>NZ_QPGB01000018.1 GCF_003335215.1 Parvibium lacunae | reverse complement strand
TGCGGGGTCTGGCCAAAGAGGTAGGCTTTGGCGTAGTCGGGAAAGCGGGCGGCTTGTTCGACACTGAGGTGGGCTAGGTTGTAGACGCTGGCGTCGGTGTAGCGGGCGAGCACTTGGTTGTTAACAACGAGGTTGTAGTGCGCTTGGGTGAGGTTGACGGTGGTGGGGGCCCAGCCGTATACGGGTTCGACGGCGTCACCACTGCCGGTGGTGCCGGTTTGTTGCCATTGGATTTGGGTGGTGGCGTTGGCCGCGGGCTGGCTGGGGGCGCATTAGTGCATATATATCAGATCATATATTTTATTCTTCAGCACCCTTGCATTCTTTGCAGGAGGGAGAACGCCGGGCGCTGACAAGGATGAATGTATATCCACTATATGCAGATCATCGGCTCCCGTAGGCGGCAGCCCCAAATTCGTAGCCGCCTGCCTGTAGCACTCCGCAATCAATACAATGTTTATTTCATATCCTTTTGCTATTGCATCAGCAAGAAGTTCAGAAAATTTCGATTCAAAGTCCCCAGCATTTAATTGATTTTTCATCGTTAATAACTCCTACCGAACAATCCAGTTTGATGAATAGCTTCGAGTGGTTGCCTCGAATTGTCTAAATCCTCCATACCCATATTCAGGATATGAATTTGTAAAATATTCTCTGCCAAATGTCGGACGACTTCCGGGATTGGCATAGCCAAAAGCTCTTGGAACCAGAGGAGACACAATTTCTGTTGTAGGGATACGAAGCAATGTGTCATAGCCACCAGGCTTCATTTGCGCACCAAAAATATGCTTTCCAATAGACGAGGCGGTGTCTAGTGAGAAATAAGTAGGCGAGCCACCACGACCTGAGATCGCGTTCGCAGCCTCGTAGTATTTCAAGTCTGAGGATTTGACAAGTCTATAAACGTAGTCGGAATTAGCAAGATCGCTACTGAGAATTCTGTTGTAGTTGGCCGTAGTCAGTTCATCAATACGCATCATACGAGCCGCAGAACCAGTATCGACACGATTATTCGCAGCGACTCTCTGGAGTGCACTAACTTCAGAATTAACGAGTGAACTATTCCCCCTCACTCTCCCGAACGACAATGGTAACGGATTCACATTCAGCGTACCATACTCAAAAGGCCGTGGGGTAATCTTCCAATCCGGCACACCCAAATCACGCAAGTACTTGGCTGAGCCTTGGATTCCTTGCGCAATGCCTTCACCTACATCAGCACCCAGCAC
>NZ_QPGB01000017.1 GCF_003335215.1 Parvibium lacunae | reverse complement strand
TACCCGCATCAGGCGTGCTCACGGTAAAGGGAGTGAGGTAATACAAACTTAGAAACTGACCAAAGTCACTCTTGGCGCTCTCAGCGTTGGCTGTTGTCGCGGTGATTTGGAGTTTGCCGGCGAGCGCCTTAAAGGTGCTGCTGTTTTGGAGGTCTTGGAGATTCTGATAATAATTTTCACGATTATCAATTTGAGTAGGGATACTGGTCGATCCTTGGATAATTTTTCGTATTGCATCCAGCGCTCGTTCACGTTCGGCTGATTCTTGATTGCTAGCCGCCGCGATAATTTTATTACCTGCATCGACGCTCAGAGTGGCATCAAGTTGGGCAAATACATTGAGAAGACTCAGGCTATCGGTGAGATTAACGATACTGTGGTGAAGCACTGGGTTGATGTTGGTTTCGGTTTCAACCATCAGAGGCGGGGACAGCTGATTTCCTACACCTGCAATTGCCGACCAACCTGCCGTGCCACGGACATTGATGAGGTTAGCAAGCGGAGCATTACCGCTTACTCCTAATGCGCTGCGCAAGACATTCACAATCGGGCTGAAGATTCCGTCAACACCAGGAGCATTGTAGGTGTAGGTGGCACTGATACGGCTACCGTAATCGATTGCCAAAGCGGAGGCAAGATAGCCTCCTAATGAGTGACCAGTAACCGTGAAATTAATCGGTATGGTGCCATTAGCAGTCCAGGTATCAATGGTTTGTTTAAGTTTTTGATATTGCAGATTCATGGTTGACGGAAATCCGTTTGATAAAACGTAGTCTGCCAATAGATCTGGAACATTGGTAAATTCGGTCCCGCGCACAGCTAAATATTTTTTACCCGTCGCGATCTCTTCAAACAGTGTCGCCGAAACACCCGTAACCGAAGCATCGTTAAGTTGGTTGACAACCCGCCATTGGGAAGCGAACTCAGCAGCTTGAGTAACTGACATATTGGCGTCTTGCCGCAAGGAGCTTTGCTGTGGTATACCAATTTGCAGGTTTGCATAAGCTGCCTGAGCCAATAGAGACTGAATGTATAGTTCTTGAATCGTTGCCATGATTATTTCCTGTCAAAAAATTATTGATTACTTGATTTCAAAAAAATTTGTTTGCTTAAATCATTGTCCGTCGCACTAGGACAGGCGTGAGAAGATGGCATAAATGGGTTTATAGGATCGCCACCGCGTCTGACATACCCAATAGCTTCGCCAAGTAATTTTTTATCAATTGCTCTATAAAGAAAAAAATGATCTTGATAAATAGTGAGTTTCCAAATTTCTTCAGAGTCAGGATCACCTTTTATTTTTTTCGTTTCCCAAACGGTGTAATACTCATCACTTGGTTTCATAAACCTTTGGTCAAATACCTCAAACTGCCCCCACTGATTAAAGCGTTCCTTCGGCAACGTGACAGTTTCATAGACTTTAACGCCCCCATCCTTGGCGCATAGCTCATCTACCAGCTTGTCAGCGCGCCATTTATTGAATGTAGGCACACCCAGCCAGATGACCAGAAAACCTATAATCGCAACCACTGCCCCTGTTTTTTTTGTGATGTTCATGCAGCCTCCAGATAAAAGTTGTTATTGCTCACCTTGCTGCCCAAGTAGCTGATCTGGCCCAGGCCATCGGCATCGTCGATCAGGTCTGTCCCAAAATTGGCGGTGTCAATGGCGTAGATGTCAGTGCCTTGCCCGCCTTGTAAATAGTCGGCCCCCGTGCCACCCACCAGG
>NZ_QPGB01000016.1 GCF_003335215.1 Parvibium lacunae | reverse complement strand
CGGTCAGTTCTTCCATGCTGGAAGCGGTCTCTTCTAGACTGCTGGCTTGTTGTTCGGTGCGCTGGGAGAGGTCGGTGTTGCCCATGGCGATCTCGCGCGCGGCGGTGTTGATGGCGTCGGTGGCTTCGCGTACTTGTGCAATCACCGTCGTCATCTGTGCTAATGAGGCATTGTAAGTATCACGCAAACCATTAAATTCTTCGTCAAATTCACCTTGAATCGTATTACGCAAATCACCTTCCGCAAAATCTCGAAGGCTAGCAATCAATTTATTCAGGGCATCACGTTTAATCGTGTTATCAGCACCATAGAATACTGTTTTGATGATCTGACCATTGATATCGGGAATCCCATTAAATGAGCCAATTGCCCAAATCGCTTTTTGTTCAGTCCCAAAATTAAATTCGCCCGCAATAGATTCACCAGACATTAAACTTTGCACTTGATCATTTGTTAACACTTTTAGTAAAGTCGGTTTCTCAACATGAGCTCTTGCATAAGCTTGCTGTGCATTTTGATTAAAGTAAGTTAACTGTCCTTGACGATCAAAATCAAAAACTAGACTGTTTTTATCAATCGCGCCAAGACGCAGATTAAACTCCACGGCATTTTGCTTAGTAGCAGTGATATTGGCTTGAATTGAAATAAATTTTTCTAATTTTCCCGCACTGTTAAATACCGGATTAATTGCCAATGAAATCCAATAGGGTGTCCCATCTCGGTGGTAATTCAAAATTTCATCATAAAAAGGCTGTTGTGCCGCGAGTCGTTCACGAATACGTTGTACAGTACCTTGATCCGTTCCCTTGCCTTGTAAAAAGCTCCCCGGTTTTTTACCTGCCACATCCTGAAAGGTATAGCCTGTCATTCTTTCAAACCCAGGATTCACATATTCAATCAAACCTTCTGGCCCGGTAATTACAACTGAGTTATCTGTATTATCCGCAACCAATGAAAGCGTTTTCATTTTCTCGCGCCGGGCCACCTCCTCCGTAACATCACGTACAAAGGCGGTATAGAGCGTTTTACTTCCTAGTCTCACTTTAGATAGCGATAGATTGCCCCATTTAAGGCTACCGTCTTTACACTCAACGGGCACTTCGCGGGAAGTACCAACAATTTTATTCTGCCCAGTTTGACGATTACTGTTTACGTACTGATCATGGCCCGCTTGATGCATGCGAGGCACCAGCATCTTTACATTTTTACCAATGACCTCATCACGCGTATACCCCCAAAAGCGTTCCGCCGCAGGGTTATAAAAAATGACGTTATTATTCTCATCAATCGTCACTACAGCATCCAAAGCTTGCTCTAGGGTTTGATTAATTTGCTCTCGCCCTTCTGATGATTGAGTTACATCTAAGGCATATTTCACGACCTTATAAGGCCGGCCAAAAATATTTTTGATTGGGTTGTATGTAGCTTGAATCCAGCGTGTCGATCCATCTTTGGCAATGCGCTCAAATTGCCCTTCAAAATATTCACCGCTAGATAAGGTTGCCCAAAACCGTTGGTATTCGGGAGAGTTACGTATACGCTCACTCACGAATATGCGGTGATGCTGGCCTTTAATCTCATGTAATTGATACCCTAGCACCTTCAAGAAATTCGAGTTAGCGGTGAGAATATTTCCCTTTAAATCAAATTCAATTACCGCTTGCGATCGATCAATTGCCTGTAATTGCCCCTGAACACTTTGTATATTCAGCAACGTTTTTAATAATCTAAACATAGTGATCTCCAAGTAAAGGGCAAAAGCATGGGAAATATTACTAACGCTTAGAACTCTTCCCACTCATCGTCTTGGGGTTTAGCGGGTGGGAGGGCTTTGGGGGTGCGCTGGGGTAAGGCCCGGGGGCGCAATCCACCAGCATGACCACCACTATTGCCACCGCCCCCCGTCAGATGCCCCGCCAGTTTGAAGATCGAGACTGAGCGCGCCAGATTCCCAGCCT
>NZ_QPGB01000015.1 GCF_003335215.1 Parvibium lacunae | reverse complement strand
ACTATGAGAACGGCCTGAACGGCATCCAAACCCTGGGCAGCACCCTGGTTGGCACCCTGGTTGGCGCCTTAGGCGGCAAGCTAGAGACCGCGGCCCAAACCGCCCAATACAGCTACAACGCCGATGTTTTTAACCGGCAGCTGCACCCGAGTGAAGTCAAGAAGCTGGCTGCATTGCGAGACAAATTTGCGGTCACACTCGCCAAAGAACAAGGTCGAGCAGTGAGTGCCGAAGAAGCGGAAAGATGGCTCTCGACGGCGGCATTAACCAATGTAGATGACCTCAATCAAAAAGCATACGCTTTAGACAAAGGGAGCAATGGTAGTCAAGAGCATTGGTCATTTAATCTTGCCAAGCAATTTATTAGCCAAGAGAGCAAAGGGCTCGGCACGTGGGTTGATGAACAAGGGGTAGTTCGACAATATTTTATTGAGAAGAATGCCGCTGATCGACAAAACAATCTGCTTTATGCACAAGTTGGCGCACAAGATACGCAATGGCGTGAATTCATGTGGCGCACGCAAGCGGTGAATGTGTTGCCGAATAATGCAACAGCAGAGCAACAAGCCCTCTATCAAAGCCGGGAAAAAGAGCTCACCAAACAGAAGCTAATGACCGGCGGCATTGCCATAGTCACTGGCGGCGCAGCCGCGCTGGCTCCTAAAGTCATCTCTAAACTTCCAAGCTCTCCTGCTCAGAGCGGGGCGAACACAAAAACTAAGGTTGATAACAATCAGAATACAGATTTACCGAATGTTTATGATAGGCAAGGGGGGAATAGTGCAAGCATACTTAAAGAGGGAGAGTTAGCCGCATCAAAGGTTAAGTGGGTTGATGAAAATGCCGGCATGAGTCAAGCAGCGCGGAATTACAATGACTCCGCAACTGGAGCACGTTCTAATCCTGCTACCCAAAGTGGTCAGGCACCAGCTCTTGAACGAACCATGCCTGATGGTTCAATACGACAAGTGAAATTCGATGGCGTAGATGGCGACGTAATGATTGATCGGAAAATTTCGGTTGTTACGACGGATAAGGCTAAGGATCAAGCGCTTCGTCAATCAGAAGCATTAAGCCAGAATGGACTCACTGGACGATGGGAAGTTTCCTCAGACGCTCAAGCCGCTAGGGCAACTAAAATGCTTAATGATTTAGGAATAAAAAACATTCAAGTAAAGGTAGTAAAACAATGAAAAATTCTATTAGTTATCATTTAGCCAAAGCCATCGCAGATATAGCGATTTTTCTAGAATTCACTAACGAAAAGTTATTAGACCAAGATACTTCTATAGAGGCGATGGAGCAATTGGCGATGGAGCTACAGTTGATGGAAGATGATGATCGTAGAAGCTTTGGATTGCTGCTTAAAAAGCTTAGTGCAGAGTACAAAGATTCACGTAAGGCACAGTTCGTAGAAAATTTACCAGAGTCCCTAGGTCTAGAATAAGTAAGTTGAGTAAATCAGGGACGAGTAAATCAGGGACGAGTAAATCAGGGACGTAAATCAGGGACGTAAATCAGGGACGTAAATCAGGGACGTAAATCAGGGACGTAAATCAGGGACGTAAATCAGGGACGTAAATCAGGGACGTAAATCAGGGACGTAAATCAGGGACGTACCACTAATAACTCACATTAGAAAACTAATGCCTAATCGAAACCAGCATTCCAAACACTCCCGCCAGCCCCTTCGGCTGGCGGTATTACTTTGGTTGTTCGTTTCGCATCTTTTGGTTCAAACCGATGCGCTTGCTGCGCATGCCCATCTGGCTTGCACAGGGCCAAGTATCACCGCAAGCATTAATACATACATCCCGCCCACTACTCACCCTAGCGAGAGCCTGTCCACACCAGTGGCCTTGCTTGCGCAACGGCCTGTGGTGATGGCCCTTGTTGCAGTGCCTCACACCCAACTCACGGGTGCCGCCATTACCAGCCAAGCCGCGGCCGAGCACAACCAACTAAGCACCGGCAGCCTCGCCAGCGTTGACCTCACCAACCGGCAACAGACCCAAAGCCAAAGCAACAGCCTATCGCTCAGCTACAACGGTGCTGCTGGCGGCATGGCCAACCTCACCAGCAACCTCAGCA
>NZ_QPGB01000014.1 GCF_003335215.1 Parvibium lacunae | reverse complement strand
TGGCCAACTTTGCCCGCAACGTACTCAAAGAACCGCTGCCCCCCAGTGCCAGCGAACTGGCCAAGCTAAGCCCCGAAGAAAGCAAGCGCACCCAAGAAAACTACCAACAAGCGCGGCGCGACTATGAAAACGGCCTGAACGGCATCCAAACCCTGGGCAGCACCCTGGTTGGCACCCTGGTTGGCACCCTGGTTGGCGCCTTAGGCGGCAAGCTAGAGACCGCGGCCCAAACCGCCCAATACAGCTACAACGCCGATGTCTTTAACCGGCAGCTGCACCCCGATCAAACCACCGCGATTAAAGCCCGAGCCAAACAACTCGCCGGACAAGATGGACGCAGTGCCTCGGAATGGGAAGCAGCACTGTTGCGACAAGCACTTAAATGGAACGACAGCGGCTTTGCGACTTATCAAGATGATCCCAAAGCCATGGCCCAACTCCGGCTGATTGAAACAAATGGTGGCCCCGCAATGGACTACCGTGGCACAGCGGAATACACCAATCACGCCATCAACAGCCAATACCTGCAAACGCAAAGTATGCGGGATGCCTACAACCTAGCGGGCTTACCACCGCAAATCAGCCGTGATGGTCTAACAAACAATGCCAACAAAGCCCTCATGGATGCGGCCAAGGATTGGCGCAACCTATCCAAACAACCGACCGACGTGAAGCTTTCGCTTGTCTATGCACTGGCCGACTCATTGAAGAATCAGCCGGATGGTAAAGAGCTGACCACCTTGCAAAAAGAAGGGATGAGTGTCAAAGACGCCGAAGCGTATCGTCAGCAAACGCAGAATCTATCGAGCACGCTGCGTCAGCTGATGGTGGACATGAACCGCAATGGTGAACTGCCAAAAGATTTACAAGCGCAACTAAAAACCCAGAACCAGATTGATATGATTGGGGCAGCCGCTATGATTGGTGGCGCAGCATTACGCGCTAAATCGGCACTGACTAAATACGGAAGCATTGATACCCCAGCAGGGAGCGGGGGAGCGAATTCTCGTGGTCTACCCGATCAAAATCTGGCCGACGCAGATTTTGCTGGACGAATTCCAGTACGCCCGCGTGATGGGCAGCCTACAGCCGGTACTCCTGTCACGGATACACCGCTGGGGCAGCATTTAATTCAAGCAGAGGTTAAAGGCTCAGGAAAGAATGCTTCTATTAGCGGCGGGCATAATATGAATGAGTTCAATGATGTTTTAAATGGTGCACAAGGTACGATTCTGAGTAAGGTCGAGATTGCTCCGGGTATTTACGATATTAAATATCAACTTCCGGGCGGTAAGTCTCAACCTAAAACCGTTTATGACCCCAATATTTATCCCGATACGCAAATGGCGAATATGGCTAGTGAGGCGGCAAGCAAGGCCGGATTGAATTATGCAAAAACTGGGGTTAAGGAACAGTACGTTGAAATTAACGGCGTGACGTTTTTTGTACCAATTAGCGTGCCGAGAGTGAAAGGGGGATACGCTGCTGACAATCCTGCGCAACCTTATATTCCGACAGTCTATCCAGTCAACCCCAAAGAAGCTAAGGGAAGTAAATAATGAGTGGGAAAAACCGCCCTTACAAAATATTGCCTAGTGTAAATATGGAAACTGAAAATATTGCCCCTTTACTTTGGTGTCTAGACTTTGCAATTGTTCCGCATTATCCCGTTGATTATTTTTTGCCGGGAATTTTTACAGACGACGAAAATGCGCTGGGGGGGGGGGATCCTGGATGGGTGTGGCATAGAGAAAAACAGTCAGATGGCACTTATAGATATTATGCTTGGACAGTCGAAGACACCAGCTACCTTGACCCCTGCGAAGGTGAATACGATGAAGCCACAGTTAAATACCATGTGCGCAGGGCTTTAGAAAACTTCCGTCAAGCACACCCAGAACGTAACGCAGAAGTCGATGAAGTTATTGCGAAGTATGCGCTCTGAATTTCGGCTTCACTTGCAAAACCGCCAGCCCCTGTGGCTGGCGGTATTACTTTGGCTGCTGATTGCGCTAGGGCTACAACCCGCAGCGCTAGCCGCCCAAGTTGGGCTCCCCAAGAACGGCAGCCAAAGCAGCCAAACGCAGAGCGTC
>NZ_QPGB01000013.1 GCF_003335215.1 Parvibium lacunae | reverse complement strand
GTTGGGTGAGTAAGAGCTTGGCTTGGCTACCCGCATCAGGCGTGCTCACGGTAAAGGGAGTGAGGTAATACAAACTTAGAAACTGACCAAAGTCACTCTTGGCGCTCTCAGCGTTGGCTGTTGTCGCGGTGATTTGGAGTTTGCCGGCGAGCGCAGCCATGCTGGCATTCAACGTACCAATATTGTCTTTGTAGGCCAGTTGTTGCAGGTTGGTGTAGAAGCTATCGCGTGAGGTGCCGTATTCGCCTTTTTTGTCACTATCATTGGCGGTCGGTGCCGTGATGGGGCCACTGAGCATATTGCGTAGGCCATCCAGAATTTTTTCGTAAGAGGAAACGGGTTGGTTAGAACCCATTTTAAAGAGATCTTTGGCGAGGCGTGGGTCAGCCATGTAACGCGAGTCCAGCTTGCCAATGAATTCAACTAAGGCCATGCCATCGGCGATGTTAGCAACAGAGTGGTTTTTACCAATGGCATCGGCTACTCCCGGATAGGTTTCCATGCCGACAGAAAGCGTTTGTCCGGGATAAACGCTGGCAATTTTAGAAATGCCGTCGCCTTCGGATTCAACGCGTAAGACATTATTTGAAAAATCATTTGCGCCAAATTGGTCAAGAATCCAGTCGGCTTTCTTTTGTACAGGGCTACCGTCAAATGCCAGTGGACCTGCATAAAAACCTACAGCGTTATAGGTGACGGCAGTCCCGGTGACTAAATCTGGAAATAAGCGCTGCGCGAGCATGGCGAGGTGCCCGCCCAGGCTATGTCCGGTGACATCAATGGTTTTACCGGGGCTAAGAATCGCCGCCGCCCCACTGGCGCCAATCCCTCTGTCATTTTGTAAACTGGCTTTGAAGGTCGAGTAAGCGACTTTGTCGGTGATGAGGTCAAACAATAATCCACTTGGGGTCGGCGGTAAAATATTGGGGCCTTTGTCCAGCAAGTACATGCGCTGCATTTCGATTTCGCTATACACGACTTTTTGTTGTCCAACGGTTTGTAACTGCCGAATGTAGCGGTATAAGTCGAGGGCCTGTGGTTTGGCGTAACCGACAATGCCGATTTGTACGTCAGAAATAATTAAATCGTTGAGTAACTGTAGTCCCTTAGGTTCGGTTCCCCGAAAGCTGAGAATCAAATGATTGGGATTCGCCTTATCGCTCAACACGGTGGCGCTAAAGCCGCTGTCAAGTAGGCTACTTTTAAATTGATCCACCACGCTGTATTTGGCAGTGAGTTGCTTGGCTTCTATTTCAGAAAACGAAGCGGCTTCGTTGTAGGGTTTTTTGAGTTGATCCATCACAGGATCATCGCCATAACCTGTGGTGAATGCAGCATAAGAGGCTTGAGCCAGTTGGGCGTACTCTTTAAGTTGGGTCGTCGTTAGCATCGTGCTCTCCGTAAAGTTATTTGGTCAATAAATCAACTAAATAATGCGTAGGCATTCTTGGGGTATCCATTTCACAGCGCCAGTCCTGAGTAATATATCCCCCGCTATTCCAGCCCGAAATTAACTCTGTCCACGAAGCATAGCGGTGGCCGTTTTTCTCTAGCAAATATTCTCTTCTTTGCCCTTCGTAAATGGGCGAATGGCGTTTCCGAATACGATATAGATTAGGACTAAGCTGGTTGATCGGGGTCTTAATGAATTTGTACTTGTTCGGGTCACCACCTACGCTGGCCGGGTCGACTGTGTACGTAAAATAATTCCTCTGACCCTGAGTACTATTTCCGTTATTAACTTCTACCGTCTTAATCGCCGGATAAAATTTTTGTAAAACATACTCGGCACTGCTCTCCGCCCAACTATAAGACTCAGGATCAAACTGCACCGTGTCCGTCTTCTCCGGTTGCATGAACACCTTCAGCCCACCCTCTTGCGCACAAATCCATTGGTGGTGGGCGTAAATTACTGGCAAATCCCAGAAGTGCAAGACACCCGGGGTCGCCAGCAAGATAAAGCCAATCCAACTGCCTTGCTTGACTTTGGTTGTATGCCAGACCCAAATGAGTAAGGTGGGGTAGCCGATAATGATGACCAATAGTGTTAAACCAATCATGTTTTTTTCTCCCTGTTTAGGCCTTAGTCTTTTTTCTATCCCGCATTATCCCAACCCGCCTTATTCTTGAATATGGTTTCAAGTTGGATTTTTTGAGGTTTGAATAGATTATTTTTAAAGTATTAAATCCTGATACTCACGCGCTCATGGCGTGATACTTGTTGGGTTGAAAGTGCGGTTGATTAGCCACTGGTTGTGGCTGTTTGGCCCCACTCATTGCGCTCAGGTTCAAGAGTGGTACTGCCGGCTGGCTGGCTACGGCCTCCTGCCCCGCCAGGCTAATACCGAGTTTGCCAGGGGCCCAGTTTTTAACATACACGGTGTTTTTTAAAT
>NZ_QPGB01000012.1 GCF_003335215.1 Parvibium lacunae | reverse complement strand
TCAAACGGGTCACCGACATCATGGCCGAGATCAGTGCCGCCAGTCGAGAACAGAGTGACGGTATTGAACAAGTCAACCAAGCGATCACCCAGATGGACAAAGTCACACAACAGAATGCGGCCTTGGTTGAACAAGCGGCAGCGGCGGCCGAGAGCATGGAAGAGCAGGCTGGGAATCTGGCGCGCTCAGTCTCGATCTTCAAACTGGCGGGGCATCTGACGGGGGGCGGTGGCAATAGTGGTGGCCATGCTGGTGGATTGCGCCCCCGGGCCTTACCCCAGCGTACCCCCAAGGCCCTCCCACCCGCTAAACCCCAAGACGATGAGTGGGAAGAGTTCTAAACTGAAATGATGCTCACCAAACAACCCGCTGCGGCGGGTTGTTTTGTTTGTATGCCGTCCTGTTCCAATTAACATTTTTTCAGGCTAACCAATAAGAAAAAATCTCAGGACTACTTGGCCTGTGCCGTTAAACCAATAGATATTTGAAAGTTGGCTGAAATGCCTCGTTACTTAGACAAGGGATAAAAATGAATAAAATTTTTGCGCCTGCTATTAAATTAATGAACCGTTTGACGTTTCCGAGCAAAATCGGCTTGCTGGGGGTGCTATTTTGCATTCCCATTGGCTTTATGCTGATCAAGCTTCTGGATAAATATGCTGTTGATATTGGTTTTGCGCAAAGTGAGCGGCATGGGTTGGCCGTGATCATGGATGCACGGCAGGTTTTACAGCCTTTGCAAGCCCATCGTGGCTTAAGCCGCTTATATCTCTCTGGGGATACGGCAATAGAGAGTCGCTTACAAGAAACCGCAAAAAAAGTAGACAATGCCTTGATTAAACTGGGCCAGAGTAACGCTCAATATGGTGAGGAACTAAAGACAGTCAAAGATTTGGAAGCCGTAAAAAATTTATGGGGCGAATTAAAAGTAACAGGGAAGCAGTTATCTGTAGCGGAAAACCGTGCCAGACATATGACACTCATTGGTCAATTAATGACCTTAATCACCAACGCGGCAGATAATTCGAACTTAACCCTAGACCCAGACCTGGATAGTTACTATTTGATGGATGCGGTCGTTTTCCGTTTACCCGTATTGGGGGAGACACTCGGCAACTCTCGGGCTTTAGCCAGTGCTATTGCGAAGAAAAAAGAGGGCATCGACCGAGAGCAAGTTGAGTTAAGTGGCTTGGCAAAAGCCTTGGAGTTAGATTTAGCGTCTTTACAGGCTGACTATGCGAAGTCGATCGGCGCTAACCCTGATATCAAAGCAGCGTTATCAGAGAAATCTGCGCAAGTCTTGGCTGGCTTGACCAAATATCACAGTTACCTCAAAGAGCAGTTTATTCAAGTTGATAAGGTAGAGATAGATACCAAAGTTTATTTTGAGGAGGTGTCTAAACTTGCCGAGAGTATGTATGTTTTATTTGATGTCACCGCAGCCGAGCTGGATACCCTATTACTAAAACGAATTGACCGCTTTGCAAGTGATCGACTGCAAACTCTCATCATCACTGCGGTGGCATTGCTAACAGCATTATTTTTATTCTTTGGTTTACTTGTTGCGGTGCGCCGTGCTTTTTCAATTATCAACCAAGGGGCAAGCAAGATCGCCAATGGCGACATGAGTGCAGAAATTTTTTCCGATACCAAGGATGAGTTAGCAGAGGTAACGCAATCGGTGAATGCGATTGTGGTGAACTTGAAAAAGTTTGTTTCAGCCCAGTTAGAGATGGCGAAGGCGCACAATGAGGCGGGTCGAGTGAGTTACCAGATGCGTGCTGAGGAGTTTCCTGGGGCGTATGGTGAGATGGCACGCAATGCCAACGAGATGGTGCAATCGCACGTAGCCATGAACAGTCGCTTTGTTGATTTAATGGTGCAGTACGCCACAGGCAAGTTTGATGACAAAATGGAAACCTTACCGGGTGAGAAGCAAAAAGTATCAGACACCGCGGAGAAAGTCCGGGCCGAAATGGAAAGCGCCTACCATGCGGCCCGCTTTAATGCCCGCGTTCGTGCAGCCCTAGACAGCGTCAGCGTCCCTGTCCGAATTGCCAACGACGAAGGCAAAATTCTCTACATCAACAAAGCCCTACAAGACACCCTCTACAAATACCAAAGCGCCTTTAGCCAACAGATTCCTGGGTTTGATCCCAACCACATTGTCGGCAACAGCATTGGCATGTTCTACAGCGACCCCCAGACCGCCATTCAGCGTCTACGCGCCATTGTTGCCGTCACCAAATCCCGCTTGGAACTCGGTGGACGCCAATACGACGTCGTCACCACCCCCGTAGTCAACGAACAAGGCGAACGCCTGGGCACTGTCGGCCAATGGCTCGACATGACCGAGCAACTGGCTGCCGAAAAAGAGATTGCGGGATTAGTGAGTTCAGCGGCGGCGGGTGATTTCAGCCAACGGATTGCTGAGCAAGGGAAAGAAGGATTCTTCCTACAGACCGCACAAGGGCTCAACCAAGTGATGGGGACGAGCGAAGCCGCCCTCAACGAAATTGCCCGGATGCTAGGGGCACTCGCCAATGGCGACCTCACCC
>NZ_QPGB01000011.1 GCF_003335215.1 Parvibium lacunae | reverse complement strand
TTGTAGGAAGCTGTTGGCAACCACGGTGCTGCCCGCTTGGTTGGCGCTGGGGTTGACGTTGAGGGCGCGGGCCATGCTGCCGTTGTCAAAGCTGTTGGTGCTGGTGTCAAGGTTGGTGGTGTCGCTGTTACCGCCGCTGCTGGCGGCGAGGTTGAGAATGCTGCTGATGGCGGCGGCTTTGGCGACTTGTTCCCATTGGATGCGGCTTTGTTTGCCACGGTAGACGTTGATGCTTTGGGTCAGGGTGTTGCTGATGGCGCCACTGATCATGCCTTGGACGATGATGCCGCCGGTGTCGGTGGGGGCACCGACAATCGCGCGCATCAGGCCGGCGGTAATGACGGTAACGGCCAGTTGGCTCCAGTCAAAGTTTTGTTGGGCGCCAATGGCGCGCATGACTTGTTGGGTGAGGACGTTGGTGGCGGCAGCAACGATCATCGGCGCCACATAATAGGCAGCAGTGGCGCCAATAGCGGGGGCGATGAAGCCTTCGAGAGAGCTGATGATTTCGTATTGCTGGGTCAGAATGGCGATGATGACGACGATGAAGAAGGCGATGAAGCTGGCCCAGTCGCGCAGGCCGCCTGACATGTCGGGCGCTTGAGGGGGCGCGGTGAGGCTGCCCACCAGGCTGTAGGGCTGGTAGGTGTTGGGGCTGGCGCTCTGGCTGCTGCCTGGGGGCAGGTAGAGGGCTTGCCCGGCTTGCAGTGGGCTGTTGCGGTCGAGCTGGTTGGCCTGGGCCAGGCGGTACCAGTAGTCGCGGTTGCCGTAGTAGCGCTGGGCTAGGCTTTCAAGGGTGTCGCCGGCTTGGGCGGTGAGCCATTGGCCGGCCCCGGCTGGGGGCTGGGTGGCTTGGGTGTTGCGGTTGACTTGGTCTTGCGGGGTCTGGCCAAAGAGGTAGGCTTTGGCGTAGTCGGGAAAGCGGGCGGCTCATGCCGCCATGGCTTCGCTTACTCGCTTGACAGCCTCCGGCTAATGGGTGTCCCTTATTTTACGCATTTATTTTCGCGTCCCCATTTATTTTCGCATTCTTCGGATCATGTTATTCCAGTATCGAACAGCTTCAATATGCTGCTGACGTGTCAACACTGTTTTGTTCTTTGGGTCAACTGGATCACCACCAAGCAGAACCGGTTTTATTTCAAATATTTCCATCCCCGCAATTTGTGGGTTGGCTCGGCGAATTGATGTGTGATCGGTCATGATTTTTCCGCCAGCTTGCTTACAAATTCGCTAAAGCTGCCCGCCATCTGCCTTGCATACATTAAATCCATCCCAATGAAGGGAACTTGCACGATAGGGGCAGGTGTCGTGCGCGCATCAAATGCATATCCTTCTCCGCCACCATCCGAACCAAACAAGACAAGTCCGGGGGCATAGTCTTGCACCTCATATTCATTGTTGAACTGTGCCAATTCCTCAGCCGTCCAAAGTATCAAATAATTCTCACCAATAAATCCTTCTCCACCATTAGCCTTTTCGAGAAACTCTTTGTAGTCCGTTGGCAATGGCCATTGCAGTGCTGCTTCAGCTTTTGCAATAACATCTGCGGCGGCACCATCTTTTTTGGCAAATTCTTTCAGTAAATTTTCATCCATGACTATAGCTTTCAATGATTGCGGGAATCGTCATCAAGACGGAAGCGCTATTTACCCTTAAGCGTCTTCTGTAGACTATTCCACCAGGGAGTAACCTGCTGCCCATGAATGCTCCGATCAAGAATTATTTTGTTTGCTGTATCTGTCGGACTACCACCAAACTTCACCGGTTGAATTTCGTGAATATCAACCGGTTCCCCCACTAAATTCCAGTCTTTGCGTAATGTCCTGTTCGTGGAATTGGCTGCGTCACGAGCCGCGTTGTACTCCGCACCTTCAAGCAGCCGGAACGGCCCGGTAGGCTGCGGCACACCCGCTGGATAGCCAGTCCAATCTACGATTGAGAATTCACCAGGCTTAACAACCTTGGCTGCGCTATTTGCCTCCACTCTCCCGAACGACAATGGTAGCGGATTCGCATTCAGCGTACCATACTCAAAAGGCCGTGGGGTAATCTTCCAATCCGGCACACCCAAATCACGCAAGTACTTGGCTGAGCCTTGGATTCCTTGCGCAATGCCTTCACCTACATCAGCACCCAGCACGGGCAGTCGGTTGAGTTGTTTAATACCCAGCCCGCCGACTTTACTCCCCACTGGCCCTAGCGCTGCGCCTGCCATAAACTCAGGCACGGTCTCTGGGGCCAGAGCGCCTACCAGAGCATAGCCAGTGCCATAGAACCGATAGGCTAGGCTGCCTTCAGGGGCTTGCGCACCGCGTCTTACAAAGAAGGCAAGCGTTTCTTCTTTGAGTCTATTAACCGGGTCAGTGACCGGCTGTGTGAGCGCAGGGTTATTGCTGGTAAAGGTCAGTAAGCCAGCTTCGCTAGGCGCTTGCGGGGGCATGGCGAAGCTGGTTTCTGCATAGCGTGCTAGGCGGGCGTCTTCAGCTGGGCTTTGGTCGGTGATGGCAGCGAGTTGGCTCGCAAGAGAGGCGCGATAGTCAGCCGCTGTATCGGGGTATCCAAATTTATCCAGGATTTGAATGAGCCGGAGTTTTTCGTTGATGGGTAACGCTTCACCGGGCAATGACAATTGCAATCGATCTCGCCCACCGCCACCATCCGTCATCGTAAACCGCGGGTCTTGGGAGGCATAGGCATTTTGCGCGAGAGTAAGGCGCCCAGCGTCTGGGTTAAACGGATCAAACCCCTCACTCAACAGCGGTGCCGCACCAGGCTCCT
>NZ_QPGB01000010.1 GCF_003335215.1 Parvibium lacunae | reverse complement strand
GACAGGATTGGGCTTGGCTATCTGCCGTGAAATCGTTGAGGCGCATCACGGTCGTATCAGTGCCCATAACAATGCCTCGCCCGATAACCCCTCACGACCAGGCGCCGCCTTCGAAATTAGATTGCCAACCTCTCCCCTTAGTGTGATTGCGGCCCAACACAGCACGACAGTTACTGATACAGAGAATCTTGAAGGGAGTGTGCGGTGATTGAGGGTCAGCCCATTTTTTCGGCGCTGTTGAAAACCTTACGGGGCAGAATTACGCTGCTGGTTATTGTATTGACACTCTTCATTGCTGGCACCTTGGGTTATAACGCCTGGACAGTCGGCCAACGACAAGCGATCCAGATTAGCCAGCAGCAACATCAGCATATTTCCTATGCCTATGCCATTGAAACCTACGATCAGATTACGCGCACCCGCAACGCCCTGTCGCATGCCGCCGCAGAGCTACAAAGACAGTTCGGCGAAGCAAATGACCGGCAACGTATCAATACAGGACCGATAAACTTAAAAGGCTATTGGCAGCAGCAATCAACGTTGTTTGTGCTATTCAATGATCTGCTGGTGGTTGACGCAAAAGGAAAGGTGCTAAGCAGCACCAATCTAGTTGATATTCCAGGGCAAGTGTTATCGCATGCGCAGCAAGAAACGCTTGCCATTCAGGCAGGAAAACCGGCCATATCGCCGCCTTACTTTAATCAACACACCCAAGAATGGGTACTGGCGATTAGTGTACCGATTTTTCAGGCGGGTACGGTTACACATGCCTTAATTGGCCGAATCGATATCAAGCGTAACGAACTCTTTATGCAACCGATTAGCCGCAATATCGGGCAGTTTGGGGTGCTCTCAATCATTAGCAATACCGGTACTTACCTCGCCCATCGCGACGCAGCCCTGATCGGGACAGCCGTAGAGCCTGCGGTACAGGAACAGATCAAGCGGATGCGCAACAGGGATGAAGTTCGCCAAATTCGCTTGGAAAAACAACAAAAAAATCAGGCTAGCTATGTGACGTTGCAAGCAATCGAAGAATTAAGCTGGCTGATTCGACTAGATATTCCTGAAAAGGAGATTCTTGCTCCACTCAAAGACAGTAATCGGCAATTGATTCTTGCTGGCAGTCTGTTTACCTTTTTAAGTGCCATTCTTGCCGCCCTGCTCACCACACAAAGCCTAAAACCGATTACAACTTTACGCCAGCAAATCCTGGCGATTCGGCATGGTAATCAAACCACAGCAGAATTGGAAATCAGCGCCAACCATACGGCAGAGTTACGCAGTCTGGCAGAAGAATTCAACCATCTGATACAAACGCAGCGCGAGTCAGAGTCGCTAGCCAAACAAACCCTGCAGCAACTCCAAGAATCAACCATGTTGTTGAGTGAGTTTTATGAACACGTCCCGATCGGCATTAATCTTGCCGATCAGAATGGACGTTTTATCCAAGCGAATCAGGCTTATCTGGAAATGACGGGCTACAGTTTGGATGAAGTCTTAACCATGTCCTATTGGGAGATGAATGCACCCGAGTTTAATGCGAATCAGCACCTGATCCAGCAGCAAATACGCACGGAAGGCCGTTTCGCTCCATTTGAGAAGCAACTCGTCACCAAGAAAGGCTTACGCATAGATGTCATGGTGCGCGGGATTGTGATTCGTACTGATGATGGACATGCTTATACATGGTCTATCGTGGAAAATATCACTGAACGCAAACAACAAGAACAGCGACTGGAAGCGAGTGAGAATAGATTTCGTGCCTTGGTTGATGTCTCGTCTGACTGGTTTTGGGAAACCGATGAAAACCATCGTTTTATCCGACAAACCCCAGGGGCACGGATTCAAATGCCCGATGCTGTTAAACAATCGATTGGTAAGTGTCGCTGGGAATTGAATGTACTGGGGCCAACCCAGGAAGACTGGTCAAAACATCGGGCCGATCTCGATGCACACGTACCGTTTTATGACTTCGAATATGCGTCTCAGGTGAATAATGAATGGCGCTGGTTTTCTATCAGTGGCTCCCCGGTATTTGATCATACAGGCCAATTTTATGGCTACCGGGGTGTTGGTCGCGACATTCATCAAAGAAAGCTCAATGAAGAAGCGCTCAGATTGAGCCGCGAACGGCTCAGGATGATCGTAGACAATGTGCGCGATGTGATTTTCCAGACCGATGCCGATGGTAACTGGACTTACCTCAATCATGCCTGGGAAAAGATGAGTGGCTATTTGGTTGAACAAAGCCTCCAGCAACCTTGTTTTAATACCCTCACGATTTTAGATGAGCGAGATAAGCAGGCCCTGGCAAAAGTGCAACTCGGTGATACAAGTTTAATTCGCGCCGAACTAAGACATCACGATGGCACCCGCAAAAAAGTGGAGTTGGCGATTCGCCAACTCACCGACCCGCAAGGCCAGTATATAGGCATGACAGGCACCTTGCATGACATTACCGACAGCGTACGGCTCGATGAGGAAAGGCAACATAATGCACGCCGGCTTGAGCTAGAAAATGCGCTGAGCGCCGCCATGCTGCTGGATATCCCCGATCTTTACCGGGGTATTCTATGGGCCCTAAAATTAGATGTCGATGCACATGACTGCGCCATGATGCTGACCCTTGAAATGGGCACGCATGAACCTGAACTGGTTGCCCACTTCGGGCAACCCAACTACCCGCAGAGCCAGCTTTATCATAGCGTCCTGCATGATCAGCAAACGATAGTGCGAATCGCCAACCACGCAGGGCTGAGTGAGTTATGCATGCCCTTGGTCGTTGATAAAGTACCACTGGGTTATATTTATCTCAGTCGACCTAAACAGCCAACAGAACCAGGCTTTACCCAGCATGATGTCGATGTCGCCAATATGGCATCAGAACTGATTGCATCCTCACTTCAGATTCGCCTGTTGCAAGAAGCCACGGATAGAGCGCGCCGGGCCGCCGAGCAAAACCTACAAACCATGACAGACCGTTTCGAACGTGCGGTCGCCGGCGCGAATGATGGGATTTGGGAACGTAATCTGGTGACCGATGAACTCTACCTCTCCCCACGCTACAAGCAACTTTTGGGTTATCAGGATGATGAATTGATCAATGACCGCCAGGTACTCCTTGATTTGGTTCATCCAGACGACCGCGAGACCTTTGAAACCTACACCCATACGATGCTCAATTTCGGCAAACGCTGGCAATATGATTTACGGATGCGTGTAAAAAATGGCGATTACCGTTGGTTTCGAGTACGCAGCATTGCCGACAGAAACAGTAAGGGGGAAGCAACCTTGCTATCGGGAACCTTCTCTGATGTACACGAAGTAAAAATTGCTGAAGAAGAATTAAAACGCCACCGAGACAGTTTGGCTGAAATTGTGTCAGAGCGGACGGCGAAGTTGGTACAAGCGCGGGATGAAGCACAACAGGCCAATAAAGCCAAGAGCGAATTCCTCGCCAACATGAGCCATGAGTTACGCACCCCCATGCATGCCATCCTCAGCTTCGCCAAGTTCGGCGTCGAACGCTGGGAAAAAGTCGATAAAGAAAAACTCCATCACTATTTCGAGAATATCT
>NZ_QPGB01000009.1 GCF_003335215.1 Parvibium lacunae | reverse complement strand
TTTAACACCAGTGATCGGGCCACCATGCTGCGGCAGTTTGCGGGGAATGGGGATGCCAACCAAACCAATGCGGTGGTTAACCAAGCCCGCCAAGCAGCGCGTGATGGCAGCGTTAAAGCGGTTGATGCATACCAGCAAGCCACACTAGCGTGGATGCGCACGACCAATGGTGGACTAGCCACCAGTACGGCTGATCTGGATGTGGCGACATTAGGGGTGGGTGGCGCTGCCGTGAAAGGGGCCAAGGCCTTGGTCACCAAAGTCGGGGAAGTGATTGAAGCCAAGCTGGCCCAGAAAGCGGAACAGGCAGCGGCGGAGAAAGCGGCAAAGCAGACCGTTATTGAGAATAATGTTAACCGTGACGCTGACCTTACGAGTGGTTTAGTCCCTGCTGAACAAGTCAATAAAGCCTTTACAGAAAATGGCTATACCGCACCCTTTACAAAAGGCACTTATGTCAATGTGGGCGTTAGCAAACCGGGGCAACCTGCCAATATGGTGGTGTCAGATGGTCAAACAAAAGCGTTGGCAGATGGCAAACCTGCGGTAGGTGCATTTGCCACACCGGATGCAGTACCTTCTCAGCAATATGCGCGAGATACGCTGGCAATTACGCCGGGTATGAAGCCGGATGTGTCGAATGTGCAGCCGGTTGTTACCACCGGTAAGCCGGTTGTGACAGTTGAAGGGAAAATTGCGCCACAAGAGCCGATTGGCGACCATTCTGGGAATGGTAATCAAATCTTTTATGACTACCCCGCTGGCAGTAACCGCACTGACTATGTCAAACCCAATGGCCCTGCTCAGCCTTTGCCGGAAAAAACTGTCGTTAATCAACCAGTTGGTTTAGGTTCGACAGGTCGTACGATACCCAATAACTTAAATGAGAAACTAGCGATGGAGCAAGCGCTTTCAAATCCAGCAGTTGGTCGTTCGTTAGATATACCGATGACAGATTCACGTTGGCCAGCATCAGATGGATGGGTGAAAATGTCACAAAATATCAATGGTATTGAGATTCACTATTTAAGAAATACGAATACTGGTGCTGTTGACGATTTTAAATTTAAGTGATCGGACATGTATGCTTGCTTTGTGCGAATTCAATACTGGTAGGGCGATAGCTTTATCAGAGCGATATTTACATGAAATAGATGAAACAGAATTCTCCCCGTTAAAAATCGGAGAAAGTTACCTTGTTTATGGTTTGAAATTTATTTTTGATCGTATAGATTATTTGGTGTGTGCATCAGGCCAAAATCCCATGTGGGCGCCAAGCAGCTTATTTAAGCTGGTGGATACAAGAATTCCCGATAATTGGGAAATTTGTATGACTAAGTCAAATTCTGATTTTGCTTTACTCTATGATACGTTCAAGATTGATTGCGTAATTGGGTATCCCTCGTTAACAAATAATTACTCGCATTACATTGGATTACTCGAACGTAGCATAGACGAACTTCAGCGTTTTTTTGAAGAAAAGCATCGAGCTGATGCATGGTGGGATCTAACAGTACAAGAATGCACGTTTGTGCTCAACGCATCTGGAACTGAATTAAAAGAGTTGTTTGATGTAATTAACAGAGAGAGAGTTAGCTTAAGCGAACACAATAGTGTTACGAGTAGCATCAAACCCCAATCAGTTAAAGTCACAAACAATAACGGTGCTCTCTTATGGGAACGTAGCACCCCCACCCTAGCAGAATGGGGTGAAGTATGGATGCCCTCTGACATTGAAGATCGACTCAAAAAAGGCCAATACCAGTATGTGAATGGTGAAACCTCAGACACCATTACGGTTGTCTTTACCCCATATGGTGGCCTTGATTTTAATATCACATTCAATAAAATAAATGGACTAGTCATTGGCAAACCAAGTGAGGCACGCTGAACTTTCCACGCATCTTCATACCACCCCCCGCCAGCCCCTGTGGCTGGCGGTATTGTTTTGTCTGCTTGTTTCGCCTGTGCTGCAAACTAATATCCGAGCGGCCCAAGCTCACCAGCCACCGGTAAACGCAGCCCCCACAACCAAGCCTGCTGCAGGCAACCTGTCAACTCACCCTAGCGCGGGACTGCCTGCGCCAGTGGCCTTACTGGCGCCACGGCCTGTGGCGATGGCCCTTGATACAGCGCCTCAAACCCAAACCCTCCAAAGCACCAATAGCAGCAGCAACGCCAGCGTAGGCGTGACCATAGGGGTAGGGGGTCAACAAAACGGCATCAGCTTCCAGCTAGCCGCAGCGCAAGCGCGGGGGCGGAGCAACGGCAGCGAAACCACCTGGGACAACAGCCAGATCACCGCCAGCGAACAACTCAGCGTCAAGACAGGCCGAGACGCCAGCCTGCAAGGCGCCCAACTGGCTGGAGACCGAGTCAAACTTGACATCGGGCGCGACCTCACCCTACAAACCCTACAAAACCAAAGCGACTACCAAAGCAGCCAAAGCAGCAGCGGCTTCTCCCTAAGCCTCTGCATCCCACCCATCTGCTACGGCCAAACAGTCAGCGGCAGCCTCAACGTAGCGCGCAGCAGCCTCAACCACAACTACCTTAGCGCCGTTGGGCAAAGCGGCATAGCCGCAGGGCAAGGCGGCTTTGACATCAACGTCAAAGGCCACACCCAGCTCACGGGTGCCGCCATTACCAGCCAAGCCGCGGCCGAGCACAACCAACTGAGCACCGGCAGCCTCGCCAGCGTTGACCTCACCAACCGGCAACAGACCCAAAGCCAAAGCAACAGCCTATCGCTCAGCTACAACGGTGCTGCTGGCGGCATGGCCAACCTCACCAGCAACCTCAGCAGCAACCTCCTGAGCAACCTAGCCGCCCAAGTTGGGCTTCCCAAGAACGGCAGCCAAAGCAGCCAAACGCAGAGCGTCATCAGCCCCGCGACGATCAACATTAGCGGCACGGGGAATGCCCAAACCGACGCACAAAGCCAAGCGGTTGCCAGCTTACTGACGAGCCGAGATGCCAAGACTGCCAACCAAAGCCTGACCAACACCCTGAGCCTGCAACAAGTTGGCGAACTTGAACGGCAACAAAGCAAACAACGAGAAAACCTGCAAGCGGCCCAGATTGCCGGACAAGCCCTCTCACAAATGATTGGAGACTATGCCCAAGCACAACAAAAAGCGCTACAAAAGCAAGCCCTAGCCGAAGGGCGTGACCCCAGCTCAGTCAAAGCCTGGGGCGATGGCTCCACAGAAAAGACCCTGCTACACGCCATCAGCGGTGCGATCACGGCCAAACTGGCTGGCACCAGTCTGGCGGCCGGCGCGAGCGCAGGGGCCTTACACGAACAACTAACGCCGGTGCTCACACAACTTACGCGAGAGTTACTGGGAGATGGGCCACAGCGGCCGAATCTAACCGGGCTAAGCCAAGCCGAACAAAGCGCTGCCCTCAAAGCGTATGACAAAGCAGTACAAGAGCATGACAGTGCCAGCAAAGGCCTACAAACGCTCAGTAATACCCTGCTTGGGGTAGCTGTTGGCGCGGTCATTGGCAACAACGTACAAAGCGCTGCCCAAGCGGCCCAAGCGACGTATAACGCCGAGATGTTTAACCGGCAGTTGCACCCGAGTGAGTTGAATAAAATCAAGCGTTTAGCAAGCAGTTTTGCTGGCAACAGCATGAGCGTAGAAGAAGCCGAAGCTCGGCTTACTCGTCAAGCGCTGAAGATGGTTGATAAAGAATGGAATACAGTGCTAGCCGGCAATGATGAAGCCGCGCTTAAATTTTTAAAAGCGAACAGCGGCAGCTTTACTGCCGATGGCCAAAACCACACTTATTTCCAAGAGACCGATCTAAATCGCTACCGAAACAGCAATCTTTTTGTTGACACTACTCGCGGTAGTCAAGCGCAGATGTATATCAATGCGGTGGTGGTGGGTAATGATCCGAGTGTTCAAGCCGCCAGAGCCAATAAAACGGCAGAAACAACAGGAGCAGCGGCCGGGATGATTGGATCGGTTGTTGGCATGGTAGCTGATACTGCCAAGACAGCACTACAGCTAGTGCAATTGCGTGGCGACCTCAAGAGCAGTGACCCGGATGCACGCAATCAAGCCCAAGCCCAAATCGACCAGATGGCTACCAAGTTTGTGGGGTTCTTTGCGGATAAACCGGTTGAAACCGCTAAGCAATACGTGAATGACCAACTTGATCGTGCAGCCATGCTGCATGCACAAGGGGAATACGCGCAAGCTAAAAAGATTGAAACCGATCTGGCTTTGGGCGTGATCGGCACCGTAGCAGGTGGCACGACAATCATTAGAGATGCTGGGAAGTTGGCAGGAAATGTGGGGAAAATAGTTGTCAAACAAGCGGACGGGGCATTAGAGCGAAGCGCGCAAACTACTTTACTGAAATCGGGTGGCGCTTATACGCCTGATGGTAATCCCTTGTTGGACATGTCCAAACTCACTAACGAGCAAAAAGGCGCGATGGGCGATCTGTTTGGCGGCAATACTGCCAAACAGATTGTGCCAGATGGACAAAAAATTGCCCGTATGCCGGGCGTGGGCGAAACCGGGATTGATGACCTTTACAAAGTGAATCGCCCCGACGTTGATTACGTTACCGTAGAATATAAATTCGTCGGTGATAATAAAGCTAAAGGCAGCAGCCGTTTGGGCAGCACTAACGATGGCAAGCAGGGCAGTGAGAGCTGGGTGTTGGGATCGGGTCGGTTGGAGAAAGCAGTTGGTGATCGTACGATTGCTGCTGATGTTGCCGATTCAGTCAAAGCGGGTCGCGTCGAATCTTGGGTTGTTACAACCCGTTCGGATGGCTCTACCTTTGTGGAAGTGCTGGATGCGGCAGGTAAACCCAAGCCGATTGATACCTCTAAAATTATTTTACCGAAACGCAATCTGTCAGGAGCGCAAGAATGATTCGCGCACCGATGGGAGATCAGGCGTATTGGGATAAATGGGCAAAATTCAGCGAAGAGAATATTTTAAAAGACTTAGAGCAACTCAAAGGCCTATCGCGCAATCCTGGATATCGCCCGCAGTTTGTCTGGGATTTATCTAAAGAATATCCACGCCAGATATTGACGCGCTACTCCCGTGGCGACGCCATTAGCGAACTGGGACAGCACTTTCTCGGTTTGTTAGATGCATGGGAGTTATCGAATAAGCTTGCTGCTGAACTCAATGCGCAACTTCAACCCGGGCAGGGGTGGGATCATCGACGTTTACTGGGTGCGCCACAAGTTAGCGACGATAGTCGTAGTCACAATGATCCGCGTAGCTGGGTGTTTGACTTGACCAACCTCAACCACTACAACTGGTGCTTCTGGCTAG
>NZ_QPGB01000008.1 GCF_003335215.1 Parvibium lacunae | reverse complement strand
TCACCTGTAATAAGCGTGGCGCATCAAAAGGCACCTGGGGCTGTGGCAAGCTACTTTCCAAGAGCAAGCGCAACTGCTTACTTTTTGCCAATGCCTCGCTTTCCGTAAACGCATCCTCAATCAACGCGGGCAAACTTTGCAATTGTAGGTTCATCACCATTTTGCCGGCTTCCAGCTTGGAGAGATCAAGCAAGTCATTGAGGAGGGTGAGCAGACGGCTCCCGCTTTTATAGATATTCTCGAAATAGTGATGGAGTTTTTCTTTATCGACTTTTTCCCAGCGTTCGACGCCGAACTTGGCGAAGCTGAGGATGGCATGCATGGGGGTGCGTAACTCATGGCTCATGTTGGCGAGGAACTCGCTCTTGGCTTTATTGGCCTGTTGTGCTTCATCCCGCGCTTGTACCAACTTCGCCGTCCGCTCGGCAATCATTTCCGCCAAGCTATCCCGATGTTGCTTTAATTCCAGCTCAGCGAGCTTGGCTTCATGAATATCTGTCCAGACACCTGAAATCATTTCTGCGGTGCCGTCACTGTTCATCACGACCTGGGCCCGACTGCGTAACCAGCGATAACTGGGCTCGCCGTATTGCTCACACAGGAAACGGAATTCAATCGACCATCTTCCTCCCTGCTCAGTAAAGAGTCCTACCGTGTACATATAGCGTTCACGGTCATCTGGGTGAATACGGCTCAGTAGCCACTGATCTGTAATGGGTTGATCTGGGTCGGTGATGCCAATTAAATCTCGGAAGCGTGGCGAGACAATCATATTGGTATCCACCGCATTCCGTTCAAAAATACCATCATTAGAGGCATTGATGGCTCGGTCAAAACGGGCTGAGGCTTCTCGTAATTCTGTTTCACTGCGTTTTTGAATCGAGATGTCGCGCATCACGGTTGAATAATACTGAACATAGCCAGTAGGACCTTTATGCCCCATGACAATCTGCGATACTGGAATTAAATTCCCTTCCACCGTAATGAGTTCAGTCTCGCCCTGCCAGCTTTGATTCATGAATGCGTGTGGGACGGCTTCATTTAAAAAGGTCGCTGAATCACCAAACCCAAGTTGCGAGATGCCCAAGCCAGAGGCTGCGCCCACGGCTCGATTGCCATAGACTTTCTTGGCAGCCTCGTTGAGATACAGAACCGTGCCATCAAGATCAAACGTGATAATGAGGTCTGGACTGGATTCAATAATATTGATCAGCCTTTCTTCACGTTCTTGAGCAATAACACTCTCATGAATATCTGTCAGTGAGCCAGAAAGATAAACGCCGCTATCCACTTGTTGTTGAACCCGACCCCGGATGCGATACCAGCGTGGCCCGAGCGTTTTATGGTTCATTCGTAGCTCACGCATGAAGGGGCCATCAGTTTTTTGCAGCGAGAAAAAAGCTTGCAACTGTATTTCTAATTCATCTTCAAGTAAACGTTCTCGCAGCCAGGTTTTTTTGCGCTTAACCTCTTGTGGGTTATAGCCTAACAGCTCTAGTAATCGTGCTGAGAAGAAAAATTGATTGGTGCTACTATCGAACTCCCACACGCCATCATCGGTACCTTGAATCACGCGATCAAGGCGAGCTTCACTCCGTTGAATGGCACTCGCCATTCTTTCTGCCAGCGAAAACGCTTGACGCTGAGTTCTGAGGAGGGTGTGGGCAATGATTGATAACAGCAGGCTCATAATGCATCCTGCAACTAAGATTACATTTAAAAAATGTGCGGGATAAACACGAAAAAATCGTGGAGTTGGCTCGGTAGAGACAAGCCATTCACGTTTACCAATTTCAATTTGCCGATTAATCGTGAATTTATCGGTAGTGAGTAAGGTGTGCTCATCTGCCTGCAGACGTGAGCCATCAGTATCGAACAGTAATTTCTTTTTTTCTGCCTCTTTACCGTCATAGACATGAATATCCAGATGTAAGTCACCCTCTTGGGTCAGGCGCGCAAAAAAGTTGTCTAGGTTCAGTAATAGAAACATGAGACCATCTAGATTCTCGCGCGATTTACTGCCCTGGGCATCACGCCAAACTGGGGCCAAGATAAACACGCCCTGTGTTGCTTGTCCCTGTTTATCACCAACATGAAAATTAACGCGATGGGAGAGGGTAGGAAGAATATGCCGATCTAAATCCTGTACAGCCTGTTGTATGGCGGGATAGTCAAGCAGATTTTTACCTGGACCGAAATCAACGACTGATTCTCTCGATTCCAGCAATACCACAGACAGAATGCTGTTGGTTTGCTGAGTACTCAGCATGTTGTTGGGATCAACCTGCGTGGTGTTGCCAAACTTGGCATAGCCAATCACACTTAACCCTTGTATGGCATTGGAACTTTCGATTTGCCGTTTGATTCGATTTAGCTCATCGGGTGAGTCGCCACGAAAAGCCACCATATCAGCACCCGCATGCAGGAACTGGGTGAGCATATCAAGTCGCGCTTGTACGGTATTACTCAGCAGCTCACTCTCATGCTTGAGTAGGTCTTGCCAGGTTGCAATTTGCCGCTGTTCTAAAATACGCCAAGTCAAGCCAGTGAGCAGCAGGCCCGCGAGCAACACAATGCTTGGAATCCAGCGCGCAAAATTTCCACCGAGAGTTTCTTGCGGTTGAATTAGGGGTTCAGTCGTAAATTGTTGGCCCACGCATCCTCACCTTGCTTATCCTTTTATTGGTCGCATCGTCATAATTACGGCAAGCAATCGGAAAAGCATAGGGTGTGGGGCGAACTGACAGGCTCTGGTGTCAGGGGTGAAGCAGGTGGTCTAGCCGCGATAAGTGGAGAAAGAATAGGCGGATTCAGCAAGACAGAGAGTGATACCGCTAGCGAGAAAGCGATACCCGATTCTTGCCTGATTTTTTTGCATGGTACATCGCTGCATCGGCCCGTTCTAAAAGGGCATCACGCTGTTCCCCCTCTCGACGTTCGGCAACGCCTGCCGAAAAGGTGATGAAAATACGGCTGGTTTCATGCAAAAAGAAACGCTTGGTTAATTCACGTTGCAGACGCACTAAGACTTTCTCGGCTTCATCAAGTGGCGTACTGGGTAATAAAATCACAAACTCTTCACCGCCAAAACGAGCAACCGAATCACTGGGCCGAACCATTTGCTTGATGATGTTGGCCAGGTGAACCAGGGCGTTATCACCGGCTTGATGGCCCAAGCTATCGTTAAGACTCTTGAAGTTATCGATATCCAGCAGTGCCATGCAAAGAGGTTGTCCGGTGCGAGTGGCCCGTGCTTCTTCAGCTGCATAGGCTTGCTCCAGACCACGACGATTCAGGGTATTGGTTAACGCGTCTTCCCGGATCAAAGTGGAAATTTCTTCCATCTCTTTTTCCAACGCCCGCAGTTTCTCTTCATAGGCTTGCGCTTTTTGGCGTGTTTCATTCAGCTCATCCCGAGAGCGAATGACATCTGCTTGCAAAGCGCGGGTGTCCTGCAACAGCGACTCCATTAACGGGGCCAGGGAGGGCAGATCGGTTGCAGCGCGAATTTTATGGGCGTAGGTGTCGAATTTCTCGGAGTATTGCCCAGTGCTTTCCGTCATCGCGCCCAGGCGATCTACAAAAGCGGCCATCAGCGCTTTGATGGCTTCACGAGCCTCCTTAACACTTTGTTTGACGGTGCTTTGACGATAGATAAATTCGCGGAAACTGCGTTCTGCCGCACGCAGCGTAACTGGAGTGAGGGGCTCATTGAGTAGACTGGTCATGGCTTCTACCTGACCTTTTACCCAGCGATCATCTTCACTGAGGTCGCTCATATTCAGGATGAGGAGTTGCAAGAGGGTCAGTAAGCCACGCAGCATTTGGTCTAACGTTTCGCCCCTTAACTCTAGGCGCATCCAAAACTGCCGGAGCTGTTGGCTGGCACCCTGTACTTGCTGTAACGTACGGGCAGTTTGGAGCGACTCAGCGAGTTTGGCGGCTTCTTGCTCGATTTCTGCTGAGTAGCCCAGGCGCTGTGACACTGAGAAGGAGAGCGTACTGGTCATTAACTCGCGCCAGGCTTCGACAATTGCCGAGTAACTTTCTTCGGTTGGCACATAGTTGGCGATGGCCTTTTCAATACCTTGCGTTACCGTTGCGGTCTTTCCTATTGAGTTACCGCTGTTGGTGTCGTTCAGCAAGCTGCTGATTGGCGAAGGCGTTGTTGCGTCATCAGCAGGGGCATCCACCAACGAGAGTCCTTCACTGGCGCCCGTGGTATTCCATGATTTCGTGAGCGAGCGCAAGCGTGGGTAGAGCTTATACGGATCACTCCCGAAGGTTTTGAGGACATGCTCAAGACTTTCCCGCTTACGTCCTTGCGTTAGACCTTCTCGCTTGGCTTCCCATTCTCGCAGCAATTCTAAAATTAATTCTTGCCAGGACATCTGGTCTGCATCAGGTGCCGTGCCCGCCAAGCCCAGCAGGATGGTCCGGATTTGCGGCCAGTCTTGTTTATTCAGTGATTCGGCTAAGGCTGTTGCGGCTCTCAGGGTGGCGGTTTTGGCGGTTAAATCCTGACTGACTTGACTTAATACATTTTCCAGGGGGTGTGCCGCAGCGGTACTCGATTGGCCACTGATTTCGGCATAAGCGCGCGCATAATTTTCTGGTGTTGGCGGCATCCGCCGTTGAGCCAATAATTTAATGCTTTCACGGGCTAGTTCGTTAGGATTTTGTGGATTACCAGTGGCCATAGCTGACTCGAATAGGGGGGCGTACAGAAGATATTGTTATAAATTATGCCGTGACTGCGTGAAAAAACGATAACAGCCTCATTAAAATTCACCGCAACAAGCTAAAAAGAGACAGCCCGGTAATCCGAACAAAGGATTGTTGGGCCGCTTCGAGCACGGTTTTACGGCTGTTCAATTCAGAAATGGCTTCGGCATAATCCAAGCCAACTAGATCATTCAGTTGCAAGCTTAAGTTGACCTTGGTGGACTCGTTGGCATTCGTTAGCGTTTCTATTTCACTGAGGCGGGCACCGAAGCTGGTTTGTACTTCGAGCGTTCGATTGAGTGCCTGATCTATCTGTGTCAAGGTGATTTCAAGGGTTGCCGTGCGCTCCAGGTTAGCGCCAACACTGGCCGTGGGGGTACGTAGGGCATTAATCATTTGTTGAACCCCGGCGAAAATATTGCGGGTTGCTGCGGGGGTCACCGTAATTACATCGCCACTGGCTGGTGTGCCCACTAATTTGACTTCTTTACCATCAATTGTCACCACCCCGCCTGATGCGTAAGGCTGATTAGCGGTACCAACGACGACAGGGCTGCCTGGGGTGGTGATATCTTCCACGTTGAAGGTGGTCGCACTGGTGAAGCGAATCTGATAGGGGGTGCTCGGCGTGCTGGCGGTGCCGACATTTAGCAGGCTACTCACGCTAACTGTGCCGGTATTGGCAGCGGCGGCACGCGTTTCATAAACGCCGCGGGCAGCGGGCACACGGTCAAACAGGTACCCACCACTGGCATTTAAGCCAATGAAACGCGTGGGGCCTACTTGTGCCGAGCGCTGACCTTCATCGCCGAGATAAGGTCCACCGCTGTTGGCAAAGGGTTGAACTGAGTCCTGAAAGCCGGAAAACAAGAAACGCCCGTTGGCATCGCGGGTGTTGGCGAGGCCGATGAGTTGTTGCAGGTTATTATCAATTTGCTCCGCGATACTGGCGCGATCACTATCCGCCAATGCTGCATTACCGGCGCTGACAACCAATTCACGAATACTGGTTAAGGTATTGCTGACCTGCCCTAGGGCAACTTCTCCCTGGCCTAAATCACCTTGCGCATTGCGAATATTGACATTGAACTGTTCAGTGATTGACTTGCTCTGTTTGATTTGTAGTGCATTGGCTGCTGCAATCGGGTCATCTGCTGGCGTTAAAACCCTCGTCCCACTGGAGATCTGCTGCTGTATTTTGTATAGCGCAGTCTGTTGCGTGGAGATGCCCTGTCCATTTTGTTGATAGAGCAAACTGGTACTAATACGCATGGTCATCTCCTGATACTGGCTGGCGTCGAATCGTCAACGGGTCAGATTCAATACTTGGTTAAACAGATCACTGGCAATTTGAATGACTTTACCGGCAGCCTGATACGCTTGCTGATACTTGAGCAAATTAGCGGCTTCTTCATCAAGATTAACCCCCGATACGGATTGCTGTAAGGCCTCAAGGTTGTTCTTTAAACTCTTTTGTGATTCGCCGGTGACCTGAACTTCACGGGTTTTATTGCCTACGGCGGAGACGATCTGTCCATAACTCTGCTGAATCGTTGCGGTCCCGCTATTGGCGAGTTTTGCGGTTTGAATGCTACCCAGTGCAGAGATATTTCGGTTATCGCCAGGCTGTAGCGGATCGCTGACCTGCCGGGTACGGATACTAAAGGTGTCGCCGGTCGCTGGGGTGCCCTTAATCTGCAAACTAATCCCAAAACTGGGAATATCAATTGCCCCTGAGCTAGATAAGGTACTGGTGCCAACCACCGTTGCCCCGAGGGCATCGGTGACTTGATACTGGGGCTGACCACCGCTAACCCCAGTGAAGGTCACGGTTAAGCCGGTTGGGGTAAAACTTGCATTACTAAAGGCACTCGCATAAGTTTGTGGATTGGTGACCGCGTATGGCTGGACTATACCCGTGCCAGTATTAGCTGCATTAGCAACCGTGCGAAAGCGGCTTGCTGCGGCAATCGAGTTGACACCACTGATTGCCATGCCAAAGCTATTGGCAACATCGCGGGTGGGTTGAAGCAAGAAGCTATCCCCCGCTGCAGCCGACCCGCTGTTCAAGGTGAGTCGGATGCCCTCGCTGGCAATCGTGCGGGGCAGGGCACCTGCAGCGAAGCTATCAACTTGGGTATTATCGGTTAGGCGCGTAACAGTATAGTTAGTGCCATCAAAGTTAACGCGGTAATCACTGGCGCGCACGCTATTGGTGTTAACGATCGCAGTGGTAAAGACAGCATTACCAGTGTTACCCGCATTCGCAATGGTTTGTGGGGTGCCAATCGAAAACATGGCGCCACCAGCCTGCCCCCCAAGGTCTTCACCCAGCTGATGCAAGGTATTCACGTTGTTACTGAAGACCAAAGCAACTTGACCTAGCTGATTTTGCGCGTTGGTTAAAACCGTATCGCGAAAGTCGAATAAAGCCGCGAGCGATCCAGCGCCCAAGTTGCTGGTCGTAAGGTCACGAGTACCATTGCCGGTTTGAATTCGGAGTGTCTGATCGCGCGAATCGGCCGGATTGGCAATGTTCGAGAGTTGGTAGCTGTTACTCCCAACAACCAGCGGTTGCCCGTTGGCAAAGAAAATGTTGTAAGTTTGGTCGGTTTGCGGCACCACGGTTACTTGCAAACTTTCACTTAATTGGCGAATGAGGTTATCGCGCTGGTCTAGTAGATCATTGGGTAATGACGCCGTTTCATTACTGGAGCGGGCGCGCGCAATACTGTCATTCAACCGCGCGATTTGCCCGGTTAGGTTGTTAACGGTATCAACCCCTTGACTGATCTGGGTGTTTGCGGCTTGCCGGAGTGTCGCAAATTGACCGCTTACCGTGGTAAAACGGCCCGCAAGAACCTGTGAATCAGAGAGTAGCCCTTGTCTGGCTGCCACATCAGAGGGGTTGGCGGCGACATTTTGAATGCTCTTGAAAAAACTATCTAAGGCAGGTTGCAATCCGGCATCGCTATCAGCCAATACGCTATTGAGCTGATTCACTTGTAAATCATAGGCACTGAAGTAACTGGTGCGTGACGTGGCAAGCTGCAGTTGGCTGTCGAGAAACTGGTTATAAGAACGGCGAATGGTTTGAATCTGCGCCCCTGTGCCAATAAACCCCTCGCCGGAAAACTCGGGGGATTGGGTCGTTTGCAAGACCGATTGCCGGGAAAATCCGGGGGTGTTGACGTTACTAATATTGTGCGAGGTCGTTTGTATTCCCGCTTGAGCCACTTTCAAGCCTGTTAGCGCGACTGAAAAAACCGACGTCCCCATAGCAACCTCAACCATTCCGATGTAGCTGAATTATCGTCAGTGAGGCGTTTTATTAAAGTCAAATAAGGTCAAGAACTTGGGCTCTATTCCTGCGTTAACCTTATTTTTGCCTAAAATAAATGCAACTTTGACTGGGTTTTATTCGATGAGACCGTGTTTGACCGCGTAAGAAGCGAGCTCAGCATTGGTTTTCATTTGCATTTTTTCTAAAACGCGGGCACGGTAAACGCTCACCGTTTTTGGGCTCAGTGCCATTTCTTCCGCAATCTCTGCTAATTTTTTACCTGAAGCAATCAAACGAATGGTCTGAAACTCGCGATCTGATAGTTGTTCATGCAAGGGTTTTTCTGCATCATGAGTCACCGCATTCGCGAGTTGCTCGGCCAGTTCAGGGGTAATGTATTTGCGGCCACGGGCCACGGTGAGTATTGCTTCTACTAGGCGCTCTGGTGCCGCGTCTTTCGTTAAATAGCCTGCGGCACCTGCTTTGAGTGCTCTGACCGCATACTGATCTTGGGGATGCATACTTAGCATGAGAATCGCGATTTGAGGTTTTTGCTGCTTAACCAACTTCAAGACTTCCAAACCATTTTTACTCGGCATGGTGATGTCTAACAGCATCACTTCAAAGTCCAGACTTCTGACCGCACGCGAAATCGCGGGATAATCGTCCGCTTCCCCGATAATCTCAATCTCAGGGTGGTCAGCCACGATTTGTCGCATTCCCTTACGCACTATCGCATGATCATCTGCAATTAAGACTCGAATCATGGTTCCCTCAATCTTTTTCAAGCAGTTGTTTAGTCTGGATACACATCAATAGATTATTCGTCTGTTTCACTTGGCTCAGGTAGGCGCGGCCTTTTACGCCGCTCGATTCGCCGTTGGCGCGGAATCGAAAGCATGACGGTGGTCCCGTGGAGCGCTTCTGTACCGCGCACTTCGCCTTGATTGATTGGACTGCTACTGATCTCAAGCCAGCCACCGAGCATGGCTGCACGTTCCCGCATACCTCTTAAACCAAATGACTGGCGTTTATCGATGCGCTCAATCTCAAAACCACAACCATTATCCCGCACCTCGATGTTGATATCGGCATTCCCAACAAAAACCTCAATAAAAACTTCTGTCGCCTGCGCGTACTTGAGAATATTGGTCAGCGATTCCTGGACAATGCGAAACACTGCGGTCGACTGCTCGTCATCCAGTGCGACTTCTTCCTGGTTGCAAATAAACTGTGCTTTGATGCTAGTGCGTTGTGAAAAGTCACTGGCCTGCCATTCCAGGGCAGGGATCACGCCATAATCAAGAATCCCAGGCCGCAGCGCACGGGCTATCCGGCGGGTGCCTTCCACCGTGTGGTCAAGCAGGTGATCCATGTCCTGTAGCCGCTCAAAAATTGCCTCCATATCCAGAATTCGGTTACTCGGCTGCAAGGCTTTTTTAAGCAGCGCAACATCGGCTTTTAATTTGCTTAGGGTCCCGCCAATATCGTCGTGGACTTCACGGGCAACGTAAGCCCGTTCCTCTTCTTTGACTTTTTCCATATTGGCGGCTAATTCACGCAATTCAGCTTGTGATTGCCGAATCTGAAGATCCAGCGCTTTTTGCGCAGTGACATCCAGTATGATGCCATCCCATTCGGAATACTGATCGCTGACTTGATTAGATTGGGTTTTGCTACGCGGACTGGCGGAGAGATAGATCCAGCGAACACCCTCTTCGGCGTGCTCTGGCATGTGGTTGAGATTGAGTTTGCCTTCCCAGCGGATAACCCGCTGCTCAGTATGGCAACGGTTTAATTCGTAGAGCAGGCTGTTGCGTTCTTCCTGATCGAGAAATTGCAGCAGTAAGCGTGGATTTTGGTAAAAATCAGTCGCTGGGCGCTGAAAAATATCCACGGCGCGTTGACTCATTTGTGTAATGAAGACATCGCGTTCATGAATTTGGGGGCTGTCTTTGTAGAGCATCTGCAAGATAACACCCGGTAAATTGCCGCTGATGGCCGACATCCGGGTTTCGCTTTCCCGTTGCGCCGCCCGAATGACATGTAAATCCGTCACGTCTTGAATGATGGCTACCATGCCGTGATCACGTTGCAGCTGATTTGGCTTGGATAGATCTTGCGCATCCGGTGCTGAATGGGGGCTGAGCAACGCGGTATGTATTTCAATATCCAGTAAGCCACCATCGGGTTTATCAATGATTGCCTGGAGTTGTCCATTGGGCTGATTGATCGACAGATCGCGGTATAAACCATCGAGCCGGCCGAGCAGCAGAAAGCGAGGGTCATCTGCGGCAACGTTATGAATACTACTGCCCAACATACTGCTTGCGGGGTAGCCTAGAATGCTGGTGGCGCGGTCATTCCAGAGCTGCACAACACCGTTTTGATCACAGCCAATAATGCCCAAGGGGGCGGCAGATACCAAGGTTTGTAGTTGTTGTAGGCTTTGTTCGAGCGCTTGCTGAGCTTGTCGAACCCTTAAGCTACGGTTAATTGAGGGCACCAAGCGCGCCAAATGATGTTTGAAAACATAATCATCCACCCCTTCTAGGGTGAGGTGCAAAATCGCACTGGCGGAATCTGCTTCCAACTGCCCTGTGACCAACAGCATGGGGGTTGCGGGTGCGTATTGTCGGAGCAGTTGCAGGACCATACCAGAATTAAGTTGTGGCAGATTATGGTCGCTAATCACAATATCCCAGCGCTGCCGTTGCAATGCGCTGACCAGCGCTGCACGGTTATCGACTTGTTCCGAGTAAAAAGGCTGACTCAAGCGACTCAGTTCGTAACGAATGAGGGTGTAGTCATCTAAAGAGTCTTCAACCACCAGCAGTTGTAGTGTCTCTTGCCTAGACGGTGGGTTGACATCAAATACCGAACTCAATTCATTCATACAGTGGGGGTGTTCCCGGGAGATTATTTGTTATGTAGTCAGATTTTACGGCGTGAGTCAGAAATTGTTAAATCCATCTTATGGTTTTTTCGGACAAAGAAGTAGCACTTTCTCCCTTTATTTTAGCGATAGCGCGCCGTAATTCTCCGTAAGAATAACGAAACGCACTTGTTGGGATCTAGGGTGCTCACAATGGAGTTGGACGGCATGCGCAAAGCCATTAGTCGGAAAATGATGATTGTTTTAGCCCTTGGGGTGAGCAGCCTGGGTCTGTTTGCGGGGTTGATTGCGATGGGCATGAGCGCCGTATGGAGCGGGGCATTGTTGCTCAGTGCGATAACCATGGCGTGGCTGCTCATGCTCTGGCGCGAGCAGCCTGCGGAAGAAACCGGGCAAATACAGCGGGCAGAAACTTATGTTGCGGAACAACTCGCACGGACCAAAGAAACCCTGGTTGAGTATCAAAGTGAATTTAGCGGTCAGTTTAGTCATTCAGATGATGAAATCCACCGTCTGCAAAAGATTCTCGGCGATGCGATTGATCGCTTGATTCCCAGTTTTCATAAAATGTTTGAAATTTCTAACGAGCAACGCCGCTTGGCCTTAGAAATTGCGCAAGGTGCGGTGCAGCAAACGGCTGACAACATGACCACAGGGCTGAGCTTTGAGCAGTTTATTCAGGAGACGACCAGTTTATTGAAAGCATTTGTGGATAGCACGATAGAAAACAGCAAAAGTGCCATGGGTTTGGTGCAGCAAATGGATTCAGTTAAAGACCAGGTCGCCAAAACCCTCAAAGTCTTGAAAGAAATCGAGAGCATTTCCAAGCAGACCAATCTGCTCGCCTTAAATGCGGCCATTGAAGCCGCCCGGGCTGGGGAAGCGGGGCGCGGTTTTGCGGTGGTGGCTGATGAGGTGCGCTCATTGTCACAGCGGACGAATCAATTTTCTCAGCAAATTCGCACTGACATTACCTCGATTCACAACTCGATTCATGATGCGGAAGCCGTTATTAACAAGCTTGCCTCACATGACATGGTCTCTGCCTTCCAGTCTAAGCAAAAAGCGGAAGAAACCATGAGTGAGATTCAGTCCGTTAATGCACGTATTGCCCGTGGCGCAGATCAGATTCGGGACATGGCGCAAGAAATGGGCGGTTACGTGAATCAGGCTATCACCAGTTTGCAGTTTCAAGACATGGCCAGCCAATTATTAGCCCATATCAGCAAGCGGATTGAAGCAATGCGCATGATGGCGGGCAGTTTATCTGAGCTGGCGCCAGTGCCAACAGACTTAACCGCTGCGCTAGACACGAAGCAGCCTGCTGGGGATGATTTGGAAGAGGCGGCTGCAGAATTACTGGGGCAACTCAAGTCAATGCAGGCTAATACCAATAAGACGACTGTTGCCCAAAGTTCGATGAAATCTGGGGATGTGGAGTTATTTTAGCGATTCTGCCGCATTGCATTAAAGAATTTGTAAATTTGTTCGTAGAGTAGGAAAGCGTTTGATTTCGGCTTGTTATAGGGCCCCAATTTTGTTGTTGGAGAGCATGTATGGCAAAAACAATACTCGCAATTGACGATTCAGCCTCAATCCGTCAAATGGTGGGCTTTACGTTAAAAGGCGCTGGCTATGATGTCGTTGAGGCGGCAGATGGACAAGAGGGCTTAGATAAAGCCAAAGGGAAAACGGTTGACTTGATTCTGACCGATCAAAATATGCCACGAATGGACGGGCTAACTCTCGTACGGGCATTACGGGCGATGCCGCAATATCGTAGTACGCCAATTTTGATGCTAACCACAGAGTCAAGCGATACCATGAAATCACAAGGGAAAGCAGCTGGCGCAACTGGCTGGTTAGTGAAACCCTTTGATCCAGCAAAGTTACTCGAGGTGGTTAAGAAAGTAATTGGCTAGACACCATTTAAACGTTTAAAACCAATGGGTATCAGGGGGCCATGCGATGAGTGACAGCAGTATTGATCTATCGCAGTTTTATGCCGTGTTTTTCGAAGAGGCCTTTGAACACCTCGATAACATGGAGCATCTCTTATTAGAGATTGATGTCGCGGCACCAGACGATGAAGATTTGAATGCGATATTTCGCGCCGCTCACTCAATTAAAGGGGGAAGCGGTACGTTTGGGTTTACTCAGGTCGCTGCGTTTACGCATGTATTAGAAAATCTGCTCGATAAAATCCGCAAACATGAGATTGCCTTAACGACCCCCATGGTCGATTGCTTCTTGCAGTGTGGCGATGCTACTCGGCAGCAATTAGAAGCGTATCGTGATGATGGCGAGCAACCCGATGTTAAGCATCTGGTCGTATCGCTACAAGCCTTTATTGATGCCAATAAACTAGCACAAGATAATACGCATGGCTTACCCGAGCTGGGGCTTAAAGTCACTGTTCAATTACCAGAGAGCGGACTGAGTCAGGCTGCTAAAAAAGAGCTCTTTGCAGATCTTCTCATGCTGGGTAAAGTTCATGATGATCCTCAAGGCTCTGCCAGTAATGTTCTTTCTTTTTATTTGATTACTCAAACGCCTGCTGATGAGGTGCAATCCCTTGTGGCTTTTATGACAACGGCCCCTGCCGTTGATGTGATAACGCTGGCCGTTGAGGAAATTCAGCAACAGCTGGCGCAAGACAGCGCCTATGGTATGTTTGATGCTGAAACCGCCATTACAGAAATGACGGCCTCTGGGGAAGGGTACGGTTTCTTTACCCCGATAGAGCCATCCACTACTAATGCCGAAAACAGCGGCTATGGTTTTTTTGATGAGACCGTTTCTCCTACTCATACGCAAGTTGCACCAACCAAGGAGCCGCAGGGGCTGACGACCGAAGACAGCAGTTATGGTTTCTTTGAGCCATTAGGTTCACCCAGTCAACCATCAACATCTATGGAGGTGCTGCCTCCAGTTGCCGCCACGGATGCGATTCACTTAGCCCAATCCGATTTTTCGCAAAAAAATGCTGCTATTCAAACCGATAAACCGCAGGATCTAAAAACGACTCAGGCAGCCACCAAGAAATCCGCGACAACGGCTGCTGATAATGCGTCCATTCGGGTTGGTATTGATAAAGTCGATCAACTCATTAACCTGGTTGGTGAAGTGGTCATCACCCAAGCCATGGTCATGGCACAAGCAAGCAAGCATTTGGATGTCACTGTGCATGAGGCGTTCTTTGCTCGCCTGGCTGAATTAGAGCGTAATACGCGTGACTTGCAAGAGGCAGTCATGTCCGTTCGGATGCTACCGATTTCTAGTGTCTTTAATCGCTTTCCGCGTATGTTGCGCGATTTAGCTGCCAAGCTTGGCAAGCAAATGGAATTAAAGATGATTGGTGAGCATACCGAACTCGACAAGGGTCTGGTCGAGCTGATTACCGATCCCTTAACGCATTTGGTCCGCAACTCGCTTGATCATGGTATCGAAATGCCGGAAGCCAGGCTTGCTGCAGGTAAAAATCCGATTGGTACGATCACGCTTTCCGCTTTTCATCGAGGTGGCAACATCATTATTCAGGTGCAGGATGATGGCGGTGGGTTGCGTCGTGACAAATTGATTGAGAAAGCACGGGAAAAAGGGATTTCGATTGCCAGTGACGCGCCCGATTCAGAAGTTTGGCAGCTGATTTTCGCACCAGGCTTCTCTACCGCTGAAAAAATTACCGATATCTCAGGCCGTGGCGTCGGTATGGATGTCGTCCGTAAAAATATTTTGGCGCTAAACGGAACGATTGAATTGGATTCCGTGCCTGGGCAGGGTACCCGGACTACGATTCGACTGCCGCTAACCCTGGCAATCATGGACGGCATGTCGATTGCCGTTGGCGGTGAAATCTATGTCGTGGCTTTAGGCAGTGTCGTCGAGTCAATTCAGCTACAACCTGGCGCGATTAAAACGGTTTCAGGGCAGGGCAGAGTGATTGATGTGCGCGCTGAGTATTTACCTGTTGTTGATTTGCGAGAGATTTTTCCCGTCACAGACATGCCAGCCAGAGCAGGGCAAGATTTGGTCGTGATCGTCGAATCCGAGGGGCTAAAGATAGCTCTGTTGGTGGATGAATTAGTGGGACAGCAGCAAGTTGTTGTGAAGAGCCTCGAATCCAATTATCGCAAAGTCGACGGGATTTCGGGTGCCACGATTATGGGCGATGGGCGAGTTGCCATGATTTTAGATGTGGCTGCTTTGGTCAAGAAATCGGCGCAAGCCAACTAGATAAGAGTAATCCATACTTTGTAGAGTGAGAATGCTATGTCAGAAACTCAAGCCAGTGGCGTAACGGTCGCCAATAATGAATTCTTAACCTTTACGCTGGGGTCAGAAGAATACGGCATTGATATTCTCAAGGTTCAAGAAATTCGGGGTTACGACGCCGTCACCAAAATTGCCAACACGCCTCCATTTATTAAGGGGGTGATCAACTTACGTGGCACGATTGTTCCCATCATTGATTTGCGGATTAAATTTGCGCTCGGTGAGCCTACCTATAACCAGTTTACCGTGGTGATTATTCTGAATGTTGCCAAACGAGTGGTTGGGATCGTCGTTGACAGTGTTTCTGATGTGTTAACACTCGAACGCGAGCAGATTCGTGAAGCCCCGAGCTTTAGTGATACGATTAAAACAGACTATCTCATGGGTTTAGGCTCGATTCATGAGCGGATGCTGATTCTCGTTGATATCGAAAAAATGATGACAGGGAGTGAAATGGCACTGGTAGAAACCATGGCAGAAGCCAGCCATGCATAGCGAATGCCCAATCAACTAATCTCGACTATATTCAAAAGGAATGGGTATGTTAAAAGCGACATTGAATAACATCAAAATTGGGTCTCGCCTTACGCTAGCTTTCTCGATTTTATTACTCCTCTTTTCAGGTGCCGTTATTTTTTCGGTGATTGCGCTGAGTAATGCCAATGAGCGCACAGCGCACATTCTGGATCACATGGTGGTGAGGCTTGATTCTTTGCACGAAGTAGAAGCGGGCGTGCGCGCCAATAGTCGGCGTTTCATGGAATATACCCTCGCGGAAGACCATGAAAAACAAGCCAATATTCTGAACCGGATGAAAGCCAATTCAGAACGAGTCAATAAAGCGATTGATAAGCTGGAGGCAATCGCGACTCCTGAAGAAAAAGAATGGCTTGAGAATATGCGGAATATTCGTAAAGCTCAATTGGATGGCTTCGAGGAAGTGAAACAAGCGATGGCCAAGGGTAATGTGGGCGAAGCGATTAGTATCACCACCGGCCCACTGACAAAAAAAATTAGTGCCATCACTGAGGTGGTTTGGAAAGAGATTGAAAGCCAACGCAAGTTACTCGCTGCTGAGGTTGAGCTCAGTGAAGCAACCTATGCCTTCAATCGCCGTATTATGTTTGTGCTGTTGGGGTTGGGGTTAGTGTCAGGCATCATGCTGGCATGGCTGATTACGCGCTCAATTGTGCGACCAACGCAACTGGCGAATGCCCTTGCTGAGGCCGTTGCAAAAGGGGATATGTCAGTGAGTAATACCTATCAAGCGAACGATGAAATTGGGACATTACTTAAAAACATGGCAGTCATGCAGCAAACGCTTAAGCGCTTTGTCTCAGCCCAGTTAGAGATGGCGAAGGCGCACAATGAGCAAGGTCGAGTGAGTTATCAAATACGGGCAGAGGAGTTTCCTGGAGCCTATGGGGAAATGGCACGGAACACCAATGAGATGGTGCAGTCTCATGTTGCCATGAATAATGCGTTTGTTGAGGCTATGGTGCAATATGCCAATGGAGATTTCTCCAATCAAATCGCACCGTTGCCGGGAGAGAAGCAAAAAGTGTCTGACACTGCCGAGCGCCTGCGCGAGATTTTGATGCAAGCCCAGCAGGCAGCCAGAGAAACACTACGGGTTAAAGTTGCGTTGGATAATGCCTCTGTTTGTGTCATGCTGGCGGATAACGATGGCGTTATTCGCTATCAAAATAAAGCCTCTGCTCAGCTGATGTCGCGCAGTGAAGCCACTCTACGACAAGTACTACCCCAATTCGCCTCCAGTAAAATTATAGGTAGCAATTTCGATATGTGGCATAAAAATCCTAACCACCAGCGTAATTTACTTAGTAACCTGCGAGCAGAATATAAAACGCAAATGCAGCTGGCAAACATGCATTTTCGTTTGACTGCAAATCCTATTTTAGACAGCAATGGAGAACGCCTAGGAACCGTGGTTGAATGGCTTGATCGCACGGCTGAAGTGAATGCCGAGGTTGATATTTCAACCATGGTGAGTGCTGCCTCAGCCGGTGATTTCAGCCAACGGATTGCAGAGCAAGGGAAAGAAGGATTCTTCCTACAGACCGCACAAGGGCTCAACCAAGTGATGGGGACGAGCGAAGCCGCCCTCAACGAAATTGCCCGGATGCTAGGGGCACTCGCCAATGGCGACCTCACCCAAAGCATCGAACAAGACTTCCAAGGCGTCTTTGGTCAACTCAAAGACGACAGCAACAGCACCATAGGCCGGCTCGCCGAAATCATCACCCAGATACGTGAAGCCACCGACGCCATCAACACCGCCGCGCGCGAGATCGCCATGGGCAACACCGACCTCTCCCAGCGCACCGAACAACAAGCCAGCAGTCTAGAAGAGACCGCTTCCAGCATGGAAGAACTGACCG
>NZ_QPGB01000007.1 GCF_003335215.1 Parvibium lacunae | reverse complement strand
CAATCTTTGCGCCTGTCTCGGCTTCTTTCAGGATGCCGATAATTTGTTCTTCCGTGAATCGCTTCTTCATGTTGCCTCCGTTGAGGCAAACTCTAATTCAATTCGGGACTAATCTCGGGGAGCAGGTTAAACGTAGCTTCGAGTCGCTGCTGGTACGCAAGGGGTTTTAATTTAGCCAAGAAAAAAACCCGCCGCAGCGGGGGTGTAAGAGGAGATTAAACATTTAATTATCAAATTTTATATTTTTTGTTTTGACAATATGCTTCATTTTGTTCAATTCAGCTTCAGTCTGTTTCTTGAACTCAGTCGGGCTGTTAGCGATTGCTGAGGCTCCTTGACCTTTAAGCTTTTCTTTCACATCTGCTAATGCAACAACTTTAATCACTGCCTCATGTAGTTTTTTTACAATGTCAGCCGGCATATTTGCAGGTCCAATAAAGCCATATGTCGCTTGTTCATTAACAGCGGGATGACCGAGCTCAATAAATGTTGGCACGTCAGGCAGAATATCCAGCCGTCTGGGGGCCGCAACAGCCAGGGCCTTTATTTTGCCGCTTTGCAGGTGGGGAATCGATGATGGGAGATTGTCAAACATCGCATCGACTTGACCGCCCAGCAAATCAGTTAATGCTGGTCCTGCGCCCCGGTAAGGAATGTGAACCATAAAAGCCTTGGCGCTTTCTTCAAATAATTCACCCATCATATGACCAATACCACATGCGCCTGAACTTGCATAAGTAAATTTGCCAGGCTTTTCTTGAATCGTTTTAAGTGCATCTTTGAAGTTGCTAGGTAATTTGGTTGGATTGATGGTCATCACATTAGGGACACCAGCGATATTAGTGACGTATGTAAAGTCTTTCATCGGGTCATAGAATAGCTTGGGGTTACAAGCGGGGTTCACTGCTAGGCTGCTTACTGTGGACATCCCAATCGTATAGCCATCGGCGGGCGCATCAGCAATTGCCTTGGTCCCAATCGCGCCACCTGCGCCAGCGCGGTTTTCAACAATAAAAGGTTGCCCCATGACTTGACTCATTTTATCTGCCATCAGTCGGGCGACGATGTCTGTTGTCCCCCCGGGGGCAAAGGGAACAATCACTTTGACTGGCTTGTTAGGATAGTCATTAGCCTGGGCGATACCTGTGCTCAGTGCCAAGATACCGAACAGGGAAAGGGTTGCCTTTTTAATCCCGTTTAATTGCATGGTGTCTCCTTGTTAAAAAATGGGCAATACAACCTACACGATGTTATGCATCTATTGCATAACATGACCGTGCCTATGCGTTGGCAGTTAAACTCAGTGGCTTTACTGCACTCACAGTGTGTTTTTATTTTGACACGTGAGCGCAAGAAAGAAAGCATCATCCTAGGAATTTGCGGAAAGTCCGGATAAGAATAATGAGGGTAAAACACCACGGATGATTCTGTGGAAACTACGTAGTGGTTGTGATGTGGCCAAGGTAAAGCGCTAGAGTAAGTGAAGTCCGTAATGGTGTTTGCGGTTTGGAGTCAGGGATAATCAGCGCACAATTAACCCAATCCATTCATAGATTGGGATTCATGGAGAGGAGCTTTTATGAGTTCAGTTAGTTCACGGGTGCTAAAAAGTAAGCGTGATTTTATGTCGGGGTTGTTCTTTATCGGCTTGGCTGCATTTGGGGTTTATCACTCAGGCCAATACGATATGGGAACTGCTGCGCGTATGGGGCCAGGCTATTTCCCCATGATGTTATCCATCGGCCTGGGTTTACTTGGCATGGTTATTCTTGTCGGGAGTTTCCTGAGTGCCGACAAGGGAGATGATGGTGAGCTTGAAACCTTCCACTGGAAACCGCTCATCATTATTTTAGGGGCCATCATTTTATTTGGGGCTCTTTTAAAGCCACTCGGCTTGATTCTCAGCCTACTGGTGTTGATCATCGTTTCCAGTTTAGGGTCTGCCGAGCGTCAATTTAAAGAGATTTTGCTCAGTTGTGCGGCGCTAGCGATTTTCGCCTGGCTGGTCTTTATCAAAGGTCTGGGTTTGGTTATTCCCGTATGGCCTGCCTTTATCAGCTAACTACCCAGTCAGGAGAAAAACATGGAATTACTCAGCAACTTGCTGGTTGGGTTTGAAACCGCACTCACCCTGCAAAATATTTTTTACTGTTTCTTCGGTGTCTTTATTGGGACTGCGATTGGCGTATTGCCTGGCTTAGGTCCGATTGCGACGATCGCCATGTTGCTCCCCGCAACGTATGGCTTACCACCGATTGCAGCACTGATTATGCTCGCTGGCATTTACTATGGCGCGCAGTACGGTGGGTCGACCACTGCTATTTTGGTGAATTTACCTGGTGAAGCGTCTTCGGTGGTGACTTGCCTTGATGGTCATGAGATGGCAAAACAAGGGCGTGCGGGTACCGCTTTGGCAACTGCTGCCCTGGCTTCATTTTTCGCGGGTACCGTCTCCACACTGGTCTTGGCAGCATTCGCCCCGGTTCTGACCGAATTTGCGCTTGAGTTTGGCCCTGCTGATTATTTTTCTCTGATGGTGTTAGGGTTGATTGGTGCGGTGGTGTTGGCCCATGGCTCCGTGATTAAAGCCGTGGCCATGATTTTTACAGGGCTACTGATCGGCATGGTGGGAACCGACGTTAACACGGGCGTTGCCCGGTTTGCTTTCGATATCCCTGAGTTGATGGATAGAATTGACTTTGTGACCATTTCGATGGGTATGTTCGGTTTTGCTGAAATCATTAAAAACCTCGAACACAAAACTGATCGCGAGATTTTGGCTGCCAAGGTAAAAGGCTTTTTCCTCTCCAAAACTGAGTTTAAGCGGGCCGCTCCTGCAACTGCACGCGGCACGATACTCGGCTCAATTCTAGGGGTACTTCCCGGTGGCGGGGCGACATTGGCGGCATTCGCGGCCTATTCGCTAGAGAAAAAAGTGTCTAAAACTCCCCAGGAGTTTGGTAAAGGCGCGATTGAAGGCGTTGCTGGTCCAGAGTCTGCCAATAATGCTGGCGCACAAACGTCATTTATTCCTCTGTTGACGCTGGGTATTCCATCTAATGCCGTGATGGCATTGATGATCGGCGCGATGATGATCCATGATATCCAGCCAGGACCGATGGTGATGTCTTCCAACCCCACCTTATTTTGGGGACTGATCGCCAGTATGTGGATTGGTAATTTGCTGTTGGTGATTTTGAACCTACCCCTCATTGGCTTGTGGGTCAAAATGCTGTCGATTCCTTATCGTATCCTTTTCCCCGCGATTCTGGTGTTCTGCTGCATTGGCTTGTTCAGCACTAACAACAATACGTTTGAGATTTATGCGGCAGTGGTGTTTGCGGTACTCGGGTATTTTTTCATCAAGATGAAGTGTGAAACAGCACCACTTTTGTTGGGCTTTGTATTGGGCCCCATGATGGAGGAGAATTTCCGTCGGGCGATGTCGATTTCCCGGGGTAATTTTGCGGTGTTTGTGGAGCGACCGATTAGCTTGGTCTTGCTGCTCTTGTCGGCGGGGCTCCTCCTCTTGGTGATTGCCCCTGGTTTCCGTAAAACGCGTGAAGCAGCCTTCCAAGAGGAAGATTAAATATGCTACGGTAATGGGATGAAAACCATGACCGTATCTTCCCAAGCCAGCCTGAAGCAACGCGCTACCTTGAACACGAAGGTGGCGCGTTTTCTTTTATCGCAAGCCAACTATCAAGCTGTGATCCCCACCCCGTTTGGTCGTTTGGGCATACGCACTGCACTGGATCAGGTATTTGAGCAGCCTGTAGTCTATGAAGTCCAGTATTTGCCGGGCGCTACCCCCTTGCTATCTCCACAGGAGGCGTTCACCAAAGAGGTTGTTGCGCAGATGGAAGCGTATCTTGCTCACCCGCAGACGGTATTTTCAGTGCCACTGGCAACACGAGGCACGCCTTTTCAACAGCGCCTGCGTGAACAAATGCTGACGATTCCGTGTGGCCAAACGCAAACCTATGGCGCGATTGCCAAACTACTCAAAAGCGGTCCGCGTGCCGTTGGCCAAGGTTGCGGCGCGAATCCTTTTCCGCTGCTGATCCCTTGTCATCGCATCGTTTCTGCCAGTGGGATAGGTGGTTTTGCGAGAGCCGATAATGGTTTTTATATTGGTGTGAAGCGTTGGCTACTCAAGCATGAAGGTGCGCTTGATGGATGAGTCGATGGCGCGCTATCTTGAGGACAGCCTTGCGAGTGTTGACCGCTTTTGCGACACATTGTGGCTGGAAGATGGCCTCACAAAAAATACGCTTGCCGCGTATCGTCGAGATCTCACCTTGTTTGCGGAATGGCTGGCCTCGCAGCATACCCACCTTCTCAGCCTCAATGAATCACACTTGCATGGCTATTTGGCAGCACGGCATGCCGACTCTCGGGCCACCAGTGTGAACCGCCGGCTTTCAACCTTTAAGCGTTTTTTTCAGCTCGCGGTTCGGCAAGGCTGGCGACCAGATGATCCGACGGTGCGCTTGCGCAATGCTAAAACCCCGCCGCGCTTACCCAAAAGTTTGAGTGAACAAGATGTCGAAAATTTACTGGATGCCCCCAATCCAGAAGACGCGTTAGGCCTGCGTGATCGCTGCATGCTGGAACTGCTCTACGCCAGCGGTCTGCGGGTATCGGAACTGGTCATGCTTAAAACCATTCAGCTTGGTCTCAATGAGGGTTTAGTCAGAATACTCGGCAAGGGAAATAAGGAACGCCTGGTCCCGATGGGCTTACCTGCCCAAACGTGGTTGAGCCGTTATCTGGCCGAAGCTCGGCCCACCTTGGTTGGGCAGGCGCGTAGTGAATATTTGTTCCTCACCCAGCGCGGCGGCCCGATGACGCGCCAAGCGTTTTGGTATCTCATTAAAAAGTATGCGCTACAGGCGAACATACTCAGCCCACTCTCGCCACACACCTTGCGGCATGCCTTTGCCACCCATCTGCTGAATCATGGTGCGGACCTGCGCGTGGTGCAGCTCTTACTCGGCCACGCAGATATTTCAACGACGCAAATATATACTCACATTGCGCGGGAGCGTTTGCAGCAACTGCATCGGGAACATCACCCCCGTGGCTGATCAGCCGGGGTCAACAAGGTAGAATAGCAACGTTACATTTATTAGCGAGAAACCCATATGTCACTGGTTTGGATCATGGCGGCTTATTTAGTTGGCTCTTTGTCGTTTGCCATTCTGGTGAGCAAAGTTTTCCACATGGCTGACCCGCGCAGCTATGGTTCAGGCAACCCTGGTGCGACCAACGTGCTGCGTAGTGGCAACAAAATTGCCGCTGCGCTAACGTTGATTGGAGACGCTTTAAAAGGGTGGTTGATCGTTTTTCTCTGCCAGCGCTACGCGACGAACGTGACCGATGGCTTGATTGCACTGGTCGCGGTTGCCGTATTCATGGGCCACCTTTATCCCATTTTTTTTAAATTTCGTGGGGGTAAAGGTGTGGCAACGGCTGCCGGTATTTTGTTTGCTCTCAACTTGACGCTCGGCGCTGCGACTGTTGCTGTGTGGCTAGCAACCGTATTGATTTTCCGAATCTCGTCACTGGGAGCCTTGGTAGCGAGTTTGTTCGCCCCATTTTTTTATATCTTGCACCAGGGGATTGACGCAATCGCAATGGCAATCATGGTGATGTGCGGCTGGCTCCTTTATCGCCACCGTGACAACATTGCCCGCTTGATGCAGGGTAAAGAAAGCAAGGTCGGGAAGAAATAAATAGGCGCTTAAGTCTGGCAAAGACATCAGCGCTTCAAATACAGCTACGCATACACACTACGCATAAAGTTCACTCTACTTTATTGCGCGCCCACCTTGACACAATCAACGTAATAGCGCTTGTTCCCTTTTTCATCTTCTTCCGCCACCAAACCATGAATATCGGTTTCGAAACCCGGGAAGCGTTCATTAAACATCCGTGCAAACTTGAGGTAATCGACAATCTTTTTATTGAAACGCTCACCCGGAATCAGCAGTGGAATACCGGGTGGATAGGGCGTAACCAGCATACTCGTCACGCGCCCTTCCAGCGCATCAATCTCCACCCGCTCCACCTCACGGTGCGCCATCAGTGACCAAGCCTTAGAGGGCTTGAGCGCTGGTTCCATATCTGACAAATACATTTCTGTGGTCAAGCGTGCAATATCGTTTTCACGGTAAACGGCGTGAATTTGGTGGCAGAGATCGCGCAAGCCTACCCGCTCATAGCGCGGATGCTTCGCCACAAACTCGGGCAGCACCCGCCATAGCGGCTGGTTTTTATCGTAATCATCTTTGAACTGCTGCAGCGCCGTGACCAGCGTATTCCAGCGGCCTTTGGTAATGCCTATCGTGAACATGATGAAGAAGGAATACAGGCCGGTCTTCTCAATAATCACACCATGTTCGGCGAGGTATTTGCTGACGATGGCGGCGGGAATGCCACGCTCGGGATCGAACTCACCATCCACTTCCAAGCCGGGGGTGATGATGGTGGCCTTGATTGGGTCGAGCATATTAAAACCGGTGGCCAGGTTACCAAAGCCGTGCCAACGATCATTGGCTTTCAGTACCCAGTCTTCACGGTCGGCCATGCCATCTTCGGCGAGGTAGTCCGGGCCCCAGACCTTAAACCACCAGTCTGCGCCCCACTCTTCATCGACTTTGCGCATGGCGCGGCGGAAGTTGAGCGCCTCAACAATCGATTCCTCCACCAGCGCCGTTCCGCCAGGGGGTTCCATCATCGCGGCCGCCACATCACAGGAAGCAATAATGGCGTACTGCGGTGAGGTCGAGGTATGCATCAGATACGCTTCGTTGAAGGCATGGCGATCTAGTTTACGTTCTTCGGAATCTTGCACCACGATTTGTGAAGCTTGCGAAATGCCGGCCAGCAACTTATGCGTGGAGTGCGTGGCAAATACCAGCGATTCTTTGGTGCGCGGGCGTTCCTTACCAATCGCGTGCATGTTTTTGTAGAAATCATGGAAGGACGCGTGGGGTAGCCACGCTTCATCAAAATGTAAGCTATCGACTTCGCCGTCTAACATGCCTTTAATCATTTCCACGTTGTACAAAATGCCATCGTAGGTAGATTGGGTAATCGTCAGTACTCGCGGCTTTTTGTTACGGTGCGCTTCACGGGCAAAAGGATTCGCTTCGATTTTTTTCTGAATATTTTCAGGCTTGAACTCTTCCATCGGGATGGGGCCGATAATCCCATAATGGTTGCGCGTGGGCATGAGGAAAACGGGAATCGCGCCGGTCATCATAATCGCGTGCAGAATGGATTTATGGCAGTTGCGATCCACCACCACAATATCCCCCGGCGCAACAGTGCTATGCCAAACGATTTTATTTGACGTGGAGGTACCGTTCGTCACAAAGAATAAGTGGTCGGCATTGAAGATGCGTGCGGCATTGCGCTCAGATGCGGCGACCGGCCCGGTGTGATCAAGCAATTGGCCGAGTTCATCTACCGCATTACACACATCGGCGCGCAACATATTTTCGCCAAAGAACTGATGGAACATTTGCCCCACCGGTGATTTCAAAAATGCCACGCCACCCGAGTGGCCGGGACAATGCCAAGAATAAGAGCCGTCATTCGCGTAATCCACCAGCGCACGGAAGAATGGCGGCGCCAAACCATCGAGATACGACTTCGCTTCACGAATAATGTGTTTGGCCACAAACTCCGGCGTGTCTTCAAACATGTGAATGAAGCCGTGGAGTTCTTTCAGAATATCGTTGGGAATGTGGCGCGAGGTTTTGGTTTCACCATATAAGTAAATCGGAATATCGGCGTTCTTGAAGCGAATTTCTTCAATAAAGCTACGCAGATTCAGCACCGCCGGATCGAGATCGGGGCCGGGGGTAAATTCCTCATCGTCAATCGACAGAATAAAGGCCGATGCCCGGCTTTGCTGCTGGGCAAATTGCGACAAATCGCCATAGCTGGTGACACCAATCACCGCCATTCCCTCACTCTCAATCGCCTCTGCCAGCGCCCGAATGCCCAAGCCCGAGGTATTCTCAGAGCGAAAATCTTCATCAATAATGACAACGGGAAAGCGAAATTTCATGGGACAGCCTTTGCTCAGTCTGGATAACAATGGAATGATTTGGCGATGCGGATTGCAGCGTAGTGAACAAGAGTTTGCCTGAATCCGTAAATGTGGCAACCTTACTCGAAATGTAAGACATTTGTTGGATCGCGATGCGTTTTCCCCACCTCAAGTTAAGTAGCTTGGGCATTGCGTAGCAAATCAGTCACACTTCGGCACGGCACAAAATACGATTCGCTCTGGTGCGATGCACACAGCCGAATCAGACTGCCAGCCTCAATTTTATCCGCTTCTAGGGTAATTACCTAAAGTCTTGTCAGGTCTTTATCTTTATACTGCGCGCCATGTGGATGCCAATGTGGCCCAAATTCGGGTTACTCTAATTGCCTTACACAAAAGTATAGGTAATGCCTTGTTTAGCAGGTTATGCGAGCAGCGTTACCAATTCAATCGAGGAGAGTGGTATGTCATTCCTGCTAGGAATATCCCGGCTGATTGATGCCGTCAATGAAAAGATTGGCGCTTGGGTTAGTTGGTTATCGTTGGTGGCCGTGATCGTCAGCAGCTTGAACGCCATCATGCGCTATAGCTTTGATTTGAGCTCGAATGCCTGGCTAGAGCTACAGTGGTACCTATTTGCCGCCGTTTTCATGCTCGCTGGGGCATACTCTTTACGCCATAACGAGCATGTACGGATCGATATTATCTTCAATAAACTGAGCCCGAAGAAGCAAGCGATTGTTGATACGTTTGGCATGCTGCTGTTTTTAACCCCGATGTGTTTAATCGTGATTTACGATGGCTGGGGCTTTTTTGCCGAATCCTGGCGCATACAAGAAATGTCTTCTAATCCCGGTGGCCTGATTCGCTGGCCGGTTAAATTATTGATTCCAGTAGGATTCACCCTGTTATTCCTGCAAGGGATTTCTCAATTGATTAAACAACTCGCTTTCTTGGCTGACCGTGCTGAGAACCCCCTGGAATATCACGAGAAGGTGCGCTAATGATGGAATTTATTATGAACAATATGGCCCCATTGATGTTTGGTGCCTTGTTTGTCTTCTTATTGATTGGCTATCCCATTGCGTTTTCCCTGGCCGCACTGGGCTTGGCTTTTGGCTGGTTAGGCTTGGAATTGGGCATGCTTAAGATTGAACAATTTCAAGGCTTGCCAAATCGTATCTTCGGCATCATGTCGAACGATAACCTCCTGGCGATTCCCTTCTTCACGTTGATGGGCTTTATCTTTGACCGCTCCGGGCTTGCTGAAGAATTACTGGAAACAATTGGTCAGTTATTCGGTTCAGTGCGCGGCGGGATTGCCTATGCTGTGATTTTCGTTGGTGCCATTCTCGGCGGTCCCGCTGGTGTCGTAGCGGCAACCGTGATCTCGATGGGCTTGATTTCCTTGCCCGTGATGTTGCGCTATGGCTATGATCGGCGTGTAGCCTCGGGGGTCATTACTTCTTCAGGGACCTTGGCCCAGATTATCCCTCCCTCGATTGTGCTGGTCGTCGTTGCCGAGCAAATGCGGGTTTCCGTCGGCGATGCCTACATTGGCGCCTTGATGCCTAGCTTGGTGCTGGTTGGGTTGTACATGGGTTACGTCTTTTTGATCTCCATGGTCAAACCTCAATGGGTGCCTGCGCTGCCGCCCGAAGCGCGCATGAAGAAAAGCCCAGAAGCTATTGTTGTCCCATTTCTCGAGCATCTTTTCTTTATCGTGCTGACCATTGCCGCTCTGTATGCAATGCGCGCGGGTTTACTCGGTAAAGGAACTGTCTTTTTTGCTACTTTGGCAATCGGCTACGGCTGGATCATGGTCCTCGCCAAGCGACACGATAAGAGCAACAAGGATATGGCGGTTGCCCGTTCTTCTGGTTTCTTCTTTGCGGTCACGCTAGTCGGTTTGGATATTTCGACCTTGGGCTTGCATGATCTGGCTAAAGGCATGGGCTGGCTGGGCAAAGAAGCGACGGGTCTGCAAGGGTTTGGCATAGAGGTGATACTGGTGTCGATTGTTGCTGGCTTGTTGATTCTCTTGCAACGCTCACTCGGTAACGCTGCACATGCGCGAGTTGTTACTGCGATGATGCCGCAAATCCTGCTGATCTTTTTGACCTTAGGGACAATTGCGACAGGCTTGGCTACCCCGACAGAGGGCGGCGCCATGGGGGCTGCAGGTACCCTCGTTCTCGCCATACTGCGTCGTAAAGTAACCTGGGAATTAATGCGCCAGGCTGTTTTAGAGACCACCAAGCTCACCAGTTTTGTATTGTTTGTGCTCGTGGGTGCCACCTTCTTCTCCTTGACTTTCTACATGCTCGACGGGCATTTGTGGGTTGAGCATATGTTTGAGGGGCTCCCCGGCGGGCGCGTGGGCTTCCTGATCGTCGTCAACCTGATGATTTTTGGTCTGGCTTTCTTCCTGGATGTGTTTGAGCTTGCTTTCATCGTAATTCCTCTACTACGTCCTGTGGTTGAAAAAATGGGGATTGATCCGGTCTGGTTTACGGTGATGTTGGGGGTCAATATGCAAACAGCTTTTATGCATCCCCCCTTTGGTTTTGCCCTGATGTATCTGCGTTCAGTTGCCCCAGAGAAGGAATACAAAGATTCCGTGACGGGTGAAACGATTGCGCCGGTCACCACCGCCCAGATCTATTGGGGAGCGGTACCCTTTGTGATCATTCAGTTATTGATGGTAGGTCTCTTGATTTTCTTTCCGGGCATTGTGTCGCATGATGAAGAAGTCAAAGTCGATGAGAACATTCAGCTCCAGGTTGACATGCCTTCTAGTCTGGATATTCCCCAGACAACAGAGGCTCCACTGGAATTGAATTTTGGTAGCTCGACCCCAGAAGCCACTAGTAAATAAAATTTACGTATAATTACTGTTAGTATTTATACTTAATTTATTAAGAAACTGCCGGTTTGGTTTACCGGCAGTTTTTTTTGCGGGGTACAATCCCAAAAAAATTGACGATAACGCTCGGAGGAAAAAAATGGATATGTTGAATTCGCCGCTCTTTTGGCTAGCATTGGCGAAAATTATGTGGGTCAATATTTTATTATCAGGTGACAATGCCGTTGTGATTGCCTTGGCCGCCAGAAACTTGCCGCCCAAGCAGCAAAAAAATGCCATTTTGTTTGGTAGTGCAGCCGCTATCATTATGCGGGTCGTGTTGACTATTTTTGCGGTCAAAATGCTGCAATGGCCCTTTTTAAAGCTCATCGGCAGTGTTTTATTGATCTGGATCGGTATTCAACTGATGCTCCCTGAGGAAGAGGGCGGTCACGGCGATGCAGCGGATAACTTGCTGCAAGCAATTAAAACCATTTTGATTGCCGACTTGGTGATGAGTCTCGACAATGTGATTGCGGTCGCTGCGGCGGCTGATGCAGCGCCCCCTGAAGCAAAAATGACGCTATTGGTATTGGGCTTGGGGTTGAGTATTCCCCTGATTATTTTTGGCAGCACCCTGATTCTCAAAGTAATGGATCGCTTCCCTGTGATTATTACGCTGGGTGCAGCGTTACTGGGGTTTGTCGCAGGTGAGATGTTGGTAGGTGATCCGATTATCCCTGCTGCTTGGGCCCATACACTGCATCAGTTTGAATATGTGATTGCGGGCGGCTGTGCGATTCTTGTTGTCGTGTTAGGCACTTACTTTGCTAAACGCAAACATCGTTCGGCGTCGACGACGCCTGCTTAGTCACGAAACGACTTAGCATTGATCTAATAAAAAACCCCGCCTCGGCGGGGTTTTTTATTAGGCATGAAGCAATTACACTTTTTGGTTGAAGGCAAAGGTTGCGAACCCTTGCTCAGCGACTTTCGCCCACTGGTAGCTTTCATTACGGAAACGATTCCAGGGTTCATAAAGCTTCTTGAACGCTGGGTTTTTGCCAGACTCATCTGCATAGATTTCCTGGGCAGCTTTAAAGGCAGCATCCATGACATCGCGTGGATACGCATGTAACTTGGCTCCTTTTGAGAGCAGTGAGGCCAACGCGCGTGGGTTTTTCGCGTCGTATTCAGCCATCATCCGTACGTTGGCTTCGGCGCAAGCGGCTTCAACAATTTCTTTGTAGGCCTGGGGTAATTTTTCCCATTCTTTGGCGTTGATCAGGAAGGAGAGGTTGGGACCCGGTTCCCACCAGCCAGGGTAGTAGTAGTTTGGCGCCACTTTGAAGAAACCCAGTTTCTCATCGTCATAAGGGCCAACCCATTCAGCGGCATCAATCGTACCCTTTTCGAGAGAGGGATAAATATCGCCACCCGGAATCGCTTGCGGTACCGCGCCTAGCTTGGCGAATACTTCACCACCGATACCAGGGATGCGCATTTTCAAACCTTTGATATCTTCCAGGCTTTTGATTTCTTTGCGGAACCAGCCCCCCATTTGAACGCCGGTGTTACCACCAGGGAAGTTAACGACATTAAACTCACGGTAAAAGTCTCGCAGTAATGCCATCCCGCCACCGAAGTAGGTCCAAGCATTTTGTTGGCGAGCAGTCAGCCCAAAGGGCAGTGCGGTATCGAAGGCAAAGGCCTTATTCTTACCCACAAAATAATATGATGCAGTGTGAGTGATTTCGACAGTACCGTTTTGCACGGCATCGAGTGTGCCGAACGCAGGAACAATTTCACCGGCAGCAAAAACCCGAATATCAAAGCGACCTTCGGTGGCAGCTTTAACGCGCTTGGCCATATCTTCTGCGGCTTGATAAATCGTATCCAGGCTTTTCGGGAAGCTCGACGCCAAGCGCCATTTGATGGTTGGTTGTGCTTGTGCAATTGCTGGGGCGGCAAGGGTAGCCACAGCGGCACCGGCACCTGCTTTTTTCATAAAGGAACGGCGTTCCATATTGTCTCTCTCCTTCGTTATGGGAAGCAAACAACCTAGCAACTGCTAGGGCTAAGACATAGACTTACCATTGAGTATTAAGTTCTGTCTAGTGCAAAGATATTAAACCGAATACCTCATTGTTGGCGTGTGAAAATTTTTACTGTCTCGCAATTTGCAGCAAAAATGCAAAAACCCTGCCGAAGCAGGGTTTTCACTAGTTGCTTAAAAGCGGATTGAGGCTTAGACCTTTTGGTTAAAGGCAAACGCAGCAAAGCCTTGTTCAGCAACGCGGAACCACTGATAAGAATCATTACGGAAACGATTCCACTGATCAAAAATCTTTTTGAACTGAGGGTTCTTCGCATTTTCTTCGGCCAAGAGGTCTTGCGAGGCTTTAAATGCAGCCGCCAAGACATCATTTGGATAACGGTGCAGTTTCGCGCCTTTCGCCAGCAGGGAGGCCAGAGCGCGAGGGTTTTTCGCGTCATACTCAGCTTGCATTTTTACATGGGCTTCAGCTGCGGCCGCTTCTAGGGCTGCCTTGTAGGTTGCAGGCAGTTTTTCCCATTCCTTGGCATTGATGTAAAACGAAAGCTGCGTGCTGGATTCCCAGAAGCCAGGGTAATAGTAGTTCGGGGCGACTTTGAAGAAGCCAAGCTTTTCATCATCGTAAGGACCAACCCACTCTGCGGCATCAATGGTTCCCTTTTCCAATGAGGGATAAATATCGCCACCAGGAATCGCTTGGGGAACCACGCCAAGGCGGGACATCACTTCACCCCCGAAACCAGGAATGCGCATTTTGACCCCTTTCAAATCTTCAACAGATTTGATCTCTTTGCGCCACCAGCCGCCCATTTGGGTGCCTGTATTGCCGCCAGGCATATTGATAATGTTGAATTCACGGAAGAATTCGCGTGTTGCAGCAAGCCCACCACCGTGGTACATCCAGGCAGTTTGCTGGCGGGAAGTTAGGCCAAATGGAATAGCACAATCGAAACAGAAGGTTTTATTTTTGCCGACGAAATAGTAAGAAGCAGTATGTGCCATTTCAACCGTACCGTTTTGCACGGCGTCTGCAACCCCGAATGCCGGGACCACTTCTCCAGCGGCAAAAACACGGATATCAAACTTACCATCGGTTAATTCCTTGACACGCTTGGCCATGTCTTCTGCTGCCTGATAAATGGTATCCAGGCTTTTCGGGAAGCTGGATGCCAAGCGCCATTTGATTGATGGTTCATTCGCAATGGCGGGTGCAGCGAGTGTCGTGGCGGCAGCCGCAGCAGCGCCTGTGCTAGCTTGTTTCAGAAAGGAACGGCGTTCCATGGAGTCTCCTCAGCATTATTAAAAAATCACCTGCTACCCGGTGACGGCACGCTGCATTAACCGCTCCCCTGTCGATGGCTCGATTGCAGCATGTAGGCATACGAATCACTTCGTTAGCGACTGAATTTTATGGAACTCTATGCTGAAAAAAACTCAGGGAATTCCCTTGAATTGAGGGGGTCTAGGGAAAACCCCTAGCGACGAGATGAGACTTGATAGCTGCTGTACCAGCTGTGCTAAAGAGGCGGGATGGCTTGATCTGCCGGCCCCGACAATCGTATTAATTGCCGGCAACCTGCATGGATTCAATCAAGATTGAACCCGTGGTTTTGGTCCCTCTTGTGAGGTAATCGGCACCAACTGCAACGATGTCACGCAGCATGGTTTTAAGATTACTCGCAATGGTAATTTCCTCGACCGGATATTGAATGACGCCATTTTCTACCCAATAGCCAAACGCCCCACGTGAGTAATCACCGGTGACATAATTTACGCCTTGGCCCATCAGTTCGGTGACAAATAGGCCTGTGCCGAGTTTGCGCAGCATAGCAGGCAGATCATCGTTTGGTATAGTTTGGGTGCTGGTCAGACTGAGGTTATGCGCCCCGCCTGCATTCCCCGTTGTGGGTAAGCCGAGTTTGCGGCCACTGTAGGTAGACAGAAAATAACCGGCAACGACACCGTCTTTAATAATTTGCCGACGGGCAGTCCGGCACCCTTCATCGTCAAACGAGGCACTTCCCATACCACCCTGTAAGGTCGGATCATCCCAGACCTGGAGATGCGGTGCGAGCACTTGTTGGCCCAGACTGTTTAATAAAAAACTGGATTGACGATAGAGTGCGCCACCACTAAGGGCTTGGGTTAAGGCACCCAATAACCCCGCCGCCAGTGGCGCTTCGAAGAGGACCGGCACCCGTCTTGTACTGAGCCGACGCGCATGCAGGCGGGCTAACGCACGCTCCGCTGCATAACGGCCAATCGCCGCCGGTGCTGCCAGCTTCGCTGGATCGCGTTGTGAGCTATACCAATCATCTCGTTGCATGATGTTTCGACCAGACTGCGCGATGGGCGCACAGGCAATACTGTGACGTGAATATGGATACCCTCCCATAAAACCACGTGAGTTCGCGAGGATGAAGTGCCCGTGTTGCGCATGGACCGACGCCCCATCCGAGTTACGAATTTGCTTGCTGGTCGCAAAGGCCGCCGCTTCTGTGGTTTGGGCTATCTGAATGGCTGTTGTGGCATCGATATTCCAGGGGGTATACAACCCTAAATCATGCGGCGAGTTTTGCAACGATTCAGGCTCAGGCAAGCCCGCACAGTCATCAACCGCTGTGTAGCGGGCGATATCGTAAGCGGCTTGTACGGTCGCCTTGAGGGCATCCAAGCTGAAATCTGACGAACTGGCATGGCCTCGACGATAGCCTTGTTGCCCTGCTTCAGCCGGCAAATAGATGGTGACACCCATGCCTTTATCGCGGTTGTGCTCAATTGTTTCCACTGCCCCCTTGCGTACTGAGACAGACAAGCCATGACCATCGGAAAACTCAGTGCTGCAATCACTGGCTCCCAGTGCTTTCGCCAGGTGCAACACATGTTGCGCGAGACTTTGCAGGGTTTCTGTGGAATAAGCAAAAGTAGGTGAAGCAGGAGTAGCCATAGTCATCAATAATCTTCGAACGATGCGCAGAACAGAATAGACAAATCAATATGAGGTTATCATAACAGCCTGTAGAACCTAATCCATAGCCTTGTCATGTCTACCCTATACGAGAAAGGGCTTGATCCCGATGCAATCGACGATCGGCCCAGTAAAACCCGCCGCAAAAAAGAGATGCATGCGCTCCAAGATCTGGGTGAGCAGCTCGTTGATCTTTCCAAAGATCGACTCCGTCAGGTTCCACTCGATGAGGGATTGCGTGGCGCGATTGAACTGGCCCAACGGATTACGACCCATGAAGGAAAACGCCGTCAGTTGCAGTACATTGGTAAGTTAATGCGGAATACCGATACCAGTGCAATCAAAACGCTGTTGGATTTGTGGTCGGGTGAGTCAAAAGCGGCCACGGCGCAGTTGCATCTACTAGAACGGTGGCGTGAGCGCCTGATCGAAAATGATGAGGTGCTGACGGAGTTTGCTGCCGCCTACCCCCAGGCGCAGGCTGAAATCCAGACTTTGCGTACCTGTATCCGTAATGCACGGAAAGAAAAAGAAATGAATAAACCACCCAAAGCCTACCGAGAGCTGTTTCAACTGCTCAAGCAATGGTTGTAGAGGGGCTTCTATGTTGAAAATTGGTTTGGTAGCGACCTCTGACCGCGCGAGCCAAGGCGTCTATGAAGACAAAGGCTTACCCGCACTCAATGCATGGTTAGAGAGTGCGCTGGCTAGCCCTTGGCAAGCCATGGCTCGGCTCATTCCTGATGACCAAGCCGAGATTGAACGGACGCTGATTGACTTAGTCGATACCGAAGGGTGTCACTTGGTGCTGACCACGGGCGGGACGGGCCCGGCCCCACGCGATGTCACACCTGATGCAACGTTGGCCGTTGCCGACCGCCTCATGCCGGGCTTTGGTGAACAAATGCGACAAATTAGCTTGCATTTTGTCCCCACCGCTATTCTGTCGCGCCAAGTTGGTGTGATACGACAGCGTTGTTTAATTCTGAACTTACCCGGCCAGCCCAAAGCGATTGCAGAAACCCTCGCGGGAGTGATAGACCCCGAGGGCAACACCCTCGTCCCAGGCATTTTCGCCGCCGTTCCCTATTGCATCGAATTACTCGGCGGTCCGTATATCGAGACTCACCCGACGGTTTGCCGCGCTTTTCGCCCAAAATCTGCTTCACAGCCAGCCACTAAGTGACCACCATGACGCCCCTTGACTTTATAACGATTGAAACTGGTCCCAATCCCCAAGCCCTAGTCATTTGGATGCATGGGCTCGGTGCCGATGGGAATGACTTTGTCCCGATAGTCGACGAACTCAATCTGGACGGTTGCCCCGACATTCGCTTTATTTTTCCTCATGCCCCAATGATCCCGGTCACAATCAATGGGGGGTATGTCATGCGGGCCTGGTACGATATTCTGAGTAGTGACCTGGTGCGGCGCGAAGATGAGGCGGGGCTGCGGACCTCACAACTACAGATTGAAACCCTGCTCGCGCAGCAAGCCGCGCTGGGGATTCCTGCAGAGCGCACCATTCTTGCTGGGTTTTCTCAAGGGGGCGCGATGACATTACAGGTCGGCTTACGCTATGCCGAGCGGCTGGCGGGATTAATTGTGCTCTCAGCATATGCGCCACTGATCGATGTATTACCGCGTGAGTTGCAATCAGTGCAAACGCAAACGCCCATTTTCATGGCGCACGGGACGGAAGATCCAATCGTTCCCTATACCCGCGGACAAGCAACCCGAGACGCATTGCAAGCGCTTCATTGCCAGGTTGAATGGCATGAATATCCCATGCCGCATTCTGTGTGCTGGCAAGAGATCAGTGCGATTGGCCAGTTCTTGAAAAAAGTATTAATCCCGAATTGAGCTGAGCGTATAGAAAACCTCACGCCGCTCTGCCACTGGTAGGATTCAGTTAAGGGTTTTCCGATTGCCGCTGGCGTGATTGTAACCAAGCGAGCAAACGTGCGGCACAGAGTGCTGCAAGAATGGCGAGTGGGAATCCCCAGCTTGCTGACAGCACAGCTTCGCCCTGCGTGTTTGCCGCAAAGCCGAATGCGAGCGCGGCAAAGAAAATCATAAAGCTGAAAATACCCAGTAGAAAACCCCGGACTATCAGATACGTTGCCGTTGTGCCATATAGCCGTAGCGTGAAAACTGGTAAAACTGAACCCGAGATCGGGATACCCAATAGCAGCCCACTCCAGGCACTCCCCAAATGAGGGGCACTGTAACCAATCGTTAAGGCCAATAAAACAGCAAACAGAATACGGGCAATGAGTTCGCTCTGGGGAATCCGTAACCGTGCTGGTATATGGGTGGTGTGCGGCAACAGACGGACACTCAACATCCAGCCTGCCAGTGCCCAGGCTATCCAGCCAAGGGCAAGGGCTTTGGGCTCAGAAAAGGGTAACACTACCTGCTGGCAAAGGTAGGCACTGGGCAGATAAGTCAGGTACGCGGCGCTCAGACAAAGCCACCATTTCCCGTATCGAGCGAGTGCTACAAAAGCCAAACAGAATAGGCCGATTGCGGGGATCACCTGGAGCGTCGCAATGGCGGTTTGGTGGACAAACCCGACACCCAAGTCGAGCGCCATAAAAATACAAATTGGGGCCGCGATCATGGGCAATCCAGCAATCCAGCCAGAAACACGATGGCCCCAATATTTCCCTGCCTGACTCGCAATAAATACCGCTAGACCAACGAGACAAGCTTTGAGCATGACTAGCACAGTCAGACTCCTTAGTAGGCAGACGAAAAATGAAAAAGCCCTGAGCGCTTCAGGGCTAATAACGGATATTTCATGTGCAAAACTGGCGGAGCGGACGGGGCTCGAACCCGCGACCCCCGGCGTGACAGGCCGGTATTCTAACCAACTGAACTACCGCTCCGCAGCGGTGATAAATCATTGATTAAACGAAATCAAACGGAAATGATCGCACAATCAAGCTTCGAATTATTTCATAGAAACTGGGGGCTTGTCCAGTTTCAAGCGCTTGGATTAATCTGCAAGGCGGGGTTCGTATGACCACTGCGTAAATCCATCACAACCAATTTGCCATGTTCGGCAGCACTCTTGATGGTATCCAGTCGGTTCGTTTCCATTAGCAGCGTGAGCACATCGCGCTCATCGACCCCATTCGCTGCCGCAGCTCTGACCGCCTCGCTGAGACCCTGAGCAAGAATCTTGCGGGCTTGCGCCAAACCTTGTGCCCGCAAAAGCTGTGACTCAGCCTCAGCTTTAGACTCACCCACAATCAAAATCCGCTTGGCTTCGGCTTCTTGCTCAGCCGCCTCTTTCTCTCTTTTGCTGGCAACAACCCGGTTAAAGGCAGCTTGCACTTCAGCCGAAACAGTCGGTTGATCAACCAGCACCCCTTCGATTCGAAAACCGTAATCACTCATGCGTGCGACCAGTTCATTCTGGATCGTCGATACCAAATGATCTCTATCTTTAAAGAGATCAGAGAGATCCATGTTGGCAGTAATCGAGCGTAAGGTATTCAGTACCCAGACTTTGATTTGCTCCTGCGGATTTGCTAGCTTGTAGTAAGCGTCGGCAGCACGCTCGGGTTGCACTTGCACCATCAACGTAACAGGCAAATTCACAAACATGTTGTCAGCCGTTTTAATTTCAACCTGGGCTGGAATTTGTTGAATCCGTAAGTCTAGCTTCCCGGAAATTTGCTGGATTCCCGGAATAATCCAGTTTAATCCGGGGGTCAGTGTGCGTGAATATTTACCAAAGGTTTCGACGATAGCCACCTCTTGTTGCCGGATGATTCTTAAGCCGGCAAAGAGGATAACCACGACGATGGCGGCAGCGACGAAGATATCCATCAATCTTTTCTCCTGGTTAAGGCGTGTGGCGATAAAGCCAAACTGTACACCAATAAATTGACAGCCGTTGTATCCACCGCTTTTCAAATAAGTGGCTATGATAAAGTTTGGTTACGGCTTCCGTTTGCCTGCCCCGCAATCAATCCACCTTGATGGATCCCTTCTTACAGAAAGTCAGCCATGTCCGATTCTTCCGCTTTTTCTCCGAGAGCACGCGCCATCCTGACTTGCTCTGTACTGGTGCTCTTGCTCGGCATGGGGACACGGGCTACCTTTGGGCTCTTTATGCAGCCCATGAGTTTAGAGCATGGGTGGACGCGTGATATTTTTTCGTTAGCTTTTGCCATCCAAAATATTGTCTGGGGAATTTCTTCGCCGCTGTTTGGGATGATCGCGGATAAATATGGCTCAGCGCGCGCAATTGTCCTGGGCAGCGTGCTCTATGTCATCGGGCTGTTAGGGGCCAGCTTGTCGCATACGCCGTTAGCACTCTATGGAACATTAGGGGTCTTGGTGGGGTTGGGACAAAGCGGCGTCACGTTTGCGGTTGTGTTAGGGGTAGTGGCGCGTAATGTCAGCCCAGCCCAGCGTAGCACAGCCTTGGGAATTGCCAGCGCTGGGGGCTCGCTAGGACAGTTTGTTATGACCCCCACGGGTAACTGGCTGATTGAGCAATGGCAGTGGCAACAGGCGTTTTGGATTCTGGCGGCATTTTTCGTGGTTTTGTTGCCGATGGCCTGGGTGCTACGTGGCAAACCTGCTGCGCCCGATCAAGGTGAGACAGCACAAACCCTTAATCAGGCTTTACAGCAAGCCTTGGGTCATCGGTCTTACCATTTTCTATTCTGGAGTTTTTTCGTTTGTGGTTTTCACACCGGGTTTATCACCCTTCATTTGCCTGCCTATGCGAAAGATCAGGGCCTCACGCTGCAACATGGTGCGATTGCCATCGCCCTGATCGGCTTATTTAATGTCTTGGGTTCCTATGGTTGTGGTTGGTTGGGAGGACGCTACAGCAAAAAAGCACTGCTTGCCTATGTCTATGCTGGGCGCTCACTCTTTATTGCGTTATTACTGCTTTTTCCGCTCACCCCAGGATTGTTGTATCTGTTTGCGGCTGGTATGGGTTTGCTATGGCTAGGCACTGTCCCATTGACCAATGGTTTAGTGGGGCAGATCTATGGCGTACGCTATGCCTCTACCCTATACGGCATTATTTTCTTTGGTCATCAAATTGGTTCATTTATTGGGATTTGGTTGGGCGGCAAAATACAGGTGCAAACAGGCAGTTACGATATTGTTTGGTGGCTGGGGATCGGGCTGGCGTTGTTGGCAGCGTTGATTTGTTGGCCCATTGACGAGAAACGCATTCCATCTCGGTTAATCACGAACGTTGATGCGGTTCCTGAGGCAAAATAATGCGTCCTGTGAAGTCAAATAAGCTCAAGCAATGCTGGCGGCTTTGCCAACCCGTGCTGCTAACTTTATTTGGCGTGTTAGGCTTGCTATTGATTGCCAATCTCTATCGACAGCCCAGTATGTGGCTGGCATGGGAAGCCTTATTGGCGATGTGCGGCATACCGAATTAGTCTAGCTCCCCTTACTCAATACCCAGCGCCAGCTCGCCGCTTACCAAAGCCGACCCTCAACAATTCTTACGCTTGATCGTCAAACCGCATTGTTAATATTTTGTTCAAACCGATCCACCCTAACTGTCATGCGGCTGTCATCAGTTTTCCACATGGGGTTTTCCACAATTTCTGGGGATAACTTTTCTTATCGCGTACGCTCTGATCCTGAGAGAAAGGGGCCACGGTTGGCGCAAGGTACAATCCGGCATCGTTTTATATTGAGATATTGATTCGCATGGCGCTGACTAAAAAACCCGCTGACTATTCTGAAGCCTCCATCAAAGTCCTCAAGGGCCTAGAACCCGTCCAACAACGCCCTGGCATGTACACGCGCACCGAGAACCCCTTGCACATCATCCAAGAGGTGATTGATAACGCGGCCGACGAAGCCCTAGGTGGCTATGGCAAGCAGATCAACGTGACCCTGCATACCGATGGCAGCGTGAGCGTAGAAGATGAAGGGCGCGGCATTCCGGTAGGCATCCACCCCGAAGAAGGTGTGCCCGTAGTGGAGATTGTCTTCACCCGTTTACATGCTGGCGGCAAGTTTGATAAACAAGCCGGTGGCGCGTATGCCTTTTCCGGTGGTTTGCATGGTGTCGGCGTATCCGTCACCAATGCGCTCTCCCACAAACTCGAAGTCACGGTGTGGCGCGATAACCAAGTGCATCAACTGGTGTTTAGCAATGGCGCGGTCACCCATCCTGTCAGCAGTGCGCCAGCTGGCCGCAGCGATAAAAAGCACGGCACCCGCGTGCGGGCCTGGGCCAATGCCAAATACTTTGATAGCCCTACCATTCCTCTCGCCGAATTGCAGCGCTGCTTGCGCGCCAAGGCAGTGCTATTACCCGGCGTAACCGTCACGCTCTTGATTGAAAAAACCGGCGAACAGCAAAGCTGGTGCTATGCCGATGGCTTGCGCGGGTACTTGGAAGAAAGTCTGCAAGGGAGTGAGGCGCTCATTCCTTTCTTTGAAGAATCCGGCTTTGCCGTCGCCGGGCACGATAGCTTTGCCGAAGGTGAAGGCGCATCGTGGATAGTAGGCTGGACCGAAGAAGGCCCCATCGCCCGTGAGAGTTACGTTAACCTCATCCCCACGCCCGCTGGAGGCACCCATGAGGCAGGCTTGCGTGAAGGTTTATTCGGCGCAGTGAAAAGTTTTATTGAACTGCATAGCCTGCAACCCAAGGGCGTGAAGCTTTTGCCCGAAGACGTGTTCGCCCGCGCCAGCTTTGTGCTCTCCGCCAAAGTACTCGACCCACAATTCCAGGGCCAAACCAAAGAGCGCCTGAATAGCCGCGATGCGGTGCGCCTCGTGGCCAGCTTTGCCAAACCCGCGCTTGAACTCTGGCTGAACCAGCATGTGGAACAGGGTAAAAAACTCGCGGAGCTGGTGATTAAGCAAGCGCAAGCCCGCCAGCGCAGCACGCAAAAGGTGGAAAAGAAAAAATCTTCCGGGGTAGCAGTGCTACCCGGCAAACTCACTGACTGCGAGAGTGATGACATCACCCGCAACGAACTGTTTTTAGTGGAGGGCGACTCTGCCGGTGGTTCCGCAAAAATGGGCCGCGACAAAGAGTTTCAAGCCATTCTCCCGCTGCGAGGTAAGGTACTTAATGCCTGGGAAACCGAACGCGACCGTCTGTTTGCGAATAATGAAATTCACGACATTGCCGTCGCGCTTGGCATCGACCCCCATAGCGTGGGCGACACCCTGGACTGGAGCAACCTGCGCTACGGCAAGCTCTGCATTTTGTCGGATGCCGATGTCGATGGCTCGCATATTCAAGTGCTCTTACTTACCCTGTTTTACAAACATTTCCCGCAACTTATCGAGCGAGGGCATGTATATGTCGCCCGCCCGCCGCTGTTCCGCGTCGATGTCCCCGGCCAAGGCAAAAAACCCCCGCGCAAGGTCTATGCGCTAGATGAAGGCGAACTGAAGCACATTGAAGACAAGCTCCGCAAAGACGGCTTGCGTGAAGGAAGCTGGAGCATTTCCCGCTTCAAAGGCTTGGGTGAGATGAATGCTGAGCAACTCTGGGAAACCACGCTCAACCCCGACACCCGTCGCTTACTCCCCGTGAGCTTGGGTGAATTGGGCGAAAGTAACACCACCCAACTGTTCACCATGCTCATGGGTAAAGGTGAGGCCAGTGCCCGCCGCAGCTGGCTGGAAGAAAAAGGGAACTTAGTGGAAGTGGATATTTGAGATTGATTGGCAGCAGTAAACCATAAATGCGATCAATACTAGATGCAGTGAGCATAAACAGGAGGAAGGATTTTGTGTAACTTCCAAATTTCTTCCCGGCGATACAGTCAATTCGGTTTGATATGTCTATTACTATTCATTTTGCAGGGGTGTGCCATAACGGGCGTATCTGAGCTGCAGAGTATCTTGTTTACTGATGATGGTGCTTCGGATAAAGAAGCAACCGAGATTTTCACCCCACACAGATCATTACCACTTACGTTTCAATTTATGTGTTCGGAGAAGGTCACTTCTTTCATGATGTCTCCTGTACTGCCACTCCCCCCTGTAATTCCAGGGCAGTTTATGAACAGGCGGGGTTCAAATTTGTCTATCATGCTGCCATCTAGAGATGTAAAAATTTTAAACTTGGTCACACTGACAGCCAGAAATGGCCGAGTAATACGTCTTTCAGAAATGCCAACAGTAGAACCTAAAATAAGTGAAACAAACGGAAATTTTTATATGATGCTCCGATTGCCATTCAACTGTGAGGAGTTTAAAGAGGGCAGCATCATGATTGATCAATTTGATCTCAATGGCACGATATATCCACCAACGCGTGCAATTCTCAAATTCGAATCTAAGTACATAATGAATGCCGGATACTTGCGGGCTTAAAAGAACAGCACCGCATCGATTTTGCTGGCTTGTAATTCGATCACGGATAATACATAATAACATATGTTATAACATCCATTTGGAGCGTTTCGTGCAATCCTCGAAAACCTCACTTAGGCTCACACAAGTCGGTAACTCGGTCGGCGTGGTGTTGCCGAAAGAACTCCTCGCCCGCTTAAAGCTAGAAAAAGGCGATACGGTGTTTGTCACCGAAACTCCAGAAGGTTTCACGATCACGCCGTATGACCCGAGCTTTGCTGAGCAGATGGAAATTGGCCGCCAACTCATGCGGGAAAACCGTGCCGTGCTGCACGAGCTTGCTAAGTAAGCCATGCCGTATCAACAGCAAACGTGGCAGTGGGTTCTACCAGCTATTGTGTTAGCGATTCATGACGAGCAATTAGCGGAGCATGGTGGGGGCAGCGGTGTGCGTGATGCGGGCCTACTCGAATCAGCCCTCGCCCGTCCACAACAGCTGGCTCACTATGGTGAACCACCGCCAGACGTGTATGCGCTGGCCGCTGCATACGGTTATGGCTTGGCACGCAATCATCCGTTCATTGATGGCAACAAACGCACCGCTTTTGTGGTGATGCTGCTATTTCTGTATTTGAATGGATATTGCATTGACGCATCGGATACAGATAAGGTGATGACCATGCTTAAGGTCGCGGCCGGGCAAATAGATGAGACCACCCTCGCCAATTGGCTACGAGAGCATGCTGTGTCACGCCATGCGGTGCACGAACCCAAAGCCCAGTACGCCTCACGCCCCAGCAAAAAAACAAACGAAAGAAAAGTTTGATGGACCAAAGTAATTTATTTGATACGCCCACCCAAGATAACGACGATCACATTGTGCTCGGCCAATTTGCCGAACGCGCATATCTGGATTATGCAATCAGCGTCGTAAAAGGCCGCGCGCTACCAGATGTGGCGGATGGCCAAAAACCCGTGCAACGTCGTATTTTATTTGCGATGCACGAGATGGGGCTGGGCGCCACGAGCAAGCCCGTGAAAAGCGCGCGCGTAGTTGGTGATGTACTCGGTAAATTTCACCCCCACGGCGATCAAGCGGCTTACGATGCGCTGGTACGTATGGCGCAAGACTTTTCGCTGCGCTACCCGCTGATTGACGGGCAAGGTAACTTCGGCTCGCGCGATGGTGATGGTGCGGCGGCGATGCGCTACACCGAAGCCCGTTTAACGCCGATAGCAAAACTACTGCTGGAAGAAATCGACCAAGGCACCGTTGATTTCCGCCCGAACTATGATGGCTCGATGGATGAGCCGAATCTGCTCCCCGCCCGGCTGCCCTTTGCATTACTGAACGGGGCATCCGGGATTGCGGTAGGGATGGCCACCGAAATTCCTTCGCATAATTTGCATGAAGTCGCGCAGGCCTGCATTGCGGTATTGCGCCAGCCAAAAATGAGCGATGCTGAGATTAGCGCACTGATTCCTGGCCCCGATTTTCCTGGTGGCGGGCAGATTATTACCAGCCCCAATGACATTGCCGAGATTTATCAATCCGGCCGTGGTAGCTTAAAGGTTCGCGCGCGCTGGAAGATTGAAGACCTCGCTCGCGGGCAGTGGCAACTGGTCGTCACCGAGCTTCCACCGAATACGTCTTCGCAAAAAGTGTTGGAAGAAATTGAAGACTTAACCAACCCTAAAATCAAACTCGGTAAAAAAACGCTCACGCCCGATCAGTTGCAGCTCAAGCAGCAAATGCTAGGCTTACTGGACACCGTGCGCGACGAATCCGGCAAAGAAGCCGCCGTGCGTTTGGTGTTCTCGCCCAAAAGCAAGAACATTGATGCCACCGAATTTGCGCATACCTTGCTGGCGCATACCAGCCTGGAAAGCTCGGCTTCAATTAACTTGGTGAGCATTGGCCGCGATGGCCGCCCACAGCAAAAATCGCTACGTGCGATGTTGTGCGAATGGGCGGATTTCCGGATTGAAACCGTGACCCGTCGTAGCCAACATCGACTCGGCAAGGTACAAGACCGCATCCATATTCTGGAAGGGCGCTTGCAAGTACTGCTGAATATTGATGAGGTGATTCGCATCATCCGCGAATCCGATGAACCTAAGCCAGCCCTGATTGCCCACTTTAAGCTGAGCGACCGCCAAGCTGAAGATATTTTAGAAATTCGCTTGCGGCAGTTAGCGCGTCTGGAAGGGATCAAGATCGAACAAGAGCTCGCCGAGCTGCGCACCGAACAAGACAAGCTGCAAGCCCTGCTCGCCAGCGACAGCGCCTTGCGCAAGCAGATCATCAAGGAAGTGGAACAAGATGCCAAAGCCTTTGGTGATGCGCGGCGGACGTTGATTGAGGTGGCACAAAAAGCCGTCGTCGAAACCAAGGTGATTGATGAACCCGTGACTGTGGTCATTTCCACGAACGGCTGGGTACGCGCCCGCACCGGGCACGGCCATGATGCCACGCAATTCAGTTTCAAGGCGGGCGATAGCCTCTACGCCACGTTTGAATGCCGCACGGTGGATACCCTGCTCGCGTTTGGCAGCAATGGCCGGGTGTATTCCGTGGGCGTGGCGCAATTGCCCGGCGCTCGTGGTGATGGTGTGCCGGTCACAACTCTGATTGACTTGGAAGCGGGCAGCAAAATTCTGCATTACTTTGCAGGCAATGCCGGCATCGCATTACTGCTCGCCCATAGCGGCGGCTATGGCTTTAGTTCGACCGTAGGCGATATGACCAGCCGCGTAAAAGCCGGCAAGCAATTCATAACGCTCGAAGCCAATGAAACGCTACTCACTCCCCATGCAATTGGCAGCGCCAGCGCAATTGCGTGTTTAAGCAGTGGCGGCAAGCTGCTGCTCTTCGGTTTAGATGAACTCAAGCAACTCAGTGGCGGCGGGCGTGGTGTGATTCTGCAAGGATTGGACGACAAAGAAACGTTACTTTCTGCGCTGCCAGTTACCGAAGCAGGACTACAAGTCAGTGGGATTGCCCGTGGCGGGAAGTCTTATAGCGAAACGTTAAGTGGGCGGCAGGTGGCCGAGCATGCAGGCAAACGCGCACGCAAAGGTAAGGTGTTAGAGATCAAGGGGAAACCGCAGCAATTATTGCCGCTGGATTAATAGGTTATTTATGCTACCTGCACTACATTACCCGACGACTGTTCTGCTGATTGATGATGACCTGGCTTTTTTACAGAACCTGTCGCTTCACCTCGACCCCTCACTTTGCTATAAATTATTTGATTCAGCGCGTGAGGCGCTGTCGTTTATTCATGCCCAACAAGACGTAGCACGGCACACCGGTCTATTAGACGAAGCCGTTCTTCGGGTCGGCTATCATGATGAACAGCCAGATCTAAGCCAACGCAGTATCCACCTGGCACTTAATAAGGTGCATCACACGATTTATAACCCACGGCGCTTTAGTGAGATTGCAGCCATCGTTGTCGATTATGCTATGCCAGAAATGAATGGGCTTGAGTTATGCACCAAGCTCACGCAGTCATCAATCCGACGCATACTTTTGACGGGTGAAGCAGATGCCATGGTCGGCGTTGAAGCATTTAATGTGGGCTTGATTCATCATTTTCTAAAAAAGCAGACCACCACGATTGTACCCCAACTGAATTTGGCTATTGCGCAGATGCGGCAACAGCACTTGAATAGCAAGGGCCTGTTATTAAGCCAAGTGTTGAATATGGCAGACATCGGGTTTTTATCCGACAGCAGTTTCAAGGCGCTGATTGCTCAGCTCATGGCACAGCATTACTTTATTGAATATTATTTTCTGGCCAACCCCGATGGTTTACTGTTTTTACGTGCTGATGGTAGTGCGATGCGCTTGGTGGTAGAAACAGGCGCAGGAATGCAAGCACATATTGAAGCGGCGCAAGCGGGTGGTGCGCCTGCCGCTTTGCTCGAAGCGTTACAGAAAAAACAGGTTGTACCTTTCTTCTGGCGCAGTGGGGGCATGTATACAGAGGCCAGTTTTGATTGGGAAGCGGATGTATTACCGGCGCAATGTTCAGTCGGACAGCAGATTTATTATTGGGGGCTGAGTCCCGTGGTCGAGCCAACGATAGCGTTGAACAAGATCTACACGTTTAATGATTTTACCCAGCGTCGTCCGTTTACCGAGGCAGCGTAAGTGATTCAATGTTTCACGATGCTTGGTTGAGCTATTTTCCTACTGGTTGCCTTTATGGGGCGCGGCGGCTCAGTGAGATGGGTAAATACCTAGCGTCACCGATAAAGCTGCGGCCCATTTGCATAAACAGCGCAGGCTGATTATCGACGTAGCCATGTTGTTGATAGACTGCAGAAATCAGAACGTAATGAGGGCGCTGCAACAAGTCTTGCTGCATTTTTCGCAGATGACGTGGCTGCAATTGTTCGCTCGTTAAGCTAATCACAAAGCGTACTTCTTTTGCCGTATTTTTCTCTGGTACTGAGAGGCGTAAGGGCAATTCCAAGCCTGCTGGGGAAGCATTTTGCAAGGGATACCACTGACAGACAAACTCTATATAACGCGCGCCATCCGTCGCGGCCTGGCGCGTTTTAGTATGAATCTGTGTAATGCGCCCAGCCCACACGACAGGTCGTTGATGCGGTGTTTCCCACAAGCTTGCTGGGGTACTTTGCCAATCAATGTCTTGCTGGGGCAAGTCTTGTAAAACTTGGCTTGGGACAACAGCAGGCGAGCGCGCAAGCACAGACACCGGGGCCAAACTCAACAACCATGCCACCAGCGAAACCCCTAGGGCGCTCTTGATTAAGACCTTATTGCTTGAATTAGTGGTTCGGCGCATAAGCTAAACGAACGTAAATAGGCGCATAGGCTTCTGCTTGCGTCACTTCAACCAGTTGTTCTTTTGATAGCTCTAGCATCGCAATAAAATTAACCACGACAACAGGCACACCGCGGCTGGGGTCGAAGAGATCAGCAAATTCGAGGAAGCGACTGTTTTGCAGACGACGCAGAATCTGAGTCATATGTTCTCGTACCGAGAGTTCTTCGCGCGAAATTTTATGATGCTGGTTGAGTTTCGCACGGCGCAAAATATCATTCCAAGCGGCTTGCAAGTCAGCAATATTGACATCCGGGAAGCGCTTGACACTACTCTGCTCGATATAAACCTGAGCCCGCATAAAATCGCGCCCAGCTTGCGGCACTGCTTGTAATTGCTGTGCAGCCAATTTCATTTGCTCATATTCAAGGAGTCGCCGGACCAATTCAGCCCGCGGATCATCCACGTCTTCGCCAGTGTCGGTTTTCTTCACCGGCAGCAACATGCGTGATTTGATTTCGATCAGTAAGGCGGCCATCAAGAGATACTCTGCCGCTAACTCCAAGTTGCGTTGGCGTATTTCTTCGACATAGCCCAGATATTGCGCAGTGACCTGAGCCATTGGAATATCCAGAATATTAAAGTTCTGCTTCCGAATTAGGTAGAGCAATAAGTCCAAGGGGCCCTCAAAGGCTTCAAGGAATATCTCAAGGGCATCCGGCGGAATATATAAATCTTGTGGCAGGTTAAAAAGCGGCTCGCCATAGAGTTTGGCGAAGGCCATGCCATCAATCACATCTGGGGTGCTATCCGTATGCTCAGGTGACTGCAGTGCCGCTTCGGGCGCATGGTGATCATTTGCAGCATGGGGCAGGTGCGGCAGATTCACGCTTAACCTTTGGTCTGATAGACATAAGGCTGTTGCGGCACACGCGCCGCCTGTTGTGCCTCACGCTCAGCCAGATCAATCGGGGCTTTATCCCAGAGCAGCGCACGGCCCTGTTGTTGCCCCATTTCCACGGTCGGTTTTTCTGTTTTTAGCTGTTTCAGAAAAAGGGTGATATCCGATTCATAATGACGATTAAAGCGCATGGCGGTACCTTTGTAGAAAATTTGCTTTATTTTAATGGCATTCTGGCTGTTTCGGTATGCGTCAGTGTGCACAAATTAGGCGGATCAATCAGAAATGGGGAGAGCAGATGCGGTCTCTATGGTGGAAGGGGTGTTGGATGGGGATATTGGCGTGGTTATTGGGTGGTTGCTCAGATTTGGCGCGGGAATTAGACCCGTTTATGCAGCTCAAATCTGGCATGAGTGGGGCGCAGGTGATTGATAAAGTCGGCCCCCCTCAGTATCAACAAGCTATGCCCACTGGTGAAATCCGCTGGGATTACACCCTGGGTCCAGAGGGGCAGCAAAATTATTTCTTATGGTTCGATGGTACGCTGAATTTCCAGCGGCTGGAACCCTTGCTGTCGCGTCAGAATTTCAGCCAGATTCATACTGGAATGACGGCAATGGCCGTGCGTGAAAAGCTGGGGCCCTATTTTTATGAGCGCGTCTATCCTTTTAAAGAGGGGGTGACCCGTGAATGGCGCTTTGCCGATACGCCTAGTAGTCAGACCGAACTTTTCTATATCGAATTTGATGCTCAAGAGCGGGTGCAGGCAACGGGGTATCGCCCTGATCCTCGTCAGGAGCATGGTTAATGACTTCACTCTTGGTTATCTATGCCCACCCAAGCCCGGCCCGTTCACGTGTGCATGAGTTATTACGGGAACATATCCCGCCTGCTGTGACAGTGCATGATTTGTATCGGCGGTACCCTGACTTTGATGTAGATGTTGATCATGAACAGCAAGCGCTGGCAGCGGCAACGCATGTCGTACTGCAATTTCCGCTGCAGTGGTACAGCGTGCCACCATTGCTAAAAGCTTGGCTTGATGATGTACTGCTATTGGGTTGGGCCTATGGTGAGGGTGGGCAGGCGTTACGGGGTAAAACGCTGACCGTCGTCACCAGTGCAGGAGGGCCGCTTGCAGCGTATGAACCGACAGGTTCGAATCGTTATTCACTCGAGGTTTTCTTACGGCCGTTGGAGCAGACCGCCCATTTGTGTGGCATGCACTGGCAAGCGCCGCATGTCCTCTACGCCGCGGATCGCGCTTCGCAGGCAGAAATCATGGCATATGCCACGCACTATCAAACGTGGCTAAATCAACGCATAACGGCTGAATAAAGGCAGGCCATGGAAAATAGTTTTCTGTTTAGTCTGGTGATTTTTATTGCCGCCGCTGTTATTGCGGTGCCGCTTGCTAAGAAATTACAACTGGGGTCAGTGCTCGGTTATTTATTGGCAGGCATTGTGATTGGTCCCTGGGTACTTGGTTTGATTACCGACGTCGATACCATCCTGCATTTTTCTGAGCTAGGCGTGGTACTGATGATGTTCATCATTGGCTTGGAATTAGAGATTCGGAAGCTCTGGGCGTTGCGCCGCTCTATTTTCGGTTATGGCGGGGTGCAAATGCTCGCTTGTGTACTCTGTTTGCAATTAACCATTTGGTTATGCGGCTGGCCCTGGCAAGTTGCCTGTGTGGCTGCGCTTGGCCTCGCTTTGTCATCCACGGCGGTGGCCTTGGCGATTTTGAAAGAACGTAATCTACTCAATACTGGTGCGGGGATGGCAGGTTTCGGGATATTGCTGTTTCAGGATATTGCAGCAATTCCCATTTTGACGATCTTGCCGCTCTTTGTATTTGCCAATCCCGAGCTAAGCTTAGTCGCTTCTGCCAGTGCCGCTGAGGTATCTGCCAGCAGTGCTGAAAAGTGGTGGTTAGTTTTACGGGGTTTGGCAACCATCGCTCTCATCATTGGGGTGGGGCGTTGGTTACTACGCCCGATGTTACGACTGATTGCCAACACCGGATATCGAGAATTATTCACAGGGTTTGCGCTGCTCCTCGTTGCTGGGGTTGCCTTGCTCATGCAGGAGATTGGTCTATCGATGGCGCTCGGCGCGCTGATCGCTGGCGTCCTGTTGGCAGACTCTGAGTATCGTCATGCGCTAGAAACCGATATTGAGCCATTCAAAGGCTTGTTATTGGGCTTATTTTTTATTGCCGTGGGCATGACCATTGACTTCAGCGTCCTGCTGAAAGACCCGGCCCTGGTGATTTTGGCTGTGCTTGGCATGGTGTTACTGAAAAGCCTGATTTTGTTCGGCTGCAGCCGTTGGTTCGGCATTAGCCAACCAGAGCGCGCATTGTTTGCGATTGTTTTATCTCAGGGTAGTGAGTTCGCCTTTGTGGTGTTTGCTACGGCGACGCAACTGCAGATTTTTACTGGCCAGCAAGCTGCTTACCTTAATCTCGTGGTTGCCCTTTCAATGGCCTCAACCCCCTTACTATTGATTCTGCACGACCGCTTCTGGCTACCGCGTATGCAAACACCTGCTGCCAATAGCGCAGAGCCCGTCGCCTATCAGCAGCACCCCGTTATCATTGCTGGCTTTGGCCGCTATGGACAAATCATTGGCCGAATGTTGCTGGCGCAGGGAATTCGACCCACCGTGTTAGAAGTTGACCCTGAGCAAATTGAAAGTTTACGTAAGTTTGGCTACAAAGTATTTTATGGGGATGCAACACGCATGGATTTGCTTCATGCAGCGGGTGCTGGTGAAGCAAAAATTCTGGTCGTCGCGATTGATGACATAGATGACAGCCTGCACTTAATCAAACTGGTGCGCGAACATTTCCCGCACTTACAAATTGTTGCGCGGGCCCGCAATGTCAGCCACGTTTATCGGTTGATGGATCTGGGCGTTACCCATATTGAACGTGAAACATTTGAATCAGCCTTGCGCAGTGCGCGTAGCACGCTAACATGTTTGGGCGTGGCGCCCAGTGATGCACGGCGTGCGGCACTCAAGTTCCGACGCCATAATTTGGAATCTTTACAGAAAATTTATCCGCACTACCAAGATCAAAAGGCGTTGGTATCGATGGCCAAACAAGCACGTGCTGAGTTGGAAGAGATGTTCCGGGCAGACCAGAACGAGCAAACAGAAAAATCGAAAACGGGTTGGCATTAAGGGTATCGTCAAAGCCCATAAATTCAGTCAGGTTACACAGAGAGAGTCAGCTGATGAGGGGGCGAAATATGGGTACCGATAAACCCCCACCGAATCGCATTGTGCATTGGCTGGGCATGGCCTATTGTGTCCAACCAAAACCCCAGCGTGGTTTCTTGCACCACCGGAATCAAGGCGGCATCGACGGAATTGTCTACTTCCTTAAATGCACTCATCCCGCATTCCGCCGCAGAGTCTTGACGTGATCGACCATTAAAAAATAAATGATCGGCACCTGCTAACACCAGCATGGCTTTATTGTTGCCCCGCATGTGTCGGAACGGTAATTGCCGATTGTCTGGCGTAATGTCGGGTGCAATCCTAATTTGGTCGTGCGTGCCGGTTAAACAAAAACACGGTAGAGTGATCTGTCCAAACTGTTCATCCAATTGCGCGGTATGGCGGGCGGACGGGCTAAAGACCAGCGCTGCTTTAAAGCGCGATTCAAATAAAGTACTGGGCGCACTGCTGGCTGCGAATGCAGGTAAATGTGGATAGTGTTGGCCGCACAGCGCCAGTGTCGTCACCGCCCCATACGAATGCCCGCTCATCGCGATGCGATTCAGATCAAGCGGCTGTAATGTTGGTGTGCTGGCTTGACGTACATGTAGCTCATCCAGCACAAACTTCACGTCCAGTGTGCGTTGCTGCAATTCGTGGGGCTGCATGGCGGCATGGAGCCGTTCCCGTAAATTCAACTCACCGGAGTCACGCCTGCGTGACCAGATGTTGAGATCGCTGCCTGGATGCTGGACGTTTAAGGTGGCAAAGCCTTGCGCGGCCCAATGATCTAACCAAAACGATCCACTGGCGAGTGAGCCGCCCAGCCCGTGTGAAAACACAATCAGAGGCACGGGCGTGGACGCATGCTGCGGCAGGCGCAGGCGGATGGGAATCTCGCGCTGGCGCAAGCTGTCCCGCCAAACATCGTCCATCACGGCGAAAGAACCGGCGCTATCTCGCATGGGTTTATGGGCGGCCCCGATCGACCAACGTGTGCGCTAATCCATAGGCTTCTTCTAACGTCACACACACATGGTCAGGCCCTATTTCTTGTACCAAGCCCCCGCGTCGAATAATCGAACCCGGTTGTTTATTCAGTCCACATAACACCAAGTGAGCGCCTTGCGCATGCAGTTGGTGATGCAAGCCCGCCAAGGCTTCTAAACCGGTGGTGTCGATAGAAATGGTTTGGTGCAAATCGAGAATCACCACCTTGGGCAGCGTGCTGTGGGGCGCGAATAAATTTTCTAGCTTGGTTACTGCGCCAAAAAACAGCGAACCGTATACGCGATAGACCGCCACCATATCTTGTGAGACGGCATTGGCATCGCTCTCGCTCAGCGTCACGCGTTCAATCGTGGTGAGGTTGGAAACTCGGTAAATAAAAAACAAACTGGCCAAGACTAAACCGACTTCTACGGCCACGGTGAGATCAAAAATCACCGTGAGTAAAAAGGTGCTGACCAAAACGGTGCCATACGGCAACGAGAACTTACGCAGCCGGACAAACTCGCGCCACTCACCCATGTTCCACGCTACGTAGAGCAAAATCGCGGCTAGCGTCGCCAGTGGCACATCGTAAGCCAACGGGGCGGCCAGCAAAATGATGAGTAACAGCGTGAGCGCATGCACAATGCCTGCAATCGGTGAGGTAGCACCTGAGCGCACATTGGTGACGGTGCGAGCAATCGTCCCCGTGGCCGGAATGCCGCCGAAGAAGGGGGCAATAAAGTTCGCCACACCTTGCGCCATCAATTCCTGATTGGGGTCGTGCCGATCTTTGTGAGAAGCGTTAATTAAATTGTCTGCCACCCGCGCACAGAGTAGGGATTCAATTGCACAGAGCAAGGCAATCGTCAGCGTGGGGGCGACCAGTTGTTTCACTAAACCCCAAGAAAAGTGGGGCAGGGCAAAACTGGGTAGTGCTTGTGGAATGCCACCAAAACGCTGACCAATGGTTTCTACTTCTAGACCGCTACTCGCCACAAACAGAGTCGCCAAAACGAGCGCCACAATCGTGCCGGGTACTTTGGTCAGCCAGCGTTTGTAATTCGCGTCTTGAGGACGGTAGCTCTTCGGCCACACAATCACCAGTAGCAAACTCGCCAAGCCAATACTCAGCGTGGGGAGATCCGCCGCGAGGCCATGTTCGGCCAGTACCCGCAGCTTGGCAAAGAAATCAGCGGGCATGGTGTTAATGGGCAAACCAAAAAAATCTTTGATCTGCGAGAGCGCAATCAATACCGCAATGCCGTTGGTAAAGCCAATCACAATCGGTACCGGAATAAAGCGGATTAAATTGCCCAACTTGAACAGGCCCATCGCAAACAGCAGCACGCCCGCCATGATGGTGCAGATAAGCAAATTCGCTAAGCCATAACGCTCAATAATGCCGTAGATGATGACAATAAACGCCCCGGCCGGGCCACCAATTTGCACTTTGCTGCCGCCCAACGCGGAGATGAGGAAACCGGCGATGATGGCGGTAAAAATCCCATTTTCGGGTTTGACACCACTGGCTATCGCAAAGGCCATCGCTAGGGGTAAGGCCACCACGCCTACCGTTAAGCCTGCGCTCACATCTTGCAGTAAGCGGCTGCGATTGTAGCCGCGTAGGCTATCGAATAGGCGAGGGTGGAAGCCGGGTATCACGTTAGCGAATCCGCATCCCCGGCTGCGCGCCGCTATGCGGTTCTAGCAGATAAATGCTGGGATTGGCTTTTTCATCCGCAGCGCTGGCGGCTAAGACCATGCCTTCGCTTAAACCAAACTTCATTTTGCGTGGGGCGAGGTTGGCAATCATCACCGTGTATTTACCGACGAGGTCTTCGGGTTTGTAAGCCGATTTAATGCCGGAGAACACGTTGCGGGTTTTGCCTTCGCCAATGTCCAGCGTCAGGCGCAGTAGTTTAGCTGCACCTTCCACATGCTCGGCATTCACAATTTTGGCAATGCGCAAATCCACTTTGCCGAAATCATCGATCCCGATTTCATCCGCAATGGGTTCGATCTTTGGTTCGATAGCGGGCGCAGTCACTGCGGCTGGCGTTTCCGCCAAGCTTTGTTTATTGGCTTCTACCAGCGCTTCGATCTGTTTGCTTTCTACACGGGTCATGAGGTGGCTGTAAGGATTGATTTGATGCGATCCTGATAAATGGCTGTTGAGATCAGCCCATGTGAAATTCTTAACATTAAGGAATTTTGAGACTTGTTCGGTGATTTTTGGAAGCACAGGGCTGAGTAAAATAGAAATCAACCGAAATGCTTCTATCGTAGTTGTACAAACCTCGTGAAGAATAGAACCTTCTTCTGACAAATTTTTTGCTTTTTTCCAAGGCTCGTTTTCATCCCAGTATTTATTGATTGCGTCAGCAAGTCTCATGATGCTTGAAATAGCCATATTAAAACGCCGACTTTCATAATGCGTTTTAATGTATTCGGCCTCCTCAAGAATGTCCTGAATTAGCACGTGCTCAATTGTTTCAATAAACTGACCATTCACACTCAATGTTCCTTGCTGTAGTTGTGTGAGTTTGCCATCAAAGTGTTTGTGCACGAACCCCGCCGCACGGCTGGCGATGTTGATGTACTTGCCCACCAAATCGCTATTCACACGCGCTACAAAATCTTCAAAGTTGAGGTCGATGTCTTCCATCGTGCTATTCAGTTTGGCGGCGAAGTAGTAGCGCAGCCATTCGGGGTTCAGGCCCTGATCAATGTAACTTTGTGCGGTGATGAAGGTGCCGCGCGATTTACTCATCTTCGCGCCATCGACGGTTAAGAAACCATGTGCAAACACATTGGTGGGTGCGCGGTGGCCAGAAAATTCCAACATCGCGGGCCAGAACAAGGCGTGGAAGTAAAGAATATCTTTACCAATGAAGTGGTATTGCTCGGTTTGGCTGCCGGCTTTAATCCATCCATCGGTATTCAAACCCAGTCGAGTGGCGAGGTTTTTGAAGCTGGCGTAGTAACCCACCGGCGCGTCCAGCCACACATAAAAGTATTTGCCTGGGGCTTCTGGAATTTCAAAACCAAAGTAGGGCGCATCGCGTGAAATATCCCAGTCGGCCAACTTGGCTTCGCCGGGCTGACCCAGCCATTCCGCCATTTTGTTGGCCGCTTCGGGTTGGGCCAAGCCTTTCACCCAGCCACGTAGGAAGTTTTCGCAGCGCGGGTCGGAGAGTTTAAAGAAGTGATGATCAGAATGCTTACGCACTGGCGCAGCGCCCGATACCACTGAATAGGGGTTCTTGAGGTCGGTGGGTTGATACGTCGCGCCACACACCTCGCAGTTATCGCCATACTGGTCTTTTGCGCCGCACTTGGGGCATTCGCCTTTGATGAAGCGATCTGGCAAAAACATTTCTTTGACCGGATCGTAATACTGCTCAATCGAGCGGACTTCAATCAACCCTGCGGCTTTGAGTGCAAGATAGAATTCGCTGGCCAGTTCACGGTTTTCTTCGGAATCGGTGGAGTAATAGTTGTCAAACGAGACATGAAAGTTATCAAAGTCACGTTTGTGTTCTTGCCACACGCGCGCGATCAAGGCTTGGGGTGTTAGCCCTTCTTTTTCCGCGCGTAACATAATCGGTGTGCCGTGGGTATCGTCAGCGCCTACATAATGCACCTCATGCCCGCGCATGCGCTGAAACCGAACCCAAATATCGGTTTGAATATATTCAACCAGATGACCAAGGTGAATAGCACCATTCGCATAGGGTAGGGCAGAGGTCACCAAAATTTGGCGCGGTGACGTGGCATGAGTGGGAGCGGCGTGCGGCTGTGACATGAGATTCAGACAGTAAAAACTAAAACCTTGATTTTACTGGGGTTTTACGGGTTTTATTTGGGTGCTTTATGTAGATTTTGCAATGCTTTAGATTAGACTTAGGGCATTCAATCCCCCTCTTCAGCCCTTTTGCAATGAAAAACGACCTCGTTCAAACCATTACCACAGCGTTAAGCCAATTGATCGACCCCAATATGGGTAAAGATTTCGTCAGCAGCAAGGCGCTCAAACAACTCACAGTTGAGCAGGGCCAAGCCCATCTCACTATTCAGCTCGGCTACCCCGCACAATCGCAACTCAGCGGACTGCGCACCTTGCTGGAAAACGCTGTGCGGGCGGTGCCGGGAGTCACAGGGGTGCAGCTTGATCTAAGCTGGAAAATCGTGGCCCACAGTGTGCAAGCAGGGATTAAAACTTTGCCGAATGTCCGCAATATCATTGCCGTGGCTTCGGGCAAAGGTGGGGTGGGCAAAAGCACCACCGCCGTTAACTTGGCTCTAGCGCTGGCCGCAGAAGGCGCGCGGGTGGGCGTGCTGGATGCCGACATCTACGGCCCATCCCAACCGTTGATGCTGGGGGTGCAAGGGCAGCGGCATGAAGCGAACGAAGACCAAACCATCACCCCCATTATGGCGCATGGTTTGCAAATGGCGTCGATTGGTTGCTTGATTGACACCGAGCAAGCCGTGGCCTGGCGCGGGCCAATGGTCACCGGCGCACTGTTGCAATTACTTCAGCAAACCGCTTGGCAAGACCTGGATTATCTGGTGATTGATATGCCCCCCGGTACCGGTGATATTCAACTAACGTTGGCGCAAAAAGTGCCGGTGACGGGGGCGGTGATTGTCACCACCCCGCAAGAAATTGCACTCCTGGATGGCCGCCGTGGCGTCAATATGTTCCAGAAAGTGGGCATTCCGATTTTAGGGGTAGTGGAAAACATGGCGCTGCACATTTGTTCGCAGTGCGGGCATGGCGAACACATCTTCGGCACGGGCGGTGGGCAGCGCATGGCCGAGCAGTACCAAGTGTCTTACCTCGGCGCACTGCCGCTGGATAGCCAAATTCGCGAACAAACGGATTCCGGCAAACCCACTGTGGTGGCCGATCCCAACAGCCCCGCCAGCTTGGTGTATGGCCAAATTGCCCGCAAAGTGGCGGTGCAGATTGCGGACAAAGCGCAAGACCATTCGCTCAAATTCCCGACCATTAAAGTGCAGAATACCTAAGGCATGTCCTTAGGTTCTGCGTACGCTTGATCAGTAGCCATCCTCCACTTTTTCTGATTGCTACTACTGAAAAATCCGATTGGACAGGCGTGCTGGCAAGCCACATACTCTATCTCATCCGAAGCCACAGTGTGAACCATGATTTGCCAGACCAAGGACGTGACCGATGGCCCTAGCCAACTGGATTGAAACCTATATCGCCGCGAAAGATCACAATCGCCCTCATTTGATGGCGCAAGCTTTTTTGCCGGATGCTGAATTACAAATGGATGTGCAAACGGGAATAATTAGCTTCCCGGCCCAGAGCCTAGGGGAAGCCGCGATTACCCAAGTACTGGTGCGGGATTTTGGAACGAAATACGAAAACGTGTATACCTTTTGCGTGGGGGAGCGGCCTCAAGCGCATGAAGCCAACTATCGCTGCCAATGGCTGGTGGTGATGTCGGACAAAGCGACGGGTGAGGCCCGAATTGGTTGTGGTGAATACGAGTGGGTAGCCGATGCGGAACGAGTGGGGGTGCAGCGCTTAATAATTGTGATTAAGCATATGGAAGTCTTGCCACCCGTGCTGCTTGCGCCCATTTTGGCATGGGCCACCCAGCTCAGTTATCCCTGGACACACGCCACACAGATTGCCGTGCATATGCCTAATGATCCGGCTTATGCAGCGGTGCGCCGCTATTTGTTACCCACAGCCTGAATGGCTGGCTAGAGCAACTCAATCCCGATCAGTTCTTTGACGCAGTTTTGTTTGAGCAATTCGGCAAAGGCTTGTAGGTAGGCTTTCTCAGCATCGGCTTGCCGAATGGCGACATACAGGGTGGCGTATAAACCTTTCTTAGTGATGCGCCGCGTTTGAATATATTGCTTTTGTACGTAGCTTTCGACGGCCCAAGCGGGCAGGGCGGCAATGCCACGCCGACTGGCGACGAGCTGCAGCAGTGCCACCGTGAGTTGCGCGGTGCGCTTGGCGGGCGCGATGCCTGCAGGCTGCAAGAGCTGGCGATAAATATCCAGCATGCTTTCCGGCACGGGGTAGGTAATCAGCGTGTCCTTAGCAAAATCACTGGCTTGCAAAATGGCTTTTTTCCCCAAGGGGTGATCATTCGCGAGTACGGCTACCACTTCATAGCGAAATAAAGGCACTTGTACGATGCTGGGGTCGTCCTGCGCTTCGGTCAAAATCGCAAAGTCAGCACTGTGGTTATCCAGCAGGCCCACGGGGTCGGCATGAAAGCCCGACACAATATCGAGTTCGACTTCCGGCCAGTCCTGCCGATACGCATCCATGGCGGGCATCAGCCAATCAAAACAAGTATGACATTCCACGGCAATCCGCAGCGGCCCGACATTGGGTTGATGGAGCCTGACAATATCGCGTTCAGCAGCCTGCACGGTAGGGAGTACGGTCTGGGCTAGCGCCAATAGCCGTTCGCCAATCGGCGTCCAGCGCAGGGGATTGGACTTGCGCACGAATAGCTCGCCCCCGTAATGCGCCTCAAGCGCCATGAGCTGATGCGAAAGAGCGGATTGCGTCACATGCAGCATCTCTGCGGCTTTAGAGAGCGTGCCCACTTGCGCTAAAGCGTTTAGCGTGAGCAGGTGGCGGAGTTCGAGTGGGGTTTTTATCATGAATAAAATTAATAATAAATCTGAAAATTTATCGTTTGAATAATAATCTAGTTTGGCTCAGACTGCACTATCTAAAGAAATATGGAGCCAAACATGACACAACTTCAAGCACTCACGAATGTGAAAGCCCATGTGCTGGGTGCCGCCCGCATTGGTGCGCAGCGTGAATTGAAATTTGCAATGGAGCAATTTTGGCGCGGAGAAATTGGCGCAGAAGAATTGGAAGCCGTCGGCGCAGCGATTCGTGCCGATAACTGGCAGCGCCAAAAAGCGGCGGGTCTGGATTTTTTAACGGTGGGCGATTTTGCCTGGTACGACCATGTGTTGCAGACCTGCGCGCTGTTCGGCGCGCTGCCGGGGCGGTTTGGGTTTCACCCGGCGCAGCTGGATTTAAAAACCTATTTCCAATATGCACGCGGCAATACCGAGCAGTTCGCCATGGAAATGACCAAGTGGTTTGACACCAACTACCACTATATTGTGCCGGAATGGTCGGTGAATACCCAGTTTGGTTTGCATGCCGAGCGGCTATTGGCGCAGGTGGCGGAGGCGCAGCAATACGCCACGCCCATCAAGCTCGTGCTATTGGGGCCAGTGAGTTTGCTGGCCTTGGGTAAAGAAAAATCGGCCGATTTTGACCGCTGGACTTTATTGCCTGCTTTGCTTGCGCAGTACAAAAAACTATTGGTATGCCTGCAAGAGGTGGGCGTGAGCTGGGTGCAAATAGATGAACCGTATTTGGTGCTGGAAGAATCCAAAGCGCGCTTGCCGCAGGTTGAAGCGGCCTATGCCGCGCTGCAATCCAGCCCGGTACCTTTATTGCTCACCACCTACTTTGAAACAGTCGAAAACTTGCCTGCATTGGCCCGTTTACCTGTGGCGGGTTTGCATGTGGATGCGGTGCGCGCGCCCCAGCAAGTAGCGCAAGTGTTTGCGCAGTGGCCGCAAGATAAAGTGTTGTCTCTAGGGGTGGTGGATGGCCGCAATATTTGGCGGCAAGATGTGGCCAATATCTTGACGAAAGTGCAAGACTGGGCGAAGGCACGCAAGCATCTATGGTTAGGCTCAAGCTGTTCCTTATTACATGTGCCGGTGGATTTGGCGAGTGAACACAAGTTGGATGCCACGCTCAAAAGCTGGCTGGCCTTCGGCCAACAAAAGCTGGAAGAGCTCGCCTTCTTGCGCAATGCTATCAAGGGTGAGGTTGATCAACGCTTTTTAGCGGCAGCAAGCCAAGCGCGGGCCGAGCGTGCGCATTCGGCACGAATTCATAACCCATTGGTCGCTCAGCGTTTAGCACAGGTCAGCGCGAGCGATGCCGAACGTGCTCAACCTTATGCGCAACGTCAAGCGCAGCAACAGGCACGTTTGAACTTGCCGCTTTTCCCCACGACCACCATTGGTTCTTTCCCGCAAACAGCGGCGATTCGGCAAGCACGTAAAGCGAATAAACAAGGTCAGCTCTCACAGCTTGATTATCTGCACGCGATGCGCGCCGAAATTGCCGAGGCGGTGGCCCAGCAAGAGCGCTATGGTTTAGATGTACTGGTACACGGCGAAGCCGAACGCAATGACATGGTGGAATATTTTGGGGAACAACTCTGGGGCTATGCCTTTACGGAATACGGCTGGGTACAGAGCTACGGCTCGCGCTGCGTGAAGCCTCCGATTATTTACGGTGATGTGTATCGCCCCGAAGCGATGACGGTCAGCTGGACTGCGTATGCACAAAGCCTGACCAGCAAGCCGATGAAGGGCATGCTGACTGGCCCGGTGACGATGTTGCAATGGTCGTTTGTGCGCGATGATCAGCCGCGCAGTGCCACGGCCAAACAGATTGCCCTCGCGATTCGGGATGAGGTGGTGGATTTGGAGAAGGCGGGGATTGCCGTGATTCAGATCGATGAACCGGCTTTCCGTGAAGGCCTGCCGCTCAAACAAAGCGTTTGGCAAGACTATTTAAATTGGGCGGTCGAAGCCTTTAAGCTGAGTGCCTGTGGGGTACGGGATGAAACGCAAATTCATACGCATATGTGCTATTCCGAGTTTAATGATATTTTGCCTGCGATTGCCGCGTTGGATGCCGATGTGATTACGATTGAAACCTCGCGTTCCGACATGGAATTGCTGCGTGGCTTTGGCGACTTTGCTTACCCGAATGAAATCGGCCCAGGGGTGTATGACATTCATTCGCCACGAGTGCCGCAGGTAGACGAAATGGTGAACTTATTGGAAAAAGCGGTGCAGGTTATTCCAGCTGAGCGCTTGTGGGTCAACCCCGATTGCGGCCTGAAAACCCGGCGTTGGGAAGAAGTGGCCCCGGCTTTGCAAAACATGGTGGCAGCGTGCCAGCAGTTGCGTACCCGCTGGCAGGGTCAAGTCAAAAGCGCGCCATCTCTTGAGACATCGCCAAGCTTTTGATTAGGCATGACTTTAGCATTGATGCATGCCCTTATGGGTGCTCATGGACAGGCAAAAATAAGTGCAAAAAGGCTAGGAAACTAGCCTTTTTGTCATGGGCGCTTCGGCGGGCTTCTGCTCAAGATAATCGGGGCGTTGGGTGCTAGCGAGTATTTGGTTGGGAAGCGCGGGTGGTCGAATTTGGGGTGAGTTTCAGTCATAATGCGGGTTTCGCACTTTGCGCAGCCTAATCGGATATTGACTTATGAGCATTAAATCAGACAAATGGATTCGTCGAATGGCCGAAGAACACGGCATGATTGAGCCGTTTGAGCCTGGCCAGATTCGCTACGCGAATGGTGAAAAAATCGTGTCGTATGGCACCTCCAGCTATGGCTACGATATTCGCTGCGCCAACGAATTCAAAATTTTTACCAATATCAACAGCACGATTGTTGATCCTAAGAACTTCGACGAAAAATCCTTTGTTGATTTCACCGGCGATGTCTGCATTATTCCGCCCAATTCGTTTGCGCTGGCCCGCACGGTTGAATACTTCCGCATTCCACGCAGTGTCCTCACCGTGTGTTTGGGCAAAAGCACCTACGCACGCTGCGGCATCATCGTCAATGTAACGCCGTTTGAACCAGAGTGGGAAGGCTATGTGACGTTGGAGTTTTCGAACACCACGCCACTGCCCGCGAAAATCTATGCGGGCGAGGGCTGTGCGCAAGTGCTGTTCTTCGAGTCGGATGAATTGTGTGAAACATCTTATAAAGATCGCGGCGGCAAATACCAAGGTCAGCGCGGGGTGACCTTACCAAAAACCTGATTGCTCATTGTAAGGATTAGTTTTGCTTCCTGACTAAGGTACAGGATCTGAAATAGAGTGATTAGCTGATTGATAGAGACTGACGGGTATGCGTCATGCCCCCCTGCGTACTGGGGGTTTGATTATGATTACACGTAAGAACGGAGTGCCTGCGCGCCCTTGGTTGCCTTGCATCGCGCCACATAATCCAGTTTGAATCAGAAAGGTACACCATGAAATTTGGCTACACCATTATCTATGTCGGCGATGTTGAGGCCACGCTTCATTTTTACCAACAAGCCTTTGGTTTTGAGATTCGCTTTTTACATGAATCTAAAGAATATGGTGAATTGGCAACGGGGGAAACCACGCTGGCGTTTGCAAGTTTTGCAATGGGCGAGATGAATCTGGCCGGTAAATATCAGCAGGTCAATCTCAATCAAGACCCGTTTGGGATCGAAATCGCGTTTGTGACTGAGGATATCGATGCTGCTTATGCGAAAGCGGTTCAAGCGGGCGCTTATGTTGTGACGTCGCCAGAGCTAAAACCCTGGGGGCAGATGGTGGGATATCTACGGGGACCAGAAGGTACCTTAATCGAACTATGCACGCCGGTCGGTGCTTAACCTTTGCTGACGTGAGTCAGACCAATATTCAGTATTGATATCAGGGCCCTGAGCGGAAAAAATATGGAAAAGATTTACTTAGGCGGGGGTTGTTTTTGGTGCGTGGAAGCCGTGTTCAATCAGGTCCGTGGCGTGCAGTCGGCACTCTCGGGCTATATGGGCGGCGCACGACCAAACCCAAGTTATGAACAGGTCTGCACTGGGGTGAGTGGTCATGCGGAAGTGGTTGAGGTTAGCTTCGACCCCAGCCAAATTGAGCTATCTCAATTATTGAAAATATTCTTTGCAATTCACGATCCCACGACCCTGAACCGGCAAGGGAACGATGTGGGCACGCAGTATCGCTCCGCGATTTTTTACACGAATGAGGCGCAAGCAGACATCGTTCGGAGCGTGATCGCGGAACTGGTCGCCGAGGCTTGGTGGACAGCCCCAATTACGACGGAAGTGGCTGCTGCCCCAACTTTTTGGGTGGCGGAAGACTACCACCAGAACTATTTAGTGCGGAATCCGCAACAGGGGTACTGCTTGGCTGTCGTCGCGCCTAAAGTGGCCAAGTTCCGGCGTACCTTTTCGCAATTTCTGAAAAATAGCGATTCAGGGCGCCAGTCTTTCAATTAGCCATTGCCCCCGCTGACTGAGGCTGTAGTTGATACGGTCATGCAAGCGAGAGGGACGGCCTTGCCAGAATTCAAACTGAGTGGGCTGGAGCCGATAGCCACCCCAATGTTTTGGGCGCGGTGGCTCGTCACCATACTGCGCGCGAAACTGGGCTTCCCGCTCTTCCAGAAATTGGCGGGAGGGAATGGCTTGACTTTGGGGTGAAGCCCATGCCCCGAGGCGATTGCCGACTGGGCGACTGGCGTAATAACGATCCGACTCTTCGGTGCTGGCAAAGCGCACTTGTCCTTCAATGCGCACTTGTCTTTCTAGCTCAGCCCAATAAAACAGCAGGGCGGCATGCGCGTTTTGCGCCAACTCATGCCCTTTGCGCGATTGGTAGTTCGTAAAAAACAGCAGACCTTGTTCGTCATACCCACGCAGGAGCACAATTCGAGCACTCGGCTGGCCTTGCTGGTTGGCTGTTGCCAGCGTCATGGCATAGGGCTCTGGTAAGTTAGATTTGAGGGCCTGGCTGAACCAGTGGTCAAATTGCTGCAGCGGGTCAGCCGCGACATCTTCCTCATTGAGGGCCGCTTGTCGGTAGTCTTGACGTAAGTGAGTTAAATCCATAGCAACACTCCACTAAAAGAATTGATTGTTTGTCACACTGTAACAAGCTGTGGTCGCGTCAGATTGACTTGCATCATGCCGAGCGTACTTTATGGGCGAGCTGCCGCTGTAATGCGGCGTAGTCGTCAACGGTTGGCGCGGTGTTGTCAAAGAAAATCATTTTTGGGTAATCGGCTCGGGCGGGTGAAAAGCGCCGTTGCCGATAGTCTTCCCAGTGCGCCAACTTGTATTCGTCGCGCTTATCGGCACGGGCGATGATCCGTTGTTTGGCGGTTTCTTCATCAATCTCAACCCAAACGACAGTGCTGTTACAGCCTGCCGGCAGGCGTAACCAGGTGGGGTCAAATAACTGTTGTTGCTTAATTTCGCGGCTGAGAGGGCCGACCACAATCACATGAATGCCGAGTTGCAAGTTTTCGCGAGCGGTATCCAGTAGCGCTTGATATTCTGGGTCGCGCAGGGTATTGAGGTAAGTGGGGCTGTCACGGTCGTTGGGGTTGCCGGTGAGTGCGCCCATCACCGCGCTGCTGTAATTACCGTACAGGGTGTCTTTATCTAAAAAACAAAAGGACTGCCCGAGTTGCGCAATCAGATCACGCGTCATGCGGCGCGCAATGGTTGTTTTACCGGTGCCAGCATGACCACAGAAAAAAATCAGGGTTGCCATTATTTAGAGATCATAGTCGTTAGGGTTGCCCGAGAGTGCTTTGTCGATTAATTTACGGTTGAGCGAGGGAGCAAAAATTTCCACAAAGGTATAAACATAGCTGCGTAAAAAAACCCCCGGCTTGAGGGCCAGTTTGGTGGTGTGGGTGCCAAATAAATGGCCAGCGGTAACACAGCTAAAGGCACTGTCGCGCTTGGCATCGTACGCCATATTGGCAATGATACCAATCCCGAGCCCCAACTCGACATAGGTTTTAATCACATCGGCATCAACAGCGGCGAGCACCAGATCCGGCACGATCTGTTTTCTGGCGAAGGCCTCATCAATTTTTTGCCGGCCGGCGAAGGCACTGTCGTAGGTAATAATGGGATAGCGTGCGACCAGCTCAATGGTTAGCGGTTTCCCCTTTTTGATTTCCCGTTCCAAATCATGGCCTTTCGGCACAATCACCACATGTTCCCAGGTGTAGCAGGGCAGGGCAACCAGTTCTTTGTAATCAGCGATGGCTTCTGTGGCAATCGCTAAATCTGCTTCGCCTTGAATAACCATGGTAGCAATTTGGCTGGGCGTGCCCTGGAGCAGACTTAGGTGTACATCAGGATAACGCTGCTTAAAAGTTGGAACCACCCGTGGCAACGCATAGCGGGCTTGTGTGTGGGTAATCGCAATGCGTAAATCGCCACTACTCCGTGCAGCATATTCCTTGCCTATTCGCTTGAGATTGTCAATTTCCTGCATCACACGTTCTACTGACTGGTAAATCTCTCTTCCTGGCTCCGTTAAATCCTTAATCCGCTTCCCATGGCGCTGGAAAATCTCTACCCCTAACTCTTGTTCTAACTCAATAATGGCTTTGGAAACGCCGGGTTGCGAGGTATGCAGGGCCTCAGCGGCAGCAGTCAGGCTAAATTTTTGACGTACCGCTTCACGGACAAATTTGAGTTGGTGTAAATTCATGGGGGCTCTGGCTTTATTACCAATAACGATAAAGAAATGAAAACTAATTAGTTTAGAAAATATAGCGTGCTGACTACAATCGCGCCAGACTTTTTTCAATTTGCCCGTTTTGGGTCTCCCAATGAGTTTGCCCGATATTCATCTTCATTTTGTTCTAAGTGGTCTTTTGGTAGGTACGCTGGTCGGGCTAACGGGCGTAGGTGGTGGCTCTTTGATGACACCACTATTAACTTTGTTATTTGGCGTATCGCCGAGTGTTGCGGTAGGAACAGACCTCGCATTTGCTTCGATTACCAAGGGCGCTGGTACATGGGTGCATCGCCTGCGCGGTACAGTAAATCACCGAATAGTCTATCTGCTGTGTGCGGGGAGCTTGCCTACCGCCGGTCTCACGATTCTGGCTTTGCATTATCATGGCGCCGTCGATGGCGGTTTGGTGCGCTTGATTAAATATTCGATTGCGGCTTCGGTCTTATTGACCGTCCTCTTTTTGTTATTGAAGTCTCGTATACTTCACTGGCTGAGCCTACACCCTGAGCGACACTTACATGGGCGCACGCTGGATCTAGCAACGGTATGTGCAGGTGCGGTTATCGGGTGTTTGGTCACGCTTTCCTCTATCGGTGCTGGCGTCATTGGGGCGACCTTATTAAGTATCTTGTATCCCCGCATGCGAACAGCAGAAATCGCTGGAACCGATATTGCTTACGCCGTACCGCTGACAGCGGTCGCAGCATTGGGGCATTGGTGGTTGGGGACTATCGATTTTGCATTACTGCTGAGTTTGCTAATGGGGTCGGTCCCTGGCATCACAGTGGGCAGTTATTTGAGTCGTTCAGTCCCCGAGCATTGGCTGCGGGGTACCTTGGCAACTGTCTTAACGTTGGTTGCCGCTAAAATGATTTTTTCCTGATATTAAAGGTAAGTTATGTATCAGTACGATGTTTACGATCAGCGGATCGTGGATGAGCGGGTTCGACAATTTCGTGATCAAACTCGCCGTTATTTAGCCGGTAAGCTCAGTGATGATGAGTTTCGCCCCTTACGCTTACAAAATGGACTATACATCCAGCGTCATGCCCCGATGCTGCGCGTGGCGATTCCCTATGGTTTGTTGTCGAGCCAGCAACTGCGCAAGCTTGCACATATTGCACGCACCTATGATCGCGGCTATGGCCATTTCAGCACCCGCCAAAACCTGCAATACAACTGGCCCAAGTTAGAAGATGTGCCCGAGATTCTGGCCGAATTGGCCACCGTGCAAATGCATGCGATTCAAACCTCCGGTAACTGTGTGCGGAACGTGACGTCCGATCAGTTCGCCGGGATTGCGCCGGATGAGATTGTGGATCCCCGCCCCTATTGCGAAATTGTGCGCCAGTGGTCGACCTTCCATCCCGAATTCGCGCACTTACCCCGCAAATTTAAAATTGCGGTCAGTGGCACCAAAGAAGACCGGGCCGTGGTGCAAGCGCATGATATTGGCTTGTATGTGGTGAAGAACGCAGCGGGCGAGATCGGGCTGAAAGTGTTGGTCGGTGGTGGTTTAGGCCGCACCCCGATTATCGGGAGTGTGATCCGCGAATTCTTGCCCTGGCAGCATATGCTGACCTACATTGAGGCAATTCTGCGCGTGTACAACCGCTATGGTCGCCGCGACAATATGTACAAGGCGCGCATCAAAATTTTGGTGAAAGCAATTGGCCCGGAGCAGTTTGCCAAAGATGTCGAAGCAGAATGGGCGCATTTGCAAGATAACCCGAATACGCTCACGCAAGCCGAATTAGACCGGGTCGAGGCTTTCTTTAAAGACCCAGCCTATGAACAGATTGCGGTCAATACAGCCGGTGAAGAAACCAGCTATGCCGCGAAAAAGGTCGAAGACAAAGCATTTTCGCGTTGGGCCAGTCGCAGTGTGCATGCCCATAAACAGGCTGGCTATGCGGCCGTGACGATTTCGCTCAAGCCCTACGGCAATGTTGCCCCCGGCGATGCCACGGCAGACCAAATGGATTTAATCGCCAACTTGGCGGATCAATACAGCTTGGGTGAGCTGCGTGTTTCGCATGAGCAAAATCTGATTTTGTCGGATGTGAAACAGGCTGACTTATTTGCCTTGTGGCAAGTCCTTAAGGGCGCGAATTTGGCGACCCCTAATATTGGCTTGTTGACCGACATGATCGCTTGCCCAGGGGGTGATTTCTGCTCGCTCGCGAATGCGAAATCCATCCCGATTGCGAATGCAATTCAAGCGCGGTTTGAAGACCTCGATTATCTGTTTGATATTGGTGATTTGCGTCTAAATATTTCCGGCTGCATGAATTCATGCGGGCACCACCACGTGGGCCATATCGGGATTTTGGGCGTCGATAAACACAGTGAAGAGTGGTATCAAATTTCATTGGGTGGCCATGCGGGTGATTTAGTTGGCGGTGATGGTCAGGCCCACATCGGTAAAATTCTGGGCCCCTCGTTCTCCGCAGAAGAAGTGCCCGGCGTGATTGAGAAATTGATTGAAACCTACACTGCCCAGCGTCATGAGGGCGAGTTGTTTGTAGATGCCGTGCGTCGCCTCGGTTTGGAGCCATTCAAATTAGCCGTGTATGGTGAAAAAGCAGCCGACAAAGCTAATCAAGACAGTAAAAATCAGGAGCTGACTCATGGCTAAAATTATTTTAGGTAACGCCGTGGTAGACGATACCTGGACGCTCGTGCGTGAAGACAGCACAGCATTACCTACCTTACCCGTTGGCGATGTGATTGTGTCCCTCGCCCGCTATCAGGCTGAAAAAGCGGCCCTGCTGGCGCGCGGCACTAAAATCGGGGTATGGCTACAGCCCACTGATGAGCCAGAAATCTTGGTGAGTGAATTTGCGAATTTGGCGCTGATCGCGGTTGATTTCCCGGCCTTTAAAGATGGTCGGGGTTATTCGATTGGCTGGTTATTGCGTGGCCGTTATGGCTGGCAAGGTGAATTGCGGGCGATTGGCGATGTCTTGCAAGATCAGCTCTTCTTTTATAAGCGTGTGGGCTTTAATGCTTATGCGGTGCGGGAAGATAAAGACATTCACGAAGCGCTCAATGGTCTGCAAGACTTCTCTGAGGTGTATGCGGGCTCGATTGACCAACCGATTCCCCTTTTCAGACGGCGTGCCGCATGAGTGCCCATATTGAACACACCTTGCTTGTGCTGCGCGAAGCGGTACAAGCTTTTCCGAAAATTGGTTTCGCGAATAGCCTGGCTGCGGAAGATATGGTGCTGACCGATTTGATTTTTAGAAATCAGCTTGGCATTGAAGTCTTTACGCTCGAAACCGGCATGTTGCATGCCGATACTTTCGCGATGATTGGGCGGATTGAAGCCCATTACGGCCAGCCCGTCGCGATTTACCAGCCCCAACCGGAGGCGGTGGAAACGTACATCAAAGCGCATGGCAAACATGCCTTTTATGAAAGCGTTGAGCTACGCAAGCAGTGCTGCCACATTCGTAAAGTCGAGCCGTTACAACGTGCCTTGGCAGGTAAGCAGGCTTGGATCACGGGGCAGCGCCGTGAACAGGCAATTACCCGTGGCGAGCTTGCTGAGCGTGAGTTTGATGCGGGCAATGGCATTGAAAAGTTTAACCCGCTGGCCGCATGGTCAACTGAGCAGGTATGGGACTACATCCGTAGCAATAATGTGCCCTACAACCCCCTGCATGATCGTGGCTATCCTTCGATTGGTTGCGATCCGTGTACTCGTGCCATCAAACCGGGTGAAGATATCCGCGCTGGGCGGTGGTGGTGGGAACAAGCAGACACTAAAGAGTGTGGTTTGCACGTTGGGCAAACCGCAGCAAAATAAATCTGCTTGTCAGCGCAGGTTAACTTTGAGGTTAAGCAAGCCAGCAAGTGGCCGCAGCTAAAATCAGGACACAAAAGAATGCGGCCGCATATTACACGGCTTGCTTAAAAATAAATCAAATTGTCGAGATCAGTAACTCAGCTAGGTCGTGCTCGAATTTCCGTTGAATCAGTAACATTACGTTCAGCCTGACCAAAGGCTTGTTGAGCACAGTCAGGTGCAAGCTGTTTCTCGGGCTTTTCGCCGCTACTGCTAAATAATTAACCTTATTTATGCCCTCTATTTAGGCTATGGTGTATGACGGCCGCAGATTATGCTCAGTTTTAAGTCGCTATTTGCCGTAAAGTCATTGAACGAGGAACACACCATCATTAATCAAAAAAGGGTCGACTATGAAGGCACCTGAATCCGTTATGGGCTTGTCGAGCGCAGTACTGCCGCTTTTTGCGGCGTTATCCCTGGGGGTTGGCCTGATTTTATCTTGGACAGGCGTGCCTGCTGCCTTGACTTGGAGTGCCGGCATTGCCTTGTGCGCTGTGCTGCTGGCAGCATGGGGCCGCAGTATCAATAATCACCCGCCCGTGGTGATTCAAGAGGCGCTACCAGTCGATGGGATGCGACAACTACCCAACTATGCCCCTGCCGTGGTTGCTGGTCAGGTGCAGTGCCAAGAATTAGAGCGGCAATTAGCCCAGTTAACCCGGTTGCTGAGTCACGCGACGACCGAGTTATCAGGCAGTTTTACGGGTCTTGAGCAGGCCTCTTCGGGTCAGCAAAATATTTTGCAAGAAATGATTCGGGAATTATTGGTAGCGGTTGAGTCTGATGGACAAGCGCAGCAATCTCAAGGTATCCAGCGCTATGCGCAAGCCACTTCGCAAGTTGTCAGCGAATTTACCAACACGATCAAAGGCTTGCACAACACCACCAGTCAGATGCAAATGGAATTTGCGAATATGCTGGTTCATGTTAAGGAAGTGTCTAAACTGCTGAATGATGTTAACGGCATTGCGAAGCAGACCAATCTATTGGCGCTCAATGCGGCGATTGAGGCAGCACGTGCAGGCGAAGCAGGACGGGGCTTTGCGGTCGTTTCGGATGAGGTGCGCAATCTTTCTGGACGGACTACCGAATTCAGCGCACGCATCGGCGAGAAGATGGGGGCGATTACGGAGGCACTCGCCACGATGGAAGCCAGCGTCAAGAAAGGCGTTGAAATCGACTTGGTCTCAATTGAAAACTCCGAGTCAAATGTAAATGGCATGTGGCTTGAGGTCGAGCAGTTAAATGCCCGGGTTGCGGCAGAATCACAGCGCGTCAGTGACATTTCCCATCGCATTGAAACGCATGTCCATACTGGGGTGGTCTCCTTACAGTTTGAAGACATCGCGCAGCAATTAATCCAGCAAATCACCGAGCGTACGCAAGCGCTTGCCCACTTACTGAGCGGTTTGGAAAAGAATCCGAGCCGGATGGGATTGGCTGAGCTGATGGACGACTTTAATCGGCGTATTAAGCAGATTGCTGGCGCAAGAATTCTGCAAAAGTCCGTCGAGACAGGTTCGGTAGACTTGTTTTAGTGACTATGCCCAGGGGGAATGCAGTCCCCCTAATAACAAAACCGCATATTCAAATAAAAACTAAATAATTTGTAGCAATAAAGATTGCTTAACATACCGAGATCATTTTTATTCTCAGCATGCCCTGGCAATTCTATGAACGCTTCCACCATCCCGTCCCCTCTGGGCGCCGCTCAATATCAGTCCCACTTGGACTGGCTCGAAGCCGAATCCATTTTTATTCTGCGCGAATTGGCCGCAGAATTTGCAAATCCTGCCTTGCTTTTTTCGGGTGGTAAAGATTCCTGTGTCGTGCTGCGCTTGGCCGAAAAGGCCTTCCGCCCCGGCAAACTGCCGTTTCCCTTGCTGCATGTGGACACCGGCCACAACTACGAGGAAGTGATTACCTTCCGGGATCAGCGTGTGGCCGAGTTAGGCGAGCGCTTGATTGTGGCTTCCGTGGAAGATTCCATCAAAAAAGGCACGGTCAAGTTACGTAAAGAAACCGACTCGCGCAATGCGGCGCAAGCGGTCACCCTCCTGGAAGCGATTGAAGAACATGGCTTTGATGCGCTGATTGGCGGGGCCCGCCGCGACGAAGAAAAAGCCCGTGCGAAAGAACGGATTTTCTCTTTCCGCGATGAGTTTGGTCAGTGGGACCCCAAAAACCAACGCCCAGAACTGTGGAGCCTGTTCAACACCAAACTGCATCCCGGCGAAAACATGCGTGTTTTCCCGATTTCTAACTGGACGGAACTGGATGTCTGGCAATACATCCAGCGCGAAAACCTCGCGCTGCCGAGCATTTATTACGCCCATGAGCGTGAAGTGGTCGAGAAAAACGGTCTGTTAGTGCCCGTGACTTGGCTGACCGCGCCCAAAGAAGGAGATGTGATTGAAAAACGCTCGGTGCGCTTCCGCACGGTGGGTGATATTTCCTGTACCTGCCCGGTCGCTTCCACCGCTACGACCATTGACGACATCATTGCCGAAACGGCGGTGACTGAAATTACCGAGCGTGGCGCGACGCGCATGGACGATCAAACTTCGGAAGCTTCAATGGAGCGCCGCAAGAAAGAAGGGTATTTCTAATGAGTGGCTTATTACAAAAAGAAGACCGTGGGGTCTTGCGTTTTATTACCGCAGGTAGTGTGGATGACGGGAAGAGCACCTTAATCGGTCGTTTGCTTTATGACAGCAAAGGTATCTTTGCCGATCAATTGGATGCGCTGTCGCGCGCCAAGCACAAGCGTACCCAAGGGGACCAAATTGATTTGTCATTGCTGACCGATGGTCTGGAAGCCGAGCGCGAGCAAGGCATTACGATTGATGTGGCCTACCGTTACTTCGCGACGCCGACCCGCAAATTCATCATTGCCGATACCCCTGGTCACGAGCAATACACCCGCAATATGGTGACAGGTGCGAGCACAGCCGATGCGGCGATTATTTTGATTGATGTTTCCCGCGTCAAAAATGGTGAACTGCTGACACAAACGAAACGGCACTCCACGATTGCGAAGTTGCTTGGGATTGAGCACATCATTGTGGCCATTAACAAAATGGATTTGGCCGAATATCAAGAACAGGTGTTCACTGATATCGTCACGGCCTATCAAGATTTAGCCGCCAAACTTGGGTTGCAAAACGTGCAGTTCATTCCCATGTCCGCACTGGCAGGGGACAACGTGGTCACGCGTAGCGAGCATATGCCCTGGTATAGCGGCCCAACGTTGCTGGAATTGCTGGAGGCCCTATCCGTGCGCAATCAGCATCCTGAAGGGGGCTTGCGCTTCCCGGTGCAGGCTGTATTGCGTACCTACCCAGAAGGTGAAGAGAACGCGGCGGGCACCGAAGTATTCGGCTTCCGTGGCTATCAAGGTCGTATTGCAGCGGGTGTTGTTCGCCCCGGCGATACGGTCACGATTTTGCCCGCAGGCACTGAAGCCACGGTACATGAAGTACGCTTGTTTGAAGGCCCACAAGAGATCGGGGTACCCGGTCAGTCGGTCACGATTTTGCTGAAAGAAAACGTCGATGTCTCGCGCGGCGATATGCTGGTCACCCAAGCGGAGGCGGCGAACGTCACTAAGAATCTGGTGGCCGATGTCTGCTGGTTGGATACCGAAAAGTTTGACCCACGTCGTAAATACTGGCTCAAACACACCACGCGCACCACCTACGCCAAGGTGAATGGGATTGATTACAAGCTTGATGTACAAACTCTCGGTGAACAAGGTGATGCGACAGAATTGGGCATGAATGACATTGCCCGTGTGCGTTTGACCTTGCAGCAGCCGATTGTGGCCGATACTTACGCCGCAAATAGCACGACCGGCAGTTTTATTCTGATTGATGCGACGACGCATCAAACAGCAGCGGCAGGCATGATCGTTGCTAACTAGAGTTGATGAAAAGGCTTCTGGCGTTGTTACGCCGCCTTGCTGTACTTTTTTGTACTATCTGCGGCGGCGTGTCTAGCCAGAAACGCGTTGCTGCCTTTTAATCAACTCTTGGCAATCTCTTTTATTTCGCTATGAAAAAAAAATCAGTCGGCAAAGTATTCCTGATTGGCGCCGGTCCCGGTGCGGCGGACCTCATTACGGTCCGCGGTCTACGCTTGCTACAAAGTGCCGACTGTGTCTTGCATGATGCGTTGGTGTCACCAGAGTTATTGGCTGAGGCCAAGCAAGCCGAGCTGATTGCCGTTGGCAAGCGCTGCGGCAAACTCTCTAGTGCGCAGCACTTCATCAATAAACAGCTCGTCGATGCGGCGCATAAATTCCCTATAGTGGTGCGCTTGAAGGGCGGGGACCCCATGCTCTTTGGTCGCGCCGAAGAAGAAATTGCGGCACTAGAAGCAGCAGGGATTGAATACGAAATTGTGCCAGGCGTGACGGCTGCGTTAGCGGCCAGTGCCGCGATGGCCGCACCCCTCACACAGCGCGGGGTTGCCCGTTCCGTGGCCTTTATTACACCCAGTGTCGGTGAGTCGCAGCCCAATAACGCTTGGGAAAACCAAACGATTGCTGCGGATACCCTGGTGTTCTACATGGGGCGGCGGGTCGCGGCCGAGATTGCGCAACGTTTATTAGGACTGGGACGGGCGCAAGATTGGCCTGTGGCGGTCATTGAGCAAGCCAGTTGGGTGGATCAGCGTGTGCAATACACGGATCTAGGATCGCTGGCACACATTACGGATTGCGTGACTTGGAGTGATGCCCCAACGCTGATTGTGATGGGTGAGGTGCTGCGCCAGCGTCAACAATCAGCCTTGCAGGTAGAGGTGGCGCTGCAGCGACTATGGATGGCATAGCGGGTGATGAGAATCGGTGGGATGTGGCTGTTAGTTAAATAATAAGGGGGAGACGTTTTCAAACGACTCCCCCATTCTTTTTATAACTACGCGGTTGTCTCCACCACCGCAGCGTGGTTCTAGGCCAATGGTTTGGCTGCCACGTCACTCCTCCTGAGAATCTCTGCAGTTAAAACCGATGCTGCTGGCTCCGTTTTAACTGCGTATAATCTTGCTGGAACTTTTTGTAACCAACTGTGTCCATAAACAGATTGGTGCGGAGTTTAGTCTGTAAATTAGCAAGCGTCTAGTGATTTTTCTGACACTGTTGTTTGCTGAAGAATAGCGCCAGCATCATCAAAGAAGGGGAGTAGCCCACAGTCATGCGTCGTCAATCCGATGCTCGCATCCGGCCATGACATAAGTATGTTCCGCGTGAACGATTCTTATCGGCAAGACCTTCGGTATCTGCAAATCTTGTGATTTGATTCGTCACCGAAAGGAGTGCCTGTCTTATGTAGTTGATCTGCTGTATTTCATCCTAGCTGTATACAATAGAGATTACCCGTTCAATCTAATTATTTTTGGAGTTACCCATGGAGTTATTCAGCCCAGAGTTCTGGTCAGCGTTGCTGGCAATTGTGTTAATTGATTTGGTTTTGGCTGGCGATAACGCGATCGTGATTGGTTTGGCGGCGCGCAATGTCCCGAAAGAAATGCAAAAGAAAGTTATTTTCTGGGGTACTTTTGGGGCGATTGCGATTCGTGCCTTATTGACACTGGTCGTTGTTTGGCTGCTCAAAATCCCCGGCTTCTTGTTGGCAGGTGGCTTGGCGCTAGTCTGGATTGCCATGAAGCTGGTCAAGCCAGAAGATGAGAAAGATGGCCACCATATTGAATCACATAGCTCAGTGCGCAAAGCGATTCAGACCATCGTGATTGCGGATGCGGTGATGGGCGTGGATAACGTCTTAGCAATTGGTGGTGCGGCACACGGCAGCATGCTGCTAGTGGTTCTAGGTTTGCTTATCAGTGTGCCAATTGTTGTTTGGGGCAGCCAGTTGATTCTCAAGTGGGTAGAAAAATACCCGAGTATCATTCTGATTGGGGCGGGCGTATTAGGTTGGACCGCTGTCAAAATGATCGCCAATGAGCCGTTGATTAAAGAAATTGTCGCGAATAGTCATCAGCTTCGCATTTTGCTCTACGTCATCGTGTTGGGTTTGATTATGGTGCCACCGCTGGTACGTTATCTCCCAGAAAACAAGCGGGTTCTGGGCATATTGCTGCCATTCCTGATTGTTTGGTTAACCGGTTTTGACATTCTGGAAGAACACTATCATCTGCACCCCTTGGATGACTGGTTCTGGATTGATGATGTCGTGGATATCGTCATGTGGGTGGGTTGGATTCCTTTCGCCGTACTAATTTACAAGAAGCATCAAGCTAAAGCCACCGCCGCTGACGCGTAACACGCACGCTACAACGATGCCCTCGCTGCTTCCAGACAATACGCAGTGAGGGCGTCCAGTACTCCTTCGTTCTCCCCTGCCGCATCGGCACACGTTATACGTACACCCGCATAACTTTCCTCAAGCTCAGCAATCAAGCGCGGCAGATCGCGTCGAATATGCCCACCGCGACCCAAAAAAATGGGGACAACCAGGAGCCGCTGACAGCCCATGTTGACCAGCTCTTGCGCCGCGTCTGCCAGGGAGGGAAGCATCAGTTCGAGAAAGCACAAACGGACTGGGCCAGCGTGTTGCTGGGCTAATTTTTTTTGTAAGCGTTCAAATGGCTCTGCCCAGCGGGCATCGCGAGCCCCATGCGCAAAAAGTAATAGCCCGGTTTCCGAGACAGTGTTGAGCATCATGATTCCTAGTGTCGTTCAACCCAATAAAGTGCAATTGCGGCAAGCAGCAGGGCCATTAAACTGGGTAGGGTCGCCGATAACACGGGCGACCAAGTGTTGAGTAAGCCGATGTGTGAAAAAAGATTATTCAATAAATTAAAGCTGACCCCAAGCATGACCCCGATAAAAATTTTCAAACTGATCCCCCCCGTCCGAAAATGCAGATAGGCGAATGGCAGCGCCAACATCAACATCACATAGACGGCAAAGGGGTAAGATATTTTGCGCCAAAACGCAATTTCAAAGCGATGGGTTTTTTGCTGGTTATCGCGTAAGTGTTGAATGTATTGGTACAAATTAAAGGCAGCCATATTGTTCGGTCTCACCAAGACGGCGCTCAGTAACGTTGGCGTCAGTGTGCTGGGCCAAGAAAGCGTTTCTACTTGCGTTAATTCGGTTCGATTGGGTTCGCCACGGGCATTCAGTAAAAAGCGAGTGCGCCTGACTTGCGTTAGCGCCCAGACACCCTCCGCTAAATAGGTTCCTGTTGCCGCTTCAAGAATTTCATGCAAGCGGAAGTCTTTATCAAACGAAAAAATTCGAATTTGCCGGATTTGATTGTCTGCACGAACCTCGCTGACATTCACAAAGCGAGTTTCTGCTGCGAGGGGTGCCGTACCATTTTGCGCCACCGGTAAATTGTCTCGTAACCAGATACCGGAGCGAAACTCTTCGGCGAAGTTTTGTCCCGTCATTTGCGCGCGGAGGTTTTCTGCATACTTGGCTGCCGGTGGGGTGAGCACTTCACCACATAAAAAGGTAAGTAATAGCAATAGCGTGCCATGCCGCCAGATACTCACAATGATCGTCGCTGTGCCCATTCCCGCCGCACGCATGATGGTAAATTCTGATTGGTTTGCCAAACGGGCAAAAACGTAGATAGCCCCAATCAAGCCTGCTATTGGTAACAACTCATAGAGATGTCCTGGGATATTCAAGGCCACCACCATGACAGCATGCTGAAACCGATACTGGCCTTTGCCAACATCGCCAAGCTCGCTGACTAAATCAAAAAAGCTGAACAACGCCAAAAAAGTCAGGGCGACGAAGGCAATCGCGGTGCGTAATTGTGTACCGATATATTGATGGAGCAGTCGCATAGTTTATTGCTCCCGCTGCGTGCTGCAGGATTGGCGTCGTGTCATCGGTTGGCACAATGCCCGTACGATGGCTTGCAGATAGAGACCGACTCCTGGGCGTCGATTCATACGATGCTGGATTCCCCATGCGGTCAGCAGCAATACACCCAGGTGTAGCGGCCACCAAACGAGACTAAAGCTGATTTTTTGTTGAATCACCAAGCCCTGTAAAAGACTGGTTGTATTGGTATAGATGACGTAAATCAACAAGGCTAATACCAAGTTAAAAGACCGACCCGCTCGCGGGTTGACGAACCCGAGCGGAATCGCGAGCAAGGCCAAGGTTAAGCCAAAGATGGGTACGGAGAGACGCCACAGGAGTTCGCCTTGATGCGCTGGTATGGGTTGTGCCACGAGCGTTAGCGTTGGTAATTCTTTGACTGATTTTTCGGTACGCTGAGGTGTTCCCTTTTCATCCAGTAAGGCTTGATAGCGCTCGAACTCAATGACCTTATAGGCCGCTTCTTCTGGTCTACCCTCATAGCGGCGGCCATGTTCGAGAACGACATAGCGAGTTCCCTCATTATCGGTGTGCAGGTATCCTTGGCTAGAAAACGCAACGCCGAGGATGCCTCTTTCCAAGGTGCTAATAAAAATATTTTTTACCCGCTGGGCATCCGTGGATAAGCCCTCAACGAAAAAAACACGCTCCCCCCGTGCTGACTCCGCAAACTGACCTGGGGCAACCCGGGCCAAATCGGAGCGTTGTTCAAACTTGGCTCGATAGGTGTTTGTCTGTTCATTGGCCCAGGGGGTGATCCACAGACTGAGGAGAAAACTCAGCGCAGTGAGCGGCAGTGAAAATTTAAGTAGAGGGGGAATCCAGGCCCATAAGCTTTGACCGGCGGAGAACCAGACGACCATCTCTGAATCACTGTAGCTGCGCGTCATGGTCGATAGCGCAGCAATAAAGATCGTCAGTGACAAGAGAACCGGGAGATAATTTAAAACCGTAAAGGCCAACAGTGCGACAACCGCATCGGCACCAATTTCGCCGCCTGCTGCCATACCGAGAATGCGGATCAGCGCGGTGGTTAAAATGATCGAAAACAGCGCCGCAAACACAGCGCCACCGGTCGCATAAAGCTCTCGTACGATGGTTCGACTAAAAATCATGCCATTGTGCTGGATCAAAAGTTAAAGGACATCGCATTAAGCTGACAAGGTTAAGTTCACTGGAAGATTAACTTCGGCATTGCAACACGCCGACCGTTATGCTGACAGCTACACCTGATGCCACCAGTTAGCGGCTTCGGCAGGAAGAAACCCGTCAGCGAAGGCACAGATTCTCTCATTCACCGAGTGGCTAGCCAGTAACGACAAAACGGTATTTCCTGCACGAGTATAACAGCACCATATTGCTGTCCCTTGATTCCCTCTTATGGCGACTCTCTGCCGTGTTGGCAGGCGAATCGACCCGCGCCTTGAACATGGCTGAATGGGGCCAGGTTGACCGGCCTCAGCTATAATTGGCGCTTATTGACATTTATCGACCAAGGGGACCAAATGCAATTTCGCGTGGCTGCATTACCAAACTTAGCGACTGCGGCTGGTTTGCGCAGTTTGGCGGGCCAAACCTGTATTGTCGGCGTCTTTGAAGCAGCGGTAACGCCTGGGGTGAAACGCCGTGGCCGACCCACCAAGACAGTCTCATCGCCAATCGCCAGTCCCACCCTGCAAGCCTTTTTGCAACAGGTTGAGGCCGACTCTGCTTTGGCTCAGCTATGGCATGCGCAGCAGGGCGAACTCAGTGGTAAGCGTGGCACCTGCCATGTAGTCCATGGGGTTGCTGGCTTGGCCCGCTTGGTCATTGTTGGTTTAGGCCCCTATCAGGCAGAAGGGGTGAGTGCTAAGGCCTTGCAAGAGGCTCAGCGCACTGCCTTACTCGCGCTAAAAGGGTTGGCCTTGAGTGACGTTTATTGTGCCTTGAGTGAACTCCCCGTCTTGGATACTGCCGTGAGCGGCTTGGAACGCTTGGTCTTGGCGAGTCGAGAGTTATCGTTCCGTACGGATAGCCTGAAATCCCAGCCGGACCCAACACCGCTGCTGGTTCGCCAATGCTCTTTCTGGGTGCCGACTAGCGCCCTAAAGGTTGCTCAACGTAGCTTGCAGCAAGCGGTTGCCTTGGCCGACGGTGTCGCCTTGACAAAAACATTAGGGAATTTACCGGGGAATATCTGCACGCCTACCTATCTCGCCGAAACCGCGAAAAAAATCGCGCGCCAAGCGTCGGCCTTGAAAGTGACAGTACTGGAACAAAAGCAATTGCAACGCCTGAAAATGGGGTCATTCCTCTCGGTTGCCAAAGGCTCGGTGGAGCCCCCCAAGTTTATTGTGCTCAGCTACACCGGGGCTGGCACAAAACAGGCACCGATTGTGTTGGTCGGCAAAGGCATTACGTTCGATTCTGGTGGTATTTCACTCAAGCCTGGCGAAGGCATGGATGAAATGAAATACGACATGTGTGGCGCCGCCAGTGTGTTGGGCACCCTGCAGGCAGTCGCGCAGATGCAGCTGCCTGTCAATGTGATAGGCGTGATTCCCACTTGTGAAAATATGCCCAATGGTAATGCCAATAAGCCAGGGGATATTGTCACGAGCATGTCTGGGCAAACCATTGAAATTCTCAATACCGATGCCGAAGGGCGTTTGATTTTATGTGACGCGCTAACCTACAGTGAGCGCTTTAAGCCAGCTGTTGTGATTGATATTGCTACCCTAACCGGCGCTTGCATTATTGCGTTGGGGCATCACCACAGTGGTTTGTTTACCCCCAGTGATGAACTGGCACAACAACTACAGGCAGCCAGCACGCGTAGTCAGGATACGGTATGGCGCTTGCCTTTAGATGACGCGTATCAGGAACAATTGAAATCCAATTTTGCCGATATGGCGAATATTGGGGGGCGTCCTGCTGGCAGTGTGACTGCCGCTTGTTTTCTGGCGCGTTTTGCCAAAGCATTCCCGCAGTGGGCGCACCTCGATATTGCCGGCACTGCTTGGAAAAGTGGCGCTGCCAAGGGCGCAACAGGCCGGCCCGTCCCGTTGTTGGTTGAATTCATTCGTGAGCAAGCCAGCCAGGCAGCCAATGCAACGCCCTCCCGCTCGGTTACGCGTCGAGCCCCGGCTCAGCCGACTGCGCGTCGCACGCGTGGCCGCCCTCGTGCCAGTTAAACACATCGTGAGTGGTAGCCCAACGTGACCCAAGTCGATTTTCACTTCAATCTGGCCGATAAGTTGCTTTACGCCTGCCGTTTGGCCCGCAAAGTGTATCTGGCGGGTCAGCCGCTGGTGGTCTATTGCGATGATCGGGCTGTCCTCACCCGCTTTGATCAGCAGCTATGGCAATTTTCGGCCCTGGACTTTATTCCGCATGTCATGCTTGATGACCCTCTGGCAGCGGACACGCCGGTTGTTCTCACTGCAACCGAAGGGGATACCCCTCACCACAGCGTTTTACTCAATTTAGGCCTTGAAACCCCACTGTTTTTTAGTCGTTTTGAGCGCCTATTAGAGCTGGTGGGAGTGGAAGAAGATGAACGACAGGCTGGCCGCGCTCGCTTTAAGTTTTATCGAGAGCGTGGTTACCCAATGCAAAATTTTGATTTAACAAAGGCAGCGTAATCATGACGGCCAGCACTCCTCTCGTAGGCCAACTAAAGCCTGATCTCGCGGCGGACATTCCCTTGTTGACCGACGTCTTAGAGGTCGATACCCAGCGATTACCGGTATTGACTGAAATTCCTGTGTTGGGTGAGGTACTGTCAGCTATTGACCGGCAAGCGTTGGAAACGGAAGTGCGAGAGAACGTATTACGTAGTTTACAAAGCCGGGTTGATGCCGTACTAGACATGCGTTTGCAAGAGACCATGACAGAAATTCTCGCGCATTACGCGCAAGTGTTGCAGGCCGATCTTAAAACACTGGTGCGTGCGACTTTGCAAGATGTGATTGCCCGCGCAGTGTCGCAAGAACTATCTCGCGTTTTGGCGCAAAAATCGGCTGAAAACAAATAACAATCAGCAGCAGCCCCCTGCTGTTTAAGATCGTTCTAATAATAAGATGGACCACTATGACTGAATTAGCCAAATCATTTGAACCCCAAGCCATTGAAGCGCACTGGACCAAAGAGTGGGAACAGCGCGGCTATTACGCCGCCACGCTCAAAGACAATACGCCGTCCTTTTGCGTGCAGTTGCCGCCGCCGAACGTGACCGGTACCTTGCACATGGGGCATGCGTTTAATCAAACCATCATGGATGGGCTCACGCGCTATCACCGTATGCTGGGCCATAACGCGCTGTGGCTGCCGGGCACCGATCATGCGGGTATCGCCACGCAAATTGTGGTGGAGCGCAAATTGGATGCACAAAAAATGTCTCGCCACGATTTGGGCCGTGAAAAGTTTGTGGAAAAAGTCTGGGAATGGAAACAGGAATCCGGCTCCACGATTACTGGCCAAATGCGCCGCATGGGTGACTCGGTGGACTGGGGCCGCGAATACTTCACGATGGACGAGAAATGTTCCAAAGTGGTTTCGGAAGTATTTGTGCGTTTGTATGAACAAGGCCTGATTTATCGCGGTAAGCGCTTGGTGAATTGCGACCCTAAATTGGGTACGGCGGTTTCCGATTTGGAAGTGGTGAGCGAAGAAGAAGACGGCCATCTCTGGCACATTCGGTATCCGCTGGCCGATGGTTCGGGCAGCCTAACGGTGGCGACCACCCGCCCGGAAACCATGCTGGGCGATGTGGCGGTGATGGTGCACCCGGAGGATGAACGCTATCGTCACCTGATCGGCAAAACCGTACAACTGCCGCTATGCAATCGCGAAATCCCAGTGATTGCTGATGAGTATGTCGATAAAGAATTCGGCACTGGCGTGGTCAAGGTCACCCCGGCACATGACTTTAACGACTATGCCGTGGGGCAACGGCATGGCTTGCCACAAATTGAAATTTTGACGTTGGATGCGCACATCAACACCAACGCACCCGCGGCCTACCAAGGGCTAGAGCGCTTCGCTGCGCGTAAGCAGATCGTCGCTGACTTGGAAGCCCAAGGTTTCTTGGTGGAAGTGAAGCCCCATAAACTCATGGTGCCGCGTGGCGACCGTACGGGTGTGGTGATTGAGCCGATGCTGACCGACCAATGGTTTGTGGCCATGAGCAAACCGGATGCCACAGGCAAATCCATCACGCAAAAAGCCTTGGACGTGGTGGAAAATGGCGAGGTGAAATTTGTGCCCGAGCAATGGGTCAACACCTACAACCAGTGGCTGAAGAACATTCAAGACTGGTGCATCTCGCGCCAACTTTGGTGGGGGCATCAAATCCCTGCGTGGTACGACGAAGATGGTAAGGTTTATGTCGCCCGCAGCTTAGAAGCCGCGCAAGCGCAAGCGCCGGGTAAAACCCTGCGCCGCGATGAAGATGTCTTGGATACGTGGTTCTCATCGGCACTCGTGCCGTTCTCAACCCTTGGCTGGCCCGAGCAAACCAAAGAGTTGGACCTGTTCCTGCCTTCCAGCGTCTTGGTGACGGGCTTTGACATCATTTTCTTCTGGGTCGCCCGGATGATTATGATGACCACGCACTTCACCGGCAAAGTGCCGTTTAAGCATGTGTATGTGCATGGCTTGGTGCGGGATGCGGAAGGCAAAAAAATGTCCAAGTCCGAAGGCAATACGCTCGACCCAGTGGATTTGATTCAAGGCATTGGCTTAGAACCTTTGCTGCAAAAAGCCACCAGCGGTCTGCGCCGGCCGCAAGATGCGCCCAAGGTGGAAGCTAAAGTCCGTAAAAATTTCCCCGAGGGCATGCCCGCCTATGGCGCCGATGCATTGCGCTTCACGTTTGCGTCTTATGCCTCGCTGGGCCGCAATATCAACTTTGATCAAAAACGCTGTGAAGGCTATCGCAATTTCTGCAACAAGTTGTGGAACGCGACGCGCTTCGTGCTGATGAATACCGAAGGCAAAGATTGCGGCTTGGATGCCAGTTTGTCGGTTGAATTATCAACGGTTGATCAGTGGATTATCAGCCAGTTGCAGCGTGTAGAAGCCGAGGTCGCCAAAGGCTTTGCGGATTATCGTTTTGATAACATCGCCACCGCACTGTATCAATTCGTTTGGGATGAGTATTGCGACTGGTATTTGGAACTGGCGAAAGTGCAATTACAGAACGGTAACGAAGCGCAGCAACGCGGTACGCGCCGCACGCTGGTGCGCGTACTGGAAGTGATTTTGCGCTTGGCTCATCCGGTGATTCCATTTATTACCGAAGAGCTGTGGCAAACCGTCTCGATGCTGGCCGGTAAGCGCCAAGCCGATGAAACAGTCAGCCTCATGTTGCAACCGTATCCCATCAGCCAGCCGGAAAAAATCAGTGTGGAAGCCGAAGGGTGGATGAGTCAATTCAAACAAGTGGTCGATGCGGTTCGTGCGCTGCGTAGCGAAATGAGCCTGTCTCCCGCGCAAAAAGTCCCGCTGATTGCCAGTGGCGAGGCTACACAACTGCATGCGATTGCGCCTTATCTGCAAGCGCTGGCGAAATTGAGTGAGGTGCAGGTAGTCGATGTGCTACCCGCTTCACCTGCGCCAGTGCAAATTGTGGGTGACTTCAAACTGTTGCTACAAGTAGAAATTGATGTGGCCGCAGAGCGTGAACGCTTGCAAAAAGAAATCGCCCGATTGAATGGTGAAATCGCGAAATGCGAAGGTAAGCTGAATAACGAAAGCTTTGTTGCGCGTGCCCCTGCCGCCGTGGTCGAGCAAGAAAAAGGCCGCTTGGCTGGATTTAAAGCGACCGTGGCGAAGCTGGAAGAGCAGTTGAGCAAGCTTGCTTAAATCTCGCTCGTTTCTCGCGCGTTTTTCAAAAAACCCATCTTAGAACAGTCTAGGATGGGCTTTTTTTATCGCCGCTGCATGTAAAAAATAAAGGTGTCGCCCTCTTTTTCTTCGGCCAGTAAGGCATTGCCGGTTTGCTTGGCAAAGGCCGGGAAATCGTCGGCGGCACCGGGGTCGGTAGCAATCACTTTTAATATTTCACCGCTTAGCATGGGTGCCAAGGCTTTTTTGGTACGCAAAATCGGCAACGGGCATTGCAAGCCACTGGTATCAAGCACTTGATTAGGTTCAATAGGGTGAGTCATCTCAATATTTCATAAAGCTTGGTTAAGCGCCTATTCGATAACTCCAACGCTAATTGACCACTTGCTTAGCGCAAACGAATACCGCTACGAAAACCATAATGATAGCCATACGGTGGCCCATAGTATACCGGCGGTGGGCTATAAAGCACGGGGGGTGGCGTGTAGATAGGCCTGGCGGGGTAAAGCACGGGGCCCGGAGAGTGGTAGCTAACGCCATATTGCCCAGCGCAAGCGGTAAGCCATAGGCATGACCCTAAAATCAACAAACGGCTCAGTTTCTGTAAGTGGGTGTGCATAAGATTATCCGATGACATCAGCATAAGATGACAACGCAAGCGAGCGACTTACGCTGACGCTGTTTTGTAAGCAGCAGTTACCACGGTTAACCTGAAAAGCAACTTTGTCATGGCGAGGGGGGCATTGATACATCTGTTAAAATCTTCAAAACCATTCATCTCGGAGAAGTGGCAGAGTGGTCGAATGTACCTGACTCGAAATCAGGCGTGGGCGCAAGTTCACCGAGGGTTCGAATCCCTCCTTCTCCGCCAATCAATCACCAATCTAGCTGGCGATCCATCAAACCCAACCCCCTTACTGTCGCACAGGGTTGCAGACTTATAAATCCTTGATTGACAATCAGCCCTTCAATATCCAAACTGGACTACCAGATAAATCTGGATTCTGTAAAATAATATGGGACACACCACATTCATTTCACTATTATTCGCGTATTCGAATTATTCGTGGTGCGTTCCCTATTACCCTATTACGTTAAAGGGAATAAGCCATGCGCTTAGTTGAAATAAACGTGGTCTGTCCCCTATTTCCGTGCCCGGAACTGCCATCATCTAACCGAAGCCATCGTGCGGAGGATGCCAGCAATGATTTTTGGAAATGACCAGAGCAAGATATGACAAAAATATCTAATCAGCAAAAAGAAGTCGCTAAGCATACTGCCTCGGCGTTTCTGGTAGATAAGCCACCAATATTTCATTTCTGGGATGATGACCACATAAGTGATGTCTACGTATTAGAAGCAGTCAACAGCCCCCAGCATGGAGTTACGTCTTATGCAACGGTTGGTTTATCTGATCATCAGTTGATGCATCAAGGTAAAGATTTCGGAACTCGAGTAGAGATAGTTGGAGCTTGCGGTTCAAAATTTCCAGACTTCGGGAATGTTTTGGCTACTCTGGCATTCTGCGTAATAAATTCAAAGTGGTTTTGCGCGCCCGGAATTATTTTTCCAGACGTTATAAAAATGTATGGTCACTCGCTCACCATGAGTGACATTTACTTTACATATCCTTTTCTTTGGGATGATCGGTTGAAATCAGCTCGACTAAGTGAAAGAGATATTGCTTGGCTGTTAGCCGTGCCAATTTCTAAGGAAGAAAGTGCTTTTGCGCAGGAGTTTGGATCCAAAAAATTGGAAGAGCTTTTCTCGGAAAAAGATATTGATATCTATAACTTAAATCGTCCGTCTGTTGTATAGATGGGGGAAATAGAACAGTGACTGCGTATCGCGTTGAAGGTATTCCGAATCAACGCATAGCAATTAACGAGGCTGGTGAGGTATCGCTGGTGCCGAATAAAGACCAGGTTGTCTGGATAAACTTTGGACAAGTGCCATCCCCAACCAAAGCCCAGCTGAAGACGCCCGCCTAGCACGCTATGCAGAAACCAGCAGCGCCATGCCTCCGCAAGCACCTAGCGAAGCTGGCTTACTGACCTTTACCAGCAATAACCCCGCGCTCACACAGCCGGTCACTGACCCGGTTAATAGACTCAAAGAAGAAACGCTTGCCTTCTTTGTAAGACGCGGTGCGCAAGCCCCTGAAGGCAGCCTAGCCTATCGGTTCTATGGCACTGGCTATGCTCTGGTAGGCGCTCTGGCCCCAGAGAGCGTACCTGAGTTTATGGCAGGCGCAGCGCTAGGGCCAGTGGGGAGTAAAGTCGGCGGGCTGGGTATTAAACAACTCAACCGACTGCCCGTGCTGGGTGCTGATGTAGGTGAAGGCATTGCGCAAGGAATCCAAGGCTCAGCCAAGTACTTGCGTGATTTGGGTGTGCCGGATTGGAAGATTACCCCACGGCCTTATGAGTATGGTACGCTGAATGCGAATCCGCTACCATTCTCCTTGAAGAGGGTGTGGAGTGGGGGAAATAGCACAACCTCTGAATTCATAACAGATCTACACGGTGCGATAAAACAAAAAATTAATGTTGGCGAACTCGCTGAATATAAAATGCTTGACCCTAATGCAAAAATTGGCCTCACAGGAAGTTCGGCAACAGGTAAGGTTGGAAATCCGAATAAAGCAACATTTGGTCAGCCCATTGATCCGAATAAATTTGACTTGGATCTGTTTGTGCAAAGTGATGTTTTGCTAGAGACGTATGGAACGAAGCTAAAAGCGGCACCAGTACTGAGGCAATCACTTGTTGACGATTTCCCCGACTTATTTAAGGGATTGAAACCTGGTAAGGATGGACTGTCCATAAAATTCAGGCCGACTGGACAACAGCCTGAGGGGTCCATAATGTTTGACGATTAATAGAGGTGCGTATGAATTTGCAGCTTGAATTGAAATCTTCGCTGATTAATTTTTTAACCTCTGGCGATGAGTCGAGTTTAATTGCGATGATTGATGAACATCCCGAAATAGTTACGTCTGTTTATGGCGACTACCCGGATTTTCATCGGGTGGTGGATGTGGTCATTGGAGGGAAATACTATCGTGTCTGTCGTCAAATTTCTAATGATGAAAGGCTAACGCTATCGGTGATTGATGAACCATCAGACGTCTCAGGTGTTCCTATTTGGTTGGAAGGTGAAAAATTAAGGAAATGGGCAGAGGCTGAGGAGGAGGATCCGTCTGATGAGCCAGTGGATTGGGAAAAATATCGATAATTTGATGGGGGAAATAGTGCAGCCATCGCTATGCGTGAACGAGAAAACAATAGGGGTGGATTCACGTTCCAAGTGCACCAGAGACAGCGGCAGAAAAGACCTCATGAGGGGTCTGGAAATCAAGGCACTTGCGTGGTCTATGATTGAGTTTTTTAACGACAAGTGCAAGCGTTTTTTTCGTAATATGGCTGAAATCTGATCCTTTTGGAAAATAGCGACGCAATAATCCGTTGGTGTTTTCATTCGTACCCCGTTGCCAAGCCGCATAAGGATCAGCGAAATAAATACGTAAGCCCGTGCGACGTTCGATTTCCTTGAAGCGAGCGAATTCAGTCCCGTTATCCAACGTCAATGTCTCTCGCATGTGCTTTGGAAAAAATAAATGGGGGCGTACCACTAATAAATCTGGGACGAACAATAAATCGCGGGGTAAACAGGGTACGGGGGGATAGCGAAGTTGAGCATGTACAAGGATATCGTCCAACTCAGCAGCCAATCCATCCAATTTCTTGTCAAAGAAAGCGGCGACGTTCTCCTCAACCCTGGGGCCTGGCAAGACCAAGGCGA
>NZ_QPGB01000006.1 GCF_003335215.1 Parvibium lacunae | reverse complement strand
CAGCAACGCCCTGACCCAAAGCATCAACGTCTACCGTGGCAAACAAAGCCGCATCCAATGGGAACAAGTCGCCAAAGCCGCCGCCATCAGCAGCATTCTCAACCTCGCCGCCAGCAGCGGCGGTAACCGCGACACCAGCACCAACAGCTTTGACAACGGCAGCATGGCCAACGCCATGGGCCTGACCAACAGCACCAACAGCTTTGACAACGGCAGCATGGCCCGCGCCCTCAACGTCAACCCCAGCGCCAACCAAGCGGGCAGCACCGTGGTTGCCAACAGCTTCCTACAAAACCTTGCCAGCACCACCCTCAACGCCGCCATCAGCCGGCGCGCCCTGCGCGGGCAAGGGCTAGGGGACCCCGACGCCCTCATGCAAAGCGTTGTCTACGGCACCCTGGGCAGCAGCCTGAGCGGCCTGTTTTACGGCGGGCTCGGGCGCAGCCAACCCAACCAGCTCGACCTCGTCAACCCCGAGTCCGACCCCAGCCCCAACCCCTGGATCCGGGTCATGCGTAGTGATGATCAACAAGACGATCTCATTATCAACCGCACAGACGGCAGCATCACCGGCGAATACCAAGCCAGTGGCGGGCTGACTGGCCGTGCGGTAAACGCCGGGCCTGCCGGCTTAGGGCTTAACCCTGGGCGCAGCAACCTCTGATCTGGTACGGTTTTGACGAACACCTGTTTTGAACGAAGTGAGGTAGATTACTAGCCTCAAAACCGCAGTTTTTTGAAGATAGCCAGTGGGATATGTTGAATGATAAGCATAATCCAACGCCAGAACCACGGCGTGTAAATCACATGCCGTCTTTGGCGCACGGCCCGCACAATATCTTGCGCAACCTGCGCCGGGGTTGCCCAGAGCGGCCCACCTTTGCTGAGGTGGGCAGTCATGGGGCTATCGACAAACCCCGGTTTAATATCCAATACCGTGATGCCATGCGCGGCCAAGCGTCCGGTCAGGCCTGATAGGCAGGTTGATACCATGGCTTTGGCGGCACCATACACATAGTTACTGGCGCGCCCACGGTCGCCCGCTACCGAGCTGATAACTGCCAGGGTGCCGTGTTGCTGCGCTTGCAGGCGGTTGGCCAATTCGGTTAACAGTAAGACAATGGCGAGCCCATTGCTGCGCAGGGCCAGCTCAGTTTCGCTGACGCTGGCGGCGCAGGCGGCTTGGTCGGGCAGGGTACCGGCGGCTATCAGAACAATATCGACTTCCCCTAGGTATTGCCAAGCCTCTGCCAAGGCAGGGGCGTGTTGTTCGGTCTGCAGAATATCGAGCACACGACTCGCTACCTCTGCCCCTCGCGCTTGTAGATCTTGGCTGATCGCCTGCAGTTTCTGCGCGTCGCGCGCTAGCAGATGAAAGCGGCAGGGCCCCTCTGTTTGCCAGGCGCGGGCGGTGGCTTCTGCCATCGCACTGGTGGCGCCGATAATCAAAATACGTTGGTGCTTGCTCATTCGTCTCTCGCAAAACAAGTCAATCAAGGTCAATCACGCAGCGGTGCAGCCGTCATAAACCAAAACGCTGGCGCATTCGCGATTGTAGTTTAGGGTCAAGGTAGCGGGAAAAAGTCGCTAACTCGGGATATCCTGCAGCCAGCGCATGGGCGGGTGCGTGGCTGTCTTTCGCCGCATAAATGCGTCCTTTGGCCGCCAAGTTAATCGCATGTAACTGCGCTAAGAGTGTTGCGGTGGCCTGCCCTTGCCAGGGAAAATCGAGCGCCAACGTGGTGCCTGGCATGGGGAAAGAGAGCAGCCCAGGGCTGCGCTGGTTGCCGAAGTTTTTTAACACCGCGAGGAACGAGCCCGTGCCACTGCGGGCAATGGTCGTGAGCATTTCTTGCAGGGCGTCACGGGCATGCTGTGGCGGAATCACACATTGAAATTGCACAAAGCCAGCACGACCATAGAGGCGATTCCAGTGCTGAATCCGATCCAGCGGGTATAACCACTGATACATCGATTGTTGCGTGTGGGCAGGTAGTCCAACCCCTGGCCGGTGGTAATAAAACCAATTAAATGGCCGCAAACTCAGCGAATTAATCAGGGAAACCGGCAATTCACACGGAACTGTACGTTGCCGCAAGGCTGCCGCAGAGGGCGGCAAGACTGCTGGTGGCACCTCGCCGGCGCTGGGTTGATGGTCAGCCACACTAAAAATACCTCGGCCTAGCTGGCGCCCCTGTGCGGCGCAATCAATCCATGCGACGGCGTATTCATGCTGGGGCGTATGCAGGGCGTCGAGCGCAAAAAACCCATCGAGATTGGCAAAACGGTGGTTCTCAATGTTGAGTAGCCCGCTACCACTTGGCCGTAATTGCAACGTTGCCTCAGTAATCGCACCGGTTAGCCCCATGCCGCCGAGGGTTGCGGCAAACCAATCTGCCTGCTCTGTTGGCCCGCACCGAAGCACTTGGCCATCGCTGCGAACCAGCCCTAACTCGCGCACATGTTGACCAAATGTGCCAGCAGTATGGTGGTTTTTACCATGCACATCATTAGCGATTGCGCCGCCCACTGTGAGTAGTGCGGTGCCGGGGGTGACTGGCAGCATCCAGCCATGCGGCGCAATAATGCGCTGGAGTGCCGCCAGTGTTATCCCGCTTTCGACTTGCACGACCCCATTGCGACGATCGAAATGCAATACGCGGTCGCAGTGGGTTGTTTGGATGAAATGGCCATCCGGGTTGAGCACTTCATCCCCATAGCTGCGTAAGTTTCCCACTACCAAATGGCTCGGCGCAGGGCGCTGCAAGGCGGCCCCCAGTTGGTGGCTAAAGGTGGGCTGCTGGCATAGTGTGATGGGCTCAGCAACGCCCCCCCAGGCGCGCAAGCGGGCTTGAGTGGCTTTCATCGGGAAGGTGCCGCCGCTGGCACAGGCGGGGTTGGCAAGGGCCACAACAGCGCCAAGACACCCAACAGAACCGCAAACCACAGGGTTCCCAGGCGAATCAAGAGCGTCGCGGATACTGCTGTCGCGAGGGGCACGGTAACTTCCTTGAAGCTTTGCAGCAAGAAAATCATGGTCGCTTCATTGCCCCCCAAGCCACCGGGCAGAAAACTTACTGAGCCAGCCAGCATGGCAAAGGCATAGACAAACGCCGCCCGCGTATCGGGCAAGGGCACTGCCAGCGCATGCAAGAGCCAAGCAAAAGCCCAGGCTTCGGCACCCCAGGCAATCACGCCCAGCAATAGACCACTCAGGAAGGGCACGGGCCGCAAGCAATAATGCAGTGCCTGCAACATGCCCAAGCCTTTGGCGAGGAAAGCAAAGCCTGCGCCGGGCCGCGCCAGACAACGTGCGTGCAAGCGCGCCAATAAGCTGGCTTGAGCGCAAAATAAAACTACACCGAGCGCCACCACAAAACAGCTGCCAATCAGCCACTGACCGGCGGGGTAGAGCCGCAGCCCGAGGCCGCATAACAGCAGAATCGCCAATAAATCTAGTAAACGCTCGGCAAAGAAAGCCGCCACACTCTGGGTTTTGGGCACGCCCCACGGCGCCAGCCAGACGCTACGGGCCAATTCTCCGGCTTTACCAGGGGTGGTTGTCAGCGCAAAGCCGGCCAGATAAATGCGGGTATTAACGCGCCAAGGTACCACAGGCTGGTCGGGTTGGCGCAATAGCCGCAAGTACCAGTGCCAGCGCCAGGCGCGTAAGCCGTAGTTGACCAGCGATAACCCCAGCATGCCGAGTAGCACCCCCCAGCCTGCCCGTTGAATGGCGGCCAGCACCTCGCGGTACCCCGAGCTTAAGGCCAGAGCGAGATAGCCGAGCGCCCCGAGTGCGATAGACCAAGCCAGCGCGCGCCCTGCTTTGCCACTCAGAAAAGGGGTGTTAAACATGAATTTTTCCAATCAGTATTAGCAGCAGCGTGACGTAACCAGCGCCACACAACAGCAAAGGCCGATCTGTAAACAGATCTTTACTGGGGTTTTCTCCTTTGCCGCCGGTATGCAAAATCAACAAATAGCGAAACAGTGCAAACAACACGAAAGGCAGAGTCGCAATCAGATAGGGGCTGCCATGCAGGGCAATGGTGCTGGAGTCCAATGTGTAGAGGCCATAACTGAGTACCGTTGAGGTGGCCGTAATCGCCAGAAAACTATCTAGCAAGGGGGTGCTATAAGCGGCCAACACTTTACGTCGGGCCGGTTGTTGGTCAGCTGCGAGGTGGTGGGTGTGATCGGCATGATCGACCCACTCGGCGCGTCGTTTTGCAAACCCTAGAAACAAGGTAAAGAACATCCCCGTCAACAACAGCCAGCCCGACGGCGGAATGCCGATGGCCCAGGTACCCGCCAAAATCCGCAACATAAACCCAGCCGCAATACAAAACACATCCAGTACTGCGATATGTTTCAAGCGCCAGGAATAACTGAGATTAAGCAGAAGATACGCCGCAACCACGCCCAATACCCGCTCACCTGCCTGCCAGGCAAACGCGCTGCCTACCGATAAACAGCCGAGTGCCAGTAGCAAGCCGAGGGTGGGTGAAACCGCCCCGCTCGCGAGGGGGCGGTGACGCTTGCGCGGGTGCTGGCGGTCGGCCTCGCGATCCAGGTAATCATTCAAGACATAAATAGCGGAGGCCACCAGACAGAAGGCCACCAGCGCCAGCCCCGTGCGCATCACTAGTTGGCTGTCCAGCAGCTTATTACCAAAGACCAAGCCCGCCAGAATAAAAGCATTTTTCGTCCATTGGTGGGGCCTGAGTAAGCGCAGCCAGGCGGGATAAATCATGGTGCATCCTCATGACAGGCCGGCAACCTAAGTGCGGCCAGGGTTTGCGGTGGGGGCGGTTGGTTGCCGACCACCGGTTAAATTGTTGTGTGTTGGGTATGAAGTTTACCTTGGTAATAGGCGATATCGGCCATTGCCAGCATTTCCCGATCCCCGCGTGTATCACCATAGGCATAGAGCAGATATGGGGCCTTGCCATGGCTATTGGCCACACCAAACTGTTGGGCCAGATACCCTGATAGGCGCCGGGCTTTCTCTGGCCCATAACAATTTCCTGTCACAAAGTGTCCGTGCCAATGCCCGCTATCGGTATGGGCAAGCTGGCTACTGAGGCAGGCGGCAAAACCTTGTTGTTGAGCCCAAGGGGCTAGATAAACATCGAGCGACGCAGAAACTAAGACCAGGTGGTGGCCTGCTGCGCGATGCCAAGCCAAGCGTTCACGCATGGCGGGCCGCAACCAATGATCCAGCTGGGGCACGAACGCTGCCCCGCGCTCACGCAGAGCAGCGGGCGAGAGCGCATGAAAGGCGTGTTTCAACAATTGCGCTTTGGCGCGGCTGTTGCTGTCACGGCCCAAGCGTAACTGCCAGGCCAGTAAATAAGGGCTGGCCAAAAAAAATGCTCGCAGCAATTGTCCGGTGCTGCAACAGTGGCGCAAAAAGTGCCACAGACTATCGCGATCAATCAGCGTGCCGTCAAAATCAAAGGCAGCGACGGTCACAGAGGCATCCTGCAACGAGGGCGCGGTGGCCAGGGTGTGCTTGGTCGAGCGTGGCGGGGAAATCATGGTAATGGGGTAGGGTGTTTGAGATAGTGGGACCAAGCGCGGGCAAATTGCCCGCCATCGGTACTCAAGTCGGTATTGCCAGGATTGGCGCGGCTAAAGATCACGGCGAGCGCACCGACATTGACCAGCGCCTGCGGGTGGGCAAAAAAGTAGGCCAGTCGATTGTCGCGCCAGCGGCCCGTTTTCCCGCCAGGCTCAGGGGCCGGCTGCCCCATCGGCGTTTGCCACCAGATCAGTGGTAGGCCCAGTTGGGTGTGAAATTGTCGGGCGCGTTCCAGATGTTCGGCAAAATGCGGTCGCCGCTGGTTGGCGTCATCCCAGTAACGCGCCTGCGGTGATTCCCGGGTGCAGTAGGGCGCGGCGCGCGCTTCAAAACAACCAGCATCGCCATCCAGCGTCTGCATGCTGACAAAATCGGTATGGGCAGCACCAACGGCATGCATGAAGCGGATCACTCGCGTGGTTGGAAACTCGTCCCAATCGCTGGGGGCAAAGCCCACATAAACCTGGGGCGCCAGTTGGCGAGCCATGCGCAATAAGCAGCTCGCGAAACCGCGCAAATGATCAGGAAGATCGGCACAGGCAGGGTCAATGCTGACTTTAACGACCACGCTGTCCGGGTTGTCATGGCTGGCGAGGCGATGGGCGTAACCCCAGAAGTCGGGTTCGACATGCAGCAGCGCGGGTTTACGGGTACTGGCTAAGCGGCTCAGCAGGGTCCGCAGGCTCTGCCAATAGCGTTGCATGAAAACAGGATCTTGCAGGCCACTGAGATTGCCATCACCACGGGTCGCCATTTGATACAGCGTGACCATTGGCACCGCCTGAAAGCGCTGAGCCAATTGGCTGACCTGAATGGCGTATTGCCCCGGAGGGCTGACCCAATCGAGCCAGGTTTGCTTACCTTCACCCGGAACATGGTTGAAATAACGATCAAGCAAATCAATCTGCGCAATGCGCTGCCGCTGTAATTCGGTGGCCTCGGCACCCGTGCCTAAGCCAATTAACAGCCGGGGTGGCAAACCCAAGGCCTGCGCGAGTTGTCGTGGTCGCTGTGCAATCGGGGTTGCGCCATACAAGGAATGCGAGAAAAGCGGTGCGGGGTCTGCGCGGGTTTCGCTAACCTGGGTGGGCCGGGGGGCAGCCCCCCCCGTTTCTTGTCGGCTGCCACAGGCGGCCAGCGCTAGGCAGAGGAGTGCGCCGCCAAGCCGGGATAGCCCGATTTTGGGTAGATCATGACCGCTGCGTAGCCGCGGTAGCCATAAGCGCGCAATCAGGCGAGACATGGTGTGCTGCTTATTGTCGGTAGGTTATGGGGCCGCCCGTAACGTCGCGAGAATGCGCGCACAGGCTTGACCATCGCCAAAGGGGTTGACGGCGCGGGCCATCGCTTCATAGGCTTGTGGGTCATCCAGAAGCTTGCTGGCAGCGCTAACAATTTGTGAACGCACTGCGCCGACCAGTTGGGCGGTGCCCGCTGCTACTGCCTCGGGTCGTTCGGTAGAGTCGCGCAATACCAAAACCGGTTTGCCGAGCGACGGGGCTTCTTCTTGAACGCCACCAGAATCCGTCAAAATCAGTTTGGCCTGATGCATGGCTAGGACGAAATTGGGATAGTCGAGTGGCTCAACCAATGTCACGCGGGGGTGAGCACCCAGCATGGGCATGACGGTAGCCCGCACCGCTGGACTCAGATGGACTGGAAATAGCGCATGCAGGGTGGGGTAGCGTGTCAACAGGTCTAACACCGCGCCACAAATTTCTGCCATCGGGGGACCTTGGTTTTCGCGGCGATGTGCCGTGATCAGCAAGGTATCGGGCGCAGACTGATCGGCTGCAGCAGGGGCTTGGCGTTGCAGGGTGAGAAACAGGGCATCAATCGCGGTGTTACCGGTAACGACAATCTGCTCGGCGGCAATACCCTCGCGTAAGAGGTTGTCGCGGGCTGCCGGGGTGGGGGCAAAATGCCAATCGCTGAGCCGACTGGTCAAGCAGCGATTGATCTCTTCGGGAAAGGGCAGGTAGCGCTCTCCAGTACGTAAACCGGCCTCCACATGGGCAACCGGGATGCGATGATAAAACGCGGCTAAAGCACCCGCAAAGGTGGTGGTGGTATCGCCTTGAACAACCACCCAATCGGGCTGGTGCTGAGCCATCGCGTCATACAGGCCGCGCAAACTGGCGGTAGTGATGTGTACCAGATCTTGATTGGGTTGCATGATGTTGAGATCAATGTCAGCGACCAGACCAAAGACGGCCATGACTTGATCCAGCATTTCTTTATGCTGGCTGGTGCGCACCACGCAAACGTCAAAATGTTCTGGTTGTGCCCGTGCAGCCAGAATCAGGGGGGCCAACTTAATCGCTTCAGGTCGGGTACCAATGACTACCATCAGTTTGCATTTGGCCATGTCGATCCGCTTTCTTAATAACGTTTGCCTGTCAGGAGGGCGCGCAAGACCAGTGCCAGAAACTGGCTATTGGTAACCAGATAGCGCATAAACAGGCGGCGCGGTTCTTGAATCAGGCGATAAAACCATTCCATGCCAATTCTTTGCACCCAGCCCGGGGCCCGTTGTCGCAATCCGGCCAGCACATCAAAACTACCACCCACGCCAATTGCGACAGTCGCGCCAAGATTTTCCCATTGCTGTTCGATAAACTGCTCTTGCCGTGGAACGCCCATGCCCACCAGTAAAATTTTGGCCCCGCTGGCCTTGATGGCGGCCGCGCGTTGCGGGGCAGCATCGGCTTGAAAATAGCCATCCGCAGCATCAACCACCAACCCAGGATAGCTGTGGCGTAAGCGTTCGGCCACGGTTTGGATGACAGCGTTACTCGCGCCCAATAAGTAGAGGCCTATTTTTTCTTCGGCAGCGCGGGCACACAACGCATCAATCAGATCAACGCCGGTAACGCGTTCCGGTAAGCGGGCACCGAACACGGGGGCAAACCACACCAGTGGCTGACCATCCGCAACGATCAGCCGCGCCTGCGCCACAAAGCGTTGCAGAGGCGCGCTGCTGCGCATCATCATCAGAATGGCCACGTTTACCGTACACAACCAGCCACGTTGGCCGGCTTGGATATCAGCAAAAATCTGGGTAACCGTAGCCGGTAGGGTCAGGGGGTCAAACTCGCTGTTGAGAATGCGCACCCGGGGCGGCTTGGTGATAGTCGCAAGTGTCATACGGACCAACGCTGGCGTAACAACATGGCATCAATAAAAAACTTGGCGGGCCAGTTGGGATAACTGAGCGGCGCATAGCGGCCCCAAATCGGCATGGAACCGCGAATAGCACCGCGAATATTCAAATTGGCGGTGTGAATATCTTGGGTGCTCATCACGTAATCTAAGGCACGAATCACGGCCTCGCGATAGCGCGTTTCACCGGTGAGGTCATAAAGTTTGGCCCAGGAAATGGCAAACTGACAGTTACCGGTGACGCAGCAATAGGTCGCCGCCGCCTTGCCATCAATACTGATTTGCCCAGGTAGGAAACCGTTTGCTTGTAAGTGGGGTAACACGGCATCGGCACAGCGCTTGGCGCTGTCGAGATAACGCTCTTCCTTGAGCAGCAGGCCAGACTCCAGCAAGCCGCGTGTGGCATAGGCAATCGTGTGGGTGAATGGCGCTTGTCCTTTGACAAAGGCACAGTTATCAAAAAACCCGCTCGACTGCTGTTCCTGAACAGCCCAATCAAGATTGGCGCGTGCAATCCGCTCACGGTCAGCGTTGTAGGCGATCTGATTCATCCGCAATACCGCCCAAGCGGTGCGGGTGTTGTAGACATGCGCGGTATGTAGGTGCTCAAAGCGTGTCCACAGTTGATTTTCATCAGAGACTTGAACTAACCAGCTCGCGGCACGTTCGGCGGCGTGTTTGAAAATGGGGTCGCCGGTCACTTCATGGGCACGCACCAGGCCAAACAGATCTTGGCCGGTATCGAAGACGATGCCATCATCACCATAGCGTGGATTGGCAAAAGAGCCATCGGCGTTTTGTACGCTAACCAGCCAACGCGCGATTCGTACCGCCCGGCTGAAGTAGTCGTCATTATTGCGCAGACGGGCCAAATCAAAAAAGGTCGTACAGATATACCCTGAGGTTTCACGATAGGATGGCCGCCACCCGCCGCGGACGGAGTAACCATAGCTGACGCCATCGTCAGCGCCATGTTCTTGTCGATCATGTGCGTGCTTGAGCCAAGCCTCGGCAGCGGCGAGGTGTGCGGCAGGGCTACTGACTGTTGGGCGGATGCCGAGGGCATCTTTTAGTGCTAACTGGGCAAACGTAACGTAGTGGGCAAACAAGCCATTCTCCCAAGCAAATAAAGGTTATCGGTAAATTAGGGGCGATTCATGAGCGGCGGCCCAGCACGCCCTGCCGTGACTGGGCAGAGCGGGGCAATGGTAGCGTTGCGGCGGCTGCCAAAACATTGATGCCGCGGCCGGCGTGCATTTTAATCAATCCGTGCCCACGAAACAGCATATTGGTGACACAAACACTCGAATAAATAAATAAGGAAGAGTTAATCAGCATGCCCCGGAATAAATTGCTCTCTGTGTAATTGGAGATCGCGAGCACAATAAAAATTGCTAAATGAAACGCCGCGACAACCTGATTGATCGCAAACAGTCGAACGATATGGCTCAAATGTAAGAGCAGCGCGGCAATTAAAATAGCCAGACCGATATAACCCAGCTCGTTAATGGTGTCTAAATACCCATTGTGCGATTGATAGGGAATCCAATATAGCTCATCGATAATATATTGCGACGGGCTTCCCGGTCCCATCCAGAATGCGCCATAGCCCAAACCCATAATCGGGTGACGCTTGACTTCCTCGCCGACTAACTGCCAGATAACGGTTCGTTGGCTGAGGTCGGTGCCTTTGCCAAAGATGCTTGCCAACGGACCGACCACTTCGCTCCAGTTGGGTAAGCGCGATTCGACCGAGAAAAATAAAACCAACACCACGCTAATCACCGTGGTCAACAGTAAAAATACGCGCAGCTTCCAAAATGAAGAGGAAAGGTGGCGCGCCCGGAATAGATGGAAAACGCCGGAGGCGAGTAGTGACACGCTGATGCTGGTTGAGCTGTGCGCCAGCAGTAAACAAAAGGTGCTTAAGCCCAACCCCGCTAACATCCGACGCAGCGGGATCCCTTCAATGTAGTAGCGCGCCTGCCAGAAAATAAAGCAAAACGCAGCGACGGCACCCAAGCCATTTTTCTGTTCAAACACACCACGCCAGTGTCCTGAGGTGTTGTCTTCACGCGCAATATCGGGGGCGACGACAATCAGAATTAGCGACAAGATGAGCAACAGCGACAGGGTATTGGTGACGTACTTGAGAAAGTTTTGCAAGGGGTGTTGTACCAGGCACATCGACAGGCCCATAAAGATCACCCCGCCAGCCTGAATCGTTCGTTTGATGGTGGTTACTGGCGAGGGTGACCAGAGGGCACTGGCGAAGGCCCAGATAACCAGTAGCAACAGCGCCACATTAACTTGGCGCAGGTCGTAAAAAGTCCGCTCAAAGCGTTTAAAAAACAACACAAACCCGAGCAGCAGAATACCCCCGAGTTGAATCTGACCGTTCACTGAGCCGGCAGAAAAATCAGCGGTTTTGGGGTCGACCTCCAGCGCGCGCGGCAAAATCGCCAGCATGGCAAAGGCAATGATCAAGATTTTGCCCCAGCGTTCGGTAAACGCATCGGTGTGTGGCGGGACAAGCGGGGCCCGCGGGGGGGCAGAGACAGAAGCCATAGATAGGTAGAAAAGCGTGAAGTTAGGATGCTAGCCGAAAACCCGAGCCGAATAAAGCCAATCAGTCTCCGGCAAACCACCTAAGCGGGTAAGCGATGTGGCAAAATCAAGCCATGCTAACGTTTTGGCTTCCCTTCCACTTGCGCCGATTCACCGTGACCTCAGTTTGGCAAGTCCTCACTGTCGGTTGCTGTTGGCTGTCACCGCCTGCATTGGCAGCGGAAATCGCTGTGCAATTGGTGACGCAATGGCAGGCGGACAGTAATCCATTGCGCTTTCCAAATGACAATACCGCACAACAAGCCACGGGCAGTGCGCGTAAACAAGACACGATTCTGGCAAACGATCTCCGGCTTGGCCTGGTGGTGCCGGTGTTGTCAGAGCGCACCCGTCTTTTGGTCAGCAGTAACCTGGGCGATCGTCGCTACGACTATTTTTCACAATTAACGCACCAGCCTAAAAATCTGGATGTGGCTTTTGAGTGGGCGGTCGGGCCCGTGGTGAGTGGCCGCTTGATCCAAGTCTATGAGCAACGTTTGTTCGATTATTTGAGCGGTGGCTTAACCCAGCGTGATCAAGGCACGCTTAACAAACAAATCGCCGAATTCAGCTTGCAGCTCACGCCCGATTTAGCGTTGACCAGCACGTTGGAGAGCGGGCGCTTTAACTATGACTTGCCAGTGAACCTGCTTTATAACCGCGAAGACAGCGGCCGACAACTGAGCTTACGGTATCGACCCGGCGGGAGTGGTGGCAGAGGCTCTTATCTCAGTCTGGGCTGGCGCGAGGCCAGTTCGCGTTTCCCGAATCGTGACGCGCTTCAGGTGAGTAGCCTTGATACCGGCTATACCGAGAATGAATGGTTTGTCGAAGCAGAATGGGCCTACAGCGTTAAAACGCGGAGCAATCTGCGGGCAGGGTTAACGCAGCGAGACTACGATACCCTCCGTAGCCAAAATACCAACTTACTGTCGTTGCTGTGGCAGAACGTTTATGAGTATTCACCCAAAACTCGCTTTGATTGGCAGCTCTATAATCGCCCGTTTTCTATCGTGTCCAGCGATACGCTTTACTTGACCGCACGCGGCATGCGGCTTGATGTGGATTGGCGGGCGACGGCGAAAACTCGTTTGGGCGCCTTTGTTGGACAAGAGCGAATTACCTTTCACAACGCCCCTAATGCCCCGGCTACACTGGGCGGGCGTTACGAGGATGCCACCCGTTTCGGTTTGCGGGCGGGCTATGAATTAACCCGTGGCGTACGGTTATCTACCGATCTATGGCGCGAACGCCGCCAACGTTTCCCAGACCAAGCCGATATAGAGCAAACCATCATTCGCTTCGGGTTAGCCTATACCTATGAAAATATCAGCGGCGCTGCCCAGCGCAGCGGGATGACCCGCTACACCCAGGACTATGCTCGTTAAACGCCTGTCTTCCTCTATTTCTTGGCGGGCCAGTCGTTGGTTGGCCCGGCATACAGCACAGCATTGGTTGCCTTTGGCCACCACAGCCCCTGTCGTTAGCTTTAGTTTCGACGATGCGCCCGCCAGCGCCTGCACAACCGGCGCCGCTCTTTTGGAGGCTCAGCAAGCCAGAGGCACTTTTTATATTTGTGGTGGATTAACCAATCAACACGAACAAGGCCGCCCTTGCCATAGCCTGCCACAACTGGCGGCGCTTGCTCATGCGGGACATGAGATTGCCTGCCATACCTATCAGCATTTGAATTGCGCACGGGCAAGCCAGCAGGTAATACAGGCAGATTGGGAAGCAAACGAACAGTTTTTTAAGGCACATGGTCTCGCACCCAGCAGTGGGGGCTTTGCCTATCCATACGGCGCTTACTCTTGGGCCAGTAAACGGGCTGCGCAGAGCCAGTTTAGCTATGCCCGCAGCACGATTGGCGGCGCTATGCATGGGCGTGCCGATCGCTATCTCCTGTCGGCGCAAGCGATGTATGACACTATCCCCCTCGCGTCATTGTTAGCGTTACTAGAACAGACAGCGGCGCAGCGCGGCTGGTTGATTTTTTATACCCATGAAATCGAGCCGGCGCCTGGCCCTTGGGGTAGCTCACCGGCCCGCTTAGTGCGCCTGTTGACTGCCGCGCAGAGCTTGGGTTGTCACGTTTTGCCCGTGCAAGCGGCGATCGATTATTTTGATGCAGGGGCCCCCTGATAATGATTATTCGCCACCCGCAAACCCTGCTTGCCGCCAGGCTTCATAGACGCAGACCGCAACAGCATTGGATAAATTTAAACTTCGATTGTTGGGGCGCATGGGTAAGCGGATTCGTTGCTCAAGGGGGAAGCGATTGCGGAGTTCTGGCGACAGCCCGCGGGTTTCTGCACCAAAAATAAACCAGTCTCCAGGTAAAAATGACACGGTTTGTATCAACCGTGAGCCATGCGTGGTGAGTGCAAATAGTCGCTCCATAGGGGGCTGTACGAGGCGGATAAACTCGTCCCAACTTGCATGGACTTGCATATGAGCATACTCATGGTAATCCAATCCAGCGCGCCGCATTTTTGCATCATCTAACGGAAAACCAAGCGGCTCAATCAAGTGTAACTGTGCGCCTGTGTTCGCACATAAACGAATGATATTGCCCGTATTCGGGGGAATTTCAGGCTCAACCAAGACGACATTAAACATAACCATATCCCAAGCATTAAGTCTCTATTTTAAGGGTTCGATCAAGGGCGATTAGTGGCGCAGTGATTTTTCGCTATGCCTGTAGCGCAGTGCGAGCAGCGACCAAACCATAAATATGCAAGGCACCTGCGGCCTGCAAGGCTTTCGCAGCAAAATGTAGGGTCATACCACTCGTCATCACATCGTCAATCAAGATAATCGACTGACCAAAGAGTAAAGGTTGATGGATTGCGGGCACGTTAAACGCATGCCGCAGATTCTGTAGACGCGCTTGGCGATTCAGACTCGACTGCGGCGGCAGATCTTGCTGCCGTACTAACCAGTTTGACTGAATCGGCGGTAATGCGATGCCGCGAGACGACGCATACTGATGCAGCGCTTTAGCTAACACGTAAGCTTGATTAAATCCCCGTCGCGCTAAACCTTGCTGGCTAAGTGGGATTGGCACTAGCGCGGCTGTGGTTTGCAGTGCTTGTATTGTTGCGCCATGCTCACTGTCATTATCGGCGATCAGTCTATTTAGGATGGCCCTGGCAAAGAACGGTGCGCCCGCAAGATGACCTTGAAACTTCAGGGCATGCAACAGCCGATCAAAAGGGGCTTCATACGCGACACCTGCATAGGTACGGTGGAAGGCCGGAGGATGCTGGGAACAGCGCACACAGGGACTGTTTGGTCGCGCACCTGCCGCGCTGGGGCTGGCGCAAACGGGACAGCGATTGGGCTGTTGGGGCAGCAAATTTGCGCAGGCCATACAGCAACCCTGCGTTGGCAATAGTGGCCTGAGTTGCTGGCATAGCGGACAAGGTGCCCCCAGGGTTCGGGCTATGGTTAGCGGGGACTGCGAAAGATTCAATAAATGAGAAAACAGCCGCATAAGAGATTGAAAGACATTTTTCCGAAGAGGAGATAACGCTAACCTAAATACACTTAGTTGACCAGACTGTATGAATTGTCACCACCCTCTGCCGCTGTTTCCTCGTCCTTTGACAGATTCAGGGCTTGTCGTCGGAGGGGGGTTAAGCATGACAACTCGAAAATCAGACATACAATGCCTGTTTTGAGACCAATAGGCACAGGTTGATGAGATGACCGCACGCAACTTAATTGATCCGGCGCGGGTTAAACGTTGGTTTGATCGGGCCGCGTTGAACGAACGGCGCCACGCGGGTGTGGCGGAGATTATCGACGAAATCCGTCAGCGCCTATTTGAACGTTTAGCCTATATTCGCCTCCAGCCAGCGTCAATCGTCGATGCCGGTTGTGCGCAAGGTGCTGCCTACCCATTACTACAAAGCCGCTATCCAAAGGCCCACATTTGTGGCATTGATTTTTCTACTCAGCAGATAGATCGTGCCCAGCAGCAATGGGCCCAGCCCCGCAATGGCTGGCAGGCGATCCAGGGCCAATGGCAACAATGGCTTGCTGGCAAGCGGCCTATCCCGCGGCATGGGGAATTTCTCTGCGCGGATATGCAGCACCTACCCCAGTCAGCGCAGAGCACGGATTTGCTCTGGAGTCATGCCGCGCTGCAGTGGGTAGATAATCCCCCTGCAGTTTTTGCGGAGTGGCAGCGGATACTGCGGGTAGACGGATTGCTCATGTTCTCAAGCTTTGGCCCAGACACATTGATTGAATTGCGCCAAGCTCTGGCGCGAGTGTGGCCAGCCGCTTCGCCACGAACCCAAACGCTTAGCTTTGTTGATATGCACGATTTAGGCGATATGCTGGTGAATGCCGGTTTTGCGACACCGGTCGTGGACATGGAAAAAATAACCCTAACCTATGGCAGTCCAGTCGACTTATTGGCTGATGTTCGGCTATTTGGCCCGAATCCGTTGCATACCCGCGCACGCGGCTTGTTGGGCCGGCGGTCATATCAACAGCTCTTGCAAGCATTAGAAACCCAGCGCGGAGCCGACGGCCGACTCTCCCTAACGCTGGAGGTAATCTATGGCCATGCTTGGAAGGCCGCGCCCAAGACCATCGCCGATGGCCGCGCTGTGGTCACGTTTCGCCCGCGTGCAGCGGGTTAGGGAATCTGCGCGGCCACAGTCGGCTGCTCAGAGGTGCCTTAGTCTCGCTAGGCTATGCTGGAATTGCATAGGGTTTTGCGCAGAAAACCCCCAGCTTGTTTGACCGGCATAGGCAAAAAATCGTATAATCGAAAAGTTTCGGGTCGGCAGAATCTGTGCCAACTTGTAACAACAAGAATAAATGTGCTACCAAACAGAGTCAGAGAGTGAGTGTTTGCCTGGTGGGGCGAGCTGTCTCGGCGTTGGTGGCCTTGGAAGCTGGGATACTGGCCTTGCCTGGCCAGTATCTAATGTTTCCGATTGTCCCTGGCGGAGATGCTGTGCAAGTCATTGGCCGTTTGTTGATTGTTCAGCTGCTTGTGGCTCTGGTGATTGGGGCAGCAGCGGCAGGCCAAAGCTGGCCAGCAGCGTATTCTGCCTGGCTTGGCGCCTTTAGCTGCTGGTTGCCAAACGTATTGTTCGCTTGGCGCTTGTGGGCACAAAAACGGCGTCAACACACTGTGCTGCAATCGGGTGTGCTGTTAGCGGCGCCCGCACCCAGTTCGGGCGTACATTTTTTCTTGGGCGAGTTGATTAAACTTGCCGCCACTGTTCTGCTGTTGTTTGCAAGCGTACGTCTTTTCCCGGCAATGGTCTGGTGGGCGTTTTTTGCAGGCATCGTCGTAGTGTTAAAAAGTTATCTGCTGCTTTTGGTTTGGCGTTAAGTCGATACCTGGAGCGGCGTCAAATAAACGTTTTTGAATACGGGTCTTTACCATGTCGGCAACTGAGCATGTCTCCGCTGGCGCAGCCCATGCGCCAACCGCATCAGAATACATCGTCCACCATTTGGGCCATTTCAATAGTGCTGGTCATCCACAAAAGGCCATTGTCGATTTCTCAATCCTGAATTACGACACCATTTTCTATTCTCTTTTGATGGGTGTGTTGGGGTTATTCTTTTTTTACAAGGCGGCGCGCAAAGCTACGCCTGGCGTTCCGGGTCGTTTGCAGGCTTTGGTTGAAATTGTGGTGGAGATGGTTGAAGAGCAATCGAAGGGGATTGTGCATGGCAACCGTAAGTTCATTGCACCCTTGGCTTTGACGGTCTTTGTCTGGGTGGTGATGATGAACGCGATGGACTTGTTGCCGCTGGATTTCTTGCCGCGTGTCGCTGCCTGGGTCGGGGAAACCTTCTTTGGTGCTGATCCCCATCATGTTTACCAGCGTGTGGTGCCTACTGCGGATCTGAATGGTACGCTTGGGATGGCCTTAGGCGTATTTGCGCTGATGATTTTCTATAGTTTCAAGATTAAGGGCGTGGGCGGCTTCATTCACGAACTTTTTACCGCTCCCTTTGGTCCTATGTTGGCCCCTTTCAATCTCTTGTTAAACATCATCGAATTCTTGGCCAAGACCGTTTCCTTGGGGATGCGATTGTTTGGCAACATGTTTGCCGGCGAATTGATTTTTATGTTGATCGCGCTCCTGGGGGCGTCTGCCACTGCATTTGGCTTTATTGGGCACGTGATTGCCGGTTCGATTTGGGCCATCTTCCACATCTTGATCGTGTTGCTGCAAGCGTTCATTTTCATGATGTTGACGTTGGTGTATATCGGCCAAGCGCACGACCACCACTGATTCCAGTTCGCTAGGCAAGGGATAGCTTTGTTGGCTGCGCAAATTCATACTCGCTGCACTTGCGCAATCTGCGTGTGAATTTGCTAGCCGCCTCGCTCTGCCTTCCCTAGCTTGCTGGAATCGAAATAGTAGTTTTTTAGTAGTTTTATTTTTTGTTCATCGAAGTTTAGTAAACCTAAGGAGTTGATAAATGACTAATGTAGCTCTCGTTGCTTTGGCTTGTGGTTTGATTATTGGTCTGGGCGCGATCGGTGCTTGTATCGGTATCGCGATCATGGGCGGTAAATACCTGGAAGCTTCCGCACGCCAACCAGAATTGATGAACACCCTGCAAACTAAAATGTTCTTGCTGGCTGGCCTGATTGACGCTGCGTTCCTGATCGGTGTTGGTATCGCCATGTTGTTTGCATTTGCTAACCCCTTCGTTGGTTAATCTCCCTCTGCATCGACATGAATTGGGGTGAGTTGCCAGCTTTGCGAGCGCAATTCACTAAGTGCAGAAACAAGGAGAAAGCATGAATTTAAATGCAACGTTATTTGCCCAGTTCGTGGTTTTCTTTGTGTTGGCGTGGTTCACCATGAAATTTGTGTGGCCCCCGCTGATTCAAGCGCTTGATGAGCGTGCGAAGAAAATTGCGGATGGTTTGGCAGCCGCTGAGTTGGGTAGCAGAAGCCTGGAAGAAGCGAACAAGCGCATCAGCGCCTTGGAAGCGGAAACCCGTGGCAAAGCCCAGCAACTGTTGGCAGAAACTGAAAAGCGTGCCGCAACGATCATTGAAGAAGCCAAGCAAGCTGCAAAAGCTGAAGGCGATCGTTTGTTAGCTGCTGCAAAAGCCGATATTGAGCAAGAAGCGCAACGTGCTAAAGACGCACTGCGTGCTCAAGTCGCAGCTTTGGCTGTGGCAGGTGCTGAGCAGATCCTCAAAAAAGAGGTGAATGCCGGTGTCCACGCTGATTTGTTGAACCAGCTCAAAGCCCAACTGTAAGGCGAGCATCATGGCTGAATTGTCCACCATTGCTCGTCCTTATGCTGAGGCATTATTTCGTGTTGCGAAAGACGGTAACTTAGCGCAAACCGCGCAAGCCCTTTCTGGTTTGGCTGCCCTGGCGGCGCAACCTGAAGTGCTCGCCTTGATTGGTAACCCCAATCTCAGTAGCGCTCAATTATTGGATGTTTTCGGCGCATTGGCTAACAAGCAAGTCGGCGCATTAGACGCTAGCCTGAATAACTTTATTCAAGTGCTGGTAGAAAATGACCGCTTGGCGCTCTTGCCCCAGATTGCGAGCCAGTTCATTGAATTGCGCCATGCGCATGAAGGAACGGCAGAAGCACAGATTACCAGTGCGTATCCAATCGAAGGCGCGCAACTGACAGATTTGCTGAGCGCGCTTGAGAAAAAGTTTGGCGTGAAGTTGCAAGCGCAGGTTGTGGTTGACCCTTCTCTGATTGGTGGGGTGCGGGTATTGGTGGGTGATCGTGAATTAGACGCCTCCGTCCGTGCGCGACTGAATCAGATGGCGACCGTGCTGACGGCCTAAAGCCCGAAGTCAAGCAGGGGTGCCGAGTGGGCCCTAATGCCGCGACGTAACACGAAGATGAAATATGAACGCTGCCTTGAGTGGCAGCGAATTTAAAAATAGGAGTTTTTATGCAACTGAACCCCTCTGAGATCAGCGAACTGATCAAGAGCCGCATCCAGGGCTTGGGTACCGCTGCTGATGTCCGTAACCAAGGCACCGTGGTGTCGGTTACTGATGGTATCTGCCGCGTGCATGGGCTGTCTGGTGTGATGCAAGGCGAAATGCTGGAATTCCCCAATAACACCTTTGGTCTGGCGCTGAACTTGGAGCGTGATTCCGTTGGTGCGGTTATTTTGGGTGAATATGAACACATTTCCGAAGGTGATGTGGTCAAGTGTACTGGCCGTATTTTGGACGTGCCCGTTGGCCCCGAATTGATTGGTCGCGTGGTGAACACATTGGGTCAGCCGATTGACGGCAAAGGCCCCATCAACGCCAAAATGACCGACGTGATTGAGAAAGTGGCTCCTGGCGTGATTGCACGTCAGTCCGTTTCTCAGCCCGTACAAACTGGTTTGAAAGCGATTGACTCCATGGTGCCGGTTGGCCGTGGTCAGCGCGAGTTGATCATTGGTGACCGCCAAACAGGTAAAACAGCCGTTGCGGTGGATGCCATCATCAACCAAAAAGGCCAAAACATGATTTGTATCTACGTGGCGGTTGGTCAGAAAGCATCGACCATTGCTAACGTAGTGCGCAAGCTCGAAGAAACCGGCGCAATGGCCTACACCATCGTGGTGGCCGCGTCTGCTTCTGAGTCTGCCGCCATGCAATACCTGGCACCTTACGCCGGTTGTACCATGGGTGAATACTTCCGCGATCGTGGCCAAGACGCCCTGATCGTGTATGACGATTTGACCAAGCAAGCTTGGGCTTACCGTCAGATCTCCTTGTTGCTGCGCCGTCCTCCTGGTCGTGAAGCGTATCCTGGCGATGTGTTCTATCTGCACTCACGCCTGTTAGAGCGCGCGGCTCGTGTGAACCCCGAGTATGTTGAAAAACTCACGAACGGTGAAGTTAAAGGCAAAACCGGTTCATTGACCGCCCTGCCGATTATTGAAACACAAGCCGGTGACGTGTCTGCATTCGTACCGACCAACGTGATTTCGATTACAGACGGCCAGATCTTCTTGGAAACTGATTTGTTCAACGCCGGTATTCGTCCTGCGATTAACGCCGGTATTTCCGTATCCCGCGTGGGCGGTGCCGCTCAGACCAAAATCATGAAGCGTAAAGATACTGGCGCTGGTGTGCGTTTGGCCTTGGCGCAGTATCGTGAATTGGCGGCGTTTGCGCAGTTCGCTTCTGATTTGGATGATGCGACTCGTAAGCAGTTGGAGCGTGGCCGCTTGGTAACCGAGTTGATGAAACAGCCACAATACCAACCCCTGCAAGTTTGGGAAATGGCATTGACCCTGTTTGCCGTGAACAATGGCTACTTCGACAACGTAGACGTGAAAAACGCCTTGGCTGCTGAAAAGGCCCTGCGTGAATTCATCAAGCTGAAATACGCTGCCTTAGCGGGCCGTATGGATGCGAATCTGAGCGACGAAGACGAAAAAGCCTTGCACGAAGCCGTGAAAGATTTCAAAAAGTCTGGTGCTTATTAATCATCGGACAGGAGACTGGCTATGGCCGGAATGAAAGAAATCAGAACGAAGATCAAGAGCGTACAAAATACGCGCAAGATCACCAAGGCAATGGAAATGGTGGCCGCTTCCAAAATGCGTAAAGCGCAGGAGCGGATGCGGGCTGCCCGTCCTTATGCTGAGAAAGTTCGCGCGATTGCAGGTAACTTGGCCAAAGCCAATCCGGAATACGTACCGGCTTACTTGGCCAAGCGTGCTGAAGTCAAGCATGCTGCTGTTATCCTCGTCACCACAGACAAGGGCTTATGCGGTGGTTTAAACACCAACGCTTTGCGGGTAGCGACCAATCTGTTCAAGCAATTAGAACAGCAAGGCGCCCAAGTCAGTGTGACGGCGATTGGTAACAAAGGCCTCGGCTTCTGCAACCGTATTGGCGTGAAGGTGGATTCTTCCGTCACGCAATTGGGCGACATCCCTCATCTCGACAAATTGATCGGTGCGATCAAGGTGCAGTTAGATGCGTTTGTCAAGGGCGAGATTGATGCCCTGTATGTGGTGTACAGCCGCTTCATTAACACAATGAAGCAAGAGCCACAAGCGCTGCAACTGTTACCGTTAACTGCAGAAAAACTGGAAAGCGATAGCGCCCATAGCTGGGACTACGTGTACGAACCCAGTGCCCCTGTGGTGATTGATGAATTGCTGACCCGTTACATTGAAGCGCTGGTTTACCAGGCGGTGGCTGAAAATATGGCCTCCGAACAATCCGCGCGGATGGTGGCGATGAAGTCGGCCTCCGATAATGCGAAGAACGTGATTGGCGAGCTGCAGCTGGTTTACAACAAAACCCGTCAAGCCGCGATTACGAAAGAGTTGTCCGAGATTGTAGGTGGCGCAGCGGCAGTATAACGCCACTGACGTGATTCTCAGTTTGAACGCAGCTGTTTAAACGCAAATTGCAAGCAGTTTCAAAATTTTATTGAGGAAATGACTATGAGTAACGGAACCATAGTTCAGTGTATTGGCCCAGTGGTTGACATTCAGTTCCCACGTGAAGCCATGCCTAAAGTCTATGAAGCACTGGTGTTGGAAGACAGCGGCGAAGCTAGCTTTGCTGAAAAAGGCTTGACCTTTGAAGTACAGCAACAGCTCGGCGATGGTATCGTGCGTACGATTGCCCTGGGTTCAAGCGACGGCCTGCGCCGTGGCATGAGCGTAAAAGGCACAGGTACAGGTATTGAAGTGCCCGTGGGTAACGCTACTCTGGGCCGCATTATGGACGTATTAGGCCGCCCCATTGACGAAGCTGGCCCGATTGCGACCGACGAGCGTCGTGCGATTCACCAGAAAGCCCCCGCTTTTGACGAACTGTCTCCCTCCGTTGATTTGCTCCCCACCGGGATTAAAGTGATTGACTTGATCTGCCCGTTTGCAAAAGGTGGCAAGATTGGTCTGTTCGGTGGTGCGGGTGTAGGTAAGACCGTGAACATGATGGAACTCATCAACAACATCGCGAAATCCTACGGCGGTTATTCCGTATTCGCGGGTGTGGGTGAGCGGACCCGTGAAGGTAACGACTTCTACCACGAGATGGAAGAGTCCAAAGTGTTGGACAAAGTATCCATGGTGTTCGGTCAGATGAACGAACCCCCAGGCAACCGTCTGCGCGTCGCGTTGACTGGTTTGACCATGGCGGAAAAATTCCGTGACGAAGGCCGTGACATTCTATTCTTCGTGGACAACATCTACCGTTATACCTTGGCCGGTACAGAAGTATCCGCGTTGTTAGGCCGTATGCCTTCAGCGGTGGGTTACCAGCCAACACTGGCGGAAGAAATGGGCCGCCTGCAAGAGCGGATTACGTCTACTAAAACGGGTTCGATTACGTCGATTCAGGCCGTGTACGTCCCTGCCGATGACTTGACCGATCCCTCTCCAGCGACCACCTTCTTGCACTTGGATGCAACCGTGGTGTTGAGCCGTGACATTGCTGCGTTGGGTATTTACCCTGCGGTGGATCCACTGGATTCAACCAGCCGTCAGCTTGACCCCCAAGTGGTGGGTGAAGAGCACTACAATGTGGCCCGCAGAGTGCAGTCCACCCTGCAGCGCTACAAAGAATTGCGCGACATTATCGCGATTCTGGGTATGGACGAACTGTCTCCTGAAGACAAACTGGCTGTGGCTCGTGCTCGTAAGATTCAGCGCTTCTTGTCACAACCGTTTAACGTGGCTGAAGTGTTTACCGGCTCACCCGGTAAGATCGTGCCGTTGTCAGAAACCATCCGTGGCTTCAAGATGATTGTGGATGGCGAGCTGGATAGCCTGCCAGAACAAGCGTTCTACATGGTTGGTACGATTGACGAAGCGATCGAAAAAGCCAAAACATTGCAGTAAGACTGGCCCATACCTGCTACGCAATCCAATCTTGAGCCTGCGATGCTCGCCGTACTAAAGTACGGTTGCGCTTCTTAACTCAACCTTGGATTGCTCGCCACGGTTCTGGCGCACAGTCTAATAAAGTGCGCACGTAAACTTTTTTACGCAACGCCTTGTCTGTTTGAAGGAATGTGATGAATACAATTCACGTTGATGTAGTCAGTGCAGAAGAGTCCATCTTCTCCGGCGCGGCCAAGTTCGTGGCTCTGCCCGGTGAGTCCGGTGAACTCGGCATTCTGCCGCGCCACACCCCGCTCATCACTCGCATCAAACCCGGTGCAGTTCGGATTGAGCTGGAAAATGGCGGTGAAGAACTGGTATTTGTACAAGGCGGGATTCTTGAGGTGCAGCCCAATGCGGTGACGGTCTTGGCCGACACCGCGATTCGCGGCAAAGATCTCGACGAAGCGAAAGCCTTGGAAGCGAAGAAACGTGCGGAAGAAGCTTTAGCCAGCAATAAGGGCGAAATCAACTACGCATCGGCGCAAGCAGAACTCGCTGCTGCTGCTGCCCAGTTGGCGGCGATCCGCAAGCTACGTAGCCGGCATTAAATACAGTTCAGTTAGAACAACCGCAGTACAATAAAGGCAATGCAAGTTTCTTGCATTGCCTTTCGTTTTAAGCACCCCATGAACTCACCGATCTCTCTTGCTGACTGGCTCGTTTTACTCTTGTGGCTCGCGCAGTGGGTGGGTTACGTCTATTGGGCTGAACGCAGCGCCAATCATCGCTCCAGCTTGATCGGCAGCATCCATCCCCTTCGTCATTTGTGGATGAAAAATTCTTTGCAACGTGAAAACCGCATTGCCGATGCCGCGCTGGTTGGTAATCTCATGCAGAGTTCGACTTTCTTTTCCTCCACCACGTTACTGATTTTAGGTGGCCTTGTGGCGTTGCTCGGCACGGCAGAAAAAGGCGTGAGCGTCGTCTCCAGCATACCTTTTGCGGTACGGCCCACCTACGAAGCCGTTGAGTTTAAAACGGTGGTCATGCTGTTTGTCTTTGTGCATGCCTTCATCCGTTTTACGTGGTCATTGCGCCAATTTAACGTGGTGTGTATTGTGGTGGGGGCGCTCCCGACCAAAGCCACTGAGCAACGCAGCGGGGCTACGGCCGCATTGGTTGAAACCGGCACACGCCTGAGTGAAATTGCCGGTGGCCATTTCACGCAGGGGCTGCGTTCTTATTACTACTCTGTGCCCATCCTGCTGTGGTACGTGAATGCCTGGCTCTTTGCCGCTGCGAGTCTGACGATTACGCTCGCCATTTATTACATGGAATTTCGCTCCGCCACGGTCGCTGCCCTGGCGTTGCATGAAAATGAAATGAACCGGGCGGATGCCCTTGTGAAAACAGAAGAATAGACTAATGACCCAATTTGCCCCCCTTCAAAACGATACCTTTTTGCGCGCACTCTTGCGCCAGCCTGTGCCCTATACCCCCCAGTGGCTCATGCGCCAGGCCGGGCGCTATCTGCCCGAGTATTGCGCCACACGCAAACAAGCCGGAAGCTTTTTGAACCTCTGTAAAAATCCTGAACTGGCGTGTGAAGTGACCTTGCAACCGCTACGTCGCTATCCCTTAGATGCCGCGATTCTGTTTTCGGATATTTTGACCGTGCCCGATGCAATGGGCCTCGGCCTATATTTCGCCGAAGGCGAGGGCCCGAAGTTTGACCGCCCTTTGCGGACGGAAGCTGATGTGGCGCAGCTACGGGCTCCCGACGTTCACAGCACCCTAGGCTATGTTTTTGATGCTGTTACCACGATACGCCATGCCTTGGGCGGAAAAGTTCCCTTGATTGGCTTTTCTGGGAGCCCATGGACACTCGCTTGCTACATGGTGGAAGGCGGCGGTTCCGATGACTTTCGCACCATTAAAACCATGCTGTACCAGCGCCCAGATTTGCTCAAGAGAATTATTGAGGTGAATGTCCAAGCTGTGGCGGATTATCTCAATGCGCAAATCGCTGCAGGCGCACAAGCTGTGATGGTATTTGATACCTGGGGTGGGGTACTGGCGGATGGGCTCTATCAAACCTATTCGCTCAATCCCATGCGTGAGGTGCTGTCACGCTTAACCCGCGAAGTCGATGGCCAAGTAATTCCACGGATCGTTTTCACCAAAGGCGGCGGTATTTGGCTAGAGGAAATCGCGAAAATTGGCACAGACGGCGTTGGCCTTGATTGGACAGTAAACCTCCAGAACGCCCGCCAGCGGACGCAAGATCAAGTCGCACTGCAAGGCAATATGGACCCATTCAGTTTATTTGGTACCCCTGCAGCCGTGGAACAAGAAGCTAAACGCGTGCTGGAGGGCTATGGGCAGCACACACAACATTCTGGCCATGTGTTCAATTTGGGGCATGGGATCAACCAATTTACCCCCCCAGAAAATGTCGCTGTGCTGGCAGAAACTGTCCGAAATTACAGTAGGAAATTTCATACCAACGTCAATTTGTGAGTACCTGCTAACGCTGAAATCAGCGATCAAATTGCGTGTAGATTAAGTCAAGACACTGTGTAAAAAAAGCCGCAGGGCTTGACTTATTCACAAAAGCGAGGGTGCAGGCGCAACATGACAAACAGATGAAGTTCGCGCAGATTAGATTGCAAATGATCTCTAAGTGATTGATTTCACAGGGAATTTTATCTGTACAAATAATAGGCTAAATGAGGTCGAGGCAGTAAAATCAAGGCTTATAACGAAACCGAGGATTTTTTTCCACAAAGTTATCCACAGAATGTGTGCATAGGAATAAATCCTACAATAGCGCCAAGCAGTTAGCGCAACTTCTCACAACTTACTTTAAGTTTGTTTCACATAATGCCAAGTCCATGCAATCCCCCCTGTTGATCGCTCAAGTCGTGTTAGATGTACCCTTACCGGGCCCATTTGACTACCTCCTTACCGCACCCTGCGAACACCGGCAGGACTTGCGCGGGCGGCGTGTATTGGTGCCTTGGGGTAAACAAACCAAAATCGGGCTTATCTGGGATACTCAAACCCAAACCGAACAGCCGGTAAATAAGCTCAAGGCAATTCTTGCTGTGCTTGACGATATTCCGGCGCTAGACACAACCTGGCGGGCCCTCATGAGTAGCGTAGCCGCTTACTACCACAAGCCACTCGGCGAAGTTGCATTGCAGGCGCTGCCCGTGCTCTTGCGGCGGGCGGAACCTTATCGTCGTGCTACGGGTCATCCACCCGCCTCTCGTTCAATCAAGCTCTTAGAGAAGCGCGTACAAAAATGGTTGGCGCAACCCAGCAGCCCCTCACCGAGCCTCGCCAAAACATTAAACAGCGCACAGCAGGCAGCCTTGGCGGTCGTTCAAGGCGCCCTGGCAGCAGGCCGTTTCCAATGTTATTTACTGCACGGAATTACCGGTAGCGGCAAAACAGAAGTGTATTTACAGGCGCTGGCAGAATGTCTTGCGCGTGGCCAACAAGCTTTGCTATTGGTCCCAGAAATCAACTTGACCCCACAGCTTGAAGCCACCTTACAAGCACGCTTCCCGCAGCATCCCATCGCCTTACTCCATAGTGGCCGTAGTGACGGTGAGCGCGCCGTCGCTTGGCTTGCCGCCTGTCGAGGCGAGACGGCTTTAATGGTAGGAACCCGCCTTGCCGTGCTTACGCCGTGCCCCAATCTAGGGCTGATCATTGTTGACGAAGAGCATGACCCCTCATACAAACAGCAAGAAGGGGTGCGTTACTCGGCCCGGGATGTCGCCATTTTACGGGCGCAACAGCTTGGCATTCCGATTGTCTTGGGCTCAGCAACCCCAGCGCTGGAAAGTTGGCAGCATAGCCAAACCGGCCGCTATCACGCGCTGCCTCTACCCGAGCGTGCCATTGTCGCAGCGCAATTACCGCAAATCCAGCTGATCGACATCCGCGCCGGCAAACTCCAGCATGGCTTGAGCCAAGCAGCGCTGGCTGCTCTGGCGGAGAATCTGACGCGCCAGCAAACCAGCCTCGTGTTTATGAATCGACGCGGCTTTGCCCCGGTATTGCAATGCCAGCAATGTGGCTGGGTCTCGCAGTGCCGCCACTGCAGTGCTTATAGCGTTTTTCACAAGGCAGATGGGCGTTTACACTGCCACCATTGTGGCTGGCAGGCCATCGTACCCAAACATTGTCCCCAATGTGGCAATCTCGATATCATTCCATTGGGCTATGGCACACAGCGTATCGAAGATTTTCTGCGCCAACACTTCCCGGCGGCTCGCATCATTCGTATCGATGCCGACAGCACCAAAGGTAAAGTCGGCGCCCAGCCGCTGCTGGCCCAAGTCCATGCCGGCGAGGCAGATATCCTAATTGGCACCCAAATGGTCGCGAAAGGCCATGACTTTAAAAACCTCTCGCTCGTGGTTGCGCTCAATGTAGACAGCGCGCTCTTTGCGCAGGATTTTCGAGCACCAGAACGCCTCTTTGCGCAGCTTATGCAAGTAGCGGGCCGCGCAGGGCGTGATGGCCTGCCCAGCCAAATGCTGATTCAAACGCAATACACCGATCACCCGCTGTTTAATGCATTACAACAGCATGATTACCCAAGCTTTGCCACACAACAATTAGCCGAGCGCGAGAGCGCGCAATTGCCACCATTCGCCTATCAGGCGCTTTTTCGAGCCGAAGCACCGAACTTGAGTGACGCAATCGCATTTTTGCAAGCACTACAACAGCAGCTCGCGCAGCAAGCTTTGCTGCGCGTCTATGAGCCTGTGCCCCTCAATCTTGTGCGCGTTGCAGGCAAAGAGCGTGCTCAACTACTGATAGAAGCGAATCAGCGCCCCCCGCTACATCTGGCCCTCAAAGAGGCGCTGGTGTATCTCGCCAGCCAGAAGAAAAGCCGGGTTAAATGGAGCCTCGATATAGATCCGCAAGAGATTTGAATTACCCCTGACGGATTACTTGAACCGCTTATTTATTCTTGAAGTATCAATTGATTGCTCAGCGCTGCATTGCTATTGGCTTCAATAACCAGATTCAGTTATTCTTCAACTGAGTTGTTCTATACCAAAATACAAACAGTAAAGAACAATATTAATCGTGAGCGAATCATGACTACCATAGTGGATTGAATGCTAGGAGAAATAAATGTGGTCTGTCCCCCTTTTCTTTCTTATTAGTGGTCTGTCCCCTATTGTTCTTTGTTGTACGTTTGCTTATGCGCAATACATGTCTTTAGGTTTGGGGAACACTTTGTATTATGACTGCATGCTGCGTCCGCGTTAACCTGTTGATCTTAATCTCTCTCTTATTGGCTTCCTGTTTGTATTCAGGCGCTACTAGCTTATTGGCCTTTGCCAATGTTGCTAATGAGGCTAGGTATGGCCAAGAATTATTTAGTGTCTATTCTCGTGGTGGGCAGTTTCGTGAACTGCAAATGGACGACATTACATTGATTACAGCTAGTAATAGTTCTATTTTGGTACACAAACAAAGCATTCGAACTCTGGAAGAAGCGTCCAGCTATGACAGTAGGAACGGACAGTTAATTATATCGATCGGTTTTGAGAAGATACCCAATGATTTTATGGTAATAGGCCAACCTCACATTTTTCAAAATGGCAAAATTTATCGAATAGAAAAAGCCTATCTGAGTGATTTATCTTCTCCCCAGTTTGTGATCAATCATCCTAATCTTGTAGAAAATAGATTAGAGCTTGCATTGCCTCTTACAATGGATCAAGAAAAACTGATTGATTTTAAAAAAAGATATCAACCTAGACGCAGAGTAGTATTAAAACTTATATTTGCTCTTACTCCAAAAGTTACTCGTTTCAGTTTGCAAGGGTTGAAAATTGATACACCTAAGCATGGTTTACAAAATCTTGAAATCTTGTACGAATCATTACAGACAAATTTGTAATTAGAAGAGCAGTAGGGGCACCCATTAGCCGGATGCTGTCAAGCGAGTAAGCGAAGCCATAGCGGCATGAGCCGCCGATTGTAAAACAACGTTCCCTATTTGCATTAACCGATCACGTCCGTTTCTTCAACATATGGCTGCGATGAATCGCGCCAGACACCCATCAGGATCAAGCGAATGGCGATGACGCTGCCGCTCGCCCTAGCGGTTTGCCGCTCCAGAAAACGGAGTTTCAGTGTAGGCTAACATGAGCGTAGCGAATGCTAAACGCAGTGGCCGGAACTAAGAACCTTGGTGCCGCAAAGTGTCCAGTGGGCTCATCACAAACCCGTGGCTAGCGCTTCTCTGGTGCCAATCCCTGAGTGGCTGACCTTGCGGGCGATCCGCGTTAACGACAAATTGGTGACAGCCGCCAACGTCCAATTCAGATCAGTTGTTTGTAGAGTTAGGCTCTAGGGGTTAGGCAGGCTACAATGCGTTGTTCCTTTTGTCTTCCCTGTGGCTGTAGTGTCTGATCTTTCTTCTCTTAATCCTGCGCAGCGTGCGGGGGTGGTTTATCTGGATGGCCCTTGCCTGTTACTGGCAGGGGCTGGCAGTGGTAAGACCCGGGTAATCACGCAAAAAATCGCTTATCTCATTCAAACTTGTGGTTATGCGGCCAAGCATATTGCGGCGTTAACGTTTACCAATAAAGCAGCGCTGGAAATGCAAGAGCGGCTGGCGAAGCTGTTGCCGGGCGGCGCCGCTAAAGGCGTTACGGTTTGTACTTTTCATTCTTTGGGTGTGCGGTTGTTACGTGCAGAGGCTGCTGAGCTTGGGCTAAAACCGCAATTTTCGATTTTAGATAGCGAAGACTGTTTGGGCATTTTGCAAGAGGTGTTGGCCACGACAGATAAGCGGTTGTTACGGCAAGCGCAGAGCCAAATTTCATTGTGGAAAAATGCAGGGCTGACGCCACTACAAGCCGCCCAGCTTGCGTCTGGTGAGCTGGAAAGCCAAGCCGCACGGGCTTTTGCGAGTTATGCGGCAACATTGCAGGCCTATCAGGTCGTCGATTTTGATGATTTGATTCGGTTGCCAGCGGCGCTGTTGCAAGAGAATGCTGTGGTGCGCGAGCGCTGGCAAAATCGCTTGCGTTATTTGCTGGTTGATGAGTATCAAGACACCAATGTCTGTCAGTATCGCCTGCTTAAACAGCTCGTGGGGGTGCGGGCGATGTTTACTGCGGTCGGCGACGATGATCAGTCAATTTATGGCTGGCGCGGCGCAACGTTAGAAAATCTACGCGATTTACAAGCAGATTTTCCCGCCTTGAAGGTGATTAAACTGGAGCAAAACTACCGCTCATCAGTCAATATTTTGCAGGCTGCCAATCGCGTTATTGCGCATAACCCCAAGTTGTTTGAAAAAAAGTTGTGGTCAGAGTTTGGCATGGGCGATCCTGTCACGGTGGTACCCATGAATGACGAAGAGCACGAGGCAGAGAGTGTCGTTATTCGTCTGCAAGCGCATAAATTCGAGCGGCGCGGGCAGTTTGCTGACTATGCCGTGTTGTATCGCAGTAACCATCAGGCACGTGTGCTGGAGCAGGCTTTGCGCAAAGAGCGGATTCCTTATGTGCTATCTGGTGGTCAATCTTTTTTTGATAAAGCCGAGATCCGTGATCTCATCAGTTATTTGCGCCTGATTGCAAATGCGGATGATGACCCTGCGTTTATTCGGGCGGTAACCACACCCAAGCGGGGTGTTGGCAGCGCCAGCTTAGAGGCGCTCGGTCAATATGCAGGTGCTCGTGGCATGTCTTTATTTGCCGCATTATTTGAAGCGGGGGCCGAACAAGCCGTGCCAGCGCGGCAGCTCGCACCATTGCGCGAGTTTGGTGCGTTCATTAATCGGCTTTCTTGGGAAGCACCCAAGGCACCGGCGGGAGAGCTCTTAAATGAGCTGCTCAAAGCGATAGGCTATGAAGCTTGGTTATATGAGACGCAAGACGAACGCAGTGCGCAAAGCAAATGGCAGAATGTGCTTGATTTTGTGCAGTGGCTGGGCAAAAAGGGCGAGGAAGACGAAAAAAACTTGCTCGAACTCACGCAAACCGTGGCGCTGATCAATATGTTGGAGAGACAAGACGAGATGCCAAACGCAGTGCATCTTTCCACCTTGCATGCGGCTAAGGGCTTGGAGTTTCCCCATGTTTTTTTGATTGGGGTTGAAGAAAACATTTTGCCCATGCTGCGCCCTGACGATGACCTAGAGGCAGCCGCATTGCAGGCGCGTATCGAAGAAGAGCGACGGTTGATGTATGTCGGCATTACCCGTGCGCAGCGTTCATTAACCGTTACTTGGTGTAAAAAACGCCGGCGGGGGCGTGACTATCAGATCAACGAGCCGTCACGCTTTATTGCCGAGATGAATCTAGCCGAGGCTTCACCCGCGCAGCCACAAGCGCAGCCGGGTAACCTTTCCAGTAAAGACCGACTGGCGAATCTTAAAGCCTTGCTCAATGAAAAAAAGGCATAAAAAAACCCGCACAGGTGCGGGTTTAGGGCGCGACTCAAATGCCGATTGGCGCTTGAAATGCCGCTTATTTGACGGCTGACAGCATGTAGCCAACAGCCGCTTTCATTTCCTCATCGCTCGCATTGCTGCCGCCACGTGGGGGCATGCCACGAATCCCTTTAATCGCTTGGGCGGTGAGGGCATCATGACCTTCTTTCACACGGGCGGCCCAGGCTGCTTTGTCGCCAAACTTAGGTGCGCCAGCAGCACCGGCTGTGTGGCAAGCGGCACAGTTGGCTTCATACACTTTTTTACCATCAACCGCTGCTACGGGAGCTGCGCTGGGAGCGGCGGGTTCTTTCAGGTTGCCACCGGATTGATTGGCCATGTAAACCACGGCACGGGCAATTTCAGCGTCTTCAAAGGCGCCTTTTTGGGCTGGCATGGCGCCTTTGCCGTTGAGCGCAGAAGCCAATAATTTTTCCAGGCCCTGCTTAATGCGGCCGCCCCATGCGGCAGCGTCACCGACCTTAGGCGCACCTGCGGCCCCCACTGCATGGCAAGCCGCACAGGCTTCTTTGTAGACGGTTTCACCGGTTTTAAGGCTGGCGGCACCGCCCGCGCCTTTAACTTCAACTTTCGCCACCGGCGCTAAGCGCTCTGCAATCGCTTCAGGCGTGTAGGCGGCGGAATGGTTGGCGTCTTTGGTGCTGTTAGCCGAGAACGTGGCGAGCAGAATAATCAGAAAAATCGGCACCACAAAGGCCAAAATAACCAGATTAATTAATTGTTTGGGCGTTTTAATGAACGATTCGTGTTCGTGGTCACTCATGGCGGCGTCTCGTTAAAGTTACTGGAAAATAGCCTCGCATTATACTGGCGCCGAGCGCTTTCGGAAATCGCTTTGCTAAATATTGCTGAGGGGTTATCACGGGTAGCCTAGATGAGGGCAACACAGATTGTTATTCGTGCCAGCTGTGCCTACTGCGCTAGGCCACAATCCCAGCGCGTCGCCCCCGGTGTGTTGCGGCGACAAACCAGCATATTAGGCATAAATTGGACGTGGTGTACAAAAACAGGTATGCTTCGCCTCCGCTCAGAGCGACGTCGATGCTTGGCGTCAGCAGTAGATGTAGGTCTATATTGAGCCCTTGCTACATTGCCTGCGCGGCCGTAGCTCAGCTGGATAGAGTACTGGCCTCCGAAGCCAGGGGTCGTGGGTTCGAATCCCGCCGGTCGCGCCACCCGTTCTATTGCCTGCTTAGGCGGCAACCTTGTTTTTATCTATATTTTTCCGATGTTGTTGCGCTGCAGATGCAAGTCAGCCGGATTTTTTTACGCTGCGGGCTTGACAAGCACAGTGCTATCCAGAATAATCTGCGGTTCTCTCCGGAGGGGTGCCCGAGTGGCTAAAGGGGGCAGACTGTAAATCTGTTGGCTTACGCCTACGCTGGTTCGAATCCAGCCTCCTCCACCAAATTACAGTGCAAGTTTTTTTCGCGACGAGCCGAAACAAACTTGTGCAGCTAGCGGTACGGTAGGCGATGTTGGCGGGAGTAGTTCAATGGTAGAACCTTAGCCTTCCAAGCTAATGATGCGGGTTCGATTCCCGTCTCCCGCTCCAGTCTAGGTTAGGTTGTCTTGAGAGGGCATTTGCCCATGTGGCTCAGTGGTAGAGCACTCCCTTGGTAAGGGAGAGGTCGGCAGTTCGATCCTGCCCATGGGCACCAAATTGCATTCGCCGCGTGTTGCGGCAGCCCAGTGGTGCTGTTGGGTGATTTGGTTATTAGGTAGTGGTTTAAATCCAGCGAAAGTTAAATTAAGCGAAGGAGTCGGTGATGGCAAAGGAAAAGTTTGAACGGACGAAACCGCACGTAAACGTGGGGACGATTGGTCACGTGGATCATGGTAAGACGACGCTGACAGCGGCGATCACGACCGTGCTATCGAGCAAATTTGGTGGCGAAGCCAAAGCCTACGACCAGATTGACGCAGCGCCTGAAGAAAAAGCACGTGGTATTACCATCAACACCGCCCACGTTGAATACGAAACCGAGAACCGCCACTACGCCCACGTAGACTGCCCTGGTCACGCTGACTATGTTAAAAACATGATCACTGGCGCAGCCCAAATGGACGGCGCGATTCTCGTGTGCTCCGCCGCTGACGGCCCCATGCCCCAGACCCGTGAGCACATCCTCCTGTCCCGTCAGGTTGGCGTGCCCTACATCATCGTCTTTCTGAACAAAGCCGACATGGTGGATGATGCAGAACTGCTCGAGCTGGTCGAAATGGAAGTGCGTGAGCTCCTCTCCAAATACGACTTCCCTGGTGATGACACCCCCATCATCAAAGGCTCCGCTAAACTCGCCCTCGAAGGCGACAAAGGCGAACTCGGCGAACAAGCCATCATGAAACTGGCTGAAGCCCTCGACACCTACATCCCCACTCCTGAGCGTGCCGTAGATGGCGCCTTCCTCATGCCCGTCGAAGACGTATTCTCCATCTCTGGTCGTGGTACCGTGGTGACCGGCCGTGTTGAGCGCGGGATTGTCAAAGTTGGCGAAGAGATCGAAATCGTCGGTATCGCCGCCACCCAGAAAACCACCTGTACCGGTGTAGAAATGTTCCGCAAACTGCTCGACCAAGGTCAAGCCGGTGACAACGTCGGTATCCTGCTGCGTGGTACCAAGCGTGAAGACGTTCAGCGCGGTCAAGTATTGGCCAAGCCTGGTTCAATCACTCCACACACCAAATTCAGTGCTGAGGTTTACATTCTCTCCAAAGACGAAGGTGGTCGTCATACCCCCTTCTTCAATGGCTATCGTCCGCAGTTCTACTTCCGTACCACCGACGTAACCGGCAGCATCGCGTTACCTGAAGGTACTGAAATGGTGATGCCTGGTGACAACATTGCGATGAAAGTGGAATTGATTGCCCCTATCGCGATGGAAGAAGGTCTGCGTTTTGCGATCCGTGAAGGTGGCCGTACCGTCGGCGCCGGCGTCGTCGCTAAAATCGAGGCGTAATTTGTAGTACAATGCGCGCCCCGCCTTGTGGTGGGGTGCTTTTGTTTTGTGACGGTTTAGGGGCGTAGCTCAATTGGCAGAGTGCTGGTCTCCAAAACCAGAGGTTGGGGGTTCGATGCCCTCCGCCCCTGCCAAACCTTCACATGTCATGCTGCTGCGCTTGTAAAGCGCGGCTAACACGAATATTTCTATGTCCGCATCAAGTGTTGAAACAGTGAATGTGACCGCTGATCGTATCAAAGTGGCTCTCGCAGCGCTACTGGTCGGGGCTGGCATTGTGGGCTTTTATGTTTTGCCAGAACAGCAAGTCGCCGCCCGTGTTGGTGCTGTGTTGGCGGGCTTGGTGCTGGGTGTAATTGTTTTTTTTCTCTCGGCTTCCGGTAAGCAGCTATGGGCTTTTGGTCAGGATGCTATACGTGAAGCGCAGCGAGTGGTTTGGCCAACTCGCAAAGAAACCCTACAGATGACCGGAATCGTCTTTGTTTTTGTGGTGGTGATGGCCATTTTTCTATGGACAACAGATAAAACCCTTGAATGGGTGCTGTACGACTTGATTCTCGGTTGGAAAAAATAATGACGACAGGAAACAAGCGCTGGTATGTGGTCCATGCCTATTCGGGTATGGAGAAAAGTGTGCAGCGGGCCTTGCAGGAGCGTATCAACCGTGCTGGCATGCAAGATTCGTTCGGCCAGATTCTGGTGCCAACAGAAGAGGTGGTTGAGGTGCGGGGCGGTAAAAAAGCGACCACAGAGCGTCGCTTCTTCCCCGGCTATGTGCTGGTTGAAATGGAAATGAATGATGAGACTTGGCACTTGGTAAAAAACACCAATAAAGTCACCGGTTTTCTAGGCGGTAGCGGTAGTCGCCCTGCGCCGATCTCGCCGAAGGAGGTCGAAAAAATCTTGCAGCAGATGCAAGATGGCGTAGATAAGCCAAAACCGAAAGTGCTGTTCGAAGTCGGTGAGTTGGTGCGGGTTAAAGACGGCCCGTTTACCGATTTCAATGGCTCGGTTGAAGAAGTCAATTACGAGAAAAACCGCTTGCGTGTCACTGTCACGATCTTTGGTCGTGCCACGCCGGTAGAGTTGGAATTTGGTCAGGTAGAAAAAGTCTAACGCGCACCCGCGTGTTGGCCTGGGGTAAGCGAAAGCCCCTTAGTCTTTCGCCGAGGAGCTGTTGCTGATTGCAATAGCGTTACTACTCAACACAAGGAGCCATCATGGCAAAGAAAATTGTCGGCTTTATCAAGCTGCAAGTCCCTGCGGGCAAGGCAAATCCTTCCCCACCTATCGGCCCGGCATTGGGCCAACGCGGTCTCAACATCATGGAATTCTGCAAGGCATTCAATGCCCAGACTCAAGGCGTCGAGCCGGGTCTGCCCATTCCAGTCGTGATTACTGCCTACGCGGACAAGTCCTTTACGTTCGTGATGAAAACTCCCCCAGCAACCATTCTGATCAAGAAGGCGGCTGGTATTCAAAAAGGCTCGCCCAAGCCTCATACCGATAAAGTTGGCAAGTTGACCCGTGCGCAAGCCGAAGAGATTGCTAAAACAAAAATGCCTGATCTGACTGCGGCCGATATGGATGCAGCAGTGCGCACGATTGCTGGTAGTGCGCGCAGTATGGGTATTACTGTGGAGGGCGTATAAATGGCTAAGTTAACAAAGCGTGCAAAACTGATCGCGAGCAAAGTTGAGCGTAATAAATTTTATCCTTTGGCGGATGCATTGGTTTTAGTGAAAGAGTGCGCTACTGCCAAGTTTGATGAGTCGATTGATATCGCTGTTCAGTTGGGCGTTGATCCCAAGAAATCTGACCAAGTTGTACGCGGTTCGGTCGTGCTGCCTGCTGGCACCGGTAAAGATGTTCGGGTTGCGGTGTTTGCGCAAGGTGACAAAGCGGAAGCTGCTAAAGCGGCGGGTGCTGAAATCGTCGGCATGGAAGATTTAGCTGAGCAAATCAAAGCTGGCAACATTAATTTCGACGTGGTGATCGCGTCTCCCGATGCGATGCGCGTAGTGGGTACGCTCGGCCAAGTGCTGGGTCCCCGTGGTCTGATGCCTAACCCTAAAGTAGGTACCGTAACGCCTGATGTGGCGGGTGCTGTGAAGAATGCCAAAGCGGGTCAAGTGCAGTACCGGACGGATAAAGCCGGGATCGTCCACGCGACGATTGGTCGCGCCTCATTTGGCGCAGACGCACTCAAAACCAACCTGCTTGCCTTGATCGAGGCGCTGAACAAGGCTAAACCTGCTTCTTCTAAAGGGGTTTATCTGCGTAAAGTCGCTGTATCAAGCACCATGGGTGCTGGTGTGCGCGTAGATACGCAAACATTGGCTGCGTAAGGGAAAAGAATTGGATTTGCCTCTTGTTAATCGGGAGGCAAATCGTTGTGCTTTGGGCTGCTGCGTTGGTTGATACCCGCACAGTAAGCCGTCAAAGACCGTTGGGGATGGAGCGCTTTAGTTAGCTGCCACGTCTTAAAAATTAACCCAGCGTAGATGGCGACCCCGAAGGAAGATGTTGGTAGTCTCCGGATGAAAACGTTTTACCGTCAGGTTCGCCGCATGTGGAACTGGTGGCATTTAATGCTACTTAATTGGAGGTTTAACCGTGGCACTTAATCTGCAAGATAAACAAGCCATCGTTGCTGAAGTTTCGGCTGAGGTAGCCAAAGCCCAGAGCATCGTGGTGGCTGAATATCGTGGCATCACGGTTGGCGATCTGACAACACTCCGCAAAAACGCTCGCGCCAAAGGCGTTTACCTACGTGTTCTGAAAAATACGTTGGCCCGCCGCGCAGTAGAAGGGACGCCTTTTGCTGGCTTGGCAGAGCAAATGACTGGCCCACTGATCTACGGTTTTTCCGCAGATCCTGTTGCTGCCCCCAAGGTACTCAGTGACTTTGCAAAAGGCAATGACAAGCTGGTTTTGCGCGCAGGTTCTTTTGATGGCAAGTTGTTGGATAAAGCTGGCGTGCAAGCGCTTGCTAACATCCCAAGCCGCGAAGAGCTGTTGGCAAGACTGTTGGGCGTTATGCAGGCCCCTGTTTCTGGCTTTGCCCGTTTGTTGGCCGCACTGGCCGAGAAAAAGCAAGCCGAGACCGCATAAGTCTGAGCGTTTTTACGGTGCGCAGATGGCGCAACCATTACGTTTTTAATTAGGAGTTTACAAATGGCAATTAGCAAAGAAGACATTCTGGAAGCCGTCGGTGGTATGTCGGTGATGGAATTGAATGACTTGGTTAAGGCATTCGAAGAGAAGTTTGGCGTATCTGCAGCAGCAATGGCTGTTGCTGCGGCACCTGGCGCTGGTGCTGGCGCTGCTGCTGCAGAAGAGCAGACAGAGTTTACTGTTATTCTGGCAGAAGCCGGTTCTAACAAAGTGGCTGTCATTAAGGCCGTTCGCGAAATTACAGGCCTGGGCCTGAAAGAAGCGAAAGACTTGGTGGATGGCGCGCCAAAGCCAGTCAAAGAAGGAGTGGCAAAAGCGGATGCGGAAGCAGCCAAGAAAAAGCTGGAAGAAGCTGGCGCGAAAGCCGAGCTCAAATAAGTCTTTTGACGACACTAACCCGGGGGCGATTGCCTCCGGGTTTTGTCGTTTGTGCGTCTACCCCTTTTGGGGTGGCGGGTTAGAGAGTTGGGCTCTAAATCTGTGGCGTTACCGAATCGGGTTTAGTGCGGAATTCTCTCCATTTAAGTCGCTACGTACGGAGCCGACATGACATATACGTTTACCGAAAAAAAACGCATTCGTAAAAGTTTTGCGAAGCGCCCCAGTGTGCTGGATGTCCCTTTTCTATTAACTACCCAATTAGAGTCTTACGACGAGTTTTTACAAACGGGTGTGCCCGTTGCTAAACGGGACAACAAGGGCTTGCAAGCAGCCTTTACCTCTGTTTTCCCAATCGTTAGCCACAATGGCTTTGCGCGGCTAGAGTTCGTGCAATACATCTTAGGTGATTCTGCCTTTGATGTGAATGAGTGCCAGCAGCGTGGCCTGACCTTTGCGGCGCCATTGCGTGCCAAGGTCCGCTTGGTTATCCTCGATAAAGAGGCCAGCAAGCCAACCGTCAAAGAAGTGAAAGAGCAAGAAGTCTACATGGGTGAAATTCCCCTCATGACCCAGAATGGCTCTTTTATTATCAACGGTACCGAGCGTGTGATTGTGTCACAATTACACCGCTCGCCAGGCGTTTTCTTTGAACATGACCGTGGTAAGACTCACAGCTCAGGTAAATTGCTTTTCTCTGCGCGGATGATCCCTTATCGTGGCTCTTGGCTGGACTTTGAGTTTGATCCTAAGGATCTGCTGTATTTCCGGGTTGACCGTCGGCGCAAAATGCCCGTGACAATTCTGCTCAAAGCTATTGGTCTGAATCCAGAACAAATTCTGGCAAATTTCTTTGAGTTCGATCATTTCACTCTACTCAAAGATGGCGGTCAGATGGAGTTAGTGGCCGAGCGCCTGCGTGGCGAAACCGCCCGTTTCGACATTACGGACAAAGAAGGCAACGTGTTGGTGCCAAAAGACAAGCGCATCAACGCCAAGCACATCCGTGACCTGCAAGCAGCCGGCTTAAAGAAAATTAATGTGCCAGAAGATTTTCTGGTGGGCCGCGTGTTGGCCAAAAGCATTGTTGATCCCGAAACAGGTGAAATCGTTGCGAACGCGAACGACGAGTTGACCGAAGATTTGTTGGCTAAATTACGGGAAGCGGGTATCAAGCAGTTTGAAACGCTCTATACCAACGATTTGGACCGGGGTGGCTACATTTCCCAAACACTGCGCACGGATGAAACCGCAGATCAACTTGCAGCCCGTGTTGCTATTTACCGCATGATGCGTCCTGGCGAGCCACCAACAGAAGATGCGGTTGAGATACTGTTCCAGCGTTTGTTCTACAGCGAAGAAACTTATGACCTGTCGCGCGTTGGACGAATGAAAGTCAACAGCCGCTTGAATCGTCCGAATGGCGAAGGCCCAATGGTGCTCACCAATGAAGACATTCTCGACACCATTAAATTGTTGGTTGAGTTACGTAATGGCCGAGGCGAGGTCGATGATATCGATCACTTGGGTAACCGTCGCGTGCGCTGCGTGGGTGAATTGGCAGAGAATCAATTCCGCGCCGGTTTAGTGCGGGTTGAGCGCGCTGTGAAAGAACGTTTGGGCCAGGCTGAGTCAGAGCAACTTATGCCGCACGATCTGATTAATTCCAAGCCCATTTCAGCTGCAATTAAAGAATTTTTTGGCTCTTCGCAACTGTCACAGTTCATGGACCAAACCAACCCGCTCTCTGAGATTACCCACAAGCGTCGGGTTTCTGCGCTTGGTCCTGGCGGTTTGACGCGTGAGCGTGCTGGCTTTGAAGTGCGTGACGTGCATACGACGCACTATGGTCGCGTGTGCCCGATTGAAACGCCTGAGGGCCCGAACATCGGCTTGATTAATTCGCTCGCGCTTTATGCACGGCTGAATGAGTTTGGCTTCTTGGAAACACCTTACCGTAAAGTCGTTGCTGGCAAAGTGACGGACGAGATTCACTATCTGTCGGCAATTGAAGAGGCGAAATACATTATTGCCCAGGCGAATGCGGCGATTGATGGTAAAGGTAAATTGAGTGATGAGCTGGTATCCTCACGGCAAAATGGTGAATTTGTGTTGGTTGGCCCAGAACAAGTCGAGTACATGGACGTGGCACCATCCCAAATCGTTTCTGTTGCAGCCTCGCTTATTCCTTTCTTGGAACATGATGACGCAAACCGTGCCTTGATGGGCTCTAACATGCAGCGTCAGGCGGTTCCTTGCTTACGCCCAGAAAAACCTTTTGCAGGAACGGGGATTGAGCGGACCTGCGCACTAGACTCCGGCACGGTCGTTTTAGCACGCCGTGGTGGTGTTGTGGATTACGTTGATGCGACTCGTATTGTGGTACGCGTCAACGACAGTGAAGCGGTTGCCGGGGAAGTGGGTGTCGATATCTACAACCTGACTAAATATACCCGCTCTAACCAAAACACCAATATCAACCAACGTCCGATTGTGAAGCGTGGCGATGTGATTGCCAAAGGCGATGCCGTCGCCGATGGCGCTTCGACGGATATCGGTGAATTGGCCCTCGGTCAAAACATGCTGGTGGCCTTCATGCCCTGGAATGGCTACAACTTCGAAGATTCAATTTTGATTTCCGAGAAGGTGGTGGCTGATGACCGCTATACCTCGATTCACATTGAAGAATTGAATGTAGTTGCGCGTGACACCAAGCTTGGCTCGGAAGAGATTACCCGAGACATTTCCAACTTATCCGAAGGTCAACTGGCCCGTTTGGATGATTCCGGTATTGTCTATATCGGTGCAGAAGTACAGGCTGGCGATGTGCTGGTAGGGAAAGTAACGCCCAAAGGCGAAACCCAACTCACCCCCGAAGAAAAATTGCTCCGTGCGATTTTTGGTGAAAAAGCCTCCGATGTAAAAGATACCTCACTGCGCGTGCCTTCCGGCATGTACGGGACTGTGATCGATGTCCAAGTATTCACGCGTGAAGGCGTACAGCGCGACAAGCGTGCGCAACAGATTATTGATGATGAGTTGAAGCGCTATCGCCTCGACTTGAATGATCAGTTGCGTATTGTTGAGGGTGATGCGTTTGCTCGTCTAGCTCGATTACTCGAGGGCAAAGTGGCCAATGGCGGCCCCAAGAAGCTGGCCAAGGGAACCAAAATCAGCAAAGACTACCTGGCAGAAATCGAGAAGTGGCACTGGTTTGACATTCGCCTCGCGGATGAAGAAGCGGCTGCCCAACTCGAAGCTGTGAAAGACTCAATCGAGCAGAAGCGCCTGTCGTTTGACGCTGCCTTTGAAGAAAAACGCAAAAAATTAACGCAAGGCGATGAGTTGCCCCCTGGTGTACTCAAAATGGTTAAGGTCTACCTCGCGGTCAAGCGCCGCTTACAGCCTGGCGACAAAATGGCGGGCCGTCACGGTAACAAAGGGGTGGTATCTAAAATCACACCGGTAGAAGACATGCCGCACATGGCAGACGGTACGCCAATGGATATCGTGCTGAATCCGCTCGGCGTGCCCTCCCGGATGAACGTGGGTCAGGTGCTTGAAGTCCATTTGGGCTGGGCGGCCAAGGGCATTGGTCAACGCATCAACGAGATGCTGAAGCGCCAGGCTAAAGCGGCCGAAGTGCGTAAGCTGCTCGAGCAGTTGTATAACGAAACGGGTCGCAAAGAGAACTTGCAAGAATTATCTGATGACGAAGTCTTGGAGCTCGCTGATAACCTGAAAAAAGGTGTGCCGTTTGCGACGCCGGTATTTGACGGTGCGCATGAAAGCGAAATTCGTCGCATGCTGGATTTAGCTTATCCAGAAGATGTCGCCCAACGCATGCAACTGACTGAAACAAAAACCCAAGCACGCCTATACGATGGCCGTACGGGCGATATGTTTGACCGCCCTGTGACCGTTGGTTACATGCATGTTCTCAAGTTGCACCACTTGGTCGATGACAAGATGCACGCACGTTCGACTGGCCCATACTCGCTTGTTACTCAACAGCCTCTCGGCGGTAAAGCGCAATTTGGTGGCCAGCGTTTCGGTGAGATGGAGGTGTGGGCATTGGAAGCTTATGGCGCTTCCTATGTTCTGCAAGAGATGCTGACGGTCAAATCAGATGATGTCACGGGTCGGACGAAAGTCTATGAAAACCTGGTGAAAGGCGATCATGTGATTGACGCTGGCATGCCAGAGTCCTTTAACGTACTGGTCAAAGAGATCCGCTCCCTCGGTATCGATATTGATCTTGAGCGTAACTAAGCGTAGCTAGGAGAAATGCATGAAAGCACTACTTGATCTGTTCAAACAGGTACAGCAAGACGAACAGTTTGACGCGATTCGCATTGGCTTGGCTTCGCCAGAGAAGATTCGCTCATGGTCGTATGGTGAGGTAAAAAAACCAGAGACGATCAACTATCGCACGTTTAAGCCAGAACGCGACGGCCTCTTCTGCGCCAAAATTTTCGGCCCGATTAAAGATTACGAGTGCCTGTGTGGCAAGTACAAGCGCCTCAAGCATCGTGGCGTCATTTGTGAAAAATGCGGCGTTGAAGTCACGCTGGCAAAAGTCCGCCGTGAGCGCATGGGCCACATCGAACTCGCTTCGCCAACGGCACATATTTGGTTTTTGAAGTCACTGCCATCCCGTCTGGGCATGGTGTTGGACATGACCCTGCGTGATATCGAACGCGTCTTGTATTTCGAAGCGTTTGTGGTGATTGACGCTGGCATGACGCCTCTCAAGCGTGGCCAAATCATGACCGAGGATGATTATCTTGCCAAAGTCGAAGAGTATGGCGATGAGTTCCAGGCGATGATGGGCGCGGAAGCCGTCCGCGAATTACTGCGCTCTATCGATATTGATCGTGATGTCGAGATATTGCGCAAAGATTTGTCTGAAACCTCGTCCGAAGCAAAAATCAAGAAGTTTGCAAAGCGCTTAAAAGTCTTGGAAGGGTTCCAAAAGTCAGGCATCAAGCCAGACTGGATGATCATGGAAGTGTTGCCAGTGCTGCCACCCGAGCTGCGCCCGCTGGTGCCACTGGATGGTGGCCGTTTTGCGACATCAGACTTGAATGATCTGTATCGCCGCGTCATTAACCGCAACAACCGCTTGAAGCGCCTGCTGGAATTGCGCGCTCCGGATATTATCGTGCGCAACGAAAAGCGTATGCTGCAAGAAGCGGTCGATTCTTTACTGGACAACGGCCGTCGTGGTAAAGCGATGACTGGCGCTAACAAGCGTCCGCTGAAATCGCTGGCCGATATGATTAAAGGTAAGGGCGGCCGCTTCCGTCAAAACTTGCTGGGTAAGCGTGTTGACTACTCCGGCCGTTCGGTGATCGTCGTTGGTCCACAACTTAAATTGCATCAATGCGGTTTGCCCAAGCTGATGGCGCTTGAGTTGTTCAAGCCTTTCATCTTCAATCGCTTAGAAGCCATGGGCATCGCGACCACGATCAAAGCGGCGAAGAAAGAAGTCGAAGCCCAAACCCCAGTGGTATGGGATATTCTCGAAGAAGTGATTAAAGAGCACCCCGTGATGTTAAACCGGGCACCGACACTGCACCGCTTAGGTATTCAAGCGTTTGAGCCAGTTTTGATTGAAGGTAAAGCGATCCAGTTGCACCCGCTCGTTTGCGCGGCCTTTAACGCTGACTTTGACGGTGACCAAATGGCGGTACACGTGCCGCTCTCGCTCGAAGCACAAACCGAAGCCCGCACATTAATGCTTGCGTCGAACAATGTGCTTTTCCCAGCAAACGGCGACCCATCAATTGTGCCTTCACAAGACGTGGTATTGGGTTTGTATTACACCACCCGCGAGAAAATCAATGCCAAGGGCGAAGGGATGGTCTTTGCTAATTTGGCAGAACTGCGCCGTGCTTATGATAATCAGGAAGTGGAACTGAGCTCACGGATTACAGTTCGCTTACCGGAAACCACCATCAATCGCGAAAGCGGTGAGCGCAGCACGCAGCTCGTACGCTATGAAACCACGGTGGGCCGTGCCTTGTTGTCTGAGATTCTGCCTGCCGGCTTACCGTTTAAGAACATTGATAAGCCGCTCAAAAAGAAAGAAATTTCACGCCTCATCAATACCTCTTTCCGCAAGTGCGGTTTGCGTGAAACGGTGATTTTTGCTGACAAGCTGTTGCAGTTCGGTTTCTCTTATGCGACCCGTGGCGGCATTTCGATTGCCATGAACGACATGGTGATCCCTGCGCAAAAGGCTGACATCATTCATGCGGCAGAGCAAGAGGTTAAAGAGATTCAAAACCAATATACCTCTGGTCTGGTCACTCAAGGGGAGCGTTACAACAAAGTCGTCGATATTTGGGGTAAAGCGGGCGATGACGTAGGCAAGGCCATGATGAAGCAATTGTCGGTTGATAAAGTTAAAGACCGTCATGGCAATGAAGTAGACCAAGAATCCTTTAATGCCATCTACATGATGGCAGATTCGGGTGCCCGTGGTTCTGCTGCGCAGATTCGCCAGTTGGCCGGGATGCGGGGCCTGATGGCTAAGCCGGATGGCTCGATTATTGAAACACCGATCATCGCGAACTTCCGCGAAGGGTTAAACGTGTTGCAATACTTCATCTCGACCCACGGTGCGCGTAAAGGTCTCGCTGATACGGCATTGAAGACCGCGAACTCCGGTTACCTGACCCGTCGTCTGGTCGATGTGACCCAAGATCTGGTGATTATCGAAGATGACTGCGGTACCGCCGAGGGTTTCGCGATGAAAGCCTTGGTTGAAGGTGGTGAGACCATTGAAAAACTGTCTGAGCGCATCTTAGGTCGCGTGACGGCAGTCGATGTGTTGCACCCCGAAACGCAAGATGTGTTGTATCCAGCCGGGACCATGCTCGACGAAGACGCGGTTGAAACGATCGAAGCATTGGGCATTGATGAAGTGAAAGTCCGCACGCCGCTCACTTGCGAAACACGCTATGGCCTATGCGCCAAATGTTATGGCCGCGATCTCGGTCGTGGCGTCATGGTCAATGCCGGTGAAGCTGTTGGGGTGATTGCTGCCCAGTCGATTGGTGAGCCTGGCACGCAGTTAACGATGCGCACCTTCCACATCGGTGGGGCAGCCTCTCGTGCTGCCGTTGCGTCAAGTGTGGAAGCCAAATCGAACGGTATCGTTCGCTTTACCGCGACCATGCGCTATGTCACCAGCGGCAAAGGGGAACAAGTCGTTATCTCGCGCTCGGGTGAAGTCCTTATTACCGATGACAATGGTCGTGAGCGCGAACGTCACAAGGTACCTTATGGCGCGACGTTGCTGGTCGGTGATGGTAAGCAAGTTAAGGCAGGGGCACAGCTTGCCACCTGGGATCCGCTAACCCGCCCAATTATTACCGAATACGCCGGTACCGTGAAATTCGAGAACGTCGAAGAAGGCGTGACGGTCGCTAAACAGATTGACGAAGTAACCGGTCTTTCTACGCTAGTCGTGATTGATCCTAAACGCCGTGGTTCCGCAACCAAGGTTGTTCGTCCACAGGTTAAGCTACTCAACGATAAAGGCGAAGAAGTCAAGATTGCTGGTACCGATCACATCGTGAATATTGGTTTCCCTGTCGGGGCCTTGATTACCGTGAAAGATGGTCAACCCGTTCAGGTTGGTGAGGTGTTGGCGCGGATTCCGCAAGAAAGTCAGAAAACCCGTGACATTACCGGCGGTTTGCCCCGAGTGGCAGAGCTGTTCGAAGCCCGCTCGCCGAAAGATGCGGGCACCCTGGCAGAAGTGACGGGTACCGTTTCTTTTGGTAAAGATACTAAAGGTAAGCAGCGCCTAGTGATTACTGATCTTGATGGCAATGCCCACGAATTCTTGATTCCTAAAGAAAAACATGTGCTCGTGCATGATGGCCAAGTCGTCAACAAAGGGGAGTCCATCGTCGACGGCCCTGCTGACCCACAAGATATCTTGCGTCTCTTGGGGATCGAAGCCTTAGCGCGTTATATCGTCGATGAGGTGCAGGATGTTTACCGCTTGCAAGGGGTAAAAATCAATGACAAACATATCGAAGTGATTGTGCGTCAAATGCTCCGCCGTGTCGTGATCACGCAGCCGGGTGATACCAGCTTCATTACTGGCGAACAAGTAGAGCGTTCCGAAATGTTGGATGAGAACGATGCCGTTGTCGCTGCAGGTAAAACGCCAGCACTGTATGAAAACGTACTGCTCGGTATTACCAAGGCGTCCCTCTCGACCGATTCCTTCATCTCCGCTGCGTCCTTCCAGGAAACTACCCGCGTGTTGACAGAAGCAGCGATCATGGGCAAGAAAGATGATCTGCGCGGCTTGAAGGAAAACGTGATCGTGGGCCGCCTGATTCCTGCTGGTACAGGCCTGGCTTACCACCGCGCTCGCAAGGTTAAAGAAGGCATTGAGGCCGAAGAGTACGCGGCTAATGCGGCGGCGGAAGCGGCCGCACGAGAGTCTGCTAGCTCCCAGGCGCTAGCCAATGCAGAGGCGCTGTTCGCGGCACCTGAGCCGGGAGATGCAGCAGAGTAAGTGTTGCATCTCGCGAATAAAAACGGCCAGCATTGCTGGCCGTTTTTATTTTGTTAACATTGTCTAGCGCAAACGCCTGCTAGGTAAACCCACCAAGGGATTGACAAAGATTTACCCGGCGTGCATAATTCAAGACCTTCTTTTTCAATGCCCATATTCCGGGCAATCGATTGTGTAACAAGATTGACGGATATTGTTAAAGAATGACGTGGTTGGCGCTGGTGCCTTGTTTGCAAGGTGCATCGCATGGTGACATGCAGGCGTTCGCGTGCTCTGCTGCCTATCTGGCGGTATTCGGGTCGTGCACTAGTCCATCCTTTTTTATCTTCTGTCTCTGTCTAATTCGACGGAAGCAAGGCCTCTTTACTTTTTTAAGAGATTAATATGCCAACAATCAATCAGCTGGTGCGGCAAGGCCGCAGTACAGAAGTTATTAAGAGCAAGTCTCCTGCGCTGGAGAATTGCCCGCAGAAGCGCGGGGTTTGCACCCGTGTTTACACAACAACGCCTAAAAAGCCTAACTCTGCGCTACGTAAGGTGGCTAAAGTGCGTTTGACTAACGGCTTTGAAGTGATTTCCTACATTGGCGGTGAAGGCCACAACTTGCAAGAGCACTCGGTCGTGCTCATTCGCGGTGGTCGTGTAAAAGACTTGCCGGGTGTGCGTTATCACATTGTCCGCGGTTCTCTTGACTTGCAAGGCGTGAAAGATCGTAAACAAGCTCGCTCCAAGTATGGTGCGAAGCGGCCCAAAAAAGGCTAAGCCGTAGAGTCTGTTAGAGAGTGAGTGGTTGCTCATCTGGCTGGTGCCGCTGGGTAATCCCGTGAGTAAAACGAATGATTGAAAGGATGTGCAATGCCACGTCGTCGCGAAGTCCCGAAGCGGGAAATTTTGCCGGATCCAAAATTCGGTAATGTAGAAGTGTCAAAATTCATGAATGCCATCATGTTGGATGGTAAAAAAGCCGTTGCTGAGCGCATCGTTTATGGTGCGTTTGAGCAGGTGCAAACTAAGACAGGGAAGGATCCTGTTGAGGTTTTCCAGGCGGCATTGGGTAATGTTAAGCCAAGCGTTGAGGTCAAGAGCCGCCGTGTCGGTGGTGCGAACTACCAAGTGCCCGTTGAGGTGCGTCCTTCTCGCCGCTTGGCGTTGGCAATGCGCTGGCTGCGTGAGGCTGCGAAAAAGCGCAGCGAAAAAACCATGGGTCTGCGTTTGGCTGGTGAATTGCTGGATGCGGCTGAAAACCGTGGCGCCGCAGTGAAAAAGCGTGATGAAGTGCACCGTATGGCGGAGGCGAATAAGGCCTTTGCGCACTTCCGCTTCTAATTTCGGCTGGCTGCGCTTGCACCGTGTGTGTTGCGCCGCCTCGCTGTACTAGCGGTACTACCTGTGGCGGCGCGCCTGCACTGTGCGGCGCTCGCTGCAGCCGAAATAACCTTAAATAAATCGAGAGTTAAATCATGGCTCGCAAGACCCCGATTGAACGCTACCGTAACATTGGTATTTCCGCGCACATTGATGCGGGTAAAACCACGACGACTGAGCGTATTCTGTTTTATACCGGCGTGAACCACAAGATTGGTGAAGTGCACGACGGCGCAGCAACCATGGACTGGATGGAGCAAGAGCAAGAGCGTGGGATTACCATTACCTCTGCGGCGACCACCTGTTTCTGGAGCGGCATGGAGCGCCAGTTCCCTGAGCACCGCGTTAACATTATTGACACCCCCGGTCACGTTGACTTCACGATTGAAGTGGAGCGTTCTATGCGTGTGCTGGATGGTGCCTGTATGGTTTACTGTGCCGTGGGTGGTGTTCAGCCCCAGTCTGAAACCGTATGGCGTCAGGCTAACAAGTACAAAGTGCCCCGCTTGGCCTTCGTGAACAAGATGGACCGTACTGGTGCTAACTTCTTCAAGGTCGTTGAGCAAATGAAAACCCGTCTGCGCGCGAATCCCGTGCCGATGGTGGTGCCGATTGGTGCTGAAGAAAACTTCAAAGGCGTGGTTGATCTCGTCAAGATGAAAGCCATCTGGTGGGATGAGGCTAGCCAAGGGATGAAGTTTGAATACGGCGATATCCCTGCGGACCTCGTGGATGTCTGTAACGAGTGGCGCGAGAAGTTGGTGGAATCGGCTGCTGAATCCAATGAAGACTTGATGAACAAATACCTAGAAACCGGTGATTTGTCCGAGCAAGAGATTAAGGCCGCGATCCGTCAGCGTACGATTGCGGGCGAAATTCAGCCTATGCTGTGTGGCTCTGCGTTTAAAAACAAGGGCGTGCAGGCTATGTTGGACGCTGTGATTGAGTATCTGCCATCCCCCGTTGAAATTCCACCTGTTGCAGGTACGGATGAAGACGAAAAAGACGTGACGCGCAAGTCAGATGACAACGAGAAATTCTCTGCGTTGGCATTTAAGTTGATGACTGACCCCTTCGTTGGTCAATTGACCTTCGTGCGCGTGTACTCCGGCGTGTTGAGCAAGGGCGATACCGTTTACAACCCGATTAAGGGTAAAAAAGAACGGATCGGTCGTATCGTGCAGATGCATGCGAACAACCGTGAAGAGATCGAAGAATGCCGTGCGGGCGATATTGCTGCATGTGTGGGCTTGAAAGAAGTGACCACGGGTGAAACCCTGTGTGATCCAGATTCCATCGTGACGCTGGAGCGCATGGAGTTCCCTGAGCCGGTGATTGCGCAAGCAGTTGAGCCAAAAACCAAGGCTGACCAAGAAAAAATGGGTATCGCCTTGCAGCGCTTGGCTTCTGAGGATCCTTCCTTCCGCGTGCGTACCGACGAAGAGTCTGGTCAAACGATTATTGCCGGGATGGGCGAGCTTCACCTCGAAATTATTGTGGACCGTATGAAGCGTGAATTCGGTGTGGAAGCTAACGTGGGTAAACCCCAGGTGGCCTACCGCGAAACGATTCGTAAAGTCTGCGAAGAGAGCGAAGGTAAGTTCGTTAAGCAATCCGGTGGTCGCGGTCAGTACGGCCATGCTGTATTGAAAATCGAGCCGAACGAGCCTGGTAAAGGTTACGAGTTCGTCGACGCGATTAAAGGTGGTGTGGTGCCCCGTGAGTACATCCCTGCAGTTGACAAGGGTGTGCAAGAGGCGCTCAACGCCGGTGTGGTTGCAGGCTACCCTGTGGTGGATGTGAAAGTAACCTTGTTCTTTGGTTCTTACCACGACGTTGACTCCAACGAAAATGCCTTCCGTATGGCGGGTTCCATGGCGTTCAAAGATGGTTGCCGTAAAGCTAGCCCTGTGTTGCTCGAGCCGATGATGGCCGTGGAAGTGGAAACCCCAGAAGACTACGCAGGTACCGTCATGGGCGATCTTTCTTCCCGTCGCGGTATGGTGCAAGGCATGGATGACATGGTTGGTGGCGGTAAAGCGATTAAAGCTGAAGTGCCGCTGTCGGAAATGTTTGGCTACTCCACGACCTTACGTTCATTGACGCAAGGCCGTGCAACGTACACCATGGAATTTAAACACTATGCAGAAGCCCCGAAAAACGTGGCAGATGCCGTGATTGCAGCGAAAACCAAATAATTTTGAATCAACTTCCTCCCGTCTCGGCGCAGCCTGGATGGGGGAGCATTGAAAGGATAGAGAAATGGCAAAGGAAAAGTTTGAACGGACGAAACCGCACGTAAACGTGGGGACGATTGGTCACGTGGATCATGGTAAGACGACGCTGACAGCGGCGATCACGACCGTGCTATCGAGCAAATTTGGTGGCGAAGCCAAAGCCTACGACCAGATTGACGCAGCGCCTGAAGAAAAAGCACGTGGTATTACCATCAACACCGCCCACGTTGAATACGAAACCGAGAACCGCCACTACGCCCACGTAGACTGCCCTGGTCACGCTGACTATGTTAAAAACATGATCACTGGCGCAGCCCAAATGGACGGCGCGATTCTCGTGTGCTCCGCCGCTGACGGCCCCATGCCCCAGACCCGTGAGCACATCCTCCTGTCCCGTCAGGTTGGCGTGCCCTACATCATCGTCTTTCTGAACAAAGCCGACATGGTGGATGATGCAGAACTGCTCGAGCTGGTCGAAATGGAAGTGCGTGAGCTCCTCTCCAAATACGACTTCCCTGGTGATGACACCCCCATCATCAAAGGCTCCGCTAAACTCGCCCTCGAAGGCGACAAAGGCGAACTCGGCGAACAAGCCATCATGAAACTGGCTGAAGCCCTCGACACCTACATCCCCACTCCTGAGCGTGCCGTAGATGGCGCCTTCCTCATGCCCGTCGAAGACGTATTCTCCATCTCTGGTCGTGGTACCGTGGTGACCGGCCGTGTTGAGCGCGGGATTGTCAAAGTTGGCGAAGAGATCGAAATCGTCGGTATCGCCGCCACCCAGAAAACCACCTGTACCGGTGTAGAAATGTTCCGCAAACTGCTCGACCAAGGTCAAGCCGGTGACAACGTCGGTATCCTGCTGCGTGGTACCAAGCGTGAAGACGTTCAGCGCGGTCAAGTATTGGCCAAGCCTGGTTCAATCACTCCACACACCAAATTCAGTGCTGAGGTTTACATTCTCTCCAAAGACGAAGGTGGTCGTCATACCCCCTTCTTCAATGGCTATCGTCCGCAGTTCTACTTCCGTACCACCGACGTAACCGGCAGCATCGCGTTACCTGAAGGTACTGAAATGGTGATGCCTGGTGACAACATTGCGATGAAAGTGGAATTGATTGCTCCCATCGCGATGGAAGAAGGTCTGCGTTTTGCGATCCGTGAAGGTGGCCGTACCGTCGGCGCCGGCGTCGTCGCTAAAATCGAGGCGTAATTCTCTGGCTGACCAGTCGCGTGAATCCGACTGGTCAGTGTTATCGAGGCATAAGCCTCTTCGCTCTTTAAGGATTTATCATGCAAAACCAAAAAATTCGTATCCGTTTGAAAGCGTTTGACTACAAACTGATTGACCAATCAGCGGCTGAAATTGTTGATACAGCCAAGCGCACGGGTGCGGTGGTGCGCGGGCCTGTTCCGCTACCCACGCGGATCGCTAAATTCGATATTTTGCGCTCGCCTCACGTCAATAAAACCTCACGCGATCAGTTAGAGATCCGTACGCACCAGCGTTTAATGGATATTGTTGACCCAACAGACAAAACAGTTGATGCATTGATGAAACTGGATTTACCTGCCGGCGTAGACGTTGAAATCAAATTACAGTAATTGCTTGAGTTTATTTTATTAGCCTGCTATCATGGTGGGCTTTCTCGTCAAGTTTGGCGAGTAAATTTATTATGTGGCACGATATGGCGTTGTTTTATCGTGCGAAATTTGGCCCCGATCAATCGTAATCGGGAATGGAGAAAAAAATGAGCCTTGGACTGATCGGTCGCAAGGTTGGTATGACCCGTATTTTCACGGATGATGGCGATTCAATTCCTGTCACTGTGCTGGACGTGTCAAACAACCGAGTGACGCAAATCAAGACGAATGAAGCGGATGGCTACACTGCGGTGCAGGTTGCTTACGGTGTCCGTCGCGCTTCTCGTGTCAATAAAGCTGCAGCCGGACATTATGCGAAAGCGGGTGTTGAGGCGGGCAGTGCGCTTAAAGAATTCCGAATTGATGCTGCAAAAGTGGCTGAGCTGAAAGCGGGTCAAGTGATTGGTGTTGACCTCTTTCAAGCGGGTCAAAAGGTGGACGTCACGGGCGTCACTCTGGGTAAGGGTTTTGCTGGTACCATCGCCCGCCACAATTTCGGTTCTGGCCGTGCTTCGCACGGTAACTCGCGTTCACACAATGTGCCTGGTTCTATTGGCCAGGCGCAAGATCCGGGTCGTGTTTTCCCGGGTAAGCGCATGAGCGGTCATGATGGTGCGGAGCAGCGTACTGTGTTGAATCTGGAAGTGGCTCGCGTTGATGTTGCTCGTGGATTGTTGTTGGTCAAGGGGGCGGTCCCTGGCCATAAAGGTGGCGACGTCGTTGTGCGTCCCGCTGTCAAAGCATAAGGAGTGGCGATGGAACTCAAGCTCCTAAATGAACAAGGTCAGGCCGCAGCTAATGTTGCTGCTGCAGATACTGTTTTTGCGCGCGAATACAATGAAGCTCTGGTTCACCAGCTGGTGGTGGCTTATCAAGCGAATGCGCGCAGCGGTAACCGTAAGCAAAAAGACCGTGAAGAAGTTAACCACTCAACCAAAAAACCTTGGCGTCAAAAAGGTACGGGCCGTGCTCGTGCCGGGATGACCTCGTCGCCGCTGTGGCGTGGGGGTGGTCGTATATTCCCCAATTCGCCAGATGAGAACTTTAGTCATAAGGTCAACAAAAAGATGTATCGCGCTGGCTTATGCTCGATCTTCTCGCAGTTGGCTCGCGATGGTCGTTTGGCAGTAGTTGATCAATTTGCTGTGGCGGCACCAAAAACCAGGCTGGTTGCTGAAAAACTCAAGGCAATGGGCCTCCAATCAGTTTTGGTGATCACAGATACGGTAGATGAGAATCTGTATCTGGCTGCACGCAATTTGCCACACTTGCTGGTGCTGGAGCCTCAGCAGGCTGATCCTGTTTCGCTGGTTCGCTACAAGCAAGTGTTAATCACTAAGTCTGCAATTGCAAAAATTGAGGAGATGCTGGCATGAGTAATCTGACAACACTCCAGCAAGAGCGCTTACTAAAAGTGCTGTTAGCCCCTGTGATTTCCGAAAAAGCGACTCAGGTTGCCGATAAGCATGAGCAAGTCGCCTTTCGTGTCACGGCTGATGCAACCAAGCAAGAAATCAAAGCAGCGGTTGAGTTGCTCTTTAAGGTTCAGGTTGAATCGGTGCAAGTGCTAAATGTCAAGGGCAAGGTTAAGCGTTTCGGTCGTTTTATGGGCCGTCGCAACAACGAACGCAAAGCGTACGTTTGCCTGAAGCCGGGTCAAGAAATTAACTTTGCGGAGGCGCAATAATGGCTCTGATCAAAGTCAAACCTACGTCGCCTGGTCGTCGTGGTGTTGTTAAAGTTGTCAATCCAGAGTTGCACAAAGGCGCACCTTATGCTCCGCTACTTGAAAAGCAAGCTAAGCACGCTGGTCGTAACAACAATGGTCACATCACGACCCGCCACAAGGGCGGTGGTCACAAACAGCATTATCGCTTGGTGGATTTCAAGCGTAACAAAGATGGCATTCCTGCAAAGGTTGAGCGTCTTGAATACGATCCCAACCGCAGTGCGAACATTGCCCTGCTATGTTATGCCGACGGTGAGCGCCGTTACATCATTGCGCCCAAGGGTGTGGTGGTCGGCCAGCAAATTGTTAATGGCTCTGAGGCCCCGATTAAAGTCGGTAATGCCTTGCCACTGCGCAATATCCCCGTTGGCACCACTATTCATTGTGTGGAGATGCAGCCTGGCAAAGGGGCGCAAATTGCGCGTTCGGCTGGCGCCTCCGTTATGTTGTTGGCGCGTGAGGGTGTTTACGCTCAGTTGCGTTTACGCTCTGGTGAAGTGCGTAAAGTGCACATCGACTGCCGTGCAACAATTGGTGTCGTTGGCAATGAAGAGCATAACCTGCGTCAAATCGGTAAAGCCGGGGCTATGCGCTGGCGCGGTGTCCGGCCAACGGTTCGTGGTACTGCAATGAACCCGATTGATCACCCCCACGGTGGTGGTGAAGGCCGTACTGGTGAGGGTCGTGTACCTGTTTCGCCATGGGGGCAGCCAACCAAAGGTTACCGTACCCGTACTAACAAGCGCTCTGACAGCATGATTGTTCAGCGCCGCTACAAGAAGTAAGAGGTGACTAAACATGACACGTTCGCTTAAAAAAGGTCCATTCTGCGACCATCATTTGCTGAAAAAAGCATTGGTTGCGGTTGAGACCAAAGATAAAAAACCGATCAAAACCTGGTCGCGCCGCTCTACTGTGCTGCCGGAGTTTATTGGTTTGACGATTGCTGTGCATAACGGTCGTCAGCATGTCCCGGTATATGTTACGGAAAACATGGTGGGCCATAAGTTTGGTGAGTTTGCGCTGACGCGTACCTTCAAAGGGCATGCGGCAGACAAAAAGGCCAAAAAATAAGGATACGACATGGAAACGACTGCAAAATTACGTGGCGTACACCTGTCAGCGCAAAAAGCGCGTTTGGTGGCCGACCTGGTTCGTGGTAAGCCGATTGAGCATGCTCTGAATATTTTGACCTTCAGCCCTAAAAAGGGTGCGGTCATTATTAAAAAGGTGCTTGAGTCGGCGATTGCTAACGCTGAGCATAATGATGGTGCTGACATTGACGAACTCAAGGTTAAGACTATCTATGTCGATAAGGCGACTTCAATGAAGCGGTTCACTGCTCGTGCGAAGGGCCGTGGCAACCGTATCGAAAAACAAACCTGTCACATTGTTGTGACCGTAGGGAATTAAGGAGCCGCGATGGGACAGAAAATTCATCCAACCGGTTTTCGTTTAGCGGTATCCCGCAACTGGTCTTCCCGTTGGTACGCAGCTGCAGGCAACTATGCTGAGATGCTGAACGAGGATGTCAAGGTACGCGAATACCTCAAAAAGAAACTAAAAAATGCTTCTGTTGGTCGCGTGCTTATTGAGCGCCCTGCCAAAAACGCCCGTATCACCGTATTTTCTTCACGCCCTGGGGTGGTGATTGGTAAAAAAGGTGAAGATATCGAAGTGCTGAAGGCTGATCTGCAGCGCCTCATGGGTGTGCCTGTGCATGTCAATATTGAAGAAATTCGTAAACCTGAAATTGACGCTCAGTTGATTGCAGATTCAATTGCCCAGCAATTGGAAAAACGGATTATGTTCCGCCGTGCTATGAAGCGTGCTATGCAAAATGCTATGCGTCTTGGTGCGCAAGGCATTAAGGTGATGGCCTCCGGTCGTTTGAACGGGATTGAGATTGCGCGTACCGAGTGGTACCGCGAAGGTCGTGTGCCCCTTCATACACTACGTGCCGACATCGACTACGGTACTTCAGAAGCGTTAACCACCTACGGGATCATTGGTCTCAAGGTGTGGGTTTATAAAGGCGATACACTGGGCCGCAATGATGGCACTCCTGCTGCTGCCGCACCAGAGGCCGAAAAAGAAGCGCGTCCTCGTAATACCCGTAAGCCCGCTGGCCGTAACCCAAGAGCGAAAAAAGTTGAGGCAGACAATGCCGAGGCTAAACCAGCGCCAACCGTTGCCAAGCGCGTGCGTAAAGCTGTTGCGCCTGAGGCAACCAAGGAAGCAGGAGAATAATTATGCTGCAACCGGCACGTAGAAAATACCGCAAAGAACAAAAAGGCCGCAACACGGGATTAGCCAGCCGTGGTACGAGCGTCGCCTTTGGTGATTTTGGCTTAAAGGCAATTGGCCGTGGTCGTTTAACCGCGCGCCAGATTGAAGCTGCCCGTCGCGCCATGACTCGGCACATCAAACGTGGTGGCCGCATCTGGATTCGGATTTTCCCTGATAAACCTATTTCCCAAAAGCCAGCTGAAGTGCGGATGGGTAACGGTAAGGGGAATCCTGAGTACTATGTCGCTGAAATTCAGCCAGGCAAAGTGTTGTATGAGATGGATGGCGTGGATGAGAAATTAGCGCGCGAGGCATTTCGCCTCGCAGAAGCTAAATTGCCCATTCCGTGTGTATTCGTTACACGTCAAGTGGGAGTGTAAGCATGAAGGCAAGTGAATTACGCAGTAAAGACGCTGCTGGCTTGCAGCAAGAGTTAAACGAGTTGCTTAAGGCGCATTTCAATTTAAGAATGCAGCATGCGACACAGCAACTCGGCAATACGAGCCAGTTAACTAAAGTGCGTCGCGATATTGCCCGTGTGCGGACTGTGCTGCGTGAAGCAGCCTCTAAGAAGTGAGTATGAACATGACCGAGCAAACATCGTTGAAACGAACCCTGATTGGCCGCATTGTGAGCGACAAAATGGACAAAACGGTCACGGTACTGGTTGAGCGTCGAGTAAAGCACCCTCTTTACGGTAAGGTGATCGTGCGTTCGAAGAAGTACCATGCGCACGATGAAACCAATCAGTACAAAGAAGGCGACACTGTCGAGATTCAAGAGTCCCGCCCCCTAGCAAAAACAAAAGCTTGGACGGTGATTAAATTGATCGAAGCATCACGCGCTATCTAAATTGTGCTTGCAGGTCCAGCGATAGCATGTTATATTGCTGGACTTTCTTGCACAAAGTAAGAAAGTGCTGCGGCGCTGAACGGCGACTCGCGGCAAGCAACTGGTCCGGTTTGTACTGGGCCGTCGACCCAAACTTGGGGCCAAGACTGACTGTCAAGTGTTTGCTTGCAGATTAAGTTGGGAAAGAGATCATGATTCAAATGCAATCGTTGTTGGATGTAGCCGACAACACGGGTGCTCGTTCTGTTATGTGCATCAAGGTGTTGGGTGGCTCAAAGCGTCGCTATGCGGGCATTGGTGACATTATCAAGGTGAGTGTCAAGGATGCGGCGCCACGCGGTCGCGTTAAGAAGGGCGATATTTACAATGCCGTGGTTGTGCGCACTGCTAAAGGTGTACGCCGTGGTGATGGGTCGCTCATTAAATTTGATGGTAATGCAGCGGTGTTGCTGAATGCCAAGTTGGAGCCAATCGGAACCCGTATTTTCGGCCCCGTTACGCGCGAGCTGCGTACTGAGCGGTTTATGAAAATCGTTTCATTGGCTCCAGAAGTGCTGTGAGGTTGTCATGAGCGCGAATAAGATTGTGAAAGGTGATGAGGTTATTGTCTTAACGGGCAAAGACCGCGGTCGCCGTGGTGTGGTGCTGGAGCGAGTTGATGTTGAGCATGTCCTGGTAGAGGGTGTGAATCAAGTCAAAAAACATCAGCGCCCCAACCCAATGAAAAATGAAACGGGTGGTATTGTTACTAAAACAATGCCTATACATGTTTCGAATGTTGCGTTATTTAACCCTGCTACGCAGCAGGCTGATCGCGTGGGCTTCAAATTTGTGGATGGCAAAAAAATCCGCATTTTTAAATCCAATGGCGAAGCTGTTGCGGTGAAGGCGTAAGGAATAGCCATGGCACGTTTGCAAACGTATTACAAAGAAAAAGTTATCGCTTCGCTGATTGAAAAGTTTGGTTACAAGTCAATCATGGAGGTGCCGCGCATTACCAAGATCACCTTAAACATGGGGTTATCCGAGGCTGTTTCTGATAAGAAAGTTATTGAGCATGCGCTCGGTGATTTGACAAAGATTGCAGGTCAAAAGCCGGTGGTGACTAAGTCGCGCAAGGCGATCGCTGGCTTTAAGATTCGCGAAGGCTATCCCATTGGTTGTATGGTGACTTTGCGCGGTGCCCGTATGTATGAATTTCTGGACCGCCTGGTAACCATTGCGCTACCTCGCGTTCGTGATTTTCGTGGTGTTTCTGGGCGCGCTTTTGATGGCCGTGGTAACTACAACATGGGCGTTAAAGAGCAGATCATTTTCCCGGAAATTGAATACGAGAAAATTGATGCGCTGCGTGGTCTCAATATTAGTGTGACCACCACCGCAAAGACGGACGAAGAGGCAAAAGCGCTTCTGTCTGCCTTTAAATTCCCATTCCGTAACTAAAGGGGGTGAACAGTGGCCAAACTCGCACTGATCAACCGTGAAGTCAAGCGTGCTGAGCTTGTCAAAAAATTTACTGCCAAACGTGATGCGTTGTTGGCTGTAATTAATGATCAAAGCAAAAGCGAAGATGAGCGTTTTGAAGCTCGTCTGAAATTGCAAAAGTTGCCGCGTAATGCGAACCCTACCCGTCAGCGTAATCGTTGCTCGGTGACAGGTCGTCCCCGTGGTGTGTATCGTAAATTTGGTTTGTGTCGCCTCAAGATCCGCGAAATGGCATTTCGTGGAGAGTTGCCTGGCGTTACAAAATCAAGCTGGTAAGCAAGGAGAGACAGCATGAGCATGAGCGATCCTATCGCTGATATGCTAACTCGCATCCGTAATGCGCAGCGGGTTGACAAAGTGAGTGTCAGCATGCCTTCTTCCAAGCTGAAGCTGGCAATTGCAAAAGTTTTGCAGGATGAAGGTTATATCGACGGCTTCAAAGTTAATGAAGCGCAAGGTAAGGCCGAGTTAGAGATTGGACTGAAATATTATTCTGGCCGTCCCGTGATTGAACGTCTGGAGCGTGTTTCCAAGCCTGGTCTTCGCATTTACAAGGGGCGCGACGAGCTGCCCGAAGTAATGAATGGCTTAGGGGTGGCGATCGTTTCAACGCCCAAGGGTGTAATGACAGACCGTAAGGCGCGCAGTGTTGGCGTCGGCGGTGAAGTCATTTGCTACGTTGCGTAATCGGGTCAAGGAGAAGATTATGTCACGTGTTGCAAAGAACCCCGTAGTAGTGCCGCAAGGCGCTGAAATTAATGTCGCTAATGGCCAAATTACGGTAAAGGGTCCCCTGGGTACGCTTACTCAAGCCATCAACGCGGCGGTAGAAATTAAGATTGATGCTGGTCAAGTAACCTTTGCTGCTGCCAATGATTCGCGTGAGGCGGGTGCTCTAAGTGGTACCTACCGCGCTTTGGTCGCCAACATGGTCACTGGGGTGACAAAAGGCTTTGAGCGTAAATTGACACTCGTTGGGGTGGGTTACAAAGCACAAGCCCAAGGCGAATCACTCAATTTGTCTCTCGGTTTTTCGCACCCGGTGGTTTATAAATTGCCGGCCGGCGTTAAGGCGGAAACCCCTGTTCCCACAGAGATCTTGATCAAGGGTGCAGATAGACAGAAGGTCGGTCAGGTCGCCGCTGAAGTGCGTGCCTATCGTCCGCCAGAGCCCTATAAAGGCAAAGGTGTCCGCTACGCCGATGAAACTGTGATTCTGAAAGAAACCAAGAAGAAATAACCTGCGTTCTTGGTAAAGGATTGAATTATGAATAAGCAAGATTCACGTTTACGCCGTGCCCGCCAGACGCGAGCACGAATTGCCCAGCTGAAGGCCAATCGCTTAACGGTACATCGTACGAATTTGCATGTGTATGCCAGTATTGTTTCTCCCGAAGGGGATCGCGTACTGGTCAGTGCATCAACGGTTGAGGCTGAGATTCGCCAATCTCTCGCTGGTGTGTCAGGCAAGGGTGGGAATATCAATGCAGCAGCGCTAGTTGGTAAGCGCTTGGCCGAAAAAGCAAAGGCAGCAGGCATTTCACAGGTGGCTTTTGACCGTGCTGGCTTCCGCTTCCACGGCCGCATCAAGGCCCTGGCTGAGGCGGCGCGCGAAGGTGGCCTGCAGTTCTAACCCTGCGGCATGACGATCTAAGGATACAACGATGGCAAAAGTACAAGCTAAAGCAGCAGGCGAAGAGCGCGATGATGGTTTGCGCGAGAAAATGATTGCGGTCAACCGCGTCACAAAAGTGGTTAAGGGCGGCCGTATTCTAGGCTTTGCGGCTTTAACAGTTGTTGGCGATGGTGATGGCCGTATTGGTATGGGTAAGGGTAAAGCACGTGAGGTGCCCGTTGCTGTTCAAAAGGCAATGGAACAAGCGCGTCGTAACATGCTAAAGGTTTCCCTTAAAAATGGCACTTTGCAACACGAAGTGCATGGCAAACACGGCGCAGCGTCCGTCATGATTGCCCCTGCGGCAGAAGGTACCGGCATTATTGCGGGCGGCCCGATGCGCGCAATCTTTGAAGTAATGGGAATCCGCAACGTCGTAGCGAAAAGTCATGGCTCAACCAATCCTTACAACATGGTGCGTGCGACCTTAGATGGTTTGGCAACGATGAGCACTCCAGCTGAAATTGCAGCTAAACGCGGCAAATCAGTTGAAGATATTCTGGCCTAATCGGAGAGAAAGTCTGATGGATAAGAAAACTGTAACGGTTAAGCTGGTGCGTGGCCTGATTGGTACGCGTGAAGCACATCGCGCGACTGTACGCGGCTTAGGTTTACGCCGTGTAAACAGCACGGCGGTTTTGGAAGACACGCCAGCTGTGCGCGGCATGATTCGCAAAGTCTCTTACCTTGTTGCTGTTGTGCAATAAGGTGTTTCAAGGATAAAGGAAAAACATGGAACTCAATACCATTAAACCAGCGGCGGGCGCGAAACACGCTAAGCGTCGCGTAGGTCGTGGCATTGGCTCTGGCTTGGGTAAGACTGCCGGACGTGGGCACAAAGGTCAAAAATCCCGTGCAGGCGGCTACCATAAAGTCGGTTTTGAGGGTGGTCAAATGCCACTACAACGTCGACTGCCAAAGCGTGGCTTTAAGTCATTGACTGCAGCACTGAACGCCCAAATTACCCTGGCTGATCTACAGCGTTTCGCATTGGATGAAATAGATTTATTGGCGCTCAAGCAAGCTGGTTTGGTCGCTGAGCAGATTAAATCTGTGAAGGTGATTGCATCAGGTCAATTGACTCGCAAAGTTACCCTTAAAGGCTTGCTGGCTACTAAAGGTGCGCTTGCTGCGATTGAAGCCGCTGGCGGCGCAGTCGCTGCTTAAGTATAGGATTCAGTGTGGCAAAGACCCCTGCTCTTACCGGACAAACCAGCCGCTTTGCTGATTTAAAGCGCCGTTTATGGTTTCTCTTGTTGGCTTTAGTCGTATACCGAATCGGGACACATATCCCTGTGCCAGGGATTGATCCTGCTCAAATTGCTGCTTTGTTTGAGCGTAATAAAGGCGGTATTCTTGACCTTTTCAACATGTTTTCCGGTGGCGCGCTATCCCGATTTAGTATCTTTACACTGGGAATCATGCCGTATATCTCGGCGTCGATCATCATGCAGTTGATGAGTGTCGTATCGCCGCAGCTGGAGGCGTTGAAAAAAGAGGGTGAGGCAGGGCGTCGAAAAATTACGCAGTACACGCGCTACTTTACGCTAGTGTTAGCGCTGTTTCAGGCTTTAGCCATTGCGACAGCCTTGCAGTCACAAGCTGGTCTGGTGCTTAACCCTGGGATTGGATTTAAGTTAACCACAGTTGTTTCCTTAGTAACCGGCACCATGTTCTTGATGTGGCTTGGCGAACAAATTACTGAGCGTGGTTTGGGTAACGGGATTTCTATTTTGATTTTTGCGGGTATTGCGGCAGGTTTGCCAAGTGCCATTGCCGGACTCTTCGAACTCGTTAGAACCGGCGCTTTACACGCATTGGCGGCAATATTGATTTGTGGTTTGGTATTTGCAGTAACGGCGCTTGTTGTGTTTGTGGAACGAGGTCAGCGCAAGATTCTGGTTAATTATGCCAAGCGTCAAGTTGGGAATAAGATTTATGGTGGGCAAAGTTCGCACTTGCCACTCAAGTTGAATATGGCTGGCGTAATTCCACCGATTTTCGCCTCAAGCATTATTTTATTTCCAGCAACGCTAGCAGGCTGGTTTACGAGTGGTGAAAGTAGTAGTCAAGTTGTCCGTATCATCAAGGATTTGGCCGCCACCCTGCACCCAGGGCAACCGGTATACATCTTATTGTACGCGGCCATGATTGTGTTTTTCTGCTTCTTCTATACGGCACTGGTTTTTAATAGCAAGGAAACCGCAGATAACCTCAAGCGAAGCGGCGCTTTCGTACCTGGGATTCGTCCCGGTGAACAAACGGCTCGCTACATTGACAAGATTTTACTGCGCTTAACCCTGGTTGGAGCCATCTACATCACGCTCGTGTGTTTGGTGCCAGAGTTTTTATTGTTGTGGAAGAATGTCCCATTTTATTTCGGGGGCACCTCATTATTGATTATTGTTGTGGTGACGATGGATTTTATGGCACAGGTTCAAGCCTATGTTATGTCACAGCAATACGATAGTTTGCTGAAGAAAGCAAACTTCAAAGGCAGCGAAAGGTAAGCTGGGCAATGGCGAAAGATGACGTCATTCAAATGCAGGGTGAAATTGTTGAGAACCTGCCCAATGCGACTTTTCGAGTCAAGCTGGAAAATGGCCATGTTGTGCTTGGGCATATCTCCGGAAAAATGCGTATGCACTATATCCGGATATTGCCTGGTGATAAGGTAACGGTAGAACTCACACCTTACGATTTATCACGCGCTCGCATTGTTTTCCGTGCCAAATAAGAGCTTGGTTTAATCGGTTTGTGGTTCAAATTGAAGTATTAGGAGTTCATTATGAAAGTGCTCGCTTCGGTAAAACGAATTTGCCGGAACTGCAAAATTATCAAACGTCACGGCGTTGTTCGAGTGATCTGTACTGATCCTCGCCACAAGCAGCGCCAAGGCTGATTGCAGCTACCAATTTGTTAGTTAAGAGGAAACTATGGCACGTATCGCCGGGATAAATATCCCTAACCACCAACATGCTGAAATTGGTTTAACCGCCATTTACGGTATTGGTCGCCCTCGCGCCCGTCTGATCTGTGTAGCAGCCGGTGTGCCTGTAACTAAGAAAATGAAGGACCTCGATGACAGTGAGCTCGAGCGTCTGCGCGATGAGGTGGCGAAATTTACCACCGAAGGCGATTTGCGCCGTGAAATCACGATGCACATCAAACGCCTAATGGATTTAGGCTGCTATCGCGGTTTACGGCATCGTAAAGGATTGCCAGTTCGTGGTCAGCGTACACGCACCAATGCGCGCACGCGCAAAGGGCCGCGTAAAGCTGGCGTTACATTGAAGAAATAATTTAGAAGGATCGGATTTATGGCTAAGGCTCCGTCCGCTGCTGCACAACGTGCGCGCAAGAAAGTTCGTAAGAATGTTTCCGAAGGAATCGTGCATGTTCACGCGTCTTTCAATAACACCATTATCACCATTACCGATCGCCAAGGAAACGCAATTTCTTGGGCGACTGCAGGCGGTGCTGGCTTCAAAGGTTCACGCAAAAGTACCCCCTTTGCGGCACAGGTTGCAGCAGAAAATGCTGGCCGTGTAGCCGTTGAATGCGGCATCAAGAACTTAGAAGCCCGCATCAAGGGTCCCGGCCCTGGTCGTGAGTCTGCCATTCGTGCGCTCAATTCCCTGGGCATTCGGATCACGCAAATTGCCGATGTGACCCCTGTGCCGCACAATGGTTGCCGGCCACCCAAGCGTCGTCGTATCTAATTTTGCATTACGGCCCGGCATCTTTTGATGCCGGGTTTTTGTATTTTCAAAACCACGTAGCTTCTGCTGTTTAATTTCATTGTGTTAATCGTGATTCGCGTGGAATCGACAGATTAACTGCCCGTTGCAATAGACGGCAAAGATAAGAAAGGACTGACTATGGCCCGCTATATTGGCCCAAAATGTAAACTCTCCCGCCGTGAAGGAACTGACCTTCAACTCAAAAGCACTCGCCGTGCGCTTGACTCCAAATGCAAACTTGACAGCAAACCAGGCCAGCATGGCCGCACTTCCGGTGCGCGCACGTCAGACTTCGGTAACCAATTGCGTGAAAAGCAAAAATTAAAGCGGATGTATGGGGTATTAGAACGCCAGTTCCGCCGCGTTTTCGCGGAAGCAGACCGCGTTAAAGGTAGCACGGGTGAAAACCTGATCAAATTGCTGGAAAGCCGCCTCGATAACGTTGTGTATCGTATGGGCTTTGCATCCACTCGTGCTGAAGCACGTCAAGTGGTTGGTCACAAAGCGCTCACCGTTAATGGTCAAGTGGTGAATATTCCTTCCTACGTTGTTAAAGTGGGTGACATCATTGCCGTTCGTGAAAAAGCGAAAAAGCAAGCCCGGATTATTGATTCGCTCCAGTTGGCAGAGTCTAGCGGCTTCCCTCAATGGGTAAGCGTTGACAGCAAAAAAATGGAAGGCACTTTCAAGGCAACGCCTGACCGCTCAGACGTGGCGCAAGACGTAAATGAGCAGTTAATCGTTGAATTGTATTCACGCTAATAGCTGCATGCCTGCTCATTGCCCAACCAGATGTCGTGGCTAGAGCAGGCAAATTGTATATACACCAGATTTTTTAACCATCCACAGCCTTATCGGTGTAACGAGCCGAGGGTATTGAAAGGATTGTTCATGCAAACCGCGTTGTTAAAACCACGTGTTATCGATGTAGAAGCCCTTGGCCCGAATCATGCAAAAGTCGTGATGGAGCCTTTTGAACGTGGCTACGGCCACACATTGGGAAATGCGCTGCGTCGCGTTTTACTGTCTTCCATGGTTGGCTATGCCCCGACAGAAGTACAGATTGCGGGCGTGGTGCATGAGTATTCAACCATTGATGGCGTTCGTGAAGACGTGGTGGACTTGTTGCTCAACCTCAAAGGGGTGGTATTCAAGCTGCACAATCGTGATGAAGTGACTGTTACCCTGCGTAAAGAAGGCGAAGGCGTGGTAACGGCTGCCGATATTGAACTGCCCCATGATGTAGAAGTGATCAATCCTGAACATCTGATTGCGTATCTGTCTGCAGGTGCGAAATTGGACATGCAAATTAAGGTCGAGAAAGGCCGTGGCTATGTTCCCGGGACACTGCGTTCCTACCGTGACGAGCCTACCAAAGCGATTGGTCGGATTGTTCTTGATGCCTCATTTTCTCCCGTGAGCCGAGTCAGTTACGCGGTAGAAAGCGCCCGCGTTGAACAGCGTACAGATCTCGATAAACTGGTCATGAATATTGAGACCAATGGGGTGATCGCGCCGGAAGAGTGTGTGCGCCAAGCGGCCCGCATCCTGGTCGACCAGCTTTCCGTCTTTGCAGCACTGGAAGGCTCGGCAGAGTCCGTGGAAGCACCACGGGCACCACAAGTAGACCCACTGTTGTTACGCCCGGTTGATGACCTTGAATTGACTGTGCGCTCAGCCAATTGCTTGAAAGCAGAAAACATTTACTACATTGGTGACTTGATTCAACGTACCGAAAACGAATTACTCAAGACACCAAACCTGGGTCGCAAATCACTCAACGAAATCAAAGAAGTACTGGCGTCGCGTGGTTTGACCTTGGGTATGAAATTGGAAAATTGGCCACCCGCAGGCATTGATAAGTAATTCTGCAAACCAGTTCAGCACAGCATGCTGAACTGGTTTGTAGCCGAAGTAAGCTTAATTTAGGTAGCCTAGGTTGCCAAATAGCCGTAGTGTAAATTGTTAGTTATAGTCGTCACTCTACCGAACCGCCCGATGTATCAATAGGGATAGAAGAATCGGCCCACAGCCAGCGTGCTGATCTAAAACTCGAAAGGAAATAACATGCGTCACCGTAATGGTCTCCGTAAATTAAATCGTACTAGCAGCCACCGTTTGGCTATGCTCCGCAACATGTCTGTTTCTTTGCTACAGCATGAAGCGATCAAAACAACCCTGCCTAAAGCCAAAGAATTGCGCCGCGTGGTTGAACCCCTGATCACATTGGCTAAAGAAGACACCGTGGCTAACAAACGTCTGGCCTTTAACCGCCTGCGTGATCGCGACGTGGTGTTGAAGCTGTTTAATGAACTCGGCCCGCGTTTTGCAAACCGCCCCGGTGGTTACCTGCGTATCCTGAAAATGGGTTTTCGCGTTGGCGATAAAGCGCCGATGGCCTATGTTGAACTACTCGATCGGCCAGAAACCGATGCTGCTGCCCCAACTGAGTCCGCAGCATAACTTGAGTTGAGCGCGTACAATAGAAGGCCAGCAAATCGCTGGCCTTTTTATTTGCCAGGGCGCCATGAGCCTGTGCGAGATACATTATTTCCACTGACAAGCGTTGACTAGGAGGAAAATGAGATGGGCACTGCCAGTGAGCAAATGTTGATTGTATGGTCAAATTTTCCCGATCAGCAAAGTGCCGAGCTCGCTGCACAAACGCTCATTGCTGCGAGGGCCGCTGCCTGCGTGAACCTACTGGCCCCGGTGCAGTCATGGTACGAATGGGAAGGCAAGGTCGAGCGTGCGACGGAAATCCCGCTCATGTTAAAGACAACAGCACGAGCTTATCCGCAAGTTGAAACCTTGCTGCGGGCAAGTCATCCTTACAAACTGCCAGAAATAGTCGCGGTGCCCGTCACCCAAGGACTGCCCGAATATCTTGACTGGGTCGCCCGCATGACCATCCCACCCAGCCCCGTCATTGTTTAACCATGCGTACTATTCATTCTTCATCTCTGTGCCGCTTTGCCCTAATCTGGCTCACCTTAACCCTGTTGGTTGTTCCAACCCTGGCGGAGGCCTGGTTTGGTAAAGGAACGGCGACGGAATTTCTAGCGCCACAGGACGCCTTCAAACTTCAAACAGAATGGCTCGATGAACAAACCCTGCAAGTTCATTATCGAATTGCCCCCGGCTACTATTTGTATCGTGAGCGCTTTGACTGGCAGAGCGATCCTGCCGGCAGCAAGATTACGGCGGCCTTGCCCGTGGGTAAGCCACACTTTGATGAAACCTTTAATAAAACGCTGGAAATTTACCGTGATGACTTGCGGTTTACGCTAGTGGTCACCCAGCCCGAATCGACGCAAGCCCTGCCGCTACAGGCGTTGCGCCTGATTTCACAGGGCTGTGCTGATGCTGGATTGTGTTACCCCCCTCAAACCACCCAGATTGCCTATCCCCCGCGAGGGCAACGCGCGCCAGCAAACACTGACCAATCGTCATTCGGCCAAACGGGTAAGACAGAGGTCGTACTCGACGAAAGCGGGCAACTACAATCCATCCTGGCCAGTCGCTCCCTCTGGCTGGCCTTGCCAATCTTCTTTGGCCTCGGCTTACTGCTCGCCTTTACCCCCTGTGTGCTACCGATGCTACCGATTTTGTCCTCGATAATCAGTGGCCGCGATGTAGTGGGTAACAAAGCGCATCCCCATCCCTGGCGGGCGTTTCAGCTTGCCCTCTGGTATAGCCTGGGCATGATCTTGGTCTATACCATGCTCGGCGTGGCTGCTGGCCTGGCTGGGCAAGGGTTAGCACAACTACTCCAAACTCCAGCGGCCTTGATTAGCTTTGCGCTGGTGTTGACGGCCTTAGCACTCTCTAAATTTGGCTGGTATGAGCTACAGCTGCCAGCCTTTCTCCGTCACCGTTTACATGGCCACTTAGAAAGTCAGTCTGGAGGGCAAGCACTGGGTGTGTTTGTCATGGGCGTGCTCTCGGGCCTCATGGTTGGCCCTTGTGTAGCGCCACCACTGGCGGGTGTGTTGCTGTACATCAGTCAGTCTGGCGATCCAGTACGTGGCGGCCTTGCGCTCTTCTCCATAGCTTCAGGGATGAGCGTACCCTTGCTGATTCTCGGTGCTTCTGCGGGGCACTGGCTACCGAAAGCGGGTGCGTGGATGAACCAAATTAAGCACGTATTTGGTCTGCTGTTGTTGGGCGTGGCGCTGTGGATGGTGCAGCCCTTGCTCCCCGATTGGGTGTGGCCGGCAGGGGTGGGTTTACTGCTGTTGGGTATGGCCGTGGTATTGCGTGCCTGGCAGAAATTGCCGCCGCATGCTGGCGGCAAAGCGCAGTTTTTTCAATGGTTAGGTATTGTCCTAGGCTTAGTGGGCGCGATCGAATTAGTGGGCGTGGCCGCCGGTGGGCGCGATGTGTTGCAGCCCCTTTCCGTGTTGCGTGGCAGCGCCGCAGCACCTGCGCATGTGAGCCTGCCGTTTGTGCGGGTGAAAAACGAACAAGCCCTAGAGGCGCTATTAGCAGACCTAGCCAGTGGCAAGCTGGGTAAGCGTGCAGCGCTTCTGGATTTTTATGCCGATTGGTGCGTGTCATGCAAAGAGATGGAACGCTTTACTTTCAGCGACCCCGCTGTGCAAGCAGCCCTTGCCGATACGCTCTGGATTCAAGTCGATGTGACCGCAAATAATGCTGAAGATCAGGCCCTACTCAAGCGCTTTAATCTCTTTGGCCCACCAGGTATTGTGTTCTTTGATGCACAGGGTAAAGAAATACCCGGTGCCCGCGTGATCGGTTTTCAAAACGCGGCAAAGTTTCGTCAGCATCTGGCGGCTGTACAGCGTCAAATTAAGCGCTAATTATCTGCATCCAAATCATAAATGGGCCTTCTAGAAATATAGAATTTCGGGCTCAGTATTCACATGCGGTGCGAGGAGGCGCACAGCGAAAGCTGAGATAGTACATAGAAGTACAGCGAAGCATGAGCGAGCATGCGACAAAGCAATTCGCCCGAAAAATAAATTTATAGAAGTGCACATAAAAACATGGCCCTCAAAGCAACTATATACAAAGCCACCCTCAGCATTGCTGATATGGATCGCGGCTACTACGCCGACCATGCCATTACGCTGGCCCGCCATCCTTCCGAAACGGAAGAGCGTTTGATGGTGCGCGTGCTTGCTTTTGCCTGCTATGCCCATGAGTATTTGAGTTTTACCAAAGGGCTATCCGATGTGGACGAACCGGACCTTTGGCAAAAGGACCTCACGGGCACGATTGATTGTTGGATTGATGTGGGTCAGCCCGACGAAAGCCGCATTCGTAAAGCTTGCGCCCGGGCATCCCAAGTAGTCGTACTGGCTTATAGTCACAGCGCCGATATTTGGTGGAAAGGCATGGCAGATAAAGTGGCGCGTTTCGCGCACTTAACGGTCTGGCAACTCGCGCCCGAACATAGCCAAGCCTTGGCCGCGCTGGCTGCACGCAACATGAGCTTGCAATGTACAGTGCAAGAGGGACAGATTTGGCTATCGAACCAAGAAACCACCGTGGCGCTAAATCTGCACACTCTAAAAACGCCTAACGAGAAAGAGTAAACCTGTGCAACACCTGCAATTTGAATTAGACCGCGATTACATCGAACTGAACAATCTATTGAAACTAAAGGGTGTAGTGGATAGCGGCGGCGCCGGTAAAGCCCTGGTTGCTGACGGTATGGTCACGGTGGATGGACAACTGGAATTACGCAAGACCGCCAAGATTCGGGCAGGCCAGTGCGTGGGCGTTGGTGGCGATGTCATCATTCAGGTAATTGTGCCCGCGTGAGCGATCGAGTCTCTTAGCGTGATTAGCGCTCAGGGCGGTCATCAAAAAATCGCTTCATGCGGAATACGAATAGCATGACGACGGCGATCAACGCCATGCCACCTATCGTTAGCCAAAATCCCCATGCCGTGTGCAGACCGGGGATAACATCGAAGTTCATGCCAAAAATCCCCGTGATCAACGTCAGCGGCATGAAGATGGCCGTGATCACGGTGAGCGTACGCATGATTTCATTGGTGCGATACGCCGTGGCGGAAAAATGCAGTTGCACGGCGCTTTCCACTGAGGCTTCTAAGCGGCGCGCATGGTTAAGCACACGCTGAATATGCTCCATTAAATCATTCACCCGCACCAGCAAGTGATCGGAGGGTAGGCGATGCACAGAGCCGTGTTCATCTGTGACCTCAAGGTGTTCATCGCGCCACTCTTGAATCGCTTCGTATTGTTCTTCACAGAGGTTTTCAAGTTTGCGAATTTCCATGCGCGATTCCAGCAAACTAAACCAGTTGGTGAACTTTTGCCGCGGATCAAGTAACTCGCGCTGCCATTGTTCAAGCTGGTCGGTTAAGGGCTGGCGTAGCTCAAGGTAACGATCCACCATACTGTTCATCAGCCGTAGCGCCAAGTCTTGTGGGCTGTTCGGGCAGCGTATAGACGCATCCTGAATGCGGGCACGGACTGCGGCAAAGCTGCGGCTATCCGCCGGGCGCAAAGAAACCAAGCCACGTGCACTGATAAAAAATACCGTTGGGCGGGTGCGCAGGCGAATAGTCTTTTGGCTGAGCTGCTCATCGCGATGGGGCGTGCGTTGCTGCACCCCACGAAAAATCAGCATTTGATACGCATGCGTCGAATCAAAGTAAGAGGGGTGCTGCGGGTTGCGTGCATCTTGCAGATGCAGATCCTCAATTTGAATGTGTAGCAGTCGTTCTGCCTCAACGCGCCAAACGGGATTGATTTCTTCAATACTGTGCTGATAAGGGAGATCAATCCAGACCATGCCATCTTGGGGCGAACCGTTGCTTTTCCAGGCTTGGCAGCCATGTTCATTGAGGTGAAAGATGTCCATGGTCATGGCAGAAAATTAGTTGGTGGCAAGTTGGTTAGCGATTTCCAGCAAATTACCGTCGGGGTCACGGATATACACCGAGAGAATTGACCCTTGTGCGCCCGTCCGTTGCACGGGGCCTTCCAGAATGGGCTGACCCACTTGTGTGAGGTGCGCGATGACTTCTGTTAGCGGCGTGGTGGTTAAAAAGCATAAGTCTGCCGAACCAGGCAGCGGGTGTGCCGCTTTGGGTTCAAATTCTTTTCCGGCCTGATGCAAATTGATTTTTTGTGTACCAAAGGCGAGGGCATGGCGCGGGGTGTCAGCAGCGCCAAAGGTAATCGCCTCCATACCCAACACGCGCACATAAAAGTCACGCGTCCTTGCCATATCTGTTACCGTCAAGACGAGATGATCGAGCTGGCTCAATTGCATGGGTGTGCCCCCTCACTTAAATTTTATAAGTAAGCTTTATAAGTTATTCTGATAACCACTGCGCCACTTCGCGGGCGTAATAAGTGAGTATGCCATCGGCCCCGGCGCGCTTGCAGCCTAAGAGCGCTTCCAACACACAGGCGCGCTCATCAATCCAGCCCTGTTGCCCAGCTGCTTTCAGCATGGCATATTCACCACTGACTTGATACACAAAAGTGGGGGCACGGTACGTGTCTTTCACGCGGCGGACAATATCTAAGTACGGCATACCCGGTTTTACCATCACCATGTCGGCCCCTTCTTGCAAATCTAGCCCCACTTCCCATAAGGCTTCGTCGCTATTGGCGGGATCCATTTGATATGTAGCTTTGTTGGCTTTGCCCAGATTGCCCGCGGAGCCGACCGCATCGCGGAAGGGGCCGTAGAATTTAGATGCATATTTGGCGGAGTACGCCATGATTTGGGTGTGAATGTGTCCGTGTGCTTCTAAGCCGGCGCGAATTGCGGCGATGCGGCCATCCATCATATCGCTCGGGGCCACAATATTGCTACCTGCGGCGGCTTGGACTTGCGCTTGCTGCACCAGAATGCGGGTGGTTTCGTCGTTCAGTACATAGCCATCGGCATCAATCACTCCATCTTGCCCATGGCTGGTAAAGGGGTCGAGCGCGACATCGGTGAGAATGCCCAGTTCAGGAAAGCGTTGCTTAAGCGCCTGCACCACACGCGGCACCAGCCCATTTGGGTTGAGCGCCTCTTGTCCATCGGGGGTTTTGAGCGCACTGTCGATCACGGGAAAAATCGCCATGACCGGAATGCCCAATTTCACGCAATCCTCAGCAACGGGCAACAGGGTATCCAAGCTGTAGCGAAACACGCCGGGCATGGAACCCACCGCCTCAGTCTTGCCTACGCCATCCAATACGAAGACGGGATAAATCAGATCATTCACACTGAGGTGATGCTCGCGCACCAAGCGACGAGAGAAGTCATGGCGGCGGTTGCGGCGCATGCGGCGCGCCGGGAAATGGCTGAGTATGGATTGTTGAGGTGAAGGGTGGGTCATAAGCAATCAATCCGACAAAAAGATTTTTTAAACATGGGCGAACTTTTTTAATTAAGAACACTCATAGTAAACATTGTAGTTTTCCTCCCTGAGCGGGTGCCATTGCAAAATGGCATACTTCACCCCGACCTAACACTAGGTCGGGGATTTTTTTATGGTGGCGCCAACAGGGATCGGCAAATTCAGCCATGTCAAAATTTGGGCTTCCGCTTCTTCCAGCCCGACGCGCTTTAAACTCGAAAAAAGTTGGATAGTATAGGGTGCCGCCCCCTCTGGCGCAGCACTCTCTTGGCGTCCCTTTAGGAAAGCCCGCCCCGCTTGAAGTACCTGTGCGGCTTCGCTCCGGGTTAATTTATCAGCCTTAGTCAGTAGGGTGTGAATGGGAATCCCCGTCGGCGCCAGCCAATCCATCAATTGCTGATCCAGTTCGGTAAAAGGCCGGCGGGCGTCGCACAATAGAATGACCCCTTTCAGGGTGGGGCGATTGACCAAATAATCAGCCAGCAATTGTTGCCAATGATGCTTGCTGGTTTGCGCCACTTCGGCGTAACCATACCCAGGCAAATCAACCAAATAACCGTGGAGCGTTTCTTTGCTCGTGAGAGAAAAAAAGTTGATATGTTGCGTGCGACCCGGCGTTTTACTCGCAAACGCCAGCCGTTTTTGGTTACACAGGATATTGATGGCGGTCGATTTGCCCGCATTCGAGCGCCCGACAAAGGCGACTTCTGGCATGCCGTAGGCGGGCAAGCTATGCAGGTCGTTAACAGTGGTAAAAAACTTGGCTTGGTGCAGAGTACTCATTATTAGCTCGATGGTAGCCAGTCTCGGGGTTCGCGCGGCTGGAAAGGTCGTCGGGGGTATTGTACAATCGCAGGCTGACTCGTGCGCTGCCACTATTTTCTCTTGTGGCATTGCATTTGGCGCAGGGCTTGGGCTCCAGACCGTCTGATTTGGGTTCCGCCCTGAACCATACAACACAAATTTGCACAATCCTGTGTCTATGAAGGTACTTATGAAAATTCTTGCCATTCTACGCTCTTGTTCCCTGTTCGCCGGTGTGGCGGCGCTAACCTTGTCTGCCCAGGCCTCAGAAAGCAAGGCTCCCGCCAAGGCTGACACTGTAAAAGGCCAGCAAATTGCTGCCCAGGTTTGCGCGGCTTGTCATGGTGCGGATGGCAATACCGGCACGCCCGCCTACCCAAAACTGGCGGGGCAACATGCTGCGTATTTAGAAAAGCAATTGCATAACTTCAAAGTCCAGCCTAATGCAAAAGAAGCGGAGCGTGCTAATGCGGTGATGGCTGGTTTTGCTGCGACGTTGTCTGCAGACGATATTCGCAATGTGGCGGCTTACTACGCAGAGCAAAAACCCAAGTTGGCTGCCGCTAAAGGCGACAAAACCAGTGTTGAACTGGGGCAGAAAATTTATCGTGCTGGCATTCGTGATAAAGGGATCGCGGCTTGCGCTGGCTGCCACAGCCCGAATGGCGCTGGGATTCCTGCCCAATACCCACGTTTAGCCGGGCAAAACAGCGAATACACCGCAGCCCAGCTGACGGCTTTCCGGGATGGGTTGCGTAAAAACAGTGCGCAGATGAGCGCGATTGCCAAGAAACTGTCGAAACAAGAAATTGACGCTGTGGCAGACTACATTGCTGGCTTACGTTAATTCTTGTATCACTTTCACGCTGAGTTGTTGGCGGCTGGTAAGTGCTATTAAGTCAGTGGTGCTAAGCGGGGGTCTCGCCACAGTCAGTCAGCATAGCAAGGGGTGGCGCAGCCACCCCTTTTTCATCGCAGGTGAGTCTAGGGCAATCGTGAGCGGGCAACCGCCTAAAGTGGCATGGATGAGTTGGGTCAAGTAGGAGCGGCGTGGCGTGAGCAGTGATATTTCGACACAAGGGGTGCAACTCGGGAATCAGCGCGGTTGGTTTGCTGATTTGGTGGAGTTGTTAAGCTCGATGCGTTTCGCGATTGCCTCATTGACGCTGATTGCGATTGCCAGCATCGTTGGCACCGTTATGAAACAAAACGAGCCAACCCCCAACTACATTAATCAATTCGGGGAGTTTTGGTACGCGATTTTTGACGCCTTATCGCTTTACACCGTATATACCAGCACCTGGTTTATTGCGGTACTGTTTTTGCTGATTCTCTCAACATCGCTCTGTATTCTGCGCAACGCACCGAAGATGGTGAAAGATGCCTTAGCTTGGCGCGATACCCTGCGCGAAGGCAGTTTGCGTGCTTTTGGGCATCATACGGAAGGCAATAGCAGCCAGCCGCCTGCGCAGTTAGCCCAGACCCTAGGTCAATGGCTGCAAGCCAAGGGTTACCGCGTCAAAATCAGTGAGCGTCCTAGCCCCGTCGCTGACGCGGCGGGCACCGAGCCTGCGCCGCCCGCCGCCATTCTGCTCGCGGCGAAACGGGGCGCAACGAACCGCTTTGGGTATATCTTTGCCCACAGTGCCATCGTCTTGATGGGAGTCGGTTATTTATTCGATACCGACATTCCCGTCAAAGTGCAAGCCTGGTTGTTCAATAAACAACCGATTCAGGGGGCCGAACGCATTAGTGAGGTACCAGAGAGTGGTCGTTTAAGCGCCCGCAACCCCTCTTTTCGCGGTAACTCACTCGTCCCTGAAAATGGCAGCACAGATGTCACCATTGTGAGCTTGCGCGAAGGGCTGTTGGTACAAGAACTGCCGTTTACTTTAACCCTGAAAAAATTCCGCATCGATTACTACAGCACAGGCATGCCCAAACTGTTTGCCAGTGATGTTGAGCTGTTAGACAAACTCAGCGGTGAGCGCATTCAGCGCACGATTGAAGTGAATAAGCCTTTAATCCATCGTGGCATTGCGATTTATCAGGCTAATTTTGATGATGGCGGTTCCCGCCTGACCTTACGTGCTTACCCCATGCAAGGCGCGGGTCAACAGACTTTGACGCTCAGTGGCACCGTGGGCCAAGTGATCCCACTCAGTCAGCAGCAGGGCAAGCCCTATCAGCTTGAGTTAACCGGTTTTCGTCCGATCAATGTTGAAAAGATTGACCCAGAAGTGAATCCCGAGGATAGCGCTGTGACTGGCCAAAGCCGTGGGTTACGTGCCCAGCTCGGCAGCGCAGCGAAAACGGCGAATGACAAGCATTTGCGCAATATCGGGCCGAGTATTCAATACAAGTTACGCGATGCAGCGGGGCAAGCAATCGAGTTTCATAATTACATGCTGCCGGTGCAGATGGAGGGTGCGGTCGTCTATCTGGCGGGCTTACGACAAAACCCGAATGACGCTTTCCGTTACCTACGCATTCCGGCTGATCCGCAAGGCGGCTTAGATGAGTTCATGCGCTTGCGTGCCGCGGTCGCCAACCCGGCGCTACGCGAGCTAGCCGCGCGGCAGTTTGCACAAAATGCGAGCCGCTTTTTCCCGGCAGAACGAGCCTCAGCGGGAGAAGCAACTACGCAGTTAACGCAAAGCGCACTCAATTTGTTAACGACCTTTGCCGGGGCTAATACTGCCTTGAGGCAAGCCAGTACCGAACCACAAAGTGGCCTCCAGGCGGTGGCCGAGCTGGTAGAGCGTACGATTCCTGCTGCCGAACAACCGCGCATGGTTGAAGTCCTATTAAAGATGCTGGAAGGTAGCATGTGGGAACTGTGGCAAGTGGCGCGCCAGGCAGATCGTTTACCGGCAGTCAGTGCGGATGAAACCAATGGCTTATTTCTGCGCCGTGCGCTCAATGCCGTGTCTGACAGTTTGCTGTATGCGGCCCCCGTCTATTTTCAACTGACTGACTTCGATCACGTGCAGGCAAGCGGTTTCCAAATGACCCGCTCTCCCGGTAAGCCGTGGGTTTACCTGGGGTGTTTGCTGCTGGTGCTGGGTGTCTTTGCCATGTTCTATGTGCGGGAACGCCGCCTATGGATTTTAGTCAAACCTGTCATGTCGTCCGCTGAAACTGCGAGTGAGGCCCTACTGGCCTTTTCTGCAGCGCGTCGCGGCCTCGATTTTGAAGACGAATTCGTGCAAATTCGACAAGACTTTGCCCAACTCCTCGCTGTTAAGGAAACCCATGGATCTGACCATTAATCTCCCCTGGTATCGACGCTGGCAAGGGCGTGACTGGCTCTTTGCCCTGGTTTTATTATGTGGCGCAGCCTTTGCCGAGCAGCGCTATCACAGCTATATGGACAGCTATGAGCAAATTATTTTGTTTGCCTGTGTGCCTGCCTTCGCTTGGCTAGGTTACGCCTGGCGGCGCTTACAGGGGCTATTTCTTACTGTCGCTGGGGCGGCGATATTGGCGGTGACCTTATATGGCCATAGCCTTAGCCAAGCAGAGCAGGTCTTTGGCCTGAAATATTTTTTGTCTAGTCAATCGGCAATCTTATGGATGTGCGCGCTGTTTTACGGGGCCTTGGTCTCCTACTGGTTGGGCTTGCTTACCCACGGGCCAACCGCAAGCTGGTTAGGAACCCTGCTGAGCTGGCTGGCGGTAGGCATGGGCTGGATCGGGTTATTGGTGCGTTGGTATGAAAGTTATCTGATCAGCCCCGATGTGGGGCATATCCCCGTCAGCAATTTGTATGAAGTATTTGTCCTCTTTTCGCTCATTACCGCGCTGTTCTATCTGTATTACGAAGAGCGCTATGCGACCCGCAGCTTAGGCGGTTTTGTTCTGTTGATTATCTGTTCCGCCGTCACTTTTCTGCTTTGGTATACCTTTGATCGCGGCGCTCATGAAATCCAGCCTTTGGTTCCAGCGTTGCAGTCCTGGTGGATGAAGCTGCATGTCCCCGCTAACTTTATTGGTTATGGCACCTTCTCCTTGGCGGCAATGGTCGGGTTTGCCTACTTGGTCAAACAACACAGTCAAACCACTTCCTGGGTGAAGTTACTGCCCCTGTTCATTTTGGGGGCGTTGCTGGGCGCAGAGCCCTTGATTTTCCGTAAATCTGGCTTGCCAAGTTACTGGGCAGCCTACTTCGCGATTTCAGCGATATTAGTCGGTGCGATTTTACTCGCGCGCAGACGCATAGGCCCATTACTGCCCGAGTTTGCCGTGCTTGATGACTGGATGTACAAAGCCATTGCGGTTGGCTTTGCCTTCTTCACCGTGGCCACCATTCTCGGGGCGCTGTGGGCGGCCGATGCTTGGGGCACTTACTGGCAGTGGGACCCGAAAGAAACCTGGGCCTTGATTGTTTGGTTGAACTACGCGGCCTGGCTACACTTACGTCTGATGAAAGGCCTGCGTGGCACGCTTGCCGCCTACTGGGCGCTGGTGGGTTTGTTGGTCACTGGATTTGCATTCCTGGGCGTGAATATGTTCCTATCCGGCTTGCATTCCTATGGGAATCTCTAAGCCATTGCGTTGATGTCGCCTATCTCGCTACCGCAACCCCTGATCTTCATTGATCTGGAAACTTCAGGCGGGAGCATTGAGCGCGATGACATTACCGAGGTGGGGATTGTCACGGTAACATTCGGCGAGGGTGAGCCAAGCTATGCCGAGTGGAGTCAGTTGTGCCAGCCTCGCCATGCGATTCCTGAATTTATTCAAGCACTCACCGGCATTACCAATGACATGGTGGCTGACGCGCCGACCTTTGATGAGATCGCGCCACAGCTTTACGCGCAGTTGCAGGGTAAAACCCTCATCGCCCACAATGCCCGCTTTGACTATGGCTTTCTCAAGCAAGCCTTTAAGCGCTGCGGCATGGATTTTCGTGCGACGACGCTCTGCACCGTCAAGCTCTCCCGCGCCTTGGCCCCGGTGCATAAGCGACACAATCTGGACAGCCTGATTGAACGTTACCAGCTCCAGCCCCGGGCGCGCCATCGCGCCTTAGCTGATGCGGAGATCCTCTGGCAACTCTGGCAGGCATGGACGGCGCAATACGGCGCAGAAACTATCGCGCAGGCGGTTCAGCGCATTGCGACTCGCCCCCAACTGCCGCCACAAATTGACCCTGAGATTATTGATCAAATCCCCAACACGCCCGGCGTGTATTTGTTTTATGGCGCACCGCTTGAGTCCGCAACCGCTGCAGCGGGCTCACCAGTCGCCTCGGCCGCCCAGCGGGCCTTGCTGTATGTGGGCAAAAGCAAAACTTTACGGAAGCGGGTGTTGGATCATTTCACCAGCGATCATCAGCGTGGCCGCGAAATGAGTCTGGTTCAACAAACGCAAGCGATTGAATGGATAGAAACCGCTGGCGAACTTGGGGCGCTATTACTCGAAGCCCAGCTCGTTAAAACTCGCATGCCCATTCATAACCAGAAACTGCGGCGGCAAAAGGCCTTGTGTCGGTGGTTTCTGGCTGATCCTTTGCAGGATGAAGCGTCGCCACGTTATAACCAACTTACGTTGGATTGGGCGGATGAAGCGTCCCCCCCGGCGACTAGTCAAAGCACGGGCCAATACTATGGCTTCTTTCGCAGCCAGCGTGCCGCACTGGCTATGCTAGAAAAAATTGTGCGCGACCATCAGCTTTGCCGCGTGACACTGGGACTAGAAAAAAACGCCCCTGGACAACCCTGTTTTGCGCGCCAACTCAAGCGCTGCAAAGGAGCTTGTGAACATACCCATGACAACACCGCAAATGGCGAAAGCCCACGGCAACACCATGCTCGTTTACTGTTGGCGTTGGCGCAACTACGGCAAAAAACCTGGCCCTATGCTGGCCCGATTGCCGTGGCGGAAGGCAGTGGCGAACGACGCGTACAGCATGTAATTGATAACTGGTGTTACTACGGCGCGGCGGAGAGTGAGGCGCATCTCGCCGAGTTGCTGTCACAGCGGCAAAAACCGCAGTTTGATTTGGATACGTATCACATCTTATTACAGCACCTTGAACGCTTGCCAAACGCCGCCATTACGCCTTTGACTATACCGAAAGCCGGGATGATTGATCCTTTGCTGGAAACCCTGTAAGGTAAGACGCTGTAAGGTAAGGCACTAATGGACGACTAAGCTCAATCTGCCATGCGCTATCCGCTATCCATTAGCGGTAACCAACAGTTGGCACTTAGCAAACCCCAAGCTTCACTCACTCTGCGAGGTAAACCGTGGCTGACCCAACGATACAACCCAGTGAAATTACACCCAAAGCCGTCTACGAGCAGCGCCGCCAACTACTTAAAGCGGCGCTCGCGACCGGCGCAGCCAGTTTCCCACTTGCTTTCCCGGGTTTGGCTGCCGCGAATACGTCCAGCCCCAGTAAAAAACTCGATGCCAAGCCCGGTAAATACGTGGTGATGGAAAAAACCACGCCGCAAGAGCTGGCCACCACTTACAACAATTTCTACGAATTCAGCACCCGTAAAGAAGCGCCTGCCGTCTTGGCGCGGGGCTTCGTTACCCAACCGTGGACGATTACGATTGAAGGCGAGGTCAAAAAATCAAAAGTATTTGATTTAGAGAGCTTGCTGAAACTCGCCCCGCTGGAAGAGCGCGTGTATCGCTTGCGCTGTGTCGAAGGTTGGTCCATGGTTGTGCCCTGGGTGGGTTATTCTCTCTCGGCGTTGCTCAAACAAGTTGAACCTACTGGCAATGCCAAGTATGTGGAATTTATCTCCTTGGCTGATCCCAAACAAATGCCGGGGCTGAGTTCAGGTGTGTTGGATTGGCCCTATGTCGAAGGGCTGCGCATGGACGAAGCCATGCACCCGCTGACTTTGCTTACACTGGGTATGTATGGCGAAACCCTGCCACCGCAAAATGGCGCACCTGTGCGCCTGACTGTGCCATGGAAATACGGCTTTAAATCAGCCAAGTCGATTGTGCGCATTCGCCTCGTGGAAAAGCAACCGGCTACCAGTTGGAATAAAGCTGCGCCACGCGAATATGGTTTTTATTCCAATGTGAATCCGCAAGTCGATCATCCACGCTGGAGCCAAGCCACCGAGCGCCGCTTGGGCGAAGACGGCCTGTTTCAGGCCAAACGCAAAACACTCATGTTTAATGGTTATGCCGATCAGGTGGCGAGCCTTTACACCGGCATGGACTTAAAACAGTTTTTCTAGATATCGCCGAAACTTACTGCGCGCTCCAATCTTGTGCCTGCGATGCTCAACGTACAACTCGGTACGCCTGCGCTTCTCGGCGCAACCTTGGATCGCTCGCGACAGTTTCGTCGGATGTCTATGCGTTTATATGTGCACCCCTTTTCTTTGAGATGCGTGACAGTATAAAAACCACTTTCTGATGATGTTTAACCGATTTTTAAAGCCTACTATTTTTATTCTCAGCCTGCTGCCTGCGCTGTGGCTGGGCTACGCCATTTGGCAAACCCAGCAGGGTTTAGATGTGCTGGGCGCTAACCCCGTCGAAGCCTTGCAGCGCAAGACCGGCGAGTGGGCCTTAATTTTTCTGTGCTTGGTGTTAAGCGTGACGCCGCTACGAAAAATAACAGGCTGGCATATCCTCGCCCGCGTGCGGCGTATGCTGGGGCTATATGTGTTTTTTTATGTCCTATTGCACTTCGCGATTTATGCGCTGGATTCCGGCTTTGTGTGGGCTGATATTGTCGCTGATGTGATTAAACGGCCTTTTATTACCGTCGGCATGTTGGGCTTTATTTTGCTCTGGCCTCTGGCACTCACGTCGTTTAATGCGGCGATTCGCTGGCTTGGCGGTAAACGTTGGCAGCAATTACACAAGCTGGTGTATGCGATTGCGATATTGGGCGTGCTGCATTTTGTCTGGCACAAAGCAGGCAAGAATGATTTTATAGAGCCGATTAAATACGGCGTGATTGTGGCGGGTTTGTTGGGCTGGCGGGTGTGGCAGCGGTTAAAGTCAAAAGAGTTGTTTTAAAATAGTCTGATAAAGAGTTTAAAACCGATAATCACCCCCTCATTCAACTTTATCTGTATTGTGGAGGCAAAACAGACCTCCTATCAGACGTTGAAATCAGGAACAATCCAAATCAATATTATTGAGGCAAGAAATGCGATTTTTTCTAGTAGAACCTGAAGTTGCAGGTGGACTTGGAGAGAAAACGGTTATGGATAGTAGTATTCATCCACCAAAGATTCAATCGCTAGAATATGTATTTGATGGATGGTCTGGCGATGTACTTTTAACAAGCTTTCCCGCCTACATTGTCACATCTAAAGCCAGAGAAATCTTAGAGAGATTCCATGCTTCTGGCATATCCTTTGCTGGAGTGGATATCTTAAAGTCAGAAACATTTAATGAGTTCTTTCCAGAGAAAGAACTGCCAGAGTTTTTCTGGATGAAAGTGGAAGGCACAGCAGGACAGGATGATTTTGGTCTCGCGCCAAATTTGCGCTTAGTGATTTCAGGTCGCGCGCTAGATGAACTCGTTAAATTGCGATTAAGTGAAGCAGTCGTTAGTGCATATGAATAGGGGAAGGAAGTGGTATCAATGAAAGTGCTAAGTTCTAAGCTTTCTTAAAATCACGGCGTTTTCCTCGACACTACTCCCTATCGCCCGATGAGTTTCATATTCAAACTGAAACCACCTTCGTAAGGCCCTTGGTGTATAAGTTATTTATATCTCTTGCTCTGCCCGCAACAAATCCTCTACCGTCTCCCGTCGCCGAATGAGGGTGACTTGCTCACCATCCACTAACACTTCAGCGGCGCGGCCACGAGTGTTGTAGTTGGAGGCCATGGTCATGCCGTACGCGCCGGCGGAGAGGATGGCGATGAGATCGCCTTCGGCTAAGTCAAACTCACGGTTGCGGCCCAGCCAGTCGCCACTTTCGCACACCGGTCCAACAATGTCGTAGCTTTGCGGGTTGCCTGCGCTACCACTACTGCCACCATTGCGCGGTTGTACGGCCACCATGTCGTGAAAGGCTTCGTACATGGCGGGGCGCATGAGGTCATTCATGGCGGCATCGACGACGGCAAAGTTTTTGGCGCTGTTATGCTTGAGGTATTCGACTTTAGTCAGCAGAATCCCCGCATTGCCGACTAACGAGCGGCCTGGCTCAAACGCCAACTCTAGATCGCCAAAGCCACGCACCTCCAACCGCTGCAAAATCGCACTAATTAATTCACTCGCTGCCGGTGGCGTTTCGTCTTGATAACGAATGCCAAGGCCGCCGCCTAAATCAAGGTGATGCAGCACAATGTTCTCGGCGCGTAGCGCAGCAACGAGATCAAGCACTTTATCCAGCGCATCTAAATACGGGCTGATCTCGGTGAGTTGCGAGCCAATGTGGCAATCAATCCCAATCACTTGAATATTGGGCAGTGCGGCGGCTTTGCGATAGAGGGGCAGGGCATCTTCAAACGCGACGCCGAATTTATTTTCTTTAAGCCCGGTGGAAATGTAGGGATGGGTTTTGGCATCCACATCAGGGTTCACGCGCACGGAAATCGGCGCGATTTTGCCCATGCTAGCGGCCACGGCATTCAGCCGGTCTAGCTCGGATACGGATTCGAGGTTAAAGCATTTAATGCCGTGCTGAAGCGCTAAGCGCATTTCATCGGCGGTTTTGCCGACGCCAGAAAACACCACCTTATCGGTTTTGCAGCCGGCCGCGATGACGCGCTGTAATTCGCCGCCGGAAACAATATCAAACCCCGCGCCCAGCTCGCCAAACAGGCGCAAGAGGCTGAGATTGGAGTTGGTTTTCATGGCGTAGTGAATCGTCGCACGTTTCCCTGCAAGTGCACTCGCATAAGCTTGGTAAGCGGCGACCAGCGCGGCTTTGGAATAGACGTAGGTGGGCGTGCCAAATTGAGCTGCAAGTTGGGTCAGGGGGACCGCTTCTGCATGGCGTATGGTTCCGGCTGGGGTGGTCAGTAGAGGAAAGTATTGATCAGGCGTCATTGATTCAGGCTAAATAGGGAACAGTGGTTAGCGAGAGGGCGTGGCGGGCAGGCTTGTTGCCGCTGGCGGCAAACTCGGGGTAGCAGGGGTTGCTTCTGATTTTAACGGGATATTGGGAATGGCGGCGCCCAGGGTTAAATCGAAGTCTTCACCACTGGCTGGCGCGGGAACCACCGGTTTGGCAAGAGGGGGATTATTCGATTGCCCAGGTTTGGGCGGTAAATAAAGCCCCCCGCGTTGGCCGCAGGCGCTTTGTAGCACAAGGCATAGCACTAAGCTGAGGAGGCGTAGTAAGGCTGCTCGACTCGCCGCCATGCGCCGCGCAGGGCCTAGATTGGCGTTGCATGAGGTCAGCCAGGAAAAGCACGCTACAATCAACATACCCCAGAGATTTGTCTTATTTACAGAAGGAAAGTAAGTCTAGCATGAGCACCAAGAACTTTACTGAGTCCCCTGCAGATCGCGCTAAGGCTAACGGGCCGATATCAGAGTCTGAGTTTTTGGCGCTGGCAGAGCGAACCTTGCGCGACATTGAAGATAAAGCGGATCATGCCGCGGCGGATATCGACCCCCAGCGCAGCGGCAATGTCTTGACGCTAGAGGACGAGCAGGGCGATAAATGGGTTATCAATATCCAAGCACCGATGCAAGAGATCTGGCTGGCGACGAAAGAGGGCGCTTACCATTACCGCTATGACCCCCATACCAGTAATTGGCTGGACACACGCGGAGGTGAGTCACTCTTTGGTCGTTTATCCAAGTGGTTTGAGGGCTAGTTTCAGCCCTTTGCCCGACAGCCGCTGCACTGTATGTGATGCTAGTTTCTGGCGTCACTACTGTTTAGGTTAACGCCAGGCGCAACGACAGGCGCATTTTTTTGCATTAAATCATTATCCGTTAGGCTGCTGCTGTCTTCTTTGTCGACCTCAGTGAGGCCCAGTGAACGCACACTGTTGACGCCAGTAAACTCAGCATAGAAATATTCTCCATCTATAGCGACCAACCCTTCAGGCGGCTTGCGCTCGACCATCGGGACCTGCTGCAAGGCACGGCTCATGTAGTTAATCCATACTGGTAAAGCCAGCCCGCCGCCAGTTTCACGATCGCCCAGTTTCTTAGGTTGATCGTAACCAATCCAGGCAACACCAACATAAGGACCCCCATAGCCAGCAAACCAGGCGTCGTGCGAGTCATTCGTTGTACCCGTTTTGCCAGCGAGGTCGGTCCGTTTCAAACTATTGGCGCGGGCTGCGGTGCCATAACGCACGACATCCTGCATCATACTGTGCATGAGAAAGGCGTTACGTGAATCAATCGCCCGATTAGCTTCATCGCCTGCCAATACGGGCTTGGCTTGGGCCAACACTTTGCCGTTATGGTCAGTGATTTTTGCAATGAAATAGGGGTTGATCCGGTAGCCACCATTGGCGAAGATCGAGTAAGCCCCGACCATTTGCCATAGCGTGACGGAGCCGGCCCCGAGCGCGGTGGTTAAGTAGGGCGGGTGCTTGTCGCTGTCGAAGCCAAAATTACCGATATAGTCTTGGGCATATTGAGCGCCCACCGCTTGCATGACACGGATAGACACCATATTTTTTGATTTAGCCAAGGCATTGCGCAGGCGCATCGGCCCTTCAAACTTGCCATCGTAGTTTTTAGGCTCCCAGGCTTGGCTGCCGGTTTGCGCGGCGCTGAATGACAGCGGGGCATCATTGACAATGGTGGCGGGGTTAAAGCCTTTTTCTAGCGCAGCAGAATAGATAAAGGGTTTGAAGCTGGAGCCGGGTTGCCGCCAAGCTTGGGTTGTATGGTTGAATTTGTTGCGGTTGAAATCAAACCCCCCAACCAAGGCCCGGATCGCGCCATCGTCGTAGTTGGCGGCGATAAAGCCGGCTTCAACGTCGGGCATTTGCACAATTTCCCACTGCCCTTTGTCATTTTGCATAATGCGGACGACGGCCCCGCGCCGGATTTGTTTGTTTGGCGCCGCCTTATTGCTCAAACTGGGCGCGGCAAATTTCAGCCCTTCCCCGCTGATTTCGATTTCTTCGGCAGCATGGCGCGCAACAAAAACTTGTTTAGGCGTGGCATTCAGAACAACGGCAGCATAGAGATTGTCACTATCTGCAAACTCAACCAGCGCATCTTCAACCGCATCTGTAAACCCTTTTTGGCCAAGGTCTAGGTAACCTTCTGGCCCACCATAACCGCGTCGCTTGATGTAATCCATGAGGGTCCGTCGTACGCCCTGATAGGCGGCTTCCTGATGATCTCGTAGGAGGGTGGTGTAAACGCGCAGCCCCTTGGTATAGGTATCTTCTTTGTATTGCTCGTAAACGAGCTGGCGGGCCATCTCGGCGACATATTCAGCCCGCACATCAAACTCATTGCCCAAAGAGCGCACTTGTAGTTTTTGGCTCAATGCGCGCTGGTAATCGCTCTCGGTGATGTATCCCAGTTCCAGCATACGCTGCAAAATGTAGCGTTGGCGGATTGTTGCGCGCGTCGGATTGACGACGGGGTTGTATTTAGATGGAGCCTTGGGCAAGCCGGCCAACATAGCTGCCTCGGCCAAGGTAATGCTTTTTAGGGGTTTGCCAAAATAGATTTGACTGGCAGAAGCAAAGCCATAAGCACGCTGACCCAAGTAAATTTGATTTAGGTAAAGTTCTAAAATCTTGTCTTTAGGCAGGGTCGCCTCGATTTTGAAGGCGAGCATGATTTCGTAAATTTTGCGGGTTAGGGTGCGTTCGCTAGAAAGGAAAAAGTTCCGCGCAACTTGCATCGTAATAGTACTGGCCCCCTGCTTGGCCCCGCCCATCAAATTGCTAAGTGCTGCGCGGGCAACGCCAATTAGATCAACCCCGCTGTGTTGATAAAACCGATCATCTTCAATCGCCAACACGGCTTCTTTCATAATTTCTGGGACTTCTTGAATGCTCACCAAATTCCGGCGTTCCTCTCCAAACTCACCAATCAAGGCACCGTCTGCGGTGTAAACGCGCAGCGGGATTTTAGGGTGGTAGTCAGTCAGCACCTCTAGCGAAGGTAGTTTGGGATAGATAAATAAAATGCATAGCAAGAGAATCAGCCCTGCAATCAGCGCAACCGCTGTTAGGCTAAACAGCGACCATAGCCCCACCTTGCTCCACCGGTTTTGGGTGATTTTTCGAATAAATTTTAGGCGATCAGTCATGATTGGGCGGTCAGTGCAGGGCTGAAGGTTGAATGATGAAACTAAAGTGCGACCAATTATAGCGCTCCCCGTCAAGGCGAAATGTAAGGAGTGGTTAAGGCAAGCGCGGAAGTCAAATCGACATAAGCGCTTGACCCGCCCGATGCAAAGCGGATAGACGCCTTTCTGAGTAGGCCGCGGCGACTCTGCTGGCCTGACTAGGCCTTTTTGTCCCGAAATGCCGGTTTTGTTGTGGTGCAGATGTTGCAATAGCCCCGAATTACGGCCTTTTTCTATGGATTGCTGTTGAAAATGCTTTGCTACTCTAATTTCTTGTTGCTAGCATCTAATGTAAATTATTAGAAAATCGCCTAAGTGTCTCTTGTAAAAGAATTTTTTCAGGGTTGGGGTTAAATTGGCTATCGATTTCTCACAGTTGCTGAAGAAGCGCTCTCCGCCCTTGATCGGGGTGGATATCAGCACTTCCAGCGTTAAGTTAGTCGAGCTCAGTCAGGCTAAGGGGAAGTTGCGCTTGGAACGCTACGCGATTGAGCCCCTGGCACGTGGGGTTGTTGTAGACGGCAACCTGGAAAACATTGAAGCGGTTGGTGAGGCTGTCAAGCGAGCGGCAAAAAAAGCCGGTTCACGCGTCAAGAATGTGGCGATGGCTCTACCAACCTCTGCCGTGATTACCAAAAAAATCATGCTGGCAGAAGGCTTGCGTGAAGAGGAGCTAGAAGTCCAGGTTGAGAGCGAAGCGAATCAGTACATCCCGTTTGCCTTGGATGAGGTGAACTTAGATTTCCAGGTTATTGGCCCCAGCCAAACTTCGCCGGGTGATGTTGAGGTCTTGATTGCCGCTTCGCGTAAAGAGAAGGTTGAAGATCGGGTTGCTGTCGTCGAAATGGCGGGACTTGCTGCTTATGTCATGGATATCGAAGCGTATGCAGCACGTTCGGCGCTTGAGCGTTATACCCAGTTGTTGCCTAACAAAGGTGAGGGGCAGATTATTGCGGTTTTTCAGATTGGGGCGAATACCACAGCGGTTTCAGTTCTGTTGAATGGTCAGGTGGTTTATGAGCGTGAGCAAGCTTTTGGCGGGGCGCAGCTGACTTCGGATATTGCACGAACCTATGGCATCACGCATGAAGAAGCCGAAACGAAGAAGCGCACCGGCGATCTCCCCGATAACTACACCACGGATTTACTGCTGCCATTCGTTGAGAATTTGTCGCTTGAAATTACCCGTGCGCTGCAATTCTTCTTTACCTCTACCCCCTATTCTCGCGTTGACTTATTGGTTTTAGCGGGGGGCTGTGCCTTGATTCCTGATTTAGATAAAACGGTGCAGGAGCGGACCCAGGTAAATACGAAAGTTGTCGATCCTTTTGCGGGTATGGAGATTGCCACCTCGGTTCGTGAGCGGCAGTTGCGACATGATGCGCCTGCGCTATTAGTCGCATGTGGCCTGGCGATGCGGAGGTTTGACGAATGACAATTCGCGTTAACTTACTACCGCACCGTGAGCGCAAACGCAAAGAGCGGCGCGAGCAGTTCTTTGTTCTCATGGGCCTGTTATTTGCCTTGGGCGCTGTGTTGGTGTTTGCTCAGGTATTTTGGAAGAATGGGCAAATTCAAAATCAGCTCGGCGTTAATGCCATGATTAAAGCTGAAAATGAAAAGCTCGATGCCCAAATTGTGGAAATTTCTAAATTACGTGAAGAAATTGAAGCCTTACGGGCCCGCCAAAACGCAGTGGAAAGCTTGCAAGTCGACCGTAATCAGCCTGTTCGTGTCTTTGATGAGCTGGTTCGGCAGATTCCCGAAGGGGCTTACCTCAAGGCGATTAAGCAAGATGGTAAACGCTTTACGGTGGTTGGTTTGGCACAATCACAAGAACGGGTTTCTGAAATTTTGCGCAATATTATGAATCAGGCGACTTGGCTGGAAAATCCTGATCTTATCGAGATTAAATCTGTGCCATTGGGTGGGGCAAAAGATGGCCGTAAGATTTTTGAATTTGCCATGACGATCGGTATTAAAGACAAGCCGGTTACCCCTGCCACGCCAGCTGAACCCGCAGCAACCACGCCACCACCGGCAGGGGCTGTCACGGTACAGCCGGCTAAAACATGAGGTTTGAGATGGCACTAAAAGATATCAATCTCAATATCGATTTTAATCAAATTGCGGAAGAGTTCCGTGGTTTGAATCCGAATGATCCGGGCGCTTGGCCATTAATCCCACGCATCACCCTGCTAATTGGGGTTGTCGCGGCGACGCTGGGATTGGGCCACTATTTGTTTATCCTCGATAAAAACAGTGAGTTGGAAAACTTGGTTGGGCAAGAGCAAACTCTACGTCAAGAGTTTCAGGACAAATACAGCAAAGCGGTTAACCTGGATGCGTTGAAAAAGCAAAAAGAAGAGGTTAACCAAGATGTGGTGACGCTGGAGCGCCAGTTGCCGAGCAAGGCCGAGATGGATGCGTTGCTTTCCGATATAAATCAGGCTGGTATCGGTCGTGGGTTGCAGTTCGAACTATTCAAGCCAGGGCAAGTCGCTGTCAAGGAATACTATGCTGAGTTGCCGATCGATATCCGTGTGACAGGCACCTACCATGATGTGGCTTCTTTCGCGAGTGATTTGTCGAACATGCCCCGAATCGTGACACTCAATAGTATTAATTTGATTGCTGGTAAGGAAAAAGAGGGGGCGACGTTAACCTTGGACGCGGTAGCAAAAACCTTCCGTTATTTAGATCCTGATGAAGTGGCGGCGAAGCGTAATCAGCCCAAGCCACCGATGAAGTAGCGGAGAAGCCATGATGAACAGATTCACTTGGACTGGTTTACTGGCACTCAGCTTATTAGGCTGTAGTGATGATCCGCACACAGATACCCGAACCTGGATGGAGCAAACCAAGGCAAACGTCAAGCCAGCGATTGAGGTTATTCCGAAGTCTAAAAAATTTGATCCCTTTACCTACCAGTTGCAGGATCAAATTGATCCTTTTAATGCGGTCAAGTTATCACGTGTACTTGATGCGAAGGCGGGTAAGCGCAATGCACCCAACCAAGATCGCCGCCGTGAGCCCTTAGAAGCCTTTCCGTTGGACCAGCTACGAATGGTTGGCACAATCCGCAATGGCAAACTAACCTACGCCTTGGTTGAAGCCGATAAAAGCTTGTATCAGCTCAAAGTGGGCAATTATTTGGGCCAGAACTACGGGATGGTCGTGGCGATCACAGAAACAGAAATGAAAATTAAGGAAACCATTCAAGACCAAGCAGGTGAATGGATTGAGCGCGAAAATTCGCTTGTTTTACAAGAAGCCACTCAAGAGGCGAAAAAATGATGCAAAAGAGAGCTAAACAGGGTTGGAGTACGCGGGGTTCTAAGCCTTTTCAGGGGTTAATAACATTACTGTTGATGATGCCCCTGATGCTGCTGGGTGTTCGCACGGCAGCGCAAAGCCAGGATAACGCCATTGAGTCGATACAGGCGACTCAGAGCGGCTCTCGAGTCGTTTTGAAAATTGATCTCAAGGCCCCTCTTAAAGAGTTGCCGGCCTCTTTCTCAGTGAACAGCCCGGCCCGGATTGCTTTTGATTTTCCCGCAACCGACAACGCCTCTGGCAAGACGCAGCACGAGATTAACACTGGTGAGTTGCGTACAGTCAACGTAGTGGGGACGAATGAGCGGACCCGTGTTGTCTTAAATTTGAAGCAGAGCGTCGCTTACACGAGCAAAGTAGAAGGTAAGTCGTTGCTGGTCACGCTTGAGTCGGCTGCCGCACAAACTGCGGCAAAAGCTGAAGCGGCCAATGACAAATTCCGCTTTGGTCAAGACGCGGCGAGCGCAAAAAATCTTATTAAAGATATCGATTTTCGTCGCGGTCGTGAAGGTGAAGGGCGGGTCGTGGTGGATTTATCTAACCCGCAAGCAGCGATTGATATCCGTCAGCAAGGGCAAACAGTGGTGATTGATTTTCTTAAATCCTCATTGCCTGAAAAATTGCGCCGTCGCCTTGATGTGGCCGATTTCGGGACGCCGGTGACCAGCATCAATACGTTGACTCAAGGCGACACCGTGAAAATGGTGATTGAGCCCAAAGGCTTGTGGGAACATAACGCTTACCAGAGTGATACGCAGTTTGTTGTTGAAGTCAAACCTATCAAAGAAGACCCCAATAAACTGGTGCAAGGAACGCGTGCTGGCTACAAAGGTGAGAAGCTCTCGCTGAATTTTCAAAATGTTGATATTCGTGCACTATTGCAGGTCATCGCCGACTTTACCAACCTAAACATCATCACAAGCGACTCTGTGCAAGGCAATATCACCTTGCGTCTGAAGGATGTCCCTTGGGATCAAGCCCTCGATATCATTATGCAAGCCAAAGGCTTGGATATGCGCAAGAATAATAACGTGCTGTGGGTTGCCCCCAAAGACGAGTTATTAACCAAAGAAAAACTTGATTTAGAGTCTAAGTCTCAAATTACAGATTTAGAGCCTGTACGCAGTGAGGTGTTCCAGCTCAACTTCACGAAAGCGATCGATCTGCAGAAGATTTTATCTGATACCAATAACCGGATTGTTTCCAAGCGCGGTAGCGTTATTGCGGATCAGCGGACCAATCAACTGTTTGTTTTAGATACCAATTCTCGCCTAGACGATATCCGTAAATTTATCCAGAAGGTAGATGTGGCAACTCGTCAGGTCTTGATTGAGGCGCGGGTTGTGCAGGCGTCAGATAAATTCACTCGAAATATCGGCGCACGCTTGGGTTGGAATGATAAGCGAGCTACTGCCTATACTGAAGTGCCCTACACCAAAGCAGATGGCACTATCGGTACGTTATATGCTCCATCGCAAGGAGCTGGAAATCGCTTTATTGGCGGCACTTACAGCACGATTTCTGGGAACTTAAATGGCGTGGGTAACTTGTCTTCTCAAAATGGCGCTGGTGATCTAACACCAGCTGCACTGGGCTTGGGTCAAGCGGCGGGCTCTCTGACCGACACAAATTTTGTTAATTTGCCGGCAACCGGGATCAGCGGTGCTTCACCAGGTTCATTTGCGATAAGCTTATTTACCTCTAAGTTAACGCAGTTTCTGAATTTGGAATTATCTGCCCTCGAAGCAGACAGTAAAGCCAAAGTGATTTCAAGTCCACGCGTCGTCACAGCCGATCAAGTGAAAGCCACCATCAAGCAGGGTGAAGAAATTCCTTTCGAGCGCGCCACCGCCAGCGGGGCAACCTCAATCGAGTTTAAAGAGTTTGTGCTCAAGTTAGATGTCACGCCGCAGATTACGCCCGATGGCAATGTATTTCTTGAGGTTGAAGTGACCAAAGATAGCCGGGGTGCGTTAGTGCAAACCCGAACCGGGAGTAACATTCCTGCTAAAGATACCCGCTCGGTTCAAACCAAAGTGTTGGTGGAGAATGGGGGTACGGTTATTTTGGGTGGAATTTTTGAACAAACCGAGAGTCAATTTGAAAACCGCATCCCCTTCTTTGGAGACATCCCGGTTCTTGGTTGGCTCTTTAGAAACCAATCAAGAATTCAAGACAAGACCGAATTATTAATTTTTATTACCCCCAAGATTGTGGCTGAACGCGTTCAGTCAGCAAGCCGCTAAGTATCGAGGTAACAAATGCACATGACAATGAAAAGACTCTATTCGTTGGCGATAATTGCTATCGCTACTTTTATACAGGGTTGCGGGGGCGGAGCTGGGGCAAGTGGTGGGAGTAGTTCATCTGGATCTACAGGCACTGTTGCGAGTGTTGGCACAATCAGTATTAGCAGCACAACAGGCAACCTTAAAGCAAATACTTTGTCAGGAGCGACCTTAACCGTTCAGGCGAAAACTGCGGGAGGGGTTCCAGTAGCTGGCGCGACTATGACCATTTCCCTTTCGTGCAATGTTAGTGGTGGTTTGTGTGCAGATTTAACTGCATCTAGCAGCAAAACTGATACCGATGGTAAAGTAACTGCTACCATCTTACCTGGCACAAATATTTCAGGCCGTACTATTACAATAACGGCATCATCTGGCTCTGTCTCTGCGAATACCGCAATTGTGGTCAGCGGCGCGGAGCTGAAAGCCACAAGGCAAAACGCTGGTCTGGCGCAGGCAGGGGTGTCTGAAAACATCACTTTCACACTTACAGATCCCAATGGTAATGCGATTGCATCGCAAGACTTAGAAATCTTCAAAGACGGTGTGGTGCAGACTGGAACTTACACCACAAGTTCAACGGGTGCTTACACTTACAGTTTTACTCCAGCAGCTGGTGCCACTAATGTGGTGATTGACGCAAGAGTGAAAAGTTCACCAACAGTAAGATTAGCTGCTGCGCTGACTATTGATGTTAGTACAACTGCTAATGCAGCTGTAACTCTTACTGGATCGCAGTCTCCACTCCCAGATTCAACACCGGCAGAGTTGGTGGGCACAGCAGCAAATTTAACCGTAGACGCTAAGTGCGGCGCTACAACGAGTACCAATCCAGCAATTACCTTCACAACGACCTCTACATTGGGAGTCGTGGCGACCACTGGTTCAAGGACAGCTACTATCGTATCATCGCAATCTGGCTTTGCAACCGTTCGTACGAGCGTGGTTTATCCAGTAGGAAGTTGTGCGATAGGAAGCCCAAGCGCTCAAACAACCGTAGTCGTTGATAAGGTTATTTACTTTCAGAATCCCGTCAGCAGTGCTAGTCAATTAGCACTTCAGGCTACACCAACGCTGGTCGGAACGAATCAAACTGTTAATCTAACGGCCACAAATAAAAGTACCTTGATTGCCAGTGTGACTACCTTAACGAATAGTCCGGTACGCGGCGTAACGGTTGAGTTTAGTTTTGTTGTGGATGGTTCTGGCGGACTGTTGTCCTCCCAAACTGCGATTACAGATGCAGCAGGTAACGCTACGATAGATTTCATCGCAGGCAGTGTGGCGACATCAAGTAATGGCGTTCGCATTGCTGCCAGGACAGTCGCCACCCCTGCGGCGCCTGCTACTCCAGCATTGGGGCCATCTACCGCATCATTAACGGTCGGTGGAAGTTCCCTATTTGTTACGATCGGTACGGGCAATACCATCATTGAGCTAGACAGTGTTACATACAGCAAGCCTTTCACTGTCGTTGTCCGAGATGTCGCTGGCCAGCCAGTGCAAAATAGCGCGATCACTATTCAGCTAGTACCAGTTAGTTTCATTGAGGGGACTCTCTTTTACAATGGCACCGTCTGGACATACCAGACATCGATAACTTGCCCTAATGAAGACCTTGATAATGATGGTGTGAGAGATCCTGGTGAAACTGGCTCAGGTATTTTGAGGCCTGGTATTGTTCCCGCTGTACAGTACGTATCAGGTAACACAACAAATGCGCTGGGGCAGGTAAACTTTAATTTGATTTACCCGCAGAGCTACGCACCTTGGGCAAATTATTCTATTCGTGCCGCAGCTATCGTAGCAGCAAGCGGGGCGAATGGACTATCAAGCTATACATATTTGCTTCTTGGGTCTGCTGATGATTTTTCTAGTGCAACAACGCCTCCCGCATCAGTTCGAAGCCCTTACGGCACTGACCTCTCATGCAATACGAATGATGGTTAACGCATACAATGAATGTAGCACTAATCGGCCCAATGGGTGCTGGCAAGTCGACAGTTGGTCGCTTGCTGGCACGTGAGTTGGGCCTTTCTTTTGTAGATAGCGACCATGAGATCGAGGCCCGTACAGGCGTGAAAATTCCAGTCATCTTTGATCTGGAAGGCGAGGCGGGTTTTCGGCGTCGTGAAGCGCAGATTGTCGATGAGTTAACACAGCGCGATAACATGGTGTTGGCAACTGGGGGCGGCGCGATTTTGCAGGCTGAGAATCGTGACCATCTTCGTTCCAGAACGACAGTGATTTATCTACGTGCAAGCTTAAATGAGTTATGGCATCGGGTACAGCACGATCGCAACCGCCCTCTTCTGCAGTCGGAAAATCCTCGGCAAAAGTTGGCGCAACTGCTGGAGCAGCGGATGCCCCTGTATGAGCAAACAGCTCATTTTACGGTGGAGTCGAATGGGCATAGCGCCCACCACGTCATCAATAAAATCATGCAATTGCTGCAGCCTGCTAAATCTATTGGCGACCTCAATCAATAGCTAGAAAGAACCGATTTACAATCACAACTCTTTCTTAGTGGGATCGGCATGAATTCTTCTTTGCAAACGGTGATGGTCAACCTTGGCGAACGCAGCTACACAATCCATATTGGCAGCGGTCTTTTGCAAAATCATAACGCCCTGCAGCAGGCCCTCTTACCCAGTTGCGCCGGCAAAAAAGTGGCTATCGTTACCAATACCACGGTCGCCCCACTTTATCTCTCTCCACTTGTTAGCTATTTAGAGGCTGTAGGTAAGACTGTCGTACCAATTATTTTGCCTGATGGCGAGTCCTACAAAGATTGGGGACACCTGCAGCGGATCTTTGACGGATTATTAGAGAATCATTGCAGTCGGCAGGTAACGCTCATCGCCTTGGGTGGTGGAGTTATTGGCGATATGACGGGTTTTGCTGCAGCCTGCTACATGCGCGGCGTTCCTTTTGTGCAAATACCCACAACCCTCCTCTCACAAGTCGATTCATCGGTGGGGGGGAAAACGGGTATTAATCACCCGCTGGGTAAAAACATGATCGGGGCGTTTTACCAACCTCAAGTTGTATTGATTGATACTGCGACCTTAAAGACGCTGCCCGCACGTGAGCTGAGCGCCGGCCTCGCAGAAATCATCAAGCATGGTCTAATTGCTGATCCTGAATATTTTAATTGGGTTACTAACACAATGCCGCAGCTGCGTGCCTTGGATTCAGATGCGTTAGCAACGGTCATTCGACGCTCGGTTGAAATCAAAGCGGCTGTGGTTGCGGCCGATGAGCGGGAATCGGGCCTGCGTGCAATCCTAAACTTTGGCCATACTTTTGGACATGCTATAGAAGCCGGCATGGGCTATGGAACCTGGCTGCATGGCGAAGCTGTGGGTGCAGGTATGGTATTGGCGGCGGTGTTATCTCATCGCCTAAATTATCTGAGCGAAGAAAATCTAAACCAGATTATCAACACCATTGCGGCAGCAGGGCTGCCGACCCAAGCCCCTAGCTTAGGTGTGCAAGCCTATTTGGATCACATGGCGGTTGACAAAAAGGCGGGTGATCATGGCATTCAATTTATTTTATTAGATGGCATAGGCCGTGCCAAAATACAGGCCGTTGATGGACAGCCGCTGCTTGATACCCTGGCTACCACTAACAAGCAGTAAATCTGCGCACCCAGTAAGGAAGTGAACAGTCGTGCTCCTTAAACCCTACGCCGCTGACCCCGCCTACACCAAAGGGCGTCGGTATGTAGAGCCCCCTGCTGGGGCGAGAAACGAGTTTCATCGTGATCGTGATCGCATTATCCATTCTGCCGCCTTTCGCCGTCTAGAGTACAAAACTCAAGTATTTATTAATCATGAGGGCGACCTCTTTCGCACACGTCTCACTCACACACTAGAAGTCGCACAAATCGCACGCACAGTAGCCCGACACCTGGGCCTTCATGAAGACCTGACAGAAGCAATCTGCTTGGCTCATGATCTTGGTCATACCCCATTTGGGCATGCTGGCCAAGACGCGCTACATCAGGCGATGCAAGCCCATGGTGGGTTTGAACACAATTTACAGTCATTGCGAGTGGTGGATGAGCTCGAAGAGCGCTACGCAGAGTTTGATGGCCTAAACCTCTGCTATGAAACCCGCGAAGGTATTCTGAAACATTGTTCGCGTGAGCATGCCTTACAACTGGGCGCGCTCGGTGAGCGCTTTATCCAACGCCAGCAGCCAAGCTTAGAAGCTCAACTCGCGAATCTCGCTGATGAAATCGCTTATAACACACACGATATTGATGATGGACTACGCGCCGGCTTGATTGAGTTCGAGCAATTGATGACACAGCCCCTGTTTGCGCGCCACGCCAAGACAGTGCAACAAAGTTACCCTGGTTTGAACGCACGGCGGTTGGTTTATGAGACAACGCGGCGGATGATTAACACCTGGGTCATGGATTTAGTGACTCATAGTAGTGAGCTGATTACAGCAGCAGGCATCGCCACCAGAGAAGCGGTAGCGACAGTGCCACCGTTGATTAGCTTTAGTCCAACCATCCAACAAGAAACACGCGCGCTAAAGCATTTTCTCTTTCAGAACCTCTACCGACACTATCAGGTAATGCGCGTGATGCAACATGCTCAACGCATCATCCAACATCTGTTTGAAGCATTTATAGCAGAGCCGCGCTTATTGCCGACGCAATACCAAGCACGCCTAGAAAAACACGGCTTAGCGCGAACCATTGCCGACTATATTGCGGGGATGACCGACCGCTACGCAACACGAGAGTATCAGCGAATTTTTGCTCCCTTCGGCAGTTCCACACGGCAGGACATTATTCCCGACGGCTTTGTCCTATAATTAGTCCTATAATTAGGGTCAGAGTCATTTAATGCAGGTTTCATATAATGGCCAGACAGCCCAGATTGTTTATACCGGATTGCCCGCAGCATGTTATTCAACGTGGCAACGATCGTCAGATCATTTTCAGAGAGGCGCGGGATTACGAGCTTTTTTTAGAGTGGCTGCGTTACGCGGCGATAGAGCAGGAAGTCCGCATTCATGCCTATGTCTTGATGCCCAACCATTTTCATCTGCTGGTGAGTACCAGCAATGAAAGAGGTCTAGCGCGACTATTACAATCTGTAGGGCGACGCTATGTGCCCTATGTTAACCAGCGCTATGGCCGCACAGGTACTCTATGGGAAGGTAGATATAGAGCAGCTTATATAGAGAGTGAGCGCTATCTTTTTAATTGTTACCGCTATATCGAGCTGAATCCAGTGCGCGCGGCCATAGTGCAAGAACCTGGGCACTACAAATGGTCAAGTTACCGCGCGAATGCAGGGCTGGCTAAAGACCCGCTACTTACTTTCCACCCGAACTATTGGGCGCTTGGGAATACCCCATTCGAACGAGAAGCCAGCTACCGGCAATGGGTGACTGAAGGGCACAGCACAGAGGAGCTGGCCGCGATTCGCAGCGCCACGTATAAAAATAGCATACTCGGTTCTAATGATTACATCGCTGCCGTCAGTAAGGCACTGGGCCGGGCACTCGTACCTGCAAAGCGGGGGCGCCCTCCTCGCAATAAGACTGTCCCTAATTAATTTAGCTGAATTGGTGGGTTAAAATAAAATGACTCTGACCCTATTTTTTTAGGCTTGGCGGCGTGTTTTTGTAGGAGTAAAGTAACAACCATGTTGCAATGCGCCACGGGGCGCGGGCACTCAATTCTGAATGAGGGCGGCATGGAAATGAATATCGAAAAACAGCGGCAGCAGGCGCGTGCGCTGGGGATGTATAACGAGCAGCATGAGCACGATGCTTGTGGTGTCGGTTTTGTTGCTCATATAAAGGGCCAAAAAAGCCATGCAATCGTAGAGCAAGGCCTGCAGATTCTAAAAAATCTCGATCATCGCGGTGCCGTTGGGGCAGATAAGTTGATGGGTGATGGGGCAGGCATCTTGCTACAGATCCCTGATCAATTCTATCGAGAAGAAATGATGAAGCAGGGCGTCGCCTTGCCCCCTGCTGGTGAATATGGCGTTGGCATGGTCTTTTTACCCAAAGAGCGTGCGTCGCAGCTGGCTTGTCAGCAGGAGCTGGAGCGTGCTGTTCGTGCTGAAGGTCAGGTGGTATTGGGCTGGCGCGATGTGCCTGTCGATGGTGAGATGCCCATGTCGCCTACCGTGCGCAAAACAGAGCCAGTCATCCGGCAGATATTCATCGGGCGTGGCCCCGATATCATGGTGACAGAAGCGCTTGAACGTAAGCTCTATGTGATTAGAAAAACAGCGTCGCATGCGATTCAGCAACTCAAGTTGAAACACGGTAAAGAATATTTTGTGCCGTCGATGTCGGCGCGTACCATTGTTTACAAAGGGCTCTTGCTGGCGGATCAGGTCGGGGTGTACTACAAAGATTTGCAAGATGCCCGAACCATCTCGGCCCTGGCGCTGGTACACCAGCGCTTTTCAACCAATACCTTCCCTGAGTGGCCATTGGCGCACCCCTATCGTCTGCTGGCCCATAACGGCGAAATAAACACCGTACGTGGCAATTTCAACTGGTTGCGCGCCCGTGAAGGGGTCATGAAGTCAGCCGTATTAGGCGAAGATCTGCAAAAGCTATTCCCGATAGTGTATGAAGGGCAGTCCGATACCGCAACCTTTGACAACTGCCTGGAATTGCTGGTGCATTCTGGTTATCCACTCGCGCAGGCGATGATGATGATGATCCCAGAAGCATGGGAACAGCACACATTGATGGATGAGAGTCGCCGTGCTTTTTATGAATACCATGCGGCCATGATGGAACCCTGGGATGGCCCGGCAGCCATGGCCTTTACCGATGGTCGTCAAATTGGGGCGACGTTGGATCGGAATGGGCTTCGCCCCGCCCGTTATTGTGTGACCGATGATGATCTGGTGATTATGGCGTCGGAATCCGGCGTATTACCAATTCCCGAATCGAAAATCGTCAAAAAATGGCGCCTGCAACCCGGCAAAATGTTCCTGATCGATATGGAAGCTGGGCGCATCATCGACGATGCCGAACTTAAACATGCCCTAGCAAATGCAAAACCCTACCGTGAGTGGATTAAGCGCATCCGCATCAAGCTCGACGAGGTTGAGGCAGCCATTGATAGCAGCGTACCCAACCCGAGTGAGAATTTGCTAGATCGACAGCAAGCCTTTGGCTATACCCAGGAAGAGGTACGCCTACTGTTAACCCCGATGGCGCAGCATGGGGAAGAGGCGATTGGTTCAATGGGCAATGATTCGCCGTTGGCGGTGATGTCGAATAAACTCAAACCGCTTTACCATTACTTCAAACAATTATTTGCACAGGTCACAAATCCCCCCATTGACCCGATTCGCGAACAAATGGTGATGTCATTGGTGTCCTTTATTGGCCCCAAACCGAATTTACTTGACTTAAACAATATTAATCCGCCCATGCGCTTGGAAGTCGCGCAGCCGATTCTCGATTTTAAGGATATGGCGAAGTTGCGGCATATCAGCGAGTACACCGCAAACAAATTCAAAAGCCATGAGTTGACAATCTGCTACCCGATTGCATGGGGCAAAGAAGGGATAGAAGCGCGCCTGGCCTCGCTCTGTGCAGAAGCGGAAGACGCGGTGAAATCCGGCTTCAATATTTTGATTATTTCTGACCGTGCTGCGAATGCGGCACAGGTGGCGATTCCTGCTTTGCTTGCCACCAGTGCAATTCACCTACACCTGGTTCAGCGTGGGTTGCGCACCAGCACTGGGTTGGTCGTCGAAACCGGTTCCGCGCGTGAAGTACACCACTTCGCGCTGCTGGCGGGGTATGGAGCTGAAGCAGTCCATCCTTATTTGGCCATGGAGACACTGGTTGAGCAAGCGCGCCGACAGGAAACGAGCGATATTGCCACAGCGACAGAGCTTGCGTTGAAACACTACATCAAAGCCATTGGCAAAGGCTTGAACAAGGTCATGTCAAAAATGGGTATTTCGACCTACATGTCTTATTGTGGAGCCCAAATTTTTGAAGTGATTGGTCTAAACCGTGAATTAGTCGATAAATACTTTACGGGAACCGCCTCAAAAGTAGAGGGTATCGGCTTGTTTGAGGTTGCCGAGGAAGCGATCCGCCTCCATCAGGCCGCCTATGGCAGTGATCCAACGCTGGCAACCATGCTGGATGTGGGGGGCGAATATGCCTGGCGCGTGCGCGGTGAAGAGCATATGTGGACACCGGATGCGATCGCCAAACTGCAGCACTCAACGCGGGCGAACAGTTTTCAGAACTACAAAGAGTACGCCCAGATTATCAATGATCAAAGCAAGCGTCACATGACATTACGGGGTTTGTTTGAATTTAAACTCAACCCCACTGAGGCGATCGATATTGATCAGGTTGAGCCTGCGAAAGAGATTGTTAAGCGCTTTGCAACGGGGGCGATGTCACTTGGTTCGATTTCAACCGAAGCCCATGCAACCCTAGCGATTGCAATGAATCGTCTGGGCGGAAAGTCAAATACGGGCGAAGGTGGTGAAGACGAAAAGCGCTACCAGAATGAATTAAAAGGAATCCCGATCAAAGCGGGGGAAACACTCAAATCACTCATTGGCGATAATCGCGTAGAGATCGATTTGCCACTGGCTGAGGGAGATTCCTTGCGTTCGCGGATTAAACAAGTGGCGTCAGGGCGCTTTGGCGTGACCGCCGAGTATTTGATCTCCGCTGATCAGATTCAGATCAAAATGGCGCAAGGCGCGAAGCCGGGAGAGGGCGGTCAATTACCCGGTCATAAGGTCAGTGAATATATCGCTAAATTGCGTTTTTCAGTTCCGGGCGTTGGCCTGATTTCACCGCCGCCCCACCATGATATTTATTCGATTGAGGACCTGGCTCAACTCATTCATGACCTCAAGAATGTGAATCCAACTGCCAGTATTTCGGTCAAATTGGTGTCAGAGGTGGGGGTTGGAACGATTGCTGCCGGGGTTGCCAAGTGCAAGGCCGACCATGTGGTGATTGCCGGCCATGATGGTGGCACAGGAGCCTCGCCAGTGTCTTCAATTAAGCACGCAGGCACACCTTGGGAACTCGGTTTGGCAGAAACCCAGCAAACGCTGGTATTAAATCGGCTACGTGGGCGGATTCGCGTGCAAGCCGATGGCCAGATGAAAACCGGACGAGATGTCGTGATTGCCGCGTTGTTAGGCGCCGATGAATTTGGTTTTGCAACGGCACCACTGGTGGTAGAAGGCTGCATCATGATGCGTAAATGTCATCTCAACACTTGCCCAGTTGGGGTAGCAACACAAGACCCCGAGCTACGCAAATTATTCAGCGGGAAGCCCGAGCATGTCGTCAACTTCTTCTTCTTTATTGCCGAAGAGGTCCGTGAGATCATGGCGCAGTTGGGGGTCCGTCGTTTTGAAGAATTGATTGGCCGTACCGATTTACTCGATAAGAAAAAAGCCATCGCACACTGGAAAGCCAGTGGTCTCGATTTTGGGCGAATTTTTTATCAACCCCCGATGCCCGCAGAGGTTGCCCGCTCACATGCCGAAACGCAAGATCATGCGCTTGAGAAAGCCCTGGATCATCGCCTTATTGAGCAAGCGAGAGCCGCGCTGGAGAAAGCCGAGCGGGTTTCCTTCATTAGCCCTATCAGTAATGTCAATCGAAGTGTTGGTGCAATGCTTTCGGGCGCCGTCGCGCGCACTTATGGCCATGCTGGGTTACCCGACGATACCATTCACATACAACTCAATGGCACCGCAGGGCAGAGTTTCGGGGCTTTCCTGGCCCATGGAATTACCCTAGATTTAGTTGGTCAGGGCAATGACTACGTTGGTAAAGGCTTGTCTGGCGGGCGTTTGATTGTGCGGCCTACCGCTGACTTCCGTGGCCGCTCTGATGAAAACATTATTGTTGGCAATACGGTCATGTATGGGGCGATCAGTGGTGAGGCCTATTTGAGTGGCGTAGCAGGCGAGCGTTTCTGCGTGCGTAACTCAGGCGCTGTCGCGATTGTTGAAGGGGTTGGCGACCATGGTTGCGAATATATGACGGGCGGCACGGTGATTGTGCTGGGTAAAACTGGCCGTAACTTTGCTGCTGGTATGTCAGGTGGGGTCGCCTATGTTTACGATGCAGATGGGCAGTTTAGCCGTCTCTGTAATTTAGCCATGGTTGAGTTGGAGCCCGTGTTAACTCAGAGCGAGCAACAGGCGCGGGTTGATCGCGCTACTTGGCACCGGGTTAACGTGAACGGGCCCAGTGAAGCCGATGAAGCCTTACTAAAACGCTTGGTTGAAAATCACTTCCGCTACACCGGCAGTGCGATTGCACGGCATGTGTTGGATAACTGGGTTGTTGCTCGGAGTCGTTTCGTCAAGGTCATGCCCGCAGAATACCGGCGCGCCTTGAAAGAACTAAACGCGATGGCCAAAGAGCGCCAAGAACCCGCAATGGCATGATGGCCTAATTTGAATAATCAGTACGGGTGTGCCTGAGCAGCGCAAGTACAGAAGGAGTCAAGATGGGAAAAATTACTGGTTTCATGGAGATTGAGCGTCAAGCGGAAGCGTATGAGGCCCCGCCAGCTCGGCTCAAACACTATCGTGAATTTGTATTGCGCCTGAGCGATAAGCAAGCGAGCCAACAAGGGGCGCGCTGCATGGATTGCGGTATTCCTTTTTGCAACAATGGTTGCCCGGTCAACAACATCATTCCTGATTTTAATGATCTGGTGTATCAACAAGATTGGCGTAATGCCTTGGCGGTGTTGCACAGTACCAATAATTTTCCTGAATTTACGGGGCGCATTTGTCCTGCGCCTTGTGAGGCAGCCTGCACGCTAGGGATCAACCGTGACCCGGTGGGCATTAAATCGATTGAACATGCAATTATCGATAAGGCCTGGGAAAACGGTTGGGTACAACCACAACCTGCTGCCCAAAAAACCGGTAAAAAAGTTGCGATCATTGGGTCTGGGCCTGCCGGGTTAGCAGCTGCCCAACAGCTTGCGCGGGCGGGCCATGCTGTAACTGTATTTGAAAAAAATGACCGAATCGGTGGCTTGCTGCGCTACGGTATTCCCGATTTCAAGATGGAAAAAAATCACATTGACCGTCGTGTGCAGCAACTGGAGCAAGAAGGGGTTGTTTTCAAAACCAGCACCCTGGTAGGCGATTGGCCTACACAAACAACCGTGACCAATTTAGCCAAGCAGCAGATATCGGTTACTGAATTGCAGGCTGAATTCGATGCGATCATCTTGGCGGGCGGGGCTGAGCAGCCTCGTGATTTGAACACACCAGGCCGTGAGTTGTCGGGGATACATTTTGCGATGGAGTTTTTACCGCAGCAAAACCGAGTCAATGCAGGCGATAGCTTGCCCGCACAATTGCTGGCGACTGGCAAGCACGTCATCGTCATCGGTGGAGGCGATACTGGCTCTGATTGTGTCGGCACATCCAACCGACAGGGGGCGCAGTCGGTGACCCAATTTGAATTAATGCCACAGCCCCCTGCGCAAGAGAATAAAGCCTTAACCTGGCCCTACTGGCCCTTGAAGTTGCGCACCTCTTCCTCGCACGAAGAAGGCTGTCAGCGGGATTGGGCAATTACGACCAAACGGTTCGAGGGCAAGAATGGCCGCGTTACTGCCGTGGTCACCGCCCGGGTGGAATGGCAAAAAGACCCACAAACAGGGCAAATGACCATGAGCGAAGTCCCTGATTCTGAACAGCATTGGCCGGCTGATTTAGTGTTGCTCGCGATGGGCTTTGTGGCGCCGGTCGGCAGTGTATTGGGCGCCTTTGGCGTTGATACCGATGCCCGTGGCAATGCTCGTGCTGCAACCGACAACGGCCCCGAAGGCAAACTTGCCTATGCTACCAATGTACCTAACGTCTTTGCCGCCGGCGACATGCGCCGCGGGCAATCCTTAGTTGTTTGGGCGATTCGTGAAGGGCGGCAATGCGCCCGCGCTGTGGATGAGTTCCTGATGGGTTGCAGCACGTTGCCGCGCTGAGTTCGCTGGCCTGTGAGACCAATGTGAATAAACAGATGGTCGCATTCAAGGCCGCCGTTGGAATGATGCACGGACATACGTCACGCTTAAATCTAAGCCCACCCTGCGCACGCGGTACAGAGATCGCTACAATAGCGATTCTCTGTTAACGGATGGTCGCCATGTCTCGCGCTTATAAATACTACGACTTCATCATGGCCGCGTTTGTGTGTGTGCTGCTCTGCTCCAATTTGATTGGGGCCGCGAAAGCGGCGCAGCTCACGTTGCCGATTGTGGGGGCGGTGACCTTTAGCGCTGGGGTGTTGTTTTTCCCAATCTCCTATATCTTTGGCGACATTCTGACCGAGGTTTATGGGTACAAATACGATCGTCGCGCTGTTTGGGCGGGCTTTGGTGCGCTGCTGTTTGCCAGCCTCATGTCTTGGATCGTGTTGCAGTTACCGCCCGCCAACAATGCCTTTATGCAAACCTATCAAGCCCATTTGGAAGGGGTGTTCGGCAACACCCCGCGCATAGTATTAGGCTCAATCATTGCGTTTTGTTGCGGCAGTTTTGCCAATAGTTTTGTCTTAGCCAAGATGAAATTATTAACCCAAGGAAAACAGTTATGGATGCGGACGATCGGCTCTACGTTGGTGGGCGAGTTGGTTGATTCGAGTTTGTTTTATGTGATTGCGTTTTATGGCATCTGGCCCAATGAGCAATTATTTGCGGTGGCGGTGGCGCAATATGTCTTGAAAACCAGCTGGGAAGTGCTGATGACCCCAGTGACCTATCGGGTGGTCGCGTTCCTCAAGCGTGCTGAGCAGGAAGACTACTACGACCGCCATACCAACTTCACGCCGTTCAGCTTAAAGGTCTAGAAGTCTTATTGTTGCGCCGCGACCACCACGATTTCAACCAGGCACTGAGGATTGGCGAGCCTCGCTTCCACCGTCGCTCGGGGTGGCGTGTTCCCCGCCGGGACCCAGGCATCCCACACGCGGTTAAACCCAGCGAAATATTGCATATCGCTGAGGTAGCACTGCACTTGCAGCAAGCGCGTCTTGTCACTGCCCGCTTCAGCGAGTAAGCGGTCGATATGGCCCAAGACTTCGCGCGTTTGGCCTTCAATATCTTGCGTGGTGTCTTCGGCGATTTGCCCCGCTAAATAAATCACTCGGTTGAAAATGGCGGTTTCGGAGAGGCGCGGGCCAACATGGAAGCGTTTTAGATCACTCATATTTTTTCAGGTGGGGTGTAAGGATAACGACATGACGGCGACTACAGGAGGTGGTGAACGTTTCTATGGTCGCCCGCTCATTTTACAACTCTTGGAGAAATCCCATGCAAAAAAATATGACCTCACAACTTTTCGCCGCGACAGCAGCGGCGTTTGTATTGGCTGCCGCTGCTAACGCTGCTCCTGCCCCTAAGGGTAGCAGTGGTAAGGCGATTGCAGCAAATGACAAAGTTCACTGCTACAACATTCATGACTGTAAAGGTAATAGCGATTGCAAAACAGCTGAACACAGCTGCAAAGGGCAAAATGGCTGTAAAGGGCATGGCTTCAAGGCTGCAGCGGCAGGCGAATGCTTGGCAAAGGGCGGTACTATCGGCGACATTTAATCGCCATATCCTTGGCACTGCAGCGCCTGGCTTAGGCTGGCGTTGCATGCCCATCGTTTGTTGGTAAGCTAGAAAGACCTGCTCGTGCGCGCAACACAACCTCAGTTTGGACTCGGTTTACGCCCGAATCATTATCACGCGATTTTGGAATCCCAGCCTGACCTCGATTTTTTCGAAATTATTTCTGAAAATTATCTATTGGCAGGGGGTAAGCCAATGGCGATGCTGGATCAGATTCGTGCCGATTACCCCATCGTGATGCATGGCGTCTCACTGTCGATTGGCGCCCCCGCGCCGCTGGATGACGCCTATCTGACGGCATTGGAAACCCTGATTGAACGGGTTGAACCCCTGTGGGTGTCGGACCATCTCTGCTGGACTGGGGCGCACGGCCACAATTTACATGATCTGTTGCCCTTACCGTACACCGAGGATTCGCTGACACATATCGTCAGCAAAGTGCAACAAGTCCAAGACCGTTTGAAACGACCACTGGTCTTAGAGAACCCTTCTACCTATTTTGAGTTTGCCTGCAATACCCTGAGTGAAATCGACTTTATTCGCACGCTCCAGCAACGAACCGGCTGTGAATTATTGCTCGATATCAATAATGTCTATGTGAGTAGCGTGAACCATGGTTGGTCAGCATGGGACTACCTGCAGCAAGTGCCGGTGCAGGCGATTCGCCAAATCCATTTGGCTGGCTACACAGACCACGGCGATCATCTGATTGACACGCACGACCATCCTGTTTCGGCACCGGTGTGGGCGTTATACGCACGCTGCGTCAGCGCTTGGCAGGCAGCCGGAAAAAGTATCCCGACCTTGTTGGAACGGGATGACGCGATTCCACCGCTGCCAGATCTCCTCAACGAGTTAGCGCAGGCGCGCGCAATCACCCAAACGGCGGGCGCGGCGGCAGACACCGGTGTCGTTAGCGCGAGTAGACAGCCGCCATATGCAGCTAACATCACAAGCTCAGCCCAAACCCAGACCGCATAATGGCAGCAGATAACACCCGCCCTGCCGCTGCTGCAATCAGCCCACTCGATTGGCAGCAAGCCCTTTCGGTATGTCAGGCAGCGATTCTGGCTGAACCAGCAATGACGACTGCCTTGGACTGGATTGGGATAACGTCTGCGGCTGGGATTGATCGTCAACGGCGTTTACAGATTTACCATCACGCTTACCGCGCCCGCTTGCAAGAAACCTTGGCAGATACTTATTCGCGCGTCTACGCCTGGCTAGGAGAGGTAGACTTCAATATCATGGCGCTGGCCTATCTTGCCGCTTGCCCGCCCCAGGCGCCGACCTTGCGGGACTATGGAGCTTCATTGCCCACTTGGTTGCAGCAGCAAACGACGGGGTTCACATGGCATGAGCCAGAAGTCGTTGAATTGGCGCAGTTAGATTGGGCTTTACGTGATGTTTTTGATGCGCCTGATACCGCTATATTGGCGCCGGGTATCTTGGCTGATCCCACGATAGATTGGACTAAAACCGGGTGGCAACTCGCACCACGCTTGCGTATTTGCCGCTTTGAATACAACACTCTTTCTCTGTGGCGGGCCTTAGAGGCGCATTTAGAAGCGCCGCATGACGAGGCGTTAGTGACCGCCAGTGCGCCCATTCCGCCTCTCCCAACGCCGACTACCGAGCGCCTACCCGCCCCGCAAACGGTCGTGATCTGGCGTCAGGGTTGGCAGCCTCATTTTCGTTCTTTAGACCCACAGGAATCGGCACTGCTCACGCTGCTTGCCGCCACGCCCTGCCTGTCTTTCGCAGAAGTTTGTCAACAATGGCAACAGACGACCCCTGATGCAGACCCCGCGCTCTTGGGTCAGTATCTACTCGCTTGGATGGAATCGGGGGTTCTGGTGGGCTTGCAAGCAGCCTGCTAAATCATTACTTTATAAGCAGATTGATGCAATAAAGCCGCACTTTTGATCTAGCGCTACTTGAGGACTAGCCAAGACTGGTTATGCCGATATAGCATGGGTGCATACATATAACGAATTGGCTTATACATATAGTCAAATAATCAGCTACCCTCTATTATCGAACTCCCGGTAAATACACTGGACATAATTATTGGTAAAAGCGTCACTGGCAGAAAGCGCATATGGGTACTTTTCTTGTCGTTTTAAGTGCAGTATGTTGGATTCTTGGGCTCACTCAAACAAGCTTTTTAATCCAACATGAATTGCCTGAGTTGTATGCACGCGGCCCAGGTTTGCTTATCATTGGCTGGCTCGGGTTGCGTTACGGTATTGTGGCTTGGCTTGCTAACCCGGTGTATTTTTATGCGCTGACTTGCGCACTCAATAAACAGACTCGACGGGGCTTAATCGCTGCGGTGATTGCCTTGCTACTCGGGCTCAGCTTTTTGTTTCTACGTCAGGTGCCAATCAGTTTCAAACCGCAGTGGGTTGATATTACGGCTTACGGCTGGGGGCTACGCTGGTGGCTGCTGAGTCTCGCCCTATTGTGCGTGGCTTTTTTATACCAGGCTTTTTGCGAATGGCGCACTGCGCCAACAGTCCAGATTCTGGATGAAGAATAACTAGGACTGGGCCGTTAATAATAGCGGCTCGATTGCGGCGACCCGTGCAGCAAAAATGGCTTGCTTGATACGGGTAGGCATAGCCGCGCTGGCGGTCGCTTGTGGCAGTTCAGCCCCAGTCGCTTTGAGTGTTTGAGCAATCTCCCCACTCTTTACCGTTTGAGTTGCGGCCAGTGCTGCCTGAAGGTGTGCTGCAGCTGGATAGGTTTTCTGTCCCCAACCCGCGCGGCCTCGGTAATCCGCTTCACAGGCCAACAAACAATCGGCAAAGCGTTGTGGTCGCCGCCAAGCGTCGCAGCGCTCCAGTAGCCTGACAATCGCAGGCGCACTCAACGTCAGACTACCGTGAATATGCCCGTGCTCTTGGGCCACCAACAGCGCGAGTTCACGACAGTCATTCGGTACGCGCAAGCGTTCACATAGAGGCCCAATCAGGGCGACACTGCGGCTTTCGTGCCCGAGGTGGCGCGGCAATACGTGAGCGGGTGTCCCCGCTTTACCTAAATCGTGGGTGAGGGCGGCAAACCGCACACTCAAGGGGCTATCCAACTGGGCGGCTAGATTGAGTACTAGCTCGACATGCAGACCTGTATCAATTTCAGGATGGTAATCAGCCCGCTGGGGAACCCCATAAAGCGCATCCACTTCTGGCAAGATGCGCGCCAGAGCGCCACATTGCCGCAAGACCTGCAGCATGCGGGCAGGGGCCGCAGTCATCAGGCCCTGGCTCAATTCCTGCCAGACCCGCTCTGGGATCAACGCATCCAATTCGCCACTGGTCACCAAAGCAGCGAGCAGGTCGGCGGTGGTCGGGGCAACAGAAAACTCTGGCAAACGCGCCGCGAAACGGGCTAGTCGCAATAAGCGCACCGGATCTTCTGTAAATGCTGGCCCCACATGACGTAAGCATTTGGCGGCCAAATCTGCCTGCCCGCCGTAGGGGTCGATCAGCGCGCCTGAGGCATCTTCCGCCATGGCGTTAATGGTGAGATCACGCCGTGCCAGGTCTTGCTCTAGCGTGACATCTGGCGCGCAATAAAACTGAAAACCATGATAGCCCTGCGCGGTTTTACGTTCTGTCCGAGCCAGGGCATACTCTTGTTTGGTACGGGGGTGTAGGAATACAGGAAAATCCTGGCCGACTGGCAAGTAGCCCGCCGCTAACATCATGGCTGGTGTAGCCCCCACCACAACCCAATCGCGATCTTGAATCGGTAACCCGAGCAAGCGATCACGTACTGCGCCACCAACGCAGTAAACCGCAACGCTTGGCGGTAAGCCGTGTTGGCTGGAAAGAGAATTGACCACGCCGCGCAGACTTAGTGCGATTTGATCATGGTGCCAACGCCTTCATCAGTGAGGATTTCCAGCAGCAGGCAGTGAGGTACGCGGCCATCAATAATATGGACCGAATTCACGCCATTTTTGGCCGCATCCAGGGCCGAGGAGATTTTCGGCAACATCCCCCCGGAAATTGTCCCGTCTGCAAATAATTCATCGATGCGTTTTGCGGTGAGCCCAGAGAGCAGTTGGCCCTGCTTGTCCAGAACGCCGGGGGTGTTCGTGAGCAGTACCAGTTTTTCAGCCTTTAATACTTCGGCGAGCTTACCTGCCACCAGATCGGCGTTGATGTTGTAACTTTCATTGTCAGCGCCAAAGCCAATCGGTGAAATCACTGGGATGAATTGATCATCCTGCAGCGCCCGGACAACAGCGGGGTCGATCGACTCGATTTCGCCCACTTGTCCCACATCGTGCCATTTACTGGGATCGTCACGATCCGCCATTTTTAGCTTGTGCGCGCGGATGAGCCCCCCGTCACGCCCGGTCAAGCCCACTGCTTTGCCACCGGCAAAGTTGATCAGCCCAACGATATCTTGCTGGACCTCGCCCCCCAGTACCCATTCCACCACCTCCATGGTTTCGGCATCCGTCACGCGCATTCCTTGAATAAAGGTTCCTTTTTTACCAATCTTGTTAAGCGCCTCATCAATCTGCGGGCCACCGCCATGCACAACCACGGGGTTCATGCCAACCAACTTGAGGAGTACAACGTCGCTGGCGAAGCTGGCTTGCAAGGCGGGGTCAGTCATGGCATTGCCGCCATATTTGATCACGATCGTTTTGCCATGAAAGCGTTTGATGTAGGGCAGGGCACGTGCCAGCACTTCCGCTTTGGTGGTTGGGTTAATTGCCTGAGAGGTAGGGGCGCTTGTCATGGTGGTTTCTCTTAATAAAGGTAGAATGCAACAAATTTTAACGCCAACTTTTCCCTTTGCGGCAATGCGCGACAAAATCCTCGGAGGAAATATGCTCAGTGATAACGCAACAGCGGCCCCACCTAACTTCGAAGAGGCCTTAGCAGCTCTGCGCCCCAGTCTTTACCGCTTTGCCTTGTCGCAACTCCGAAATGCCACCTGGGCGGAAGATGTGGTCAGCGAAACGCTGCTGGCAGCGCTTGAAAAACCATCGGCATTTGCCGGAAATTCGTCATTGAAAACCTGGGTTACTGGCATCTTGAAGCACAAAATCATTGACCAACTGCGCAAACAGCAGCGGGAAGTTCAGGTAGAAACCAGCGAAGACAGTTCAGCAGATGAAGCGCTAGAGGCCTTGTTTGACCAACAGGGGCACTGGGTGAGCCCGCAAAGCCACTGGGGGGAACCGGCGGCGACACTTGAGCGAACAGATTTTTTTCGCGTGCTGGAGCTATGTCTCGATAAATTGCCCGCCAATACAGCCCGTATTTTTATGATGCGCGAATGGCTGGAACTAGAAACCGATGAAATTTGTAAGGAATTGGCGATTTCTACGTCTAACTGCTGGGTAATGCTCTATCGCGCTCGGATGCGTCTTAAAGAGTGCTTGGAATTAAATTGGTTTGGAGCGGTTGCAGCATGAAATTAGGGTATTCCTGCAGACAGGCAGCACGGCTACTGTGCGAAAAACAAGATCGCGCGCTCGGATTAGGCGAACGATTGGCCCTGCGCATCCACCTTGGTTTATGTGGCAATTGCAGAAACTTTGATCGGCAACTGGGCCTCATGCGCGCTGCAGTAAGGATGCAACGCCAGCGCGACTAATCCTGCGTATTCGTGGCTAGCGGTTAGGCATTGCGGCGCAAATCACGTAGACTGTGGCCATGATGCCCTTGCTTGAGATCGACAATCTGTCCTTGACTGTGCCGTTAAGCCCCTGGGCGCGCTGGCGTGGTCAATCGCCCTTCATGATCCTGAATGGCATTAACTTAGCGGTGATGCCGGGCACCAGCACCGCCATTGTCGGGCTGAATGGCGCAGGTAAAACCAGCCTGCTGCGGTGTATTCTCAATTTTGTGACCCACTATCAGGGCCACATTCGACTAGCCGGGATCTCGGCGCGTCAACCCAAGGCCCGCCAGCAATTGGCTTTTTTACCCGAGCGCCATTTAACCCCGACCTATCTCACCGGCCTCGATTTTTTGAAAACCCAACTCGGTTTATATGGGGTGAGCTGGGATCGTCAGTTGCAGTCGCGCTGTCATGCGCAAGCGGCGCAAATGGGGTTGGCCCCTGCTTGTTTAGGGCAAGCCCAACGCCATTATTCAAAAGGTATGCAACAAAAGCTGGCGTTATTGGCCTTGCGGTTGGCGCAGCGCCCCATTTGGCTCTTGGATGAGCCGATGAGTGGTCTTGATCCATTGGCGCGGGCCGAGTTACGTTCCGTGTTACAAGCACAACGGGCCGCCGGCACCAGTTTGCTCTTTACGACCCATCATTTACATGAACTTGATCAATTGGCGGATTCGCTGATCGTGCTGCATGGTGGGCAGTTACGTTATGCGGGTTCGCTTGCCGCCTTACGCAGTCAGGCCCAATTAGACCCAGCAGCGCCCCTTGAGCCACTGTTTTTAAGCATGATTGAAACGCCACCCACACAAGCGGCGTCACCAGCAACAGTCCCAGCGGCATCAATTTAGCGAGAGAGACGGATGTATTTAGACCACTTTGGTTTACGTGAACACCCTTTTCGAATTACCCCGCACACCGATTTCTTTTTCAGTGGGGCGGAACGCGGGGCCATTCTCGCGGCACTGGAATATGCCGCCTTGCATGAAGAAGGCATCATCAAGGTCACCGGCGAAGTGGGGAGTGGTAAAACAATGCTCTGTCGGATGTTATTAGAGCGGCTGGCGACCCAAACGACCGTGGTCTATTTAGCCAATCCCTCATTGGGGCGTGACGAGATTCTGGCCGTCATTGCGCAAGAGCTAGGCCTGGAGGTCGGTGCGCAGCGGCCTGCTGCGCTGCTTCGTACGCTACAGGCAGTATTAATCGAGCGTTACAGCGAAGGCCGGCGGGTGGTTATCTTGGTAGATGAAGCGCATGCGATGCCACTAGAAACGTTGGAAGAGATCCGTCTGCTATCCAATCTGGAATCTAATCGCCACCGTCTGCTACAAATTATTTTGTTTGGTCAGCAAGAGCTCGATGAAAATCTCAGTTTACCGAGCATGCGTCAATTGCTTGAGCGTATTACCCAGCAATTTCATTTACAGCCCTTACGGCGTGACACGGTAGGCGAATATATTGCCTTTCGCTTGCAGTCTGCGGGCTACACCGGGCCGCGGTTATTCACACCTGCTGCGGAAAAATATCTCGCCCGTTACTCATTGGGATTGACTCGCCGGGTCAATATTTTGGCGGATAAAGCGTTGTTGGCGGCTTTTGCCGAAAACCAATTTCAAGTTACCGACAAGCAGGTGCGCCTGGCGGTTAAAGATTCTGGTTACCAGCGGCGCGGCTGGCTCAAGATGACTGGGGCCAGCCAGCCATTCCGCCATTGGCCACTCTTCTGTGCGGGAGCGTTGCTATTGGTGATGGGACTGAGTTTGGGCTGGTGGCTACGAACGCAGCAGCCGGCGATGCTCACCCCGCCAACGGTGCCCACAGCCAAGCTGCCAGTGAATGCGGCACCAGCTGTACCCACTGCACCCGCTATCCCCACCAAGACTGACATGCCAGAGGTTGGCACCAGCAAGACGGGCATTACGCCACCCCCCGTCGCGCCAGCGCCTGCTGCTGCCCATCTCGATACTGCCGTTACTGCGCAACTCGGACCGGTGTTGCGGACTGCCTTAGCGGCGGGGGCTACTTGGCTTGGAGCTGCCACGGCCGGTTCAGCTGCCAGCGACCCATCGCTCAACCCGGCGGGCTATGCGGTACAAATTGGGTTATTTCGCGCAGACCGCCAACACGCGGTGGAAGCAGAGCTTGTGCGCATTCAGCAGCAACTCGCACGGGCCAATGCTGGCGTGGGAGTCTTGGCGTATTGGCAATCTCCCGCTCTGGATTTAGCAACAGCAGGGCGCTTGGGCTTACTGTTTGGTCCGTTTAGTTCGCGCGAAGAGGCCCAGCAGGCAATCCGCCGCTTACCCCCGGAAATTCGGCCTGCGCTGATCCAAATTCGCACCCGGACTGGGATTCATCAAGAAATCGCGGATTCCCGCCGATAAACTATGGCAAACCCGCAACAAAACCCGCCAGTTCTGGGTGAATGCGGTTTATCCCTGTTTGCAGGCCAGCCAGCCTGAATTAAGCTCAACCAATGTCATTAATGGTTTGCGGTGTGAAGGGATGGATTGTCTGCGTGCCGGGGTCAGGTCGTGCCCAGTTGGTCGCAGATAATAGTGGTGCAGCAGGTTGCTCTGCGCCTCTCCAGCAACACTGCCTGCGTGGCAATCAGAATGAGGGAAATAGGTGGCAGAAAGGCCACTTTTTCGATAAAGGCAGCGATGGATATCTCCAAGTTGTTGACTTGTATAGCACTAGCACCTCGTCTTGTGACCATGTTCGCAAGCTCAAGTGCTGCCTGCCTGCTGCTTGCAGGCTTGCAGGGTTGCAGCCCGCCGCAGAAGCGCCCGCTGCGGACCGTCAATACTGACCAGCATGTGATTCAAGCCCCGAAATTGAGCGAAGCGAACGCGGCGATTCCGGCGATGGTCAATAGCGCCCCCTTGCCACCAAAACCGAGCAGCCCGCTCAAGGTCGAGACCTACAGCGTGGTGGTGAATAACGTTGAGGCGGCTGATTTGTTATTTGCCCTGGCGCGAGACGCGAAGCTGAACATCGATATTCACCCAGGAATCACCGGCACGGTCACCTTGAACGCCATTGATCAAACGCTGCCGCAATTATTAAACCGTATCAGTAAACAGATTGATATGCGCTATGAGATAGAAGGTAAGCAACTTACCATCTTGCCCGATACCCCTTATCTCAAGCACTACCGCATTGATTACGTCAATATCACCCGCGAATCCCGTTCAACCTCAACCATCGCCACGCAAGTTTCTTCATCCGGGGGGACCCCCGCTTCAACCGGTGCCAGCACGACAGTGTCTGGCGGCGCGAGTAGTAATAATTCGACCACCCAAGTCACCACCAGTACCACCAATAACTTCTGGGATACCCTGGTAACCAACGTGCGTGAGTTACTGCGAGAAACGGACAAAATTTTGCCGGAAGGGTCTTCTGAAACCACCACAGAAACGGCACGCCAAGAAGCCACCACGGGTACGGGGGCAGCAGCAGGCGCGGCGCGGGTTGCCCCACGCACCCCCCCCACCAACTTGGCAGGCAGCCCCAACCCGGCGGCACGCAGTGATAACCAGACGACCACCGTCCGCCGCGTGACCTTTCGTGAGGCCGCTGCCGTTATCGCGCACCCCGAAACCGGGGTCATTTCGGTGCGGGCGACCAGTCGGCAGCATGAAAAGGTTCAAGAGTTTTTAGATCAGGTCATGCTCGCGGCTAAACGGCAAGTGTTGATCGAGGCAACCGTGGTTGAGGTGCAGCTATCTGATCAGTATCAACAAGGCATTAACTGGCAACGGTTGCGTACTGATGGCACGGGGCTGGCGTTGACCATGCAGCCGCAGGGCTCAAATAATTTCGCCAGTGGCTTACAACCCAATTCGGGTCCGGGTGGGTTAATTTTTGGTGGCAGCACCACTGCCGGGGTGAGTGGGGGCATTTATGGCGCAGGTTTGCCGACCCCCGGCTTGTTTGCCTTGCGTTACACCAATACCGATGCGCGCTTTTTTGGCAACATCGCGGGGGCAATTTCTTTGCTCGAATCGTTTGGGAACGTCCGCGTGCTCTCCAGCCCGAAAATCAGTGTTCTCAATAATCAGACGGCAATGCTCAAAGTGGTCAATAACAAGGTGTATTTCACCACCAGTGTTAACGTCACGCCCGGTACGGCAACCACAGCGCCACTGGTCGTTTATACCTCGACGCCCAATACTGTGCCGGTAGGGTTTCTCATGAGCGTTACCCCACAGATTGAAGCGAGTGGGCAGGTCAGCATTAATGTCCGTCCAACCATTTCAAGGATTACCGGGTATGTGAATGACCCCAGCCCACCCCTCGCACAAGCTGGTGTGGTCAGCCGTATTCCTGAGATAGAGACGCGGGAAATGGAGTCTGTGATTCGCGTTTCTGATGGCGATATTGCGGTGATGGGGGGCCTTATGCAGGATTCGATTAATGATCAGGATGACAGCGTCCCCGGCTTAGGCAGCATTCCCTATGTGGGTAATTTATTCAAATACCGCAGTAACACGGCGGTAAAAAGTGAATTGGTGATTTTCCTGCGGCCAATCGTCATTCGCCAGGCCAGTTTAGAAGGTGATTACGCCAGCCTGCAGTCACTGCAACCGGAGGCAGACTTTTTCACCCGCCCTCGGCGTAGCAGTACTGACCCCCGCTAAGCAGCGGCCCTAACGCAGGATTAATGCGATGAGTTTATTGCTGCAAGCCCTCAAAAAAGCCGAACATAAAGCGGCGCAGCCGCCCGTGGCGCAGGTACCGTCAGCGCCGGCAGTTACAGCGCCAGCCGCTGGGAGTTTAGATTTTCCAGCGCTAACGCCAGACACCTTGACTCCAGCATTAAGCCCTGAGGCTGAGGCAGGTTCGTCCTTAGCGGTATCAACCGTGCCAGACATAGACTCCCGCGCCGCACTGGCCACAGAGCCCGCGAGCGCGCCAGCTTTAACTGATTTGGATTGGCCGCTTGATCCGCTCACGCCCGCCGCTACTCAGGTTGCGACAGCCAGCACGGCCGAAGAGCCGCTCGCACCGAAAAGCGCCGCCGCACCTATTGCCGGCGCAGAAAAGGATGCCTCAAGCGTTGCCGCGCCGCTAACGGCTACGCCGGTGGCCGCGACACCGCAGCCCCCTAGACCGTCCCTTACGCCGCCATCTCAGTCACCACGCGCCAGCACGCCCGCGGTTGACCCAATGGCAGATCGGCGTCAGGCTGCTCAGCGCTTTGCTCGCGTGGATCCCAATCGACAGGCTGATAGTCGCCGTCGTGGCGGTTGGTACGCCGCGCTACTCGTTCTCACTGGGGCCGTTGCTGCGGGGCTGTGGTGGCAATTTGGGCAGCTTACACAACCCCCCGCGCCAGGTGGCGCGGGTGTAGCGATGCTGGGAACCCCGTCTGCTGCGATGGTTGAGCCTGTTGCCCCATCCTCTACCCTGAATTCTGTTACCCCAGCAGCAACGTCGCCGATGGCGCAAGAGACGCCGCCACCTGCCGTAGTAGCAAAAACGAGTCGGATAGGGGCAGTTAAATCCAGCGTGGCTGCGCCCAACGTCACGGCCGAGAGAACCGTGGTGAAGCCTCAAGCAGAGTCAGCGCCCGTGGCGCCTGTCCCTGCTTCGCCCCTTGTCGCCCCCGCCTCTGCCGCCCCACCGGCTGCAGCATCGCGCCTGCAAATTCAGCGTGCCCTACCTGCAGACAACCCGCTAGAGCGTGGTTATCAGGCCTTGCAGGCCGGACAGTGGGCGCTGGCAGAAAGTGCTTATCAGCAAGCTTTGCAAGTTGATGGCCGCAATGTCGATGCCTTGAATGGCTTGGCAGCAGTGGCGATTCAGCAAAAACAGCCTGAGTTGGCGGCACAGTATGTGCAGCGTGTGTTGCAGCTCGACCCCCGTAATCCTTATGCGCAAAGCCTGACCAGCTTGCTCCGCCCGGCGGGCGCCAATGATGAAAGTCAGCTTAAGCTTCTGGCGTCAACCAGCGGGGCTGACGGCGCTGCGGCTAACTTTACCTTGGGCTTGCAATTGGGGCGTCAAGGTCGTTGGCATGATGCGCAAGAGGCTTTTTTCAAAGCGCACACGCAAGATGGCACGCACCCTGACTATTGTTTCAATCTCGCGGTGAGTTTGGACCAGATTCGGCAGCGGCAACTGGCACGGCAGTATTACAGCAAGGCGCTGATGTTAGCAAAAACACGCCCAGCTCAATTTGATACCGCAGTTGCAACCCAACGTTTACAAAGCCTGGGTGGCCCGCTTGATAACGCGCCGACGGTAGAAAAAAGCGGTCAATAACGGTGATGACAACAGCGCCTTCCTCCACCACTAAACCGCGCCGCTTAGGCGATATTTTGCGTGAACGCGGTTTGATCAGCGATGATCAGCTGCGTATTGCGCTGTTGGAACAACAGCGACAAGGCAAACCCTTGGGCAAGGTATTGGTTGAGCTGGGGTTTGTGTCAGATGCTATTTTGCGTGAGGCTTTGTCAGAGAACTTGGGTCAGGAAACCATTGAGCTGACCAAGATCGTTGCCGACCGCAATGCCTTAAAACTGATTCCGCATGAGTTTGCCAAGCGTCACACCCTGTATCCCGTGAGCTGGGATGCCCACACGCGCCTCCTCACCGTCGCGATGGCCAACCCGAATAATGTGGTGGTGCTCGATCAGCTCAGTGCCTTATTGCGCGGAGAGGCCAAGCTAGATATTCGTATTGCCGCCGAAGGGGATGTGGCGCGGGCAATCGACCAATATTATGGCTACGAGTTGTCGATTGATGGCATTCTGAATGAAATCGAAACTGGCGAAATTGATTACCAGAGCTTAGTCGCCACAGGGGATGAATATAGTCAGCCAATCGTCCGCTTGATTGATGCGTTGCTCTCAGACGCGGTACAGCGCCGCGCCAGTGACATTCATTTTGAGCCCGAGGCGGGATTTGTCCGTATCCGCTATCGCATTGATGGGGTCTTGCGCCAGATTCGGGCGTTACACCATAAGTATTGGCCGGCCATGGTGGTGCGCCTCAAAGTACTCTCAGACATGAACATTGCAGAAAATCGTGCGCCGCAAGATGGGCGGATTTCGATCTTTCTGCAAGGGCGACAAATTGATTTTCGGGTTGCAGCGCAGCCTACAACCCATGGCGAGAACATCGTATTACGGATCTTGGATCGTCAGCGTGGTCTGGTGCCACTAGATCAATTGGGGCTACCCCCCGCGCAACTCGACACGCTGCAGTTGATGATGGCGCGGCCCGAGGGCATCATTTTAGTCACCGGACCAACCGGTAGCGGGAAAACGACCACGCTCTATTCGGTACTGAATGCGCTGAATAGTGAACAGGTCAACATCATGACCTTAGAAGACCCGGTCGAATACCCCTTGAATATGATTCGCCAAACCAACTTGGCCGAGGGAGTCAAAATGGACTTTGCCTCAGGTATTCGCTCCATGATGCGGCAAGACCCTGACATTATTTTGGTGGGCGAAATCCGCGATGGCGAAACCGCTGAGATGGCTCTACGCGCAGCCATGACTGGGCATCAAGTGTATACAACCTTGCATACCAACTCCGCGCTGGGCGCGATTCCACGCTTGCTTGATTTAGGGCTAAAACCGGATATTTTGGCGGGCAATATTATCGGTGTCTTGGCACAGCGTTTGGTGCGCAAGTTATGCGTACACTGCCGCCAACCCTACCAGCCTTCTTCCGCACAGCTCGCATTACTTGGGGTTGATGCGACCCAGCCTGTGCCGACACTCTACGAGGCGGTAGGCTGTGAACACTGCGAGTGGCAGGGTTACCAAGGACGGGTGGCGTTGATGGAAATCATTCGTATGAATGACGCCTTAGATGAATTGATTGCCCGCCACGCCACCTTGCGGGAACTAACGCGCATGGCCCGACAACAAGGGATGCACATGCTGGCCGAAGATGCGATACGACGCGTTCTGGATGGTACCACCGCCCTCGAAGAAGCCGCTCGGGTGGTGGATTTAACCAGTCTATAAGTGAGTGAGTGACGATGGCGACCTGGACCTATCGTGCAGTCAATTCAGAGGGTGGCGTGACTCAAGGACGCATGGAAGCGGCGAATCTGCTCGATTTGGAATCGCGTATCAAGCAGATGGGGCTTGAACTCATTCAAGGCAAACTGGCGCACAGCCAGCGAGGGGTATTCAGCCGTTGGCAGCGGCGTGTCAAGCGGCGAGAGCTCATCGATTTTTGTTTCCACATGAGTCAGCTCGTCCGTGCTGGCGTCCCGGTCCTGGATGCTCTGGAAGATTTAGCGGCCAGTGCCGAGCAAACACATATGCGGGAAGTGGTCACCACCGTCGTTGAATCGATTCGTGGCGGGCAGACCCTATCGACTGCGCTGGCTGAGCATCCCTTGGTGTTTGATGACGTCTTCATTGCCTTGATCCGCTCGGGGGAACAATCCGGTAAATTGGATGAAATTTTTGCGCGCTTGCTCGAAGCCTTACGCTGGCAAGATGAGTTAGCCGCACAAATTAAGCGTGCGGTGCTTTATCCCAGTTTTGTCGGTTTGGTGGTGATGGGGGTATTCGCTTTCATGATGATTTACTTGGTGCCACAGTTAGCCGGTTTCTTGCGGAATATGGCCGGTAAGCTACCGCCTCAAACGGAGCTATTACTGACCATTTCCGGCCTCATGGTGAATCATTGGGGGTGGCTCTTGGCGGCACTGGCAAGCTTAGTGATGTTGGTGATCATCGTGCTCAATATGCAAGGGGAAATGCGCCGCCGTATCGATCGCTTGAAACTGCGTTTACCCTTAGTCGGGCCGGTTTTGCAAAAAATCATCTTGGCGCGTTTTGCGGGGCTATTTGCAATGTTATATGCCTCGGGGATTACGGTATTACGTGCGCTGGAGATTTGTGCGGGTGCAGCTGGTAATCGTGTTGTTCAAGACGGCATTGAGTTGGCACGCCAGCATATTGCAGAAGGTAAAAATATCACGGAATCTTTCACCCTAACTCAAGTCTTTCCCAGCATGGTATTGCGGATGCTGCGCGTAGGCGAGCAGTCTGGAGAATTAGATCAAGCGCTTGACAATGTGGCCTACTATTACAATCGTGAAGTTCAGGATGCGGTCAGCAAATTACAAACCCTCATCGAACCTGTATTAACCGTTATTTTGGGTGCCTTGATGGGGTGGTTGATTTTTGCGGTGCTGGGCCCGCTCTACGACGTAATGAGTAAGATTCGATAATCCCATGACAATGATTTCTTCTTTGCCCTCTAGCGACACCCAAGCTCCTATGGGGCGCATCAAGCATGTCATGCTCTATGTAAGCACCGATTATGTCATTGCTTATCGCATTCCGCGTCGTGCCCACAAACCTGCAGAATTTATAGCAGCGTGGCCATGGTTGGTAGAGGGCTTACTACCTGAAGGTCTAGAGTCTTTCCTGACGCAGCATGCGACGAGTCATTATCAAATTCTGGCTGATTTTCCAGAAGAAGAGTTTCATGTTGAGACCATGCCCCCGTTGCATGGGCGAGATCTTGACCAACTTTTGCAACGTAAGCTCGTGCAACGATTTCGCGATACGCCTCTGCGCGCTGCGTGGTTGACCGAGCCATCCCGCTGGATTTATGCCTTTCGGGGCTATCCAGCCAATGCGGTGATCTTAAGTGGGTTGGTTTTACCGAGTGCCCTGCTAACCTTATTTAAAGCTTTCGAAGAGCGACAGGCGGTGGTGACGGGGGTGCGCACCACTACCCATCTCTATGCAGCCTTAGCGTCGATGTTTGAGGAACAAAAGGTGTTGCTGGTTGGGGTTCACCCCGCTGGGTTACGCCTTGTCTATGTGCAAGCAGGGGTGCCTTGTTTTGCACGCTTGGCTGTCTGGCCGAATGCGGCCTTTGATCCTCTGCAGGAGTCGGGGGCATCATCAATGGCCGGCGAGCTGGCGGCGCAGAATGAGGCTGAGTTTTTGGCGCAAATTGATCGTGCGGCAGCTCTGCCTTGGGTTATTGAGGAAATCCAAAAGACGTTGCAGTATCTACAAATTGGCCGCTTTGTCGAGCGTGATCAATTGAACCCGAACGATATTGGCGTGAAAATCCTGATGGCAGGGCCTGCACAATCTGCGGCAGCAGAGCCGGGACGTTGGCCAAATGGCAACCCACTGATACCTACCTGGCAACCCCTCACCGATTTTGGTTCGCAACCTTTCCCCCCCAGTGCGGGGCAGCACGGTCTGCTCACTTTAGCAACACTGTTTCAGCGGCGCTGGCTGGAACGGGCGAGCCAGCGCTACTATCCGCCAAGATTAACGCAACGTTGGTACCTTAAGCGCTTAGCCCGGCAGATCTACATTGGCGCAGGCTGCGGCGTGGTATTGGCGCTGCTGTGGGCGGCGTGGCAATTACCGCACTGGTTGTCGAATCAAGCGCAAATTACCGACAATCAGCAACAGCAGCAGCTTGCCCTGCAGCGTTATGAAAAAATCAAAGCAGCTTTTCCGAGTCTGCCTTTGCCGGCTGAGGCGATGCAGCAGCGAGTGGATCTCTTCAATCAGCTCCAAGCACGCGGCATTTCTATTGAGATGCTGTTTCAAACCCTGAGCCAAGCCCTAGATCGCCACGAACAAATTAATTTGAAAAAAATCAGTTGGCTGCCGCCAGTCACCGCCCAAGAGGCTAATAGCCAGCTCTTGGGAGAGGGCACAGGCGACATGCCCATGCCGAATCCGGAGACGCCCGAAGCTGAGTCCGCTACGGCAGTGTTGCAACAGGTCGTGCAGCTTGAAGGCACGGTATTGACGCAAGGGCAGGCACTGAGCAAGCAGGCAACCAATCGCTTGGTACAGGCCTTTGCCGATAGTTTGGCACAGGGTTGTCGTTGCCAGTTGGCTGTCAAACGCTTTGTCTATGATGAAAATCCGGCTGGTGTTGTGGCGGGCCGCGTGGGGTCTGCGAATGAAGCCTTGCCGAGTAATGAATTTATATTGACGTTGCGCTGGTCATTGCGCCCCAATGGCGCGAGCACGACGTTAACGGGGGCGGCGCAATGATCTTCAGCCCCTACCTTCGAATTGGCCAATGGCGGCCGCTAATGCCTGCAGATTGGCGTCGCTTGCGCTGGCCTGTATCGATGCTCGCGCTCACCCTGCTTTTGTTTGTGGGGGTCTTGCTCGGTAGCCGTGAAATATTGCAAGAGAGCGACCGTCAGTTACAACAAGCTCGCCAGGCCCGTCAGGCGGCAGACCAACAGCTTGAGAAAGTGCAAGAAGAAGAGCGTCAAATCCATCAGAGCTGGCAACGCTATCAAGCGCTCGAACAGAGCGGCGCTTTTGTTCCGTTCAAACGGGCGCCGGTCGCTGATGACATTGAGGCAGTGATCAGCCAAATTCGATATGCCGCGTTTAGCTACCGCATTTTGCAACGACAACTCTATGCGGGACCCGAAGTGGCGATGTTGGAGAACAGTCATATCACCCGCCATCCGATTGAAATGTTAGGAACCTTGGCGCACGAAGAAAGCTTCCTCAGTCTAGTGGCCGCGCTGAATGAGCGTTTACCGGAGCGGCTGGTCTGGGAGGCGTGCGAATTGACTCATCAGCGTTTTCGGAGCAATGAACTAAGACACGGGTTGCACTTGCGCTGTACTGCCGCTATGTTTAACTGGCTAACCCCTTCTCCTCAGACGCCTAATTCTCCCTAGGAATGTACATGCGCTGGCTGCTTGGTTCGATACTCTATCTCACGCTCTCGTCTACCTGGCCGACGAGTAGCATGGCACAAACCTCGGCTACGCCCAGCGCAGTTCGCGCAAGCGTCACCGGCGCACCCAGTCGCGATGGCGCCGCAACCGGACGGCTTGGCCGGATTTTCTTTACTCCCGCCGAGCGACAAACATTAGACGCAGGGCTGCCGATTGAGCCGGCTGCAAGCAATGACAATGAGCGACCAGACTTGCCGCGCCCACCGGCTGCAGGGCCGATTCAGTTCTCAGGCTATGTGCAACGCCACAGCGCTAACGGCGCAGCGGCAACGACAGTGTGGTTGAATCAGAAAAGTATGGATCAACAAGGCTACTGGCGCACCAACACACTCAACACAACCGGCTCAGTGAGTGTTCCTGATAGCCGCAGTAAAAAGAGTTGGCAACTTCGCCCCGGTCAAACCGCCGACCCCGCCACTGGACAAGTTCGCGATATCTTGCCTGCGGGGAGTGAGATCAAGGTACATCGTGCTACAACGTTACCCGTCCGACCTTAATCTGAGCCAAGGGATATCCATCCCCTTCGCTACTCACCCTGCCGTGCCTGGGCGCAAGCAACAGGCGGGGAGCGGCTTGCTGATCATGTTGGTTTCTACCGTTGTTCTATTACTCAGCCTGACCATTGCGATCAAGGTCATGGCGCCACGCGATGGTGAGGCATCGGCAAGCTATACCCAACATATTTTGGAAAGCACGAAGACTGCGCTGCTGAATGATACGAAATATGGAAAGAGGGCATTGGGTAAATTAAATTTTTATCCTGATGTGCTGGAGCAGGGTGAGGCTGGCAATGGCCGTTACGACGGGTGGGCTGAGAATGGCTGCATCACCACCGCCTGGCAGCCTTCTGCAACGTGGGGTACTAGCCCGCGCGTGACACAGAGTATCGATACTCTTGGGAATAGCGCTCGTTGTTTTGGTAAGGTGCCCTGGCGTTCCTTAAACCTCAATTTCGGTAATGTGAGTTTGACTGACCCGGAGGGGGTTGTCCCCTGGATGGCGGTATCGAATAACCTTATCTTGTCGAGTTTGTGCTTGCCTTATCGCACCCCGTTAATCTTAGGCGCCACGCTGCCTGCCTCTAGTTTCTGCCCTGGGGTCACCATACCGCAACGTTGGCTGTCGATTTATGACAGTGCCGGTAACTTAGTGAGTGATGAAGCCGCACTCGTCTTGATGGTGCCCGGCCTGGCGTTACCAAGCCAGGCGAGCCGTAATGCCGGCAATCTATTGGGCCCCGCTGAGTATCTGGATACGTTCAACGTTTTATCATCTTGCCTGCCGAACTGTGTCCCTGGAAACTACAGTAATGCGGTCGGCTATTTGCGGCCCAATAACGAGAATCAGCGTTATTACCTGACCCGACCATGGAATCAAGGGACCAATTATGTGAGCTACCTTGATCCTGCCTTTCCGGTGAACGACCAAGTTCGGTATGTCACGGCAGAGGAATATTTCAATCAACTTGAAAGCTATGCCGCCGAGGTGATTATCCGCGCACTGCGAACCGTGTTTGAGCGGAGTGCGCCAGCAAGTAATCCCACTGCCCGTTACTTTCCGTATGCCGCGACCGTGAGCGGAAACGTACACGGCATGTATCCAGTACAGCAACCTGGTCTGTTATTTGGCTTTACGCCGATGCAGGTGTTACTGGATGCCTTAGCCAGTTATGGCGAAACCCCGTTATGGACCGAACTTGGGCGTGTTGCTGATGCGGGTTGGGGGCATTATTTTTTTCTCGCTATTTCCAATAATTGCACTCAAAATGCGCCGAACTGTCTGAACGGACAGCTGAGCGCAGGCAATCGAATGAATCTCAAAGCGCTGTTAATTGGACCCGGCCGGACGCGAACGGGCCAAGGCAGGCCGATTGATCCTGCTGGTCAGTTTAGCGGCCTGCTTACACAGTATTTGGAAGGCTTGAATGCGAATGGGGGCGTCACGTTTGAAAGTGAGACTCGCCCGCACAGCGCAAGCTATAACGACATCGTTAGGGTGATTCAGTGACGAGACCGATTACTAACGCACCCGATTCTCGCCAGCTTATTGCAGGCTTCACGCTGATCGAAATCGCTATGGTGCTATTAATCATCGCCTTGGCTGCAGTTGCGCTGCTGCCAATGATCAGCAATAACGTTGAGCAAACGAGAATTCAGCAAGAGCGCTCGGAACTGCAACAATATAAGCAGATTTTATTGGGCTATGTGAGCGCCAATGGTCGGTTTCCCTGCCCAGCGACGCACCCCAGCCTTGGCGGCGGCGCGACGGATTCCCTCGGCTTGGGTAATCCCAGCCCGCCCGGTATCACCAATTGCGCCGTGCAATTAGGTTTTTTACCTGCGCGTTCGCTGAATTTAACCACCACCAACCCAGCGCCGCAGGGCTTACTCCCCACCCCGTTTGGTGCCGGCGCAAGCGACCCCCGTTTTATGTATCGTTATGCGCTAACCAATCTCGCCGCACCAGGGGCCATTGAAGGGGGCGGTGCCCCCCCTGCAGGCCTCATCCATGCATTCGCGAATGTGAATGGCAGTTTCCCCATGAACGGGTTAGGCGCGGGACAAATCCGCTTAGCACTTAATGCCGATTTGCTAAATGGCCGTGGGCTGTCTGTTTGCGCCACACGGACCAATATCACGGCTTCTAGCTGTGGGGATATCAGCAATGTTGTCTTGACAGATCTCGTCGCGGTGATATTTTCGTCTGGCGCAAATGTGATCAATAACAGTTTGGATGAAGCGGAGAATATTGAACAGGCGCGACAGCGAATATATATTCTCCCCCCCGCTCTGCGACGTGAGTCCGGTTCACCAGAAGGCATATTTGACGATCAGTTTATTGGCATCAGTTTTCCCGAATACCTCGCTGCGCTCTCCGCTGGCGGTTGGACAATTCGTCAATAGTTATAGGCTAGAACATCAGCGAAAAGTGACCAAGTGCATGGGGATGCAACATCACCTTTGGCGATGATAATTTCCTCTCCTTCGGTAGCAGCATCCACCAACTTGGAAGAGTGTGTTTTGGCTTCGTGAATATTGGCGGATATTTATTGTGGGAGCAAGACTGGCGAGCAATCCCATTAAGGAGAGCCTGCTTTACTCAACTCTTGCTGCGCGAGATAATATTCCCAATAAGGAAAGGCCCCAGTTTTTAGCACTTGCTCAAACTGATTACGTGCGAGGCTAATCTCGCCTGCCAGCAGCTGTTTTTGGCCGATAAAATAGTGAGCTTCCGCACGTCTTAACCGCTTATCTGCCAGCTCTGCATCACTCAGCTTAAGCAGTTGCGCAGCATCTATTTGGTCGGCCAAAAAGTGATAAATGGGCGCTGGCCATGCTGTCTCCCCTCGAAGTTTCAGGGGCCATTCTTTCTTGCCGTCACGTAAACGCAGTAACGCAAGCCAGATATGCACATAACCCAGTTCTTCTGCCGGGGCTTGCGATGCGAATTGCGTTAGGGCCACTTCAGCTTCTTTGAGCCGCCCCAAATAATAGAGACTCTTGGCATAAGCAATAGGATTAAACTGGTCTGGCGATTTTTGCTTTAATTCATCCCACAAAGTGATGGCCTGCTGATGTTGGCCTGTTGTGGCAAGTATTACGGCTTGAGTGGCTCGCGCTTCTGGGTGATCTGGGCGTAACTTGAGGCTCTCTACGATATGATTTAGCGCAATGGTTTTTTGACCCAGCATGTCATTGGCAATCGCTAAATCATGCAAGACTTGGGCTTGATTGGTATCTGCCAGCGTTTGGTTTTTCAATATGTAGTTGGCAACCCAGGTGTCTGCTTCACTGCGTGCGAGCATTTTTCCTAAAGCGTCGAGTTCCCGCTCACGCCCGAGCCGCTGGCTATAAATTCGATTAAAAGCAGCCTGTGCTGCCGTTTCATCATAAATGACGATGGGAACAGTGGCCCCCAGTACCTCTCGAACTTTGCCCAATTTTTCAGTGTAATTTGTCATGTCTCGTGGTTGTACTGCATCGCGCAAACTTTGATAACGATAATGAATGCTGACCTGATTGGGTCGGATTTGCACGCGTTTATTGAAGCTAAAACTTGGGTCACCGATATTGATTGCCGCCGGTGTTCGGGCCGAGGTACTTTTGGGCAACTGATATGCGGTGCTGTATTCATAGAAAACAGGATGACTAACATTTAATGGCGACTGGCGGCGGATTTCATTCGGATTCCGAAATTGCATCGCGAGCGATACCGGATACGAGGGAAGGGTCACCACCCCGCGTTTATATTGAATAAAATCGCTGACCTCAAACTTTTCGATAACTTCAACAATATTCTCATTCAAGTCATCTTGAATAACGGGGTTTGCTGTTGCTTTGATTTTGGGATACACCCGACTGAGTTCGTTAAGAGTGTCTTTAGCAAACCGCGCCGCGCCATGCTCAGCCAGGGCATTACGAATATATTCCGCATTGGCACGAAAAAAACGCGAGCGCACTGTCAGTAGCGCCGGATTGCGAAAATCGCTGATCTGCCATTCTTCTTCCATGCGTAAGCCATCGCTATAACCACTGGGAAGCGTTTGTTCTGCTAGGCTGGTCGCTTGGTTTCCAACAATCATGACCTGGCCATATAAATCAATGCCAAGTTGATCTAAATTATGGGTTCTTTGGATGCGCGTACCATCTAGCCAGTACACCTGTTTATCTAGGATCACTTGTGCGATAACGTGATCAAACGCAAGCGGGGTGGGTAACCAATCCTGAATTGAGCGCCCTCGAAAGGCCGACACCAATACGGGTTTTGCTTCAATATTCAATTTACGTAACAGCGCTAACAAGAGTGTCGTCTTGTCTTTGCAGTCGCCATATCGGTCTAGCAGTGTTTGTCGGGGAGACTTTGGCAGGTGTGAGTTAACCCCAATCTCGATACCGAAATAGCGAATTTCATTTTGTACAAACTGCAAAGCCTGCATCACCTGTTCTTTTTCATTTTTGGTGTGTTGCTTGATGTGTTCGACGATCCGCTCTAACTCAGGAACGGTTTCATCAGGGCGGGTAAAAAGTTTTTGTGCCCACTTATCAACGTCCGCCCAAGATGCATAATCCGTCACCTGGAGCCAAGTATGGAAGCGCGCCCAGCGCGGCGCATTTTGTTCTACAACGACTGGTGCAATATCTTTGGCCGAAATTTCAATTGATTGCGTATCGCCCATTACGCGATGCACTGGCGAGAATTCGACGGCACCGAACACTTGGTGATAGAGTTTTTTCTTGGCAGGGGCTTCGACCCGAATGTAAAGTTGCTGAATTTTCTCGATTGAATTGAGTGAAAACAGTTCTCCTACACGTCCTTCGAAAATCGGGTTTTGACCGCGGATCGTCATGGAAAACTCAACAATATCGTTGACCCGGACATCCTGTAGCACCGTGTTGACAGTGGCTTCGCCGTCCAGCATTTTCTGCTCTAACCTTTGCTCACGCCGCAAAATATCAAATTTTGCGGCGTTTAAGCGCTCCTGTGCCTTCCCATCCCGATAGAGCGTGATGCCGTGGATCGCCAGTTTTTCATACTCCGAGTTGAAGGGAATGCTGATTCGTGAGATATCTTCCAAGCCCGTTTTGTCGGTTGCGACCCGCCTGATTTGGATATATCGCTCAACCTGATTGTCTTGTGTAATTTTAATTTGGCGATTAATTAATTGACTATTTGTGGCACGACTATCTGCGCTAGTCGGTGTTGATAGGCTCAGCGGCGCATCTATAGCTTTGACCCAGGTTGGCGTTTTCTCCACCGTAAATTCAAACCCATTGCGCTGAATTTTCTTGATGCCCGTAGCGGGCGTAGCTAGCGGTGCTTTATCTTTGATCGGCGTAGCACTGTAACCGGGGGTCGAGTACAGTATGTTAAATAAGCAAAAAACCAGGCTAAGTAAAATGGGCATAACAAGCTCGATAATGGATGATAAATTCAACTAGCGTAGTTTGCATTACTTCAAGAGAGGGCCTAAATACTGCCCTGTAAAACTCTGCTTACTCGCGGCAATTTTCTCTGGTGGGCCTTCCACCAAAATCTGCCCGCCACCTGCGCCGCCTTCGGGGCCAAGGTCAATCAGCCAGTCGGCGGTTTTAATCACATCAAGGTTGTGCTCAATAATCACGAGCGTATTGCCGTGGTCGCGCAGGGTGTGGATGACCTTGAGCAGCAGTTCAATATCGTGAAAGTGCAAACCCGTCGTGGGTTCGTCCAAAATGTACAAGGTGCGGCCCGTGTCGCGCTTGGAAAGTTCGAGCGCGAGCTTGACGCGCTGCGCTTCGCCACCGGAGAGCGTGGTAGCAGACTGACCAAGGCGAATGTAGCCCAAGCCCACATCGAGCAGTGTTTGCAATTTGCGTTTGATGCTGGGCACGGCATTGAAAAATTCATGCGCTTGTTCCACCGTCATTTCTAGCACTTGGTGAATATTCTTGCCCTTGTATTGCACTTCTAAGGTTTCGCGGTTGTAGCGTTTGCCGTGGCAGACATCACACGGCACGTACACATCGGGCAAGAAGTGCATTTCCACTTTAATCACGCCGTCGCCTTGGCAGGCTTCGCAGCGTCCCCCTTTGACGTTAAAGGAAAAACGCCCGGCTTCGTAGCCGCGCTCGCGGGCGGTGCTGACGCCCGCAAAGAGTTCGCGAATGGGGGTGAACAAGCCGGTGTAGGTAGCGGGGTTAGAGCGTGGGGTGCGGCCAATTGGGCTTTGGTCCACGTTAATGACTTTATCAAAGTGTTCCAGGCCACTAATCTCTTCAAAGGGCGCGGGTTCAGTGCTTGAGTTGTATAGGTGTTGCGCGACCGCGTGATAGAGCGTGTCGTTAATCAGCGTGGATTTGCCGGAGCCGGACACGCCCGTCACGCACGTCAGTAAACCCACCGGTAAATTGAGGGTGACGTTCTTGAGGTTGTTGCCACTGGCGCCGGTGATCACCAATTGTTTTTCGGGGTCCGGTTGACGGCGTTCTTCTGGCACATGAATGCCGCGCTCGCCGCGCAGGAATTGGCCCGTAATCGAACCTTTGGCTTTCTGCACTTCTTTCGGCGTACCCTGGGCAATCACGCAGCCGCCATGTTCGCCTGCACCGAGGCCCATATCGACCACGTAGTCGGCGGCGCGAATCATGTCTTCGTCATGCTCAACCACTAGCACGCTATTGCCAAGATCGCGCAGGTGCTTGAGTGTGCCAATCAAGCGGTCGTTATCGCGCTGGTGCAAACCAATCGAAGGTTCATCCAACACATACATCACTCCAGTGAGGCCCGAGCCAATTTGAGAGGCGAGGCGAATGCGCTGCGCTTCGCCGCCGGATAAGGTATCGGCACTGCGCTCTAGGCATAGGTAGTCCAGCCCAACGTTATTGAGGAACTGCAGGCGTGAGCGAATCTCTTGAATAATTTTTTCCGCAATCGCAGCCTTCGCGCCTTTCAGGCGAATGTCAGTGAAAAATTCCAGCGCATTGCGCAGCGGCCAGGCGCTAATGGCGTAAATGGGTTCGCTGGCGACTTTCACAAAGCGTGCTTCTTTGCGCAGGCGGGTGCCGTGGCAATCCGGGCAGGGTTTGCTGTTGATGTATTTGGCTAACTCTTCCCGCACCGCCATTGAATCGGTTTCTTTGTAGCGGCGCTCCAAGTTAGGCAAGATGCCTTCGAAGGCATGTTCGCGAATCACGGTTTTGCCGCGTTCACCCACATACGCAAACGGTACTTTTTCTTTACCAGAGCCGTACAGCACCAGATGCTGAATGTTGTCTGGGAGTTTTTCAAAGGGCGAATCCAAATCAAATTCGTAATGATTGGCGAGGCTGGTGAGCATTTGGTAATAAAACTGGTTGCGTCGATCCCAGCCCTTAATCGCGCCCGAACCTAAACTGAGGTTGGGAAATTGCACCACGCGTTTGGGGTCGAAAAACTGCACTTGGCCCAAACCATCGCAGGTCGGGCACGCGCCCATGGGGTTATTGAAGGAGAACAAGCGCGGTTCTAGTTCTTGCAGGCTATAGCTGCAAATCGGGCAAGCGAACTTGCTGGAAAACAGATGCTCTTTGTCGCTATCCATTTCCAGTGCCAGGGCGCGGCCTTCGGCCAAGCGTAAGGCATTTTCAAAACTTTCGGCGAGGCGTTGCTTGAATTCGGGATTGAGTTTGAGCCGATCCACCACCACGTCGATATTGTGTTTTTCGGTTTTCTTCAACTTGGGCAGGTTGTCGGCTTCGACGATTTGTCCATCCACGCGGAAGCGTACAAAGCCTTGCGCTTGCATATTGGCGAATAAATCCACAAATTCGCCTTTGCGTTCGCGCACCACCGGCGCCATCACCATCAGTTTGGTGCCTTCGGGTAAGGCCAGCACATGATCGACCATTTCTGACACGGTTTGCGCTTCTAGCGATTGCTCCGGGTGGTCGGGGCAGTAGGGCGTGCCGACGCGGGCGTAGAGCAAGCGCAAGTAATCGTGAATCTCGGTTACGGTACCCACGGTCGAGCGCGGGTTATGGCTGGTGGCTTTTTGCTCAATCGAAATCGCGGGAGAGAGGCCCTCAATCAAATCGACATCCGGTTTTTCCATCAATTGCAGGAACTGGCGGGCATAAGCCGAGAGCGATTCCACATAGCGGCGTTGGCCTTCGGCGTAGAGCGTGTCAAATGCCAAGGACGACTTGCCCGAACCGGATAGCCCGGTGATGACCACTAACTGGTCGCGGGGGATATCGAGGTTAATGTTTTTCAGATTGTGGGTGCGGGCACCGCGAACTTTGATTTCGGTATTCATAAACAGCCTTGGCCAGTAAATCGCAAACAGCAAACCTGCTACTATACCGCGATCTGCTTTTTCTCGCCCTGCGCAAGCATGTCTGTTTCTATTTCTCCCACTGCTGGTTCGGCTGCTTCCAAAATGAGCGCCCAAGAATGGCGTGCCAGCCTGTCGCTTTCCAGTATTTTCGGTTTGCGCATGCTCGGGCTGTTTTTGATTTTGCCGGTATTTGCCGTCCATGCGCATACCTTACCGGGCGGGGATAACGCCAGCTTGGTCGGCTTGGCCATCGGGATATATGGCCTGACCCAGGCGTGTTTCCAGATTATTTACGGCAGTGCCTCAGATCGTCTCGGACGCAAACCCGTGATTATTTTTGGGCTAATTCTGTTTGCTGTCGGTAGTTTCATGGCGGCGGCCGCGACGGACATTTATTGGACGATTGCGGGGCGGGCGATTCAAGGCGCGGGGGCGATTTCAGCCGCAGTAACGGCCTTTATTGCCGACAGCACCCGTGAAGAACACCGTACTAAAGCCATGGCGATGGTGGGGGGCATGATTGGCCTGACCTTCGCGACCTCGCTGATTGCGGCCCCCGCCTTATATGCCTGGATTGGGATGGGCGGCCTCTTTACCCTCACGGGGGTGTTGTCGGTGTTGGCGATTGGCGTGGTCGCGTGGGTGGTGCCGCCTGCCCCGCCGCGTGCGCCACTGCCTGCTGTGCCGTTTCGCGAGGTGTTGTGCCATCGTGAGTTATTGCGCTTGAATTTGGGTGTATTTGCCTTGCACATGGCGCAAATGGCGATGTTTGTAGTGGTGCCGGTATTGCTGGTGGAGCAAGCCGGGATGCCGCTGGCGCAGCATTGGCAAATCTATTTGCCGGTGGTCTTAATCTCTTTTGTGTTCATGGTGCCGCCCATCATGGTGGGCGAGCGTCGAGGCAAGGTTCGGGAAGTGTTGCTGGCGGCGATTGCCTTGCTGCTCTTGGTGGAATTGGCGCTGGGCACCCTGCCGTATAGCAAATGGATGTTGGTGGCGCTGCTATTGGCGTTCTTTATTGCCTTTAATGTATTGGAAGCCTTACAGCCCTCGTTGGTGTCACGAATTGCCCCGCCGGCGGCCAAAGGGGCGGCGATGGGGATATACAATACTACCCAAGCATTTGGCCTGTTTTTAGGGGGGGCAGTCGGGGGCTGGTTAAGTAAGCACTACGGCCCGCATGCGATTTTCTGGATGAATGCCGCATGGGTGAGTGTGTGGTTGGTGGTGGCGTGGGGCATGCCTGCGATTGCCCGCCGCAGCAAACCGAGCCAAACCCTAGAAGAAAAGTTGACCGAAGAGTTAGCTGAGCAGGCATAAACCCAGAATGTTTGGTACTTCTAGAAATACAGAATTTCGGGCGCATGTTCAAAATTCGGCGCTAGGAGCCGCACAGCGAGAGGCGAGATAGTACATAGAGGTACAGCGAGGCTTGAGCGAGCACGCGACAACGCGATTCGCCTGAAAAATGAATTTATAGAAGTACCCGATGATTTTTAACCGCGCCGTGGTCGTTACTTTATCCCACGGCGTTTCAATCAGTAAGGAGACTGTCTCATGGCATCCGTCAATAAAGTGATTTTGGTTGGCAATTTAGGCCGCGATCCCGAAACCCGCTATAGCCCAGATGGTGCGGCGATTACGAACATCAGTATCGCCACCACCGACAAATGGAAAGACAAAGGCAGCGGCGAGATGCGTGAGGCAACAGAATGGCATCGCATTGCCTTTTTTGGTCGTTTGGCAGAAATTGCCGGTGAGTACCTGAAAAAAGGTTCGCAAGTGTACGTGGAAGGTAAGTTGCGTACCCGTAAGTGGCAAGATAAAGATGGTCAAGACCGTTACACCACCGAAGTGGTGGCGGATGCCATGCAAATGCTCGGTGGCCGCGCGGGTGCGGGCGCCATGGGCGCTGATAGTGGGGGTGGCTATGATGATGGCTTTTCAACCCCTGCCCCACGTCCGGCAGCCCGCCCGGCGGGTGCATCGACACCCGGGCGTTCGGCCCCTAGCATTGCCGATATGGATGATGATATTCCGTTCTAATTGCTGCTGATTGGTGATGATGCCCGTTGCTCTGGATGGCGACCTGCGAATAACGGCGCCGCTGGCTTCATCCTCCCCAAGGCCACAAATACTAAGTTGTCCAGAATGTGGCCTTGAGCAAACCTTTCCACGCTTACCTGCGTTTGACGCGACAGCACCAGAAGCAACCTGGCGACGTTGGCAAGTTCGTTGCAGTCGCTGTCGGCGCATTCTCTACCGTGGCCATCAAGCAACCCCTCAAGCGCATTTGGCACGCACCATCGGTTTATTGAGTGCGGCCTTACTCTTTTTGGTGGTGGCGGTCACTTTTCCCATCGCGGCGTTAGATCTTTTTGGTAACCGCACTCAAGCCTCTTTGTTAGAGGCGATTGGTTTGTTGGCGGCTGATCAAAATTGGTTTATTGCCATCCTGCTGGTGTTGTGTACGTTATTGCTGCCGACCCTTGAATTACTGATTCTGTTGGGCCTTTGCCTGTTTTGGCGGCGGCAATCCAGTGACTCACTGAATTTATTGCAAGCCTTGCCTGCTTATGCACAAGCTGGATTAAGCATACTTCCCTGGTTACGTCCTTGGAGCATGTTGGAGGTCTTGCTTTTGGGGATTATTGTCAGCATGGTCAAACTACAGGGCTTTGCTGTCGTGATCCCTGGTATGGCCTTATGGGCCTTGGTCTTGTTTTTATTATTACTCGCCGCAGCCCACTATACGTTTAATCAGACGTTACGCTCATCGATAGAATATATTGCTTTCGCGCGTCGTCCACGCTTGTTTCGTCGCCGGCAATCGCGCAGCTTAAGAAGCACCTGGGCCTTCTTGTTTGCCGCTACTGCATTTTACTTCCCCGCCAATCTTTTACCCGTCATGGCAACCCGCAGCGCCTATGCTAAATCGGATGACACGATTTTTAGCGGCGTCGTCTATTTATGGGAAACAGATTCTTGGGTTTTGGCCAGTATTATTTTTATTGCCAGTATTGTGATTCCCCTCTTCAAAATTCTGGCCCTGGCCATGCTGGCGGCGTCAGTGCAATGGCAGTGGTCATGGGGCCGCCTACATCGCAGTTATTTATATCGTTTTGTCGAATCAATTGGTCGCTGGTCAATGCTAGACATTTTTGTGGCGACCATGCTCGCCAGTCTGGTTCAATTACGTGGTCTGGGGCAAATTGAAGTAACCGGGGGTGCGACTGCCTTTGCGGCTGTGGTAATGTTAACGATGCTCGCCGCCCAAAGCTTTGACCCCCGATTATTGTGGTTGACGGCAGCACCCCCTGTTACCACTGATGATTCCTTATGATCCCAGACGCCACGCCAGACAACCGAGCAACGGCCCACGCTGAGCCAATCCAGCCCGATCTCCTGACGGCTTCGGTACAGCAGGTCAAGCTCTGGCGTCCTCACTGGATCTGGTTAATTCCGATATTGGCGGTGCTAATCGCGGGTAATTTGGTTTACCAGCAAATGCGCAGCCGTGGACCTGTCATAGAAATTCAATTTCGCAATGGCGAAGGCTTAGAAGCGGGCAAAACACGGATTAAATATAAGAATGTTGATATAGGCTTGGTCCAATCGCTTCGCTTGAGTGAAGACCGTCGGGCGGTTGTAGTGCGTGCAGAATTAGACCGCAGCGCGGCCGCGTTTGCCGCTCAGGATAGCCGTTTTTGGGTGGTGCGCCCCAGAATCAGCGCGGGTGAAATATCCGGTTTGGGCACACTGATCTCTGGCGCCTATATTGCGGCAGATTTGGGGCAAGCAGAAGAGACCGCCAAAACCTTTGTTGGGTTGGAGGTCCCGCCCATCATCAGTAATGACTTGCCTGGGCGGCAATTTACGCTAAAGGCCAGTGATCTGGGTTCATTAGATATTGGCTCCCCGCTCTATTATCGGCGTGTCCAGGTTGGCGAGGTGGTGGCCTATGGGCTTGACCCCGACGGCAAGGGCGTTACCTTAACCTTGTTCATTCATGCACCATATGATCGCTATGTGACCGAGCACGCCCGCTTTTGGCATGCCAGTGGACTGGACGTGGCGATTGATGCGACCGGGGTACGCGTTAATACCCAATCTTTGGCGAGCGTGTTACTGGGCGGCATTGCTTTTGATAATGCCGGCGATATTAGTACCGCGAAGCCGGCCAGCGAAAGCAGCCCTTTTCGTTTACAACCCAACCGCACGGAAGCGTTCAAACGGCCCGATGGGCAACCCAATACCTACGTTTTGTATTTTCCGCAAAGTGTGCGTGGCTTGGCTCTTGGCGCACCAGTCGATTTTCGCGGCATTGTGATTGGGGAGGTTCGGGATATCGGGGTGGAGCTGGATGATAAAACCCTCACCTATCGCTTTCCCGTGTTGATCCACGTCTACCCTTCTCGTTTACAAGGCTACTATCGCAGCCAAGTTGGCGGCAGCGTTGAGCCAGACATGAAAAAATTATTGAATCATCTGGTTGCCAAAGGGCTGCGCGCCCAGTTGCGAACATCCAGTCTGCTGACAGGCCAGCTTTATGTTGCGACGGATTTCTTTCCACAAGCTGCTGCAGTTAAATTAGATTGGTCAAAAACTCCCATGGTGTTACCCACGATTGTTGGTGGATTTGAAGATATGCAAGCCAGCCTGCAAAGCTTGGCCAAAAAGCTCGATGCCATGCCGCTGGATACCCTGCTAACTCAATTCCGCCTGACATTGCAACAAACCCAGCAAACCCTAGCGGCTATCGAAACCCTGGCTCAGCGCAGTGAGCGGGAGGTTTTGCCGGAAACCCGGCAGACCTTGCAGAGCATTCAGCAGACGCTACAACAAGCCAATCAAGTTTTGCAGAGTGATGCCCCTTTGCAGCATTCGGTTCGCCAGAGCATGCAAGAACTCCAGCGCGCCGCGCAATCCTTGCGAGCCTTAACCGAGCTGCTCGAGCGTGAGCCGCAAGCCTTACTGCGCGGAAGACAATCGACCCCCGCGCCGGTGAGTGCGTCAACGCCAGCCATACTGACGGAGAGCCCATGAGTGTAAGGATATTGCTGCTCAACTTTTGCGCGGCCTGGCGCGCCAGATATTGGTCCTCAATCCTGGTATTGGGCTTGAGTGCCTGTGGCTCAACCCAGCCGGTTCGTCATTGGCATTTGTCGGCAGAGAGCGCCCCCCGCCCCCCTGTTGTTAGCCCCGCCGCAAACGCTCCCGCGTGCCAACTGCGGTTGCTGCCCCTGTCAGTACCCGATTATTTGCGTCGCAGTGAATTGGTGATCCATCCTGCGCCCGCGCAAATTGCCTTTGCGGGCACCGAGTTTTGGATCAGTCCCTTCCCTGATACCTTGCAGGCCGGCTTACTGAGCCAGTGGCGGCTTGAGCCGAATGCCTCGGCTAGGTGGCGTTGGGCGGATGAGAATGACGCTAGCGCAGCGGACGCGCTCCGGCTCCAGGTGACGTTGGAAACCGTCAATAATCTGCTCGACGCCCAGGGTGCGCAAACCCAGTGGCAGGTGAGTTGGCGCTGGCAGCGCGTAAACGCTCAACAAGGGGATGCGCCTAGCCAGTTACCTGGGCGACAACCGCCGGGGGTAGCCATGACAACCGCAATTCAGCAGCGCGCCTCGGGCGAACCTTATGCTGCGCTGGTGCAGGCGACACGCCAGGCAACGCGTGACTTGGCGCAAAAAATTCTCGCCAGCTTACCGTTTTCGACTTGCCGTTGAGGACGAACGATCAGCGCTGAAGTCCAAATAGCCACATAAAAAACACGCATTCAGAAAGGGCGCGATCCGTTGTTCAGTGAGATCACTTTGCCGCTGTAAAACGGATAGTGGAATACGTTGGGTATACAGTAGATCAGCCAGCTCACGATGGTCTTGACCATGCGCCAGTTGCTGAAAATTAGGCTTACGCCGCAAGCGCAGTGGCTGAAATTGCAGTCGGCTGTCTACCCAGCCTGCCTTAACCCCAAAATAAGCCGCATGCCAGCGCAACCAAGAGAGCCGAATGCGGTGTTTGAGGTTATCCGTAATGACCTGATCGGGCGGCCAATCATCGACTTGAAAACGATCACTCACCGGACTCAAGAGCCAAGGCAAGAGCTGATGTTGAACCTGGCTGCTGGCAACGCTGCCGCGCGTGCTGTTTAGCCAGAGCTGGGTGGGGCCATCGCTGATACGCACACGGAAACCATTGGGCCGCAAGAATATGCCCAGCATGGCGGCGGCACGCGTATTCGTCAGTTGCGCTGGTCCTTGAACGCTAACTGCTTCGCTAGGCGTCAGCGTAAGCGGGGCGAGGCGGGGTAATTCAAGCCCATGAATAATCGCGTGCAGAATGGTTTGCAATGCTTGCACGCGGATTGGGCGCGGCAACAGGGCTTCCTGCGCCCCTTGCGTTCCCAGTAAATGAGGCCACGCTGTCCAATCCGGATTGGCTTGTGTCAGTTGATCTGCGCTGGTTTGGCTAGCCCGATGGATGATACGCACGCTACTTGCCGGTGACCCTTTAACGCCCGAATCTAGCGCACCCAGGTCTGAGACCGGCGTATCCGTTGCAATCAATAAAATTTCTGCTTCAGCCGGCTCAACCAATAATACTTGGCGCTCTAAGGGGGCGGCAATTAATCTCAACATAGAACGCAACACCATGGCCTCGCGTTCAGGAAAATCTTGTAAGCCGATCAATAAGACCGTCGCGGTAGGCGTGCTCTTGATGTTGCCTGGGCGAGAAGACACGAACCCAGCGCTCGTATGGAACAAGCCCGTCATGTTTTGAGTGTGATGGTTAGACATGGCGGCGTGTCAGGCAGCGAGATCGCAGCAGTCGATCAACATCAGCGTATTTTGTGAACCCGTTTGCTGGGTTTCTGCGCTGCCCCCGGACTTTCTTGGCGCAGTAAAGGTTGAAATGGTCGCGGTAGCCAGGGGCGAATGGCCAGCAGCATACTCATGGGAACCTTTTCTTGTAGCGGCAGGGTGCTTTCTTCTTGATGCCAGACCGAAAACTCTTTCGCCAACTGCTGGATTTTTTCAATGAATTTCAGCGCTGATTTCTTGCTGAGCATGCCATTAATAAAAGCCATGTGTTCGTAGCGCCGATCAAAACGACTGTCTAGATAATCCAGCGCAGCGCTATCCTTAAACGCACGCTGGATCGGTCCATCGGGTAACCAGTTAAAAGTCCGGGAAATCAACAGGCGAACGCGATTATTCGGCTGTAATTGTAAAAACCCCATCCGGTCTAGCCGCAACAGCAGCGCCACCACCTCCGCCGAGGTGAGCTGATAGCGCGCCACGATTTCTTCTATCGGCCAGAGGTTTAACACACACACGGCGACCAGGAAAAGTTTTGGGTCAGCGACAATCTCGCTTTCCTGTTCAGCCGTTAAGCTCGATTTCAGTTGGCTTTCGGGGTCGCTGATTTTCATGAGTGCGGGCAAATCAAGTTCAGCGACTTCGAGAATTTCTTCTAAGCGTTTGAGGGTAAAGTCCCGTTTTGCGAACATCCGCTTAACGCTCGCCTCCGACATGTCGAGCTGTTTTGCGAGCTCGCCATAGGTAATGCCCCGCGCACGTAATTCTTTTTTAAGATTTTCAATAACAGGCAAGAGCTGTGACATGCCGACCTCTATGTAATGAAAGCTGCGATACAGACATTGGCCTCAAAGAATGTGCGAGCGCCACGCAATCTTCTTGTTAGGGTAACAGTCACACCGCGATTGACTGTCTTTTCCTTTATAATTCAACACCTTAATGACCGAGTATAACGGAGCCTGCTCATGCCAATCTACGCTTATCGCTGCGAAAATTGCGGCCATACGCAAGATGTGTTGCAAAAAGTCTCAGATGCGCCACTGACCGATTGTCCTGCTTGCGGCACAGCCAGTTTCCACAAGCAAATCACCGCCGCAGGCTTTCAACTGAAAGGCAGTGGCTGGTATGCGACCGACTTTAAGAGCAGCCCGCAATCGGCAACTGCTTCCACTAAACCCGCTGAGGCTTCGGCAAGCCCGCCTGCTGGCGGGCATCAATGCGGTACGGGCGCATGTGGGGCCTGCGCCTGATACAGACCATTATGCTAAAACGATATTTTATTACTGGCTTACTCATTTGGGTGCCCTTGGCGATTACTTTGTGGGTGCTTAATTTGGTCGTCGGCACGATGGATCAAACGCTCACGCTATTACCTTTAGAGTGGCACCCACGGACATTTTTTGGCCGCGACATTCCGGGCATGGGGGTCATATTAACGTTGTTGGTGCTGTTGCTCACTGGGATTTTGGCGACCAATTTTATCGGTCAGCGCCTAGTTCGTTGGTGGGATGGCTTGCTAAAGCGCATTCCGGTGGTGAACTCAATATACTCGAGTGTCAAGCAGGTATCAGACACCTTATTTTCTTCGGGTGGGCAAGCTTTTCGCAAGGCAGTGCTGATTCGTTATCCGCATGATCAGGTCTGGACGATTGCCTTTGTGACGGGTAATCCAGCCCAAGATTGCGCGCAACATTTCAGTGAAGAGCACATTAGCGTTTACGTGCCGACGACGCCAAACCCGACGTCTGGTTTTTTTCTAATGGTGCCAAAAAGTCAAATCGTCGAGCTGAGTATGAGCGTTGACGAGGCGCTGAAATACATCGTTTCGATGGGGGTGGTTGTCCCCCAGGTCCGCCAATAATTTCTAATTGAGAGTTTTTATGTCTATGCGTACACATTATTGTGGTCTGGTTGATAGCCAGTTGAGTGGTCAAGTTGTCAGCCTCTGCGGTTGGGTACAGCGTCGGCGCGATCATGGCGGCGTTATTTTTATTGATTTGCGAGACCGTGAAGGCTTGGTCCAAGTCGTATGCGATCCTGACCGGGCTGACGTGTTTGCCCAAGCCGAGCGGATTCGTAATGAATTTTGCTTACGCATTACCGGGTTGGTTCGCGCGCGTCCCGCTGGCACAGAAAATAGCAATCTGGTCAGTGGCGGCATTGAAATCTTGTGCCATCAGCTAGAAATACTGAATGCCTCAGTAACGCCACCGTTCCAACTGGATGATGACAACTTGTCTGAGACGACGCGCTTGACGCATCGCGTGCTTGATCTGCGGCGGCCGCAGATGCAACATAACCTGAAGCTACGTTATCAGGTTGCGATGGCGGTGCGCAAGTTTCTTGATGAGCATGGGTTCATTGATATTGAAACGCCCATGCTGACCAAGAGTACGCCTGAAGGGGCGCGGGATTACTTGGTGCCATCACGGGTCCACGACGGCATGTTCTTTGCCTTACCCCAGTCGCCCCAGCTCTTTAAGCAGCTATTGATGGTGGCGGGGTTTGACCGCTATTACCAAATTACTAAATGTTTTAGAGATGAAGATCTACGTGCAGATCGTCAGCCTGAATTCACGCAAATCGATATTGAAACCTCGTTCATGACCGAAGGGGATATCCGACAGTTATTTGAAAACATGATCCGGCATGTTTTCCAGACTGTGCTAGAGATTGCATTGCCCAATCCTTTCCCAGTGATGCAGTTTGCTGATGCCATGCGTTTGTATGGTTCAGATAAGCCAGACTTGCGCGTCAAACTGGAGTTCACTGAGTTAACCGACGTCATGCGTGATGTCGATTTCAAAGTATTTTCCGGGCCAGCTAATATGGAAGGTGGCCGTGTCGTGGCGATGCGTGTTCCTAAAGGAGCAGAAATCAGCCGCAGCGAAATTGATGCTTATACCCAATTTGTCGGCATCTACGGGGCGAAAGGGCTGGCCTGGATCAAGGTGAATGATCTCAGCAAAGGGCGCGACGGCTTGCAATCGCCGATTGTCAAAAACATCCATGACCGTGCCCTAAGTGCCATCCTTGAGCGTACAGCAGCACAAGATGGCGATATTCTCTTTTTTGGTGCGGATAAAGCCAAAGTCGTCAACGATGCGATTGGGGCGCTGCGTGTCAAAATCGGCCACTCCGACTTCGCCAAGCAGGCGGGTCTCTTTGAGGCGGTTTGGAAGCCTCTCTGGGTTATCGATTTCCCCATGTTTGAGTTTGATGAAGAGGCAAACCGTTGGAATGCGATGCATCATCCTTTTACTTCTCCTAAAGATGGCCATGAAGATTGGCTGGAAGCCAATCCAGGCGCTTGTATTGCCAAAGCCTATGACATGGTTCTGAATGGCTGGGAAATTGGGGGTGGCTCAGTCCGGATCCACCGTGAAGAGGTCCAGAGCAAAGTTTTCCGCGCACTGAAAATCGGCGCTGAAGAAGCCAAAGAAAAGTTTGGCTTCTTACTCGATGCGCTGCAATATGGCGCGCCACCGCATGGCGGCTTGGCTTTTGGGCTAGATCGGATTGTCACCATGATGACCGGTGCTGAGTCCATCCGTGATGTGATTGCCTTCCCCAAAACCCAGCGCGCTCAGTGCTTGCTGACACAAGCCCCGAGCCCAGTGGATGAAAAGCAGCTACGTGAACTGCACATTCGCTTACGTAATCCGATCAGCGCCACCAAGCCTGAGGCATAAAAGTGCAGCGAGCCTCGAACAGGCAGTAGAATAGGGCGCATAATTTGCGCCCTATTTTTTAATCGCCATGCAACTATTCCGCGCCGTATTCATTTTTTTCTTGGTCTGGCTGATTTGCATGGCCTCAATGTGGTGCTGGCAACGTTTACGTTCGCCATCCCGACTTCACCTGAAACGTTTTTTGTGGCGCTCGCTCGGTGCTGCTGTCATTTCTGCTAGCGTGTTGAGTCTTATCGTTTGGTTGTTCTAACTAAGGATATTCCATGTCTTCCCTTTCTAAACATAAACTGTGGCTGGCACTCGTTTTTTCTTGGGTTGTGGCTGGCTGTACTCGAATTGAAACTGGTGAAGTCGGGCTGCGGATCGGCTTAGATAAACAAATTGCAGGGACTGAATTGCTACCAGGGTCATTTAATCAAACCTTGATTGGCTCAGTGCTCACTTTTCCAGTTCGGGAAATCGCCGTTAAGCTAGATAACAAAACACCGCTCACGCTGGATAACAGTACCTTAGCGGACTTTGATTTGACGCTGGTTTACTCCATTAATCCATCCAGTGTGTCTGATCTATGGGCGACAAAAAGTCGCAGCTTTCATGCCTTTGAGGATAAAAGCCAAGACTGGTATTTGATGTACAACTATGTCGAAACTATTGTGAATAATGCGGCCTATAAAGCCGTGCGTGAATATCGTGCTTTGGAAGTGGCCGATAATCGAGCGAAATTAGAACAAGAGATCAAACGAATTGTCAGCGAGACTTTGATTGCAGAAAAATTACAAACAGCGTTGAGTGTGTCGTTGGTACAGGTCCGTAATGTGCTGCCTGCACAAGAAATCATTCGAAGTGCGAATGAAGTTGTCACGGCACAGAACGCGCTGCGGGCAAAAGAAATTGAGGTCAAGACTGCCCAGCAAGAGGCCCTCAGGATTGCTGCGTTGAATGCCAACAGCAAAGCCATAGAATATATGAACGCCCAGGCACAAATGAAAATCGCGGAAGCTGTTCAACAGGGTAGAGTAAATACCATCATCATTCCCTATGATTTCAAGGGTATTGTTGACACTCGGCAGGCTACAAAGTAATGCCTTACAAAATCCCGCACTCAGTCTTAGTGGTTATTCATTCCCCTGACTTACAGGTGCTATTGCTTGAGCGGGCGGATCACCCCGGTTATTGGCAATCGGTGACGGGTAGCCTGGATCATGAAGAAGAAAGTTTGGTGTTGGCGGCTTGTCGAGAAGTGCAGGAAGAAACAGGCTTAGTCTGCGATCCTATGCGCTTGCTAGATTGGCAACAGACCAATGAGTATGAAATCTTTGCGCACTGGCGACATCGTTATGCGCCGGGGGTGACCCACAATACTGAGCATGTTTTCAGTGTGTGCGTTGCACGCGATGCCGCAATTCAACTGGCTCCGCGCGAGCATTTACAGTATCAGTGGTTGCCGTGGCAAGATGCGGCTGAGCGTTGTTTTTCCTGGAGCAATGCGCAGGCGATCCAGCGCTTGCCTCAGCGAGTCAATCCCTAAGCGGTGGGCATATGTCGTTACGCATAGCGACTTATAACATTCATAAGGGCTTACACCGTTCTCTATTCGATTGGTTGGTGGGCCAAAATGGCTTTCGTAAACAGGTCCGTATCCATCAACTCGCAGCGCAATTACAACCCCTAAAGCTTGATCTGTTGTTTCTACAAGAAGTGCAAGGCCGACACGATCGGCATGCCTTACGTTATCCTGAGTGGCCAGAGCGTGGCATCGGACAGCATGATGTGTTGGCCCAAGCGCTGCAAATGCATGCGGTGTATGGCAAGAATGCCGATTATTTACATGGTGATCATGGTAATGCCTGCTTGTCGCGCTGGCCCAGTGCGATGTGGCGCAATCATCGCCTCTCCGACCACGCGCTTGAGCAGCGCGGCATGTTGCATACGATACTGGAGGTGGATAAGCGCTCAGTCCATTGCTTTGTGGTTCATTTAGGGCTCTTGGCAGCGAGCCGGCAGCGTCAGGTTGCCGCGTTGATTGCCGAAGTCGAGCGCAGCGTGCCCTCGAACGCACCGCTACTGATTGCCGGGGATTTCAATGATTGGCGTAATCTTCTATCGGCAACGCTGCGCACCGCGATTGGGGTTACCGATGTGTATGATGACGCCATGAATCGGCCCTGGGATGATTTGAATCAAGCTATGCGCCGCCATTTACATTTGCCCCCGTTAGAGCGAGTTGCCCGTACCTTCCCGAGCGCCTTACCCTGGCTGCGCCTAGACCGGATTTATCAACGCGGATTTCGTGTCCAACGCGTACAGGTTATGGCGGGTCATCAGTGGGCGCGTTTATCAGACCACGCCTTGTTATTGGCGGAATTGGCTTGGCCGGGTGAGTAAGGTGGGGTCAGTTAAGCACTCGGACAAGCAGCGGGGCGTGGGCGACCTCTCTCATCGCTGGCTGATGACATTCCAGCCGGATTGGCACAACGGCAATCAACTCCATTTATTACCATCCGGGGCTGCGTACTTTACGACCTTGCTAGAGGCGATTGCGCAGGCACAAGTGTCAATCTATTTGGAAACTTACATTTTTGCAGCGGATGCCGTGGGAGAAGCGGTCGCTCAAGCCCTGACTGCGGCGGCCCAGCGAGGCGTCAAAGTGTACCTGGTGGTGGATGGTTTTGGCACGCTCAGCATTCCTGTTGCTTGGCGTTTGGCGTGGCAGCAGGCAGGGGTCGCCCTACGGATTTTTCGCCCAGAAGGCCCTCACTGGTTATGGCGCTGGCGCTGGGGCTTGAATGCGAACCGACAACGGCTGCGCCGCATGCACCGCAAAATCACGGTGATTGACCAACAGCTTGCATTTTTGGGCGGGATTAATATTCAAGATGATCATATGCAAGGCGATGGTACCCGGCTGGCCCAACCGCGCTATGACTTTGCGGTACAGGTTCAAGGGCCTGTCGTGCAACCAATTTTGGCCTTGGTGATGCGTCAGTGGTGGCAGTTGGACTGGTTGTACCAAATGCGTCCTGAGGCTTGGTATCACGTGCCTTGGCGCCAATATGCCCGCGCTCGGCGCGAAGACTGGCAGCGTTTTTGGGCCCAGCAGCGGGCCACCAGCCGTGTTATTGCGAGCGCACAAAAACGGCACACAGGGCTACCACAGCGTGCTGCACTCGTCATTCGCGATAATTTACGGCATCGGCATGCGATCGAAAGTGCGTACTTGCAAGCGATTGGCCAAGCGCAGCAAGAAATCATTCTGGCGAATGCCTATTTTTTTCCTGGCTGGCGTTTTCGCCAAGCCCTGTGTGAGGCGGCGAGTCGGGGCGTCCGCGTGATTCTCTTACTGCAGGGGCAATCCGAGCACCCCATTCAATTTTATGGATCACAGGTGCTGTATCGTGAATTACTCCATCACGGTATCGAGATTTATGAGTACCTCCCCTCTTTTTTGCACGCCAAAGTCGCGGTGATCGATAGCGAATCGCGTAATACCTGGGCAACTGTCGGCTCATCAAATATTGACCCTTATAGCCTGCTGTTGGCTCGGGAAGCCAATTTAGTGGTTCAGGATCCGGCCTTTTCACAACACTTACGCGCTTGTTTACAGGAAGGATTGGCGGCCGCACGCCCAGTCCGGCTGGTTGATCTTGAGCGCCTACCTTGGTGGCGGCGTGGGTTGTGCTGGCTGGGCTATGGCATGTTGCGCTTGGGCTTGGTGCTCAGCGGTTTGGCCAGCCAATATCAAAAATAGAAAAATTCCTACTCAAGCTTAGGCATTTTTGCTCGTAAAAATAGCAGAGAGCCCGGTTGGCCCACTTTGAATGCTGCCATGAATACCACCAACACCATAAGCTGGACTTTATTTTCGACCCTATTGGTACTCGCAATAGCGTTTTTCTACGTTTACAGCGAGGGGTTGCGCCGTATTTCTCGCAAATTTGGTCTGCATGAGCGGCAACCGTTGTTTAATTTATTGGCAGTGCCCATGGGCCTCGCCCTTTGGGGAATCGTCGCGCTGCTATTGATTGTGGAAGAGTTGACACGGCCGATTGGTTTCCAACTGTGGCCCTATATTCCCTTATCAATCGGCTTGGCCATTTTCTCAACTTATGTCATCCAGGTGTTATTGCTGGAAACGCAACGCAAGCTGTCTCAGGTGCTGCTTGCCAGTGTAGTCAGCGCCGCGAGTTTGTTAACCGCGATGTATCTTGTTACGGCATCCATGAAATGGTTTCCAAAGCCCGTTTACAACGTCATCGATTGGACATTTGCGGGGGTGTTGCTGGCAATCTGCTTGAGTTGGTTTAGTTATGCACTCGCAGCGCGTATCAATTTTCCGCAAAGTTTTAGAGCGATCCAGCCAAATCGCCCGAGTGTTCGGTACTTTCGGTTGTTGCGCAAATTACTCGCGGCATTGGGGCAGGCGATTTTGTTAATGTCGGCGGCCTACATTGCCTGGCATGCCGTGCTTCTGGACCCCCTTGCGACCAGTATCGCGCCAACCTATGCCAATTTGGCTGTGGGTTCGATTGCAATCTCATTGGGGGTATGTGGTCTCCTGTTAACTATGCTGGTTGCGGGGCTGGTTTTGGATAAAGCGGAGTCTCATGCCCGTCGCTTGGCGAGTGAGCTGACCGAACAGGCCCAGATTTTGACGCATGCGCATGAGCGTGATTTGCTGACAACGCTTCCCAATCGCTTGGCCGCAGAAAAGCATATTGACGCCTTAGTGGCTCAAACAACCCGACAACGCGAACTTTTCACCGTGATTTATATTGGCATCGATAATTTTCGTTCGATTAATGAATCACTGGGCTTTGAAACTGGCGATCATGTGTTGATGCTGTGTGCGGAGCGGATTCGCCACGCCATGGATGAGGGCGATTTTGTGGCGCGTATGGGGGGCGACGAGTTTGTGGTGGTTGCCCCGAGCTGCAATTCCCCAGCGGGCGCCGTGACGGCTGGTGCGCGATTGGTCGATATTCTCGCCCAGCATTACGAGCTACCGGCAGGCTCCGTGCCATTGTCAGCAAGTTTAGGGTTATCAATGTTCCCGGGCGATGGTCGTGCCGCGACTGATCTGCTCTCGCACGCCAATTTGGCGATGTCAGAAGCCAAGAAATCGGGGCGTAATCAATACCGTTTCTTCTCCGCAGAGATGGCTGAAGCGGTAAAGCGTGATTTTGTGATTCAGGGTGAATTACGTTCAGCGCTTGGCAGTGGTCAGTTCGAACTTTTTTTCCAGCCACAATTTGATTTGGAGGCGCACCGCTTGAGCGGTTGTGAAGCCCTGGTGCGCTGGCGTTTGCCGGATGGTAGTTTGCGCTTTCCCGATAAATTTATCGGGGTTGCCGAGCGCAGTGGCTTGATCATTCCGTTGGGAAATGAGTTACTTTTAAGTGCTTGTATGACAGTAAAGCGCTGGCTTGATGAATATGGCGGCGCTGTCCGTGTTGGCGTGAATGTTTCGGCACTGCAGTTTGAGCAACCAGACTTCATTGATACCGTCTTAAACGCGCTGGTACAGAGTGGGATTCCACCCCAATTTTTACAAATAGAACTTACTGAATCGACCGTGATGCATGATGCGGAAACGTCACTGGCGCGCTTTGAAGCGCTCAAAGAAATGGGCGTTCAAGTCGCGATTGATGATTTCGGTACCGGTTATTCCAGTTTGGCGTACCTCAAGCGGTTTGTCTGTCAGCATTTAAAAATCGACCGTAGTTTTGTACGCGACATTACGCATGATGCAGGCGATCGGCATATCGTTAAAGCGATGATTGATTTAGCGCATAACTTTGGCCTGACTACCGTTGCAGAAGGGGTGGAAACGGCAGAGCAACAAGACATGCTGTTGGCATTAGGGTGTAATGAAACTCAAGGGTATTACTACAGCAAGCCCATCCCAGAAAGCGAGTTCGTGCAGCGGTTCTTGTTATCTGGGTTAACCGCGACCAAAATCCGCCCAACCGTGGTAGCGGTATGAGGTCACTCGCGCATGAAAATTATTAATTTTTGATCAGTTGATGCCAGTCGTGTTCGTATATTGCCCCTCTCACTGTGGATAACCGACATAGTGATTTTTCATATCTAGTGACAATATAGTGTTGTCTACTCACGTATGCACAGTCATGTGCTGACATGAATGACGCGAATTCATCAAAGAGGAGAGATAGATAATGTCACAGCGTAGAATTACAAAATTCGGTATTGCAACCCTGTTGTCTTTAGGGGCATTGAGCGCATCAGCGGCATACCCAGAAAAACCCATCGTCATCACCGTCCCCTTTGCGGCTGGCGGACCGACCGATACGGTTGCTCGCCAACTAGCGCAGGCCATGCAGAAATCGCTGAAGCAAACCATCATCATTGAAAACGTAGGCGGTGCTGGCGGGACCCTGGGCGTGGCTAAAATTGCCCGCGCCCCCGCTGACGGATATAGCTTGGCGTTGACCCATATTGGCATGTCAACCGCGCCTTCTCTGTATCGCACCCTACCGTTTAAGCCGCTTGAGGATTTTGAATATGTTGGTCGTATTGTTGACGTCCCGATGGTCTTTATCACCCGGCCAGGATTGCCGGTTAAAGATTTCAAGGAATTGGTCAGCTGGGCTAAGGCTCAACCCAAAGAGTCGGTGACTCTCGGGAACGCTGGAATCGGTTCCGCATCGCATCTCTGTGGACTGTTGTTGCAAAGCACCATCGAAGTGGATATGAATACCGTTCCTTACAAAGGAACGGGCCCAGCGATTGCTGATGTCATGGGCGATCGGATTGATTTAATGTGTGACCAAAGTACCAACACCACGTCTCATATCCAGGCGGCCAAAGTAAAGGCAATTGCTGTCGCCGGCAACAAGCGCATTTCTTCGATTCCGAATGTGCCAAGTGCCGCTGATGCAGGCTACCGCAACTTTGATATTTCGGTTTGGCATGGTCTTTACGCACCTAAAAATACCCCCAAAGCAGTCTTGGATGTATTGGGTAACAGCCTGCGAGAAGCGGTAAAAGATCCCGACTTTGTGCGTCGGATGCAGGAGTTAGGGGCAAACGTTAGCGCTGGTGATGAAGTGACCGCAGACGGGCTACGTAAACATTTGGCGGCAGAGATTAATAAATGGGCCCCGTTGATTAAAAAGGCGGGCCAATACGCCGATTAATGTTCCTTGCCATAAAAAAAACCCCGCTGCGGCGGGGTTTTTTTTATGGCGCTAGTAACTGTTCGCTCCTCGAGCAGTCTGTCTAATTTGATTTTTGACTTTTTAGGGTGGTTCAGCAATATTGGGAAGGGCAAAGAGTTAGCTGCGCCGCAACATCAAAAACTATCTCTGCTTTCTCTCGCCTGCCGTTAATAAAGATAAGCTGACGCAAATTGTTGACGTGGTTTTATGTTGACAGGCGAAAGTGGATGATTGGCGCGATGCGGCAACATCCCTTATGCTGAAAAAAGTGTTCAAGCTCTGAAGGTTGAAAAGCAATCTTTGAGGCTTGATTAATCGATTACATCGGGAGACAACGATGCCTACCTATACCCCCCCCTTGCGTGACATGCAATTTGTATTGCATGAATTACTGAATGTCGAAGCCGAACTCAAACAACTGCCCCCCTTTGCGGAGGTGGATGCAGACACGATTAATGCCGTGTTGGAAGAGGGCGGTAAATTCACGGCTGGGGTGGTCTTCCCCTTGAATCAAATTGGCGATAAAGAAGGTTGCACCTTTGATGCGCCGAGTAAAGCCGTCACCACGCCTACCGGCTTTAAAGCCGCTTATCAGCAATACTGCGAAGGCGGGTGGGGCGCGCTCGCTGCCGATCCAGAATATGGTGGGCAGGGGTTACCGATTGTGGTGAACAATGCTTTTTATGAAATGCTGTATTCGGCCAATCAAGCGTGGTCCATGTACCCCGGTCTGACGATGGGCGCATGGGAATGTTTGCATGCACATGCGTCTGCTGAGCTGAAAGCCAAGTTTTTACCGAAGATGATAGAAGGGGTGTGGACGGGCACCATGTGCCTCACTGAACCCCATTGCGGCACAGATCTTGGCATTTTGCGTACCAAAGCGGAGCCGCAAGCGGACGGTAGCTACAGCATTACCGGCAATAAAATTTTTATTTCAGCCGGTGAGCATGACATGAGTGACAACATCATCCACCTCGTGCTGGCCCGCCTGCCTGATGCCCCGGCGGGAACGAAAGGGATTTCCTTATTCTTGGTGCCTAAATTCAAAGTGAATGCCGATGGCAGCATCGGCGAGCGCAACACCATTCATTGCGGTGGTATCGAACACAAAATGGGGATTCACGGTAACGCCACCTGTCAAATGGTTTTGGATGGCGCTGAAGGGTACTTGGTGGGCGAAGCCAATCGGGGCTTGAACGCCATGTTTGTGATGATGAATGGCGCGCGCCTGGGCGTAGGCATGATGGGCTTGGGCATTACGGAAATCGCGTATCAAAATTCCCTCACGTATGCCAAAGAACGTTTGCAATCGCGCTCACTGACTGGCCCCAAAGCGCCCGATAAAGCCGCTGACCCGATTATTGTGCACCCCGATGTGCGGCGCATGTTGCTCACACAAAAAGCCTATGCGGAAGGCGCACGAGCCTTTGGTTACTGGATTGCGATTGAGTTAGACAAAGCGCAAAACCACCCAGATGAGGCGACCCGAAAAGCCTCGCAAGATACGGTGGCCTTGCTCACGCCGATTGTCAAAGCCTTCATGACCGATAACAGTTTTGAATGTGCCAACCTCGGTATGCAGATTTATGGCGGCCATGGCTTTATCGCCGAATGGGGCATGGAACAATACGTGCGCGATACCCGCATCAACCAAATTTACGAAGGCACCAATACCATTCAATCGCTTGATTTGTTGGGCCGAAAAGTACTGGCCGATCAAGGCGCCAAGCTCAAACAGTTTGGTAAATTGGTGGCGGAATTTATTGAGCGTGAGGGGATTGATCCGAAAATGGACGAATTCATTACTCCGCTCGCCGATATTGGCGACAAGGTACAAAAGCTCACGATGGAAGTCGGCTTCAAGGCCATGCAAAATCCCGACGAAGCTGGCGCGGCGGCGGTGGATTATCTGCGCGTCGTGGGACACCTCGTATACGCCTACTTCTGGGCGCGGATGGCGAAACTTGCCTTGCAAAAACAAGGGAGTGGTGACCGTTTTTATGAATCTAAACTGCACACGGCGCGCTTCTACTTCCAACGCTTGTTGCCCGAAACCGCAGCCCTGATTCGCCGCGCCCGCAGTGGCAGTGCGAATCTGATGGCCATGCCAGAAGACCTTTTTTAGATTTAATAGAGAAACAGTGCGTTTCTAGGAATTCAGAATTTCAAGATGAGTTGCTAGGAGCCGCACAGTGAGAGCTGAGATAGTACATAGAGGTACAGCGAAGCTTGAGTGAGCATGTGACAACGCAAATCGCTTGAAAAATGAATTGATAGAAATGCACTTAGGGAGAATCCGTTGAGTAAAATACTTATCCGCAAAGCCGCCGTTCTCGGTGCCGGGGTGATGGGCGCGCAAATTGCGGCGCATCTGGTGAATGCCAAAGTGCCCGTGGTGCTGTTTGATCTGCCAGCCAAAGAAGGCCCTAAAAATGGCATTGCCTTAAAGGCGATTGAGAACCTGAAAAAGCAAAGCCCAGCGCCATTAGGTACACCCGATCTGGCCGCTTTTATTCAGCCCGCGAATTACGAAGAGCATCTGGCACTTTTAACGGAATGTGATTTGGTGATTGAGGCGATTGCCGAACGCATGGATTGGAAGCTCGATCTGTACAACAAGGTCGGCAGCCATATTGGGCCGCAAGCGATTTTTGCCTCGAACACCTCCGGCCTTTCGATCACTAAATTATCCGAGGCACTGCCCGCGGAATTACGCCCACGTTTCTGTGGCGTGCATTTCTTCAACCCGCCGCGCTACATGCACTTGGTGGAATTGATTCCTACCGCGACCACCGAACCGAAATACCTCGATGGCCTCGAAACATTCCTAACCTCGGTCTTAGGTAAAGGCGTCGTGCGCGCCAAAGATACGCCTAACTTCATTGCGAACCGTGTCGGGATTTTCTCGATGTTGGCGACGATGATTGAGGCCGAGAAATATGGTCTCGCCTACGATGTAGTGGATGACCTCACGGGCAGCAAGCTTGGCCGTGCGAAATCCGCAACCTTCCGCACCGCAGATGTGGTGGGCCTGGATACGATGGCACATGTGATTAAAACCATGCAAGATACTTTGCCACCCGAGGCCGATCCATTTGCCGCTTGCTATGCCACGCCACCGGTGCTGAAAGCCTTGGTAGAAAAAGGTGCGTTGGGGCAGAAAACCAAGGCTGGGTTTTTTACCAAAGAAGGTAAAACGATTAAGGTGTTGAATCCAGCTACCGCCAGCTACGTGGACAGCAATGGCAAAGCGGATGAAATTATTGCGCGGATTCTCAAACGCCCCGCCGCCGAGCGACTGAAATTGTTACGTGAATCCGATAATCCACAGGCGCAATTTCTGTGGGCGATTTTCCGCGATGTGTTCCATTACATCGCCGTCCATTTAGAGAGCATTGCCGACACGGCACGCGATGTGGACTTTGCGATTCGCTGGGGCTTTGGCTGGAACCAGGGGCCGTTCGAGAGCTGGCAAGACGCAGGTTGGCAGCAAGTGGCCGAGTGGGTAAAAGCCGATATTGATGCCGGTAAAGCCTTGTGTGCGGCACCGCTTCCTGCTTGGGTGTTTAGTAAAGAAGGCGTGCATGATGCACAAGGATCTTTTGACCCCGCACGACAAGTTCAAGTACCCCGTTTAGATTTGCCCGTGTATCAGCGCCAATTGTTCCGGGCGCCGCTGTTCGGCGAGGCGCAAGCTAATCCCAAAACGGCGGGTACGACCGTATTTGAAAACGAAGGGATTCGGATTTGGCATATCGCGCCCACCGAGGATGTGCTGATTCTTTCTTTCAAATCCAAAATGCACACCATCGGGCCAGAGCAACTCGCGGGGATTCACCAGGCGATTGAAATCGCTGAAAAGAGTTATACCGCTTTAGTACTTTGGCACCCCGATGAACCCTTCTCCGCTGGCGCAAATTTAGAAGCCATGATGCCCGTGTTTATGACGCAGGGTGCGAAAGGGATTGATGGCGCGGTCGCGGCTTTTCAGCAAGCGATGATGCGCATCAAATATGCCCAAGTGCCCGTAGTGGCGGCAGCGCAAGGCCTGGCCTTGGGCGGTGGCTGTGAAACGCTGCTGCATTGCGCCCATCGCGTTGCGCACCTCGAAACTTATATTGGATTGGTCGAGATGGGCGTGGGTTTATTGCCCGCCGGTGGTGGTTTAAAAGAACTGGCTTTGCGTTCTGCCCAGCACGCTCAGGGGGGGGATATTTTCGCCTTCCTCAAAAACGCGTTTATGCATCCTGCGATGGCGAATGTTTCCAAGTCGGCGCTCGAAGCGCGGGCGATGGGTTTCCTGCGCGACACCGATACGATTGTCTTCAACACCTATGAGGTGCTGGGCGTTGCCCTGAAAACTGCGCAAGCCTTGGGTGCTGGGGGCTATCGTCCGCCTTTACCCGCTTTGATCCCCGTGGTGGGTAAGGCGGGCATCGCCAATATTCGGGGTCAACTCATCAATATGCGTGATGGCGGGTTTATTTCTGCCCACGACTTTTTGATTGCCAGCAAAATCGCCGAAGTCATGTCGGGTGGTGCGGTCGAGCCAGGTAGCTTGGTGAGTGAACAATGGCTGTTAGATATGGAACGTAAAGCCTTTGTTGAGTTGGCGATGCATCCGAAAACGCAGGAGCGGATTATGGGGATGCTACAAACCGGCAAACCTGTTCGCAACTGAGAAAGCCGCGCCTGCGCGTGCCTGACGTTGTTGTGCCTCCTAGCTGTACTCGTATGTACTATCTTCGTCGGCACGCCTAGTCAGTCACGCGCAATCATTGGCTTTGGTGATGAGCTGATTTGAAAATTATTTGATGTGCAATCCTGAGAGGATTCAATATGAAACAAATTCAAGAAGCGTATATCGTCGCGGCAACGCGTACTCCGGTGGGCAAGGCCCCGCGCGGGATGTTTAAGAACGTTCGCCCGGATGATTTACTGGTGCACGCGATTAAATCGGCGGTGGCACAGGTGCCCAGTCTGGACCCGAATGCGATTGAAGACGCGATTGTCGGTTGCGCCTTCCCAGAAGCCGAACAAGGGTTGAACATGGCCCGCATGGCGGCGCTACTGGCGGGCTTGCCGAATACGGTGGGGGGCGTCACGATTAACCGCTACTGCGCCTCAGGCATCACCGCTATTCAAATGGCGGCAGATCGCATTCGCGTTGGTGAGGCGGACGTGATGATCGCGGCGGGCGCTGAGTCCATGAGCATGGTGCCGATGATGGGTAACAAGCCCGGCCTAAATCCTTTGGCGGTCAGTGATGAAAACGTCGGTATGGCTTACGGCATGGGGCTGACCGCCGAAAAGGTCGCGGCACAGTGGCAAATTACCCGTGATGCACAAGATGAATTTGCCCTAGCGTCTCATCAAAAAGCGCTGGCTGCCCTAGCAGCCGGGCACTTCAATGCGGAGATCTCACCGTTTGCGATTGCAGAGAGCTTTCCTGACTTGAGCGCGGGCAGTATCGCCATTAGAACCCGCTCCGCCAGTCAGGATGAAGGCCCGCGTGCGGATACTAGCTTAGAAGGCTTAGGCAAGCTCAAGCCCGTGTTTGCGGCAAAAGGGAGTGTGACCGCGGGTAATAGTTCGCAAATGTCGGATGGCGCGGCCTGTTTGATTCTGGCTTCGGAAGCCGCCGTGAAGCGCTTTAATTTGCAGCCTCTGGCGCGATTCGTCTCCTTTGCCGTGAAAGGGGTACCGCCGGAAATTATGGGCATTGGCCCCAAAGTAGCCATTCCCGCTGCCTTGGAAAAAGCAGGTTTGAAATTAGAGGATATTGGCTGGATGGAATTGAACGAAGCGTTTGCAGCGCAAGCCCTGGCCGTAATTAAAGACCTCGGCTTAAATCCGGCGGTGGTAAACCCACTCGGGGGGGCAATTGCTTTGGGCCATCCCTTGGGCGCAACCGGCGCAATTCGTGCCGCAACCGTGATTCATGGCTTACGCCGTACCCAGCAAAAATACGGCATGGTCACCATGTGCGTGGGCACGGGCATGGGCGCCGCAGGTATTTTGGAAGCGTTATAGGCAATTGCCGTCAATCAATACCACGTTGATTTTGCATGAGATGAAGGCAGTTGTTTCTGCTCATGTTCAATAAGGAAACATGATGGATGAGATTCTGATAAACACGGCAAATGGTGTCTGCACCATCCAACTCAATCGCCCTGCGCGCAAAAATGCCCTGACAGCCGCTATGTATCAAACCCTGGCAGACTCTTTAAGGGCGGTAGACGCGATGCCGACTGTGCGGGTGGTGTTGTTACAGGGACATCCGGATATATTCACAGCGGGGAATGATATTGAAGACTTTTTACATTCCCCGCCACTGCAGGAAGATGCCCCTGTGTTGCAATTTCTCGCGGCCATTTCAACCTTCAGTAAGCCATTAATGGCTGCCGTGAGTGGCCCGGCGGTGGGGATAGGTACTACCCTGTTGCTACATTGTGATTTGGTGTATGCCAGCGAAACCGCGATGTTTGCGTTACCTTTTTCTCAACTCGGCTTGTGCCCAGAGGCGGCGGCCAGTTATTTGCTTCCCCGTTTAGTAGGGCACCAGCGAGCAGCAGAAAAACTCTTTTTCGGCGAGAGTTTTACGGCAGATGAGGCCTTGGATATGGGGTTGGTCAATCGGGTGGTCGCCCATGAAGGCTTACTTGAGGTGGCGCAACGGCAGGCTGAACGACTGGCAGCGCTGCCCAGCGAAGCCATCAAGGCGACCAAGGCGCTCCTGCGCGAAGGCCAAGAGGGCGCGGTTGCCGCGGCAATGCAGCGTGAGATTGCCCGCTTTCAGGTCTTACTGCATGCCCCAGAGGCGAAAGAAGCTTTTACAGCGTTCATGGAAAAGCGCAAACCTAATTTCAATTCGCACAGTGCTTGAGCGCCCGAGTGGCCGTAGATATTGCATCGCGTGTGGGTGACTTTCGCAGTAAAAACTGAGGTCGCGTGATAGCGGAGGAGAAGATAATGCGGGCGTTACAAGATAAAACGTATTTTCTGTCTGGAGGCTCGCGAGGCATTGGTTTAGCGATTGCCAAGCGGCTGGCACAAGCGGGTGCAAATATTGTGATTGCCGCAAAAACCGCGGACCCTAATCCCAAGTTACCCGGCACGATATACAGTGCCGCTGAGGAAATTGCAGCGGTGGGCGGACAAGCGTTACCCCTGCAAGTGGATATTCGCGATGAAGCGCAGGTGTATGAGGCCGTTGCTAAGGTGCTGGGGAAATTTGGCCACATTGATGGCCTCATCAATAATGCCAGTGCCATCAATTTGACGGATACGCCCAGTACGCCGATGAAGCGCTTTGACTTAATGTTTGGCGTGAATGTGCGCGGGACGTATTTGTGTACACAAGCCTGCTTACCGGCTTTGCAGCAATCCGCCGCCACGGGTCGCAATCCGCATATTCTGACTTTGGCGCCGCCGCTCTCAATGCAAGCCAAATGGTTTGCGCCGCATGTGGCCTACACCATGGCCAAGTACGGCATGAGTATGTGTGTGCTGGGGCATGCAGAGGAATTTCGCCCTCATGGCATTGCCGTGAATGCCTTATGGCCACGCACTGTGATTGATACGGCGGCCTTACAAATGATCCCCGGCGTCTTGCCTGAACATTGCCGCACGCCCGCCATCATGGCGGATGCCGCTTATGCGATTTTGACCAGTGATGCGCGGCAGCATACCGGTAACTTTTATTTGGATGAAGAGGTCCTAAAAGCCGCTGGCATCACCGATTTCAGCGGCTATTCCTTGGTGCCGGGCAGTCAGTCGCTCATGCCAGATTTATTTCTTTGAGCCGCTTAGGCTGGCTGGGTGGCGATAGGGGGGACAAGCCGTGGGCGCCGTGATTCATCGGTCGCCACATACGTCAGTGTTGCTTCGGTTACTTTCACCACTTCGCCATCGAGCCGTTGTCTTTCTGCATATACTTCAACCGTCACCGTCAGCGAGGTGTTGCCGATTTTGGTGATGCTGGCATAAAAGCTGAGTAAATCCCCAACAAATACCGGTTGCTTGAATAAAAAAGAGTTCACCGCAATCGTCGCCACGCGGCCTCCGGCTCGTTTTACGGCAGGAATAGAGCCGGCAATATCAACCTGGGCCATGATCCATCCCCCAAACACATCGCCATGGACGTTGGCATCGGCAGGCATGGGCATCACTTTTAAAACGGGAGTAGTCGTCGGTAAGCTCAACATAAATTCACTCGCGATCAGGTAATGTAATATCTAAGGCATAATCTTATGCCAAAAATGCATTGCAAATCGTATTCATCTGCATAGGGATATGTCACTCTACCCGAAAGACATCATTATGCGAACTCGCTCCTCTACAACGACTCATTCTGCCCCGCTTCGTGTTGCGAATACGAATCAGGAATCCCTTCGTCAGACCAATGACTGGCAGGTTTTGGCGACATTGTTGCCTTACTTGTGGCGTTATCGCGGACGCTTATTGTGGGCGTTACTATTTTTGGTTGCCGCGAAGTTAGCGCATATTGGCGTGCCCCTGCTGTTAAAACAGCTGGTGGACGCCATGGACCAAACCCAGTTAGGAACAGTAGTGCTAGTAGTACCACTCGGGTTGTTGTTCGCTTACGGCGGGTTGCGCCTAGCAACGACGCTCTTTACTGAACTACGCGAAGTCGTCTTTGCCAAGGTAACGCAAGGTGCTGTCAGGACAATTGCGCTCCAAGTCTTTGCGCATTTGCACACGTTATCTTTGCGTTTTCACCTTAGTCGTCAGACGGGGGGAGTAACACGCGATATTGAACGGGGAACTCGGGGGATATCGAGTTTAGTGTCTTACACTCTCTATAGCATTGTGCCGACTTTGCTCGAAATTACGCTGGTTGTTGGCTATTTGCTCTGGCACTACGATTGGACGTTTGCCCTGATTGCACTGACTGCCTTGGTTTTGTATATCGCTTATACCATTGGTGTCACCGAGTGGCGCACCCACTTTCGACGCACTATGAACGAATTGGACAGTAAAGCGAATGTGCGTGCGATTGACTCCTTGTTGAATTATGAAACCGTCAAGTATTTTGGCAATGAAGCATTTGAATTGCAGCGTTACGATGAAAGCATGGCTCGTTGGGAGCGGGCGGCGATTCAGTCGCAATACTCGCTCTCACTGTTGAATCTGGGGCAGTCACTCATCATCGCGGTAGCGGTCAGTCTGATGTTGTGGCGAGCGACAGTGGGCGTTGCTGCGGGTCAGATGACATTGGGTGACTTGGTCTTGGTGAATGCGTTCATGCTGCAGCTATATGTGCCACTCAATTTTCTTGGTGTGATTTATCGAGAAATCAAACAAAGCCTGACTGATATGGATCGCTTGTTTAGGTTGCTGCGAGAAAATCAGGAAGTGGCAGATCAGCCTGAGGCGCAACCCTTATCGGTGAGCGGCGGAGAGATCACTTTTGCGAACGTCACGTTTGCCTATGAGCCAAACCGCCCCATTCTACGGGACGTGAGTTTCACCGTGCCAACGGGCACTACTACCGCTGTGGTGGGGCCGAGTGGCGCGGGTAAATCAACCTTGGCGCGCTTGCTGTTTCGTTTTTATGATGTTCAGCAAGGGCAGATCTTGATCGATGGCCAGGATATACGGCAGGTCACGCAGCACAGCTTAAGGTCGGCGATTGGCATCGTGCCGCAAGACACCGTTCTTTTCAATGATGACATTGGTTATAACATTAGCTATGGTAAACCGGGTGCGACCGAGGCCGAGATTACCGCGGCGGCGCAAGCTGCGAATATTCACCCTTTCATTCAATCTTTACCTGAAGGGTATCGAACCCAGGTTGGCGAGCGGGGTTTAAAGCTATCAGGCGGCGAAAAACAGCGGGTAGCGATTGCCCGTACCCTTTTGAAAAATCCGCCGATTTTGCTTTTTGATGAAGCTACCTCAGCCCTTGATTCCCACTCTGAGCAGGCGATTCAGCAGGAGTTGCGGCGTCTGGCAGAACAGCATACAGCACTGGTGATTGCACACCGCTTATCGACGATCGTGCATGCAGAGCAGATTTTAGTGATGCGCGATGGACAAATCGTTGAGCGTGGAACGCATACCCATTTGCTCACCAAAAATGGGCTTTATGCCCAAATGTGGGCATTGCAGCAGCAAGATGAAGTCGTAGTACCGGCAGTAACCCAATAACTATTTCAATAATGAATCTGTTGTATTTATCAGGTAAACGAGGAGACCTATGGAAAGCAAATGGCTAGAGGATTTTGTTAGCTTGGCCGAAACGCGCAGTTTTAGTAAGGCGGCCGCAGCAAGGAATGTGACACAACCGGCTTTTTCGCGTCGTATTCAAGCGCTAGAGGCGTGGGTTGGCGCAGAATTGATCGATCGATCGGCCTATCCGACTCGTTTGACCGAGGCGGGAGAGTTGTTTTATGGGCATGCAGTGGAGTTGTTGGCCCAAGTCGGGCAGGTACGCTCCTTGCTAAGAGGTCAACGTGCGGATCGAAATGAAGTCATTGATTTTGCCGTTCCGCATAACTTATCGCTCACTTTCTTCCCAAAATGGTTGACAGAGTTAGAGCATGGCTATGGGCGACTGAATACGCGCCTAGTGGCATTAAATGTGCATGATGCGGTAATGAACCTGGTCGAGGGCAATTGTGATTTTGTGTTGTGTTATCACCATGCGCGCTTACCGGTGAAGTTGGATCCAGTGCGTTATGAAATGTTGTTGATTGGTAAAGAACGTTTGCAACCCTATAGCCGTAGCAATGAGCAAGGCAAACCGTATTATCTGTTGCCGGGGGTGCCAGAGCAGAAAATCCCCTTTCTGTCCTACACACAAGGCGCTTACCTTGGTAAGATGGTTGATCTGATTTTGGCAGACTCTAGCCGAGCGCTGTATTTAGATAAGCTCTACGAAACGGATATGGCAGAAGGATTGAAAGCCATGGCGCTGGAAGGGCACGGCGTGGCATTTTTGCCTGGCAGTGCGGTAACCAGAGAGGTAGCCGCAGGCCATTTAGCGCTGGCGGGTGAGGGGATGGTGCTTGATATGGAAATTCGTCTATACCGCGAGCGACCCACCCCGGCGCAACCTGGTAAAGCTTCGCTGAATGCGTTATGGGCTTATTTATCCCGGCATTATGCGAACTCTTGAGGGCTCAGAGATCAAGAGATGTCTTAGCCTTAAGTGTTATGCAAAAAATGCATTGGATTATGAGTAATAAGGATCGTTATAGTGCATGAATAACATAAGTTAATGACAAAAATATGGATCACCCCGTAGAGGGTGACACAGTGTGGCAGCTTATTTGCGAGGAGATTATGCTGCGTATGATGCATCGACATGTTGTGAGGCCATGGGCCTTGGGGATTATTGCGCTTTTTTCGGCAGCGGCTGTTGCGCAGACGCCGACTTTAGATCGCATTCGTCAAACAGGGGTGATTACAATCGCTCACCGCGAAAGCTCTCTCCCTTTCTCATTTCTTGATCAAAACAAAAAACCAATTGGCTATGCGGTCGATGTTTGCTTAAAGGCAGCTGATGCCGTCAAGCGTGAGCTAAAACTCAAAGAGTTGCGGATTGAGTGGATGCTGGTTACGCCCAAAAACCGTATTGAAATGATTCAGCAAGGTAAGGCTGATATGGAATGCGGCTCAACCACGAATAACCGCGAGCGGCGTGAGAAAGTCGCCTTCACAATCCCACACTACATTGCTGGTGCGCGTATTCTCGTTAAAAAGTCATCGGGGATTACTTCCCTTGAGGGCTTACGCGGTAAAACGGTGGTGACGACCAAAGGCACCACAACGGTCAAGATACTGCGGGCCCAAGATGATCAGCGTGTGCTGAAGCTCAATTTGGTTGAGGCAGATGATCACGCGCAATCTTTCAAAATGGTGGAGGAGGGCAAGGCAGACGCCTTCGCGATGGATGATGTGCTGCTGTTCAGCCTGCGTGCCCAAGCTGCTAACCCTACCGATTTTGAGGTGGTGGGCGATTACCTCTCGATCGAGCCTTTGGCCATTATGCTTAGCAAAGACGACGCGGCATTCAAAAAGATTGTTGACCGTGAAGTTACGCGCTTGATTGTTGATTTTGAGATGCAGGCACTTTATAAGAAGTGGTTTTTGGAACCAATTCCGCCAAAAGGAATCAATCTCAAAATTCCAATGAGTTATTTGTTGCGCGACTCTTTCCGGTTCCCGACCGATAAGGTCAACGATTAAATAAGTATTGGATTTACCCTGGAAGGCGGGACGGCCTTCTTTTTTAACCCTAGTACGAGGAGACGTTACTCATGAAGTTAGCAAAATTAAGCTTGGCAGTGGCTGCAGGTTTGTTGGCCTTGGGGGCTCAAGCTGACACCCTGGCTAAGTTCAAAACCAATGGCAAAGCGGTAATGGGCGTGCGCGAATCATCCATTCCTCTTTCCTACACAATTGGCGATGGTAAATACGTGGGTTACCACGTTGAAATTTGTGAGCGTATCCTGCGCAACGCGCGTGCGAAAGCAGGCGTTGCTAACTTGGCGATCGAATACGTGCCAGTTACTTCACAAAACCGTCAACCCCTCTTGATGAACGGTACCGTGGACATCGAGTGTGGCTCCACCACCAACAATGCGACACGCCAGCAGCAAGTTGCTTTTGCGCTGACAACATACATCACGGAAGTCCGCATGGCAGTTCGCGCTAACAGCGGTATCGACTCAATCAACCAGTTGAATGGTAAAACCGTGATCACCACAACCGGGACAACTTCTGTGCAGCACTTGCGTCGTCACGAGAAATCTGCCGGCGTAGACTTCAAAGAAGTGTATGGTAAAGACCACGCTGACTCTTTCCTGTTGTTGGAAACGGGTCGTGGCGAAGCCTTTATTATGGATGACAACCTCTTGGCAGGTCTGATCGCCAACTCCAAAGCTCCCGCCGATTTCAAAATCGCCGGTGAAGTCTTGAACGTTGAGCCGATTGCCATCATGCTGCGCAAAGATGATCCTGAGTTCAAAAAAGTGGCTGATGACACGATTCGCGATTTGATCAAGAGCGGTGAATTGACCAAGCTATACGCTAAGTGGTTTACTTCACCGATTCCACCGAAAAACAGCAACCTGAACATGCCCATGGGCGCAGGCCTGAAAGCAGCGTTGGCTAACCCCAACGACAATCCGATGGAAGCTTACGCTAAGAAGTAATTCAGCGTATTCTTAAAAAATTGGGCTTAGCGGTATACCGCTAAGCCCAATTTGTGTCTAAAGCAGCATATGGAAATAATAAATTTGCATCACTAAGTTTGAGCAAATAACAAAAGTCGTATGGTTTAATTGCGGTTGTGCACTGGGTGAACATGATTTGCATAAACCGTTGAGGAGGTCTAATGAATAAATACCAATGGGACTGGGAATTCTTCCTGCGAGATAATGGCGGGGGGCAGACCTATTTGGACTGGATATTGTCAGCCTGGGGCTGGACGATTTCTGTGGCATTTAGTGCGCTGGTAATTGCACTGGTAATTGGCTCAGTAATCGGCACGATTCGTACCGTGCCCAATACGCTGCTGAATCGAATCGGCAATGCCTGGGTCGAGTTATTTCGCAATATTCCTTTGTTGGTACAAATTTTTATGTGGTACCACGTGTTGCCTCAAATCTTTTTGAGCTTACGCCACGTGCCACCCTTTGTGTTGGTCGTCTGTGGCCTCGGGTTCTTCACCTCCGCCCGAATTGCGGAGCAAGTTCGCGCCGGTATTCAATCTCTACCACGTGGACAACGTATGGCGGGTTTGGCGACCGGGATGACGATGGCGCAAACATATCGCTATGTACTATTGCCAATGGCTTACCGGATTATCATTCCTCCCCTCACCTCCGAGAGTATGAATATCATCAAAAACTCCTCAGTAGCGTTCGCGGTGAGTATTGCTGAGCTTACCCAATATGCGATGCAAGTCCAGGAGGAAACCTCGCGAGGGATTGAGACTTATCTGGCGGTGACTGCGCTGTACTTCCTTAGTGCTTTCGCTGTTAACCGCATGATGTCGTTTGTCGAGATCAAAGTGCGCGTGCCAGGTTACATTGGAGGGGGCAAATAATGCTGAATCTTGATTTAAGTTTTTTCAGCTTTCAGCTGCTCAAAGACTTTGTGCTCAAAGGCTTTTTGTTTAGTGTCGAGCTCACCGTGATCGCGATGATCGGCGGTATTTTCTTTGGTACGATTTTGGCGCTGATGCGTTTGTCAGGTAAAAAGTATCTGGTGATACCTGCTACTGCTTACGTGAATACCATGCGCTCGATTCCCTTGGTCATGGTGATTCTCTGGTTTTACCTGTTGATTCCCTTTGTCACTGGTAAGTCGTTGGGCGCCGAGAATTCCGCCATTATCACTTTCATCGCGTTTGAGTGTGCTTATTACTCAGAAATTATGCGGGCGGGGATCCAGTCTATTTCCCGTGGTCAGGTGTATGCGGGGCAAGCACTGGGGATGACGTATGCGCAAAATATGAAATTGATTATTTTGCCGCAAGCGTTTCGTAACATGCTACCCGTACTGCTCACGCAAACGATCATCTTGTTCCAAGATACTTCCCTTGTCTACGCAATCGGTGCTTACGATATGTTGAAAGGGTTGGAGGTTGCAGGTAAGAACTATGGTCGTCCGGTTGAGGCCTACCTGCTGGCAGTGGTGTTCTATTTCATCATCTGCTACAGCCTATCCCTCCTGGTGAAGCGCTTACAGGCCAAGATTGCCATTGTGCGCTAGAGAACTGATTGAGACTGAATTGAATAAGAGGATGACATGATTGACATTAAGAACGTAAGCAAATGGTATGGCAGTTTCCAAGTGTTAAACAACTGCACAACCAATATTCAAAAAGGCGAGGTGGTCGTTGTTTGCGGTCCTTCCGGCTCCGGAAAATCAACTTTGATTAAGACCGTGAATGCGCTTGAGCCTTTTCAACAGGGTGAAATCGTGGTGGATGGGATTTCTCTATCCGATCCTAAGACTGACTTGCCTAAACTGCGTGCCCGTTGCGGTATGGTGTTCCAAAATTTCGAGCTCTTCCCGCACTTATCTGTGACGGAAAACCTGACGTTGGCACAAATTAAAGTGCTCAAGCGCAGTAAAGCAGAAGCGATTGAGCACGGCCTGAAATATCTGGATCGTGTGGGTTTGCTGGCGCATAAAGATAAATTTCCGGGCCAGTTATCGGGTGGTCAGCAACAGCGTGTGGCGATTGCGCGCGCGCTGTCCATGGATCCGATTGTGATGTTGTTCGATGAGCCGACTTCCGCGCTTGATCCTGAGATGGTCGGTGAAGTGTTAGATGTCATGATGCAACTCGCGCAAGAAGGCATGACCATGATGTGTGTAACCCACGAAATGGGGTTTGCACGCAAAGTAGCGCATCGTGTCATCTTCATGGATGTGGGCGGTAAGATTCTGGAGGATTGCTCTAAAGACGAATTCTTCGGCAACCCCGATGCTCGTCAGGCACGTACCAAAGACTTCTTGAATAAGATTTTGGCACACTGATTGCTTTAGCGTTTCTCCGCTCAAAAAGGCACGCCGTGGCGTGCCTTTTTTATATCGCGTTTGGCTGTCGCCATGGTGGCGTATCTCCTAATTCTTCTGTCAAAAAATCAATAAAGCGACGAATGCGCGTCGCTAAATATTGACGTTCCGAATAGACGGCATACACATCGCCAGCGGGTAAAGCAACATCGGGTAGCAATCGCCGCAAGCGCCCCGAGCGGATATCGGTAGCTACATCCCATTCAGAGCGCAGCATAATGCCTCGCCCAGCGAGCGCCCAGCTCCGAATGACTTCGCCATCATTACTCGCGAGATTTCCCCGAACTTTAAATTGGCAAAGTCGGCCTGCTTTATCGAGATAGGACCACACGCCGTATCTGCCTGCATTTTCACGTAAAACCAAGCAATTATGCTGTGCGAGTTCAGCAATATTCTGCGGCTGCCCATGTGCCGTCAGGTAACTAGGGGCTGCCACAATGAACCGGCGATTCGGGGCGATTTTGCGGGCGATTAATTGTGACTGGGGTAGCTTATCTAGCCGAATCACCAAGTCGAACCCGCGTTCTGACAAATCGATCGGATTGTCAGTGAGCTCAAGTTGAACCTGTACGGCTGGGTAGCGCTGGGTGTAACGTTCTATCGCCGGTGCGATATAGCGACGACCAAAGCCAAACGTGGCGCCTACTTTTAATAAGCCACGCGGTTCGATTTGTTGTGCGCCAATCAGTCCATCAAGTTCATCCAGATCACTCAAAATCTGTTGTGCGCGGCTCAGTAATAACTCTCCCTCTGCCGTCAGGCTCATGCGTCGCGTACTGCGATTAACGAGCCTTAGCCCCACGCGTGCTTCGAGCGCCGCCAGACGCTTACTGACTGCCGCTGGCGTGAGTGAAAGCTCGACGGCGGCCTTAGTCAAACTGCCGGCTTGTGTAAGCACCGCAAAAAATTGAAGATCATGAACCCAGTTCATTATTAACCTGAATTTAAAAAAGTGATGAAAACGATTGTATTTAATATTTCATTGAAATGGTTAGACTATTGCAAATAGCTCACCATGGGAATCACCATGTTATTTGGAAATGAATTTGAAAGCGTGACGATTGAAGTAATGTCAGGGATCGTGATGCAGGGGCGTGTTACAGCACAAAAGCAGCTACCGCCCTTACTGCTACTGCACGGGCATCCCCAAACTCATGTGATTTGGCACCGGGTTGCACCACAACTTGCGCAACATTTTTCACTAGTCATGCCTGACTTGCGGGGATATGGCGATAGCAGTAAGCCGCCCAGTGATGCCCACCATGCTACCTACAGCAAGCGCGCTATGGCGCATGACTTACGAGCTTTGATGGCACAACTTGGTTATGAGCGCTTCCAGGTGCTGGCGCATGATCGTGGGGCGCGGGTGGCGCACCGTCTGGCGGTCGATTATCCCGAAGCCGTCGAGCGCATGCTGTTATTGGACATTGCGCCTACGCTGGCGATGTATGAACAAACCTCGCAAGCCTTTGCCACTGCCTACTGGCATTGGTTTTTCTTAATCCAGGCAGCGCCGTTTCCCGAGAATTTAATCAATGCCAACCCTTTGGCGTATCTGCGCAAAACCATGCGGGCCGCAGTGGGCGAGTTTGATCCTCATGCTTGGGCCGAATATGAGCGCTGTATTCAAAACCCCGAAACCGTGCGCGCGATTTGTGAAGACTACCGCGCTGCGGCCAGCATAGATTTAGAGCATGCCCGCGCCGATATTGCCCGCCAACGCTGGATTGAATGCCCTCTCCATGTGCTGTGGGGCAAACAAGGGGTGATACAGCAATGTTTTGACCCGCTCGCCGAGTGGCGCAAGTTATGCCGCCAGCCTACGCAGGTCACAGGCGGCGCCATTGATTGTGGCCATTACATCCCAGAAGAGTCGCCACAGCGGCTGGTGGACGCTGCCCTGCAATTTTTTACACACTCACGATAGAAAGAGATCCGACTATGTCAGTTAAACGAATCGCCGTGATTCCCGGTGATGGAATCGGTAAGGAAGTTGTCCCCGAAGGTATCCGCGTGCTGGAAGCCTGTGCCAAAAAATTTGATATTGGCTTGCAATTTGACTATCACGATTGGGCCAGTTGTGATTGGTATGCGCAGCATGGCGAGATGATGCCCGCCGACTGGAAGGTGCGTCTGAAGGGGGTGGATGCGATTTTCTTTGGCGCGGTGGGGTGGCCAGAAAAAGTCCCAGACCATATTTCGCTATGGGGTTCATTACTGCAATTTCGGCGCGAGTTTGATCAATACATCAACCTGCGCCCGGTTCGTTTATTTGAGGGGGTGCCCTGTCCCCTGGCCAATCGTAAGCCGGGTGAGATTGATTTTTATGTTGTGCGTGAGAATACGGAAGGGGAGTATTCCAGTACTGGCGGCATTTTGTATGCGGGGACGGAGCGCGAAGTCGCACTACAGCAAAGTGTATTTAGCCGGATTGGGGTAGATCGTGTGCTCAAGTATGGCTTTGAGCTCGCCCAGCAGCGCGGTAAACACCTGACCTCGGCCACCAAATCGAATGGCATTTCCATCACTATGCCCTACTGGGATAGCCGCGTCGCTGAAATGAGCAAAGCTTACCCCGAGGTGCGCGTCGACCAATACCACATCGACATTCTCACCGCCCACTTTGTGCGAAACCCGGATCGTTTTGATGTGGTCGTGGCCTCTAATTTATTTGGCGATATTTTGTCCGACCTTGGCCCAGCCTGCACCGGCACGATTGGGATTGCGCCCAGTGCCAACCTCAATCCAGAACGTAAGTTTCCCTCCCTGTTTGAGCCTGTACATGGCTCTGCGCCCGATATTGCTGGGAAGGGTATCGCCAACCCGATTGGCCAAATTTGGACGGGCGCCATGATGCTCGATTTTCTTGGGCATCGCGCAGCGCATGATGCCATTCTGCACGCCATTGAAATCGTCCTCAAGTCTGGGCCGCGCACGGCAGATATGGGCGGGTCGGCGAATACCGTTGAGGTTGGTCAGGCGATTGCGGCTTTAATTTAAGCGCTTGATTCAAGTGACTAATACGATGGGGTGTGTACCAACAAGAGCAATGCGATAATGTGCCTTATTGATTAGTCACAGCTTGGATTGCCCCAGTATGAACACACCTGCCTCTCCTCACGTTACGCCCCAAACGCTCACACTCACCCGCCCCGACGATTGGCACTTGCACGTGCGCGATGGGGCAGCGCTAGCGGCGGTATTGCCTGATACGGCCCGCCAATTCGGGCGCGCTATCATCATGCCCAACCTTAAGCCACCCGTCACCACCGTGGCCTTGGCGCTAGCGTATCGCGAGCGGATTCTGGCCGCTATTCCTACAGGTATGGCGTTTGAACCGCTGATGACGCTGTATCTCACCGACAATACGAATCCCGATGAAATTCAGCGCGTCAAAGACAGCGGCTTTGTGCATGCCCTTAAACTTTACCCGGCTGGGGCGACGACCAATTCCGATGCTGGGGTAACGGATATTCGCAAATGCAGCGCCGTGCTCGAGGCCATGCAACGCCTCGGCGTCCCCCTGCTGATTCATGGCGAAGTCACCGATAGCCATGTAGATATTTTTGACCGCGAAAAAGTCTTTATTGATACCGTGCTCGAACCACTGCGTCGTGATTTCCCCGCACTCAAAATTGTGTTTGAGCACATCACCACCCGCGAAGCCGCGCAATACGTTGCGAGCACAGATGAAAAGGTAGCGGCTACCATTACCGCACATCATTTGCTCTACAACCGCAATGCGATTTTCACGGGCGGCATCCGCCCACACTATTACTGCTTGCCGGTCTTGAAGCGTGAGCCGCATCGCCAAGCGTTATTGGCCGCAGCTACCAGTGGCAGTGCGAAGTTTTTCTTAGGCACCGACAGTGCCCCGCATGCCAAAGGCGCAAAAGAAATGGCCTGCGGGTGCGCCGGTTGTTATACTGCATTGCACGCGATGGAGCTGTATGCCGAAGCATTTGAAAGCGTCAATGCACTCGATAAGTTAGAAGCTTTCGCGAGCTTGCATGGCCCGGCTTTCTATGGCTTGCCGGTCAATAGCGGCACCTTGACACTGGTACGCGAGAGCTGGACCCTGCCAACAGAATTGCCATATGGCGGGCAGACATTGGTGCCGCTACGGGCGGGCGAAACGCTCACGTGGAAGGTTACAGCGCAAACCTAATCATGTTGTGAAACATCAGTTTTAAACGAGGAGCAGTGATGATCGTACTGGTAACAGGAGCAACGGCTGGTTTCGGGCTGGCCATCACACAAAAATTTGTGGCAGCAGGTCACCGTGTTATTGCCGCTGGTCGCCGACAAGCGCGTTTGGCCGACTTACAGGCCAGTTTGGGTGATGCTGTGTATCCTTTGGTCTTGGATGTCAGCGATCGGCAAGCCGTGGCCACGGCGCTCACTTCCTTGCCAGCCGCGTGGCAGGCGATCGATATTTTGGTCAATAACGCCGGCTTAGCCCTGGGGCTAGAGCCAGCCCATCGCGCCAGTCTGGATGATTGGGAAACCATGGTTGACACCAACATCAAAGGGCTGCTTTATTGCACACGGCTTGTGTTACCAGGCATGGTGGAGCGCGGGCGCGGGCATGTGATTAATATTGGCTCCACAGCAGGGGAGTGGCCTTACCCCGGTGGTAACACCTACGGGGCGACCAAAGCCTTTGTGTACCAATTCTCCATGAACCTGCGTGCCGATTTATTGGGAACCCCGGTGCGCGTGACCGATGTCGAACCCGGCTTATGTGGTGGTACAGAGTTCTCTAACGTACGCTTTCATGGTGATGACAGTAAAGCCGCGAAAGTCTATGAAGGCACCCAGCCCCTCACGGCCGAAGACATTGCTGAAACCGTCTATTGGGTCGCCTCTCGCCCTGCCCATGTCAATGTGAATAGCATTCAATTGATGCCCGTTTGCCAAGCATTTTCGCCGTTGGCAGTGCATCGGGGTTAAGTAGGCTTGCTATCGACTGTGGTGAAATATTCTTCTACGCGTATAAACTTACCAAAAATTCTGATATCTATCTTCAGTCTATTGCTGCTATCACCGAGTCTCTATGCGGGTGAACTAACCCCACCCGCATCCCGCACGCAAGCGGATAAGGCTCAAGCGAAATCCATTAACAATGGCGTCAGCCCGAAAGAAATCGAGTGGGCACTGCAACTCGAACAAAAAATGAACAATGACAACTATCAACCGAATGCATCGGAGGTTGGTCGTTACCAAAATATCCTGCAGCAATTCTCTGCGGCACCAAAGCAACCATCTCAGGCAGAGAAGTCCATTCCAAAAACCAACAGCAACGTCAGTCAAGCAGAAATAGAGTGGGCACGGCAACTCGAACAAAAAGTGGAGAATGAGAACTATCAACCGAATACATCGGAGGTTAGTCGTTACCAAAATATCCTGCAGCAATTCTATGCGGCACCAAAGCAACCACCTCAGGCAGAGAAGTCCATTCCAAAAGCCAACAGCAACGTCAGTCAAGCAGAAATCGAGTGGGCACTGCAACTCGAACAAAAAGTGAAGAATGAGAACTATCAACCGAATGCATCGGAGGTTAGTGCTTATCAAGCGATAGCGGAGCGACTCATCAATACTAAGCAGTAGGCAAACAACATCTGGTGCAACAGTTAACGCCCCCGTACCACCGCATACCCCCGCTGCGGCAAACCACTGCGCAGCATGGCTTGCAGTGCGGCTTGTGCGACTTCTTCGTGCTCAAACTCCGCAAAAATCGTGGCACCAGAACCGCTCATGCGAACCAAGCCATTGGGTTGAATGTGCCGCAAGGTGGCGAGGGCCGCACTAATTTCCGGGAATTGCTTTTCAGCGATGGCTTGTAAATCATTCCGGCCAAAAATGAGTTTGTTGGTCATGTAGGCAAATTGCACTTGGCTTAGCGTGATTCCAGGGGTATTTCTGACTAAATCGGGTGCGGTAAAGATCGTCGCGGTCGGCACATGCACCGGCGGCACCCAAACTAAATACCAGCGTGGCGGAATCATCAGCGCTTGCATTTGTTCGCCAATCCCTTCCACAAGAGCATTTTGTCCAAACAAAAAGAAGGGGACATCTGCCCCGAGCTGCACGCCAAGCGCCTGTAGCTGGGGCACGCTCAAGCCGGTTTGCCAAAGTTGATTGAGCGCACTTAAGGTTGCCGCTGCATCTGAACTCCCGCCACCCACGCCGCCACCAAGCGGGAGCCGCTTTTCTAAATGAATCTGGGCACCATATGCGCAGCCCGTATGTTGCTGTAACAGGCGCGCGGCACGTACCACGAGGTCCTGCTCGGCCGGAACACTGGGCTGTGGATTAAGCAGGGTGATGACACCATCTGTAGTGCGTGTAAATTGTAAGTCGTCACACCAATCAATCAATTGGAACGCGCTTTGCAGCAAATGATAGCCATCGGTACGCCGCCCCACGATATGCAAAAATAGGTTGAGCTTAGCTGGGGCATGCACCGAGAGTTGAGGTAGAGACATACGCTAGTGAGTTGTTGTAACAGGCGGGTTGTTCGCATCTAAAAGAATGCGCAGTCTGACGGCGGGTTGTGTTGCATTCCCCGGGTGCTCGGCTTGCAATTGCCGCGGCTTGTCCGGTTGATCTGCGGCGGCACTGGCGAGTGGCAAGGTGGTTACTTCCCAACCCTGCTGCTGGATGGAAGAAATTTTTCCGTTTACCAAGGCCTGTAACCAGTCAGGCAGTAGGTTAACGGGAACGGGCCAGCCGAGCAGTTGGTTGATCAGATCATTGGGGTCTGTGCCGTGCAGCAAGGGCTGGTTCGGTTGCCAAAGCGTCGCCTGCCCTGCTTGCCAGGAAAGGGTGGCGAGTGTGTTGCCAAAGGGGCTATTGAGTTCCAGGCTGTAGCTATCCCGCTGCTGAGTTAGGGTGAAGCGACCCTGTCCGTAAGTTGGGCTGCCATGTTGCTCGTAGCGCAGACTGAAGCGACCACTATAAGCAAGCGTGACTGGGCTGTCGGCAGACGGCGGCAGCACGCTGGCGTCTGTTGTTGGGGTGGCTACTGTGGTGAAGGTCGTGCAGCCAACCAGGCTCAACATGACGATCAGCGCGATGCATGCTGTGCTCATGCGGCGCCATAGCCCTGGTGCAGTAAGCAATGGGCGAGCGGCTCGCCCGTGATAACCTTGTGCAAGCATCGTGATTGTTGACCCTAGGGCGTTGCGGGGCGTGTACCAAGGTAACGTTGCAGCGTCTCTTGGAGTACGGTGTTATCCGCTTCACGCTGCTGCCCCTCGCGCCATATTTGTTGCGCTTGTTCGCGCTGCCCCCTGAGCCACAGCACTTCACCCAGATGGGCGGCAATCTCGGCGTCAGGCAAGCCGGCATAGGCCTGTCGCAGGTAGGTTTCCGCTTGTTCTAATTGACCCATCCGAAAGTAAACCCAGCCTAAACTGTCGATGATCATGGGGTCATTGGGTTGCAGACGCAGCGCCTGTTGAATCAGCGTTAAACTTTCTGGCAGTCGCAGATTGCGGTCTGCCAAACTATAGCCCAGTGCGTTGTAGGCGCGGGCATCATTAGGTTGGAGGGCGATTACGCGACGTAGTTGTGTTTCGAGAATATCAAGGCGCCCAATTTTTTCAGCACTCAGCGCATATTCATACAGATAATCGGGATTTTGTTCGTGCTCACTGAGGGCATCATTGAGCAAAGTAAAGGCCTCGTTATGGCGTTTTGCCTCACGCAGCAGGCTTGATTCTAATAGCCGCAAACGCGCATCGTCTGCCGGGTTCTGCGCCCGCCGTTGCTGTAAATATTGCTGGGCAACGGCCATACCCTGCTTGTCGCGGAGTAACTTGGCGCTGCGGGCTAGCGCTGTCGCTCGCTGGCTCGCCCCTTGCACCCGCTCGTACCACTGGATCGCAGCAGCAACATCTTGGGCTTCTTCACGCAGTTGGCCGAGAGTGAGGTAAACAATATCCAATTCACGCCCCGGCTTGGTTGAATTGGCTTTTTCATCCCCGTTTTGCACGTAGCGGGCCAACAGGCTTTCTGCTTCGCTAAAGGCATTTTTTTGTAATAAGACCCGTGCAAGTAGCAGCAGCGTGTCGAGGTCATTCGGCTTTTGTTGTTGAAGCTGGCGTAGATTGACTTCAGCGGCTTCCCATTCCTTTTGCTCAATGTATTGTCTAACGAGCGTTTGCCGGATAGCCTCTTGGTCCGGGTGTTGCGGGTAACGCGTCAAAAAATCGCGTAGCAGGCGAATCGATTGTGCTGGCTCGCTAGCGAGTTGACTAAGCCCCACAATTGCATTGGCGGACTCTGGGTTTAGCTTCAACGCTTTTTGTGCATGAACGAGCGCCGCACTGGTGTTATTGGCTTGCATCGCAGCACGCGCTAGCGTGAGCTGGATTTTTTCACTCTGCTCATATGGGCGCAGCAGGCTTTCAAATAGCGCATAGGCTTGCCCCCGATTGGGTGCGTTAACCAGCGATTGTTGAAGCTCCGCAGCCAACCCTTCACGTTCTGCTAGGGGTATTTTTTTATGGACTTGCAACCATTTCTGTAGGTTTGGACGGGCCTCTTCCAAACGCCCACTGGCAATCTGTAATTCCAAGACACTGCGCTGGGCTGGCACTGATTTTGGTGCGAGCTCCGACCACAGTTGTGCTGCCTGTAAGCTCTGATCGAGGTCGCGTTGCCGATAAGCCAGCTCTGCTGCACGTTTTGCCAGCCGGGGGTCGCGGGTGCGCAAGGCCAAGCTGAGATATTGCTGTAGCGCGAACCCCCCATACCCTCGCTGTGCGGCAATTTCCGCGGCAATCAGTTGTTCCAAGATATCTGGATTGAGGGTGAGTTTTGGCAGGTTTTCCGTGTCTTCCGATTTTTCATCGCTCGCGATTGGCGCGGGCGCTGCCTGCACCGGCGCAGCATATGCCCCGATTAACCAGAGGGTTAGCCCTATTGCACCACAGGCGGCTATCGGTGAAGAAGGGTGGGTATAAGCCAAGGCTAGGGGACGTAATTTCCCACGGGGCGAGAAGGGGATCACAGCGCGTGACAGCAAAGACCTGAAATTCAAGGCACAATCTCTTCGTTTCAACTATGAGGCACCCATTATGCCTGAACTCCCAGAGGTTGAAGTAACCCGGATGGGGGTGGCCCCCCACATTGAAGGCCAAACGCTCACTGGCTTTGTGGCGCGTCGTCCAGATTTACGTTGGCCGATCCCCGACCTCAAGCATTTGTGCGGACAGCGCTTGTTGCATACCGATCGCCGCGGTAAGTATTTGCTTCTCGCCTTCCCAACCGGGTGGGTCATTCTGCATTTAGGCATGTCCGGCCATTTACTGATTGTTGCGCCAGATACCCCAGCCCGGATCCATGATCACGTGGATTTTGTTTTTGGCCAACAGGTTTTACGTCTCTATGATCCCCGTCGGTTTGGTGCGGTATTGTGGCATCCGAAGGCAGCGGGGCCCGTGATCACCCATGCGGCGTTAGCGCGCCTGGGGCGCGAGCCATTTGATCCTGATCTCACTGCGGCCTATTTGCATCGCGAGACCCGCACCCGTCAAGCCCCGATCAAACAGGTCTTGCTCGCTGGCGACATCGTTGTGGGTGTTGGCAATATCTATGCCTCTGAGAGTTTGTTTCGTGCGCGTATTCGCCCGCAAACCCCTGCGCATCGGATCAGTCTGGTGCGTTACGCGACCTTGCTGACAGAGATTCAGGCGGTATTGCGGGAGGCTATTGCCAAAGGGGGCAGCACCCTAAAAGATTTCGTGGGCGCAGACGGCAGTCAAGGGTATTTCCAGTTGACGTATTTTGTCTATGAGCGTGCAGGCCAACCCTGCCGAGTGTGTCGAACACCGATCAAGCGGCTAGTGCAAGGGCAAAGGGCAACGTATTACTGCCCTCAATGCCAACGTTGAAGGCTATCGCCGTTGGTCTATTGCCGCGATTCGCTGCTTTAGACGCCTGTTTTAGCGGGGGCGGCGCGACAAATCGCGGAAATTCGCGGCAAATGACCTAAATCACAGGAAAAAACCAACGCCATATGCTACATTGAAGGCAATGTCTCAGCCGAAAGATGATATCTATTGCGTTGAGCGCTAAAGACAAAGATCGAAATGGGGGATCAGATTATGACAAATCTGGTGGATCGGTTCCAAGAATACAGCACATGGCGGTTTGCACTCAGCCAGGAGATCCGTCGCTATGGCGATTGGCTTAAAGACAATCAGTTCTCTGATGCCACGATCGAGAGCCGCCTCAATCGCCTGCAAGAACGGCTTGCTGATGACAAATTAACCATTGCTTTCGTTGCTGAGTTCTCACGCGGAAAATCCGAGCTAATTAACGCAATCTTTTTTGCCGACTATGGGCGTCGCATTCTGCCCTCGTCTGCGGGCCGCACCACGATGTGCCCGACCGAGCTGATGTACGATGCCAGCTTACCCTCAAGTATTCGCTTATTGCCAATTGAAACCCGCGCTCGCCACGCCACCACCGCAGAATACAAACAATATCCCGAAGAATGGCAGGCTTTCCCTTTAGATACGACGTCTGGCGATGGCATGCTAGAAGCCTTGAGGCGCGTTTCTGAAACCAAAATTGTCTCGGTGGATGAAGCAAAAGCCTACAGCTTGTTTGATGAACAAGATCCCGACCAATTAGCCCAGGTTTCCCCAGATGGCTCGATTGAAATCTCGCGTTGGCGCCATGCGATTATCAATTTCCCGCACCCCCTGCTTGAGCAAGGGCTGGTGATTCTCGATACCCCCGGGTTAAATGCGATCGGTACCGAGCCTGAATTGACCCTTAGTTTAATTCCCAGTGCGCATGCCGTTTTATTTGTGTTGGCAGCCGACACCGGTGTCACTAAGAGCGATATCGAAGTATGGCGCGAGCATATCAGCGCCAATCGCCAGGATGGCCGCATGGTTGTCTTAAATAAGATTGACAGCATGTGGGATGAGCTGAAAACCCCCGAAGAAATTGAAAGTGAAATTACCCGCCAGGTTACCTCGTGTGGGGCGGTGCTAGGGTTGGAAGCCAGCCACATTTTCCCGGTTTCCGCGCAAAAAGGCTTAGTTGGCAAGGTCAATCATGATGACAAGCTGCTACAGCGGAGTCGTTTGCCTGTCCTGGAAACCGCATTGTCGAATGATCTCATTCCGGCTAAGCAAGACATTGTGCGGTCCCAAGTTGAGCAGGAAATTCATGCGCTCGTACACAGCACACAAAACATCTTGGATGCACGCAGCCGCAATATTATTGAGCAGCTACACGAATTAAAAGGCTTGCGTGGCAAAAACCAAAACGTGGTCGAACACATGGTCGCCCGTGTGCAAAATGAAAAGAGCGAGTTTGATAAAAGCTTGCTGCGCTTGCAGGCGATTCGCGCCGTATTTGCCCGTTTGACCAATGACTTATTTACCACGCTGGGTATGGAAGCCCTGCGGACTGAAGTGCGGCGTACCCGCGAGTCCATGATCAATAGCAAGTTTTCTTTTGGCGATAGAGGTTTGCGCGGGACGATGGATGGGTTTTTCATTAACATTCGCAGCAATCTCGAAAAGTCGGGCCGTATCTCAGCAGAAATCATGGACATGATGACGGCCATGTACAAAAAGTTCAGTGAAGAGCATGGACTCATTCTCGCTAAGCCTATCGCCTTTTCAAACCTTAAATACCTCAAAGAAATAGACCGCATCGAAAAAGTCTATCAACAGCAGTTCAGTGGCCTCACCATTCTGACCCGCGAAAAACTACCATTGACACAAAAATTCTTCGAGTCGATTGCCACGCGCGTCAAAGAGACCTTTGATGTTGCCAATCGCGACGTAGAAAGCTGGCTAAAAGCCATCATGGCACCGATGGAGGCCCAAGTCCGCGAGCACCAACTCCAGTTGCGTCGCCGTCTGGATTCCATTAAACGGATTCAAGAAGCCAGTGACACGCTGGAAAGCCGGATCGATGAGCTCGAAGAATTTCAAGGCAATATCGAGCAGCAAACCGCAACCGTGCTAGAGCTAGCGCAGCGGATTGATCATGTGTTGGCGGCAGAATTGGATAACACCTTTTCACTGGCTGACATTGCCGTTGCCTAAGTGAATGCGGGGGTGAATGAGCAAGCATGACGAGGTTGCAACCCCCTGAGCCATCCTTTTCAGCGCGGCTGATCGACTGGCAACGCCGCAGTGGGCGACATCACCTGCCTTGGCAACAGCAAACCGACCCTTATCGGATCTGGCTGTCTGAAATCATGCTGCAACAGACCCAAGTTGCAACCGTGATTCCTTACTACACCCGCTTTCTGGCGCGCTACCCTAGCGTCACAAACCTTGCCGCCGCGCCGATTGAAGATGTGCTCAGCCTCTGGTCTGGCCTTGGGTATTACGCCCGGGCGCGCAATCTGCATCGCTGCGCCCAAGTCGTCACACATGATTACGCAGGGGCTTTCCCCACAGATCCAGACACCCTCGCCCAGCTGCCGGGCATTGGGCGCACAACCGCTGCGGCAATAGCGGTTTTCTCGACGGGCGCACGTGCCGCGATTCTGGATGGTAACGTCAAGCGTGTGCTGACGCGCCATTATGCAATTGCAGGGGTGCCGACACAAAAAACGGTCGAGAATCAGCTCTGGGCCTTGGCCGAGTCATTGCTCCCCAAGACCGAGCTGGCGGTTTATACCCAAGCCCTAATGGATTTGGGCGCAACCCTCTGCACGCGCACCCAACCCCGCTGCATCGATTGCCCTTTACGGCAAACCTGCCAGGCCCACGCACGCGGTCATGCAACCGCCTTTCCGACCCGCGCACTGAAAGCTAAATTGCCTGAAAAAAGCCGCCATTTCTGGGTGCTAAAGTACGGGCAATCAGTTTGGCTGGAGCGCCGTCCCACCAAAGGCATATGGGGCGGCTTATGGAGCTTGCCAGAATTCGACTCATCCCCCACGCTCGACGATGCCCGGCTGCAGCCCTATGGCAATATCGTGTCGATCACCGCCCTGGCCCCATTTCGACACAGCTTTACCCATTTTCACCTGCAGATACAACCGAGCCTGATTCATCTTGAGCAGGCGGCGTGTAACGAACAACCGGACCAGGGCCGTTGGTGGCCGCTGACCGACGCTTTGCAAATCGGTATTCCCAAGCCGGTAAGGCAAATTTTAGCGAACTTGCTCGCTTGAGCCTCGCGTGGCACCAGTGAGTTGGGTGTGGCCTTTGACGTTGATGTCAAAGCCGCCTTGCCCTGCGGCTATGCCGCTTTGCCCAACGGCGCTAAGGTAGTTGTGGTTGAGGCTGCTGCGCGCTACGTTGAGGCTGCCGCTGACTGTTTGGCCGTAGCAGATGGGTGGGATGCAGAGGCTTAGGGAGAAGCCGCTGCTGCTTTGGCTGCTTTGGTAGTCGCTTTGGTTTTGTAGGGTTTGTAGGGTGAGGTCGCGCCCGATGTCAAGTTTGACTCGGTCTCCAGCCAGTTGGGCGCCTTGCAGGCTGGCGTCTCGCCCTGTCTTGACGCTGAGTTGTTCGCTGGCGGTGATTTGGCTGTTGTCCCAGGTGGTTTCGCTGCCGTTGCTCCGCCCCCGCGCTTGCGCGGCGGCTAGCTGGAAGCTGATGCCGTTTTGTTGACCCCCTACCCCTATGGTCACGCCTACGCTGGCGTTGCTGCTGCTATTGGTGCTTTGGAGGGTTTGGGTATTGGCGCCGGCTTGGAGTTTGAGGTCGCGGGCGGCGTCTAGGGTGATGTTGGTACCTTGGACTTTGAGCGCGGTGCCGCTGATGTCGCCTTGGGTGGCGCGCAGTTCTATGTCTTGCCCTTGGAGGTTGGTGCCGCGCACGGTGCTGCTGTCAAAGCTGCTGCTGCTGGTGCTGCGGCTGCCGCCCATGCTGACGTTGATGGCAAAGGCGCTGTTGTTGGGGTCGCCGGGTTTGCCGTCGGCGCTGGGGGGGGCGCTGGTGTTGCCGTCGCTGAGCCGGCCCATGAGTTTCCAGGCGTCGTAGCCGGCTTTGAGGGCGAGCGCGCCTTTGAGTCGGTCGTTGTCGGTTTGTTGGGCTTGTTGGATGCTGTCGCTAATGCGGCTGATCGCGCCGCCAATCACGCCGGCTGGGCGGGCGCCAATGGTGAAGCTGTTGGCTTGGGTTTGGCTACGCTCTTTGAGGGTGTCGCTGATGGCTTGCAAGTCAAGGCTGCCTGCGGTGAGGCTGATTTTTTGTTTGGCGAGGAGGTCGGCCCCTTGGGTGGTGATCTTGCTGTCGCCTTGGGTGACGTCGGTGCCTGCAAGTAGGGTGAGGTTGCCACTTTGTTGGTGGGCGCTTAAACCAGCAGGAAAACATAATGCTAAGCCAACAAAACATAACGCCCTCAGTAATGGCTGAGGGCGCAAAGGAAGGGCGGAATGTTCAGCCTGTAGCTTCAATACCGTTTCCATGTGGGCGTACCGATCAAATCGCCCGTGCTTGGATCAAGCTCATAAAACCAATCAGGTGAGTCATTCAGATATTCGCCAACCAGTACCCCAAATTTGATGATGGGTTCGAGGTAATTCTCACTAAGAACTTGACCATACCGCCCGCTTTTATGGGTGATGACATCGGTACTAGTCTGCTGAATATAGGCACCGCGCTTGGTGCGTTGGTTGATCACACAGCGCAGGCTACCATCGGCATTGAAGATGACCGCATTATGCGGCGCATGAACATCGGGGAAATCCGCCGGCAACGCATCCGTCGTTTGCCCTTGTTGGTCAATACTAAATACCACAACGACACCACTGCGGTCGGGCAAGCGTTTAGGTATGGCGTGAACCGGCAAGCTAATTCGCGTGCCGTCGTCGAGGAGAAAGAAGGTTTCTAGCCATTTGTGTGGTCTTGGTGATTCTTCGTAACCATTAAATGGATTCTCCCAATTTTCTCCTTCACCTTCATAAATGACTTCATAGACAAAATTGTCAGGACAAATTTTTTTCTTGCCAACACTAATTATTGACCTATCCATTTCAACTCCTTCGCAGAGTCAATATTGATCTCATACAGATCGGGCCGATTTTTAGGATTGTTTTGCATGAAGTTGACTTGATGACCATTGCCCGGCAATTCCACTTCATTGATTTTATCGAACATCGGGCCCACAGTCCCTTCGCGCACCCCGGCCCCCGGTTTCACAGTAAATTCAATCACATACAGCTTCTCACCATTGCGGCCTTTCCACTCTTGTGGAATGGCGAGAGGATTGCGCACATCTGACAAAGTATTTACCTCATTCTTGGTGGCCCACAGGCCGAGGCTTTGGGAGGCTTTGTCGATGTTGCCCGCATCAAGATTATCACGGATATTTTTTAGCTGATCTTGATCAATCACCATCCGATAGGTTTCTGGCTGGGTGGTGATACGGTCGGTGACCAGTGTACCTTCCTTCCAAGCGGCGCGTTGGGTTGACCAACGTTCAGGCACATAGCCGAGTTGTTCAGCCAGTTGTTTATTATTTTGTGTATTGGCCTCATCGACCCGCACTAAGCCATCGCGGTCGGTCACCTGCCCTGCATTGATGTTTTCTGCACGGTGGGTGCTGCCAGGCTTAAATTCACGCTGGGCAACGTTCGCAAAACCCGCGTTGTCCGCATAGACATTATTCTCAATAACGGTCTGCTTTGCCGCTTTCTCCGCCGCTGCCTGTTCCGCTTTCTGGGCCAGCTTGGCTTCGATCACTTCCCCGACTTTGGTGACCAAGGCCTTGGCCCCTTTCACGGCAGCGCCACCCACCCCTAATGTCGCCACATCCAGATCAGCCGTACTGGTGGCTAGTCCACCATTGGTCGTGCGCATCCGCGCTAGTGTGGCTTGCTGGTATTCATCAACCGCTTTAACGCTGCCATCACGCGCTGCTTGGCGGGCTTGGTTAACCACCGCATTGGTTTGGTTGGCATCCCCATTCCCCGCAAACTGCCGCAGCATGGTGGCCCGATCACTGGTGTTAAACAGTTGGCTGTCGTTGTATTGCTCGGTGCTCGATCTAAAAAACTGCAGTTTGCTGCCATCGGCAATGATGTCTTGGCCATTGAGTTGAATGGTCTGGTGGCCCAGTTGTCGTTGTAAGTCGAGCACTTGGCTGCGTGCCCAGTTCATCAGGTCGAGTTCTTTTTGCGCTAAATACTTGCCTTCCAGACCATTTTGTTGGCTATTGCTGAGGTCTTGCCGGTATTGGGCGTTTTGCTGGCTTTCTTTTTTGTCGAGCAGGGCTGCTGCTTCCCCTTCTAGCGCTAGGTAGAGTTTGTTGGCAATGTCTTGTTGTTCTTGTGCATTGCGCCCAAGGTCTTGGGCTTTTTTGTCGGCCAGTTTGCGCAGTAGGTTCTTTTCTGCGGGGTGCAGCTGCCGGTTAAAGACATCGGCGTTGTAGCTGTATTGGGCGGTTTGGGCCGCGGTCTCTAGCTTGCCGCCTAAGGCGCCAACCAGGGTGCCAACCAGGGTGCTGCCCAGGGTTTGGATGCCGTTCAGGCCGTTCTCATAGT
>NZ_QPGB01000005.1 GCF_003335215.1 Parvibium lacunae | reverse complement strand
TCTTTTAGGCTTGCGTTTTCTGACCATCAGTCCAGCTTCGTGATACACGCGATACGTGCGCTTTGGGTTGAGTTGCCACCCCTCGCGACGTAGCAGCACATGTAGTCGGCGGTAACCATAGCGGCGCATCTGCGTCGCTAGCTCAGTCAGTCGGTCCTTGAGCGCAGTATCACTGACACGCTTGGCCTGGTAGCGGTACAGTGACCGGGAAATACCGATGAGCCCACAAGCACGGGTAACGCCCAAAGGGTGTGCTGTTATTAGGTGCGTTACCGCTTCTCGCTTGGCTTGTGGGCTTACCATTTTCGGCTGACAACATCTTTCAGGGCAGCATTGTCGAGCATGAATTCGGCTAATAAACGCTTTAGCTTGGCGTTCTCAGTTTCCAGCATCTTGAGCCTTTGGGCATCTGAGACGGTCATGCCCCCGAACTTGGCTTTCCAGTTGTAGTACGTCGCATCGCTGATGCCATGTTTACGGCATAGCTCTGCAATCTTTGCGCCTGTCTCGGCTTCTTTCAGGATGCCGATAATTTGTTCTTCCGTGAATCGCTTCTTCATGTTGCCTCCGTTGAGGCAAACTCTAATTCAATTCGGGACTAATCTCGGGGAGCAGGTCACAGTATCCCTGGCCTCTTTAACGTGAAAACTTTGGGGGGAATTCTCATGGCGTCTTTATCTGAACGAGAATTACCGTTACTACGCCAGCGTCTACAGTCTCGCCCACCTGATTGTGAAACAAGCTACCGAGTGTTTTCTCTGACCACGCCAAAGCCTGTTGCCAAAGTAGCAGCCCCTGGATGTGCATGAATGGTGAGCAGCCACGGTCACATGATCTTGTCTGATTCGCCACTGCCATGTAGCAGTTTTGATGCTAGCGTCTTAACTAAGCTCTCTTCACTTGAGGACAAATCGCGCTGTCGACTGCTTTCCGCCTGATGAGATAACGGCAGCGACTATCGTGCCTCCACTCAGTTTGAAGGCCCCTGTTGCCTCCAGTCTGTCTCGGTTGGGCTTGAGGTCGACTTCTTGCTTTTCAGTGCCAGTAAGCAAGGTTAATCTAGCCGAGGCCTTCGATAGATCGACTACTCTGCCGTGATCACGTACGTATAGACGCAGAGTCGTGGGTGAGGCAACCAATTCATAGTCAATATCCTTTACAGTCGTTAGAACGCCACCATGCATAGGCTTGTGAGTACCATCGCTGGATCCAGCCCAGGCGAGCCCGTTCAAGAATAGTGACGAGGCAATTAAGAAAGCATGAAGTTTCATGAGTTATCCTTTTGAGGTAATAGTACAGGTTGTGGGTAATCTATCAGAACGCTTCGGCGTCTTTGTCTTGCAAGAGTGCTTCGGCAGGTTTGCGTCCGAAGAGCCAAAACATAGCCGGTGTCAAAAAGGTGTCGAGCAGTGTTGAGCTGATCAGACCCGAAAAAATTACGACAGCAACAGGATGCAAAATCTCCGTGCCCGGACGCTCGGCCTCGAAGAGTAAGGGGGCCAAGGCAAAGGCGGTGACTAACGCGGTCATCAATACCGGACTCAAACGTTCCATTGAACCGCGCAAAATCATTTGTGTATTGAAGGACTCTCCCTCAATACGCATAAGGTTGATGTAGTGGCTAACCTTCAAAATGCCGTTGCGCACCGAAATGCCTGCCAAAGTGATGAAGCCGATCAACGCCGCCACTGAAAGGGGTTGACCTGACAGCCACAGCCCCACCACGGCACCTACCAATGCAAGGGGAATGTTCACCATAATCAAAGCCGACAGGACGGTGGACTTGTAGCGGCTGTGGAGCACCAAAAACATCAACACCATAGAAATCACAGATAGCACGGCGATCAGGCGTGATGCTTCCTCTTGCGCCTGGAATTGTCCGCCGAGGGTGATGAAGTAACCTTCTGGCAGCCGTGATTCCCCAATGATCTTGCGGATGTCTGCAATGACTTCCGAAAGCGGACGGCTAGAAACATTGGCAGAAATCACAATGCGCCGCTTACCATTGTCCCTGCTGATTTGGTTTGGTCCATCGGCATCTTCAATCGTTGCGATCTTAGATAAAGGCACTCTGCCTGTGGGCGTTTCAATGAGTAACTGGTCCAGGCCCCTTAGTGAGCGGGCCGCTTCGGGTAAACGCACAACCAGCGCGAAACGACGACTTCCTTCCATGATCTGGGTAACAAGTTGGCCTTCGATCAGGGTCTGCAGTGTGGTCAGTACTTGTGCGCCAGACACTCCGTATTGTGCAGCTGCCGTGTAGTCCACCCGCACTTTGATCTGTGGCGCAAGGACTTGCTTTTCTATTTGCAGATCGGCGATGCCTTCGATACCTGCTAGGCGCGACCGCAGTGCATCGGCCTGCCCTCGAAGTACGTCAAGGTCCTCACCGAAAATCTTGATAGCGATTTGTGATCGTACGCCCGAGAGCATGTGGTCGATTCGATGAGATATTGGTTGTCCCACCTCTATGGAAGCTGGGAGATTAGCCAGCCGTGAACGGATATCGGTACGAACCTCATCCATCGAACGAGTCAATTCGCCCGAGGGCTTGATCCCAACATCAAGTTCGCTCACATGAACACCTTCGGCGTGCTCATCAAGTTCAGCCCGCCCGCTGCGCCTGCCGACGTAAACTACTTCAGGCACTTGTTTGATCAGCACTTCTGCCTGGCGCGCCAGGGCAGACGATTCTGTCAATGTGACCCCTGGGTTCAGCCGCATGCCTACGAGTAACGTGCCTTCATTGAAGGGGGGCAAAAAAGTGGTTGGGAAGAGCGGGACAGTAGCTGCTGCTAACAGCACCGCAGCCGCCGCACTCGCGATGACTATGCGTGGCTTGTCCAACACCGCCTGCAAACCCCTTTTGTAGCGGTGCTTGATCCAAGCCAACACCTTGGTATCTCCATGATCTAGATTTTTCATCCCTGGTAATAGGTAGTAGCTCAGCACCGGAGTCACTGTCATTGATACGAGCAAAGAGGCTAATGTCGAGATGATGAAAGCTATACCCAGTGGCACGAACAACTTTCCTTCAATACCTGGTAATACAAACAGCGGCAAAAAGACCAGTACGATGATCACCGTCGCATAGAGGATGGCCGAGCGCACCTCCATAGACGCTTTGGCCACGAGAGAACGAAGCGGCATATGCTGGCTTGGATCTTTGGTACGGTCTTCCTTGAGACGGCGCAGAACATTTTCCACATCCACCACCGCGTCATCCACCAGGCCACCAATGGCAATCGCAAGTCCACCCAGCGTCATCGTGTTGATCGATAACCCGAAGTACTTGAATACTAGCGCCGTGATGAAGATCGATACTGGGATGGCTGTGAGCGCGATTATGGTGGGTCGCACCGTACCCAAGAAGAAGAAAAGTATGACCGCGACAAAAATCGATGCGCCAATGAGCTTGCCTTGAAGTGTCGATATCGAGGCCTCGATGAAGCTGGCTTGCCGAAAAGTCACGCGTGGGGTCTCCATACCAGTGGGTAGCGAGGCCTTGAGATCCGAGATGGCTTCCTCAATCGACTTGGTCAAACTGGGGGTGTCGGCCGTTGGCTGCTTTTGTACGCCTAAAATCACGGCCGGCTTACCCTCAAAGCCTGCATCCCCACGCTTGATGGCCGCGGCAAAGGTGACCTCAGCTATCTGACGCAGCAAGATGGGTTGACCATTCTTAGCGGCAATGCCCAGATTGCGCAAATCGTCCAAGTTGGAAGTGCGACCGAGGTTTCGGATCAGATATTCGCGCCCATTTAGCTCCAGAAAGCCGCCAGAGGTGTTGGCTGAAAAGCCGAGCAAGGCCGACTCCAACTGGTCCAAGGAGATGCCTAGGTCCGACATGCGCGCTGTATTGGGCTGAACCTGGAACTGGCGGACTTCGCCGCCAATGGGGATGATCTGTGCGACGCCCGAAATGGACAGAAGTCGAGGACGAAGAACCCAATCTGCGTACTCACGAACCGCCATAGGGGAGATTTTTTGCGGATCAACCGGAATAGCGATCTGCATGATCTCGCCCATGATGGAACTGATCGGCCCCATGCGGGGCTGCATCCCGGCAGGCAGTCTCCCTTCCATCGCAGACAGCCGCTCAGATACCAGTTGGCGCGCCCGAAAAATCTCCGTATCCCAATTGAAGGTCACATACAGAAAGGACAGACCAGCAGATGAAGTCGAGCGGATCGATTCCACGCCTGGCAATCCGTTCATGGCTGTTTCTAGCGGGAAGGTGATCAACTGTTCGACCTCCTCGGCTGCCATGCCCCCTGCCTCGGTCATGATTGTGACCGTGGGCTTGTTCAGATCTGGGAAGACGTCTACCGGCGTTCGCGTCAAGGTGAAGGCCCCGTAGGCCATCAACACGGCGCCAGCAATGAGCACCAACAGTCGGTTGGACAGGCTGTTTTCGAGAAGCCACTTAAACATAATTTAGCTCCCTACCGGACTTGGTTGATAAGGGTGGCCCCTTGGGTTGCCACACGATCGCCAGACTTCAAACCCGTAGTCACTGTAACTTGTACGCCATCCAAGGGTTCGAAGGTCACGGTACGGGGTTCAAACTTCTCAGGCGCAGTCTTGACCCAGACGATGTTCTGGTTGGCAGTATTCTTCATCAGTGCCGCTTGAGGAATTGGAATACCCTGTCGCTTTTGCTTGGACTGAACAATCACCTTGACTGGCTGCCCAACGGCTAAGCCCAGCAGTTCCGAACTCTGGATCTGGAAGTTTAAAGGAAGCGCCTGCTCGCGCAAACTGCGCGCAGCACCAATGAAGTTCAAAGGTACCTGTTGATCATTGATCGCTAGTGTGGCTCCACCTACGTTTTTCGCAATTGCGCTATCAAAAGCCAGGGCTTCGATTCGAAGTCGCTTGGGGTCGACGATTTCAAAGATCAATTCACGTGCGTCAACCACTTGACCTGCCACCACCTGAGCGGAAGCAATCACACCAGAAACCGGAGCTAACAGCGCCTCCTTGTTGGTCAAGCCGGCGCTGACAGCAGCCAAACGATCCGTCAGACTGACCAATTCGCTCTCTGCAGTTTCAATCTCCTTGCGGGGTACGGTATCAGCTAACTCACGTAAGCGAGCTAAGCGCTTTTCGGTAAGCGCTTTAGCAGCACGAATTTCAGCCAGCTGGGCCGATTGGCTGGCTTTCTCTAGAGGTGCGGCTGCTGAGACCACATAGCCTAGCACATCGCCTTTTCTCACCGCTTGGCCGGCGTTGGGCAAGCCTTTGGGGCCCGGCTGGATCCGTCCAGCGTTAATGGGTTGGACCTTTCCGCCTGCATTGGGATCCATCATCACCCGACCATTGAGCTCAATGGAGCGCGGCAAGTCAGCACTCTTTACCACCAGAGTCCGGACATTGAGCTGGCGTTGGGCCGGCTTGGGCAAAAAGACGCTGCCATCTGCCATGCGCTGCGGACCATGGGTGTTGGTCACGGCAGATGTTGCGCCGTGATCATGACCTTCACCTGCATGAGAGGGCACTACCGCGCCCACAAGGCTCGTAGCGGTGACGAAAGCAATCCAGTGGAGCTTTTTCTCAATGTTATTGGGTTTCATGTGAATGGTTCCTTAAGTACGACGAGTTTTTTGGCGCAAGTGACCGATCGCGCCCAGCGCTATCAGAGCAAGCAAGCTAAGGCCAATCCACACAGCGATGTCTTTCCAGGAAAAGCGGATAGTTTGTTCGTTTTTGTCCGAGTGCAAATCGAGTTCAGTAGCAAGCAGATCGACCAAGTTACTGGTCTTGATGGTTGCAGTGATTGCCATGACGCTAGGTTTGAGCATGTCCTTGAGGATGACCTCATATTCACCGTCAGAATGCTTTTCCGCCTTGTATTTGTAGCCTGCCATATCAATTTCGATTTCGGCATCATTGACCGGGCTGTTGTCTTTAAAGCGATCTAAATAGAGTGTGACAAGCGTTCCGTTGACAATGCCGACCAGTTCGAGGTCTTCGGAGGCAGCAGCGAAACGCGGTGGCGCTGATCCAGTGGTTTGCGCTGGCGTTTCGCTATGGTCGTGTCCAGGCCCAGCAATCGCCAATGGGCTGGGCAGATTAACTGTCATTGCCAATAGAGCGGTAGCTATAGCGCGAATGAGCTTCATGGGATTCCTTTCTTATTTGTATAGTGTCAACGTCATTGGGGCAGCAAACCCAATGATTGACGCCACGCTGAAATGGCGGCGGCCAGATCAATTCGGCTTCGAGCCTCTTGCCGTCCTGCTTCGACAGCCTCAACTTCGATACGTAAGCGCGTCGGTAGATCGGTCTCGCCTAGTCTGAACGACTTGTCAAAAAAACCGCGGGACTCCCTGGCCAGCCTAGCCCGTCGCTCGGCCGCGTTAAGCTGGGTGCGCGCTGCCTCCACACGAGCAGCAGCGCCACGTTGATCGGCTTGAATTCGATCTCTCTCGAGGATCAGTTGTGACTGCAACTCAATGGTTTCAGCCTGCGCTGTCGCTATTCGGGCGTCATATCGGGGGCCTGAACCAAACGGTATTCGAATGCCGATGAATACCGTCTGGCCATACCGCTCTCCAAAGCCGCCACGGTCTCGCGTCGTGGCGACAGTGAGTTCGGGGTTTGACCGTTTCTGGGTGCTGATCAAATTGGCTGTGCGTTCGGCAACTGCGATGCGGTCTTCCAGCGCTGCCAGCAGTGGATGATGGGCTGGCTGGGATGGAACTGGTAACGGCTCACCGACCACACTACTGGTCGATTCAGACGGGCCGACACCGCCTGTTAGTGCAGCAAGTTGGGTAAATGCGATGGCAGTTGCAGCTTGAGCTTGAGCTGAAAGTGCTTCTGCCGCTGCCACGGCCCCTTCGGCTTGATGTTGATCCGAGCGAGCCAAGTCACCTGCTTGCACCCGCCTGGCAACGTCTGCGGCCAGCCGTCGAGCGTTGGACAACTGCTCGCGCGCCAGTTCGGCATCGACGCGAGTCCGCTGCCAAGCCCACCAAGCGTCCCTGACGGAAGACGCAAGCCGCAGTTGGGAGGCGATAAGTCGGCGTTCGACAAATGAGATCTCAGCCTGTGCCAACTTTGCACTTGCCCTACGTTGCCCTGGAAGCCAGAGCGGAACCGCGATACCTACTTCGGCTTCGCGAACACCGTTATTGCCGGTTATTTCGTCAGATCGCTGGTTGATCTCCAGCGATGGTGCCTCAGGAGACAGTAGGTCGGCAGCTTTGGCCTGTGCTTGCGCGGCTTCCCTGCGCGATTGAAGTGCGCGCGCTTCCGGCTGCCTTTGCCAGGCCGTCTCGAAAACTTGCTTTAACAATGTCGCGTCGGTCGGCTCCGCAGCGGAAGTACCCTGTGCCTGAGCGCTTAAGACCCAACAATTCAAGGCAACGATCGACAGCACGGATCGAAGGGATACCGTCCTTTTTTTACTCAAAAACATGGTTCATCTCCAATGCAGAAAAATATCTAAGGAGATCAGCGAACAGCGATGCAGCGGTCGCGAGCTTCAGCGCTCAACGCCTAAAGCATCGCGTGCGATAGCGCACAGGGGATTCGAATAGAGTACGAAGAAACCCGAGGCTCGCCGATCAGGCAAGCCGGAGCCACTGAGGCCGTTCAGGTCGCTCTGTATGCGCCCGAGAGAGGTTAACGTTGTAGTCGATTTGATAGTGCTGGCCGATCGCAATCCTAGGCGAGCTATGGTTACCGGTCAGGGCTGTCGCGCAACCCATGTGACAAGTTCCGCAATCGTGATGGACCCCAGTCGATGGCGACGCATCTTTGCCAGACTCATGATGGTCGGTTGCCTGATGGGCATGGCTGTGATGCCCCGGGTGGTTGGTGGCCACACCGCTTTCATGCTGGCAATAGCTAGCCATTGCTGCCCAGCTAAATTGGACGGGCAACAGAATTAGCAGAAAGATTATCGAGTACCGTTTCATAGCCCGCGAATCATAGTGAATTTAGAATTGTGAGTCAACTGGCCGAGTCGCTCTACTCTGGAGTCCCTAAGGTCATTGGGAAAGGCCGACAGTTGTCAGAAGCCATCATGATCTGGTTCACCCTCGCCGCACTCACAACCATCAACGTCACCCAAGCCCACTAGCACCTCATTTTTAACAAACAAGTGCTCGTCCGTTACACCGAAGCCAGCGTCTACAGTCTCGCCCACCTGAGTGTCGAACAAGCCGCCCGCTGCCCTGACCACGCCAAAGCCTGCCGGCATGGCTAGACCCTGCAACATTCTTACCGTGCCTGCGCAGCCCTAGCGACATACGGTAGACTTATGCCATCAACCATTTCACGAACTTGAGCCCCTGCCGATGACTGCTGCCACCGATTTATCTCCAGCCCTTGCGGCCCAAGCGCAAGCCTTACAGTTGAACTATGCCCCTATCGATGACCTGCATCAGGCTTTTTTTGAGCATTTGGCAGCTTTTGAGGGCTTGCCCGAGGGCGTTTCCTGGCTCGCCCCCCTGCAGGCATTGCGAACCCATCTGGCCGAACACTTTGAGGCCGAGAATGAGATGATGACCCAATTTGGGCCAGAGGCATTTGGTTGTCATAAAACTGAACACACCAATGTATTGAAGGTGGTGGATGAGGTGTTACGCCGCGTGGCAATGGGCGAGTGGCAAATTGGCAAAAATCTGGTTCAGGAATTGCCGGTCTGGTTTGAGCACCATGTGCAAACGATGGATAACGTGCTGGCGCACAGTATGAAAGAATCGATTAACCAAGAGGATTGTCGTGGCGCGTCGTGCGCGGCCTAAGCGCTTTCAGCCACCCTCGCCTGCGCGAGCCACAGGCTACCGCGCCCGCCCGGCCCCGCCATTAGGCTATAGCCCTTATCACCCCCCCACATCACTGGCCCGCCATGCCAGTTGGGTTTGCGCCTTATTGATTGCTTTTGTCTCCTGGTATCCCCTCAGTGGTTGGCGCGATCTGGGGTTATCTCCCCTGGCCTTTATTTTTGCGCCGTTGCCCACTTACCGCACGTTGTTTGATCTGGCGGCCAATGTCGTTGCTTACTTACCGCTAGGGTTGTGTTTGGTGCTGGCCTTGTCGCCGCGCTGGCGCGGCGGGGTTGCTTGCCTGATCGCCACATTCATGGGCTTTGCTTGGTCTGGTCTGATGGAAATCGGCCAAGTGTATTTACCCGCACGTGTTCCTTCCAACTTAGACACGCTGTTGAACACCCTCGGCACCTTGCTCGGTGCTGCCTTTGGCGTGAGTCGTTTCAACCAGTTACTGGGGCTGGCGGCTCTCGCCCGCTGGCGGGCGCGCTGGTTGCAGCCCGAAGCGCACTTTGCGCTGATTTTGCTTGGCTTGTGGTTGCTCAGTCAGTGGCGGCCACAACCTTATCTCTTCGCGGTGGGCGATTGGGCCCAATATCTCTTACCCTGGCTACAAAGCTGGTGGCCCGAGCCTTTGCCGTGGCTCAATTGGTCTTGGTGGCTTAAATTTTTCCCCGATAGTCAGCTCGCTTCAGGGAGCGCCCAGAGCGTGAGCCGTGCCTTGAGCAGTGAAGCTTTTGTGGCAATTGAAACGCTTTTGGTCACGGCGAATTTACTGGTGCCGGGGTGCTTGTTACTCGCCAGCTTGCACACCACGGCACCCCAGCGTCGCTTGCTGTTGGCGAGTGGGGCTGCCGTGTTGCTCAGCAAGGCCTTGGTGCATCGAATTTTGTTAGGTGTCAGTGCCACTTGGAGCTGGCTAACCCCTGGTGCTTGGGCAGGCATGGCCTTAGCTGGCTTGCTATTGCTAAGCACAATCAATCTACAGCTAAGCCGCCGTCACTTACTGCAATTGGCCTTGCTGGCGCTCTTTGGCAGCTTTTTTCTGGTTAATCTGGCCCCAGAAAATCTCTATGCAGAGGCTCAGTTGGAAAGTTGGTCGCCTGGGCCGTGGTTTAATTGGCACGGCTTGGTGTTGTGGTTAGATGCGGGGTGGCCTGTCTTGACTTTGTTGTACTTGATCAAACATCTCGATCGGCCATCTGCGACAAACCGCTGAGCATATCCCTTTTTGTTAATGACTACACTGCTACAAACAACCATGTCTACTTCTCACAGCCATTTTAAGCACCATGTTTTTTTCTGCCTGAATCAGCGCGCACCCGGCGAAGGTTGCTGTGCCAACTACCAGGCTGCCGAGCTACAAGCTTATGCCAAAGATCGCGTTAAAGCTCTCGGCTTAAATGGCGAAGGCAAATGCCGGGTTAACAAAGCGGGCTGCCTCGATCGCTGTGACCAAGGGCCGGTGATGGTGGTCTACCCCGAGGCGGTTTGGTACACCTATGTTGATAAAGAAGATATCGATGAAATCATTCAGTCCCACCTACAAAAAGGCCAAATCGTGGAGCGCTTAAAAATATGAGTAAGCAAATTATCCCCGGTATCGTCGGCCCCATTGAAATCGCGCTTGATGGCGAGCAAGCACAACCGCGTGGCGTGGTGTTGCTGGCGCATCCGCACCCGCTCTTTGGCGGCACGATGGATAACAAAGTCGTCACCACGCTCATGCGGACATTTGTGCAACTGGGGTATTTGGTCGTACGAAGTAATTTTCGCGGGGTCGGGCAGACTGCCGGCGAACATACTGCTGGCGTTGGTGAAACCGATGATTTATTGGCGGTATTGGACTTTATTGAGCAGCATGAGCAGCGCCGCTATGCTGGACTGCCGCTGATTTTGGCGGGGTTTTCTTTTGGCAGCTTTGTGCAAACCCATGTTGCGCAGCGCTTAGTCGCGCTTAATCGGCCTGCAAGCCGCTTGGTGCTGGTGGGTACGGCGACCTCACGCTGGGAGGTCTTGCCGGTGCCTGCGGATACGCTGGTGATTCATGGTGAGCAAGATGACACGGTACCACTACAGAGCGTGCTCGATTGGGCGCGCCCACAGAGCTTGCCCGTGGTCGTTGTGCCGGGGGCAGACCACTTTTTCCACGGCAAATTGCCCACCTTGAAACAGATTGTGTTCCAAGCCTGGGCGGGCGTGAACGAATCGGCTGAATGACCGAATCGCCTTAAGTGGCACAGCTATAATGCGCGTCGCGAACATTCTTTTGATGATGGGTATGAAAAATTTTCTTTCTCGTGTGCGGCCAGCCAGCCGGGTTTGGTTATTTTTATTCGTGAGCTTGATTGGGCTGAGCAGCGTGCAGGCGCAAACCCCAATTGGTATGGCCCCCGTGCCGCAGATGACGGCGAAATCGTGGTTGCTATTGGATGTAACCAGTAATCAAGTATTAGCAGGCCATGAAGTAGACAGCCGGATCGAGCCCGCTTCTCTCACCAAACTCATGACCGCCTATCTCGTTTTTGGCGCGCTCAAGCAGCAGGTGCTGACCCTGAATCAAACTGTGCCCGTCTCGACTGCCGCCTACAAAATGGGAGGCTCGCGGACCTTTATCGACCCCAAAGTGCCTGTCACTGTCGAAGAGCTGATTAAAGGCATGATCGTGCAATCGGGTAATGATGCCACTGTGGCCTTGGCTGAAGCCGTCGGTGGCGGCACCGAAGCGGGGTTTGTCACCATGATGAATCGCGAAGCGCAGCGCCTGGGCATGAAAGGCACCAACTTCATGAACGCCAGCGGCATGCCCGACCCCCAGCATTACACCACCGCCCGCGACCTCGCCCGCTTAGCAACCCGCCTGATTCAAGATTACCCAGAGCAGTATCACTACTACGCGATTAAAGATTTCACTTACAACAAAATCAAACAAGAAAACCGCAACCGCCTCTTGTTTGTTGACCCCACGGTTGATGGCGTCAAAACTGGCCATACTGAAACGGCTGGGTATTGCCTGATCGCATCTAGCAAACGTGGTCAGCGGCGGCTGCTCTCAGTCGTGTTGGGCACCAATTCGATGGATACACGCGCCCAAGAAAGCCTACGCTTACTCAACTATGGTTTTCAATATTACGATGCTGTGAAAGTCTATGACGGCAACCAAGTAGTCAGCAGCCCAGAAATTTGGAAAGGCAAAAGCAGCCAAGTCAAAATTGGCGCTAACCAACCGATCTACGTCAGCCTTCCCAAAGGCACGGCAGAACGCGTACAAGCCAATCTCGAAATCAAACAACCCTTGGTAGCACCTGTTGCCGCTGGCCAAGTGTTAGGCACGATTAAATTCACCGTAGATGGCAAAGTGGTGGCCGAAGTGCCTGCTACCGCACTCGAAGCCGTGCCTGTGGCCGGGGTCTTTGGCCGCGCATGGGATACCGTGCGCCTGTGGTTCAAATAACCGAGCGTAGCGCATGAGCACCACCGAAGACCCGAACGCCGCGCTATGGAATTTCCCCATGGATTTTCCGCTGAAAATCATGGGCAAACGGCATGATGACTTTGCACAAACCATTGTCGAGCTTGTCACGCTTCACGCGCCGGATTTTGATGCCAGCACCGTTGAAATCCGCGCCAGCAGCAGCGGCAACTACATTGGCCTCACTTGCACTATTCGCGCCACTTCGCGCGAGCAGCTCGATAACCTCTATCGCGCACTTACGGGGCACCCGATGGTGAAGGTGGTTTTATAAGTCCCGTATCACCCAGTAACATGAATAGACTTACCTGAACAGGAGTGTCTCATGCAGTTTAAGCAAAGTTTGCTCTTTGGTTGTTGCTTGGCGATAGCGATTAATTTTACATACGCAATCAATGCTCGTGCTGAAACATCTAAATCAACGAAAACGCCTTCATCCCCATCCAGCAAGCTAACCTCGGGCGGCCCATCTGGCTGCACCGTCGTCATTGATCCTCAGCAACCCCCAACCGCTTACATGTGTAAAGAGCCCCTGCCTGCCATGATTTGTGATGCGGCAAAATCATGCGATCCAGCCAATTTACCTGGGTCACCCGTACCTGGAACGTTTCAATGTTTTGTGCTACCCACGCATCCGGTATGCGCAAATAACTGCCCGATACAATTCGCAAATACATGCGGTTGATAACGTTCGATGTACTGTGAGTAAAGCCACGTTAGACAAGGTGCGGCGAGTGAGTTTATTGCACCTGCCGCTGCTGCAATAAGTAAGGCCGATCAATCTGCGCAACTAGCTGTTCAATCACAGAGGCAGGTACGCCACACGCTGCAAAGTGGGCTTGCCAGCTATTCACCACAGCGATTACACGCGCTATTTCTGCCCGTGCCGTAGCGGGTGTTAGGCCAAAGGCACGACACATCGAGAGCGCGTTTTCCAAGCTCGATACCGCACCCTCCGCTCCCACTTCTAAGGCCTGATAGCCCAAGGCCTGTCCGGTGGGCAACACATCAAACGCGGGCGCGAGCGCATATTGATGTGCATCTGTCACCAGCAGCACATGGTTTTTTTCATGGTCGTCGGTGTTATCCAGCAAAATATTAAACACCATGCGGCGAAACAATTCGTGCATTTGGCTTTGGTACAAATTATTTTCCAGCACGCCGCGCCGTCGCAGTAGTTGCGCCAAATTCGGGTAAGACAACGCCACCCCCGCAGCCTGTAAAGCCACATTGGCTGAAAGCGCATGGCAACGTAGCGCAGGCGTAGAGGCGATAGACTCAAGGCGGTCAAAGCGTTTCACTGCCACCGCAAAGCCATGTTGCAAGGGAATCGGGCGGGTTTCGGCGACGGTAATCCCGGCTTGCGCGGCCAGCGTCATCGCCGCATGTTCCACCAATGGCTCGTAGGAATGCCGCTCTTCCGCAAACTTCAGCACCCATTCCGCCCCGTCTATCTGCACGACGGCTTTGGGGTGTGCGCCGCCCATCGTTGCACCCGGCGCAATCAAGCGGCGCTGGGCTTCCTCAATCGGTTGCCCACTCAGCACTTGCTGCACCAACTCATGCACGGCATTCACATCGGCCAAGGTCGGTAAGGCCGGGCTGCGATGCGGTTGATACGCCGTGGCCGAAGTCGATACGCCCAATGCGCCAAAGCGGCTATCGCCTGCAAAGTACAGCATTTCCAGCACAGACAAGCGCGGTGGGCGCTCCAGTAAACGAATCACCCGCTCGCCCCAGCGGTCGGGCCGTGCATCATCCACCGCCCCCGTCGCCACATCTTTGCTGCGCGGTAAATGTTCCATGTCCAGCAAAGGCAAATCTTCACTCAGCGGAAAGCCATGCTCTAGCCAATCAGGGGCATAGCGCAGCGAGACCCCGCGCCCCGACAGCACCAAGTTTAGCTCGCCCACCAAGCGCGGCTGCGCAGGCTGGCCCAAGTACCACAGATAAAGTTGATCCGTTAAGGAATAGAGTCGGCTCATGGTTTGACCTGCTTGGGTGATTTAGGCGTATTCCCCTGCTTAGCGACACTGCCTTGCGCCAGCCGCGCCGCCAATGACGCTTGCGAACGCACGGCGCGGGTGCGCTTGGCTGCCCGCACATCGGATTCCAACGCCCCCCGATCTTGCTCCGGCGCAGCCAAATCGCTTAGCGCAGCGCTCTGCCCCATCATCCACAGCGCCGTGGCATACACGCCCATGCTCACGCTCGCATCCCCGCGCTCCATACGCACCAAGGTCGGCACCGAAATGCCCATGCGCTGCGCCCAGACGCGTTGCGATTCTTTGCGGCGCACCCGCGCTAAAGCGAGGTGCTCACCAAGCTGAACCAGCGCACTCGCCGCTTCGGGTGGCAAAATAGATAAGGAGGGGGAAGATTTAGACATACATATACTTTACCAAATAATTATATTTGAGCAAGTATATGTTTTATTAGCTAGCTCTAGCTGAGCGGTTGCTGGCCTATATACTTGTGGTTATCATGCTTTAATTTAGTATATTCAATTCTATGACTGGAGATTTGAACCATTAAGGTAAACGAGTATGGATAAGATTTTGAAAGCAGTGCCGCTAGATAATTCCTGCATTCAAATTGTTACCAGCAGCGGCCTATCAGGGGTATTTGATGCCAAGCCCATTTAGCATTTGCAACCTCTATGGAATGAGATCAACCATGATGATCATTAATCGTAAACTACGTTGGACTAGCTTAGTCGTAACGCTATTTTTATTTGGTTGCAGTTCGACAGGTGGGTCAATAGGTGGCTTGATTCCAGCGCCTAAGGCAACAAAAGGTGAATTGAGAAGTGGGATATACACATCTCAAGATAAAATTTTTGAGATCAATGTGCCGTTTCCTGTTAATTCTACTGCGTACAGTTATATGCAGATTGAGGAAACTTATCTTCAAAACGAAACACATATTGTTTTCTCATCGACGTTAAACCCTGCTGAAGTGTACCGAGTAGATCTATTTTGCAAGTTGCCAGAAGAATCGAACATGAAATCTGCGCATGAATTGGCAAAAGTTATTAGGGATCAATATTCTGCACAGTTTTCAGCAGCCTATGGCAACCCATTGATAAACCAACAGGCTGACAAAGCGTTGCCAAATGAATTTACGTATACTCAAATCATCCCTGAGCGTAAATCAGGCACCCAAAGAGCCCTAGGATTTACCGTTCAACATTCATCATACGCGTTTAAAAAAGAGAATTGCCTTGCACACATATGGGTGAATTTCCCAATATCTGAAAAAGCCCTTCCTTCTGGAGCAGAGTTAAGAAAAGCACAATTTATTAATTCATTCAGATGGAATCAATAAACATCCTGTCAAGTTTTTTGTAATCCAACGCTATGTTGGGTTACAAGTATAGGCAGGAGAGATGCGCAGCGCCTCGGGATAATTAGTTAATTATTTGAGCTGCTGCCCCGCCCATCCCCCACCCAGGGCCTTATACAAACTCACGGTCGCCGCGAGTTGGGCGCGTTGAGTATCAATCAGCGTGCTTTCTACTTGGAATAAATCACGCTGGGCATTGAGCACTTCGAGGTAACTGCTGTAGCCGTTGGTGTAGCGCAGGTTGACCAGCCGCAGGGTTTCTTTCAAGGCTTGCTGGCGGGTTTGTGCCGCAGTCACAATCTCTTCATTGGCAGCCACATTGACCAGCGCATCGTGTACATCCCGAAAGGCAAACTGTACCGACTGTACATACTGCGCTAAAGCTTGATTTTTACGGGCCTTGGCGCCGTTGATCAGGGAGCTGATTAGCCCCCCGCGAAACACGGGTTGCGCTAAATTTGCGCCGAGGTTCCAGAGCATGGAGCTGGGTTGAATCAAATCCGCCAGGTTTCGTGATTCATAACCGCTACCACTGGTGAGCTTAATGCTGGGGAAATATTGTGCCTTGGCTTGGCCAATATCGGCATTAGCAGCGATTAAGCTTTGCTCCGCGGCGACCAGGTCGGGCCGCCGGGTGAGAATTTCTGCGGGGAGCTCGGCGGGTAAGGCGACTTGATCAAATAATCCTTGTAGATTTTTACCCCGTGCAATCTCTGGTTTGGCGATAGCGGCAGGGGAACGGCCCAGCAAAATCGCCAAGGCGGTTTCGGCGAGTTGCTGATTTTGCCGCGCCTGTGCCCGCTGTATTTCTGCGCTGGCGACTTCGGATAGTGTTTGCTGCCAATCTTGCTCACCAATCACCCCAGCCTGAAAACGTTTTTCCTGCAAACGCCGATGTTCCAGCCGGGTTTGCAGCGTGCTTTGCGCTAACTCATGCTGTGCATCAAAGGCCCGTAAGGCAAAATAGCTTTGCGCGACGCTGGCATATAGGCTGGCTTTCACGGTCCCCAGATTGGCTTGCTGGGCTAACAAACGGGCGCGTGCTGCTTCATTGGCGCGGCTGTATTTGCCCCAAAAATCAATCTCATAATTAATCGCCAGCGAAGCCAAAAAATTATTGTTCGTGGTGCGAATGCCGGGCGCGGCGCGCCCGGTGGTTTCGCTGATTTTGGCGCGTGAGGCACCCACATTGGCGTCAATGCCGGGATAGCGGCTGAGATTGGTGTAAACACTCTGCGCTTGCGCTTCTTCAACTCGGGCGGCAGCCAGCTGAATGTCTTGGTTGCTGTAAGCCGCTTCTTCGAGTAGTTGGTCTAACACCGGGTCGTTGAACGTGCGCCACCAATGCAGCCAATCGATATCAACTTGTTTGAGTTTTTTCGGCAGGGCTTGTACGGCTTGCGCCACCGGCAATTGTTTGAGTTCGTTGGGCGTGTTGATGACTGGCCGCTGATAAGTGGGGCCTACCGCACAAGCGGTCAGGCTAGCGCCAAGAATAAGGCTAAGGCTGGTTCGCGTAAAAAGTCGAGCCGAGGTCATGATGCATCCTTGTTCAGAATAGCCACAGCACTGTGTGATGAGGGCGCACTATTAAGCGGTTCAGGGTGCGCAAAATCTTCCTCGGTTGTTTTCATGCGGCGGTCATTGATGAGCTTGAAAAACAGCGGCACAAAGAAAATCGCCAGCACTGTCGCGCCCAACATGCCACCGAGCACGCCGGTGCCAAGCGATTGCCGGGCGGCTGCACCGGCACCGCTGGAAAACGCCAGCGGCACCACGCCCAAGATAAACGCGAGGGAGGTCATCAAAATCGGGCGGAAGCGCAAGCGTGCAGCCTCCAAGGCAGCAGCCACAGGGCGATACCCTTCCTGCATTTTGTAGACCGCAAACTCCACAATCAAGATCGCGTTTTTGGCGGAGAGGCCGAGCAAGGTGACCAATCCAATCTGGAAATACACGTCGTTGTTGAAGTGACGCAGGAACACCGCGAGCAGCGCCCCAAAAATCCCGAACGGCATGGCCAACAACACGGAGAAGGGCAACGACCATTTTTCATACTGTGCGGCGAGAATCAGGAAGATCATCAACACGCCCGCGCCTAAGGCCAAGCCGCCCGCATTGCTGCTGCGTTTTTCTTGGAAGGACGCGCCGCCCCAGTCATAGCCTACATCGCTCGGCAACGCGGTTTTGGCCACACGTTCCATCGCCGCAATCGCTTGCCCCGAGCTATAGCCGGGCTTGGCTTCGCCGAGGAGTTTGATGGCGGGCAGGGCGTTAAAGCGCGGTACCGAATCCGGCCCGGTCACAAAGCGTACATCGGCGAGGGCGCGGATCGGAATCATCTTGCCCGCATTGCTGCCCGCAGTCGCACGCACAAAGAGATTGCCAATGTCTTCCGGCTTGGAGCGGAACTCGCCTTCGGCCTGCATTTGCACGGTGTAGATGCGGCCATTTTTGTTGAAGTCGTTCACATAGTAGCTGCCCAGTGTGGCGGCGAGCGTATTGTAAATGTCGGCCAAGGGCACGCCCATCGAGCGGGCTTTTTCGTTATCCACATCCACAAACAGCTGCGGGGAATTGGCTTGGAATAGTGTTTTCACACCGGCCAGTTCCGGCTGTTTGTTGGCCTCTTCCAAAAACGCGGGGAGGATTTGCGCCAAACGCTTCACACCGCCTTCACCTTTGTTTTGCAGATAAAACTCAAAGCCACCGGTTTGCCCCAAGCCTTGAATGGCGGGCGGGCTAAAGAACAGCGGTAAGCCTTCGCGGATGTTGCCGGTTTTGAAGAAACTTTCACCGACCAATTCCTTCGCTGACTGGGCGCGCTCTTCCCACGGCTTGAGCGGGAAGAACATGGTGGCGGAAGACGATTTCAAACCGCCGCCACCTAAGAAGTCCAAGCCAACCAGCGCAAAGGTGGTGTCGATGTTGGGGTTGCTGCTCACCGCATCTTCCATCTTTTTCACCATTGCATCGGTGCGGGCGAGCGAGCTGCCTTCCGGCAAAATCGCTGCGCCAATAAAGTAGCCCTGATCTTCATCGGGCACCAAGCCACGCGGCACCATTTTCCACAGCAGGCCGGTGGCGAGAATCATCGCCGCAAAGAGGCTGACGCCCAGCCCGGCGCGCTTGAGGAAGAAGGTGACGCCATTGGTATAGCCTTTGGTCATGCGGCTAAACACCCCATTAAACCAAGTAAAAAAGCGGTTGTGTTCTTCGGCACCGGGTTTGAGAAAGAGCGCACACAGTGCGGGCGTGAGCGTCAGCGCGACCAAACCGGAGAGCACCACCGCAATCGAAATCGTCACGGCAAATTGGCGGTAGAGTTCACCCGCCAGCCCGCCCAAGAAACCAATCGGTCCAAACGCGGCGACCAACACCAGCACAATCGCGACCACCGGCCCCGTCACTTCCTGCATGGCCTTAATCGCCGCATCATGGGTGTTCAGCCCTTCTTCATTGATCAGACGCTCCACGTTTTCCAGCACCACAATCGCGTCGTCCACCACAATCCCAATCGCCAGCACCATGCCAAACAGGGTGAGCGTATTGAGGCTGTAGCCGAGCAAATGCAAGCCCGCCATCGTGCCGATGAGCGAGACAGGCACGGCTAAGGTGGGGATGATGGTGGCGCGCCAGCTTTGCAGAAACACGTACACCACAATAAACACCAGCACCATCGCCTCGGCCAATGTTTTTAATACTTCGCGAATCGATTCTTTTACGAAGGGGGTGGTGTCGTACGGCGTGCTGTAGGTCATGCCTTCGGGAAAGCGCGAGGCGAGATCCTTGAGCGTTTGCTCAACGGCCGCACGCACTTCCAGCGCGTTTGCCCCGCTTTGCAAGAACACCCCAATCGCGGCGGAGGGATGGCCATTCGCCCGTGCGTTTAAGTTGTAATCTTTCGAGCCCAGTTCAACCCGCGCCACATCTTTTACTCGAATCGTGCCGCCGCCGGGCGTGGCTTTGACGATGATATTGGCGAACTGTTCTGGTTCGAGCAAGCGCCCGCGTGCGGTGACGGTGAGCGTCAACTCCTCGCTATTGTTAGGCGGCGCACCAATCTTACCGGCGGCATATTGGGCATTCTGCTCCCCAATCGCATTCGCCACGTCCGTTACGGTCACACCGAGCTGTGCCATGCGGTCGGGCCGCAGCCAAATCCGCATCGCGTAATCTTTGGCCCCAAAAATCTGCACGTTGGTGGTGCCGGTAATCCGTTTGAGCGGGTCTAAGATGTTTTGTGTCGCGTAGTTAGAAAGGTAGAGCGCGTCGTAACGATTGTCGGTGGAGTACAGTGCGGCTACCACTAAGAAATTGGACGACCCTTTAGAAACCGTGACCCCTTGCCGGCGTACTTCTTGCGGTAGCTTGGCATCGGCTTGGCGCACGCGGTTGTTCACGTTCACTGTCGCAATATCCAGATCCGTACCCACTTCAAAGGTGACGTTAATCGAGACGCGGCCATCCGCAGAAGAAGTGGATTCCATATACAGCATGTTTTCCACGCCGTTAATCTGCTCTTCAATCGGCGCCGCGACGGTGCGCTCTACCACCTCGGCAGAGGCACCGGGGTAAAAGGTGGTGACGTTGACCACGGGCGGCGAAATTTCGGGGTAACGTGAAATCGGCAGCACGCGCAGCGAGGCCAAGCCCGCCAGCACTAGCAGCATCGAGAGTACGCTCGCAAAAATCGGGCGTTCTATAAAAAATTTTGAAAACATAACGATTCCTTGATGGCGCGCTTAGTTGCTTGTTGCCTAGTTGCTTAGTTGTCCACTTAGCTGTGCATGCGTTGGTGTCTATGCGCGCGCATGACGAGCAATCAAATTTATTCAGGCTTTTTAGGGGCAGCGGGCGCTTTATTGGCTTCTGCACCAGGCCCTTTGGCTGGCGCATTCGGATCAAAATCCACGGGCTTGACGACCATACCGGGGTTGTGTGCCTTAATCACGCCTTCCACCATCACACGGTCACCGGCTTGTAAACCTTGGGTGACGACCCACTCACCATTGCCCCAGCCATCCAGCTTGACGGGGCGAGGCGCGAGTTTGTTGTCTTGATCGACGATAAACACCATTTTGCCCATGGGGCCATCAATCACCGCACGCTGCGGAATCGCCAGCGCTTGCTTACGCGCTGCACCACGTAGTATCACGCGCACAAACTGCCCAGGGCGCAGGCGGTTTTCTGAATTAGCCAGCTGTGCCCGTGCATCGAAACCTCCATTGTTGGGATTGACCTTGGCGCTCACAAATGTCAGCTTGCCCTGGCCGGGGTAGAGTGATCCATCGGCCAGTTTGATGTCGATCTCAAAGCCTAACCCGGCATTACCTTTACTGTTGTTGCTGGGAATGCTCACTTGCCCTTGCTGTTGCGCTTGGGTAATACGCAGGTAGTCGGCCTCAGGCAAGCTGAAATTCACATACATGGGATCAGTTTGTACCAGCGTGGTGAGCAGGTTATCGCTCGCGCTCACCAAGCTGCCATTGGCTTTGGCGGCAACGCCGGTCACGCCGTCAATTGGCGCAACCACACGGGTATAGCTCAAATTTAATTTGGCTTCATTCACTTGCGCGCGGGCTTGTTTCAAACTCGCCTCGGCGCTTTCAAAGGCAGACCTGCTGTCGTCGAACTCTTTTTGACTAATCGCTTTTTCCGCCACCAAGGGCGCGAGCCGCGCTAACTCACGCTTGGTCTGGTTGTATTTGGCCTCTGCCACCCCCGCAGCGGCTTCGGCAGCATTGAGTTGGGTTTGATACGGCACCGGGTCAATCTGAAATAGAATGGTTCCCGCTTTCACTTTGCTGCCTTCTTCAAACAGGCGTTGTTCCAAAATGCCATTCACACGCGCTCGCACTTCGGTTTCGCGGTAACCCGCTGTCTGCCCGGCATATTCAAAACTAAAGGCAATGTCTTTGGGGGCCAGCGTTACCACGCTGACTTCGGGCGGCGGCATACCCCCTTTGCCTGCCCCGCCTGCCGTATTTTTTTCTGCCGAAGGTTGGCAGCCGGAAAGGGCTAAGCCAGCCAGCGATATCAGCGCAAGCGCAAGACGGGGCATTGAATATGGACGTGTCAGACTAAAGCGAGCGAAAAGGGAAGTCATTATTAGGGTCGATTAAAGTGAGCAGGTGACTGATTATATACATACATGCTTGTATGTATATTTCATTTTTTTGGCATAATCTATTTCTTTGATTTGATTCCCTCCTATGGCGAGAAAAACCAAAGCCGAAGCAGAAGTGACCTATCATAAGTTGCTAGATGCTGCAGAGCAGTTGTTTTGTGCGCAAGGGGTTGCGCGCACCACGCTGGCACAGGTTGCGCAGCACGCTGGCGTCACGCGGGGCGCACTGTATTGGCATTTCACTGATAAAAAAGCCTTACTGCATGGCTTATGTGATCGTGCTTTTTTGCCGATGGAGCTGCTGTTGGCTGAAATGGATCAGCGTTCTGGCCTTGATCCTCTGGCGCAAATTCGGGAAATATCACTGCACATTTTGACGATCATCACCCAAGATTCGCGTCAGCGCCGGGTGTTTGAAATCATTTACCATCATTGTGAAAAAAATGATGAGTTTGCTTTTTTTGTCACCGAGCGCGAGAGTCGGCGCAAATGTCTCAACCAGCTAGAAAAAATCTTTAAAGCAGCAGTAGCCAGTGCGCAGCTACCCCCAGAGACCGATACGCAATTAGCGATGCAAGCGCATCACGCGTATTTGGTCGGGTTGATGCACCAGTGGTTACTCGAGCCCAAAGGTTTTTCACTGCGGCAGCATGCGCCCGCGATGATTGATCTTTTTTTGGCCGGTTTGCGCTTAGCCCCACCCATTAAAGCCAAGGCCAAATAAAGCAGCCATAAAAAACGCCGCTGCGGCGGCGTGGGTGAAAGTAATTGGGGAGCGAGCCTACTTACTGATAAGCCAGCAGGGCCTGTTTCATTTTTTGCATGGCTTTGACTTCAATTTGGCGAATGCGCTCAGCCGACACCCCAAACTCCGCTGCCAGATCATGCAAAGTCGCGTTAGCCTGTGCATCATCTTGCAACCAGCGTGCCTCAACGATACGGCGGCTGCGCTCATCCAATGTCTCCAGCGCAGCCAGGAGGCCTTCACCGTGGAGTTTGTCTTGTTCCCGCGCGATTAAAATTTCGGTGGGTTGGTGGGTGTCATTGGTTAACCAATGACTTGGGCCATAGCTTTCTTCATCATCGTGGCTGGGTTCAAGCGTCACGTCATGGTTGGCCATGCGCCGTTCCATCTCAACCACTTCTTCTGGCTTAACGTTTAATTCTTGCGCAATATGCGCGACCTGCTGCGGTGTGAGGGTGTTTTCCTGGGCTAAGGCCTGTTTCATCGAACGCAGATTAAAGAAAAGCTTACGCTGTGCCTTGGTGGTGGCAACCTTGGCGAGCCGCCAGTTTTTCAAGATGTATTCATGGATTTCAGCCTTGATCCAATGCAAGGCAAACGACACCAAGCGCACCCCTCGCGTTGGGTCAAAGCGCTTGACGGCCTTCATCAGGCCCACATTGCCCTCTTGAATCAGGTCCCCATGCGGTAGGCCGTAACCCAGATACTGGCGGGCTACCGACACCACCAGTCGTAGGTGCGAGAGCACCAGTTGGCGGGCGGCATCCAGGTCTTGATGATCGTGCAGGCGAGTGGCTAAATCCAGCTCTTCCTCGGCGCTTAGCAGCGGAAAACGATTAATAGCGCTGATATACGCCTCAATGCTCCCCATTGAACCTGGTTGCGGAAACGCCAAGCTATGGCTAGGCGCCAAGACTAAAGCATGACCAGCAGTGGCAACGGACATAACTCGCTCTCCTGAAGGGTTCCGAAGGGGTTAAAAACAAGAATAGGATTATATTAGCACTCTCTTGGAAGGAGTGCTAATGGCTTGTGTTAATGAATGTAATAGGATCGGGCTGCTTAATTTGCGTGCGATAGTGGCTTGAGATATTATTACGATGCTGTATGCCAATCAACAAAACAAATATGCGCCTAAAAAAGTGCGTATCGCGCCTTACAATTTCGGAAGTTTCAATTGAACGAGATAATTACAGAGCTATCTAAGCCGGTCTGGTGGGTAAGTGTCGTAGTTGCGGGAATATTAATAAATCTCCTGTCTGCCTACATCAAGTCTAAATTAGACACCATAGCGGCTAGGACATTTTCATGGTGGCGTGACAAATCCCAAGCAAGCAAGGCCGCATGGGAAACTCGCATTGAAGGTATTAGCGAGAATGACCGAATTAGAGATATTGAACTCGCCCGAGAGATTAGATTTCGCCTTCAATCAATAAATTTTTTATTGATGGCAATTTTTCTACTGGTACTTTTATCCTTTGTAATGGCATCAGGGGTGTTTCTCCCGAAACTATTTCAGCTAGCCGTCTTTGGAAGTTCGTCAATTTTATCTTTTGCATCATTTCTTGCGCTTCAAAATGCCGCTAATACTGCAAACGCGTTATGTATAGCCGACATAAAATCTCAGTCCTCAGTCAAGCAGACTGTTGAAGGTGCAGCTAACCGCTAAAGGGACCAATTTCGCATTATTTGCATGCATCACAGGTCACCAGACCATCGTGCCATCTACTTGGCGCGCCGCATATTAAGCCGCTAAGCTAATTGCGCTTATTAGGCAATTCAATAATGAAACCGCAACTGCGCAATCAGCAAATCATCACCTTCCACGCGGTACACCATGCGGTGTTCATCGGTAATGCGGCGTGACCAAAAGCCGCTTAGGGCATGCTTCAAGGCTTCGGGTTTGCCAATCCCGGCGTAGGGGTCGCGCTGGGTTTCCTGAATCAGTTTGTTGATTCGCTCGACCAAACTTTTATCTTGCTTTTGCCAGTACAGATAATCTTCCCATGCTTCATCGGCAAAAATGAGCCTCATTCGGTCAATTTCCGTTCAATGCCTTTTCCAGCGTTCAGTTGCGCGGTGGCAGAGAGCAGGCGCTTAGCGTTGGCAGGGGTGCGCAGCAGGTAGGCGGTTTCTTCTAGCGCTTTATAGTCTTCAAGCGAGAGCATCACCACGGCTTGATCGCCGTTGCGGGTAATAATCAAAGGTTCATGATCGTTACAAACTCTGTCCATCGTACTGGCGAGGTTGGCGCGCACCGCAGTGTAGGTCATTGCATCCATGTTAGCACTCCATATATGTACAGATTAATGTACATAATGTGTTGCTAATTGTCCAGAAAAATGTAACGCGGGGATAGGGCAGCAGTGGCCCCCGCCTATTTCTTCGGTGCGCGGATCACACCTAGCAATTCGACTTCAAAATTCAGCGTTGCGCCGCCGGGAATGTTGGGGGTTCCGCGTTCACCATACGCTAACTTAGCGGGGCAGACCAAGCGGGTTTTGCCGCCAACTTTCATCGTTTGTACGCCTTCAGTCCAGCAGGGAATCACCTGATTGAGCGGAAACTCGGCGGCTTCGCCACGCTTGTAGGAGCTATCGAACTCGGTACCGTCAATCAAGGTGCCGCGGTAGTGAACCTTGACGGTATCGCTGGCGTTGGGTTGATCGCCTTTACCCACGACGATCGGGATATAAACCAACCCTGATGCCGTTTTAACGGCACCCCGCTCGGCAGCTGCTTTGTCTGCGAAAGCTTTGCCATGCTCCGCATTTTTCGCTGCGCGTGCGGTTTGCCTGCTTTGTGCGAGGATTTGTACTTTGGGGCCATAGCTTTCTACCGATACTGCTGGGGGGTTACCCAGGGCGCCATCTTTAATGCCAGCGCTGAGCACCGTTAGCTCTGCTGGGCTGAGATTAAAGACAGAAATTGAGCGTGCAATCTGTAAACCCAGTGCGTAGATGGTTTTTTCTTCTTCGCTTGCGAGGGTTGGGCTGTTGGCTTGTGCGACGGTGTGGGGCGCCATAGCCAGTAAATTCAGCGCCACGAAGAGACACGGCATGAGCGTGCGGCGCAGGCAACGCACAGCAGCACGAAAGGGGGTTGGCAAGCGTGGGGTGGCGATTGTCATCATCAGAGTTCAGTACAGAAGGTTGACGAGATTAACTCAATTGCAGGGCGGCAAAGGCGGCTTCTTGGCGTTGCAGTTCATCAGCATTGGCAAACGTGAGACCGAGGTCTTTGATCAAGCCGTCAGAAATACCATAAATCCAGGCATGCACTTCGAGCGGTTGTGCGCGCCGCCAGGCATCTTGCACGATGGTGGTTTGCCCGACGTTCAACGCTTGTCGCATTACATTTAGCTCGCACAGACGGTCCACTTTGTGTTCATGTTGGCAAATGGGGCTGAGTTGTTTATGGTGTGAGCGGCGGATTTCTTGAATATGGCGCAGCCAATTATCGATCAGCCCGTGAGATTGGTTGTCGATTGCAGCACGAACGCCGCCACAGCCGTAATGGCCGCAGACAATAATATGTTTGATCTTGAGGATATCGACAGCATATTGAATGACGGAGAGACAGTTGATATCGGTGTGGACAACGACATTGGCCACATTCCGGTGGACAAACAGCTCACCAGGCAGCAGGCCCACAATTTCATTAGCTGGCACACGGCTGTCTGAGCAGCCGATCCAGAGGTATTCAGGGTGTTGCTGTTCGGCCAGGGCATTGAAGAAACCGGGCATGTTGTCTTCCACATGCTCTGCCCAGTCACGGTTTTTATTAAAGAGGTGAGGTAAGGTACGCATAGGGTGCAGGATACCGGAAATTTAGGATAGATTATCGGCTTTACCGCTGCCCCTTGTGATGAGATGGTGGGGCGATTGAATTTTTTCAGTTAAGCCTTATCTAAGAGGCTTCTGGATTGTAGGGGGACTTATGTTCAACTGGACAAAAACCTTTTTGTTGATGGCGGCCATTACCGCTTTATTTGCGGTGATCGGGGGCATGCTGGGCGGCCAGCAGGGGATGCTACTTGCTTTGTTGTTTGCCGGGGGCATGAATTTCTTCTCCTACTGGTTTTCCGACAAAATGGTACTCAAGATGTATAACGCGCAGGAAGTCGATGAGCACAGTGCGCCGCAGTTTTATGGCATGGTGCGTGAGCTGGCGCAGCGTGCGGGCCTGCCAATGCCCAAAGTTTATGTGATTAACGAAGATGCCCCTAACGCCTTTGCGACAGGGCGTAATCCTGAAAATGCCGCAGTAGCGGCAACCACGGGGATCATGCAGGTATTGAGTGAGCGTGAACTGCGGGGTGTCATGGCCCATGAGTTAGCCCATGTGCAGCATCGGGATATTTTGATTTCGACCATCTCGGCCACGATGGCCGGTGCTATTTCGGCGTTGGCCAATTTTGCGGTCATGTTTGGCGGGCGCGATAGTGATGGCCGGCCCGTGAATCCCATTGCTTCGATTGCCGTCATGATTTTGGCGCCATTGGCGGCTACCTTGATTCAAATGGCGATTTCCCGTGCGCGTGAGTTTGAAGCAGACCGTGGGGGCGCAGAAATCTGCGGTGATCCTGAGGCATTGGCACAGGCGCTGGCCAAAATTGAACGTTATGCCCAAGGTTTGCCGTTAACCCCGGCAGAAGCGCACCCAGAAACAGCGCAAATGATGATCATTAACCCCCTGCATGGCGGTGGCCTTAGTGGCTTGTTTCGCACCCACCCTGCCACCGAAGAGCGGATTCAACGGCTACTGGCGATGACCGGTCGTTATCGGGCGGGTTGAGCAGCCTTAAGCCTAGCGAAATTCAGGTAGCATGTGGGCTGTAAAAAGGAACCCCATGCGCCACTTATTCATCACTATTGTTGGCTTGGCTGGCACGCATACGCAGTGTGCTCTTGCCCAGGCTGAGCCAGGCTTACAACTCAGTCCATCACTGACGCTGAGCCGGGAGCAAACGGCAACCCAGGCTAACCCAGCTGCCCCTGTCGCGCGCCCCCTGCTCGTTACGGCTACTCCTGGTACGGTGCCGATTAGTGCGCCGGTGCCAGCGCAGCCTAAGGCAACGCCACCAGTGCCCAAATGGGAATTGGGGTTGGGTGCGGGGGCGCTGTCATTTCCCCATTATCGCGGGGCAGACCAGCAGCAAACCACGCTGTTGCCGATCCCTTATATTGTGTATCGTGGCGATAAAATTCGCGCTGATCGTGGTGGTATTCGCGGGCATGTGGTTGATACCGGCACCTGGGATCTCGATTTGAGCCTGGCGGCGGGCTTGCCAGTGAATAGCGATAAGAATGAAGCAAGGCGGGGCATGCCTGGTTTAAAGACTACACTTGAGTTGGGGCCTCAGTTGGTTCTGAATGTGATGGGCCGCCCACGCGATAACAATTATCTTTCGGTGCGCCTGCCGGTGCGCAAAGTATTTGCATTAAGTAGTGAGCAGTTTACTGACCCGGGCTGGGCGATCACGCCGAATGTCAATTTGAATCTGCGCAACAGCGTGTTACCCAAATGGAATGTTGGCCTTAATGCAGGGCTGTTTTTTGGCGATAGTGCTAATCATCGTTATTACTATGGGGTGGCACCGCAATACGCCGCGCCCAACCGACCGGCTTATGAGGCCAAGGCCGGTTTTGGGGGCACGCAGCTCACGGCCAGCCTGAGTCGCCGCATCGATCGGTGGTGGATTGGTGGCTTCGCGCGGATGAGTAGTGTGGCCGGGGCGGTCTTTGCCGATAGCCCCTTGGTCAAACAGCAGACCAATTATTACCTTGGCGTGGGGGTTAGCTATATCTTTGCCCAATCGCAAGAATCAGGCGTGCGTTTTGATGAGTGATAAACCCGTTGTTAGCGCGCGCCCGACACTGCGCCGTGTGCCGAGTCAGCGCAAGCCTGAGACCGCCCATGGGCGAGCCCGGCGACCGAGTAACCTCATGCAACCCTCTCCGTTGGCTGCCGATAGCTTGGCGCACCGTTTATATTGGGCCACGCCGCTGGTTGCGCAGATTCAGCAAGGCGTGGCGCTAGATGTGGTTTTGGCAGACCCCCGTTGTCAGAGCTTGACCCCAGCAACCCGGGCGACGTTACAGGATTTCTGCTATGGCGTCGCACGTTGGCGTGGCAGCGCGAGTTTTTTGCTGCAGCAATTGTGCGCCCGTCCGCCGCAGGAACCGATTGCCAGCCTGTTGTTACTGGCCTTAACCCTGCTGCTACAGCGTAAATATGAGCCGCATACCCTGGTAGACCAAGCGGTGCAGGCGGCTGCACATTGGCAGCCGGGTGCGAAAGGGCTGGTAAATGGTGTTTTGCGAGAATATGGTCGTTCGCAGGCAGACTTGCTGGCAGCGATGCAAGCAGACCTTGCCGCCGTTTTTAATTTTCCGCCGTGGTGGCTTCGTAAGGTACAAAAGACCTATCCAACCCAGTGGAAGTCACTCTTAAAAAGTGCGCAAGACCATCCCCCCTTAACCTTGCGGGTGAATACGCAGCGGCAGCCAGTCGCTGCGTATTTAGCCAAGCTGAATCAGGCTGGGATTGAGGCTCAGCAAGTGGGGCCGCAAGCGATAGTGTTGTCGCAGGCGCTGCCTGTGTCACAGATTCCTGGGTTTAGTGACGGCTTGGTCTCTGTTCAGGATGCTGGCGCGCAGCTAGCGGCTCCCTTGTTAGCGGTGCAGCCTGGGCAGCGGGTGTTAGATGCTTGCGCAGCACCCGGAGGCAAAAGTGGACATATCTTGGAGTTGGTCGATTGTGCGCTAACAGCGCTGGATATTGATGCGTCGCGTTTAAGGCGCGTCGAGGAAAACTTGCAGCGCTTGCAACTCACATCAGCAATGCCACCGCGGGTGGTGCTGGGTGATGCGGGCCAAGCCGCAACTTGGTGGGATGGCGTGCCTTTTGATCGTATTTTGGCCGATGTGCCCTGTTCCGCCTCCGGGATTGTCCGTCGCCAGCCAGATATTCGCTGGCGACGGCGGGCGGGGGATTTGCGCCAATTACAAGCTCAGCAACTGGCGCTATTGCAGGCTTTGTGGCCTTTATTGGCGGCAGGCGGGAAGTTGCTGTATGCAACTTGTTCATTGTTCCCGGATGAGGGGGAGACGGTTATCGCCCACTTTTTGCAGGCAGAACCGACTGCCGCGCGCGATGCGTTACAGGTGCCGACAGCGCAGGGGGCGGCGTTAGTGCCAGCTGCCACATCCGGGACCGGTGGCCTACAGGTATTACCCAATCAGCCGCTGGCTTGGCCTGGTTATGGGGAAGTCACAACGCATGATGGCTTCTTTTATGCGTTATTGCATAAAGCTGTATGAGCCTGCGCAGGCCAGCGGCATAATCAGCATCGGGAAATTGCTATTTGATTGCGCTATGGCTTTGTTTCACCATGACCATTATTCACTTAGGCAGGGGCTGCGGCACCCCAGATTCTGGGTTTGCTGCGCTTTCTGCCTATGGCTTCTTGCTGGCGTTAGCGCCCGTGCGGAGGTCATTGAGCTGCGTGATGTTCGGATTGAAGCCAATCTTGAGCAAGAAGCCTATGTGCTGCAAGCGGATGCAGCTTTCAGCTTAGCCCCGGTGGTTGAAGAGGCCTTAACCCGTGGCGTACCACTCTATTTTTCCTTGGAACTGCAGATGCGGCGTCCGCGTTGGTATTGGTTTGATGAAAAAACCCTGCAGTTTGAACAAACGTACCGTTTGGCCTACTCAAGCTTAACCCGGCAGTATCGTCTCACGATCAGTCAGGCGCAGACGAGTAATTTGCAATTACGTTTCAATACCTTGAACGAGGCTTTGAATACGATTCGCCGTATCCGTAATGTGCGACTCGCTGATCGGCAGCAACTAAGTACGGGCACCAATTATCAGGTGCAACTGCGTTTACGCTTGGACTTGAATCAATTGCCAAAGCCGTTTCAGGTCGCCGCCTTGACCGCTCGTGAATGGAACCTGACTTCGGACGCAAAAGCCTTCAGCTTTGTGCCGAATGCCGCAGATTGGGCGGAGGCGGGAAGCGTGGGGGCAAGTAGCGCTACCGGGCAAACGGGCAGCAAACCATGAAAACAGTGGGCTCGCGGACCTTGCGAATTACCCTGGTGGTGTTACTCGGCATTTCGGGTGCCTTGTTATTCCTATTAGCCTCAGCTTCGGCCAATACCTCGCTCTTTGAGCGCCACTATACGTGGCTACTTGGCTTGAATCTGCTGTTAGCGGGCGGCATGTTCGCGCTGGTGATGATTTTGAGTCGGCGGTTATGGAAGCGTTACCGTGCCGGTGTGTTTGGAACCCGGCTGATGTTTCGCCTGGTCTTGTTTTTTACGCTAGTTGGAGTGTTGCCAGGTGCGTTGATCTATGTGGTATCGGCCCAATTTTTGTCGAAAAGTATTGAAACATGGTTTAACGTGCGGGTCGATACGGCGTTGGAGTCTGGGCTGCATTTAGGCCGCAGTGCGATGGATTCGATGCTGTCGGATCTGACGCAGAAGGCAGAAATCATGGCCCGCGAATTAGGCCAGCAACCGCGCAGCAATTATTCCTCGACCTTACATCGCTTACGTCGGCAGGCCGGCGTCGAGGAAACGGTGATCGTGACCAGCGGCGGCACTTTGTTAGCCAGTGCCGCTGATAGCTATAGCCTAAGCCTGCCAGAGCTGCCCAGTCCGAGTATGCTGCGCCAGGTCAAAAATACGCGCTTATATGCTCAAATCGAAGGGCAGGAATCCAGTGACAAAACGCCAGCGCCGGAGGCAGAAACCCAGATACTCCGAATGCGCGTGGTTGTCCCGGTTCAGCAAACGGCTGCCTTACTTTGGTCCAGTGAGGCAGACGCAATCTATTTGCAGGTGTTGCAGACCGTGCCTCGTGCATTAGCCAGTAATGCCTTGGCGGTGGAGGGGGTCTATCGAGACTATGAGTCGCTCTCCTTGTCGCGTGCGGGCCTCCGCAAAATCTATTTGGCGACATTGACCCTGACTTGGCTGCTAACCATTGCAGGCGCCTTGGCGGTGGCTTTTGTCCTGAGCAATTGGTTTGCCGCGCCCTTGTTGCTGCTGGCCGAAGGAACAAAAGCGATTGCGGCTGGGGATTTTGCGCGTGTCGGTGAATTAGCAGATCGTGGCGGGCACGATGAGCTTGGGGTCTTAACCCAGCAGTTTCGCGCGATGACACGCCAACTGGATGAAGCGCAAGCGGGGGTGGCACGCAATCAATTGGCGCTAGAAAAGGCAAAAGCGTTTCTAGAGAGTATTTTGGCAAATCTCTCTGCTGGGGTGTTGGTATTTGATGCCAGTTTTCGGCTGACAACCTTTAATGCCAGCGCTCAAAATATGATTGGCGAGGTGTTGACACAACTGCAACAACAGCAACTTTCTCCAACAGAGATGCAGCAACATGCTGAGCTTGCAGAAGGCGGCGTGGCGATGTTTTTCACCTGGCTGCAGCAAGTTTTCTCAGAAAAACAGATTGATCAACAAGAAGAAGGTGGCGTGGATTTGCTGGCCTTACCCGCTTGGCAGCGCGAAATTGATCTGGGGCAGCTCACTCAGCCGCAGACAGAACCGCAGATGAATCTTACCCCAGAGCAGCCCCGCGTGCTGCTGGTGCGTGGATCGCGCTTACCCGTTGGCGCGTCGATTGGCTATGTAGTGGTGTTCGATGACATCTCACAGGTGATTTCTGGTCAGCGCGCCTTGGCATGGGGTGAAGTGGCCCGGCGCTTGGCCCATGAAATTAAAAATCCTCTAACGCCCATTCAGCTCGCGGCTGAACGACTGCAAATGAAATTGAGTCAACGGGTTGAACCAGAGCTTGCAGAAATGGTAGAAAAGACGACGCGAACGATCGTTAACCAAGTCAGCGCCCTGAAGCACATGGTCGATGATTTTCGTGAATATGCACGGACCCCGCCGGCGGTCATGCAGCCACTCGATTTGAATGCGTTGATCCTTGATATTCTGCAGTTGTACGCTGGGCCCGGCGCCAGTCCTGCTGCGTCTAGCCCGTCGATCACCACGGACGAGCTGTTAACTTTCCGTGCCGGGCCGATTCAGGCTGAACTCGCACGCGCGCTACCGCTGATCGCCGGCGACGCAACCCAACTTCGGCAGGTTATTCATAACCTGTTACAGAATGCCTTAGATGCGATTGATGGTCGTACTGAGACTGCCGCTGATACGCCCCTGATTGGCGTCCGAACGCGCCTACGCGAAACCGGCGAAGACCCGATTGGACGGGTGCGGCGCTTGCAATTGGTGATTTTTGATCATGGCCCTGGCTTCACCCCCGCTTTGTTAAGCCGAGCCTTTGAACCCTATGTCACCACCAAAGCCCGCGGCACGGGATTGGGGCTGGCTATTGTGAAAAAAATTCTAGATGAGCACGGGGCCCAAGTTGAATTACAAAACCGCCATGACGATACCGGGCAAGTGATTGGCGCTAGAGTCATCATTAATTTCAAGGTTTAAGCGCTAAATGGGCGGTTAGCACCGCGTAAACGCGATAATTTTTTCGCGCAGGCCTTGGTTTGTGTTGCGGAAAGTGTACAATCGTGCTGTATTACAAACTGTTACGCCATCTCGGTGCCAGGCGATATCGGCATCAGCAGACATAAGGCGTTGGCGTTTGGTTAAAAACTTCCTATTGGGTTAAGGGGATAAGGTCAGTATGGCAAATATTCTGGTTGTCGATGATGAAATTGGTATTCGTGAGCTGTTGTCTGAGATTTTGAATGACGAAGGACACACCGTTCTGCTAGCTGAAAACGCGCAGCAAGCACGGCAGGTAAGAGCAAATGAAACGTTGGATCTCGTCTTGCTGGATATTTGGATGCCCGATACGGATGGTGTGACTCTATTGAAAGAGTGGGCGGCAAACAGTTTACTGACAATGCCTGTGATCATGATGTCAGGTCATGCAACCATTGATACCGCCGTGCAAGCCACCCGCATCGGCGCGATGGATTTCTTGGAAAAACCCATCGCTTTGCAAAAATTGCTCAAAGCGGTCCAGGCCGGCCTAAATCGCAACAAGCCCGCCCCCTTGTCAACGGTACTGGGAAGCGGCCTGACGCTGGCGGCAAGCAATCCGAGCCACCATGCGCCTACAATTTCCCAAATGATGGCGAGCCCAGCGCCTGCTGCCGCGCCAACAGTTGACAGCAGCCATACCGTGACCCAGCTGGTGACCAATTTGGTTCAAGTGGGCAGCCAAAACGTCCCACTGGATCAGCCCTTGCGTGAAGCCAGGGACGAATTCGAGCGCGTTTATTTTGAATACCATCTTGCGCGTGAAAATTACAGTATGACTCGGGTGGCGGAGCGTACTGGTCTGGAGCGCACCCACCTTTACCGCAAACTAAAACAACTGGGGATTGAACTGGGTAAGTCAGCCCGCCGCGCTCAGAATGCCGCTTAAGCTCTTTAACTGAACAGAATCTGCTCAATATCATTCAGCCTAGAGGGTTTCCTCTAGGCTGAATTGTTTTTCAGCCAAGCATTCCTAAAGTGTAAGTGCATGCTAACTGAGATATTGAAACGCCAGTTTCTAAACGCATATTAAGAAAACTAGGACGTGGCCGTTAATGAGATACGGCTTCAATATTTTCGAATGACTAACGTTTTGGGAGCGTGCCATGCAGATGATCTATAACAGTCCCAACTATTGTGTTGTCGAGTTCCCCAATATGGGTAACGTCAGTGGCTACGAAATTGTCGACAAGCACACCCGCCGCGAAATCTTTATTGAAGGCTTGCTGGCCCAGCGATTTCGGACCAGCGTTGAAGATTTAATCGCCTCGGAACCCAGTACGGAAGAAATCGAAGACTTCCTGGCTCAGTTCGAGGGCCTGATGCAGCAGCCCGTTGTGCTGCATTAACCCCGCTTTCCCCCGATTGCCGAGTGTTGACCCACTCGGCTTTTTTATTTTTGGGCCAAGGGCATTCAACTTTTGATCTCGCGCAAACCACGATTTCAATGGAATCACATGAATTTGACTTGAATCAAGGCCTTGCCAAGCCCTATAATGCGAGGGTTTTCGCCGTAAATTGGCGTTGCCTTGTAGCAAAAAAAGGCAAGTCATTCGGCACCTACCGATTTTCAGTCTTATTGGGGATAACATGAAGCGTTACCACGCCTTCGCCGCTCAATTCGGCGGTGCTCTTTTGGCCAGCATGGCCGGCGCCGCCTCTGCGGTAGAAAATAGCCCTGGCGGCCCAGCCGTCAATCAACTCAATTTACATCCTCCCGTTACCCAGATTGCGGCTGACATTCATGGCTTGCACTGGATGATGCTGATTATCTGTACCGTGATTTTTGTACTGGTTTTTGGCGTGATGTTTTACTCGATTTTCAAGCACCGCCGTTCCAAAGGCGCGCAATCAGCGAATTTCCACGAGAGTGTAACCGTGGAAATTATTTGGACCGTGATCCCCTTCCTCATCGTGATTGGTATGGCAATCCCGGCGACCAAGACCGTGGTGGCGATGAAAGATACCAGCAATGCGGATCTCACCATCAAGGCGACCGGGTATCAATGGAAATGGGGTTATGACTACCTAAAGGGCGAGGGTGAAGGCATTGGGTTCTTATCTGCCCTGGCTACCCCCCGTAACCAGATCGATGCTCAGAGTGCTGAAGATGTTAAAGCGCGCCAAGAAAACACCAATTACTTGATTGAAGTGGACAACCCCTTGGTGGTTCCAGTTGGCAAAAAAATTCGTATCGTGACGACCGCCAACGATGTGATCCATGCCTGGATGGTGCCGGCCTTTGGTGTTAAGCAAGATGCGATTCCTGGCTTCGTGCGGGATACTTGGTTTAAGGCCGAGAAAGTGGGTGAATATCGTGGTCAGTGTGCCGAATTGTGCGGGAAAGATCACGCCTTCATGCCGATTGTGGTAAAGGTGGTAAGCGCTGAAGACTATACCAAGTGGGTTGACGCCAAGAAAAAGGAACTCGCCGCGCAAGCGGATGATCCAAGTAAAACCTATACCGTGGACGAGCTGAAGGCCCGCGGGGAAAAGGTTTACAACGCAAACTGCGCCGCGTGCCACCAAGCAACGGGCAAGGGTGTAGCCGGTGCCTTTCCTGCACTCGATGGTGATGCCGTTGTGTTAGGCGAGAAGGCCAAGCAGATTGATGTCTTACTGAATGGGCAGGGCAATGGCAAGATGCCAGCCTGGAAGCAGCTAAATGACGTTGAATTGGCCGCAGTGGCAACCTATACCCGCCAAGCATGGGGCAACGCTGGCAAAGGGAAAGACCCTGTCGTTCAACCCGCCGACTTTACGGCGGCACGCAAGTAATTCAGATTAGGAGAGAATGATGACAACGACAGCAATGGGTCACGATGATCATGGGCACGACCACGCACATGATCATCCACATGGTCTGAAGCGCTGGCTTACTGCGACCAACCACAAAGATATTGGTACGCTCTACCTCTGGTTTAGTTTTGTGATGTTACTCGTAGGCGGCACCCTGGCATTATTGATTCGCGCTGAATTATTTCAGCCAGGGTTACAAATTGTTCGCCCCGAGGTATTTAACCAACTCACCACAATGCATGGCCTCATCATGGTGTTTGGGGCAATCATGCCTGCGTTTGTGGGGTTTGCGAACTGGATGATTCCCTTGCAAATCGGCGCGTCAGACATGGCTTTTGCGCGGATGAATAACTTCAGTTTCTGGCTATTGCCACCGGCGGCCTCATTATTGGTTATTTCCTTCTTTGTGCCCGGTGGGGCCACGGCTGCCGGCTGGACTTTGTACGCCCCTTTGTCGGTCCAGATGGGCATGGGCATGGACCTGGGTATTTTCGCCATGCACATCATGGGGGCAAGTTCAATCATGGGGTCGATCAATATTATCGTCACCATTTTGAATATGCGCGCTCCCGGCATGACCCTGATGAAAATGCCGATGTTCTGCTGGACTTGGCTGATCACCGCCTACCTGTTGATCGCAGTGATGCCGGTGTTGGCGGGTGCGATTACCATGGTGTTGACTGACCGTCACTTTGGCACCAGCTTTTTCAATGCCGCTGGTGGCGGCGACCCCGTGATGTATCAGCACATCTTCTGGTTCTTTGGTCACCCAGAGGTCTACATCATGATTCTGCCGGCTTTTGGCATCGTTTCGCATGTAGTGCCGGCCTTTGCCCGTAAACAACTGTTCGGTTATAGCTCAATGGTGTACGCGACAGCATCGATTGCGATTTTGTCCTTTATTGTTTGGGCTCACCATATGTTTACTACCGGCATGCCAGTGACAGGCCAGCTGTTCTTTATGTATGCCACCATGTTAATTGCCGTGCCAACCGCAGTAAAAATCTTTAACTGGTTGGCGACCATGTGGCGTGGTTCCATGACCTTTGAGACCCCCATGCTATTCGCCGTCGGCTTCATTTTCGTGTTTACCATGGGTGGTTTTACAGGTTTGATCTGTGCAATGGCGCCGATTGATATCCAGATTCAGGATACCTACTATGTGGTGGCGCACTTCCATTATGTCTTGGTTGCGGGTTCCTTATTCGCCCTCTATTGCGGTGCATATTTCTGGTTGCCAAAATGGACTGGCTTTATGTACAACGAAACCCGCGGCAAGATTCACTTCTGGGGTTCATTAATCAGCTTTAATATCACCTTCTTCCCGATGCACTTTTTAGGACTGGCGGGGATGCCACGGCGCTATGCAGATTACCCCATGCAGTTTGCTGACTTTAATATGCTTGCTTCTATCGGTGCGTTTGGTTTTGGTTTGATGCAAGTGTACTTCCTTTTCTGTGTCGTGTTGCCCGCAATTAAGGGCGGTGAGAAAGCCCCCGCAAAACCTTGGGATGGGGCAGAGGGCCTGGAATGGGAAGTGCCTTCTCCTGCCCCATTCCATACCTGGGAAACGCCGCCTACTGTAAAGTAATGCGAGGGAGCAACATATGACGCAAGCAGAACAGAAAAAAGCCAATTCACGCTTGGGACTTATCTTGGGGTCAATCGCGGTGGCTTTTTTCGTGGGCGTCATTGTGAAGTTCCTTTTGCTCGGGCGTTAGCGCCCCTTCACCAGAGATTTACAGAGGATCATGCCACTGCCAACTTTCTCACCCCGCAGTCACAACCGGCAAATGCTACGTAAGCTGTTGGTCGTGGTTGTCGTGATGTTTGCATTTGGTTGGTCGTTGATCCCCTTGTATGAAAAGATTTGCGAAGTCACGGGGATCAATGTGCTCGCGCGACTGGATGAAAATCTTAAAGGCACGACGGCTTTGCCGCAGAACACGCAAGTCGATAAGTCACGCCTGATCACGGTTGAGTTCGATGCGAATAGCCAGGGTGCATGGCGGTTCCGACCTGTGAAGAACAGTATCCAGGTTCACCCGGGTGAGCTGACAACGATAACTTATGAAGTGGCGAATCAGCAAAATCGGACGGTCGCGGGACAAGCTATCCCAGGGTACTTACCCCTTAAATCGGCAGAGTATTTCAGAAAGCTCACCTGTTTCTGTTTCCAACAGCAAACCCTAGGGCCGAATGAAGCCAGACAGTTCCCGGTTGTGTTTGTCGTTGACCCAAAGCTCCCAAAAGATGTACAGCGCATCACCTTGACCTATACCTTTTTTGAGGTGGCGGGGGCAACGCCGAAACAAGCTGGCTAAGAAATTGAATGATGTTGAATGATAAGGATGCAGGGCGTGTCTGACTTAAACCCGATTGACCCGATGCAATCTGAATCATCAAGCTTACGTGCAGCGGTACAACGAAAAGCCAGTTTTTTACAAACCCTGCGTGCAGTTTTGTGGTCTTTTTTAGGGATTCGTAAAGGCAAAGACCATGACGCAGACATGGCGAGTTTGAATCCGCTGCATGTCATTTTGGCGGGGGTGCTTGCGGCAATTTTATTGATTGCCATGCTGCTGGCGATTGTGCGGCAGGTCGTGGCAAGTTGAAATGCGGGTCTGCGTTTGAGTGGACCTAGATATTATGTTGCAAGTTTGGCAACAAGGTAAATTGAATAGATTAATGCGTTTAACAGGGAGAAACCCATGAGTGCGAATACATCAACAGCACCTTACTACTTTGTGCCTGGCCCATCGAAATACCCCTTGCTGGCAGGGGGAGCCTTGTTCTTGTTCGGTCTAGGGATGTCGACCTGGGTGAACGGCTATGCCCCTGGTCCCTTGGCGGTGCTGGCGGGTGTGGTGAGTTTTCTTGCTGTATTGTATTTCTGGTTTGGTGAGGCGATTGCTGAGTCTGAGGGCGGCTTGTATGGACAGCGCGTCGATTACTCCTTTCGCTGGAGCATGGGTTGGTTCATCTTCTCGGAGGTGATGTTCTTTGCGGCATTCTTCGGGGCGCTGTTCTATGCCCGAGCTATCGCAATGCCATGGTTGGCCGATATTGATCACAAATCTGTATTGTGGCCCGACTTCCTCCCCCAGTGGCCACACGCTGGCCCGGGCAATGGCGTTGAAGCATTTGAGAAAATGGGTCCCTTCCCAATCCCCACCATCAACACCTTGTTGCTGTTGACGTCTGGCGTAACCCTCACCATCTCTCACCATGCCCTGATTGCAAATGACCGTGCTAAAACCATTTTCTGGTTGGCCGCAACGATCGTGTTGGGCGCAGTCTTTATGGGCTTCCAAGTCTATGAATACATGCATGCCTACCAAGAGTTGAATCTCAAATTATCTTCCGGTATTTATGGCTCGACCTTCTTCTTGTTGACTGGCTTCCACGGTTTCCACGTGACGATGGGCGCGATTATGCTGACCGTCGTGTTGGTGCGCTTAATGAAGGGACACTTTACGGCTAAACAACATTTCGCCTTTGAAGGCGCAGCCTGGTACTGGCACTTCGTCGATGTGGTCTGGCTTGGGCTGTACGTGGTTGTTTACTGGATGTAATGTAAGCTATCTGAACCCGCTTAGCTAAATAGGCTAGGCGGGTTTTTTATTGGTGTTTAGCGAAGACCTGTCGGCTGCACGTAACCTAGGTAATGCAGCACCAAGATCAAGAGCAGTAATGAAATCGAAAAAGCGACACGAAAGCCTAAGGCCCGTGCCATCTTTTTCGGATCACTGCCGCTGCGTTGGTGCCTGAGCATATAAAATAGCGCGGAACCTAAACTGCCGATAATCAATAAAAAGCCAGCGAGAACGATGTATTTCATAGCGAATGGGCGAGCCAATGAGAGCGAAACCGCATCCTACCCGATCCACGGACAGTCTGGCGCTCTCAGTAAACTTTTCTTGATGTGATCGCAACCGCAAATGAATAACATGTTAAGCCGATTGTCCCGCCAACGTGGCTGGATTTTGTTGTTGGGGTTCTTGCTCACGACAGTAACCGCAAACCTGGCGGCATGGCAATGGCGGCGGGCCCAAGAAAAAGCGGCCCTTCAGGCGCAATATCTCGATTTGCAACAGCGCCCAGCGCTAACGGCATGGCCCCCCGCGATTGCCTCCCTGCCTGAAGCAACACCGATGCGCCTGACAGGCCATTGGCTGAGCGATAAAACAATTTACTTGGATAACCGACCTCGCCCTGCCGGGGTTCTGACCGTGGCTGACAACCCCCCAGCTACCCTAAACTATGCGGCCGTTGGTTATTACGTCCTGACCCCGCTCCGTTTGGCGGGGAGTAAGCAAACGGTGCTGGTGTTACGTGGCTGGTTACCGCGCGCGCAAGATGCCCGCACCACGCTGCCAGCCATCGCACCAGACGATACTGAAGCCACCGTGACAGTGGTCGGCCATATAACACGCTATAGCCATCAGCTCTTGAACCTGGCGCCGGGCGCAGCAGTGGCTGGCGAGCAGCATGGCAAATTATGGCAAAACCTGGATTGGGCCGCATATCAACGCTGGAGCGGGCTACAATTACCCCCAGTGTTATTAAGGCAAATACAGGCAACACAGACAGAGGGTCAAATCTGGCGCGATAATCTCTCGCGCAATTGGTCGCCCCCCAATTTTGGAATAGAAAAGCACTACGGCTACTGCGCCCAGTGGGCAGCATTAAGTTTGGCAAGCCTTGTATTTGCGCTTGTGCTCTGGCGACGGGCAGCTACAGAGGCCACGCCCAGCGGATCCGAAACCGAATGATGAATGATAGAAATCACGTTATGACGCAAGCGAAACGATCAACTTTGAAGCTGTGGTTAATTTTACTGGTATGTCTGGCCCCAGTTTTGGCGTCTTACATCGCTTACTATGGTCTGTTTGGCTGGCGCCCCCTGGGTGGGCAAACCAACTATGGCACGTTGATTGAGCCTCAACGGCCACTCCAGGGCAGCGGCTTACAATGGGAGAAGTTGGGTGGCGGCGAACTGGATTGGCGGCACTGGCAGGGCAAATGGATTATGGTGGCGATAGATAGTGGCGAGTGCCTGGAGGCATGTGCGGAAAAGCTGTATGCCATGCGGCAAATACGGCTAACAACTAACCAGGAACAGGAGCGCATCGAACGCCTTTGGCTGGTCAATGATGCCAAACCAATCAGCACGGAGATACTACGCGCTTACGATGGCATGCATGTCGCGCGTGCTCAGGCGAGTCAACTTGCCACATTTTTTCCGGTTGATGCTGGCGGCCAAGTGAGCGATGGCATTTATCTGATTGACCCCTTGGGTAACTTAATGATGCGTTTCCCCAAACAAGCCAACTTGAACCGCATGAAGAAAGACGTGAATAAACTGCTCAAGGTCACAAGCGGTTGGCATAACCTGAAATCAGAACGCCCATGAATCCAATTTGGCAATTTTCTCTCGATTACGGTCCGGCACTCATCTGGCTCGGTTCGTTATTGTTGGCCCTGTGGTGGGGGAGTCGTTTTCCAAGCGCCCGCCAGCTGGTGACCACAACGCTGGTGCTTACCTTTGTTTTGATTGTGTTGGGCGCTTACGTTCGTCTGAGCGATGCGGGACTCGGCTGCCCAGACTGGCCTGGCTGTTATGGCCAGCTCACCCCCAAGCAAGCAGCGGCAGACATTCAAAAAGCTTACGCTGAAGCGCCACAGGGTCCGGTGAGTATGCCAAAAGCCTGGAAAGAAATGGTGCATCGTTACTTGGCGTCGCTCGTTGGCGCTTTGATTGTGGCTATTTTGTGGCAAGGGATTCGCCACAGTCGTCAGCGCCAATACTTTGCCAGTGCCCAGCCTCGGCTCGGCTGGCGCTTACCTGCGGTGCTATTGGCTGTGGTGATCCTGCAAGGGCTATTTGGTAAATGGACCGTGACCCTATTGCTCAAGCCCGCAATCGTGACCGGGCACTTATTAGGCGGCATGAGCGTATTGGGGTTACTGGCCTGGCAACTCCAACGTTTGCAGCCACACAGTGAGGCGCAGGCAGCCAATCGCTTGGCTGGTTACCGCTTGTGGGCGGTGATCGCACTCGCTACCCTTGGCGTACAAATTGCGCTGGGTGGCTGGGTCAGTACTAACTATGCTGCCGCCGTCTGTGGCGAGCTACCCACCTGCCAAGGTCAATGGTGGCCAGAAACGGATATGCAGCAAGGCTTCCACGTTGTGCGAGAACTCGGTAAAACGGCGGATGGGCAGCATCTCAGCCTAGCTGCGTTAACCGCGATTCATTGGACCCATCGCCTGTTTGCGTTAATCGTCCTGATTATCGTCGGGGGCCTGGCCTGGCGCTTGTACCGCCAGCGCATAGAACAACCGCTGGCGCTTGGTTTACTGGCGGTCTTGGCGGGGCAAATCACGCTGGGGCTTTCCGTCGTTTATAGTATGGCAAGCGAGCACTTACATTTAACTTGGCAGCTGCCACTGGCAGCCGCCCACAATGGCGGCGCTGCGCTGCTGTTGATATTATTGATTCGACTCAACTGCCGTTGTCACACACAACGACAACACGCTTAGGTGAGCATGATGGAAAGACCGACGCCCGCTGCGCCAAAAATCCACGCCTACCCAGCGACTGACCGCAGCCGCTGGCTGTCGTTGGCGCAAGATTATGCGGCTCTGACCAAACCGCGCGTGACCCAATTGGCGGTTTTTTGTGCGGTTATCGGGATGTTTTTGGCTACACCAACGCTACCTGACTGGCAGATTGTGATCGCGGCCACGATTGGGATCTGGTTACTGGCTGCGGCGGCGTTTGCCGTCAATTGTGTTATTGAGCAGCAGGTGGATGCGAAAATGGCGCGCACACGGGCCAGACCGCTCGTGCGTGGCGCCCTAACCATCACACAAGCGCTGGTTTTTTCTGCCCTGTTGGGCGCATTGGGTATGGCCTGCTTGTACTGGTGGGTTAACCCTCTCACCATGTGGCTAACCTTGGCAACGTTTGTGGGTTATGCCTTGATTTATACCCTATTGCTCAAACCCCGCACGCCGCAAAATATTGTGATCGGCGGCTTGTCCGGGGCCATGCCCCCCGCACTTGGCTGGGCCGCCGTGACGAATGCCGTTCCGGCACAAGCTTGGGTATTGGTATTGATTATTTTTGTGTGGACGCCGCCGCATTTTTGGGCCTTGGCACTGTATCGTCAAAAAGAGTACGAACAATCTGGCTTGCCCATGTTACCCGTTACGCACAGCCCTGAGCTGACACGCTTTCATGTCTGGCTCTACACAGTCGTGCTGGTGGCGACAACCCTATTACCGTTTGTGATCAAAATGAGTGGCTGGTTGTATTTGGTCAGTGCAGTTCTACTCGGTGCCGGGTTTCTTTATTATGCTTGGCAGGTCTATCGCCACTACAGCGATGGGGTGGCAAAACGTACCTTTTACTTTTCCATTCTCTATCTGGCCTTACTTTTTAGCGCCTTATTGATCGATCACTACTTGGTGCGCTGACCTGTGCGTTGTGCTATCTCAACGCGAACCGACATTGAAAGGATTTTCTATCATGCAACGCAGTGAGCGTAACCCTCGACTCGAATGGCGCTATGCCCTGCTGGCACTCATCAGCTTAATCGTTGCTTGCCAGCCCGCCCCGAGTTTTCACAACACCGACGTTACAGGTGGCAATATCCACGCAAAATTCACCCTGACTGACCACACTGGACAGCCACGTCAAATGGCTGATTTCAAGGGCAAGATTGTGGCACTCTTTTTTGGTTTTACCCATTGCCCCGATGCATGTCCTACCGCGCTCTCGGAGTGGGCGCAAGTCATGCAGTCATTAGAGGCCGCTAAACCGGGCAGCAGCGCGCAACTGCAAGTGCTCTTTGTGACGGTTGATCCCGAACGCGATACCCAAGCGCTGCTTGCTGAGTATGTGCCGAAATTTGACCCCCGTTTTCTTGGTCTGCGGGGTGATGCGGTTGCCACGGCCAAACTGGCGCAAGAGATGAAAGTGTTCTACCAAAAAGTCCCTGGAACACGCCCGGATACCTACACCATTGACCACACTGCAGGCAGTTATATTTTTGATCGCCAAGGACAAGTCCGTTTGTTTGCCAAACATGGTAACCCCACTGCGTTATTGGCGGATGTTCAGACCTTGTTACAAACCCCGTGAATCGGCCACAGGTTCTGATTACCCGGCGCATTGCGCCGCTCGTTTCGCCGGCACTCTGGCAACAGCTCGAACAGCAGGCAACCCTGATCACTAACCCCACCGATGCTGTGTGGTCGCCCTCCACCCTTCAAGCACGGGCAGCGCCGTGCCACGCGCTGATTAGCTGCATTACAGAAAAAATCGATGCCTCTTTGCTTGCTGCAGCCCCGTATTTGGCCTTCATTGCCAATGTTGCGGTTGGCTATAACAATATTGATATTGCCGCCTGCCAAGCGCGCGGCATTCAAGTCAGCAACACGCCCAACGTATTGACCGAGGCGACGGCTGATCATGCCTGGGCATTACTGTTGGCCGCGGCACGGCGGCTGACTGAGGCAGATCGGTTTATTCGTCGTGGCCAGTGGCAGCCGAGCCAGCCTTGGGCGCTGGACATGTTTCTTGGGGCAGATATTCATCACCGGACGCTGGGCATTTATGGCATGGGTCGAATCGGTGCGGCTATCGCGCAGCGTGCTCAAGGATTCGCCATGCGCGTGCAATACCATAACCGACAGCCAAGTAAGCACGCGCCGGTTGGGGTTGAGTATGTCTCCCGAGAAAAGCTATTGGCGCACAGTGATTTTGTCGTTGTAGCTGTACCGTATACCCGTGAAAGCCACCACCTCCTGGGCCATGCTGAGTTTCTGCAGATGCCTCGGCATGCGGTACTGGTTAACATTGCCCGCGGTGGCGTGATTGATGACGCGGCTCTCGCCCATGCTCTGCAAACCCAACAAATTGCTGCTGCAGGGCTAGATGTGTTTGAAGGTGAACCGACCATCAATCCAGATTTAGTCGCGCTGGAAAATGTCGTGCTCACCCCCCATATTGGCAGTGCTACCCGCACGGCACGCCAAGCCATGGCCGAACTGGCGATTCACAACGTGTTGGATTGGTTGGCGGGCCAGACTCCTCGCACTGTCGTGATACATCAAGCGTAATAAAATAAATTATTTAAACAAACACTACCCAACTGCGATTAGGCGCCCACAGGAAAAGGTGCATTACCGACTGTGAGCGCGTAATCGATTATTTGGTTTTGTTTGAGGGTGTCGCTGGCGGTGTTGGGGCAACACGAGTGCGGTTAGCGCGACGCTCTTGGTCAACTTTCTGAGAAGCTGGCGTGCTACCACCCTGAACGCCGAGTGCGCCACCTGTACCCAAGCCACCTTCAACTGTTTGGGCTTTATAGTTCTTGACTGCCTTAACCACTTGGTTATATGAGTCTAAAAATGCGGCTACTAGGACTTTACCTTCCGGTGTCTTCGTGTACCCGCCCATGCTACCCGCTGCACTGCCGCCAAATAGGCCACCAAATAGACCTAAATCCCATTTTTTCGCACTGCCCTCAGCGGCAGCCAATTGAACGCCTGAGCGGTTATCAATTAGGGTGAGCAAAGTGGATGCCTCACGAGATTTTACTGATCCCGCTACCGCAGCGACAGCCGACAGGCCTGGGATAAAACTGGCGACATTGGCGCCCATACCACCGGTATCGTTGGCGCTAAAGGTAATACTGGGATTTAAGGTGTAATCAGCCGACACCATTTGGCCCTTGCCGAAATTGCTATTGCCACGTAACTCACCGGTCTGCTCAAGCGCTCGTTCGCCCATTACATTCCGCATTGCTGCGCCACGCTCAACGACGACAAAGCAATTTGATTGCTGTATCAGGAGCTTGAGGACTTGAGAAGTTGGCCCTAACTTGTAGTTCGTGGTGAGGATACGATACCAATCTGCACCCTGGTCTTCTACCAGTGCAATAGTACCCAGCGTTTTTTCACACTTTTCAAGTTGCGGATTAGCCCCTTGCGCATTTTCACCGCCCGCAGAACCGGTAGCCACTGTTTTGGCGCTACTGTCGCCAACTTGCATGGGCGTTGTTGAGCCACAGCCTGTTAATTGCGTCGAGCATAGCGCAATCAAACCGAGTGTAAATCCCATAAATTTCATTATTTTCTCCCTATGTAGATATTGAGCAATACAAGTACTATTTTGATTCGTCATCAAGCCTTACTGCCACCGAGCTTGGGGTCTTATCCGCCTATGTCTTTTTCTGAGGTGACATGGGTGAAGCGCGGAAACCGCTCAAAGCAGGGCCAGTGACCTTCTTGGCTGATGCGTTGCCAAACCCGCTCTTTTTCTTCCGCATCAAAGAATACCCAGTTGGCCACTTCCATGACATGACGACCACAACCTCGACAAACATCATCGTATAAGGTTGAGCAGACACCAATACAGGGTGAATCAGGACGGGTTGAAGACATAGCGTTTCTACTGTGAAACGCTATTATCGCATTACTCGATCCCAGTTTAGGGATCGATTTTTTCACGCTTTGTGAAGCGCGCCGCCGCGCCACTGCCTAAAAAGCGACAGTAATAGGCCAAGCATACCGCTGGCTTGCCAGCGTAAGTCTTTACGGCTCGGAATGCCACCACGAAGGTAAAGCAGGGCACCTGTTGGTGACGTAACTGCATCGTGGGCGACACTCGCGGGTGCGCGGTGATAGCCGCCCTCTTTGACATGAAGGTTTGCCATTCGGACTTCCCCTTGTAAGACAATGCATTCTTCCGTATGGGTGTGGCGATGCGCGGGGACAACGGCACCGGGCGCCAGCCGTAATAGATAGGATTGCGTGTTGGCATGGCGTTGTAAAACCTTCATGGCTACACCAGGCAGTAACGTCTCCCAACTACCTTCGCCCGCCCGAATTGTTGTCACGGCGTGCTGTTGCTGTTGAATGCGCGCTTGTAGACGTGCGCTCACACGTTCTAGCGCTGGTTGAAACGCTAACGTAGGGGAGGATGCATCGGCGTGTTGCGCAAGATTTAACATAGTCACGATATCGGCAGGTAACAGGTTGTTTTCCTGCAAAGAACTACGCATCCAGGTGGGCGATTGGATGTCACGCGATAAGGTGGAAACGGCGGTGTCGGCTGCTGTGGGTGCGGGGCGATTAGTCATAACGGCCTCATTTCTTCTGATACGGGGACAAGTTCGGCGCGCAATTTGAGCACGGCGCGGTGTAAAACAGTTTTAACGGAGCCAATTGGCATCTGGCAATGCTGCGCAATTTCACTGTGTGACATATCTTTAAAATAGGCACAGGCAATCAGTTGACGTTCCTTGCTATCCAGCGCTTGCAAGGCTTTCTGGATTAAGGTTTGCTGTTGCGTTGTTTCAATGACGTCAGGCGGCGTGCTAAAGAGCGTATCTGGCTGGTGATTGTGTTGTTCATCAAGGGCCACAAACTGTTCTTGTCGGCGCAACCAATCCAAGGCGCGCGAGCGGCAAATCATCAATAACCAGGCCATGGGTGAGCCACGGCTCGCGCTGTAACGGGCGGCGTCCCGCCAGATCTGCCAGTAAGCTTCTTCCAGCACATCTTCCGCTGCATCGTCACCAACAATTCGCCGAATCAAGGCGTGAGCGCGCGCACTGGTGCGCTGATAAAACGCAAGAAAAGCCTGATTGGCTAGCTGCTGCTCGGCTGCCGATGCCGTCGTGCTGCGCGCCGCAATCGTGCTGACCCAATCTGTGAGCTGGGTTGTTTCCTGATCAACGGGAGTCATCATGGGGCAATAGCCGATACGGCATCAAAATGATAGTGATCACGTGATACGGCGTAGCGAATAAAGAACAGCGCGCCGTGTGGGGCGAGCAGTTCGCCATGGGCGCTGCCTGCTTGTGCCAAGTGAAAATCCCCCGCTTTCAAAACAACCCCATCCGCGATCAACTCACCTTGGATGACCAGGGTTTCTTCTTCGGCTGGGTGTGGGTGTGAAGGCCAGGAAGCGCCGGGCTGCATCCAAATCAAACATGATTCTGCCCCGTTTTCTTCCGCCAGCAATTTACCCTCAACCCCCGGGCCCCAGGTGTGCCACTCTCCTTGATCCAGGTTGAGGGTTAGCAATGTGTCCATAGCGTCAGGTTCCAGGAAAAAGATAAGACCAATAGTCGGTGTACGTCAGGCATGTGCAAACGGTTTTTGCTGCGGATACTCGAACCGGTGCAACACGCTATACTGCCAACCTGACTTTCTATTTCGACCCATTATGCTAGATCTCTACTACTGGACCACCCCTAACGGGCATAAAATTACACTCTTACTCGAAGAGCTAGGGCTGCCGTACCGTTTATTGCCAGTGAATATCAGTCAGGGCGAACAGTTTCAGCCGGAGTTCTTGCGTATTGCCCCGAATAATCGCATTCCAGCCTTGGTTGACCATGCACCGGCTGATGGCGGCCCACCACTCAGCCTATTCGAGTCTGGCGCAATTCTTCAATATTTAGCCGAAAAAACGGGCCGGTTTTTGCCACAAGACCTACGCGGCCGGCAGCAAACGCTGCAATGGCTCTACTGGCAGATGGCTGGGCTGGGCCCAATGGCTGGGCAAAACCACCACTTTACGCAATATGCCCCGGAGCGTATCGCTTATGCGATTGACCGCTACGTCAAAGAAACCGCCCGACTCTATGCGGTCCTAAACAAGCAACTTACTAAGCGTGACTTTATTGCAGGCAGTGGACGAGGGGAATACACGATCGCGGATATCGCTTGTTACCCTTGGATCGTGCCACACGCAAGACAGCAACAAAATTTGGCGGACTTTCCCAGCTTGCAGCGCTGGTTTCAGCAAATTGCGGCCCGGCCCGCCACCCAGGCTGCTTACGCAAAAGCTCAGCAAATCAATACCCAGCCGACAGTGACCGCTGAGGCACGGGCAATTTTATTCGGGCAGGATGCAAATACCATTGTTGCCCCGCCCTCAACCTCTGCACCCCCTTCAAATAAGGCTAACGGTAACAGCGAGGGTTAAGCTCGCTGCCAATGTAAACAGCAGCCCAACAATATGCAAAAAATCTGGCAAGACCTTTCTCTATCAGCGCTGGTAGCCGGCTTCGTGACTGTCTTGGTGGGCTTCACCAGCTCGGTTGCCATCATTTTTCAAGCGGCACAAACACTGGGTGCTGATGCGGCGCAATTAAGCTCATGGATGTGGGCACTCGGATTAGGCATGGGCCTGACCAGCATCGGCTTATCCTTATATTACAAAACACCGATTGCGACGGCTTGGTCAACACCGGGTGCCGCGATGCTGATTGTGAGTGGCGCAGGGGTGGCGATGCCTGCGGCGATCGGTGCTTTTATGGTGGCGGGTTTACTGATTGCGCTGGTAGGGTTTACCGGGTGGTTTGACCGCTTGCTGCAGCATCTGCCGCCGTCTTTAGCGGCTGCCATGTTGGCGGGTATTTTGTTGCAGTTTGGTTTACAGGCCTTCAGCACATTGCAAGCGCATCTTTTGTTGGGCAGCCTGATGTTGCTCGCTTATATTTTGGTGCGGCCTTGGGCGCCACGGACTGCGGTGCCCCTGGCTTTGGTGATGGGCATGCTCGTCGCTAATGCGGAAGGATTATTATCCTGGCAGCAAATATCGTTGCATTGGGCCAAGCCGGTATGGATAACGCCGATCTTTGATGTGGCCGCTGTGCTGAACCTGGCTTTACCCTTGTTTGTGGTCACGATGACATCACAAAATGCCCCAGGTGCGGCGACATTGCGTGCCGCAGGCTATCAACCGCCTATTTCTAACTTGATTGGTTGGACCGGTATCGCCACCGTTTTGCTGGCCCCTTTTGGCTGTTTTGCCCTCAACCTCGCGGCCATCACTGCAGCGATTTGTTTGGGCCGCGATGCGCATCCTGACCCTGAAAAACGCTACATAGCAGCGGTATTTGCCGGTGTGTTTTATTGCTTGGTCGGCTTGGCGGGCGCGTCGGTGATCAGTTTATTTTCGGCCATGCCTGGCGCCTTAATTGCGCTTATTGCTGGGTTGGCCCTGTTAAGCACGATTGGTCAAAGTTTGGCCAATGCATTACAAGAAACGCGTGAGCGGGATGCCGCTTTGTTGACCTTTCTTGTCACCGCCTCCGGTATATCGCTATTGGGTATCAGCGCTGCCTGTTGGGGGCTGTTGCTAGGGGTGGCGGCAAGGGCTTATTGGAGCCGTAAGTAACTGGCCCAATGAAGCGAGTTCCTGGCTTGTGGTCTCCCCATCACATCGCGACGCGATATGAGGGTCGCCCTAAACCGGAAATTTGCCAGCGTATTTATAGCCCAAATTTAGCTGCGTTTGTGGCTACGGCCGCTACGCTTAACGTTCGCTTTGCTCACGTTAGCCTGCGCCGCAAGCCGCGTGCGAAATCTGTCACTCAACTGTGACAGATTTCGCAAGATTGCGCGGCTTGTCCACATCCGTGCCTTTGACGAGCGCGGCGTGATACGACAACAATTGCAATGGCAATACATGCAGGATTGGCGAGAGCAGGCCGGCGTGATCAACGAGGTTAATCACATGCACGCCATCTTCTTCGCTGATGTGCGTGTCGCGGTCGGCAAAGACAAACAGCTCGCCCCCCCGGGCACGCACTTCTTGCAGATTAGATTTGAGTTTGTCGATGAGCGCATCGTTCGGTGCGACCACTACGACGGGCATGTCGGCGTCCACCAGCGCGAGCGGGCCATGCTTGAGTTCACCCGCAGCATAAGCTTCAGCATGAATGTAGGTGATTTCTTTGAGCTTGAGTGCGCCTTCTTGAGCGATGGGGTAATGCACACCGCGTCCGAGGAAGAGGGTGTGGCGCTTATCGGCAAATGCTTTGGCCCAAGTTTGAATTTGCGGTTCAATCTCCAGCACGTGTTGCATGGCGGCGGGCAAGTGGCGCAGCGCGGCGAGCAGCTCTTGCTCTTGTGCTGGGGCGAGTTGCCCGCGTTGTTTCGCTAACACCAAGACCAGTACAAACAAGGCGGCGAGCTGGGTGGTAAAGGCTTTGGTCGACGCCACGCCAATCTCTGGGCCTGCGCGGGTAAGGAAGCGCAGCTTGCTTTGGCGAATTAGCGCAGATTCGGGTACGTTGCAAATGGTGAGGGTGTCGTTCATGCCGAGTGACTTGGCATGTTGAAGCGCGGCGATGGTATCGGCGGTTTCACCGGATTGCGAAATGGTCATCACCAAGGTGTTGGGTAAGGCCACGCTGGTGCGGTAGCGGTATTCGCTGGCAATTTCGACGGTAGTCGGCAGGCCCGCCACGCTTTCTAACCAATAGCGGGCGACGCACGCGGCGTGGTAGCTGGTGCCACAAGCCAGAATCAAGATTTGTTGGGTGCGGGCAAAAATATCAACGGCTTCTGCACCAAACAAATTGGGCGAAAGCGCGCTGGCATTGCTGACCATTTCGAGCGTATTGGCGAGAGCACCAGGTTGCTCAAAAATTTCTTTTTGCATGTAGTGGTCGTAGGGGCCGAGCTCGACGGCGTCGGCACTAAGCTTACTTTCAACGACGGGACGCTGTACGGTTTGACCTTGGGTATCGACGATGGTGTAGCCATCTAAGCGCAAATCAACCATATCGCCTTCTTCCAAGTACACCATATTGCGGGTGACTTGCAGGAGCGCGGAGGCATCGGAGGCGATAAAGTTCTCACCCTCACCAACCCCGACTAAGAGTGGCGCGCCTTTGCGGGCGGCAATCACACGGTGCGGCTGGGCGGGGTTAAGCACGCCAATCGCAAACAGCCCTTCAAGTTCACGTACGGCGCTTTGTACCGCCGCAAAAAATTCCAACCCTTGGCTGAGGTTGTAGTGCACCAAGTGCGCAATGACTTCGGTGTCGGTATCGGACAAAAAGGTATAACCCAAACCTTGCAAGCGCTGGCGCATGGGTTCGTGATTTTCAATAATGCCGTTATGAACAACGGCCACTTGATGTGCGCCACCCACGCTCGCGTGCGGGTGGGCATTGCGTTCACTGGGTACGCCGTGCGTGGCCCAACGGGTATGGGCGATGCCGGTTTGTCCTTGCGCATGGTGGGCCGTCACTTGGTTTTCTAGTTCGACTACGCGCCCCACGGCACGCAAACGTTGCAAGTTATTTTCAGCATCCAGGTAGGCTAAACCGGCTGAATCGTAGCCACGATATTCAAGCTTGCGTAAGCCCTCTAATAAAATTGGCACCACATCCCGTTGAGCGACTGCACCGACAATTCCACACATAGTCTGTCCTTACTTTTTGATCTTGACGGGCCGTTGCCAGCCTTCAATCGAAATTTGTTTGCTACGGCTCACCGTCAGCTGCCCGGCGGGCGCGTCTTTGGTAAGCGTGGTGCCCGCGCCAAGAGTGGCCCCTGCGCCCACACGCACGGGGGCGACCAATTGCGAGTCGGAGCCGATAAACACATCGTCTTCGATAATGGTGCGGAACTTGTTGGCGCCATCGTAATTGCAGGTGATAGTGCCTGCGCCAATATTGACGCGGCTACCGACATCGGCATCGCCGACATAAGCGAGATGGTTGGCTTTGGAATGTGCGGCAATCTGGCTGTTTTTAACTTCGACAAAATTACCGATATGCACGTCTTCGGCCAATTGGGTGCCGGGACGCAAACGGGCAAACGGGCCAATCACACTGGCGCTGCCGACCGTGGCGTCTTCAATATGGGTGTAGGCGGCGAGCTTAACCCCCGCACCAATGGTAGCGTTTTTAATCACGCAGTAAGGGCCAATCTGCGCCCCTTCGTCCACGCTGACCGTGCCTTCAAATACGCAGCCCACATCAATGAATACTTCGCGTGCGCAGTTGAGCTGCCCGCGAATATCAATGCGGGCCGGGTCGGCTAAGGTGACGCCTTGTTCAAGTAGTGCCCGGGCGAGATTTTGCTGATGCAAGCGCTCTAATTCGGCCAACTGGACTTTGCTGTTCACACCGAGGGTTTCCCATTCGGCATTCGGATGGCTGGCGACGACAGGCACACCGTCCGCAACGGCAGCAGACACGATGTCCGTGAGGTAGTACTCGCCTTGGGCATTTTGATTCGATAACCCTGCCAACCAGCGCTTGAGCGCGGGTGTGGGTGCGACAAGAATCCCGGTATTGGTTTCGGTGATCGCTTTCTCGGTATCGGTGGCATCTTTTTGTTCAACGATGCGCTGAATGTTCCCCGTACTAGAGTCACGCACAATCCGACCATAGCCAGTAGGGTCGGCCAGAACTTGGGTGAGCAGCGCGAGTTTGTCGTTACCGGCGGTGGCGACAAGTGTTTGTAGGGTCGCGGCCTTAGTAAGAGGCACATCGCCATAGAGCACCAGCGTGGGCACGGCGTCGTTCAGTTGTGGCACAGCTTGCTGTACCGCATGCCCGGTCCCTAATTGTGGTTCTTGCTTGGCCCACTGTAAATCAGTCTCTGGCAGGCGTTCACGGACGATATTGCCACCATGCCCATAAACAATCGTGAGGGTAGTGGGGTGAAGTTGGCGGGCAGCATCAACCACGTGCGCAAGCAAGGGTTTTCCGGCAATCGGATGTAAGACCTTAGGCAGCGCCGACTGCATGCGTTTACCCATGCCGGCCGCCAAAATGACGATGTTCATAATAGGTGAGTAGGCTAAACAGCTTAATCTCTAATTATCCCTGATATCTGTCTGTGCTCAGAGAAAGCGAATAAGTTTGCCTAGATTTTCATCTGTAATGCAATAGGTAAGATTGTACACCTTACCTTAAGCTGCTCATGGTTTGCCCTAGTTAACAGCAAGTCTGCCTCACGGCATATTGTTAGCCTCTTTTGCTGCAAGCGATGTCGATGAAATTCGTTTTTTTTCGCAGTCGTGGGCCCTGGTCCGCAACGATTGTTGGGTGTTTATTGTTCTTATTCAGTGCCGGAATAGGTCGGGCAGAGGGGCGCTCGGCTACTATCCAGGCGATTGTCATTAAGCAGGCATGGACGCGCGCGACGATCGAAGGGCAGCGGCATGCTGCAATCTTTCTCACGCTGTTAAGCGATACCCGAGCGACTTTGATTGCCGCCAGCAGTCCGATGGCCAGACGAGTGGCCTTACAGGAGGTTACCGTGCAGGAGGGGGTGATGCGTAGCCGTTTAATCCCTTCTCTGGAGTTATTGGCGGGGCGCGAATTGATCCTTAAAGCAGGAGGACCCCACTTAGTTTTAACGGACTTGCTGCATAATTTACGAGCAGGCGAGGGGGTGCCACTGACATTGGTCTTTCTCAGCGCAGGCAAAACCCAAACCATCACGACCGAGGTTCCTGTGTATTCTGCAGCGACCCTAAGCGCCCCTTAGTCTTATCGATTCGATGTCACTGCCTTAGTCCAACCTATATCCTCACTGATTGTTCATTTTCTATCTCAGGTTCTGAGCGTGATCGCCGTAAAGAGAGTAAATGCGCCCTATTAATGGGGGCGTTGTTGTCGGCAACACTTAACCGGCCGCAAGCAGATAGAACTGATCCAAAAGTGAGTGATATCCTGAACAGGGAGGATGACACATGGGCTACGACGTAGAGCTAAACCAACAGTTAGCAGAACAGCGCGAGCAGCAGTTAGAGGATTTACAAGAATACCTCGATGTTTTTCCAATGAGCATGCAGGAAGTCGAGGAGCACTTACAGAACCTATCCCGAAATCCGCAAGACCGGGCTGAATTGAACGCCTTATTCCGCGCGCTACATACCGTTAAAAGCAACGCAGCAATGTGTAATCTGGAGGGTATCGTCACGATCGCCCACCCACTAGAAGATCTCGTTGGCGCGATACGGGCGGGCGCGCTGCGTTTTACGCCCTTGGTCGGCGAAGTCATTTTGCTGGTATTGGACCGGATTCGCTTAACCGCACAATATATGTCAGCCGGGCAATCCTTAGCCAGCTTGCATTTGCCAGAAATGTTGCAAGCGATGCGCGATCTTTACATGGCAAACCGTGATGAAGTGGATGATATGGCACGGGCTGCGGTGCAGAAGATTACCGGCGGCGAGGTGGTGCAGCCACACATCACAGAAGTGTCTTTGCCACAACCTGAGGCCAAAGCGGATATTTACAACGAAACGGCCGCAGAAGAGCAAAAAGAGGATTTGCGGTTTTTCCGGCAGATGAGTTTGCAGCTGGAAAAGCGTTCGGGGTACTGGGAGGGGCGAACAGACCGACTATTACAGTTAGCGATGCAGACGAATGCCGCAGCCGGGCATCCCGTGGATCCCGTCCAATTGGAAGCGGCAATCTATATCCACGATATAGGCATGGCGATGCTACCCGAAAGTATCTGGACCAAAGAGGGACGCTTGGATGATGTCGAACTTGCCCAAGTTCGTCAGCACACAGTATTAGGCGCAGGCTTGTTAGAGCGTATGGCCGGCTGGTCGGATGCGGCTGAAATGGTTTTGCAGCATCATGAGCGTCTGGATGGAACGGGCTACCCGCTTGCACTGAACGCACAACAAATTCATCCGGGCGCTAAATTGATTGCTATATTAGATGCGTTTGAGGCCATGACACATCCGCGCGCTGACCGTCAATTCAAAAAGTCGGCCATGCGCGCCATTACGGAGTTAAATGCCTGTGCAGATCAATTTACCCAAGACTGGGTCAGAGTGTTCAATCCAATTGTACGCAAATTGCTGGCCGGTAATGCCGCAAATGGTTGATGTCGATGTTTGGAGGGCGAGTTGTTGATATCTCATACTCGCCAGTATGTTAGGCAGAGCCTGCTCGTCGGAATACTGGCTTTCCTAGGGGCTAATGCCTGGCTTTCGCAATCTATCCGGCAACAACGCCAAGAGATGACAGCGATAGAGCCCCCACCAACACGATTACAGTGGCAATTACAATCATTCAATGACCCGTTGTTAGCCGGCTATGCCGCTGTCTTATGGGCGCAAACGGCAGAGAGTGGGTTGCGCTCAGCATCGACCTTGCCGCATCCAGCACTGCAACAGCCAGTGCGCTGGCATGACCTAGACTACGCCGTGCTACAACAATGGTTGGCCTTGGCGTTAAGCCAACCACTACAAGCAGTTGGCAGCCTACCAGGCCGCTATGCGATGATGCTGGCAACCCGAATCTACGGGGAGAGCGGTTCGGCGAGTCAGCAGCAAACCATGCTGGATTTTGCTGCAACGCATTTCTCAGCAAATCCAGCTGCCTATTGGCCCTGGTTGGTACATGCTGTTTATGTTGCGCAGCATCAGTTTGGAAAAACGTCAATGGAGCGCGCGACAGGGAAAGGGTTAGCGAGGCAATATGCGAATCAACTCCGGCATGCGCCGGCTGAGGCCAAGCTTCCCCACTGGGCAAGGCAGTTAGAAGTGTTTATTTTGGAAGACTTGGGTGAGATTGAGACCGCTAAAGTCTTATTAGGCGGCATGCTGGCTGCAGGCGAATGGATGGACCAACGCGATTTTCTGTTAATGAGCCAGCGCCTACGTGAGCTAGAAAACCACAAACCGATGCCAGCAGGGCATTAAGTTATCAATTGTTTGCGCTTTTGAGTTTGCATTTTTGCCGATTTCTGGTTAGATGTAACGTGAAGATTGCCATTAAAGGAGTGTTTCATGCGAGTCATTAATCATACACAGCAACGTGGCTTTACCTTGGTTGAAATCGCCATTGTCTTGGTCATCATTGGCCTGTTATTGGGCGGTGTATTGAAAGGCCAAGAGCTGATTGAGAACAGCAAGATTAAAAACGTGATCAATGACATGCGTGGTGTCTCGGCAGCATACTACGCCTACCAGGATCGCTACCGAGCGGTGCCTGGGGATGATGCGCAGGCCGCTAACCGTTTTAATGGTGCCAATAACGGTACTGGTAATGGAGTCTACAATAGCTTGTATAACGTTGCCCCTGCCGTCGGTAATGAATCCTCTCTATTTTGGCAACACACGCGTTTGGCAGGTTTTATGACGGGTGGTGGCGTGGGGATCGCCCAGCAAGGTCTGCAACCTTCTCATGCGGCTGGTGGTTTGTTGGGTATTCAAGCGGGTACCGCCGCAACGCTAACTGGGCCAACTGGGGCATTATCAGGCGTGGTGGTATGTGCGGGCAGCTTGCCGGCACGTTATGCGCAGGCCATAGATGCGCAAGTTGACGATAGCGTTGGCAATACCGGGTCCTTCCGTGCTACGGCAGTGAATGCCGCTGCAAATGCAACCGCACAAGTTGCCGCTGCGGTCTACAACGTTGCCACGATAGATCAGAATCTAACGGCCTGTCTGCGTTTCTAAACAAGGATTGACCGTACCGTAGTTCCAGTATTACGAAGCAAAGTAAAAAAAGCCTCTCTTGTGAGAGGTTTTTTTTATGAGGTTGTTCAGCGCCGCGCTATTTTTCCAGCAAGCGCGCTTCGGCCAGGGTTAGCGCTTCGGGTTTGCCACGGGCGACAACAACATCATGAATCTGAATGACGGTCTGCTGATCGGGGTTATTAGCACGGACATCGCGGCGCCGAATTGCCATGACTTCCACGCCGATCGCAGCCAATCCGAGTTGCGCGAGGGTCTGACCAATACAGGCTGCGCCCGCCGTGATCGGGATTGAATGTAGCCGAACAGATTCACTGTCGCTGGTAATGTCATCCGCCGCATCGCTTTGTCCACCGAAATAACCGCGCAACATGCTGTAGCGTTCATCCCGGGCTTGCTGAACTCGGCGCACAACACGGTGTAACGGGACCCCCAGCAATACCAGTGCATGCGAGGCTAACATCAAACTACCTTCAAGTATCTCAGGGACAACCTCGGCCGCGCCTGCTTGCTGTAGTTTATTGATTTCTCGGTCATCGAGCGTACGTACAATGACCGGCACCTGCGCCGCCAACTCATGGCTATGGTGGAGTACTTTCAGTGCTGAAGCGGTATCCGTATAGGTCACCACAATAGCAGCAGCACGTTGAATCCCGGCGGCACTTAGCGCCTCACGCCGTCCCGCATCGCCATAGACCACCGAATCACCCGCTGCAGCTGCCTCACGCACCCGATCAGGATCTAAATCGAGCGCCACATAGGGGATCTGTTCTTGCTCTAAAAACCGCGCTAAATGCTGGCCGCTGCGGCCAAAGCCACAGATGACAACATGTTTTTTCGTGACGATGCTGCGGGCCGCAATTTTGTGTAATTCGAGTGATCGTTGCATCCATTCAGTACTGGAAACCCGCAATACAATCCGATCTGCGTGCTGGATCATAAATGGGGCCAACAACATCGAGAGCAACATCGCTGCCAGAATACTTTGCAGCAAAACCGGATCTAATAAATTCAAACCTGCGATCTGATTGATCAACACCAAGCCAAACTCCCCCGCAGAGGCTAGATAAAGCCCGGTGCGTAACGCGGTGCCGCTCGGCGCACCAAACCAGCGGGTTAAGCCGGTAATGACCACCAGTTTCAAGAGGACCGGTAAAAGCATTAGTAGCGCCACGATCGGAAACTGGTGCTGGACGACCCGCAGATCCAGTTGCATGCCAATCGTCACAAAAAAGAGTCCCAATAAGACATCGCGAAACGGCTTGATATCTTCTTCCACCTGATGACGATATTCTGTTTCCGCAATCAACATGCCGGCAACAAATGCACCTAACGCCAATGAGAGGCCGCTGACCTCGGTGATATAGGCTAGCCCGAGCGTGATTAAGAGCAGGTTGAGCATAAACAGCTCTTGAGAGCGCCGGCTGGCAACGAAGTGCAGCCAGCTACGCATCAATTTTTGGCCGACAAACAGCAAAATAAACAGAACCAAGGCCGCTTTACACAGCGCTAACCCGAGACGAAACGGTAAATCTTCGCTGGGTGCTGCCAGTGCCGGAACCAGAATCAGCAATGGGACCACGGCGATATCCTGAAATAACAGAATGCCGGTCACTTCACGTCCATGTGGCGATTCGAGTTCCAGCCGTTCGGCCATGACCTTCATCACAATCGCTGTGGATGACATGGCTAGCGCCCCGCCCAACGCGAATGCGCCTTGCCAACTGACTTGCCAGTATTGCGGTAACACGTAAGCCAGCACAGCCGCCCCTGACAAGGTTAGGGCAATGGTTAGAAAGACTTGCGCCAAACCGAGACCAAAGACCGTTCTGCGCATCGCTTTCAGTTTTGGCAGGCTGAATTCCAGGCCAATTGAAAACATCAAGAAAACCACGCCAAATTCAGCCAGATGTTGGGCGCCCGGGGTATTGCTGGCCATGCCCAGAGAGTGAGGCCCCAACACAATCCCAACCACCAAATAACCTAGCAGCGGGGGCAAATTGAATTTACGGAATAAGGCCACCACGCAAACCGCCGCCCCAAGCAGCAATAGGGTAAGTTGCAGCACAGAGTCCATACGTTATACTGCCTCACTGAATTATTGTTTCCACTAGTGTAGCGCCAACTGCCTGTTGCCAAACTATGAATGTCGTAAAAAATTTAATCTCTTCTGCGTCGTTAGAAGACGCGCCACTGATTGCGCTGGGTCGTGAGGTGTTACAGATAGAGGCCGCTGCAATTGATAATTTGCAGCGCAATCTTGATGCTCAGTTTGCGCAAGCGGTGCGCACGATACTCGCTTGTCAAGGTCGTGTCGTGGTCTCGGGGATTGGCAAATCCGGCCATATCGGCCGTAAGTTGGCGGCCACACTGGCCAGTACCGGTACCCCAGCTTTTTTTGTGCATCCGGCAGAAGCGAGTCATGGTGATTTAGGTATGGTCACCGCCCAAGACGTTTTTATTGCGATTTCCAATTCGGGCGAGAGTGCTGAGTTGATGGCGATCATGCCATTGATTAAACGGATGGGGGCGACGCTGATCGCGATGACCGGAAAACCCCAATCGAGCATGGCGCAACTGGCGACGGTACACTTGAATGCTGCGGTTGAAAAAGAAGCTTGCCCGCTCAATCTTGCCCCTACTGCCAGCACCACGGCAGCGTTGGCCCTTGGCGATGCCTTGGCGGTGGCATTGCTGTCGGCGCGTGGCTTCCGCGAAGAAGACTTTGCACGGTCTCATCCTGGTGGTGCATTAGGGCGTCGCCTCTTAACGCATGTGCGGGATGTCATGCGAACTGGCGAAGCCATGCCTGTGGTCAGTCAGTCAGCAAGTTTGGCCGACGCCTTGCTCGAAATGTCTCGCAAGCGCATGGGGATGACCGCTGTGGTTGATGCTGAGCAACGGGTAATCGGCATTTTTACTGATGGCGATCTGCGACGTGTGTTGGCAACCCCGGTGACAACCGCGAGCGAGTTTCACCAACTGACGATTGCAGCCGTCATGTCGGCCAACCCCCGCACCATTGGCCCTGATCTGTTGGCCGACAGTGCGGCGCAACTGATGGAACAACATCATATTACCCAGCTTTTAGTGGTGAATCCGCAAGGTGTATTGGTGGGGGCCTTGAATATTCATGACCTATTTCATGCGAAGGTGGTCTGATGACAGATTTTCTGATTGGCTCAACCTTGGTCGCTGATGCGGTAAGCCGTGCGGCAAACGTGCAGGTCATGATTTTTGATGTCGATGGGGTGCTCACCGATGGCCGCCTTTATTATGGCCCGGACGGAGAAATGCTCAAAGCCTTCCACACTCTGGATGGACACGGCCTCAAACTGTTGCAGCAAGCGGGTATTCGTACGGCGATTATCACGGGCCGCCGTTCTCCGATGGTCGCGCAGCGCGCCCAGGAACTCGGCTTGACCTGGGTTCAGCAAGGGATTCACGATAAAGCCGCCGCTTTTTCGCAATTGCAACAGGACTTAGGGGTAGGCCCCGCCGTCTGCGGTTACATGGGCGATGATGTGGTCGATCTACCTGTAATGACGCGTGCCATTTTTGCAGCAGGGGTTCCTTCAACGCCGGCGGTCATGCAGCCCTACTTGCACTGGCAAAGTCAGGCGCCTGCTGGGGCAGGGGCAGTGCGTGAAGCGTGTGATTTTATTTTACAAGCCCAGGGCAAACTCGCTGGACTGGTGGCAAGCTATGTGGCGTGAACGGCTTTGGGGGCTCGTGGTTTTATTATTGTTGGCTGGATTGGCGCTAGCGACAGGCTGGTTCGCGCAACGCTTGCAACAAAGCAATGATGCTCCACGTCGCCCGACCCCACGTGATAAACCCGATTTTATCATTGAGCAAGTGGTCTTGACCCGCTTTGACCGCGATGGCCTTGCTTCCTATCGCTTACAAGCGCAAGAGCTGCGCCATTTTCCAGGCGATGGTAGCGCTTGGTTACGGCAGCCTATCGTAGCGACAGAGGAAAACCCTGCGATGCGTCGAGGTGCCCGCGCCATTCGCGCTGAAGAGGCATGGCTGACTACCGAAGCCGACACGCAGAAACAGCAGATTGACTTATCACGTGGGGTTGTGCTGACGCAGGCGGCTTTCGCAGAGACCCCGGCCTTAACGGTAGAGAGTGACCTACTCACGCTACTGCCCGATGATGACTTAATCAAAACGGATGCGCTGGTCACGATCCAGCGCGGCGCGAGTGTGCTGCAGGGAGAAGGGTTGATATTAGACAACACAGCCCGTACCTTGACCTTAGAAAGGCGAGTTCAAGCCACCCTTTTTCCGCTAGCCCGCACCTCCAGCCGCACCCGCTGAGTTTGCAGAAGCTGTGCTTGACGTGATTTTTAAGTGGCTGACAAGCAATTTCTATTCCAATGCTGCAAAGCCCCTAAAAATAGCGCACAATAAGCCTTTGTTTGCTGAAATAGATGGAGCATGATGGGCCGCATAAGCATTATTTCGCCACGACGCTTGACCGGTGAACTCCGATTCGCATGCTTGGCTAATCGATCACGAAAGCTGCTGGGCGTATTGTTGATCGCCGTGGGGTGGCCACTGACAGTCTGGCCTGAGGCTGCCGATAAAAGTAAACCGATCAATATCGATGCGGGGCGGATGGTTTACGATGACCTAAAACAACGCAATATTTTTAGCGGTAACGTCGTGATCACGCAAGGCACGATGGTGATCAAGGGCGAAACCATTACGCTCTGGCAAGATCCAGAAGGCTACCAATATGCGATTAGCCAAGCGGCACCTGGCAAGCTCGCGAGCTTTCGTCAAAAGCGCGAAGGTCTAGACCAATACTACGAGGGCTATGCAGAACGCATTGAGTATGACGGCAAATCTGAAAAGGTAATTTTGCGTCAACGGGCCCTAGTTCAGCGCCTCGAAGGGGTTATTGTTGGCGATGAAGCCCGCGGTAACGTGATTACTTACGATCAACGCAGTGAGACCTACAGCATAGAGGGGGGAAAGCCTAGCGCAAACCCGGTGGCGGGCACCCCAACAACCGATGGCCGCGTTCGCGTCATATTGCAACCGGCTAAACCTGCTACCCCCACATCCGGCGCATCTTTACAGCCAAGCCTCAACTTGCGGTCACCGCGAGAATGAAGGCTTTATTATTTTTTAGCGCATTCGTTTGGACCCTATGACGACACGCAGCCGCTTGGTAGCCCAGCACCTTAAAAAAAGTTACTTAACCCGGACGGTTGTCCAAGATGTATCGCTAACTGTCGAAAGTGGCGAAGTGGTCGGTCTATTAGGCCCCAACGGCGCGGGTAAAACCACCTGTTTTTACATGCTGGTTGGACTGATCAAAACCGATGCGGGACAGATATTTCTTGACGATCAATCGATTGGGCGCCTACCCATCCACCAGCGGGCGCGGCTTGGTTTGTCTTATCTACCCCAAGAAGCCTCTGTTTTTCGCAAAATGACGGTTGAAAATAACATCCGTGCGGTGCTCGAATTGCAGCGTCAACCTGCTGCGCGCGGCGTAGGCAAGCCCTATACCCAAGCGCAAATTGACGATCAGTTGGAAGCGCTGCTAACCGATTTACAAATTACCCATATTCGGACCAATCCTGCCTTGTCTTTGTCTGGCGGTGAACGCCGGCGCGTTGAAATTGCGCGTGCGCTGGCGACGAAACCCCGCTTCGTTTTGTTAGATGAGCCCTTTGCAGGGGTTGACCCGATCGCGGTCATTGAAATCCAACGCATCGTGCGTTTTTTGAAAGAACGCGGGATTGGTGTACTGATTACAGATCACAATGTGCGGGAGACGCTCGGTATTTGCGACCATGCTTACATCATCAATGCCGGTACGGTTCTGGCTGCTGGGGTACCCGCCGAAATTGTTGAAAATGAGAATGTCCGGCGGGTCTATCTTGGCGAACATTTCCGCATGTAAATGCGATTAACTTGACCCGATTGGTTTTATCTGATGAAAGTCGGTTTACAGCTTCGCACCTCACAGCATCTGGCGTTAACCCCGCAGTTGCAGCAGTCGATCCGTCTGCTACAAATGTCTACGCTTGAGCTGCAGGCTGAATTAGAGCAAGTGGTGTTAACCAACCCTTTTTTAGAGCGTGAGGATGATTTTCTCGATCAAGCCTTACGCTTAAATGCAAGTGGTGCAGTACAAAATAACCTGGCCAGCCCCGATGTGGTCACCGACAACCAAGGCGAACTTGCGGCCCCGTCTGATTTTGCCACACCAGCAGCGTCGCCGACAGAAATGGATAACAGGGATGCCGGAGAGATAGGGGCTGAGGCCACATGGAGTATCGAAGATGGCTACCGGCAGACCAACCAGGATGATGACTATGCGCCACCACAGGTAGCGGCGACCACCGATTTACGTCACCATTTGTTGGAGCAACTCGCGCCATTGAATTTGACGCAACGCGATAAAGCCTTGGTCAGAATCCTGATTGAGGAACTGGATGACAATGGCTATCTCAGCCTTGAGCTAGCCGAGATACAGGCCTATCTGCCAGCTGAACTGGATATCGAGCAGGAAGAACTCCAGGCCGCGTTGCATTGGCTGCAGCACATGGAACCTGCTGGCATTGGTGCGCGCAATATAACGGAGTGCCTCTTGTTGCAGTTGCAGCAATATCGCCGTGAGCATGCGGCGCTTGATCCCGCACTGCATCAGCTTGCTGAAATATTAATTCGCCATCACCTTGACCTTCTTGCAGCGCGCGACTACAACAAAATCAAACGGCAATTAAATTGTACCGATGCTTTATTGCGCGACGCACAATCATTAATTCAGTCGTTTGACCCTCACCCAGGTAGCCAGTTTTCACAAGAAGTCGCCAGTTACGTGGTACCTGATGTGATCGTTAAAAAAACGCGTGCGGGGTGGCAGGCCAGCTTAAATACGGCAGTCATGCCTCGCTTGCGAGTGAATCAGCTATATGCACAGATTCTTAAACGACATCGTTTGCAGTCACCGCAGCAAGAAATTGGGGGGCAATTACAAGAAGCGAAATGGTTGATTAAAAATGTCCAACAACGGTTTGACACAATCCTGCGTGTTGCACAAGCGATCGTAGAGCGGCAGCGAGCCTTCTTTACTCATGGCGAAATGGCGATGCGACCCTTGGTTTTGCGTGAAATCGCTGATACGCTGGGGTTGCATGAATCAACAATCTCGCGGGTTACAACGCAAAAGTACATGCACACCCCGATGGGGATCTTTGAGCTTAAATATTTTTTTGGTAGCCATGTGGCTACGGATGCTGGGGGAGCCGCGTCGTCTACCGCGATTCGCGCTCTAATTAAACAACTTGTTGCTACGGAGGAACCCAAAAAACCGTTATCAGATAGCCAACTGGCCGACATGTTGGCGGAGCAAGGATTCATGGTCGCACGGCGCACCGTCGCCAAATACCGTGAATTACTGAAAATTCCGCCGGTTGCATTGCGCAAGGTGCTGTAATACCTTGTATGTGCATCGTTATTCGCAATAGAGACTGTGTTTATCCCGCGATCCGTTATCTTTTTTACGGCTCGCTCAATAAGGAGTGGTTATGAATCTCACCATTAGTGGTCATCATGTTGACGTTACCCCTGCTTTACGCGAATTCATTACCAATAAGTTAGAGCGCATTACGCGCCATTTTGATAACGTCATTGATGCGACGGTGATCCTCTCGGTAGAAAAGCTCCGTCAAAAGGCCGAAATCAATCTACATCTGCGCGGCAAAGACATTCATGTTGAACAAATCGATGACAATATGTATGCCGCCATTGACGGCTTGATTGATCGGCTTGATCGCCAGGTGATTAAACACAAAGACAAAATCCAAGATCATTCGCAACCGGGTTTGAAACGAACCGGCCTGGAGCAACCCAGCGTCTAACTCTTTTGACGTCGAACCAAGAACGCCGCTCGCCATGAGCGGCGTTGTTATTTGTGCAGTCCGAAGCAGGGGACATACAGAAAACCCCCTGCATTGCAGCAAGCTGGCTATAATCATTGCTCAATTTGCTGCGCTTGTGAATGTTTTGTCAGCCCGGATCTGCTCATGTCACTGATTGCCAAGTTATTGCCCGCTAACAATGTGCTATTAAATTTACAAGGCTCGAGTAAAAAGCGGGTGTTTGAACACGCGGGCCTGTTATTTGAAAACAATCATGGTATCGCTCGTGCGAAAGTCTTTGACAGCCTGTTTGCCCGTGAGCGCCTGGGTTCTACCGGTTTAGGCGAAGGGGTGGCTGTTCCCCATGGACGGATTAAAGGTATTAAAGAACCCTTGGCCGCCTTTATGCGGCTCAGCGAGCCGATTCCCTTCGATTCGCCCGATGCCCAACCGGTTTCTCTCTTGTTTTTTTTATTGGTGCCTGAACAGGCTACCCAACTACACCTAGAAATGCTATCGGAAATTGCCCAAATGCTGTCTGATGCTGACTTTCGCCAGCAGCTGCAAACAGAGCCCGATGCTAGCGTGCTACATCAGGCGCTGATTAGCTGGCAACTTGCCACATGAAGGATAAGCATGCTGGATCGGCAACTTACCGTAGAGCGGTTTTTTACAGATAACGAACTGTCACTCAAATTAAATTGGGTTGGCGGCTTGCAGGGCGGCAAAATTGAATTCGCGGCAGAAGGGACCGCCCCCGCTGACTTAGTCGGTCACTTAAACCTGATTCACCCGACCCGGGTTCAGGTATTGGGTCACCAGGAAATTTATTATTTTGAGAAACTTGATGCCGAGCGTCGCCTCGGCCTGACAGAAGAATTGATTGGCGGCAACCCCCCGGCCCTGATTGTGGCGGAGGGTTTCGTGCCACCGCCTGAGCTGCTTGAGTTATGTAACCGTAAACAGGTAGCCCTCTTCACCTCGCCGATGGATGCGGGCGCGGTCATTGATATGCTGCGGCACTACTTGTCTAAAACCTTGGCGGAGCGCGTTCTCATGCACGGGGTTTTCTTGGATGTGCTGGGGGTTGGGGTATTAATTTCCGGCGAATCTGGCCTCGGTAAAAGTGAATTGGGCCTGGAATTGATCAGTCGTGGCAGTGGCTTGGTGGCCGATGATGCCGTCGAATTTTCGCGGATTGCACCGGATGCGATCGAGGGGCGTTGCCCCCCCTTGCTGCAAAACTTGCTCGAAGTCCGTGGGTTAGGCTTGCTCGACATCAAAGCGATTTTTGGCGAAACGGCTGTGCGGCGTAAGATGCGCTTAAGGCTGATTTGCCATTTGATTCGCAAAGCAGCGATGGATCAGGAAAACTTCGAGCGACTGCCGCTCGACCATCATGCACAAGAGGTATTGGGATTGCAAATTCATAAAGTCATTTTGCCGGTCGCTGCAGGCCGCAACTTGGCTGTTTTGATCGAGGCTGCGGTCCGCAATTATGTCTTGCACCTGCGTGGCATTGACACCATGAAATCCTTTCAACAACGCCAACGCGCGCTGATGCTCGCCGATGAAAATAATTAATCCCGCATTGACCGTGTTGTTGTTCTAGCTGACCACAATTTAACGATTTTTTGCTAGTCGCCGCCCCCCATTTCGCTCTAGACTAAGCGTGCGCATGTGCGCAATGGACAGAGAGGAGCGGTGATGAAACGATTACGACAGGCAATCTATGTGGCTACCATTTGCTGTGCAGGGTTGATCGTGCAGCCCAGTGAAGCGAAAGAACCAACGGCCCAGCAGCAAAAAATGGCGGATTGTAATGCGGAGGCAAAGACCAAAGCCCTCAAAGGCGATGACCGCAAGGCCTTTATGTCGAGCTGTTTAAGCAATAAGCCGGCAGACAGCAAACCCGCAGATGGCAAGACCGCTCAACAGCAAAAAATGACCGATTGCAATGCCGAAGCAAAGACCAAAGCCCTGAAAGGCGATGACCGCAAGGCATTCATGTCGCAGTGCCTGAAAAAAGACTAACCCCTGGTCTTGCTGGCGATGTATTGATTTGGAATGCCCCCACAAGCTTGTGGGGGCAATTTTATTGGGTGCTACCGGCAGGAATGACCAGGGCGCCGGGATCAGGCAACTGCGGCACAGGGTAACTGACATTTTGCCCGCCTTGGCTAAGCTCAATAGCGGTTGGCGCGACCCGCGCTAATTGAGCCTGGTCGGTGACAATATCTCCAACGAGAAAAATTTCTGCGGGCCGATTATCCACACTGATAATGGCACTGCCGCCGCCCGCTACGCCGGCTACAACACCAAGTACCTTGAGATTGAGTTGCAAGGTTTGTTCGCTCGGTGCGGGGCCAAATAAGCTGCCAGGCTTAGGCGCTGGCGGTGCCGTCAGAGCCATTGTTGGCGCACTGGCTGCCAGGGGGGCGGGGGCGTCGAGCAGCCGCAGCAGCCAAAAAGTCAGGCAGGCCGCCAACCCCAACCATAACAAAGCCTCAGTCAAGCGACTGGCGCGGGCAACGGAAAAGGTCAGTGGGCTCGGCATAGGGAATCTCAACAAGGGCATAAATCGACGCAAACAACGCACAGCAGGTGATCCTACATAGTAACATTCTGCTCGTTCATATTGTCCATCGCAAGGGGAAGCAACATGGCTCTTCGTTTTACCGCTCAAGAAAAAAAGTATCATTGCCCGCGACTATCCCAAAGTCGGCAAAGTCGGGGTTTTACCCTGATTGAAGTATTGGTTGTGATTGTCATTTTGGGTATTTTGGCCGCATTGGTGGTGCCGAAGGTATTAAGTCGGCCTGATGAAGCCCGCATCGTTGCGGCAAAGCAAGACATCAGCGCCATTTTGCAGGCCCTTAAAATTTATCGTCTCGATAATCAGCGGTACCCGACAACGGAACAAGGTTTAGCTGCCTTAGTCAGCAAACCGACAGCCGGGCCCCAACCCCTTAATTGGAAAGCCGGGGGATATTTGGACAAAGTGCCGAAAGACCCGTGGGGCAATCCTTATCTGTATTTAAATCCCGGGGTAAAAGGCGAGATTGATATTGTCAGCTACGGCGCAGATGGCCAACCTGGTGGTGAAGGTATTGATGCCGATATCGGCTCATGGCAGTTATAGACCGCCTCGGCTATTGCGCTCATGCGTACATGTAAGTCTCTCCCGATAGCACGGCAGGCGGCTTTTACACTGATTGAGTTGCTGGTGGTCCTGATTATCCTCGGGATTGCAGTGAGCATGGCCGCGCTCTCTGCACAACCTAATCCCGTGACCCAAGTGCAACTGGAAGGGGAGCGTTTGGCGGCCCTGCTGTCCTTGTGTCAAGAAGAGGCACAGCTGCGGGGGCGCTCACTCGCTTGGCAAGCAGACTCAACGGGTTATCGTTTTGTGGTCGATCCGCGGCGCCTCGAGGCCTTAGCGCGGGCCTTGAATCAGCCGAACGGGGGCGCCTCCTCGGGCGCAACACGCGAATGGCAAGCGCTGGAGAGCTGGGCGCCAGACATGCGTTACCTGCGCCCACGCCCTTGGCCCCTGCAGGGGGCTGATACCCCAATCCAAGTGTTGGCCTGGCAAGATGGCTTACCGACAACCCGGATTGTGTTCCCCACCCAGGGCGCAGCACAACCTTTTGTGATTCGGCTCGGTATCCAACGCACGCCAGACCAAGTGCAATGGCTGGGAACGGTGAGCGGTGATGGCGTCGCTGCCGTACGTTGGCAGGCCGCATCATGACATCCCGCTTGCGAACCAGCGGCTTTACGCTGATCGAAGTATTGGTTGCGCTGCTCCTTGTGGGCACCGTCTTAACCGTGGCGATGCAATCGAGTGGCGCGCTGATCAATAACATGAGCGACTTGCGCTTGCGTCAATATGCCCTGTGGAGCGCGCAAAACCGTCTCGTCGAATGGCAAATACAGCGTCTCTGGCCGCCCCTGGGCGTGCGCCAGCAAGCCTGCCCACAAGCAGGGGTTGCGCTTCTGTGCGAGGAAGAAGTCAGCGCAACGCCGAACCCCTATTTTCGCCGACTGGAAATCCGGGTCTATGCCGTGGATGGTCCGCAGGGTGAGACAAGCGCAACGCGCTTGGCAACCTTGATTGCCTATCTGGACCGATAATGCGTCGCCAAACCGGCTTCACCTTACTCGAATTGCTAGTGGCACTCGCCATTCTCGCCATTTTGGCCGTGTTGTCCTTTCGTGGTTTGAGCAGCGTGCTACAGGCGCGTGACGCCCTCCAACGACAGCAAAGTCAATTGCGTGAACAAACGCGCTTCATGCAAATCTTGCAGCAAGACCTGGAAAACCTGGTCACCCCTGACAAACATGGGTTGGCTTTTACGCCGCTCTGGATTGATCGCCTTAATCAGCAAGGGCGCTTGATTTTGTTACGAGAAGTCTCCCGCCCTGAGGAAGGTTTACGATTAGAGCGAGTGGAATATTATTGGCAACAACAACAAGTGATTCGTTATCGATTACCTTGGTCTTTCAGTCAGTTAGGACGTATCCTCGATGCGGCGACACCAACGCAAACCGCCCCGCCTGAAACCTTGGCACAAGCACGCAGCGTGCTCCTAAACGACATACAAAAGTTTGAATTCGGCTTGTTCATGGCAAATACCGGCTGGATCGAGGCATATCAAGGGGATGCCAGTGAGGTATTGCGCCAGCAACAAGCCGCCTTAACGGCCGGTGCCGGCACGCGAGCCGGCATTACCGGTAATGCCGCGGGCCTGGCAGGCGGCGCGTTAGCGCAAAACCTGGCGAATCCCAGCCCCCTGTATGCCATCGCAGTCCGCTTTTGGCCCTCGACCAATAACAGCCCCATCGCCGCTGGCGCCCCCCTGGGGCAGCCCGCTACACTACCCGCCACTGCGCCAGTGCAGCGATTATTTTCATTGGGGCGGCCATGAGCGCATGTCCAAGCCATCCAGGCGCTGTACGCGGTGCCGCCCTCATTAGTGCCATGTTGATCGTGGCGCTGGCGGTCATCTTGATTGATTATTTGCTGAGTCAACAAGCGACGCTGATTCGCTTGGTTGAAATGCAGCGAACCCAGACGCAGACCCGACTGGTTTTAGATGCCGGCATTAATTGGGGGCGACGCATTTTGCAGGAAGATGCCCGTAACAGTAGCGCCGACCACTGGGGGGAAACGTGGGCGGTGGCCTTAGCCCCGACCCCGGTTAATGACATGTTGGCGCGCGGCCAAAATGCCGCTGAGCGTACAGACGTGGCCGCAGACTCAGACACCGCTTGGCTCAGCGGAAAAATTACCGATAGCCAGGCCCGCTACAACTTGCGTAATTTGTATATGGTCAATACGGGTAACAGCACGACTCCCTCAGGCGTCGCATTGAACCCAACCGAGCTGGCCGCATTAACCCGCCTCTGGCGAGTTTTGGGACTCAATGCCAGCTTAACGGACAGCCTGGCGCGTGCGCTGCGGGGCCAAGCCAACGCCGAGAGTGGCGGGGGCGAAACAGCACAGCCCTTGATCTTGACCGATATTGATGATTTACGACAAATTTCTGGGTTCGACGCCGCCACCATGCGTAAAATCGAGCCTTACTTGGTCGTTTTGCCGGGCCCCAGCCCTCTCAACCTAAATACCGCACCGCCAGCATTAATCGCAGCGCGTATTCCCGAGTTAGAGATGGCTGGCGCGGAACGCCTGGTGCAAGAACGCCAACGTGCCGCCTTGCGTGATCTGGCCGACTTGATCAGTCGCTTCCCTGATCGCCCTTTACAACTTAATCCCAGTGAAGTTAGTGTGAGCAGCCAATATTTTGAGATTATCGGACAGGTACAGTGGCGCGAACTAACGCTTGCGCGGCAGGCATTAGTCTGGCGTGACGCGGGCAATACCCGCTTGCTATGGGAGCGCGCACGATGAACCTAAAAGCATTGACGGCTGGGCGGCCAGGTAACACATCGGGGCGCTTGGCGACCACGCGCCGCTGCTGGCTACAACTTCCTCCCAGCCGCCAGTGGGGTGATCTGACCCCGTCAGCAGCAGCACGTTTTTACTTACAAGAGGGTAATCAAATCGGTGCGCCGCAGCCCGTTGGCTTACATGAGCTCGGACGCTTGCCACAAGATTACCCGCTTTACTGCTGCCTGCACCCGCTCGATACCGTGTGTCAGCAGCTTGAGCTACCGACTGCGGTGAGTGACAGACAAACCTTGGTCAGACAGCAACAGGCCGCCCCATGGTTGCTCGAACCTTATTTGCTTAGCGACCCCGAACAGTGGCAGGTGAACGTCATTCGTGGATTACCGGTAGCGGGGATCAATACCCTCGCCACGCCGAAGGGTGTGTTGAATAATTTGCTGGAACGCTTGCAACAGGTCGGGCGACAGGCCGCCTGGGTTGGCCCTTGGGCGCTGTTGCTACACAGCCAAGCACCCTGCCAATGGCAAGATACGCTCTACCGGGTCGAGTGCCAGCCGCAGACTCTGCCGATTTGCGTGGCGCATGCCTTCACGCCTGAAGCCTTCTTTTCATCGGCCTCCGCGCCGGAGCGCGAGCCGTTGCCTGCATTTTCGCTGGCCCAATGGCTGAGCCAGCATGACACCGCAAGTATCCTACCCACTTGGCTGCGCGCTGCAAATTTTCTGCGTGGCCGCTATAGCCAGTCTGGCACAAGCGCCACCTGGTTTACCTACGCCGTGTGGCGTCGCCCCCTATGGCTCGCCGCGAGTCTGGTCGCCAGTTATTTGCTTGGCTTGCATGCCTACGCTTGGCAGCTTGAGCGCACCTCGCGTCAACTGACGCAGCAGGTGCAACAGGCGGTGCAGGGTGTTTTTCCGCAACTCACCGTCTTATATGAGCCTGTAGAGCAAGTTAAAAAAGCGGTACTAAGCTTGCAGGCAAGCCGCAGCGCTACGCCACTCGCGGCGACCGATCTGATCAGTTTTCTCAGCGCCGCGCAAGCCGCCTTACAGACCTTACCGGCAGACAGCTTACGGGCTGTGCAATATACGGACGCGCAACTCCAGTTGAAACTGGTCGCCACGCAAGTAGAGCCCTCGCAGCGCCAAGTGCTACAGCAACAGTGGCAGTCCCAAGGGCTACAAGTGACTTGGGGGGCGCAGACGGGGAGTGAAATTATCGTGACCTTACGCCACCTGACTGCCTCCGCCTCCGCCGAGAGCGCAGCGACAGCCCGCAATCTGAATGACGCGTCCAACCCATCCTCCTTGACGCCAGCAATAGGGGCTACACGATGACGTCCACAACCTCTCTCGCCGTGCGCTTGGAGCCGTTGCGCCAAGCTCTGTATCAACGCTGGCAAGCACTCGATCAACGTAACCAGCGTGCTTTGTCTGTTTTGGCTGGCGCACTGTTATTAACGATCGTGTGGCTTGTTTTCTGGCAGCCGGTGCAACAGCGGGTACAGAAACTCACCCAGCGCGTGCAAATGCAACGTAGCAATGGGGAACAGGTACTCGGTTTGTTGGAGCAGGCTAAAACCCTGCAAGGACAGGCAACACCTGTCTCAGTACCGGCAGCGGCCACTGCGCGTTCGCCAGAATGGCAAAACCTAAGCGCTGCCAGTTTAGGTCAGCTCTTAAAAGCTGGGCAGCTCCGCGGGGCTGAGGTGCGTGCGTTGACGCAAGGCGCGCAGCGCGGCTGGCAGATCGATCTGCCACAAGCCAGTTTTAATCAATTATTCAGTTGGCTCCAACTGGCGGCCGCCAATGGCTGGCAGGCAACGCTGCTGGAGGCCGAGCGCATTGGCACAGGCGATCAAGTCCGGGTCCGCTTGCAACTCGGGCAAACCCCAGCGGCAAGGTAAGCTGATGCAGCCAGGCCTCTCTCTTCGGATGATTGTGGCTGCCCTGGTGGTGGGGTGCCTGTTGGTGCTGGTGCCGCGATTCCCGGCGCGCTGGATTATTCCCTGCCTCCCCTTAGAGCGCGTGGGGCTGACGCTGGGTGAGGTACGCGGAACCCTCTGGCAGGGCAGTGCCGTCCTGGGGTGGCGACCGGTGGCGGGACAGTCATGGGCTTATTGGCCAGGGCGCATCACCTGGGAATGGCAGAGCCTGTGGCCGCCATGGCAAGTCGCATTCCACAATGCGCAGTGGCAAGGGGCAATTCCCCTAACCTGGCGTTATGGGCAGTCCCCCCAACTCGGGGCTGGGCGTGCGGCTTTGCCGGCGCAGTGGCTCAACCAGCTTGGCGCACCGTGGAATACGATTCAACCCGCCGGTGAATTGCTGTTACAGTGGGCCACGCTCACGTTACCTGTAACGCCAAGCGCGGCGCCTGCGCCAAGCGTGCCCGCAACTTGGCGTTTGGAATGGCAACAGGCGCAGGCAGGCATGGTAAATGTCGGGGTGCTGGGGAGCTATGTTTGCCAGGGCGAGTGGCCCCGCCCCGCCTTTAGTTGCGCGGGAGTAACCCCACTGCAACCCTTGCAATTGCAGCTCAGTGTTCAGCATGACGGAACACGCTGGCGCTGGCAGGGTCAGGCAACCGTGGCCGCATCACAGGCGGCGATGATGCAGGGCATGTTAAATTTTATGGGACGGCGTCATCCCGATGACCCGAATCAAGTTGTGATCGGTAATTAAATGAGTGATAACACGATGAGCCAACGCAAACAACCACAGCGATTATCAGGGCTAACGCCGCAACCTCGGCGCCCGCGCGGATTGCACTGGCTATTACTGCTTTCTTTGGTGGGCAGTAACGGCCTGATTCCGGGGGTAGTGGCAAAGCCGGCCACACGCCAAACCAGCGGCCAGGCGGTGAAAAACGCAAGCCTGACCGAGCCAGTTACACTTAATTTCGTTAATGCGGAGATTGACGCTGTTATCCGCGCAGTCGGCGCAATCTTGAACAAAAACTTTGTCGTTGATCCGCGCGTAAAGGGCCAGCTTACGCTGGTTTCCCCCAAACCCGTGATGCCCCGCGAGGCCTATGATATTTTGCTTTCTGCCTTGCGGGTTCAGGGCTTTACGATTGTGGAAGCCAATGGCTTGGGCCGAGTCGTGCCAGAAGCCGATGCAAAACTGCAGGCTGGCCCCGTCGAAAGTATTCAAGCCGGTGAGTCTGGTGGGCAGCGCGGCGATCAAATCATCACGCAGGTATTCCGCTTGAATTACGAATCAGCCAATGGTTTGGTGCCCGTCTTACGCCCGCTGATCCCGCCTAACAACACGATTACGGCGTACCCGAATAACAATACGCTGGTCATTACCGACTATGCTGAAAACCTCAAGCGCATCGCCCGGATTATTGCTAGCTTAGATGCGCCCTCTACCAACGAAGTTGAAGCGATTCCGCTGAAACATGCTCTCGCCGTTGATATTGCAACGACCTTAAACCGCTTGCTCGATGACAGCCAGCGTGGGGCGACAGTCGAGGCCAGTCAGCGCATTACCGTCTTGGCAGACACGCGTAGCAATAGCGTGCTGCTGCGCAGCGCCAGCCCAACGCGCTTGGCCCAGGCGAAATCCTTGTTGAGTCGCTTGGACCAGCCTTTGGCCAGACCCGGCAATATCTGGGTGGTGCCATTAAAAAATGCCGAGGCGACGCGCTTAGCGCAAACTTTGCGTGCCGTGCTGTCTGGGGAAAGTAGCGCCAGTGGCTTGGGGGCCGGCAATAGCATGAATGCCTTGGGGGGTAACGCACTGAGCGCCAACCAATCGGCGTCGCTGACAACCCCCACGGGGAATACGGGGGGCGCCGCCGGCACTGCGAATACGCTGGGCGCTGGGGCCTCGTCGAGCTTTGGTAATAGCAGCTTGCCGACTGTGCAAGGTGGCGGCATGGTGCAAGCTGACCCGGCCACCAACACCCTCATCATTACTGCGCCTGAACCCATCTATAACAACCTACGCAATATCATTGAAAAGCTCGATGTTCGCCGCGCCCAAGTCTTTGTTGAGTCACTGATTGTTGAAGTCACGGCTCAACAGGCGGCAGAGTTTGGGATTCAGTGGCAGGACTTGTCGGGCATCAATAACGGCAATGTACAGGCGATAGGCGGCACCAACTTTACCGATAGAGGCAGTGGCAGCAATATCATTGATGTGGCCACCAACGTCGGGACAGCCGGGCGGGGCCTGAATATTGGTTTTGTGAAAGGGCAAATTAGTTTGCCGGGCTTGGGCACCATTACCAACTTGGGCGCATTGGCGCGGGCGTTGGAAAGCAATAGCAAAGCAAATATCCTCTCAACCCCGAATATCCTGACTTTGGATAACGAAGAAGCCAAAATTGTGATTGGTCAGAATGTGCCTTTTGTGACCGGGCAATTCACCAATACCGGTGGCACAGGGGGCGCTGTTAATCCCTTTCAAACGATTGAACGACGCGATGTTGGCTTGACGCTACGCGTGAAGCCGCAAGTCTCCGAAGGGGGAACGGTACGGATGGCGCTGTATCAAGAAGTCTCCAGCGTGCAGAGTAACGCCGGCACGGCGGGTGTCGTTACCAACAAACGGGCAATTGAATCCAATGTGTTGGTAGATGATGGGCAAATTATTGTGATCGGTGGTCTGGTGCAGGATGACGTGCGCGATGGGGTCGGCAAAGTGCCGTTGTTGGGCGATATTCCAGTCTTAGGGTCGTTGTTTCGTTATGACACCCGCAGCCGCGGCAAAACCAACCTCATGGTTTTCTTGCGGCCTTACATTATTCGTAACAGCGAAGGCGTTAATAATTTAGTGACCGATCGCTACGATTACATGCGCACCGAGCAAATGAATACCAAACCTGGACGGAATATCTTATTGCCGGAATATAACGTGCCGATTTTGCAAGAGCTCAAGCTGAAAACCGCCCCGGTTCTGCGTAGTGCCGAGCCAGCCCTAACGCCTCAAGCAGATAGCGCCACCCCGCCCAACGCGGTGCCAGCGCCAGCCCAACCTTAAGCGAGAAAGCCACATGTTTGCTGCCCCGCTTGCGCTATCTGCAACGCTGCCCCCACTGGAACGCTTGCAGCCTCACATTGCCCGGCGCCTACCGTTTGCGTTTGCGCGGGCGCACGGCATTTTGTTGGCCGTCCAGCATGAAACACATTACCAAGCTTGGGTCCATCCAGAAAGTAACCTGGCCGTGTTGGCCGAAGTGCAGCGCGAATATGGCCCGCTAGCGTTACAACAGCTTGCCGCAGAAGAGTGGCAACAAGCACTACAGCAAGCCTATGAAGGCCAAGAAGATTCCGCGGCCAGTGTCGTCGAAAACGTGGAAAGCGACCTCGACCTTTCGCGCTTGCTGCAGGAAATCCCCGAGGTAGAAGACCTCCTGGAGACAGCAGATGATGCGCCGATTATCCGCATGCTGAATGCCCTTTTGACTGAAGCGGCGCGTGAAGGCGCTTCCGATATTCATATTGAGCCATTCGAGACTCATTCCGTCGTCCGGTTTCGGGTTGATGGGATGCTGCGAGATATCGTGCGGCCAAAGCGCGCCTTACATGCCGCGCTGATTTCGCGCTTGAAAATTATGGCCAGCCTGGATATTGCCGAAAAGCGTTTGCCCCAAGATGGGCGCATTACGTTGCGGATTGGCGGGCGGGCGATTGATGTTCGGGTATCGACGCTGCCAGTCGGTAACGTACAGCAGCAAAGTGAGCGTGCAGTCTTACGGTTGCTCGAAAAAAGTCGTGAAATGCTGAGCCTGACCCACCTGGGGATGCACGACGACACGCTACAAAAAATTGACGACTTGGTACGGCAACCCCACGGCATTATTCTGGTTACTGGCCCGACAGGTTCAGGTAAAACGACCACGCTCTATGCCATGTTGCAGCGGTTAGATGCCACTGTCAGCAACATCATGACCGTTGAAGACCCGATTGAATACGAACTGCCCGGGATTGGGCAAACCCAGGTTAACCCAAAAATCGACCTGACCTTTGCCAAAACCTTGCGGGCTATTTTGCGGCAGGATCCAGATGTTGTGATGATTGGTGAGATTCGAGATCTAGAAACTGCACAAATTGCTGTGCAAGCCTCACTGACCGGCCATTTGGTTTTGGCAACGCTACACACCAACGATGCCCCCAGTGCCATTACACGGATGGTGGATATGGGGATTGAACCATTTCTACTTGCCTCCAGTTTGCTCGGTGTACTGTCACAGCGGCTGGTGCGCAAATTATGTATCGAATGCAAGCGCCAAGATGCCCACGGCAACTGGCATGCCCCTGGCTGCGATGCCTGCAATCACACCGGCTACCAAGGCCGTACCGGCATTCATGAGCTGCTAGGCGTCACGGAAAGCTTGCGCGACTTGATTCATGAACGTGCCGCCGAAAGCGCTATTCGTCAACTGGCCCTGCAACAGGGGATGCGCAGCCTGCGGGATGATGGCATGCGTTGGGTGCAAACCGGGCTGACCAGCGAAGCCGAAGTGGTGCGCGTTACGCGCGATTAAGGCATGCCAAGTTACCGCTACCAGGCGCTCGCAGCCAATCAACAAACCGAGCAGGGCCATGTCGATGCCGACAGCCTGAAGCAGGCCCGCAACGTGTTGCGTGCGCGTGGCTTGACGGTGTTGTCTGTTGAACCGCTTGGCGCCAGCGCTACGGGCACAAGCGGCGGGCAGCGCGCTGCCACCCTCTTTGGCCCCCGCCTGAGCGCCCATCAGCGGACTTTGGCGGTGCGCCAGCTCGCCAGTCTATTAACCGCCGGGTTACCGCTTGAGCGCGCCTTGGCGGTGCTGGTCGAGCAAGCCGAGTCGGCTATTTTGGCCGAGCGCTTGGCCGCCGTGCGCAGTGAGGTGTTAGCCGGACACAGCCTAGCGGAAGCCTTAGGGCGCTACCCACGCGATTTCCCCGCGTTAATGTGCGCCTTGGTGGCCGCTGGGGAGGCCTCAGGACAGCTTGCGGGTGTCCTAGAGCGTTTGGCCGACTATCTCGAAGCGCGTGGTGCGTTGACCCAGAAAGTGGTGATGGCGTTTACCTATCCGGCGATTGTCACGGTGGTGTCGTTACTCGTGGTGCTGGCGTTGATGACCTATGTCGTTCCTCAGATCGTTCAAGTCTTCACCAGCACCAAACAAACCTTACCTTGGCTCACGGTCGCCTTGATTGCGGTCAGTGACTTCTTGCGACATTACGGCTGGATGATTGGTTTGATGATCGTGGCGGCGGCCATCACTGCTCGGCAACTCTTACAGCGACCGGCGTTACGGTTACGCTGGCATCATTGGTTGTTACGCGCCCCGGTACTGGGCAAGCTACTCAACGCCAGCAATACTGCGCATTTTGCGAGTACATTGGCGATTTTGGTGGGCAGTGGGGTGCCGCTTTTGCGGGCGTTACAGGCAGGGGGGGAAACCCTCAGTAATCGCTGGCTGCAAGAACGCGTTGCACAGGCCGCGCAGCGGGTTCGTGAAGGCAGCTCACTCGCCCGCGCGCTGGGCGAACATAAAGCCTTTCCGCCTGTGTTGGTCCACATGATCGGCAGTGGCGAGGCCACCGGACAACTGCCCGCCATGCTGGATCGGGCCGCAGCCGGCCAGCGCCAAGAAGTCGAACGGCGGGCGGTATTGTTAACCCAACTACTCGAACCGGTCTTGATCTTAGGCATGGGCTTGATTGTGCTCATTATTGTGCTGGCGGTCCTGCTGCCAATTATTGAAATCAATCAGATGATCCGATGAAACGGTTGTGCTGCGGCTTCCTGATGTGCTGTCTCGCTGCTTGCACCACGCTGCCGCCAACCCCGGTGCCTTATCTCGCCTATCCTGCGCAGTCTGCATTGCCCGAGGCAGAAAAGACACTGCTGATTGTCTTACCCGGCGTTGGCGATAGCGCTGCGAGTTTCGCTCAGCAGGGCTTGCTGGCCGCGCTCCGGGCACAGCCAGCCTTGGCAGCGCGGGTGGATGTGTGGTCCGTTGACATGTCTTTTCCTTATTATCAGCAACGCCTTTTTTTGCCAAGGATGCAAGCCGACATCATGGCGCACGCCCAGCAGCGCGGCTATCGTCAAGTTTGCCTCTTGGGCGTGTCATTGGGCGGATTCGGTGCCTTGCTTTACGCCGCAAAACACCCAACACAGGCTCGTTGCTTGATCCTTTTCGCGCCGTACCTCGGCAGTGAAGCCAGTTTAGACGGGATTGCAGCGGCAGGGGGGTTAGCCTATTGGCGCCGCCCTGCTGATTTAAACGAGCGAGACGAGCGCTACATCTGGCCTTTTTTACAAGGGTACTTACACCGGGCAACGCCCACGCCTACGTTATTTCTTTTATATGGTGAAGGAGACCGTTTTGCCCCAGCACTGGAGACCTTACACCCCCTCATCCCCGCCGCTCAGCGTTTAACCCAGCCGGGTGGGCATAACTGGGTGGTCTGGCGTGCGCTGTGGATAAGGTGGCTGACAACGCACGGCGCTAACTTTCTCTGAGTGTGAATTACGGTGAATTCCACCTTGGGCAGGGTATCAATATGCCGTAAATTGAATTACAGTCGTACACAATAGCCCGTTGGGATTTTTAGGAGAAGGCCATGTTAAGAAGCCACTTCCCTTATGCCGCTACTGCTTTGCTGCTTGCCACACTAGGCGCTGCTGAGTGGGGCGTTTTTTTCCTTGCTCTGTTATTAATCGTCTTGTGGTTGCCGTTGGTCTATGGCAGCCAATCTTTGGGGATTCGCGGCCTCACTCCCATTCCTGTTCGACGAACGTCGCGCCTTTCACCACGCCGACCCGATGACGACCACCAATAGCCTAGACATCTAAAGCGTTACTGACACCCTCTCTGTGTCAACCAAGCTTGATTACTTTCCTCTAGAGATTGGCGCACTTGGATTTGTCATCCAATCACGCAATTATTTGTTGTAAACACTCAAAGGTTTATAGAGATGCTGCCATAAAAAATAACAGTCCTTCTTGCTGGCAGGAGCCCGTAGATAACGTTCATCATGCTCTAAAATAATGTGACTATATTTGTCTTGATAATAAAAATAATCGCCAACAACCTTTTTGTTATAAAGCGAATGATCAGATTCACAGTTCGCTTTCGATTTCCGAGACACTAAAAATCTTTTTTCATCTAGGCCAACTCTAGTTTCCTCCATAGCACAGCCAATCTTGCTCAAGAAAATAGTTTTGATATAGACCTGTCTTTCTCGCAGCCCTTCGATATACACCACTGAGTAATAAACCATTTTTTCATCATAGGTTTCACCGAGAATATGCAAGTTTGGGGCCGGTGTTTTTGCCCAGGTTCGTAAGTCCTCAATCGGCTTGTCACATGCAGAGTCTGCCATTGCGGCCACATTAAAGACTAGCAAGCACAGCCCTAGCAAAATTTTATTTAGTACCAAATTGCCACTGACCATTTCTATTCCTTTCCGCGACACCATCAAGATTGCCAATTTTTAACGAGAAATATGATTCATTAATGCCAGGCACAACCTTAAACATGGTGTCGCCAATTTTATAAAAAACCGCAGTTTTCCGATTGCGTAAGTTGGTCAAAGTGATTTTTGATATATCTTTTGGATATGAGAAGGCTAACCTTTGATCTTTAACAGAAATCATTTTAAAAAAAGCAACAGAGCTAGTTTTGCGCTGGAGTAACAGCGGCTGCTACCCCGCCTATTACCGTGTCGCCCCTTGGCCTTCTCGCTGCAGATCACGCAGATCACGTGCCCAGTTTGCAAGCTTCTTAGCGCTTTGCTGGCGCTGCTCCGGCGTGAGCAGGGCGAGTGTCGCTTGGGTAATCAAGAGATTTTTTTCCACGTTGTCGCGCAAAATATTGCGCCGTCCCTCATCCTGGCTGAGTAAGGGTACCGCTTGGAAGAGATGGTGTAGGCGCTGCTTCGTTTGCTCACGATCGAGATTGCCTTGTTGAACTTGCCGCAGGAGATCCAACACCTCTTGTTGGCGGGCTTGGCGCTCTTCGAGCGGTGTGAAAAGATTAACCGGATACTGTGCGGTGAGTTGACGAATCTCTTGGGCCTGTGACCGGTTGAGATCGACCAACCAACCGATGCGGTCAAGCATTTTTTCAGCACGTGCTTGCAGGCGCTCCGCCGGAGGGGGAGCTAAAAAAGTTTGGCGATAAGTTTTGTTGTCTTTTTGAAAGCGCTGTTCCAGTTGCGTTAGTTGCTCGGGCCGTAAGCGGAAACTGAGCTCAACCAAATCGGGTAAGGCTTGCTCAAGCAGGGTGACGCCAAACTGGCGCAAGGTTTGATTCAGCCGCCGCGCATCGGCCAGTTTAACGTCCCCTTGTTGTAATTGCAGTTGCAGGCTCTCAAGTTGGGTGACATAGAGCGGGAGCTGGGTTTGCCGATGCCACTGCAAGTATTGTGTGATCCGTTCTTTTGCCCAGGTTTCCTGCGAGCCATCTAGCGCCACATAACGATTGAGCCAAAAGAGAATAAGCGTATCCAAATTTTGGTAAGTGAGCTTTACGGCACTGCAGCCTGTCAGGCCCAAAGTAAGCACTAGCAATCCTGCGAAGTGCCAGCGCCTAGCAGAGCGCGTACAGGGGGCACCCCAGCGCGTGAGCCACAGCGGCGCGAAACGGAAAAGTTGAGTCATCATAGCAACCGCTTGGGCAAAAAGTAATTTCTCCAATATACTGTATATAAAAACAGTATATTGGAGTGAGAATGACTGGTGACGCCTGGTTAGGGGCCGCGCCCCAAGAGACATTAGGGTACTTATTGCTGGATTTTAATGCCTACTTTGCCTCTGTTGAGCAGCAATTAGATAAAAACTTACGGGGCCGGCCGGTTGCGGTTGTGCCCTTGATGGCCGACAGCACCTGTTGTATTGCGGCGAGCTATGAGGCCAAGGCGTTTGGCGTAACGACCGGGGTCGGTGTGGCCCAAGCGCGCCGTCTTTGTCCTGAGCTAGTGTTGATCGAGGCGCGGCACGCGGTTTATGTCGAGTTTCACCAGCGCGCCTTAAAGGTGATTGATCAGGTGGTGCCGTTGCAGGAGGTGTTGTCGATTGATGAAATGCGTTGCGCTTTACCGGCCCGCTGGCAGTCACCCAGCCGGGCACGGCAAATCGGGGTGCAACTTAAGGAAGCCATTTGTGATGAGCTGGGGGCCTGCATGCGTACGTCGGTGGGCATTGCGCCGAATGGATTGCTAGCCAAATTAGCCTCTGAAATGCAAAAACCAGACGGCCTTGTTATCTTGCAGGCTCAAGATTTGCCTGCAAAAATTGCCGCGCTGCCCGCGCAGCGTCTCAGCGGCATCGGCCCCCGCATGGCGCAGCGGTTGGCTGCCTATGGCGTGCATTCAATCGGCCAATTATGGCAACTGAATCCCGCGCAAATGCGAATTATTTGGGGTGGGGTGGCTGGCTTGGATTTTTATGATCGCCTGCGCGGGCTGGAGCGCCGCTTACCCGCCCGTGAGCGGCAATCTATTACCCATTCGCATGTGCTCCCGCCGCATGAAAGAACCTTGGCGGGCGCCTTGGGCGTGCTGGATCGGCTTATGCAAAAAGCAGCGATGCGGTTACGCAAGGAAAATTTGTTGGCGACGGCGATGTATCTTGGTGTCCGCATGGTCGATCGGCATAAATGGAGTGCAGAAATTCGTTTTGCGGCGACCAATAGCACGCCCGCTTTGCTCGCTACTTTGCGTGACTTATGGGACAAAGATTTTCTCATGTTGGCACAGCAGAAGCGCCAGCCGCTTAAGGTTGGGATTGGCTTATTTGGCTTGCGCCAGCCTCACCAAACCACAGCGGATTTGTTTGAGCAGCCGACCACGAGACCTGATGTGGCGGCTGTGTTAGATCGTTTGAATCAGCGCTTTGGTAAAAATACCGTGTATTTTGGCAGCGCCCATCACAGTCGCGATAGCGCACCGATGCGAATTGCCTTTAATCGGATTCCCGATATCGAGACAGAGGCTTAAAATGGGCGGCATCCCAAGGAGAACCGATGACCACCAACTACCAAGCAATCCTGGCGTCGATTGCGGCAGATATTCAACCTGAGTTAGGTCAGGGCCAAGTCGCTACCTATATTCCCGAGCTGGCGGCGGCTGACCCCAGGGCTTTTGGCATGGCGCTCTATCATCTGCCGACCAATCAACTCTATCAAGTCGGACAGGCACAGCAACGGTTTTCGATTCAATCGATCTCCAAATTATTCTCCACGACCTTGGCTTTTCAGTTAATGGGCGAATATTTATGGCAACGGGTAGGGCGCGAGCCTTCTGGAACAGCCTTTAATTCCTTGGTGCAATTAGAAGTCGAAAACGGAATTCCACGAAACCCTTTTATTAATGCCGGTGCGCTGGTGGTCACCGATATTCTCACCAGTCGCTTTGTGCAGCCCGAGCAAGCTTTGGTGCAATTTCTCCGGCGCTTGGCTAACACAGCAGACCTCGCATACAACCCCCAGGTTGCCCAGTCAGAAATTCAAACCGGCCACCGTAATTTGGCGATGACCCACTTTATGAAAAGTTTCGGTAACCTGGAAAATCAGCCAGAACAGGTGATTCATGCTTATTGCCGCCATTGTGCAATTGAAATGTCTTGTGTCGATTTGGCGTATGCAGTGGCTTTCCTCGCCAATCAGGGGCGTGCGCCCTGGTTGGAGAAAGAGATTCTGGATACTAGCTCGGCGAAACGGTTGACGGCGTTGATGCTGACGTGTGGAACCTATGATGCTGCGGGCGAATTTGCTTATCGGGTTGGGTTGCCGGCTAAAAGCGGGGTGGGTGGCGGTATTGTTGCTGTGCTGCCCGGGCACTGGACAGTCTGTGTCTGGTCGCCAGCACTCGCACCCAGCGGTAACTCGCATGCAGGTATGTTGGCGCTAGAGTGGTTAACAACCCGCACCGGCGAATCCCTTTTTTAGGGCAAGATTCGCGGTTGCCGACCTCAAACTTTGCTGGGATCGGTCGATAACACAAGAAGCCATAATCGAAGCGGGAGTGTTGTCGTGCGCAAAAATACACCAGTCACCCAACAAGAGCATGTGTATCGTGATGGGGCCATTATTATTTCGACCAGTGATGACAAGGGGCGGATCCTTGATGCCAACACCGATTTCATCGACATCAGTGGCTACAGTAAAGAAGAGTTAATCGGCCAGCCACACAATATCTTGCGGCATCCAGACATGCCGCCTGCCGCCTTTGCTGATATGTGGGCTTCCATCCAGGCGGGACGCCTATGGAACGGCATTGTTAAAAATCGCTGCAAAAATGGCGATCATTATTGGGTTGAGGCGAACGTCACGCCAGTGGCGGATGCACTGGGCCAAATCACTGGCTATGTTTCAGTCCGTACCAAACCCAGCCGGGAGCAAGTGCAGCAAGCCGAGGCGCGCTATCGCCTGCTAGGGATGCAACCCGCACGCAGCAAACCCAAGAAGTTTTGGCTGCACAGCATCGCAACGCGCATGGCGGCAATCGGTGCCGCGGGTGGCATGGCCGTCTTACTTTGTGCTGCTTTGGGCGGGCCATTGTGGTTGCTGTTTCTGGTTGGTCTGGTGGCGACAGGGGCTTTGTTTGGGGCTTTACAGCATTGGGTATTGCAGCCATTGGCAGCAATTACCCAGACAATGATGGCGATGCAAGCGACCGGGCAATTTCAGCGGATTCAAGAAGCCGCGCAGGGGGATTCAGAAATTGCCCATCTGGCGCGGGTTTATAACGCCCTGATGCTAACCAACCGTGGCACAGCCCGCGATGTCTTGGAGCAGGCGCGAGACGTCATGCAATCGTCGCAGTCGCTACAAACTGCAGCCCATCAAGTCGCGCAAAATACGGAAGAGCAACACGATTCGGTGATGCGCACGGCGGCCAGTATTGAAGAATTTGCCGTCAGCGTGCGTTCGGTCGCCGATGGCGTCAGAGAAGTCAGCACGGCTGCCAATGAAAGCGTACAGAAAATGCGGGAAGGGATGGTCGCCACGCAAGCGCTACAGGAAAAAATTCATACGGTCGCGACCACCGTCGAGTCGATTTCAACAGCGGCAAATCAGTTCGATACCGATACCCAGGCGATTAATCGTATGGTGCAGCAGGTCACAGAATTAGCCAAACAAACTAACTTGTTAGCGCTCAATGCAGCAATCGAAGCGGCCCGCGCCGGTGAGCAAGGCCGGGGCTTTGCGGTGGTGGCTGACGAAGTACGTTCCTTGGCCATTAAATCCTCGGAAGCTGCTGGGGAAATCAGTCAAATCACCAATAAGATCGTGCAGGGCGCAACCGGGGTGAAGCAGTCGGTTACGTATTCACTCGATTTTCTGGCGACAGGAAAGCAGGCGATGGATGCCGTCGCCAACACCCTGTCAAATGTGTCTGCCTTGTTTGAAATGACCAATCAAGGTATCGACAGTTTAAATAGTACGATTGAAGAGCAGGCGCATACCAGCGAAACGATTGCACAAGATATTGAAAAAATTTCGCGTAGCGCCGAAGAAAACGGGCTCAGTGTGCACCAAGTTGCGACTGCAGCCAATCAATTAGCGGGATTGGCGGCACATTTGCAAGAAGTCAGCGCCCGCAATGCGAGTTAAGGGGCCAGCAGCCTGAGCTATTCCCTAAGGCATCAAGCGTTGTGCGTCAGCCCAGAGCTCGGTTAAGTGCTGCTGGGCGGGTTTGGCTTGGGCTAGGTAGCTGGCTTGGCCAGCCCAGGCTTGCATCCCCGCTAGGGTATTGTGCTGAATCGCTGCTTCACGCATCGCACGCGTCAGGCTCCGCTGGACGGGATACGGCGCGGGTTGTGGTGCATTGTCTGCCTGGCTGGCGCGCACATACTCGGTGATTAAACTGCGCCCCGCCCGTCCGCTAAAGGCGCGGGTTAAGACGGTGTCCTCAGGCTTGGCGTGCGCCATCGCCGCCGCCCAAGCGCCAGGCAGCTGGGCTTCGGGGCAGCGCATAAAGCCAGAGCCGATTTGTACCGCGCTGGCCCCCAACGCAATGGCGGCGGCGATACCGCGTGCATCCGCAATGCCGCCTGTGGCAACGACAGGCAGCGTTACCGCATCGACAATCGCCGGTAGCAGGGCGAACAGGCCAACCAACTGACTTTCTGCCTGCTGCGCATCAAAGCAACCGCGATGGCCGCCAGCTTCCATCCCTTGCGCCACAATCACCTCAGCCCCAGCCGCCTGTGCCGCCAGGGCTTCCGTCACAGTCGACACGTTCGCAAACCAGGTCATCCCAGCCGCTTTGAGGGCGGCGACGAAGTCGGGTGGGTAAAGACCCATCACCGACGAAATGACAGCGGGTCGGACGGCCAACATAGCTTCACACTGTGCCTGAAAATCAGGGGGTGTCGCGTCGCCCGCATCGGGGCCGAGGGCTGGCCCCCAGTGACCGAGGAAATCGCGCAGGCGTTGTTCATGGGCCCGATCCCGGACGGGAGCGGGGTCAGGAATCCATAAGTTCATGTTGAAAGGGCCACTGTGTTGCGTACGGACAGCCGTAGCCCAATCTGCGATGGCTGCGGGCGACATGAGTAAGGCGCCACACGCCCCCATGCCACCGGCTTGCATCACCGCGATAGACAAAGCCGGGGGAGAAAGCCCTGCCATAGGTGCCAACAAAATCGGGGCCTGCAGACCAAAGCGTTCACAAAAGCGCTGGATTTTTGGGTGAGTAGAGCGTGTCATGAGCTAGCGATAAAGAAGCGGTGTTTCCTAAGATCAATAAGCCACGATGACACGAAATGAAACGCGGACTGCACTGAAATTTTGGTAGTCAGCCATCACGCCTCCTGCGCGTATCGTGGCGCTTAACGCCGCATTGGCGTTCCAGCCAGTAAATCGCCATAATATGCCAACCTGTGTCGTGATGAGAGCGTGCAAGCAGCGTCATGGCGATCGCAATGTGTCAGAACATAAAACGACTATGTTACCCATTTTAAGATTAACAATCCTTGAGGCTTATCGCACCCGCTTGCCCTACCTTTGGTTGGGTATCGTGCTGTTAAGTTTAGCGATCGGGGCATTTGTTGCGCAATTGGCCTTAATTGAGCAACACCTGGTCGAGGTGAGCATGGTTGCGCCACTGCTGCGTTTACTGGCGATGCTGGTGGTTATTTTTCAGGTGTGTGCCCAAACCGTTCGCGAAATGGAAGAGCGCCAGCACTGGGTATTACTGGCACATGCCTTGAGCCGCTGGCAATGGCTGGCGGGGCGAATGGCGGGACACATGGTGGTAGCGGGCCTCACTGCCCTTTGTTTAGGGGCGCTGGTGTGGCTGATTTGGCCACGCCCGACCACCTTGGTTTGGCACCTGAGCCTTGCTCTGGAATGCAGTTTATTGGCTGCCATCGCCTATTTGCTGGCCCTGGTGTTGCGCCATTTACCGCGGGCCTTGTTCGCCTGCCTTATGGTCTACAGTCTGGGGCGCTTTTCCTCAGTCTGGTTATCCTTGAGTGAAACCCGCTCACCGCTGATTGCACCGGGTGAGACGAGTGTCGGGTTGGTGTACCTGATGCAATTGATTGATGCGCTCGTACCCAAGTTTGAGCAGTTTACGCAGACAACCTGGCTATTGGCGGCAACCCCCGCATGGGGGGTATTGCAGACGCCTCTCTGGCAATGGCTATTGTATGTCGGTCTGCTTTTTCTGGTCGCCGTGTTTGATCTACAGCAGCGCGAACTCTAAACACCATTAACCGCTTGCCGCGCTCGGCACAGACGGGCGGGCTTTGTTAAAATGGCGGTTTCCTATTTTGCCGCTACCCGATCTGGGTCAGTGGCCTTGCTTTCTATCATGTCTAGCCCTCTCCTTGCCAGCCCTGTTTTCGCGAAAATTCGTCATGCGTTCACGCAACGTATTTTGATTTTGGATGGGGCGATGGGCACCATGATTCAGCGCTACAAGCTGGATGAACAAGCGTATCGAGGCAAGAATGGACAGCAACTTACGCGCTTTGCCGATTTTCCGCATGATGTCAAAGGCAACAACGAATTGCTAGTGCTGACCCAGCCACAGATTATTCAGGAAATTCACGAGCAATATCTGGCTGCGGGTGCGGACATCATCGAAACCAATACCTTTGGTGCGACCACTGTCGCGCAAGAGGATTACCACATGGCGGATTTGGTAGTGGAGATGAACCTCGCCGCTGCTCGTCTCGCCAAAGCAGCGTGCGCCAAGTACAGCACGCCAGACCGCCCGCGCTTTGCCGCAGGTGCGATTGGCCCAACGCCCAAAACTGCCTCAATTTCACCGGATGTGAATGATCCGGGCGCCCGTAACATCACCTTTGATGCTTTGCGCCAGTCCTACTACCAGCAAGCCAAGGCCTTGTATGAAGGTGGCGTCGATCTGTTCTTGGTTGAAACGATTTTCGATACCTTGAACGCCAAAGCGGCCCTGTTTGCGCTGGAAGAATTATTTGAGGACATTGGCATTAAGTTGCCGATCATGATCTCGGGCACGGTGACGGATGCATCCGGCCGCATTTTATCGGGCCAGACGGTAGAGGCATTTTGGAACTCGGTGCGCCACGCCAAACCGATCACGATTGGCCTGAACTGCGCCCTCGGTGCCGCGCTGATGCGGCCCTATGTGGCCGAACTGAGCAAGATTTGTGATGCGCCGATCTGCGTGTATCCCAATGCGGGCTTACCCAATCCGATGAGCGACACCGGCTTTGATGAAACGCCACCGATCACCTCCTCACTGGTGCGCGAATTCGCCGAAGCCGGTTTTCTGAACATGGCTGGGGGCTGCTGTGGCACGACGCCCGAACATATTGCCGCGATTGCCAAAGAAATCGCCGGGATTGCCCCGCGTGTGATTCCGCAACCTGACCATAAACAGCGCTTAGCCGGATTAGAGCCTTTCAACATTGACGACAGCACGCTGTACGTTAACGTCGGTGAGCGCACTAACGTTACTGGCTCCAAAGCTTTTGCCCGCTTGATTATCAACGAGCAATACGAAGAAGCCCTCGCGGTCGCACGCCAGCAAGTGGAAAACGGCGCACAGGTGATTGACATCAACATGGACGAAGCCATGTTGGATTCCAAAGCGGCGATGGTGCGCTTTTTGAATCTCATCGCCAGTGAGCCGGATATTTCACGCGTGCCGTTGATGATCGACAGCTCCAAATGGGAGGTGATCGAAGCGGGCTTGCAATGCGTGCAAGGCAAAGCCATTGTGAATTCGATTTCGCTCAAAGAAGGCGAAGCCGAGTTCCTACGCCAAGCGAAACTCTGCAAGCGGTATGGCGCTGCTGCCGTGGTCATGGCCTTTGATGAAAAAGGCCAAGCGGACACCTATGCGCGCAAGATTGAAATTTGCGAACGGGCGTATCGCACGCTCGTCGACCAGGTTGACTTCGCGCCGGAAGACATTATTTTTGATCCCAATATCTTCGCCATCGCTACCGGAATTGAAGAGCACAACAACTATGCCGTCGATTTTATTGAAGCCACGCGCTGGATTAAACAAAACCTGCCCTACGCTAAAATTTCTGGCGGGGTATCGAATGTCTCGTTCTCCTTCCGGGGGAATGACCCGGCACGCGAAGCCATTCACACCGTATTCCTCTATCACGCGATTAAAGCCGGCATGACCATGGGCATCGTCAACGCTGGCATGATTGGCGTGTATGACGATCTTGATCCAACCTTGCGCGAGTTGGTTGAGGACGTGGTGTTAAACAGAAAACGCGCTGATGGCGCAGACCCGACTGAGAAACTCATCGAGTTTGCGGCCACCCTCAAAGCGGGCGGCAAGAAAGAAGAAGAAACCCTCGCGTGGCGCAGTGAGCCGGTCGAGAAACGGCTGTCGCATGCGCTCGTCCACGGCATTACCCAGTGGATTACCGAGGACACGGAAGAAGTTCGCGCCGCCTATGCCGCGCAAGGCAAGCGTCCTTTGCATGTGATTGAAGGGCCGTTGATGGACGGCATGAACATCGTCGGCGATTTGTTTGGCGCGGGCAAAATGTTCTTGCCGCAAGTGGTGAAGTCGGCACGCGTCATGAAGTCCGCCGTCGCGCACTTGATTCCCTACATTGAAGAAGAGAAAAAGCTGCTGCAAGCCGCAGGCGAAGACGTGCGCGCCAAAGGCAAGATCGTGATTGCCACCGTCAAAGGTGATGTGCACGACATCGGCAAAAACATCGTGACCGTGGTGCTGCAATGTAATAACTTTGAAGTGGAAAACATGGGCGTGATGGTGCCCTGCGAGCAGATCCTCGCCAAAGCCAAAGAAGTCGGCGCGGACATCATTGGCCTCTCCGGCCTCATCACCCCCTCGCTCGAAGAAATGGCCTATGTCGCCAAAGAAATGGAACGTGACGAATATTTCCGCTCGCGGCAGATTCCCTTACTCATTGGCGGGGCCACCACCTCACGCGTGCATACCGCCGTGAAGATCGCCCCCAATTATTCAGGCCCAGTGGTGTATGTGCCCGATGCATCGCGCGCGGTCAGCGTGTGTCAAGGCTTATTGAGTGATGGCAAAGCGCAATATATTGCCGACCTGAATGCTGACTACCAGCGCGTGCGCACGCAGCACGCCAACAAGAAAACCACGCCGCTAGTCACGCTCGAACAAGCCCGCGCCAACGCGCCCCAGATTGATTGGGACAGCACTCTGCCACCCAAACCCAAAGCGGTTGGCCACCGGATTCTAAAGAACTATGATCTAGCGGAATTGGTCAACTACATCGACTGGACTCCCTTCTTCCAAACGTGGGATTTGGCCGGGCCTTTCCCCGCGATCTTAGATGACGAGATTGTGGGCGAGCAGGCACGCAAGGTGTATGCCGACGCCCAAGCGATGTTGAAGAAAATTGTCGAAGGCCGTTGGCTACAGGCGCATGGCGTGTTTGTGCTCTATCCCGCTAACCGTACTGCGCCTGAAGACATTACTTTGTACGCTGATGAAGCGCGTACGCAACCGATCTTGACCTGGCATGGGCTGCGTCAACAAACGCAAAAGCCTACAGGTGAAACGAATAAATGCTTGGCCGATTATGTCGCCCCAGTGGGGTATGCCGACTACGTGGGCATGTTTGCTGTCACCGCCGGGATTGGCGTAGAAGAACGGGCGAAAAAATTTGAGGCGCAGCATGATGACTATTCTGCCATCATGCTCAAATCTCTCGCCGACCGTTTAGCCGAAGCTTTTGCTGAACGCTTGCATGAGCGTGTGCGTAAGGAGTTCTGGGGTTATGCTGGCGAAGAAAATTTAACCAACGCTGAACTGATTAAAGAAAAGTACCGCGGCATTCGCCCTGCCCCTGGTTACCCTGCCTGCCCCGAACACACGGTGAAAAAGCCGATGTTTGAGGTGTTGCGGGCGCATGAGATTGGGATGGAACTGACCGATGCCCTCGCCATGATTCCGGCAGCGGCCGTGAGTGGTTTTTACCTCGGCCACCCAGAGGCGCAGTACTTCAACGTAGGTCGGATTGGGGATGACCAATTAGCCGATATCGTTGCGCGTCGCGGGATTACCAAAGAAGACGCTGAGCGCTGGTTGGCACCTAACCTAGGTTAAAGCATCACAACTTGTAAACAGGAGAGTGATATGTTGAAAAAGATCTTACTGATCGCGATGGGGGTTGTGGGGGCATTGCTCGGTTACGCTGCCACGCAACCGGATGATTTCAGCATTGAGCGCAGCCTGGTCGTGAAGGCCACACCAGAAAAGCCGTTTTCTTTGGTGAATGATTTTCACCAATGGTCGCGCTGGTCGCCCTGGGAAAAGAAAGATGCAGCCATGCAAAAAACACATCGTGGCCCAGCATCCGGTGTTGGCGCGATTTATGAATGGCAGGGCAATCGGGAGGTTGGTGAAGGTCGCATGGAAATCATTGAATCGATTGCACCCAAGACAATCAAGATCAAGCTGGATTTCATTACCCCCATGGCGGCGAGTAACACGGTTGTGTTCAGTTTTCAGCCGCAAGACGAGGCAACCAACATCACTTGGTCCATGTCCGGTAAGAATGCTTTTTTAACCAAGATTTTCCTGATATTTTTTAGCATGGAAGACATGGTGGGGCCTGACTTTGAAGCAGGCTTGGCTAATTTGAAAATGCTCGCAGAGCAATAAGCAGAGTCCATGATCGCTCATTCAGATTATGCTAAAGGAGAGAATGATCGATTGACGATACTCAACAGGCGATTCAGTGCTTTCGCTTTCAGTTTGCTGAGCAGCTATGTTTACGCTCAGCCAAACGTGGCCATCCAAAAAGAAAGCGATGTTTATGACGTGCAAGTTTCTGCACGCCTTGCTGTAAATTGTACCCGCGCTTGGTCGATTCTGACTGACTATGATCGCCTTGCAGAGTGGGTCCCGGACATGAGCTACTCGAAGCGTATTAATCCTTCGCCAACGCAACAAGCCCATGCCAGAGGTCGTTTACTGGTCGCGCAAACAGGTCGGGCGCATTTTCTCTTTTTCGGGCGCGACATTCAAGTGCGCTTATGGATAACGGCCTTGCCGCCGTCGCAGATTGACGTAGAACTCGCTGAGGGAGATTTCGAGATTTTCTCTGCGCAATACCTGTTACAACCCACAGAGGGTCAATGCGAGCTGCGCTACACCGCCACCGTGAAGCCTCGCTTCTTTGTCCCACCCTTCATCGGCACCACTTTGTTTAAACATCAGCTAGAAAAGCAGTTTGCTGCAATCGTGCTGCGTGCCGAGCAAAACCCCTGAGAGAAGTGATTGATATGTCTGCACCCAGCCAAACCACGAGCGACCTGACCCTATTGCCCAACGAAAAACGGGTGCTGTATTTGCTCGCCTTGGTGCAGTTTACCCATATTGCAGATTTCATGATCATGATGCCTCTCGGGCCGCAATTTATGGCGCTGTTCGATATCGATCCGGTGCATTTTGGCTGGTTGGTATCGAGTTACACCCTGTGTGCCGCCGCTGCGGGGATTGGTGGGTCATTATTCATTGACCGCTGGGAACGCAAGCGGCTGCTGTGTGTACTGTACTTATGTTTCTGCGCGGCAACCTTGCTGTGTGCTCTGGCGAATCACTTTTGGATCATGCTGTTCGCCCGTGGCTTGGCGGGCGCTTTTGGTGGCTTGTTGGGTTCACTTGTACAAACCATGGCACTCGAACACGTGCCGCCTGCGCGCCGTGGTCAAGCGATGGGGTTACTCATGCTGGCTTTTTCTGCCTCGACAATTTTCGGGGTGCCGATGGGGCTTTATTTAGCGGCCTACTTCAACTGGCGTGCCCCCTTTCTGTTTCTGGGATTGTTATCGGTGCTGGTCTTGCTGGTGGCACTGCGTTACTTACCCCGGCGCCAGCCCACGCCCCCTAACTTTCCTCATTGGTGGTCGCCTTGGGTTTATGTGTTACGGGTGCCCCGTCATTGGCTCGCTTTTTTATTCGTGATTCTCTTGATGCTCTCTGGCTTTTCAGTCATCCCCTACATCAGTGTGTACTTGGTCAATAACTTAGGGTTAACCGCGCATGACCAGCCCTTGCTCTATTTAGCGGGCGGCGCCGCAACGTTCATGACCGCAAGGCTGATAGGCCGCCTGGCAGACCAATATGGGAAACTGCGGGTGTATCGGGTAATGGCGGTTCTAGCCTGCGGGCCGCTGCTGGCCATGACGCACTTGCCCGTGGTGCCACTGTGGGTGATGGTGGTGGTATGTACTGCTTTTTTCGTCTTTGTCTCGGGCCGCATGATTCCGGGTATGGCGCTGGTCGGGATGGCAGCGCAGCCCGACATTCGGGGTAGTTTCATGAGCTTGCAAAGCTCGGTCTTACAACTGGGCTCTGGTTTGGCTGCGCTGGCTGGCGGGGCCTTACTCGCTCACGGCGAGCATGAGGAACTCATTCATTACAACCGGGTAGGCTACCTGGCCGTCAGCGCGACAGCGGCAGCGATTCTCCTCAGCGGCTATTTATGGCGGCAAATCCAACGCATGCCAGGCGGGGAAAAAAATGACTGAATCTATACGCATTGTAGGGCAAGCGCCACAACATCCCGTTGCCACCATAGATTACCCGCGCCCAGATCGCTTGGTGCAGGGCCAGCCGCAACGCCTAACGTATCCGTATTACGACCACCCGAATATGAGCTGTGGGGTCTGGACATGTGAAATCGGCGCATGGCGTATCGCCTTTGCGCCCAACAAACAAGAGTTCTTCCATGTTCTGGCTGGCCGCATTCGTATTCAGCCCGATCACGGGGTCAGCCACACCTTTAGCGCGGGGGAAGCCGGAGTAATTCCCCCTAATTTCACGGGTGTCTTTGAGGTGCTAGAGCCAGTGAGAAAATACTATGTAGTCGTTGAGGTCGCGCCAACTGTCCTGGAGCGACTTGCCTGAGCCAGTGTTGTGATGCGGGTCAGTAACCAAGCCTTGTCATGCCATGGCGACTGTTCTGGCCAAACTGCCAAGACTTCAATCAGTAGTGCATAGCGGATTGCGTGAGGAACTCGAGTCAGCCAGGTCTGTTCAATACGGTCAACTTCCGTATCGATTGCTTGGAGTGCTTCAAGTAATATGGTTTGCGGGTAGCTTGGACCTGCACTGTAGTGACCGGTGGGCGCTTGAACTTGGTGTTTGTTATGCGAACTATCTAGCCAGCCGCGCGGTTTCAATAATTGGGTTTCTATCCAACGGGCAGACTCAGCACGCATGCCTCTCGGTCTTTGCGTTTTTGAGTCTTTAGAGCCGTTAATCCATTGACTGATCTGAGCTTGGCTTTTATGTAGGCGACTAGCAAGTTGGGCGATACCGCCGTATTCACGGGCCAACTCGCGCAAATTAGCGCGCCGTATTTCATCGATTGTTTCCATGCCCAAATTTCATAGCAAATCGCTAATATTGTAAATTCGCGTAACGCTATTGACAAGGATTTAGCATATCGCTAAAGTTTTATGCATGAAGCTCGTCGCGTATTTGAATTTCCGTGGGGCGCAAGCCCAATTGGCCAAGGATTTGGGGGTTAGTCCTGTCTTGATACATCAGTGGGCGATGGAAAAGCGTCCGGTACCAATTGTTCGTTGTTTGCAAATTGAACAAATGACGTCTGGCTATGTCAGCCGCCAAGAGTTACGGCCTCATGATTGGCAGCGTATTTGGCCCGAATTGCTTGAGTCGCAATCGAGCCTTGCTCACCTGCCTTCATCCTCTTCAACTGCTTCGACAGTGATCACTCATCATGCCATCAAACCCTAGTCAATCTGCAAGCCTGATTCTCAATCACGCTTTACGTACATGGAGTGCTCGTCCTGGTGGCCAAGCGGCGCTTTTGTTTTTATGCCGGCAGCTCAGCTCACGCCGGCGGAGTCGTTTGACCGAGGCGACGCCGCTGAGCACTGATGCAAGCGATTGGACTCTAGACGAGGTCATGACAGCATTAAAATTTATGCCAAATGATTTGAGTTTCCTCGTTTGTCGCCAGTTACTTACTGATTTATCGCTATTGGTATTGCCTCTCGACGTCTGCTTGGGAGATAAACAGGACTCACGCCATAAAACGCCTATTGATTGCTCACCGGGGTTGGAGAAAACTTTTCTTAATGTGGTCAATGAGGCGGACCTGGCCGAGCTGGAAGCCCTGACTGCGCATCTTTCTGAGGTGGAGCAGCGTTTACAGCAACAAAAGGCGGTGGTTCATATGCTGCGGCAGTCGCGTTTACAAACATTGTCATGAGTGAATACAGCCTCACAGCTGATGCTTGGCTAGTAGACGCATTGGTATTTCTTTAAAGCCGGTGACTCCGATCCCCACGCTGGAACCCAGCGAAAATCTCGGCTTCCCATTCTTGCGCTTGTGGATTATCGCGATCTTTCACCAGCGCCATGACTTTGAAAAGCTCGCCCATTTCTGCTTCTGATAGTAGCTTCTGAACAGCAGCACTGTGCTGCGCGTAGCGTAGGGTGTCTTCAATCGGAATCTGGTCGAGCTGTTGCAGGATCCCGGCGTTCAGTAAAAAATGGGCTTGGGTTGTATAGCCGATCAAATCTAACCCGGCGGCATTGGCAGCTAGAGCCAGGCGGGTGAAGTCAACGTGTGCAGTGATATCTTGCAAGCCAGGCCAGAGAAAAGGGTCGGTGTGGGCTTGCTGGCGATAGTGACACATTAGGGTGCCCCCTTGATTGCCGCGTTGTATATGGTAATACTCGTGACGCGGAAAACCATAGTCGAGCAGGCAGATGACGCCTTCTTCGAGCATACCGGCCATGCTGTGGATTAAGCCATCGGCGGCAGGACAGAGTTCGGACTGATAGCCAACCGGCAAGGGCGTCGGTAGCATGCTTTCAATTTCTGCGACCGCTTCACTCAAGGCGAGATCGGCCGCGCGTTCCGCCCAGACAAACTCGCCTTCGGCATTGACCGCCACCCCGCGCTCGCAGACGCCGGTGGCCTCATTGACAAAAATCTGCACTGGCAAGGCATCGAAAACTTCATTGGCCAAAATCACCCCGCGTAACGCTGTGGGGAGGGTATCGACCCATTCCACGCACGGCCAGTCGCGCAGGGTTGCTGCTTGCCGGGCACGCAAGCTACCCGACAGATCGACAATGATGTAGCGATCTAGCTCAATCCCTGCCGCTGCGAGCGTGCGTAAAATATCGGCCGCCAATTGTCCGGTGCCAGCACCAAACTCAACGATGGTATGCCCATAAGTTTGCAACCACGGCAGACACGCATGGGCCAGTGTTTGCCCAAACAGCGAGGTGAGTTCGGGGGCGGTGACAAAATCGCCAGTAGTGCCAAATTTACTGCTGCCCCCGGTGTAATACCCCACTGTCGGCGCATATAAGGCCATTTCCATGTAGCGTGCAAAGGAGATCCAGCCCCGTTGCCGCTCAATCTCCCGGCGAATTTGGGCGCATAAGGCAGCACTGTGCGCCAGCGCCAAGTTGTCGGGTAGCGGGAGGGAAGATGCCATAGGAACGGAACGCAAACCAGGAGTGAATAGGCTATTATTGTCGCCTATCTCACCCCCTCCGATGGTTGCTATGAGTAAAATCGTTTTAATTACCGGCGCAGCTAAGCGTGTCGGTCGCGAGCTGGCACTGCATTTTGCTGCCGCTGGCTGGGACGTTGCGCTGCATTACGGCCAATCTGGTACAGAAGCGCAACTGCTCGCCGCCCAGATTATGGCGATGGGGCGACGAGTGATTGCCTTGCAGGCCGATTTGGCGCAAGAAGACCAAGTGCGCGCTTTGCTGCCGCAGTGTATTGCCGCGCTTGGGGTGCCGAACTGTATTATTAATAACGCGTCGCGCTTTGAATTTGACAGTGCGGTTGACATTGACTACACACGCTTGACCGCGCATATCCTGCCTAATCTGGCCGCCCCGTTACTGCTGGCGCAAGCCTTGCATGCCGCCGTGCCCACCGGCAGACAAGCCTGTGTGATTAATTTGCTAGATCAAAAACTGTATAACTTGAATCCAGATTTTTTGTCCTACTCGCTTTCCAAGATTGCGCTGGAAGGGGCAACAAAAATGCTGGCGCAAGCCTTGGCACCGACCGTTCGCGTGGTTGGTTTAGCCCCCGGATTAACCTTACCGAGCTATTTGCAAACAACCGAGCAGTTCACGCACACCCATCAGCTAACCCCGCTAGGTCAATCCAGTACGCCTGAAGATTTGGCCCAGGCAGCTTTGTTTTTAGCTTCGAGCCCGGCCATTACCGGCACAACATTGGTCGTGGATGGCGGCCAGCATTTGCAACCGCTGTCTCGTGATATTTCTTTTTACCCAACTGAACAATGAAATTTGATTTCCATGAGCTGATGCTCACTTGCCGGCGTGTGTCGATTCAAGGGTTGCGCCTCGATGCGTTTGTTGGTGTGTTTGACGAAGAAAAAGAGCGCAGCCAACCGATCATTATTGATATTGCCGCTTATGCCGATTTGGCGCAGACCACACCCCAGCGGGACGCGCTGGACGAAGTGTTTGATTACAACCAGCTTAGAAATATTGCGCACAAAACCGTGGATGGTCGTCATATCCATCTATTGGAAACACTCACGGACCAAATGGCCGCCCAAATTCTGCAACTGCCGAGCATTCGCGCGGTGCATATCATCATCCGCAAACCCACGACCTTTGCCGATTGTGAGGCGGTGTGTGTAGAGCTGTTTAAAATGAATTCTGAAAGTGCATGATGTCGTTGTTGGAAACCACTACCTTCACTGAAGTTGCCGCTGAAACCCATGTCGCGGAAAAAAGCGCCCTCGATAAAAAAGCGCAGAAAATCGCTTTTGAAAACAACAAACTTGAAAAGCGTTTGTGTCGCCAAGTCGGGCAGGCGATTGCCGACTTTAATATGATTGAGGCGGGCGATAAGGTGATGGTGTGCCTGTCGGGCGGCAAAGACAGCTACGCCATGTTGGATATATTGCTCAAGCTGCGCGAGCGCGCCCCGATTGATTTTGAGATTGTGGCCGTTAACCTTGACCAAAAGCAACCCGGCTTCCCGCCGGAGGTACTGCCCGATTACCTCACGCAACTCGGCGTGCCGTTTCATATTGAAAACCAAGATACCTATTCCATCGTCACGCGGGTGATTGAAGAAGGTAAAACCATGTGTTCGCTTTGCTCACGCTTGCGCCGTGGCATTTTGTATCGTGTGGCGAGTGAGCTGGGCTGCACCAAAATTGCGCTGGGGCATCATCGTGACGACATGCTCGGCACCTTCTTTCTCAACCTGTTTTATGGCGGTCGCCTCAAAGGCATGCCGCCCAAGCTCGTCTCCGATACCGGCGAGCATGTGGTGATTCGCCCGCTCGCCTATGTGCGTGAACCCGATTTGGTGCGCTATGCCGAGGTCAAGCAGTTCCCCATCATTCCCTGCAATTTGTGCGGTAGCCAAGAGAATCTCAAGCGCCAGGAAGTCAAGCGCATGATGCTGGACTGGGAGCGCCAACACCCTGGCCGTTTAGAAACCATGTTTAATGCGCTGACGCGGGTCGTGCCCTCGCATTTAATGGACCCTAAACTATTTGATTTTGCTAATCTCAAAGCGACCGGCAGTGCCTATGCGGATGGCGATATTGCCTTTGACGAAGAGCCTTGCAGCACCGCAGAGAGCAAGCCGAATGTGATTCAATTCACCGATTCATCCCCAAGCCGTGTGGCCGACGATTGGTAAACCTCTCTTACTCTCCCTCACCCTAGCCCTGAGCCTGCTTGCGAATCAGGCCTGTGCTGCGGAGCTTTGGGGTGTGTGGCCCTGGTGGCTCAGTAGTCAGCCGCAGGTTTTACAGCAATACCCCGTGCGCCGTGTCTTATGGCAAGCGTGGGAAATTCAACCTAACGCAACCCTAGAGACGCATCACTGGGCGGCGCTTTGGGCTGGTGTTAAGCCGAGCCCGTCGCCAAAAAATCAAAGTAAGCCAGTTGATCTGCGGCAGCGTTTGCAACAAAACCAGCAAAGGCTTGCTCCGGTACTTAGCTTGCGTGACCCGCTGGTTTTTAATCGCTTGTTTAGCAGCCGGCCGCGCTGGGCTATCGTCCTGGGCCAACTGTTAACCGAACTCCGTGTGATGCCGCGCGATGTCTGTGCCGGCGTACATTTGGATTTTGCGTTGTATGCCAATTTGCAGCCCGAAGCCCTCAGTGGTTTTCAAGAGTTTGTACGTACGCTGCGCGAACAATTGCAACGCCAGATACCACATGCCACCCTAACGGCCACCGCGCCGGCGGGGGTAGAGCAGCCGCTTTGGACTGCTGATTTAAGCGCGCATATACCGTTCTTGGCACTCAATGGACACGAAGCCCACTGGCTTGACGGCCCCGAAGCGGGAGCGCTGGCACCCTTGAAAGGTGCTGGTTTTATTACTTGGGAAAATACCTTGCGGTATTACCTCCATCTTGGGTGGCCCGCGCGTAAGCTGTTGTTTACCTTGCCGTTATACGGGGTGGAATGGCCAACCCAACATGAGAAAGTCGGTAGTACTCCACGAGGCATGGGCCAGATACTAGCAATGCAAGCGTTGGCTAAACCGGCGGGGTTTCGGGGCGAGTGGCCGCTGGCGTCACGCAGCGTACAGCAGCAGCTCAGCCACACGCTGGTGAGGCGCGACGCCGAGAGTGGCAGCAGTTGGTACAGCTATAAAACCAAACAGGGCTGGGTGCAAGGTTGGTTTGAAGATGAAAGTAGCCTGCAACAAAAAATCGATTTTATTCAGCGTGAGCGTCTAGGTGGCGTGGCCTTGCACTTTCTCGGGGCGGACCAGGGAGCCGCCCGTGCCACGCTACAGAGCTTATTGCCGAGACCGCCCGCCGCAAAGGGGAAGCCTTGAGTTTCCCGCAAAATAGAGAGCAGCTAATTAGGGAGCGGCCCATTATTGAATGTGATATTGCAGGCTAAACTCAGCGCCCTTATCTTGTCCCAGTGTTTTCACTAAGTAAGGTAAGGTTTGCTGCAGTTGCTCGGGCAACGTCCACGGTGGATTCAAAATAAACATGCCGCTGCCGTACAGGCCCAAACCATCCGCACTCGGTTCGCGCACAGTCAAGGTGGCGTGCAACCAGTTGAGGCCACCCGCTAGTTTTAATAACTGCTCAGGCAAACGTTTGGATTCGCTGCGTTGAACTTGCGGGTACCAGATCGCGTACATACCAATCGGAAAGCGTGCCAGCCCTTCTTTGAGTGCGGTCAGCGTGGTTTGGTAATCCTGTTTGTTTTCGTAGGAGGGGTCAATCAAGACCAAGCCCCGGCGTTGCGGGGGTGGTAGCGCTGCCTTGAGCGCGGCAAAGCCATCGCTGTATTCAATGATGACGCGCGGCCCTTGCTGTTGGCGCGGCGGGCGATTGCCCTTTTGCCCAGGGATGCTAGCGCGCACCCCCATATTTTTTTCCAGTATCGTAATTTCACTCGAATGCAGCTCGTGCAACCGAATGACATCCCCCGTGCGAAGCACTTCCCGCATCAGCGTCGGGGAGCCAGGGTAATGTCTCAACTCGCCATTCGGGTTGAGCGCTTGGATCGCCATCACATAGCGTTCTAATAAGGGGGGTAAGTCACGCCTTGTCCACAAATGCGCAATGCCGGTTTCGTATTCGCCACTTTGCTGCGCGAAATGGCCTTCTAACGCATAGCGCCCGGCCCCAGCATGGGTATCAAGCGCGAGTAGGGGCTTGTCTTTTTGCAGCAAGTAATCGAGCAATGCCAGCAAGATCGTGTGCTTGAGCACATCCGCATGGTTGCCAGCATGAAAAGCGTGACGGTAACTGAACACAAAATACTTTCTATCAAAAAAAGGGGGCTTGTTGTTAGCCAGAATTGTCCGCTAGAATACCTGATATGAACTTCATCCTCCCGATTCTTTTTGTCTTCCCGCATTGGTGGCGCTGATCCGCTCCGCTTGGTGACTGCCCGCCCCCGTTCGCTGGCCCTTATCTTCCTCTACAATACTGTTTTCTCCTAAGCCGAGTCAGCTCGTAAGACTCGGATGCTTTCAGGATGAGCCCATCTCTCTCGCTCACCTGATCAAAGGAATCGCCATGCTTTTGATGATCGACAATTACGACTCGTTTACCTACAACCTCGTGCAATATTTCTGCGAGCTGGGCGAAACGGTTGAAACCTATCGCAACGATGAAATCACGCTGGATGAGGTAGCCAAGCGCAATCCGGCGCGAATCGTGATTTCCCCCGGCCCTTGCACCCCGAATGAGGCCGGTATTTCCGTACCGCTGATTCAGCAGTTTGCGGGCAAAGTTCCCTTGCTGGGCGTGTGTCTGGGCCATCAGTCCATTGGCCAGGCCTTTGGTGGCAAGATCGTACGGGCGCAGCAGGTGATGCACGGTAAAACTTCACTGGTTCACCATAACAATACGAGTGTGTTTCGCGGTATTCCGAATCCTTATACGGTGATTCGTTACCACTCCCTTGCCATTGAGCGGGCGAGTTTACCGGATTGCTTGGAAGTCACGGCTTGGACGGAGGATGGCGAGATCATGGGGGTGCGCCACAAGACGCTGGCAGTCGAGGGTGTGCAGTTTCACCCCGAATCGATTTTGACCGAGCATGGCTACGACCTGCTCAAAAACTTCTTACAACGCTGATTTAACGCTGAGGCCACCATGACCATTACGCCCCAAGAAGCTCTGCAACGGGTGATTGAACACCGCGAAATTTTTCATGATGAAATGTTGGGCTTAATGCGCGCCATCATGAGTGGTGAAGTGTCGCCGGTGATGATCGCGGCGTTGATTACCGGCCTGCGCGTCAAAAAAGAAACGGTGGGTGAAATCACCGCAGCGGCGCAGGTGATGCGTGATTTTGCGGCCAAAGTAGAGGTCGCAGATCGCTCGAATTTGGTCGATATCGTCGGTACGGGGGGCGATGGTTCACACACCTTCAATATTTCCACCACCAGTCTGTTTGTGGCGGCGGGCGCGGGTGCGCGAGTCGCCAAACACGGCGGGCGTTCGGTATCGAGCAAATCCGGTGCGGCCGATGTGCTGGAGGCTTTGGGCGTTAACATCATGCTCAACCCCAGCCAAGTGGCGCAGGTGATTGCTGAAACCGGCATTGGCTTTATGTTTGCGCCGAACCACCACAGCGCCATGAAGCATGCCGCGCCGGTGCGCAAAGAAATGGGGGTGCGCACCCTGTTTAATATTCTTGGGCCGCTCACCAACCCAGCGGGCGCAAGCCGCCAATTGCTGGGGGTGTTCCACCGCGATCTCGTGGGTATTTTGGCGCGGGTGTTGCAGCGCTTGGGCAGTGAACATGTACTGGTGGTACATGGCGCAGATGGCTTGGATGAAATTTCTCCAGCGGCAGTGACCTATGTGGCGGAGTTAAAAGACGGTGAGGTGACTGAATATGAAGTTCACCCGAATGATTTTTGTATTCCCACGCATGATTTGGCCACGCTCAAAGTGGCGGATGCCGCTGCATCCAAAGCCATGATGCTGGGCGTACTGGCCGGTGAATCTGGCGCCGCACGTGACACGGTGCTGATGAATGCTGGGGCGGCACTGTATGCAGCGGGTGTAGCCAGCTCAATGGCCGAGGGTATTACGCTGGCGCAACGTTCGATTGATTCGGGCGCAGCTAAAGCCAAACTGGATGCGTATGTCAGTGCGACGCAAAAATTGGAAGTGGCTTAAGATTAGGCTAAATCAATAGCTAGCTGTGCGCATGATGTTGACCGATAGAAAATAAACGACTTATGTCCGATATCCTCAAAAAAATCCTAGCCGTTAAGGCCGAAGAAGTGGCCCGTGCCAGAGCGCAACGTGATTTGATCTCGCTGCGTGCTGAAGCACAAGAGCAAGCCCACGGCGCAAATAAGCCGCGCGGCTTTACGCAAGTGATTCGCAACAAAATAGCGGCCGGTCAAGCGGCGGTGATTGCTGAAATTAAAAAAGCCAGCCCCAGCAAAGGCGTGTTGCGGGAACACTTTGTGCCCGCCGAGATTGCGCAAAATTATGCCGAACACGGCGCGGCCTGTTTGTCGGTGCTGACGGATGAACAGTTCTTTCAAGGCGCACCGGCGTACTTGCAAGAGGCGCGTGCCGCGTGCAATTTACCTGCACTACGCAAAGATTTTATGGTGGATGAATATCAGGTCTATCAGGCGCGGGCGTGGGGCGCGGATTGTATTTTGCTGATTGCAGCTGCGCTCGATCTGGCGCAGATGCGTGATCTTGAAGCATGTGCGCATGAATTGGGAATGGATGTGCTGGTGGAAGTACATGATGGGGTTGAGCTGGAGCAAGCGCTGCAACTCACGACACCGCTCGTCGGCATCAATAATCGCAACCTCCGTACCTTTGAAGTGTCACTCGACGTCACGCTGGGCTTGTTGCGCGAGATCCCGGCGGATCGTATCGTCGTGACCGAAAGCGGGATTCTCGCGCCGCCAGATGTGCAACGTATGCGTGCAGCGAATGTGCATACCTTCCTCGTTGGGGAGGCTTTTATGCGAGCCGTCAATCCAGGTGAAGAGTTGGCACGTTTGTTTACCTAGGCGTGCAACCAAGCATTCCATTTAGCTTGATCAACAATGGCCAAGCGGATTTCAGTGCTGACATCCGCTTGCCGTACTAGCGTAAATTCGCGCAGCTCATCCCGACGGAAAGCGAGTACAAACAGCGTGGTGCCGAGAGGCCTGCGCTTGAGCGCGTGTTCTACATTGCTGGGCGTCGCTTTGATGCCATCTACCGCAACCAACACGTCTCCAGCCGACAAACCTGCTTGGTGAGCAGCCCCGCCTTCCAGTACTTGCGTCAACTTTACCAATCCGTGCGCTTCTATTGTTTTGCTGCTCAAGCTGGGTTGGCGCGTCGGCTCTGTCTTCCATGCCACGCCGATTGCCTTGAATACCGTCGGCAGCGGCAGATCGGCTGTGCTCTCAGTCCAAGTGCGCAGGGGGCGAGCGAGCTTTAAGCCTGTGACTTGCTCAATCAGCTTGGGTAGGCCCTCTTCTGGCAAACCACGCCCGGGGGTGCCGTGTTGCGCCCACAGCGCACGCATGATGTCATCTAAATGATGCTGACCAGCACTTTGTTGACGCAGGGTGAGATCTAGGGCGAGCGCTATCAACGCTCCTTTGGTGTAGTAGCTCACAATCGCATTCGGGGCATTTTCTTCTTGACGATAGTATTTAATCCAGGCATCAAAAGAGCTATCGGCCACGCTCTGTTTATGCCGACCGCTGCCACGCATAACTTGGTTGATGGTTTTGGTGAGCAGCTTGAGATATTGTTCTGCGCTAATCAAATCACAGCGCAGCAGAAACAGGTCGTCGTAATAGGAGGTAAAGCCTTCAAATAGCCAGAGTAGACGCGTGTAGTTTTCTTGGGTGAGGTCATAGGGCCGGAAGGCGGCGGGCTGAATCCGTTTGACGTTCCAACTATGAAAGTATTCATGGCTGCATAAACCGAGAAAGCCAATATAGTCATCGGTAGCGTCTCCCATGTTGGGATAGGGCAGATCGGTGCGGTTACAGAGTAATGCCGTCGAGCTGCGATGCTCCAAGCCGCCGTAGCCATTCCCTACCGCCATGACTAGAAATAAATATTCCTTGAACGGTGCTTGAGCGGTCTTGGGTTCAAAGAAGGCGATTTGGGCTTCACAAATTTTCTTGAGGTCGGCGCAGAGTCGCTTGGTATCCGTGTCATGCAAGCCGGTAATGGCGACGGCATGCGGGACGCCATGCGCCTTGAATTGTGCCAAAGTAAAGCGGCCCATTTCAACGGGGTGATCAATCAGCTCATCGTAATCGTTGGCTTGGTAGAGACCAAAGCCCCACTTGCTTGCACCGCCTTTGCGGGTGCTGGGGCGTGGCAGGGTAGTGGCAACGCGCCAGTCTGTGATGCCTGCGGGCGGGCAAATCTCAACTTGATGCGGCTGTACTTCCAGCCCGACTACTTGCAAAAAGACACTGCTGCCATTGAAAAACCCATGGCTTTCATCTAGATGGGCCGCCCGGACGGATAAATCCCACGCATAAACTTGATAAGTAATCTCGATGGGGTTGGCGCTTCCAGCGATCTGCCAACTGTGTTTATCTTGTTTTGTGGCGTGGAGCGGTTGCTGATTGCTTGTGGCTTTCAGCGTAATGATGTGCCGCGCAAATTCCCGAATCATGTAACTACCCGGGATCCAGGCCGGTAAACGGAGCGTATAGCCTGTCGTTGATGCAGGTAAAGAGAGAATGACTTGAAAAAGATGGCCCGCCGGGTCGATTGGGTAAAGACGATAATGTGGCATCTCGGTGATCGACTATAAATTAGTAATTTAAATTCACGACGATCCGGCCTTTGTGCGTGCCATCTAAAATTTGGGGCGCTATATCGAAAACCTGGCTGAGCCGAATTTCTTGGGTCATTCGATCAAGCTTACTCAAATCAAGCTCATGCGCCAAGAGCGCCCAGGCATCAATCCGTTGCCGGCGACTTGCATAGACGCTATTAATTCCAATGAGGCTAATTCCACGCAAAATGAATGGCGCTACCGTGCTGTGGAAATCCATGCCTTGTGCCAGCCCGCACGCCACTACCACGCCAAACTGCTGAGTTTGGGCGCAGGCGTTCACCAGGGTATGACTCCCGACACTGTCAATTACCCCAGCATAGGTTTCCGCTTGCAATGGTTTACCTGCTTGATTCAGGCTGCGACGGTCGATGATCTGCTGTGCGCCGAGCATCTTTAAATAATCTGTTTCGTAGGTTTTCCCTGTTGCCGCGACAACTTCATACCCCCGTTTTGCCAATAAAGCGATGGCAATCGATCCCAGCCCCCCCGTTGCGCCGGTGACCAAGATCGGCCCATCATCCGGCTCGATCTCTTGTCGCTCTAGCGCCAATACGGCGAGCGCAGCGGTGTAGCCAGCAGTCCCAATCGCCATGGCTTGGCGGCTGCTGAGATTAACCGGGAGGGGGATCAGCCACTCAGGCTGGACCCGTGCCACTTGAGCCAATCCTCCCCAGTGTGTTTCACCCAGACCAAAGCCATTAATCAGTACCTTTTCTCCTACGGTGATACCGGGATACTCACTGTTTTTGACGGTGCCGACCAGATCAATCCCCGGCACCATCGGCCAAGCGCGCACCACGGGGCTGCGATCTGCTAGTGCTAGCGCATCCTTGTAATTCAAGCTGGAATAATGAACATCCAGCGTAACCGGCAACTCAGGCAGTTGCGATTCGTCCATCTCTACTAAATTCGCCGTGAACTGTTTGTCGGATTTATCAAGTAGAACTGCTTTAAACATAGAGCACTCCTATAACGAGGGTAACGCAAGCATAGGCCATCTTTAAGACAGTGTCACTTTGGAATAGCGAGGTGTTCTGTATGGAATTTCAGCGATTAGTGCGTTAATCGTGCAGTTTTGGCAAATAAGCAAGTTTTCTTACAAAAGGTGTTGACAGGTCTGTCGATGTTCTTCATAATTCGGCCTCTCTGCTGCTGACACAGCAACGCAAACAAAGCGAAGCAAGTCAAAAGCAAATGTTCTTTAACAGTATAAACAGCCGATAAGTGTGGGCGTTTGGGCGAGTAGCGAAAGGTCAGAGATGGCCACCCAAATGCTCACGAAGAGAAGTTAATTCTTACTTTGAGTGAGCGATGCGAACGTGCTGCATATGGAAATATGCGCAGGTTCATATTTTGAAGAGATTAAACTGAAGAGTTTGATCCTGGCTCAGATTGAACGCTGGCGGCATGCCTTACACATGCAAGTCGAACGGGGGTAGCAATACTCTAGTGGCGAACGGGTGAGTAATATATCGGAACGTACCCAGTAGTGGGGGATAACTAGTCGAAAGATTAGCTAATACCGCATACGACCTACGGGTGAAAGCGGGGGACCGTAAGGCCTCGCGCTATTGGAGCGGCCGATATCAGATTAGCTAGTTGGTGGGGTAAAAGCTCACCAAGGCGACGATCTGTAGCTGGTCTGAGAGGACGACCAGCCACACTGGGACTGAGACACGGCCCAGACTCCTACGGGAGGCAGCAGTGGGGAATTTTGGACAATGGGGGCAACCCTGATCCAGCAATGCCGCGTGTGTGAAGAAGGCCTTCGGGTTGTAAAGCACTTTTGTCAGGGAAGAAAACTGTTGCGCTAATATCGCGACGGGATGACGGTACCTGAAGAATAAGGACCGGCTAACTACGTGCCAGCAGCCGCGGTAATACGTAGGGTCCAAGCGTTAATCGGAATTACTGGGCGTAAAGCGTGCGCAGGCGGTTATGTAAGACAGGTGTGAAATCCCCGGGCTTAACCTGGGAACTGCACTTGTGACTGCATGGCTAGAGTGTGATAGAGGGGGGTAGAATTCCACGTGTAGCAGTGAAATGCGTAGAGATGTGGAGGAATACCGATGGCGAAGGCAGCCCCCTGGGTCAATACTGACGCTCATGCACGAAAGCGTGGGGAGCAAACAGGATTAGATACCCTGGTAGTCCACGCCCTAAACGATGCCTACTAGTTGTTGGGTCTTCATTGACTCAGTAACGCAGCTAACGCGTGAAGTAGGCCGCCTGGGGAGTACGGTCGCAAGATTAAAACTCAAAGGAATTGACGGGGACCCGCACAAGCGGTGGATGATGTGGATTAATTCGATGCAACGCGAAAAACCTTACCTACGCTTGACATGTCTGAAAGTTTCCAGAGATGGATTCGTGCTCGAAAGAGAATCAGAACACAGGTGCTGCATGGCTGTCGTCAGCTCGTGTCGTGAGATGTTGGGTTAAGTCCCGCAACGAGCGCAACCCTTGTCATTAGTTGCTACGAAAGGGCACTCTAATGAGACTGCCGGTGACAAACCGGAGGAAGGTGGGGATGACGTCAAGTCCTCATGGCCCTTATGCGTAGGGCTTCACACGTCATACAATGGTCGGTACAGAGGGTTGCCAACCCGCGAGGGGGAGCTAATCTCATAAAACCGATCGTAGTCCGGATTGCACTCTGCAACTCGAGTGCATGAAGTCGGAATCGCTAGTAATCGCGGATCAGCATGTCGCGGTGAATACGTTCCCGGGTCTTGTACACACCGCCCGTCACACCATGGGAGTGGCTTTTGCCAGAAGTAGTTAGCCTAACCGCAAGGAGGGCGATTACCACGGCAGGGGTCATGACTGGGGTGAAGTCGTAACAAGGTAGCCGTATCGGAAGGTGCGGCTGGATCACCTCCTTTCTAGAGTAAGCGAAAGTTTAAGCGCTCACGCTTATCGGTTAGTTTTTATGTGTGAGGCATGTCGAGTGAGACGTGAGAATTCATTCTCTCACTGATTGCCCGAAGCCTTCACTCGGTGAGGGCTTGTAGCTCAGGTGGTTAGAGCACACGCTTGATAAGCGTGGGGTCGTAGGTTCAAGTCCTACCAGGCCCACCAAACATCAGTTTGGTGTTCGATGCGTGCACCAAAGAAACGAGCAATCAATGATGCGAAAGTGGCGTAACCCACGAGCGTCATCATAAAAGTGGTATTGCAGAGTTTATTGGGGGATTAGCTCAGCTGGGAGAGCACCTGCTTTGCAAGCAGGGGGTCGTCGGTTCGATCCCGTCATCCTCCACCAAGAATTCAAACGCAAGCATGAAGGTGTTTGCGTTTGGGTTTTACCCAAAGGCTGTTTGTTCTTTAACAATTTGAAGAAGTAAAGTGAGTCAATGTTGTTATCAACTTTTTATATTTGATCAATGATTTGACCACGGGTTGTGATTGTATCAACCAAATTAATCCATGTTCTCAAAGTGAATTGGATTACGGCAAAAATGAACACGCTACACTTGCTATGTTTTAGACACTCTTATGAGTGCCCAAAATTATAGGATCAAGTGAATAAGTGCACATGGTGGATGCCTTGGCGATCACAGGCGATGAAGGACGTTGTAGCTTGCGATAAGCTGCGGGGAGCTAGCAAACAAGCTTTGATCCGCAGATTTCCGAATGGGGAAACCCACCCGTAAGGGTATCGCATACTGAATACATAGGTATGCGAGGCGAACGCAGTGAACTGAAACATCTAAGTAGCTGCAGGAAAAGAAATCAACCGAGATTCCCAAAGTAGTGGCGAGCGAAATGGGAAGAGCCTTCTAATGATAATTGTCGAGTTAGTGGAACGGAATGGAAAGTCCGGCCATAGTGGGTGATAGCCCCGTACGCGAAAACACGATAATGGTACTAAGTTAGAGAAAAGTAGGGCGGGACACGTGAAATCCTGTCTGAATATGGGGGGACCATCCTCCAAGGCTAAATACTCGTGATCGACCGATAGTGAACCAGTACCGTGAGGGAAAGGCGAAAAGAACCCCGGGAGGGGAGTGAAATAGATCCTGAAACCGTGTGCATACAAACAGTCGGAGCCTCGTAAGGGGTGACGGCGTACCTTTTGTATAATGGGTCAGCGACTTACATTCAGTGGCAAGCTTAACCGTATAGGGGAGGCGCAGGGAAACCGAGTCCGAATAGGGCGTCCAGTCGCTGGGTGTAGACCCGAAACCAGATGATCTATCCATGGCCAGGTTGAAGGTGCGGTAACACGCACTGGAGGACCGAACCCACTAACGTTGAAAAGTTAGGGGATGAGCTGTGGATAGGGGTGAAAGGCTAAACAAATCTGGAAATAGCTGGTTCTCTCCGAAAACTATTTAGGTAGTGCCTCATGTATCACTCCAGGGGGTAGAGCACTGTAATGGTTGGGGGGGTCATTGCGACTTACCTCGCCATAGCAAACTCCGAATACCTGGAAGTGCGAGCATGGGAGACAGACATCGGGTGCTAACGTCCGGTGTCAAGAGGGAAACAACCCAGACCGCCAGCTAAGGTCCCCAAGATTGGCTAAGTGGGAAACGAAGTGGGAAGGCTAAAACAGTCAGGAGGTTGGCTTAGAAGCAGCCACCCTTTAAAGAAAGCGTAATAGCTCACTGATCGAGTCGTCCTGCGCGGAAGATGTAACGGGGCTAAGCCAGTCACCGAAGCTGCGGATCCTAGATTAAGTTCTAGTGATGGTAGGAGAGCGTTCTGTAAGCCTGCGAAGGTGTGTTGAGAAGCATGCTGGAGGTATCAGAAGTGCGAATGCTGACATGAGTAGCGATAAAGGGGGTGAAAGGCCCCCTCGCCGTAAGCCCAAGGTTTCCTACGCAACGTTCATCGGCGTAGGGTGAGTCGGCCCCTAAGGCGAGGCAGAGATGCGTAGTCGATGGGAAGCAGGTTAATATTCCTGCACCGATGTCAAATGCGATGGGGGGACGGGGTTTTGCAGGTTATCCGGGTGTTGGATGTCCCGGTTTCTGAGTGTAGGTGGCTGCTAGGCAAATCCGGCAGCGTATCACCGAGGCGAAAGATCGAGCGAGCTTGCTTGCGAAGTAACTGAATGAACCTCCAAGAAAAGCCTCTAAGCTTCAGTTTGACACGACCGTACCGCAAACCGACACAGGTGGGCGAGCTGAGTATGCTAAGGCGCTTGAGAGAACTCTGGAGAAGGAACTCGGCAAATTGATACCGTAACTTCGGGATAAGGTATGCCCTAGTAGCGTGAAGTGAACAACGGAGCGTGAACGGGTCGCAGAGAATCGGTGGCTGCGACTGTTTAATAAAAACACAGCACTCTGCAAACACGAAAGTGGACGTATAGGGTGTGACGCCTGCCCGGTGCTGGAAGATTAAATGATGGGGTGCAAGCTCTTGATTGAAGTCCCAGTAAACGGCGGCCGTAACTATAACGGTCCTAAGGTAGCGAAATTCCTTGTCGGGTAAGTTCCGACCTGCACGAATGGCGTAACGATGGCCACACTGTCTCCTCCAGAGACTCAGCGAAGTTGAAATGTTTGTGATGATGCAATCTCCCCGCGGCTAGACGGAAAGACCCCATGAACCTTTACTGTAGCTTTGCATTGGACTGTGAACCGGTCTGTGTAGGATAGGTGGGAGGCTTTGAAGTGCGGACGCCAGTTCGCATGGAGCCATCCTTGAAATACCACCCTGATCTGTTTGCGGTTCTAACCTTGGCCCATTATCTGGGTTGGGGACAGTGCATGGTAGGCAGTTTGACTGGGGCGGTCTCCTCCCAAAGTGTAACGGAGGAGTACGAAGGTACGCTAGGTACGGTCGGAAATCGTGCTGATAGTGCAATGGCAAAAGCGTGCTTAACTGCGAGACTGACAAGTCGAGCAGGTGCGAAAGCAGGTCATAGTGATCCGGTGGTTCTGTATGGAAGGGCCATCGCTCAACGGATAAAAGGTACTCTGGGGATAACAGGCTGATACCGCCCAAGAGTTCATATCGACGGCGGTGTTTGGCACCTCGATGTCGGCTCATCTCATCCTGGGGCTGTAGCCGGTCCCAAGGGTATGGCTGTTCGCCATTTAAAGAGGTACGCGAGCTGGGTTTAAAACGTCGTGAGACAGTTTGGTCCCTATCTGCCGTGGGCGTTGGAAGTTTGAGGGGGGCTGCTCCTAGTACGAGAGGACCGGAGTGGACACACCTCTGGTGTACCGGTTGTCACGCCAGTGGCATCGCCGGGTAGCTATGTGTGGAAGAGATAACCGCTGAAAGCATCTAAGCGGGAAACTCGCCTCAAGATGAGACTTCCCTTGTGACTTGATCACACTTAAGAGTCGTTCGAGACCAGGACGTTGATAGGCTGGGTGTGGAAGCGCAGTAATGCGTTAAGCTAACCAGTACTAATTGCTCGTGAGGCTTGATCCTATAATTTTGGGATAAGCGTAGTGTGTTTCGATACAAACACAATTTTTAGGTCAAATCCAACTTATTCACTTACTTCTTCAAATTGGAATGGTCGCAGCCCATCGCAACCATTCAACAAGTTATGCCTGACGACCATAGCAAAGTGGTACCACCCCTTCCCATCCCGAACAGGACCGTGAAACGCTTTAGCGCCGATGGTAGTGAGCAGATCGCTCGTGAGAGTAGGACATCGTCAGGCTCCTATATAAAAACCCATCCTCACCAGAGGATGGGTTTTTTATCCTAATAAGTGTGTAGCATTTAATTTATTGGGTTGAGATTGTTGCCCAGTAAAGTAAGTGGTAGATATTATGTATTTCGGCGAGTGCGCCAACTGATGAAAGTCAGATGTTCTTTAACAGTATAAACAGCCGATAAGTGTGGGCGTTTGGGCGAGTAGCGAAAGGTCAGAGATGGCCACCCAAATGCTCACGAAGAGAAGTTAATTCTTACTTTGAGTGAGCGATGCGAACGTGCTGCATATGGAAATATGCGCAGGTTCATATTTTGAAGAGATTAAACTGAAGAGTTTGATCCTGGCTCAGATTGAACGCTGGCGGCATGCCTTACACATGCAAGTCGAACGGGGGTAGCAATACTCTAGTGGCGAACGGGTGAGTAATATATCGGAACGTACCCAGTAGTGGGGGATAACTAGTCGAAAGATTAGCTAATACCGCATACGACCTACGGGTGAAAGCGGGGGACCGTAAGGCCTCGCGCTATTGGAGCGGCCGATATCAGATTAGCTAGTTGGTGGGGTAAAAGCTCACCAAGGCGACGATCTGTAGCTGGTCTGAGAGGACGACCAGCCACACTGGGACTGAGACACGGCCCAGACTCCTACGGGAGGCAGCAGTGGGGAATTTTGGACAATGGGGGCAACCCTGATCCAGCAATGCCGCGTGTGTGAAGAAGGCCTTCGGGTTGTAAAGCACTTTTGTCAGGGAAGAAAACTGTTGCGCTAATATCGCGACGGGATGACGGTACCTGAAGAATAAGGACCGGCTAACTACGTGCCAGCAGCCGCGGTAATACGTAGGGTCCAAGCGTTAATCGGAATTACTGGGCGTAAAGCGTGCGCAGGCGGTTATGTAAGACAGGTGTGAAATCCCCGGGCTTAACCTGGGAACTGCACTTGTGACTGCATGGCTAGAGTGTGATAGAGGGGGGTAGAATTCCACGTGTAGCAGTGAAATGCGTAGAGATGTGGAGGAATACCGATGGCGAAGGCAGCCCCCTGGGTCAATACTGACGCTCATGCACGAAAGCGTGGGGAGCAAACAGGATTAGATACCCTGGTAGTCCACGCCCTAAACGATGCCTACTAGTTGTTGGGTCTTCATTGACTCAGTAACGCAGCTAACGCGTGAAGTAGGCCGCCTGGGGAGTACGGTCGCAAGATTAAAACTCAAAGGAATTGACGGGGACCCGCACAAGCGGTGGATGATGTGGATTAATTCGATGCAACGCGAAAAACCTTACCTACGCTTGACATGTCTGAAAGTTTCCAGAGATGGATTCGTGCTCGAAAGAGAATCAGAACACAGGTGCTGCATGGCTGTCGTCAGCTCGTGTCGTGAGATGTTGGGTTAAGTCCCGCAACGAGCGCAACCCTTGTCATTAGTTGCTACGAAAGGGCACTCTAATGAGACTGCCGGTGACAAACCGGAGGAAGGTGGGGATGACGTCAAGTCCTCATGGCCCTTATGCGTAGGGCTTCACACGTCATACAATGGTCGGTACAGAGGGTTGCCAACCCGCGAGGGGGAGCTAATCTCATAAAACCGATCGTAGTCCGGATTGCACTCTGCAACTCGAGTGCATGAAGTCGGAATCGCTAGTAATCGCGGATCAGCATGTCGCGGTGAATACGTTCCCGGGTCTTGTACACACCGCCCGTCACACCATGGGAGTGGCTTTTGCCAGAAGTAGTTAGCCTAACCGCAAGGAGGGCGATTACCACGGCAGGGGTCATGACTGGGGTGAAGTCGTAACAAGGTAGCCGTATCGGAAGGTGCGGCTGGATCACCTCCTTTCTAGAGTAAGCGAAAGTTTAAGCGCTCACGCTTATCGGTTAGTTTTTATGTGTGAGGCATGTCGAGTGAGACGTGAGAATTCATTCTCTCACTGATTGCCCGAAGCCTTCACTCGGTGAGGGCTTGTAGCTCAGGTGGTTAGAGCACACGCTTGATAAGCGTGGGGTCGTAGGTTCAAGTCCTACCAGGCCCACCAAACATCAGTTTGGTGTTCGATGCGTGCACCAAAGAAACGAGCAATCAATGATGCGAAAGTGGCGTAACCCACGAGCGTCATCATAAAAGTGGTATTGCAGAGTTTATTGGGGGATTAGCTCAGCTGGGAGAGCACCTGCTTTGCAAGCAGGGGGTCGTCGGTTCGATCCCGTCATCCTCCACCAAGAATTCAAACGCAAGCATGAAGGTGTTTGCGTTTGGGTTTTACCCAAAGGCTGTTTGTTCTTTAACAATTTGAAGAAGTAAAGTGAGTCAATGTTGTTATCAACTTTTTATATTTGATCAATGATTTGACCACGGGTTGTGATTGTATCAACCAAATTAATCCATGTTCTCAAAGTGAATTGGATTACGGCAAAAATGAACACGCTACACTTGCTATGTTTTAGACACTCTTATGAGTGCCCAAAATTATAGGATCAAGTGAATAAGTGCACATGGTGGATGCCTTGGCGATCACAGGCGATGAAGGACGTTGTAGCTTGCGATAAGCTGCGGGGAGCTAGCAAACAAGCTTTGATCCGCAGATTTCCGAATGGGGAAACCCACCCGTAAGGGTATCGCATACTGAATACATAGGTATGCGAGGCGAACGCAGTGAACTGAAACATCTAAGTAGCTGCAGGAAAAGAAATCAACCGAGATTCCCAAAGTAGTGGCGAGCGAAATGGGAAGAGCCTTCTAATGATAATTGTCGAGTTAGTGGAACGGAATGGAAAGTCCGGCCATAGTGGGTGATAGCCCCGTACGCGAAAACACGATAATGGTACTAAGTTAGAGAAAAGTAGGGCGGGACACGTGAAATCCTGTCTGAATATGGGGGGACCATCCTCCAAGGCTAAATACTCGTGATCGACCGATAGTGAACCAGTACCGTGAGGGAAAGGCGAAAAGAACCCCGGGAGGGGAGTGAAATAGATCCTGAAACCGTGTGCATACAAACAGTCGGAGCCTCGTAAGGGGTGACGGCGTACCTTTTGTATAATGGGTCAGCGACTTACATTCAGTGGCAAGCTTAACCGTATAGGGGAGGCGCAGGGAAACCGAGTCCGAATAGGGCGTCCAGTCGCTGGGTGTAGACCCGAAACCAGATGATCTATCCATGGCCAGGTTGAAGGTGCGGTAACACGCACTGGAGGACCGAACCCACTAACGTTGAAAAGTTAGGGGATGAGCTGTGGATAGGGGTGAAAGGCTAAACAAATCTGGAAATAGCTGGTTCTCTCCGAAAACTATTTAGGTAGTGCCTCATGTATCACTCCAGGGGGTAGAGCACTGTAATGGTTGGGGGGGTCATTGCGACTTACCTCGCCATAGCAAACTCCGAATACCTGGAAGTGCGAGCATGGGAGACAGACATCGGGTGCTAACGTCCGGTGTCAAGAGGGAAACAACCCAGACCGCCAGCTAAGGTCCCCAAGATTGGCTAAGTGGGAAACGAAGTGGGAAGGCTAAAACAGTCAGGAGGTTGGCTTAGAAGCAGCCACCCTTTAAAGAAAGCGTAATAGCTCACTGATCGAGTCGTCCTGCGCGGAAGATGTAACGGGGCTAAGCCAGTCACCGAAGCTGCGGATCCTAGATTAAGTTCTAGTGATGGTAGGAGAGCGTTCTGTAAGCCTGCGAAGGTGTGTTGAGAAGCATGCTGGAGGTATCAGAAGTGCGAATGCTGACATGAGTAGCGATAAAGGGGGTGAAAGGCCCCCTCGCCGTAAGCCCAAGGTTTCCTACGCAACGTTCATCGGCGTAGGGTGAGTCGGCCCCTAAGGCGAGGCAGAGATGCGTAGTCGATGGGAAGCAGGTTAATATTCCTGCACCGATGTCAAATGCGATGGGGGGACGGGGTTTTGCAGGTTATCCGGGTGTTGGATGTCCCGGTTTCTGAGTGTAGGTGGCTGCTAGGCAAATCCGGCAGCGTATCACCGAGGCGAAAGATCGAGCGAGCTTGCTTGCGAAGTAACTGAATGAACCTCCAAGAAAAGCCTCTAAGCTTCAGTTTGACACGACCGTACCGCAAACCGACACAGGTGGGCGAGCTGAGTATGCTAAGGCGCTTGAGAGAACTCTGGAGAAGGAACTCGGCAAATTGATACCGTAACTTCGGGATAAGGTATGCCCTAGTAGCGTGAAGTGAACAACGGAGCGTGAACGGGTCGCAGAGAATCGGTGGCTGCGACTGTTTAATAAAAACACAGCACTCTGCAAACACGAAAGTGGACGTATAGGGTGTGACGCCTGCCCGGTGCTGGAAGATTAAATGATGGGGTGCAAGCTCTTGATTGAAGTCCCAGTAAACGGCGGCCGTAACTATAACGGTCCTAAGGTAGCGAAATTCCTTGTCGGGTAAGTTCCGACCTGCACGAATGGCGTAACGATGGCCACACTGTCTCCTCCAGAGACTCAGCGAAGTTGAAATGTTTGTGATGATGCAATCTCCCCGCGGCTAGACGGAAAGACCCCATGAACCTTTACTGTAGCTTTGCATTGGACTGTGAACCGGTCTGTGTAGGATAGGTGGGAGGCTTTGAAGTGCGGACGCCAGTTCGCATGGAGCCATCCTTGAAATACCACCCTGATCTGTTTGCGGTTCTAACCTTGGCCCATTATCTGGGTTGGGGACAGTGCATGGTAGGCAGTTTGACTGGGGCGGTCTCCTCCCAAAGTGTAACGGAGGAGTACGAAGGTACGCTAGGTACGGTCGGAAATCGTGCTGATAGTGCAATGGCAAAAGCGTGCTTAACTGCGAGACTGACAAGTCGAGCAGGTGCGAAAGCAGGTCATAGTGATCCGGTGGTTCTGTATGGAAGGGCCATCGCTCAACGGATAAAAGGTACTCTGGGGATAACAGGCTGATACCGCCCAAGAGTTCATATCGACGGCGGTGTTTGGCACCTCGATGTCGGCTCATCTCATCCTGGGGCTGTAGCCGGTCCCAAGGGTATGGCTGTTCGCCATTTAAAGAGGTACGCGAGCTGGGTTTAAAACGTCGTGAGACAGTTTGGTCCCTATCTGCCGTGGGCGTTGGAAGTTTGAGGGGGGCTGCTCCTAGTACGAGAGGACCGGAGTGGACACACCTCTGGTGTACCGGTTGTCACGCCAGTGGCATCGCCGGGTAGCTATGTGTGGAAGAGATAACCGCTGAAAGCATCTAAGCGGGAAACTCGCCTCAAGATGAGACTTCCCTTGTGACTTGATCACACTTAAGAGTCGTTCGAGACCAGGACGTTGATAGGCTGGGTGTGGAAGCGCAGTAATGCGTTAAGCTAACCAGTACTAATTGCTCGTGAGGCTTGATCCTATAATTTTGGGATAAGCGTAGTGTGTTTCGATACAAACACAATTTTTAGGTCAAATCCAACTTATTCACTTACTTCTTCAAATTGGAATGGTCGCAGCCCATCGCAACCATTCAACAAGTTATGCCTGACGACCATAGCAAAGTGGTACCACCCCTTCCCATCCCGAACAGGACCGTGAAACGCTTTAGCGCCGATGGTAGTGAGCAGATCGCTCGTGAGAGTAGGACATCGTCAGGCTCCTATATAAAAACCCATCCTCACCAGAGGATGGGTTTTTGCTTTTCTAGGCTTAGAGCGTGGAGCGTGTAGCTAACCAATGACAAACAGGCGAGAACGCCAATTTATTTGCTTCTACGCGTGGAAACCCGCTGCACTTCGTCGATGGCATCTGCAAACTCGCTCAAATCCTCAAAGCTACGATAAACTGAAGCGAACCGAACATACGCAACTTTGTCGATTTTTTTCAGTTCACGCATCACCAATTCCCCAATTCGATCAGAGGAAATTTCTCGCTCAGGACTCGCGATTAGTTTTTCTTCAATGCGCTGGACGGCATGGTCAACGGCTTCTGCGGTAACGGGACGCTTGCGCAACGCTAAGCGAAAACTAGCCAATAGCTTACTGCGCTCGTAGTCGACGCGACTACCATTCTTCTTTACTACGGCTGGAAACTGCAAGTCGATGCGTTCATACGTGGTAAAGCGGCGATCACAGTCGCCGCAGCGCCGCCTTCTGCGGATGACATCACCCTCGTCCGACACACGGGTGTCGAGTACTTGGGTATCAGCATGACCACAGAAAGGACAGCGCATAGGATGAATGAATGACCAGTGTATGAAAAATTAGAAATACACAGGGAAGGCTTTAGTCAGCTCAGCAACTTGCGCTTTCACACGCGCAATCGTTGCCGCATCATGCGGATTTTCGAGCACGTCCGCAATCAGGCTACCTACCAATTCCGCTTCTTTTTCCTTGAAGCCGCGTGTGGTCATCGCAGGCGAACCCACGCGAATACCGCTCGTCACGAAAGGTTTTTCAGGATCGTTCGGAATCGAGTTTTTATTGACGGTAATGTGTGCTTGACCCAATACGGCTTCCGCTTCTTTACCCGTAATACCTTTGGCACGTAGGTCCACCAGCATCACATGGCTCTCGGTGCGGCCAGACACAATCCGTAGGCCACGTTTAACCAAGGTCTCAGCCAATACCGCCGCATTCTTAACAACTTGCTGCTGGTAAGCTTTGAATTCGGGTGAGAGCGCCTCTTTGAAAGCAACGGCCTTACCCGCGATCACGTGCATCAAAGGACCACCTTGCAGGCCGGGGAAAATGGCTGAGTTAACCGCTTTTTCGTGCTCGGCTTTCATCAAGATAATCCCACCACGGGGGCCGCGCAGGGTCTTGTGAGTCGTGGACGTCACAAAGTCCGCATGAGGAATGGGGCTGGGGTATACACCCGCTGCAATCAAGCCTGCGTAGTGAGCCATGTCCACCATAAAATAGGCGCCGACTTCTTTCGCAATCGCCGCAAAGCGGGCGAAATCAATCCGCAAGGCGTAAGCAGACGCACCCGCAATAATCAGCTTGGGCTTGTGCTCACGTGCCAAAGCTTCCATGCGTTCGTAGTCGATTTCTTCTTTTTCGTTCAAGCCATAAGACACCACATTGAACCACTTGCCGGACATATTGAGTGCCATACCGTGGGTTAAGTGACCCCCTTCGGCCAAGCTCATACCCATGATGGTATCGCCGGGTTTCAGCACGGCCATGAAGACGCCCTGATTCGCTTGCGAACCGGAATTGGGTTGTACGTTAGCGGCATAGCCATGCACGTCGGCACCAAAGAGTTTTTTCAGGCGATCAATCGCCAATTGCTCAGCTACATCCACATACTCGCAGCCACCGTAGTAGCGCTTACCGGGATAGCCTTCGGCGTATTTATTGGTAAGTTGCGAACCTTGTGCTGCCATCACCGCTGGGCTGGTGTAGTTTTCAGAGGCAATCAGTTCAATATGTTCTTCTTGGCGCTGATTTTCTTGATTCAGCACGGCTTGAATTTCGGGGTCGATTTGACTTAAAGCATAGGCGCTACGTTCAAACATAACGATTCCTTGTGTAGAAATTAAATTGGGCAAGATAAATCCGAAACCGATTAAAACACTAAAAGGTGAAGGATTAAGGGGCAGCCCAGGCGAACGGCATATGTGACGCTGCGCTCCCTGATGGTCTTCCATCCAGCCCGACTCTCGTGGAGAGTTGGCCCTTTCGCCAGTCACGCAACAGGATGAAGTTTACGCGAGCTTGCGCCCTAGAGCAACCGCAACGCGGGCCGCCTTAGTGAATCGTTATCAAAGCAAGCGCTTGTCGACCGGACAAGCCTGTGGCTCACTCATTTCATCCCGTGCCGGGGCTTGTAGCACCTGAAGATGTGAGCAGTTACCCCACTCTAGAATGGCATAGCGATTGGCGGCTGCATCGAATTGCACCCGATTGAGGGCCGCATTATGCAAAGTAAACGAACGCGGTTGACCCAGCCCCATGCCGGTCATGTAGCGGTACACACAATCCAGTACGCCGCCGTGGGCCACCAGCGCCACCCGTTGTTCCGGATAACCCTGTGCGGCCTGCGCTACCCACGTTGAAAAAGCGGTGATTACCCGTGCATAAAAGGTTTGCAGGCTTTCACCCTGAGGGATGACATAAGCGGGGTCACGGGTTTGCCATAAGGTGTAGGCATCCGGGTAGCTCAGCTCGATTTCATCCGGTGTTAAACCCTCAAAGCAACCGTAGCAGCGCTCGCGTAGCAAAGGCGATAACGTGACGGACAGCTGCTGAGCATCCGCAATCGCCTGCGCCGTTTGCTGCGCGCGTTGTAAGTCACTACTGTAGATCGTCGCGAGTGGCGTGGCCGCGCAAGCCAAGGCAACTTGAGCGGCCTGGCGCTGGCCTAGCGCATTCAGGGGGATGTCGGTATGCCCTTGAATCCGTCCCACCACATTCCAGTCGGTTTCGCCGTGGCGAATCAGCAGAATCTCAAGCATGGCAATTAGCCTTGCATCGCGGTTTTTGCTGCAGGGGCTTGCCGCAGCCAAAAGGTAACCGGCCCGTTATTCACCAGACTGACTTGCATATCGGCGCCGAACTCACCGGTTTGGACCAGCGCATGGTGCGTCCGTGCCTGCGCCACAACGTAGTCGAACAAACGTTTTCCTTCTGTAGGTGGTGCAGCGGGGGTGAAACTGGGGCGGGTACCGCTGCGCGTATCAGCGGCGAGCGTAAATTGGGGCACCAGCAATAGCCCACCCGCCACATCCTGTACGCTCAAATTCATTTTCCCTGCCGCATCGGAAAAGACCCGATAACGCAGCAGGCGTTGCAAGAGCTTGTCGGCTTCAGCCTCGGTATCTCCGCGTTCGGCGCAAAGCAATACGAGTAGGCCGGCGCGAATCTCACCAACCACTTGCTCGTGCACAGTTACGGCGGCTCGGCTGACTCGCTGCAATAAGGCAATCATGGCGGTTAACTGAGCGTAACCCGTGCGAACTTGCGCTTGCCGACTTGTATGACGTAAGTGCCCGCTTCTAGTTTCAGGCCTTTATCTTCGACTTTCTGCCCATCCACTTTGACGCCACCTTGCTCCAGATTTCGGTTTGCTTCGGAGGTGGAGGGGGCTAGGTTTGCCTGCTTGAGTACTTGGGCAATCCCCAGTGGTGCGCCAGCAAGTTGCACCTCAGGGATATCATCTGGAATCCCCCCCATGGAACGCGCTTCAAAATCAGCCAGCGCTTGTTCGGCAGCGGCTTGGGTATGGAAGCGCGCAATGATTTCCTGCGCCAAGGCCACCTTCGCATCACGCGGGTTGCGGCCATTCGCACATGCGGCCTTCAGGGTGGCGATTTCCTCAAGCGAGCGGAATGACAGTAGCTCGTAATACGTCCACATCAACTCATCGGAAATACTCATCAGCTTGCCAAACATCTCGTTCGGCGCTTCGCTAATCCCGACATAATTGTTTTTGGATTTGGACATTTTGTCCACGCCATCTAGCCCGACTAGCAAGGGCATAGTGAGTATGCACTGCGGCTCTTGCCCTTCTTGTTTCTGCAGCTCGCGCCCCACCAGCAAGTTGAACTTCTGGTCGGTTCCGCCCAGCTCCAAGTCCGATTTCAAGGCCACAGAGTCGTAACCCTGCATGAGCGGATACAAAAACTCATGCAAAGAAATGGGAATCCCCCCTTGGTAGCGCTTGGTGAAGTCATCTCGTTCCAGCATGCGCGCCACGGTGTAGCGCGAAGCCAGTTTAATCATGCCATCGGCCCCCAGCGGGCGGCACCATTCGGAGTTGTAGCGCAACTCGGTTTTGCTGGGGTCGAGGATTTTATTAGCCTGCGCCGCATAGGTGAGGGCGTTGGCCTCAATTTGTTCACGCGTCAGCGGCGGGCGAGTACTGTTGCGGCCTGACGGATCACCAATCATTGAAGTGAAATCGCCAATCAGGAAAATCACGGTATGCCCCAAGTCTTGGAGTTGACGCAACTTGTTCAACACCACCGTATGCCCGAGGTGAATATCCGGTGCAGTGGGGTCTAGGCCCAGCTTAATGCGGAGGGGCTGGCCGGTTTTTTCTGATTTTTGGAGTTTGGCAATCCACTCGGCCTCAATCAAGAGCTCTTCACACCCTCGTTTAGTAATGGCGAGCGCACGCGCAATCGATGCGCTTAAGTTTTCAGCGGCGCTGTCGTTATAGTTTGTCATGTAATCGTGTTCGGTGTGTTCGGTTAGTAACGCTTGTCATGCACCATGTCTTCGCAGCGCGATCTGTCATCAAGTGGGATGAATAGCGTCGCGAGTTCGCGCTCGGCGATTTGTTGCATCTTTAAGCACAATCGGCGTGGCCGTCTCGCGTTAGGGTATAGGGCAATTCACTTGCTATAATCGGCCCACTTCTAACAAAGAACCTGCTGATTGACCTCGGTTGGCCATGCGTTTCAATTCAGTCAAAAATTGAAAGCAAACCAATTAGGTGGCGATTCTACCTCAGCCTATGCGATTACCTGTATTGAATTTTGTGTTTAATGGCTCAGCCCTGCGCGCCTTATTTTCATCCCTGCTGGGACACGAGAAACGCGTGGACTGGAGGCAACTTCGTCAGGATCGTCGCGTGCAATTTTTTGCGCTCTTATTTGCCATTCCAGTGTTCGGCGCTGTCGCTGCTTACAGCGTGGCCCCAGCCGAACATGAGCCGCTGATAGGCTTGCCACCGAGCCAGGTTGCTGCGTTGCCGTTAGCGCTGCCACCGCTCGCCGTCGCCGAAGAGTTAACGCCACTCTATCCGCTGCGTCGTCCTACCCCGTTTATCCAAGAAGAAACCATCCGTCGCGGCGACACGCTGGCCAGTTTATTGTGGCGCTTGGGGGTGCGTGACCCCGATGCGGAGAGCTTTATCAAGCGGGATACGATTGCCCGCAATCTGTTACAGCTACGTCCCGGGCGCAGCGTGCAGGCACATACGGATAGCAACGGCCTCCTACAAAAACTGCGCTATTTCCACACCCCCGCGGCAGCCGATGCCCGGCAGGAAGGGGCGGGCGCAGCCAGTCGGCTTCTGGAAATAGAGCGCTTGGGACAGGGTAACTTGTGGCAAGCGAAAGAGGTCGAAATTCAAAACGAACGTCGGGTTGAAATGCGCCGTGCCGATATTCGTAGCTCATTGTTTGCTGCAACCGATGCCGCCAACATCCCAGATGGTATTGCGACCCAACTGGCAGAACTCTTTTCTGGCGAAATTGATTTTCACAAAGATTTGCGGCGCGGCGATCATTTCCGTGTCTTGTATGAAGCGTTCTACCAGCAAGGGGATTTCGTCCGTGCTGGCCGCATACTTGCCGCGGAGTTCAATAATGGTGGCAAAACAATCCAAGCTTTCTGGTTTGCAGAACCTGGTGAGCGTGGGCAAACCGGCACACACGGCGCTTACTACACAGCCGAAGGACGCTCATTAAAGCGCCAATTCTTACGTTCACCGCTCGAATTTTCGCGGGTTACCTCTGGCTTTACCAGCGCCCGCTTTCATCCTATTTTGCAAACTTGGCGCGCCCACAAAGGGGTAGACTACGCGGCGCCTGTTGGCACCCCAATTCGGGCAGTGGCAGATGGCGTGGTCGAGACGGCGGGGGTTAAAGGTGGCTACGGAAATGTGCTGATCCTGAAGCACGGCGGTCAATACAGCACCGTCTATGCGCACTTGAACAGTTTTGCGCGGGGTTTGCGCAAAGGCGCAAAAGTGCGACAGGGTGACCTGATTGGCTATGTGGGCCAAACCGGTTGGGCGACAGGGCCTCACTTGCATTATGAGTTCCGCGTTAATGATGAGCCGCGTAACCCTCTGGCAATTGCCTTGCCACAAGCGCAACCGCTGTTGGGCATGCGCCTGCTCAACTTTCAACAACAAGCCCGTGGCCAGCAACAGCAACTCAACTTACTCAATCAAACCACCCTAGTGGCGCTGGAATAAGGGCGATGATGCCAACAGGGCTTAACCCTGATAAGTGAAGAATAATAAAAAATTGTGAATTATGTCCGCGCTTGTTTTTTGCAAGTGCAGCATAATCAATCCCTTTCATAAAAATTAATCGGGGAAAGCATGTCACGTTATTTTATCGGCCTCATGTCGGGCACCAGTTTAGATGGGGTCGATGCCGTTCTGGCCGATTTCTCTACCGCAGATCAGCCCAATGCGCAGCCTTTCCCAAGGATTCTCGGCCATGCCTTCGCCAGCTTTCCGAGTGCCCTGCGCGAAGAATTATTGGCACTACAAATCCCTGACGGACAAAATGAACTGGCACGTAGTCAGTTGGCGGCAAACCAACTGGTACAACTGTATACGCGGGTGGTTAATGATTTGCTACGGCAAACCAGAATTACTGCGGGGCAAATTGAGGCGCTCGGCGTGCATGGGCAAACCATTCGTCACCAGCCTGAGTTAGGTTACTCGATCCAACTCAACAACCCCGCTCTGTTGGCGGAACTGACTGGAATTCCCGTGATTGCTGAGTTCCGTAGCCGCGATATCGCAGCAGGTGGGCAGGGCGCACCCTTAGTCCCCGCCTTTCACGCTGCCGTCTTACAGCATCCAGAGCAAACGCGGGCGATTTTGAATATTGGCGGCATGAGCAATCTGAGCCTGTTGCCTGCTGCCGCGTTGCAACCTGACGCCCCGATTCTTGGCTTTGATTGCGGCCCCGGCAATGTTTTGCTCGACACCTGGATTCAGCACCACCAGAACAAACCCTTTGACCTGGATGGCGAGTGGGCCGCCAGTGGGGAGTACCTTCCTGCGTTGCTTGAATGGTTGATGCACGAGCCTTACTTCAGCCAACAACCCCCGAAGAGTACCGGACGCGATTTGTTCAATTTGGTCTGGCTGGAAGAGCAAATCGCCCTGGCCTGCGCAACGCCGCCGGCGCCACAAGATGTACAAGCAACCTTGATGATGTTGACCGTCCAGTCGATTGCACAGGATCTGCGACGGCATGCCCCGCACTGTCAATTGGTCTTAGTCTGTGGTGGTGGTGCTAGAAATCCGGTTCTGATGCGCCAACTGGCAAAAGCGCTGCCACATTTGGCATGGCATACCACCGACGAGTTTGGCATTCCCGCGCAAAGCATGGAGGCCTTAGCGTTTGCCTGGCTAGCGTGGCGTCATCAAGAAAAACAGCCGGGCAATCTACCTGCCGTCACTGGGGCAAAGGGCCTGAGGACCTTGGGCGCATACTACCCCGCCTAGTTGGGGGCAATTGTTGCTTATTAGCGTTAGGCGGTTAGGTGTAAAGGGGGCAAAACGACGCCTGCCCCCTCTCTACATTACTTGTTTTTGTAGCTGTCGTGACAGGTTTTGCAGCTTTGGCCTACTGCGCCAAAGGCGGTTTTGATCGCAGCGAGGTCACTGCTCTTCGCAGCGACATTCAACTTGGCAACATCAGCCTGTAGCTTGTCAGCTCCAGCTTTGAACTTATCCGCTTCCTTCCAGATTTCTGCTTTGGCTTTGCTGTCACTAACGCTCTCTGAGCCAGCGGGAAAAGCATTCCAAGGCAATTTGGCTAGGGTCTCGACCAACGCGGCATTTGCCGCGACTTCAGCGGCATTGAAGGGTTTTTCGCCTTTGACGACCGCCCCGATTTGAGAGAAATGGTGGGCCATCAAGCTAAAACTGGCTTTGCGATACTTGACGGCATCTTCAGCTTTGGCGAATTGCGCCCAAGTCGGGCTGACTGCACCCGCCAATAGGGCAATCGCCAGGGCTGACTTCAGCCAAAAAGACTGGCGCGCGGGACTACTTGGATTTCCTGAGCTTGAATAAACCTGCATGGTGTTTCCTTTCTTTAATGAGTCTCCGGTTCATTCGATCCGGGGCTGAGCGGCTGCGATGGCCCCACCCGCTGGCCATACACAAACTAATCGCAGTCTAATCGTAATCGCCTACCTATGCTGCACGCTAAACGCAACAGTTTCTCGCAATTTTTGCAATAAAGCACAGGTATCAGGTGATACGCATGAGCCACCCAGCTGGATGCAGCCTCGCCAGGTTTAGTCCTAAAGGTGACGTTAGATCGCTTCTGCTAACTCACGCGCCTTGCCAATATACGTTGCTGGGGTCAGGGCGAGCAGACGGGCTTTGGCTTCATCAGGAATCGCCAACTCATGGACAAAGGCTTGGATCGCTTCGCGGCTGATTCCTTTGCCGCGCGTGAGGGCTTTGAGCTGCTCGTAGGGGTTCTCTAAGCCATAGCGGCGCATCACGGTTTGGATGGGCTCTGCCAGCACTTCCCAGCAAGCCTCTAAATCATCAGCAATTTTTGTCTCATTTGCCTCTAACTTGTTGAGCCCGCGCAGACACGACTCATAAGCCAATAGCGAGTAGCCAAAGGCCACACCGATATTCCGCAGTACGGTCGAATCGGTCAGGTCACGTTGCCAGCGCGACACCGGCAGTTTTTCTGAGAGATGGCGTAATAACGCATTTGCCAGACCAATATTGCCTTCCGAGTTTTCAAAGTCAATCGGGTTGACTTTGTGCGGCATAGTCGAGGAGCCGATTTCGCCTTCTTTGAGTTTTTGTTTGAAGAACCCCAATGAAATGTAGCCCCAGATATCCCGATTCAAGTCTAAGAGGATGGTGTTAAAGCGTGCTACCGCATCGAATAGTTCTGCCATGTAGTCATGTGGTTCGATTTGAATGGTGTAAGGGTTGAATGTCAGCCCCATACTTTCAACAACACGCTGCGAGAAAGCTTCCCAATCCAACTCAGGGTAGGCCGAGAGATGCGCATTGTAATTGCCGACAGCCCCATTCATTTTGCCAAGAATCTCGACGTCTGCAATCCGACTTGCGGCACGGCGCAAGCGCGCCACAACATTCGCCAGTTCTTTGCCCATCGTACTAGGGCTGGCGGGTTGACCATGCGTGCGGGACAGCATGGGCGTGGCGGCTAACTGATGCGCCAACTCTGTTAGGCGGTCAATCACCTTCTGCGCCGTGGGTAGCATCACCGTATTGCGCGCGGCCAACAGCATCATCCCATGTGACGTGTTGTTGATATCTTCAGAGGTGCAAGCAAAGTGAACAAACTCTGCCGCGGCGGTCAGCTCGGCATTCTCTTTCACGTTTTCTTTGATCCAATATTCCACCGCTTTGACATCGTGGTTGGTTACCGCCTCAATTTCTTTGATCCGCGCCGCATGGGCTGTCGTAAAGTTGTCAACCAGACCTTGTAACGTTGCTTTCGCGCCTGCGGAAAAGGGGGGCAACTCTGGCAAGCCGGCCTCGGCCAATGCGATTAACCAGGTGACTTCAACCTTGACGCGATGCTGCATGAACCCTGCTTCTGACAGCAGGGGGCGTAAGGCTTCAACTTTGCTGGCGTAGCGACCATCAAGTGGGGACAGTGCGGTCAGGGGGGAGCCAACCAGCGCAGTATCGGAGAGACTCATAACGATTCCTAGGCAAACTTAAAAGCGTATTTTACCGCGTCCGGTTCCGACTCCAGTTGGCTTCTTCTATGGGGAACAAAACAGCGATGGTATACTCAAATCACTGATAAAAATGAATTGACTTGCCCGCCTATGAAATTACTCGGTTCACTCACCAGCCCTTATGCCCGTAAAGTACGGGTTGTTTTAGCAGAGAAAAAAATTGACTATCAATTAGAGCTGCAGGATGTCTGGGCACCCGATACCACGATTCACGCCGCCAACCCACTGGGCAAGGTCCCGACCCTGATTATGGAAGACGGTGGAGCGGTATTTGACTCCCGTGTCATCGTTGAGTATCTAGATAGTATTTCGCCAGTTCACCGGTTAATTCCACAAAATGGCCGTGAGCGGGTTGAAGTGCGTTGCTGGGAAGCCTTAGCTGATGGCTTGCTCGATGCCGCGATATTAATGCGTCTGGAAGAAACACAACGCGCCCCCGAGCAACGCAGTGCCGCCTGGGTCGAACGGCAAATGCATAAAGTGACGCTTTCCCTTAACGCAATGGCACAAGGCTTAGGCGAAAAGCCTTGGTGTAATGGCCATGCCTATACCCTGGCAGATATCGCGGTTGGGTGTGCCTTGAATTGGCTATCATTCCGGTTTCCTCAAATTGATTGGCGTGGCGCCCACCCCAATCTGGCGAGCTTGGTTGATAAACTGAACCAACGGCAAACTTTCATCGATACGGTTCCGGTCGCATAACCGAAGACCGTATCTAAAAGTGTGACATAGTCGATTGTCGGCGTGCTCATGCCTGATTAGACTAGCCGCATATAACAGTTTGAGTTAAGTCGTCATGGGAATCATGCAGTATCGTTGTCAGGTCCGGTTCATTGACCTGAAGGGTCAAGCACGTAGCGTGCTTGATGAGTCACTGCAGTTTAATTACGGTTTTCCTGAACAGCAGCTCACCTTTGCCTTCCCCTTTTTTGCCCAACCGCATGATCTGTGGCAACTCAGTTTGCAGTTGTCCGTGGCCTCAGACAGCGAGCCGATTCGCTTAGCCCTGCAAATCGAAAAAGATCACCGGCTAGAAACCGCTGGAACAAGAGGTATCGCAGATTGGCTTTGGAGTTTGGGGGCAACTCACCGTGCTAGTGGGGCGCCAGAGCCCGCTGCCCGCTTTGCAGCGGAGGGCAAACAAGGCATCCAATTCTGCGCCAGTTTACCCTTACCCTATAGTGAATTACTGGAATGCCATTGCTTGCCAGACAACCATGTCTATTGGGTCAACCAAGCCGAGGCAACCTTAATGGCGATGCCCGCGCCAGCGGCATTTTCAATCAATAATCCCGCCCCCGAGGCAGATATCGTGATCGTATAACACCGCCGACTGTCCCGGCGTTACTGCCCATTGCGGCACTGGGAAATGCAGGGTGAAATGAGCTGCCTCGCCGGTAAACGTGCAGGCAGCATCTGCCTGACGATAGCGAGTCTTGGCCCCATAGCGCATGTTAGTGGCGGGGGGATAACCGGCGATCCAACTTGCTGCCTCGGCATGTAGCGTAGACTGCAATAACCAGGGGTGATCATGCCCTTGGACCACATAGAGTGTGTTGGTCGCCATCTCTTTTCGGGCCACAAACCAAGGTTCGCCATTTCCCTGCTTACTCCCCCCAAGACCAATCCCTTTGCGCTGGCCCAGCGTATAAAAAGCCAGCCCGATATGCTGCCCAACCTGTTGGCCCTCTGGCGTTTTCATCGGTCCGGGTTGGGTTGGTAAATACTGATTGAGGAAAGCCCGGAAAGGCCGCTCACCAATAAAGCAGATGCCGGTACTGTCTTTTTTAGCGGCATTGGACAACCCCAAGTCGAGTGCGATTCGACGTACCTCGGTTTTAGGGATTTCGCCGAGCGGAAAAATGGTTTTAGCCAGTTGTGCTTGATTCAAGCGGTGCAGAAAATAGCTTTGATCCTTACTGGCATCTAACGCTTTCAGTAATTGGAACTCGCCTGGCTTCGTGGGGTGTTCCCGGACACGGGCATAGTGGCCGGTAGCGATGTAATCTGCCCCTAAGCTCATCGCATGGTCCAGAAAAGCTTTAAATTTGATTTCCGCGTTACACAGCACATCGGGGTTGGGGGTGCGGCCCGCTGAGTACTCCCGCAAAAACTCGGCGAAGACGCGGTCTTTGTATTCGGCGGCGAAGTTTACGGCCTCAATATCGACGCCCACGACATCGGCCACCGACGCAGCGTCGAGCCAATCCTGACGCGTAGAACAATAGTCACTCTCGTCATCGTCTTCCCAGTTTTTCATGAAAAGACCGATTACCTCATACCCTTGTTGTTTAAGTAAGTACGCCGATACCGAGGAATCGACCCCGCCAGACATGCCAATGACCACCCGTTTTTTTGCCATGAGTCTTACGCCATCGGTTTAATTCAGTGGCTTGCCAACAATCGATTCATGGGCAAAAACCTGCTCTAGTGGGGCGCGGCGGCCATTCAGGTAATCCTCAATGCATTGCCAGACTAAGGGGCTGCGGTGACGGGGGGCTAGCGCTTGAATTTCTTCCGGGGTGAGCCAGACTGCGCGCACGATCCCAGTATCCAAGGCTCGCGTTAGATCGGCCCCCAGACTCTTACCATAGAAAGCGATGCGTAAATAAGTGACGACATCGTGCGTGCGGGCAGAAATGTAACGCGACATGTATAAGCCCAAAAAACCCTGTGGCTGGAAATGATGTGCCGTTTCTTCGAGCGCCTCGCGAATTGCCCCGTGTACCGGGGTTTCACCTTCATCAAGGTGGCCCGCAGGTTGATTAAAACGCAAACCATCGCTGGTTTCTTCTTCCACCAGCAAGAACTTGCCAGCGTCCTCAATAATGGCCGCTACGGTGACGCTGGGTTTCCAGATCGACATAATTCATGCGCGCAAAAATAGATAAGCCTATATTTTACGCTGCTTGTGACGCGCTCGATAGACTTTACGGTGGTAGCGCGAAAAGATATTGCACAGTAAGATGTGGTGACGTTTTACCTGACTTTCATACAAGCGACCCGATAAAGGAGATGGGCAGTGCAGATTGGCATATTCAAAGAGACAAGCCCTGGGGAGGCACGGGTGGCGGCGACCCCCGAAACCGTCAAAAAACTGAGTGCGGGCGGCAAACATCAATTTCTCATTGAGCGCGGTGCGGGTGCTGCGGCTTACATCCCTGATGCCGCGTATGAAGCTGCTGGCGCTGAAGTGCTGGAGGCGGATGCGATTTATCAGCGCGCTGACTTGCTGTTGACGGTACGCACACCGTCTCCTAGCGACCTAGGGAAATTGCGGCAGGGGCAGATTGTCGTCGGCATGCTCAATCCTTTCGATGTCGATGGACCGAATGGACTGAAAGCGCTCAATGCACGGGGCGTCACGGCGTTTGCACTCGAAGCCGCCCCCCGCACTACCCGGGCACAAAGCCTAGACGTGCTCTCCTCGCAAGCCAACATTGCCGGGTACAAAGCCGTCATGCTGGCTGCCAACCTCTATCAACGCTTTTTCCCCATGCTGATGACCGCCGCTGGTACCGTGAAAGCAGCACGGGTCGTGATTCTGGGCGCGGGCGTCGCCGGTTTGCAAGCGATTGCCACGGCCAAACGCCTAGGCGCGGTGATTGAAGCCTCGGATGTGCGCCCCGCCGTGAAAGAGCAAATCGAATCACTCGGCGCGAAATTTATTGATGTGCCGTTTGAAACCGACGAAGAGCGGGAATGCGCGCAAGGCGTGGGCGGCTATGCGCGTCCGATGCCTGCGAGCTGGATGCAGCGCCAAGCGCAAAAAGTGGCGGAACGCATTGCGCAAGCCGATGTGGTCATTAGTACCGCGCTGATTCCGGGCCGTACCGCACCGACCTTGATTACCGAAGCGATGGTGCAGAGTATGAAACCCGGCTCGGTGATTATCGACATGGCAGCCGGTAAAGGGTTGAATAAAGACGGGCAAATTGGCGGTGGTAACTGTCCGCTAACCGTGGCCGACCAAGTTACCACCCAACACGGCGTACAGCTGGTGGGTTACACCAACTTGCCCGCCATGGTCGCCGCGGATGCCTCCGCGCTCTACGCCCGCAACCTGCTCGACTTCATGAAATTGATTGTTGATGCCGAGGGCAAATTCACCCTCAATCTTGAAGACGATATCGTTGCCGCCTGCTTGATGTGCCATGCAGGCGAATTGAAACGTAATGCTTAATTGAAATAGAGACCATCATGGACGCTATCAATCCCACCATCATCAACCTGATTATTTTTGTACTCGCGATTTATGTCGGTTACCACGTCGTGTGGACGGTTACGCCCGCGCTGCACACGCCACTGATGGCCGTGACCAATGCTGTATCCGCCATCATTATTGTGGGCGCGATGCTCGCGGCCGGTTCCACCGAAAGCACCCTTGGCAAGGGCCTGGGTGTATTAGCGGTGGCGCTGGCGGCGGTCAATGTCTTTGGCGGTTTTTTAGTGACCCAACGCATGTTGGAAATGTTTAAGAAAAAAGAAAAGAAATGATGCGCAGCGAGCTGAGTTATCTGCATTGCTGCTGATCCTTATCCATCATTTCATCTAGGGAGTTCCCATGCTGTCTATGAACGTTGTTGTCTTATTGTACTTAGTCGCCTCGGTGTGTTTTATTCAAGCGCTCAAAGGCCTATCTCACCCCAAAACGGCCCGCCTTGGCAATGCCTTTGGCATGATCGGGATGGCGATTGCTGTCGTCACCACGCTCACGCTCGTACGTTCGCAAGGCTTAGGCCTGATCGGCCTTGGCGTCGCAATTGGCGGGGTCGCTGGCGCCACGATGGCCAAGCGGGTGGAGATGACCAAAATGCCCGAGCTGGTCGCTTTTATGCACTCGCTGGTGGGCATGGCGGCGGTACTGATTGCGATTGTCGCGGTGCTCGAACCCCAAGCCTTTGGCATTGCGCATGCTCATGAAGGCGTGGCGAATTTTATTCCGATGGGCAACCGCCTTGAATTATTCATTGGTACGTTTGTCGGCGCGATTACGTTTTCAGGTTCGGTGATTGCCTTTGGCAAGCTCTCCGGCAAATACAAGTTCCGTTTGTTCCAAGGCGCGCCCGTGGTCTTTAAAGGTCAGCACATGCTCAACCTCGTCTTGGCATTAGCGATGCTGGGCGCGGGCGTGGCGTTCTTCCTCACCCAAGCGTGGGAGCCGTTCCTCATCATGCTCGCCATCGCCTTTGTCTTGGGCGTGCTTATCATCATCCCGATTGGTGGCGCGGATATGCCGGTGGTCGTGTCCATGCTCAACAGCTATTCCGGGTGGGCGGCCGCAGGCATTGGCTTTTCGCTGAATAACCCGATGCTGATTATTTCGGGTTCGCTCGTCGGTTCCTCGGGCGCGATTCTGTCCTACATCATGTGTAAAGCCATGAACCGCTCGTTCTTCAACGTGCTGCTCGGTGGCTTTGGGGCCGAGGCCGGCGGCGCGAGTGCGGGCGAACAAGTACAACGCGCCGTTAAGTCTGGCTCACCCGACGATGCTAGCTTCTTGCTGGGCAATGCCGAGAGCGTGATTATTGTGCCTGGCTATGGTTTGGCCGTCGCCCGTGCGCAGCATGCGCTTAAAGAGCTTACCGAAAAACTCACGCACAAAGGCATCAGCGTGAAGTATGCGATTCACCCCGTGGCTGGCCGTATGCCCGGCCACATGAACGTGCTGCTGGCCGAAGCCGAAGTGCCTTACGACCAAGTGTTTGAAATGGAAGACATCAATGCCGAATTCGGTCAGGCCGATGTGGTGCTGGTGCTGGGCGCGAACGATGTGGTCAACCCCGCTGCGAAAAACGATCCCAAATCCCCGATTGCCGGTATGCCAATTTTGGAAGCCTATAAAGCCAAAACCATCATCGTTAACAAACGCTCGATGGCCGCGGGTTATGCGGGCTTAGATAACGAACTCTTTTACATGGACAAAACCATGATGGTGTTCGGCGATGCGAAGAAAGTGGTGGAGGATATGGTGAAGGCGGTGGAGTGATGATTTTCTCTGCATTGCGTAGGAATTTAACCAATTTTTCTTGCTCAGTGCCTTATTTAGCGTGAGATGACTAAAATTAGCCTTTCTTCACCTTGAAATTTAAACTTAACCCGATACGATAGCGGCGTAATCGTTTCTCGTTACTGGGGCCGCGACTATCGGCGCATGAATGGGATCGCTAGGGGAAGCCATGACACATTCATTTTTATATCGATCATTACGTGCTACTGGACTCACGTTGCTCTGCGTTGCTTTGCTGGCTTGCGGTGGTGGGGGCGGCGGTGGCGGCGGTTCTACTGACAGTGGAGGTTCTGGCTATGTGCCGGTCAGCAACCCAGCAGATGCCAGTCGCTTTTTGAGCCAGGCGAGCTTTGGCCCCAGCCCCGCCGATATTGCACGCGTCCAGACGGTTGGCTATGCTGCCTGGCTGCAAGAACAAATGGCGATACTGCCCACCAACCCCCATCAAACGTATATTGATGGCTTGGGCGCAGCCGTGACCGATTTTGATCAAAACCCCTTATTCGAAAGTTTTTGGCGACAAGTTGCTACGGCCCCTGACCCCCTGCGCCAGCGTGTCGCCTTTGCCTTGTCGCAAATCTTTGTGATTTCGATGGTCGATCTGGTCGACCGCACGCCGAAAGTCGCTCGTGGAACCGCGTCTTATCTAGACATGCTGGGCCGTAATGCATTTGGCAATTTTAGAACCCTCCTGGAAGACGTGACGCGTCACCCCATGATGGGGCTCTATTTATCGCATTTGCGGAATCAAAAAGAGGACACAGTCAGCGGTCGGGTTCCCGATGAAAACTATGCGCGTGAAATTTTGCAGCTATTCTCCATCGGCCTCGTTGAACTCAACCTTGATGGAACCCCCCGTCTATTGGGGGGTAACCCAATCGAAACCTATACCAATGCCGATATCGCCGGGCTAGCGCGAGTCTTTACGGGGTGGAGTTGGGGCGGCGCGGATAAAACCAATAATCGTTTTTTTGGATCAACTGCGGACCCTAACCGCGATGTCTTACCGATGCAGTTTTACCCCTCGTTTCACTCAACCAGTGCGAAAACGTTTTTAGGAACAACCATCCCAGCGAACACGCCCGCTGATACGACTTTGCGATTGGCCCTGGACCGTATTTTTAATCATGCGAATGTCGGGCCGTTTATCAGCAAACAATTAATTCAGCGCCTCGTAACGAGTAACCCCACGCCGGCCTATGTGGCGCGGGTTGCCCAAGTGTTCAATAACGATGGGACCGGCGTGCGGGGCAATATGCGTGCGGTGATTGCAGCTATTTTCTTAGATAGCGAGGCCCGTAACGCGGCTAATCTCAGCAACAACCAGTTTGGCCGCTTGCGTGACCCAATCCAACGGATGGCACACTGGATGCGCAGCTTTGGCGCAGCCTCGGTTTCTGGCCGCTATCAACTCTGGAACACCGACAACCCCGCGAATTCGCTGGGGCAGTCGCCGATGCGCTCCCCGTCAGTTTTCAATTTCTACCGCCCAGGCTATGTGCCCCCTTCAACTGAACTAGCAACCGCCAGTTTGGTGGCGCCAGAACTCCAAATCACCCATGAGACAAGTGTGGTTGGCTATATCAATGCGATGCAAGGGGCGATTGCGAATGGCACCGGACAGAGCCGAGAAATTGCGGCCAATTACAGCAACGAATTACCCCTGGCAAGTAACCCTGCCGCGCTTGTCGATCGCATGAACCTGCTGCTGATGGGCGGGCAGATGTCGAGCACCTTGAGGAGCAACATTATTACCGCCGTCACCGCGTGCGTGACACCGAGCTGTGGCAGCACCGCTGCCTTGAATCAGCGTAATCGGGTCAATATTGCCATTTTGCTCACCATGGCTTCGCCCGAGTATTTGGTGCAGAAATAAGGAGATTCCTATGACACACGCGACTTCTCGGCGCGCCTTTCTGAAACATGCCGCGCTCTGTGCCGCGGCTGGCCCGGCTGCAGCCCCCTTCGCCCTTAACCTGGCCACGCTGGCCGCTATGAGCAGTGTTTCAGGTGCCGCCCAGGCGCAGAGTGTTGCTGGCTATAAAGCGTTGGTTTGTGTGTTTCTATTCGGGGGTAATGATAGTTACAACACGGTTGTCCCCTATGACACAACATCCTACAACGCCTATTCTGTCGCTCGGAGCACGGCGCCCGACCCGATTGCGCTGAGTCAGGGAACCTTACTGCCCCTCATTCCCAATACTACCCAAGCCAGTGGCCGGTTAGCGGCCCTGCACCCGAATCTCGGCGGGTTAAAGACCCTGTTCGATGCGACCCGCTTAGCGGTAGTCTCTAATGTCGGTCCACTGATACGACCCACGACCAAAACGCAGTACAACGCGCGCAGCGTGACACTTCCCCCCCGCCTGTTTTCACATAACGACCAGCAAAATACCTGGCAAGCGTTTGCACCAGAAGGGGCCAGCTACGGCTGGGGTGGCCGCATGGGCGACTTGCTCATGAGCAGCAACACCAACACTATTTTTACCTGCATTTCGGCCGCAGGGAATGCGGTTTGGCTTTCTGGCCAGAGTGCGTTGCAGTACCAGGTTAGCAATAGCGGGGCAATCCAGATTGCCGGTTTGGGCAGTACGCCTCTATTCGGCTCCAGCGTTGCCAGTGCCCAGTTGCGCAGCATTATTACCAACACGGGCGGTACGAATTTATTAGAACGTGAGCATGGCCGTATCGTGGGCCGCTCCGTCAATGCCGAGACCAGTTTAACCGCTGCGATCGGCAGTAGTAGCACCTTTACCACCGCGCTCCCCGCCAGTAATAGCCTAGCCAACCAGCTTCAAGTGGTGGCGCGGATTATCAATGCCAGGGCTGCACTGGGCACGTCACGTCAGGTTTTTTTCGTCAGCTTGGGTGGTTTTGATACCCATGATTTGCAAAATACCAGCCATGCCACCCTGATGACGCGACTGAACGCCGCACTGGTTTACTTCGATAGCTTGTTGGGTGAAATGGCGGCGACAGATAGTCAAATTCGCCAGAAAGTGACGTTGTTTACCGCCTCGGATTTTGGGCGCACACTCACCAGTAACGGCGATGGCACGGATCACGGCTGGGGCGCGCACCATTTTGTGATGGGCGGCGCGGTGCGCGGCAAAGACATCTATGGCACCCTGCCAGAAGTGGGCACCAACACCCCAGATGAAGTCGGGCAAGGGCGCTTATTACCGAGTCTGGCTGTCGATCAGTATGGCGCTACCCTGGCGAAATGGTTTGGCTTGAGTGCGGGGCAGATCAGTACCGTCTTTCCCAATATTGGCAATTTTGCGGTCAGTGATTTAAATTTTCTGACTTAGTATAGCGGCAGGTAATGCGGCCACGCTGCCCAGGCCAGCATTGACCTTGCCTGCCAATGCTCGGTCATTTACCGGATCAACTGCGAATTTTTCCCAATCACCGATATATCGACAAAGTTTGAACCCACGCGTTTATTGGGACCGAAACTAACCGTAAATCCGCCCACATCAAACTTATCCAGACCAGCCAGCCCCTCCATAATTTTTTCGCGTTGCAGCCCTTTGGCGCGTCTAATGCCTTCGACCAAGACCTTGGCGCCGATAAATTCTTCAAAGCTGGTGTAGCTTGGGGTCGCGTCTTTACCCCCGTACTTTTTGAGCAAGTCTAAGTACTCGGTCGTGATTTTGGTGCTGGCATAGAAGGGGTAGGGCACCACTTGCGTAATCCCCACGCCGCGCATGATGTCAGCCCCGACTTGGGCTGACATGTCTTTCGGGTTAACCACGGAAATGTTAAACATGAACGGCTGCTTACCACTGGCTTTATATTCCTTCACAAACGCGGCGGTGGATTTGTTAACCGAAATCATGCAAATCGCTTGTGGATCAGCCGCCAGCAAGGTTTTAACGGCAGCGCTAACCTCAGTCGTGTTCTTCGGATAGCTGCCTTTTGCCACAATGCTGAGCTTGTGCGCAGCCAGCGCCTTTTCTATTCCTGCTAGACCTGACTCACCAAAGGCATCGGCTTGATAAAAAACACCAATCCTTGTAATCCCATTTTTGACAAAGTAATCCACCATGGCTTTGGTTTCGTCCAAGTAACTGGCGCGAATATGGAAAATGTGGGGGTTGTAGGGCTCGCGCAAAGCGGTGCCACCGGTATAGGGCGCAACGAGCGCCACATTGGCTCTGACCAATATGCCTTCGCTCAAAAGTTTGCCAACGTTACCGGTGCCCGCAAAACCAAACAGCACATGGGCCTTTTCTTTGTCGAGTAACTCGTTGGTGAGCGCGATCGTTTTATCAACCACATAACCATCATCACGCACGAGGTGTTTGATTTTATTGCCGTTGATGCCGCCAGTGGCATTAATATGGTCAAAGTAGATTTTGGCACCCAGCACCATGTCTTTGCCGGTTTCAGCCAGTACGCCACTGAGCGGGGCGACTTGGCCGATGAGTACTTCTGCCGCTACGGTTGGCATTGCGGCACAGCCAAAGAGGGCGGAGATCAGCAGCCGATGGAGACGTTGTTTTGTTCTTTTGGTAAGCAAAGCTTGAGCATGGCTTCGTATCGATAGAGTGTTTAGTAAGCGGTTCATTTTATCCTTATCACGGCAGTTTTATTGCGGTGCAGCAAAATACGGAATTTGCAAATTGCTGTCAAGGATTGAATTCACACTTGCTTATGCCGGTTTTTTATGAGGCTGAAATTAGCCCTCTATCTAGCTCTCCAACAGGCGATCAATCGCTTCGATCCAGTGGTTAACAGGTCGTTCCGTACCGCTTTGTAAGTGGGTCAGGCAACCGATATTGGCGGAAAGGATGTTTGCCCCACTGCACCCTGAACCCGTGCAAGCTTGCAAACCTTGCTCAATGTTGTTGAGTTTGTTATCGCGCAGTTGATAAGCGATCTCCGGGTTCAACACTGAATACGCCCCCGCCGAGCCGCAGCACAAATGGCTGTCAGGAATCGCGGCCAGCTTAAAGCCACAGGCTTGCAAAATTTGTTCGGTAATCCCGCGAATTTTTTGCCCATGCTGCAAGGTACAGGGCGGGTGAAAAGCGGCCGCCTGTTCGCCTTTGTGCTGCACTTTTTGCTTCAGTATATGCAGATGCGCAAACACGACCTCGCTAATGTCGCGGGTGAGCACGCTGATTTTTTCGGCCTTGGCCGCGTAAGCGGCGTCGTGCTGCAAGAAGTGCGCGTATTCGCGCACGGTAACGCCGCAACCACTGGCGTTCATCACAATTGCTTCAATCTCCCCCCGCTCCACCAGCGGCCACCAAGCATCAATGTTTCGGCGCATATCGGCCCGGCCACCGTCTTGGTCGTTCATGTGAAAGCGCAGTGCCCCACAGCAGCCCGTGTTTTTAACCACCAGCGTTTCAATGTTGAGGGCATTTAGCACGCGGGCGGTGGCGCTATTGATGTTGGGCATCATGCTCGGCTGTACGCAACCTTCTAGCAGAATCACTTTCCGCGCATGCGCTTGGGTCGGCCATGCCCCTGCCGATTGCGGCGCGGGGACTTTGTTTTGCAGCACCTTAGGCAGGAGTGGGCGCACCATCTGCCCCATTTTCATCGCCGGGCCAAACAGCCAGCGGCGCGGCAGCACTTCTTTCAGTGCGGTGCGCACGAGTTGCTGAGTCAGCGGGCGCGGAACTTGTTCATCCACGATCTTGCGGCCAATATCGACCAACTTGCCATACTCCACGCCAGAGGGGCAGGTGGATTCGCAATTGCGGCAGGTCAGGCATTGATCCAAATGTTTTTGCGTGCTGGCGGTGACGGGCGCGCCTTCTAGCACTTGTTTGATCTGATAGATCCGACCCCGTGGGCCATCCAGCTCATCGCCCAGTAATTGATAGGTCGGGCAGGTGGCCGTACAGAAACCGCAATGCACACATTTGCGCAAAATGGCTTCGGCTTCTTGGCCTTCCGGCGTGTCTTTAATAAAGTCGGCTAAATGGGTTTCCACGATGATCAATCCTGATTCGTAAATGGATACAGACGACCTGGGTTAAAAATCCCAGCCGGGTCAAATTCATGTTTCAAGCGCTGATGAATGGCGAGTAAGGGCGCGCTCACGGGGTGAAAAACGGATGGAGATGCACTGTCGTTTTTGTTGTGCGACGCTTGCGTGCCCTGCGTGCGGTAGATCGTCGCGTGGCCGCCCACTTGTGCCACTTGCTCGCGCAGCGTAGCCACCGGCAGATCGCTCCACACCCAGCGTTGCGCGCCACCCCATTCAATTAGCTGCCCACCCAACGGTAATGCTGGCGCAGTGCTCGGCACGCTCAAGCGCCACAGGGTAGGGCCGCCTGCTTGCGTGAAAAAAGCGTGCGTTTGATCGCGCAGTGATTGCCAAAATAAAGTCGCGTCTTCCTCTGCCACTAACTCATGGCTAAACTGCGCGCCCATCTTGGCTTGGGCGGCGACGAGTGCGGGCGCGGCACCACTCAAGCGTACGGACAACGTGCCTTGCTGCCAGGCGCTGGCGCTAATCGGCAACGGCTGGCCGCCCCAGGTGTTGAGTGCTGCGAGCGCCGTGGTTTCATCCATCGCAAACCGCAGTGTTTGTTCTTGTGCGGGCAAGGGCAAGACTTTCAGCGAGACTTGGGTGATCACGCCCAGCACGCCCAGCGAACCTGCCAAGAGGCGTGACACGTCGTAACCGGCGACGTTTTTCATAACCTGCCCGCCAAAGTGCAGATGTTCGCCAGCGCCATTCAGCAAACTCGCGCCCAAGACAAAATCGCGCACCCCGCCCGCTTGCGCACGGCGTGGCCCCGCCAGCCCAGCGGCGACGACGCCCCCGATGGTCGAGGCAGCGCTAAACTGTGGCGGCTCAAACGGCAAGTATTGCCCTTGCGCGGCCAGCAGGGTTTGCACTTCTTGCAAGCGCGTACCGGCTTTCACGGTGATGACGAGCTCGGTTGGCTCATAAGCCACCACGCCGTGATAGCCCGATACATCGAGCACCTCGCCCTGCGGGGTTTGGCCATACCAGTCTTTGCTGCCGCCGCCCCGAATGCACAGCGGCGTGCGCTGGGCGCTGGCGTGCTGGATGCGGGCTTGAAGGTCGCTCAGTGTAAGTGTGGTGAGTGCGGTGAGTGGGGTAGTCATGATTAGAACCTGGGTAATTCAGGATGTTTCAGTTCACCCCGTTGCACGTGCATCTTGCCGTACTCAGCGCAGCGGTGCAGGGTGGGAATGGCTTTGCCGGGATTGAGTAAGCCTTTGTCATCAAAGGCGCGTTTGACGGCAAAAAAGGCTTCGCGTTCGGCGGGGGCAAACTGCACGCACATCTGATTGATTTTTTCGATCCCCACGCCATGCTCGCCGGTGACTGTGCCGCCCACTTCTACGCACAGCTCCAAAATGTCCGCCCCAAATTTTTCAGCGCGCTCCCATTCGGCGGGGATGTTGGCATCAAACAAAATCAGCGGGTGCAAGTTGCCATCGCCCGCGTGGAAGACATTGGCGCAGCGCAGGCCATACTGTTTTTCCATGTCGTTAATCGCACGTAAGACTTTGCCGATTTCTTTGCGCGGAATCGTGCCATCCATACAGTAATAATCGGGCGAGATTTTCCCGGCAGCCGGAAACGCATTTTTACGGCCCGACCAAAATTTCAGGCGCTCTTCTTCGGTTTGCGATACCCGCAATTCAGTCGCGCCACATTGATTCAGTACGGCGGACATGCGAGCAATTTCGTCTGCCACTTCTTCGGGTGTGCCATCCGATTCGCACAATAAAATTGCGGCTGCTGTCGTGTTGTAACCAGCTTGCACAAACGGCTCCACTGCACGAATCGAGGCATTATCCATCATCTCTAACCCGGCTGGGATAATCCCCGCGGCGATGACGGCAGCGACAGCTTCTGCGGCTTTTTCAAGATCGTCAAACGAGGCCAAAATCACTTGCGCTAATTCGGGTTTCGGAATCAGCTTGACCGTGACTTCGGTAATCACGGCCAGCATGCCTTCAGAGCCATGCATGAGGGCGAGCAAATCCAAGCCCGGTGCATCCAAAGCCAGCGAGCCAAATTCCACTGGCTCGCCCTGCATCGTGAAACCGCGTACCCGTAAGACGTTGTGCACGGTGAGGCCGTATTTCAAACAATGTACGCCGCCCGAGTTTTCGGCGACGTTGCCGCCAATCGTGCAGGCAATTTGTGAGGACGGATCGGGTGCGTAATACAGACCCAAATGCGCACAGGCTTGCGAGATAGCGAGGTTACGCACGCCAGGTTGCACGGTGGCGGTACGGGCGGCGGCATTGATTTCTAAAATCTGATTGAACTTAGCGAGTGACAACACCACGCCTTCGGCATGTGGCATCGCCCCGCCCGATAAACCGGTACCTGCGCCGCGCGCGACCACCGGCACATTGTGCGCATAACAGACGCGCAGTACCGCTTGCACTTGCTCCAGCGTATTGGGGAGCGCGACCGCCATGGGCAATTGCCGAAATGCACTCAGGCCATCGCATTCATACGGCTTGGTTTCTTCTTCAGTCCAGAGTAGTTGGCCTGGTGCCAGACATTCCTGCAATTGATTGAGGATGGCTGTGCGTGCTTGTTGCTGCGGGGTTTGGCGACTGATTGCTGAAACCGGTTGTGTCATGACTATCCTTGGGCGGTGGCCTGATGATTGGTTGGCAGCTTACGCTGGCTTTGTCGAGGCGGCAACCCTAAGCACAGTTAAGCTGTTGTTACTCAATTGGCGTGAATCAGCTTTGGGGCAAGCCGCATCAGAGCCGATCAATCGTTAGGGTTTGTAGCGCCCAATCAATAAAACACTGGCACTCCCAGCGTGCGGTCACATGATTCGCATACGTTAGATAGTGGCCATATGCCGAGGGCGCATCTATGGCAAAGAGCCGCACCAAGCCGCCGCGCTCTAGCCATTGCCGACCTAACTTAACGCGAGTGAGTGCCACGCCCTGACCGTTTGCAGCCGCATCCAGCATCAGCCCCACATCATTAAACTGCATCCCTTCCGTGGGCTCAGGCCAGTCCAAATTGGCGGCAGCAAACCATTCTTTCCAGGGCGATAGCGGGCTCCGCAATAAGACCGCATGGGCCAGATCGTTCGGTTCCCCAATCGGGCCATGATGTTGTAGAAAGAGCGGGCTGCAAACAGGCGTCACACTATCGGCGCAGAGGAGTTGGCTAACCACACCAGCATAGGGCCCGGAGCCATAGCGAATTTCAACATCACAGGCTTCTGCTTTAACGTCCAAAAAGGGAATCGAGACTTGAATAATTAACTCAATATCTGGATAGCGCTGCTGAAAGTCGGGGAGTTTCGGTAGCAAGACCTGACGCGCAAAGGTTGGGGTGACTGCCAGCCGGAGCCATTGTTTGGGTCGTGCTCGCGCTTTACTCGCTGGGGCCTGATGCAACAAAGCCAGCCCCTGGCGAACTTTTTCCAGGTACTGCTTCCCTTCAACCGTAAGCGTGAACTCATTACCGGTGCGATGCAGTAATTTCACCCCCAAGCTGTCTTCCAATTGCCGCAAGCGGTGACTGATTGCGCTGGGCGTGACGTGTAGTTCGTCGGCAGCTTGGACAACGGTGCCCAAGCGTACGAGGGCTTCAAATGCTGTCAAGCAATGCGTTGGGGGGATACGATATTGCATATCAGGCCCAGCTAACGATTTTCCCTGGGTTCAGAATATTCTTGGGGTCTAAGGCATGCTTAATGGCGCGCATCGCCGCCAACCCCGCAGACCCTACTTCCGCTTCTAGGTAGGGCATTTTGTGTAAGCCAACCCCATGCTCGCCCGTACAGGTTCCTTCCAGTGCTAGCGCACGTTCCACGAGGCGCGCCGAGATTGCCTCGGCTAGGCTATATTCTGCTGGCTGGGCGGGGTCAACCAGCATCAGCATGTGAAAATTGCCATCCCCAACATGCCCCAGAATCGGCGCCATTAATCCGCTGGGCCCCACATCTGCCAGCGTTGCCTCAATGCATTCTCCCAGGCGGGAAATGGGGACGCAGACATCGGTGGTGATCGCCCGTGCTCCAGGCCGTAACTGTAAGCAGGCAAAGTAGGCATGATGTCGCGCCTTCCACAGTTTGCTGCGATCTTCCGGGCGCGTGGCCCACTGAAAATCAGCTCCCCCTGCCTCTTGCGCGACCGCTTGCACTTGCGCTACCTGTTCCGCGACGCCTGCCGGACTGCCATGAAACTCCAAAAACAGGGTCGGGGCGGGCTCTAGGGTTGTTTGGCTATGGGCATTCACCGCTTCAATGGTCAATTGATCTAATAGCTCGCAGCGGGCGACGGGCACCCCAAGTTGAATCGTTTGAATCACGGTTGCAATCGCGGCAGAGACACTCGGGAAGCGGACGACCGCGGCGGAGATGGCTTCCGGTTGGGGGTAGAGCTTGACGGTCAGTTCAGTGATGATGCCCAGGGTGCCTTCGGCGCCCACCAACAGCCGTGTCAGGTCATAACCCGCAGACGACTTGCGCGCCCGCTGGCCGGTCTGCACAACCTCGCCATTTGCCAGCACGGCCGTTACATTAACCACGTTGTCGCGCATGGTGCCATAGCGGACGGCGTTAGTCCCGGAGGCGCGGGTCGAGGCCATGCCGCCCAGCGTGGCGTTCGCACCGGGGTCGATTGGAAAGAACAAACCTGTGTGCGCCAAGGCCGCATTGAGCGCTTCGCGGGTGACCCCAGCTTGAACGGTCGCCGTCATGTCTTCCGGGTGAATCGCCAGGATTTGGTTTAACTGACTGAGATCCAGGGTAATGCCCCCTGCAATTGGCAATAGATGCCCTTCCAGAGAGGTGCCTGCACCCCAGGCCACCAGCGGGTAAGCGAAGTCGGCACAGAGCTTGACCAAGTCAACGACCTCTTTACCCGTGGTTGCATAGACGACGCCGTCCGGTAAGGTGTCCGGGTAAGCCGATTCATCGCGACCATGAGCCAGGCGCTGCGCGTGACTGGTCACAAATTGCGCGCCAAAACGGGTTTGCAAAGCAGCTAGGAGCTCGGCGGGCAAGGGACGGCGTGAAACCTCCGGCAAGCTAAGTGCAGACATAACGAGTCTCCTGAATACAATAAAGAATAAAGCGGCGCGGCTTGAGAGCGGGCGCGACAGTCAGTCGATTATTGTGGCATGGTCAGGCGTTAATGAGGGGGTAATTTCAGCGCGCCAGGCTGAAAAATTTGTGGGGTAAGGCTGAGCAATTTTCAAGTCAAGTGACCTACGCCAGCGGTGCAATAAGTGGCGCCGCTTGGCGCGGGTTAGCGACTGGCGCTAGGGGTTTGCTGGCTCATATAAGCCATTAATTTCGCACTCGTTTGACGCAGGCGACTGGATAAGAGTTGCACCAGGCGTAGTAAGAGTTTGGCCCCGACCTGGGGTTGCTGGTCGATTAATTGCAGGAGTTTGCTGCGGCTGAGGACCCCGAAGTGACATTCCTCCATGGCGATACAGGAAGCAAAACGAGGCTCGCCATCGACCATCGACATCTCGCCGAGCGTTTGCACCGGGGTCACAATCGCCACCCGGCTGCGGTGCCCCCAGTTATCAAGCTTAACGACTTCAACTGTGCCACGAATGATCAGCACCATATAGTCATCGAGGGCGCCTTCTTCAATAAACATGCACCCGGAGGGCGCATGAAACGCTTCCATGTAGCTGGTTAAGGTTTGGATTTCTTCGACACTAAAGTCAGCCAGCAAGGGTACCCGCTGCGCCAAGGCGAATACTTGGTCCGCAAAGGTCACTGCGCTGCCGAGTGGCTTGGCACCGAGCTGGAGCAAGCGATCACGCGGTAACAATGAATCTTGGGAAGAATGGGGTGGCTGGGTCATAAAGTGTGATATTTCTCACGTTTTCTTACCTTATCACTTTCAACGTGATTTGCCTACTAGAAAAAAAGCGGTTACCGACCGTATGACGGCTGGCAGTAACCGCTTGGCGTTGCGAGGGCAAATTCAGTCCCGCTGGGCGGCTTGGAGACGCCGTTGGCGCACCCCGGCGGCAAGGGTTTCAAGCACTTGGACGCTATCATCCCAGCCGATACAGGCATCGGTAATGCTCTGGCCGTAGCAGAGGTCACTGAGCGGGGTGCCGGGTTGATGATCCTGGCGCCCAAAAACCAAATGACTTTCAACCATGACCCCAAAAATCCGCTCATCGCCTTGGCTCAGTTGAGTGGCAATCGCAGCACAGACGGGAATCTGGTTTTCCGCTTTTTTGCTGCTGTTGCCGTGGCTGGCATCAATCATGATGCGGGCCGCCAGCCCTGATTTAGCCAGTTCTTCAGCCGCTTGGTTGACCGAGGCCGCATCATAATTGGGCTGCTTCCCGCCCCGTAAGATCACATGGCAATCTTCATTGCCGTTGGTCGATACAATCGCCGAGTGCCCACCTTTGGTCACTGAGAGGAAATGATGGGGATGCGAGGCGGCTTTGATCGCGTCGCAGGCAATTTTCAGGTTGCCGTCCGTCCCATTTTTGAACCCGACTGGACAGGAGAGCCCCGAGGCCAACTCTCGATGCACTTGGCTTTCTGTGGTGCGCGCGCCAATCGCCCCCCAGGCAATCAGGTCCGCGATATATTGCGGCGTGATCATGTCTAAAAACTCGGTTGATGCTGGCAAGCCCAAGTCGTTAATATTCAGCAGTAGCTCACGGGCGACACGCAGCCCTTTGTTGATCTTAAAGCTATTGTCCAGATCGGGATCATTGATTAAGCCTTTCCAGCCGATGGTGGTGCGTGGCTTTTCGAAATACACCCGCATCACGATTTCCAGGTCATCGGCGAAGCGTTGGCGCTGGGCCAGCAAGCCTTTCGCATAGTCCAGCGCGGCTTGGGTGTCATGAATCGAGCACGGGCCGATAATCACCAGCAGACGATCATCGGAGCCATGCAGGATCCGGTGAATTGCTTGACGCGCATGGTAGGTGGTTGCAGCGGCCGTTTCACTACATGGCAGTTCGCGCAGGACATGAGCGGGCGGCGCGAGCTCCTTGATTTCTTTAATACGCACATCGTCGGTACTGTGCATGACGTTCTCCTGGAAACTAAACGGGTAAAAAAAAACCGCCAAGTTAACTTGGCGGTTGGAATTCTGTAAGCTATTTCTTTAGGCTAAGCAGTTTCCTCCGCCAGTGCAGGGGGAGTAAAAATAAAACCAAAAAAATAGAGAGGAAGAGAACATAACGACCTAAGTCAAGTTGTTGTCTAACAAATACATTGCTTTTTTAACATAACGGGCCCCGCGTTGCAACATTTATTTGAGCCCGCCGCCTATCATCCTAGGTCTTGAAATGAGCCACTTCTTGTCGCAGGTCTGCGGCCAGCGTGTCGAGCCGCGATACTGCCGCGCTGGTACGCTGCATGGCCTGATTGGTATTTTCAATCATCTGTGACATTTCTTCGACTTGATGGGAGACGTTTTGACTGGTGTTGCTCTGTTCGCGGGTTGCCTCAGCAACGGAGCGGGTGCGCTCAACCGTGCTGGTTGCGCCTTGGCGAATCAGCCGTAACTTATCTGCCACATCGCTGACCAGCTTAACCGCTTGATCCACTTGCGGCATGACCTGGCTCACCACTTGTACGGCGTCAGCACTCTCGGTCTGTACTTGCTGAATCATTTTGGTAATTTGTACCGTCGCTTCGGCAGTACGCTCTGCCAGACTACGTACCTCATCCGCCACCACGGCAAAGCCGCGCCCTTGTTCGCCAGCCCGGGCCGCCTCAATCGCAGCATTCAGGGCCAACAGGTTAGTTTGTGCCGCGATATCCTTAATCACATTGGCAATTTTTTCAACTTTGTTGGTTTGTACCACCAGCGCATCCATACGCTGAGTGGCAACGCGGGCGACATCGGCTAGCTTGCGCATTTCGGTGGCCCCATCAGCGGCGATTTTTTCGCCTTCTCCTGCCAGGTGCGCGGCGCTAATGGAGTTGCTTTCTGTTTCTAGGGCTAGTTCAGACACTTGGCTAATACTGCTAGCCAGCTCTTGAATAGAGCTTGCCATGTGCTGGGAAGCGCCCGTTTGACTCTGCGTTGCAGCCGCTACCGTTCGGGCATCACTCAGAATCGCTTGCGATTCGCTGGCGACTTGTTCCGCATGCTGGCGGATATGGGTCATGGTCTCGCGCAATGTGCCAATGGTTTTTCCCAGCGTGGAGAGAATACTATAGGGCGCTTCCGAGCGCACCGAAACGCTTAAATTTCCTGCCGCCAACTCTTGCATCACCTGCTGCGCTTCTTGGGGTTCTCCCCCAATCTGGTTAACCAGATTTTTCAGGATAAACATGGCAATGCCCCCCACCACCAAGGTTGCCAACACCGTCATGAAAATCGCCCGAATCAGTTCTTCAACAAAAATACGTTTGATGTCATCCAAGTAAATGCCTGATCCAATCACCCAGCCCCAGTCAGCATAGAGTGCGGTGTAGAGCAATTTCGGCACAGGCACGGGATCACCGGGGCGAGGAAATTCGATTTCAGAAAACCCTTTCTGTGGAGAATTGGGGACTGCCGCATCCAGCAGCAATTTAACAATCGGCCGACCTTTGGGATCTTTCATGTCATTTTTATCTTGTCCCTCAAAGTCTGGGCGAATGGCATGCATTAAATTGATACCCTGCTGGTTATAGATGTAGAAGTATTCCGTACCGGCATAGCGTATGTGACGTAGCACCTGCTTGGCCTGCTCCTGTGCTTGCGCACGATCTAACTTACCTTCTTTTTCCAGCTTGTAAAAATGGCTGGCAGTGCTGACCGCGATGTCAACCGCCCCTCGAACCATTTTCTTGTGATCCTCAAGCAGTCGGTCTCGCATCGCGAATAGCATGCTGAATTGCAGGGCAATCATGCCCAGCACCGCTACCACCAGAATTGCTGTTAATTGTGTCCGCACTTTGAGTTGATTAAACATAATCGCGATCCTACCGAGCATAAAAATATAGAAATAATGTATTGCCAGTATCAAGTACCCGAAGATAGGGCACTGGTTCCTCGTTTGGCAAGCAGTGGGCAAAACCGACCAACGAATGGATTAACGGACAAAACAACCTGGACTAAAGGGGGGAGTGACGCAGGCGGGGATATACAGATTTTTATCCGGCTGCCGTTAAAGAGAGTAAGGTAAGCGTGTCAGGAGGAATATCATGGTTAGCCGCTTGTCTCTGGCCCGACGCCATTTGGCATTGTTAGCGTTGCTGTTGGCGGGATGCAGCAGCATGCTTCCTTCCAGCCAAAATGCGGCCAAATCGGCTTGGCCTGACTTTCTTGCTGTACGTCAAGCCTATGATCGTCTGGTCCCCATGCAGTCGGCAGAAGCCGAACTTCGCGCAGAAAAATTTCACCCCGATGTCAATCCGCAGGTCATGGTCTTGAGCCAGCTAGAGATTTTGCGACGCTTTGTAGTGCCCAACATGCCGCAGCAATTTATTGACCCTGGGGTGCAAGCCTGTCTGGCTGCGCAACAAAAATGCATTGCGTATGAAATTGACATCAAACAAATCAATCGGCAACGCGTGGGCAATGTTGTGTTGGACGTGACTAGCTTCAAGCGGAATACCGAGATTCGCGGCTGGCGCTTCAACGGGGTCTTTTTGGTCGTCGAGGGGCGGCTGGTTTACAAGACTTGGGGCGGCCAAGCCGAGGTGGCCGAGCAAGAAAATGTGAGCAACCCGTTAGGCCCAGTACAAACCATTACGCCCCCGATTTTTGGCGGGAAATAACGCCACTGGCTCGCGTTACGAGGCCGTGCCGCCTACCGTCAAGCCATCTAGGCGTAAAGTTGGCTGGCCAACGCCAACCGGGACACTTTGCCCTTCTTTACCGCACACCCCAACCCCACTGTCGAGACGCATATCATTGCCAATCATGGCCACACGGGTGAGTGCATCAGGGCCGTTGCCAATCAAGGTTGCTCCTTTGACTGGATACGATAATTTGCCATTCTCGATTTTCCATGCCTCTGAGGCAGAAAACACAAATTTGCCGCTGGTAATGTCAACCTGACCCCCACCGAAATTGACGGCATAAAGACCGTCTTTAACGCTGGCAATAATTTCTTCTGGGGTGTGTTGACCATTTCGCATATAGGTGTTGGTCATCCGTGGCATCGGTAGGTGGGCATATGATTCACGCCGCGCATTCCCGGTGACCGCCGTTTTCATCAGGCGCGCATTCATACTGTCCTGCAGATAACCGCGCAGCACGCCATCCTCAATCAATACTGTGCATTGAGTCGGGGTTCCTTCGTCATCAATGTTGAGTGAGCCGCGTCGGTTGGCGAGCGTCCCATCGTCAACGACTGTGACGCCCGGGGCGGCCACCCGCTGCCCCAATCGACCGGCAAAGGCAGACGACCCTTTACGGTTGAAATCCCCTTCTAGCCCATGGCCAATCGCTTCATGCAACAACACCCCAGGCCAGCCCGGCCCCAGCACCACTGTCATGGGACCGGCCGGGGCTGGACGCGCATCCAAATTAGTGAGCGCTTGTTGGACCGCTTGGTCAACATACTCCGCCAGGCGCGCATCGTTAAAATAGTGAAAGTCATAACGCCCGCCACCGCCGCTGGAACCTTGCTCGCGGCGTCCTTGTTGTTCGGCGATGACCGTGACCGAGACCCTGACCAAAGGCCGTATGTCGGCCGCCAAACGACCATCGCTACGAGCCACCAAGACCACATCATATTCTCCCGCCAAACTGGCCATGACTTGCACGATGCGGGGGTCTTTGGCGCGCGCCATTTGTTCAATCCGATTCAACAACGCGACCTTAGCCTGGGCATCCAGGGACAAGAGTGGGTCATGTGCCGCGTAGAGGTGATGACCAGCTTGCGGCTGCGCCACCGCTGGCACTTTGACTTTCCCTGCCCCGCTGCGGGCAATGCTGCGGGTCGTGTCGGCAGCTTGCTGTAGCGCGGTCAAATTAATCGCATCCGAATAAGCAAACGCGGTTTTATCCCCCACCACGGTACGCACACCAACGCCTTGGTCGATGCTGAAACTTCCTGACTTAACTATGCCTTCTTCCAGGCTCCAACCTTCATGCCGGGTACTTTGAAAGTAGAGATCCGCATAATCGGCGCGATGTGCATGAATGCGACGTAATAGTCCGAGCAAATCATTGTCATCCAGGCCATACGGGGTGAGCAAGAGGTCGCGGGCAGTGACCAAGGGATCGAGCGCAGAAAGCGAAGGCACAGACATAGAATCCATTTTGAGAAAAGTTAGAAAAGACAACGATGCCGTAAAGCTGGCAAGTTAGTCCGAATCGTAGCAAGTTTTTCTGCCTCCAGCAGACCCAATACATGGCCCTCGCCACTGGGCAGGCACGCGATAACTTCCCCCCAGGGATCGATCAACATGCTATGCCCCCAGGTCCGCCGGCCATTTTCATGTTGCCCGCCTTGGGCGCTGGCTAAGACATAGCACTGATTTTCAATGGCGCGGGCGCGCAGCAAAATCTCCCAATGGGCTTCCCCTGTCGTGTACGTAAAGGCGGCTGGCACCACAATCAAACTGAGTGGGGCTGCTTGGCCGAGTTGACGATACAGCTCAGGAAAGCGCAAGTCATAGCAAACCGACAAAGCAATCGGCCCAGCGGGGGAGTCAAATACGACGGGCGTGTGCCCAGGCGCAATCGTTTGCGCTTCGGCATAGCGTTCGCGACCATTATCAAACCCAAACAAGTGAATCTTGTCATAACGGCAAACCCGCGCGCCTTCAGGGCTGTAGACCAAGACACTATTCCAGACCTTCTGCGGATCAGGGCTAGCGAGCGGGATGGTGCCGCCAATCAGCCAACACTGATGTTGCTTGGCTTGTGCTGCGAGGAATTGCTGCAAGGGCGCGTTGGCGTCCGGGGCTTGCAATAGGTCCGGCTCACAAGCCCTAACCTTATCTTCTTCATGCCGCCCCATCAGACAAAAATACTCTGGCAGCACGATCAATTGCGCCCCTGCCTGGGCTGCAGCGGCAATCTGCGCGGCGGCATGGCGCAGATTCAGCGCCACATCGGGGCTCGAAATCATCTGAATCGCGGCGACTGCGAAGGGGCTGGCGATAGTGGGGGAAGTGGCGCTGTTCATGGTGACGGGCTGGGGAGGGTGGGTTTGGTTGTCGGGGCAGTGGCGGGCTTCAGGCCCTCTCGTGCGGCCTTACGGGCATTGCCTTTGAGTTCGGTGACTTGGGGTTCACTCCAGCTGCCGGTAATGCTGTATTCGTAGGTAAAGGCATTGGCAATCGGTTCGCGAAACAGCAATTGGCCCAAAAATGCCCCGACCCCTATAATCGGGTTCGCAATGACTCCCGCCAGTGTGGCTAAACCCGGCCGGGTATCAGGCACCACCACGACATGCAGTTGTTGTGTTTCTTTAACCAGATGGGCCTGCCCTTCCAGTGCCACAACGGCAACCGGGCTTTTCATTTTGAAGTTATCGGTACGAACAATGCCGTTATCCAACACGGCTTGAGCGGTCACCGCATCAAAGGCGAACCCCTCACTAAAGACATCTCGGAAATCCAAGGTTAACCGGCGCGGCAAGGCCTGCAAACTCAGCACACCCAATAGTTTTCCGGCCCCCGGGTCTGCCTTTAGAAACTGTCCTTTTTCCGCTTGTAGGTCAAGATTGCCGCTCACGCTGCCTGGGTCAAACGCGGTCGGCGCGCCGCGCCACTGAATCTCGCCCTGTAATTTGCCGTTACCGCGCCGAATCGCATCGGTAAAGCCCAAACGATTAAGCAACCCCCCCCAATCATCACTATCAAGGCTAAAGCGCAGCCGCGTTTGCCCAGGGTCTTTGTCGCCATTGGCTTTTTGACTGCCGGTTACCCAAGCGCCCGTGCCTTGCAACTGTGCCTCGGCGGCTTGCAATTTCAAGCGGCTGAGCTGCCAGATCCGGCCGCTGGGCTGGCGCTGGTTGGTGGCTAGCAGTTCTAGTCGCCCTAGCGATTTTTGATTGATTTGAAATTCCTCGATCACCAGATCCAAGGCGGGCAAATCCGCATTGGTTTGCTCAATCGATGAGCCAAATTCTTCTAACTGACCTTTGGGAATAGACAGGCGGCTCATGCGCCCTACCAAGCGCCCGCCGCGTCCTTGGCCAATTTCATCGCGCCACACAAAGAAACCCGCCGCGCCGGGCGCATCCAGGGTAGTTTCCCAGGCCTGATTTTTTTGCACGGCATCAAGACTAACATCCTTAAACTGGCGATTCAGCACTTCAAGTTCTTTGGCCTTTAAGGTAATCGTTTTTAAGGGGGGCAGGCTCTCACTGCTGCCACCATCATTGCCCCCCGCCGTCGGGCCGCCAAGCAGGCTGTGTTCACTGGTGCCGGGTGTGAGCAGTGGACGCCACTCATCGAGATTGAGCTGGGGCAATTGCACTGCAATCGCCGTTCCGCTTGAGGCATACTCCGCCCCGGTGTTGATGCCCAGGGCGAGTCGCTCAAAACGCAATGGCGCAGGTCGGCCTTCTGGCGTCACTCCTGCCCGGCTGCGCTCAAGCTTGAGCTGCAACAAGGCTGCGCCCGTGGCTGAACTCAAACTTGCCCGAATTTCATCGCGCAGCAGTGCTGGCGCCCGTTTGTTGGCCGTGACCGGGGCTGCCCCCGCGAGCGGTTGAGTATCGACTCGCAAGGGCCAGGCCGTTCCCGTTTCTTTTTGAAAGGGCGCTGGCAGGGTGCTGCGCAAGCCTTGCAAGGTGCTGTCAATGCGTAAGCTGGGTAAGCCTTGCGCAACGGAGAACGTGGCGCTATAGCTGGCGCTGCCTTGTAAGCGATCCAGCAGCGGCAGCGGGTAGTATTGCTTGATGCCAGCTGGGGTTACGCCGCCCTCAGCCCGAATCTGTAGCTGCGACGCGCTGGGGCTGGCTGAATTTACAGGCCGTAGCCCGCCTTCCAGCCGCATCGGCCCACCCAAAAACTGGGCGTTAAAGCCCGCTTGATTGGGGCCGGCGGCACTCAGCCCGCGTAGCGTGAAGCCTTGTTCAGTAAAGTCGATTTGGCCATTGATGCGCTCAAAACTGGGGATATCGGTATCCAGCGTTACGGTGTTGCCGCGCAGCACGAGACTGCCCTGCGCTTTACTTTTCTCAAGCTGTGCCAATGGCAAGCGCAATTTGAGACGCAACAAGGCATCCTGTGTTGCCGTGGCGTCATCTAAAACATAACTGAGCAGGCTGCGTAAGCCACTTTCTTTCACATAGCGCAACATCGCGCTCGCAGGCCCTTGTAGTGCGCCCTCAGCCAATAACTCACTTTGGGTCATGTCAGCGATACTGAGGTCAACTGGTTGTAAGGTCAGCCCAGCCGTCTGCCCTTTTTGTATTTTTGCTGTAAAACTACTGCGGTTAAACCCCAGTTTGCCGGCTAACCCTTCTAGCGTCGGCCACTGTGGCGCAAACTGCAGCCGCCCGCCCTCGACATCGGCTTCCATCCGGAATTGCGCGGGATGGCTTGCGGGCAAGCGATTGAACGGAAAGTCATGCAACTCACCATATACCCGCGCGCGAATCTGCCGCGCCTGACCTTGTTGCAGGGCTTGCGCAACCCAATCGCGGGTGGCGCTCGGCAGCCGCAAAGGCAAATAGCGGGCGACGCGATTCAGTTCGAACCGTTGCCCTTGAATGTTCAGGTCTAACCAATCTTCCCCATTCGGCCCACGAATAAACTTGCCATTGCCTTTACCTTGGAAATCAACATTACGCCAATCGATATCTTGTAGCAGCACTTCCCATACCCGCCCACCCAGGGGAAGCTTACCGGCCAGGGTTTGACTGGGCAGGGCTTTAATCCATGCCGGGGTTGTAATGGGCCGCCAACTGAGCTGGGCGCTCAGGCGCTGGTAGGGCACCAAAGGATCGCTCCATACCCCAGGTAATTCAAGCCAGCCATCCTGCGCGCTCAGGGTCATGCTACCCCCTTGTTCATTGGCGCTTAAGGTGCCTTGTAAGCCCGCTTTTCCTTGAATGCCCGGCCATCCAATGACCGGATGCTCAGGCGTACTGCGCGGGTTCTCTTGGCCGCGCCAGAGCAAGCCTTCAACCTTAGCCTGGAGCTGAAAATGCGCGGGTGGCCGCCAGTTGCTGAGGGGGGCGGGCGCCTCGGTGGGTTGGGTATTGGTGGGCGCGGCTGAATCTAGGGGGGCTGACATGGGTGCCGACTCCGCGGCAAAGAGAGGGCCTTGCGCCGTCAATCTGAGGCTTTTCAATTGACCACTGGGCGCATATTGCTGCAAGAGTTGATGCACCGTTGGCGCTAGGGGAATCCGCGCCAGAATTGCTCGTAAGGTTCCCAGCTCAAGTTGGTTTAAAGTGAGCTGGCGCTGAACGCCATCATGCTTAGCATCGGCGGCAACAGGTTTCTCGGTCGGTGATATGAAGCGCGGCAACCCCAGGAAGCGCGGTAGCCAGGGGCTGCGTTCCTCATACTGCAGTGTCAAGGGCGGCAAGCGCAGCCCCTGTAAGCCCTCTAGCCACAAGTTTTCGGTGCTAAAGCGCATGCCATCGCGCTCTCGTTGCCAGTTTAGCCGTCCGCCAACCACATCCAGATCAAGCGCCGGTAAGTGTTTACCCAATTGCGCCTGAACCTCTCGCAAGCGGGCATCCAGCGTCACCCCTTGAATCCGGGCATACATCGCCTCGCTACCTTGCTGGCGGGCAAAATCCAGCCAAAGGCGCAGCTGGCCTTGCCCGCGTTGCCATTCTTTCGGCAATGCAAGATGTTGGCGTAGGCCTTGAATATCGATAGCCTCGGTGGCGACATAGGCCCGCCCTTGCCAGCCTGCTTGGGTGGCGGGGTCACGCCACCAGGCATGCTGAAATTGCAAACGGAGGTCAATGCGGCCGCCGAGGTTTGGCGGCAGGGTGGCTTGTAACCCCGCATGATGCAGGGTTTGCCGATTTTGCAAACGAAAATCAACATCTTTGAGCAACAAGGGTTGCCGGCTTGATTCGGGGGTGCTGTCCGTCCCTTGCAGCAAGTCTTGCCAGATAACTTGCGTTTGCAATAAATCAATCCGCCCTTGGCGCAGTAACCAATTCAAGGCCTTGCCATCGCTGGGGCGGGCAATATCGACTAAAAAGCCAGCCACCCGCCATTGGTTTGGCGTAAGCCGCTCAACTTTTAACTCGGCTTGCTCAAGCGTCAGCGAGTCTAAGCGCAACCCAAAGCTATACAAGCTTTTCCAGGAGATGACTGCGCTGACTGCTGGGATTTCTAATACCGTATCGCCCTGGGTGTCGTGCAAACGTAAATGCGTCAGGCGCAGCGCTGGCTGCAAGCCTTGCCAGCTGGCGGTCATTGAGTCCAAGCTGAGCGAGCGCCCCAAACGATTTTCAAGGTAAGCGATGATCTCGGGGCGGTAGCTATCGATTTGCGGCAAGATCACGTAACGCAAGCTCGCAATCAGCAGCAAACCAAGCCACCAAATAACGAAGGCGCTCCACGCCAGCAGCCGCAAACTATCGGCGCAGCGCCGCCCAAACCAGCGCGCGAGGGCACGCACATGGCGGACAGGAAAACTATGCCAAAACCCTAAGACCCCATTGACAACCCCTTTTTTTAGCGCCATGAATAAGGCGCACAGGGGACGAAAGGGACTGAGCCAGAGCGAGAAAATTGCGCGTAAACTTGACAAAATAAGCCATTCGGAAGCAAACAACCTTGCAGCGGGAATTTAGCATGCAATTTAGTCGGATTACAGCCACCCCGTCGTTTGTCGTCAGTCTTTATAGTCGGTATGCCGAGCGCGTGGCGCACTTCGTGCCTGAATTTGACTGGCAGCAGCCCGTCCATGTGCCAGACCGTGCCAGCTTGACGGCTTATTTTGCACGGCAGTGGGCCCCCGCGGCGGCGAATGCTGACGCGACATGCGAACCTTTAGCCGCTGCCCTGCGCCGCACGCGTCATTGGGCCATGCTACACATTTTGCAGGCCGACTTATCCGGCCAGGCAACCTTGGAACAAGTGACAGCGGCATTAACCACACTGGCCGAATTTTGTTGCCAGACTGCGCTACAGCATGTTTGCACCGAGCTCGCTGCGCGCCATGGGGTGCCTTGTAACGAACAAGGCGAGGCGCAAGACTTATTAATTATCGGGATGGGGAAGCTCGGGGGGCGCGAGTTAAATGTGTCATCCGATATTGACCTGATTTTTGTTTATCCCGAGCCAGGCGAAACCCGCCCACCAGCAACTCAAACGTCGACTGATGCGACGACGAGTGGACTGCGCTTACTCTCGAACCATGAATATTTTACCCGCGTTGGCCAGCGCCTGATCGCGCTGTTATCCGAGGTCACTGAGCACGGCTTTGTCTTTCGGGTTGATATGCGCCTGCGCCCCTATGGTGACGCAGGCCCGCTGGTCATGAGTTTTGACATGCTGGAACAATATTTGGTTGCACAAGGGCGCGAGTGGGAGCGCTACGCCTGGATTAAAGCCCGCACCATTTCGGCCCCGGTATGGATGTCTGCGGCTGCCCATACACAGCAGTGTGAACAACTGGTGCAACTGGTTACGCCGTTTGTGTATCGTAAATATCTCGATTTTGGTGCGATTGATGCCATTCGTAATTTACACACCCAAATCAGTGCCGAAATCGGTCGTCGGGAAACCCAGCACGCCCAGCTCTCGCAACCAGGGGAGCGGCAAATGGGCGGCAACATCAAGCTGGGGGAGGGCGGGATTCGGCAAATTGAATTTCTCGCGCAAGCTTTTCAATTAATTCGAGGCGGACGAGAAACCAGTTTACGGCTTCGCCCAACCTGTGCGGTGTTACAGGCCTGTGCGCAGCGTGGGTTGATTGATTTTTCCAGCGTCACACAGCTAATCGCGGCTTATCAGTTTCTACGCCAGGTGGAACACCGCTTGCAATACCCCGAAGACGCCCAAACCCATACGCTGCCAACACATCCCGAGGCCCAGTTGGCATTGGCGCAGAGTATGGGCTACGCTGACTATGCGGCATTCATTGAGGTGTTGCAGGCACATCGGCGCTTTGTTAGTCAGCAATTTGCAGCCATGTTTGGCGATAAACAAAGCCCTCACACGCCCAGCGCGGCGCCGCATGATCCGACTTTGCCGCCCACTGAGCGCCGGCTGCGGCCACGGTGCCAAGGCTGGACAGAGGTGCTGCAGCAAGCCACGCAGGGCGGCTCACTGGACCCCACTCAAGCCGAAGAAATGCAGCAGCGCATAGAACAGTTTCTGCAGAGTGGGCGCTACCAATCGCTTCCTGATAACAGCAAGCAGCGCTGCCTCACCCTGCTGGGCAGCTTATTGGCCTATACCGTGCATTGTGAGACCGCTATCCCGGCCGCTCCTAGCGAGATCAATGCCTCTCCGAGTGAGGTGGCGGTATTGGCAGACCAGATCAATATTAGCCCCTTACAAACCTTACTGCGCTGGTTGCATTTGCTGGAAAGCATTTGCCGTCGCAGCGCTTATTTGGCCCTCCTGAGTGAATATCCGCAAGCATTGGCGCGGGTAACCCGCATGCTGGCCGCCGCCGAATGGGCCACCAGCTACCTGACTCGCCATCCCATTTTGTTGGACGAATTGCTAGACGATCGAAACCTGCTTCAGCCGCCCCCGTGGGCAACCCTGGAGCGCCAATTACGGACTGATTTGGCGCGGGTCACGGCACAAGCTGCGCGGACGCAGCAAGACCCCACTGAGCGTCATTTGGATTTGCTGCGCGAATTTCACCACGCGCAGGTTTTTCGCTTACTAGCGCAAGATTTACAAGGGCAATGGACGCCAGAAACCCTTTCCGATCAGTTGAGTGCGCTGGCTGATTTGATCTTGCGACAAACCCTGCCACATTGCTGGGCGGCAACCCGGCAGCATTATCGACAGCGCCAACCTGATCTAGCGGCAACGCTACCCGAATCCCCCCACTTTGCCATCATTGCCTATGGCAAATTAGGCGGTAAAGAACTCGGCTACGCCTCTGACCTCGACCTGATTTTTTTGTATGACGATAGCCACCCCGACGCCAACGAAATTTATGCCAAGCTCGCGCAGCGTTTGAATACTTGGCTGGCCAGTCAAACCCCTGCAGGCATTCTGTTTGAAGTGGATTTACGCTTACGGCCAAATGGCAACGCAGGTCTGCTGGTTTCCTCGACCGCCGCATTTAGTCGCTATCAGCGCGAAGCCGCATGGCTGTGGGAGCATCAAGCTTTAACCCGGGCGCGTTTTTGTGCGGGCGAACCCCAGATTGGGATATGGTTTGAAGCAGAGCGGCAAGCGGTTTTGCAGCTGCCGCGTAACCCAGACACCTTGCGCCAGGAGGTGTTGACGATGCGACAAAAGATGCTGGATGGTCACCCCAACCCAACCGCCCTGTTTGATTTAAAACATGATCGTGGCGGCATGGTGGATATTGAATTTATGGTTCAGTATCTGGTCTTGAGCTATGCGCAGCGTGAACCGGCACTGCGCGATAACGTTGGGAATATTGCCTTGTTGCAGCGTGCCGCACAAGCCAATTTGATTCCACTCGACTTGGCCTTGGCCGCCGCCGACGCCTATCGAACCTATCGCCGTTTGCAGCACCGCTTACGCCTTGCCGGACACGAACAGGCTCGGGTCGAGCCCGCCCGTGTGCAAGCGCATGTCGATCAAGTTAAAGCGTTGTGGCAGAGGGTTTTACTGGCTTGATCTCACGGTTCAGGCGTTGCACAACCTGTTTCGTATGCTGTCGCGCTGCTTGCCTGATTTGCCCCAGTAACTTGATCGAGTCAGTGGTGAATACTGCGGTTCCGCTTAAGTCCATGCGCCAGCGTTGTAGCATCCGTTGGTACACCGCCTGCTCGATCTGACAAAATTGATCATCTGCATGGCTCAATAGAAAAGCAAAGTCAGCAATTTGTTGTTGCAAGTGCGGGTCGGTGATCTCATCAAGCAATCCATCTACTAATGCTGGCGCTGCAGTTTGTACCGTAGCGCGTCGCGGGTCTGCCAACAAATCAGCGCAATAATCTTGTAATACTTGCGTAAAAGATTCTTCACTCAAGCCCAGTTTTTCCGCTACCCGTAATTTCTGTAAAAAATCGAGTTCCGCATGCTCTAAGCGCGCGTTTGAAATCAACATCATGATGAGTACACGTGCAGCAGCTTTGGGGCTGTTGGTGGGGTAGTGGCGCATCTGTCTCTCCATTCAATGATTATGTTGATGTGCGTCAGCCAAAGTGACTCACACCAAGAGAGACTCGTCAGCGGCGTGAGGGTTCAACAGAATTTGTAACAGTCCGTATATCCCCACGATACCTAAGCCGAAATGGCAGATGCCCTAGCCAATGGCAAAGAAGTGACCTTGCATGAACAACGGATTACAGTCAGTATCACGGATGCGAATGGCACCACCACCAGTAGCCCGACTGCAGGTTATGTGATCTTTGATCCGGATTACAGCTCTCAGGCTTGGATGATTGAGAATGGGCAGAATAGTGCTTGGATAATGATCGTATTGGCATTAATTGTTTTATGGATTGGCATATATTTAATGCTACTTCCAGTGTTTATTGCATTAGTGGCATATTTAAATGTTATTTTTGTTTTCATTGCTTGGCACGTTACAGCTGCTGTTGACCCAATACATGGACCAAGGCCTTGTCAGGGCAACCATAGCGAATCTAGCGTGGGGGTTATTTCAGCTGCTTTTGTTGCTGCATTCGTAATTGTTGGTGTAGTTGGAACACCACTTCTTATTGTAGAAGGTTTGGCATTTATATCTTTTGCTATTTTCAATGCGCTAATTTCATAGGATGCATAACATGGATATTCATCAGCATCGACAAATTATTGCTTTAATCGTATTTGTATTAGGAGTGGTGATTTCTGTTTATGTAAGTATGTTGATAACAGATGAGATTTTATCCTTGTTAATAAGATCATTTGGGCCTGCATGCAGTACACTTTTTGCATTAAGAATAAGTCGTGCTGGTTCCAGAGTAGATTGAGCTCTGAACATATATCTAGGGGTAGCCCACGATTAGATAAGTCCAACACCGCGGTAGGCTATGTGCCCGGCACCTTACGAACAAACCAAAGACAATAGCGATAAAGTTGAGATGACCGACACCATTGGCTAATGGTAAAGAAGTGACCTTGCGTGAACAACGGATTACGGTCAGTATCACGGATGCGAATGGCGTTACTACCACTAGCAGCCCCACTGCAGGTTATGTGATCTTCGATCCGGATTCCGGTTCCCAGGCTTGGATGATTGAGGGTGGAGCAGGGGAGCGTTTATTGTTACTCTTGTGTTTATGGCGTTTGCCATCGCTATTCCGATTTTGACGATGCTTAGTGGCGGCTTAGCATTGATGCCAATATTCACACTAATGATGGCAATTTCTAATTTTATGAGTTTCCTTGATGGTATGGGTCGAGCTGTAAATGAAGAACAATTTAATCGAGTTGCACTTGCGGCAACAGTTGATGCAGTTTTGGATATTGCAGGAGGCTTTTTTGGCGCTCGATTAGCCGATGATTTTGTTACAGAAAAAAAGTAGAGCTTCTATATCTAGCAACGGCAACGTTATTGTCTATGTTTATGGGAGTATTTAAACCATGAAAATAAAATTCTTTTTTTCAGTAATGATAATTATTCTTAATTACTTATTGTTTCAGTACCTTCAAAATGATCCAAGTCTTTTTGCCAAATTTTTAGCTATCAAAATACTAGAAGTTTTGGTAATTTATTTGTTATTTCTTGCAGGTAAGATGCTGATCGCTCACATGCATGAGAATTTAAAAGAAATATCTCTATTTATTCATGGCTCAGAAAGGTTACTGTTACCCGTTTTTTTTAGTTTATTAATCACAAATAAATTTGAGACAAGCTTAAGGGGCTATGCATTTTTTATATTTTTTATTGTGTTGAGTGATATTTTAAATTGGCAGCAGGCTTTTCTTAGAGATCAAATAAATAAAAATAGCCATGCATTAAATGGATTTGTTCCTGCTAATGCAAATAGCCTTGAGCATTACCTGTATGGGTTGTTAATTTATTTATTAGCAATAATCGCCTGTTTATTCCGTTACTATCGGTATGATATGTAATGGCCTGGAGGAAGAAGCGGCTCGGATATAAAAGTACACTTAAATGCTCTCTATGCTCTGTCAGGTGGCCCTATGTTTTGCTGCGGTTATTATTGGTAAAATCAGCGCCATATGGCCCTAGTAAAAGTGGTTGGGGTGGCCAAGCCAGCATGAACCCTTTGCCGGCGAATACAACGCCCTGTATGTTGATTGGCAAGTCATCAGCCCCCATCAACTGCAAGCCCACCAAGCGAAACCCCAAGCCACGAAAGACAAACTGGCCCAGTTTCAAGCCAACCCGAATGACCCCACCCCCATCCAAAGCCTGAATAAAGATGACCTGACCGGGGCCATCCTCACCAGTAATGTCCTTGCTTGGTTTGCCAATGACGACGGCAACAGCCAGCTCACCGCCCGTAGTCGGGGTGATATGCTACGCTACCGCCTTCCTAGCTATGGGCGGTTTTACAGCGTGATGAAACCTGGGGGCATGTTTGGGAATAACGGCAGTGGCAGCTTTACCGGCGTCATGATGGACATTGCCTTCTCCACCGAAAACGCCAAAGCCAAAGACAATAGCCATGACAAGTTCATTCAGTTTCAACGGCAAGTCGGGGCCGCCGCTTCCGCCTTTGAACACAGTGTGCCAGACAACTCTTTAAAGACCCCAACAAACCGGCAAATGATCCCAGCCAACCACAAGGCATCAGTACCGCCAAGGCTTTAGCGATTGCGGCGGCCCAAGGGCAGAAGATCATCACCCTCAATGCTAACAACAGCGCGTATCACAGCAGTTTACTGGCGAGTGTGCAATACAGCAGTGATGTGAAGAACGACATCATCAATGCCTTGGCCAATGGCAAGGAAGTGACCTTGCATGAACAGCGGATTACGGTCAGTATCACGGATGCGAATGGCGTCACCACCACCAGCAGCCCCACTGCAGGTTATGTGATCTTTGATCCGGATTCCGGTTCTCAAGCTTGGATGATTGAGGGTGGGCAGAATGGTGCGGCAGTAGTTATCGGTTATATTCTAACCATTTTAAGGATTCTAGCTTTAGTATTACTGTTGCTTTCTGCTCCTGCGATAATCTTACAGGCTATTGCACTTATTAATTTTATTCTAGGAATTGTTTCTGTTTTAATTACGTGTGGTGCATCAGGTAACTATGGCGCAATCATTCCTTTGATATGGGCGAGTTTATTCGTTTCTGCGCTCTCGCTAGAGGTCAGTCGAGCATTCACTGGTTTAATGTCTGGGCTAATGGGTATGTTTACTGGTCTGAGTGGTGGGCTGGAAGTGTATGTTGGCAGATCACTTGCATGGCCTAATTGAAAGTAGGGATTATGCAGAATATCTCAATTCTCTTGTTATTTATCCTAGGCCTTTATATAGTCAACCATGCGTTTCAACTACGAAAGCGTACTTTAGATACGTTGGCTTTTGTACGAGTTGATGGACAGTTAGTTAACTTTGAAATTATATGTGCAGATCCGCGATTTGCTTATTACAACCCTAAAAAACCAAATAGAAATACTACAATTAAAGTCCTTTATAAATACTCTTATCATAAGGTAGATTTTTTTGGAACTAACGTATATCGAAATGGAGTAGAACATTTATTGCCACGAGTAAGTCCATCCGAATTCCAAAGTTTAATTTCAAAAACTGGATTGAATGTTTATATTGATCCGTTCAATCCAAATGATTCTGTGCTGTTTGTAGGTTGGGCTCCGATACTCAGAATACAGTTTTTTTCAATTCTCTTTTTCGGCGCTGCGTTGATGATAATCGCCGCTTTTTTAACATATATTTAGGAGTAGACCACGATTAGGCAAACCCAACGCCACGGTGGGCGATGTGCTCGGCACCTGCGCCGACCGTGCAAAACTATAGCTACCCGCTCGGCACCTTGCGAACAAATCAAAGACAATAGCGATAAAGCTGAGATGACCGATACCATTAGCTAATGGTAAAGATGTGACCTTGCATGAACAACGGATTACGGTCAGTATTACCGATGCGAATGGCGTCACCACCACCAGCAGCCCCACTGCCGGTTATGTGATCTTTGATCCGGATTCCGGCTCCTAGGCTTGGATGATTGAGAATGGACAGAGAGGGGCGCAATTGACTCCGTTGCTAGCTGAAGGTATCAGGATGGCCCAGGCAATGATTACAGAATATGGTAGTGCAGATAACGCTCAATCTTATTTAATGCAATTAAGAACACATAGAGAGTGGGAGGGCAATAGCCCAGCAGGTTTTGTACTACGTTGCGCTGAGAATTATATTGCTGGACGAAAAATTTCCGAGTCTTATTCATGTGCTCTACAGCCAGTCACATTTCCAGCAACTTTAAGTTTAGTTGCAATGTGGCAGGGCGCACGCGCAATAAAAAATATTTTTGGATATGAACTACATTCATTAGCAAGCTTAACTGTAGAGTACGCAGGTTATCTAGGAGCTTATCATGGCGCAATTAACCAATGCACTAACTAAGTTTTTTAAAAAAACCTTATTCTTAATTGGGTCGGCAATGATTGGCTTAGTGACTATTAGTGCAATATTAATTAGTCAAAAGAAGAGTTCATTCTCAAATTTTTGCGATGGTATTTTAATATCTAGCACACTAGAAAATGTTTTGGCTATTGCCAACAAAAATGAATATATTGTGTTCAATTTCATTGATTCAAAATCCAAGCTGATGATTCTGAATCAATCGTCAGTATTTGGACGTTATCAGTGTACCGTAACCTTTTCTGATGACAGGAGAGTGGTGACTAAATCACTAATGGCTGCTGATTAAGTGTTGCCAACAAGAATAGTTTTTGCCCAGCCATGTGTATTCAGGAATAGCACTCGCCTAGCTAAACTCAACGCCATGATAGGCGATGCACTCGGCACCTTACGAATAAACCAAAGACAATAGCGACAAAGCAGAGATAGCCGACACCTTGACCAATGGCATAGAAGTCACCTTGCATGAATAACGGATTACGGTCAGTATTACGGATGCAAATGGCATCACCACCACCAGCGGCGCGACTGCAGGTTATGTGATCTTTGATCCGGATTCCGGTTCCCAGGCTTGGATGATTGAGAATGGAGCGAGGGGGGCTTACTTTGGAATGCTAATTTTGTGCATATCACTAACACTTATTTCGTTAATAGGTGTTTTGTCGGCAGGCCCAGCAGGCTTGGCAGTTGTTTTAGGAGCTTTAAGCTTTCTAATAAAGCACTATGCGACAGCGATTGGTGGATTTAGTCAGTCTGAAATGCTCCTGCTGGCAGCCGCTGAGGCTTCATTAGTGATATTAGCTATAGCCATTTTTTCGCCAGCACTTGCTGTTTCTGCAGTAACTATGACTAGCTTTCAGGTTATTTTAGGAACGAAAATCGCTGGTATAGCATGTGGATTTTTGGAATGCGGGGAGTATTTATCTAATTTCCTTGCTCCAGCTTGGATATTTTCAAAATCTCTATTATTTTGATTTAAATATGAAACAACTCTTTGCCGAGATTTATGATTTTATTCGTATGCGTGGACCAGGTTGGAGTGGGTTTGGGAAAGGATATTTTTGGGGAATAGTACTAGGCGCCCTTTTGGTCAGTCTGATTAATTTCATATTTGAGGTAAAGCACTGCGACCAAGAAAAAATGATAGAAATAAAAAGTAAGAAATGCGACTGTGAAAAACATTCCTCCTCTTTAAGTAAGGAATGTGAAAAAAATTGCGCATTTCAAAAAACGTGTGCAAAGATATTGTCTAAGCCCTAGATATTTGCTGATAGTCCATAATGATTGGCTACCGTCTGCCCAGCTATGGGCGGTTTTACAGCGTGATGAAACCTGGGGGATTACCGATGGACAGAAGCTAAAAGTGAAGTAACTGCTATAGCAACTGTAGTGGGCTTGATACATGGTGTCGGCAAATTTTTTCAAATAACAACACTTACATTGTCAAGTTCGCTTGCATTATGGTTTTTGCTATTAACAGTAATTACTCTTGCTGTTATTGAATTGACGATCTGGTTTCTAACAGTTGATCCTAACCAATGTACTAATGGCTTAGCAATGCTAGCTGCAGCAACTATATTGATTGGTGCAGTGGCCCGATTGGCAGGTAAAGCATTGGGGTTTGATGGCCTTCTGTTTAGAATAGCGACTATTTTTACGCCACTGATAGGTGTGGGCGCAACTAAAGCAGCATCCCCGGCATGTGGTAAGTATACATAAATGAAAAATCTATCTGACAATCAGTCTCATGATCAGGCATTAAATACTGCAATCCTGGTTGGATTAGTTCCGCTAGCAGCGTTTTATATGTTTAATGCATGCGATATCAGATTGCGACATAAATTAATAATTCTGTTAATTTGGGCAAGCTTTATTTTTACTTGTTATTTTTGCAATTCTTCAATTTATCAAATCGTATATGAATGTATTATTTTTAGTCTGTTTCTTAACTCTCCTACTTATGTTTTTGCATCAAAAGGAGTTAGAAGAGAAGAAAAAAACTTACTAGCGTTGATTTCTGTATTGCTTGTGGTTTTTTTACTGGTATTTATTGGATATTTTCGAATTTCACAGATATTAAATTCCACAGCAACTTTTTTTTGGATGTCATTAGTATACATAGCGTGGACATATTTATTGATTTCAATTCGATACAGATCAAATTCGATCAACGATATTGATTCATGCTTGGATTTGAGAAAAGATACATCCGATTCCAAAACAGTTATAGATAAAGTTGATTCAAGTGACGCATTACTTCCAGGGCATGTAGACGCTACTGATTATTCCTCTCTGAACCAATCATTAAGCAATGATTTTGACGCAGGCCATAATTAACCCGCTTGAGCAAACTGACCGATGCCCAGCGCTGGCAATGGCAACTCCAGGTTGGGCAAGACACCAGCATCACCCTGTTTGGCGTTACCATTCCCGGTGGCTTTAGCCCATTCATGACTTACACCCAAAATGCTGCCAACCTCAACGGCAAAAGCGTCACCCTTAGCTACACCCCGGCCACCCAAGCTGATCTGCATGTCCCCTGCTTCTGCATAGCGAGTCTGAAATGAGAATAATGATAGCGGTATTAGCGATGATATTAACCTTGCTTACTTTTTACCTTGCGCACAAACACAGACACGTATATCAAAAAAATCGCCAGTACTTGATTTTAAGTTTATTTTTGTGCTGGTTATGTTTTTATGTTTTTCGGGGGCCCCATTAATTAGGCATCGGCATAAAACAGGGGAGTAACTCATGCACGCAATTTTAAATGGAAATATTTCTTCCTCTATTTTTATCCTTGGAGCGTTTTCAGGATTAATGCTCCTCAGTAGACGTGATAAAAAAAGAAAGGACTTATATTTTTTGCTCAGTCTGCCTAGTGCTGTGATAGCTATGGCGCACTTGCTTGGAGTCGAATTAAACCGTTGTTTTTTGCTCTGTAATTTTCTTTTACTGCTGCCATTGCCCGGATTGAGCAATTCATGGATTGAACGGATGCGATGGTTTTTTTGGGTTGGTTGTTTGCTTTTTTTCCCAAACAAACAATTTTTCTTTAATTCTGGAGGCGATGCATCGTACCTTGTGAATGGCTTTATTGTTGGAATTATTCTCCAAATTGTTTTTTTCCTAGCAAAAGCTTTAAAGAACGTATATTCCAGGAAAGGTTGCGATTAGGTAAACTCAATGCCAGGGTAGGCGATTTGCCCGGCACCCGCGCTCGTTCATGCAGACCACCCCTAGCCACTCGGCACCTTCCTCTATCAACAAACTAGGGAAAATAGCGATAAAGCTGTGATGGCCGATGCCATTGGCCAATGGCAAGAAGTGACTCCGAGCCGTTGTCAATGCGAATGACCTGCTGCGGCTTGCCGCGCCACTCGATGATCTAATCCAGTGCCCGTACAACTCGCTAAGCCCAATGCTACGGCAGGCGATGCAGCCTCATCCCGCAAGCAGCAGCCGCGCCCCCAGCAAAACTACCATACCCAGCACAATCGTCAGCATGGGTTTACGGGTGTAATGAAAAAATAACAGCGCACTCAGCACGGCCCACAGCTTGGGGTTGTGCCAATCGAGCGCCAGCGCCCCGTTAATCCGGGCGGCATCCAGAGCAATCAGTGAGAGCAGGGCGCAGGCGGGGGCAACTCGCAACGCGACCTGTAAGCGCAGCGGTAAGGTCGGTGGGTTTTTCGGAATGAGCAAGACCAGTTTGATCATTTGCGTCACCAGCCCCATGCCGAGTAAGGTTAACCAAATTGCGCCGCCACTCATGTCGATTTCCTTTCGGTCTGTGTGGGGAGCCACGCACTCGGCCCCAGCCAATAAGCCAACATGGCGCCGGCTGACACCGCGATGAGCAAACCAAGTTTGAGCGGCAAGGCATGTAGCGCGAGGGCTAAGGTAACCGCCAGCAGCCCGCACCCCCAACCAGCCCGCCCTTGTAAAAACGGCAGGGTAATCGGAATTAAGGCCAAGGTCGCCGCAAACTCCAGCACGCCGTCGCGCGGCAGTTGGCTTGCTAGCACAATGCCAAGGGTTGAGCTGATTTGCCAAGTAACCCAAATGGTCACGGCTGTGCCCAGATAAAAATATTTACCTGTTCCATCTTCGGCGCTGGCTGGCCGCTCAAGCATGCGTGCCAGAAAAACAGCACACCCCAAGTCTGTGTTGACGCCCCCCAATACAAACCGCTGCCAGCGTGGCCAAGCGGCAAAGTAGGGCATCAGATTAGCGCTAAAAATCAAAAAGCGTAGATTAATCACCACGGTTGTGAGCAGCACAATCCAGATCGGCACGCCTGCGGCCAATAGTGGTAAGGCAGCCAGTTGCGCGGCGCCGGCATAGACCAAGACATTCATCCCCACCGCTTGCCAGGCGGTCAAACCTGCTTGCACCATCGCCACGCCGGTGACCAAGCCCCAGGCCGCCATGGCGACCATGGCGAGTTTCACGGCATTAACCCCAGCCCAGAATGCTTGTTTTTTCTCCACGGCGCGCCTGTCCCTAGTTAAGTATTCGCTTAATTGTGGGTATGCTAACAAAAAAGCGGCGGGATTGCAGCCGTGGGCGAGTAAAGTCATGCCGCCCGTCGCAAGCGCTTAACAATCGCTTAAAATATCGCACTTATTCGCATATCGGAGAATCCCTATGTCAATGGCTGATCGTGATGGCGTCATCTGGATGGATGGCAAACTGGTGGACTGGCGTGACGCCAAAATTCATGTGCTGACCCACACCCTGCACTACGGCATGGGCGTGTTTGAGGGCGTGCGGGCCTACAACACAACGCAAGGAACAGCGATATTCCGCTTGCCCGAGCACACCAAGCGCTTGTTGAATTCGGCAAAAATTTTCCAAATGAAAGTGCCTTTCGACTTCGACACGCTGTCGCAAGCGCAATTACAAGTGGTTCGTGAAAACAAACTTGAAAGCTGTTACTTGCGTCCGATTATCTGGATCGGCTCTGAAAAACTCGGCATCGCCGCCAAGCAGAATACCGTTCACGTTGCCGTGGCTGCCTGGACATGGGGCGCCTACCTCGGTGAAGAAGGCCTGCAACGCGGGATTCGCGTCAAAACCTCGTCTTACACCCGGCATCACGTCAATGTTTCGCTTGTTCGCGCCAAAGCCAGTGGTTACTACATCAACTCGATTCTGGCAAACCAAGAAGTGACCGCGCATGGCTATGACGAGGCCATGATGCTGGATACCGATGGCTATGTGTCGGAGGGCGCGGGCGAGAATTTATTCATTGTCAAAAACGGCAAGCTCTATACCCCCGACTTGGCTTCCTGCCTAGACGGCATTACCCGCGACTCGGTCATGACCATTGCGCGTGACCTAGGGTACGACGTCATCGAAAAGCGAATTACGCGTGATGAAGTGTACTGTGCCGATGAAGCCTTCTTTACCGGGACAGCGGCGGAGGTCACCCCGATTCGCGAACTCGATGACCGCCAGATTGGGATCGGCTCACGTGGGCCGGTGACAGAAAGAATTCAAGCCACATTTTTTGATGCCGTCAATGGCCGCAATCCGCAATATGCCCATTGGCTAACTTTGGTGTGAGGAACGCATGACACAAACCGTACAACCCTCTTCAGCGAGCACAGCAGCGGTCGAGGTTGAGCAGCTCCCCGTTTATTGCCCGAACCCTGCGATGCCAATTTGGTGTAGCCACCCCAAAGTGTTTTTAGATGTCAGCAAAACCGGGCAAGCCAAGTGCCCCTACTGTGGCACCGTCTATACCTTAAAAGCTGGGGTAGCAGTCCACGGTCATTAACCCTGGCCCGTCGTCACTGCTCGCGTATGAAGATCTTGCTCGTTGCGCCAAACTGGATTGGCGATTGCCTCATGGCGCAACCGCTCTTTGCCTTGCTCAAGCAGCAGGGCGCGCATTTGACCTTACTCGCCCCCACTTGGGTGGCCCCGCTGGCCAAACTGATGCCAGAAATCGATGTGGTGATGCCGCATGCTTTCGCGCATGGGCGCTGGCAGTGGTCAGCGCGCCGCCAGTTGGCGCGAGAGCTGGCCCAGCTTGGATTCGACGTTGCGGTGGTGTTGCCCAACTCCTTTAAATCTGCACTCTTACCCTGGCTGGCCGGTATTCCTTTGCGTTTAGGGTATCGCGGCGAGTGGCGTAATCCATTGTTGCATCGCTTACTGCCGAACCCGCCCCGTCACCCGCGCCCGCCCATGCATGCGCACTATTTGGCGTTGGCGCAGTTGCTTGATATTCCCATGCCTGCCGCAGCCCCTGTTCCTGCGCTGCAGGTGAGCCCGGCATTGCAGGCAGCGGCGGCGCAGGCGCTAGTTGCGCACGGCATGGCACCGGGACAGCCCTATTGGGTTTTTGCGCCAGGGGCTGAATACGGCCCGGCCAAGCGCTGGCCAACCGCGCATTTTGCAGCCCTCGGCGCGCAAGTGCTCGCGGCACAACCAGAAACCGCCCTGGTGATACTGGGCAGCGCCAACGATGCGCCCTTAGGCGAGGCGATCCGTCAAGCCAGCCCTGTTGCCGTTCAGCCCCAACTCTACAACCTGTGTGGCCAAACTTCGCTCGACATGGCCGCCGCAATCATTGCCCAAGCGCAGCAAGTTATCAGTAACGACAGTGGGCTGATGCACGTTGCGGCGGCGTTGACTGTGCCGCAGGTCGCGATTTTTGGGTCGAGTGACCCCCGCCATACCCCGCCGCGCTCAGCACGCGCTGACGTCATGTGGTTGCAATTATCCTGTAGCCCGTGTTTCAAGCGCGATTGCCCCTTGGGTACCCTGGCCTGCTTGCAGCAAATTAGCCCGCAAGACGTCGCCGACAAAACCAACCTACGCCTTGCGAAAGTAAGCCATGCAACACAATGATTACATCCTGACGCTTGCTTGTCCCGATACGACGGGCATTGTTTATCACGTGAGTGGGTTTCTCTATGAGCGGGGTTGTAACATTCTCGACTCGGCGCAATTTGGCGATGATCAAACCCAGCGCTTCTTTTTGCGCATGCATGTCGATGTGCCATCGCATGAAACGCTCGACTCGCTACGTAACGCCTTTGCCCCGCTGGCTGCGCGCTTTCACATGGATTGGCAATGGCATGATTGCCGGCATAAGCCGCGTTTATTGATTGCCGTTTCCAAAGCGGGGCACTGCCTGAATGATTTGTTATTCCGCTGGAAAAGCGGTCAGTTAGCGGTTGAGATTCCCGCGATTGTGTCCAATCACCCTGACTTCGCGCCACTCGCGGCCAATTATGGGATTCCGTTTTACCACCTCCCGTTGCAGGCTGATAATAAGGCGCAACAAGAACAACGATTGCTTGAGATCGCCGCACAAGAAAAAATCGATTTGGTGGTGCTGGCCCGTTACATGCAAATTTTGTCGGATGAGCTGTGTCGTGCGCTGGCAGGGAAAGCCATTAATATTCACCACTCTTTTCTGCCTAGCTTTAAGGGTGCAAAGCCTTACTATCAAGCGCATGACCGTGGGGTGAAACTGATCGGTGCCACCGCGCATTACGTTACCGCTGCGCTCGATGAAGGGCCGATTATTGAGCAAGATGTTGCACGCGTTGACCATGCTATGGACCCAGAGACCCTCACCGCGATTGGCCGCGACGTCGAGTGTTTGGTGCTAGCGCGTGCAGTCAAATGGCACTGCGAACAGCGCGTGTTATTAAACGGACAACGTACGATTGTTTTTAAATAAGGTGAACAATGCCGCAACCTCCTAAAGCCCTACTCAGCACACCGGAAGAAACCGAACATGCATTTTATGAGGCGCTAGACCACGCCGATCTTGAGGCGGTGATGGCAGTCTGGGCAGAGCATGAAGAAGTCAGCTGCATTCATCCCGGTGGGCCACGCCTGCAAGGCTATGCAGCAATTCGGGCAGCTTTTGCCGAGATCTTCAAGGGCGGGGCAATCCATATTCGCCCGAGTGTTGTCCATGTCGTTGCCGGCGCCGCCGTGACCGTGCATCATGTGGTCGAACATATCGTCATCGCCACCCCGGCGGGGCAAAAGCTGGTCCAAGTTTTAGCGACTAATGTTTATCACAAAACCGATCAAGGCTGGCGCTTGGTGATTCATCACGCGTCGCCAGCATTGGTAGATCAAGACGGTCAACCGCCAGTGCAAGATATTCCTGAGCGCCTGCACTAAGTCAGCGATAGCGACATAACCGCCCGCCACGATAGCGATGCCGCACCTGACCTCTACCTATCGCCCCCCGGCCTGGCTTCCAGGCGGCCATGCCCAAACAATCTACGCTGCGTTGTGGGCACCGCGCCCAACGGTGGCTTATCAGCGCGTTCGTTGGGAACTCCCTGACGGTGATTTTATCGATGTAGACCAACTGCCCGAGCCAGCGACCACAGCAACAACAGCAGCAACCACGCGGCCCTTGGTGGTGCTGTTTCACGGCCTGGAGGGCAGTAGCAAAAGTCACTACGCGCGGGCGCTAATGGCAGTGCTGGCACAAGCTGAATGGGGGGGCTGGGTCATTCATTTTCGTGGGTGTAGCGGCGAGCTGAATCGTTTGCCGCGAGCTTATCATTCTGGCGACAGCGACGAAATTGCTAACTTGCTGGCACGGGTACGCCAAGCGCAACCGCAGCGCCCTATTTTTGCGGTGGGGGTCTCGCTCGGCGGTAATGCCCTGCTGAAAACGTTGGGCGAACGCCCGCTGGAGCATGCGTGGCTGCGTGGCGCAGCGGCTGTGTCGGCGCCGGTCGATCTGCAAGCGGGCGCCGAAGCGCTGGCCCATGGCATCAATCGTCTCTACACCCGCAACTTTCTGCAAACACTCAAAGCCAAAACCCGCGCTAAATTGGCGCACTATCCTGGCTTGGTCGATGCCGAGGCGCTCGCGGCCTGCCGCAATTTCCATGACTTTGACGCCTTGGTTACGGCCCCCCTGCACGGGTTTCGCGATGCCTATCATTACTGGCAAAGCAGTGCCAGCAAACCTTGGTTGCACGCCATTCGTTGCCCAACCCTTGTGTTGAATGCGCGTAATGACAGCTTTTTACCCGCACACCATTTGCCGCTGGCCGACGCCGTCAGCCCCCAAGTGTGGCTCGAACAACCGGCCCACGGCGGGCATGTGGGCTTTGTGGCGGGCGCGTATCCAGGACACTTGCAATGGTTGCCACAACGACTGCTGCAATTTTTTCAGGATCAGCTCCATGGATGACCTGGTCCTGCAAGCCTTGCAAAAGTGGCCGCAGGTTCCAGCGGTTCGCGGCTGGCTAAAACTCGACCCACGGGGGCGCTGGCTCATTCGTCAGCCTGCCGATGCCGCAACCGCAGGCGTGGCCACCCCGCACAGACAGGCCCGCTTTGCGCCGATCACCAATCTGCAGATGATCGCCTTCATCAACCGCAACTATGTGGTGGAGTCCCGCGCACCGGCGTTGATCGCGCCCAACCCAGCCACCGACCCCAAGCCTTGGCAAGCCTATTTTCAAAATGGTCCGCAGCGGGTGTATGTGAATTATGCCCTTGGGCCCTATGTGTGGCGCCTCGATACCGAACCGACAACGGGCACCCAGCGCTTACTTGCACACACGGGGCAGGTTGGCACATCGATTTTGGCCTGCTGGCTGGATGCCGCGCGCCATGTTTGGATTGAAACCGAGTTGGGGACAGGGACGCTCAGCGATCAAGATCTGGCGACGTGGAGCGCCCATTTAGACTGTGCCGCACCAGACTGGCTGGAAGAACTGTTGACCGCAACCGGGCCGCTAACTGAGCTAGCGGGCGCGGCACCCATTGCCTGGCTGTTTAATCAGCAGCGCTACCCGGTTTCTTTACGCCTGCAGGGCGGGCGCTAGCCCCGCGAGAGACTCACTTATCTCCGCTCATACCCGCGCCCAACGCTGCCGCCAACGCAGCAGGGGTTGTTCCAGTCCGTGGTAGCTCAGCATGGCCAAACTGAATGCCAGCATCAGCATCAGCCCATCGTGCTGCCAGCCATTGACCTGCCCGGTAGCCCACTGGCTTAGGCAGCGGGCCAGCCAGTGAAACAGATAGAGCGAATAACTGAGCTTCCCGATGTAAACCAAGACAGGCCGCTGCAAGCCGTGTCGAATTTGAGCGCGCCAAGTCGCCAACATCAGCGCCAGCCGGCCAGTTACCGGTCTGGCCTCCGATTGACTGGCGACACCAGGGCGTACTGGCCATAACAGCCAAGCCAGCAACACCAGTAGCGCGAGGCCCTGTAAGCTATAGCGCCAAGCTTGCCGAAAGCCTTCATCCCTGACCACAAAGCTGATCAGCAAAGCGGCCAGGGCAAGTCCTAGCGCCAAGGCCCGTGACCAAGCGGGCAAGCCTCGCAGCGGCCCGCCCGCCTGGGCGGCTGCGGGGGCGATTTGGGCTTGATAGGCCGCCAGCCAGACGCCCCATACAATCGAATCTAGGCGGGTGTCAGAGCCCAAATATAGGCGGTTGTGCGGCAGGGCGTCGAGCCCTACCCCATACACTAAATAGCAGCGCCACAGGAGCACCAGCACCAACAGCCACACACTCAGGCTTTGCAGCCGTTGGCACAGGGTCGGCAGGGTGGGGCGATCACGGCCCAACCACCAGAGCCAGACCGGAAAGAGCACGTAGAAGTGCTCCTCAACCGCGAGTGACCAGACAATTTGTAAGCTGGCGGGTTGCGCATTGATGGCCGCATAGCCACCATAGATCAAATGATAATTGGCCCAGTAAAACAGACTGGCCAAGACATCCGCCAGCGGTACCGGGCGCTGCATCAGCCAGCGTTCACAAAGGTAAGCCAGCCCGATAAAAAACAGCAAGGCTGGCCCCAATCGCAAGAGCCGCCGTAGGTAAAAATGACGCCAGCTCAAGGCTTGATAACGGCCATATTCTTGCAACAACAAGCGAGTGATGATGAAGCCTGAAATAAAGAAAAAAACCGTTACGCCAAAACCGCCTGGAATCCCGTGGCCGATGCCCAAATGCGACACGATCACCAGCAAGATCGCCAGTGCCCGCAACCCATCTAGCTCGGCGACGTAGCCTGCGTGCGTGTGCCGGTGTGGCCGCGAGAGCGGGGGGAGTGCCGACATCGCTATCCGAGCGCAGCCCGGCGGGCTTGGTAGACAGCGTCAGTCGCAGGACGCACCCCACGCCACAAGGCAAATGCCTCTGCCGCTTGTTCGACCAGCATGCCCAGCCCATCCACTGCTTGTTGGGCGCCGCTGGCCTGAGCCGCTTGTATAAAGGCCGTTGGCGTGGCGCCATACATCATGTCATAAGCGAGTGCCCCAGGCGCATAGACCCCCTCGGGTAACACCGGGGCGGTTGCCGCCAAACTGCTGGCACTGGCATTAATCACCACATCATAACTACCGGGGATCGCTTCAAAACCACTGACGCTCAGCGCGATCGAGGTCTGCCCGAGTAGGGGGGCGACCAAGGCCTCGGCATTCGCGATGGTGCGGTTCGCAATATGCAGGCAGGCTGGCTGGGTCGCCAAGAGCGGCCACAATGCGCCGCGTGCCGCCCCGCCCGCGCCAAGCAGTAAAATTCGCTGCCCTGCCAGCGGGGTCTGCCAACGTACTTGTAAGTCACGAATCAACCCAGCACCATCAGTGTTGTCCCCATAGATGCGGCCATCCGCAAAAAACATCAGCGTATTGACCGCCCCCGCTTGCTGCGCCCGTTCGCTGAGAATCGTGGCATAGTGGCAAGCTTCCAACTTAAATGGCACGGTGACATTCAAACCGCGCCCACCGGCTTGTCGAAACGCCTCCGCCGTGGCGCTAAACGCCGTTAAGGGGGCCAGCAGTTTTTCATAGACTAGCGCTTGCCCTGTTTGCGCCGCAAAGGCAGCATGAATCGCGGGGGATTGACTGTGGGCAATCGGGTGACCAATGACCGCATAGGTATCTTGCGTAAAAGGGGCGAAGGGGGCAAGAAACATTATTGCTTGGTAGTGAGCTGATCATTGATGAAATCCCAACGGCGCGTAATCACGAAAAGATCGTTTCCTTTCATGACATTGTCGGGAATCGCGGCAAAGGGCGCCGCCATGCGTAGAATTTTTTTCACGGCACCATCGAGTACGGTATGCCCCGACGATTTATCAATATGGACCTCCGCCAGCGACCCATCTTTGTATAAATAGACCGATACCACTAAGGTGCCATAGAGCTTGCCACGCGCTTCAGCGGGGTAGTTTAAGGTGCCGACTTGCTCGACCTTGCGTCGCCATTGCTCAACATATAGAACATCTTCGGCAGCCAAGGCATCGACCCCAAAGAAACGTTTTTTTGGCCGCTTTTGATAATCCTCGACCCGTTGCTCAATTTGCGCTTCCATCCGTGCCAGTAGTTTGCTCTGATTCAAGAGCTCGGTGCTCGACAACGTTGGGGTGGGCGGGGTCTCTTTTACGTCTTGCGTTGCGCTGGATTTGTGGGGTGTGGCTTTGAGCTGGGCCAGTAATTTACGCTGCTGGTCTTCTAGCTCTTGTTGCCGCCGCATGCTGGCCTGCAGGCTATCGCCATCGCTCACTTGGCCGCTGTTAGGCAGGGGTGAGGTAGCCCGCCCTGCATCGGCATTGCCGCCGCCTTCCTGATTGGCTTGTGCCAGCACTTTCGGGGAATTAGGCCGGCTTGCTGTTTTGCTGTTAACCAGCACGATTTCCAATTGGTTGTCGCTCGGCTTGAGCTTGAATGTGTCGGGTGCCACGAATCGCACGGCGAGCAGCACGGCATGCGCGAGCACAGAAAAGATCAAGGCCCATTTCAGGGCGCGGTCGGATTTTTCTTGGTAATTTGCCATGCTGCGATTTTACTGCATGCCGGTGTTTACCGGCGAGGCTTCTGCACTGTCGCTCGTCGCAGAAGGGGTAGCCACCTCAGGGGTATCCTCGAGGGGAGCCTCAAGCGGGCTGTCAAACGCACTGTCTGGTTTACCCTCTAGCCCGGTAGGCTCCTCTGCCAGGGCATCTTCCTCAAGCACCGCACTGTCAGTATGGGCGCTGGCGCTGATGAAGCGTGCTTCAAGTGTTAGATCAACCCAATCCCAACTGAGAATGTCGATCTCAATTTCGCGCCCGCGCCCAATGTTTGCGGGCAAGCTGCTCAAGCGGAAGGTCAGGGGAATCGCCCGCAGCCGGACAATTTCTTCTTTGATCACCACCGCTGCTAGGCGCAGCGGCTGCCCTGCCGCGGGCTGTTGGCAGGCTTCTCCGGCAGGCACGGAGCTGTGGTTATCGAGTGCCGCCGTCCGCGCCGCTTGTGCTAACCAACGCAGGCTCCAATACCGTTCCATCCAATTTTGAAAGTCGTTGTAGCTGGTGTAGGCGGCGTCGAATGCTGAAATTAGCGCAAACAGTTCTGCGCTACCCGGCGCAAATGCTGGCGACTGTTGTTGGATAACCGCCAGCAGTTGCCATTGATTGACCAGATCGGTATAGCGCCGCAGGGGCGAGGTACTCCAGATATATTGTGCGACGCCCAGCCCCTCATGCGGCCCTGGTTTGGTCTGCATCCGGGTCCGGAAATTTTGCTGTACCCGGTAAATACCGGGCACACCATGCGCTGCGAGTAACGCGCCCCAGGTGCTATTGGCGCAGATCATGAACTCGGCAACCAAGCGATCTAGCGGTGCTTGACGCTGCCGCGCGACAATTCGTACCTGTGCGTCGGCGTGTCCTAAGTCAGCACCGTCACACTCGACGTAGTAATTGTAATCAACCCGATTCAACATCTCAGGCTTGCCCCGTACCGCCATGCGCGCCGCATACAGCCGCAAACTTACTTGCCATAAAATCGCCAGCGCTGCTTGAAAGGGGTACGCGCCGGCCTGTTCCTGGTTGAGCCCTTCAACCAAACTGCTTTCAGTGATCAGTGCGTCCAGCTCGTCATGCCGCAAGTTTGCTGCAATCGGCACTTGCTCCACCACGCTGTGCGAGCTGACGATGCGGTAGTCTTGGTCAACCGTGAGGTAGAGCGACAGCGCCGGACAAGTTCGTCCCGCCGCGAGGGTGTAATGCTCAATCAGGGCGGTTGGCAACATCGTAATTTTATTACCCGGCATGTAAACCGTTGAGAGCCGTTGACGGGCCACGCTATCCCAGTCGGAATTAGGGGTGAGCCCTAAACCAGGCGCGGCAATATGAATCCCAATTTGCCAGCCCGTGGGGGTAGGGGTTACGGAAAAAGCATCATCAATCTCGGTTGTGCTGCTGTCATCAATACTGAAGGCAGCCACGTTGGCCATGGGTAATGGCGCAGGTGCGGCAGGCAGCGCCAAGGCGGGAAACTCGGTGCCACGGGGAAAGCAGGCATAGAGAAAGCGTGCCATGTGCAGCGCATAGGCGTGTGGGAAGCCACCCAATACCAGCAAGAGCCGCTCGGGCTGCTGCTGCCGCGCTTGGGCGGCTTGCTCTAGGGCTTTGTATTCGACACTGTTTTTATCGGGCTTAAAGAGTAAGCCGGGGAGCGCTTGCTGAATTTCCAGCGGCAACCGGCCTGCCACCATCTCGGCCGTATAAGCCTCCTGCTGCTGGCGCTGCAGCTCTTTGCGCGCCACGGCCTGCTTTGCTGCTTGCAAAATCTCGGCTGGCGCGGGGCGATATTGGCCCCGCCCTTTGCGGTAGAAATACATCGGCGCACTGTGTAACCGAAATAACAGGGCCGTCCGTTGAATCACGGTGGGTTGGCTAAAGTAATCGGTGGCCAAGGCCTCAAAACTGAATTCTGCAGGCGGTGCGCATTCCCACAAAAAATCCAAGTCCAGGCTTTGGCTTTCGGCTTCGGCAGCCGCTAACAGCGCGGCTGGCTCTGGCTGCGTGAAATTGAAAAAAACTTGATTGGCTTTGAGCTTGCTGCGCTTGCCAGAGGGCAGCTCAACTTGGAGGCTACCATTAGCCTCGCTCAGGATACGGCCAGCCTTAAAGCTGCCGCTTTCTTCAAATAAAACGTACATGACGGGGCTATTCTGTCTCGATGCCGGATTGTAGTGCATCCCGGCCTATATTTAGACGTGCCGCCGTCCAATCGTCGGGCAGCTAGGAAAAGGCCCCTGCCGGGCTTAGACCACCAGCCCGCCGGTGATTTCGATGATAGCTCCATTGATATAGCTGGCTTCATCGGAAGCCAAAAACGCATATAAATTGGCGACTTCAGCAGGAGTGCCCATCCGCTTCATGGGCACACGCTCACACAAGCCAGCTAACACTTTTTCTGGCATGGCATCTAAAATTGGGGTGGCGATAAAGCCGGGGCAAACTGCATTACTGCGGATTCCTTTTGGCCCCAATTCACGCGCCCAGGTTTGTGTCATGCCAATCACCCCGGCTTTCGAGGCGACATAATTGGTTTGGCCAAAGTTGCCATAAATACCGACGACCGATGAGGCATTCAGAATCACCCCACTGCCTTGCGCCAGCATGGTTTCAACCACCGCCTGCGTGCAGTTAAAGACCCCTTTTAAGTTGATGGCGATTACTTGATCAAACTGTGCTTCGGTCATTTTCACCAAGCGCGCATCCAGTGTAATGCCCGCATTATTGACCAAAACATCCAGCCGGCCATAGTGTGCAAGCAGTGCGGCGACTGCGGCATCAATCTGTGGCCGTTGTGTGACATCGGCCACGTAACCCACGGCAGCGTCAGCACGCAAGCCATTCAGCGCCGTGACAGCGGCCTCAACCGCCTCGCTTTTTACATCGCACACCGCAACGCGTGCGCCTTCCTGGACAAATTTTTCCGCAGTGGCATAACCAATGCCCCCCGCACTTCCTGTAATCAAGGCAACTTTATTGGCTAAACGCATGACAGACTCCTGAAGGGGTGACATTGATTTTTTAGCGTGACGCGAGCAATGGCTGACTTACCGCCGTAAAGAGCGCCGGTAAAAACACCTCACTCACCAGCATACGTGCTTGTCGCCGCGTAAAAACCGAACGGCGTGCATAACAGCCGGTGTGGGCAAACTGCGCTTGCGGGCCACTTGACGCTAACGTCAATTTACCAGAGTTTAGTGGCGTTGATAAGGCGTGCTGCGCTTTTTGCAGCAAAGGATGCTTACCTAACAAGTGCGAAAAATACAGCGCCTGACGCTGGATCAGCGGGTCAGAAAACAACGCGGAGCCGAGTGACTGATGCCCCAGTTCACTGAAAAAAGGCCAGTCATAGGCGGTGTGGTGCAGGGGAACGACGGTGTGCGCAAACACAACGGGTTGATCATTCAGCCATAGCAGCACTTCTCGTTGCCAGACTTGCCCAGGCCGCGTCAAGCCAAGCGCCCGCCACTCATCTGCATGCACCGGCGCCAACCCCTGGTGTAAACAATGCACCCGGAACTGACCGCAAGCTTGTAAGGCTCGGGTTAGAGAATCCGTTTGCACCACCCAGTCACGCGCGGCCCCGCTGAGCCCTGCAGGCACAGCCTGTCGCCAATGCGCGCAACGCGGGGTGCTGGCCTTGGTCATGGGGTGGCCTCGCGATAAGGCGCGGGGTAACCACAAAAATCCAACACCGCCCCGACATAGTCCGGGTAGGCGCTAAGTGCGTGCTCTCCCCCTTGAATGATGGTTTGCGGTGCTTCCGCATATTTCGCCACCATCTCCCGCCAATCCAGCACTTCATCGCCGGTGCAGGCGAGCAGCCAATAGCGCTCAGGCCAGGTTGGTGTGGGCGTATCCAGAGCTTGCAATTCATCGAGATACTGCGGTAGAAAGGTCATCTCTTCATCGCTGAAGTAAATGGTTTGCCGCCCCAGATGAGCTTGTAAATCAAGCCAGGGGCTGATGGCGGGGTTGAGCAACACCGCCCGCCCGCCGTATTTTTCTGCTAACCAAGTGGCGTAGAACCCGCCCAGTGAGCTACCAATAAACGCCAGTTCGGTTTCCCGCAGGGTTGGGCGGATCAACGCTTCGACACTGGCGATAGCCGCACGCGGTGAGGCGGGCAAGTTAGGAATCAGAATCTGTTCGCCATAGCCTCGTGCTTGCATGGCAGCCAGCGTTTGCTGCGCTTTCAGTGAGCGCGGGGAAGAACGAAAACCATGCAAATAGAGCAACATAGACACTTTGCCAACAACGATTGATCAAGTCCCAGCCTTAGCTTGCATAACGCTCGGCCAGCGCATCAAGCAGGCGCTGATGAATGCCACCAAAGCCCCCATTGCTCATGACCAAGATATGGTCGCCGGGGCGCGCAGTGGCGACAATCGTTGCAACGAGCTGCGCCATGTCGCCCTCAACCACCGCTTTCTCGCCCAGTGGGGCCAGCGCCGCTGCGACATCCCACCCTAACTGATTGTCGTAACAGAAAATGGCGGCTGCGGCTTCCAGGCTCGCTGGCAATTGGGCTTTCATGACCCCCAGCTTCATGGTGTTAGAGCGCGGCTCTAATACAGCTAATACGCGCTCATGTGCCGGAATCTGCTGGATTAACCCAGCCAAAGTCGTTGCGATGGCGGTGGGGTGATGGGCGAAATCATCATAAACCGTGATACCAGCAACCGCCCCCCGTTTTTCCATGCGACGTTTGACCCCGGCAAAACGTGCCAGCGCCGCGCAGGCATCGCCTGGCCGGACGCCAACATGCTGCGCTGCGATGATGGCTGCCAGCGCATTGGCGCGGTTGTGTGCGCCATTGAGCGTCCACTCAACGTCACCCCAATGCTGGGTACCCTGCCATACCGCAAAACGCTCATAGCCCGGGCGCCCATCTACTTGGGCGGCGCTCAGCACCACACGCCAGCCGGCATCGGTATCATGCGCAGCGAGGCTGGCGGCGTCGCCGGTTGCACTGAAATAACACACCTCACTCCAACAGCCCCGGCTCAGTACCCGACCCAGCGCGGGCTGATCGGCATTCACCACTAGCCGCCCTTGTCCGGGGACGGTGCGCACCAGATGATGAAATTGCGTTTCAATCGCCGCCAGGTCGGGAAAAATATCCGCGTGGTCATATTCGAGATTATTCAGAATCGCGGTGCGGGGGTGGTAATGAACAAATTTACTGCGTTTGTCAAAAAACGCGGTGTCGTATTCGTCTGCTTCCAGCACGAAAAAAGCGCTATCGGTCAAACGGGCAGAACGATCAAAATTACGCGGGATGCCCCCAATCAAAAACCCTGGGTTGAGGCCATTGGCTTCCAGGATCCAGGCCAGCATCGCACTCGTGGTTGTTTTGCCGTGCGTGCCAGCGACAATCAACGGCCATTTGTCGCGCAGCAAATAATCCCCCAGCCACTGAGGCCCCGAAAGATAAGGCAGATTACGGTTCAATATCTCTTCGACCAGGGGCATACCGCGCTTGGCAACATTGCCGATCACATACAGATCTGGCTCGAGCTTGACCTGATCGGCCTCAAACCCCTCGATCAGCTCAATGCCAAGCGCCATTAATTGCGTGCTCATAGGCGGGTAAACATTCGTATCGCAGCCCGTGACCCGATGCCCGAGTGCTTGAGCGAGGGCGGCGACCCCCCCCATAAACGTACCGCAAATACCGAGAATATGAATGTGCATGATGCCAGTCTTTAAAAAAACGAAGCCATTGTAACTGCCCTAGCGCAGAGAATGAATAAGATATCTTTCAGGCATACCAAGCCATCTGTCTGATGCTCGTTAATTGGCACAAAAATAACCTTAGCGCATGGCTTCAGATGAATCATTAGCCAGCCAGCCGGCAGTACCACTCTTGAACCTGAGCGCAATGAGTGGGGCCAAACAGCCACAACCAGTGGCTAATCAACCGCACTTTCAACCCAACAAGTATCACGCCATGACCGCGTGAGTATCAAGATTTAATACTTCAAAAATAACTCATTCAACCCCCAAAGAATCAATTGCAAAACAATGGGCAAGGATGAGACGAGTGGGGATAATGCAGGATAAAACCAAACACTAACATAACGACAGAGGGTAAAACATGGCCGGTTTATTAGTTTTAAGTGTCATTGTTGGATATTTCTTTCTAGGCAAATGGCTGGTTGGTCGTGCGAAATCATGGCCGATAAAACTGCTGGTTTTAGTTGGATTGATTTTGTTTCCAACGGCGGATGAAATTTATTATCGGATTAAATTAAAAAGATTCTGTGAAAACGAAGCTGGATTTAAAGTTTATTCAACAGCAAGTAAGTTAGCTGGATTGCTGAACGATGAAGTGGTTTACCCGGATTATTTAAAGCTAGTGAATGTTAATTTTGTGGAGTCTAGGAATATTTCTGCAAACAAAATTACTCGACTTTCAAGAACAGAAAAAGGCGCTATCGAGTCGACTACTGTTCCCACTATATCCGCTAAATATCAACTAAGTACTAAAAAAATTGATACTGGAAAATTTCTTGAATATGAAGTTTTCATTTCAGATAGAACGACAAAAATTAAATTATCTAGCCTAAAAAACCTTAATTATTACGGTGGTTGGTTCACTTTTAATGTGTTGGGTTCGATAGGGGGTAGTGGCCCAACACTTCAAGGTAGTTGCGGTTATAGCGAGACTGGAATTGACTCTTATAAGCTCATCAACTCTACATTTACAAAATAAATTGGCAAGGAATAAAACATGGATAGCAAAAAATTGCGTGATTACGCATGGATGTCTCAGGCTTCATATCTAGGTTTAGACGATGCGGTACCTTATTCACAAAGTAGCTTATTTGGACAGCTTATTGGAGATGCTTTCAATAAAGCGAATCTCTTTTTTGACGGGCAAGCCAAGCTCTTCACCAACACCACCAATGGCTACAGCTTCGTCAGCCAATTGCCGAATACCCCGAATGGCACTTCACTCACTGTATTCAAAAGCAACGCGGATGGTTCGTATGACATTGCCGTGCGCGGCACAGAGCCAGGAGCGCAGCTTTTCACTGACTTAGTAGAAGATTTCTGGGGCGTGGTGCTAGCCGGAAAGGCCAAGGTACAGATTCTTGAAGCCTTCCGCTACTACAAACAACTCACTACAGCCGGTGGACAGCCTGTTATCTACACCACAGCCGAACAAACTGCCATGAGTAATCTGATTCTCAGTGGCGGGATTCCCCCCTTCAACACCGTAGAAAACCTCTCTGCCGCCAGTGCAGCCTTCAAAGCCTATACCGCTAACGACAAAGGGCTAGGTGCAGTGGGCCAAACCCTGATTCCGGCGGGGGCTACCCTGAACTTTACTGGGCATAGCTTAGGTGGGCATGTTGCCTACTTGCTCGCGGGTCTCATTGAATCCACCAGCGGTGGGCGTTACAACTTAGGGGATGTCGTCACCTACAACGCCCCCGGTGAGAATGCGCTAATTTACGAATGGCAAAACTGGTTTGGCTTTTCACAAAGCACCCAAGTTGGCACGATTGGTAGTCGTCACCTAGCCCTGTATGGCGAGGGTGGGTTAAATGTTACAGCAGGACTAGGCCAAGTGATTGGTACCCGAGTCGGCGTTGATATAGAAAAAGAAGGTGAGCTTTCAATCGCCAATCATGCCATTACCAAACTCAGCGATGCATTGGCTTTGCAGAATGTACTGAATCAACTCGATAACAGCCTCACTACCGAAACCATGAACAACCTGCAAAAAGCAGGTGCAAACAATGAAGCTGATTCCCTAGAAAATGTTTTAGATGGATTACGAAAAATTATTCTAGGGCCCAATCAAACTCCCACTAAAACACCCGGCACAGCCGACAGCAATACAACCAGAAATAACTTCTATACCAACCTGTATCAGTTATTAAACCCGAACCAGCAAGGCACCCCCACCGGCCCCTTTGCCAGCCTGATGGGCAAACTCCAAATCACTGCGACAACAGCCAACGCTGAGAGCGCCAAGAGTGACTTTGGTCAGTTTCTAAGTTTGTATTACCTCACTCCCTTTACCGTGAGCACGCCTGATGCGGGTAGCCAAGCCAAGCTCTTACTCACCCAACCCCAAAGCCTGATTGACGCCTGGAGCAACGACCAAGCCAAGCGCGCCACCAACACCAACAGCGAACTCAACTTCAGCGACAAATGGCTAGCCGACCGGCGCAGCATGCAAAGCTGGCTCATTCAAGGCAACACCCAAGATAACCCTAGCACCGATAGCGGCCCCAACGGCAAACAAATCATCATTCCTAGCAACAGCGTTAACGACAGCTGGCTCTTTATTGATAAAAGCACACCCACTCCCCAAAGCATACTCATCAACCCCATCACCTCCACCACCGTCACCCACCTAGTGAGCTTTGGCGGCACTGGAAACGACCTTCTAGAAGGACAAAACCACAACGACCGCCTCTATGGCGGTGCGGGCAACGACACGCCATGTGGCAAGTTACAAGCGGTGATCCAAAAGTTGGTGAAAGAAGCTAGTCAACCTTGTTTCAATTCACGCGAAGGAGTTGCGGTATGACCGGCATTTTTTTACTGGCAGTGATTGCCCTATGGAGCTACTGCGCCTTTCGTATTGCTCGTTGGGCAAGCCAAAGAATTGCAAAACCAACTTTACGTCGAGGCACCATTCTATTGCTGTTTGTGATGTTGATGATCTTGCCAGTAGGGGATGAAATTATCGGTGCGATGCAGTTTCGGGCGTTGTGTGAAAAATCTCAATACATCACATGGCTAGATTCTGCTAATGGCCAGGTTTTGACCTTAAGAGACCCGAAGACTGGGTATGTTGCTACGCTCGATAAAAAAATTATTGGAACTTTCTTGCCTATCGTAGAAAGTGAATTTTTATGGCGTGAAGTAGAAACACGTAAACCAACCCTATCTTATAAATCATTAAATGTGGGCGGAGGGTGGCTGATCAGAACATTGGGGATTTCAGAAGGACATGTCCCTATATTTATCGAACACCCATCCTGTTCCCCTGACATTCAAAAAATTTTTCTTGATAATCATTTCACTCAAGCTCAATAGAAAGACCACATTATGACCACCACAATCAATCAAGCCTATATCAATGCTTTATTAGCTGATGCAGTATATGCAAATGACAATCAAGGTCTTAAAAATGGACAGACAGGTCAAATTCTGGAAAGCGTTATACAAAAACGAATGACCCCCACCCAAGCCAAATTTATTGCAGACAACTTCACCGTCGTTTCTGCCGAAGACAAGCCCGATGCGCCGTTTGGTTCCAGCTTTGAAGGCGTGGTCTGGCGCGGCAATGCAGGAACAGACTACGCTGGGCAAATTTATGTTTCCATGCGCGGTTCACAACAGATCACCGACTTTCTGGTAGATGGCGATCTCGCTACCAGTGGTGCTACATACTCACAAATGACATCCAATAGCGCCTTCTAGGAGAACAAAAATGATCGGCATTCTGTTTTTAATTGGAATCACTGTATGGCTAATTCTAGCCGTGATGATTAGCAAACGTATCCCGCGCTGGGTAAAGGCCACTAAACATACAACTACTATCAGTGCCTTGGCATTTCCATTTGTGTTAGTAGCACCGGTTGCAGATGACTTAATTGGGCACTGGCAATTCTACGGGCTATGCGAAAAAGTGGCTGTGGTGATGCTCAGTCCGGATTGGGAGAAAGTGAAACGGGCAAAAGACAAATATCTACCTAGAGTCAAAGTTACTAGCTTAATTAACCCAATTTATTCGCATATCGTTCAGTACGTTGATGTTGATACGCAGGAAGTTTTTCTATCAACAAAAACGTTGACTACGTATGGTGGGTTTTTGCGGAATCATTTTTATGGATTGGGTAGTGCAACTGAATGCCGACCAAAAAATGTGTCAGAAGTATTTAAGCAAATAAATATTGATAAGTTAATCAGACAGGGAGAAATAAAATGACCGTAACAATCAACCAAGCCTATATCAATGCTTTATTAGCTGATGCTGTTTATGTTGATTTAACTTCTGGCATGACGGTTGCGGATCTCAAAAGTGCTCTTGCACCACGCATGACCGAAACCCAAGCCAAATTTATTGCCGACAACTTCACCGTCGTTTCTGCCGAAGACAAGCCTGATGCGCCGTTTGGTTCCAGCTTTGAAGGCGTGGTCTGGCGAGGCAATGCAGGAACAGAGTACGCTGGGCAAATTTATGTTTCCATGCGCGGTTCACAACAGATCACCGACTTTCTGGTGGATGGCGATCTCGCTACCAGTGGTGCTACATACTCACAAATGACATCCAATAGCGCCTTCTAGGAGAAAAAATATGACCGGCATTTTTTTACTTGTAGTGGTTGCACTTTGGAGCTACTGCGCCTTTCGTATCGCTCGTTGGGCAAGCCAAAGAATTGCAAAACCAACTTTACGTCGAGGCACCATTCTATTGCTGTTTGTGATGTTGATGATCTTGCCAGTAGGGGATGAAATTATCGGTGGGATGCAGTTTCGGGCGTTGTGTGAGGCGAATGAATTCATCGATGTAGATATAGAAAAAATTCGCGGTAAAACTATTGTGCTTGGTGGTGAAACAAATATGGGATTGCCAGGAATGATAGATCGATCAATTGCATCAGTTATACCAATTATTGAAAGTACATCTACTTGGAAGGATGAAACAACTGGCGAGACGTTGTTGACATACAAGCAGTATCTTGCGAGTGGCGGATGGTTAGTTCGCTTTTTTAAATTGACCGAATCAAGCGTTCCCATTGCGTTCTCGAAACACAGTTGTCAGCCAAGAAATAAACCGCAAGTTTTTGCTGTTGTTAAGACCAAATAAATTTTAAGGATATTCAAATGACCACCACAATCAATCAAGCCTATATCAATGCCTTGTTGGCTGACGCAAGTTATGTTGAAAATTTAGGAAATGGGCAAACTGGTGAGATCCTTCTCAATAATAGAGATCTTATTGGGCGCATGACGCTTACCCAAGCCAAATTTATTGCAGACAATTTCACCGTCGTTTCCGCCGAAGACAAGCCCGATGCGCCGTTTGGTTCCAGCTTTGAAGGCGTGGTCTGGCGCGGCAATGCAGGAACAGACTACGCTGGGCAAATTTATGTTTCCATGCGCGGTTCACAACAGATCACCGACTTTCTGGTGGATGGCGATCTCGCTACCAGTGGTGCCGCCCGCGCGCAAGTGCTCGACATGGTGAATTGGTGGTTACGCATTACCACCCCCGCCGGACAAATGGCCAAACAAATTAGTGAATATAACTACGGGCTCACCAATACGTGGGCTTACGTATACACCACCTCGGTGCCCGGAGAAGGTTTAGTCCCCGCCAATGCCACCCTCAACGTGAATGGCCACAGCCTAGGCGGCCATCTGGCTTCCGCGTTTGCCCGCATCTTTGGCGGGCAAGCCGACATGGCTAGCGTTAACACCTTTAATAGTGCTGGCTTTTTACCTGGTAGTGAAAGTGTTTTCAACAAACTACAAGACCTGCTCGGAACCGGGCTACCCACTTATGCCAGCAATGTACAAAACAACTTCTTTGCCCAAAACGGGATTAACGTCACCACCAACACCTTTTGGTTTAACCAGATCGGACAACGTATTTCACTCTTCAATGAAGAAGGAACTGGATTTCCCAATCATTACATGTACAAATTGACAGACGCTCTCGCACTAGCGAATACCTTGAAAAAAATAGACAGCAGCCTGACGTTTACTACGCTTGGCACCCTTTTTAGTCAGGGGGAAAATAAAACGGTAGCTAGTTTAGAAGGGGTGTTGGACGGCCTGAGGAAACTCATTCTTGGCCTCAACATCACGCCCACACCGATTAGTGACGCAGGAGATAGCCCCGATCGTAAAACTTTTTTTCAAAATCTCCAAGACCTCCAAAACAGCAGCGCCTTTAAGGCGCTGGCTGGCAAACTCCAAATCATTGCGACAACAGCCAACGCTGAGAGCGCCAAGAGTGACTTTGGTCAGTTTCTAAGTTTGTATTACCTCACTCCCTTTACCGTGAGCACGCCTGATGCGGGTAGCCAAGCCAAGCTCTTACTCACCCAAC
>NZ_QPGB01000004.1 GCF_003335215.1 Parvibium lacunae | reverse complement strand
GGCCGAGAGCCGTGGCTTGCCCAAGGGCATTACAGTCGATAATGGTCCAGAATTCGTCAGCAAGGCGTTGTATGAATGGGCCTATGCTGTTGGCTTGCAATTGCGCTTCATTCAACCCGGCAAACCATAGCAGAACGCTTATATCGAGAGTTTCAATGGCAAATTCCGCGACGAATGCCTGAATGAACACTGGTTTATGTCGATGCGTCATGCCCGCCAGCTTATCGAGGCATAGCGACACGACTACAATACTCAGGGGCCCCATAGTGCCATCGGCTATCAAACCCCTGATCAGTTTGCAGACAGTTTTTTAACCGCAAACTCTACGTCCAGTTCGGACTAAGTTGGGGAGCAGGTCAACTGTCCTTAAAAAAAGGACGGCTAGTTTGTGATTGGTAAAAGTCAGAGAACAATAAATTATTCTAGCCTGGCCCCTTTAATCTTCATTCCTGAATTCGCCATATGATTTATCTTTAATAATCTGTAAACCGAAAATCTATATTAATCGTTGACGTGTGGGTTAAGATACTAACTACGGGGGAGCTTTAGATGAAAAGACCGCAACGATTAAAATTACGGTATAAGTGGCTTGCTATCTCAATCGTCATGAGCGTACCCACTGCGTGGGTGACACTCTCTATATCTGCCCTATATTTTTGGCAAACTGGGTTTCAGCCCTTAAAAGGGTTTGCGCAATATATTGCACAGCTACCTTTGATCGTACAGTTGATCAATCTAATACCTCAGGGAAATATTGCAGGTATATTTCCTGCATCTTATGTCGTGTTATTGATCATGATTATTATCTGTGGCTTGTGTTGGAGCCGTTTTCACCATCATCAAAAATGGTTGTTGCGCGAAGATGAACAGCGAGAGTTAAACGATGTTTAATTACAAGCTACAACCGCTTTTTTACCCCCCAATATGACTATTTCTGCCAGAAGCTATAAAAAAGCTTAGCGGTGCCCGAGCCTGCGCAGAGCCAGCCAAACTGGCTAAGCGGTTGCTTGCCGCAAGGGTATATTCCTGCGCTATGATGCGCCCATGTCTACCCCAACTTCTATTTCCTCTGAGCCCACTGCGGTGATTGTAAACCCCTTGGATGCCCTGCATCTACGCGCGCAGATGCAGGCACTGGATGCTGGTTTAGCAGCACAATTGGCGCTAAGCGTCGTCGCAACCACCGGCTCGACCAATGAAGACCTGCTTGCCCAAACCCGACCGGCGGCACCTCTCACGTGGGCAGCGCGGTTGGCAGAAAGCCAAACCGCTGGCCGTGGGCGGCGGGGGAAAACCTGGCTTGCGGCACCTGGTCATAGTTTAACCCTGTCGTTGGCGTGGTATCAGGCCCCGGCCTTGGAACGCTTAAGCGGGCTGGCGCTGGTCATCGGACTCGCGGTGCGCGAGGTATTGCGGGAGGAGGGCTTGGATTGCCAATTGAAGTGGCCAAACGATATCTGGCTACAGCAACAAAAAGTGGGGGGCATTTTGCTGGAAACCACGGGCAGCGCCAGTGCGCCCATCGTCGTGATTGGCCTGGGTTTAAACCTGCACTTGCCCACGGCGTTCAAGGCGGCAATTCCGCAAGCCATTACCGCACTGGATGAATGGATTATTGTGCCTGAGCGTAATGCCCTGGCTGCGCGTTTGATGATTCGCATCATGGCGTATGCCGAGCGCTTTGCCGCCACAGGGTTTACCGCTTTCCAAGCCGACTATGCGGCGGCGGATGCGCTTATGGGTCAGGCAGTCTGGCTACGTGGCAGCACCGATCAGCCTGCTTGGGCACTTGGGGTCGATGAACAAGGGCAATTGCAGGTTAGCGATGCGCCCCCTGGCGACCCACGCGGCACACTCAGCGTTGTGAATGCGGGTGAGGTCAGTTTGCGCTTACGAGGCCAAGCCTAATGCGCGCACTCACCGCCCCTGCTCTGTTGCTTGATGCGGGTAACACCAGGCTCAAATGGGCCCTGGCGGAAACCTGCCCAGGCCTGCTCAGCAGCCCCTGGCTGGCGGCCGATCACTGCGGGGCAGTCGTCGTTGGCAGCAGCACCATGGCAACCCTGGTGGAACAACTGGCCGCACAACTGATGGGGGTTCTCGCAGGGGCGGCGCCCAGGGCAATCGTGGTATGCGGGGTGCGGCACGCAACGGCGATGACGGCGTTGGCTCATGAGTTACAACAGCGATGGCCTGATGCTGCGTTTAGCATGATGAAAGCACAGCCTGAGTTTATCTCGCCGGACGGAACGAAGAAATTGCATTCGCCGTATCACCCTAGCGGCAGTTTGGGGGCAGATCGTTGGGCGAGTTTGATCGGCGCAATGCAGGGCCTACCAGACTCGATACGGTATGCCGTGGTCGTCAACGCAGGCACGGCAACAACCATTGATGCGTTGTGCTGTGAGGCGCTAACGGCAGAGTCGGCAAGTGGCGCAGCCGCTGGCAAAACAGCGATATGGCGGCATGGTGGCGGGCAAATTTTGCCAGGTCTTCGGCTGATGTGGGAGAGTCTGGCGCAAGGCACCGCCAACTTGCCGCACCCCGATGCCGATGCGCATGCACCCCGCGCTATCGGCTGGGGCCAAAACACCGCGCAAGCTTTGGAACAAGGCGTCTGGGATGCCCAAATTGGGGCATTGCTGTTAGCATTAAGCCGGGTGAGCGCGATGCCACTCACCCCAGCCAACCCTGTCAGCACCACGCCGGTCGTCGCACTTATTCTTGCCGGTGGGCATAGCCAGGGGCTGTTAAAGGCGCTGCAGGACGCACATTTATCTATGCTAGAAAAGAACCTGCCGGGTGTGGCCGCGGTAACGCTTTTGGCGGTACCAGAGTTAGTCTTGCGGGGGTTAGCCTTTGCTATACCGGCGGCCAGCGCACCGGCATGAGTGGGTGTCGCTAACGTAAGGTTTTGTTTTATTTGGGGTCATGATGCGGGTTATCTTTGTTTTATTACTGCTGGCCAATGGGCTGGTCTGGCTGATTGCACAAAACTATCTCGACCCTGGGCCGAATTGGCGCCCCGCAACGCGTGAACCGCATCGGCTCGACTCGCAATTAGAGGCCGAGAAGCTGCTGCCGCTCGATGCGGCAAGCTATAGCCAGCGCTTGCAACAAGCGAAAACCGCCAGTGTTGCTGAGAAAGAGGCCTCGGAAAAAAATTCGACCCCCAGCGATACAGAGACGGAATCAAACCCGCCAGCGACCAGCGTCGCGGCTAAACCTGCGCCAGAAGGGCTGGTTTGTGTCGAGATTCCGGCACTGGATGAACCAACGAGTAAGCGGCTCTTGGCGAGCTGGCAAAGCCTCAAGCTGGGCCAGCGTTTGCAGCAAAAGCGGCAGCCAGACAATACGCAGTGGTTGGTCTTTATTCCACCCCGCCCAGACCGCCCTGCCGCCGAAAAAAAAGTGGCGGAACTGAAAGCACTGGGGATCCAGGAAACCTATATTTTGGGTGACCCTGGCCCATTGCGTTGGGCAATTTCTTTAGGGATTTTCAGCAATCAGGAAACGGCGCAGCAATTTTTGCTTAAGGCGCAAGAAAAAGGGGTGAAGACGGCCAAAATCGGCCCGCGTAACCCTGATGCGGGGAGCACCACGCTGACGCTGCGCAAACTCAATTTAACCGAATGGGAAAAGATACAAGTCGGTCTCAAAAATGTTAAAGGCTGGGCCAAGCGTGATTGCTGAAGCCAGCCAGGTACTGATTCGTATCCGACTGATCGCTTTGCCTCCCGAGCCGGCAGCCCGAACAGCGGCCTTGCGTGTCATTCAAACCGACCCAGGACGGGAACAGACCTTGTGCGTGGTGGTCGATAGCAGCGACAGCCCGCCGGGTATCCCACTGCTGGTCCATGCGGTTAGCCAGGCGACTGACGCCGCGGGCTGGTCGCGTTCGCCGGCATTGCGCGCTTATTGCGCCTGCTGTCCGCAAGTGCAAGGCTTAGTCGCGGTACTGCGGCAAGCGCAGTGGCGTTTTGCGCGAGGTGGGCAGCGCCTTTTTACACACGTCACACTGCTTTACCCCATTGAATCAGATGCGGCCATCCGTGAGTTACTCGACAACATCGCGCTACAGGGCCTAGGGTATGCGCTGGCTTAAAACGCGTTGGCTAAATCGGATTACAATGCCATGCAAACGATTTCAATATAACTAAATTTTAGTACTCGGAGACGACGGCCCTCAACCCCAAACTGGGTGACATTTATGAAGCCGCTTGATGTACTGACTTTACGTTTGATTGTGCAAACTGCCGATTCGGGTTCCTTTACTGCCGCTGCAGAAAAAAGCCATTTGGTGTTAGCGGCGGTAAGTAAACGGATCCAAGAGGCCGAGCAATCTCTGGGTATTAAGCTATTTACTCGGCAATCGCGCGGCGTGATCCCCACTCCCGCAGGGCATGTGATCATTAAGCATGCGCGTACGATTCTCGATTCGCTCTACCGCTTAGGGACTGATGCACAAGCTTTCACGGCGGGGCTGCAGGGTATCGTTCGGATTGCGGCGAACACCTCTGCGGTCTGCGGTTATCTGCCAGAAGAATTCGCGCAGTTCGTTGTGACAAATAAAAATGTGCAGATCGATTTAGATGAAGTCACCAGCGAATCTGTGGTGAATGGGATTGTGGCGGGTCAATATGATATTGGGATTATTGGCGAAAATGAGCCGCATCCGGGACTAGAAACCTTTCGCTATCGGGCTGACTTTCTGAGCGCTGTTTTGCCCGTGGCGCACCCGTTCGCAAAGCATGCGCAAATTTCTTTCACTGTCCTCCAACAAGAGACGTTTATTGGCTTGGAAATCGGCAGCTCGATTCACAAATTAATCCGCAATCATCTCGGCAGTCAGATTAACCTACGTATGCATGTTCGTAGCTTTGATGCTATGTGCAGAATGGTTCAAGCTGGCCTGGGGGTGGGGATTTTACCTACGCACATGGCCCTCAAACATGCAGCCTCCATGTCAGTTTGTGTGCTGCCTTTAAGCGACGAATGGGCGGCGCGGCATCTGCTGGCTTGCTGTACCTCGACCGCCGCATTGAGTGCGGCTGCAAGTACCTTTTGGCAGCAATTGAAAGCGGGCGTCTGCCTTCACGACTGATTAAGTCATCCTTGCCGATTGATTGATTTACCTGGGCTGATGGCCTTTCTATTATGTTGGCTTGCCATCACGCTGGAATCTGCATGTCCCCTGCTGCCCCACCTCCTTCCGCCACGCCTTTGCCGCTGGCTGGCATCAAAGTGCTAGAGCTTGGTCAATTAATCGCTGGCCCTTTTGCGGGGAGAGTCTTGGCCGATTTTGGCGCCGAGGTCGTCAAGGTTGAGCCGCCGCAGACAGGTGATCCCTTGCGAAACTGGCGGGTGTTACGCAATGGCACGTCATTGTGGTGGCAAGCGCAATCCAGAAATAAGCGCTCTATCGTCATTGACTTAAAACAGCCGGCAGGTCAGCAACTGGTTCGCGACATCATTCATGAGTTTGATATTTTGATCGAGAACTTCAAGCCCGGTGCCTTAGAGGCATGGGGGCTGGGCTGGGATGAGCTGGTCAAATTAAATCCACGCCTGATCATGTTGCGCATCTCTGGGTATGGGCAAACGGGTCCTTATAGCCATTTACCAGGATTCGGCTCAATTGGTGAGGCAATGGGTGGCTTGCGCTACCTGACGGGTGAGCCCGGCAGAGTGCCCGTGCGTACGGGTGTATCGCTCGGCGATACGCTCGCCGCATTACATGCCGTGATTGGTTGTTTACTGGCGCTGCAGCAAGTCAAACAGAGCGGGGCGGGGCAGGTCGTTGATGTGGCACTCTATGAATCGGTATTTAACATCACGGAAAGTTTGCTCTCTGAGTACGATGCGGCGGGAGTTGTGCGCGAACCTGCGGGCAGTGCGCTACCTGGTATCGCGCCCTCAAATGCATACGCCTGCCAAGATGGTCATTTTCTGATTGCCGGTAATGGCGATGGTATTTTTCGCCGGCTCATGACCGCTATTGGGCGCGCAGATCTGGCAGCACGCCCTGACCTGCAAGACAATGCGGGGCGGGTGGCGCATGTTGTGGAAATTGATCAGGCGATAGGTGCTTGGTGTGCTTCTAAAACAATCGCTGACGCCCTGGCAATACTCGTTGCAGCGAATGTGCCCGCAGGGCGTATTTATACAGCTGCAGACATTGCCAATGACCCGCATTACCTGGCCCGCGACATGATTTTGTCACTTCCCACCCTTGAGGGCGAGGCGGTTGCTGTTCCCGGTATTGTTCCAAAATTAACGGCGACCCCAGGTTGTGTGCGTCACCCCGCGCCGCGCCTAGGGCAAGATACGCGTGCGATCTTGACTGCATTGGGCATCCCTGCCCAGCGTCTAGATGCTTTGCTCTCTGCGCACGTCATTGCAGAATCATTGGAGCACTAGCCTCATGAACCGCATCAAACTCAATGAAGTTGTTATGCGTGATGGGTTGCAGAGTGAGGCCACCCTGCTCTCGACGGCAGATAAACTGCGCTTACTCAATACCTTGTCAGCGCTTGGCTTTGCAAAAATCGAAGTGTCGTCTTTTGTTTCGCCTAAAGCGATTCCGCAGCTAGCCGATGCCGAAGCGGTCTTTCAAGCCATGGATCGCCACCCAGCCACTCGCTATACCGCACTAATTCCAAATATAAAGGGGGCTCAGCGTGCAGCAGCTTGTTGCGTGGATGAATTTAACCTGGTGATGTCGGTTTCGGCGTCACATAACCAGGCCAATTTGCGCATGAGTCAGGCCGATTCCTTTGACCAGCTCAGTGAGATCACCGGGTTGGCGAGGCAGCAACAGATAGCACTTAATGTGTCACTCTCTTGTGCCTTTGGTTGCCCCTATGAGGGTGACATACCGCTGACAACGGTCACGAGCTGGGTAGAGCGCTGGCTTGCGCAGGGCGTGTCGGCGATTACCTTATGCGATACAACAGGCATGGCGTATCCTAGCCAAGTTGATCTGTTTATCTCTCACTTAACGCAGCATTATCCTGAACTGGCGTTAACACTCCATTTTCACAATACGCGTGGCTTGGGTTTGGCAAATTTGCTTGAAGCTTATCGACTGGGCATGCGTTCCTTTGATACCTCGCTGGGCGGACTGGGGGGTTGCCCATTTGCCCCTGGGGCAACCGGTAATGTCTGCACAGAGGATGTCGTTCATGCCCTGCAATTGGAAGGGGCCGACTGCGAGATTTCGCTCCCGGCTTTACTCCAAGCGAACACCTTACTGAAAACGCTGGTGGGGCATCCGCTGGTCAGTCAGGTTGGTCTGGCAGGGTCGCGTCTGCACAAACCGGATTCAACAGTGTGATTGCTAAATGCATTAACCTAGAGGGACAAGGAGTGGCTATGAGCTAGAGAAATCGCCGTGAATAACTCACCTTATCAAAACTACAATCAGGAGACATTGCAATGCAATATTCTTTTATTTGCCGTTCATTGGCAACGCTCTGGTGCCTTTTCGTGGCGAGCGCCAGCTTCGCTCAATCGTTTGATCGCCCCTTTACGATGGTCGTCCCTGCACCGCCCGGCGGTACCGCAGATTTAACCGCACGGGCCCTGGCCGAGCCGCTGAGTAAGGCCATCGGTCAGCCAGTTATTGTGGAGAACAAAGGCGGCGCGAATGGCATCATTGGTGGCAATGCCGTTGCGCGGGCCAAAGCGGATGGCTACACCCTACTGATGGAGTTTTCTGGCTTCCATACCATGTCGCCACACTTGGTTAAGTTTCCTTACGATCCGCTCAAGGATCTGCAAGCTGTGGCTAATGTGGTGATTGCGCCGCAAGTCATGGTAGTGCGCGGCGACTCCCCCTTCAAGACTGCTGCCGATCTGATTGCTTATGCTAAGAGCAACCCTGGCAAACTAAACTATGCCTCTTCCGGTAACGGCTCGGTGCAGCACATCACGACAGAGTTATTTGAAATAGAAACCCGTTCTGCCATGGTGCATATTCCCTATCGCGGCACAGGGCCGCAGTTATTAGGGTTACTGGGCGGTGATGTTGACCTCACCATGACCACAGCCCCCCCCTTAATGCCCCATATTCAGAGCGGGAAAATGCGGGCCTTGATGGTGACCAGTCGTCAGCGCTTGATCGCTTTGCCTGATGTACCCACCGCAGCCGAAGTGGGCATGCGGAATTTTGAGGTTGCTTCGTGGTTTGGGGTGTTCACAACAACCGGCACGCCGATGCCTTTCGTGGAAAAACTCTCTGATGAGATCCGTAAAATTGTGACCAGTGCCGAATTCCAGAAAAAGATGGAAGCGCAGGGCGCGATTACCCGTTACATGAACCCAGAAACCTTTGCCGCTTTTGCTAAAGCGGAATCAAACCGCTGGGCCGAGGTCATTAAACGCGCGAACATCAAACCCGATTAATTTCGATGACTCGCTAGCCTCTTAACCGAGGCTTTCTGTTTAGCGCCTATTGAAGTAAACACTTAATTATATTATTGTTAAACATTCGCTCAAAAGGTGAACCCTGCCCGTAGTCATGCGGGCCCCGAAAACACGATTTTTGGATACGCTTATGTCTGCTTATTTCTTTACTCCGCTTTTCTTTACGCGACCATTGCGCTGGCCGCGCGTCAGCAAGCCTATGACAACAGATTGCGAGCGCCCTTTAGCGCTTGCCACGCCGAATATGCGGCAACGCAATAAATCTGGTTATTGGCAAGTCGCCCAAACGCGCCGATAACGTAGCCAAACAATATAAGGTCAAGCGCTTTGCCAGTAGCTTGATCTGTCTATGCCATCACGTTGTACATCAAGAGTGACAAGGAGTGCATCACATGCAGCTAAATGAATTGGCTCATGGTTTAAGTTTGGATGACAAATACACCGTTCAAACAGGCCGCATTTATCTTTCCGGCATTCAAGCCTTGGTCCGCCTGCTGCTGCTACAAAAGCAGCGCGACCAAGCAGCAGGCCTGAATACCGCTGGGTTTGTTTCTGGCTATCGCGGCTCCCCTTTAGGCGGCGTAGATCAGCAACTATGGAAAGCCCGTCAACATCTGGCCAAGCACGACATTCAATTTACGCCAGGGCTGAACGAAGACTTAGCCGCCACCAGTGTCTGGGGTAGCCAGCAAGTCAATCTCTATCCTCAGGCGAAATATGACGGGGTCTTTGGGCTTTGGTATGGCAAAGGGCCGGGGGTGGACCGCTCGATGGATGTGTTAAAGCACGCCAATGCTGCGGGCACCAGTCGTCATGGCGGGGTGATCGTGGTCTGTGGGGATGATCATGGCGCCAAATCATCAACCTTACCGCACCAGTCTGAACATGTGCTCAAGGCAGCCGGGATTCCGGTGTTTTATCCCGCAACGGTACAAGAGTATCTGGATATGGGGATCCACGCCTACGCGATGAGCCGTTACACCGGGTTATGGGTGGGCTTTAAGGTGGTGACCGATGTGGTAGAAGCCTCAGCCTCGGTGGAGGTTGATCCGCTGCGCGTCAATCCCCTTCTGCCGACGGATTTCATCTTACCGCCCGATGGCTTGAATATCCGCTGGCCGGATACCCCCCTGGCAATGGAAGCGCGACTGTTGGATTACAAGTTATATGCTGCTCTGGCTTATGCTCGGGCGAATCAGTTAAATCAAATAGTGATTGATTCTCCACGCCCCCGATTAGGCATTATGACGGCCGGGAAGGCCTACTTGGATGTCCGTCAGGCGCTGGATGATCTAGGCCTGGATGATGGCCTGTGTGCGGAATTGGGTATTCGCCTGATGAAAGTGGGCATGACCTGGCCCTTGGACGCACAGCATGTGCGCGAGTTTGCGACTGGCCTGGAAGAGATTCTGGTGGTAGAAGAAAAGCGGCAATTACTGGAATATCAAGTCAAAGAAGAGCTGTACAACTGGCAAGAACATGTGCGGCCCAAAGTGTATGGCAAATTCGATGAAAAAGAGGGGGGGGAATACGCGATCCCGCAAGGCAATTGGCTATTGCCTGCGCATGCCGAGCTTTCCCCCGCGCTGATTGCAAAGGCCCTCGCACGCCGCTTGGAAAACTTTTCTTTACCCAGCACGGTGCGAGAACGGATTGCGGCGCGGATAGCGGTGATTGATGCCCGTGAACGCGCCTTGGCAGGGGCCACCCCACTGACGTTGGCGCAGCGGCAACCGTGGTTCTGCTCTGGGTGCCCCCACAATACCTCCACTCGCGTACCTGAAGGGAGCCGGGCAATCGCGGGCATCGGGTGTCACTACATGGCGATGTGGATGGACCGCAGCACCGAAACGCCAACCCAAATGGGCGGCGAAGGCGTTACCTGGATCGGCCAAGCACCATTCACCCACGAAAAACATGTGTTCGTCAATTTGGGAGATGGCACGTATTTTCATTCAGGCTTGCTGGCGATTCGGGCGGCGATTGCCGCAAAGGTTAATCTGACCTACAAAATTCTGTACAACGATGCGGTTGCCATGACCGGTGGCCAGCCGGTTGATGGAACCCTAACGGTGCCACAACTGGTGCAGCAGGTGGCGGCGGAAGGCGTCGCTGAAATTGTGTTGATGAGCGATGATATTGAGAAGTATGCCCAAACCTCGTTCGCCTCGGGTTCGGTGCCATTTAGTGTGCGCCATCGTGATGAGCTAGATGCAGTGCAAACCCGCTTGCGGGAGTGCGCTGGAACCAGTATTTTGATTTATGACCAAACTTGTGCCGCAGAAAAACGGCGGCGGCGCAAAAAAAACACCCCAGAAAAAATCGTCTTTCCTGACCCACCACAACGGGTGGTGATTAATGATGCCGTCTGCGAAGGCTGCGGTGACTGTTCAGCCCAATCAAACTGCCTTTCCATTGAGCCCTTGGAAACGCCATTCGGACGCAAGCGGACGGTTAACCAATCGAGTTGCAACAAAGATTTTTCTTGCCTGAAAGGCTTCTGCCCGAGCTTCGTTACGGTGAAAGGCGGTAAGGTTCGCGCAGCGAAAGGCTTGTCGAGCCTGCCCACCCCCTCTCAAGCAACACCGCAAGACACCTGGCCTAGCCTGCCAGAACCGACATTGATTGATCTCGACCAGCCCGCTGGTTACGCTTATTACAAGTATGCCTATGGCATTTTGGTAACGGGCATTGGCGGCACCGGGGTGGTTACCATTGGCCAGCTTCTGGGTATGGCGGCGCACCTGGAAGGCAAAGGGTGTACCGTGCTAGACATGGCTGGCCTGGCGCAAAAAGGGGGCAGCGTCTATTCCCATGTGCAAATCGCCAGCACTCCCGCCCATCTGTTTGCCACCCGCATCGCCACCGGGGATGCGGATGTGGTCTTAGGCTGTGATTTAGTGGTTGCGGGCAGCGATGAAGCGTTATCAAAAATGCAACCGGGCCGCACCCATGTTGTCGCCAATACCGGCGAAACGCCGACAGCCGATTTTATCCATCACCCAGATTGGCAATTTCCCGGCAACCAAATGGTTGAGCGCATTCAAGGAACCTGTGGACAAGCTCACGTCGCCCTGGTGAATGCCACGGAATTAGCGACAGCACTGTTGGGCGATGCGATTTATACCAATCCTTTTATGCTCGGCTTTGCATGGCAAAAAGGCTGGATTCCACTGACCGAAGCAGCCTTGCTAAAAGCGATTGAATTGAACGGGGCCGCCGTCGCCAAAAACCAGACCGCGTTCTTATGGGGCCGGCGGGCCGCGCATGATCTGGTTGCCGTGAAACGGTTTATCGCGCCGAGTCAGGTTATCGCCTTGGCACGCCCCACTGCGCAGCCCCCAGAAGAGTCGCTAGCAGCACTGATCGCGCATCGTCGTGATTGGCTCACGCAATATCAAGATGCGGCCTATGCGACGGGGTATCAACAATTGGTCAACGAGGTTAAACAAGCCGAGGAACGGATCTTTACTGCTGCGGGGGATGCCCAACCAGTGCGCGATTTGAGTCTCGCTGTTGCGCGTTACTATGCCAAACTGCTGGCTTATAAGGATGAATATGAAGTGGCTCGTTTGTACACCGAAACCGGTTTCATCGAGAAAGTAGCGAGCCAATTCGAGGGAGACTACCAGCTTGAGTTTCATCTCGCGCCCCCCATTCTGGGAGCACGTGATCCGCATACCGGGTTGCCCCGCAAGCAACGTTTTGGGCCGTGGATGATGAAGGGATTCAAACTTCTCGCCAAGATGAAGGGGCTGCGTGGGACCCCCTTCGATGTCTTTGGTTATACCGAAGAACGCCGTCGGGAACGCCAACTGGCGGTGGACTATGCGGCCCGCTTGCGTGCGGTCTTGACAGACCTAAGCCCAGCAAACTACGCGCTGGCGGTTGAGATTGCCTGCCTACCTGAACAAGTGCGGGGCTTCGGTCACGTTAAAGCACGGCATGAAGAAGAGATGCAGCAGACGCTGCATGCTTTGTGGGCAAAGTGGCAAGCCGCGATTGCAGCCGGGAGCACCGGTAAACAGTCAACCTGAAACAGGTTATTCACTCGCCCATTCTTGATTCGGCCGCAAGGGTGGCAAGATCGTCAGCAGCCTTGCGGTGCCGGTGAGGATCACGCCATCATCGCGAAATAGTTTGAATTGGAGGGGTAAGTATTGGTGGTCAGGGCTCAACCAGACCACCATTCCTTCTTCATTTTGGCGTTGCCCGCTGAGGGTCGTGAAGGCGACCATCTGGACAACCCCAAACGGGGTTTGCACCCCCTCGACGCCTTTATTTTGAACCGCGTATTGAACCAAGTCTTTGGCCGTGGTTGCAGGCACCACAAAGGCGGCGCCTGAAGTCTGCAAAGCGGGATTTTGCTGCACCAACAGCCCTAGCTGAATCAAGAAAGAGGGCAGGTTTTGCACGCCTGGCGGTAAACTCGTGGCTTTATTGCCCGCACTAAAAAGAATCTCTTGGCGTTCATGGGCATAGCTCACCCCGCGTAGACTTTTACGGTTGCCCACCCGATCTTCCCAGCGGCTAGGCTCTAAGCCAGCCGCACTTAATCGCCCCCGTGAGCGCCACATAAAACCCCAGGTCGTTTCTCGCAAGGTCACCGAAAAATCTTGCCAGTTGTGCTGCCATAGCAGCTCTGCGCTGCTATCAATACCAAATTGCCAACGATTCCGAGCTTGCAAGTCATACTCAATTTTGGTGGGTTGGGCGAGCGGTAAGCTTCCCATCAGCGGACCGCTCGGAGGAATTTCCAATTCTCTGGCACTTATCCCCGGCGGGGCCTCAGGAACGACGCTAGCAGGATCGATCTCGCTGGCGCTTTCTGCAGCGGCAGTCGTTGCAGAGGCAGCCGGGGGGTTGCTTGGCAGCGGAACCGCTGACGGCCTAGCAATAGCGCGGCGAGGTGGGGGAACGGGCGGAACCCCTGAACTGGCGGCAGGCGTAGGCGGCGCAGGTAACAAACTCACCATCTTGACGTCACTCACCGTGAGGTCAGCGGTCACGGGCAAGCCGATGCGTAACTGACTGACAAGCCATACCGCGCTGTGTATCAGTAGCGACAACGACGCCGCACTGAGGATCAGCGCCAGTGGCCAGCGGCGAGTCGGTAGTGCAGCACGCGAAACAGAGAAGGGGGCTGACATCCAATAACCCTACGTAACGGCACGGTTTGCGCTCGTGCCTTAAGTTTTCGATAAAACACCCGAAGAATCAGTTAGATTATGGCTGATCAGGCGGGTGTTGTGCAAAGGCTGCACCTGGCCGTAAATCGCCGCTAAATGACAACTGACCCTACGCCACTACTGGCTGGCGGCCAAGTGAAGTGGCACACTAGGGATTGGGTACGGGCCAAGGGGTGCCCGGAAAATAAAGAAAGAGTATCAGCCTGCCTGAGTAAGGCATGATGCCAAGGAGAATCATTGTGAGTATGCACCGTTTATCACCGGAGCATTTGCAGATCGACAAACCCTTGCCGTGGGATGTTTACGACGCGCAAGGCCAGCTCCTGCTGCGTAAAGGGTATCTGGTTGAGAAAGATCGCCAGATTGAAATGCTGCTAGAGCGCGGCATGTTTGTGGACGCCGAACAATTCAAAGCCTCACGCGACGACGACAAACCAGCGGCCCCAGTCTTTAACCCCTTTTGGTTATGGGATGATATTTTCAAAAAGCTGACCCGTATTTTGAAAAATATCGAGCAAGTGGACGACTTTGCCGACAGCATCGAAGCAATGGCGTCTTTGTTGCAGTTTTTAAGCGATAAAGATGCCGATGCGGGTATTAGCGTTCTGTTGCTATTGGATACGGGTAAATATCCGGTCGCGCAAAGTCTCCACACCGCCGTAGTTTGTGAGCTGGTTGCCAAGCGTATGGGGTGGAGCCAAGCCGATCGGCTCTCACTGGTTTCTGCCGCCATGACCATGAACGTTGGCATGATGGAACTGCAAGGCTGGCTGGTTAATCAAAACACGCCGTTAACGGATGAGCAACGCCAGCAAATCAATCATCACCCCCAAGTCAGCCATGACATGTTAAAAGCGGCCGGGGTCACCGATTCCAAATGGCTCACGGCTGTTTTACAGCACCATGAGCGACGCGGGGGTAAAGGCTATCCACACAAAGTCATGCAGCCCGACCCCATGGCAGAATTGATTCACCTGGCTGATGTGTTTTGCGCCAAAGTCAGCCCGCGCGCCTATCGCAAGGCGTTGGCACCGAATCAGGCAGCCAAAGAGTTGTTCCTGGACGATGGCGGTGAAGGGAACCCCTTACCGGCGATGATCATCAAGGAAGTCGGTATCTTCCCCCCAGGCAGTTTTGTAAAACTGCAAAATGGGGAAACTGCGGTGGTTGTCAGGCGGGGTCAAACTGCCAATACGCCGATTGTCTTTAGCTTGGTAAGTGGCCAAGGTGTGCCATTTGTTGAGCCGATGCGACGCGATTCTTCGCGTAAAGACTATACGATTGTCAGCATCGTGCCCAAAGATAAAATCATGATTCGCTTAAACCCCGCTAAACTCTGGGGTTACTAAGCCGCCGTAACATGACGCCCAGCCTCTATTGACGATATTCTTGACCACTATGTCTGATGCTTCAGCCTCCCCTTTTGCTGCTTTTAATTTTAATGATGGGATGGCCTTTGCCAAACAATTGTGGCAAGGGCTGCCAACAGGTGCCCTTGGCAATGGCTTTGGCAGCTTGAGTCACCCGCTCAGCCCAACGTTAGATATCGCAGAGCTAGACAAACGCTTACAAGATTTACGCACGGTGGAACACTGGCTTAATCTTAATCTCACCATGCTACGCAGCACGATTCAGGCCATCGAAGTTCAGCGCGGCACTGTTGCTGCCCTGCAATCGTTTTCAGATGCCTTAAAAACGGGGGGGATGCCAGCACCCCCCGCAGCCGCAGCGCCAGCGGCAGAAACACCCACCGACGTACCGCCCCCAGACAACCCCAGCGGCTCCCTGTTTGATGCTGCACAGTGGTGGCGGCAGTTACAGACCCAATTTACCGATGTGGCGCAGCAAACCCTGGCCGCCAGTCAAGCGGGGTTAAGTTCTACTGGGTTAGCCCCCAGCCAGGGGGCCTCAGCCGCGGCGGCTCGTGCCAAGCCAGCCAAAAGTCCCGCGCGGAAAGCAAGATCTACCACCGCTCCAAGCCCATCCGGGCGCCGCCAGTCTCGCACACGCAATCCACGCTAAAGGCTGCCGTAAAACAGCCGAAATAGTTGCAGGGGCTGCGCCAGTTCATCACAACCGATGAACAACGAGGCGCGCGGCATGTTGATCAATCGCTGCGGCTGCAGCACGCTATCCGTTGAGACCGCATCATGCAATTTCGCTCTGGACATGCGACCCATCCCAATTGGCGCATGGCGGCCGAGTTGGCAATTAGTCAGTTAGGCAGTGCCCAGGAGGCACAACAGCTCGGCCAACGGGACTGGGTGGGCTTTGTCTATTTCACCGAGCCCTTCTTTGCGCATGCGGCAGAGCTAATCAAACATTTACGGCAACGCACCGGGGTCCAAGACTGGGTTGGCTCTAGTGCCACCGCTGTTGCTTGTGGTGGTGCAGAATATTTGGATGAGCCCGCAGTTGTCATCATGCTGGGGCATTTTCCGACAGGGAGCGTACGCCCCTTTTCGGGCCTGCAGCGCCCCCCTCAGCGCGAAGAAAAAAATGCGCAGGGTAATTATCTGGCGCACAGTGCCCTCGCGCATGTTGACCCGGCTACCCATGATATTCCTGAGTTATTCACTGACATGGGGCATAAATTACACAGTGGTTTGGTCTTTGGCGGCATCAGCAGTGGTCGGGAGCACACGGCTCAAGTGGCGAATACAGTTTTTTCTGGCGGCATGTCAGGCATGATCTTTGCCGACTCCGTGCGCATGATTACCCGTGTCTCGCAAGGCTGCCAACCCTTGAGTCCAATCCGTAAAGTAACGGCCGCAGAGGGGCATTTTCTGTTGGGTTTAGATCAGCAACCGGCACTTGAGCAACTCCTCAGCGATCTCGGCGGCGGCAGCGGCCAAATCATCAGTGAAAAATACTTGGGTAAGTTGTCGCATGGCCTGTTTATTGCTCAAGTCGATAACAATACCAGCGGCCAAGGCCCCGCCGATTACTTGGTCAGAAATGTGGTGGGGATTGATCCTGCACGTGGCAGTCTTGCAGTAGGCCTGCAATTAGAAGAAGGCGACAGTATTTTCTTTTGCTCTCGCGATACCGATGTTGCGCGTGCCGATCTGATTCGAGTTTGCACTGAAATCCGCGATGAAATGGAATCTGTCCATGCGCTGACGGGCGCCTCCATCAAGGGCGCGCTCTTTATCTCCTGTGTCGGTCGTGGGGCCAATCTGTTTGGGGAGATGGGTGCTGAAGTGCGCTTAATTCAATCGCAGCTGGGCGACATTCCCTTACTCGGCTTTTATGCGAGCGGCGAAGTTGCGCGCAGCCGGCTTTACACCCACACCGCCGTGTTGACAGTCTTTTTCTAATCAAGCAGGCGTTTCCAGCGCTGACTCAGCCAAGAATGGTGTGCCGTAATCCGGGCAATCGCCCAGCCTAAAAACCCGCCTAATACAAATGCCGAGAGAAAAGGCCAGGCGCCATAGACAACCCAATATTGGTGCAGTACCAAATACAAAAATAGCAGGGGCATCATTAACCACCCAGATAAACCACTGCCGGCATGCTGCCAAGCGATTTGGGCATAGTGCCAAATGGGTACTAAGGGCTTGGTGACGACAATATCTAGCAGTAGGGGTGGGACAGCAAACAAGCCCCCTATCACGAACAGCGCGCACAACAAGGCAGGAAAGCCATTGTCAAAAAACCGCGACAGGACGCTTGAGCCGAGTTTCAATACAAGCACGGTCAGTAAAATGATGGCGAGAGTGAGTGGGGCAGTAATTGCATACACCTGCCAGAGTTTTTCCAGTTCGGTTGCACCTGCTAAGCCGGGAGAAGTCAACTTGGCCACCCAGGTGGGTAAGCTTAATGTCGGCAAGGCCAAAACCGTGGCAACCCATGCTGCCCGGCGGCGAATGAGTGCCCACGTGGCCGCCCATGCTTGCGCTGCTTGGTCTGCCTGGGTGACTTGGGGGTTAAGTGGGTGGCCACAATGCGGACACGTATGTGCTGCTGGACTCACTTTGCCACCGCAGGCGGGACACCCTAACAATGTCACGGATAACCTGTGCAGCTGTCGCCGTTTGGTGCGAGACTGGGCCACCGCTATTGCGTTATCTGTTACGTTATCTCGCGAAGACTGAGGTTGTACCATAGTTACTGATCCATCAGAGAAGGCCCCGCCCCATTTGCGGCCAGTTGTAATCCTAATGTTCGTCGCAACGCTTTATTTTGGTACATCTGTTGATCTGCCACCTGCAACAAACTCACGGCGTTTTGTCCTTCTTCTGGAAACATAGCAAATCCTAAGCTGGCACTGATACGCAACCAATTGCCGTCATAGTGAATTGGTGCGTGGAAAACGGCTTCTAATTTTTGCACAATTTGCTGTTTCGCAAATAAATAATCCCCCTCCGTCACCAGAGTAAATAGCGCTGCGAATTCATCGCCACCAATCCGCGCAACCATATCATCGGCCCGACAATGTTCGGATAGGCGCTGCGCGATCTCTTTCAACACATGATCGCCCGTGAGATGACCGTGCTGGTCATTAATCATTTTGAAACAGTCAATGTCAATCACGGCCACTAAGCAGCGTTGCTGATTTCGGGTTGCCCGCGCCAGAACTTGGCGATTTTGATGTTCCCACAAACGACGATTGGGAATTTGGGTTAAGGGGTCCAGATAAGCGAGCTGAGTCATCTGTTCCTGCAACGCGTATTCTACGGTGACATCGCGTAAGGTCAATAATTCATAAGATCGATGCTGAATGCTTAACGTTCGCCAGCTAGGTTCTAAGCGCAAGGTTGTGGGTGTACCCACTAGGGTATAGATCCAAGGCTGGATGGTGGTATTAAAGAGTTGGGTCAGCGGGGCGCCCAAGATCTGTTCCGAGGGACGCTGTAACAACCGTAATAATGCTTGGTTAGCAGTAACGATTACTTTTTCTGTGTTCAGCAGACAAACGCCGACGGCGATTTCGTCCAGCACCTGTTGCAACATCTCTTTATGTTGCTTGTTATGCTGATAACGCCGATAGAGCAGATAAACAATCAAAACGCCGTTAATGATTTCCAACAGGAACATCCCCAGCAACTGCCAACGGATCTTTTGTGCGCGTTCCCGAGACATGACCTCGATTTGGGTGGTCAGCGCATTCATTAAGGATAAGAGCTCCCGATTAGATGCCAAAAAAGGGGGGAGTAAGAGCACGACTGCATTTGGACTACTGGCCTGTAAGCTTTCTAGCTCTTGTTTATGTTGCAACCATAATCCGGTTGCGCGTAACAGCAGTTGTTGTGTCACTACATCATCGATCGGCTCAAGCTGAATGAGGCCTTGCTGACCCGTCCGGGTTTGCCCTCCACGCATTAGGGCCTGTAAGGTTCGCTCGAACAATTGGGCTGCCTCGCGTAGCTCTTGGTCTGCGCTAACTTGCACTTCGGTTGGGAGGCTAGGCTGGGTTAGCAGCACCATCGTTTTTCCAATCTGCTGGGTCAACATCCGTTGTCGACCCGCCAGATTAATGACAGCAGCATCGGCTTCTAGCGCCTGCGCCAACTGGACATTCAAGTAAATTAACAGCAGCTGTAACAGGACAAAGCTTAAGAGCGCCAACCGCAGCAGCGTTCGCGAAGAGCGAGGCAAAGGAGGAATATGCATAAGCCCGCACCCAATCCACTTGGGCAAATACCCAAGTAAAGGAAAAGGGTCTAGCTTACCGAGTTAAGTAAAAAATTACCAGTCAAGCCGCAACAGGATTGACCTTAGGTTCCGATCAGGCCTCCATCCACCCGCCGAATGGCAATCGTGGCAGAACGCGGGCGGCCGCCCTGCGGGCCGTCTGGCCAATTACTGACTGCCTGAGGTCGGCTCGGATCGCTGCGCTCACTCGGACTTTCGCCAGGATGCTGGATATTCACAAAGAGCGTGCGGCCATCACTGGCAAAGGCAAATCCGGTAATTTCACACCCACGCGGGCCAACTAAAAAGCGGCGGGTTTCACGGGTGCGGGGATCTGCCGCGAGCAGCATATTGTTGCCAAGATTGGCATAGGCCTGTTTGCCCAGGGTGCTGGTTGATACATCGGTGGCAATCCACAGCACGCCACGGGCATCGAATGCCAGGCCGTCAGGGCTGCCAAAAGCATCGCCATTCACGGTCACGCGCGAATCGCGCTCTGGGTCCCCTGCCAACACAAATAATTCCCAGTCAAATTTTAAGGCCGCAGCATCCTGCTGGTTTTCACGCCAGCGAACGATTTGACCATAGACATTTTCAGCACGAGGATTCGGACCATCGACCGGTGATTTTTTACCACGCTCACTGTTATTGGTAAGCGTGACATACCCTTCGCCCGTTTGTGGATGCAGCGCAATCCATTCCGGTCGATCCAATTTAGTGGCCCCAACATTATCTGCTGCCATACGCGCATGGATCAGGATTGTCGCCTGATCGGCAAACCCATCAGCAACCGTCAAGCCGGGCAAGCCATGGATCAAAGGCAACCACTCGCCACGTCCATCCGCTTCAAAGCGTGCAACATATAAAATGCCCTCGTCGAGCAGATGGCTCGATAACCGCGTCTTTGACGTAAAGCGCTGGCGTGAGACAAACTTATAGAGATATTCGTTACGTTCGTCGTCCCCCATGTACACGACGACGCGTTTATCCTCGCTGAGCGTGACGGTCGCCCCTTCATGCTTGAAACGCCCAAGCGCCGTTCGCTTGATCGGCGCACGCTGTGGGTCGTAGGGGTCAATTTCAACGACCCAGCCAAAACGATGAGGTTCGTTCGGGTTTTGGCTGGCATCAAAACGTGTATCAAACTCATGCCAACGGTAGCCAAAGCCCTGTTTGTTCGTGATGCCGTAGCGAGCTTGGCTTGCGCTGGGCGCGGCGTCACCTAAGGCAAAGTAACCATTAAAGTTTTCTTCACAGGTTAGGTAGGTGCCCCATGGCGTCACCCCATTGGCACAATTATTAAAGGTCCCCAGTACCCGCCGCCCGCTTGGATCAGCGGCTGTTTGTAAGAGTGCATGGCCCGCAGCAGGCCCCCTTACCTCAATGGGCGTCGCGGCGGTAATCCGCCGGGCATAGCGACTCGGCTGAACTTGCCAACGGGCGTTCTCAGCCTGCCCTTGCTGCGCTATTTGCACAACACTCACGCCGTGGGCTGCCTGTGATTTTTTCACTTTTTCCGCAGACCATGCCTGCATCCCGTCGGTATGTAGCAACCCATCATCCACGTATTCATGATTCACGCAGAGCAGCCCTGCTTGGCTGCGGGCGTGATGGCGTGGGAGAGGAAACAAGTGCATACCGTCGTTGTGCATACCGCATTGTTTTTCTTGTTCAGCCGCAGTATTGCTCGCATCCGGTTTGAATACGGGCCCAAGGGTTGGCCCCTGAATAGAATCACCCCACGCATAAACCACTTCGTAGCGATATCCGGGAGGCAGCGTGACCGTATCTGCACTACTGACGGGCACACTGGCAAAGCCAAACAGCGGCTTAAAAGTGGAGGAGGTCACAGCACCTGAGGTTTGAGGCGTTGCCGCTACCGCATTAATCACCCCACCAGCCCACCAACCCAGCCATGCTGCCCCGGTCGCTTTTAGGTAATGTCGACGTTGTGCGAGCACATGGAGTGAAGGGGTGGGGCACTGATTGGGGGATGCCTCATCGGTGCTGTCAGTAAATTCATTCATGACCGGCAATTCGCAAAATAAACCAATTAGCGTAGCCAACTAGCGTGACGAATTGATGACAATAACGGGCCGCCAGTAAGTCCCTGGCAATGGCCCGTCCCAGCCCGCACGCTCGAATTAGGGCCGATCCACTGACATGCCAAAAAATGGTACGGCGGTATTGGTGGTGGTAACGACATTCCCACTGAATGTAATGCCCATAGCGCGAGTCTGAATCAATTCACTGAAACTATAGGTTATTCCCCCAATATTGTAGGTACCTGCAGGGCGATGACGTGTTCCTAAACGTGGGAAGTTATAGATGACCGTATCGACCCTGCCATCGCTACGATTACGTGTAACCGTACTACCGCTGATGCTGGTAACGGTATTGGTATATTCTGGACTGTTGGTTCCGGTGAAGCTACTGACGAGACCACTGCGGGTCGTTTGCGTTCCGACATCCCAGTAAGTCGATTGCGAGTTCAGCGCAGGCAAGCTCATTGACGTATTGCGTGTCATCACACCAATCACCGTTTGATCACCCATCAGCATCATTTTTTCACCGTTAGGGCTGCGGTAAGCGTAGGCAATGAAGGGCGTTAAAGAATTATCGATCACAAAGCCACCGCGCGTATTGTTGTAGCTCGTGGTTGCAGAGACAAAAGTTCCGCATGGCGCCGTGCCCGTACAGACTCTGGCGCTCATTGCCCCGGTTGCCGTATACACCACTTCCTCGAATGCGATATTCCATCCAGTCAGTGGGGCACTAAAGCGTCCAAACTCAATCGTATTCCAACTTCCCGCAATATCAGCCAAGCGTAACCGCTGCGCCGGCACAGCGATGCCAATTACCGGGGTAGGAGTGGTGTAGTGATACACCAGTACCCCACTGGACGAAATATAGGCTTTGCCACTTAATGTTCCTTCTGTAATCGTTGCCTCACAGGGATTTGCCGTCAAGGTTAAGGTACCGTTTCGCGTGGTGCTCCCTTCATAACTGGTCGTAAAGGTTCCCCCGGTAGACGTCAAATTCGGGGTCAATAGCCCGCGGTAGGCGCTACCAATATCGGCTGCCACAAAGCGATAAGGGATATTTCTGATCGCGGGACAGTTAGGGATGGGGGGCGCACTGAGCAACCTATTGATCATCGTATTGTCGCCACCTGCACCCATGTGCGCTAGCGCATTATTGATGGCAGTTAAAGTCGTTTGACCCGTGGTGCTGATACGAGTATTCAGTTGATCAATCAAGGCATCCAGCGCATCCTGCGTTACCCCGGGGGCGCTGGGACGAAATGCAGCATGGGTGAGGGGATTGGTTGCGCCCAGATTAATGGCGCCTGCAGTCGCGGTGTTTAATGCGGTGCTAACGGCGGCCACCGCATTGTTGATATTAGCGGTCGTAATCAGGGCAGACAGCGCAGACAAATTGCCTGCCGCATTTGAGGGTAAATCACCCGATAGATAAGCGACGGCCATGTCGGTTAAGGGGGAGATATGAATGGTGCTTACACCTGCTGGCGCCACCGAACGTAAACTCACACTGCCGAGGGTGGCCGTTAATACGCACGGCAAGCCCTGTGCAGTGAGGCTGTACAATCCATTGGCTGTCGTGGTTGCCGTGCTAGTTCCCCCCTGGCAGGTCGCCGTTACGGTTGCACCGGCCAATGCCGCGCCGGTTGCCGCATAACCCGACAAACTGGCCGGCGTCACCGGTGCTGGGGTTGTGCCACCCCCGCTGCCACCGCCACCGCCGCCACACCCGAGCATACCTAATGTAACGATACCGAACACTAGCCAGGTTAATTTCGCTGCCATTTTATTCTCCATTATCTGTCTCACCCGTCACCCGCATTAATTGACTTTTTTGGCGAAGTATACACGTGCAAGCTTATTTCACTGGTCAAAAAGGAAGCGTCAGCGCTCTCAGCCACCCATCTATCGCCCCTAGAGCGTTAACTCTAACAGTCTTGATTTAACATTTGTTTAATGGATTTGGGGCTGGATTTAACAGATATTGCCACCGCACCCATTTCTATTAAAGGCATTGTCATGCGGCACCCATCTGTAGCGCCTTGCGCGCTGGAGCAACTGTTAGGCAATCAGGCTTGTCTATCATTACACCATCTCTTGAGCGAGTTACCCGATTTACTGGCCCTCGAGCTGCAAAATATCCATGGGCAGCTATTGTGTCGACGTGCGATGCCTGAGCGACTGGTTGGTCTGTTGCTGGATCCGATTGAGCTACTCCGCCGCAGCAAGGCGCAATGTCAACGCAAGCTGGCCCCCTATTTTTTGGAGGAAACGGTCTTTGTTTTACCCGGCCATGGACTCTATGGCGGCAAAGCGACGGTGAATTTGATATCAACGGCGCGCGCTGACTCGACCACGCTGATCATTGAAGTAGTTGCTCGCGCGAGCCTACCCGTGCCACAGTTGCAAAACCGGTTAATCGCTTGGGCGCAAGCACTCCAGCATGCCGCAGGTAATGCACCGCACTAATGTTGACTGCGCCAGGCGTTAACCGCTTCTGCAACCTGCTCTAAACTTCTCAGCGCACGGACCTGATCAGGCGGCCGTCGTTGTAATACTGGGCAGCTCCCCCCCGCCCAGATTTCGATTTCGGGAGGTAAGTGCAAACGTAACTCTTGCAACCCTGTCGTTACTAAATTGGGGTTCAAGCAGGCGGAGAACGAGAGTGCAACAATATCGCATTGCTGCACGGTGGCTGCGCGCACAATATCCAGAATGGGGGTTTGCACTCCCAAGGAAATGCAACGGCACCCTTCCAGCGCAAACATGGCTTCTGCCATTAGCAGCCCCAAGCCATGCGACTCTTGCGGAAAAGTGGTAAGTAGTATGCGCGGCGCGCGCGTCTCGCTGGAAGGTTGGGGGATGGTATTGATCGCATTGCGTAGCGTCACTGTCATCGACTCAGTGAACAAATGCTCTTCAAAAATTTCAAGCTGGCCCCGCGCCCATGTCTCGCCAACCGTATAGGCAAGGGGCGCGGCTACGGCGCCTACGAATTGACCTAAGCCCAAACGCAAGACGCTTTCTGACAAGCTACGTCGCAGCTCCTCCACTTGATGGCGGCGAATCAGGTTCATGAAACCCGGAATATCTTCACCTTGATGGGTAGGAACAGCCGTCACTTTGCGGCTATTTTGCCCAATTGAATTAGAGAGCTGAACCAAGTCAGCGAGCGGCAATTGAACGACCTTACCAGGGCGAAAGCCCTGATCCAGGAGCCGCCGAACAACCCGCAGTTTCTCTACCTGCTCAAGCGGGTAGAGACGCTCATCAAATTGGTCACGCTCTGGCTGCGGGAAGCCGTAACGGCGCTCCCAGACACGCAGCGTATCCTTGGTTAACCCGGTATCTCGTTCGACAGCAGCGATAGACAACATTAAGGGCGGAGGCAACGAGCGTTCATTCATGAGATTAATCCTGGCCCTGTCATCTGAGCAATATAGCGTTGACAGGTATTAACAGATTACCCCGTGGCCGCAAAAACTTCAAGTTGGGCAAACTCCTTTTTGTCTATGTCAAACGCCTTGACAATCTGCATTTCTATCCATATTATCGATTTGAATCTTGCTTTGACCAAGACAAATAAGTCGAAAAATAAGCCAAAAACTAGCTCATTGGACAAAATATGGGCAACTTTTTCGCTTAACAGAATACTCCATGCATTACCTGGTGATGAAATTTTAAGAAAGCGTTCCATGCTTAAACATAGAGGGTTTGTGGCAGGTCTGGTGTTTGCGGGGTTGGCAACCTTACCAGCAGCGACCTGGGCGGCAGGCAATACAACAAGTACCGCCCCCGCCTGTCCAGCCTTGCTCAATACCCAGCTACCGCGCCTGCAAGACGAGCAGCCCCAAGCCCTGTGTCAATATGCGGGCAAGGTTTTGCTGATTGTGAATACGGCCAGCTACTGTGGTTTTACCGGACAATACAAGGGGCTTGAGGCCCTCTATGCCAAATACAAAGACCAAGGTTTGGTGGTTTTGGGCTTCCCATCAAATGAATTTGGTCAACAAGAACCCGCGAATAACAAAGCAATCGCGGATTTCTGCGAAAACACCTATGGCGTGAAATTTCCCATGTTTGCCAAATCAGCCGTGACGGGGAGCCAAGCCAACCCGGTTTATCGGCAACTGATCGCGCGCACAGGGAAAAGCCCCAGTTGGAACTTTTATAAATATTTAGTGAATCGACAGGGTGAGGTAATTGACACCTTTTCGAGTTTAACTGGCCCTGAAAACCGCCAGCTCATTCGTGCCGTAGAGCAGGCGTTAAAAAGTCCTTGACGGTTTTAACCCAATGAATAGCCCTAATACCTGAGTGGCAATGACGTTGGCAGGGAACCGCAGACTCAGCACCCACTCTTAGCAAGGAAACGCATTCCACCCACAAAGGAAAATCATGAACGCGCCTGAAAAATTATTTTTACCAGATGTACAAAATCACTTGGATACCCGTAATCTGGTCATTCAGCGTGTTGGCGTCAAGTCGATTGTTCATCCTGTCCAGCTGCGGACAGCCGCCGGCGTCCAGCCCTCGGTCGCGCACATTGACATGTATGTGCGCCTACCGGCAGAAGTCAAAGGCACGCACATGTCTCGTTTCCTGGAAGTGCTACAGGAACAGCATGATCCACTCAGCTATGACACGTTGCAAACCCTGATGCGGGCGATGCTGCTCAAACTCGATGCCACATGCGGCTACATCGAAATGCGCTTCCCGTATTTCATTCAAAAAACGGCACCCGTATCCGGCGTTGCCAGTTTGCTGGATTATCAAGTGACCTTGCGTGCTGAGGTCGTCCCCAGTCAACCGGGGGTTGTTCAAATCAGTCAGCAAGTGTTAGTGCCAGTCACCAGTTTGTGCCCTTGCTCGAAGAAAATATCAGATTACGGCGCCCATAATCAGCGCTCGCATGTGACGATTAATCTCCAATTGAATGCGCCGCTTGCCATTGAAGAGCAAGTCAGGATCGCTGAAGACGCCGCCTCCTGCGAATTGTGGGGGCTGCTCAAGCGGCCTGATGAAAAATGGGTGACCGAGCGCGCCTATGACAATCCGAAATTCGTTGAAGACCTGGTGCGAGACATCGCACTCAAACTACAACAAGATGCTCGCGTTCAGCGTTTCACCGTAGAAAGCGAAAATTTTGAATCGATACACAATCATAGCGCCTATGCCTTAATTGAAGGCTAAGCATTCGCCCTCATTGTTACTTGGCGTGAGTGAGTTTTAAGGAGACTTTTTAATTTTTAAGGTTCGACAGTGGAAACCAGTTGCAGATTCAATGCGTAAAGCCAACATGTCAACCTTAATTACCCTTCTTTTTGATCGCAGCATCTGTGCCTTTGTGCAAGCACCAGAGCATTCTTTACCTCCCTCCCTCTCATTTGGTTCTGGTGTGGATGCTGCGATTTTTTTATTCATCCGGCGTGATAGGGGCGCAATCTCAGTACAATGCCACCCATGAACCCCTTACTCACGCCCTCCCCTTCCCGGCCGCATCGCATTGCAATTGTTGGTGCTGGCATCAGTGGCCTAGGTGCCGCTTATCAGCTCGTGCAGCACGCGCTGCAGCAGCATGTGCCATTAACGATTACGCTCTATGAGGCTGCGGATTACTTAGGGGGCCACAGCAATACAGTCGAGGTTGAAGCAGATGGCCTACGCGCACCGGTAGACACTGGCTTTTTAGTCTTTAACGAACGCACCTATCCTAATCTGCTACGCCTATTCGCAGCGCTTGAGGTGCCCGTCGCCAAGTCGGATATGTCCTTTTCAGTCGACGTACCAGGAGCAGACATTCAGTGGGCGGGCCATAACTTAAACAGCGTTTTTGCCGATCGGCGTAATCTACTGAATGGCCAATTTTGGCGGATGCTGAAAGATATTCTGCGTTTTAACCAACAAGCCACCGCGCTTGCGACCACGGCGTCGGCACTCAACGACAGCACTCAGGAAACAGCACTAGGTGACTTTCTGCAAATGCATCATTACAGCGATGCGTTCCGTGATTGGTATCTGTTGCCGATGGCCGGTTCGATTTGGTCCTGTAGCACCCAGCAGATGCTTGATTTCCCGGTCGCGACATTTGTCCGCTTTTGTCACAATCACGGCCTGTTGCAAGTGAATAACCGGCCCCAGTGGTATACCGTACGAGGCGGATCGCGTGAATATGTACAGCGCCTCGCTACATTTTTACAGAAAAATCACACCACGATCCGTTTAAATACCCCGGTAGAAGCAATCCAGCGCGATATCGTGCGGGGTCGGGTGGCCGTCAGCGCGGGGGGTGGCAGCGAAGAATTCGATAGTGTCATCTTGGCCTGCCACAGTGATCAAGCCTTGGGGTTATTGAAAGATCCCTCGCTGGATGAGCAATCGCTGTTGAGTGACCTGCGCTATCAATCGAATCGCGCCATTTTGCACACAGACGCCACACTCCTGCCAAGTAATCCACGCTGCTGGGCTGCCTGGAACTACTTCAGCGGGCACTTTTCCCAAGCAGCGGGAGACTCCGCCGCCGCCGTTGGCGTCACCTATCTACTCAATCGCCTGCAGCCGTTACCTTTTCATTCCCCGGTGATGGTAACGCTCAACCCTGTGCGTGAGCCCGAGCCCGCAACCGTGATTGCGACCTTTGATTATGCCCACCCGATTTTTGATCGGCCAGCGATCGCGGCACAGCAACGTATCGCGGAAATACAGGGGAAACGCCTCACCTGGTTTGCGGGCGCCTGGCTCGGTTATGGTTTTCATGAAGATGGCTTGACCGCTGGCTGGCAAGCCGCCAATGCGCTTGCTGCGCAATGCTTTCCCTCACTCAATGGTCAGCCTTCATGAGCGAGACTGCCGTGCCATCAGCCCGAATGGAGAGCACTGTAAAGCCCATCCAATTTGGATTCGGACAAATTCGGCATAAGCGGCTGCGCCCTGCCGTCAATGCTTTTGCCTACCCTGGCTGGTTTCTGCGGCTTCCAGTGCGCCACTTGGCAGCGCAGCACTGGCGCACCGGTCTTCCCGGCCTTAGCCTTGGCGAGCCAGGGCAGCGCGGGCGCTTTTCCGTGCTAGCGCGCGACCACGGTGACGGCAAACATGACTTACTGAGCTGGGTAGAAGGGGTTTTAGCGCAAGCCTCAATTCAAGACGCTGATGGAGAAATTTGGCTGCATACGTTTCCCCGTGTACTGGGCTACGTTTTTAACCCAGTGAGTTTTTGGTTTTGCCACCGCCGTGATGGCCAATTGCGGGCGATTGTCTGTGAAGTCAATAATACGTTTTCGGAACGCCATTGCTACCTGCTGGCTAATGCCGACGGGCAACCCTTGCGCAATGGCCAGCGCTTACAGGCAGAAAAAGTCTTTCATGTTTCGCCGTTTTGTCAGGTAACCGGGCATTACGTTTTTCAATTCGTGTTCGCCGGTAATACGGCGGGTGATATCCCAGCGCGCTTTCTGGCACGGATTGATCATCATGATGCCAACGGCCCGCTCCTGCTAACCAGTATTAGCGGCACCCTACAAGCGGCGGATGCGCGCACGGTTGCCCACGCTTTTTGGCGATACCCTTGGCTAACCTTTGGGGTAATTGCGCGTATCCACTGGCAAGCGCTTAAGTTATGGTGCAAAAAAGTACCGTTCTTTCGCAAACCTGCTTTGCCAAACCAGTTCATAACCAGAAATCAGTGAGGCTCTATGTCTAAGACCATTACGCAGTTTTCTCACGCACCCTTGGTACCGTCTTTAGCGCAAGAACCGGAACGAAGTTTTATTGCTTGGCAAGAAGTCAAACAAACGCTGGCACATCGCAGCGCACGGCTGGTTTTCCGTTTGCTCGACAACTTACAACATGGCAGCCTGCACATCGTCTTGCCCGATGGGTCCCTAACACGTTGTGGCCACAGTGAGCCACAAGCCACGCTGCATTTGCATAACTGGCAGGTGTGTGAAGCGGTACTGAAACGAGGCGACATTGGGTTTGCTGAAAGCTACATGGCCGGAGACTGGCATAGCGATGATCTGGCCAGGCTGTTAGATGTCTTAATTTTAAACCGGCAGGCGCTGGATAAAGCCGTTTATGGCTCCTGGTGGGGTAGTTTGTATTACCGCCTGAAACACTGGTTACAAGGCAATACACGCCAGCAAGCGCGTAAAAATATTCAGGCCCACTATGACTTGGGCAACGCTTTTTATCAGCTCTGGCTCGACCCTTCCATGACCTACTCGAGTGCGCTGAATCTCGCTGATGCGCCAAGCCTCGAAGCGGCACAACAGGCGAAATATCAACGTATTCTGAATGAGCTGCAACTTAGCGATCATGCCAAGGTTTTGGAAGTCGGCTGCGGCTGGGGCGGCTTTGCCGAGCTAGCCACGGCGCAAGGCGCAACGGTTGTTGGCTTAACTCTCTCAACCGAGCAGCAACACTATGCGCAGCAGCGCTTGGCCCGCCTAGGGCGAGCAGAGCAAGCGGAATTTCGTCTACAAGATTATCGCGATACCCAGGGGCAATTCGATGGGATTGCCTCGATTGAAATGTTCGAGGCAGTAGGTGAAGAATATTGGGCCACCTATTTTGCAGCGATTGCGCGTAACCTGAAATCTGGCGGGCGTGCTGTCATTCAGACCATCACCATTGCCGATGCGCTATTTGAGCGCTATCGCCGCAGCACGGATTTTATTCAACAATATATTTTCCCCGGTGGCATGTTGCCTAGCCCGAGCCGTTTCTGCCAGGAAGCAGAACTAGCCGGGCTGCGTGTTGTCAATCAACGGGCCTTTGGCCAAGACTACGCCGGTACGCTGCGACAATGGCGGCATGACTTCATGGGGCAACTCGATGCCATTCGCCGGCAGGGCTTTGATGACCGCTTCATTCGCATGTGGGAATTTTATCTTGCCTATTGCGAAAGCGCCTTCCGCCAAGGCAACACCGATGTTTACCAATACACCCTGCAGAAAAACTGATTACCTGGCCCCTGCGTAAACTGATTATTGAATCATTGCGGTTAGGAGGTGCGTCATGCAATTGCTAGCAATCAATCCCGGTTGGATTCGTAAAATCAGTTACTGCTTGTTATTCATTAGTGTCGGCTGTTTGCTCTCGGTCAATCAGGCCACCGCGCTGCCCTCACCAAGTTATGTGCAAGAAGAGCTATCAACAAACCAATTCATGGGCAGTGGCAAATTTCGCTGGTTTGGTTTAGCGATTTATGATGCCGCCTTGTGGGCAAAGAATCCGGCCTCGCTACAGCAAGGTTTCGCTTTACGTCTCACCTACGCGCGGAATCTAGATGGAGAGAAAATTGCAGATAGCAGTGCCGAAGAAATCGAGCGACTCGGTTTTGGTACGCCTACCCAGCGCCAAGAATGGCAAAAGCGCATGCAAAGCCTTTTTCCGAACGTGAAAGCAGGTGACCGTATTACCGGCATTAATCTGGCAGGGCAGGCCACCCGCTTCTATTTCAATGGCCGCGAACTCGGCACCATCGCCGACCCGGCTTTTACACAAGCTTTTTTTGCGATCTGGCTCGACCCACGCACCCGTGCCCCCAATTTACGCGCCGCGCTACTCGGCCAAACGGTCAACGGGGCGGCTAGCACACCATGAAAAACGGCATATTGGCTCAGCTCGCCTATGGCGGTCTGGCCTTACCCCTCGCTGTGTTAGCGTTGCCCGTGTATCTGTATGTGCCTAAATACTACGTCGATCATTTCGCACTCTCTCTCAGCACCATCGGCTTTCTGCTGCTCGCCATTCGCCTACTGGATGCGCTGTTCGATCCCTGGATTGGTTATTATCTGAATCAAAGCGGGCCCATCAGCACCGCCCACCGCCTACGCCGCACTATTCAATGGGCCACCCCCCTGCTCTGCCTTGGTTTAACCGGGGTCTTTTTACCCTTACTCATACCCGCCTGGTTCACACCCCATTTCAGCCACCAACCTACCCTCACCTGGATATGGTTAACACTGGGTCTGGTACTGGCCTATGGCGGCTACAGTTTAGCCAGCATTGCCCATCAAGCCTGGGGCGCATGGCTAGGCAACAACGCAGCGGAACGGTTACGCTGGGTGAGTGCCCGTGAGGGCCTCGGGCTACTCGGGGTGATCATTGCGGCCATCGTACCCACCATTGCGGGCTTATCCACCTTGGTTTGGTTGTTTAACCTGAGCCTGGGTATCGCGCTTTGGGCATTGCTCTATTACTGTCCTGCGCCCCAACTTGGCAGCGTGAACCTGATGGCCTCACCAGCGCAAACAGCCCCGCCCCCAACACGCAACCTGGTGGGTTATGGACAAGCATTATTCGCCCCCTTGCGGCAAGCCAGCTTCCGCTGGTTGATTGGGGTTTACATTGTTAATGGGATTGCCGCGAGCATTCCTGCCACGCTTTTTTTGTTCTATGTACAAGATGCGCTGGGTCTGGCGGAGTACGCCGGCCCCTTATTAATGCTCTACTTTCTGCTGGGCGCACTCGGCTTACCGGTGTGGGTCAAGCTCGCTGATCGCTACGGCCAAACCCCGATGTGGGGCTTGGGCATGGGTTTATCCGTGGTCGCTTTTTTATGGGCGGCTTTTCTGCCCCACAGCGGTTGGGAATTACCGGGCTACATCCTCGTCTGCGCGCTGACAGGGTGTGTCTTGGGTGCAGATTTGGCGATGCCCGCTACCCTGTTGGCAAACTGGATTCGCCAACAGAATGATGCGTCGGCCCTCGAGCCAGCCAATTCACCACAAGCGGGTACACAGGCAATCGGCTTATGGCATTGCGTCACCAAGCTTAACCTGGCCATCGCCGCCGGGCTGGCTTTGCCCATGCTCGAATGGGCTGGCTATGTAAGCCAAGCCCCGGGCAGCGCTCCCCTTGCGGCAGGTAGTGATGGTTTGCAGGCCCTGATCTGGGCCTATGCTGGCCTACCCTGTTTACTCAAATTAGCGGCGTGGGGCTTGCTTCTGCGCTCACCACTCGCCCAATTTGAATCCATCGTCCGCCCAGATGTCCTTTCTGAAAGGAAGTCCCCATGATCTCTCGCTTTATGCCACTCAGTCTCTTGTTGGGTGTTGCCCTGTTATTAGGAGGTTGCGCTAACGTGAAAGTTGAACAATATGCTAATCAAACCCCGGTGCTCGATCTACAGCGCTATTTCAGTGGCACCTTGGAGGGCTGGGGGATGTTTCAAAAACGCTCGGGCGAAGTCGCACGCCGCTTTTATGTGACGATCAAATGCACATGGGAAGGCGATGTTGGCACCTTAGACGAAGATTTTGTCTGGTCTGATGGTGAAAAGCAAAAGCGGGTATGGACGTTACGCAAGGTTGGCCCCAATCGTTATATCGGCACAGCAGCGGATGTCGTCGGTGAAGCCATCGGCGTCGTCTCAGGCAATGCGCTAAACTGGCAGTACACCTTGGCCCTGCCGGTTGATGGTAAAACTTACCATGTCCAGTTTGATGATTGGATGTACTTAATTGATGACAAAGTGATGTTAAACCAAGCGACGATGACCAAATTCGGCTTTAAGCTGGGGCAAGTCACCTTGTCGTTCCGGCCCAAAGACTGACCCCGGGGTGACAAACCTTGAATAAAGGTTCTTTCAGGGGCAATAAACAAACCTTGCCTGCCAAGCCCTGCATGCGTTGCGGCAGGCCGATGACTTGGCGGAAGAAATGGGAAAAAGTGTGGGACGAGGTGAAATACTGTTCAGAAAGGTGCCGGCGTGGCCATGAATCCTAAAATACAAACTTGGCAGGGCCGGCGCGTCTGGCTGATTGGCGCGTCAACCGGCATTGGTGCCGCCACCGCCCAGCAGTTGCTTGCCTTGGGTGCGCGGGTTGCCTTATCAGCCCGATCAGAGGACAAGCTGGCGGCTTTGGCAGCAGGGACACCCGCCGCTCAAGTCCAGATTTTGCCGCTTGATATCACACAACCCGCGCAACTTGCACAAGCCCATGCCCAGCTCTGTGCCGCGTGGGGTGGGGTGGATTTGTACCTGATTCTGGCGGGGGGCTACACCCCAATGCGGGCCGATAGTTTTGATGCCGAGGCCGCTCGCGCCTTGTTGGAACTGAATGTACAAGGGGTGTTTAATGTTTTACCGCTGGCGCTGCCGCAACTGCAGCAGCAAGGGCACGGTGGCTTGGGTATTGTGTCGAGCGTGGCAGGCTACCGTGGTTTGCCCAAAGCCCTGGTGTATGGCCCCAGCAAAGCAGCCTTGATTAACTTGGCCGAAACTTTGTATCTCGACCTCGCTCCCAAAGGGATTGGCGTGTATTTGATCAACCCCGGCTTTGTCGAAACGCCGCTTACGGCGCAAAATGATTTCAAAATGCCCGCGCTGATTACGCCGGCCCAGGCGGCGCATGCCTTACTAAGGGGTTTGGCGCGTGGACAGTTTGAAATCACGTTCCCGCGCCGTTTTACCTATTGGCTAAAATTTCTGCGGCTGTTACCGTATCGCCTGTATTTTTATCTTGTTCATAAAATGACAGGTCTCTAACTGCCATGACCGACTTCAGCCCTGCTCTCACAAAACTGCAACAATTCTTTGTTACCCTGAGTCCTGATAGCGTGTTGCAGTTACGTGACTTGTATTGTGCCGACGCCTACTTCAAAGACCCGTTCAATGAAGTACGGGAGATTGAATCGATTGTCGCCCTTTTCAAGCACATGTTCGTGCAAGTGGAAGCGCCGCGCTTTATTGTGCTGGAAACCGTCTTGCAAGGGTCTGCTGCCTTTTTGGTCTGGGAATTTCGTTTTCGCATGCGACGTTGGAATTCAACGGAACAATCGGTACGTGGGAGCAGTCATATCAAATTCGCCCCTGACGGTAAAGTGAGTTATCACCGTGACTATTGGGATGTTGCCGAGGAGTTGTACGAGAAACTACCCCTCTTAGGCAGCCTGATGCGCGGACTGAAAGCGGCGGCCCGGCGCTAATCGTCTTGCCATGATGCGAAACTGGTAAAATCTGCCTACTTTCATTTAGGAACACTTATGCTTTACCCGGAACTCTTCAAAGCCCTCGAAGCCGTCCGCTGGAATATGGAAAAAGATATCCCATGGGACCGTTTCGATGCCAGCAAACTCAGCGATGAGCAGGCTAAAACCATCAAAATGAATGCCATTACCGAGTGGGCGGCACTGCCCGCGACGGAAATGTTTTTGCGCGATAACCGGCACGACAGCGATTTTTCGGCCTTTATGTCGGTTTGGTTTTTTGAAGAACAAAAGCATGCGCTGGTTTTGATGGAATACCTGCGGCGCTTTCGCCCAGAATTGTTGCCAACAGAAGCAGAATTGCATGCTGTCCGCTTTGAGTTCGATCCAGCCCCGCCGCTGGAAACCCTGATGCTGCATTTCTGCGGCGAAATTCGCCTAAATCACTGGTATCGCTGTGCCGCAGAATGGCACACTGAACCCGTGATTCAACAAATCTACAAAACCCTCGCGCAAGATGAAGCCCGCCATGGCGGCGCCTACCTGCGCTACATGAAACGCGCCCTGCAAGAAGCGGGGGATACAGCGCGTGCCGCGTTTGCCAAAATTGGCGTACTGATGGCCTCGGCCAAACGTACGCAGCAAGCCTTGCACCCAACTAACCTGCATGTGAATGAAGCCCTGTTCCCGAATGACACGATTCAAAGCCGCACCCCCGAACCTGGCTGGCTAGAAAACTGGCTGGATAGCCAGATCAAATTTGATAGCGTCTGGGAAAGCAAAGTGGTGGATCGCATTTTGCATAATTTGAGCCTGTTGTTTGAACACAGCTTCGCTTCAGTGCAGGACTTGAACCGCTTCCGCAAGGATGCACTGGCGCGCGTCGCAAAACTCACAGGCGTTGAGCAATCCGCACAAACGGCCTAGGCGTCATTCGCTGCCCACCTCGTCGGATATCGATTAACCCCACCCTGGTGGGGTTAATTTTTATCTGAAAGAGGCTGATTAACGCCTCTTCTAACGCCCGATTTTCTGCTTGACAGTCCATTTATAAAATAATTAATATGGGTTATCTTTTTTAGATAACTTTAAATAACATTTTTATACATGGACCCAAGAACCAATCCCTACGCCCCCGGTGCCGGTACCTTACCGCCGGAATTAGCGGGGCGCGATGAAATTATTGAAAAGGCGGCGATAGCCCTAGATCGTTTCCGAGCAGGGTTGCCTGCCCGTAGCCTGTTGCTAGTGGGGCTGCGCGGGGTTGGCAAAACCGTTTTACTCAATAAAATCGCGCTTGAAACTGAAAACCGTGGCTTTATCGTGGTCCAGATCGAGGCCCCAGAGAAGCGTTCGCTACCGGCTTTGCTCATTCCATCCTTACGTAAAGCCCTGCTGCAATTGGACCGACTCGCCCATGTTGGCGACCATGCCAAGCGTGCCCTGCGCGCCTTGGGGGGCTTTGTCCAAGGCATGAAATTGAAATATCAGGACATTGAGTTTGGTCTGGACCTCGGTATCGAGCCAGGCGTGGCCGATACTGGCGATTTAGAACACGACCTGGCTGATCTGCTGATTGCGGTGGGGGTGGCCGCCCAAGAAAAACAAACCGCCATCACCTTTTTTATTGATGAACTGCAATACGTCGCGGAAGAAGAGTTTGCGTCTTTAATCACCGCGCTGCATCGGTGTGCCCAAAAGCAATTACCGGTCGCGCTCATTGGAGCGGGTTTGCCGCAACTCGTGGGGCAAGCCGGGCGCGCCAAATCTTATGCGGAGCGTTTATTTGAATACCCTGAAATTGGGCCGCTTACGCATGAAGAAGGCGCCAAAGCCCTAACGGCACCTGCCGTCAAACATGGGGTGGCATTTGAACCCAAAGCCTTAACCGCAATTTTGAAAAAAACCGAGTGCTATCCCTACTTTTTGCAGGAGTGGGGTAAACACAGTTGGTTAACCGCAGCATTGTCGCCGATTACGTTGAATGATGTTGAAGCAGCGACCGATCTCGCGATTAGTGAACTCGATGCCAGTTTCTTCCGGGTACGCTTTGATCGACTCACGCCTTCCGAAAAACGGTACTTGCGTGCCATGGCCCAACTGGGTGCCGGGCCACATCGCTCTGGCGACATTGCTAAGCTATTAAAAAAGCAAGTCAATGAAGTTGCCCCAGTGCGGGCCAAGCTCATCAACAAAGGCATGATTTACAGCCGCGCCCATGGTGACAATAGCTTTACCGTACCGCTCTTTGATCAATATATGAAACGCGTTATGCCGACTTGGGATAAATCATGAAAGTGCGCTTCGAACAAAAAATCTGTGATCCCACCCAACTCGCCGCCCGCGTTGCCGAACTTCCGCGCCCCATTGTGTTTACCAACGGGGTGTTTGACATTCTGCATCGTGGTCATGCCACCTATCTTGCACAAGCCCGCGCATTGGGAGCGAGCCTAGTAGTTGCAGCGAATAGCGATGCCTCCGTCAAACGCTTGGGCAAAGGCGATGATCGTCCGATTAACAATGAAGGCGATCGCATGGCGGTATTGGCGGCGTTGGAGTCGGTGAGTTTAGTCACCGTGTTTACCGACGACACGCCACTCAATACCATTTTGCAAGTCAAGCCCGACATCTTGGTAAAAGGCGGGGATTGGCCGATTGAAAAAATGGTGGGGGCAAAAGAGGTCATCACCTGGGGTGGACAAGTGCATTCCATTCCCTTTGAGTTTGAACGATCAACGACGGCAACGCTGAATAAAATCCGCCAAGCAGGCCCTGGCGCGTAACTGCCCGGTAGAAAATAGGTGAAGGGGTATGAGTAGCGTGCGCTTAGATAAATGGCTATGGGCCGCGCGGTTTTTCAAAACCCGCAGCCTCGCGACGCAAGCCATTGATGGCGGCAAAATTTTCTTAAATGACGAGCGCCCCAAGCCAGCTAAAGAAATCAAGTTGGGCGACCGTTTAAAAATTCGCATCGGCCCTACCGAATACGATGTATTTGTGCGCGCCCTTAGCGATAAACGTGGCCCAGCCCCAGAAGCAAGGTTGCTCTACGAAGAAACGGTCGTCAGCATGGCGCGACGGCACGAACAAGCCGAGCAGCGCCGCCTTGCCCCTGAGCCAATGCAAGCGTTTAAGGGCAGGCCGACGAAACGGGATCGCCGCGTTTTACAGACCTGGAATAAGACCCACGGCGAATAAATGGTGTCAGTTAATGCGCTGCACGCGGATGGTTTTTTGGTTTAGCTCGTTCTCTCAACCCCGTCACAAAACTAATCGTCCAAGGCCGAATGCCCAGCCCCACGCCAATCGTTTTTCGACGTTGCGGCGGGAGGGTGCTGTCTAACTCCGCTAGCTCATTAAATTCAGCGGCTAGGCGTTCGATTTTGCGTTTGATAATTTCTACCGAGGCGGCGGAGAGTTCGCGGAATTCAAAACGGAATAGCCCGCCATATTCTTCAAAGCGTACCATTAAAAAATCTTGCATGGCTTCTTGCCCGTAACGATTACGAATCGCGCCATCCATTCTTAAGCGTAAATTACGACTGACTTTTAGCCGAACGCGATTGTTAGGGAGTAAATCTAACACCCCGATTTTTTCTAATTGGGCCATGAGCCGAATGCAGTCGGCTTCGGTGATGTCGTAGTGCGCTTGAATCTGTTGAATATCCCATTCGTTATACAGCAAGTAAAAAATGGCGAGCAACTTCGGGTTACTCGCGAGTTTTTGTTCTTGCTCTGGTGTCAGCACATCAGCGCTGTCACGCAAGCCTCGCGCTAGCTTGGCCAGCTCAAAAAAATCTATCTCTAGCGCGAGACAAACATTCTCCAGTTTTTGCAACGTGAAGCTCTCTTCAGCGAATAGCCGCTTCACGCTCGCCTCACTCAAGCCAATCCGGTCGGCGATGTGCTGATAGGTCAGTCCGCGTGATTTGAGCACACGCTTTAGGGCATCAAGTAGCTGGGTAGTCTGGCTCATGGCTTGAATAGCAAAACGCCGAGTATTGAAAAACGATACTCTACATCAAAGGTATTGGAAATTAAATAACTATGCACCACACTGCCAGCGCTGTGTATGACAACTCGTTAAATATTGAATAGGGAGCAGACAATGCTGGTAATCCAAGTAATTGTTGGTGTGGTAATCGCTGATCTCGTGTCAGGATTGTTTCATTGGTTTGAGGATGGCTATATTCATAAAAAAATGCCGATACTCGGCAAGTGGTTTGGCCAAGTAGCGGAAGATAACCGCCTGCACCACAGCAAGCCCCGTGCATTTTTGAGTAAGAGTTGGTGGCAAAGCTCTGCGGATTTATGCCTCGCTGCGTTGCTGGTCTTGGCGGGGGCCGCCTGGTTAAAAGTATTGAATGCCGGTGTATGGGTCTTTGCGATTTTGGTTGCGAATGCAAACCAAATACATAAATGGGCGCACCAAAACCCAAAAGAAAAAGGCTGGTTAGTCCACAGCTTACAAAAGCTACGAATCCTGCAAACGCCCCGTGAACATGGGCGCCACCACACTGGCGAGAAGGATACGCACTACTGTGTGATTACCAACTTTACCAACCCAGTTTTAGAAAAAATGGGTTTTTGGAAAGTGTTGGATTGGGTCATGACGAAAGTATTTGGCCTTAAGCGTTTTAATGAAACCGCGCAATGAATTGGCGGTTTGTAAATATAAATCAGGAGCAGACGATGAATACAGCAGCAATACAAGAATTGGCGCGGCAATTAAAGATTGGCGATTTGGTCTTTATTGATGTGTGTGCCAAACCATTCAAAATGGTTTCAGATGCCACTGCATCATGGACAAACCACGTTGGCATCGTGGTTCAGGCAGACGGCAGCGCGGTGGTAATTGCAGAAAGCACTTTTCCCTTTTCCAAACGCACCTCGCTGGATACATTCATTAACCGCAGCACACAGGGGCGCGTCGCCGTTAAGCGCCCACGCATGAGCTTTACCGCAGAACAAACACAAGCGATTGTGGCGGCGGCCGATAAGCGCATGGGGATTTTGTACGACACCGGTTTTGATCTGTATTCCCGCCGGCAATTTTGTTCACGCTTGGTGTACGAAGTGTTGCAAGAAGCGGTGGGGCTGACTGTGGGCGAGGTCGAAAATTTCGCCACCCTATTGCAACACAACCCCCGCGCCAAATTAGGTTTTTGGCGCTGCTGGTACTTTGGTTGGATTCCTTGGCAGCGTCGTACCGTTACCCCGGCGAGTATGTTGCGGAGTGCCCAAGTGGTAAATGTCTATGAATCCAATCAGAACGATATGGAGGTTGCATGTTGAATCTTATTTTAGGGGTGGGCGTGGCGTGTATCCTCATCGAACGATTCAAGCCGGGCTGGACACTGCCCAAGGTTAAAACTTGGCCGCTCAGAGTGGCTCTGGTTAACTGTGTTCAACTGGGGGTGGTGTTGCTGGCAGGGGTGACTTGGGAAAAATGGTTGTTTGGAAATTCGCTATTTCATGTATCTCACTATTTGCCCACGTGGGGGGCTGGGCTGTTTGCATATTTTATTGCGACATTCGTTTTTTATTGGTGGCATCGCTGGCGGCATGAGTACGATTGCTTGTGGCGCGGCTTTCATCAAATACATCACAGCCCACAGCGCTTAGAGGTGATTACCTCGTTCTATAAACACCCCGGTGAAATGGTGGCGAACTCAATCATTGGAAGTCTACTTGTGTATACCTTGCTTGGCCTCAATCTTGAAGCCGCAGCCGTCTACACAGCATGTACGGCACTGGGTGAATTTTTTTACCATACGAATATCCGCACTCCGCAGTGGATTGGTTATATTTTCCAGCGTCCTGAAATGCATCGTATTCATCATGAGTATGGGCGGCATAAAAATAACTATGGGGATATTGTCTGGTGGGACATGCTGTTTGGGACGTATGAAAATCCAACCCAATGGGATGGGGCGTGTGGCTTTGATGACGAGAAAGAGCAAGCCCTAATAGCGATGTTGACCTACCAGGACGTGCACCAAGCGGAGCAGTTCAGCATGCCCGATCGTTGAAAGGATTGAGGGTTTTGGATTAGATTAACCAATCCCGTAGCAGTGCGATCAGTGCCGGCAAATACAGCGCACACACCATGCCATGCAGACCCATGGCGAGGGCAGCAAAAGCACCCTCACGTTCACCGAGCTGAAAGGCGCGGGCCGTGCCAATGCCGTGGGAGGCCACACCCAACGCAAAGCCCTGCACGGCAGGCTGTGGGCAATGAATCAGGCGATAGAGCGGTTGTGCGAGAACTGCGCCGAGGATGCCCGTCAAAATCACCAAGACGGAGGTGAGCGAGGGTAAGCCGCCAATCCGCTCGGCGATGCCCATGGCAATCGGCGTGGTAACGGATTTGGGGGCAAGGGAAAGCAAGGTTGGCAGGCTAGCGCCGCAGAGTTTGCCAATCAGTAATGCCACCATGACGGCAGCGAGCGAGCCAGCAATTAGCGCGACAAGCAGTGGCCCTAGCAGGCGTTTAACTTGATTGAATTGCGCGTATAGCGGAATGGCAAGGGCGACCGTCGCTGGTCCTAACAGGAAGTGGACGAATTGCGCACCATCAAAATAGGTTTTATAAGGTGTTCCGGTCGCACTGAGTAAACCCACCAACACCAGAATGCTGATGAGGACTGGATTGACCAGGGGATGTTGCCCACAGCGAGCGCTGAGCCATACCGCCGCTTGGTATACCACCAGCGTGAGGGTGAGCCCCAGCAAAGGCGTGGCGGATAAATACACCCACACTTCGGTAATGCGCGGGCTCATGAAGATTCTCCCGGCTCAATCTGCTCATGGCCTCGCATACCCCGTTGCAAGACCCAGGCAGTGACAACAATCGCAGCAAGGGTGCTGCCAACCAGCGCCAGGGTGATGGGTAGCCACTCGTGAGTAATACGTTCTATGTGCAGCATCACGCCAACCCCAGCGGGTACAAACAATAGCGATAAATGTTGCAGGAGTTGCTGTGCGGTTTGACGCAGCGGGAGTGGAATGTTCTGATGCTTGCGGCCACGCCAGAGCAATGCCGCAAACAATAACGCCATGCCAATCACTGGGCCGGGGATAGGTAATCCACACAGCAGGGTGATGGTTTCCCCCGCGAGTTGAAAGAGCAAAATCAGGGTGAGCGCTTTGAGCATAGAGTGCCTTGTTTAACTTGCCGCTTTACTCAAGAGCTGTGCTAGCGCTTGCTGCGCGAGCACCATTCCCATGCTGGCCGTCACCATCACGCTGGAACCATAGCCTGCGCAACTCAAGCCTTGCGGGGCTGCGTCTACACCTTGCGCTGTGCTGTTTATATCGCAGGCCTGCTGGGTTTTGGGTTGCACAATGGGTTCATCCGAATACACACAGGGAATCCCAAATTTCTTTTTTGGGTCACGGCTAAAACCATGCAGCCGACGCAAATTCGCACGGAGCTTAGCCGCAATCGGATCGCCTTGCGTGCGGGCCAAGTCATCGACTCGCAAGCGGGTGGGGTCGCGCCGGCCCCCGGCGGCCCCGCAAGTAATGATGCGATAGCCATTGCGTTTGCAGTATGCCAGCAGGACGGTTTTAGCGCGGCCATCGTCACAGGCATCGACGACGACAGCATGGCTCGGCAGTGCGCCAATCAGTGTGGCGACATTCTCCGCAGCAATAAATTCATCTACTTCTTGCACGTGGCAATCGGGGTTAATCAGCGCAATCCGTTCACGCATGGCGGTGACTTTGGCTTGTCCTAGCGTATGGGTTAGCGCATGAATTTGCCGGTTGAGATTCGATTCGGCGATATGATCAAGATCAATCAAGGTCAGCGTGCCCACCCCACAGCGGGCGAGGGCTTCGGCGGCCCATGAACCGACGCCGCCAATACCAATCACACAGACGTGACTGGTTTGCAATATAGCCAGGGTTTCAGCCCCATAGAGGCGATTTAGACCGCCAAAGGCACGGGTTACATCAGGCATGGGGAGCAGCGAGGGCCGACTCAATCAGACCATGCAATTCAGCGAAATTGGGTTTGCCCAAATAGCGCTTCAAAATACGACCTTCTTTATCAACCAGAAAAGTCGTGGGCGTCATGACGACCTGGCCAAACGCCTCGGCCGCTTGCCCTTGTGTATCAAGCGCGACGGTAAATGGAAGCTGGCGCTGCTGGGTAAAGCTCACCACATAATCAGGGCGGTCATATTGCATTGCCACCGCAATCAACTCAAACCCCTGTGGCTGATATTTGTTAAATGTTGTCACCAATTCTGGCATTTCAGCGACGCAAGTGGTACAAGTAGTCGCCCAGAAGTTGACGAGATACACTTTGCCCCGCAAGCTGGCCGTGGAGAGTGGGCTGCCACTCAGGGTGGTATAGGTCAAAGCCGGGGCATTGGCAGCAGGGCGAAAGGCTTGCCAGATAAAGCCGAGCACGATCAATCCAGCACAGACTGCCAACCACCAAGAAGATTTTCGGCGCAACATCACAGCTCCATCAGAAAGGAAAAGACATGCTACAACACATTAATGATCACCGTATTATAAAAGCACTGCGCATCGCTGCCGTGTCCGCGCTATTGACTGCCACAGGTTTCGCACAAGCGCAAGCGTCGGGCTTGGCATCCGTGAATGAAAAAGAGGCGGGTGCCGCTGTTAAGGCGGCCTTGGCAAAAGGGGCGGATGCTGCAGTTGGTTTGCTGGGTAAAGAGAATGGCTTTTTGGGCAATGACAAAGTCAAAATTCCGCTGCCAGAAAGCCTACAAAAGATTGAGGCTGGCCTGCGCATGTTTGGCCAACAAAAGCGCGCTGATGAGCTGGTTGTCGCCATGAATCGAGCGGCTGAGCAAGCGGTACCACAAGCCAAAACGTTACTCAGCAATGCGGTCAAATCAATGTCTGTCGAAGATGCTAAAAAAATATTGAGCGGCGGGGAAGGCTCTGTAACGCAGTTCTTCCGCGAAAAAACAGCGGCCCCCCTGGCTGAAAAATTTTTACCGATTGTGAAACAGCAAACAGCCAAGGTTGAGCTTGCCAGCAAGTATGATCAATTGGCAGGGCAAGGGGCTAAACTTGGTATCGTCAGCCAAGAGCAAGCCTCTATCGATCACTATGTGACACAAAAAGCCCTGGATGGGCTGTATGTCATGATCGCGGAAGAAGAGCAAAAAATTCGCGCCAATCCGGTTGCCGCTGGCAGTGCCGTGTTGAGCAAGGTTTTCGGCGCGTTGAAGTAGGCTTTTTTATCGGGCCTCATTCTCGGTCCCAATGAACGCGGACAAAGGCAAAGAGCACATTGCCATTGTTCGCGTTTTTGCTGTTGCTCAGCTTAGGGATGGGAACCAGATTCAGGGTGGCTTTTTTCGTCCCAATGCTAAACAAGGGGAACGCGGCTGGGAAGGGTACGCCGCCAAAAATATCCGGGCGCTGCGTCACCAATACCGATGCCCCAGCCCCAAAACGGATGCGGTCGCCCCAGATAGCTTGATAGGCGTAGCCGGCCATCGGTTGTACTTTTTTGTGTGACTCCAAGAATGCCATGGCATAGACCGTATGTTCATTCCCACGCTCTGATACAACCGTGCGGCCATAGCCACCGCCCCAAGCATTGTTATTAAGGGTTTTTAGTTTTTCATCAGTATAAGTACCGGGGTCATGGTAAGCATACCCACTCAGAAAAATCTCCTCGCGGCCTTGATCCCAAATCTGCCCAAGGAAATGCTTACTTTTATTCCAATAACCGGTGAGCCCCTGGCCCGGGTTTTCGGCTGGCGTAAATAGATAGGGAGCAAAAGCATCTCGCCGCACAGTCGCATTGACTACCCCAGGCGCCGATCCCGCTACCGCTTGGGTACGGGATTGCTCTTCAACGCGCGGTGAGGTTGCTGACGCCAGTGTGCTGGCCCCAAGCAGGGTGGAGTGTGGGCTACGATCAAGCTGCAACGGCAAGCTCTCATTGGCCCAACCAGGCAAACTTATCGCCAGTAATGCCGTGGTGAGCCACCGACTGAGGGTAACGGGCGATAAGCTGAATACAAACATGGCCACTCTGAACTCCAAGAATGAATGATAGCGAAGGGATCTCTGAGCTAGCGCAGCAGGATGGCAATAGCCTCACCAGGCTCAGTCGGCTTTTTAGCGAAAGCGGTTTTGGCATAGCGCTGCCAGCGGCCCAGCACGAAAGCAATCAAGATATTGGCTTGAACGACTGCTTGGGCCTCAGTGCCATTGCCCTGACTGGCTGCAATTCGGAGTGCTTGCTTTAAAGAAAGTTCCACGCGATCGATAAACTGGTTCATCCGCTCTTGCAATCGGGTGTTCTCGTGTAGCAAGACCTCGCCAGTCATGACGCGGGTCATCCCCGGATTTTTTTCCGCAAAGTTAAGTAACATGGAAACGATTGCCTGGGCTTGCCGCAAACCTGCTTCTTCGCTGGTGGTAATCTGATTAATCAGCCCAAAAATACTGCTTTCAATAAACTCGATCAGGCCTTCATACATTTGTGCCTTACTGGCGAAATGCCGATAGAGCGCGGCCTCTGAAACATCCAAGCGGGCAGCTAAGGCAGCCGTGGTAATTTTCTCCCCCTTAGGGTCTTCAAGCATGGTGGCCAAGGCTTGCAAAATGCGGAGCTTTTTTTCGCTGGGTTGCGCAGTCATCGCGTTCCACCTAAGTCGGTTAGGTTACTGAAGGTTAAGAGGGAGAGGCCAGACGTTGACTGACCCGGGCTAATTGTTGAATAGATTTTACTTGAACATCACACCATTTTGGCTTCAAACGTGGTTGCACCCGTCCATTCGCGCCGATCTGCCCTGGACCAAGTAATCCAGTGACCCAAACGGTACGCATCCCTAATGCCCGCGCTGCCTTGAGATTTTCCAGTGAATCTTCGATTAAAACAGCCCGACGGGCAGGAATCCGCTCGCGCGCCAGGATGGCGCGTAACATGCGCCGGGAAGGCTTAGGGCGATACTCCCCGTGCAAGCGCATATGCTCAATCGCATAGAGCCGGCCGAGCTGCATGTGCAAGCCCAAATGTTGAATAACCCGCGTTGCATAACCATAGGGGGCGTTCGTCAACAAGCGTTTATGCCCAGGCAAGCGCCGTAAACTGTCCCGCAAGCCGCGCTCACTGCGAATTAAGGTGGCCAGATCAGGAAAAGTATGGCTCGCGGCCAGAAATTCATGGGGATCAATCGCGTGATGGCGAATCAGCCCGAGCATGGTCGCCCCATAGCGCTGCCAGTAAGCTTGGCGCAGTGACTGTGCCGACACCAGGTCTAAACAAAGCTTTTCAGCCACATAGGCTGTCATCATCTGATTAATGCGCGGAAAAATCGCCACCCCAGCGTGATGCAGCGTATTGTCAAGATCAAAAAACCAGTAATGAAAAGACATGATACCTGTTAGAAAAAGAGGCGGCCTAATCCTCGGTGAGGAAGGCGGGAAGGTGTCTTTGTTAGCGCAGCGGCTTGGCGACAATGCGGCAATGCGCCGCAACGAATTTTACGCAAGCGGACTACGCGCAGTGGCACGAACGCGTATGATTGTAACTTGTCTGCTTGATGTGTCTGCCCATGTTGTTTCTACCCCGTTTATTGATGCGCTTATTCTCCTCACCGCTGTGGCGATGGTTGGCTCAAGGCTGTTTGACGATCGGCACTTTGATCGCATTATCTGCTTGCAGCCCAACTTATGATTGGCGACAGCTGCAGCATCCTACCTATCCCTATCGTGCGCTGTTTCCGGCGAAGCCCGTCAGTGCAACCCGGGCCATACCCTTGGCTGGGGCCGACTACCCGCTCTCACTGCAATCGGCAAAAATTGGCGATACCTTATTTGCGGTAGCGATTGTGACCAGCCCCGCGCCAACGGATCGCGCTCAGCTAGAGCAGATTCAGCAAGCGCTGTTGTTGTCATGGTCAACCAATATTCGTGCCCAACACGCCGTCTTGCCGCTGACGGCACCGACCCGCGCGGGGCAACCGATCCTGCATGAAATTTGGCAAGAAGCGCGAGGGGAACACCAAGGCCAACCCTACCGGCTGCAGCTGCGCAGTGGATTGCTGCCCGCTGGGCTTATCGGGCCTATCTCACCTGCCTCGGCAACGTCGGCAACCGGTGGGGGCGTCTATGCCGCTCTCGTCATCGGACCAGCAGCAGCTTGGCTGCCCGACCAAGTCGACACCTTTTTACAAGGTTTTGAATTGATTCAGCCCCATTAAGCTCTCCAGCAAGCGCCGATAAATAATGTTAAGCCCCTTCTCAACCCCGTCTCTGCCTACCGCTCTGCCCCCTTTTACGCGCTCACGCTCAGTCGCTATTTTTGTCAGTTTTGCCCTTGCGTACTGGCTATCTTACGGACTCCGGGCGGTTAATGCTGTCATTGGGGTGCCGCTTCAACTCGAGCTGGGCGTCAGTAGCGCACAATTGGGTTTCTTAAGCAGTTTGTATTTTTTGACCTTTGCCAGCATGCAATTACCGTTGGGTCTGCTGCTTGATCGTTATGGTCCCAAGCGGGTGGAAGTCTGCTTGCTGCTGGTCGCGGCAGCAGGGAGCGTGCTATTCGCTTTGGCGCCTAATTTTTTCATGCTGTGTTTGGCGCGGGCCGCGATCGGGGTTGGGGTGTCGGCATGTCTGATGGCCCCTTATAAGGGCTACCGCCAATGGTTTGCAGAAAAATGGCAAGCGCCTCTTTCTTCTTGGATGTTGATGGTCGGTACCGCTGGGGCGCTCTCAGCCACCCTACCCGTGAGCTATGCCTTACCAATCGTGGGTTGGCGTGGACTATTTTGGTTGATCGCAGGCCTGCTGTTACTTGCCCTCTGTTTGCAAGCTACGCTGCTACCTAATCATGCAGCGGCATCAGCGCATGGCTCTCTGCCTAAACAGCAGGAATCATGGCATCAGCAATGGCAAGGATTTCAACAGATTCTACGTAGCGCTACTTTCTGGCGTTATGCGCCTCCTGCCTTTTTTATCCACGGGGGCTTTATGGCGATTCAAGGGCTATGGGCAGGGCCATGGATGCAGCGGGTCAGCGGCTTAAACGCCCATGCCAGCGCGCAAACGCTGTTCCATATGGGCATTGCGCTGCTCGTGAGTTATTTCTTTTTAGGCTGGCTCGCACGCTGGCTGATGCAACGGCAGATCCCCTTGGCGCACGCGATGACAGCCGGCATGGCTTTATCACAGGGCTTATTGGCGGGGATTATCTGGTTTGGACCGCAACACGCGGAAGCGTGGTGGATTGGGTATAGTGTGAGTACCTGTGTCATGTCGCTGGGCTACACCGCGATCAACTTACATTTCCCGATACACATGAGTGGGCGGGCAACAACCGCCTTGAATTTCATGATTTTCTTTGGTGCCTTTGTCGTGCAATGGGGGTTAGGTATCGGGATTGATGCGCTGCGTGCGGGCGGCTGGGCGGAGGGTATTGCTTATCAAGCCAGCTTTGGCGCGCTATTGGCGTGTCAACTTGCTGCGCTGCTATGGTTTATCGCCCGCCGGCAGCGCGCAAACCCGGCTAGACTTGGTAGCGCTTGATTCATCAACGAGAGCGAGGAAAGATCACATGACACTGGACCTCTGGCTACCCTATTTTTTTGCTTGCTGGGTAATTGCCTTATCACCGGGCAATGGTGCGGTTATTTCGATGAACCACGGCCTGAATTACGGCCTGCGTCAAACCAGCATCACGATTTTAGGGTTGCAAGCGGGTTTGTTGTTGATCATGGCGCTCGCCATGGCGGGGGTCGGCACATTACTGTTAGCGTCTGAAATGGCTTTTAGTACCGTCAAATGGATTGGCGCAGGCTATCTTTTTTATATTGGCTGGCAGCAATGGCGCCAAGCCAGCAGACAACCTCAAGCTGAATCATCAGCGGCTGGTGATAAGCAGATTTTAGGCGCGCGACAACGCTTTTTGTATGGCTTTTTAACCAATGCAACGAACCCCAAAGGAATTGTTTTTATGGTGGCGGTGCTCCCACAGTTCATTGATCCGAATGCGCCGCAACTCAATCAGTTTATTTGTATGGCCCTCACCATGACGACGGTTGACCTAATCGTCATGCATGGCTATGCCCTGCTGGCTGCCCACTTGCAGCGCTGGTTTAAAAGCAGTGCTGCACAGAAAATTCAGCAACGTTTCTTCGGTGGGGTCTTAATGGTGGCGGGAATTGGCGTGCTGTGCTTCAAGCGCAGCGCGAATGGCATTACCTAAGCGACGCACTGGTAAATCGGTCAAGGGAGTCAGCATGGCGGCAACAGAAACAGCAAAAAATGTCTTGGGTGGGCCACTCAAATTATGTGGATTAACGCCGCGCACCGGGTATCTGCGCGATGGCTGTTGTCAGGCTGTGGCTGGCGATTCTGGGTCGCATACGGTGTGTGCGATTGTGACGGCGGCGTTTCTGGCTTATTCAATGTTACGGGGTAACGATTTATCGACCCCACGCCCGGCGTATGACTTTCCAGGGCTAAAACCTGGTGATCGCTGGTGCTTATGCGCCCGCCGCTGGTTGGAAGCCTATGAAGGGGGGTGTGCCCCGCGCGTCGTCTTAGAAGCCACGCATCTGGCGGCATTAGACACGATTCCCTTGGCGCTGTTGATTGCGCATGCAGATCATGTCGCCGACGATCCGGCGGGCTATCTGCCCGAAGATCAATCGAATCAGGATTAGCCAACCTTCACGCTATCTTTGCGCCACTAAGTAACAAGCTGCTGCACCCACTCCCGAATCTTGTCTGGCTCTTGGGCTTTCAGCATCTTTTTCACAATCGCCTCAATGCTGGGCAAGTCGGCGCGCAAGATTTCCTGCTTGACCATCAGCAGTTGCGAGGGATGCATAGAAAATTGGCGCAAGCCCAACCCCAACAGCAGGCGCGTCAATTTTGGTTCACCCGCCATTTCGCCACAAACGGAAACGGGCAGCCCGGCCCGCGCACCGGCTTGGATGGTAAGGCTTAAGAGTTGCAAAATCGCCGGGTGTAATGGATCGTATAAATGGGCGACCGCATTATCGGCACGATCAATGGCGAGGGCATATTGAATCAGGTCATTGGTGCCAATAGACAGGAATTGCAGACGCTTGGTAAATAAGCCAATCGCCAGCACCGCTGCTGGAATTTCAATCATGCCGCCGACCGGAATCGTGTCATCAAAGGCCTGGCCACGTTTACGCAGCTGGGCTTTGGCCTGCTCAATTAAGGCCAAGCTTTGATCGATTTCATGGGCATGCGCCAGCATCGGAATCAATAACTTGATTTTGCCAAACGCGCTGGCCCGTAAAATCGCCCGCAGTTGCGTTAAAAACAGCGGTGGTTCGGCTAAACAATAGCGAATCGCCCGTAAACCAAGCGCTGGATTAATTGAAACCGCATGCCCTGCATCCAGGCTGCTGCCAAAGGATTTATCAGCGCCAATATCCAGCGTACGGATGGTAATCGGATAGTGTGGCATTTGCTCGACTACTTGCCGGTAAGCGACGAACTGCTCTTCCTCATCCGGCAAAGTCTCGCGATTCATAAATAAAAACTCGGTGCGGAATAAGCCCACCCCAGTTGCGCCGGCATCGAGCGCCGCCGGCACATCTGCGGGTAGTTCAATATTGGCATGTAGCTCAACCGTGGTGCCATCCATCGTTTGCGCGGCCATGCCACGCAAACGGCGTAAACGCTTTTTATCAAGCTCGAGCTCGCTTTGACGAACGCGATATTCTTCCAGCACCAGCGGATCTGGATCGACAATCACCACGCCGGCATCACCATCAACAATGATCCACTCGTCTTGCTTGATCAAATGCCGCGCGCTTTGCAAGCCAACGACCGCAGGAATGCCCAGGCTACGCGCAACAATCGCGGTATGCGAGGTTACGCCACCAAGGTCAGTGACAAAACCGGCAAATCGGTGATCTTTAAATTGCAGCATGTCATGCGGCGCAATGTCGTGCGCGACTAACAGCATCTCTGCAGCGGCCGTTTCGTCATGCTCTGGCAGGGTGTTATACATCCCGGTGAGTGCCCTTAAGACCCGATCCACCACTTGTCGCACATCATTGCCACGCTCGCGCATATACTCATCTTCAATCGCATCAAACTGCGCGACCACCGCTTCCATTTGGGTTGTCAGTGCCCATTCGGCGTTGTAGTGTCGCTCTTGAATCCAGCGGCGTGGTTCAGCGGACAATAAATGATCTGACAGAATTAATGAATGCAACTCGAGAAAAGCGGCTAATTCCGGGGGGGCATCTGCAGGCAGTTCACCCTTGAGGGTGGCTAACTCTTCATGGACGGATCCAACTGCCGCATTAAAGCGCGCAATTTCATCTTCAACGGCATTTTCCTGAATTAGATAATGGGCGACCTCCGCCGTCGCGGACGAGAGTAAATGTGAACGTCCAATCGCGATCCCGCGCGATACTGCAATGCCGTGGAGGGTAAACGCCATCGTTTATTCGCCTTCGTCGAATTTATTGGCAATCAACGCCAACAAGGCGTCAACCGCCGCCTGTTCATCGACCCCGCTGGCTTCGAGCTGAACCACCGACCCTTTACCGGCCGCCAGCATCATCACACCCATAATGCTTTTTGCATTGACTTTGCGACTGCCCTTGGCGATCCATACCTCCGATTGGAACTTGCCGGCAGTTTGGGTTAATTTCGCTGACGCCCGAGCGTGTAAGCCCAATTTATTGACTATGGTCGTTTCCGCTTGCACCATTGCCATCTCCTCCTGAAGAATCATTGAATTTTCTAGTTTGTGCCTGGGGTGCCTTGGAAACCAAGTTCACTATGCCATTGGTCGCCCCACTCATGGCTTTTTCAACAACGGTTGCAAGGTCCGTATGTCGGTAGGTAATTGCTCGCAGCAACATGGGCAGATTCACGCCGGTGATCACCGCCACCCGTTCGCTGGCGCCGCCCGCTGCCGCCGCTGCACCGAGCTGGGTTGCAATGTTAGAAGGGGTCCCGCCAAACAAATCGGTCAGGACCAGCACCCCTTGGCCGGCATTCACTTGTTTGGTCAAAGTTGTCGCCTGCTGCATCAAAAGCTGTGGTTCCGTATCGGGGACAACATCCAAGACGGCAAAGTGTTCTGGTGGCTCACTAAAAACATGCTTGGCACACGCCACGAGCGCCGCGCCAAGGGGCGCATGGCTGATGATAAGAATACCGATCATGGATATCGCCAGTTAGGAAATTAGACTAATTCTAGTGCTTCTATGAAGTGCTGGGCGACATTAAAGCCGGTTTGTTGTGTAATTTCTTGAAAACAGGTGGGGCTGGTTACGTTGATTTCTGTCAAGTGCGTACCAATCACATCCAAACCAACTAAAAACAACCCGCGCGCCCAGAGAATCGGGCCGAGCGTGTTGGCGATCTCGAGATCGCTTGCAGAGAGAGCTTGGGCGCGTCCGGTACCACCAGCGGCGAGATTACCGCGGGTTTCGCCGGGAGCAGGAATGCGTGCCAGGCAATAGGGAACGGGCTTGCCTGCGATCAATAAAATCCGCTTATCACCCGCTTCAATCTGCGGCAAATAGCGCTGCGCCATAATGGTTTGTTGCCCTTGGCGCGTCATGGTTTCGAGAATCACACTGAGGTTCGGATCGTTGACACGCACCCGAAAAATGCCGCTCCCCCCCATACCATCCAGGGGTTTCAACACCACCTCTTCCTGCTCGGCGATAAACGCTTTCAGTGTCGTGGCCGACTTGGCGACCAAGGTCGGCGCGGTGAATTGGGGAAAGGTCAGAATGGCCAATTTTTCATTGTGGTCCCGCAACGCCTGCGGGTCGTTCCAGACCTTTGCCCCCGCCTGCACCGCTTGTTGCAACAAATGGGTGGCGTACAAGTATTCCAGATCAAACGGTGGGTCTTTCCGCATCAACACCGCATCAAAGCTGGCCAAAGTGCGGTGAGTCGCCGCGCCACAGTGATACCAGTCAGGCCCTTCCTGTAAAGCTAGTGGAGTTGCTCGCGCCACCACCTGACCTTGCTGCACCGCTAAGTCCTCTAAATAAGCAATATGCAGCTGGTGCCCACGCTGGGCTGCTTCACGCATCATCGCGTAGCTAGAATCTTTGTAGATTTTCAGGCTGGGCAGTGGGTCGATGATAAAAAGCAAGTCCATGATTAACCTGTATATTTTTCTTGATCAGGATCGGTTCTTTCCAGCTCCAGCGACGCCGCGAGCAGCGCCAGTCTCGCAATCACGCCATACATATAAAAACGATTGGGGCCAGCGCTCAATGCGGAATTACAGTCTGGCAAATTACAGCTATTGGCAAAAGCCAGCGGTTGGAAATGCATCCCGGGGGCATTTAAGTTTTCATCGGCGCCACGTTCTGTATGCACGCGGTAAAAGCCTCCCACGACATAACGATCAATCATATAGACCACTGGCTCAGCGACGGCCTCATTAATCGACTCGAAGGTGTGAACCCCTTCTTGCAGAATCACTTGGCTGACATTCAAACCTTCTTTAACGACCGCCATTTTATTGCGCTGTTTGCGATTGAGTTGGGTCAATTCAATCGGGTCACGCACCGTCATAATGCCCATGCCATAGGTACCCGCATCAGCTTTAATAACCACGTAAGGCGTTTCCTTGATGCCGTACTCGCGGTATTTACTGCGAATTTTTTTCAATAAGGTTTCTACTTGAGTGGCTAAACAATCAATCCCGACGCCCGCATGAAAATCCACTTCATCACAAGCGGCATGGAGAGGATTCAGCATCCAAGGATCAAGGTCAAACGCTTTGGCAAACTTTTTTGCGACATCGTCGTAGGCAGAGAAATGCGTCGATTTACGGCGCACTGTCCAGCCCGCATGCAGGGGGGGCAAGACGAATTGTTCGTTTAAATGTTGCAATACGCGTGGTGCGCCTGCCGATAAATCATTATTCAATAAAATCGTACAGGGGTCGAAATCCTTGAGACCCAAGCGCCGCCCTTGGCGCACTAAGGGCTCTAGCAGTAACTCACTGCCATCATTTAATGTCAAGGTAGTCGGTTCGGTGATCTCTTCAGAAAGCGAGCCCAAGCGAACATTTAACCCGGTTTGGCGCAAAATTTGAGTTAGGCGCTGCACATTCTGCAAATAGAATTGATTGCGGGTATGCCGCTCAGGGATCAGCAAGAGGTTACGCGCGTCTGGACAAATTTTCTCAATTGCCGCCATCGCCGCCTGCACGGCGAGGGGCAACATATCCGGGGCCAGATTATTAAAGCCACCCGGAAACAGGTTGGTGTCGACGGGCGCCACTTTGAAACCGCTATTGCGTAAATCGACGGAGCAATAAAACGGTGGGGTGTGTTCTTGCCACTCCAACCGAAACCAGCGTTCGACTGCTGGCGCCGCGTCGAGAATTTTTTGTTCTAATGCGAGCAGCGGGCCATGCAGTGCAGTAACAAGATGCGGCACCATATTTTCTTTCCCTGATTGAGTCAAAGGCATTAGATTGTGCCAGAAATCTCGATTTCAACCAGGAAGCTGATTGCATCGTGGAGAGACCGCGGATCAACGCCTCATCGCAGGACGGGCTTTATTCATGCAAAAGAGAGAACTTTTGCCCAATTTCTTGCGCAATCGCCTGACCAGCGTGGGCCAGTTCAGTTAAATCCGCCTCTAGGGAAGCCACGACCGTCAACAGCAAGGGGGAGTTTTGTCGGCCTTTGGTTAATGCGGCTTGACTCAGATTCGGTACCTCAACCACTAACACGCGGGCGTGTGGGCCATTCAGTACAATCGACTGACAAACGCCCGCCCCCGCCTCCCGCGCCAGGGTATGGCTGAGCGCATGCAGGGAGGCAGTCATGGCAGACAGGCGCCCACCTGCTTGTGGATCAGACCACTCAAAGGCGATCTGAAACCCATCTACCGTTGCCAACAGCAACCCTTGAATGGGGGGGATTTGCTGGCGCAGCTTGCTGAGTTGCTGTTGACAAATCGCTGTCAGGACCTTACTGATCTGCATCAGCGCGCTCCTGCCTCTAGGGAACTCATGAGTGCTTGCAATAGGATCAACACATCTTTTTTGCGGCGGACGTCGACCTGCAAAATGGGCAGGCGCCAGCCTTTGCTCTGCAAGGCCTGGGCATACTGTTCTACCTTTGGTCGCCGATGTGTTTCTGTACGTCCTATCCCCAGGACGACCGCACCCTCTTCTGCATGCTCGCGAAAATGCTTTAAGTAATAACTCACGTCTTCCAACGGATCAGGGCGGCTGTTGTCCACCAGTAAAATTACCCCGAGCGCGCCTTGCGCCAAAATAGGCCACATGAAATCGAAGCGATCTTGGCCCGGGGTGCCGTAGAGCAATAATTTGGCTTGCCCATCGAGGGTCAGTTCACCATAGTCTAGGCCCACGGTGGTCGTTTCCTTGGCAAACGCAGCTTGATCCAGATTGGCCACATCGGTGACAACGGGGGGGATTTCACTGATTGCGGTAATTGCGGTTGTCTTACCTGCCCCCATGGTGCCAGTAAAAACGATTTTGTAATGTTGAGCGGCGGTCATTGTTAGAGCCCCAATTTTCGACGTATCGCTGCAATGACCCCAAGTTTTTCCTGCGCTTGGGGGTTGTAGCCGCGCTTCAACCAGCTTAACCAACCTTTCTCACGGGCTTCTACCAAGAGGCCCGACAAATAAGTCGCGTTCAAGAATCGATAAACAGTCTCAGGGGGTAACGCTGACGCTTCAATCAACTGTGCCACGGTCATGGAATAACGATTGAGCAAGCCCGCCAGATTAAAATATTCTGGCAAATGGTCTAAAGTACCAAAATCTGGCCAGCGGCGCAGTTGAATCGGCACGTCCGCTGAGGTGGGAACCAGTAGGACTTCCAGCGGGTAATAGTGGCCCGCATACCAACCCAGCCAGCCTAAGCCACGGGTGCGCCGCTCTTTCAGAATTTGCTCTGCCCGCTCCTGCTCGATCGGCTTGATACTCAATACCGGGGAACGAACAATTTCAGCTACTGATAAATCGGGACGCTCCGGTAAAAAACGCCGCGCCTGAGGGAAAATAATGACTTTCGTCGCCGCCGTCTTCACCAGAAAGCCGCCGCCGTTATCCCAATAGTCCATCAAGACATCGGCCCATTCACGCTGCGCTGGGGCGTGTTGGGGTTCTTTCATGCTGATTAAGCGATCAATTTCATTCAGCTTCTCAAACAGGGGCAGTGCCCGGATCGGTCGCACAATGAAATCTTCACTGGTCCGTCGCTCACCATTGACGGTCGCCGGGTTCAGGCCCGTGCGAATGAACAGACGTGAAGGCAAACCTTCTTGATCTAACTCAGAGCGCATATCAGGCACAATCACCGCATCAAAGGGTGGCTGTGGTTGCAACTCCCATGGCGTTTGGCCACGAGCGCCAAATAAGCGCAACATCGAACGCAGTACCATCACTTCATGTTCATTCAATCCATGACAGCCTAAGCGCCGTGCTTTCACATCCGACGCCATGATCGATTCCTTTGGATTTGTCTCAATTTTTATGCCTCTTTAACCCAACCATTTCCTCAACGTATCGAGCCAAGGAAATAGATTTGCGCTGACAGAGACCCGCTTCTGCCTGCGCCCCCTAGAGCATAAATTCTGCGTTAAAAGCCTCGCGCTGTATAGCCTGCGTCGCAAAAATTGACAGTTTTGTGACGTCCGACAACACAAACCCGCCCAATCAGCATAAAAAATAGGCCCCACCGGGGTGGGGCCAAATGGCAGACGAATCTGCTAACTTTCAGGAAAGGGTCTCCTCCGAATCCTTCTGTTTGTTACCGCTTAGTCGTGGTAAGCCGTTTCGCCGTGCGAGTTAATATCCAGGCCTTCGCGCTCTTCTTCTTCGCTCACCCGCAAGCCGATCACCAAATCAACGATCTTGTAGGCGACGAAGGAGACAACAGCGGACCAAACGATGGTAACGAGCACCCCCTTAGCTTGTGTCCAGACTTGGGCGGCAATTGAATACTCTGCCGCTTTAATCACGGTACCGGTGACCCAATCACTCACATAACCAGGGCCGCCCAAGGCGGGCGAGTTAAAGACACCCGTCAACAAGGCGCCGAGGATACCGCCAACACCGTGAACCCCAAACACATCGAGTGAATCATCGGCGCCGAGCAACCGTTTCAAGCCTGTCACCCCCCACAAGCAAGCAATACCGGCCAACAAGCCAATGACGATTGCCCCCATCAAGCCGACATTACCCGCCGCCGGTGTAATGGCGACCAAGCCTGCTACCGCACCCGATGCGGCTCCCAGCATGGAAGGTTTACCTTTACCCAGCCACTCGCCAAAACTCCAGGACAACACCGCGGCAGCGGTTGCCGTAAAAGTATTGATGAATGCCAATGCCGCCGTGCCATTCGCTTCTAACGCGGAACCCGCATTAAAACCGAACCAACCGACCCACAGCATAGACGCACCCACCATCGTGAGGGTTAAGCTGTGCGGGGTCATCGCTTCTTTACCATAGCCAATCCGCTTGCCAACCAAGTAAGCGCCCACCAAGCCGGCAACCGCAGCATTGATATGCACCACCGTACCACCTGCGAAATCCAGCGCACCCCACTGCCAAATCAAGCCTGCTTTGCTGGTCAACTCATCCACTAACTTGGCATCGGTGTATGCATCAGGCCCCATCCAGAACCACACCATATGCGCAATGGGCAGATAGCTGAACGTAAACCACAGCACCATGAAAAGCAACACCGCAGAGAATTTAATGCGCTCAGCAAAAGCACCAACGATCAGACAGCAGGTAATACCGGCAAAGGTGGCCTGGAAAGCGACAAACACAATCTCAGGAATGGGCACCCCTTTACTGAATGTTGCTGCCGCAGAAAAACTCCCATCGGCAGGATTGAAAATGCCATTCAGGAAAAGGCGATCGAACCCGCCAATATAGGCACTGCCTTCGGTAAAGGCCAATGAATAGCCATAGACCGCCCACAGAACCACAATCAGGGAAAAAGTTACCATCACCTGCATGAGAACCGACAGCATGTTTTTCTTGCGAACCAAGCCGCCATAGAACAAGGCCAAACCAGGGACGGTCATCATAATGACCAGCAGCGTCGCCACCATCATCCAAGCCGTATCGCCTTTATTAAAGTTAGGCGCTGCTGCTGGGGCTGCTTCAGCGGGTGCAGCAGGCGCTGCCGCGGCGACCGCTGCCGGCGCTGCAGCTACTGCTTCGGCAGGCTTGGCGTCTGGGCTGGCAGTGGGCATGGCAGTGGCCGCCTCTGCCGCAGGTTTATCTTGCGCGAACGTAGGCTGACTGATGACAGTAAGCCCGAGTAGCAGGCTGAATAAACAGCGTGAGAAGAAATTTTTCATTGGGCGCTCCGTTCCTTACAGTGCGTCTTTACCGGTTTCCCCGGTACGAATACGAATGACCTGCTCCAGGTCATACACAAAAATTTTGCCGTCACCAATCTTGCCGGTGCGGGCGGCATTTTCAATCGCTTCAATCGCCTGCTCTACCTGAGACTCATCCACGGCAGCCTCAATTTTTACCTTTGGCAGGAAATCAACGACATACTCTGCCCCCCGATAGAGCTCGGTGTGGCCTTTTTGCCGACCAAACCCCTTGACCTCTGTTACCGTAATACCCTGCACGCCAATCGTAGATAGCGCTTCCCGAACTTCATCGAGCTTGAATGGCTTGATGATGGCAGAGATTAATTTCATCACACACCCCCGAAAGTGGCCCGGCTGATGCCGGGCTTGTTCAACACAACGACCTTAAAAAGTTTTGCTGATACTCAGAACAACCGTCGATTTACTGGGATCTTTAACACCTGCGGTGTTCGCGCCAGTTGGTGTTGCCGCTGCCTGACCGTAACGATAAAAACGCTCTTTTGCGTTGGTATCAATGTAGCTTGCGCCTAGGATCCAGCCACCGAGATCATAGGTAGCCCCCAGCTTCCAATCGCTGTAACTCAGTTCACCGTAGTTTTTGACTTTCGTATGGCCATAGTGAGCCACTAGAGAGAATTTATCCGTTATCGGGAAAGTACCGGTTAAATCAATATAACCAGACCCTTTGGAGCCCCCACGATTGGTTGCAATACACCCGGTTGTTGGAGCCGATCCATCGCCATTGAGTCCACAATAACCGCCATAAGTATTTTGATTGACGCCGAAATAATCGGTAATTGCATGGCTGTATTTGAGCGCTAGCCACTTGTAGGTCATCGCCACATACAGCTCACGGTTGTCATATTTTTGTCCTGCCCCCTGCGGTTGAACCGTTGCCCCATTGCCATATTTAGCGGCGGGGTAGTAGTACTGCAAAAACCCGCCATCTACCGTAAAGTCTTTTACCAACTCTTTCTTAAAGCCCAAATACAGATCCACTTCTTGACCGTTACCATTCTGGTAAAGATTGCTCGATACATTCGAACTCCATAGCCCAATGTAAACACCGCTGCTATGGCTGTAATCCAGCCCCCCTTGGAGTGCCGGTTGCAAATACGTTTGGGAGATGCCACGAAACCGATAGTCGCTGTACAAGCCGAAATTGCCGGTAAAAGTATGGTCAGAGGCAGGCGCATCAGCGGCATAAGCGCCACTGGCGGCGGCCAACAAGGCTGCTGACAATAGTGTTTTCTGGAGTCGAGTATTCATCGTATTCCTCTCTTTATATAAAGTTGAAGTGCAACTGAGTGGGACTGAGCAGATTCCGTGCCAGGCTAAGCAGGCAGACTTTATGCCGAAAATCGATGCAAAAAAAGCATAATCATGGACTGGGATGATAAGGCTGCACCAAGACAACGCACTATCGCTGTCTATTTTGATATCGGCACCAAATCAGTGCGAGACAAGAGATGGGTAACAAAATCCTCGAATAAATTGTTAGACTGCTGGGGGAAATTCAAAACAATTTCAAGGAGCCTCTTATGCAACCTCATGCGCTATTCGAAGATATGCAAAAGCGAATCGCTGATCTATACGCTGCCAGCCCCGCAAAAGATATTGAAAAAAACCTCAAAGCCTTGCTACAACAGGGGTTTAACAAACTCGACTTAGTGACCCGTGAAGAATTCGAGTTGCAGCAACAATTACTGGAACGCGCCCTGCAGCGGATCGCCGCGCTCGAAGCCCGTATCGAAAAACTCGATAGTCAGTCCTAGCATGCCCCTTGCTGTCTTGCACAGCCGTGCAGTGCTCGGGGTCAGCGCGCTGCCTGTTCGCGTAGAAGTTCATTTAGCGAATGGCCTACCAGGTTTTACCCTAGTAGGTTTGCCGGAAGCGGAAGTCAAGGAAAGCCGTGATCGGGTTCGCGCCGCGATTCAAACCAGTGGCTTTGAATTTCCGCAACGGCGCATCACCGTTAATCTGGCGCCCGCCGATCTGCCCAAAGAGTCTGGCCACTATGATTTACCGATTGCGCTCGGCATTTTGGCCGCCAGCGGGCAACTAATCTTGGGTCAAACAGGGCTCGCCGCCTTAAATGAGTATGAGTTCGCCGGTGAGCTCTCGCTCAGTGGTGAGCTGCTGGGCACGCGTGGCGCTTTAGCCTTTGCGGCAGCGATGCAAGCCAGCCAAGACAAGCGGCAATTCATCCTTGCCGCCGCCAACGCGACAGAAGCATCCTTAATTCAAGGGCTGACGATTTTGCCCGCGACGAGCCTGGTTGCCGTGGTCGGGCATTTAAGTGGACAACAACCCTTGACGCCCACGGTACGGCAGACAACCCCGCGCCACAATCACAACGGGCTCGACCTAAAAGATATCAAAGGCCAGAACCAAGCTAAACGCGCATTGGAAATTGCGGCGGCTGGCGGACATAGCCTGCTACTCGTCGGGCCGCCAGGCAGTGGCAAGTCCATGTTGGCCAATCGACTTCCCGGTTTACTGCCCGCTCTCAGCGAAAGTGCTGCACAAGAATCGGCAGCCTTGTTGAGCCTTGTTGGCAAATTCGACCCGGATTCTTTTGGGATGCGACCCTTTCGCGCACCGCACCATACCGCTTCGGCCGTGGCCCTGGTTGGCGGTGGCAGCCACCCGCGCCCAGGCGAAATCTCACTGGCCCACCAAGGCATTTTGTTTTTAGATGAGTTGCCAGAGTTTGATCGCCGTGCCTTGGAAGTGCTCAGGGAACCGCTTGAAAATGGACGGATTACGATCTCCCGGGCAGCCCGTCAAGTTGAGTTTCCTGCTGACTTTCAGCTGGTCGCAGCCATGAATCCCTGCCCTTGCGGTTACTTTGGCCAAGCGCGGTGCCGCTGTACTCCCGACCAAATACAACGCTACCAGCATAAACTGTCAGGCCCCCTGCTGGATCGGATCGATATGGTCTGTCATGTCCCCAGCCTGACAGCGAGTGAACTCACGCAACTGCCACAAGGAGAAGCCTCCAGCGTGATTGCGGCACGGGTTCAACAAACGCAGCAAGCCCAACGTGGTCGCCAGTCGGTCTTGAATGCACGACTGACCAACGCGCAATTAGAAGCATTGGTGCCACTCGAGAAAGCCAGTGAAGCGTTTGTTCGGCAAGCGATTGAGCGCTTGAATTTATCTGCCCGCGCCTACCATCGAATCCTGAAGCTGGCCCGGACAATCGCCGACCTTGGAAACAACCCAGAGGTAGCGCTGCCCCATTTAGCCGAGGCGCTGCAATATCGCCGCGGCTTGAATGGCTGACTGCCGCAGCAAAGCCGGCAACTCGATCACTAGAATTTGTATTGAATAGACGCGGCCACCGCATCAAAACTTGCCGTGGCTTCACTAGTATTGATTTTATGATTGATACCGCCATAGCGTTCATACTCAACTCGCAAACCAAGGCCGCTGGAGAGCTGATATTGCAACCCAAGCCCGAGCTGGGCCGACGTACTGGTGGTGCTGTTGTTCGCGACATTGTTGCAGGCTTGAACACAGGTGTATTTACTCGTAGCGGCACCCAAGCCGAGCTTACCAACAAAGCTGAGTGGCTGCCGGATCGGTAGGAATAACACCCCATTAACCCCAATGACACTATTTTTGAATTGGTCTTGAGAAGGCGCGTTGTTGAGGGTCGATTTATAGGTTGAGGTCCCTAAATTCGCATAGAAAAGCTCTGCGCCAAATAGCCGGTTGAATTGATAACCCGCATAGAGTTTTGAATAGGCATCGCTGTCATCTTTGGAGATGTTGGAACCAATCCGGTAATCCAAGTTATTTTTGGCCTGGCCGAAACCGAGACCAATATATGCACCGCGTTCTTTCGGGGGTTGGAGTTGCGCTAGGGCCGCGTTTGATAAGACCAGCAGTATCGTGGCAATCGCTTTTAACATCGATGTCTCCGACTAAATTTGAATAACGTCAATGAGGCTAGTTTACCAAAACTGCCATTTACGGGGCAATCTCAATCCTGTCTACAAAACGTCAATCTCGATGGTTTTGCTCTTCTTGCCACTGCACCGCCCATTGTTCAAAGGCAGCAGCGGGTAATGCAGGCGAGTACAGATAGCCCTGCGCAAAATCACAGCCCGCCTGTTTCAGATAGTCGGCTTGTGTCTGCTGCTCGACCCCCTCGGCAACCAAACTTAAGCGGAGATTACTGCCTAATTGCATGATCGTATCCGCAATCGCTTTCTTGCCATTACTGGCCATCTCTGGTGACGCCAGCTCTTGCACAAACGCCCGATCAATTTTCAACGTATTAAGTGGCATATTTTGCAGGTGACCTAAAGACGAAAAGCCGGTTCCAAAATCGTCAATCGCGATACTGACCCCCATCTGCTGCAATTTCCGCAGATCCGGCAAAATGCTATCGGCATCTAACATCGCCATCGTTTCAGTGATCTCGACTTCCAGCGCACTGGGCGCAATCGCCAGATCTACCAACAAATGGGCGACCTCATTCGCGAAACTGCCCTGCTGTAATTGCCCCATCGAAACATTAATCGCCATTTTAAAGTCAGGGTCAATCAACGCCCGCCAGCGTTTACTCTGTAAACACGCTTGCTGTAAAACCCAGCTCCCTATTTCAACGATCAGACCTGAAGATTCCGCTACTGAAATAAATAAATCTGGGGCAACATAATTTTGTTGATGCCGCCAACGCAATAAGGCCTCTGCCCCAACTACCCGGCCGGACGCCAAGTGAATTTTAGGTTGGTAGTAAAGTTGTAAGAAGCCGGTATCGAGCGCTAGTTTGAGATCAGCCAGTAACGAAATACGCTCACGCGTTTCCTCCGCCATTTTCTTGGCGTACCACTCATAACGCCGCCGCCCGGTCGCCTTGGCGCGATTCAACGCGATATTGGCACACTTGAGAACATCGCTACCGCCTCCCTCCACTTCTGCGAGTTGGGTTAAGCCCAAAGTAACCCGAACAGGTAAGTCAACATTGTTAATCCGAAAAGGGGCCGCGAAAACCTGTAATACCTGCTCCGCCCGCAAATCAAAATCTGCGGCCAGCATCGCAAAGTTATCCCCTGCCACGCGTGCCAAAGTCATGCCTTTGGGCAACTGTCGCTGTAGCCGATCTGCAATCATCTGCAAGAGTGCGTCACCGTAGTGGTGACCCAAGGCATCATTAATCACGGAAAACTGATTGATATCCAACAAACAGGCAATCGCTGCTTGGTTGGTGTGGTGATCCAGCCGCTGGGCCATGGCCTGATCACACGCGGTGATGAAGCTGGTACGGTTGGGTAAGTGCGTGAGTGGATCGTAATAGGCAGCAAAATGCAACCGATCAACCAAGGAAACATTTTCGATGCCGATCCCAATATTGACAGAAAATAATTCGAGTAGATTCTTGTCGCCCTCTTCGAGATTTTTCGGCGTATCAAGAAACACCGCAACACGCTGTGAATCACTGAGGCAAATATAAAGCACCGTCTCATTGGGGCCAAAATAGTGTTGCTCACGTTTGAATGCGGTATGCACAGCATCAATAACCCGCTGCTCCCCAATTTCATGTAACTGGCGACTCATCAAGGAACGGTAGTTGCCTGCAGCACCAACGATAAACAAATCATCAGACTGCTGTGGGTGAAGTGGATGGCCGCGCTGTGCGCATAACAGCCCTTCCGGCGGTAAATCCAACAGTGCGGCGAGTTGCGTCAGCACCCCATCCGCGAATTCCTCCATGGCCTGCTGCTGGCCAAATAATTTTGCCGCGGATTGAACAATCATTTCCAGCCCACGCCGGCTGGCGCCGATCATCCGAATCTGGCGGTAGGAGCGCAGTGCGGCCGTGAGGGTCGTAATTAACCGAATCCGGGTCAGTTCATCTTTGGCTTTATAGTCGTTAATGTCATAGTCGCGAATGACGGTTAGCTCCGGCGCATAGCCTGGTTGACCGGTTCTTAAAATAATCCGGGTTTCGGTCAGTTGCAGTTCTTCGCGAATAACGCGGACAAGTTTGAGACCGGCATCATCACTCTCCATCACCACATCGAGCAAAATAACCGCAGGCTGCACCATACCTTGCAACGTTGTTCGGGCTTCTTCCGCGCTGTAGGCATGACAAAAAATCAAAGGCTTGCCCAAAATTACTTCGCCTTGCAATGCCAGCAAGGTCGCTTGATGGACTTCTTGATCGTCATCCACAATCAAAATTGTCCAGGCATCCTGCAATCCAGGTGCGTCTGCAATCTCTTCCTCGGCGAAAATCAGTTCATCATCCGCAGAGGCTTGGTTAGACTCGTGTGGTAAGGTCATGCGTCCACTCCCGTAGCTAAAGCTGGCGTTGTTTGTTGTGCGGGGGCGCACCGCGGTAGTTGTAGCGTGAAGGTAGTGCCCAACCCTTCCCGACTCTCAACTCGAATTTTGCCCCCTAACACTTGTGTGACTAAGTTATAAACGATATTTAACCCCAGGCCGTTACCCCCTTTGCCCAGCTTGGTAGTGAAAAAAGGGTCAAATAAGCGAGATAAGTGCGGCGCAGGAATCCCTTGCCCATTGTCTTTGAATAAGAGCTCTACATGCGTCTCGCCGAGCGGCGCGGTTGTTAATGACATCTCGCCGGCGTCGCGGCCCTCAAAGGCATGCAATAACGCATTGGCTATAAAGTTGGTCAAAATCTGCCCTAATGGGCCCGGGTAGCTATCCATCATCAACCCTGGCGCCAAATCACAGACCAAGTTGTAGGGGCTTTTTTTGTACATCGGGCGGGCAGTCTCAAGCAGTTCTTCGATCGTCTGCCGTAAATCAAACTGTCGTCGCTGGGCGCTAGACTGATCCATCGCGACTTGCTTAAAGCTGGTCATCAACTGTCTGGCTTGGTTCAAGTTTCTCAGTAACAATTCAGCCGATTGCAGACTGATTGTCGCAAAACCTTCTAACTGTGATTTTTTCAGCCCACCCCCCTGCAGAGCTTGATTTAACTCACGCGTTTTATCTTGCAAGGTGCTGGCAATCGTGACACTGTTGCCAATCGGGGTATTCAGTTCATGAGCAATGCCAGCCACCATTGAGCCGAGCGCGACGAGCTTCTCTGTTCGAACTAATTCATCTTTCGCCGCCTCTAGCGAGTTCACCGCCTGTTCCAGATCTGCCGTGCGATTCGCCACACGCAACTCCAACTCATGATTCAGCGTTTCTAAGGCCCGCTGAGTGGCCCGCAATTCAGACACATCAACAATGCTGGTAATCACCACCCGATTTTCACCATCTAACAAAATACGGGCGGTTAAGACGCACTCCACCAAAGAGCCGTCGCGCTTACGAAACAGCATGTCGCGGGGCGCGATTTCGCCATCCTGCGCCAAATCGGCATACATTTGCGCCCGCGCTTGCAAATCGACCCAATAGCCGATCTCCTCGGCATGCTTGTTAAGCACTTCCCAACGCTCAAAGCCAAATAAATTCAACCAATGCTGATTGACCTCAGTGAAGTAATGATTGGTTGCGACTGCCATCGCAGCAGGGGCTAAATCGAAAATACTGGCGAGGCGCTGATTGGTGATTTGTAGCGTTCGCTCAAGTTGGCGCAGCGCCGTTAAATCCAGATCAAAGCAGAACCACTCTGGTTCACCGTCCGCGTTATTGATCATGGTTTGCGTGGAGTAAACTTCGACCTGCTTGCCATCCCAGCGTTGCAAACGGAATTCATAATTGGGTAAGCATTCACGATGCTCAATGGCTCGCTGCCGCTGTATGTAGCTGGCCGCTGTCCCACCCGCTTCCGGCATGATCTCACTGACAATCCGGCCCACGGCTTCCTCCGCCGGGCAGCCATATAACGTTTCGCACGCCACACTCCAGAAAATGATACGCTGCTGCGCGTCATAGCCATACACGGCGGTGCCGACAATGCTGTCCAAGATCGCTTGATAGCGCCGATGCTGATTACGCAACGTCAGCAAATCCGGCAGGCCAGACACCCCGTGGGGCTTAATCTGCACCAGCAAAGTCTCAGGTGCTAAGCGTTGTAGGCTGATTTCACAATCCAAATAATGCTGCGTCGCGATTTCAGCCGCGGCCTCATCCAGACTCGTGAACCCCGGTAGCTTTTGCTCAATGGCATTGGTCAACCAAGCTTGGAGCGCGGTCTGAAAGCCCGCAGGCAACCCGGCATAGGCCTTATTCTCATGCAATACCTTGCCCGTCTGCGGATCCAGAATCAAATAGGGCGTGAGGGCTTGCGTAAAAAAAAGGCTGCTAGATAGTTGCATGAGATGAGTCAGTGGCGGTGGTAAGACTTTACTTCTATCGGCGCAAATCGGGAAAATTAAATGCTGACACAAGTCACATTCATGCAATCGCTCTTTGGTGATCAGTTACACTTGCACAAATTCATCCATATCAACGCGCTCGCTGACTGCCCGCGCCAGACTGCCTGACCATTACACTATGCTGTCCACACAACTCGATACCCTCCGGGCTCTGCTGAGCCATGCACTGCAGCCGATTCTGGCTGGCACCGACCTGCAACCAACCCTGGTCTTAGAAAAGCCGAAGCAAGCAGAGCATGGTGACATCGCGTGTACGGTTGCACTGCAGATTGCCAAACCGCTAAAGCAAAACCCCCGATTGGTGGCCGAACAACTGATCCAGCATCTGCTGGCGCAACCAGACAGTGCTGCGCTCATTGCCAGCGCCGAGATTGCCGGCCCTGGCTTCATTAACCTGCGCCTGACCCCTGCCGCCAAACAACAAGTGGTGCAAGCAATTTTGCTGCAAGGCAACGAATTTGGCCGCAGCACGGCTGGGCAAGCGCAAAAAGTCATGGTGGAATTTGTGTCCGCCAACCCCACCGGCCCCTTGCATGTCGGGCATGGCCGCCAGGCCGCGCTAGGTGATGCGTTGTGTAACTTGATTGCCGCCAATGGCTACACCCCCTGGCGCGAGTTTTACTACAACGACGCCGGTAACCAAATTCATAACTTGGCGATTTCTGTACAGTGTCGCGCCAAAGGTCTGACACCCGAAAGTGCCGACTGGCCCGCCGACGGCTACCGCGGCGATTACATCACCGAGATTGCGCAAGACTTTCTGGCGCAAAAAACCGTGCAAGCCGATGACCGCAGCTTTACTGCGAATGGCAACCCCGAGGATTTAGACAATATTCGCCAATTTGCCGTGGCTTACTTGCGCCACGAGCAAGACCTTGATTTACAGGCCTTTGGCGTGCAGTTTGATCACTATTACCTTGAATCCTCACTCTACACCGAAGGCAAAGTTGAACAAGCCGTACAAGCCTTGATTGACGCTGGCAAAACGTTTGAACAAGAAGGCGCGCTGTGGCTGCGCACCACGGATTACGGTGACGACAAAGACCGCGTGATGCGCAAAAGCGAAGGCGGTTACACCTACTTTGTGCCGGATGTGGCCTATCACATTAACAAATGGCAGCGCGGCTTTGTCAAAGTCATCAACGTCCAGGGCACCGATCATGCGGGCACGATTGCACGGGTGCGGGCCGGTTTGCAAGCGGCCAATGTCGGCATTCCGCAAGGCTTTCCCGACTACATCCTGCACAGCATGGTTAAGGTCATGCGCAATGGTGAGGAAGTCAAAATCTCCAAGCGCGCTGGCAGCTATGTGACGGTGCGCGATCTGATTGAATGGGTGGGGCGCGATGCGGTGCGCTTCTTCCTCGTCTCCCGCAAAGCGGACAGCGAATTTGTATTTGATATTGATCTGGCCCTCAGCCAGTCTGAAGACAATCCAGTCTTTTACGTGCAGTACGCCCATGCGCGGATTTGCTCCGTGTTTGAAAAAGCCGCACAAGAAGGCCATGCCCTGGATACCCAGGCAGACCTCGCCCCACTGACGAGTGAGCGTGAATATGCGCTGATGGCCAAGCTCGCTGCCTATCCCAAATTGTTACAGGATGCGTTTAACGATTTAGCCCCGCACAGTGTGGCGTATTATTTGAAAGATTTGGCCGCCGAGCTACACAGCTATTACAACGCTGAACGGGTCTTGGTAGACGATACCGCGCTGCGCCAAGCGCGCCTCGCTTTGTTGGCCGCCACGCGGCAGGTTCTGAAAAATGGTTTAGCGATATTAGGCGTAAGCGCCCCTGAGCGGATGGAGAGAGTGGCATGAACACCAACCAACAAGGCAGCACCCTCACTGGTTTTATTTTCGGGCTGGTGCTTGGTTTAGCGATTGCAGTGGTTGTCGCTTTTTACATTAACAAGGGGGCGAATCCCTTTACTGCCCCCGCCATACCGAAAGCAGCGGAACCTGCCAATCGCAACAAAACCGCCAACGGGGAGACGGACGAACTCCCTGACCCGAATGCCCCGCTGCTAGCGCGCACCGCCAAACCGCAAACGGCGGAGGCCCCGGCCCTCGGCACTGAAAAAGCGCCGCCCCCCAGCCCCAGCAATCAACGCACGAGCGGCACCACTACCGAAAAACCCGCAGAAATAGCAGCCACTATTTTTGTCCAAGCGGGCGCCTTCAGCACTCAACAAGAGGCCGATAACCAACGCGCCAAATTGGCTTTCGCCGGCTTTGAAGCGAAGGTTTACAAAGCCGACGTGGGAGGCAAACCCATGCATCGAGTCAGGCTCGGCCCTTTCACCCGTGAGGAAGAGGCGAACCAACTGCGCATTAAGCTACTCGAAGCAGGATTAGAAAGTACGATTGTTCGATAACGCAACAGGAGTGTCTTATGTCTTTTTTCTCTCATCAACGCCGCCAATGGCTCAGCCTGATTGGCTTAACCGGTATCAGCGCGTCATTTCCTGTACTGGCCGACAAAAAAGATGAGCTGCGCGAAGGCTATGATTATTTGGTGGTAAAACCTGCCCAGCCGACTGATGCAGCCGGCAAAATTGAAGTGGTAGAGTTTTTTTGGTACGGCTGCCCACACTGCTTTGACTTTGATCCGCAACTAGAGGCTTGGCTGAAAAAGCTGCCCGCCGATGTGGCCTTCCGCCGCATTCATGTCGCCTTCCGTGATGATTTCGTGCCACACCAACGGCTCTTTTATACCCTAGAAGCACTCGGCAAATTGCCAGAGCTTCATAAAAAAGCCTTTGAAGCGTTTCATGTTCAGCGTCTGCCCATGAACAATGCCGATCAAATTGCCCAATGGGCCAGCCAGCAAGGCTTGGATAAGAAAACCTTCCTGGATATGTATAACTCGTTTTCTATCAACAGCAAATGTGCTGCGGCCAAGCAAGCCAGCGACAATTGGAAAATCCGTGGGGTGCCTACCCTCGGCATTCAGGGCAAATACCTCACGTCAGCCAGCATTGCTGGTGGGCGCCATGAGCGTGCGCTGGAAGTTGCCAGCCAGTTGATTGACGATATTCGCAAAAAACGTAAATAACTCATGCGGGTGCTGATTACCGGTGCCTCCAGCGGGATAGGGGCGGCACTTGCCCGTGCTTATGCCGCCCAAGGGGCGCAAGTTTATTTGCTGGCGCGGCGCGCCGCGGCCTTGGAAGCCGTGCGACAAAGTCTGCCAGAGCCCAATCGTCATCAAATTTTTGTGGCGGATGTCACGGTAGCCGCCAGTCTCCAACAGGCTGCTCAGGCCTGCCTGAGTACGGGGGTTCCGGATATCGTCATCGCCAATGCCGGGGTCAGCGTGGGCACCCTCACCGAGTATGCCGATGACCTGCAAGCGACTGAAGAGGTCATCCAGACCAACCTACTGGCCCTGATTCGCACCTTTCAGCCCTTCATTCAGCCCATGAAAGCGCGGGGTGGCGGGACGCTGGTCAGCATTGCCAGTGTCGCCGGGATTCGCGGCTTGCCCGGTGCCGGGGCCTACTCTGCCGCGAAAGCAGCGGTTATTGCTTACACCGAAAGCTTACGGGTCGAGTTACGTGGCAGCGGCATTGAGGTTGTTACCCTGGCCCCTGGCTACATTCGCACCCCCATGACCGCACATAACCCTTACCCCATGCCGTTTATGTTGGATGCGGATGAGTTTGCACGACGGGCGCAGCGCGAAATCGCCCGCGGCACCAGTTACACGGTGATTCCATGGCAAATGGGGGTAGTTGCCAAAGGGCTGCGCTTACTGCCAAACTGGCTTTATGACCGGCTCTTTCAGCACGCCGGGCGCAAACCACGGGCACATGAGTTGGCAGCCTACCAGACCCATGCGCAAGCCCACACTAACAGCCACACCAACAACCAAGCCAACAGCGGGGCCGCAGCACACCATGACGCACCATAACGCCGCGCAGCAACCCACCTGTTGCCAAGCGCGCTCAATTCCCGTGTTAACGCTTGCTCAACGTTGGCTATCATGCGCACTTTGTTGCGCCAGCCTGAGCATAATCGGGGGCTGCGCCAGTGGCCCAACCACACCCAGCCCTACGCCGCCAACCAGTACCAGCGCGCCCAGCCGCACAGAGAATACGCCCGCGAGCCGCACAACAACCAGCAAAGACCCAGCCAACGCTGAAGCCGGACGAACCAGCCCACCCGCCCGGCGCGGCGCTTTTTACCAAGACGATGGGCCGGGCGATAACCCCCCTGCCGACCTTGATAGCATTCCCGACGCCACACCCCGCATCGAGCCGCTGTTGCGCGGCCCGAATCGACCCTATGTGGTTTTTGGAACAGAATATGTGCCTGATTTAAGTGACCGGCCCTATAAGCAACGCGGCATCGCCTCTTGGTATGGCCGCAAATTTCACGGCCAAAAAACCTCCAGCGGTGAGCTGTATGACATGTATGGCATGAGCGCTGCTCACCCGACCCTGCCGATTCCCAGCTACGCCCGCATCACCAGCTTGGTCAATGGCAAACAGGTGATTGTGCGCATCAATGATCGGGGGCCGTTTTTACATAACCGTATTATTGATTTAAGCTACACCGCCGCCCATAAACTCGGTATCGCCCAACGAGGCAGCGGCCCGGTTGAAGTAGAACACCTGCGAACTGAAGACATTAAGCAACTGCTCGCCAATCGCGGCAATGCGCCCGCAGCTACGTCCGCCGCCAAAGCGCCCAACCCGGTAGCGCCTATTGTTCAAAACACCACCACGCCGCCGCCGGCATTACCCACGGTGCGCCAAGGGAGTGGGTTGTTCATTCAACTTGCGGCATTTAGCAGCGCGGAAGCCGCCGATAATTTTCGCGCACACTTATACCGCTTGCTGGATTGGCTCAACGAGCCGATTGAGATTGTGCCGAATGCAGCGGGGCTCCATCGTTTACACCTCGGCCCCTACCCCGATCGCGCCGCTGCACAAGCCGTTGCAGAAAAAATTCGAGAAGCGCTTAACCTCAAACCAGTCGTGGTTGAACGACCGGTTTGAGTCAAGCTGGCGTTAGCCTAAATAGGGCAATTAGGCGCAGGGCTGGTTAAAGCGCACTGCTTGTATTAATCGGGTTTAATGCCAGCGCTCTGGATCACTTTTGCGTATTTCGTGGCTTCTTGTTGAATGAAGCGGGCAAAGGCGTCTGGTGCCATTGGGCTGGGGCTGGCACCGAGTTTGGCAAACCGTTCTTTGAGGTCAGGCTGCGCCAGGGCTTTGTGGATTTCTGTCACCAAGCGCTGTGTGATTACTGGGGGTAAATTGGCGGGCGCAAAAACGCCCCACCAGGTATTAATCTCTAAACCGCTAAACCCCAGCTCTTGTAAACTGGGCACATCTAGGCCGGCTTGGCGTTGCGCGCTGGTGACTGCCAGTGGTTTGAGTTTACCGGCTTGAATATTGGCGTTTGCAGACGCCAGGTTATCAAACATAAAGTCAGTTTGGCCGGCAATCAGGCCCAGTTGCGCCGGGGATGCGCCTTGGTAAGGAATATGAACCGCGCTGACTTTAGCGGCTGCCTTAAATAACTCGCCGGCCAAATGACCCCCACTACCATTGCCACCGGAGGCGTAATTGAGGCGACCCGGGTTAGCGCGGGCGTATTGAATGAGATCTTGCGCAGTGCGAATATTGAGTTTGGTCGCGACTTCGGTGTTCATCACCAGCACATTCGGCACTTGGGCGATCAAGCTCAAGGGCGTGAAATCTTTTTGTGCGTTATAGGGCATTTTGGCGAACAGGCTGGGGTTAATGGCATGTGTGGCAACCGCGCCGATCCCGATCGTGTAACCATCAGCATTCGCCTTAGCCACTTGGTCTGCGCCAATATTGCCGCCCGCTCCCGGGCGGTTTTCAACGATCACGGGCTGCGCCAGGCTGTCGCGTAATTTGTCTGCCAGTATCCGGGCGGTGGTATCGAGTGGCCCACCAGGGGGGTAGGGCACAATAAATTTAATCGGCTTGGTTGGGTAAGCCTCACTCGCTGCCGTTAGCGTTGGGTAGTGCGCAAGGGTTATCAAGATCGCGGCAAACAGGGTTTTAAGCATGGGGAATCGCTCCGTCAGGTTTCTGCATCGGGCTGCTGGGCCGGCGATGCGTTAATAAAAATAGGGTTGGTCATCGCATGCTGATAAATGCGGACCAACTGCGGCACCGTCTCCAAGGGGCAATCGTAACGTAAGGCATTAAAAATTTGTGGGATCAAACAGCAATCGGCCATCGTTGGGGCTGGGCCAAAACAATATGGCTGTTGCGCCTGGCCGGCCAGCCGTGTTTCCAGGGCCTGCAAACCACGCAAAATCCAATGGTGTATCCAGGCTGTTTGCGCGGCTTGGGTAAACCCAGGCTGGGCACGCTGGTAGTTTAATACGCCGGTGTTGTTGAGCGGGTGAATATCGCAAGCAATGACTTGGCAAAAAGCCCGAATCTGCGCCCGCTGCCAGGCGTCGCCGGGTAACAGTGAGGGGTGAGGAAAAACTTCCTCCAGATACTCCATGATCGCCAGCGACTGCGTTAAGACGCCCTGTGTGGTCTCCCAGGCTGGCACCCGCGCTTCCGGGTTGCGTGCGCGGTAGGCCGGGCTGAATTGCTGACCACCTGCGCGCACCAAATGAACCGGTATCGCTTCATAGGGTAGGTTTTTTATATTCAACGCAATCCGCACGCGGTAGGCGGCCGAGCTGCGAAAGTAGGTATAAAGACGATCCATCGGTTAACCCGCGGTTGTCTGCCGCGCGGCTTTACGTTGTGTCCAGGCCGCCAGTTTATGCCGAGCCTGTGTCGATTTTTCCTGCATTTGCGCGGGGCTGGCTAACTGTGCCGTGAGCTCAAGCCGGATGCCATTGGGATCAAAAAAATAAATGGATTGGAAAATATGATGGTCAGTCGGGCCCAATACCGCGACGCCTTGTGCCAGCAAGCGCTGGCGAATGGTTTCCAAGGCGGCCAGATCTGGCACGGCAAAAGCAATGTGATTGACCCATGCAGGGGTATTGGGTGAGGGCGCGGCGGCTTGGTTGTCGCCTAAATCAAAAAAGGCGATACAACTGCCATCGGCCAACCTGAAAAAAATATGAACATACGGACAATATTCGCCCGTTGAGGGAACATGATCGGCCTCTATGTAGTGGAATAAAGGTAAGCCGAGCAGGTCTTCATAGAAAGCGCGGGTTTCTTCGGCGTCGCGACAGCGATACGCCGCGTGGTGCAAACCCAAGATGGGCGGTAACGGGGTTTGGTTCATGCCTGGCTCCTCTCTATCACGCGCGTTGCGCTTGCTCATACGCACGGCGCGGGTCATGTTACGGGGGCTACTGGCCCAATGGCTGCACGACCTGCTCAATGCGGCCAAAAATACTTTGCCCGCGCGCATCGCACATCTCGATCTGCACCGTATCGCCATACTGCAAATAGGGGGTACGCGGTGCGCCGTATTCAATCATTTCCAGTGCGCGCTGTTCGGCAATACAGGCATAACCTTGGCGCCGATCGGTATTGCTCACGGTGCCAGAGCCAATAATACTGCCCGCGCCAAGCCGACGGGTTTTGGCCACATGGGCGATCAACTGGGCAAAATTAAAAACCATATCGACCCCGGCATTCGCCTGGCACACCTGTTGGCCATTCCAATGCACGTAGAGCGGTAAATGAACCTTACAGTCCTGCCAGGCTTCACCGAGTTCGTCTGGGGTGACAGCGACGGGGCTAAATGCACTGGCGGGTTTGCTCTGAAAAAAACCAAAACCCTTTGCTAACTCGGGGGGGATCAGATTGCGCAAGCTTACGTCATTGACGAGCATGATGAGCTTGATGTGGCTGGCAGCGTCAGCGGGCGGGCAGGTCATCGGCACATCATCGGTAATCACTGCCAGCTCGGCTTCAAAGTCAATGCCGTAATCGACTTGCGGGCAAACTATGGGCGCACGGGGGCCCAGTAAGTCGTCACTGCCGCCCTGATACATCAGCGGGTCGGTCCAAAAAGTGTCTGGCATGGTGGCGCCCCGTGCGCGTCGTACCAGCTCGACATGATTCACATAGGCCGAGCCATCGGCCCATTGATAAGCGCGGGGTAACGGGGCCAGACAGGCCTCGCTCGCAAACGCAAAGCTGGCTAGGGCGCCTGCCTCTAGCTGCTGACTGAGCGCCGTCAATATCGGGCTGGCTTGCTGCCAATCATCGAGGGCGAGCTGTAGGGTGAGGTAAGGGGCCGGCGCCCAAACAGCCTGGGTCAGGGTTCGATTGACCACGGCTAAGCGTCCGTCGCGTTGCCCATTTTGTAAAGTAGCCAGTTTCATACACGTTATCCAGATTAAGCTTGTAGCACACCGCGCCGCACTTGATCCAATTCAATCGATTCAAACAAGGCTCGGAAGTTGCCTTCACCAAAACCCTGATCGCCTTTGCGTTGGATAATCTCAAAGAAAATAGGGCCAATCACCGTTTGCGTAAAAATCTGCAAGAGCAATTCATTCGGTGCGCCTTGATGGGTGGCACCATCGATCAATATACGCAACTCTCGCAATAGCGCCAAGGGTTCACCGTGGGCGGGCAACCGCTGATCAATGGCTTCATAGTAAGTGTCTGGTGTTTCCAGAAAGGTGACGCCCTGCGCCCGTAAATGACGAATCGATTGGTAAATGTCTTGGGTAGAAAGAGCAATGTGCTGTATGCCCTCGCCGTGATATTGATCGAGATATTCTTGAATTTGCGATTTGTCGTCCGAACTTTCATTGATCGGAATCCGAATCTTGCCACACGGGCTGGTCATCGCTTTCGACTTCAAGCCGGTCAGTTTGCCCTCGATATCGAAGTAACGAATCTCTCGAAAATTAAAAAAGCGTTCATAAAACTCGGCCCACTCTTTCATGCGCCCACGATGGACGTTGTGGGTCAAGTGGTCAATCTCCAACAAGCCTGCGCCAACATGGCTGGCATCGCGCGCGGCGTTATCGGGGTCAAGCGCTTCAAAATCAACGTCATAGATTGAAATATCGCCAATGCCACCTTGCTGACCATTTTTGCCCGGCCAACGATCAACCAGATACAACAATGAATCGCCGATGCCTTTGATGGCCGGGATGTTTAATTCCATTGGGCCGCCTTTACCCTCAAACCCCCAAGCGCCGAGTGCTAAGGCCCGCTGATAGGCTGCAGCCGCATCTTGAACACGCAGAGCCATCGCACACACCGACGGCCCATGCAGGCGGGCAAAGCGCTGTGCAAAAGAATCCGGCTCAGCATTGATAATGAAATTGATCTCGCCTTGTCGATACAACCACACTTGCTTGTGTCGATGACGGGCAATTTTTTTGAAGCCTAACTGCTCAAACAGCGCGCCCAGCGCAAGCGGGTCCGGCGCGGCATATTCCACAAATTCAAAGCCGGCTGTGCCCATGGGGTTTTCCCACAAATCACGCTGGGCCGAGGTTGCAGTGGGGGTCTGCTGGGTCATACGTACTCCTTGATCAATAGGCAGTAGGTAATAAGAAATCGGGTTGTGGCGAGGTCAGCCTTAAAGACACGCTGGGGCCGAATCAAACTTGTTTTCAGTATAGTCAAATGGCTCGCAAGATAATGCTAAAAAATTGCCTAAATTGGTTTTATGGCGCAATATTCCATTTTATTCAATCAATTTATTGATAGATTATGCCAAGCCTTGATGATTCATCGCTAACCTTGCCTGCTGATCACCTTGATCGTCTTGACCGCTTTGATCGCGCCATCCTTGAGCAATTGCAACAAGATGGCCGCATGAGTAATCAAGCCCTGGCAGATGCGGTCGCGCTCAGCCCCAGCCCCTGCTTGCGGCGCGTTAAGCGCCTGGAAGAAGCCGGGCTAATCAAACGTTATGTGGCCCTGCTGGCCCCAGAAAAAATCGGTTTAGGTTTGCTTGCGTTTGTCTCTGTGCGGCTACAAAAATTTGACGGACGCTTGCGCCATGCCAAATCACCGATTGAAGATTTTGCAGCAGCCGTCGCAACCTGGAAAGAAGTGGTGAGTTGCTACGTGATGACCGGTGAAGCCGATTATCTGATGCGCGTGCATGTGCAAGACATGGCCCATTTTTCAGAGTTTGTTATGCAGCGCCTGATGACCCATCCTGCTGTCGTTGATGTTAAATCGAGTTTTGCCTTACAAGCCATTAAAGAAACCACCGCCCTGCCCTTACCATGACGACACTTCTTCCTGACTTCGCTGATTTAGCCGATTTAGCCCAACAAGCCGTGCTTTGCTGGTTAGCCACGGTTGATAATCAGGGGCAGCCCAACGTCTCGCCCAAAGAAATCTTTGCGTTTTTGAACCCGCAGCAACTGGTCATCGCCAATATTGCCTCACCGCAAAGCGTCCGTAATCTCCAGGCCCAACCGGCTGTCTGTGTTTCCCTGATTGATATCTTTACGCAAAAAGGACTCAAGCTGTATGGGCAGGCACGCTACGTTCCCGCGCAAGCCGCAATGAGCGAACCGCAATATCACGAATGGCTAGCCCCGCTTACCGCCATGACGGGTGGCGCCTTCCCCATTCACGGCATTATTGTGGTGACCCTTACACAAAGCAGTCCGATTGTGGCGCCAAGCTACCGACTCTTTCCAGCCCAATCGCAAGCAGAAAAAGTGGCAAGCGCGCACCGGCGCTATGGGGTGAAGCCGCTCGATTAAACCCTACTGGCTTGCGCAAAGTCTTTCTGCAAGCGGCCATCCACCAAGGTTAATTGGCGATCGCAACGGGCGGCCAAGCGTGGATCGTGGGTCACAATCAAGCACGCACTGCCGTGGGTCTGGTTGAACTCCTGTAGTAATGCAAAGACCTCATCGGCAGTTTTGGTGTCGAGATTACCGGTCGGTTCGTCGGCCAAAATGAGCTTGGGTTGTAACAGCAGCGCCCGTGCAATGGCAACTCGCTGTTGCATACCGCCCGACAACTCACTGGGTTTTTTGTGCGCAGCGTTGCCCAAGCCGACCCGTTCCAGCAAGGCAAGAGCCTGTTTTTCAAGGGCCGAACTGGCGCGGCCTTGTTCGATAATGGCTGGCAGCATGACATTTTCCAGCGCACTAAATGCGGGTAGCAAATGGTGAAACTGAAAGACGAATCCAATCGTTACGCCCCGTAATCGGGTTAACGCTGCTTCATCAAGCCCTTGGGTGGTTTGCCCTGCAATTTGCAGGGTGCCGCTGGTCGGTGGCTCAAGCAGACCAATAATATTCAGCAAAGTTGATTTACCCGAACCGGAAGGCCCGGTAAGCGCCACAAACTCCTGGGCTTGGAGGCTCAAGTCGATCCCGTGCAGCACTTCGGTTTCGACCGCTGTGCCAATCTGGTAGCGTTTATAGATCCCTTGTAGCGTGAGAATCGGGGTCGTCATCGGCGTCTCTACCAAGCTCATGCCGTTACGCTCGAATAGCTTGCACGGGGTCCATGCGTGCGGCTCGGCGTGCCGGCAGGGCAGCAGCACAAACCCCCACCAACACCGCGATTAGCCAAGCCAACAAAACCAATTTAGGGTCTAGACGTGGATTAAACAGCGCTGAGCCGTCGGGTGAGCGGTAAATATGGGAGAACAGCCACAGAAGTGAATACGATAAGGCTGAGCCGAGCAACGAGCCGAACAGGCCCACTATGCCGCCCTGCAATAAAAAGATCAGCATGATGCGATCGCGTGGTGCGCCCATTGCCCGCAAAATGCCAATTTCTTTCTGCTTCTGCACCACCGAGACGACCAGCACACTGGAAATCCCCAAGGCCACGATCAGGATTACAAATGTGCGAATCAAGTTATTGCTCACGCTCTGATTGAATAAGGCATTTAACAGCCCTGAATTGGTTTGCATCCAAGACTCTACGGTCAACCCGGTTTGCGCCTGCAGGCGCATGGCAATGGTGTTGGCGCTGAACAAATCGCTGACCGTCAGGTCGAGGTTCGAGACACCTCCCGGCAGGTCAAGCAGATTTTGCGCGACTTTCAAGGTGGTAAATACCCAGCGTCGGTTGAGATCTTTATTGCCCATGTCGAATAAGCCAACAATCGTGAGGGTATCGTCACGGCGTGCCTCGAAGCCGGTCGCGGTTAAGATGCGGATTTTATCGCCCACACTGACCCCCAGATCTTTGGCTAACTCGGTCCCGATAATTGTCTCTGTCCCACTGAGTTGAAATTGCCCGCGCACCATGTAGCTGGTCATTTTCACTACGCGCGTGTAATGCTCCGGCTGCACGCCAAGCAGCGCGATGGATTTGCTGGCACCGCCACGGATCGCAAACCCCGGCCCGGAAACAACGGGAGAAACCGCGACGACCCCCGGGCTGCGGGCGGCTAATTGGGCGATTTTCTCCCACTGATCGACGCTACGTAGGCGTTGAGCGCGGGGCTGAACCACCGCACTCACGGCATCGGGGCCAGGGATAGCGTCGGCGGCAGGAGACGATTCTGGATTCGTGTCGAGCAAGCCCCGCCGCGTCAGGTCTTCGGCGGGGCGAATAACGATGTGGGCTTGCGAGCCCAACACGCGGTCAATGATGGTTGCCTGGAGTTGGTTGATCAGTTGTGTTAAGAAGATGATCACGGCTACCCCGCCTGTCACGCCCGCCAAGATCAGCCAGGTTTGCATGCGGCCTTCGCGCAGAAAACGAATCGCAACCAGCCAAGCAAATGGCAAATGCCAGTTCATGCCTGCCCCAGTGCGGGTGGCGCATGGTAATGGCTCAGCAAGGAAAGCGGGGCCTCGCCAAGTTTGCTCACGGTTAATGGCCGCACACGTTCGCCGGGTTTCACGTTGGCCGTGGCGCTAATCACCTGATCGCCGGCTGCTAACCCTTGCAAAATCTCAACCATGCCGACGCCGCGCAAGCCTAACTGTACGGGCACCCGTACCACTCTACCGGCCTGAATCGCCAAGACGTAAGGCTGGGCACTATCCCGCTCTCGAATTGCATCGCTCGCCAGTTTCAAGGTTTGGGTTTTCTTACCCACCAACATTTCGACTGACACGGTCATATCCGCTTTCAAAAAGGCAGGCGGGTCGGCCACTTGCAGACGCACTTCCACCGTGCCACGCTGGGGGTCGATAGCAGGCGCCACAAAATAAAGCTGTGCGGCTATCGGCTGGCTCGGGTAGGCATCAGCCACCGCCACGGCTGCCAGCCCAGGCCGTAAGTAAGGTAATTGTTTCTCATCCACATTCACATAGAGCCGCGTCTCCCCCCGCTGCGCTAAGGTCAGTAATACTTTGCCGGGTTGCGCAATGCTACCGGGCTCGGCACTGCGGCTTAGTACGGTGGCAGGAAAGGGGGCTTCCAAGCGCATGTAAGTCTGCCGCACTTGCGCTGCCGCCAAAGCGGCTTGGGCTTGGGCTAAACGCGCCTGCGCCAATAGGGTCTCGGCGCCGTTAGGCTGATTTGCAGCAGCTTGCGTTTGGGCGCTTGCCAGTGCGGCGCGGGCTGTATCAAGGTTACGCTGGGCATCATCCAGCCGCGCTTGAGAAAAAAAGCCTTGTTGGGTTAATTGTTGGGTGCGCTGCCAATCAGCTTGGGCTACTTGCAAGTTGGCCTGCGCCTGGCGAACGGCCTGCTGACTGACTGGCTCACTGACGCCCTTCAACTGCTGCAACCGCGCTTGGGCTTCGCGCACGGCGGCTTGGGCTTGCCCCAAGCTGGCTTCACTTTCACCGTCGCGTAAGGTCAACAGGCGTTGCCCCGCTTCAACAACCTCCCCTTCACGCACCAGCACTTGATGAATTGTCGCGGTGACTTGAGCACCCAATTCAGCCCGCGCTGGCGTCACCACCCGACCGGTGGCGACAATCGTTTGCTGTAGCTCGCCGGACTCTACGGTGCGCGTTTCAACCGCTTTACTGCGGCCAGAAAAATAAAAAAACGCCCCGGCCAATACGGCCAAGGCAAGGCATGCAGTCCAGCCATAAAAACGAGTTATCTTCATGCGTACAGCATACCATTTCAACGCCTGGCGCGACGCTTAGAAACGATACTGCAACCCAAGCGTGGTGGCATAAAAGGTGGCAAAGTTATAGACGCTACGATTGTCAGCGCCGCCGTCAATCATGCGCGCCCCCACCAGCGCTTGCCAATTGGGACTCAAGGCGTAACCCACCCGCACACTGGCATCAATCGCGCGGCCGCGCGAGCTACCCAAAGCATCCATGTCGGCATAAAGATGCCAGCGCGTCGCTAACTGGCCAGTAAGCCCAACATGTAACAACGGCACCAGGCCGGTATCAGCACGTCGTGCCTGGCTGCCGCCTTGGCGTAGGGTGACCTCTGCATCGCGGATAAAGAGCGTACCGCCCAGCCATAACTGCCAGTTTGGCAAACCCGCGAACGGGGTAAATGGGGTGCGCCAGGTCGCCCGATAAGAATCAAAACGGTAATCAACTTGGGTGGGTTGATTGGCCTGAAAAGTTTGCCCTTCGTAACGTTGGGATTGCGAATAGGTGTGTTCACCACTCAGCCGTAACGGCGCGGCAACCAGCCGCCACTGCGACTCACGCCCACTCGGCAAGGTCACGGTTAAACGCGGCATCCAGGCGGTCCCCGTGGTGGCGCTTGCTAAGTCGATCCGGCTCGCGCTGCCGTCGTTGGGCGATTCAATCTGGTTCCGGCTGGCTTGATAACCGCCCACTTCCAGCTCTACCGAGCTGGCACGCGCCGATGGGTTGGCATTAGCGGCCGTGCAGAAAGCGGCCAGTAACGTCGTCAGCAAGGGTAGAGAAACAGGGGCGGTCAGGGAGGGTATTGACATAGTCATTGCTTTCTCGTGATGGGATGAATGAAGTGCAGTACCGTTTGTGCCAGGGCATGCGGTGTCTGTATCACGGTTGTATTTGGCAACAAGGCAAAATGGCTCGCGTCTTCCGCAGAATCGCTCAGCACAAGACAGGGTAGGTTGGGATTTAACGTGTGCGCTAATTGCAGTACCGCTTGAACGCAGGCTGCGTCTTGCACCGTTACCACCATCTGCGCAGCACGCATCACGTGCCCTTGAATCAGGGCTTCAGGGGTGGTTGCATCGCCGGCTACCGCTGACACGGTTTGTTGTCGCAGCCCCTCAACGCTCTGTCGATTACGCTCAATCACGACCCAAGGTTGGCCGGCATCGCGCAACATCGCCCCTAGCTGCGCGCCGATGGCGCCATAGCCCACAATAATGGTGTGGGCAGTGAGCTGCGCGGCTGGCGTGGTATCGGGTAAAACCGCCAAGGGGTCTTGCGTCATTGCCATCTGCCGCGCACGGCTGGAATGTCGACACAGCCACGTTTGCAACGGCTGAATCAATCGAAATAACACTGGGTTGAAGGCGATCGAGAATAACGCCCCAGCCACGATCAAACTGTTGGCTTCCGGCGAAAGCAAGCCATAGGTTAAGCCTAAGCCCGCCAAAATAAAGGAAAACTCGCCAATTTGCGCCAGGCTGGCGGACACCGTTAAAGCTGTATTGAGCGGATAGCGCCACAACAACACTAATAGCGCTGCTGCCAACGATTTACCGAACACGATAATGGCCAATACCGCCACTACCTTGCCGGGGGATTGTAAGAGAATCTGCGGATCAAGCAACATGCCAACCGCGACAAAAAACAAGACCGAAAAGGCTTCCCGCAATGGCAAGGAGTCTTCCGCCGCGCGTTGCGCCAGATGCGACTCACGCATAACCATGCCAGCGAAAAAAGCCCCCAGGGCATACGAAACCCCAAACCAATGGGCAGCGGCATAGGCGATTCCAAGCGCCAGCGCCACCACGCACAACGTAAACAGCTCACGTGAGCCGCGACTTGCGACATGCCATAACAACCAAGGTAAAAAGCGCCGACCAATTAGTAACATCAGCGCGACAAAGAGCACAATCTGCCCCAGTGTTTTGAGCAGGGCGCTGCTTAAGTCTAGGGTCGGCTGTGGGCTGCCGGTTGCTGGCGCCAATAAACCCGCCAGCGCGGGTAACAAGACCAGCACCAGCACCATCACGAAGTCTTCCACTACCAGCCAGCCAACAGCAATCTGACCATTGGTGCTATGTAATTGCTGGTTTTGTTCCAAAGCGCGAATTAACACCACGGTGCTGGCAACTGACAGTGCCAGTCCAAAAATCAGGCCAGTGCCCCAAGGCCACCCCCACGCGAGCGCCACGGCCAGACCGAGTAGGGTCGCCGTTGCAATCTGCACCACCGCACCAGGAATGGCGATTCGACGCACCGCCATCAGATCACCCACGGAGAAATGTAAGCCTACCCCAAACATCAGCAGCATGACGCCAATTTCCGCTAGCTGCGCTGACAGCACCTGGTCAGCCACAAAGCCGGGGGTGCCAGGACCGAGCAAGACCCCGGCGAGCAAATAGCCCAAGATGGTGGGCATGCGCAAGGCATGCGCCAGCAACCCGAGCGGCAAAGCCAGGGCAAGGGAGGCAGCGAGGGTGGTGATCAGATTAAGTGAATGGGCCATACACTGATGGACAGGCATGGCCCGGGGGAAGTTCCCCCGGCTAGGGGAATCCCTGTTGTTGGCTTAGGCGAAGAACTTATTGAACGACGGCACGGGCACGCAGTGATTTGACGAATTGGTCGAGCTGCAACGCTTCTAGTTCTTGACGCAGCTCGTCCTTGATAGTTTCCAGTGAAGGCGGCGGCAAATTGCGGGTGTCATCAACGCGGATGATATGGAAACCATATTGGGTTTGCACTGGCGCCGTGGTCGTTTGGCCCTTTTTCAAAGCGAGTAAGGCCTGCGCAAACTCGGGCACAAAATCACCTGCGGCCGCCCAACCCAGCTCGCCGCCTTTATCTTTGCTGCCAGGGTCTGCTGACTGTTTGGCTAAACTCTCAAATTTCTTGCCCTGTTTCAGCGCGGCCAACACAGCCTGGGCTTCTTTTTCTGTTTTCAGCAAAATATGCCGAGCCAGATACTGGGTGCGCTGCAGGGTTGATTTAATCCGCTCATATTCGTTTTGCAGTTTCTCATCGGTGATGGGATTGGTTTTCTGATAGTCACGCACAAACCCTTTGAGCACAATATTTTGCTGGCTCAGCGCTAATTCAGTCTGGACAGCAGGGTCTTGGGAAACCGCGGTTTTATTGGCTTCTTGTAACAACAGGTTTTTAATAATCAAATCTTCACGAATTTTGGCGCGTAGCTCAGGGCTGTCTGGTGTGCCGCGTTCTTTGAGTTGTGCGACGATAAAGTCGATATGGGCTTGGGGGATCGGTACGCCATTAACCCGCAGGGCGACGCTATCTTGGGCCAAGGCGGAAACACTGAAACCGAGCAGCAGTGCCGTAAACAGAGAGGTGGTGATTGAAGCGCGCATTATCTTTCCTGAGTCGTTTTAAGTTGGAGGGCGTAATCATACAAGTGATTTTTCTTGCCGCCGCTAATTTCTGCCGCTAACTGAGCCGCTTGTTTTGTGGGCAAATCAGGCAGCGTTGCCAACAGTATTTCCAGGGTTCGTTTCGCTGCCGCTGGAATCGCGGTATCGGGTCCGGCAGGCGCGGGAACCGCCGCCACCAACAAGGCAAATTCGCCACGCGCATGATAGGGATTTTGCGCCAACCAAGCGGGGGCTTGGGCCAATGGCATCACGGCAATTTGTTCAAATTGCTTGGTGAGTTCGCGTCCAATAACCAGTTGCCGCGTAGGCCATTGCTGGCTCAGTGCGGCAAGCGTCTCCGCGATGCGATGTGGGGCTTCGTAAAACAGCAAGGCGCCAGGCAGCATCCCTAACTGTGCGAGTACGGTTTGTCTTTGCGTGGCTTTGCTCGGCAAAAAGCCGATGAAATGCAGCGGATGGTCGCTATCGGTATCGTCTATGCCCGCCACGCTCAGCAAGGTGGCTAACGCCGAGGGGCCGGGAATTGGGATGATCGGAAAACCGGCTTGCCGCACCTGAGCGACCAAGCGTTGGCCGGGGTCTGATAAGCCCGGCGTGCCAGCGTCGGAAACAAAGGCCACCCGTTGCCCTTGCTGTAAATATGCAATCACTTTGACTGCCGCATCGTTTTCGTTGTGCTGGTGTACGGCTAGCATCGTCTTATGCAAGCGATAGCGGGCCAGTAACTGCTGGCTGGTGCGGGTATCTTCAGCAGCAACCACATCACACAAATGTAATACCGCCATGGCGCGCAAGGTAATATCACCTAAGTTTCCGATAGGCGTCGCCACCATGTAGAGCGCTGGGGCGGGATATGATTGCTGGGTTACGCACGGCTGCAGATGTGCAAAGAAATCGGCGCTGGGCAGGCCAGACAAGCTTGGAGGGAGAGGTTGAGTCATGATCCGTATTCTACGCAAAGCAGGCGACCGCGCCAACCAGGCAGCCATGCCCGCTGAGCACCTGACACGCGGGGCGGCGGCAGAAGCTGCCGCGCGAGCGCATCTGGAAACACACGGGCTACGCTGGGTCGCCAGTAACGTGCGCTATCGCCATGGCGAGCTAGATTTAATCATGCAACAGCATGACACACTGGTGTTTGTGGAGGTGCGCTATCGCCAATCTGCCCGCTATGGTGGCGCAATCGCTTCCGTTACCCCGGCCAAGCAAGCGCGCGTAAGGGCTGCCGCTGCGGCTTATTTGCAGGCGCAATCCGCTTACCAATCGATGCCCTGCCGTTTTGATGTGGTTGCGATCACGGGCAACGACATAGAATGGCTCACCGGTGCATTTTAGTGATCCAGTAGGGATCGACGCGCCTGCCCAGTGCTGTCGTGACAACCGGTATAATCGCAAAAAACACTGAGAACGCATGACCACTAAGGCTTGATCTGTGTTTCCCTAAACCTTTTTACTTCTGGTTATTGCCATGGATCTTGTTTCTCGCATTACAGATCATTTTCAAGCCAGTGCCGATTTGAAATTTCAAACTGCCGATCTGCTGGCACAACCTATCGCGCAAGCGATTGATTTGATGGTGAGTGCGCTCACCAATGGCAACAAGATTTTGGCTTGTGGCAATGGCGGTTCAGCAGCTGATTGCCAGCATTTTGCGGCTGAACTGGTGGGACGCTTTGAACGGGAGCGCCCGGAACTGCCTGCCTTGGCACTCACTACCGACAGCTCGATCCTCACCGCGATTGCCAATGATTATGATTACAACGCGATCTTCGCCAAACAGGTGCGCGGGCTAGGGCAGCCTGGCGATGTGTTACTGGCAATTTCAACCAGTGGCAATTCCGCGAATGTCATCGCCGCCATTCAAGCAGCGCAAGAGCGTGGGCTGGGCATCGTCGCGCTCACTGGCAAGCAGGGCGGCAAAATTGCCGGCTTATTGCAAGAAGCCGATGTGCATATCTGCGTACCCCATGAGCGCACCGCCCGTATTCAAGAAGTTCACTTACTGACCATCCATTGCTTGTGTGATGGCATTGATGCCTGCCTCTTAGGCGACCAATAATTCAACGGAAGGAGCCGTCATGTCCCCTCGCTATCAAACCTGGATTCGTTACAGTGTATTACTGGGTGCGCTCAGTGGTGCGGTATCAGGCTGTGCGGTTGTCATCCCTCCCCTGCTGGCCGGTGGAGTGGTTGCGGGCACCGCCCTCACGGTCACCGATCGCCGTACTTCGGGTATTCAAGTAGAAGACAAAGCGATTGATATTAAAGTCTCCAATCGACTCAAAGAAGCGTTTGGCGATAAGGCCCACATTAATGTCAATGTCTATAACTTGCGAGTGCTATTGACTGGTGAAGTCTCTGAAGCCAGCATGAAAGACGAAGCTGAAAAAATCGCCGCGAAAGTTGATAATGTGCGGGCGATTGTCAACGATCTGGCGGTGATGTGGCCAAGCACCACCACGCAACGGGCGAACGATTCACTGCTCACTACCAAAGTCAAAGCGGCGTTTGTGGATGAGAAAAAACTCTCTGCCAACGCTTTCCATGTGACGACTGAACGCGGGGTTGTCTACTTGATGGGCCGGGTCACTGAGTTAGAGTCGCGGATCGCGGCTGAAGTCGCCTCACGCGTTAGCGGCGTCCAACGGGTGGTTAAGGTTATGGAATTAATCAGCGATAAAGAATTGGCGGAGATCAATGCCAAATTCAAGGCTGAAGAGCCCGCCACGAAAGAAAAATAATGATGGGTTTCTGGCTGCTCCTCATTTTCCCCGCGCTGTGGGGAATTGGGGCGCACCAGCGTTTGCGTAGGCTCCGACTGGAAGCCGCCAGCCAGTGTCGTGAATTACGGCTGGCGCTATACAAGCGCTACGATCTCATTCCGCACCTGGCGGAAGCCGTGGCGGGCTACCTGAAACACGAGCGCGAACAAATCGAACAGCTCATCGCCCTGCGCACACAAGCGACGCAAAGCCTGGATTTACTGTATGCCGAGTTAGAGCATTTGCGCTTTAATGCGCTGCCAACGCTATTGCATCACGAAGCACGTTTACGACTCGCCTTGAATGGCTTACTCAACACCCTGCAACAGCAAGCCGATGCGCTGGGCGATCCGAATGTGCAGCGCTGGCAGCAACAATTACAGGCGCAGGTTGAGCCCATCTATTTACGCCAGCAGGAGTTTAATCGGGCGATAGAACGCCATAATCGAGCCGTGACCACCCCGCCCGCCAGTTGCTTAGCTTGGCTGTTACGTTATCGGCCGATTGCTCTCTTTGAACCCGATGCCGTTCGCTTACCCAAAGTGTGAGGGTTGAAAAAGGTCTTATGCCAACATTAACCATCACTGACCTGTCTATTTATCCGATTAAGTCTTGTGCGGGTATCACACTGGAAACGGCACTGGTAACCGCGCATGGCTTGCAATATGATCGTCACTGGGTAATTGTTGATCACCAGCAGCATTTTCTGACTCAGCGCCAACATCCGCGTATGGCCCTGATTCAGCCAAGCTTAAGCAAGCAACAGCTACAGCTCAGTGCCCCCGGCATGTCGCCCCTGGTGCTGAGCACCGAGCCCCCTAAGCAACCGGACTCCCCGTGCAATGTCACGGTCTGGCGTGACAGCATTCCGGCATGGGATGAAGGCAATCAGGCGGCGCAGTGGCTCAGTGAATTCCTCGCGCAGCCGGTGCGCTTGATGCGCTACGCCGAACCGTATCAGCGCGCTTGTGATCCGCAATGGGCCGGTGACAGCAAGGCCTATACACATTTTGCCGATGGCTACCCGATCTTGGTGGTCAACACCGCCTCCCTGGCTGAGCTGAATCAGCGCCTGGCGGCAAATGGCTCGACAGCGATACCCATGAACCGTTTTCGCGCCAATATCGTTGTCAGCGGTGACGAACTGGGCGCATTTGAAGAAGATTATTTAGAGACTTTGAGCAGCATGGGCTTGGTTCTGCGTGCGGTGAAGCCTTGTGCGCGTTGCAGTGTCCCCAGCGTGGACCAACAGACCGGGGTTCACACCGGCCCGGAGCCGACCGCAACCCTAACTCACTTTCGCCATGATCCCCGAGTGCAAGGGGTGACGTTTGGGCAAAATCTGATTATTGAAGCCGGGGCAGGCACCACATTAACAGTAGGTAGCACCCTGCACGCCGCACTGAATTTTTGAGAGCCAGGCTGGGCTAGCCACTGGTATGGGGTATGTTGCTCACACCACCTCGAACCCGGCATCTTCAACCACGCGCTGAAAGTCAGCGACAGTGACTTGCTCAGGATCGTATTCCACGTCTGCACTGTGCGTATCAAGCATCACCTGGACCGCGGCAACACCCGGCAAAGCACTTAATACGCGGGTCACGGCGGTGACGCAACCCCCACAGGTCATGCCTTCAATCAGTAATTTGGTTTTAGTCATGTTTTCTCCTTGCAGGAAGGGTCAAATCAAGCCGGTTAAGTAACAGGCTATTCGTCACTACTGACACGGAGCTGAATGCCATCATCAGCCCTGCCAGTACCGGGCTTAGGTAACCGCAGGCGGCCAGCGGAATCCCCAAAACATTGTAGATGAACGCAAAAAATAGATTCTGCCGGATTTTGTGCTGGGTGGCGCGGGCGAGCACAATCGCTTTGACCGCGGCCTGCACATCATTCTGCAACAAAGTGATCGGTGCCGTTTCCAAAGCGACGGTGTGCCCACCCCCCATGGCAAGACCGACATCGGCGTGCGCCAGGGCGGGGGCATCATTGACACCATCGCCCAGCATGCCAATCAAATGCGGCTTCTCCCTATGAATGCCGTGAGGCTCATGCTGCTGTTTGTAAGCTTGAATCCAAGCCACTTTGTCGGCAGGCTGCTGCTCAGCCGCCCAGGCTGAAAGGGGCGCGCCGGCGGCGGCCAGTTGGTGCGCGACGTGTTCAGCAACAGTAGCCCTGTCGCCAGTTAACATCACTGTGGCTATCCCGATTTCACCCAAGGCCGCAAGCGCCGGGGCGCTGCTTGGGCGTAGTGTGTCAGCCAGCGCTAACCACAACCACGGCACGGCCTCGCAACGGTTCTCGTTAGTTGGCGTATAGCTAGCGGAAAGCGTGGCAACTGGGGGCTGCGGCAGGCTCACCAAGACCATCATGCTGGCAGTCGCCGGCAGCTCAGGGGGCACCGCCAGCTCAAACCAACTGGGCTTGCCTAAAGCGTAATAACGCCCTTCGATACATGCGCTGACGCCTTGCGCAGTATGCTGCTGTAGTTGACTGATTTGTTCGGTAGCAATATGTCGCACGCCGGCGGCACGGGCATGGTGAATCACGGCCTGCGCCAGTGGGTGGGTGCTGCCGCGCTCTAACGCCGCCGCCAGCGCCAGGGCCTCATCCAAAGTCACCGCCTGCGCCAGGGCGGTTGGGGCGAGTTGTGTTTGGACCACCTGAGGCTGACCCTGCGTCAAGGTGCCGGTCTTGTCCAAAACCAGGGTTTTTAGCTGGGCGGCTCGTTCGAGTGCCCCCGCATCACGAAACAGAATACCGTGGCGTGCTGCGAGGCCCATCCCCACCATGAGCGCCGTTGGGGTTGCTAACCCCAGCGCGCAAGGACAGGCAACGACCAACACCGCCACGGCATGCAGCATGCCGGTCAGGATACTGCCAGTCCAAGCGATGGTAATGACCGCAGTCAAACCAGCGATGAATAACACGGTGGGCACAAAAATCGCGGCGATCCGGTCTGCCAGGGCCGCAATCGGGGCTTTACTGGCTTGGGCGTGCTTCACCAAAGCAACGATCTGGGCAAAGTGGGTTTGCTGTCCTGCGGCTTGTGCTGTTACGCGTAAGAGCCCCTGGCTAACGCTGAGTAACTGGGTCGCCGCATAAACGCGATCGCCAGGCGCTTTATCGATCGGCAAACTTTCTCCGCTTAACGTGCTTTCATCACACTGCCCCAACCCGCTCAAGACAACCCCGTCAACGGGTAAACGTTCACCAGCCCGCACGCACACAGTCATGCCCGGCTGAATGGCCGTTACTGGCAGGGTTAACACCTGCGGGCCGGTGGCAGCATCCAGCGTTTCAACCTGGGCGGTTTGCGGTGCCAGGGCCAACAATGCTTGCAGGGCTTGGGCGGTATGGCGTTTGGCGCGCTGCTCTAGCCATTTGCCCAAATAGACCAAGGTCAGCACCATCGCACTCGTTTCAAAATACAGCGGAGCGGGCCATTGCCACCACCAACTTGCGGTGCTGGCTAACCAGGCGGTGGTCGTACCGAGGGCGACCAAGACATCCATATTGGCCGCCCGCCAGCCACCGCTTGCTAAGGCGCGCCAGGCCGCACGATAAAAGGTGGCGCCAACAACGCCTTGCAAAAGGGTTGCTAAGAGGAATTGAAGACCCGCTGGGACCAGGTGTGGGGTGAGCGCGGCGCTATGCCACCCATGGCGGAACATCACGGTCATTTCGAGTAAAAATGGCAGCGTGCAAAATAGGGCGAAAGCCAATAAACAGCTCGAATAGGGGCTCGCGGGCAAGGCTATCGGCTGCGTTTGTTCGAGTGGGCTGCCGCTAAAACCGGCGCGTGTAATTTGCGCGAGGATGCTGGCTTGGGCTTGGGCGAGATCAGGCTGGGCTTGCAGCCACTGAATTTGTGCTTGTTCAAGGGCGAAATTGACTTGGGCCTGCACCCCCGGTAAGCGATTGAGTTGCTTTTCAAGGCGACTGGCGCACGCGGTACAGGTCATGCCGCTGATTTGAAAGGTTTGCTGCATCAGGCTCACCCCATGAAGAACACCAATCCATTGTCGCAGAAAGGTCGCTGCTTGCCCTGCGCTAGCGCAAACCAGGCTGCATTAAGACAGTGCTGCTTGCCAAGAATCAGGATGCCGATCGCGCAGATGAGCGGCGAGCCGCATCCGGTTGGCACACCGCGCAGGCAGGATCTTGCGCATAACGAATGGTTTGCCATTCTTGTCGTAGCGCATCAAATAAGTGCAATCGGCCAAGGCTAGGCGCGCCGCAAGGGGCTAAGAGCTTAAGCGCTTCGGCGGCTTGGGCAGCCCCAATAATCGCAACCAACGGGGCAAAAACGCCCAGGGTGGCGCAACGCATGTCAGCAACCTCGGTCACCTCGTCACCGCCCGGAAAGAGGCAGTGGTAGCAAGGGGCCTGGGTTTGCCGGGCATCAAACACCGTCAATTGCCCAGAAAAGCGCACGGCTGCACCCGAGACGAGCGGCACCCGATGTTGGACACATGCCTGGTTAATCGCGTGCCGGGTCGCAAAATTGTCACTACAGTCCAACACCACATCAACCTGGGCGCAGAGGGTGTGCAGTCGATCAAGGGTGGCTTTTTCAGGGTAGGCGTGAATCAGTACATCGGGATTGAGCTGGTGCAGAAACGCCGCCGCCGCGCGTGCTTTAGGCTGGCCCAAATCGGCGGCACGATACAGAATTTGTCGCTGCAAGTTGCTGGCGTCAACGGTGTCGTGATCAACCAAATGCAACTCGCCCACCCCGGCGCTGGCCAGGTATTGCGCCGCTGGGCAGCCTAAGCCCCCCAGCCCAACAATCAGAACGCGGCCTTGGCGAATCCGTTGTTGCCCTTCAATCCCCACTTCATCCAGCAAGATGTGGCGCGCATAGCGCGTTAGGGCTGCGTCATCCATGTCGCTTATTTTTTCTTGTCAGGAGTGGCCGCTTTGTCAGACGGTTTGTCTTTCGCCGTGCCACTTGCGCCTGCGCCCTCTGACTCGGTATTGTCAGCTTTGGTCGATAGCTTCACCGGCTGACCTTTCAGATGATTCAGCGCTTGTTGCAACTGGTAGTCTTCTGCTGTGCCAAACTCGATCGCTTTGGTGCGCTTGGGATTACGGACAAATTTCTCACTCTCTTGTTTTTTATCTTCAGTGACTTTGTCATTGCTCAAGTGGCCATCGAGATCGGCTTCGCGCAGGGGATTGGCAAATAATTCGCCGTCGGGTGTTTCTTCAACATAAAAGTCTGGGTTGATCCCCTTAGCCTGAATCGAGCGATCTTTGGGGGTGTAATAGCGGGAAATCGTCAACTTAATAGCGACTTTGTCTTTATCGTCGAGTGGGATAATCTGCTGCACCGAGCCTTTACCAAAACTCGGCGTGCCCAGTATTTTCGCACGGTCGTAATCTTGCAGGGCGCCAGAGACAATCTCGGAGGCCGACGCGGAACCGCTGTTCACCAAAATGACCAAGGGCACTTTTTTGACCGCGGGCGGTAAATTTTTTAGGGGGTCGGAGGGAAAAAGATTGCCATCTTCGCGAGTCAGGTAATCTTCAACACGCGCATAGCTTTTTGTTTGGGCTTGCTGCAACTGTCCCTTGGAAGAAACGACGAGCACATTGCGAGGTAAAAACGCGGCAGACACGCCAACCGCCCCTTGCAAGACACCGCCTGGGTTATTGCGTAAGTCGAGCACCAGGCCTTTCAGTTCACCGTCTTTATAGAGCTTGCCTAACTCACGGGCCAGATCAGCGGTGGTCGGCTCAGTAAATTGCGTGATCCGCACATAACCAAACCCGGGTTCGATAAGTTTACTGCGCACGCTCACAACCTTGATGATGTCCCGTGTGAGCTCAAACTCGAGCGGCTTTTCTTCGCCCTTACGCAGCACGCCCAGCTTGACTTTGGTGCCCGGCTCACCACGCATTTTATCGACCGCCTGCTGCAAGCTCATGCCCCGGACTTGTGCCCCATCGACGCGAATAATGTAATCCCCTGCCCGAATACCAGCACGAAACGCGGGCGTTCCTTCAATCGGGGAAACGACTTTGACCACTTTGTTTTCCATCGACACTTCGATGCCTAGGCCGCCAAATTTGCCGCTAATGCTGGTCTTCAGTTCTTTATACGATTTTTCATCCAGATACGAAGAATGCGGGTCCAACTCGGACACCATGCCATTGATCGCATCCGTAATAAGTTTTTTATCTTCGACCGGTTCGACATAACTTTGCTTGATCAAGCCAAACACATCGGTCAACTGCCGGATTTCCTCGAGCGGCAAAGGCGCACGCGTATCTTTCTGGGCCCACGCCCCAATACCGAGGCTTATCAGGACACCGGCGCTCAAACTGGCGCCGATCAAGGCTAGATCACGAAAAGGGCGGCGTAAAGTAGGACTGGACATGCGAGCTTTCTGTAGGGTGCGGCGGTCAATTCATTACGAGTGCATCACGATTATCTGGTGGCTTCTAGCCTGACGTTATCAGAAAGTAAGCCTTAAGGGGCGCGGCTGGCCGCCCATTTCATCGGGTCAAAGGGCTGCCCACGGTGACGCAGCTCAAAGTATAAGCCTGTTTCGGGATTCCCGCCGCTATTTCCAGCGCTAGCGATGGTTTCACCGCCTTTGACGCGCTCACCGGGCTGCTTATACAGGCTTTCATTGTTGCCATAGATACTCAGATATTGATTGCCGTGGTCAATAATTAACAAATTGCCGAATCCCCGCAGCCATTCGGCAAAGACGACCCGCCCATTCGCAATCGCCCGAATGTCTGCCCCAGCGGGGGTGCGAATAAATAAGCCTTTCCAGGTGGTCCCGCCTTGGCTGCCAATCTGGCTCCGGGCGGTGCCGAAACGGCCAATTAACTCGCCGCGTACCGGCAGTTTCAGGCGTCCCTTGAGTTGTTCAAAGTCAATGCCGCCCCCTTCTGCCACCGCATCATAAACGGGGCCACTGCTGGGGCCACTGGGTGTCTCTGCGGCTAATTGACGGTGGCGTGATGGCTCACTATTGCTGGCGGTTTTATCGCGCGCTTTATCACTACCTTTGTCGCTACCTTTGTCGGCTTTCTCTGCCACCGCCGCAGGGGAGCGCGCCTGCCGCTCTTTCTCCCGCGCAGCATCGCGTTCTTTTTGCCGTTCGCGCAAACGGGCTTGACGTTCCTTTTCGGCTTGCTCAGCAAGCAATTTGCCTAGGTTATCAATCAGGCGGGATAGCCGCGCCTCATCGCGTTGCAAGGCGCCCACTTCCCGTTTTTGGGCGCTGATTTTATGGGATAGCTCGGCTAACAAGCGTTGGCGGGTGGCTTGCTCACGCAATAAGGTTTGTTTCTCTGTTTCTTCTTGCTCGCGCAGGCTGGCTAGTTCAGTTAGTTGTTGCGCAATATTTTGAGCCAATTGCTGCAGTTGTAACAGATCACCGCGCATGGCTTGAATCTCGGTAGCATTGGCTTTGGAGACATAGCTCAAGTATTGCAGTTCCCGCTGAATGCGGTTTGGATTATCACCATTAAAGAGGGACCGCATTTGGTCCGGGCTGCCATTGATATATTGACGTTTGAGGAGTTCTGCCAATCGCTGTTGCTGCGTCTGTAGGCGTGCCTGGGTGACACGCTGTTCCGCTTGGGTCTGGGCCAAGGCGCTTTCGCTCCGCGCCACTTGCTGACTCAGCTGGCGCAACTTACGGTTAGCCGTAGAAATAGCCCGCTCCGATTGGGCGAGGGCATCGGCAACTTCATTGCGATCCGCTTCGCTGCGTGCCAGCGCCTGCTTCATGGTTTGCAGCTTTTCCTGCAGGGCTTGTTGCTGCTCGCGGGTTTGCGCCCGTTGCACCTGTAGAGGCTGGGTGGGTGGGGCAGCCTTGGTCGTATTGCTCGCACCGCCGGGCTGAGCCAGCCCAGCGCTCATGCTGCCGACCCCGGCAACCAGCAGTGCCAGGGTTCGCGCCATCACCAAGACACCGGGAATACGCACTATGCCTTGGCTTTACCCTGATTCGCTACCGCTGCCATGGCGGCCGCAATCTCTGCCTGATCGCCCAAGTAATAATGCCGAATCGGACGCAAGTTCACATCCAATTCATACACCAGAGGGCGCGCAGTGGGAATGTTCAGTTTCAGTACGTCTTCTTCGCTGAGTTGATCAAGGTATTGGCACAGCGCGCGTAAGGAATTGCCATGGGCAGTAATTAGTACCTGCTTACCGGCCTTCACCGCAGGGGCAATCTCGGTTTGCCAAAACGGCACAACCCGATCTACCGTGTCTTTCAAGCACTCGGTGGCAGGCAGCTCATTCGGCTTCAGGTGCGCGTAACGGGGGTCGTGGCGCGGGTGGCGCGGGTCATTGGCGGCCAAGGGGTTGGGGGCAATCGCATAGGCGCGTCGCCAGATCAGCACTTGCGCTTCGCCAAATTTAGCCGCTGTTTCTGTTTTGTTTAACCCTTGTAGATCGCCATAATGGCGCTCATTGAGATGCCAGTCTTTAATCACTGGAATCCACATGCGATCCAGTACGTCCAGCGCGGTATAGCATGTGCGAATGGCGCGCTTGAGAACCGAGGTGTAGGCCACATCAAACTGGAAACCTTCGTCACGCAACAGCGCGCCGGCCCGGCACGCTTCACGCCAGCCGTTTTCGGTAATATCGACATCAGTCCAGCCAGTAAAGCGGTTTTCGAGATTCCATTGGCTTTCACCATGACGCAGTAAGACAACTTTATACATAACAAGGGCTCCGCAAGAGAAAGATTTTTCCTGTCGGGTATTTTATAATGGCCGCGCCTATCATCGACTTGCGATTTTCTATGAATACCGATTTTTTTCTACAAAACAGTGTCTGGTTTGGGGCCGCGATCGCCAGCGGTAGCCTGCTGGCCTACTCTTACTGGCGCGAACGAGGCTTGACCGAGGTGCTCGGCACCGTCGGGGCGATTCAGTTGATCAATCGCGAACACGGTCAATTGCTAGATGTACGGCCCGCGAAACAATATGCCAACGGCCATGCGAGCGGGGCGAAACATATTGAATTGAATCAGCTTAGCACCGCGCTAAGCCAGCTTGATAGCAAACACCCGTGGTTGGTGATCGGCAGTGAAACCGAAGCCGGACGCGCCCTCAAGCTGCTTAAAGGCCGTGGTTTGCGGGCCTACGCCTTAGAAGGCGGGCATAATGCCTGGGTCCAGGCGGGTTTGCCTGTCACACGGGACTAGCGCCCCACGATGCGCGTGATCCAACCCCGTCAAAGGATGCGTTATGCCTAAAGTTGTTATGTACGCCACTGGTGTCTGCCCGTACTGTGTGATGGCAGAAAAATTACTGCGCCAAAAAGGCGTAGAAACCATTGAAAAAATCCGGGTTGACCTCGACCCCGCCCAACGCGAGCAGATGATGCAACAAACTGGGCGCCGAACCGTGCCACAAATATATATCGGCACGACGCATGTTGGTGGCTTTGATGATTTATCCGCATTAGACCGTGCGGGCCAGCTGGAGCCTCTCTTGCGCGATTGACCGTGTGCTTAGCGCCGTGCCACCATCATGTTTCACTTTTTTAACCCTTGTTATCTCTTTTAACCTCTTTAACCTCTTTAACCCTCTAAAGGTCACCATGAGCGACACTACCGCCACCCCTGAAACCGCCTTCAACATCCAGCGCATCTATCTCAAAGATTTGTCTGCAGAGTTGCCTAACGCGCCGGCGATTTTTCTCGAACAAGGAAATCCGAACGTTGATGTGCAGCTCAATATGGAAGCCACGCCATTGGCGGAAACCATTTTTGAAGTTGCCGTTACCGCAACCGTCACCACCAAAATTAACGATAAAGTTGCATTTTTGGTTGAAGCCAAACAAGCGGGCATTTTTGAAATCGTAGGGGTGCCCAATGAGAACCTGGAAGGGATTTTGAGCGTGGTTTGCCCCAATATCGTGTTTCCCTACCTGCGCAGCAATGTTGCCGATGCCATTAGCCGCACAGGGTTCCCACCGGTGCATTTGAATGAAATCAATTTCGAAGCAATCTACTTGCAGCGCCTGCAAGAGCAGCAGGCGGCAAGCGGCCAAACCGAATCAGGGTTGATCGTGCCACCCAGCATGACGCATTAACCCCGACGACGTCGGAAATTGTTCATGCCGCGCACCATGCTCAAAGTCGGTCAGTCACTCATCCTGTTGTTAGGGCTGCTACACGCCGTGCTGGTTTACCCGCAAACGGCCCCAAAGCTTAACCAATGGGGCAGCGTGGGGCAGCCTGCGATTCTTTATGATGCCCCGTCAAAACAAGCCAAGCCCTTGTTTATTGCCCCTGCTGGCATGCCTGTGGAAGTGTTGCTGACCCTCAACGCCTTTGTCAAAGTCCGTGATGCCGAGGGTAGCGTAGCATGGCTGGAAAAGCCGGCGCTGAGCACGCTGCGCACCGTAGTTACACGCCAAGCGACCTCCCTTTACAGCGCGGCTAACGAGAGTGCATCGATCACCTTATCGCTAGGCAGCGGAGTTTGGCTCGAATGGCTCGATAGCAACAGTGAGGGAGCCTGGCTAAAAGTCCGCTATCGCTCTGCCTCCGGCAGTGAAAGTGGTGTCATCACGGGCTACCTCAAAAAAGCTGCCGTGTGGGGCTATTAAGGTGACCCGACCATGACCTCACTGTCAATCGCCGTGCTTGGTGCGGGAGCCTGGGGCACCGCACTAGCCCAAGCGCTAGCCGCCCACCCCAATCACCTTGGCACACGCCAAGTGATCCTCTGGGGGCGCGATGCCGCGCTGATGCATAGCCTGCAAACACAGCGTCAAAACCAGCGCTACCTGCCTGGGATCACGCTCTCTGCTGATCTTCGTATTACCGCCACCTTGCCCGAGGCGGTAAATTTTGCGAAAGATGGCGTGCTGATTTTGGCTTGCTCGGTCGCTGGGTTACGGCCTTTGTGCGAACAATTGGCAACGCTGCGGCAGAGCGGAATGGCCTTGCCTCCCCTGCTCTGGCTTTGTAAAGGCTTGGAAGAAGGGACGGATAAATGGCCGCATGAGATTGTGCAAGACATTCTCGGTGCGCATCCCTGCGGCGCATTATCCGGCCCCAGTTTTGCGCTCGAAGTCGCACAAGGATTACCCGCCGCATTAACGCTTGCCAGCGCTGATGCCGCCCTCGGCGCCCAACTTCAAGCGGTGCTCCATGGCAAGCCCTTGCGGATCTATACCAGTCATGACGTGCTCGGTGTTGAGGTAGGCGGCGCCGTAAAGAATGTGTTAGCTATCGCCACCGGCATCAGCGATGGCTTACAACTGGGGCTCAATGCCCGCGCCGCACTGATAACCCGTGGACTCAATGAAATGGCACGTTTGGCGCAAGCGCTGGGCGGCCATGCTGAGACCATGATGGGCTTGGCCGGCTTGGGGGATTTGCTGCTCACAACCACGGGTGATCTCTCGCGCAACCGCAAAGTTGGCCTGCTGCTGGCGAGTGGGCTTAACCTGGAAGCAGCCCTGGCTCAGCTCGGCCACGTCGCAGAAGGCGTGCGCTGCGTGCCGAGCGTGCTGGCGCTTGCTAACCGCCATCATATTGCCATGCCATTAACGAGCATGGTGCATGCGGTGCTGTTTGAGGGGGTCTCGCCGGCGACTGCCGTCAATCAATTATTGGCTCGCGAAGCGGGGAGCGAGCATTTATCTAACCCTAGCTAGATAGGTCTGCCGATGCATCATTCCTGGTTGCGTACTCGCCTGAGCTGTTTACTGCTGACACTACCGATGTTGGGCTGTGCTGGGCTGCGCCAGGCAGCAGATGAGATCTCGACGACGACCTCCACTACCGCCAAATCGGTCTCAACCACGATTAGCCAAGCGGCAGAGAAAATGGCAAATTATGTCAATGAAAGTGTGAAAGAGGCCGTAAAACGAGCCAACGCGCCGCTGGGCCAATACCCAGAGGATTACGCCTACCTTCCACCCAGCCCTGATGTCGGCGGCTAACCCAGCTTTTCAACGTAATTCCCTGCTGCATGTCCGTAATTTGGCGCTTCCGGCCAATCCCAAAAACAGGCTTGCTCCCACAAGAAGATGATCTGCAAAAAACTTAGCCCGCCGGTTCGGCGGGCTAAGCATGCGCTAGAAATTGACACTAGGGCCGTTATTGGAAGAAGTTTTCACCGATGGTGATGTTGACGCCAACCCAATACTCTTTGCTTACGCCATTTTCTTGCCCCGCATAGTATGGCTTGTAACTTTTCAACCAGCCTGCATATCTAGAAGAACTTGAACCAACGGTACAAGGCCATGCATCACTGTAGTTATAAGATGCATTAGACCTGAACCATTTCAGCCCACCGGTAACAATTTTGTCCCAAAAGAGATTCTCTTTGCTCTTGAACTCCGCCGCCACACCAGGCCGGTAACCCGCAAAGGTCAAGCGCGGTTTGTCAACGCCCATTGCGTAGGTGTTTCTATTGCATTGGCCCCTATAAAACATAATATCGTTGGCCAGATTCTTCTCGTTGACATCAATGGCAGCCGTGCTATTAGCCCTAGGGCCCATGAAACCATGCTCTTCCAACGTATATTCCGAGCGCAAATTAATGCCTGACTTCGCAACCGCACCATAAGCAGCAGGAATAGAACCAGCTTGCTGCCTTGTTTGATACACGCCATGATCGGCATAGCCATCCCAACGGTCTATACGTTTGGTAAATGATTGTGATCTATTTAGGCTTCCGCTCAGACTGGGAACAAATGTCTGTAAATTCAATGAACCACCGATTGAATAGCCTTGTGACCAAGTTTGTTCCACATAATCTTTTTGGTAAGAATCGCTGGTATTCCATGACTCTGCCGAAGGGCCATAGCCAATAATGGGGTTGCCTGAATCAACTGAGTTGTAGTTGAGTGTTGCTTGATAGCCCATGCCATACATAATGGCGTGAATCCGGGTATCACTAATCTTCTTGATCGTGACTACGTTGAGGGCGTCTTTCGGATAGATGCCGCATTTTCTCAACCCTACCATACAGAAATCATCGCCTTCACCTGCATACACTCTGGCAGCAACGTATCGCTGACCCGTTTTGTCTTGGTAAGCATTAACATACAGATACCCCACCGCAAACCAACCATCTTTTAGCGAAACGATCTCTGCCCGCGCATCAAATTGGCTAAAATCCGTCGCGGGGGCCGCGCTTGGATTATTGGCAATCTCCGTAGCTTTATGAATATTTGCGGCAGCAGCAATCGCTAAGTCGGCGACCGTTTTGAACTCTTCCCAGCTCGCGCCGTTATAGTTCCCAGCATCATCAATCAACACGCCAGCAACCGCTTTCTCGGCACTCTTTCTAACCATTGCGGTAGCAATCAAACCCAAACCACGGCCTTCTGAGAGCGCGTCATAAAATTTATTGACGGCTGCCATGCTAGATTTATCTGTCGCAGCTTGATTCACGGTGGCTTCAAAAGCGCTCTTCGTATTCTCTATGGGCGAAGTTTGCTGCGCTGCGCTGAAGATTTTGTCGCTGTCTAGCACCAAGGTGCCTTTGAATTCTTTAAAGAAGGCGCTGAGCTGTTTGGGTTCAATACCGGGCGCTTCGGTGTTGATATAAGCAATCGTTTCAGCCGTATTTGGAATCGAGCCTAAGCTACTGGGAATAAACAACCAACCGTCTTCGGCTAACTTTTTGCCATACACCCCTTTTTGCTCTGTTAGGGTGTAGATGTTCCGCTTCACGCTCGCTACTTTTTCGTCAAAGCCGGCAACACGCGTATCGTCAAGCGCGGGTGTTGCTGTCGCATTGGTGTTGGTGTCTGCGGTCGCCACTTTATCGCCACCGCCACAAGCCGCTAGCAACAACGTGGTCGCAAGCATCGAACAAGCTGAAATTTTGCTGTAATTCATGGTGTCTTCTCCATATCTATTGCAACCCAACTGAATCAACCCTGATAGCCTGGGTTGGGTTGCGACTCGGCCTAATAGTGTGTTGATTTGTAACTACTTTGGCAGGAGAAAACACTGGGCACAAGCATACAGAAGTATGTGTGCCCCTCAATAATCACGGTTAAAACGAAGAAAAATGCGCACTACCCATGACGCAACCGCTTTACCCAAGCGCTGTCACGGATTGCCCAGCGCGCCTTGAGCAGGCGATGATGCGCTTGCGCCAACGCAGCGGGCCGGCTGACGGCACCGCTGAAAGTCGGCATGGTGTGGGTACGGAAACGGGCTTTGTAATCATAATCCCCCCCGCCCAATTCCAAGGTATGAAACCCATGGCTGGCGGCTGCCAGGGCGCAACCGTGCAGCAGTTGGGTACCTGGCGAATAGCGCGCAAATTCAGGTTCGTACCAGAGCAGGTTGAATTGAAGCACGCCGCCTGCGGCAATACCAAAGCTGCCCGCAATCAGCTGGCCATCAACCTTGAGCGACCCAAAATAACCCCGGAACGGCGCATCGGCAGTGGTGTGGAAGAGGCGCTCAAAAACCTCGCGAATCCAAGGTACGGCAAAAATGTCGTGGCCGGGGCCAAGGGTTTCAAGATATTGCCGCGATTTCCCTGCCAGCATGTGTTGAAAATCGCTGGGATCGCGGTTATCAAATTGAAATTCTACGTGTTCGTACGCACGCCGAATTTTGCGTTCTTGCGTTTCAGCGTCTTTGATAATCCGGGCTTTGGCGCCATTGTAGGCGGAGGATAGACGGGCGCAGTAAGCGTTGTATCCGCCTTCCAGATCCATCCATTGCGTATAGGTATCTTGCCAGCGGTGCGCTTGGAATTCCTGAAACGCCGCAGGAACATGACGAAAACGCCAGTACCGCTTGCCACTTGCGGCGAGCCATTGCGCCGGGTCAATATGCGTATGTGGGCTATAAATTGGGCCTTGGTAGTCATCCAGTGGGGCGGCCAACCCCGGATTGAAGTGATGGTGCTGCGCCTGGTGCGGCCATAAGCCACAGAGGGTATTCTCGGCATACGCTAGCGTCAGGCGCGTATCTGGCCGTAAGGTCGCCAGCAATTGATACCAGGCTGGCTGGTAATACGGCCGGTTGTAGCAAGGGCGGGAACCTAACAACGCTTGCCACTGTTGAAGCAGGCTGGGGTCAAGTTCACGCGCAGAGAGAGTGTCAAATTTCACAACAGTATCCAGAGAAGCAAGAGGACGGCATGGGAGTCAGGCATGCATACAGATCATGATTGACCATAGGCTTTTTGCTGAAAGCCAAACAAGGCGCTCAGTTTACCCGCTTGCGCCGCCGCCGTTCGCAACCAAGCAAAGGCTCGATGAACGCGAATAGGGAGATAGCACAGGGCTAATACGAGTGCCAAGGCCCCTTGTAAGACCGCCCGCGTGCTTAGATATAGTAAACAGCGTAAACGTGGCCAGCCTTGGCGTGCCGCTAGCTCGCTGCGCATAAATAATTGCCCGAGCCGATAGGCGCGTTGCAGTAACCACCTCGCATTGGCCCGCTCCAGAGGGACCCACTCGTAGACGGGGGCCGTATCGCACCAGACCACGCGTGCGCCCCGTGCCAGCAGTTGGCGAAAGAGCCAGCTATCTTCGCCTCCCGTGCGACCAAAATGCAGGTCAAACGGGCCCGTTTGTGCTTGCTCAAGCAAGCTGGCATTCGCAACCAGGGGCTGACATAACGCCAGCAAACTCGGTCGATGCAATAACACATTGCCGCTGCGGGTCTCCCCCAGCGGAACCAGGGTGCCAGAGGCAAAGCGCGGGCGCTCAAAGTAGCCGCCACGTTGTATCCAGCCTGGAATATGGGCTGCGTAGCGGGGGACCACGGGTGCCAGCACCGCCTGAGCTTGGGTATGGACTTGGGTTTGCCAGAGCTGGTATAGCCAATCAGGCTCTGGTTGCTCGTCATCGTCAATCAGCGCCACCCACTCGGTTTGCGCCAGATGAATCGCGCCATTGCGTGCCAACGAAATGTTGGCTTGGGGAACGTGCTGCCAGGATAAGCGCCCGGCCCATTGTTGCTCAGCATTCATCAAAACGGCTTGCGCGGAAGCGGCGGGGTCATTGTCGATGACACAGACATGCACTTGAGCGGCGGGATAGGTTTGATCCCACAAAGCTTGCAACAATGTCTGCAACCATGCCGGGCGACGGAAGGTACAGATACAGACGGTTATCGCCGGGCAGGAAGAAGTAAGCGGCTGTGAATTCATGACACCCAGAGTTTAGTGGGTTGGCGCTGACACGGGTGATAACGCTTGATTGCTGCGTCGCTTGACGAGCGGTAACAAGAAGAACCAATTTGTCAGCAATTCAAGCACTTCGATCAGGATTAAGGTCAGAATCGCGCCGCGGATTCCCCACTGAGAAAGCGCGTAGTTAGCGCAAATCAGCATGGCCAGTAGGGATCCCGCGCCTTGCCAAAATAACAACCGGAATGCGCCATAACTCGAGAGCCAGGTGGTACCAATCCAGCGCAAGGTATTAATCGCGAAATAGACGCCCCACAGCACAATCAGGGCTTCAAGACCGGCATATTTTTCACCGAGAATATGCTGCTGTAGCAACGGGTATGCGAGGTACAGACACGCCACATAGACCAAGGTTAAGCCTTCTAAAGCCAACATTGATAAGGCACTTAATTTACGCAGGCCAGCCCAATCATGTTGCGCCAATAAGCGGCTCGCATAGGGATGCGCGACGCGCGACCAAGCGACCGCCGCGAGCGCGATGGGGATCATGAGCAGGCGCGAAGCATTCAGCTCCGCCGCCGCAATCACCCCCAGCCAGAGGCTGGATAGATAGAGGTAGCTGTAGTTCGCCAGCCACCCGACAATCGCGCCGGGCATGGCCCAGCGCCCTTGTTGTCGCACTTCCTGAAAGGCGGTTTGTACCGTCTCTGGATGCGCAGCTACCTGAGCGACGGGCATGCTGCGGTGACCGCGCCACGCCGCTAACCCGGAAGCAAGGGCCAAGGTGACTAATACGGCATCAATCGCCAGCCACCCTTGCCACGCAAGAATACTCATGCCAATCAAGACCGCGATCGCGTAAAGCAGGTCAATCTTGAGCACCGTACGCACATCATGCTCAATAAAGTTGGCACTACGCTGGCATTCCCGCAAACCACTAGTAAGCACATAGGCTGCAAAAGCAAACTCTATCCCGAGGGGGGTATCGAGCCAGTGCTGACTTTCCCACTGCACCTCTTCAAAGAAGAAAACAGCGGCGACCCCCAGCGCGCCGAGAACCGCCATCACCGCCGCACTGATCATTTGAAAACGATAAACCCGCGCAATTAGGGTCGCTTTATCAGCTTGCAATAAGCGGCCAACAACGGTTGTGAGGGGCCCGCCCAGCCAGGCTTCTAACAGCGTGTTCACAAACAAACCCAACGCAAAGAGCTGTGCATAGAGGCCGTAGGTTTCTTTGGTCGCCAGCTTGATCAGCAACACGCCAATCGCAAAATTCAAGGCGCTGAGCAAGACCTGATCAACGACAGCCAGTGCCGAAGCTGAGAAGAGTTGGCGGGTTGGCATGCGTTAACCCCGGATCGAACTGCCAGGATAGCGGCGGCGGCGAAGACGTTGCCAAGCATGCTGCAAACGGGCACCCATACTGCGCGAGGCCCGCACCAAAGGGCGATTTCGCTGCTGATCAAAGGCGTTGTAGATGGTGCCGATAATGTCTACGCCCGCCGATTGCATATCATCGTAGGCTTGCCGCAAGGTTTGCAAGGTCGTGTGGTCACGCCAGCCAACCAGCAAGGCTTGCCCCACTTGGTGGGCGACCATCTGCGCATCGGCAGCGGACATCGCTGCATGCGTATCCACAATACAGGCATCAAAACGGTCGCGGCAGGCATGCAGCAAAGCTTGCAGGCGAGGCGCCCGTAAAATTTCTAACGGGTTGGGCGGCATGGGCCCAGCAGGCAAAACAAACAACTCTGGCAGCACTTGGACTAGCACCTCATCCAGACTGGTCCGGCCGGCCAAGACGCTGGACAAACCATCGCGGCTGCCGAGCGTGAAGTAACGATGCTGTGATGGTGCTCGCAAGTCGGCATCAATCAACAAGGTACGCTTACCGACCTGTGCCAAAGCCAACGCCAGACTGGCAGCCAGGTAACTTTTGCCTTCGCTACGCTGCGCACTGATCACGGCTAAACGAATAAAATCTTGGGTTGCCTCGCGCAGCAGGATATTGCTACGCAGGCGGCGAATTTCTTCCGCTTCGGTGCTGAACGGTTGATGCAAAATCGCCAATGTCGGATCGGCCTGACCGACCAATAGGCTGCCACCGGCGTAGCCGAACTGCGTCGCCAGCACCTCTTCGACTTCCTCACGCGTCAGCATCCCAAGCTGAATCGCCGCCTCACCGAAACGCAGCCCTCGCTGGGTTTGCGTCTGCACAATCTTCTCAATTTGTTCTGGGCTTAAGCGCTGAGAAAACAGAAAAATGTCGCCCATGCGGGTCGAGTTTCGCAGTGCCTTGTCCTTGGTCACCAGGCTGGCCGGCGCAGCCGCTAAAGCGGCCACCTCAAGACTATTCAGTTCGTCTAGAAAAGGGTCGGCTGCAGCAGCGGGGACTGAATCGGCGAAAGGATCTTTATGCTCAGACATCATCCCCCCATAACGGGTCCATGGTTGTTGTGGGTGGCAGTGCGGCAGCAGCCAGGCGTTTACTACCGCCAACTTGACCGAGCACCGGCAACTCAAACTCTTTCTGTAAATCTTCCAAACACCGTACTCGCCGGTTACTCAATTCGAGCAGGAAAGCCAAGCTCAGCCCCAAGACCAGCCCACCGAATATGCCAAAGACCAGGTTATTGAGCAAAATCGGTTTGATATGTTTGGTAGGCAACTCGGCCCAGCGCATCACAGCAGAATTGGCGATTGAAATGTTACTGGACATCAACAGCTCGTCATACCGCTGCAAAGCGGTGTTATAAATTTTCTGCACACTTTCAAGCTGGCGTTGGTAAGAACTGATGATGTCGCGGTGCTTTTTATTTTCGAGGGTGCGCTGCTGTTGTGCATTGATTTGCTGCTGCAAAATTTGCTCTTGGCGTAAAGCTTGCTCATCAGCGCTGCGCACGCTGTCTAAAATGGTACGCGCTTCCCGCTCCAAGCGCTCGGTCAGCGCTTGGCGCTCCTCAATGATTTCCCGATAACGCGGATGGTTGCGGCCATACACGGCACTGGTTTCGGCCAGCTTGGCATCCAACGACGAGAGGCGGCCCTTCAATTCAGGAATATTGCCCAAGGTGCTGAGTGTTGGAATTTCATAGGCACGATGCCCAGCCTGCAACAATTTTTCCAGCGCGGCGCGACGCGCGGTCGTTTCAGCACGCAGCCCCTGCGTTTGGGCCAGCCGGGTGCTGAGTTCATTTAATTGACGGGTATCTGTATCTTGTTTTTCATCAACTTCTAAAATGCCGCTTTCCTGCTGGTATTCCGTCAGCTTGGTTTGTAAATCATCGACTTGCTGGCGTAAGCTTTCAAGCTGGGTATTGTATTGATCGCGACGCGCCTGGGCCGGCGCCATCACTAATTCAATCGTGAGATCAATGTAGGATTTGACCAAGGTGTTGGTGATATCGCGTACCTGCTTGGGGTCTTTGCCCGTGTAGCGGACTTCAATGATGCGGCTGGTCTTGTGCGTCACAATATCTAAACTCTTGGCCATGCCCTCTGCCATGAGCCGCTTCGCGGTTTCAGCCCCACGCAGGGCCACCAGCTTGCGACCTTCTTCGCTATCTAGCAGGCGGAGTTTATCGATGGTGCGCTCAGCCACCTGCACGCCTTTGAGCATATCAAACTGGGTTTCGAGATAACTCTCGTCTTGCATGGGATGAAACTGCCGGCCCGAAATCGGATCATTCGCCCGATAGTCAATAAAGATATCGGCTGACGCCCGATAGGTTTTGGGAATCACCACGCTAATCGCACCAGAGACTGCCGCGCACAGGAACACTGCCACGAGGATGGTCGTGCGGCGCGCTTTGGCAATCGCCCCAAGCTGCGTAAAAGAAAGCACTAAATCGCGGGTTGCGGCCATACTTAAAATATCCGTTCATCGACAAAAATGACGTCGCCGGGGCGAATCGGGGTGTGCATACTTGCGCGTTCAGCGCCCGCTTTGTCATCGTTTGTAGCTCGACTGTGGGGCGGCTTGTCAGCGGCGCGATAAATCATGATCCGTCGCGCACTGCCGCGCTCGGTGATGCCGCCACCAATCGAAATAGCACGCATCACGGTAAGTTCGTCTTCAATCGGATAAACCCCCGGGCGGCGAACTTCGCCATGAATGTAAAAAACCTTTTGCTGGGCGACATAGATAACGTCATCGGGTTCAAGCGCTTGTTCAAGCTGTTGTCGTACCAGCGGCGTCGGGTCATCTAAACGCAGCGACAACTGCCGCTGTTCCAACCCGCCAGGCTGGCCCGTTTGGCGGCGAATCAGAATCACCGTTTTGTCGGCGCGCGGCGTAACGCCACCAGCAAGGCTGATGGCATCCAATAGGGCTACTCGCCCTTGCAATGCATAACGACCGGGTTTTTGCACTTCACCTAATACGGAAATCTGACGACTCCGCTGTTGCCGCAATTGCGCCGCCACACGGGGTTCGCGCAAAAAGTTGCCGCTGACCAGTCGTTGTGCGTAAAGCTGCGCAATTTCTGCTGGGGTTTTGTCGCGCACATCCAAACTGCCAATTAAGGGCAATACCAATTGACTGGCTTCACTGACCGTGACCTCTCCCGATAAATCAGGATGCCCAAAAACGGTGATCGCCAGTTGATCGCCAACGCCGACAACTTCACGTAACCCTTGACTCACACCTAGATCAAGGCTGCTGGTCGTATTCTGCAGCGGTGTGGGGGCAACGCTTGCGGTCGGGCTAGCAGGCTTGGTCGTGGCGACGGGCGCAACCGGCGATTCCCAGCGGAGTTGTGGCAGCACTTCAATCACGGGGGCGGGAGCGGCTTGGGTCAGCATTGCCGGCACAGGGGCGGTACTCGCCGGGGCTGGCATGTCAGCCCGAACGCCATTGTTAGGGCGCGCGTGTGCCGCCCAGGCCAGACTTAAGCCCAAGCTGAGACAGCCAAACAAAGACAAGCCCCGACGGGAAAAATAAGGGAACAAACCAGGCATTAAGAACGTAACCCAACTGTCGAAAAGAGATAAATGGCGATTCGTTGATATATCGGCATTCGCAAGCTGCACTGAAATCTGCGCACGGAATCTGTGTAGATAATCGCGACGTTTATGCGCCAGATTACAGTCGCAGCGACATTATGCCGTAGTTCTCCCTGGCTGGTGCCGCTCGTACGGGTTCATCTGATTGCGTGAGTTGCAAAAATCCCGACGGGCTGGGAATAACGCAGCAGGCAACCAACAAATTCACCTTATTTGGCAATTTGTCATCAAGAATCGGCCGCGTTCTAGATTGATTTTGCCTAACTTAGGAGCGGCTTTCTATACAATAGAACCCTGCGCATCGGCACAATTCTTGGTTTGGAGATTCTCATGCGATTACATTCTGCCCCACCGCTGAGCATCGGCTTGGCTGTTTTACTGGCACTCGGCACGGCAATCTCTACGCCCGCCGCTGCACAAGCAAGCCCAACCGCCGGCAGCACGGACAGCGCAAACCCAACCGCGCTGGGGCAAGCGCTGATGCAATCAATTCAAAACAAACGCTTTGCCGAGGCCATAGAGCAAGCAGATCGACTGCTGAGTTTACAGCCCGAACAACCCGAATGGTTGCTTCAGCGCGGCGTTGCCTTGCTGAATCTAGGGCAAGAAAATGCAGCGGCGCAACTCTTTGAGCGCCTATTGGAACGCTATCCCAACCACAGCGCCCCGCTGATCAACCTCGCCGCCGTGCGGGCGCGACAAAACCGGCTGGATGAGGCGCGCGCCCTGCTGGTCCGCGCCGTTGAACAAGGCAATAGCAATCGCCTCGAAGCCCAGCAAAGTCTGGCCAATGTTTATTTGGGCTTGGCTTGGCAAACCTATCAGCAGATTCTGGCCCAAGCGCCAGCCAATGCCGACACCGCCCTGCTGCAAAAACGGTTAACAGCGATTGAACTGGCACTAAAACCCAGCAACGCTGGCCCCGCGCAAAACCTGTTGGCCCAAACCCCTGCGTCTAACGCCTCAACGGGCGGGCGGGCGCTGCGTTTAAGCCCTAACGCCGCTGCACTGGCTGAAACCGCGCCGCTACGCAATCAAAGCCTCACGATTCAAAAAGTGGCCTTGCAAGTGCCGCCTGAGAACCCAACGACAGCCCCTGCCGGGCTTACTGAAGGCGGCACCACGGCGCTCCCGCTAACCGAAACGCTCGCCAATACCCTGGAAGGCTGGCGGCAAGCTTGGCAACAAGCGGATTTAAATGCCTACAGCGGCTACTATGCGGCAAACTTTCGCAGCCCGACCTTTAACGATCGGGCTGCCTGGCTGGCTTACAAACAGCGCGTCTTTGCTAATGCGGGCAAGATCCAACTTGAGCTGAGCCAAATTCAATGGGAAACCCGCGGCGAGTGGGCACGGGTGAGCTTCCAGCAACGCTATCAATCACAGGTTTATCAAGCCAACGACCGCAAACAATTGGAGTGGCGGCAAACGCCCAGTGGCTGGAAAATTCAACGTGAAATCTCGCTTTCTGGTACGCCGCAACCCACCCAACAACCCTTGGCTAAGACCCCTGCGCGGCGTGTGACGCCCACCGCAGAAAACCGCCGCCCTGCGCCTATGCAAGCTGTGCCGGTGGCACCACCACCCAATACGGCACCGCCCTCGAACTCGACTAACGCTGTAGTGAGCTTCCGTTACTAATGACACCTTCCCCTGTTTCAACTTCGGCGGTGGTGGCGCCCGAGTTCAAGCTCAGCGCAACACGTGTGCCCTTAGTGATTGTCTCTCCAGTGCGGGATGAAGCCGCATTGATTCGCCTGACGCTGGATGCCATGTTGCAGCAAACCGTCTTACCGGTAGAGTGGGTGATTGTTGATGATGGCTCTACCGATGCTACGCCAGCGATTGTTGCCGCTTATGCCGCCCGCTATCCTTTTATCCGGCTGGTTCACAATCCTGATCGCGGCTATCGCAAGGTCGGTGCCGGGGTCGTTGTGGCGTTCAAGTTTGGGGTCAGTCAGATTCAGTATCAGGCATATCAGTATCTGGCCAAAATGGATGGGGATATGTCATTCGGGCCTCACTATCTGGCACAGATGTTTGCGGCATTCGACGCCGACCCTCGCTTGGCGGCTATATCAGGCAAAGTATTTCGACCCGAAGGCAATCAGTTGGTGGAAGAAGCCATTATTGACGAGCATGTGGCGGGTCAATTCAAACTCTACCGACGCGCAGCCTATGAAGAAATTGGTGGCTTTGTGGAAGAAGTCCTGTGGGACGGCATCGATGTGCATATGGCCCGCATGAAGGGCTGGCATACGCAAAGTATCCCTGCGCCTGAAGCCAGGCTGTATCACCACCGACTGATGGGCTCTTCCGACAAAAATGTATTTCGCGGCCGGATGCGCTGGGGGCGGGGAATTTGGTTCATGGGGTATCACCCGCTGTATGCGCTGGCCTCGGCCCTGTTCAGAATGCGCGAGAAACCACGGGTAATCGGGGGCTTGGTGATTTTCTTTGCTTATTGCAAAGCCGCCGTTACCCAGCACCCTCGCTATGATTACCCCGGCTTTCGGGAATACTTACAAGATTGGCAGTTAGCCCAACTCAAACAAAAAGCAGCCGGGTTACTAACAAAATTGGGATTGTTGACTAACCCTGAGTCCGCCAAGCCCCCCAAAAAGGGGCAAGAATAATGGCTGTTACCCCACCGCACCCGAGCGCACCACCGACAGCGGTGACGAGCCCCATGATGGCGCAAATTGACGAGGAAGCGGCACTGCAGTATTTCGATCAGGGACTCTATGGCGATCTCGACTGGGAAGGCACCCTGGATTTTATGACACGACGCTACATTCAACCGTTACAGCATGTCTTGCAGCCAGAGGCATCGGCAGAGCGCGCACTGGCAGGATTGACATTGGCGGATTGTGGTGCCGGGTTCGGCTGGCTGTCTTTTGCGTGGCTGAAAGCGGGGGGCGAACAAGCCATTTTGATCGAACCGGATGCGCGTCGCCTGCGCGCGGCGCAGGCGATTGCCAAGCATTTGGGCTTATTGCCACGCTGCACATTTCTTAATACTCGAATGCAGGATGCCCCCCTCGCGGATTACGCGGTTGACGTTGCCGCCAGCGTGGAATGCCTGGAACATGTCGGACGGCCGTCTATTGCTGCCTGCATCAACACCCTTTGCCGTTTACCCAAACAAGCCGTGTTGTTAACGACACCGAATGCGCGCTTTCCCATTATTGCTCATGATTCTCGCCTGCCCGCCGCACATTGGCTGCCTAAATCACTACGGCAGCGCTATGCAGGCTGGTTCGGGCGGGCTAAACAGGAAGAAGGAAATGATTTTTTAAGGCCGGCAGACCTGCGTCCGTTGCAGCAGCATTTCAAGCCAACGACCCGCTACCAAACCTTTGGGACATTCCGTGAGTTTTTGGCTTTTTACCCGCATTACTTGCCTTATGGGCCGCAAGCGCAGCGACAACGGACCGCGCCATCCTGGGCGTTACGGACACTGGTCAAAGTGACGGGGAGCCTGTTCGGCACGGGCGCTTGGCGCTGGTCACCAAACTTGGCCAATATCTGGTTGCGCGACCCGCCCCTAACCGGCTCGCCCGCCTCCCCTAGAGACATTCCAGCCGGGCCAGTAAATAGCCCCAGTAACGGGGAGCAGGCCCATGGCTGAGCGCGGCCTATTTGGTGGTGGCGCAGGCCTCTCCCGCACACGGACCCACACTACCAATCATGAGTTTTTTGCGGGGATGACCTTTACGTTGATTACCTGTTTAACGCTGTCGGCGTTGGTTGGCATTCATGACCTCGCCAGCTTGCAGGCATTTTCAACGACTTTTGTGATCACTTTGCTGGCTTGCCTGGCCTCTTACTTTAGACCTAACGCGGCGCGAGTCCTTGGTGCTTGGGATCTGGGTAAAACCTTCCCGTTAATTGTTGGGCGTTGGCTGTGGGTTTATTTCACCGTCTTGATGGCTGCCTATTTGAGTAAATCAGCCGAAGAGTTATCGCGGATGGTGATGCTGACTTGGCTTTTCGTTAATCCACTGGCGCTGTTATTGAGTGCGAGTATCTTACGGTTTCTGCTCGGTCGCTATTACCAGCAGTCCGACCGTCGACGCCGCGCCATCTTACTCAGCAGCAACAGTGCAACGGCTGATTTCGTCGCGGCGATCCAGCAGACACCCCTGGCTGATATCGACTTACAGGGTTTTTACGATAATCGTGAACAGTCTCGCCCGCCCAGTGATTTACGTCATTTGGGTAGCCTAGAAGAAGCGATTCGTTTTTTCCGCCGCATGCCCGCCGGCGAACCTGCCGTCGATGTGGTTTTTATTGCCCTCACCAGCAAAGAGCGCCCGGAGTTGAGCGAATTGATCGAGCTGCTGCAAGACAGCACCATTTCAACCTACTTTTTGCCAGAATCCCGCCTGTTCGGCTTACCCGGTATTCAAATCAGCGAACTGGCTGGCAAGCCGGTCCTGGTCGCCAGCGAAACGCCGCTGTTAGGCTTGGCGGCGATGAGTAAACGGCTGTTTGATATCATCGTTGCCAGTGTGGCGATCGTGCTCTTAAGCCCGGTGATGCTGGTGCTGGCTATTGCGACCAAGCTCTCTTCACCGGGACCCATACTGTATAAACAAGTGCGCTATGGCATGGGTGGGAAGCCGATTCTGGTGTACAAATTCCGAAGCATGTACCAGCAGGCCGCCAATGCACCGGTCATTCAAGCCACCGCGCAAGATAAACGAGTGACCCGATTAGGCTGGTTCATGCGCCGTACGTCTTTAGATGAACTGCCCCAATTTCTCAATGTATTGTTTGGCTCAATGAGTATCGTTGGCCCACGCCCGCATGCGGTTGAACACAACGAAATGTACCGCAAACTCGTGCAAGGTTACATGCTGCGACACAAAGTCAAGCCGGGTATTACCGGTTGGGCGCAAGTGAATGGCTGGCGCGGCGAAACCGACACCCTGGAAAAAATGCAAAAGCGCATTGAATATGATTTGCAATACATCCAGAACTGGTCGCTGTGGCTCGACTGTGTCATCTTAATCAAAACCGTCAGGGTGGTATTCGGACAGAAAAACGCATACTAATAACGGGGGCGCTATGCGGTATGTAAAACATGCACTATGGGGGCTGGGTATTCTGGCGATCACCCTGTTTGGTTTGACCCTGACTGTATCAGCGCTCTTTAATCCGAATGATTATCGCGACAGTGTGCGTGCCCTGGTCAAAAAAGAGTTACAGCGGGACATCCAATTTGGCGGCGATTTACGCCTGCGTTTTTTCCCCACGCTGGCGATTGATTTAGGTGAAACCGTGCTCTCCGAGTACCAATCCCCTCAACCTTTTGCGCGGGTGGAACGGCTGCAAGTCGCACTCGCTGTATGGCCCCTGTTACGCAAGCAACTGGTCATCAACCATGTGCTGCTGGATGGCCCGCAAATCACCCTGATTCGTCGGCAAGATGGTTCGCTGAATATTGCCGACTTACTCAAGCCCCCTAGCCCGGAAAACGAGCGGCCCTTTGCCTTCGATATCAGCAAGCTTCGCATTCAGCAAGGCCAATTGACCTGGGTGGATGAATTAAGCCAGCAAACTTGGCTGCTGGATAAGCTGCAGGTGCATACCGGCCGCTTAGCGCCGAATGTAGAGAGTGGCTTTAGTCTGCAGGGGCGTGTCTCGCAAGCGAAGCAAGCTACTCAGGTGGCTATCGAACTGGCGGGTCGCAGTGAGTTTAAGCTCGCACCGCTGGCCCTGGATCTAAAAAAATTGCGGCTACAACTCAATGGTCGGATTGCCCAACTCAGCGATTTAAAAACCCGCTTCGAACTCGACCAACTCCGCTGGGAAGCGACACCCGCTAATATTGATCTCACTGGATTACGGCTACAGAGTGAAGGCCGTATCTTGGCACAGGCTGGTGCGCCCACACAAGCCTTCGAGAGCCAGTGGACTTGGCCACGTCTGCAACTGCGTGCAGAGCAGGCAAAAGGCGAGCCCCTGAACATTCATTTCAATCTCACCGGCCCACAAGCGGTTGAGGCGTCGCTGGTGCTGGCTGAACCACAGGGCGACTGGCAAAACCTGCAATTTAAGCAGCTACACCTGCGCAGTCATGTCAAGAATGCGACACAAACCGTGGCCGCAGAATGGCGCAGCCAATTACAGTGGAATCAGGCAAAACAAACCTTAATGCTGCCCGGTATTGCGCTAACAACACGCCTGCAAACTGCTCAACTCGGCAATAAAGCCCTCAACGGCCAATTGAATGGAGATTTGCAAGCCGGATTCGCGGTGCCCCGTGTCAAAGGCCAGCTTGCAGGCAAATTGGGCGTCGCCAAGGCCACGCCGGTACGGCTCGAATTTGACTGGCAAAACCGTCGGAACGCCGCTCCGGGCGGCGCTGCTGTGGCGGTATTAAGCGTGATGCTAGAGCTTGCTGAATTGAATCTGGATGAATTACTCCCCCCACCCGCTCGCGCACAAGCCGCAACGCAAAAACCCGACCCAGACACCCCACTGCCCTGGTCTACCTTACTTCACGCTCCGGTTGTTGAGGGCCAGGTGCGTATCGGTCAACTGCAAGCACATGGCTTGCGGCTACGTGAGGTCAATGCGGCCCTTGCGCTGAGCCCCGGCGAATTAAAGTTAGCCCCCGTGCAAGCCAACCTTTATGGCGGTAGCGGCCGGGTTAGTCTGCGCCTGAATGCCCACCAGCAACAACTCCATGCCGAACAAACCCTCACAGGGGTGAGTTTGGAACCCCTGCTACAAGATTTAATCGGGCGTCACCCCGTCGCTGGGCGGGCACAACTCAATGCCAGCCTGCAAGGGCAAGGGGCTAGCCTCCAGGCGCTAAAACAACAATTACAAGGCGCCGGCAAGCTACAAATCAATGATGGTGCGCTAAGTGGGATCAACATCGCCAAAACCTTGCGCGAATGGAAAGCCAAACTCAGCCTGAATCAAGACGAAAAGCAACGGGCAAAGCAAGACGAAAAAACCGATTTCAGTGAATTGACCGCGACGTTTACGATTCGTGATGGCACACTGCTGAATCGGGATTTAGTCGCGAAAGCGCCTTTTTTGCGCCTAACAGGGGCCGGGCAAGCCAATTTGGTCAAGAATCAACTGGATTACCTCCTGCAAGCCAACTTGGTCAATACCGCAACCGGACAGGCAGGGAAAGAACTACAACAACTGCATGGTCTCACCATACCGATTCAACTCACGGGCCCGTTTGACGCTGTGGACTATCACCTGCGCTGGCGTGATCTCGCCGCTGGCGCGCTCAAAGGGAAAGTCAATCAACAACTCGATAGCGCCAAAGAAACCCTGAAACAGCAGGCGAGCGACCAACTCAAAGGCTTGTTGGGACGATGAATGCGCTCAATACACCAACGGGCAGCTTGCCACCGATTCTTGATTTAGAAGCCTCGGGCTTTGGTGCTGGCAGCTATCCGATTGAGGTTGGCTGCATCCTTGGCGATGGGCGCAGCTACTGTGCGCTGATTAGCCCGGCCCCAGGCTGGACGCACTGGAATGACGCTGCGGAATCAACCCATGGCATCTCTCGTGAGTTACTACTCACTCACGGGAAAGATCCCGTAGTAATAACCACAGAACTAAACAGTTTGCTGCGTGGGCAGACGGTTTACAGCGATGCCTGGCTGTATGACTATGCCTGGCTCGCCAAGCTCTACGAGGAAGCTGGACAACAGCCCAGCTTCCGCTTGGAAAGCTTGCAACGCTTGCTCAGTGAGAGCCAGATTCAAGCCTGGCCACCGGCTGTCACCCAAGCGCAGCAGCGGCTCAACATCCAACGACACCGTGCAAGCAGCGATGCCCGCATTCAGCAGGCCGCGCTAGCAACATTGCTCGGCTTGCAGTAAGTCCCCTACTGGTGTTGTGGATATCGACATGCTATGATGATTGACTTGCTTTGATTGGGTGTTGGCGGTTGCGACACCTCAATTAACGCAATCAAGCCATAAGCCCCCTTGGTAGAAACTGCTAAAGGGCAGGGGCCGGGTAGGTTACGTCACTTCAATGTCTGTAGCACGGCTCCGGTTCAGTTAAACGAAACGTTTAGGAACAACGCATGAAAATCCATGAATATCAAGGTAAACAAATCCTGAAGCAATTCGGTGTCAATGTCCCCCGTGGCATTCCTTGCTTAACCGTTGACGAAGCGGTGAAAGCAGCCGAAGAATTAGGTGGCCCAGTATGGGTGGTTAAAGCACAGATTCACGCGGGTGGTCGCGGTAAAGGCGGCGGTGTGAAATTGGCGCGCTCGATTGATGAAGTCCGCAAGCTGTCCAGCGAGATTCTCGGCATGCAATTAGTGACACACCAAACTGGCCCTGAAGGCCAAAAAGTGCGTCGCCTGCTGATCGAAGAAGGCGCAGACATCAAGAAAGAGTACTACATCGGTATCGTGACTGACCGTCTGACACAAAAAGTGTGCGTGATGGCATCGAGCGAAGGCGGGATGGACATTGAAGAAGTGGCCGAAAAAACCCCCGAGCTGATTCACAAAGTATTCTGTGATCCCGCCGTTGGTTTGACCGTGGCAGAAGCCGAAGAAATTTCCCGCAAAATTGGTTTGCCCGAAGCGTCTATCGCTAAGGCTGTACCTTTACTGCAAGGCTTGTACAAAGCTTACTGGGATACCGATTCTTCTCTGGCTGAAATCAACCCCTTGATCCTCGAAGGCAACGGCAACGTTAAAGCCCTCGATGCAAAATTCAACTTTGACTCCAATGCGTTGTTCCGTCATCCCGAAATCGTTGCGATGCGCGATCTGGACGAAGAAGATCCCAACGAAATTGAAGCCTCTAGATTCGACCTCGCCTACATTCAGCTCGATGGCAATATCGGCTGCTTGGTGAACGGCGCTGGCTTGGCCATGGCGACCATGGATACGATCAAATTGTTTGGCGGTGAACCCGCTAACTTCTTGGACGTTGGCGGTGGTGCAACGACCGAAAAAGTAACCGAAGCCTTCAAGATCATGTTGAAAAACCCCAACTTGAAAGCCATCTTGGTGAACATTTTCGGTGGCATTATGCGCTGTGACGTGATCGCTGAAGGCGTGATTGCGGCTTGTAAAGCCGTGTCACTGAGCGTGCCACTGGTGGTGCGTATGAAGGGTACCAACGAAGACCTCGGCAAGAAAATGCTCGCCGATTCCGGTCTCCCCATCATTAGCGCAGACAGCATGGCCGAAGCCGCCGAAAAGGTGGTCGCAGCCGCGCGCTGAGTTGAGCGCGCACCTGCAAGCACCTTTCGGCGTAGGCTAACCTCACAGAGGTTAAGGGCCAATTAAATTGGCCCGGCCGAAGCCAAAAAGCTCTAAGAGAATTCAAAGGAAAGATTATGTCAATTTTGATCAACAAAGATACGAAAGTAATCACCCAAGGGATTACCGGCAAGACCGGCCAATTCCACACACGCGGTTGCCGTGATTACGCCAATGGTAAAAACTGCTTTGTGGCGGGTGTGAACCCCAAGAAGGCTGGTGAAGATTTCGAAGGTATTCCAATCTACGCCAACGTGAAAGAAGCCGCCTCCAATACTGGTGCGACCGTTTCCGTGATCTACGTGCCGCCCGCAGGCGCAGCCGATGCGATCTGGGAAGCCGTAGAAGCTGACTTGGATCTGGTGATCTGTATTACCGAAGGCATTCCCGTCCGCGACATGATGGTCGTTAAAGACAAAATGCGTAAAAAAGAGTTGGCTGGCGGCAAGCGCACGCTGTTGCTTGGTCCTAACTGCCCTGGCTTGATTACGCCTGACGAAATCAAGATTGGGATTATGCCCGGCCACATTCACCGCAAAGGCCGTATTGGCGTGGTGTCCCGTTCCGGTACCTTGACTTATGAAGCTGTGGGTCAATTAACCTCGCTGGGCCTCGGCCAATCTTCCGCAGTAGGGATTGGTGGCGACCCCATCAATGGTCTGAAGCACATCGACGTGATGCAAATGTTCAATGACGATCCCGATACCGATGCTGTGATTATGATCGGTGAAATTGGTGGTCCCGATGAAGCGATTGCTTCCCGCTGGGTCAAAGACAACATGAAGAAACCCGTTATCGGTTTCATCGCTGGTGTCACTGCCCCTCCCGGCAAACGCATGGGCCATGCTGGCGCCTTGATTTCTGGTGGTGCAGATACCGCCGATGCCAAACTCGCCATCATGGAAGAGTGCGGGATCAAAGCCACGAAGAACCCTTCTGAATTAGGCAAACTGCTCAAAGCAGCGCTGTAATTCCAAGTGGGTTTGGATTAAAAAGGGAGCTTCGGCTCCCTTTTAGTTTTGGGCTTTAGGAATCTCGTGGAAGGTTGTGTTTAGCTTGGCGATTGCCTGGGTTCTTGTGTTGACACCCAGCTTTTCAAATATTTTTGAGAGATGCTGTTTGACAGTGATCTCTGCCAAAGCTAGCTCTAGTGCAATTTCTTTGTTCGATTTACCTCGCAGCATCATCTTGATAATGTCATGCTGGCGCTCTGTAAACACGAACGGCTCTGCCCTGCTTAAGGGTTGAGGGCCATCGGCATTAATCCAATAAGGCAGGACCGGGGTGGCGGCTATTAATTGCTGGAGTTGCGTTACCAATCCCTCGGGGCTGATCGCTTTAGATATAAACGCCTGAGCGCCAGCTTGCAGCGCTGCTTGCACACAAATGGGGTCTTCGACTGCTGAGTGTGAGACCAGCGTAACGCTTGGAAAGCGAGCCCTTAGGGCATTCAATGCACGCGTTCCTGTTTCGTTGCCTTGCAAGTTAAAGTCCACCAACATTAAATCTGGCGCTGGCTGCTGACTGGCAAGGGCCGCGGCAACGCCATCAAAGGTAAAGGCCGTCACCGAGAGTTGTGCCTGTAACAAAAGCGCCAGGGCATCTCGGTATAAAGGATGGTCTTCAATAACCCAGACCACCGCAGATAGCGATTTATTCTCTGTCATCGTTGCTAATTAATCCTTGAAGTAAAAACGTCGTTCCTCGCCCAGGTATGCTGAAGACACGATGCTGCAATTTTAATAATCTGGCTAAACCTGAGACGATAGATAGGCCGAGCCCAACACCATGATGTTCGTCGGTACTTTTATTCACCTGATAGAAATCGTCAAAGATATGTTGGCGCACGCCGGCTGGAATACCAACCCCTGTGTCTGTCACACCAACAGATACTACCCCCTGTCGTTGCCGGGCGATCACGGTAACAGAACCAGACTGAGTGTAGCGAATGGCATTCGCCACTAAATTCGATAGCAAGCGCTCCAACATAAACGCATCGGTTGACACAACCAACTCGGTTGGCACCATTTTTAGCCTTAGCCCTTTTTCTTGCGCTTGCGGCTCAAAAGTATGCATTAACCGATCCCAGACGGACTGCAGCGCAACAGGGTGGGGCTGGGGCAACAGATTATTGGAGTCAATGCGCGCCATGAACAGAAGGCTATCAAACACGTAGGCCAGTGTGGCGCGGCAATCTATGGCTTTGGCAACCAGTGCCTTTAAGTCTTGGCCCTCTACCCGCGCCTGCAAAACCGACAGGTAAATTCCCAAGGCGTTGGCTGGCTGTCTTAAGTCGTGACCAAGGCCCGCTAGAAAGCGGGATTTAGCACGATTCGCCGCCTCAGCTTCTTTTTGTGCGCTGATGTCGATCAGGGCCATCACTATTTTGACGCTAGGCTGACGGGCAGCCAAGGTTCCTGCAAATAAAAGGTTATGTGAAACCTCACCCTGCGTTAAGGTCACTTCACACGTAGCGCGCCCGAGATGCAAAATATCTTCCATGCAGTGGCGCAATACGTCCTGCTGATTGTCTGGGATGCAGTCGAATAAATTATTTTTTGAGCCAAAGGGTAGCGCCATTTTCAAGGCCGCGTGTTGGTTGATGCGCTCAATCTCCCCCTGTTGATCAATCACGACCAACCCTTCAGGGACCACATCGAGCAGGGTTGACACGTAGTCTCGTTGCAATCTCAGCTCATGACTACGCTCATCGAGTAATTGGGTACGCTGGATCACTTTTTCTTCCAGGGTGGCCATGAGCTCCAGTCGTGCCAACTCATTTTTTTGCAAACGGAAGATGAGCCGATTGAATGACCGCATCAATCTTTTTAGCTCTAAGGTCGATACAATCCGGGTATCTATAGGCGTGAGGTCACTGGCTGCGTCGAAACGCGCTAGATGGGCCGTGAATGCCGCCAACGGGCGCACCAGCATGCGTCGCACGAAATATTGAACGATCCAGAGTAATCCTAGGGTTTTAATCAAGGCGGCTATCACAATCAGCAACACGCCGTCACGCATTCTGGCCAAGACCACGCGGTTATCCGCATACACCCAAAACTCACCGATAACCTGCTTGGCCCCCAAATAGTCGTACTGGATCGACGACTGGGTTGAAATATCCTGCGCCGAATGTAAAGGGCTAGATAGATTTACGTCTATCCCCGCATGCAGGTCTGTAATGCGTACCGCGCTGACGACAGGGCTAGACAAGATGCCTTGCGCAATTGCCCTAATCTGATTTTCCTGATAATTCCATAACGCTTGTGTCAGTCCTGGCTCAAAGGCGTTGGCAACGGCTTTTAATTCCTGCGTCACGGCATCACGGGTACTTAAATAGGCCAGCCCGAGTTGCAGGCTCGTCAACAATAATGCCAGCCCCAGATACACGGCAAACACGCGGCGTACCAAAAGCCGCGCTATTGTCTGATTTGCCAGTTTATTTCTGCGGGGCCATATTGCCATTATTACCCTATCTTATTCTCCCATCGCCACACCCTCACGACGCGGGTCCGCGCCAGCGAACCACCCCCCCGCTTCGCGCTGAATCCCCTGAAGCCCGGATGTTTGATCAATGATGTTGACGCTGTGCCCGCGCGCACGCAAGGCCTCTATGAGTGCCTCGGGGGCGCGGCCCTTTTCCAGTTCGGTAGGCCCATTGCGGCTACCAAAATTGGGTAAGTTGATCGCCTGCTGGACATCCAAGCCCCAGTCTAATACGCCCACCAAGGTCTTGCCAACATAATTGATGATGGCCGAGCCGCCCGGTGAGCCTAGCGCAAACAACAAGGTTTTTTGTTCCCGATCGTAAACCAGTGTCGGCGCCATCGAAGAGCGAGGGCGCTTACCGGGCTCTAATCGATTGGCCACAGGAACCCCATTTTCCTGGCTGACAAAAGAAAAGTCCGTAAGCTGGTTGTTCAACAAAAATCCGCCCAGCATGAGTTTGGAACCCCATGCCGCTTCAATCGTGGTTGTCATCGATACAGCTTGGCCAAATTGATCCACCACTGAAAGATGTGAGGTGCTCGGCAACTCTGGGCTGCGGTCAGGCGCCCAACTCATGCTCACCCCTGGCGGCACCCCTGGGTTAGCTTTAACCATTGATCGCTCTCCCAACAACTGCGCCCGCCGCGCCAAATAATTTTTATCGAGCAACCCCGCTACCGGTACACGGACAAAGTCGGGATCAGCCACATGTTGCCCGCGGTCAGCGTAGGCTAATCGGGCGGCTTCGCTGTATAGATGCACGGCTTGAGGGTGCAACAGCCATTCACCCGCATTACCTTGCTCAGGCCGGTAACGGGCAATGTCAGTATGTTCCAACACCCCCAAAATCTGCGCTAGGGCAACGGCACCGGAGGACGGCGGTGGCATACCGCAAATCCGATATTGCCGATAATCGTGACACAAGGCTGGCCGAATCTTGGCCTGATATTGGCGCAGATCAGCTTCTGCTAATACCCCTGGATTGGTTGGGTGCTGACGGACCTTTTGCACTATCGCCGAGGCCAGTGCCCCGGTATAAAAATAATCGGCGCCCTGCCGCGCAAGATGGCGTAAGGTGGTCGCCAACAGCGGGTTTTTCAATATCGTGCCAACGGCTTTGGGCGCCCCGGCTGAGGTATAAAAATACTCACGCGCAAACCCATCTTGTGCCAACAAACTCTGGCTACCCAGCGCCAAGTCTTGTTGCAGCAAAGTATGCAAGCGTGGGCTGATGGGAAACCCTTGTTCTGCGAGGGCAATCGCTGGCTCAAACAACGTTGCCCAAGGTAATTTACCGTGTTGCTGATGGGCCAAGGCCAGCATTCGCAAGACACCGGGCACCCCAACAGAGCGGCCACCAACGGCAGCGGTCACAAAGGGCAGCGGCTTACCGTCTGGGTGTAAAAACAAGGCGGCGTCTGCGGCCTGCGGGGCGGTTTCGCGACCATCGTAGGCCAACACGGTTTTACCATCATCATGCAACATAAATGCACCGCCGCCGATCCCCGATGACTGTGGCTCAACCAGCGTTAACACCATCTGTATGGCAATGGCGGCATCCACGGCACTGCCACCCGCCCGCAATATTTGGCGGCCCGCGTCAGCAGCCAATGGGTTCGCAGCGGCAACCATGAAATTTTTTGCGCGCCAACCGGGTTTGTCTTGCCAGCCCGAGCTGCCTTCAGGCGCTGGGGGTAAAGCAACTTTAGGGGGAAGCGCTTGGTAGCGAAAGGGCTCTGGGCTGGCGCACCCCAATAAGAGTGAACACAGCGCGGCAATAGTGAAGATTGTTTGGCAGTTTTTCGGCATCCTATTCTGTCTCCGAGTAACGATCATGGCATCGAGCTACCGTGCGATAAGTCCAACCATTACGCCCACATAAAAAAGCAACAGGCCGCTAGGCCTGTTGCAAATGATCTAAGGAGATGGCTTAGATCAGTTAAACATGTAGGGACTACTGAACCACTGCTGAATGAGGAGTGAAGTATCGCTTCAACTATACCGGCAGAAAAGCATACGAAAGTATGTATGGCGCACACATACTTTCGTATGCTTACGGAATTCTGTATTTCGTTGAATAATATTAAGTTTATTGAATGATCAAGCGGCCTGCGTCGAAATTCAAACACGATAAATTTAAACATTGCTGGCAACGCGATACTAGGGAAAGCAATATGTTGTTTTTAATGAAGCAAAGAAAACGCGGCTCATGCAATCTCACGCAGGCGCTGGTAAGTTTTATCTTGGTTGTGTACGGCATAGGTAGCCAAGCCCAGGAGCGGGTTATTTGGCACACAGCCGACTTCGCACCGTACTTTATTCAAGATGGGCCATATAAAGGCCAAGGCATTGCAGATCGCCGCCTGCAACTCGTGATTGCGGGTTTACCGCAGTTTGACCATCAGGTCATTAGTGGCGTCACGCCAGCCCGTAGCAATAGCGAAGTAGTGCAAAAAGATAATCTTTGTTTTGTTGCCCGAATCCGCACGAAAGCGCGGGAACAAATCATGGCGTTTACCGAACAGCCGATTATTCACACACTGTCTAACGGCTTAATTACCACCCGCAATCGAGCGGCTAGCTTGACCCCCTATCTGAATAAAGAAGGGGCGCTGTCGTTACGCGAATTTCTCCTTCGCTCGCCTTATCGGCTGGGGCTGACGCCGGGGCGTAGCTTTGGGCCCGGGATAGATGAGGTGTTAAATCAGGTTCGTCCTATTCGCCCTCAAGGTATGGTTGAGGTTGAGGCCGATAACCACTTTCGCAGTCGCTTGCTCAAACTCCTGTATCAAGATGGCTATCAGGCCATATTGGGCTATCCAGAAGAGTTGGATTATTTCACTGAGCTGCTGAGTTTACGGGGTGAAGAGCTGGTTTACTTACCAATCACGGAAGAACCACCGTTGGTAGCAGGGCATGTTGCTTGTTCAAAATCCGACTTGGGGCGACGCGTTGTGCAAGCGGTTGACCAATTAATTAGCCAAGCCAGTTTTCGGCAAAAAGTTCAAGACGCCTACCGGCATTGGCTTGATCCGGCTTCGCTCGCTCGCTATAACCGTTTGCTGAATCGGCAATCTGCTCAGTAGGGGCATCTCTGTTCGACGTCTGTTAGTCATCTGATATTGGCTAAAGGGGAACTCGCCGGTGATATCGCGGTCGTATTCTGGATTGATTACCCTGACGGACAACGACTGTGGCAACCTTTACAGCAAGTGGAGCACTGTTAACCAATGGCGATTACTACGGCACCCTGGCCGCAGTTCGCGATTTGGGCAAACAGGGCATCCCCATCTGGCTCGCCGATAGCGGGGCGACCCAAGCCGCCGCCAGTCGCTATGTTCGACACCATCTGCCTTGCCCAGACCGCCACCAGTCTTTCAGCGCCCTCAACCAAGTAGGAGACTGGCTGATTGAATTGGGCCAGCGCCACCCGGGCTTGGTGCTCTACCCCACCTCGGACGATATGGCCTGGATAATGGCCGTGCGGCAAAACGATTTACAAGCGCATTACCGCTTATTTCAAGCACCGGAAAGGGCAGTATTTCGTTTACTCAATAAAGCCTCGCTCTATCAAACCGCCGCGGCACACGGCTTACCCGCCCCGGCGACATATTACCCAGACAGCCCTGACAGCCTTAATGCCATCGCGGCTAGGCTCACTAGTGAGGCGGGATTCCCCGTCATTGTCAAACCCAAAACCCAGATCGGGATGCGGACTAATGTTAAGGGCTTGGTTGCTCGAGATGCGACAGAACTGATTACCCATGTCCAAACCTTTCTTGACCAGCACAGTTATCAGCCCGCTTTGTTGGCGTACGCGCCAGAGATCCGCTGGCCGATGGTACAAGCCTACCTGCCGCAAGCCGCAAGCCAAACCTATACGGTCGCTGGCTTTATTGATCGTCATGGCGACTTGCTCGGTGTCCGCGCCTCGTTTAAAGTCTTGCAGCAGCCGGTGCAAATTGGTATCGGCGTGGCGTTTGAAGGGCGCCCGGTGTTACAGCGCCTAACCCATAAAATCCTAAAATTAGCGCATGCCGTTGGCTATTTCGGGGTCTTTGAAACCGAATTTATTTATCTTGCTGAGCAAGATCAGTATTTATTAATGGATTTCAATCCCCGCTACTATGGACAAATGAACTTCGAGATTCAACGCGGCCTGGCCCTACCCCGCATGGTCTATGCCGCCGCCTACGGCGACCAAACGACGCTCAGCCAGCTTGCAGCACAAGCAGCACAAACCCAATTGCCGCTGATTACCACAGAGATCACCCCGCGCCTGGATGCGCCGGAGATCCGCCAAGGTGACCATGCGCGACAACGTTACTGTGCTGGTTGGTTGTTCCGGTTTCTACTCCGGGCGCAGCAAGCGTCTGGCCGCATCAGCGCAGCGCAGCGCCAGCAATGGCTTGATTGGATAGCGGAAAGCGCTGCCCAAGGGCAAGCATTTGACGCCATTCATGACCCGAATGACCCTGCCCCCGAACGGCGTGATAAATGGCTGCTGTGTAAAAAATTCTTGCGCCACCCACGCAGCAGCTATCGCCAACACTTTCTATGAAAATCCTCGCTTATCGCCAACAAGCCAAGGAGGCCCTCCGTTACTGGCTGCGGCAACGTATCGCCCGCCGCTACCCGGCCCAGCATCTCCCACCGGCACAGTGGCACCTTGCCTGGGAAGAAAAGCAAGGCACCGAGCAGGCCCCACGTTTAATGCTGCAGGGTCATGCGCTACATGCGCTGGCCGAGCGTTACGGCACGCCCCTGCACGTGGTTAATGCGGCGCAATTACAAGCCAACCTGGCGGGTTTCCAGCAAGCGCCGCTCTGCCGTGTTTATTACTCCTATAAAACCAACCCGATTCCTGGTTTACTCGCATATTTGCATCAACACGGCGCGGGCGCGGAAGTGATTTCTGAATACGAGCTGTGGCTGGCCCGCCAATTGGGGGTGCCGCCGGAACGGATCATTTTTAATGGCCCGGCTAAATCAGACCGCGCCTTACGTTGGGCCATTGAACACTCAATACAAGCGATTCATGCCAACCATCTAGAAGAACTCCAGCGCATCGCCGCGCTGGCGCAAACACTCGGTAAACGCGCACGGGTGGGCCTGCGTGTCACACACGGTGGCTGGCAAGGGCAATTCGGTTTATCGCTGGCGCAAGGGGAAGCAGCCGCAGCACTTGCTTGGGCCTTAAAGCACCCGCATTTAGAGGTCGTCAGCTTGCACTGCCATCGTGGGTTTTTAATCCGCACACTCGAAGATTTAGACGGGCATCTGGCACCGTTACTGGCGTTTTGTGCCGAGAGTCATGCACAGCATGGTTGGTTGCCGACACTACTGGACATCGGAGGATCGCTGGCGATTCCCAGCGTTGAAGAACACGATGCAGCAACCACACGACGGCTTTGGACATTCTATATTCCACCGAGCGCCCCCAATCCGGCGTTAACGCTCAGCCCCGCGGCATACAGCCAAGCGGCACAAAGCAAGGTGGCGGCGTTTTACCAAAGCCGTGGCTGGCCGTTACCCGAAATCGCGTTGGAGCCAGGCCGCGCACTAACTGGCAATGCACAAATGTTGCTGACGCGCGTCCTCGAACTACGACACGCGCAGCCGGCGATTCATGCCGTGCTAGATGCAGGCATCAGCATTGCCCGTTCAGCGCGGGAACAATTTCACCAGCTCTTCCCGTTGCAAGCTCACTCACGGCCCACGCAACTGTATCGACTGGTTGGGCCGATTTGTCATCCGGGTGACACCCTCTATCCTGCCTGGAATTTACCTCAACTGGCGCTCGGCGAGACCCTCGCCATCATGGATTCAGGCGCTTACTTCACCAGTGATGCGAGTAGCTTTGCCTTCCCTCAACCAGGGGTGCTGGCGGTTCTGCCTGATGGCGAAATTTGCTGGTGGCGGCAAACCGAAACTTATCAAGATATGGTCGCGGCAGATAGCTTGCCGCTCCCGCCAGAGACGTTGTCATGGTAATGTCAAACTAGTTTCATTCGAGTGCAATATCAATCCGGCATGCTTTGTGGGCTGCAGCGTGGCTGCATAACTTATGGAGCATTGACCGTGACAACCTCTTTCGAACATGATCCTCTAGCAGCGGTATTAGCGGCTGAGGAAGCAGTAACCAATCCCCGTGGTGGCCCTGAGTTTCTTGGCATTGCCCAAGCGCGTTTAGATCGTCGTGGCTTTTTACGTGGCCTCGGTTCTGGCGCCGCCTTGAGCGCCTTCGGCCTCACCGGTGTTAGCTTATCGGCCTGTGGTGGCGGCAGCGGTACTGCCAGCAGCGCCAGCCCAGCCCCGGCCCGCATCTCTGCGCTGAGCTTTGCCTTGGTCGACAAAAGCCGCAATGATCAACTGACTGTGCCCACCGGCTATACCGCCCGCGCTTTTTATCGCACGGGTGACCCCATCGGTACGCCAACCAGCCCAGCCCCTGCGGCCTATTCAAATGTCGGTACCGATGCCGCCAGCACTTACACTCAGCGCGCTGGCGATTGCCATGACGGGATTGAGTATTACGGACTGAACGATGCGGGTACGGCAGCTGATTACACAGGCGGTAATCGACGCGGGGTGTTGGCGATGAATCATGAGTACATCGTGTCGCAATTCTTGCATCAGCAGGGTGACCGTGATGGCGCGCCTGGCTCAGCGAAAACCGCCACGGAAGCAGACCGTGAAGTTGCATTGCATGGCGTCTCTGTTGTTGAGGTTATGCGCCAGACTGGCGGCGCGTTTTCCGCAACGGGTACCTGGGATTACAACGTCACTTCTACCTTCAACCGCCGCATTACCGCGTTGACCCGAATTGAAATGAGCGGCCCAGCCCGTGGCAATCCCGCTTTGATTACCAAGTATTCCCCTGCTGGCACCCACACCCGGGGCACGCTCAACAACTGTGGCTCGGGTTACACGTTTTGGGGGACCTACCTGACTTGCGAAGAAAACTGGGCAGGCTACTTTACCCGTAACACCACCACTGATAACGCCAATCGCGGCGGTAGCACCGCTAAGTCCGTCATTTCTCTGAATCGCTACGGCGTTACTGGCGATCGTTATCGCTGGGGCACCTTGGCGGCGCCGGATGCCGCCACGATGGCCACCAATGCTGTCAGCGATACCGGCAATGATCGCTTTGATCGTTGGAATGCCAACCTGCTCGCGCTTGATCGCAGCCTCGACTACGCCAATGCCGCCAATACGTTTGGCTGGGTGGTTGAGATTGACCCTTACAACCCCAATGCCACGCCTAAAAAGCGGACGGCACTCGGACGCTTCGCGCATGAGGCGGCGGTGATGACAAAGCCTGCTGTTGGTCAGCCTCTGGCTGTCTATATGGGAGATGATTCGCGCGGCGATTACATCTATAAGTTTGTCTCACAAGCGACCTGGAGTGCTGCTGATGTTGCACCGACCAGTCTGAGCGCAAACCGCATGGCTCTGGGCGATAAATATCTGGATAGTGGCACGCTCTACGCTGCCCGCTTTAATGCCGATGGCACGGGCACCTGGTTGCCGCTGACGATCACCAACCCCGCGATTGTGGCTGCTACCAATTACACCTTTAGCGATCAGGCTGATGTGTTGATCAACGCCCGTCTGGCCGGGGATGCCGTGGGTGCAACGCGGATGGACCGGCCAGAGTGGGGTGCCGTCAACCCGTTGAACAATGAAATTTATTTCACCCTGACTGAAAATAACAGCAGCGGTACGACCGGTCGCCGTGGCACCACCGCAGGGTCTGGCAATGTGATCGATGCGGCCAACCCACGCTACTTTAGCGATGCCCGCAGCGCAACCAGCACGACCACGGCAGCCACCAACACGGGTAATCCTTTTGGTCACATTATCCGTATTCGCGAAGATGCCAATAATCCTGCCAGCTTGAGCTTTACCTGGGATGTTTACCTGTTTGGCGCTCAAGCAGACGCTGATCCGACCCGCGTCAACCTGTCTGGCCTAAGCACAGCCAATGATTTTGCACGGGCAGATGGCCTCTGGTTTAGCGATGCCACCAACATTGCCTGGATTCAAACCGATGACTCCGGCGCCTTCCTCGATCAAACCAACTGCATGATGCTGGCCGCCTTGCCTGGCAGCGTCGCTGAACGACGTGCACTAACAGCGCAGGCACCCAGCACGGCTGTCAGCGGCAGCACGCCCGTCGGGGCCGAGCTAGCCGCTACTTTTGCTGGTGCCACGGTCACTGCCAGTACACTACGCCGTTTTCTGGTTGGCCCGCGTGATTGTGAAATCACGGGTGTTGCGGATACCCCTGATGGCCGTACTATGTTTGTCAACGTTCAACACCCTGGGGAAGACACCGCGGCGGCTAACGTCGTTGCAGCGGCAGGCACTGCCGGGGCCGGCGATTTCAACAGCTATTGGCCAGCCGCCGAGCGCGCCCCAGGCTCCACCGCGAATATCAACGGCCCGCGTCCCCGCTCGGCTACCGTTGTAATCACCAAAGACGATGGCGGGCAAATTGGTCTGTAACTCCATAGCGCCAGCAACTCGTGGCTGCTAGAAAAACGGGGCATCAATGATGCCCCGTTTTTTATGGTCCTTTTGGCAGCGCTAACTACCAAGTAGGTTTAGGAAGTCACTCGGCTTGGTTTGCTGGGTTCAGCTTCAACAGGACCGTATCAAGCTGGTCAAGATTAGCAAAGTCAATGATCAACTGCCCTTTGCCTTTGCCACTGGTTTTAATCTGAACCGTGGTCGCCAAGACGTCGGACAGGGTCTCTGCCAACCGCTCAATATCGCGATTGACGGTTTTGGTTTTTACTGGCTTCGTCGCCTTTTGCGCGGCTAAGGCCGTACTGGTTACCAGCTTTTCAGTTTCACGCACTGACAAGCGTTTATTCACCACTTGATTGGCGAGCTGGATTTGCGTCGCGGCATCCACCGCCAGCAAGGCGCGGGCATGCCCCATGTCCAAATCACCGGCCATCAACATGGTTTGTACGGGCTTGGCTAAATTCAGCAGCCGCAGCAAGTTACTGGTGGCGGAGCGCGAACGGCCCACCGCCTGCGCCGCTTGTTCGTGCGTCATGCCAAACTCATCCAGCAAACGCTGAATACCTTGGGCTTCTTCCAGCGGGTTGAGGTCTTCGCGCTGAATGTTTTCAATCAGCGCTAGGGCCAAGGCCACATCGTCGGCCACATGCTTGACCACCACCGGGACTTCCGTGAGGCCGGCAATGCCAGAAGCACGGAAACGCCGCTCACCGGCAATAATCTCGTATTTGTTTTCCGCTACAGGCCTGACCACAATAGGTTGCATCAAGCCTTGCGCCTTAATGGAGGCAGCCAGTTCATTCAGCGAGGCTTCATCCATGCGGGTACGCGGCTGATACTTGCCGGGCTGCAAGGCACTGAGCGGCAAGCTATGCGGCGAGCCGCTTGGTGCTTCAATCGTCGTTGAGTCACCGCCCAAGAGCGCTTCTAAGCCTCGACCTAAACCTTTTTGTTTTTTAATCATCATTGTCTCGCGGGCTGATACCCTACATCGTTTGAATACGTTGAATCATTTCCTGGGCGAACTGAATATAGGCTTGCGCGCCTTTGGCCGATTTATCAAAGTTCACGCCGGGCACACCATAGCTCGGCGCTTCAGCCAAGCGTACATTGCGCGGAATAATGGTTTTAAAGACCTTGTCCCCAAAATGCGTTTCGAGCTGCTCAGATACTTGCTGCGACAAGGTCATGCGTGGATCAAACATCACCCGCAGCAGGCCAATAATTTTTAGGTCACGGTTCATATTGGCGTGGATTTTTTTGATGGTGTTCACCAAATCAGTCAGCCCTTCCAGCGCATAGTATTCGCACTGCATGGGAATAATCACGCCATTGGCAGAACACAGGCCATTCAAGGTCAACATCGACAGCGACGGCGGGCAATCGATCAAGACAAAATCGTACTGCTCATCCACCCCCTTTAGCGCCATCTTGAGCCGGGTTTCCCGCTGCTCTAAATCCACCAAATCGACCTCGGCCCCGGCCAGCTCGCGGTTCGCTGGTAGCACATCAAAGCCACCCGCTTCGGAACGCTGCCGCACCCGCTCGATGGTGCTCACCCCAAGTAAAACCTGGTATACAGACTCAGTGAGTGCCCGCTTATCTACCCCCGCGCCCATGGTGGCATTGCCCTGCGGATCCAAATCCACGAGCAAAACCCGTTGGCCTTGTGTGGCTAAACCGGCGGCCAGGTTCACGGTGGTGGTGGTTTTACCCACCCCGCCTTTTTGGTTTGCGACTGCAAAAATTTTAGCCATGTTGTGATTGAGTAAGAAACAACGAGTCGAGTCAAATTTGCCTAGGCTATTCGCCAGCGCGCTTGAGTACCACCACACACCGTTCGGCGTCCAAACCCGGAACCTGTAAACGGGGGAGAGATTCTACCTGCCATTCGGGGTACTGTTGGGCCAAATTCGCAATTTCTTGCGTGGGTTCCACCCCTTTCATCGCGGCAATCCGTCCGCCCTGGGCGAGCAAATGCCCAGCCAGGTCCACAATTTTGTCGAGCTCAGCAAACGCCCGTGCCGTGATAATTTGAAAACTCGGCACCGCCAGCGTCTCAACCCGAGCGTGATGCGCTTGAAAATTATCGAGCTGTAAAGCAGCTTTGGCTTGGCGCTGAAACGCAATTTTCTTTTCGACCGGATCGACCGATACCACCGAGGCATGTGCCCAGCATACGGCCACCGGTATACCCGGCAAACCACCCCCTGAACCCACATCCAATAACCGAAATGGCTGCGCGCCTACTATGCCTTGCAAGACCGGCAAAATCGCCAGCGAATCCAGCACATGCTGAACCAGCATTTCTGCCGGCTGGCGGATCGCGGTGAGGTTGTAGACCTTATTCCACTTGTGCAACAGCGCGAGATAATCCAACAAGCGTGTTTGGGTGGTGGCATCCAGATTTAAGTCCAGCGCTGCTTGGCCACTTGCGAGGGTATCCGCCAAGTGCGCCGCTAATCCAGAAGTGGTCACGGGCTGGGCGGTCATGCCGCTTGCCCAGATGCCGTTGCCACCGCCGTGTTTTGTAAGGTCCGTTTTTTAAGGTGTACCAGCAACAGCGAAATCGCTGCGGGAGTAATGCCTTGAATACGCCCGGCCTGCCCAATGGTTTCCGGTTTGTGCAGGTTGAGTTTTTGCTGCACTTCTTTAGACAGGCCACGCACTTGGCTGTAATCCAAGTCTTGCGGCAGTTTGGTGCTTTCGTGGTTTTCTTGGCGGGTTATTTCGTCTTGCTGGCGCGCAATGTAGCCGGCGTATTTGATCTGAATTTCCACTTGCTCCGCCACCTCGGCATCGGCGACGGGTTGCCCCGCGAGCGCTGCCCCGCCCTCGCCTTGCAAGGTATGCAGGCTGGCATAGGTGACATTTGGGCGACGCAGCAGATCGGCCAGATTGTATTCGCGCTCAATCGCTTTACCCAGCACCGCTTCTGCTTGGGTCGCTGAGAGCACACGGGGATTCACCCAAGTGGATTTCAGGCGCTCTACTTCCGCCGCGACAGCATCCCGCTTGCGGCAGAAGGCGGACCAGCGCACATCATCCACCAAGCCCAATTCGCGACCGATTTCGGTCAAGCGTAAATCGGCATTGTCTTCGCGTAAGCTCAGGCGGTACTCGGCACGGCTGGTGAACATGCGGTAGGGTTCGCTGACACCGCGCGTGATCAGGTCATCCACCAACACCCCAATATAGGCTTGGTCACGGCGAGGTGTCCACGCCGCTTTGCCTTGGGTGTACAGTGCCGCATTCAAACCGGCGAACAGGCCTTGGGCCGCTGCTTCTTCATAGCCGGTCGTGCCATTAATTTGCCCGGCGAAAAATAGACCTTGAATCGTTTTGGTTTCCAGCGAGCTTTTGAGGTTGCGGGGGTCAAAGTAGTCATACTCAATCGCATAGCCGGGGCGCAGGATGTACGCGTTTTCTAGCCCACGGATCGAGTGCACAATTTCCAGCTGTACATCAAACGGCAGGCTGGTGGAAATGCCATTTGGGTAAAACTCGTTGGTTGTTAGCCCTTCGGGCTCCAAGAAAATCTGGTGCGCATCTTTGCTGGCAAAGCGGTGAATTTTGTCTTCAATGCTCGGGCAGTAGCGCGGCCCCACCCCTTCAATCACCCCGGAGTACATGGGCGAGCGATCCAGATTGCTGCGAATTACCTCGTGGGTATGGGTATTGGTGTGGGTAATCCAGCACGGCAGCTGCTTGGGGTGCATGGCGGTGTTGCCCAAATACGAGAACACGGGCATGGGGGTGTAGTCGGGGTGATCAGGTGGCAGCATGCCATCGCCGGGTTGCTCAGTCATCACCAAAAAATCAATGCTGCGACCATCAATCCGGGGGGGCGTACCGGTTTTCAGGCGGCCTTGCGGGAGCTGCATTTCTTTGAGCCGCGCCCCGAGTGAAATCGCGGGGGGATCCCCGGCCCGGCCCGCCGAGTAGTTTTGTAGACCAATATGGATCAGACCATTCAGAAAAGTCCCGGCGGTAAGCACCACGGCGCGGCTGCGAAAGCGCAAGCCGGATTGCGTGACGGCCCCCACCACTTTATCGCCTTCCAACATCAAATCATCGACGGGCTGTTGGAACAGCCAAAGGTTGGGCTGGTTTTCTAAACGGGTACGAATCGCCTGCCGGTACAACACCCGGTCAGCCTGCGCACGCGTCGCCCGAACGGCTGGGCCTTTACTGGAATTAAGAATACGAAACTGAATACCGGCTTCATCGGTGGCGAGCGCCATCGCACCGCCGAGGGCATCGACCTCTTTCACCAAGTGGCCTTTGCCGATCCCACCAATCGAAGGGTTGCAAGACATTTGCCCGAGGGTTTCAATGTTATGCGTGAGCAGCAGGGTTTTCTGACCCATGCGTGCGGCCGCCAGCGCGGCCTCGGTCCCGGCATGGCCCCCGCCCACCACAACCACATCAAATTCATTGGGAAACTGCATGACACCCTCAGACAAAAATACGCAGAGGGCGCATTATAGAGAGATTCAGCCATTTACGACAGGGGCAACGGTGATTAACTGAGATGATGTTTCACGTGAAACGTTTTCTATACCCACCACAGATACAGCAGCACCGCCCCGGCCCCGACAATAACCCCAATAGAAAAACTGGGAAAATGCCAAGCGACACTCGGCTGTAAAGGTATCGGACTCGGCTCGACCTTCTGGTAGCGGCGCTGCTCTTGGCGACGCTCTGTCGATTGCCGACGTTCCTGTCTTTTATTGCGGCGCTCCCAGTCTGGCGGCAATGCGGGCTGCGCCTCTATAGCAGCTGATAAGGGCAAGGTGGGGGTTTTGATATCTGGCAATGGCACTGAAGAGACCGGCGCCGCTTCCTTTTCCGGCGCGATCGACAACAGGGCTGGCGCACCGGGCATCACCAAGGGTGCAGGGTCAGCCGCTGAATCCAACTCAAATTGAGTGTTTGGCAACAAGTCCGCGAGTGGCATGTGAACCGCATCTGCCGCATCGGCCAGACCCTCCATCACCTGCGAAACGGGGTCAAGCTTATCTTGCTGCAGAAAGCGCTGCACTTCATCCGGGGTCGGATTACTGGGCCAAGCCTCCTCTGCTGCTTCAGCATAAGGCACACTATCTAGCAAACGCTCGACCACCAAACCTTGATTCGTTAGCTTTTGCAGCGCCAGCAACAACCGCTCAGGCCGCAGGCTTGGCGCTTTTCGTAAAATTTCGCCGAAGCGCGCATTGCCATCGACCAGAATTAACACCAGCCGCTCACTCTGAGTAAGGCCGTGGCTCTTTTGTTTGATCTCTTGCCATCCCGCAGCGGTTCTTTCAAATATCGCGGAAGAATCCATCCCGCACTCCTAGAAAGTTTCACGTGAAACAGTCACGCCAAACGACGATAAATCAAACAGCACCCGCCTCTAGCATAGCGCACCGCTGACCAGCAGGGCAATCTTAATAAGCCAGGTGGTTAGCTAAGGCGTACAAACGCCACAATACGGACAGCCAATAAATTTGATTATTTTTTGTGCTATAGTGTTCAGGTAGCTTTTACCGCTTGGCGTTTTAGACGAAGTAGTGGCATAGTCGAGAATGCTGCCAGAAAATAAGCACATCACGATCATGACAACATACCATCTCGCACAAGTAAATATTGCGTTAGCACGCGCCGAAATAGATTCGCCCGAGATGCATGGATTCACCTCGCGGCTCGATGAAATTAATCGACTTGCGGAAGAATCAAATGGCTTTGTTTGGCGGCTCACCGGGAACGGTGATGATGCGACCAGCATTCGTGTCTTTGAAGACCCAATGATGCTCGTCAATATGAGCGTATGGCAGGACTTAGACTCACTGAAAGCATATGTTTATAAGTCGGCTCACGTGACCTTGATTCGTGAGCGTCAGGCCTGGTTTCACAAGCTGGACATAGCACACCAAGCTTTATGGTGGATTCGTGCCGGCCATATTCCTACGCTGGAAGAAGCAGAAAACAAGCTTGAACAGATACAAACGCGCGGGCCGACAGCAAGCGCCTTTAGCTTCGCTCAAGCATTCCCACCGCCAGACAGTGGCACCAGCAGGTAGAAACTCATCCGCGCTTGCTATTCGCCGCCTAGCCTGCGAGGGCAGCCGCGAACGCTTCACTTACCCCCAGCGTTATTGCGCTTCTTCAAAGAAACTACGGTAGACCATAACCATGTCAGACCAGATTGCAATTCTCTTAGGTGCATCAGGCTCAGTTGGCCAAGCGCTGCTTATCGAGATAGTCAAACAACCCTCGTTTAAGCAGGTTATCGTACTCTGCCGAACACCCCTAAGCCCCCCTCCTCCATTTGCCAGCAAAATCGTGACGCGAGTGGTTGCAGAAATGACCCCGGCAAATTTGGCGCAGGCAGTGATTGCTTCGCTGGCCTCATGTGACCTGCCAGTGACCGCATTCAGTACGCTCGGCATTGGGGCAGGCACCGCGAAACTGAGCCTTGAAGAACATCGCGCTGTTGATGTCGCCCTTAATGGTGCCTTTGCCAGCGGATTAAAGACATCCGGCAAGGTGGGGCATTTGATTTTTATGTCAGCGATAGGGGCCAATATTATGGCAAGCACGACCGGCTCGGGCGCCGCAGGAATGCCCCGCTATGCGCGCGTCAAGGGGGAAGCCGAACACGCTGTATTAAACCAAGGGCCGCCGCTGGTGAGCATTTTTCGGCCAGCGGTGATCATCGGCTCTAAACACACCCCCGGCTATATTGCCGCCCTCCTAAAAGCGATTTCTGCCCTACTGCCTTACCAATACCGCGCTGTAAAAACAACCGAAATCGCCCAAGCGATGGTCGCATTATCAATTAAGCCACCACAAGAAAACTCAATCTATACTTACGCCGACATGAAGGCACGCCGTCACACATAAGCACAACGAAACAGGAACCCCCTATGAAAACCATTCAAACACTATTTGCCCTTTGCTTTGTTAGCCTTCTAGCTGGCTGTGCTGGCACTGATTTCAAGCGTCCCGAACCGGGTGCATTAACCGTAGGCAAGTCAACCTCGGCAGAAGTAGCCAGCGTCATGGGGCCACCACTACAGACAGGTGAACTCCTGAAAAACAATCAGAAAGTTCAAACGACACGCTATGGTTACGCCGAGGGCGCAGGAACAGGCCGCTACGCAGGAGTAACGCCAGCACGGGCAATGACCTTTTCAACGTTTCAGAATTTACTGGTGGGCCAAGAGTTTGTGAGCTCGTTTGCCACCGATGCGACGGATTACGATGAAACCAAACTGCCCTTGATTATCAAAGGCAAATCGACGCGTGCTGACGTAGTATCGATCCTTGGCAAACCCAATGGCGAGGTGATTTATCCACTCATAAAAAATCCGGGTGAAACCGGGATTATCTACAGCTACAGCCATGTCAAAGGCACCATTTTCAACATGACGTTTTACAGTAAAGCCTTGACCATTTCCTTTGACAACAATAACGTTGTTACTGACATTGATTACACATCAACCGGTCAAAAATAATGATCGACAGAGGCCCCAGCTCATTCGCTGCAGCCGGGGCCTTAACTACAGAAGTTAGCGCACAAAGGCGTCATACCCCGTTTTCAAAATCAGCAAACACACCACCACTAAAAACAATTTACGCACAAAACCCGCGCCATGTTTTATCGCCAGTCGGCTGCCAATTTGGGCGCCAGCGATATTACACACCGCGAGCATGAGACCAACCTGCCACCACACATGGCCTTTGAGACCAAAAAGCAGCAGTGCGGCGGCATTGGTCGCAATGTTCACCACCTTGCTTGAAATCGATGCTTTTAGAAAATCAAAGCCAAATAAGCGGACAAAGCCAAACACTAAAAACGAGCCTGTTCCTGGGCCGAAAAATCCGTCATAAAACCCGACAACCCCACCCAACGCCAAGCCCATAGTGATCTGGCGCCAACCCGCCAAGCGAGGGGCGTGGGTGACCCCAAGTTGTTTTTTATAAAAGGTATAGAGTGCCACCGCGGCCAATACAAAAGGCAAGGCTTTGCGCAGTTGGTCTGGTGGGAACACCGTAACCATCCACGCGCCGACGAAAGAAAACACAAACGCAGCAATAACAGCGGGGAGAGTGGGTGCCCACTCTATCGAAACGGAACGAGCATAGCGCCAAACCGCTGAGGTGGTGCCGCAGATACTGCCAACTTTGTTAGTACCAAATAAAGTGGCCGGGTGGGTATGGGGAAAGAGACTAAATAAAGCAGGGATTAGGATCAGCCCCCCGCCGCCAACGACCGCATCGACCAAGCCGGCAAAGAAAGAGGCCGCGCCCAATAAAACATAATCCAACATAAAAGCTGCCTTAGTGCGGGCACAACGCCAGCGAAGTAATAGAAACCGCGCAAGCATACAACAACCACAGGAGCGGAATCGATAATGGCTTGATTAGATTAACGCAATCCTGAAAAATGCATTACGCTGACGCCAAACCCATCAGCATTCACCCTGAAAGACCATATGTCAAAACACCCTTGGCTGGCCGCCCTGATCGGGACAATGCTCTCTCTGTGTCGGCACAATGCGCCTATTCGGCTTATGTTGATTTTGGCCCCGCACCAACAGGCGGCTATTTAGACAAAAAAGAGCGCGTCTATCGCAGCTCTGGCTTGATCAGAAACAAACGCGACGTTGATGAGCGTAAAAATTACTTTGCCGCTTATACCAGCTATCGGCAGACCAAGTCGGGAGAGTTTGAGCTCATTAATATTGGCCCATTTGACAGTGAAGGGGTTGCCTATAGCGCCTTGCAAGAAACGATTACGCGGCTGACAAACCAGGGCTATGCCAAGAAAACCGATGCCCATAGCATGCCTGCCGTGATTGTTTTTAATAAAAACCCGCGCTGAAAGAACACAGACGCTCACCACAACCCATCGCGTTAAACCCATCAGGAAAAACATGAATACCCCACAAGCACAATCACTGCCACAACCCCAACAAATTCAAGACATTGTTAACGAGCAGCGCACCCTCGGTAATGTGGCGGAGAAACTGTGGGTGTACCTCACACTGGGTGAGAAACAGAGTGAGCTAGTTCGGGTCGGGGTTAGCAATAAACCGCTCACCCTATGTTATGCAAAGGGCAATACCGACTTCGCGCAGCAAACGCAGACGAGCTTCAGCGTTTATCCGAGCTTGGAAATCAGTAATTCAGGCCGCTTTCGTGCGGTAGATTGCAGCTTCAATAGTTTGGGCAAATACGCAGAAATTGCCCTCTGCATTCAAGTCAGCGGGCTGGCTAAAGGTGATAGCTTCAGCTTTCGCAGCAGCTTTTTCCCATACGAAGTGAAAAAACTTGCTGTACACAAATATGATTTATCGGGCCAACTGGTTTTACTGCATGAGAAAGACCAAGCGCCCGACGGTTATACCATTGCCTTAACCTGGGCATGGTAATCTGCGATACTTGATAGACTCATCCCCGATTAAAGACAGGCTAACCTATGCAAAAACGAATTTTGGGACTCTGCGCAGCGACTCTTTTTGTCCTTTGGGGTTGCGGCACCAAAGCACCGCCCCCCGCCAAACCCACCCCACCCGCACCCGTTACACCACCGCCACCGGCACCGGTTGCACCACCGCCAGCCGCCCCAGTAGCACCCCAAGCGAAAATCGCCAATGCCCGTAACTTGGAAGATTTCAAGAAGGAAATCGCAACCCTGATTTTGCAAGCCAACCCAGACCTTACTTTCAATGGCGTCGTGCCCCCCATGCTACGGTCAGTCACCATTGTGAAGCTAACATTTACCCGTCAGGGCTTGGCGCAATACAGCATCTTGCGCTCAGCCGGGTTAAATGATTTTGATCAGGTCGTGCTGCAAAGCTTGCGAAACGCGCAGCCGCTACCCGCGCCGCGCAGTGAGCTTTTGCAAGGCAAAGCGGAGCTAGAGTACACAGAAACCTGGCTCATGCGACAAGACCGTAAATTTCAAATTCGCTCCGTCAGCGCGCCGCAAGCCTACGGTAGCAAGTAACGAGCAGATAGAAAGCGATGCAGATTACCCTGAGTATGCTTGAAAGCGCCATTAATTATTGGCGGCAGCAACAGCCTGCTCAGGGTGAAGCACTTTGTCGTCCCGCCAGTCTGTTAGCGAAACCGTATGCATTAATGATCTATCAACACCAGGCAGACGTAGCGTTAAGCAGCATGGATGCAGATACCCAGCAAGCCTTTGAAATCGCCTGGCAAGCGATTCAAAAAGCGCCGGCGGCAACGGTCGCGACAAGCCATCCCTAAACCTCTCTGTTGCGCTATCGACCTTCAGTCAGCTTAGCGCAACAGCATCAGTAGCATCTTTTGATACCAAGAGTGGCACCCGATGCTACTTCCAACTTTAGCGTTGTCTCTACCCTGAACGCCACAGACAATCTGGTTACGGATGTGCGATTGCTACCCACCCAGCAAGCCGCACAGACACACTGGGGTTGTCATAAGAAGCAATTCTAGCCGGCAAAAAAGTGATTTTTTGCGAAGTGTTTGCCCATCCTTGAGGCGGTACCGGTTAGGTCTGACTTAACCCTACCGCCTATTTTTTTGGGCCGCAGATCAGGTGCTGATTTAGCGCTGCCGGATTACCTGGGGTTAGCGACACCATGTACGACATGCCCTGTAGGACCAGCATATTTGGCAGATTCGCAATGTCGGGTCTGGTCATCAAAGAAGAAGTCTGGTTCAAATTCCTGCAAGAATGGGCCCTTTTCTAAGCCCCCTAAAAACATGGCCTCATCAATCGTGATTTGCCAACTCATCAGGGTCCGTATGGCGCGCTCATGGGCCGGCGCCGAACGCGCGGTTACCAACGCCGTTCGGATTCGAACGGGAACCTGATTTGCAGGTAGGGTCTGTAAGAGATGGATCGCTTGCAGTAGCGGAACGAAGGGGCCGGGAGGCAGCGGTGTTTGGGCATATTGGGCTTCGTGCGATTGAAATGCATTCAGACCTCGTTCTTTGAAAACGCGCTCAGAATCATCAGCAAACAGCACGGCATCGCCATCAAATGCGATCCGGATTTCATCCGGATTCGCCTCGGCACTCTTAATCGAATCAGGAAAAACCCGTGCAGCAGGAAAGCCTGCTTCAAGGGCTTGCCGAACATCTGATTCATTGACGGACAGGAATAGCTTTGCGCCCAGCGGCCGAAGATATTTAAATGGCGTGCGCCCTTGGGTAAACACCCCACGCTCAATTTGTAAGTGATTTTCTTGAGCAGAGTGAAAAACGCGCAATCCACTGACAGGGTCATTGCGTGACAGAATCACCACTTCGACACGGTGCTGACCATCCGCATTGAAACGCAATAATTTCTGCACCAGCGGAAAAGCCACTCCGGGCTGGGCAGGCTGGGTTAGCCGGGTCAGCTGCAACTGAACATAGGATTGGCTGCCCGCCTCTTCAAACAGTTGGTTCTCTTCTTCAAAGTCAAACAGGGCACGCGAGGAAAGCGCCACCACCAGTTTATCTTGTAACGTTACCGCCACATATCCTCCCTAATTTGTTCAGGCAAAGCGCAGGATCCGCAAAAAGTATGACGCCATAAAAAGTGCTGTGGTTACAATACCTATTCTTGAATTAATAGACAATAACTATAAACTCAATGCCCCGCATCGTTTTTGTTACCCGCTCAGAATGGGATCGTTTGCATACTGAAGCATACCAGCCACAGCAGGTAGAGAGCTTGCTTAAACAGTCACAGCCACAAAAAGTGCTAGCAGCCCGTTATGGGGGTAGTTTAGTGACCGCCTTGGATGTCTGGTTGGGTAAAACCGAACAGCGCCGTCTGGAATGTTGGTCTCTCATACCCAGAGAGCAATATATGGGCCGCGTTAGTCATAAACTTGATGCACGCGCTCACTGGGCCCGTGATTTTCATGGTTTGCTCGTTCAGTATCAAGAAGCAAACTATGTTCTGGACAGTCCGATTACTTTCTTAGTACGGATGGACAAACTCCACCCTGACGAAAAAAATAAAACGAACATCGATCTGGCGACACTGCCCCTCTTTGATCGCTAAGCCTGAGAATGAGGTCGCTTTACTTGCGACCCCAACATCAAAATTGACTTAAACATCGATATTTTGGGCAATCAGGGCGTTGCTCTCAATAAACGCTCGACGTGGCTCGACTTCATCGCCCATTAACGTCGTGAAGATCTGGTCTGCGGCGATGGCATCTTCAATTTGTACTTTAAGTAAACGCCGCACCGTGATGTCGAGAGTCGTTTCATAGAGCTGTTCAGGATTCATTTCACCTAAACCCTTATAGCGCTGTTTGCTCAAATTACGCTCTGCATCTGCGAGAAGCCATTCCATCGCGTTACGGAAATCTAAGACCTTGGCACTGCGCTCACCACGCCGAATTTCTGCTTCTGGGCTTAACAACCCTTTGAAAGTATTGGCCGCTTGCGCAAGAACCGCATAATCTGCCCCGTGGACAAAATCAGCATCAATTAGACTGACTTTGGTATTGCCATGATGCTGACGCTCAATTCTTAGTGCATATTTCTCAAGATGCGCGTCGAATTCTACTTTAACGACGATTTGTTGTTGCGTTGTCAGTGGCTGAGTAAGTTGCAAGGCGTGCGCAAGCTGTTGGGCAGATTGCTCAGCGCTGGGCTGAGAATCCAGGTTGAGGGCAACACCGTCTGTAATGGCATGAAGCACACGTGGCTCAATGATTCTGCTTAAACGTTGAATCACTGCATCCGCCAGCAAATATTGCCTTGCCAGTTCTCCCAACGCTTCTCCTGAAATCGGCGCAGCATTCGGTTGTGTGATCAGTGCCGAATCTTGTAGTGCAAGTTTTAAAACGTATTGAGACAACTCAACGTCATCTTTAACATAGCGTTCTTCTTTGCCATGTTTGACTTTATATAGCGGCGGTTGGGCAATATAAATGTGGCCCCGTTCGACCAACTGCGGCATTTGGCGGTAAAACAAGGTTAATAACAGGGTTCGGATATGGGCGCCATCAACGTCAGCATCCGTCATGATAATAATGCGGTGATAACGCAGTTTATCAATATTGAAATCATCCGTGCCAATCCCTGTGCCAAGTGCCGTAATCAGAGTCGCAATCTGCTCACTGGAAATGAGTTTATCGAAACGAGCGCGTTCTACATTCAGAACCTTACCCCGTAGCGGTAAGATTGCCTGAAATTTACGGTCACGTCCCTGTTTGGCGGAACCACCTGCGGAGTCCCCCTCTACGATGAACAATTCAGAAAGTTCAGGATTTTTTTCTTGGCAATCTGCTAACTTACCAGGGAGACCCACGCCATCCAAAACCCCTTTGCGGCGTGTCATTTCTCGTGCTTTGCGTGCTGCATCGCGCGCACGAGCAGCTTCTACAATCTTATTGCAGATAATCTTAGCGTCTTGTGGTCGTTCTAATAAATAGCTTTCAAGGGCTTTAGTAACGGCTTCTTCTACGGCGGGGCGTACTTCACTGGAGACTAATTTATCTTTGGTCTGTGAACTGAATTTAGGCTCTGGCACTTTAATTGATAAAACACAGGCTAAGCCTTCCCGCATGTCATCGCCGGACGTTTCGACCTTGGCTTTTTTCGCCAATTCGTTTTCTTCAATGTACTTGTTAATGATTCGCGTCATTGCCGTACGCAGGCCAGTCAAATGTGTACCCCCATCGCGTTGCGGAATGTTGTTGGTGTAGCACAGTACATTTTCGTTATAACTATCATTCCACTGCATCGCCACTTCTACTCCGACTGGAATACCGCCTGCGTTTGATTCTGTGACCGTATGGAAAATATTAGGATGTAAAACCGTTTTATTTTTATTAATGTATTCAACAAAGCCTTTAACCCCACCGGCAAAAGCAAAATCTTCTTCTTTACCAGTCCGCTGATCATGCAGCTTGATATGAACACCATTGTTAAGGAAGGAAAGTTCACGGATTCGCTTAGAAAGAATGTCGTAGTGAAATTCGACGTGACCAAAAATCTCTTCATCTGCCAGAAAATGAACTTCCGTGCCCCGCTTTTCTGTTTCACCAATCACTTTGATCGGTGAAACAGGAATGCCGTCTTGGGTGCTTAGTTCGCGGTTTTGTACAACGCCCCGGCTAAACTCCATGTAATGCACTTTGCCATCACGACGAATAGTTAAACGTAGCCATTTAGACAATGCGTTTACGCAACTTACCCCTACACCATGTAGACCGCCAGACACCTTGTATGAGTTCTGGTCAAACTTTCCACCGGCGTGTAACTCTGTCATCACAATTTCAGCAGCACTGCGTTTTGGCTCATGTTTGTCGTCTAATTTCAGCCCAGTAGGAACGCCACGACCATTGTCTATGATGGAGATGGAGTTATCTGTATGGATCGTTACTTGAATCTCTGTACAGTAGCCGGCCAAGGCTTCGTCGATCGAATTATCTAAAACTTCAAAAACAAGGTGGTGTAAGCCTGTGCCGTCTGAGGTATCACCAATGTACATGCCAGGCCGTTTGCGTACTGCTTCTAAACCTTCAAGAATTTGAATCGATGCCGCTGAGTAATCTTGTGCTGCTGCCTGAGTAGTTTGTGTAAGTTCTGACATAAAAATTAGCGTATTAATGAAATCGTAGAGAGAATTAAAAAGTCCGTACCCGACAGTGACAAGGAATGCTCGTTACCTTGCATTAGATACGCATGGGCATGACCACGTATTTAAAGCTCTCTTGTTCTGGCAGTGTTAATAATGCTGAGCTGTTTTGATCTTGCATCGCCAGTTGAATTTGCTCGCTCTTCAAGTTATTTAAAACATCCAACAGATAGCTGACATTAAAACCAATATCAATTGTTTCTGCGTTGTAGTTGATCTCAAGCTCTTCATGGGCATCTTCTTGATCTGCATTGGTTGAAGAAAGCTTCAGTGAGCCACTCGCCAGGACACAGCGCACACCCTTGAACTTATCAGAAGTCAAAATAGCAACCCGCTGTAGTGAGTGCAGCAGCATTTCACGGTGAACAACAAATTTTTTCTGATGATTTTGCGGAATGACTCGCTGGTAGTCAGGAAACTTTCCTTCTACCAATTTGGAAACTAATTCGATCTGGGCAAAACGGAAACGGATTTGATTCGGCGCAATATCTATCTGCACCGGCTCTTCGCTGTCGTCCAACAATCGTTGTAATTCCAGAATTGTTTTGCGAGGAATAATGACTTCTTGTTTGCCTAAGCTTTCACTGAGGTCGGTACTGCAAAACGCTAAACGATGGCCATCTGTTGCAACAGCGCGTACTTGCTGTCCCTCGACGACAAATAACAGTCCATTGAGGTAGTAACGAATATCCTGTTGAGCCATGGCAAAGTGGACCATGCTAAACAAATGCTTGAGCGTTTTTTGCGGTAGCGAGAAATGGATATCGTAAGCAGGCGGTTGGACCACAGTGGGGAACTCATCGGCTGCCATGGTTTGTAGGTTAAAGCGGCTTTTGCCAGCTTGTATGGTCAGTTTTTTATTGGCAAACGATAAGCTGACTTCGCCCTCTGGTAAGGCCCGCAAAATATCTAATAACTTTCTAGCACCTACGGTAGTTGCAAATTCATCATGACCACCACCGAGTTCTGCGATTGTCTGAATTTGGATTTCAACGTCTGTGGACAAGAAAGCCACTTGCTGACCTTGCTTACGTAACAAAATATTGGCGAGGATAGGCAGAGTGTGACGACGTTCAACAATCCCACTGACGGTCTGCAGTGGTTTCAAAATGGCATCACGTGTTGTTTTGGCCAATAACATATTTAATATCCTTTTATCTCTTTAATACTTAATTACTAAGCTCGCCAAATTCTGTGGATAAACCAAAAAAACAATTTTATTTCAATTAGTTACTGAATTTAGAACTTTGCGGAAAAAGAATGGGTAACTGCGTATCCAAATGTGGACAAAAAATCACCCGCTGCTTTTTCCTGATTTCTTTCACATCTTATTCACTGCTCATCCACAGTGTTTACAACAGTAGTCAAAGATCCTATTCGCTTACTTTTACAGCGAAACTAGCCGCGTAAGGTTTGTTCTAAAACATGCAATTGATGGTTAAGCTCACTATTACTCTGTCGCACTTCTGCAATTTTACGTACCGCATGTAAGACGGTTGTATGGTCACGGCCACCAAACATTTCACCAATTTCAGGCAAACTTTTTTTGGTTAACTCTTTGGCTAAATACATCGCAATTTGTCGTGGTAAAGCAATATTGTTTGGTCTGCGCTTAGAATAAAGATCTGCAACTTTGAGCTTGTAAAAATCTGCCACTGTTTTCTGAATATTCTCAATCGAGATTTGTCCTTTTTGTACAGAAAGTAGATCTCTTAATGCCTCACGGGTTGTATCAACATTGATCGTTTTGTGGTGAAACCGGCAATAAGCCAGCACTTTACGTAAGGCCCCTTCTAGTTCCCTGACGTTCTGCCGTAAGTGTTTTGCTATAAAAAAAGCAACTTCTTCACCCAGTAATACCCCCTCTAGTGCCGCTTTTTTAATGAGAATCGCAACTCGCATTTCTAACTCAGGAGGTTCGATAGCAACAGTAAGACCGCTATCAAAACGCGATTTCAAGCGTTCATCAATTTCGGCTAGTTCTTTGGGATAAGTATCACTGGTGATAATAATTTGCTTGCGAGCATTGATGAGTGCTTCAAATGCATAGAAGAATTCTTCTTGCGTGCGCGATTTGCCGGCAAAGAATTGAATATCATCAATCAGCAGTAAATCAAGCGAATGATAGTAGCGCTTAAATTCGTCAAAGCTCTTGCGCTGATAAGCACGCACAACATCACTAACATATTGCTGGGCGTGGATATACCTAACTTTTGCTTTGGGATTCTGCTCCAGAATCGTATTACCAACGGCATGAATGAGGTGCGTTTTTCCAAGACCTACACCACCGTACAAAAACAGAGGGTTATAAGATACGCCAGGATTGTCGGCAACTTGAAGTGCCGCCGCCCGCGCTAGCTGATTGGCTTTACCTGGAACAAAAGTCTCAAATGTCAGGTTGGCAAAAATTTGGGCTTTTTCAGAATGCACCGCTTCCGTATCTTGGCTTACCTTTTGAACATGCGCTGCCGCATTATTTGAACTAGACTTGACTTCGTCAGTAGTGTTCCTGTTATTTTGAGGAATCGCTTGCTGAGATTCAAGCGCGACAGGCCGTGCAGCAATTTCGAACTGTAATTGAATACTTTTACCTAGATAGCGATTTAACAGTTCAGTAATGCGGTGGGCATATTGAGTTTTAACCCAATCCAGCTTAAAACGATTGGGCGCCGCGACACGTACAGTCTCATCTGCTTCGCTAAAATCAAGGCAATTTAAATCTTTGAGCCAAGCATTGAACTGCTGAGACGGGATTTCCTGCTGCAGGTCACGCAAGCACTGGCGCCAAATTTCTTCCATATTAGTTAATATTTAATCAGTTTTAAGGTAACGCAAAAATTAGGCGCGGTTTGTCATGGAATTCTGGTAACGAATAAATACACTATCCGCAAATAATAACACTGGTTTTATCCCGGAAAGACGGCTATGCAAATAAAGTCCACATGAATAAGTTCCAACATAATTTATATAAGTTATTGATTTATATATATAAATAATTTATTAGTATTATTTTTAATCAATTTTATTTAGCCTTACACGCAGAGTTGAGGTACTACACACTTGCTTGGCCAGAACATTAAAGCCAGAAAAAATTTATTTTCTGACCAGCAAACTCGACTTAGAAAAAACAGTTTAGCAATAAGATTCTGTGTATAAGTGTGATTTTAAGAGATAAATTGGGGATATGTAGAGTAATTATCCACAACATTATTTATATTTATTTATTGACATTGTGGGTAACTTAATCTCTCGGTTGGGCTCAACGTGCTTAAGCTAAATAGACCAGCATATGAATGTTTGCCAAAGATTGACGAAACGCTACCAAAATGCTTTAATACTAGGCTAAGTTTTTGTAATGTGCTGATTTATGGGGGTCAATCTCCCATACAAAGCAACGCCCCGTTATACAAGCACTGACCCAGTAACAAGCGGTTTATCGGTCGGCCTCCTGAAAAGAGTGGCTGCTGCGCGTGATGTAACTGGCTCAATCTGTAACAGTGGCATTTACAGATTTCGTCATGATTCAGTAATTTAACGCTGAATTCTGCTTCATCAAGGAAACCAACATGAAACGTACCTACCAACCTTCCGTTGTACGTCGTAAACGTACTCATGGCTTTTTAGTTCGCTCACGTACACGGGGTGGCCGTGCTGTACTAGCGGCACGCCGCGCAAAAGGGCGTCATCGTCTGGCTGTCTAAATCGCTACATAGTCGATTAGGCAAGGCGTCGAGGCACTGCATCAGTGTCAGTCAAAACGTTGCCATAATTAAAGAGTACGCCTGTGCTCCAGTCGGTTAAAAAGACCTTATCTCGAGTGCAGCGAATACGCAAAGCGGATGAATATTCATCCGCTTTGTCATTTAGGCCCATCCATAAAACAGTCCACTTTAGCTATTACTGGCTTAAAGGCGAACCGGTTCACTCTGTCACGGCTGAGATACTCGGCTCACACCACGAGTATCGTTGCCGCTTAGGTTTAATTGTAGGTAAGCGGCATTTACCCCTAGCTGTGCAGCGTAATCGGCTAAAAAGATTGTTGCGTGAAACGTTTCGTCAACATCCCATTGCTCAGCAAAGAAATGGCGGGGGTATCATAATCCGGTTGCATGCAACACTGAAAACGCCGCCATCACAATCATTGCTGTCTCACTCTGCGCCCCAGCGTGAAACGCGTATTCACGGCGGTTTACTGAATGCACAGGTCAGACATATTGTGCGCGTTGAAATTATGGATGCCTTAACGCGTTTAGAGCAAAAGTTATTGGCTCAGCAATCAGGGAAGGCATAGCAGCCATGTACCGTGTTCTAGGTCGCATGAGTAATCGTATGGTAACAAAAGTACTGCTGGCATTGATCAGCATATATCGCTACGCGATCAGCCCTTGGCTGGGACCCCGATGTCGTTTTTATCCTTCCTGTTCTACCTACGCGCAGGAAGCACTGAAATTACATGGACCGTGGCGTGGCAGCTATTTAAGCATAAAACGTGTGTTACGCTGCGGCCCGTGGACAAGCGGTGGCGTTGATCCCGTGCCTGATTCCCCTAAGTGCTGCGCATCAACATCTGCTAACGCAGCGCGTCCCCATCCTTTCAAATCGGAAAAATAGAGAGAGTTATGCAGAACAAGCGTTCGATATTGTGGTTTGTCTTTGCCTTTTCATTGATTATGCTTTACGACGGCTGGCAAAAACAGTTAGGCCACCCCACTTTGTTTGGGATGCCTATTCAATCACAACCGGCTAGCGATAAAGCAGGCGCCGCAAACGCCAAAACAGAAGGCGGCGTGCCGACAGACAGCAAACGTCTGGCTGTAGAAGAAAAAACGGGCGTGGCAGAAACCACCGGGATGGATAACAAGCAGAACGGGGAAGTGGTTGAGGTCAAAACCGATGTTCTTGCCCTGCAATTTAATACTCAAGGTGCGGTACTACAGCGGGCAGAGTTGCTACAGCAGCGAGATCTTCAAGATAAAACCAAAAATATGGTGTTGTTGGATAAGAGTTCAGACAGAGTCTATCTGGCACAGAGTGGCTTAACCGGGGGGACCTTGCCCAACCACAAAACGCCCTACAAACTAATTTCTCAGGAACGCCAGCTCGCAGAGGGTAAAGATACGTTGGAACTGGTTTTTGTTGCGCAAACCGAAGGCATAACCCTTAAACAGACTTATACCCTCAAGCGCGCCAGCTACGCGATTGCCGTCAAACATGAAATCATCAACCAAGGCGGCCAAGCGATTACGCCATCGCTTTACCTCCAGCTAACTCGCGATAGCAGCAAGCCGGAAGTCCATTCAGAAGTGCTGAGCGCCTTTACCCCGACGACGTTTACTGGCCCTGCGGTGTACTCTGAAGAAAAGAAATTCCAGAAAGTGGAGTTCAAAGCGATTGCCGAAGACAAAAAAGATCGTCACCTGGAAAAGGGCAGCCAAACTTGGATTGCCATGGTTCAACATTACTATGTCAGTGCCTGGATTCCTGAAAATAAAAATCAGCATGAATTGCGCACCAACAAAATTAGCAACGATCTTTACAGCGTCGCACAGATTCAGCCGCTAGAGGCAATTGCTACGGGTGCCAGTCGCACCGTCAACAACGTTCTTTATGTTGGCCCGCAAGACCAGAAAGCGCTAGAAGCCTTGGCACCAGGTCTAGAGTTAGTCGCAGATTATGGTTGGCTCGCTATTATTGCTAAACCAATCTTCGCGCTATTGCAGTTACTGCATGACCTGACCGGCAACTGGGGCTGGGCAATTATTCTGCTGACCATATTACTCAAATTGGTGTTTTACCCCTTGTCAGCGGCTGGCTATAAATCGATGGCGCGCATGAAAAACGTGACGCCACGTATGCAAGCCCTGAAAGAAAAATATGGCGATGATCGTGCCAAGCTCAATCAAGCCATGATGGACCTCTATCGCACCGAAAAAATCAACCCGCTGGGGGGTTGTTTCCCGATGCTAATTCAAATCCCAGTGTTTATTGCCTTGTATTGGGTGTTACTCGCCAGTGTAGAAATGCGTGGTGCGCCATGGCTGGGCTGGATTCAAGACTTGGCGACCCCCGATCCTTGGTACATCCTCCCCGCTATCATGATGGTCTCCATGTTTGTGCAATTTAAACTGAACCCAACGCCAGTCGATCCCGTGCAGCAAAAAGTCATGATGATCATGCCGCTGGTGTTTGGTGTCATGTTCTTCTTCTTCCCTGCCGGTTTGGTGTTGTACTGGGTCGTGAACAACATTCTGTCTATCGCCCAACAATGGGCGATTAACAAACAGCTTGAAAAAGCCGGCCTGAAATAAACCTGATTGATTCCGATGGATCAAGCGCCGATCATCGCCATTGCCACCGCCAACGGGCGCGGGGGCATTGGCGTGATTCGGGTTTCAGGAAAACAACTCACCCCTGTCATTGAAGGCATCTGCGGGCGTTCCCTCGCCCCCCGTCACGCCACCTACCTTCCCTTTCAAGATGCACACGGCCAGCCGATCGATCACGGTCTTGCCCTGCACTTCCCTGCGCCGCATTCCTATACCGGTGAAGATGTATTCGAACTGCAAGGGCATGGTGGGCCAGTGGTGTTGCAATTGCTGCTCGCACGTTGCTTGGAGCTAGGTAAAGGCATCGGTTTACGCCTGGCCGAGCCGGGCGAATTCACCCGCCGCGCCTTTCTCAATGACAAGCTCGATTTAGTGCAAGCCGAAGCGGTGGCTGATCTGATTGAAGCCAGCACCGAAGCAGCGGTACGCAGCGCCACGCGGAGTTTGAGTGGGCAGTTTTCACACGCCATTCAAAGCCTGGTGGATGCGCTGATTCACCTCCGCATGTTGGTTGAAGCCACGCTGGACTTCCCCGAAGAAGAAATTGATTTTCTGCAAGCCGCCGATGCGCATGGCCAGCTCGCGAACATTCAGCAGCAACTGCAACAGCTGCTCGCCAACGCCCAGCAAGGCGCACTCCTGCGCGAAGGGTTGCAAGTGGTGTTGGTCGGCCAGCCGAACGTGGGTAAATCCAGCCTACTCAATGCGCTGGCGGGCGCCGAGCTAGCCATTGTCACCCCCATCCCCGGCACCACGCGCGATAAGGTAACGCAGACGATTCAAATCGAAGGCATTCCCCTCCACATCATTGATACCGCCGGCTTGCGTGACACCACCGATCAGGTCGAGCAAATTGGCATTGCCCATACTTGGGCAGCAGTTGAGAAAGCCGATGTGATTCTGCATTTGCAAGATGCCACGCAGCCTGCGCAAGCACCGGATTTAGCCATTGAAGAACGCCTGCCACCGGCCACACCCCGCTTAACGGTGTTCAATAAAAAAGATTTATTGCCCGATGCGGCTAGCTTCGTCGTCACCGAAAACCAACTCCTGCTCTCGGCGAAACAGCACGAAGGCATTCAAACTTTGCGCAGCGCCCTGCTCAAACTGGCGGGCTGGCAAAACAGTGGCGAGGGTGTGTTCCTCGCTCGCGCACGGCATTTGCACGCATTGGTTGCCAGTCAAGCGCATCTAGAAAACGCAGCGGCCCATGCCCTGTTTGGGAATCAACATCTGGATTTATTTGCGGAAGAACTGCGCTTAGCGCAAACGCAATTGAATTTGATCACCGGTGAGTTTTCAGCCGATGATTTGTTGGGTGAAATTTTCACGCGGTTTTGCATCGGCAAATAAGAGACAGACATCGTATCTGTTTTACTCTGGAGAAAAACATGAATCATTTCGAATCGGTAGTGACGGCTTACCTAGAAGAACGCAATCAGCGCGATCAGTTGGGTTTAACCATCCAAGCCGAGCTCCCCGTGTTTGCTTCCGGCTTGCTCGACAGTGTGGCATTTACCGGCCTGATTAGCCAAATTGAAAGCACGCTAGGCGGCCAAATAGATATGCTGGTGCTGGACCCCGAGCAGATTGAAACCTTGGCGGATTTGTTGCAACAGCTGCAAGCGGCCTGGCAGGCTTAGTCGCCGCTTCGCATTTCAAGTGGTGCCACAGATGGCGACACTTCCTGGCCGAAGGCCGTCAGGCCATACCAAAAATCGCCCTCAATCGCGGTGATCGACCAGCCATGACTTGTGGCTGCCTGAAGCCCTGTAGTGGCATTACCAGCCGGCTTTAAGAGCCGTAAATAATGGCTACTGGTGTGCGTTTGCGCCATGCTACGAAGATACCCGCCATGCGGGTAACGAAATAGATCACTGGCGTGGCTGAAACGCTGGGCTTCCAGTACAACCAAGCTATGCTGCCGGCAATCTGCCACCGCCGCATGCAACAGCGCCGCACTGGTCGCGGCACCCATATTGGTGGGCAGGGTTGGGTCCAGCACAAAATCCAGTAAATAAGCGCGCGGCTGCAAATTCGTCTTACAGGTATAACGAGCTAGCACTAAATAGCCATCCAGTTGATTCTGTTGATTGATCGCCGCATAGAGCGCCAATTGACCTTGCTGATCGGGATCTTGTAAACGCCAACGCCAGGTTGCCGCGCGGCGGTCCAGCCACAAACCTGGGCGAGCAATCATTTTCTGCCAAAGCGAATCAAACCGAGAATCAACCTCCGTGATCGCACATAATTTAACGTCACCACCATACGCGAGCCTCGGCGGGGTCGCCCCGAGTAATGGGCGCAATAGCCGCAAGGCGTACCCGAGCGGCTTGGCGATTTGGGCAATCAGCGGGCGGCAGCGTTCGAGCAGCGTTGCACCCAATAGCGGTAACAGGCTCTTGCGTAATCCTTTGCGGCAGAGCCGAGTTTCATCACCCAGCCACAGCACGGTCTGGCGGTAACCAGGGTCATGCAACGCTTGCGCTTTATACAGCTCATACACCGTCGCACTGTGGGCGTTAGCCGTGGTTGAAAACGCCGCGCTAATCCCTTTTTGCAGAAAAAAGGGCCGCATCAAGCCAATGCTTTTGGCACGCCATGCGGGGTCAACATAGTAAGAGGTGCAGGTTGCCAAGGTATGCCAACCCGTCGCATTGGTTGGGCCTGGTGTCGGATCATGCAAATAAAACTGCTGCTGAATATTCCCCAGATAGCCCACAATCGGCTTATCTCCATCGCCCTCATTCACGATTACCCAGCCTAACGGGGCTGTAACGGTATCGCTTTCTGTCGCCTCATGTTGTGCGAGCAGCGCCTGACGCGCCGGGTTTTGTTGCCAGACCCAATCCCAGCCCGCCAGGCTGCGCTGCGGCCAACGAGCTTGTCGTAACAGCGCCTGTATCGCCGGGTAATCAGCCCAGGCTACTGGGCGTATCGTTGCTTTATCCGCCATCTCTGGGCAGCCTAGCTGAGTAAGGCCGCGAGCGCATGGCGGTCAATTTTACGGTTCGCGTTCATGGGGAACTGGGCTAACACCCGGACCTCATCCGGTAACATTGATTTGGGTAAGTGGCCTGTTAGCGTCCGTCGAATATCGCTGCCCGTCAGATGTGGCGGTGCCGTGACGAAAGCCACCAAGCCTTGTACCACGCCGCCAACAATCGGATGCGGCAACACCGCGACCATATCCATGCCCGTGACTTCACGCAAGGCAGCTTCAATTTCACCTAACTCGATACGATTACCTCGCACTTTGATCTGGTGGTCAGCGCGGCTGATAAAGTGATACAAGCCATTCTCATCCCGCTCAATCAGGTCTCCGGTGCGATACCAATAGTAGTCACCATTGGCGTTTGCCAGTGGCGTTAAAAGCGTGCCATCTGCGAGGGTTAAGTGCGCTAAAAAACTTTGTGCGCTGCGTGCCGGGTCGGCCCAATAGCCCATGCCGATTTGCGGTCCACTCAGGTAGAGCTCACCCTTTCCGGCACCCTCAACGATTACCCCAGCTTCATCCAGCAGGAGATGCGCATGACCGGCAAACGGAATCCCAATCGGGGTTACCCCGCGTCGGCATGCTGCCTCAGAAACCCCAGTTTCCCAACGGTAGAAAGCCAGCTCCATGGTGGTTTCGGTAGGCCCATAGACATTGAACAGAGTGCTGTTGGGGGCGGCCGCTTGCCAGGCTTGCGCGGTCGCTTTGGGCAGGGCTTCACCGCATAACAAGCTCATGCGCAAGGCAGGGAAGAGATTGGGTTTAAGCACATTCTGGCGCTGCAAAATCATGGCGAAAGATGCCACCGAAAACCAATAAGTAATTTGTCTGTCCAGAATAAACCGTGCTGGCGCGAGCATGGCCCGTTCGGGCATGACACACAGTGTTGCCCCACTCCACCAAGCATTAAAGAGATCGTGGAGTGCAACATCAAAGGTTAATTCATAGGTTTGCGCAACCCGATCACTCGCAAGCGGCGCGGCCAGCGCACGAAAATGCTGCATGTAAACGGCCAGGTTGCCATGGCTAATCGCGACCCCTTTGGGTTCCCCCGTACTGCCTGAGGTAAAGACCACATAGGCCAAGTCTTTGGCATTCTGTGCTGTAATCGGTGTCGAGCCAGGCAGGGGGTTGTCGGCACCCGCAGCAGGCGCTGCTTGAATCGCAGCCGCACTGATAATGCGGCACAAATTCGGGGGCAAGTCGGCCAGCGCCGCCTCATCACTTTCTGGGGCTAACAGCGTTAACGATTTTCCCAAGATTTCCGCCAGTGCCAGTGCCAAAGGCAAAGTGTCAGGTGCCACGATAACCGTTCTTACGCCTGCGCGCTGCAAAATAGCGGCGTTGCGCGCCGGCGGATGCGCGGGGTTGAGGGCAATGTGGGCGCGCCCGGCAGCAAATACCGCCAATGTACCTACGTAGGTGGTGATTGAGCGCGCTGCGAAGACAGCGACCAAACCGCTATCAGCAGGCGTCGCAGGAATCCCCTGGAGTGCTGAAGCCAAGGACTGAGCGCGTGCTGCCAGTGCGGCGTATGACCAGTGCTGCTCACCTATTTCGAGTGCAATAGCGTCCGGGCTGCGTTTAACACTGGCTAAAAAGCCACCAAAGGGAGAGAGATTAAGCGTGGAATCTGTTGGCATAAGGCAAGGTAAGCAAGTCATGAATCGGATGCGAACCCAGCGATGAACAACGCCGACCGGGTTCGCTTTTCCTTAGGGCAAGAAATCAGGAACCGTCAGACCGGAGCCGGCGGCAAGACAGTGGCGCTGGACAAATTCGGCAAAAGCCAAATCCAGTGCAGCCAACCCAAACGGACTAAAAACGCTGATCTGGCCTGCTACCCGTGCCGGTAAACGGCCCTCAACAATATCTGCCAGCGTACCCCGGATAAAACGGCGATGGCCCTCTGCTTGTTCCGTTACATGCAGCGAGGTGTTGGCTTGCAATACATGATCAATGTCATCAACGATATTGTCAGCACTCAAAATGGCGGCAGGGGCTAAGTCTCGCAGCGAAATGTGCAGCACCGTAGCATTAGGCTGGCATTGCGCCAAGGTGGTGACGCTGGGGGTGACCGCCGAGGTTGCAAAGCTGATTAAGTCAGCTTGCGAAAGAACGGTTGTGATGTCATGCGCTTGAGTAATTTCCCCATTGAAGCCACTGTGGCGAATGGCGGTGGCCGCCTCCGCCATGCGATTGGGGTCAAGATCAAACAGGCAGAGACGTGCAATCGGTTTGAGATCGGCGCGGATAAAACGCAGGGTTTCCGCGTTGATTGGCCCACAACCGATTAGGCCGAGACAGGCAATCTGCGGCCCGTCATGTAATAAGCGGGCGGCCAGTGCGGCACTGGCCGCGGTGCGTTGACCACTGATCAGGGAGCCTTCCATGATCGTGGTGGGGCGGCCGGTTTCGACACTATTTAAAATCATCACCGCAGAGGCACGGGGGAGGCCGCGCTGCACATTGTCTGGGAACGAACCTATCCATTTGATCCCGGCAATCGGATGGGCCCCGCCTAGGTAGCCCGCTTTGGGAATAATACGTTCCCGTTCCATTCCTGGAAAACGCAGATACTCGGATTGTGGCAAACGGGATTCACCGCGTGCATGGGTGCAATAGGCTTGTCCAGCCAGCTCAATCAGTTCTCGTTCCCGCCCCACTAATTGGCGGGCGACATCGGCAGCGGTTAACAAGGTAATGGCGTTGCTCATAACGAGATCCTTAAGACAAAATTTCTAGGGTTGGAATGGTATGGAAATGGGCTTGACACCAATGGTCGTCATAGACGGTATCAAGGTAGCGCTCACCGCGATCGGGCAAAATCAGGGCGACACGGCTGCCTTCGGGAATGCGAGCATGCATATTTTGCAACGCAACCACCATCCCGCCAGAAGATGCCCCGGCTAGAATGCCTTCACTGCGGACCAGGGCGCGACAGCCCGCCACGCAATCTGCATCGCTGATCAGCAAGGCTTCATCGGCCAAGTCAGGGCGCATATGTTCAGGGATAATGCCGGCCCCATGACCCGGTAACAGACGCGGGCCACGTTGACCAAAAATAACGGAACCGCAGGCATCCACCGCAATGATCCGGGTATTTAAATTACGTGCCGCGATGGCTTCACGTGCGCCGCGTAAGGTACCGCAGGTGCTGACAGAAATAAATAAATAATCTAGCTGTTCATCCAAGGCCGCTAGCAATTCACTCACCGTACCCGTACGATGGGCTGCCGGGTTGCCTGGATTCGCATATTGATTTAAGTTGACCGCCCCCGGCAGGGTTGCCAGCAGGTCTTTGACCCGCTGTCGTCGGGCCGCCAGAAATTCGCCTGTGCCGGCGTCTGGTGTCGTGACCATATCGATTTCTGCGCCATAGGCGCGCAGAATTTTCAGATTGGCTGCCGTTACCTTGGGGTCAACCACCACAATCAAGCGCAAGCCTTTGACGGCACAGGCTTGGGCCAAACCAATGGCCAAATTCCCCGAGCTGGACTCGACTAACACGGAATCTGTGCCAACTGTGCCATTGGCCAAGCCCGCTTCGAGCATGGCAACCGCAGGCCGGTCTTTCATCGAGCCGCCAGGATTAAAGGCTTCCAATTTGGCGTACAGGGCGTAATGCTTGTGAGGGAATAATTGATGCAATTGCACCAGCGGGGTCGCCCCGATGGTGCTCAGCAAATTGGAATGGATCATGGCACACCGACAGCAAGAAAGTTAGCGTTCAACTATACCAGCCATGGCAGAAAATGAGAATTTGTGTGACAAATATCACGAATTTAGACAGCGCCGATTGCCGCTGCTCAACAACATCGGTGGGGTCTTGGCTAACGCAAGGTGCTGGCTCGAGTCAATCGTTTCATGCTGAGGTACTGCCACAGTCCCTTGCAGTCAACGCTTAAGGTTTGTGCTGGGATCTCGATGTGCCGGTAAAATGGAAAGGCCAACCCGAGCGTCAGCAGCCAGGTGCTTAGCCAAATAACGCAGAGTGTGCCCCCCCCTGCCCCGGCAATCGTACCTGCCAAAATACTATTGACCAGTAGCGCCACGGGAAAGCCAATCAGAAATTGGGCATAAGATACTTGGGCCAAGCCCTGTAAGCGCTGCCGCACACCCACTGAAAGTTTGGCCCAGAAAGCAGGCTGTTGCCAGGCCATCAGTGCCAGCGCAGTACATAAGGCAACCAAGAGACGCCCTCGGAAATCGATCCAGAGCGTCAGCGGCACGAGACTCATGAACAATAAGAGACGGCGTTGCGTCGAATGGCTGAGGCTGGTGTTGCCTTGCAGTGGCAGCTTCTCAAGACAGAAAGCGGCAAAGCCCAGGGCATAAGCGCCGAAAAAGTAAAGCGCTAGGTTATCCAGACGGGAATCACGGTTAAACCAGAATAGACTGAGCAAGCCCAGCCCGAGAATCAGGGCAATACTGCGTTCGAGTCGCACTGTGTGAGCTACGTTGCGGTGACGGTGACTGTAGGCTACCAAGCCCACCAACATGACAAACAGTTGAAAATCGATAGCAACATACCAAGCCCCACTTGAGAGCGCATCAAAGTTCAATAACCCATGCAGTAAAAACATATGCGCGATCCACTGCGCCTGCGAGGGGGCCTCTGGCACAAAGGCTTCGTCCAAGGCCTGCCGCGCAAAAGCAGCGACAAATACCGCCAAAACCAAGGCCGCGAGAAAAGGCAACACCAGACGCAGGTAACGATTGATGATGAGGTTAAAGGCATCCTGCCCAAGCTGGCCTGGCGCTAGTCGGAGGACACTGCGGGCGGCCAGGTAGCCGCCTAACACCAAGAAAATTTGCACTGCCATCCGCGCATAATCGAACAACAACAGGCTCAAGGTGGGCGCTAGCTGTTCTGTTGCGCGGGCCAGCGGCCCATAGCAACTCAAGTGATGTAAGGTAATCAGTTGTGCTGCAATGATTTTAAGTAAATCAATCAGTGGGTAGGTGTGCCGTTCGCGTTGGGGTTGGATCGGTTTAATTTCATCAACGACGCGCGAGCGCGGCATAACAGCAGGAATACGACTCATCAAAATCCATCAAGTTAGGGCGCAGCAGTGTAACTACTAGCCTGCGGAGAATAGGGCGCGGTCAGCGGCAAGTCGGGATCGGTTCAGGGCTGCCTCTCGGCGCTCAGCGGAAACCAGATCTCGACACGTAAGCCTTGTGGGGCAAGGGAATCCAAACGGAGTTGCGCGTGATGCGCCTGTGCGATTTCTTGCACGATCGCCAGCCCCAAGCCACTGCCAGAATTCGGGTGAGCGATTGTACCAAAACGCGCCAGCGCCTGGGCTTGTTTTTCAGGGGGGATGCCAGGGCCGCTGTCATTCACCTGCAAAACCACATATCTGAGCGGCTGGTCCTGGCTGTGTGGGTTATGTGATGCCTGCCAAGGCGCTGTTTCCACCTGCAACCGTACTGAAATTTCCCCCGCTGCCGGGGTGTATTGAATGGCATTCGCCACTAGGTTGGTGACCAGTTCATACAACAACCCATCATCACCACGCAGTAAGGGCAAGCTCTCGGGCGCCTCGAAGGCCAGCGTTTGTTGTTGTGCCAGGGCTTTGGGGGCCAGTTCTAGACAAACATTTTGCGCGATGTCTCGCAAATTGCAGGGCTGTTGCTGGGCGGGCGGTAAGCCACTTTCGGCGTGCGCCAAGGTGAGCAGTTGGTTGGCCAGCCGTGCGGCGTGTTCGGCGGCACGTTGCATGCCTTGCTGCAATTCATGTTGTTCCTGTGGGCTGGGGTTACGCTGTGCCAATTCACTTTGCGTTTTAATTAACGCCAGCGGGGTTTTAAGTTGGTGTGAGGCATTGGCGATAAAGCGTCGTCGCACCTCAACCAAGTGCGCTAGCCGTTGCACATAGCTGTCCAAGGTTTGCCACAAGGTTTGTACCTCACGCGGTGCAGGTAAATTGGGTAAGGGAGACAAATCCTCAGTCCGTCGATGAGCTAAGGTTTCTTGCAAGGTATACAAGGGTCGTAGGGCAAAGCCTATGCCCCACCATAGAATGCCAGCGGCGAAGATAACAAAAACGGTTTGCCTCAAGCTGATATTGAGCCAGATTTGGCGCGCGAGTCTGGCCCGTGCATCGAGGGTTTCCGCAACTTGAATTAATACCATTTGCGGCGGCTTGGCCTGATTTTCCTGTTCGTTCTGCCCCAGCCGGTGAGTCAGCGGATGATAGAGCGCGGCGATTCTCACCGTTTGATTGCGGTAAGTCGCCGTATAGAAATGAACCAGTGCCGGGTAGGTTGTCGAACGGGGGCTGTTGCGCGGCAGCGGGGGCAGATCGGCGTAGCCAGCAATCATGTCATTCGTTGTTGGATCATCCTGCAAGGCTTGACCAACCCGGTAGTAAATCTGTCCGGTCAAGTCATTATCAAAACTATCGAGCGTGCTGGCCGGTACATTGGCAACCAGTTTCGCTTGTGGTCCCTGGCCTTGCCAATGAACATGTTCGCTGATTGCTTTGGCCGAGGCTAATAAAGAGCGATCGTAGGCCGTGTCAGCCGCATCGAGTGCCAGCTTAGAAAGCGTGTAGGTATCAAGTGCCACAAACAAGAGTAGCGGAACGATGATCCAGCCAACCAATCGGTTGCGAATGGACCCTTGTGCTGGCTTTGCCGCCGTTGCGCCAGCGTTAGATGGGGAGGAGAGCGGCTGCGCAAGCGGCTCAATCATGGCGATTTTGTAGCAGGTATCCGAGGCCGCGCAGGGTCACAATTTCTACCCCGGCCCCTTGTAGTTTTTTGCGCAGCCGATGAACATACACTTCAATGGCTTCCGGGTTGGCATCCTGTTCATGCATAAACACTTGCTGAAACACATGTTCTTTTGCTACCGCACGCCCAGCTTTGAGGATCAGTGTTTCTAATACCGCCAACTCGCGCGGCGTCAGGTTCAAACTCGCTGTGCCAATATAAAAAGCTTTCTCTTGTCGGTCGAAGCGTAACTGACCCAGACAAATTTCTGGCTGAACGGCGCTCGTAGCCCGCCGTCGCAGCAAGGCATGACAGCGCGCTTCTAGCTCGGCTAAGTCAAAAGGCTTGGCAAGGTAATCGTCGGCCCCCGCATTCAGGCCCGCCACGCGCTCAGCGGTGCTAGCGCGAGCGGTGAGTATGAGTACCGGGGTGTGGTCACCCCGCGCGCGCAAACGTTGCAGTACGGTAAGGCCATCAAGGGTGGGCAGGCTTAAATCCAAAATCACAATGTCTATGGGGTGCCCTGCTACCAACACGTCCAGCGCGTCGGGACCATCTGATACCACGCTCACCGTAAAGCGTAATGTCCGCAGGGCTTGGCTGATCCAGCGGGCCAGGTCAGGAGTGTCTTCAACAAGTAACACATGCATAGCAGAGGAGCGGGCTTAACTAGACTGAAAGCCGATTGAAAGGCAACGCCCTTAAAGTAACACGCAATGCCCCAAAGTGGGTATTTATCTTATTAAGGAGACAGCCATGTTGAAAAAAATGCTTACCATCGGCCTCAGTTGCTACGCCTTGAATGTTGTCGCTCTCGATAACGTCAAGATCATGATCGGGGCCAATCCTGGGGGGGGTTACGATCAAACGGCGCGTGGCATTGGCGCGGCGTTACAGGCGGCTGGGCAAGCCAAGGCAGTGCAATATGAAAACCGCGGTGGGGCGGGCGGTACCATTGGCTTGGCGCAGTTTGTGAACACGAGCAAAGGTGATCCGAATGCGCTAGTGGTCGTTGGGGCGGTGATGGTGGGGGCGATTGAAACCAATAAATCGCCCGTAAACTTAAAAGATGTCACCCCCGTAGCGCGCTTATTGGCCGAGTACGATGTGCTAGTGGTGCCCGCCAATTCAAAAATTCAAACGCTAAAAGATTTGATCGCAGCGGTGAAAGCCAATCCTGGTGCAGTGTCATGGGGTGGTGGCTCAAAGGGGTCGATTGACCATATTTTGGCGGGCCTGATTCTCAAAGCCAGCGATGTGGATCCCACCAAACTGAACTATGTGCCGTTCGCTGGAGGCGGGGAAGCCGCTGCGGCGATTTTAGGGGGGCATGTCACGATTGGCATCAGCGGGTTAGCAGAGTTCTTGCCCTATATCAAAAGCGGCAAAATGCGCGCCTTGGGGGTGTCGGCTGATAAGCGGGTTCCAGAGGTTGATATTCCGACGCTGCGCGAACAAGGAACGCCGGTGAGTATTGCCAATTGGCGCGGCGTCTATGGCGCACCGGGGATTAGTGCTGACCAACAAGCCGCCTTGATTAAAGCCGTGACGGCAGCTACCCAAACCAAGCAATGGCAAGACACTCTGGATAAAAACGAGTGGCAAGCCGCCTTACTCACGGGGGATGAGTTGGCCAAGTTTGCGGACACTGAGCAGCAACGAATCGGCGCTATTCTCAGAGTATTAGGTTTAGTGAAATGAGCGTCACCACCCATAAAAAAACCAAGTCGGAGAGTGTGCTGGTAATCGTGCTTCTGGTGGTTGCCGGTACCTTGGTTCAACAGGGGACAACCCTAACTGGCGATGCGGGCTATTCCGGTATCAGCTCCGGTTTATTTCCGCTGGTCGTTGGCAGCGGTCTGGCCCTCTGTGCCTTGATGCTGGCGCGGGAGGTGCTGACGGGTGGATTATGCAATCAAGGTAATGACACCGCGCCCTATGTGGAGGCCCCGCCCCGCTTAGCCCCTACTAGCCACTTACTCTGGGTCTTTGCGGGTTTGGTGATTCAAATCCTCACCATTGCGCATCTCGGTTTTGTGCTGGCCAGTGCGACGCTGATGGTTTTGGTGGCACGTGGGTTTCGTGGCCCACAGCCTGCGTCTCGTTGGCTACTTGATATCGCGATTGCACTGGCGGTGACCTTACCTGTGCAGCAACTCTTTACGCGTTTTTTGGGGCTGAATCTGCCCCTGCTTCCCTTTTTAGGATCTTGATATGGAAACCTGGAATGCCCTTGCGGCAGGGTTTGCCGTCGCCCTCACCCCCATCAATCTATTTTTAGCGTTGCTCGGCTGTTTGCTCGGCACGGCGGTGGGGGTATTGCCCGGAATTGGCCCGGCGCTGACGGTGGCGATGTTGTTACCCATGACCACTCAAGTAGAACCCACGGGCGCTTTGATTATGTTCTCGGGCATTTTCTATGGCGCGATGTTTGGGGGTTCCACGACCTCGATTTTGTTAAATACCCCGGGGGAATCAGCGACCATGGTCACGGCCATGGAGGGTTACCAAATGGCCCGCCGTGGCCGGGCGGGCGCGGCGCTCTCAACGGCGGCGATTGGCTCGTTTGTAGCGGGCACGATTGCCACGATTCTGCTGTCTCTGTTTGCGCCGGCGGTCGCTGATTTTGCTTTGCGCTTTGGCCCGGCTGAATATTTTGCCTTGATGGTGTTGGCGTTCACCACCGTATCAGCGGTCTTGGGAAATTCCCGCCTGCGCGGCATGACCAGTTTGTTTATTGGTCTGGCACTGGGGCTGATCGGGATTGATCAAGTCTCTGGCCAAACCCGCCTGACCTTTGGTTTGCCGCAATTGAACGACGGGATTGATGTGGTGATTGTCGCCGTGGGCTTTTTTGCGGTGGGCGAGGCACTCTTTAACGTGCTGTACGAAGCGGAAAATAGTGCAGCCAATCGGGTAGGCGATAGCATCTGGATGAAGCCGCAAGACTGGGCACGTTCCTGGAAAGCCTGGCTGCGCGGCACGCTGATTGGCTTTCCGTTTGGGTCGGTGCCGGCGGGGGGCGCGGAAATCCCGACCTTTTTATCCTATGCCACTGAAAAACGCTTGAGTGCCCACCCTGAGGAGTTTGGCAAAGGCGCGATTGAGGGTGTCGCCGGGCCAGAAGCCGCGAATAACGCCAGTAGTGTCGGCGCGTTGGTGCCGCTGCTGACGTTGGGTTTACCGACCTCCGCCACCGCCGCCATGATCTTGGCCGCCTTTCAGCAATATGGCTTGCAGCCGGGGCCGATGCTCTTTCAAACCTCCGCCGAATTGGTGTGGGGGCTGATTGCCAGTCTGTATGTCGGTAACTTAATGCTGCTGGTTTTGAATCTGCCTTTGGTCGGCGTTTGGGTGCGGCTGCTCGCCATCCCGCGCCCACTGCTCTATGGCGGGATTCTGGTGTTTGCCACCTTGGGCGCGTATGGGATTCGGCAGTCTGAGTTCGACTTGTTCCTGCTGCTGGCGTTGGGCGGAGTGGGCTATGCCCTGCGTCGTTTTGATTTCCCGGTTGCGCCGGCGGTGGTAGGGATGATCTTGGGGCCGATGTCGGAAAAGCAGTTACGCAATGCGCTCTCGATTAGCCAAGGCGATTGGGGCGTGTTTATTCACCATCCTCTCGCGGCCAGCCTACTCGCTATTGCCGCTGCGGTGATTCTTGTTCCCAGTTTCTTGAGCGTCATTCGGCAACGCCGAGCGCGTTAGGGTGAATTGGCGGCGGCGCGTAGATTTCTCCTTGATTTGCCGCGCCGCAGCAAGAAAAATTCGCCTAAGTCCTTGATTTATAGAGCATTTTTTCTCTTGGGGAAAACCCTAGTCCATGCTAAACTGCGGCCCCTGTTTGTTTGTAATGCATTTGTCATGCTGATTTAATGTCCCCGATTAGGCGCTAGACAATGCAGTAAGCCATAGAAATTTCATTTTTGCAGTCTGAAGAACGTCGTCATCCGTCTTTAGCCCCGCTTCTTTGACTGCCTGGTTTCGTGTGATTCACCGCGTGTAAATGATACGACTGCAAAAATGAAATTTTTCATTTTTGGAGGTCGTATGAGTGCAGTTTTAGCGAGTGACTTGAATGTCCCCAGCTACGTTAAAAACCTGAAGCTGGTGGCTTGGGTTCGTGACATGGTTGCATTGTGTAAACCAGATAGCGTTTACTGGGCCGATGGCTCAGAAGAAGAATACAACCGTTTGTGTGAACAAATGGTCGCTGCCGGAACAATGAAACGGCTGAATCCAGAAAAGCGGCCTAATTCCTACCTGGCTTGGTCAGACCCATCTGATGTGGCGCGGGTAGAAGACCGTACCTATATTTGCTCAGAACGTAAAGAAGACGCGGGCCCAACCAATAACTGGGTTGCGCCAGCGGAAATGCGGAAAACCCTCCAGCCCTTATTTGATGGTTGCATGCGCGGCCGTACCATGTACGTGATCCCCTTTTCCATGGGGCCACTGGGTTCGCCCATTGCGCATATTGGCGTAGAGTTAAGCGATTCTCCCTATGTTGTGGTCAATATGAAAATCATGACCCGCATGGGTAAAGCGGTCTACGAGGTGTTGGGTAGCAATGGCGAGTTTGTACCTTGCGTGCATACGGTCGGTGCGCCGCTGGCACTGGGCGAAAAAGATGTTGCTTGGCCGTGCAATCCCGATGTGAAATATATTGTGCATTACCCAGAAACCCGTGAAATCTGGTCCTATGGGTCGGGTTATGGTGGCAATGCCCTGCTCGGGAAAAAATGTTTTGCGTTGCGCATTGCTTCGACCATGGGGCGTGACCAAGGCTGGCTTGCCGAACATATGTTGATTTTGAGTGTGACCTCGCCCGCCGGGAAAAAATATCATGTTGGCGCGGCTTTCCCTTCCGCCTGTGGCAAAACCAATTTCGCGATGTTGATCCCGCCTGCAGGTTTCAATGGCTGGAAAATCAATACCATTGGCGATGACATCGCCTGGATCAAACCGGGTAAAGATGGCCGTCTGTATGCGATTAACCCAGAAGCCGGTTATTTTGGGGTGGCACCGGGTACCAATACGCGAACCAACTCAAATTGTATGGATTCCCTGCATGGCAATGTGATTTTCACCAACGTCGCGCTGACCGATGACGGTGATGTCTGGTGGGAAGGCATGACCGATGCCCCCCCTGCGCATTGCATAGACTGGCAAGGCAAGGAATGGACACCTGAAATCGCCAAGGAAACCGGACGTAAAGCCGCGCACCCCAATGCCCGTTTTACCGTTACGGCTGCACAAAACCCCGTTTTTGATAATGCCTGGGATGATCCCACTGGCGTGCCGATTGATGCTTTCATCTTTGGCGGTCGTCGTTCAACCACCGTTCCTTTGGCAACAGAGGCACGCAACTGGACCGAAGGGGTTTACATGGCTGCCACCATGGGCTCCGAAACAACTGCGGCCGCGTTTGGTCAACAAGGCGTGGTACGTCGGGATCCGTTCGCTATGCTGCCTTTCTGCGGCTATAACATGGCCGACTATTTTGCCCACTGGCTCCACTTTGGTGATGTCGTGAGCCAAGAAGGCGCTAGCCCGAAACTGCCCGCGATGTATTGTGTGAATTGGTTCCGCACCGATGATAACGGCAAGTTTATTTGGCCAGGTTATAGCGAGAACATGCGCGTCTTGAAATGGATCATTGATCGCATTGAGGGTCAGGCCGACGGCGTTGAAAATATTTTCGGGATCAGCCCACGTTATCAAGATATCAATTGGGAAGGATTGGCTTTTGATGAAGCAAAATTCGACCGAATTACCAGTATCGATAAAGCGGCATGGGAAAAAGAGCTGGCACTGCATGACGAGTTATTTGAAAAACTCAAACAGGGCTTACCTGCAGCACTGCTAGAGGTGCGTGCTGCGTTGGCCAAACGGCTGGCAGACTAAGCGAATAGTCGTTGCTGGTAAAAGAAGGCGCACGGCGTTAAGCGGTGCGCCTTTTTGTATTGATGACCTGCTAAATTTTCTGATAGACCCATAGGCATGGGCTGGGTTTAGCAATCACACAAAAACGCTCAAATAGCCAGGTGCTTGCCCAAATACAGCGACTCAAAAAACGCAAAGGGAACAACAGCGGCAGGGCATAGCGCAACCAAGGATAACGTAAACAATAACGAATCAGCGGCCAGTGCTGAATCTCGCTGGTTTGACGTTTGACGTCAAAGGCGGGATCAGCCAGCGCACGGAAGACCCCGCGGCAAAGTAAATAGCGCGATTCTAACCACCAATAGCAGCGATCAAAGTCGGGCTTCGGTTTAACCGTAAAAGGGCTTTCTAGTGCTGCAACCTGACGGTATTGGCTGGCCAGCTTTTGTGCCAGTCGGTCGACATTACCATTGTCATTAAAGATCAGATAACCTCCTGGGGTCAGAATTTCCGCGATACGTGTCAGCGCCCGCTCCAACTGTGCATCGCTTAAGTAGTAGAGCGTATCAGTACAGGTAACCACGGCGGCCAGTTGCGCTGGGAGTTGCTCAAGATCGGGCAGATAATCCTGCACAGTTTCAATAGTGGGATCATTGATAGCAGCCAAGACATGACGATTGGCATCCACGGCGATCGTTCGCTTGGCAAAGGGCTGTAACTGGCGGGTTAGAAATCCCGTTGAGCTCCCGATGTCAATCAAGGTATCAATCGATTTATCTTTTGCCCATTGGCTAAAACAGGCGGCAATTTGGGTGCGGGTAAATTGATAATAGGCGCGCTGTGACATGTTGGAGCCGGGCTGCCCATAACTTTCTATGATGTAACGCTGTATAACCGCGAGGGTGGCTTGATCAACGACAGTCATCGATTTCCTTGCTTGACTTTACCAAACAAGCATTTTAATCTTGCAGCATGTTGCTTGTCTCTTTTTTCATTTCTCCACATCTGTCACTTTCTGCCGACGCCGCTGCACGGCAGAATGCCGCTCGTCGTCAGCCTGAAACACGACTGGCTCAGACTAATCTAGCCCTACTGCCTTAGGGCAGCTCTCTTTTTCTTACCCTCAATTTGCGTTTTTCATTATCCAGCCGCGTGCGGGTGGATTCACCATGGAATTTTTATGTCATTCAATTCTCATCACTCAGATTTACGACTATGGCCCGCTGTGCAGACCTTGATTGGCACAGCGGCCCAAATCCCAACCCGCTATGCGTCTGCCAGCTGTAATTTTTCTAGGGAGTACATTTACCGAAAGAAACGATCATGTTAAAGAACCCTAGCACCAAATACCAAGCCTTCCCCGCCTTTAACTTACCGAATCGGCAGTGGCCAAGCCGAACCCTCACCCAAGCGCCTATCTGGTGTAGCTCGGATTTGCGCGATGGCAATCAATCCCTCATCGAGCCGATGAACGCGCAGCAAAAAATGCGCTTCTTTAAGATGTTGGTCGCGATGGGCTTCAAAGAAATTGAAGTCGCTTTTCCCTCCGCTTCGCAAACGGATTTTGATTTTGTTCGTGAGTTGATTACAGGACAACATATTCCCGATGACGTCACCATTCAAGTCTTGACCCAAGCCAGGGAAGATTTGATTGCACGTACCTTTGAATCTTTGCGTGGTGCCAAGCGCGCGATTGTGCATGTGTATAACGCCACCGCGCCGCACTTTCGCCGAATTGTGTTTAACCACACGCCAGAGCAAACCATGGCCTTGGCCGTGCAAGCCGCCACTTGGCTCAAAGACTATGCTGCGCAGCAGCCCGCAACCCACTGGCGTTTTGAATACTCGCCCGAAGTGTTTTCACAAACCGAATTTCGTTTTGCGCGGGATATCTGCAATGCGGTGTTAGACGTGTGGCAGCCCACTCCGAATGCCAAGCCGATTATCAATTTGCCTGCCACCATTGAAGGCAGCACACCCAATGTGTACGCCGACCAAATTGAATGGATGAGCAGCCAGCTGAAATATCGTAACAACGTCGTGTTGTCGGTACATCCGCATAATGATCGCGGTACGGCGGTGGCTGCCGCTGAGTTAGCGCAAATGGCCGGCGCGGATCGTGTCGAAGGCTGTTTGTTTGGCAATGGCGAGCGTACCGGGAACGTCGATATCATCACCCTCGCCTTGAATTTGTATACGCAGGGGATTGATCCCCAACTTGATATTGGCCACATCGACGAGATTGCCCGTGTCGTCACCGAGTGCAACCAGTTACCCATTCATCCCCGCCATCCCTATGTCGGCGAATTAGTCCACACTGCCTTTTCTGGTTCACACCAAGACGCCATCAAAAAAGGCATGGCTGTACAAAACCCAAATGGCATTTGGGAAGTCCCGTATTTGCCGATTGATCCACAAGATATTGGCCGTAGCTACGATGCGGTGATTCGCGTCAACAGCCAATCTGGCAAAGGTGGCATGAGTTACTTGCTGGAGCGGGAATACGGCGTGACCTTGCCACGCCGCTGGCAGATGGCCTTGGCTAAACAGGTGCAAGCGGTGAGCGATGAAACCGGGAAAGAGGTTTCCGCGCAAGCTATTTGGCAAGTCTTTCAAGCCAGGTATGTAGAACCACAGGGGCCGTGGCAATATGCCCATCATACTGACCAGCGCCTGGCTGAGGGTATGCATGAAGTATGTTTAGTATTCACCAATGGACAGCAAGCCGTCGGGCAAGGAAATGGTGTGTTAGATGCGGCGGTGCAGGCTGTGGCGGCATTGAGTGGACAAACCATCCAAATTACCCACTATCAGGAATGCAGTTTGCGTAGAGGAAGTGATGCGCCTGCGCTGGCCTTGATTGAGATTCAGGGACATCAAGGTAAAACCGTCGCGGGGGCTGGTATTGATACCGATATCGTGATTGCGTCAATCAGAGCCTTGTTGCAGGCGAGTCACCAGTTGTTAAATGAGCAACCCCCCTTGCCAGCATAGTGTCCTACACGACATACTGGCCAAGTTATCGCCAACTGTCATTACTGACAGTTGGCGTAAGCAGTAACGCTCTCTAAAGTGCAACGCAAATTTAGCACTTCATTAAAATCCGTCTTATCAAGCAACGGGTATCGCCCGTGCATCGCAATCGTTTTTTGAAAAAAGGGGTGTGATAACACAGGGCCACTTTTCGGTGGCCACCAATTGGCAGGCTAACCATTGTTATGGGGGTAACTATGGCAGCATCACTATCGGCATTACCGAGCGACATACTGGTCGTCAACAGCGTCACACTTTTAGATGAGCGAGCGCGTCAGCGGGTCGTTATTGCGGGTTCACATGGGGGCCGTATTGCTGCTTATCTCGCTGCTCAGGCGGGAGTGCGGGCGATCATTCTCAATGACGCCGGAGTTGGTAAAGATCAAGCTGGGATTGCAGGCTTAGACGATTTAGCGCAGCTTGGCACCGCGGCAGCAACCGTCGCCCGTGCCGCCGTGCCGATGGGCAACGGTCAGGCGATGTTAACTGCACCGATTTCTCATGTGAATGAAATCGCCCAATCATTGGGGGTCGTAGTGGGCCAGCCGGCGCAAGTTGCGGCGCAATTACTGCGCCGAGCGCCTTTGGCGTGTGCAAAGCCGATCCAGGTACAGGAAGGGCGTTATTCACTCTATCCATTCGATCCGGCTTACCCCGATGCGCCTACCGTATCAGGTTGTGATTCGATTTGCCTGTTAAGCCCTGGAGATCAAGGTTCCATCGTCATTATCGGTTCGCATGCCGCGCTCCATGCGGGGCCAGAAAGCGCGCTACCAATCGCCGCTTTTGCGGCGATTTTTCATGATGCTGGTTGTCAAGACTCACGACTTGATCCCGAGGGGATTAGCCGCCTGCCGGTCTTATCGGAAAGGGGCATTCCCGCTGCGACGGTGGATTACCGCAGCGCACGGATTGGCGATGCCTGTTCGATGTATCTCACCGGGGTACTCTCGCACGTAAATACAGCCGCGTTACATATCGGGCTAAGGCCCTTGATGCCGGTCCAGCGAGCCGTCATGCAACTACGCCAACAGGCGCTGGCCTGGGCCACCCTGGCGCGCCCGATGATGGCACAACCCGCGACCACCAATCATCACAATCCGACGCTCTTCGGCCAGGAGGGTGTATGGTCGGCCAAATAATCACGATTATCGCGCCGGTGTTGAGTTTGATTTTGCTTGGCTTACTCTATGCTTGGCGTTATCGGCCTGACCCTACATGGGCCAATCGCATGAATATGGAGGTATTTTTACCCGCTTTGATTTTTCATGCCATGTTAACGCGGCAGTTCGATTGGTACAGCGATAGTTGGTTAGTGCTGGGCACGGTCTTAATCGTGATTGGCTCTGGCCTGTTGGCTTTCCCATTAACCCGCTGGTTTGGGATTGATAGTCGAACGTTTTTGCCGTCGATGATGTTCAATAACTGCGGCAATATGGGATTGCCGCTCGCCTTATTTGCGTTTGGTGCGCAGGATCTCTCAAATGCCGTGATTGTATTTGTCACCACCAACCTGCTTTTTTTCACCTTAGGCGCTTGGCTTATCGTGCGGCAAACAGATTGGCGCTCAACCATATTGAGCCCGATGGTGTGGGCCACCATACTGGGGGCCTTGCTCGGTGCCGCGCAGATCGCGTTGCCCGCTATCGTGATGATGCCGCTCAAACTACTGGCAGATATCTCCTTGCCATTGCTGTTGTTTACGTTGGGAGTTCGGATGCTGGAGGTACGCAGTGCGGATTGGAAAGTCGGCGTCCTGGGGGCGATTGTGTGCCCACTCACAGGCCTGCTGATCGCGCTGCTGATTGTCCCCTTATTGCCCCTTACAGCGAGTCAAAAAGGACTGCTCTATTTATTTGGGGTGTTGCCACCCGCGATAGTCAATTACTTGCTAGCCGAAAAATATCAGCAAGAACCTGCTAAAGTGGCTGCCATGGTCCTGGTGGGAAACATGGCGAGCTGTTTGTTTATTCCACTGGGTTTGTTTCTCGCTTTTTATGGATGATTTTTTATAGCTTGAATAGCGAGATAGCCTTGGCCAGTTCACCCGAGAGCTGATTTAAGCCTTTGGCTGAGCTAGCCAGGGTGGAAATAGCACTGGAGTTTTTCTCGGACATTTGGGCAATCCGCTCAACATCCCGCGCAATTTGACTATGCGCGCTCGATTGTTCAACCAGCGCCCCCTTCATTTCGTTCACCATACTGGCGACACGAATGGCTCCATCGCGGATATCAATCATGATGCTATCAGCACGGCGGGCTTTGTCTACCCCATCATTGACCCGGTCTTTCCATTTGCTAATGTTATCAACGACTTGCATGGTCACCTCTTGGGTCGAGTTAACCATGCTGGAAATTTCTTTAGTAGATTGACTGGTGCGCTCAGCGAGTTGGCGGACCTCGTCAGCCACCACCGAGAATCCACGCCCTTGCTCACCCGCACGGGCGGCTTCAATGGCGGCGTTCAGGGCCAGTAGGTTAGTTTGGCCCGCGATTTCATGAATCACTTTAACGATTTTAGAAATCTGTTGTGCTTGGGTATTGAGTGAGTTAATCATCTCGGTTAGCTCACGCGAGCTATCCGCCAATTGAATCATTTCCTTCGCTGCACTTTGTACCGTGGCACTGCCAGACCGAGAGATATCTTCAGAATGTTTCGAAGTATTGAGCGCATCGGCAGCGTTATCAGCGACTACATCAACACTGGTACTAACTTCCTGAATCGCAGCGGCCACAGAATTAGCTGCTTCACTCTGTTGATTCGTGGCATCCGTAATTTGTTCTGTTGCCGCCTGTAGCGCGGTTGAAGCACTACTGAGGGCTTGTGAACTCTTACTCACGTAAGCAATCACCTCTTTCAGGTTTTTCTGCATACGAGATAAGTTATAAAACAGGCTGCTGCTATCGTGTTCTTCTACGGTGACCTCCGCGAGCAGATTCCCCTCAGCGATTTCTTTTGCCAATTGCGAGGCATGTGCAGGCTCGCCACCAATTTGTTGATACAGGTTTTTAGCCAGTAGTAGTGTCACCAAACCAACCAGACTGAGAATAACCAGGCCTGCAAACAGCATCGCCCCCACCGTCCAGCGGAATGCGCCTGCTGCATTGTCATTGGCGCGCTCGGCTAGGGCACTGGCAGAATCCAGTGCCAGTTTTTTCAGGGCGGCCGTTTTCTCCGTCGTGGGTTTGGTATCAATCCCAACCATACCGGACATCATGTCTTGAAAACTATCTGGGCTATCGCCTTTGAACTTTGCAATGGCAGCCAAGTAGCCATCACGAATCGTTTTGAACCCCTGATCAATCTGGCTGACATGAGTGGTTAATGTTTCTAGTTTAAGGTCAGCAACCAAATTATTTAATTTTGAGAGCTCGGAAATAATGATTTCACTGCTCTCTTGCAATTCTTTCTTGGTTTTAACGACTACGCCTGGGTCACCGTTGGCTAGGAGTAAGTCACCGGCCAGCTTGTTGAAGGCTTCCATTTTTTCTTCTAAGCCACGGGCTTTTTGGTTAATTTCTACCAGACTGCTTTGGGCTTTCAACTCAACCGCTAGGTTTTGTTTGAATTGTGCCAGTTGCAATAAGCCGAACCCCAGTACCGACAAGAGTCCAAAGGTGAACAAAATAGCCAAACTAATAAGCTGGCTCTTTAAACTTAGCCGACCGAGCACGGCAAGCAGCATACGGAACTGGTTCATTATCACCCTCTTGCTATATAAACTGGCAGTATGGTTGGTTTGGGGAAAATCCTGATCAAACGTATTTTCGGCGTGAAAATGGAATTATTTAGCGCTTTTGGAAGCGGTCTAGCTCGTAGTGCATGAGCGCATCAAGTCCATCCTGCCCCGATTTTCTCAACCATTCACGTGACATCTTCTCGCCTAAGCGACGAAATTCATCCAGCAGGTAAGGCATATCTTTAACGAGCGTAACTTTATTTTGTTTGAGCAAGTCTTCAAATTCTTTGTCTTGTAATTGGCTTAAGCTCCAACCGCGATCTTCCGCCGCTTGGGCGAGTCGCATTAACTTCTCAGCACTGTCCTTCGGGAGCTGGTTGAAGGTACTGGCACGAATAAACACCACATTTTTAGGGATCCAAGCATTGACGGGATAGTAGTAACGGAGTTTGCTCCAAGCTTTGGTTTGAACGCCCGTCCAACTTGAAGTAATCATTAAATCTAATTTTTCTTCGGCAATGGCTTTTTCTAATTCGACCACTTGAAATAAGACACTTTTTGCTCCAATAAACTCGGCAATTTTCTCTGTGGCCGGGTTATAGGTCCGCATTTTCAGACCACGCGCATCGCTGACCTTGTCGAGCTTTTGGGTGGTGTACAAATTCTGGGGTGGCCAGGGGACGGCGTAGAGTAGTTTAAGTCCATCTTTCTGCATCTGCGCGTCAATCGCAGCACGGGAATATCGCCAGAGACGTTTAGCATCATCATATCCCCGCACTGTAAAGGGAATCGAATCTATGCCATAAATCGGCGCGAATTTTTCAAGGCTCGACATGATGACCTCTCCGCCACCAATTTTCCCCTCTTTGGCTTGCGGATATATTTCAGCAGGTTTGGCTAATTGGCCGTTAGGGTGAATGGTTAACTTCAGTGACTGCCCAAGTTGACCATTAACTTCATCAGCAAACTGTTGCAAGTTCTTGGTTTGAAAACTGTCGGCGGGATAGGCAGAGGCGATGGCAACTTGCGTTTGTGCCCAACACAGCGGGCTGCTGGCGGCACTAACCAATAACGTAACCAGTAAGGGAACAAAACGTTGCTCTATGATTTGATGCCGTAATGCTGTCAACATAGCCCACTCCTTACCCGTTTGCCCCTAACCCAGCATGTTAGGCATGCTGGGTTGCAGAGCAGTAATTAAATGACTCAATTAAATTGATTCGGTAACCACAGGACAATTTGCGGGAACCACATCAACACCACAATCGCCAGGATGTATACCGCCATGAATGGCATGACACCAGCAAAAACATCAGTAATTGGCCCAGCTTTTTTCCGCATGCCGTGCAAGACATAAAGGACGGTCCCATCAGGCGGACTGATCATGGCGATCTCTACCAGCATGGTTACCACGACCCCAAACCAGATCGGGTCATAACCCAAGGCCTTCACCACGGGGAAGAGCAACGGGATGGTGGTAATGATCATTGACATACCTTCCATAAACGTACCCAGGGCCAAGTACATGCCAATAATCATCAGCATGACGCCCCAAGGTGGCAAAGGCAGATCTGTCAGAAACTTGGTTAGGAAAGCTGGTAAGCCGAGGGCGCTGAGGATGTAATTAAGGAAATATGCGCCAAAGATAATCAGCGCGATCATCGAGGTAACACGCGCAGTCGCTACTATTGAGTCATGCAGTTTTTGCCAAGACAACTTACGCTCAATCAAGCCATGAATGATTGCACCGGCCACCCCAAGCGCAGCGGATTCAGTGGGTGTGGCCCAGCCGGAGTAAATCGTACCCAGGACTAAGCCAATCAGAATGGCAACCGGAAGCAGATCAACCAGTGCCAGCAGTTTTTCTTTGAAGGTAAATTGATGTTGGTCGCCATCACTAGCAAAGCGGGTTTGCCATACGATTGTGATGACAAAAAGTAGAATCACCAGTAGGCTTGGTCCCACGGCACCCATGTACAAATCACCTACGGAGGTATCCGTAATCAAGCCATAAATGATGAAGGTAATGCCGGGTGGGATCAAGTTACCCAACGCGCCACCGGCAGCTAGCGATCCTAATACCAGTTTTTGGTTGTAGTTTGTTTTCTCAAAGTAAGGCAAGGCCACCGATCCCATCGTTGCTGCGGTCGCCACGCTGGACCCAGAGATCGCGGAGAAGATACTGCAGGCGGCAATATTGGTATGCAACAATCCGCCAGGTAAACGATTCATCCAAACATTCAGCGATCGATACAGTCGTTCCGATAATCCCGTTCGTAACATGATTTCACCCATTAATAAAAATAATGGGACTGCAACAAGGACGAAACTCGAACTTGGTGACCAGATCATTTGGCCAATGAAATTCCAAAATGGCCGATCAGAAAACATGAAGCCAGCCATCAGTGCCAAGGCGGCCAGCGCTGCGCCGACATAAACCCCTTTGGCAAAAAATAGAATGAAAGCCGCAATAAACAGAATAATTGCGCCAATCGACACATCATGAGCAACCGCAGGAACATGGCCACCCAGTGCCAACACCCCAAACACGGCCCCCATGATAAGAATAAAAATAATCATGATCATGATTGGCCGCCTTTCTGCTGATTAACATCATCTAATTTCAACTGCACATCTTTATGCCCTAAGGCATCCAGTGTTTCTTCTGCCTCTTCAACATAGGTTCGGGGCTTGAACATATCGTCAATTGCTTGTGGGTTGGCCTTAAAGAGGTGATACAGGGCTTGCACCATCAAGACACAAATCAACAATAGGAAAATCGCCAAGCCAAACATCCACAGACCTTGCGGAATAATCAGGGGAGTTCGCAGCGAGGTCAGGTCTGTCGCATTAAGAAGTTGCGACTCTGCAACCAGTTGATAAGCACCATAGGTCATCGCAAAGGCGCTGATTTGTAAAACCAACAGCGCCAAAATGTGTAGGATTGCGCGTGGCCAGAGTGGGAATTTTTGCAGGATCACATCGATTCGAATATGACCACGCTGAATTAGCGTCCCGGCAAGCCCCCATGACATCCCAAATGCAAGCAGATAGCCTGAGAGTTCAACCGTGGCTTCGGTTGAGAATCCGAGAAATTTGCGGGCAAAAACATCGGTACAGATCAGCACCGTCATCAGTAAATAGGCAAAGCCTGCTATACTGACCATCCAGTCGGCGGTACGCTGTACACTTTTATAGATAATGAGCGGAAAGTTCGACATAACGATTACATGGCAATGACCATGTCCTAAAAAAATCCCCGCCAGCAAAGAACGAGGAAGCATGACGCTGGCGGGGCCCTTGCTCGGAGACGTTGAGCAAAACTGGTCTTAAAATTTGCTGACTAGCAAAACAATGCAACCCCTGGCGGGTTGAGACTATTGTGCCAGGGGTTGACATACGGCTTAGCCTTTGAAGGGAATGCCGGTAATCGGTGCAACGGTTTCGTTGTAAATCTTGCCGCAACGCTCACCGCAACGCTTCACCCAAGGAGGTAGAACATCTTCTTCCATTTCCTTGCGAATCGTGGCGCGGACATCGCCTTTGGGCGTCACTTCGGTCATGGGTTTCTTGGCCAGCGTGTGGATTTTGCAGCTAGCCGCTTTACCCACGTTACAGTCAACCCCATCTTTGGTGGCTTCTAAACCGAGAGCCCACTGTTTTTCCTGTACATCCAGCAAGGTTTTTTCAACCAATGTACGCACAGCGGGGTCGAGTTTGTTCCACCAGGCCAAGTTCACAAAGTAGCCAGAAACCGCCCAGAACAACGGTTGGTTGTAGATGTGGGTCGCAACTTCATGCCATTTTGCGCCATTACCTGACCCTGAGCCGGTGACAGCACAATCGACTGTGCCCCGCTCTAGCGCGGTGTAGACCTCACCGAAAGCCAGTGACACGGGTTGTGCGCCCAATGCTTTCATGAGGTCCGTCAAGGCTGGACCGAAAGTGCGAACCTTCAGGCCTTTAATGTCTGCCAATGAACCAATCGGCTTATTGCAGAATAACATTTGACCAGAGAATGGGTAGGTTGCAACCAATTTAATACCAAGGCGCTCCAAATCGCGATTAACGATAGGAGCCATGGCATTGGCAACACGGCGAGCTTGGCCGATTTCCATATTCATGCCCGCTAAATCAACAGCATCCAGCAGGGGCACATCACCGGAAACGGTGGTTAGTGGTACGGCAGCGATATCAACCTGACCTGAACGAACCAGCCGTAGAACTTCTGGGCCGTTCACGTTCATTTCAGGCCAGCTGGCTAATTTGACCTCAATGCGGCCACCGCTGGCTGCCTTTAAGCCATCGCGCAGAACCGGCTGATCAACCCGGGTGTATTGCGGCAGGGTCGGGTTAACTTGGGTTACCGCAGTAATATTGATATCTGAGGCACTGACATAGGTTGTGGCACACAGTACGGCAGCACAAACAGCAGATTTCAAAGCATTCATACGTTTTTGCATCATCTCCTCCTTAGGAAAAAACTATCTAAACTCCAACTCCACGTTTAACAAATCGGTCACCAACATATAACCGGGCTTGTGTGTGATACTGATTTCGGGCTTGGCACTGCGAATTGCCGACTGCGGGGTTACACCGCAGGCCCAAAACACAGGGACTTCTCCTGAGCGGATTTCAGTAGGGTCGCCATAATCTGGGCGATCTAGGTCTTTAATCCCGATTTCACTTGGATCACCGAAATGGATCGGTGCGCCGTGGACGCTGGGGTAGCGCGAAGTGATTTGGATTGCTTTGATGGCATCAGCAGCCTTCATAGGCCGCATTGAGACCACCATCGGGCCGCTGAAAGGGCCGGCCGCTTGGGTGGGAATATTGGTGATATACATCGAAACATTGTGGTTCTGTTCGATATTACGTACAGGGACACGCGCACTCAACAATGCCTGTTCAAAGGAGAAAGAACAGCCAATCGCAAACGTCACCAGATCCTCGCGCCAAACTGTCCGTAAATCCTCTAAATCACCCATCGCTTCACCATTGCGCCATAAGACATAACGAGGCACATCTGTTCGAATATCAAGATTTTTGGCGATACTGGGCAAACTAATATCGCCCGCGGACGATACGGCCAAGAGCGGGCACGGCTTGGGATTTTGCTGGCAGAAGCGCAAAAAGTCGGTAGCGAGGCTGGCGGGCAAAATAGCCAAGTTAGCCTGAACATAACCGGGCGCTAAGTTACTTGTGGCACTCCGATGGTGCCCCTGCCGAATCGATTGCCGGGCTAGGTAACCGAGACTGTCTGTCGTGATCGCTTGCGCGGACATAGCATGCATTCCAGAAAAATTTCTCTGTATGCATTATTGGGATGACACCACTTTACGGTCAAACGGGAAATTTCTGTTTGAAGGATAGTTAAAACTGCTGCTCTCGCTGAATCGAGGCTGACATTCACCAATCTAGCGCAAATACTCTCCGCCACAGCACCAGAAAAGGGCAGTTAGGGTTGGCTGGCGTAGATATTTTGCCGTGATAGCGCGTAAATCAAATCGGCAATTTGCTCAATCACCGGTGTGTTTGGCGTTACAGGATAGGCCATATAGAGTGGCAGATCATTCAAGGTTGGGCCAACCGGAATAGTTTGCAGCTGATGACTACTCACATATTTATCAATCACAGGGAGCGCCAAACCTGCTACACCATAGCCACTGGTTGCAACCGAAATGATGGCCGCAATCGATGAAAAAGGGTTAATTCGAACATTCGGAGAGTTTGCCAGCGCCCGGCGCACATCCCGATAAGCATCGGTATCGCGCATGAAGGTCATTACCGGTTGCGTATCGAGCAGTTTCTCAAAATCATTGGCGGTCTGGACTTTCACCGCGACATCCGGATGGGCACACCAATACATTGGGTACGCCATCAGTAACAAATTTTCAAAAGCAGGGTCCGCAACCTGCTCGGTCAAAATGACGATATCAATCGCCCCTTTGAGTAGTTCATCACGCAAGCGTGGGGTCGAGTCAGAGCGTACCTCCAATACTACATTTGGAAACTGCTGATTCACTGCCTGCAGCAATTCAGGCAACCAACTATGAACAACAGATTCAATCACGCCAAGCGTCACAATTCCTTGTTGCGCGGCCCGATCCACCATGATCTTGCGCATCGTCTGCGCTAGCCCCAAGAGCTGTTCGGCGTAGGGCAAGAGCTGTTGCCCTGCGCCAGTTAGCACAACTTTGCGGCTATCGCGCTCAAACAAGCGTACCCCGAAATCTTGTTCCAACGTGCGGATGCGATCCGAGATTGCGGTTTGTGTGGTGTGCAGCTTTGCCGCGGCAGCACTGAAGCTCCCGAGTTTGGCAATCCATAAAAAGGCTTCGAGAAAGCGCAGGTTCATTACTCAGCGACTTTTTTGGTGCGTGATTTAGCGGCTGGCTTTTTCGCCGGCGCTTTCTCAGCCCGTGCTTCAAACTCAAAGCCGACTTTACCGTCTTTACCCTTGACCAAAAACGCTTTGAACTTGCGTTTGGTACGGGATGAAACGAAGCCATCGAGCAAATCGGTTTTACCTTCGCCGAGCAGTTTCTGCATTTGGGTGGCGCTGATTTCTTGCTGCAAAATCACTTTGCCAGAACGGAAGTTACAGCTCTTATTTGCGCCCACGGCTTTTTCGCAAACATAACTCATGCCGTGTTCATACACATGGCTGCCGCATTTCGGGCAGTCGCCCAGTGCAGTCTGGCCGCTGAAGTCGATGGCTTCGTCGGCCTCGTCTTCTTTTTCTTGCCCAAAATCAAATTCGAGTTTGTGGTCGTCGGTGATTTTGAGAATCGCGGCAAATGGCCGGCCCATTTTGCTGCGGAAACCTTGTAGCGGGCCGATGGTTTTGTTTTGCAATAACTCTTCGACTTCGGCCAATTCAAACTGCCGTCCACCGGGAATTTTGGTAATAGAAAATTCGCACTTGGTACAAGCAAAACGGCGGTAGTTTTCTTTCACCACGCTGCCACAGCTTGGGCAGGGTGTGTGCAGGGTGGCGTAATCGCCGGGCACAGTGTCGTTGCTGTATTCCTTGGCGCGCTTAACGATGATTTGCGTCATCTGCGCGATTTCGCGCATGAACTCATCCCGCTGGAGGGCACCCTTCTCAATTTGGCCGAGTTTGTACTCCCATTCACCCGTCAGTTCGGGCTGCGTGAGTTCGGAGACGCCTAGGCCGCGCAGTAGGGTGAGTAGTTGGAAGGCTTTGGCGGTAGGGATGAGCTCGCGCCCTTCCCGTACCATGTATTTTTCATTGAGCAGGCCCTCAATAATGGCGGCGCGGGTCGCGGGTGTACCTAAACCTTTACCGGCCATCGCGGCGCGCAGCTCTTCATCGTCCACCAATTTACCCGCGCCTTCCATGGCCGAGAGTAAGGTCGCTTCTGAATAGCGGGCGGGCGGTTTGGTCGCCAAACCCACGGGTTCGATGTGATCGGTTTTCACCTTTTCATCTTTGGCAACCGGTACGAGCGTGGCGTCTTCATCTTGCGCGTCTTTACCATAGACCTCTAGCCAACCGGGTTTAACCAGTACTTTGCCTTCGGTTTTAAAGTGGAAGCCCGCGACTTCGGTATCGCGGGTCGTCACTAAATATTCGGCGGCGGGGAAGAATACGGCGAGGAAGCGGCGCACCACCATGTCATAGAGCTTGTGCTCCAGTTCGTTCAGGCTCTTGGGCGCTTGCAGGGTTGGGATAATCGCAAAGTGATCGGAGACTTTGGTTTGGTCAAACACGCGCTTGTTGGGCTTAACGTAGCCTTTGTTCAGCGCCTGGCGCGCATACAGCGCGTAGTTGTTTTGTTCGTCCAGCGCTTCCAGGGTTTGCTTGGCGACCGGCAGATAGTCGTCCGGTAAGTAGCGTGAATCGGTACGTGGGTAGGTCAGCACTTTGTGCTTCTCATACAGCGCTTGCGCGAGCGAGAGTGTGGTGCTGGCCGAAAAACCAAAGCGCGCATTGGCCTCGCGCTGTAAGCTGGTTAAGTCATACAGCAAGGGCGGGGCGCTGGTCGTTGGCTTGGATTCTTCGGCGACTTTACCGGCTTTATCGCGGCAGGCGGCGACGATCGCTTCGGCTTCGGCCAGGCTCCAAACACGCTCGGCTTTTTTCTCGGGGTCGAATTCGTCTTTTTTGAACTGCGGGTTGATGTACTTGCCGTCGTACACGCCAGCCGCACACACGAATTCAGCGCGGACTTCCCAGTAATCGCGGGGGACAAATTTACGAATCTTCTCTTCGCGCTCCACCACAATCGTCAATGTCGGCGTTTGCACGCGGCCCACGGTGGTGAGGAAGAAACCGCCTTCTTTACTATTAAAAGCGGTCATCGCGCGGGTACCGTTAATGCCGACCAACCAATCGGATTCCGAACGGCAGCGGGCGGCATCGGCCAGTGGTAGCATTTGGGTATCGGCGCGTAGATGGGCAAAGCCATCGCGGATGGCTTGCGGCGTCATGGATTGCAGCCACAGGCGCTGAATCGGTTGCTTGGCCTTGGTGTATTGCACGATGTAGCGAAAAATCAGCTCCCCTTCGCGGCCCGCGTCACAGGCATTTACCAGGCCGGTGATGTCTTTACGCTTAATCAGCTTCGCCAGGGTTTTGAGTTTGCTCTCGCTTTTGGCAATCGGCTGCAAGCTAAAGTGCGGCGGAATCATGGGCAAATGCGTGAAACTCCATTTGCCGCGTTTGACGTCATATTCTTCCGGTACGATGAGTTCGAGCAAGTGACCGACAGCCGAAGCCACGACATAGTCATCGCTTTCGTAAAAGTCATCTTTTTTCGTGAAACCGCCCAACGCTTTGGCGATATCGCCGGCGACTGAGGGTTTTTCGGCAATGATCAGTGATTTGCTCACAATATAACCTGTTTGAATTTTTCAAAGTCTAAGCGCCGAATCATACGGACAATTCGGGCGGCGTGGCAAGCGAGGGCCGGCTTACTAGGGCTAAAAATTGAAAACTGTGGCGGAATTCCGCTTGAGTATCAGTGTTTTCTAAAATAAACGATGAAAAAGATACCCACGATCAAACCAATTACCGCTGAAATGGCTAAGCGTTTATGACGCTTTTGATCTGAGCTCACTTCGCCCCCGCTAAAGTCAAGGCTTCCCAGTCCCTCGCCTAAGAACATGATTATTGGAGCCAGTATTCCCAGAGCCAAGCAGAGCGCGACAAAGAGCAATTCTTCGGAAATCAAGGCTATAGCAAAACCCACGAGGCCGCCACTCGCCCCCCATTTTTTCGCGAAACCTTGAGAAAACTCAAGCTGGGGCGAGAGTTGCGCAATCAGCGCACCCAGCACGATGGCAATCAGCAATCCTGCGGCTAGACCAACCAAGCCCCAGCGTAACCTACTGGCCCAGCTTGGCGGTGACGATTTTGTTGGGCGATGACTTGTATGAGGCATTGGCCCGGCTTAGTGCAATACCGCCTCGTTTTCTTCGCGGAATAACTCTTCGAGCACCAGGGTATCGACGTCGACTTGTTGGCTCCACAGCACCATCAGCGTCACGATGCGTAGCGCGCTAACTGGAATAGGCCGCTCGGCAATCGCCAGTGTGCGTTCAATGACCAACTCGCGTAAGGTAGGGGGCAACGCCCCCGCGTTTTCAAGAAAGGTGATCAGACCGATGCCCTCTTGCCCCAGCGCCTCATATTCTGTGTCCGCATAAACGCGTTGGGCGCTGCTGCTGTCCATACTATTCGCTTGCCAATCCTGCGTTAGCTGGGCCAGTCCTTGTAACCAGCCGAGCGCATCGCTGATTTCTTCGGCCTCAAAGCCCAAGGCAGTGAGTTTGCGCGCGAGCGTACTCTGATCCGGACAGGCTTCCGGGGTGTAGTACGTGTGAAAAAGATAAACTAAAACATCTAACATGAGGCTAACTGTACCGATTTTTGCTCGAATTGGCAAATTGTCGCATTGAAACCAGCACGCTCTAGCCAGAAAACACGCGCTGATAGCGGCCTTCCGGTAGCCGCTCGACCTGCCCTGCCATTTCTAGCTGCAGTAAGGCCACATTTAATCCTGCTGCGTCTAAACCCGTGCGTAATGCCAAGGCATCCAAACTCGCCGGTTCATAGGCCAACGCTTCCAAGAGGTTTGTTACTGGATCCGCTTCATGGCTCGCTGGAGAGGAATGGTGAGCGGGTGGCGGCTCATCGACGCTAGCAAACTGCCGCCTTGGCTGCGACCAAGCCCCTAACTCGTCGAGTATATCTTGGGCAGATTCCACCAGTTTGGCACCTTGTTTGATGAGGGCGTGGCAGCCTTTAGCCAAGGGGGAGTGGATGGAGCCCGGGATGGCAAAGACTTCCCGGCCTTGCTCCGCGGCTTGCTTGGCGGTGATTAGGGAGCCACTTTGTAGCGCCGCTTCCACCACTAGGACCCCCTTACTTAAACCGGCTATCAGACGATTTCGTCGTGGGAAATGATGAGCGATTGCTTTAGCCCCAAGTGGGTACTCACTGATGATGAGACCTGCCGCGACAATTTGATGCGCCAAAGCCCGATGTTGTGCGGGGTAAACGATGTCGAGTCCCGTTCCAACCACGGCAATCGTTTTCTGGTCTGGCTTGGCGCTGTGGGCAGCCAGCGCGCCCTCATGGGCCGCACCATCAATGCCCAAGGCCAAGCCACTGACGACACAAAATTGCTGTTCGACCAAATGTTGGGCAAAAGCCCGCGCATTGCTTAAACCCTGTACGCTCGCATGACGACTCCCCACAATCGCCACGGCTGGCGCGCTCAGTGCCTTCAATTGCCCTTTGAGATACAGCAGCGGCGGCGGATCTGCGCAGGTCAATAACGCTGCGGGATACAGCGGGTTGTCCAGCGTCAGGATGTGATTGTCGTCACCCCTGACCCATTCCAGTGTCTGTGTGATTTGCTGTTGTCTAAGTTCGGTCGGTTTCTCGAGCAGTGTAAGGGCTAACTTTGAAGGGATGACTTGGCTTAAGCTGGCCTGTGTTTGTGCCAAAATTTGAGGCGGCGGGCCAAATGCGCGTAACAACTGGCAGAGTGTTACTGGTCCCAATCCGGGGGTATGGGTCAAACGCAACCAGCTTTCTAATTCCTCGGCGAAGTCACAGGCTAGGGGCATGGCAACGCTCGTTAAACGTAAGATAGATCGTCATGGACAGCGCAATAAAAAGCCCCGCAGGGCGGGGCGGTGACGGGGTTTTTGACCCATTGATGAATAGCGCAATGGGCTTAGGGGGCAGTCACCCGATCGTTAACATCAATCGGAGCCGCAGCCTTCATGACCAAGGCGTAGGAAATATTATCAAAAACCCGAAAGACAAAGGCTTCACCGTTGCGCTCATCGGGTAAAACCACCGTACGCTTTTTCTTGTTGGGTTCGGTGCGGTCATTAATCGCCCGGCCATATTGCCAAACGGCGACGACCTGGCCAACTTCCAAGCCCTGGCTACTGCCGGCATTAAGCGTAATGATAGAGGTTTGGGCCCCTTGGCCCACAGAACCATAAATAGAGACGACACGCGCTTCGAGATCTTTTGCGGCTGGCCTTGGGACGTAATTAATCAGCTTGGGCGACTCAGCAGGTAGTAAGCGATCACCAATTCCGATTTCCTGGGTAAACGAGGTAATCATGACTGTCGCCGGATCACCTTTGCGAACCAGTTTGGCCGTACCCAAGTATTGCGCTTCATAGGCGATCACTTTTTTGCTCACGGGGTCTTTGAGTGGGGTAGCGGGGCGGAAAACCTGAAATTCCGTGGTCGTTTCATCCTCCAGCCCGCGCACATAGCCGACATCGCTGGTTGCGAGCACCACCCGTCCTTCCTGGGTAGCGACGATGCGGGCGGCGCGAGTCAGTTCATTTTGGCCGACGATGAGGGGCTTGCTCAGGTAAGGCTCAATCAAGGCTGGTGAAATAGACCCAATGGCTTCGCGGTCTGGTTTTGCAACCCGGACTTGAGGTTGTAACTTGGTGGTCGTGCCAACGACTTCAGGGTTTGTGCTGGCGCTGCCAGACCCTCCTGCATTGGCACCGCCGCCAATAGGTCGTCCGAGCCGGAGTCGTGGTTGGCCATCTGCCGTTTTGTCTAAGTAGACGATATCACCAGGGTAGATCCAGTGCGGATCGCGAATTTGCTCTTTATTGAGTTGCCAGATTTCAGGCCAACGCCATGGGCTTTTAAGAAACTTACCGGCGATATCCCATAACGTATCGCCTTTGACCACGATATGACGATCTGGCACGTTGTCTGCCAATTCTAGCGGTGGAGTGGGTTGTGCCCAAGCAGAACCGATACCGGTTATCAGGCTAAAGGCGATCGCTGTGCTAAACTTTTTCATCATGGCAAAGTCCAAATCTGTCGTGTGGTGAACCGCAACCAGTGTGGCAAGCGCCTTAATTCGTCAAGTGCCGAATTGGCAATGTCATTCTAGTAACCCATGCGTAAACGGCTATAAACTAGCCTTTCCGGATTGCTGCAGCCCTGATTTGCTTATAGTTTGCTTACGATTCTGCATCTAAGCATTTGATCCCGCAAGCTTTTTACGGTGAGAGAGGGATTTTCTCGGCCATTTAGCCGACTCTTTTATGGCAGGTGTTGTTATGGCGTTACTTCCAATTTTGCGTTATCCCGATCCACGTTTGCACCAAGTGGCTAAACCCGTTAAAGCGGTTGATGCCCGTGTGCAAAAAATAGTAGCAGACATGGCAGAGACCATGTATGCCGCCCCTGGCATTGGGCTGGCTGCAACTCAAGTGGACATTCACGAACGGATAGTTGTGATTGATGTGTCGGAAGAGAAAAATCAGCTACAAGTCTTTATCAACCCTGAAATAGTTGGCCAGAGTGTGACCTGTAAAGTCTACGAAGAAGGCTGCCTCTCTGTGCCAGGGGTTTACGACGAAGTCGAGCGCCCGGATCGGATTACCGTCAGCGCGCTCGATGCCCAAGGGCATGCCTTCACGCTACAGGCAGAGGGTTTACTTGCGGTTTGCTTACAACATGAGCTAGACCACTTGAATGGCAAGGTGTTTGTGCAGTACCTTTCGCGGCTTAAACAAAATCGTATTCGCAGTAAATTACTAAAACAAACCGAACCCGCCTAATGCGATTCCCTCCCCTTTCTACTGTCAGCATGATGGTCCGGTCAACCGCGCAGCGCCTCGCTGGCCCTGTTCGTGGTGCGGTCTTTGTGGCCATGGCAACGCTGTTATTGACCGCTTGTGTGAGCGCGCCGATTGTTCCGGGTAGTGGCGCTGAGGCCGTACGCAGTCAATTTGGTCAGCCGACCCAGCGGCACGTCCTGCCGAGTTCGACGGGTGCGGTTGAGCGTTGGGAGTATGCCTACGGCCCCTTTGGTTTGGAGACATGGATGATAGACCTTGACCGCGATCAGCGCGTGGTCAAGATCGAACAAGTGCTGCAGCCCGCCGTCTTTGCCCGTTTACAGCAAGCAATCTCGACGGGTTTCGATCAGCGCCAGTTGGCACAAATGCTCGGCAAACCCGCCATGATTACGCAGTATGCGAGTTGGACTGGGCCAGTCTGGGTCTATCGTTTTCGCGATACGTGGGTGCGTTCTCTCTATGTGTATCTTGATCAACAAGGGCAGGTAAAACGAATCGAAGAAGGCAATGACATTTTTGACGAGCTTTTTTGTGCGGCCTGCTAATCTCTCATGAATATTATTTTTGCGGGCACGCCCGTTTTTGCACAAGTCGCGCTGCAAGCCATTCACCAAGCCGGCTTTTCGATTCCACTGGTGCTCACGCAACCAGACCGTCCGGCTGGTCGTGGCCTCCACTTACAAGCCAGCCCGGTCAAGCAATACGCTTTAGCACAGGGCTTAGCGGTTCAGCAGCCCACCAGCTTGAAAGACCCGGCGATGCACGCGCAGCTACAAGAGATCGGCGCAGATGTCATGGTGGTGGCAGCCTATGGCCTGCTGCTACCCGCTGCGGTATTGACGATTCCACGCCTCGGTTGTTTGAATATTCACGCCAGCCTATTGCCCCGCTGGCGGGGCGCAGCACCGATTCACCGGGCCTTGGAAGCGGGCGACCCTGAGACCGGCATCACCATCATGCAAATGGATGTGGGCTTGGATACCGGCCCGATTCTGATGAAACGCGCACTCGCTATTCACCCCAAAGAAACCACAGGCACCCTGCACGACAAGTTGGCGGCATTGGGCGCGGAAATGATGGTGCAGGCCCTCTACAAACTCCGTGCCGAAAAACTGCCGGCAGAGCCGCAGCCAACGGTCGGCATCACCTACGCACATAAAATTGAAAAAGCCGAAGCCCGGCTGCATTGGCAAGAGAGCGCGACCCAACTCATTAATCGCATTCGTGCATACAACCCCTTTCCTGGAGCCCAAGTTCAGTATGGCGACACGCTCTATAAAGTTTGGCAGGCCACCCTCTTTGATGCTGATGCAACGGCCGAACCCGGGACCATACTGAGTGTACTGCCTGAAGGCATCGTCGTTGCGGCAGGCCAAGGAGCGTTGCTGTTACAGGAACTGCAAAAGCCCGGCGGTAAGCGCCAACCGGCCAACATCTTCCTGCAAAGTGTTCCGTTGCAAGCGGGTGAGCGTTTTGTCTGACTAGCGGGTAGATAAGTACTTCCCTACCGACAAGCCCGCCCCGATCCAACCCAACCCACCGCAGCAAGCCAGCAGTGCCAGTGTTGCTACACCGCCGAGCGGCGCAAATTGAAATTCAGCCGCATAGAGTTGCACTAAGGTTGCTAATGCTTGGTTGAGTGGCCCGAGTGCGGCTGCCGTTAGCCCCCAGGCGCTGGCTCCTGCCAAGATACCTTGGGCGGTTCCCAAGTAGAAAAAGGGCCGGCGGATAAAGCTATCAGTGGCGCCAATAAGCCGCATGACCTCAATCTCATCGCGGGCCAACAGCACCTGTAACCGAATGGTGTTAAACACCACGGCAATCGCTGCTAACGCCAAAATACTGGCAAGCCCAACCAGCGCCAAACGTGCCAAATGCAGCAGCGCATCCATGCGCTTGACCCACGCGGAGTCGAGTTGGACATGTTCGACGCCCGGCCAGCCACGCAGTGTTTGTGCCAGCTCTTCAAGGCGTGCGCTATTCTCGCCGGCGGCATGTTGGCGCGGCTGCACGATAAAGGCATCCGGCAGTGGGTTGCTCGGCAGGGCATTCAGCACATCCGCCATATCACTCTGGGCTTTGAGTTGCGCCAGGGCCTTTTCGCGCGGCACATAGGTGACTTGGGTCAACTCGCTCAGGCTGCGCAATTGGCTTTCAGTCTGTTGGACTTGTGCGCGGCTGGCATCGTTGCGCATAAACAGGCTGATTTCTGGTTCTGTCGTGATCTTGTGCGTTAAAGGCCGTAAATTCTCAATGACTGTAAAGCCTGCTACTGGCAGCACAAAAGCACTCGCCAGCACCAGGACATTTAGGATAAAGCCGGTGGGCTGGCGCAACAGGCGTTGCCAGGTATCAACCAATGCACTGCGATGTTGACGCAGCCAGACACTCAACGTAGCGGGGGGGCGACTCATGCATGACCTCGTAAGGGGGCACTGGCGACAGGGCCGGGGCGGTCTGTAGCTAAACGACCTTGTGCCAGGGTGAGAATACGGGTTGGAAAACGCGACAATAAAAATTCGTCGTGCGTGGCGATGATAGCGGTAACGCCTACCCGAACGAAATCGCGCAGCACTTCAATCACATGGATAGCGGTATCGCGGTCCAGATTCGCTGTCGGTTCGTCTGCCAGCAAAATCGCAGGCCGATTGACCAAGGCGCGGGCAATTGCCACGCGCTGCTGATCGCCCCCCGATAAGGCGGCGGGCTTGAGCTGCTCGCGTGCCAATAACCCCACTTTATCTAAGGCGGCGCGGGCGCGGGTGTTGGCTTCGGTCAGGCTGTGACCGGTTACCAGCAGCGGGAGGCGGACATTTTCGAGCAGAGAGCGATCGGCCAGCAATTTTTGTTCTTGAAAGACCACCCCGACATGGCGGCGCAAATAAGGCAGCGCTTGACGCGGTAGGCGGCTGATATCGGTGCCTTGGATCAGTAAGCTTCCCTGAGTGGGTTGTTCCAGCCCGGCAATCAGGCTCAGTAGGGTCGATTTACCGGCGCCAGAATGCCCAGTCAAAAAAACCAATTCCCCTTTGTCGATCTGGAAACTTACGTCATGGAGGGCGGTTTGGGTATGGCGTCGATTATCGGTAAAGGTTTTGCTGACGTGCTTAAACTCAATCATGCGTATATCTCAGTAAGGGGCGGCTATATCGACTCACTGCCCCGCCCCTCGGCCAATTGTTGCAGCCATTGCAGGCAGGTTTGGGCAGCTGGGCTGAGGGGCCGTTTGGGCCAAGTAATGTAAAACCGATAGCCCGTTTCCCAGGGGCTGTAATCTAGCATGAGCAAACTGCCATTTTGCAATTCCGTCTGGACATAATCGGCGGAAGTCAGGGTGACGCCCTGATGGCTAATCGCCGCTGCAATCGCGAGCATGGCATGGCTGAAGTACAGCCCACTTTGTGATTGATTTCGCTCTAACAGGTGATAGGTGCGTAGCCAATCATTCCAAGACCAATTGGTGACGTCATGAATCAGCACCGCCTTTTCCCATGCAAACGCATGGCTTTCACAGCCAAGCTGGCGCAAATAATGGGGGCTACAGAGTGGCACCACCCGCTCGGTATAAAACGGCATGCTATTTAGGCCCGGTGTTGGTTGCGCGGCATAGCGCAGGGCGATATCACAGTTATCGCGTTCGAAATCGACTAATGCCGAATCGGCATTCACATTGACTTCGATATGCGGATATTGACGGGTGAAATCGGCCATGCGGGGTGTCAGCCAACGGGTTGCAAAGGTTGGTACGGTGCTAATCCGCACCCGCTGCTGTTCTGGCCGTAATCGTGCCGCCGCCTGCGCAATAGAGCGTAATGGTTTGCTGATGGCCTGGTGAAATTCTCGGCCCTCAGCCGTCAAGAGCACTTGCCGTGCGCGTCGCTCAAATAAGCGTAGGCCCAGATAGGCTTCCAGAGCTTTCACTTGTTGGCTCACCGCGCCCGCCGTAACGTGGAGCTCCTGCGCCGCCAGCAAAAATGAGCTGTGACGCGCGGCGGCATCGAATGCGCGAACCGCATTGAGAGGAGGTAAACGCAGACTCATAAGATAGAAATTCTAATTTATAGCAATAAAAGATATCGTTTGTGTCGCCAACAAAAATTGCCGAATATCTCAATAAATTCAGGTTTTCAGCGCAGTCAATTGCAATTTCAACAGCTGGTGTGAGCAAACCCAGGCTGTTTAAGGAGCCTAGCATGAAAGAGTTTTTTTGGGTTGAAGAGTTAGCGGTCGGGCACTGCCTCAGTTTAGAAAATATTCGTGGCTGGCGCATCGAGTGTGAGATGGGTCAAGTCTGGCTGACCGAAAGCGGACGGACCGATGATATTTTCATCGCTAAACACATGGCATTTGGCCAGTCTGTTTATGAAGTAAAAAGCGCAGGACACATCGTGATTGAAGCGCTGCCAGGATTGGGCGTGGCGGCGCGTTTGCGGATCTGCCCGCCTGCTTCTTGGGTGCAACGCATTTGGCGGCGGTTACAAGCGGTACAGTATCGGGTGCATACCTTACCGCGCTTGGCTGCATCGTTTTCCACGAGCGCTTGGCCACGCTAACGCTGCATCAGGGTATTGTCACCAACTCGCCGCAACCGGGAGAGACACATGAAACTATACGTCGATAGTGATTATTCGAGCCCTTGGGCCATGACCGTGTTTATCGCGCTACGAGAAAAACAGCGCGACTTCACGCTGAAAACCATTGACCTTGAAGCTGGCGAGCAGCATCAAACTCCGTATGCGACACAATCGCTGACGGCGCGGGTGCCCATGCTGGTCGACGGCGACTTTGCGCTCACAGAATCAACAGCGATTATCGAGTATCTGGAAGAGCGTTATCCTCAACCCGCCTTGTACCCGTCAACGGTGCATGAAAGAGCACGCGCCCGACAGATCATGGCGTGGATCCGCACTGATTTGCAGGTATTGCGGCAAGAACGCAGCACGCGTGTGGTGTTCTACCAAGAAACCGTGGCGCAGCCGCTCTCGGCCAATGCGCAAGCCGCAGCAGATAAGTTGATTACGGTTTGCCAGCAACTGCTTGGTGCGAACCAGCCGCACGTGTTCGCTAACTGGTCATTGGTCGATGTCGAGCTGGCGGTGATGCTGCAGCGTTTATGCTGCAATGGTGATCCGCTGCCTGAGGCCCTAGCGCACTATGCACAGCAACAGTGGCAACATCCCCATGTGCAGGCTTGGCTGCGGTTGATTGACGCAGCGGTCAAAAATTAACTTGCGTTTAATCTAGCAACGCATCCACAAACGCCGCCGGATCAAATGGCTGCAAGTCTTCCAAGCTTTCGCCCACGCCAATGTAGTACACCGGCACCGGGCGTTGGCAGGCGATGGCAGCGAGAACCCCGCCTTTGGCGCTGCCGTCGAGTTTGGTCACAATCAGGCCGGTGAGTCCAAGCGCTTCATCAAAGGCTTTGACTTGCTGGAGCGCATTCTGGCCAGTATTACCATCAATCACCAGCAGCACTTCATGCGGGGCAGGCTGACTCAAGCCGGTTTGTGTGCTGGCTTTTTCTAGCACCCGTTGAATTTTTTTGATTTCTTCCATCAAATGTAGTTGGGTCGGTAAGCGACCAGCAGTGTCAATTAGCACCACATCCATCCCTCGCGCTTTGCCGGCCTGAACCGCGTCGAAAGCGACCGCGGCGGGGTCTCCCTGTTCTTGCGCGATCACCGCCACCTGATTGCGTTCCCCCCAGGCGACCAGTTGCTCGCGTGCCGCAGCGCGAAACGTATCACCAGCAGCTAACAAGACTTTTTTCTCCGCCGCATGCAAGTGATGGGTTAATTTACCGATGGTGGTGGTCTTGCCCGCGCCATTCACGCCGCACAGCATCCATACGCGGGGGCCGGGTTGGTCAATTTCTAGCCCTTTCGCCAACGGCTGTAAGAGCTCAATCAGTAATTCTCGCAAGGCCGCTTTGACTTGTGGGCCATCGGTCAGGTTTTGCTCCCTTACCCGCTGCTGGAGTTGCTTGAGCAGGCGTTGTGTCGCTTCTACGCCAGCATCACTGAGCAAGAGCGCAGATTCGAGTTCTTCATAAAGCACATCATCAATCTGGGCGCCACTGAATAACCCAGCAAGTTGATTGCGCGTTTTACTCAGGCCGGTACGCAAACGGCTAAACCAAGTACCACTGCTAGCAGCATTCATGCCCCGTGCGGGCGCAGCTACTGGCGCTGGTTCGGCGGTTACCTCCCCCTGCACATTGACATCTTTATTTACATTTTTACGTTTGAAGAAACTAAACATACTTAGATATTCTCAATGGTGTTATCTTATATTTCGCATTCTAATTGCAATTAAGGACAAAGCATGTCGAGATTCGTTGCTTGGCCCTCACAAGCCATGGCCCCGCAGCCGCTGACAGTAAACCAAGCCCGCGTTAATCGGCGGCGCAATACTAGGTCAAAAAGCCTGCTAACGTGGTTAGGTTTAAGCCTATTCAGCTTGTTTTCGCTGGGCTGCTTCAGCACCCCTGCTCACGCCACTACCTTAACGAAAACGGTTGCTGGTACCCATGTCGCGACCCTGCCCAACGGCTTAAACCTGATCGTCAAAGAAGACCCCCGAGCGCCCACGGTGGTCCATATGGTTTGGTACAAAGCTGGCTCAATCGATGAAACGAATGGCACCACAGGCGTCGCGCATGTGCTAGAACACATGATGTTTAAGGGCACCCGAACGATAAAACCTGGCGAGTTTTCTAAACGCGTCGCCGCCATGGGGGGCCGTGAAAATGCCTTCACCTCAACCGATTTCACCGCCTATTTCCAACAGGTGCATAAACGCTATTTACCGCAAGTGATGGCACTCGAAGCAGATCGCATGCACAACCTGGTATTAAGCGAAAAAGAATTTGCACAAGAAATCAAAGTGGTGATGGAAGAGCGTCGCTGGCGCACCGACGACAAACCCAAGAGCCAGCTTTTTGAAACCCTGATGGCAACCGCCTTCACCGCATCGCCTTACCACGCCCCTATTGTCGGTTGGATGAGTGATCTGGAAGCAATGACCGTGGCGGATGCGCGCCGCTGGTATCAAGATTGGTATGCGCCGAACAATGCCACCGTGATAGTGGTGGGCGATGTGCGGGCGGCAGAGGTATTGGCGCTTGCCCAGCAGACTTATGGGCGCTGGCCACGCAAGGCGCTCCCTCCTCGTAAACCTCAGCAAGAACCGGCGCAGCTTGGTTTACGGCGAGTGCAAGTGCATGGCCCGGCTGAAACGCCTTACTTACTCATGGCCTGGAAAGTGCCCGTGTTACGCGATATCGAGCAAGATAACGATGTTTACGCATTAAGCGTGTTGAGTGCCATTTTGGATGGTTATGAGGGCGCCCGTCTAACCGCTAATTTGGTTCGTAACGACAAGATTGCCTTGAATGCTGGCGCCAGTTATGACAGTACTGCACGCGGTCCTGCGTTGTTTTACCTGGATGGCTCCCCTGCACCGGGCAAAACAGTGGCCGACCTCGAACAAGCCTTGCGCGCCCAGATTACCCAAATTGCGCAACAAGGCATCCGCGAAGAAGAGCTGCAGCGAGTGAAAGCCCAATTGATTGCAGCACGGGTGTATAAGCAAGACTCAAACATGGGCCAAGCGATGGAAATCATGCAACTTGAAATGACCGGCATTCCCCACACGGCCAGTGATCGACTGTTAGAGAAGATTCGTGCCGTGACCCCGGCACAAGTACAAGCGGTTGCGCGTAACTACTTTATTGATGCGCACCTCACCATTGGTGAGCTGGTGCCTGAGCCGATTGACCCCGCGAATCCGAGTAAGACACGGGCAAAAAGCCGGCCTAACTTTCGCCATTGATCTTTGTTGCATCCACTACCGGTAGACACCATGAACTTCCCCCGTTTTTTATCGCTCTGTTTAATCGCTTGCACCAGCAGCCTTGGTGGGCTGTTTAGCGCGGCTGCCCATGCCAAATTGCCTATTGAGACTTGGCAGACACGTGCCGGCAGTAAAGTGCTGTTTGTTGCTGCCCCGACGATTCCCATGCTCGATATCAATCTTGATTTTGATGCAGGGGGTCGTTATGCCCCCGCCGATAAGGTTGGGGTGGCAGGCTTAACGCTAGAAATGCTTGATAAGGGTGTGCAACATCGTGCAGCCAATACCGCCACGCTACAGCCTTTAACCGAAGCGCAACTGGCCGATGCCTTTGCGGATATCGGCGCTCAATTGAGCGCCAGCCCCGGCATGGAACGTGTCAGTATTCAATTACGCACCCTGTCACGCCCGACCGAACGCCAGCAGGCCATTGCGTTACTGGCCAGCATCGTGCAGCGCCCCATCTTTCCCGCCGAGTTATTGGCACGCGAAAAAACCAACTTGATGGCGACCCTGCGTGATGCTGATACCAAACCCGAAAGTATCTTGGAACGGCGGTTTGCTGCACGACTGTATCCAGACCATCCTTATGGCCGTCGCCCCACGGTGACGACGGTAGCTAACGTCAGTATTGAAGATATTCAACGTTTTCATCAGCAGCACTACACTGCGCAGCGGGCGGTCGTGACCTTGATTGGACAGATCAGCCGGGCCGAGGCAGAGCAAATTGCCGAGCAGTTAACGGCAGACTTACCCCAAGCCCTACCCGCTGCACAGACCAGCACACCGGCAGTTGCCCCCACCCCGCAGCCAGGCATAGAAACCCTGCCCCACCCCGCCAGCCAAGCCCACCTCGCCCTTGGCTTGCCCAGTTTGGTGCGTGGCGATCCGGATTTTTTCGCCCTTCAGGTCGGCAACTACATCCTCGGTGGGGGCGGCTTTGCCTCGCGCCTCATGGCGGAAGTGCGTGATAAGCGCGGGCTGGCATACAGCGTGTATAGCGCATTCAGTCCACAAGCCATACCCGGACCATTTCAAATTGGCCTGCAAACGAAAAAAGAACAGGCACAACTGGCGTTGCAAGTGACCCGTGACACCCTTGAGACTTTTCTGCGTGAAGGCCCCACCCAAGCCGAATTACGCGCAGCAAAAGCCAACCTAATCAATGGCTTCCCGCTGCGCATTGATAGCAATCGTAAATTGCTGGAACAGCTGGCTGTAATTGGCTTTTATGGGCTGCCGCTAAATTATTTGGACGATTGGCCGCGCCAGATCGAGCGTGTGTCGTTGGCTGATGTTCGTGCGGCGTTTCAGCGCAAAGTCAGGCTAGAACAGTTGGTTACCGTGATCGTGGGGGCGCAGTGACACGCCCTGCTCCCCCCCAGCAGATTAGGATTATTGGCGGGCAATGGAAGCGGCGTTTGCTGCCTATACCCTCCTTGCCAGGGCTGCGACCCACCCCAGACCGGGTGCGGGAGACATTGGCTAATTGGATGGCACACCAGTGCCAACAAAACTGGCCGAGCCTGGTGGTGCTCGACCTTTTCGCGGGGACAGGGGCCTTGGGGCTGGAGTTTGCTTCGCGGGGCGCGGGGCAAGTGGTGTTGAATGAAACCCAGCCACAAGCAATCAAGCAGTTACAGCAGACTTTACAAAAGCTGAATGCTGCCCACGTGCAGCTTAGGCCGCAAGACGCGCTGCAAACGTTGGCCCAAGCACATGCCAGCTATAACCTGATTTTGCTCGACCCGCCTTACGAACAAGGTTGGTTAGCACGAGTCTGGCCACACTTGGCCGCTGCCTTGATGCCGGGCGGTTGGGTCTATGTTGAGTGCGAGGCCCCTTTACCTAACTTGCTTCCGCCGCCCGCCTTAGAGCCCTTTCAGACACTGCGCTCTGACAAAGCGGGCCAAGTGCATTATCATTTGCTGCAATTTCAACCTGAGTTATCTCGCTGATAGTTTTTGCAGCAGCGAGCCGACAGAAAGCACTGTATGACGATTGCGGTCTATCCTGGCACCTTTGATCCACTCACCCGGGGGCATGAAGACCTTGTTCGCCGCGCCTCCAAACTGTTCGACAAAGTCGTGGTGGGCGTGGCAGACAGCCAAAATAAACGCCCATTTTTTACCTTGACTGAGCGTTGCCACATTGCTCAGGAAGTGCTGGGACATTACAACAATGTCGACGTTCTCAGCTTTTCCGGGTTATTAAAAGATTTTGTTCGCGCCCAAGGGGCCAAAATTATTGTGCGGGGTTTGCGCGCAGTGTCTGACTTCGAATTTGAATTCCAAATGGCGGGGATGAATCGTTACATGATGCCCGACGTTGAAACGCTGTTCTTAACCCCTTCTGATCAATACCAGTTTATCTCTGGCACTATCGTGCGCGAAATCGCCCGCTTGGGGGGGGATGTCAGCAAATTCGTCTTTCCCTCTGTCGAAGAATGGCTCCATAAAAAACTGGCCGAGACAACCGCTTAAGCGCCGCACCGATCGATAGTGAGCTGAACGTATGGCGCTTAAAATTACCGATGAATGTATCAATTGCGATGTGTGCGAGCCCGTGTGCCCCAACAACGCGATTTACATGGGACCAGAGATTTACGAGATCAACCCGAATAAATGCACCGAATGCGTAGGCCATTACGACGAGCCGCAATGCCAAGTGGTGTGCCCGGTCTCTTGCATTCCGCTCGATCCACTGTGGCCAGAAACGCGCGAGCAGTTAGAAGAAAAATATAAGGCGCTGACGGCCGCGGCAAAAGCATAACGTTTGCTGCCTATTCTGCATGAAGCGATGTTAGGCAACTACTGACATATTCACAATCAATCGAAGCGAGTTACTCTTTATCCGGCCCCGTAACGGCGCCAAGCTGCCATTGCCGCTACGACCCAGTAAGCCAGACTTGACGTAAACACCGAGTTTCTAGCTATTATCTAAATATGTCCAGCCGCATGCCAGATCGTCTGCTCAATTTACTGTTGCAGAGATGAGCAAATAAGCAGTGCTGAAGCCTAAGACACTGAAAGTGAGAGCCATGCCACTGACTCTAAACGTAAACGTTTCAGGTTCACGGCTAACTCCATAAGCATGCAGGGCCCTTGCGATCACAAGCATCATGCCCAGTATGTGTATAAACCATGCGTTGGCCCCACCATTCTCGGCGAGGAAGAGCAAAATCAGGGCAAAAGGGACATATTCAGAAAAGTTAGCGTGGGCACGAATCGCTCTTAACATAACGGCATTTTCCGCATGGCCCAGACTGATCCGCAGGCTACGTCGAGTGCGAATTGTGCGCACACTGAGATAGATGAACAGCAGGGCCAATATAGCGGCATAGATTGAGCCAATTTTCATGGCGAACCCCCTGTTCCGTATCCGTGCGATCCTATGCACTTATCACTATCGTACCGCGTAGTGGCAAATTATTATTGCCCTTCTTGTGGCCCCGTAATCAACGCCAAGCTGTCATTGCCGCTACTACCAAGAAGACCGGACTTGACGTACACACCCAGTTTCTCGCGGGTGTCTTCCAAATCCATACAACGCATAGTGAGCTGGCCGATTCGATCGGCGGGGGTGAACATGCCGTCGTTCTTTTCCATCGTCAGGCGTTCGGGATGGTAAGTGAGGTTGGGGCTTTCGGTATTGAGAATCGAATAGTCATTACCACGGCGCAGTTCGAGCGTCACTTCACCGGTAATCGCTTTGGCAATCCAGCGTTGGCTGGATTCACGCAGCATGAGGGCTTGTGGATCGAACCAGCGGCCTTGGTAGAGCAGTTTGCCGAGCTTGCGGCCATTGGCACGGTATTGCTCGATGGTGTCTTCGTTATGAATGCCGGTCACTAAGCGTTCGTAGGCAATGTGCAGCAGCGCCATGCCGGGGGCTTCGTAAATGCCACGGCTCTTGGCTTCGATAATGCGGTTTTCAATTTGGTCGCTGATACCGAGGCCATGCCGCCCGCCAATGCGGTTGGCTTCTTCAAACAGGGCCACGTCATCGGCGAAGGTTTGGCCGTTAATTGCCACGGGGTGGCCTTCTTCAAAGCGCACGCTCACCGTTTCGGCTTTTACCGCCACATCTTCTTTCCAGAAGGCTACGCCCATGATGGGGTTGACGATATTGATACCGGCATTGAGGAATTCGAGGTCTTTGGCTTCGTGCGTGGCGCCGAGCAAGTTACTGTCGGTGGAGTAAGCTTTTTCCACACTCATTTTGTAATCAAAGCCATTGGCGATGAGGAATTCGCTCATCTCGGTGCGGCCACCGAGTTCTTGAATAAAGGTGTCGTCCAGCCAGGGCTTGTAAATGCGTAACTGGGGATTGGCCAGTAAGCCGTAGCGATAGAAACGTTCAATGTCATTGCCTTTGTAGGTACTGCCATCGCCCCAGATGTTCACACCATCTTGCTTCATGGCCACGACCAAGGCGGTACCGGTTACGGCGCGGCCGAGTGGGGTGGTGTTGAAGTAGCTGACGCCTGCGGTGGAAATATGGAAGGCGCAGGTTTGAATGGCGGCAATGCCTTCGGCCACCAGTTGGGCGCGGCAGTCGATCAGGCGCGCAATGTCGGCCCCAAAGTCTTTGGCGCGGCGTGGAATGGCATCGTAATCGGTTTCATCAGGTTGGCCGAGATTGGCGGTGTAGGCACAGGGAATCGCGCCTTTTTTCTTCATCCACAAGACGGCGGCCGAGGTATCTAACCCGCCTGAAAATGCGATCCCAACACGCTCACCCGCAGGCAAGCTTTGCAAAATGTTTGCGGCCATGATGACTCAGTAAAAAGAAACAAAAGCGCATTTTATCAGGCCAGGGCCTGAATTTTGCGCCGCATCGGCCAGAGCATCGCCAATCCGGGGAGAGCGAGCGCAATCGAGACTAAAAAGAAAACCGGCCAGCCGATACTTTCTGCTAGAACACCGGCGACAGGGCCAACCCAGACGCGTCCAATTGCCGCAAACGCAGACAGTAGGGCGTATTGTGTTGCACTAAACTGCTGATGGCACAGGGAGGTGAGCAAGGCCACAAATGCCGCTGTGCCCATGCCCCCGGTGATATTTTCAAAGGCAATCACAGTTACCAGCAGATAATCGACCGGAGTCGCTTGTTTGAGCGCAATAATGACCCAATCAAAAGCCGGTAGGTCGATCCCGCCCCAGGCCCCTTTGCCCTGGGTTGCCAGCCAATAAAAACCGAGGTTAGACAGGAGTTGTAGTAAACCAAACAGCCACAGTGCCCGGAACAAGCCAAGCCAGAGCATGAGCGTGCCACCAAGCAGTGCTCCAATAATCGTCATCCAAATGCCAATAATTTTATTCACCACGCCCACCTCGGCTTGGGTGAAGCCCAGTGCCTTAATCAGGAAAGGGGTGGTTAAGGAACCTGCAAAGGCATCCCCGAGTTTGTACAAGATGATGAGTAGCATGAAACTCAGGGCGGCGGGTTGGCTAAAATATTGATGCAATGATTGGTTAAAGGTCTCAAAGCGCGCCCACCGAGCGACTTTCAAGACTAGCGGCAAGGTGAGCATGACCCCCAGCAAGAGGGCCGCCAAATTCGCCCATTTGGGCGCAGTAAAGCAAAATTTCATCAATGGCGTAAACAGGTGCTGGGTCATTTGGTAGCCAATCAGCACGGTGATGAGGACCGCCACAAATCCTCGTAAGTCATGTTGTGCCGCACTAGCGGGAGCACGTAAATGGTGGGGTAGCGGCGGTAACAGGCACAACGAGAGCGCACAGGCCAACAGCATGATGCCGGCCATTACCTGATAGACCTGGCCCCAACCCCAGCCGAAGCCTTGCACTGGGTCGGCCCAAATAAGGGCAATTCCGCCCGACACGATCATCGCCAAGCGATAACCAAAGACACTCAGTGAGGCGCCTAACCCGCGTTCAGGCGCGCTCAGACAATCGGTTCGATAGGCATCTACCACGACGTCTTGCGAGGCCGATAAAAAAGCGACCAGGAGGGCTAACAGCGCAAACAGTTGCGTGTCTGTCGCGGGTTGCAGATGGCTCAGCATCGCTAGAATGACGGCCAGCCCTAATTGCGTTAAAACGAGCCAACCGCGCCGCCGCCCCAACCATGGCAACTCAAAGCGATCCATTAAAGGCGCCCACAAAAACTTGAAGGTATAGGGCAAACCAACCAGGCTGAATAGGCCGATGGTGGCCATATCGACCCCATCAACCGTCAGCCACGCTTGCATGGCTTGGCCGGTTAGGGCAAGCGGTAAGCCGCTACTAAACCCAAGCAGCAGCACCGCGCCTAAGCGCATGAGCCGATGCTGCTGCAGGTGCTGAATAAACTGCATGAAAACGGGGGGGAATGACATCATGGGTAGTTGACAGGGGGCAAGTGGGTGACGAGGCTTACCACGTCGTTGCGTAGTCGATAATCAGTGGCGCATGGTCAGAAAAGCGTTGATCTTTATAGACGGTGGCTTGTTGTGCGGTCTTGGCAAGCGCCGGGGTGGCGAGCTGATAATCAATGCGCCACCCAACATTATTGGCCCAGGCTTGGCCACGGTTACTCCACCATGTGTAGGCGTCGCCTTCGGCGTTTGGATAGAGCTGCCGATAGACGTCCACAAAACCAAGCTCCCGTAGCACTTGCGTCATCCAGGCGCGCTCTTCAGGTAAGAAACCTGAGTTTTTCAGATTACCTTTCCAGTTTTTCAGGTCAATTTCCTGATGCGCAATGTTGAGGTCGCCACAGAGAATGATTTCTTTGCCACGGGCGAGCAAGTTTTTGAGGTGGGGAAAGAACGCCTCAAGAAACCGAAATTTGGCTTGTTGGCGTTCTTCAGAGCTAGACCCTGATGGGAAGTAAACGCTCACCACGAGATAGGCACCAAAATCGGCTTCAACGTAACGGCCTTCAGCGTCAAATTCACCCCCATCGAAGCCAATCCGGGTGGCGTGGGGTGCCTGCCGGCTATACAAGCCAACCCCGCTGTATCCCTTTTTTTCAGCATAATGAAAGGCGCCCTGCAAGCCATGCGGTGCCAAGAAAGCGGGCTGCATATCACCGGCTTGGGCTTTTAGCTCTTGTACACACAGAATATCTGCCTGTTGTTTGGCTAGCCAATCAAGCCAGCCTTTTTTGGCAGCAGAACGAATCCCATTGAGATTCAGCGAGATGATGCGTAACATACGGGCCGCAGCACTTTCCTATAAATTCAGGCGGGTTGAGCCTGGCCGCGGTAATCTACCGCGGCGGTTGTAAACAAGCAGGAACTTTTATTTTGAATACCACGTTAAGTCAAGCATTCATTGAGTTTGCGATTCAGCAAGATGTTCTTCGTTTCGGCGAATTCAAAACCAAAGCGGGTCGATTATCCCCCTATTTTTTCAACGCGGGTCTGTTTAATCGGGGCGCTTCGCTCGGTCAGTTGGCAGATTACTACGCTCAGACCCTGCTTGCCGCCGGGATTTCTTTCGATATGCTGTTTGGCCCAGCTTATAAAGGCATTACGCTCGCTGCCGGCACCGCGATGGCGCTGGCGCGACACGGTCACGACATCCCGTTTGCCTACAACCGCAAGGAAGCCAAGGATCACGGCGAAGGCGGGGTGATGGTTGGCGCGCCATTACAAGGCCGAGTGGTCATTATTGATGATGTCATTTCGGCGGGCACCTCAGTGCGAGAGTCTGTCAATCTGATTCGTGCGCACGGGGCGACGCCCTGTGCCGTGTTGATTGCGCTTGACCGCATGGAGCGCGGCGGAACTGCTGATCAAGTGACCCTGTTGTCAGCGGTGGACGAAGTGCGCCAAGAATTTGGTATCCCGGTGGTGAGTATTGCCAACTTGCATGATTTACTGGCATATTTACAGCGGCCCGGTGCGGTTTTGGCAGCGCACGATGCTGCTTCTGCACAAGCGCGGGCCACTGCAGTCGCTGCATATCGGGAACGCTACGGCGTGGTAACCACAACAACATAAATTTCCGAGCAGTACACTGCAGCATGCAAAATCAATGGGTTGGCGCCAGCGCACACGCCTCACTGGGGGCTCGTGGGCTGGCGGGATGAAAGGATGGCATGGTACGGCGCAGCGTGGTACGAAACGCGGTGGTTGTCCGCAGCCTTATGCTGCGCGGCATGCTTTGCCTGTCAATCGCTAGCCAGATGCCAATTGCACACGCCCAGCGCATTTACCAGTGCAAAGACACGACAGGCCGTCTCATTACCTCTGATCGCCCAATTCCCGAATGTGAAAAAGCGCCGGTGCGCGAGCTGGGGCGAGACGGTCTTTACCGCCGCGACATCCCTGCACCATTGACAGCCGAGCAAATTCGCCAGCGTGAAATCCAGGAAGAGCAGCGCAAACAACAAGAAGTGGCGAAGAAAGAACAGGAACGGCGCGATGCGGCCCTGTTAAACGTCTATCGAACCGAAGCCGATTTGGAAGCCGCGCGGCAGCGGGCGCTCAAACAACTCGATGCCGACTTAGTCCTCTCGCGTACGCGCTCAAGTAACACGCTGGCGCAGCTCGCACAACTTCAAAAGCAGCTTGGTTCTCTTGGCAAAGCCCCGCCGCCGGCTGACCTGGCTCGCAAAAAAGCCGATCTGGACGCGGCTTACAAAGCCGAAGTGATCTTGCAAGAAGACATCTTGGGCCACATTACGAAAACCAACCACAAATACGACCACGATATTTTGCGCTTCCGCGAGTTAACCCAGCGCGATAAACATTGAGGATGCTGCGGTACCACTGACTTACCTTACCGGTATCAGGCGGGGCTTGCGAGTTTGGGTAATTTGACGCTATAATCCCGCCTCTGTCGCTTTTGCAAGGGCTAATGCCTGTTGCGATGTCTGCTGTAGGGGAGTCGCCAAGTTGGTTAAGGCACCGGATTTTGATTCCGGCATGCGAGGGTTCGAGTCCTTCCTCCCCTGCCAATCTTCTAGATAAAAGATTGGTCTTACATCGTCGGGTTGTTGACTATCTCGGCAAAATCACCCGGCCTACATCATAAATCTCACATCGGGAGTTCTCCGTGGCACACGACGGGCTCATGATTTTTACCGGCAACGCCAATCCCCGTTTAGCGGAAGCGGTTGTCAAATACCTGAATCTACCATTAGGCAAAGCCACGGTTGGTCGATTTTCTGACGGTGAAGCAATGGTCGAAATCCTCGAAAACGTACGGGGTAAAGACTGTTTCATCCTGCAATCGACCTGCCAGCCTACCAATGACAACCTGATGGAAGTCATGCTGATGGCCGATGCCTTGAAGCGGGCGTCTGCGGGCCGGATTACGGCTGCCATGCCTTATTTCGGTTATGCCCGCCAGGATCGTCGGGTGCGTTCACAGCGCGTCGCCATCTCGGCCAAGGTCGTGGCGAATATGCTGCACGTGGTCGGGGTTGACCGCGTGCTGACGATGGACTTACACGCCGACCAAATTCAAGGTTTCTTTGATATCCCCGTGGATAATATTTACTCCACCCCCTTGTTGCTGGAAGACATTCGCCAACGTCATGAGGGTGATTTAATGGTGGTGTCGCCTGACGTGGGCGGTGTGGTGCGGGCGCGGGCGATTGCGAAACGCTTGGAATGCGATTTGGCGATTATTGATAAGCGCCGCCCCAAGGCCAACGTATCGGAAGTGATGAATATTATTGGGGAAGTATCAGGCCGCACTTGCGTCATTATGGACGACATGGTGGACACCGCCGGTACGCTCACCAAGGCCGCGCAAGCCCTGAAAGAGCATGGCGCGAAAAAGGTCCTAGCGTACTGTACGCACCCCGTTTTATCAGGTGGCGCCGTTGAGCGTGTGGCACAGTCAGAGCTAGATGAACTGGTCGTTACCGATACCATCCCCTTGAGCCCCGAGGCGGAAAAGTGTGGCCGTATTCGCGTGGTGACCACCGCAGCATTGCTGGGTGAAACGATTTCGCGCATCAGCAAATCGGGCTCTGTGTCTGAGCTTTTTGTTGAGTAATGAATTTTGCGTGGGGCGAAGGCCCTGCGCTAAATCCTGCTGACTGGTCGCGGTGAGCAGGTTTAACAAATGGAGGCGTTTGGCCTCCGATTTTTGGAGAAAAAAATGAAAGTTGTTGCCTCTACACGTACTGCGCAAGGTTCGAGTGCGAGCCGCCGCCTGCGCCACGAAGGTCAAGTGCCCGGGATTCTGTATGGTAACGGTGCCGCTGTTAACCTCAGCGTTGAACATAATCCTCTGTGGCACGCCCTGCAAAAGGAAGCCTTCCACTCTTCCGTATTGGACTTAGAGATTGATGGCAAATCTGAAAAGGCCTTGCTGCGCGATTTCCAACTGCACGCGTACAAAAAGCAAGTGCTGCACATTGATTTCCAGCGCGTTGATCCTAACCAGAAACTGCACGTAAAAGTGCCGCTGCATTTCAAAAACCAAGAAAACTCCCCAGCCGTCAAATTGTCGGGCGGTTTGGTCAGCCACATCATCACCGAGATTGATGTAACCTGCTTACCCGCTGCACTGCCAGAGTTTATCGAAGTCGATTTGGGCGAGTTACAAGCCGGCCACGCCCTGCATGTTAGCCACATTAAATTCCCTGCTGGGGTGAGCCCCGTGTTACATGGCAAGGAAGATCCTGTGATCGTCACGGTGCAGGTCAAAGGTGGCGCAGAAGACGCGAAACCAGCCGCTGAGGCAGCAAAAAAATAAGGTTTGAGCTGCACGATTAAAACCCGCTTCTTCACCCGAGGCGGGTTTTTTATTGGATGATTCCATCACGCCATGTCTACTATTCAATTGATTGTCGGCCTCGGTAATCCCGGTAGCGACTACGAAGCCACCCGCCACAATGCGGGTTTTTGGTTCGTCGATGCGCTGGCGCGCGAAGCGAAGGTGAATCTACAAAAAGAAAGCCGTTTTCATGGCTTGGCAGCTAAAGCGCGCTTGCACGGTAAAGAGGTATGGCTGCTGCAGCCACACACTTTCATGAACCGCTCGGGGCAGAGCGTGGGCGCATTGGCGCGTTTCTTCAAAATTACCCCAGAGCAGATTTTGGTCGCCCATGATGAGCTGGATTTACCACCGGGCGATATTCGCCTGAAAAAAGGCGGTGGCGCAGCGGGCCACAATGGCTTGAAAGACATTCAAGCCAATTTGAGTGCCCCCGACTATTGGCGCTTGCGGGTCGGCATCGGGCACCCGCGTAGCCTGGGGATGGCTCAGCCTGTGGCAGATTTTGTATTGCATAAGCCTGGTAGTGAGCATTTGCGTTTAATTGAAGATGCCCTGATGGCGGCCCAGCGCGCGTTGCCTTTGCTGCTGCAAGGGGATAGCGCCGCTGCGATGCGGCAACTCCACAGCCCAGAGCGGTAAAATATAGCGTTCTCTTAAAGAAAGTAACAGATCATGAGTTTGAAATGCGGCATTGTTGGCTTACCAAACGTAGGCAAATCCACGCTCTTTAACGCCCTCACTAAAGCAGGCATTGCAGCCGAAAACTACCCTTTCTGCACGATTGAGCCGAACGTGGGGATTGTGGAAGTGCCAGACCCACGCCTAACCCAACTGGCCGAGATTGTGAAACCGGAACGGATCGTTCCCGCCACCGTCGAGTTTGTGGATATTGCGGGCTTGGTTGCGGGCGCGAGCAAAGGCGAGGGCTTGGGAAATCAGTTCCTCGCGCACATTCGTGAAACCGATGCGATTGTGAACGTGGTGCGCTGCTTTGATGACCCCAACATTATTCATGTTGCTGGTAAAGTCGATCCGATTGCCGATATTGAAGTGATTGAAACCGAGCTGGCCTTGGCGGATTTAGCCTCCGTCGAAAAGCAACTGACCAAATACAGCAAAGTTGCCAAATCCGGCGGCGATAAAGAAGCCAAACGGCTGGTAGAAGCCCTGGAAAAATGCCAAGCGCAACTTAACCAAGCCAAGCCCATTCGTGCGCTTGATCTCTCACCCGAGGAGTTAGCCGTTCTTAAACCGTTGTGTCTGATTACCGCCAAACCGGCGATGTATGTGGCTAACGTTGAAGAAAATGGGTTTAGTGACAACCCGCTGCTGGATAAGCTCACCGCCTATGCCAATGCGCAGAAAGCCCCAGTGGTCGCCATTTGCGCCAAAATCGAAGCCGAAATTGCGGATATGGACGATGCCGATAAAGCAGAGTTCCTTGCGGATTTGGGCATGGACGAACCCGGCCTGAATCGCTTGATTCGTGCTGGCTTTAAGTTGCTCGGTTTACAAACTTACTTCACTGCTGGCGTGAAAGAAGTGCGTGCCTGGACGATTCATGCGGGCGATACTGCCCCGCAAGCAGCCGGGGTGATTCACACCGACTTTGAGCGCGGCTTCATTCGCGCCCAAACCATTGCCTTTGACGACTACCTTACCTATAAAGGCGAAAGTGGCGCGAAAGAGGCCGGCAAAATGCGCGCCGAAGGTAAAGAATATGTGGTCAAAGATGGTGACGTACTCAACTTCTTGTTTAACGTCTAAGCGGGAATCATTGTTTTTGGGAGTTCGTGAGTATTTCTGTGTATCGCTAACACACTGAACGCAGTTCATCAGCCAGCTTGCGCATACTAAACCCAATTCAGTTCGTCGGACATACAACCACACCGACTATCTGAAGGATCGCGACAAGATAATGCAGCAATGGGCAGATCTCTTGAACTCATCCAAGAGCGGAGCAAGCAACATCGTCTCGATCAAGCCAGCCGAAGCAGCCGCTTAACGTAGTGGTGGCGATTAGTGGATTGGATATGTTGCAATTTCTGTTAAATCGCAACATATTTGATTGACCCGTCGTCAGCAGCGACATAAACTGGGAACATGTCGCAAAAATTCGAAAATTTAACCATGACCAGTTGGCACCCAGACCAGCCTTACAACGACCTGCCCCCTCTGCCCCCTGCCGCAGAGGTGGAAACGCGCCCGGTACTCAAACAGTGCATTGCCGCCCGTGCTGCGCTGGCCGAACTCAAGCAGGCTGCCGAGTTGATCCCCAACCAGGGGGTGCTCATCAATGCGCTGCCACTTTTGGAAGCGCAGGCCAGCTCGGAAATCGAAAACATCGTCACCACGACCGACCGCCTGTTTCAATATCAGAGTGCCGGAGAGCATGCTGACCCGGCCACCCGCGAAGCACTGCGCCATAGCAGCGCCCTGCTGGAAGGATTCCGTGCGCTTAAGCAGTTTCCATTGAACACCCGCACAGCAGAACAGGTTTGCACCCGCATCAAGGGCACGGAAATGCAGGTGCGACGTGTGCCCGGCACCGCACTTGCCAACCAGACCACCGGCGAAGTGATCTATACCCCGCCAGTCGGCGAGGATGTGCTGCGATCAAAACTGGCGAACTGGGAGCGCTATCTTCATGAGGCGCGGGATGTCGATCCCTTGATCCGTATGGCCATCGGACACTACCAGTTCGAGGCCATCCATCCTTTCACCGATGGTAACGGCCGCACCGGGCGCGTCATCAATAGCCTGTATCTGATCCAGGAAGAGTTATTAACGCTGCCAATTCTTTATCTCAGCCGCTACATCATTCGACACAAAGCCGAGTATTACCGGCTACTGCTTGATGTCACACGCAGCCAGGAATGGGAGCCTTGGATTCTCTACGTCCTTCACGGGGTTGAAGAAACTGCACGCTGGACGACCGACAAAATTTCCGCTATTCGCGATCTGGCCGCACTCACCGTCACCCACGTCAAGCAGGCGGCACCCAAAATCTACAGCCGCGAATTGGTTGATCTGATTTTCGACTTACCCTACTGCCGCATTCAGAATCTTGTGGAAAAAAATATTGCTGGTCGTCAGGCAGCCTCCCGCTATCTGAAACAACTCGTGGAAATCGGTGTATTGGAGGAAAGGGCTGTCGGGCGCGAGAAGCTGTTCATACATCCCAAGCTGATGCAACTGCTGACGCGAGATGGCAATACAGTAAATGGATATAAGTGAAGAACCAGCATGAACTGGAATGTCACTTATTTCACGGACATCCTAACCATAGTTAAGGATGAATGGTTTGGATTGTTTTGCAAGTGTAACTGCGCCTTTATTGGGCGGTAAATGACGATTAAATGAGTGAGGTCGCAAGGTGTTATAGCGCCGCTCATGCTCTGCTGTGTGTTGGGCTAATTGCAAACGAAATTCACGAGAAGCGTATTGGCTACCTTGATCCGAATGAAAGATCACTCCCTTCGGATTGCCATGCCGCAACATTGCCATTTCAAAAGCTTCACGCACCAATTGGGTTTGAATGCGCCGACCCAAGTTTGATTTGGTGCGATCATGGTGAGGTTTTGTTGTAATAGGTTCGGGGCACAACCTAAACGATGATTGCACTTGGCCGTGCTCCGTTTGCGTTTGAATTGTCGGCCCATGATGCTAATCTGGCGCATACACCGGCAAACGCGATTGAGGCTAGCTTTGATACCAGACTCAATGAGTAAACCCCGAATCATGCGGTATCCAGCAAAACCATTGGCCTCGAGACATAAACGACTAATCAGTCGAACTAAGGGTTGATTAGTTGTTCTCGTTGTGAGTTGCCGCTTACACCAAGTGTAGTAAGCGCTATGCGAGACTTTAAGCAGCTTATCGAGGCATGGCGACACGACTACAATACTCAGCGGCCTCATAGCGCTATCGGCTATCAAACCCCTGATCAGTTTGCAGACAGTTTTTTAACCGCAAACTCTCAGTCCACTTCGGACTGAATTGGGGAGCGGGCCATGCCTTCTTCGACTTAGCTCAGTTGCCTAGGCTGGGCGCTCCAGCAAACCAAACCCAAACGCCCGCCCGCGCCCTTGTTTAAAGGCGAGGTGGATCCAAGTCATACCAAAGGGTTCCAGGTAGCGGGCGGCAGCTAATTCACCGCAATCCACCGCCGCAAAGCCGATTGCTTCAGCCAGCCCCAGCACTTTGGCGCGGGCATCGATATGGTCACTACAGACTGGCATCATCAGCCGCCCGGTGGGGTAAACCGGGTTCAACATATTTTCAGCGCCGGTAGTGTTGAAGGCTTTGACCACGCGTGCGTTGTGTGCCTGTGCGGCAATGGCTTCAGCCGCGGAGGTGTGGGTGCCAAGCGTCAAACCAGCGAGCCCGGGCGCAAGCGGGTTGGTCACATCAACCAGAATTTTGTTCTGCCAGTCTGGGCGAGCGTTGGCAATGGCTAACGCCGCAGGGTAAGGCACGGCCAAAATCACTAAGTCTGCTTGCTCAATGGCTGGTGCTACGGTTGTGATGGCTACGCCGGGCACCGTTGTTTGCAGACCCTGGTATTTCTCTGGGTCAGGCACCCCTATGCACAGTGGCTCTCCAATCCGCGTCAACGCTTGGGCGAGGGCGCTGCCAACATTCCCCGCCCCAATAACAGCGATCATCTTAGCCCCCCCGCAAACTGGCATTGAGCGTCATTGGCGTCGCTGCGAGAGCCTTAGAAACCGGGCAATTCGCCTTGGCGGTGTGCGCAATTTCTTGAAATTCACTGTCACTGATGCCTGGAATGGTGGCCTGCAAGTTCAGGGTAATGGCGCTGATGGTGAATTGGCCGTTTTGCTGCTGGAGTTCAACTTGTGCCTCGGTTTGCAATTCATCCGCGACGTAACCCGCGCCGGCCAGCATGAAAGACAGGGCCATCGTAAAACAACCGGCGTGGGCAACCGCAATTAATTCTTCGGGATTGGTGCCTGCCAGACCGTCTTCACTCTTAAAGCGGGTGTTAAAAGAATAAGGCTGGGCCTTGAATACCCCACTCTGCGTAGTGAGGTTGCCTTTACCGGTGAGCCCATCTCCTTGCCACACTGCTTGACCACTTCGTTTCATTGCGTTCTCCTGAGGGTTGATTGTTGTTTATTGCCCGAGGGCAGCGATTACTGATTGCGCAGTCAGTCTGCCCGAGAAATTTTGCTGGCCTGTGACAAGGTTGCCATCGCGTACCGCAAACGATCGCCACAAGCCACCTTGAATATAATTGGCACCGAGTTCGCGCAGCCGGTCTTCAATGCGCCACGGCATGACATGCTTGTCGCGGGCGAGTAAGCCGTAGTCCCAAACCGCTTGATCGGCGAAATCTTCTTCGGCGTTGGCAAAGCCCGTCACGGTTTTACCTTTCACCAGATACTCGCCATTACTCAGTTTGGCATAGGCTAAGAGCGCGGTGCCATGACACAGCGCGGCAACAACTTTGCCCTGTTCATAGAAGGCGACAAACGTTGCTTGCAGCGCGGTGGCGCTGGCAAAGGTGAACATCGGCGCCTGCCCACCTGCTACTACCAAGGCATCGTAGTCTGCGATCTGGAGCGTCCCAATGGCTGGGGTATTCGTGAGCTTTTCCATGAGCTGCGGATGATGAATAAACCCCAGGCTAACAATATCTGCCGCTGAGTAACCACTGCTGTCGCGGGGATCACTCATGGCATCCGCGACCACGGGGCCGCCGTCGGGACTGTATATGTCGACGAGATAGCCAGCCTCGGTAAATTCAAGATAGGGGTGTGTCAGCTCACTCCACCAAAAACCAACGGGCCAGCCTGTCGTGCTCGAAACAGCGGGGTTACTGACAACAAGGGCAATCCGCTTGGGGCGGTCGGGGTTAACGCGGTTGGTGTTTTCTACGCTCATCTCTGCTCCTAATTGGGTCGCAACGACTATAAAATGTTGTTTTAATTGGATAAATATCTATAAATGAAACTTAATGTTGTAAATTAAAACAACAATAAGGAGGGTGATAATGGATGTTGCGCAAATGCAGGCCTTTACCAAAGTGGTGCAGTCAGGCAGTTTTACCCGTGCTGCGGCGTTGTTAGGAAGTGATAAGGCACACATCTCACGGCAGGTTGCCGCCCTGGAAAAACAATTACGTATCCAGCTATTGCAGCGTTCGACCCGTGCCCTGCATGTGACGGAAATGGGGCGTGCGGTCTACGAGCGTTGTTTGAGTATTCTTAGTGCGATTGAAGACACGCAGCAGATGGTCAGCCAGCAACATGGGGTTCCCGAAGGCACCTTAAGACTCACCTGTGGCGTTGAGTTTGGTCAACTTCAAGTGAATCACTGGTTGCAAGTTTATCTGGCGCAGTTTCCTCAGGTTCAGGTGGAGGTGGATTACACCAGCCGATTGGTGGATCTCGTGCATGAAGGGGTTGATTTGGCCATTCGTGTCGGTAGCTTGCCGGACTCAAGTTTGCAAGCGCGTAAATTGTGCGAGCTGAGCTATGGCCTATTTGCCAGCCCTGGCTATCTTGATCAGCAAGCAGTACCCACCCACCCGACGGATCTGAGCCAACAGACCTTATTGGCCTTTACTGCAGGAAGTCACCGCCTCAGTTGGTCTTTCCGGCAGGGCAGTCAGTCTTGGGAAATCGCCCTTCCGGCAGCGCAAATCAGGCTCAAAACCAATAATAGTGTAGGTTTGCTGGATGCCGCATTAGCGGGCTTTGGCATCGCCAAGTTACCGCATTTAATTGCCCGGTCCGCGGTAAGCCAGGGGCGGCTGTTATCGTTATTGACTGATTATGATTTACCCACTGTTCCGGTCTACGCGGTTTATCCGAGCACCAAATACTTGAATGCAAAAGTCAGGCAGTTTATTGAAACCGCGCTGACATGCTGCCAAGCGCTAGCGCAAGCCGAGTAGCCCGCGTTTTAGGTCACTGTCAACCGGCTTGTCACCCAGCCAGATATGAAATAACGCGTTGGCAAAATCTTCACCGGGAATCAGCCCGCCTTGCTGTTTACCATCGACGGTGAGGCGTGTGCCGCTCTCTATGCTGTAATCGAAAAGAATAACGCCCCCTTTTTTGACACTGCCAAGTGTACTGATTACTTGCTCAAGCTGCTGCACGCGATCGCGCAATACTTCCTGCCGATTGCTTGGGGTATTGTCTTGCAAGCCTTTGCGTAGTGCCTCTAGAAAGGTGTCGGCACTGAGGTCGCGCAGTAGGCGTATTTCCAAGCGCCGACTGGCTCGGGGTGCCAGCTCGCTGGTTTGACGAATTGGCTCGGCCAGATACAAAGCGGCCACATACACTTTAAACCCTAGCCGGCTACGCACGCCAACGCCATTAAGTTGCAAAGGTTGGCCTGCCATTTGAGTCTGTGGGTTGAAACGCTCTCCCGCGATTTCAGCGGCTGCCAACGGCAAGGCACTGAATAAACAAAGCAACGCTGCGACATAACGCAAACAAGACAGCATGGGTATTCTCCAGAAAGGAAGCAATATCAGCAATAGAATGACAAGAGATCGACGCCTGCAGGGAGCGATTAGCAATCCCCGTATTGATGCTCACCGCCACTCATGATTGCAGAGCGTAGCATGCTTCAACCCTGAGGTCAGCGGGCTGGCTCCTTGACGGTTGATCTGTTCTCGTTTTTGCACGCCAAGCTCGGTTCAGATCATCACAAAGCTATACTGCAGGCTTTGCATTCGAAAGAAAATGCCGTGGCCGCGCTTATTCACCCTGCTCTATGGACCCGTATTGAGACTCGCTTGGCTCAAATAAGCTTAGCCGGCTTGTTGCTGATTCAGTTATTGATTATCTACGTGATGGGGACACAGCCCCCCCTGCAATGGGTGCATGCGCTGTATGACGATGCGTATTACTACCTCGGGGTGGCGCTACATTTGGGCCAAGGGCTCGGCTCCCAGTTTCACCCTCCCTTGCAAACCAACGGCTACCAGCCACTTTGGCTGCTCCTGCTGAGCGGCTTGGGGCTGCTGGCGCAAGGTGATCGGACCTTGCTGGCTCAACTCGCGGTGGCATTAACTGGGCTGATCTGGCTGGCCTGTGCCGGATTAATGCGCCGCCAGCATGTCGTGAGCCCGTTGGCGTTTATTCTCACTTTATTGCTCTATCCCTTTGTCTTTTGTTTTGGGATGGAAACCGTCTTACTGTTACCCGCAATCCTGCTGCTCTTGCGCACCACGCCCTCGCAGTGGGGGTGGCGTGGGGCATGCTTTGCGTTGTTGTTCTATAGCCGGCTGGATGCCTTGGCGCTGGCCCCGGTCTGGACACTTGCTGCTTGGTCAAGCTATGCCTTACCACAAGGGTCACGTCGCCAGCAGTTACAAGCCTGGTGGCATGATGCTTGGCGTTGCGCGAGTCTCACGCTGGCACTTATTCTGCCCTACCTCTTGCTAAACCAGCTGTGGTTTGGCTTGCCCTTGCCCGTCAGTGGCGTTAGCAAGGCCTTGGGCGCTGTGCGTGGCGAAAATATGGCTGTCGCGGTTTGGTATCTGAGCATGGCAGCGCTACCGCTCAGTATGGTGTTGCTCAATACGTACTGGCGTTATCGTTTGCAGTGTGCCGCGCATCCCGCGCAGCGTTTAGGCGGGTTATGTCTAGCCACCGCGGCACTGTGCGCGCTCTACTACGGCCTGTTTTCTGGCTGGCCGGTATGGGATTGGTATGCCTGGCCGTTAGCATTGGCCACGTTGTTTGCACTATCCGCCAGCCTGCACTACCTGGCGTTAAATCTGGCGACAGGCCGCAACATCAATCGGGGCAATGTCGCGTGGGGGATGGTCATTCTGTGTGCCCTGGCCTTGATCGTGGTTAGTGCCTTGTCTGGTGCGCGGCAAATTGCTTACGGTGCCAAAGCGTTTTTCAAACCGGGGTTCAGTGAAGATTGGTATCCCCGACAAAATCTCCTGCTGTTGCAAACCTTTATTGCGCAGCAGCCGCCCGCGGTGGTCGCGATGGGGGATCGAGCGGGATCATTGGGCTATTGGTTGCCCTCCGCCTGGGGCTTTATTCATACCGAGGGCTTAGTCGCCTCAACGGCATACTGGCAAGCCTTGCAGGCAGGGCAAGGCCCCGCTTTTCTGGCGCAGCATGGGGTGCACTGGTTAGTTGTTGATCGTGAGCAATACATGCATGGCGTTGACGCGGCGGGTCAGCCACTGCTGGGGGTTGTGGAGCCGATTCAGGGCCTATCGGCCCGGCAAGGGCCGTACTTACTATGTTTCCCCCCAGCGGCCATTGGCTACCAGCAAACCTATCAAGGGCAAACTCGCTACGTACTCGATTACCACCAACGCGTAAGCTGCCCGACCACTATGGAACAAGACCTGACCACCTTGCGCCAGAAATATGGCGCATTGCGACACTTTAGTTTGCCCAGTGAAGCCCCGGCTGGCTGGCTAAACCGTTGGTTGGGGCTGGTTTGGTAGTGGTTATGTTCGTCTTAAGGTAACGCCACTGGGCGCGAAAGGTAGTTGGTGTAGGCATTGCGAAACTGCCCACCATCAGTGCTCATTTTGGTTTGTTTTGGCCCGCCGCTAAAGACGATGGCGACACCACCGGCAGCGACAACTTCATCGGGATGATCAAAGAAATATTTGACACGATTATCACGCCAGCGCTCATTGCTGCCACCGGGCGTTGTCGCGGGCACCCCCATCGGGGTTTGCCACCAAATCAATGGCAAACCCAATGTGTCGCGAAAGAGCCGTGCGGTCGTTAAGTGCTGGCGGAAATTCGGGGTGCTCACGTTGTTTGTGTCCCAATACCATTGGCTGCCGGTGCGCTGGCACTCTGGCAATGTCCGCGCTTCCATGCAACCGGCATCGGTATCCAAGGTTTGTAAAACGGTGAAGTCGGCTTGGTCCGCACCCAGCTTAAGCATGAAATCAGCCACCTTACTGCTGGGGTATTCGCCCCAGTCTGCAGGCGGAAACCCAACTTTGGTTTTAGGGGCATAGTTGCGGGCCATGCGAATCAGGCACTGCGCGAGGCCGGCGACGTGGTCACCCAGATCAACGCAATCACTGTTGAGCTTCACCTTAGCGCCAACCGTGGCAGGTTCACCGAGCACCGATGCGCGGTGGGCATAGCCCCAAAAGTCTGGCTCAAAATGCACCAGCGCTGGCTTGTTATAAGCCCCTAATTTCTGAAACAAAATCCGCACATTGTTCCAATAGTTGGTCATAAACGTGGTGTCGGTAAGGCCGCTGAGGTTGCCATCACCGTTGGTCGCCATCTGATACAAAGTAAACATCGGAACCGCCCCTACCTGTGCGGCTTCGCGGGTTACTTGATTGATATACTCCCCCGTAGGCAAGACCCAGTAAGGCCACGAAGTAGGCCCGACATTGTTGATATACCGATCATAAATATCAATGCGGCTAATCTGCGCTTGTATGGTGGCGACTTCATTGCCCGTGCCCAGGCCGATCAAAAGCCGTGGGCTGGCGCCCAGCGCCTGTGCCAGCGCGGTTTCTTTACTGGCAGCCGGGCCGACCGACCCTGCCGTGCTGCCACCACCACCGCCGCCACCGCCGCCACCGCCGCCGCCACAGGCGGTCAGCAGCACAATCATGGCACCCGACAAAATTGCCGAAATACGTGAACCATAGCGCAGGAACGAGATGCGGTTAATAGTAGCAATCGACCTAAAAAAATGGGGGGCTGTGGGTGCTGCAAGTAAGCGGTGAAATAGCATGATGATTAAAATAATGATCCCTAGTTGCGCAATGGTACCCTACATTACAATGCCAGCTCAGGGCGGTTCGCCCGATGAAGGAATGCCATGTCTATTTTGTCGACACGACAACACCCTCTAACCCAGCCACGGTCTTTGCTGGCCTTGTTATTTTGTCTCGCCTGCGGATTGATTGCCTGGCGCGGCAGCGCCCTCCCATTTATTGATGAACGCGAGTATTTAGGGCTGGCGCAAAACCTGCTGGCTGGCCACGGCTATATCGATGCTGACAGCCGCTTACTCACCGCCTATCGCCCACCGGGCTACCCGTTTTTACTGGCAGGCTTACAGGCCTTGACCCCCAGTGTGCTGCTACCCAAGTTACTCAATGCTTTTTTCTTGCTGGGCATTGGCCTCGGCTTGCGGCACCTCACCCAACAGTTGCTTCGGGGCCAAACCACCCCGCAAACGCCCCCATTGCCAAGCCTGCTTTCGCCCCAGCAACCCGCTGTGGCTGAATCAGCCACTATCTGGTTATTATTGGCCAGCCCGCTTGCCATCTACACCAGCTCAACCCTTTACCCTCAAATATTCGGCAGCCTGCTATTGGTGTTGGTACTCTGTTTACTCATTCAGCCGCCACATTGGGGCCGTGTGTGTCTGGCGGGTTTGCTCTATGGCTATCTGATTTTAACCATCCCCTCGTTTATGTATATTGCCCCCTTCTGCGCGCTCTATCTGTGGTGGCGCGGGAGCCAAGCACGGCCTGACTGGCGCAGCACGGCCCGCACCGTTTTATTTACCTTCGCTGTTCTGGCCGTGATGGCACCCTGGACCTATCGCAACTGGCAGACCCTGCATGCCTTTGTCCCGGTTTCTACCAATGGCGGGGTGAATTTACTCTATGGCAATTCTGAGAATACCCGCTACAACACCGGCGGCGATTTAGATATTGATGCCTACAAAAAAATCGGTTTTACGCTCAGCGAAATTGATGCTGATCGGTATTATCGGCAGGCAGCCATAGATTGGATTCGCCAGCATCCCACCCAAGCTGTCGAGTTATATGTTGGCAAGTGGCTAAACCATTTTCATTTTCATAACACGCTCTACACCGATGGCCAGACGAGTCTCATCAGTAAACTGGCGGTAGCGTTAACCTATTACCCACTGTTATTACTCTGCTTACTCCGCTTGTGCTACCGGCGAGAATATCCCCTCCATGCCATGGAGAAATTCATTCTGGTGCTTTATGTGATGAATGCCTGCCTGAGTGCGATTTTCTTCACTCGCCTGCGCTTTCGCATTCCCTTTGATTTATTGCTAATCCCTGTCGCAGCAATAGCATGGCAAATTACCTGGCAGCGCTATCAAAACAAGCGTAGTAACCGAACCGCGTAAGCGCCGGATGCGGCTGATTGTTATTCGGTATGTGTGCTTGAATTGATGCAAAAATGGGAGAACGTAAATTGAAGCGCGCAGAACAAAATAATCCTAGAGGCTAGTGTAAATTCAACGAATCCTGACCCTATTGATTGTCCGCATGACTATTACTGGGATGGGGGATGAGCCACGTGAGCTAGGTGGTAAGTTAAGAATATCGCCAGTAAATGATGTTGGCCCAAATGATGTTGACTCAATGGCTCGACAAAATTATGAGAGATATCAAGCTTGGCAAAACGCCAACACAACGCTTAGCCAAGAAAACTGGGAAGCGCAGCAGCGCCGAGAGGGTTGGATTCAACGAGAAAACGCTAAGGGCGATGAAGTACAAAGGCAGCTCTATCGCAACAACCCAGTGCGCGTGACAGTTGAAGAGATTCCCACTTACCAGTCTCTCCAACAACGTTTAGAAGCCAGTCAGCTTGTTGATGAGACGTTTTACCAAGCGAACACTGAAAACGCCCGCCTAACACGCTATGCAGACACCAGCAGCGCCATGCCCCCGCAAGCGCCTAGCGAAGCTGGCTTACTGACCTTTACCAGCAATAACCCCGCGCTCACACAGCCGGTCACTGACCCGGTTAATAGACTCAAAGAAGAAACGCTTGCCTTCTTTGTAAGACGCGGTGCGCAAGCCCCTGAAGGCAGCCTAGCCTATCGCTTCTATGGCACTGGCTATGCTGTGGTAGGCGCTCTGGCCCCAGAGAGCGTACCTGAGTTTATGGCAGGCGCAGCGCTAGGGCCAGTGGGGAGTAAAGTCGGCGGGCTGGGTATTAAGCAACTCAACCGACTGCCCGTGCTGGGTGCTGATGTAGGTGAAGGCATTGCGCAAGGAATCCAAGGCTCAGCCAAGTACTTGCGTGATTTGGGTGTGCCGGATTGGAAGATTACCCCACGGCCTTATGAGTATGGTACGCTGAATGCGAATCCGCTACCATTGTCGTTCGGGAGAGTGGTGGGAGGTACGGCAAGGGCAACAGAATTCAGTCCTATTCCTGAAAGCTACATGAAGCCGGGCGCAACCATAGATATGCGTAAAGCTCCTGAAAGTTCCGGAACCAATGCTGCAGGTTTCCCAAGAAATGGTCCGTGGTTCTGGCGTCAAATGGCAGAAACAAATCCAGAATATTTTGATGCTGCAAATTTGGCTAAAATTAGGGCTGGCCGATCTCCAGTAGTCAACGATACTTGGATTGAAAATTTTCCACAACATCAAGGCTTCTCAAGAGATAAATTGGTTCACCATCATATTGATCAAGGGCCAATAGCTACGCCGCTGCCAGAGACTATTCACCAGAAATGGTACAAGGCTCTACATCCTAACCAATGAGACTGATTATGGACTTTGAATTGTTATGTGTCTCGTTGCGCGAAGCAACGCCAAGTGAGAAAGCCTTGAAGGGGCTTGGATTATCAGACGAAGATGTTCAAGAGTTTACTTCTTCATTTAATATTATTCCTAGAGATGGTGGCGTCTCGATTACGAACTCAATGGATGTTGTGAAAGAATTTTTTACTCAATATGATCCGTCCAATCTGGAAGTTGGGATGATCCGGTTTTTAAGTGCGCCGAAAACTGTTGAGGCAGGGCAGATCATTGGTCAGGTAGAGGCAGATCCATTGGTGGTTGATAAGTCTTCTGGCAAGGTTTTTGTTGCTGATTTAACTTCGCCGGGAAATACTCTCTGGGAGTGTGCCGATAGTGTAGAAAAATTCTTGTTGACGTTAGTGCCAGCGGCAAATTATCTTGGCCAGTGCCTTGTCGATCATACGGTGCGCACAAATAAAGCTTTGTCGAAAAATACCTTAGACGCGTGCGTTTCGATAGCTGGTGGTAACCGCTATGAATCTTTTTTTAGGATGATTCTTGGAATAGAATAGGGTCACGCTATGCAGAAACCAGCACCAGCGACACCACCAACCTTGACACCAGCACCAACAGCTTTGACAACGGCAGCATGGCCCGCGCCCTCAACGTCAACCCCAGCGCCAACCAAGCGGGCAGCACCGTGGTTGCCAACAGCTTCCTACAAAACCTTGCCAGCACCACCCTC
>NZ_QPGB01000003.1 GCF_003335215.1 Parvibium lacunae | reverse complement strand
CCCAAAGCATACTCATCAACCCCATCACCTCCACCACCGTCACCCACCTAGTGAGCTTTGGCGGCACTGGAAACGACCTTCTAGAAGGACAAAACCACAACGACCGCCTCTATGGCGGTGCGGGCAACGACACCCTCAATGGCCTTGGTGGAGACGACTGGCTTGAAGGCGGCACCGGTGACGACACCCTCAACGGCGGCCAAGGCACCGACACCCTAATAGGCGGCGCCGGAGCGGACACCCTCAATGGCGACAATGGTAACGACCAACTGCTAGGCGGTAGCGGTAATGACACCCTCAACGGCGATGACGGGAATGACTTTATAGAAGGCGGCAGTGGTCAAGACACCCTGTATGGCGGCACCGGCAATGATTACCTGACCGACCAAGCTACCGACAACAACAGCCTCAATGGCGATGACGGTAACGACGTCATTCAAATCAGCGCTGGCAGCGCCACCCAACTGGTACAAGGCGGCAGTGGCAACGACCTCATCCAAAGCCAAGCCGCCAAAAACAATCTCTATGGTGATGCTGGTAACGACACCATTGTCACCGGCAATGGCACCGACTTTGTGTATGGCGGAGACGGCGCCGACAACCTCACCACTGGCAGTGGTAACGACACCCTGGTGGGTGGCACGGGGGCCGACTATTTACAAGGCGGGCAAGGCACTGACATCTACGCCATTGACACCGCCAATTTTGGGACAGACCTGATCGACGATGCCGATGGCCTGGGCCAGATCAGCTACATGGGCAGTAAAGTCGGTAGTGCGACGTATGATGACAAAAAGCTTGCCTGGGTCGGTAATGGCTATGAAATTCGGCGTTACGACCTGGATGGTCAGAGCCTGCTGGCGATCAACTTCAACGGGGATTTAAAAAACACCGTGTATGTTAAAAACTGGGCCCCTGGCAAACTCGGTATTAGCCTGGCGGGGCAGGAGGCCGTAGCCAGCCAGCCGGCAGTACCACTCTTGAACCTGAGCGCAATGAGTGGGGCTGAGCGGCAGCAGTTGGCAAATACGCATGGTTCATATTTGGGGTATTTCAGAAATGAGGTTGATATTGTTGGTAGAGAAACTGCAGTGGATGGTGGCGCTGGTAATGATTTTATAGTAGGCCAGCTTGTTGCTAAAAATGTATTTCTTGGAGGGACTGGGAATGATTTGATCTCAGGGGGAAATTTAGGCGACTGGCTGGATGGGGGGGAGGGTAATGACATTATTTTGAGTGGCGATGGGGGTGATACGATTTTCGCTGGAGCGGGGAATGACGTGGTGCGAGCGGGGGTAAGTGTGGGTTGGGATCTTGTGTCGGGGCCAGATGGGGTGAGTTATCTGGTGTCGAAATCCGGGCGGTATGCAGCGGGGGATTATGGCCCGGTCCTGCTAAATGGGGCGCTCTATGCTGATTTCCCTGGTGTTTATGCTGAATCAGTGAACGGGGGATATGCTTATCGTTGGGGCGGTAGTGCGCCGAGTGTGGTGGAGAGCCGAACTGGGCGCTATGATGTTTTTGATGTGAGTTCGACACTTCTGGAAAATAACGGTGGGTTGAGTAAGTATTTGAGTTGGTTTTTGGGGGTTGATGGTAAGCAGCGAATTGATGTTGGAATTAAGTTAGGTGTGACCGAGTATGTAGCTCAGTTTCGTGATTATGTGCAGCGAGATGATCCTCGTTTTGGTCTGGCACCTATTACACAGTCGATTGCGATTATGTTTGATTCGCCGCTAACTTTATTAAACCCGGGGACGGGGGGGATGGGGGCGAGAATTTATGGTGGGATTGGGAATGATGTAATTTATGGAGCTAATAATAATGATTTACTAAGCGGCGATGAGAATGATGATGTGTTGTTAGGCTTGGGCGGCAATGATCAACTGCAGGGTGGGACTGGTGCGGATGAGCTGAGTGGTGATGATGGTAATGATTATTTAGATGGCGGTGATGGTGTTGATTTTTTAATAGGTGGTTTGGGGGCAGATACGCTCTTCGGGGGTGATAACAATGATATTTTGATCGGGGATGCGCCATATGTTGTAGGTGACGGAGACTACCCTACTGATGATTACTTGGCTGGGGGAGCGGGGGACGATTATTTGTGGGGGGATTTAGGGGACGATTATTTGGATGGCGGTGCAGATGCCGATGATCTGTATGGCGGTCAGGGAAATGATTATATGGAAGGTGGTGCGGGGGCAGACACTTTGCAGGAATTTGAGTCGGATGGCATAGGAAACGATGTGTTATTCGGGCAGGATGGAGATGATCGCCTGGATGGGGCCAGCGGCGATGATTTATTAGATGGTGGAAAAGATAATGATATTTTAACCGGCGGTGATGGCGATGACATCTTGCTTGGGCAAGAGGGTAGCGATTTTTTGTATGGCGACAATGGAAGCGGCTTTGCTGGTAATGATTTGCTGGAGGGGGGAGTAGGTAACGATGAATTGTACGGTGGCGGCGGCAGTGATACGTATGTGTTTGGTTTGGGGGATGGGGCAGATACGATTCAAGATTTTGGCACTGATGGCTCGCGAAATTTGATTTGTTTCAAGTTTGACTCTAGTTTGGTAAAGCGCGTTTTTAGAGATTCAGGCGATTTGGTTGTTGAGTATGGATCAGCTGGGCAAGATAGCGTTAGGGTTAAGGGGTATTACACTGGCGGCCCAAGCCATGGAGACAGTTCTGCAGGGGCCGGAGAATATGACCCTGATAATCCAGTCATTGCGTCGATTGCTTTTGCTGATGGGGTGTCATGGGATACTGAAAAAATATTAACAATGGCCCCTGCTCCAGACCCTGGCACGGCACCGCTTGATCCTTTTGCGGATAAAAATTTACCGTACTTTATTAACGCACTGTTAAGTCGAGATGAAATAAAAGTCTTGACCAACATGAGTTATAACTATCGAGGTTTTATTACATACAGCTTTGCCAGTTCCCCTCTGGCAGGTGAGAAAAATGTATATGCCTTTACCGATGAGCAAAAACAAGCAGTGCGCTCGGCACTGAGTAAGTTTAGTGAGGTTATTCCAATCGATTTCTTGGAAACATCTAATGTTGCTGGTAGCGATATGCGGTTTATGCTAGATGACTTGAGTAGTGAGAATTTATCGGCATTTGCTGGCTATGCAGTGGCGCAAACGGGTGATGTGCATTTGAATAGTTTACTGTTTTCAGAGACCTTCAAAGATGCTAACCATAAGCTGGTAACGCGGCAATCTTTATCTGAAGGGCAGTCTGGTTTCCAGGTTATTTTGCATGAGGTAGGGCACGCGTTAGGCTTAAAGCATCCTTTTGAGGCCCCAGTGCTACCTAATGCAGAAAATAATACTAACAACACTTTGATGTCGTATACAAAAGTGGGGGGGCCTAAAACCAGCTTATCGCTATTTGATGTGGCTGCTTTGCAATATTTGTATGGCGTGCGCGGTGGTGTGGGTAATGATAATTATGGGTTTGGTCAGCATTACATTGGCGATAGTTTTGGTACCGATACTTTTGATGCCAGCCAAGAAACACAGTCAGTAACGATTGATTTGAATCCGGGTGGCTGGAGTTTCCGCGGGCAAAAAAATTCCAGTATTTTGGCCGACGGTCAAGCCTATATTGCTGAACGTAGTTTTCTGGAAAATGCGGTAGGGGGGGCTGGTAATGATCGGTTGATTGGTAATTATCTTGATAATAGCCTACGCGGTGGCGCTGGGAATGATGTACTGGTTGGGGGCGGTGGAAATGATACTTTAATTGGGGGTGCTGGCGCTGATCGTTATGAATTTAATGTTAGCGATACTTATGGGGTTGATACGATTGTTGATAGTGGTGCAGATTCGACAATTTCGATCAATGTCAATTTAGACCAGATAAGTCTTACTCAAACAGGCTTGAGTTATCGCACTGGTTCGGCTTACCCAGTTACTGCAGGTGAAATTCGTATTGATCTGAATGAAATTAGCGCACTGATTTTAAATGGCCGTGTGTATAGCAGTACTGAGCTCAAGATAATTTTTGAGGGAGCGAGCGCTGATAATGGTGATTTGATTTTGCCAACAGGTATATTCAATGGACAACTGTTAGGCTCGGGAAATTGGAAGATTACCGGTAATGAGCTTGATAACCGTTTGAGAGGAAATGCGGGCAATAATATTTTAGATGGGGCTGGCGGCGCTGATCGTCTTGAGGGTGGCGCTGGGGATGATGTCTATATTGTCAGTAATGAGAATGTGCAAGTTATTGAGTTGGCTGGGGAGGGTGTTGATACGGTACGTAGCAGCATTGTTGATTTTTCTCTACCCGACAATGTTGAGAATCTGATCGTAAGCGGTAACGCTAGTCGTGGCACAGGGAATGCGTTAAGTAATCGAATAGAAGGGGATGCTTTAATTAATCAATTATCAGGCGGTGCTGGCGATGATATTTTGATTGGAAGGGGCGGCAATGATATTTTGAGTGGTGATGCTGGCGATGATATTTTGATTGGTGGTGTTGGCGATGATATTTTGAGCGGTGGTACTGGCTCTGATAAATATATTTTTAATCGCGGCGATGGGAAAGACGGAATTAATAATAGGAAATCTATCAGTACAGATGTTGATGTGATTGAGTTCGGGCCTGATATTCGATTATCAGATTTACGTATTAAGGCACAGCGATATGATGTGAAATTATCACCACTAGGGGAGCCATTGAAACAACTAGGCGGGCTATTGATTGAGATTATTGATACCAATGATAGTCTTCTGATTTGGGATTATTTCGGATCACAAAATAATCGAATTAGCTTCTTACAGTTTGCTGATGGCACGAAATTAACGACTAATCAGTTGGATGAGTATGCCCGCCGGGCGACTGCAGGGGCAGATTATCTGATTGATGTTAATCATGTTGGCCGCCTAGATGGTTTGGCGGGAGATGATGTGTTGGTCGGCTTGATTGGGGATGATGAGTTGTATGGAGGCGCTGGGAATGATACGTTATATGGTGGTTATGATAATGCAGAGCCTTTGCCAGAAGAGGGGTTATCGTATGACATGAATTGGGGTAATGATACGTTATATGGCGGTGATGGAAACGATAGCCTGGCAGGAGGCAAAGGTAATGATGTTTTAGTTGGCGGCGCTGGGAACGATACTATGGGGGGAGGTGGCGGCAATAACGTCTATCGTTTTGATCTGGGTTTTGGTCAGGATACGATAGGATTGTTAACCTATGACGGATTAGCGACAACCAGCACCATCGAATTTGGCGTTGGAATTTTGCCTGCTGATATCAGCTTCAAATCGTTTTCGCGTGAAATGCGCATTCAGCATCGTGGTGGGGATTCTATTACGATCGACGATTTTTTTGACGCAGAAACACCAATCAGTATCCGCTTCAATAACGGAACGACATGGAGCAATGAATTAATCAGACAAAAGTTATTAACTGGTACCGATGGTGATGATTTAATCACTGGCTTTTCTGGTGCCGATCAGATTTCTGGAAACGCAGGAAATGACACTCTGAATGGTGGCGCTGGTGATGATGGGTTAACTGGCGGAAAGGGGATGGATTATTTTGCCCATGTAGTGGGTAATGATACTTATTACTTTAACTTGGGTGATGGGCATGATTTAGTCACACAGCCACTCAATGCGAGCAGCCTTAAAATGGTGTTCGGATCCAACATTAAACCTGAAGATTTGGTGTTTTCGCGCTGGGAGAGCTACGTTTCTCCCTATCCATTTGAGTACAGCCTGGAACCGGGTTTTAACTTTGCGCTACCGAGGCCTATTCGATTTAAAGATCCGAATGCACCATACAAGCCACCGAGCCCCCTTGATACAGGTTATTATGAAGATGGGCTGCTAATTCAGGTCCGTGGTGTGGATCAAACCATATTTGTTCGCGAATTTTTTTCAACTAAGGCGGGTAACGTATCGATTAACTTTGATAATGGCAATCAGCTTAGTCGCGCAGAAATCGTTGCGCTCACGCATAACTCTCTGACATACAATGGCTCTGCGGCAAATGATGTTTATACCGTTCACGATACGAATACCATCATTCAAAACGAAAACACTTTTACAAGTATAGACACCGTGAATTCGTGGGCTGATTTTAAACTGCCTGCTGGTATAGAAAATTTGAGTCTATTTGATAGCGCTCTGTATGGGTTGGGTAATGACGCTGATAATCAGATAACCGGGAATGCCAATAATAATATTTTGTTTGATGGCGCAGGTAAAGACACATTATACGGTAATGCAGGGAATGACAGGCTCTATGGCCTCGATGGATTGGCTGTTGGGTTTGATGATCGAATTAATCAATATCGATATTCTGGAAGTTATGCTCCTCCGATAGGCGTGTCGATTGACTCTCTCTATGGAGGCGCTGGGGATGACACCTATTTCGTAAATGGCCTACCACAGGCAAATGGCTATGGAGCATATTTTTCGCGCTGGGGGAACGTTGACCCGAGCAATGCATTCGGCCCTCGTTCTGACCAAGTATATGAACTTAGTGGTCAGGGTAATGATACTGTAATCTTAAATGGTGACGGCGCAGCTACACTAGGCTACGTCGACAACAACGGTATCGTGCAAAATGGCGTGGTGCAATACCAGCTCCCTGACAATATTGAAAACCTGGGCGCTCGGATAGATACAAATACGTCTTCTTCGGTTAATGCTTTTCATTTGCTTGGGAATGAAGGAAATAATCGATTATTCATAGACGAACTACCAAACCTTATGCTCCCAAGTGGGATAGATCTTCCTTATGCGTATACGTTATTTGATGGCGGCGCAGGGGCAGATGAGTATATTGGTTTATCAAATGCACGAAACGTTTATCGACTGAGTGAGCCTGGAGATACGATTCAGGAGGTGGCGGGTTCAGTGGATACGATCATTTCATCAAACGATTACCGCTTAAAGGCGTTTGAAGAAAATTTATTTATTGATGGTATTAGTGAAAAACGTACTGGTTACGGTAACGATAAAAATAATATTCTGGGCAGTGCAAACGGCCGATTGCTGACAACTGCAACTGGTTCGACCTATGGTGTAGGCGTTTATGCTTTTGATGAGTTGCAATATATATTTAATGATTCTGTACAGACAGCCTCGCTCTTCTCTGAATCGTATCAACTAACAATGCGTCCATTACGGGTGAATCAGGGACTTGGGAATGGTGTGGTAGGGGATACCTTGGTAGGCGGTAAAGGCGATGATCTATATATTATTAATAGTGGCGACAAGGTGATTGAACTAGAGGGCGAGGGTAATGATACGGTTGTAATTGCCAATGGAAATATAAATCTTGCTGACTATCAGAATGTTGAAAATTTTGAGCTATATGACACCCCTTCGGTAATTGGAGATAACCGAGATTCAAAAATATTACTGAGGGATCAGAATGGTAGTCAAGCTCCTGGGATGACGGTTGGGAGTGTGAGGACCCTGAATGCTAAAGGAGGGAATGATGAGATAACCTTCACAAAAACATTCAATGCATCATTGGAATTTAATCTTGGCGACGGTCGAGATTCAATCAATTTTCTTTCCTTGCAAGCGACCGGATCATTGCCAAGTATTGTTTTCGGTTCAGGGGTTGATGCTGGACAACTGGCTTTCTCAAGAGAGGGAGGCAACCTAATTATTCAGTATTCAAGTAATGATTCGATAAGAATTAATAATTATTTTAATTTCGAGCACTATATTTCTCGCCTCGATGGGCCAGTTCGTTATATGAGCACTCCTATCAGCGACCTAAGATTCGCTTCAGGAGAAATAATTGATGGCGTAGGATTGTATGACTCACTGGTAACGGGGAGATTGTTTTGGGGAACGAGTGGAAATGATAGTTGGGTAGGTAATCAAAATAATGATCTCGCTTATGGTGGAAATGGTAATGATACGCTTTCTGGGCTAGACGGGATTGATCAGTTGTATGGTGGCAATGGCAATGATGTCCTGAATGGAGGAAATGGCATAGATCGATTATATGGCGGTGCCAATGATGATGTATTGGATGGTGGCGCAGATATGGACTTCATGGCAGGAGGGGCTGGCAATGATACATATATTGTAGACCTTGACTCAGACGCTGTAGTTGAGAATGCGCAAGAGGGCATAGATACGGTAAAGACTAGTGTGTCATACAGTCTTAGGGACAATACTGAAAATATTACATTAACTGGTACTCAAGCGATTAATGGCTTTGGTAATGAGTTTGATAACATACTTATCGGTAATACAGGTAACAATACTTTAAGTGGCTTAAAGGGAGCAGACATTTATGACTACAGCGGAGGTCTGTCTGGTGCTGACATCGTTTTAGATAATGGGGATAGCCTTAACTCCCAATTAGATATGATTCGACTTGCTGGAAGTCAGTCAGATTACTTAATGCGCCGTGAGGGAACCAAGCTCATTATTGTTGATAACAAAAATACTCAGAACACGTTGACTATTCCTGACTATTTTGAGCTTGCAAGTAATAATCAGATTGAGCGGATTAATTTTTCTGGCAATAATACAACTTTGACCTATGAGCAGATCATCACCATAGTTAATCAAAATAAAATTCGTGGCACAGACGGCGATGATCTTTTAACCGGAACTGGGCTCAATGATGTTATTGAGGGACTGGCAGGTAACGACACCCTCAACGGTGGCGCTGGTGTAGATACGATGATAGGTGGGGCTGGCAATGACACCTACGTGGTAGATAACGTCGGTGATGTCGTGACCGAGAATCTCAACGAAGGGACCGATTTAGTACAAAGCAGCATCACCTACACTCTGGGTGCGAATGTAGAAAACCTAACCCTGACTGGCACGGCTGCCATTAACGGCACAGGTAATGCGCTGAACAATATTCTCACGGGCAACAGTGGTAACAACACCCTCAACGGTGGGGCTGGTGCGGATACGCTCGATGGCGGTGCGGGTGCCGATACCTTGATTGGCGATGGAGACTCGGTCAATAACTCACAGAGTATTATTGTCAAAGCGAGTGCAAACTTAGCTGCTGGCGTTGGAGCCCAGATGGAACTCTGGCTCAATGGCAACAAAATTGGCAGCACCATCGTGACCAGTACCAGTTTAGCTAACTATACCTTCAATAACCTCACCATTCCTGCCGGAGCAGTTAACAAGCTAGATGTGGTATTTACCAATGATGCTTTGATTGGCACGGAAGACCGCAATCTCATTGTGGATAGTGTGACAATTGGGGCGACTGTACTCAAGCCAACTGATCCTGGTGTTATGGTTGATATCGGTGATGGCAATGCCGCCTTTGATGGTCTTAACACTCTGGCCGGGCAAAATGGGTTGTGGTGGAATGCAGCACTACGCTTTAATTTTTCCATTCCGGCCACTATTGGCGGTAACGACATCCTCAACGGCGGGGCTGGTGCAGATACGATGATAGGTGGGGCTGGCAATGACACCTACGTGGTAGATAACATCGGTGATATCGTGACCGAGAATCTCAACGAAGGGACCGATTTAGTACAAAGCAGCATCACCTACACCCTGGGTGCGAATGTAGAAAACCTAACCCTGACTGGCACGGCTGCCATTAACGGCACAGGTAATGCGCTGAACAATATTCTCACGGGCAACAGTGGTAACAACACCCTCAACGGCGGGGCTGGTGCAGATACGCTTGATGGCGGTGCTGGTGCAGACACCCTGATTGGTGGAGTAGGGAATGATATTTTGATTGGGGGAGTAGGGAATGATACATATCAGGTGAGCCAAGGAGCTGGAATTGATACGATTACCGACCAAGATAGTAGTACAGGGAATAACGATATATTGAGATTCACTGATGTGACTGCAAGTGCTGTCCGTGCTGTCAAACGACAGGCAGACCACCTTGTTCTAGAGTATGCCGTGAACGACGCGGTAACTATTACTAATTATTTCGATCTTTCAGGACAGTATCGAGTTGAGACAATTATCTTTAGTGATAACACAATTTGGAATGCAGCCCAGATTCAGTCACGACTCAGCCTCGCCGCACAAGTCAGCTCGGCCAATAATCTAAAAATCGCTAGTATTAACGATGTAACGATTACACCCGAAAGCAATTCTCCAACCGTCGCGGGCAAGACCAGCCGCTACAGCTTATGGGGTGAGTCAACAACCCCAGTTGCAACAGAATCATCGCAGACCCTTAACGAAGCTTCGATTGGGATTGATTATGGTGACAAAACGGTTCTTCAGGGTGGAGTCAGTCAGACAAATCAGGAATCTATTCAACCCGATGTCACGCTCATGCCTGGTGGCGATACCGTAACCGTCGCGGGCAAGACCAGCCGCTACAGCTTATGGGGTGAGTCAACAACCCCAGCAGCAACAGAATCATCGCAGACCCTTAACGAAGCTTCGATTGGGATTGATTATGGTGACAAAACGGTTCTTCAGGGTGGAGCCAGTCAGACAAATCAGGAATCTATTCAACCTGATGTCACGCTCATGCCTAGTGGCGATACCGTAACCGTCGCGGGTAAGACCAGCCGCTATAGCTTATGGGGTGACGCATTGGCAGTGGCGGATACCTACATTTGGGCGCCAGAGGTTACTGTGGTTGGCGCTATAGGTAACAAAGCGGCGGACCCTTTGCTTGAGCAGCAAATCGGACTTCTAGTACAGGCTATGGCCAGCTTTGCCCCGCCTGCGGCGGCTCAAACCAGCCTCACTAATAGTAGCCAAACTGACGCCAAAGCTTGGTTGAGTGCGAGCTTGACCTAACCGAATAACCCGCCGCTGCAGCGGCGGGAACTAACTCTACATTATGACGTTACCTGTTTCTTCTCCCTCAAATATTGATACTGGTCTAATTGCTTTGGTTCTCATGGCGCGCTTGCATGGTGTCGCCGCTGATCCAGATCAGTTGCAACATCAGTTCTCTTGTGATGGTGGCCGATTAACCCAAGCAGATATTTTGTTGGCGGCCAAGCACCTGCAGTTACAGGCGAAGCTCATTCGCCCGACCCTGAGCCGGTTGGATAAAACGCCATTACCTGCGCTAGCGATCATGCGTGACTCGGAGGGTGAGACGATTTATATGATTTTGGCCCGTGCGGAGGGGGATCAGGTGTTGCTCCAGAATCCAGCAACGGGTCGGCCAGAAACATGGGGGCTCGCAGAGTTTGAAACTGGTTGGCAGGGAGCTTTAATTTTATTTACTTCACGAGCCACTCTGCTTGGCGAGTTAACTAAATTTGATTTCACGTGGTTTATTCCAGCATTGGTTAAGTACCGAAAGTTATTGTTAGAGGTGCTTTTGGTGAGTTTGGTCTTGCAGCTATTTGCACTGGTTACCCCGTTATTTTTTCAGGTGGTGATGGATAAGGTATTGGTACATCGCGGTTGGAGTACGCTGGATGTGATCACGCTAGGATTGTTAGGGGTGACCTTATTTGAGATTGTATTGAGCGGTTTAAGAAGCTATTTGTTTTCTCATACAACCAGTCGAATTGATGTGGAGCTAGGAGCAAAATTATTTCGGCATTTATTAAGCTTACCCCTTGCTTATTTTCAGGCACGTCGAGTTGGCGATTCTGTCGCACGGGTAAGGGAATTGGAAAATATCCGTAATTTTTTAACAGGTAATGCGATTACTGTGGTGCTAGATCTGCTATTTGCAGTCGTTTTTGTTGCAGTCATGTTTTATTACAGCGTGGGCTTAACCGCATTGGTTTTGCTTTCGTTACCCGCTTACGTTGTCTTGTCTTTATTGTTTACCCCTCTGTTACGTGCCCGCTTAAATGAGAAATTTAATCGAGGGGCTGAGAATCAATCATTCTTGGTTGAGACGGTAAGCAGCATGGATACGGTGAAGGCAATGGCGGTTGAGCCGCAATGGACACGTAAATGGGATAGTCAACTTGCTGCGTATGTTCAAGCCAGTTTTCGAACCAGCACATTGGGGATGTTAGCCAATAATGGGGTTAGTTTGGTTAGCAAGTTAGTGACGGTAGCAACCCTATATTTTGGGGCAAAATTGGTGATAGAGGGCGATCTTTCAGTCGGACAGTTAGTGGCATTCAATATGTTGTCTGGCCAAGTTGCGCAGCCCGTAATGCGATTGGCGCAGTTGTGGACGGATTTCCAGCAAACTGGTATTTCGGTTCAAAGATTGGCTGATATTTTGAATACGCGCACTGAGCTTAGTGGACAAAAGAGCTCATTGCCACGATTACGCGGGCAGATTCAGTTTGATCAAGTCATCTTTCGCTATCGCCCTGAAATGGCACCTGTATTGCAGTCAGTTTCTTTGGATGTGGCACCGGGTGAAGTAATCGGGATAGTGGGGCGTTCCGGTTCTGGAAAAAGCACTTTAACAAAACTGGTTCAGCGTTTGTATGTGCCAGAAAGTGGGCGTGTGCTGGTCGATGGGATGGATCTTGCGATGGCGGATGCCACTTCTTTGCGTCGCCAAATTGGGGTTGTGTTGCAGGAAAATGTGTTGTTTAGCCGGAGTATTCGCGACAACATTGCGTTGGCAGATCCTGGCGCACCGTTGGACGCGGTGGTGAATGCAGCGACATTAGCCGGCGCGCATGAGTTTATCTTGGAGTTACCCGAGGGCTACGATACGCTGGTTGGTGAGCACGGGACGGGATTGTCTGGAGGGCAGCGACAACGTATTGCGATTGCTCGGGCGCTGATCACAAATCCCCGCATTTTGATTTTCGATGAGGCAACCAGCGCGCTGGACTATGAAAGCGAACGCATTGTGCAAGAGAATATGCGTGCTATTTGTCAAGGACGAACAGTGTTGATCATTGCCCATCGGCTGTCTGCTGTGCGTAGTGCTGATCGCATTATTGTTATGGAACGGGGACAGATTGTCGAGCAAGGAACCCACGCAGAATTACTCGCGAAGGAAGGTGGCTCCTATCGTTATTTACACCGCTTACAGCAGGGCTAATCAATGTCAAAAATGTATCTCATGGCATGGGTCGATCTGTTCAAGCGCTATGGACAAATTTTCCGGGCAGTTTGGCAGCAACGCAGCAGTTTAGATAGCCCAGTGCGCTTATCGCATGAAACCGCTTTTTTGCCCGCCGCTCTGGCGTTACAAGAGACACCGCCCTCCCCGTTCCCTCGCTTAACACTCTGGATTTTGCTGTGTTTCTCAAGCTTGTTATTGTTGTGGGCTTGCTTTGGTCAGATTGATGTTGTCGCGACCGCGCAGGGTAAGATTGTATTAAATGACCGAAGTAAAACCATCCAGCCCTTAGAAAGCGCAGTAGTTAGGGCGATTCATGTGCGGGACGGCCAGTTCGTGCAGGCTGGGCAAATATTGCTCGAATTAGATGCAACAATGACAACAGCAGATCGGGAGCGCATTCAACAGGATTGGCAAGTGGCGAAATTGCAGGTACTACGCAGCCAAGCACTGATACAGGCCTTAAGTATTGGACAGCTTCCCTCTCTGTCAAAACCAGCGGGTATTAGCGGGTTACGATATGCAGAAGCCCAACGACAAGTGCAGGGCCAGTATGGGGAATATCAGGCTAAGCTGAACCGACTTGAGGCAGATATTCATCGACGTCAAGCCGAGGTTCGTTCCACTCAGGAGCTTATCCGGAAGTTAGAGCAAACAGTCCCGATCGTCAGACAGCGCGCGCAGGATTATCAGCGACTAATGGCGGAAAATTACGTTTCACAGCACGGCTTTCTAGAAAAAGAGCAGATTCGTATCGAACAGGAAGCCGATTTGGCGACACAGCGCAGTCGTTTACAAGAGATTGAGGCTGCGCTGCGAGAAGCAATCGGCCAAAAAGACTTAATGGTGGCTGAAACCCGACGAATCACACTAGATAGTTTGACGGAAGGTCAACAAAAAGTCACGACGTTAGAGCAAGAATTACTCAAAGCGACGTCGCGCCAGGAGTTAATGCGGATCACCGCACCGGTAACGGGTACCGTGCAGCAATTGGCGATCCATACGATTGGTGGAGTCGTGACACCAGCGCAAGCTTTAATGGTGATTGTGCCAAGTGGCGATACGCTTGATATTGAGGCGTTTCTAGAAAATAAGGATATCGGTTTTGTAAAACCTGGACAGGCGGCAGAAATCAAAATCGAAACCTTCCCCTATACAAAATACGGTACGATTTCAGGCGTCATTAATACGGTCTCGCATGATGCGATTAATGATGAGAAGCGCGGATTAATCTACGCTACCCGCGTTGGAATGGCTCGTCATGTCGTTATGGTCGGAGGTGCTGCCGTAAAACTGTCGCCGGGCATGGCAGTCTCGGTGGAAATAAAAACGGGGAAACGTCGCGTTATTGAGTATTTTCTGACACCATTACTAGAAGTGCGACATGAGAGTTTAAGAGAGCGTTAGCATCGCGTTTATCGTGCGCTATCAGGATGAGATTTATGGAAAACATACGCGCCGAAATCGCCGCGAGTGCGGCTCGATTTATTGCCGAAGACGGGCTCGACTACGGCTCAGCCAAACGCAAAGCGACTGCGCAGGTGCTCGGCGAGTTACCGCGTGGGGCCAGCAATCTCTTACCCTCTAATAGCGAAATCGAGGAAGAAGTGCGGGTTTATCAGCGCTTGTTTCAGTCTGATTCGCAGCCTGCCCTCTTGGCCGCCCGGCGAGAGGTCGCGCTGGACTGGTTGCGCCGGCTTTCCACTTGGCTCCAAGAGGCCGATTTGGCCGCCACGACAAGTGGGCCATTTGTGACGGGCGCGGTGTGGAATGGAACGGCCAGTGCTCACAGCCCGGTTCGGCTGGAGCTGTATTTGGATAACCCCAAGGATGCAGAAATCTTTTTATTGAATGCTGGTATTGATTATCAGGTCGAACCCCTAGTCAGTGGGGATAGTAGCGGAGATGCTGGAGAGTTTTTGCACTTTGCTTGGCAAGATGTTGATATTTGCCTGTATTTGTATGAGTACGTCGCGCAACATCGCGGTTCGGGGCGTTCTGCTACTACGTCGGATAATGCCGCGGCACGGTCAGCGCAAACTAATATTGCTTTGCAAGATGGGGGCATGTTGCCGCTTTATCGCCGCAAAGAGCGGGGTACTTGGCAGGAGTTGTTGCAAGTGATGCAAGAAGATCGGGGTGCGGCAGCGTCAGCAGCGTATAGTGGGCGTTAATGCCCCGTGAGTTGTTAAACCAAGGAGATAAAGTGAAGTTACGCTTATGGCAAGGATGGATCTGGGTCGGGTGTGCGCTGGGGGCGCTCATCTTGGGGGCGGGCGGGCGCTTTGTGTATCAACGCTATGGCCCCACCTCACCTGCTGTCTTGGCGCCAGTCCCCACCGCCTCTACCCAGGCTTTTTTTGCGGCCAGCTTGCCGAGTTTGGACGGCCAGCCGCAGTCTCTAGCGGCGTATGCAGGGCGCTGGGTGATTGTTAATTTCTGGGCGACTTGGTGCCCTCCTTGTGTGGCAGAAATGCCGGAGTTGGATCAGTTTTATCAGCAATTAGATAAAAATAAGGTGGTTTTATTGGGGGTGGCGATTGATTCCCCGAGTAATGTTCGTACCTTTTTAACCCAAACACCTGTCACGTATCCTATTTTATTGGGGGGCTTGCAGGGCACGGAGCTGGCGGCGAGCTTGGGCAATCAAACAGGGGGCTTGCCCTTTACTGCGTTGTTAAACCCACGTGGTGAAATCGTCTGGCGTCATACAGGGCGAATTACCTTGGCCGATTTGCAACAAGCTGTAGCACCAGCGCGGGGACAATAAGCGGCGCCAGGCTGTCACTGTCTGACTCTGGTTTCGTGTGGCGTGTGGACATCAGACGCGATGCCGCTATGGCCATTGTTTATTATTTAGACAAAAACCAAAAACTGCTAGACAGAAGGCGAGTCTGTAGGCAAAATGCGCCCAATTTCATATAAATGTAGCCTATCTGTAGTTTATTTGATCTCGTCTTTTTGGTGTTTGCAGGGGGCGTGGTGCGGTAAGCGCCGCGAACTGCGACGAATATTGGGGCGGGTGAGGAGAAGGTAGCAATGGCGAAACAGATTTTGGTATTGCATGGGCCTAACTTGAATATGTTGGGAACCCGTGAGCCAAGCGTCTATGGGCAGATGACCTTGGCAGAGATTGATGCCCGCTTAGAGGCACAGGCTCGTGCTGTGGGCGCGCACTTGGTAACTTGCCAAAGCAACCATGAGGGAGTGTTGGTAGACCGGGTGCAAGCGGCCGCAGCTGAGGGGGTGGATTTCATCATCATTAACCCGGCCGCCTTTACGCATACCAGCGTGGCATTGCGCGATGCTTTGGCGGCGGTGGCGATTCCTTTCATTGAAGTTCACCTATCTAATGTCTATAAACGTGAGCCCTTCCGCCAGCATTCGTATTTTTCTGCGTTGGCGCTGGGCGTCATTGGGGGCTTGGGGGCAGCAGGCTATGTGGCTGCGCTGGAGTATGCGCTGACCTACTCAGTCGCTACATAAAGCGAGTCATTCCGTCATTCAACACAACGGCCAGCATAAGGTGCCGTCAAATTTTTGTGGGGCGACAGCGCCGCTGAAAGCTTAACCTGCCGCACGCCACATTCGTAAACGAGAAGGAGGAAGAAGTCATGGATTTACGCAAATTGAAAACCTTGATCGACCTGGTGGCCGAATCCGGGATCGCCGAGCTAGAGATTACCGAGGAAGGCGAAGGAAAAGTCCGTATCGTCAAATTTGCACAGCCTGGCGCACAGCCGGCCGCACCCTTGGTTGCTGCCCCTGCTCCTGCCGCCGTCTTTGCTGCGCCCCCGACACCCGCTGCCGCGGCGGCGGTTGAGCCAGCGCCCGCTGCGCTTGAGGGGCATGTGGTTAAGAGCCCGATGGTGGGTACGTTTTATCGGTCTTCCGCACCTGGTGCCGCTCCCTTTATCGATGTGGGCGCACAAGTAAAAGCGGGCGACACCCTGTGCATTATTGAAGCCATGAAACTGCTCAATGAAATTGAGGCAGATGTTGGCGGTACGGTTAAACAAATCCTGGTGGAGAATGGTCAGCCTGTTGAATATGGCCAACCCCTCTTTGTCATTGCTTGATCGCACTAGTAATTGCTTGCATAGACCTCGGCGCTGCAGGGTGCGGTGCCAGTGGGAACGGATGGATACTGTTTGGGTAGCGTATGTTTGAGAAAATTTTGATTGCCAATCGGGGCGAGATCGCCCTGCGCGTGCAGCGAGCCTGCCGTGAGCTAGGAATTAAAACGGTGGTCGTGCATTCAGAGGCGGATGCTCAGGCTAAGTATGTCAAGCTCGCTGATGAGTCGGTTTGTATTGGCCCGGCGCCTTCAGCACAGAGTTATTTGAATGTGCCAGCCATTATCAGTGCGGCTGAAGTGACGGATGCTGAAGCGATTCACCCCGGCTATGGCTTCCTCTCTGAAAATGCTGATTTTGCCGAGCGGGTGCAGCAAAGTGGTTTTACCTTTATTGGTCCCTCGGCGAATGTCATTCGGATGATGGGAGATAAGGTCAGTGCGAAACGGGCCATGATTGAGGCTGGGGTTCCTTGTGTGCCCGGCTCAGAGGGCGCACTCCCGGATGATCCCAAAGAAATTATCCGCATCGCGCGTCAGGTTGGTTATCCGGTCATTATTAAAGCGGCTGGTGGTGGGGGCGGACGCGGGATGCGGGTGGTTCACACCGAGGCGGCACTGGTAAATGCCGTGACAATGACGCGTGCGGAAGCTGGGGCGGCGTTCGGCAACCCCAATGTTTACATGGAAAAGTTTTTGGAAAATCCCCGCCATGTGGAGATTCAGGTACTGGCCGATTCGCACCGCAATGCCTTATGGTTGGGGGAGCGTGATTGCTCGATGCAGCGTCGGCACCAAAAAGTGATTGAAGAAGCACCCGCCCCCGGGATTGCGCGTCGTCTGATTGAACGGGTTGGGGATCGTTGTGCAGAAGCTTGCCGGAAAATCGGCTATCTTGGCGCGGGCACCTTTGAGTTTCTGTATGAAAACGGCGAGTTCTACTTTATTGAAATGAATACGCGCGTCCAAGTCGAACACCCAGTCACGGAATTGATTACGGGCATTGACATTGTGCAAGAGCAGATTCGGGTTGCTGCAGGTGAAAAACTACGGTATCGGCAGCGTGATATTCAATTCCGCGGGCATGCAATCGAATGCCGCATTAACGCGGAAGATCCGTTTAAGTTCACGCCATCACCCGGCAAAATTACAACTTGGCATCCCCCTGGCGGCCCTGGGGTGCGGGTGGATTCACATGCTTACAGTGGTTATTTTGTCCCGCCCAACTATGACTCCATGGTGGGTAAGGTGATTACTTACGGCGATACGCGCGAGCAAGCGATTGCGCGCATGCGCATTGCTTTATCTGAGATGGTGGTGGAAGGGATTCAAACCAACATTCCCCTGCATCGGGAACTCATGCACGATGGCCGCTTTGTCGAAGGCGGCACCAGTATCCATTACCTCGAACACCGCTTAGAACAGCGTAAACAGGCAGGCGTCAAGTAATGGCTTATCGGGAGGTGCTGCTGCGGGTGCCCCAAGCCGAGGTGGAGGCACTGAGTGATGCGCTGCTAGAGGCTGGGGCTTTGTCGGTATTGGTGGAAGATGCGGATCGCGATAGCCCGGATGAGCAGCCTTTGTTTGGCGAGCCTGGTCTGGAACCTGCCATAGCTGGGTGGGTGCAGAGTGAGCTGATTATTCTATTGCCAGCCGAGTGTCAGAGTGAACCGGTGTTACAAGCGGCTTTCTCGGCCTTAGGCATGACACCGATTGCTGCTCACACGGAACGGTGGGTGGCTGAGCAAGACTGGGTGCGGCTGACACAATCGCAATTTGAGCCGATTCCGATCTCCTCGCGTTTGTGGATCGTGCCAACTTGGCATACCGCCCCGCCCGACGATGATCGGGTTGTCTTGCGGTTGGATCCAGGCTTGGCTTTTGGCACGGGGAGTCACCCGACTACCCGTTTATGCCTGCAATGGCTGGAACAGCATGTGCCGAATTTGGCTGCCCCAACCGTGTTGGATTATGGCTGCGGCTCCGGGATTTTGGCGATTGCTGCCAAGAAGCTCGGTGCCGGATTAACGCTGGGGGTTGATATCGACCCCCAGGCCGTGACGGCCGCCCAGGCGAATGCGGTGCTCAATGAGGTCGAGGCCACTTTTTCCCTGCCTGACGCACCATTGCCGCAGGCTCAAGCCACACAGGGGTTTGCCGTGGTGGTCGCCAATATTCTGTCGAATCCGCTAAAAATCCTGGCGCCCATGTTGGTGCGTCAAGTCGCCCCTGGGGGCTACCTGGTTCTGTCAGGCGTTTTGGCACGCCAAGCCGAAGAAGTAGCGGCTGCCTATGCGCCGTATCTTAACGTTACAATCTGGCAAAGTGCGGAAGGTTGGGTCTGCCTGGCAGGACAAAAGCAATAAGCGGGCGCTGCCCGCTGACGCTGAGTTGACCTCGAATTTACGGGCTTTCCTGATCGTAGCGCGGCGACAGCAGTCGCTGACTGGTATAGTTCTTACCCTGTGTGTTTTCTCTGATTGATAGATCGCATGGCCTTAGCAACCCAATGCCCGAATTGCCAAACCCGTTTCCGGGTGCAGCCCGAACACCTGAAAACAGGGGGCGGGATGGTGCGCTGCGGGGTGTGTCGCCATGTGTTTAATTCACTCGACCATCTGGCCCATGTGGCGCTGGAAGGCGACTCGGATGAGGCAAGTAGCCCGACGCTGAGCCCCCCTGTTTCGTCTGCTGCCGCTATTGCAGCGGCAGGCGCAGAAAGCCGACCCGCCATTGTTCAGCCAAGCGCCTCGCCAGGCCCGAGGAGTCAGCCTCCGCAAACCCCTGCCGCAACGCCTAAAGCGCCGGTTGCCGCGCCAACCGCGGCTATCCAATCTGAAATTTTAGCGTTATTGGATGACCCGCCGCCCGCCACCACTCCCCCACGTCGTCATGTGTTGGAGATGCCTGCTGCGGCGACGTCCGCTCAGGCACAGCGGCAAGAGCCGCGCTTACCCGCAGCCGTGGTTAGCACGCCGCCGCAAGCAGAGCGAGTGCCAGTGCCGCCAACCGAGCCTGCTATCGCTTCTCATGAGCCGGAGATCCCTGATCCTGTGACCTTGATGCCCGCCGCGCAGGCAGAGCCCGACCCGATGCCGTCAGCAACCACATTCGCTCCCTCGCACATAGCGGGTGTCGAGGAAGCCGACAGCCGGGTCGAACCGGCATTTCTGCTGGCCTTTGAGCGTCAGGCGCGCTGGCGTCGCTGGATCGGTTGGCTCTCTGCGGGGGGGGCATTGCTCGCGCTGCTGGCGCTCGTCGCTCAAGTTGCGTATGTGTGGCGGGCTGACTTGGCGGTGCGCTTGCCCTCGTTACGTCCTGCATTACAAACCGCTTGTGAGGCCATCTCGCCTTACTGGCCTTGTCGTTTGGACTGGCCTCAGCACATTGAACAGTTACGTATTACGAGTTCGGATTTACAGCCCGAAAGCAAGGCCCGCGATATTTTTAGCTTGCAGTTTGCGATGGAAAATCAAAGCGCGTGGCCCCTGGCTTTGCCGCATGTTGAGCTGACGCTGACTGATGTCCAAAATCAACCTGTGGTGCGGCGGGTTTTTGCGCCGAATGAGTACCTGTTGGTTCAGGACGGGCAGAAGCTCGCTAGCCTCACCGGCGAAACGAGCGGGGCGATTCCTGGCCGAGCAGAATTGAATGCTAAAGTCTTGTTTGACGCCAGTCAGGCTGCTTCTTATAAAGCAGCGGGCTACCTTTTGTATATTTTTTACCCGTAATCTCCTGGAAAGGAAATAAGATGACCACCGTAACCCTAAAAGGCAATCCCATTTCATTGGCGGGAAGCTTGCCACAAGTCGGCCAGTCTGCACCCGATTTTTCCCTAGTGGGGAAAGATCTGGCAGATGTGAGCCTGGCCAACTTTGCCGGTAAACGCAAGGTGTTGAATATTGTCCCGAGTCTAGACACGCCAACCTGCCAAACCTCAGCACGCAAATTCAATCAACAGGCTAGCCAACTGCAAAACACGGTTGTACTGACGATTTCAGCGGACTTGCCGTTTGCCATGGGCCGCTTTTGCAGCACTGAGGGGCTTGATAATGTCATTCCTCTGTCATTGATGCGTGGCCGCGAGTTTGCGCGCGCTTACGGTGTCGATATTACCAGTGGGCCGCTCGCAGGCGTGACCGCCCGTGCCGTGGTGGTGCTGGATGAAAACAATACCGTATTGCATGTTGAATTGGTGCCAGAAATTGCACACGAACCAAACTATGAAGCCGCGTTGGCTGTGTTGAACTAATTATTGAGGTGACTATGCGTACCCTGATCTGCGGCTCGATTGCGTATGACAATATTATGGTCTTCCCCGGCCATTTTAAAGACCATATCATGCCCGATCAGGTGCATATTCTGAATGTGGCATTCTTGGTCCCGCAGTTGCGTCGCGAGTTTGGCGGCACAGGGGCCAATATTGCTTATAACCTCAAGATGCTGGGTGGCGAGCCTGTGCTAATGGGGACCATTGGCATGATTGATGGGCATACCTATCGCCAGCGGTTTCTTGATCTGGACCTGGATACCGCACATATTCGTGTCATTCCTGGGGCTTATACGGCGCAAGCCTTTATCACCACGGATCTCGATGATAACCAGATCACGGCTTTTCACCCCGGGGCGATGAACTCGTCTCACTTGAACCGGGTGAGCGATGCCCGCGATGTCAAGCTCGGGATTGTGTCGCCAGATGGCAAAGAGGGGATGCTGGAACACTGTCAGCAATTTGCCGCGGCGAATATCCCGTTTATTTTTGATCCAGGCCAAGGCTTGCCGATGTTTAATGGCAGCGAGTTATTGCAGATGGCTGAGCAAGCCAGCTACATCACCCTAAATGATTACGAGGCGAAGCTGTTTTCCGAACGTACTGGCCTGAGTATGGAAAAGTTGGCCCAGCGGGCAGGAATTAAAGCAGTAGTCGTGACCCTGGGTAGCCAAGGCTCGCAGATTTATCACGGTGGGCAGCTTGAGACGATTCCGGTCGTGGCCGCCCCTGATTTAGTCGACCCAACTGGTTGTGGTGACGCTTTTCGCAGTGGGTTGCTGTATGGCATCGCAACCGGGATGGATTGGCCCAGTACGGGGCGCTTGGCCAGCTTAATGGGGTCGATCAAAATTGCTTCGCAAGGCGCGCAGAACCACCACCTCCAACGTGAGCATATCTTGGCCCGCTTCAAAAGCTTATTTGGTTATGCAATCAACTAAAGCTTGTGGTGTGACCGCCTGCGGGAACTGTAGCTCGATGCATTTATAGCGGCTGCGCTCGCCTTGGCGCAGATGAAGCTGGGGTGTTCCCGCTTGCAACTGACGACAGCGATTTTGTAACCACTGCAACAATGCCTGATTGGCTTTACCGTCAATTGCGGGCGCATTTAACCTGATCTTCAACGCCGTGTCGTGGAGACCGAGACACACGGTCTGTTTGGCATTGGGCTGAACATACAAGGCTAACAACCACGTTTGTTCACCACGCGCAGTAAGCTGACTGCGCAGCCAAGTTGGCAGGGAAGATGGGGCGCTGAGTGCGCGTTTCATATTCGGGTTGGCTAGCGGCGTTGCCCGTGCTGCTAGCGCACGATAGTCCCGATGGGGGTGAGATAAAGTTCACCCAGCATGCAGCCATGTTGTACGATTAACAGAATAAATACCAGCACCATGGGGGACATATCAAGCCCCATGCCATTTGTGGGTAAGCGGCGTTGGATGGGCCGCAGCAACGGGGCAACCAACTCGCGAATGACATAGGCCAAGGGCGATTGCAGTTGGAACCAACTCATTAATGCCGCAACAAACACAAACAGCAAGGCGGTTGAGATCCCCCATTGCGCAATTTTGAGTAGACCGAGCAAAGCCAGATTGAGGGGGCTGGGGAATAGCGCCAGGCCACTCCCTGCGAGTATCGAACGTAGCAAGGCCAACACAGCCAAGAGGCAAACGGCCAGCGCCCAGGCGCCACATAAACTGGCCCAGTCAACCCCGCCAACCCCAGGAATGAGGCGTCGTAGTGGCTTAACCAGCCAGTCGGTTAATTTGAATAAGAATTGCGACAGCGGGTTGTGGGGGTGGAGTTTGATACGCTGCGCATAGACTCGCAGTAGCAACGCTCCCCCTAACAGCGACACTGGTAGCGAGAGAAGCAAATGCAAGAAATCGAATAGCATTGGCATGGCCCACAAAAAACGCGGCACAGGCCGCGTTTGTTAATAAATCAAGCGGCCGCTTTCAGACCGAAAAAGAGGAGCCGCAGCCGCAGGTCGTCGTTGCGTTGGGGTTTTTGATCACAAATTGCGCCCCTTCTAGGCCTTCGGTGTAGTCAATTTCGGCACCAACCAAATACTGTAAGCTCATTGAGTCCACCAAGAGTTTGACCCCGCCCTTTTCTAACTGGGTATCGTCATCATTGGTTAATTCATCAAACGTAAAGCCATATTGGAAGCCAGAGCAGCCTCCGCCTTGAACAAATACCCGCAGCTTTAAGTCTGGGTTTCCCTCTTCGGCAATCAGTTCACGGACTTTGTTGACTGCATTGTCGGTAAACACCAAGGGATCAGGCAGCGCTTCGACGACCGCATTCATGGCAACTCCTCATTTCTTCAATAACGAGACATTATAGACAGCTTTTGCTGCGATTGCTGAAAGGCACTGCCTCGCCCCGGGTTATCCGCTGCTTTTGTGGGGGCAGACGAGTGCGTGCTGTTTGGGCGATTAGGCCGCCGCACTCTGATCGCTGGCCAATTTCAGTTCGGGTTTGTTGTGTTGATGGGTGAGCCGCCCAGAAATCACGGCGCCGGGGTGCATTTCCAGGGCAACGTACTGAACGTCGCCAGTAATATGGGCATTCGGTTGCAGCTCAAGCAGCTCGGTGGCGGTAACCGGGCCGTTGATTTTTCCGTTAACCACAACATGCGCGGCTTTCACCTCGCCTTCAACTTCTGCTTTTTCGCTGAGCACAAGCATGGTTTTGCTCTCTGCGGCACCGATTACATTGCCACTGATTTTGCCATCAATGCGCAGCCCCCCTGCAAAATTCAGGTTGCCGTGGATATGCGTTGTCGCGCCAATCAAGCTGTCGATGTTGGGTCGTACCGGTTTGGTTTGTTTAAACATGAGCATTCCTTACTGGCTGAGTGCGGGTCTGGACAAGCTACAGGCTTACCTGCTGCGTGAGGCGAATCGTTTTGCCATCAAAAACCTTGGCTTGAACGGTTTTAAGCTGTAGGTTTGCCGGTAGTGCAAAATAAATTTCTAGGCGCTGATAATGCCTGAAATTTAGTTGGTATGCACTTGCAGGGGAAACCGCATAACCAGTGGTTTTACCCGTGAGGCCAGCCGCTGCGGTAGCTGAATTTTGGATCGGCTCAGGGAGGATCAGTTGAACGGTCTTGCCATTTTGCTGCCCGGTTACGTGGAGCTGCAATTGACCATTGAAATTAGCATTGATCTTGCCGCTTTGAGCCACCATGACGCGTAATTGATAAACGCCTTCCTGAACCACTTGAATGCGCGCTCCGCTCAGCGTTAAACCCAGTACGGCCTGGTTGGCGCTGATACTACGCTCGAAGAATGCCAACTCTTCTCGTAGCCGGGCGTTATCCGCTTCCAAGGTTTTCATTTCTTGGGTTAAGCGGCTGCGGGCTGCTTGTTCCATGTCAATCTGACTGGTTGCGGTGCGGGCGGTCCGTTCTAACTGCGCATGTTCATCATACAGTTGCTGCAATTTCAGCTTTGATTCGGCGAGCTCTTGCTCTAATTGCTGTTTGGTTTTATTGCCCGCTGCGCCACTCCATGCGTACCAACCGGCGGTAACCCCAGCGCTAGCTAGGGCGACAAGAAAATAGGGGGCCAAGCGCACATACCAGGGTCGCTGTGTCAGCACACGCATTTGTGGCGCACTGATGGTCAGCTTTCGCAGGAGTAGGCGCAGGCGCATGATGGATTCAGCTCTGAGCGCACTTAAGGTAAAACCGCGATCCCGGTTAAGCCTGTGGTTTCTGGCAGTCCAAACATGGCATTCATGACCTGTACCGCTTGTCCTGCTGCGCCCTTGGTCAAATTATCCTGAACCACCAGTAGGATCAGTTGTTGCCCTTGTTGATGTACCGCAATCCGCAGCATATTGGAGGCCCTGACAGACCGGGTATCTGGCAGCATGCCTTTGGGCAAGACGTCCACGAACGGTTCATTGGCATAACGGTCGGCATACAGGGCATGGCAGTCAATGGCTTGCCCCGCGTCGGTCAGCGTGACATAGAGCGTACTAAACATGCCACGAATCATGGGGACTAAATGCGGTACAAACGTTAAATGGATCGGGACTCCCGCGATCTTCTGCAGTTGTTCGACAATTTCTGGATGATGCCGATGTCCCTTAACGCCATAGGCTTTGAAATTATCACCGGCTTCGGTTAAGAGGTAAGGAAGCTCGGCTTTCCGTCCGGCACCGGAGACCCCGGATTTGCAGTCAGCAATAATATGCTGGGTATCGATTAAGCCTCCCTTTTCGAGCAGCGGCAGTAAACCCAGTTGGACCGTGGTGGGATAACAGCCGGGGTTCCCAACAAGCCGTGCCTTAGCCAGCGCGTGGCGATGGATTTCCGGTAAGCCATAAACCGCTTCCGACAGCAACTCTGGGCAGGTATGCGGCATACCATACCATTGCTCAAAGACGGCGGTATCTTGTAGTCGAAAGTCAGCTGCTAAGTCGATGATTCTGACCCCGGCCGCCAAGAGCTCGCGCGCTTGTGCCATCGCAACGCCGTGGGGGGTCGCAAAGAAAACCACGTCGCAACGGTCTAGCGCGGCTTTGTCGGGCGAGCTGAACGCCAAATCGACATGACCGCGCAGGCTGGGGAACATATCGGCAACCGCAACGCCATCTTCTTTGCGTGAGGTAATGGCTTGTAATTGAACCTGGTGATGGCCCGCGAGTAAACGCAGCAATTCAACACCGGTATAACCTGTGCCACCTACAATCCCTACTTTAATCATCTTGGTTTCCTCAAAGCATATTACCGGCATTGTAAACCGAGTTCATTGGCCTTACTTCTGGGAGGGGCTGCTGTTGAATGTGGCTGGCCAATAAAAAAGCCGCAACATCGTTGCGGCTTGGTAGATAAGGTTCTGCGGGGAGGTCGCGGAACCATTGCGTAAACAGGCTTAACGCTTGGAGAACTGTTTGCGACGACGGGCGCCGCGCAGACCCACTTTTTTCCGTTCGACTTCACGCGCGTCACGGGTGACAAAGCCCGCTTTGGAAAGACCCGGTTTCAGATTAACGTCATAGTCAATCAGGGCACGTGTAATGCCATGGCGTACAGCACCGGCTTGGCCTGTTTCACCGCCACCATGGACATTGACCATAATGTCAAACGCCTCAAGATTGCTGGTTAGCTCAAGCGGTTGACGAACCACCATGCGACCTGTTTCGCGGGCGAAGTATTCATCAAGGGGCTTGCCGTTGACAACAATGTTGCCATTGCCTTTTTTCAAAAACACACGCGCTACAGAGCTTTTGCGACGGCCTGTACCGTAATAGTATTCACCAATCATGTTCGCTCCTTAAATATCGAGTGCTTTAGGCTGTTGCGCGCTATGGGGATGCTCGGCACCCGCATACACTTTCAACTTCTTCAGCATAGCGTAACCCAATGGCCCTTTCGGCAACATGCCTTTAACGGCTTTTTCTAAAGCACGGCCTGGGAAGCGTTCTTGCATCTTCTTGAAGTTGGTTTCATAAATCCCACCGGGGTAACCGGAGTGACGGAAATACTTTTTGTTTTCATCTTTGGTGCCGGTAACGCGAATTTTTGACGCGTTAACAATCACGATGAAATCGCCGGTATCGACGTGGGGGGTAAACTCTGGTTTGTGTTTGCCACGCAGACGGCGTGCCACTTCGCTGGCGACACGGCCTAAAACTTTGTCCGTCGCGTCAATCACGAACCAATCGCGCTGGACCTCATGCGGTTTGGCGGAAAAGGTTTTCATGTTCGACTCACTTGTTGATTTGCAATGTCGTTCAAGCCATTGAAATGGTTGGCTATCGCAAGCACTGCACAGATTAATAAACCCCATGCCGCGCATCGCATGCAGTAAGCTAACTAGCACTACTTTATTGATGCGACCTACTACCAATTCTGCGTAGTCAGCGAAGCGGTATTTCACCCTTACTGCTACAAATTGTCGGCCTCTCCCAATAGGTCTTAAGCATGAGGAAAAGCCTTGAATTATATCGGTTTTTTCAAAGCAGGGTCAAGCTAAACAAAAGGAATAGGGGATCGAATCCTATGGCTGTGTGGATTTATGTGCCAAAAAAAAGCCCAAACGGTTTCGCGTTTGGGCTTAATCCACCAAAGGAGGAGGGTGGAGGAGACACTGGGTGAGACGGTCAGGCTGCGCTCGTTGCAACAGGAACCAAGTTCACGGGGTTGCGTTGATGAGGGTCATGCAGCAATCTCAATGACATCATTGTAGGCGTAAATTTGCTGCATTGCAAGATGTTTTTGTTGCCTTCAATTTTCAAGGCTTGATTTATGTGGATAGATAAATATTCAATGAAATCAATGGTTTGTTTTATTTTTTCTGGCATGCTGGCTAAGTTTGGTTGGTTGGCTAAGTTGCAAATCGAAACAATTTTATTGCAATGCCGCATGCTTTGCGGGGCGGAGTCAATCACAGAGCGAATGCGCAAGAAGATTACTGTTGCCTGTAAATTAAACAGAGATTGAGCGATAGCGCGCCCCTGATCGCAGGGAGTAATGGGATAATCTTGCCAAGGAAAGCACCAATTTAAACGTAGAAATTCGTCGAAACGAAAAGGAATCAACATGGAATGCACGGTTAGCTGGACTGGCCCACAGGGCATGAGCTTTATCGCCGAGACCGGGAGTGGTCATGCGGTCGTGATGGATGGTGCCCCAGAAGGCGGCGGGCGTAATCTTGGCCCGCGCCCGATGGAAATGGTCTTGCTGGGGACAGGCGGCTGCACTGCTTACGACGTGGTGATGATATTGAAAAAAAGTCGTCAGGATGTCCGGGGGTGTAGTGTGCGTCTTGAAGCGACGCGGGCGGAGACGGAACCCAAAGTGTTTACCCGGATTCACTTCCATTTCATTGTGCGTGGCCGCCAGTTAAATCCAGTCCATGTGGCGCGGGCGATCAGCTTATCGCATGAAAAATACTGTTCCGCATCAATCATGCTGGCAAAAACAGCAGAACTGACCCATGACTATGAAATTGTCGATGATGCTGCCTAGTGTGTGAGCGTAGCGGCTTGGTAATCGGATTGCCCACTCGCCCAAGCCCAACGTTTTCCTTCGATTTGCCGCGATTAATCAGGGGCTTGGGGGTCTTGTTGGGCCATATTTCGCATCAAATAAACCAAGGCTTGCGCTCGACTGTTGACTCGCAGCGCCCTAAAAATTTTAGTCAGGTGAACTTTGACCGTGTGCTCGGTAATGGCTAAGTGCAGCGCGATTTGTTTGTTGGAATAGCCGTCAGCCAGTAGCCGCAAGACGTCTGATTCTCGTGCCGTTAAACCGAGGCTTTGATGAAGATTATGCCGATTATCGACAGACCGATGTTGAAGGAATGGCTTTTGCGCCCGCGTGGTGTGAGCAACATCAACGAATGGCCGACCTGCAGGCTTGCTCTGTTCTTGACTTTTATTGGCACCAGGGGCGGCCTGGACTTCGACTGACGCAGCGAGACACACCACCCGCTTACCCGCAGCAATATCAACAAACGCTTGCTGGATGGCCGCGACATCTTGTTGTCTTGCAATGTAGGCATCGATGCCTGCTTTAAAGGCAAGGCCGATTTGACTCGACTCAGTTTGAACGCAGACCAGAATGATTTTATGGGGCCTGGGCGGCGGCTTATGATGAGACGACGGCGTATTGAATGTCGCATCGATCCAGTCGAGCATGCGCTGACCTTGAAAATGTTCGTCAATCACTAGCCAGACTTCTTCTGCTGCTGCAGGTAGCGTTGGAAAATGGCGGATGTCTTCCCACTCGAAAAATTGAATTTTCCGGCGGTTACCTAGGGATGCCGTGAGCGCACTATCAATAACGTGACGCAAGGCATAACGGGATAGGGGCTGATCATCGGCCAATATGATATGCATATAGACTGTGTCGCAGAGGGGGCTTAACCATTGTTACGTACCTGAATGATGGGGGCTCGACTTAGCGCAACGCTGACCAAGCGGTGTGACGGCCAGGGTGCTTGTCTCCCTCCGGACAATGCGGGCACCTGTAATGGTTTATTTAGGGATTAATGAAGCTTGAATAGTACGGCTTGACTTGTCGACGCTTCAATCCGGGAATACCTCTAGCACTTTAGGTTAGCCGGCTCAGTCACAGCACTAGGCAGTAGTACCCAAGCGAATCAGCGAGGAGAGTGTGATGATGTCTGCGCGGTCTCTCGCTGTCTTGCTACCGCAGGCAGTGTGTTGAGACGCACGGGAAAGCGTAAACGAAACTCAGTGCCAAGGCCTGGGTTACTGGTAAATTCAATCTGCCCTTTATGTTTTTCAACGACCGTTTTAACAAACGTCAAGCCGAGTCCAATCCCTTCGATCCTGGGCTGATCCGGGTGTTGAAAACGTGTGAATCGTCGAAATAACTTGGGCTGATCCGCCGCGGCTATTCCATAGCCTTGATCACGGATGCCGACGATGAGATCAGCACTGGTTAGATTCGGTTCAATCCGCGTCCAGCACAGAACTGTCCGCTGCGGGGGCGAGTATTTCAAGGCGTTATTGAGTAAATTTTGCAAGGCCCGTAACAATAATTCCCGATCTGCAATCAACACGCAGTCAGTGTCGACATAATCGGTCGTGATGGTTGCTTGCTGCCGGATGGCCAGGGCGTAACTATCATCAATCGCTTGATCCAGAATGTCTTCAATCACGCAGTGCTGAAATTGGTATTCTTGTGTTTCTGCGCGTGCCAATTGCACAAAATCATCCGCTAATGTCAAAGAGCGTCCCGCCTGGCGTTCTATTTGAGCCAGGGTTTGTTCAATCGGGAGTTGCAGGCTTTGCGTGCGTTGCAAGTCAACCAGAGTCAAAATGGCGCTGAGCGGGCTGCGAATATCATGAGAGAGGAAGCGCAGTGTTTCATCACGCTGACGCTCTGCCGCCCGAATCGCAGACATATCGATGAGGGTTGCGATCCAGCCAATCGTTTGCCCGCGGGCCGCAGAGATCGGGCCGCTGTGAATCATGAGATCGCGCCCAAGCTGATCGCGCCCTTCCACCCCCTCAGCATAGCGTCGATAATGGTTTTCTTCGAATAAGTGCCACCAACTGAAATCAGGGCGGCTATCTTGCGGGGTAGTTTCATTTAACAGATACGGCAGCAGAACACTATCGAGGTGCTCGCGCCCCAACTTTTGAAACCATTGTCGCGCTTGACGATTCGCCAAGAGTACATGGCCATCCAAGGTCGTCACGAACGTTGCATCCGGCAAGCTTTCGAGACTGTCGCTGACAAATTGCCGCAGATCACGGATGCGTTGTATGGCTTCATGCAACTGCAGCATGTCTTGTTCTAGCGGATCGCGCAGTGGCCCAAAAACTTGCCACGCGCTGCGCGGCGTGTCGGTCTCGCTGAGGTCTTGTTGCGGCAACCAATCGGGCTCACGCGCGAGAGCCTGAAGCTGCTGATGCATAAAATAATGAGCCGCATCCAAACGTCGCCAGCTCCAGAGTGGATAGGCCAGCAGCATTGCCGCCAAGGGCGCAGCGGGCGCAAACCAGTCATTGCCATAGCGCAGGGCCAAGAAGCTAAGCAACATCACCATACCGCTTAACAGCACGACGCCAAGCAGCGCAACACGGGGGCGCACTCGGGCTAGCATCAGCATTACCAGCAAGGGCCAGATCAGGGCAAATATGGCATTTTGCCAGGGCTTGGCGTGCTGGATCGTGCGTTCCTGTAACAGGGCATTCAAGACATTGGCACTGATTTCAACCCCGGGCATGGGTTGGGCATGGCCTGACACCGGTGTTGGGTAAGCATCCCACAAACCAGCGGCGGTTGCACCTACCAAAATAAATTTATCGCGCAACAGATCTGGCCGAACTTCACCCCGCAACACCGCTGCATAAGAGTAGGTCGTAAATTGCCCGGGTGGCCCCGCAAAAGGCAAGTGAATCCAATAATCGCGTTGCCAGTCCAGCTGATTCGCTGCGTTACTCAGATAACTCGGTACGCGCTGCCCTGGAAGTGGCGCTTGCGCGATTGAGTTCCCAGCTGCTTCCAGCAGGGCGAGAGAAAAATGGGGCCAAGGTATGACAGATTTCATGGCGGTTGCCGGTTGACCTTCCCGCAGAAAAACACTCCGCACCAGACTGTCTTGATCTAATTCGACATGGATATGGCCCAGTGATCGGGCGTTAGCGGCCAACAGTGGAATGGGCAAAGCGGCTCGCAGCGAAGAACTTCCAGGTTGATGGAGCCATGCCCGACTGCTTTCTGCGATAACCGGCAGCACGACATTCCCGGCTTTGGCGATGCTTTTTGCTAAGGTGAGATCACTCAAGTCATTATCTTGCTCGACCGGCTCATTAAAGAGAATGTCTAGCCCTATCGCGGCGGGGTGACTTCTCGTCAGTTGTTCGACTAGAGCGGCATGAATCTGACGTGACCACGGCCATCGTCCTAATTGTCCAATACTGTCATCATCAATCGCAATGATGACGATTCGGGGGTCTGCTGGAATTCGATAGTGACTGAGCGCCGTGTCATAAAACAGTGCATCGATGCGGCCTAAGCCATTTTGCCAGCCAAGATAGCTGGCTAGGCAGCACAACCCCAGCGTGAGTCCGAGCCATTGCCCACGTGTGCTACGCGCCTGCGCAACCCACTGTCGCCATGCCTGCTTCACCGTCCCCATGCCTGACTTAGTCATAGCGTTTATGGCGCAGCGTAATCAGTTCGGACCTCACCCGCACTGGCGTTCAGCGCATTGCCGTGTGTGTCGGACCATCTGGGCATGACGCGAAATTCCTGAGGACGAGAGTAAGGGCCGAGATAGCCGTCACTATCGCGGCACCGATAGCGGATGTAATACTTCCCGGCGGCAGGCCGCGCGATGACTAAGGTAGGGTGGGGGATCCGCTGACGCAGCAGTAACTGCTTAAATTCCGGGTCGCGCGCGATTTCGGCTTCAAAGGTTTGTCCTGGCTCAGCCCCCCAGCTGAACTGCAAGGTTTTACCCTCATCGGAGGGAGGGGAGAGCGGGCTTGGGCCAGCCAACACCTGCAGCGAGAGCGCTTCACCCCACGGGCCACGGCGCGCTCCTTGCACCGAGGCGACGCGCCAAAAATAACGGCCCACAGGTAAATTTTCGACGCTTTCTCCCTGCTTGATATCGCGTTCTACATGGAGTTGCCTGAATTGACTGTCTTTCGCGATTTGCAGCAGATACCGCAAGTCTGGTTCCGTCGTCCAATTGAAACGCACGGTTTCTTCTCGTTGTTTTGCATTCGGCGCAGGCTGTTGCAGTAGTGGTGGTTCAGGCCGTGCTGCCACACTGAATGCCGTTTCCCCGCTCAGACCCTCCAGCCCAGTTGAGGCGATAGCGCGCAAGCGTAACCAGTATTCGCCATCATTGGGTGCAGGAAAACTGATGACTTGACCCGCAGTCACCAAGCGCTCTCCAAGGATGGTTTGGAAATCGCGATCAGCCGCCACTATGGCCCGGACTTGCTGACTGGATTCTGGAAGAACAGGCTTGAATTGAAGCGTTAGGCGTTCTTGCAGGATTTGTTCTGGGGGCAGTGTCGGGGCGGGTAGCAGCGCAATCGGTGCGCTTACCTCACCTTGTGCCGTTGCTACCGCGCCGTAGCCAGCAGCCAGCCCAACGCCGGGCGGGGTCACTTTTTGGCGCTGCCCAGGCTTAGTAGACTCGTCATTAAGCGGCTTGTTCGCGCCAAATTGAATGCGGCCCTCTTCCACCTCGGTCGTGGTGATCTGAGTGCCCGGACGGTAGGCAAGGCGAAACTCGGTCCCCCGAACACCGGCAATCGCGGTGGGCGAACCAATACTGAAACGACTGCCCGGGGCTTGTTTGGCGACCTGGGTCTCAATGCGACCTCGCTCAACTTGAATTTGGGTCTCCAATACGGGTCCATGCAAATACCGTTTTAGCTTAGCAAGATGAATTTGACTGGCCGCCGGGATGTGCAGCAGTGAACCATCCGGTAGCTTGACGGTGACATAGCCATTTTCACCCGTTTGTATCACGCTGGATTCGGGTATCGTGCTGCCGGTTGGTGCGCTGTCAGACCCTCTCGGGTTGCGAATGGTGACCTCTCCGCTTTGTTTGACAAGCTCTGCCTGAGTACTGATTTTTTTAAGTAACGGGTAAGGGATGCGGATTCGTTGTTCCGGTTGAAGTTGGCGCGGGTTCGCAATCCTATTAAGTTGTTGTAGGGCGGGCCAGTCATTGGGATTTTCAAGGAGGCGTGCGGCGATACCGATTAGGGTATCGCCGGTTTTGGCTGGATAAATGAACTCATTAATCGCAGTTTGCGCGGCAAGTAGCGGGCTTAATAGCAGCGCCCCAAGGAGCGTCGCGAAGCGACTTGTCTGGACGTACGAGAGGAGGCGAAAATCAAGCATGAGTAGGCAATGCAAACTGTCAAAATTGAGCCAGCAACCATCTTAGCAGTTTATCGCTCTTTTAAGACACTGAGTCAGCAACATGGCTATCACGTCCATCACGTCCATTGAGCCATCACACTACCTTTGAGCGCTGTTATCTCGCGTCGAGCGGGGGCGTCTCTGGATTTTTGTCGAGGGCCAATGGCTCCACCCGTTCGAGTCGATAGCCATAGCTATAGACGCCACTCAAGCGATAACCATTTTCGGGCCTTAATTTAAGCTTATTGCGCACGCGCGAGACATGGGTGTCCATCGTCCGGGAAGGAATATCAGGATCGCGCCCCCACACAGATTCAACAATATGGGTGCGGGATAACGGGCGTCCCATATTCCGAAAGAACAGCAACGCAAGATCAAATTCTTTACGGGTCAATTCGATAGCGGCGCCCTCTAAGCGCAGCTCACCTGACCGCACATCGAAATGATAATGCTCATATTCGAGTGTGCTGCTATTCAGGTGGTTCGGATAGGCCCGGCGTAGCAGCGCCTGCACGCGTGCCACTAATTCCGCCCGCCGGATGGGTTTGATCATGTAATCATCGGCCCCGGCGGCGAGCGCAGCCACAATATCATCTTCACTGGCCCGCGAGGTGGTGAACAGTACGGGCGTCATTTGTTCGCTGTTGGCGCGTAGCCATTGCAAAATTTCCAACCCGGACACATCAGGCACCTGCCAGTCCAGAATGAGCAAATCAAAGCTCTCACGGCGCAAATGCACCATGAGCTGTTTTCCTTGCGTAAAGCTGTGACAAGTATGCCCGGCGGCGGTGAGCGTTGCCGTGATCATCTGTACTTGTTCGGCATCATCGTCGAGTGCGGCTATGCGCATAGCTATCCCAAATCCTATTGTCTGTATTTATTGTTACTGCCTCATACTGCGATTATCCGCAAGTCGATCAAAATGTGTAGTGCTCTTTGCCGAATTTAACAATCTCATTCGTCGAATTTTGCACTTCGTTGTGTGGGTGATAAAGATAAACTCCCCCCTCTCCAGCAAGCTGATAAAATCGCCAACGCAAAGTCGATCAGGCAATCGCGTCAAACATAGCCATGTTTGACGAGGAAAGTCCGGACTCCAAAGGGCGCCGTAGCAGGTAATACCTGTCCATCGTGAGATGCGGATTAGAGCAACAGAGACGAGCCGATTCAGTTCGGGTGAAACGGGCAATCTCTACGGGGAGCAACACCAAATAGGCACACGCTGACCCGGCCCGGTGAGTGTGCGGGTAGGTGGCTAGAGTGGGATAGCGATATACCACCAAGAGGAATGATTGCCGTCGTAACAACCCAGCTTGCCTGGCGTTGTTGCTGACACAGAATCCGGCTTATCGATCGACTTTGCCTTATTCGTGATCTACCGCCCAGCTGACTGAGCGTTCGGCCCTTGTTGTGAGATTGCTGCGTCAGCCTGATGCAGGCCTTAGCGCTATTCCTCCTCATTCCCTCTTTACTCCTCATAAGCCACTTTCAATGTGCGCGCCAGGGTATTGTTTTTATTCATTTTTTTATTCCAATTTCACCTTGATAAAACACGCTAAGTCATTGTTCTAATTGATTTTTTTCGATTTTCAGCTTGACCCATCAAAAACATTCCACTAAAGTGGTGATTCGTGGTGAAAAGTGTAAAAAAGTGGTGTTTTGGTGTGAGGGGAGTGAGGGCGTCATGTTCCAAGGGCGATCAGCGTTGGCGATGGATGGGAAGGGCCGTATTGCGGTACCGGCTCGGCATCGTGACGTCCTTGCTGCGCAGTGCGAGGGGCGTCTCACGCTTACGCGCCACCCGCATGGCTGCCTGCTCGTATTTCCGCGCCCGGTGTGGGAAATGAATCGGGAAAAGATTGCCGCGTGGCCGATGTCAGCGCGCGCCTGGCAACGCTTGTTTCTGGGTAGTGCGGTGGATGTCGAGATGGATGGCGCTGGCCGAATTTTGATTGCGCCTGAGTTGCGTGAGGCTGCGGCGCTAGATAAAGACGTGGTTCTGATGGGCATGGGCTCGCATTTTGAACTCTGGGACAGCCGGCGCCTGCAAGCTGACGAAATGGCGGCCCTCGAGCAGCCGATGCCAACGGTATTGCATGAATTGAGTTTTTAATGACGGCAGCACATCAATCGGTGTTGTTGTCAGAAGCCGTTGCCGCTTTGGCGTTGCAGCCGGATAGCCAAATCGTAGACGGCACGTTTGGTCGGGGTGGGCATAGTCGAGCGATTCTGGCGCAATTGGGTGAGCGTGGGCGGCTCTTGGCGTTTGATAAAGATCCGCAAGCCATTGCGGCAGCGGCAGAGATAGAAGATGCGCGCTTCGCTATTGAGCATGCGGCATTTATTGCGTTGCCAGATGTGCTAGAACGGCGCGGTTGGTCTGGGGTTGATGGGGTGTTGCTGGATTTGGGGATTTCTTCACCACAAATAGACCAGGCGGAGCGCGGGTTCAGCTTTCGCTTGGATGGCCCCCTGGATATGCGCATGGATAACACGCAAGGGCTAACCGCAGCGGCTTGGTTGGCACAGGCGACCGAGCAAGAGATAAGAGAGGTGATAGCGGGCTATGGGGAAGAACGGTTTGCTTTTCAGATTGCAGCAGCGATTGTTGCGCGCCGGGCAGCGGGGCGGCCCCTTGTTACCACTCGCGACCTTGCCACGCTCGTGGCAGGTTGTGTCCGTAAGAAGGAGGTCGGGCAAGATCCGGCCACACGCACCTTTCAAGCTATACGGATTCACCTCAATCAAGAGCTTGCGCAGTTGCCGCGTGCGCTAGCAAATGCCGTGCAGGTATTAAACGTGGGAGGGAGGCTGGCGGTGATCAGCTTTCATTCATTGGAAGATCGCCTGGTTAAACAATTCATGCAGCGTTTGGTGCAGGTCATCCAGCCTCCGCGCGGTATGCCTGTCCGCGCTGCGGACCTGCCGCAACCCATTCTACGGTTAGTTGATCGTATCAAGCCTAGCGCAGCCGAAGTCGCCGCCAATCCACGTGCGCGCTCGGCGATTTTGCGGGTCGCTGAAAAGTGCCGTGAGCCTTCTGCCGCAGAGGTCGGGCAATTATTAACGCTCCCCTTGCTGACGCCGACGCAGTTGAAGGGGCGCCCATGACTCGCGGCCAAATATTTCTTATCCTGTTATTACTCGCGTCTGCGTTTGGGTTAATCAATGCGCGGCAGCGTGAGCGTACGCTCTTTGTAACGCTGGATCGGGCGCAAGCGACAATGCGTCAGCTCGAGGTTGAGTGGGATCAATTGCAGCTTGAGCAATCGAATAGTGCGAAAGCCAGTTTAATCGACAGTGCGGCGCGGCGTGAGTTACGTATGCAAAGCGTGACCCCAGCGAGAACCCTCTATGTTTCCCCGGAGACGCGGGAGGGGCACCATGAGTGAATTAGGTTTACAGCACGGTGGGGTGAAGGTGGGGGCGAAGGCCGGTGCCACCGGAACCAAGCGTGGTAGTGGAGCGAATAAGCGTGGCGTCTCGTTCTCGGCTAACCCAGTACTGAATTTATCGCTACCACGTTGGCGCTCCCGACTGTTGCTAGTATTGATTGCGCTGGCTTTTCTGGCGTTGATTGCGCGTGCTGTTTACCTGCAGGGCTTTTCTACGGATTTCTTACAGCGCCAGGGAGAGTCGCGCTATGCCAGAACGTTGGAGTTACCAGCAACGCGCGGCAAAATTCTAGACCGCAATGGCGTGGTGCTGGCTTCCAGTGTGCCGGCGAAAGCGATCTGGGCGATCCCAGATGATGTGATGGAAATCAGTAAAAATGAAAAAATCAGTCTGGCTCAGCGCGAGCAGGAGTGGCGCGAACGCCTAGCGAAATTACCCCAGCTTGCGAGCTTATTAAATTTACCGTTAACTGAACTAAAACGTAAATTGCAGGCAGATCGGAGTTTCGTGTATTTGCGTCGTCAGGTTGATCTTGACGTGGCGGAGAAAATTGCCGCACTCAAAATCGCCGGGATTCATGAGCGGGATGAATACAAGCGCTATTACCCAGAAGGGGAAACCTTAGCGCATGTCGTTGGCTTTACCAATATTGAGGATCTTGGCCAAGAAGGGGTCGAGTTGTCAATGCAACAAGCCTTGGTGGGAGTGAATGGCTCGCGTCGGGTGATTAAGGATCGATTGGGGCGTGTGATTGAAGATATGGGCAGTACGCAGCCACCTCGTGATGGCCGCGATTTAACCTTATCGATTGATACTCGTATTCAGTATGTCGTGTATTCGCAGCTGAAACAGGCGATGCAGCAGCATCGTGCCAAAGCGGCGGCGGCAGTGGTGCTCGATGTGCAAACGGGTGAGGTACTGGCGCTGGCGAATTTCCCAACCTACAACCCAAACCAGCGTAGTCATTTGAGCGGCGCGGAACTGCGTAATCGGGTCTTGACGGATGCGTTTGAGCCAGGCTCGACGCTCAAGCCATTTACGGTTGCGTTGGGTCTGGAGCAGCGCTTGATTACGCCACAAAAACAGATTCAAACCGCACCCGGCAAGTTAACGATCGGCACCGCCACGATTGGTGACGCGCATCCCCACGGTTGGTTAACGGTGGAAGAAATTGTGCAGAAGTCCAGTAATGTAGGCACGGCAAAAATTGCCTTGCAAATTGAGCGCGAGGTAATGTGGTCCTTCTTAACTGAACTCGGCTTTGGCCAAGCGCCTCGCGTTGGCTTTCCGGGCGCAACCGCGGGTCGTGTGCGGCCCTGGAAAAGCTGGCGGCCGATTGAGCAGGCAACCATGTCCTATGGTCACGGTATTTCTGTGTCTCTGATTCAGTTGGCCCGCGCTTACAGTATTTTTGCGCGCGATGGCGATCTGGTTCCGTTGAGTTTTCAGAAACTCAATGCTGGCGGCCAGCCATTAGTCACCCAGCGTGTTGTTTCAGCCAAGACCGCACAGTCGGTTCGCAAAATGTTAGAAATGGCAGCGGGGCCCGGTGGAACCGCACCAAAAGCACAGGTCATTGGTTACAGCGTTGCAGGTAAAACAGGAACCGCCCACAAACTCGGTAAACAAGGCTATGAGAATCGCTATGTTTCTTCCTTTGCCGGGTTCGCTCCTGTTGGTCAGCCGCGAATCATTATCGCGGTGATGGTCGATGAACCCAGCGCGGGTAAGCATTATGGAGGCGAAGTCGCGGCACCGATTTACAGCGCAATCGTTGAAAACGCCATGCGCATTCTACAAATCCAGCCAGATATTCCCCACAAAACGGAGATTGTTGTGCCCGCAGAGGTATTGGAGGAGGGTGTATGACCCCCCTGGCGTCAATCCAATCTTTCCTGCGTCAGCACGCGCAGCCGCAGACTCGGCTGATCAGTGATAGCCGGCAGCTACAAGCGGGCGATATTTTCTTTGCCTATCCTGGTGAAGCAGGCGTGAGTGGTGTGGCGCAAGATGGCCGTGCCTACATTGAGCAGGCATGGCAAGCGGGTGCGGTTGCCGTGGTCTATGAAGCCACCGAGAGCGAGCGCTGGTCGCAGGCTTGGCAAGGCCGCCCTGGATTGGCGATCCAGGGCCTAAAAGGCTTGGCCAGTCAGATTGCGCGGCAGTTTTATCGGCTCGATGATTATCCTGCGCCGCAGTATGTCGGTATTACAGGGACCAATGGTAAGACCTCATGCAGCTTCTGGCTCGCGCAAGCGTTTGCGGCCTTGAGTGGCACGCCCAGCGGCGTGGTGGGCACGTTGGGGGCGGGCTTGCTCGGCGCGATTGATCCGACGCAGCCCGCATTAAACACTACGCCCGATGCCTTATCGCTGCAGGCCAATTTGCGGCAACAGATTGAGGCTGGGGCAAAGCACGTTGTGATGGAAGTGTCCTCAATTGGTTTGGTTCAGCAACGTGCGGCTGCCGTTCCATTTTCCTATGCCCTGTTTACCAACTTAACGCATGACCACCTCGATTACCATGGGTCAATGGCAGCCTACGCCGCCGCAAAAGCGCAGCTGTTTCAATTTCCAGATTTACACGCTGTTGTCTTAAATCTCGATGATCCCGCCGCCGTACAAATGCGGCCTCTCAATCAACAGGTGCGTGTTTGGGGCTATACCACTCAAGGTGTTGCGGTTGATTGGTGTGATGTGATTGTGCAGGCCACAGCGGTGTCGTGGGCACAGGCAGCTCCCTTGGGAATGCGTTGGTCGGTGAAGGTATGGGACCGACAGCGGCCTGCCAACCATGATGAAGCGGTGGTTCAGGTTCCAATCTTTGGGCAATTTAATGTCAGTAATATCACTGGCGTAATCGGTGTATTGCTCGCGGCTGGCTATCCGCTCGCTAACATTGTGAAGGTGTTGGCAACGCTCGCCCCGGTTCCTGGGCGGTTGCAGCCAGTCCATTACCCCTTTATGGCAGAGCATACTGGTGGGGTGTCAGGATTGATGCCGCAAGTTTTTGTTGATTATGCCCACACCCCTGATGCGCTCGCCCAATGTTTACAGGCATTACATCCGCTCTGTCAGCAACGTCAAGGCCGTTTGCATGTTGTTTTTGGTTGCGGTGGTGAGCGAGACAAGGTAAAGCGGCCCTTGATGGTGAGTGTGGCATCACGCTACGCAGATCATCTGTGGTTAACCACTGATAATCCTCGCCGGGAAGAGCCGGAAAAGATTCTAGCAGCCATGTTATCTGGTTTGCCCGCTGCGTTAGCGTTCAGTTCGCCAAGCCGAGTAGGCGATACAGCAACTTCAACGCATGTCGAGGCGGGTGTGATGGCGACGACTGTTGTCGTGGAACTTGATCGTGCGCGGGCGATTCAGCAAGTCATAGCCCAAGCGGCGCCAGCCGATGTCATTTTGCTGGCAGGTAAAGGCGCCGAGCCTTATCAGGATTGCGCAGGGGTGCGTCATCCCTTTAGCGACATGGCGGAAGCAGAACGGGCGATCAGTCTGCGCCAACGTAGGCCGGCCATGAAAACCGAACAAACAAACGACTCTGCTACGTTAGGCGTGCGTGGCAATCTCTGGCAGTTGGTGCAGAGTTTATCGGGTGCCGTGTTACAGGCATCCGATAATCGTCCCTTTGTCGGTATTTGTACTGACAGCCGGCAGTTACAGCCAGGTCAGTTATTTGTTGCCTTACGCGGAGAACAGTTCGATGGCCATGCGTACTTGCCACAGGTTGCTGCTCAGGGCGCGGCTGCGGCAGTGGTAGAGGCCAATGCGCTAGCTCGTTATCTGCACTCCCAAGCTAGCCCTGCAATGGCTGCTGCGCCATTGCCTTTAATTATCGTGCCAGATAGCCGCCGTGCGCTCGGCGAAATCGCCGCAGCATGGCGGCAACTCTATGCGCTCCCTATGATTGCGGTCACCGGCAGCAATGGCAAGACCACCGTCAAAGAAATGCTTGCGAGCATCTTGGCAGCCCAATATGGTGCAGAGGCGCGGCTGGCAACAGCAGGCAATTTGAATAATGAAATTGGGGTGCCGCTGACGCTCTGTCGTTTACAGCCAGCGCATCAAGCCGCCGTGATTGAATTGGGCATGAATCATCCGGGTGAGATTGCCTGGTTGGCGCAACTCACCCAACCCACCGTCGCGCTGGTGAATAATGCACAACGCGAACACCAAGAATTCATGGGCAGTATTGCCGCTGTCGCACAAGAAAATGGCGACGTATTGCGCGCATTGGGGGCGCAAGGTTGCGCCGTATTTCCCGCGGCCCAAGCTGAATACCATGCGCTGTGGCGCAAGCAGGCAGGCGCCGCACGCTGTTTGACGTTTGGTTTGGAGACTGACGAAGCGCAAGCCACGGTAGAAGGTCGGCTCACGATCCAGCCCCAGGGCATGCAGCTATCCTGTTCAATCAGTAACGAACCGATGATGCGCTTTACCGTAGAGCTTAACGTGGCGGGTGAGCACAATGCCCGTAATGCGCTAGCCGCGATTGCTTGTGCTTATGCTGCAGGCTGTTCAATCTTCGCGATTCAGGCTGGCTTGGCACAATTCAGCGCTGTCCCAGGCCGCTTGGTGCAACACACGCTGCGCAATGGGATGCGTTTGATCGATGATACGTACAACGCTAACCCCGACTCGGTCCGTGCTGCTATCCAAGTGCTGGCTGGGCAGATGACCTATCGGCAACGGATTCTGATTTTGGGTGACATGGGGGAAGTCGGCGCGGCAGGGCCGGCATTCCATGAAGAAGTCGGGCAGTATGCCCAGCAACAGCAACTCACTCGGTTATTGACGGTGGGCGCGTTGGCCGCACATAGTAGCGAGGCGTTTGGTGAGGGTGCGCAACATTTCGCCGATCAAGCCAGCCTATTGCAGGATCTGTTGCCACGTTTAACCCCAGAGTGCTGCGTGCTCGTTAAGGGCTCACGTTTCATGCGGATGGAGCGCGTGGTGGCCGCGATTCAGGCAGCGCTAGCGAATGACTATAGTGCTAATAATAGCGGTGTTACTGACGCTACCGTGCCTGCTTCTCACGGGGCAAGCTCAGCCGCTTCCCAGCACATACAACCCCATCAAGGAGAGCGCCATGCTGCTTGAGCTTGCGCAATGGCTCGCACAAGATATCCGAGCTTTTTCGGTGTTCAATTACATCACCTTACGGGCGGTGCTGGCCGGTGCTACGGCGCTATTGATTGGCCTACTGGCAGGGCCAGCGATGATTCGCTATCTACAAAAATTGAAAATGGGCCAGGCAGTACGTACCGATGGTCCGCAAACCCATTTGGTCAAGCAGGGCACCCCAACCATGGGCGGGGCCTTAATTTTGCTGGCAATCGCGACCTCTACCCTGCTTTGGGCTGATTTATCGAATCGTTTTATTTGGGTGGTGTTGCTGGTGACACTGGGATTCGGCTGGGTCGGCTGGGTTGATGATTATCGTAAAGTCGTGTTCAAAAACCCTAAGGGCATGTCATCCAAGGAAAAATTTTTCTGGCAGAGCGTGATCGGCTTGGCGGCATCCATTTATCTGGCGTTTGCTGTATCGGCGCCGAATACAGAAAAAATTTTTGCGTTGGTTTGGCAATGGATTCAGAGCGGTTTCATGATGCCCTTGCCATCGCAAGCAGATTTGATCTTGCCATTTATTAAAACGATTAGTTATCCACTCGGGGTGTGGGGCTTCATTTTGCTCACTTATCTGGTGATTGTCGGAACTAGCAATGCAGTGAACTTAACCGATGGCTTAGACGGGCTGGCGATTATGCCAACAGTCTTGGTGGGGGCGGCGCTCGGCGTATTCGCTTACGTGGTGGGGCGGGTGGATTACTCGAAATATTTATTTTTTCCACATATTCCAGGGGCCAGTGAGCTGCTGGTGTTTTGTGTGGCTATGGCGGGGGCTGGGCTTGCCTTTTTATGGTTTAACACCCATCCCGCCCAGGTATTTATGGGCGATGTTGGGGCGCTGGCGCTGGGCGGGGCTTTAGGCACAGTGGCGGTGATTGTCCGGCAAGAGATTGTACTGTTCATTATGGGCGGCGTGTTTGTGGCAGAAACACTCTCAGTCATGTTGCAAGTGGGGTATTTCAAATACACGAAAAAGCGTTATGGCGAAGGCCGCCGGATCTTGAAGATGGCCCCCCTGCATCACCATTTCGAGGTCTCGGGTTGGAAAGAAACACAAGTGGTCGTGCGCTTTTGGATTATCACCATGATGTTGGTGTTAATTGGATTATCCACATTAAAACTGCGTTAGCCCGCATCACGCCGGTGTGTGTTGCGATTGCATAGAGGAAGATAAAGACGGTATGTCATACAGTGAGAACAAAGTGACTCTGGTGGTTGGTCTAGGCGAAAGTGGCCTAGCAATGGCGCGTTGGTTGGTCCGCCAGGGGCATGATGTGCGCGTTGCTGACACTCGTCCAGCCCCACCGCAACTGGAAACCTTGCAAGCCACCCTACCGACAGTGACTTATTTTTCGGGTACGCCAGAGGCATCTTGGTTTGAGGGGGTGCAGCAAGTCGCCCTAAGTCCAGGGGTAGCGCCAACAATTGCCCCATGGAAAGATTGGTTGACACAGGTCGACGCGGCACAGATTCCCGTGGTTGGCGAAATTGAGCTATTTGCGCAAGCCTTGACCGAGCTACAGCAAACACAGGGCTACGCGCCTAAAGTGATTGCGATTACTGGTACCAATGGTAAAACCACGACCACAAGCCTTACCGCTCATTTACTCAGCGAAGCAGGACATGCCGTTTGCAAAGCCGGCAATATTAGCCCGGCGGCTCTCGATGCGTTAAGCGATGCCCTCGAACAACAGACTTTACCTGCCGTGTGGGTGTTGGAGCTCTCTAGCTTTCAATTGGAAACGACACACACCTTACAGGCGGATGTCGCCACAATTCTGAATTTAAGTCAGGATCATCTCGACTGGCATGGCTCCATGTCGGCCTATGGCGCGGCGAAGGCTCGAATTTTCGGAAGCCAAACCTACCGAGTGCTGAATCGACAAGATGAATGGGTGATGACACAGGCAATCGATACTGTGCCTTGGCAGAGTTTTGGTATTGATGCCCCGATTCGTGCTGGCGATTTAGGCGTGGTGGAAGAGCAAGGGATGCGCTGGCTGGTAGAAGCTGAAATTGATACGGAAGCACAGGAAGCGCAACCCAAAAGCAGAAAAAAAACCGCCGAGTTACCTGTTCCTACTCGGATAAAACGCCTGATGCCTGCCGAAGCATTACAGATTCGTGGTTTGCATAATGTGGCGAATGCCTTGGCAGCCTTGTTGCTTTGCCGGCGCCTCGACATCCCCTGGGCACCGCTGTTACGTGGGTTGCGAGAGTATCGCGGTGAACCGCACCGCATGGAATGCATTGGCACCCTCGCAGGGGTGGAGTTTATCGACGATAGCAAGGGCACCAATGTCGGCGCGACTGTCGCCGCGATAACGGGTTTGCAGCGGCCGATTTATTTGATCGCCGGGGGGGATGGCAAAGGGCAAGATTTCACCCCGCTAGCAGCACCGATTCGCCAACATGCACAGGCTGTTTTTCTGATTGGTCGCGATGCCGCCCTATTAGCCGAGACGCTCGCTGACCAAGGCGTGCCTTTGGTGAGATGCGACTCGTTACCACAAGCAACGCAACAAGCCTTTGAGATGGCGCGTACCGCGCAGGCGGCAGTCGCGGTTGCCCCGGTCGTTTTATTGTCGCCCGCCTGTGCGAGTTTGGACATGTTTCGTAATTATGCACATCGTGCCGAGGTATTCCGTGAGGCCTACCAAGAGCTCGCACTGGCGCAGGGACAAATTGGGATATCGGTATGCTGAACCTCGCCGACTTTAAAGGTAAACCAGACTACGCCAGCGAGTCTTTGACGGCGATTCGGCCCGCCCGCAATGCCATGCCCGATTACGATTCATGGCTGTTATGGGCGGTGTTGGCGTTGCTCTTACTCGGCATGGTGATGGTTTACTCGGCGTCGATTGCCTTACCAGATTCGCCTAAGTATGCAAATTATAAAAGTACGCATTTTTTAATGCGTCATTGTTTTTCTTTATTGGTCGGGTTTATAGCGGCGGTCTTGGCTTTTCAGATTCCGTTGAGTGTCTGGCAACGTTTAGCCCCCCTACTTTTTTTGGCCGTGTTGGTGCTGCTGGTGTTGGTGTTGATCCCTGGTATCGGCAAAGGGGTGAATGGTGCCCGTCGTTGGATCTCCCTCTATGTATTAAACATCCAACCTTCTGAATTAATGAAGCTGTGCTGTGTGATGTACGCCGCGGATTACACCGTGCGGAAACAAGAGGTGATGCAATATTTCAAACAGGGATTTCTACCAATGGCCGCAGCGATGATGTTAGTCGGTATGTTGCTATTGCTAGAGCCTGATATGGGCGCCTTTATGGTGATTGTCGCGATTGCCTTTGGTATTTTGTTTTTAGGTGGCGTGAATGGCAAATTGTTTGGCGGCTTGATTTTGACGTTAACCACAACGTTTTTGATGCTGATCTGGTTCTCTCCATGGCGCCGCGAGCGGATTTTTGCCTATCTGAATCCTTGGGAAGAAAAAAATGCGCTGGGTAAGGCGTACCAATTATCCCATTCACTCATCGCGTTTGGTCGTGGTGAATGGACGGGGGTCGGATTAGGGGGAAGCGTAGAGAAACTGCATTATTTACCCGAAGCGCACACCGACTTTTTGTTAGCGGTGATCGGTGAGGAGTTGGGATTGGTTGGGGTGGTGTGCGTCATTCTGTTGTTTTTCTTCATTATTAAACGGGCTTTTGACATTGGGGATCAGGCAATCGCCCTCGATCGTGTCTACGCCGGATTGGTTGCCAAGGGCGTGGGCCTCTGGCTAGGGGCACAGGCATTTATCAACATGGGCGTTAATCTCGGATTATTACCAACCAAAGGGCTAACCTTACCGCTGATGAGTTATGGCGGTAGTGGCATTCTCGTGAATTGCATCGCGGTCGCAGTGTTATTGCGGGTCGATGCAGAAAATCGTGGCTACATGCGCGGCAGTAGCCGCGCAGCCAGTGCCAGCCATGGCAGTGCAGGATTGACCTATGCAAATTTGAAAACGGGCGGGCGACAGCATGGGCATTAAACGCGACCTGCCTATCAATTCGCGCTCCCGCCAGCAGCGCCCTCAGCGTTTGCTGGTGATGGCGGGCGGCACTGGCGGGCATATCTTCCCAGGACTGGCTGTGGCCAAGTATTTACAAGCCCAAGGCTGGGAAGTTCACTGGCTCGGCGCACCAGCGAGTATGGAAAGTCGCGTCGTCCCGCAGCACGGGATTGAGATTGAATTGGTAGCATTTGGTGGCGTTCGAGGCAAAGGCTGGGTAACCCGTTTGCTTGCGCCTTGGCGTCTGGCAAGGGCTTGCTGGCAGGCCCGTAAGGTGCTGCGGCGCGTTCAGCCAGACGTGGTGCTGGGCATGGGGGGGTACATTACTGTGCCGGGCGGCATTGCTGCTCGTTGGCTCGGTTATCCGTTAGTGTTGCATGAGCAAAATTCCATAGCTGGTTTGAGCAATCGACTCTTAGCGCGGCTAGCGCAGCATGTGCTGGTGGCGTTTCCCCAAGCATTGCCGAATGCTATTTGGACGGGTAACCCCGTCGGTGCAGCGCTGACACAGGTGTTGCCGCCCGCCGAGCGTATGGCCGAACGGGCGGGGCCACTGCGGTTGCTCGTGGTCGGTGGAAGCTTGGGGGCGGCAGCGTTAAACACCTTAATTCCACAAGCACTGGCATTACTTCCCGCGGCGCAGCGCCCGACTGTCTTACACCAAGCAGGGGAAAAGCATTTGCAGACCCTGCAAGAGAATTATGCGGCAGTGGGGGTGGCGGCTGAAACGGTGGCCTTTATCGACGATATGGCGCAAGCCTATGCGCAAGCGGATCTGGTTATTTGTCGGGCGGGTGCCATGACCATTGCTGAGCTCGCTGTAGTGGGTGTCGCCAGTATTTTGGTGCCATTCCCTTATGCGGTCGATGATCACCAAACCCATAATGCCGAGTTTCTCGCCGCTCAAGGGGCAGCATGGTTAGCACCGCAAGCGACGCTAAGCCCTGCTTGGTTGGCTGAGCGGCTGGCACAGCTGACGCGCACGAGCTTGATGCAAATGGCCTGTTGCGCCAGAGCATTAGGGAAACCTGAGGCGGTTGAGCAGGTGGCTGGCTATTGCCTCGCAGCGGCCAGTCCAAGTTAAGTCAGGAATGATAGAGATCCATGAGACATAAAGTTAAACATATTCACTTTGTCGGCATTGGTGGTGCCGGTATGAGCGGTATTGCCGAGGTATTGCTGAATCAAGGTTACGCAATTAGCGGCTCTGATCTGCACCCTAGCGCTACCACCACCCGCTTACAAACCATGGGGGCAACCATTTATATTGGACATGCCAAGGAGCACATCGCGCAGGCGAATGTCGTGGTGACTTCCACCGCGGTGCAAGGGGACAACCCAGAAGTGATTGAGGCACGTCAGCGCGCTATTCCGGTAGTGCCACGGGCGATGATGTTGGCTGAGCTGATGCGCCTCAAGCGCGGGATTGCGATTGCTGGAACCCATGGGAAAACCACGACCACCAGCTTGGTTGCGAGCGTTTTAGCACAAGGCGGGCTTGACCCGACTTTTGTGATTGGTGGCCGGCTCAATTCGGCGGGGGCCAATGCGAAGTTGGGCAGTGGTGAATATATTGTGGTGGAGGCCGACGAGTCAGATGCCTCATTCCTGAATTTGCTACCCGTGATGGCAGTGATTACCAATATCGACGCTGACCACATGGATACCTATGGGCATGACTTCGCCCGCTTGAAGCAGGCGTTTGTCCAGTTTACCGAACACATGCCGTTTTATGGCACTGCGGTGGTTTGCTTGGATGACCCTCATGTTCGGGAAATTATTCCTTTTCTCTCGCGCCCTGTGACCACCTATGGCTTCAGTGAGCAAGCCCAGGTTCGGGCCGTCAATGTCTGCGCACAACAGGGGCAGATGCACTTCACGGTGCAGCGTCATAACGGCGTCACGTTACCAGATTTGTCCATTACCTTGAATTTACCCGGTCAACACAACGTGCTGAACGCGCTGGCAGCGATTGCGATTGCCACCGAACTGCATATAGACGATCGACATATCGCTCAAGCCCTCGCAGAGTTTCATGGCGTGGGCCGGCGGTTTCAGCGCTATGGTGAGGTCGTCACCCAAGATGGTCTTGGCACATTTACCCTGGTTGATGATTACGGGCATCACCCTGTAGAAATGGCGGCAACTCTGGAAGCCGCGCGTGGGGCCTTTCCGGGGCGGCGTATCGTGCTGGCTTTTCAGCCACACCGCTATACCCGTACCCGAGATTGCTTTGAAGACTTTGTGGCTGTACTGAATCAAGCGGATGTGGTGCTTTTAACCGAGGTGTATGCCGCAGGTGAAGCGCCCATTGTCGCCGCCGATGGCCGCGCACTGATGCGTGCATTACGGTTACAAGCCACTACACAAGGAAAATCAGAACCGCTATTTATCCCCACAGTGACAGAGCTACCGCAAACCATTTTGCAGTTTTCACAACCGGGAGATGTGGTGCTGTGCATGGGTGCCGGCTCGATTGGTAACGTAGCTGGGCAAGTCGTTGAGTTACAGCGACAGTACACAGAAGGGAGCCAGGCATGAGCCAGATCGATGTCTCTCAGTTTGGTAAGGTCGGGGTTTTGCTGGGGGGGCGCTCCGCTGAGCGTGAGATTTCCTTGTTATCCGGTAATGGGGTACTGTCGGCTTTGCAAGCGGCGGGGGTAGATGCGCATCCTTTTGACCCAGGCTTGTACAGCCAAGATACCGTGCTGAGCGCCCTGGCGGCACAGCAATTCGAGCGAGTGTTTATCGCGTTACATGGCCGCTGGGGTGAAGACGGCACTTTGCAGGGGGCGCTCGAGCAAATGGGTATCCCCTATACCGGCAGTGGGGTGATGGCTTCTGCGATGGCGATGGATAAGGTCTATACCAAGCGTATCTGGATGAGCCATTTACAAACCAACCAAACCGGATCAGACCACGCGCCAACCCTAACAACACCACGCTTCATGTTGGCAGAATCATTAGCACAATTGTCGGCAGCCGTCCGTGAAATTGGCTTGCCCTTGGCAGTGAAGCCTGCCCGTGAAGGGTCTAGCATTGGTTTTAGCTGTGTCCAACAAGAAAGTGAATTAGCCGCAGCTTGGCAGACAGCAGCACAGCATGACCGCGATGTATTGGTGGAAGAGTTTGTCGCGGGTCGCGAATTTACGGTGGCTATTCTGGGTACGGGGGAACAGGCTCGCGCATTGCCAATTGTTGAGATTGTGGCCCCAGAAGGTAACTATGATTATCAACATAAATATTTTACAGACGATACCCAGTACTTGTGCCCGGCGCCATTGAGTGCTGCCTTGACCACACACATTCAGGCAATGGCCCTGGCCGCCTTTCATGCACTCGGATGCAGCGGCTGGGCGCGGGTGGACGTGCTCTTGCGTGAACATGACCAACAGCCTTACTTGTTGGAAATTAATACTTCCCCTGGGATGACCAGCCATTCTCTGGTACCAATGGCGGCGCAAGCAGCAGGGTTATCCTATCAGGCGCTCTGCTTACAGATTTTGGCATCGGCACGTTTGCAACTGAAGCCTGCGCATGACGAGGCTTTGTCATGATGAATTTATGGCATGACCCGCTGGCGTTACGCCGCCTCAGCCTGCTGTTGGGGATCGGATTGGTCCTCTTGTGGCTCGCCTATGCGATTCGCTGGGTGATGTATTTGCCTTATTTTGAGTTACAGCATATCCAAGTCAGCGCAAAATCAGGTATGACGCTTCAGTATGTCACCGTACCCACTTTACGCGCAGGCGGTTTAGGGGCGGGCTGGGCGCAGGCTGGACCTACGCGTCATCCTAATCAGTCTTTTTTCGGCGTTAATCTTGATGCGGTGAAGCAGTCGTTTGAAACGGTACCTTGGGTACGTAAAGCCAGCGTGAGACGGCTATGGCCCAATGGGTTGTTGGTTGAGATTGAAGAACATCGGGCGCTCGCGCAATGGGGTGAGAGCCGGCTTTTGAATCAACAAGGTGAGATTTTTACGGCGAACCTCGATGAAGCTGAGCTTGATGGGCCCTTGCCTGAGCTGAGTGGGCCAGACAGTGCCGCAGCATTAGTGGCACAGCGTTTTGCTTTATTACAGAGCCAGTTGTCCAAGTTGCCGCTTGGGCCTCAAGCTATTCAGCAATTGACCCTCACGCCGCGCTACGCCTGGCAAATTCGTTTGAATAATGGGATGCAATTAGCCCTGGGTCGAGATCGTACCGATGTTGATTTAACCGCGCAAGTGAGTCGTTTTGTCGCGGTATATCCGCAATTGCAAAAACAGTTGGGGAAAGAGATTGACTATGTGGATTTGCGTTATAGCAATGGGTTTGCGGTACGTGCTAATGCGGTCAAGTTAGCAGCAGCAGGGTAACCGCAAGGCTGAAACAGGTCAGGCGTGAATTTGGTGAACAAACATCCATATCGTTGCTTAATCAAATGATGTGGTGCTGCCCAAGGGAATCAGCATGAGTAAAGAATATAAAGATTTGATTGTGGGACTGGATATCGGGACGTCAAAAGTTGTCGCTATGGTCGCTGAGTTAATGGCTGACGGACACTTTGAAGTGATCGGTATGGGCCACCATATTTCGCAAGGCCTGAAAAAAGGGGTGGTTGTTAACATTGAAGCCACGGTCAACTCGATTCAGCGCGCACTGGAAGAAGCAGAACTGATGGCTGATTGCAAAATCAAGCACGTCTTTACCGGGATCGCAGGCAGTCATATTCGGAGTTTTAACTCGAGCGGCATGGTCGCGATTAAAGACCGTGAAGTGTCTCAATCCGATGTGGCGCGCGTGATAGATACGGCCAAAGCAGTGAATATTCCAACCGATCAGCAAGTGTTACATGTGCTGACGCAAGAGTTCATGATCGACGGTCAAGAAGATGTTCGGGAACCGATTGGGATGAGTGGCGTACGCCTCGAAGTGCGGGTTCACATCGTGACTGGGGCGGTGAGTGCCGCACAAAACATCGTCAAGTGTGTCCGTCGCTGTGGTCTTGAAGTCGAAGATTTAATTTTACAGCCACTGGCATCCAGTCTCTCTGTCTTAACCCCAGATGAAAAAGACCTGGGCGTCTGCCTAGTCGATATCGGTGGTGGCACCACCGATATCGCTATCTTTACCGGTGGCGCTATTCGCCATACCGCTGTCATCCCGATCGCGGGCGATCAGATCACTAGCGATATCGCCATGGCATTACGTACACCCACGGCTGATGCAGAAGATATCAAGGTGCAACATGGTATTGCGAAACAAGCCTTGGCCAGTATGGATGATCGTATTGAAGTACCCGGCTTGGGTGATCGCGGGCCGCGGGCACTCTCTAAACAAGCGTTGGCGGCGGTGATTGAGCCTCGGGTTGAGGAGTTATTTTCATTGGTGCAGCAAGTGATCCGTGAGTCAGGGTATGAGGAGTTGCTGTCGTCGGGCATCGTCTTGACCGGCGGCACAGCCTTAATGCCCGGCATGGTTGAGTTGGGTGAGGATATTTTCCTCAAGCCGGTGCGCATGGGCGTGCCAGATTACCGTGGCGGCTTGGCCGATGTCGTCGCCAGCCCACGCTACGCAACAGCGATGGGGTTACTGCTAGAAGCGCGGGCACAGCGCCTGCGCGGGCGTCGCGTAGCGCAGCAAAGCGGTTCCATCAAGAGTGTTTTGCAGCGGATGAAAGAGTGGTTTGTGGGTAATTTTTAATGATTACTCATCGTAGTTAGGAAAGCGTCGTTTTTACTTTGTAGTTCAACTGTAGGAGGCAATCATGAGTTTTGAAATGTTGGAAACAGAGACCCAAGGGACCATTATTAAAGTGGTTGGGGTAGGTGGTGCAGGTGGTAACGCGGTACAGCACATGATCAATCGTGGCGTACAGGGCGTCGAGTTCATTTGTGCGAATACCGATGCGCAAGCACTGGTTCGTTCCCAAGCCCATAACAATATTCAACTGGGCAAAACAGGCTTAGGGGCGGGCGCCAAGCCTGAGGCAGGGCGCTTGGCGGCAGAAGAAGAGCGTAGCCGCATTGCCGATGCGCTACGTGGCGCACATATGGTCTTTATCACGGCGGGTATGGGTGGCGGTACGGGTACTGGCGCTGCCCCTGTGGTTGCTGAAGTGGCCAAAGAGATGGGGATTTTGACCGTTGCGGTAGTGACCAAACCCTTTGATTTTGAAGGTCCGAAGCGCATGCGCTCTGCCGAGGCAGGTCTGGAGAGCCTGACACAAAATGTCGATTCATTGATTGTGATCTTGAATGAGAAGCTCGAAGAAGTCATGGGTGAAGATGCCGAAATGGATGAGTGCTTCAAGTGCGCAGATGATGTACTACATAACGCGGTCGCAGGCATTGCCGAAATCATCAATGTGGATGGCTTGGTGAATGTTGACTTTGAGGATGTGAAGACAGTGATGTCTGAGCAAGGTAAAGCCATGATGGGGACCGCAAAAGCCAACGGCATCGATCGCGCCCGAATCGCTGCCGAGCAAGCGGTTGCCAGCCCCTTGTTGGAAGGCATCGATCTCTCTGGCGCGCGTGGGGTTCTGGTGAATATTACCGCCAGCCGTAGCCTCAAGTTAAAGGAAACCAAAGAGGTCATGAATACCATCCGCGCGTTTGCGGCGGAAGATGCAACGGTGATTTTTGGCACGGTCTATGATGATGCGATGGGCGATGATTTGCGCGTCACCGTGGTCGCAACTGGCCTAGGCCGAGCCAAACAAAAGCCGCAGTTAGTCCCACAAACAACGGTGAATACGGTATTACGCACGGGGACGGATAATGTGGGCTTTACAACTGCCCAGGCCAACGCGCTTGGCGCCAGTATGGCGGCTGCCATGACGTCACCCAATGCGCTCGCCAGTGGCGCCAGCATGGCTGGGCAGCCAAATGTGGCGACAGCACCAGCAACCGATTATCAGAGTTTTGAAACGCCGGCTGTATGGCGTAGTTCGCGCGAGTCGGCCAATGCGCGGGTGAACGCCCTTGAGGAGAGTGGGATGGATCGTTACGATATTCCCGCTTTCTTGCGTCGCCAAGCTGACTGACTCTAAGCTCCCCCGGTCGATCAATTTTTGATCTAGCCGGTATAAGCGACCCAGCCACGATTGCCTCCCGTGGCTGGGTCGCTTTGTCTTTTTTAAAAAGACACGAAAGACACGACAGGACCTGCGCGCCAGCCAATTGGCTGAATTGTCGATATACTGTTCTAAGAATAAGATCGCTTTACTCTGACTCAAAAGTGCTTAATTGAGTCTGTTGCGGTCGTAATGGCGCAGCGGCTTCATTCAGTGTCGTCAGATAACCCAGGCTGTGAATGAGCCTTACTTGGAATAGCTATGCTTTACCAGCACACCTTACGTCAAAGTGTTAGTACCGTTGGCATCGGCCTCCATGCAGGCCTGCCTGTGCGGTTACAACTCCACCCCGCACCAGTGAATACAGGTATTTTGTTTCGTCGGGTCGATCAAACCCCTGTGATTTCGCTGCCTGCGGCGGCGCACGGCGTTGGCGATACGCGGATGGCCTCTGTCCTCGAAAAAGAAGGGGTTCGCGTTTCTACGGTAGAGCATTTAATGTCCGCATTAGCCGGTTTCAATATCGATAATCTTTATGTGGATCTCGATGCGGAAGAAGTCCCAATTATGGACGGTAGCGCTGGCTCTTTCTTTTATTTACTACAGCAAGCGGGGCGGGTAGAACAGACAGCGCCACGGCAATTCATTCGCTTGCTCAAGTCGGTTGAGGTCCGTGAAGGTGATAAGTGGGCGCGACTTGACCCGCACCATGGTTTTAAATTGCGTTTCTCAATTGACTTTAATCATCCCGCGATTGATCGCAGTGGCCAGGAGTACACCGTCGATTTTGCTGATGTTCCTTATATTGATGCGATTGGGCGCGCTCGCACCTTTGGCTTTGTCAAGGATGTTGACACCCTGCGGGCAGTCGGCTTGGCCCGCGGAGGGAGTCTTGAGAATGCGATTGTGATGGATGAATTTCGGGTCTTGAATGCAGACGGGTTGCGCGATGCGGATGAATTCGTCAAACACAAAATTCTGGATGCGATTGGCGATCTCTATCTCATCGGCAAACCCCTTTTAGCAAGCTACAGCGCACATAAATCTGGGCATGCCTTGAATAATCAGTTGATTCGTGCGGTTTTGGCCGATTCCAATGCCTATGACATCGTGACCTTTACCCAACGTAAAACGGCACCGCCCGCGTATCTTCGAGTCCTGGACGCGGCTTAACGCCTGAACTCATTTGCAAGGGAGTACGCTATGCCGGTGTTCCGATTATTAATGGCCTTGATTTTGATCGCCATATTGGTTGCTGTTGGGGCTTATTTCCTGACGCGCCAACCGCGTTACCTGCAATTGGCGCAGCTCGGATTCCGTCTTTTTATCATCGGCGGGCTCATTTTCTTTACCATTTTGATCTTAGAGCGAGTGGTCTAGGGCGCAGACCTGCTTAGGATTTACGCTGGTGATGTTTCAATAAAGCGAAAACAGCGCGCTGTAGGCCGGGGTCATGAAGTTGCGTGGCCATCGCTTCCCAATTGCGTAAATTTTCTTCAGTCAGCCCCCTCTTTGTTGATTTTGTTTCTTTTTTAATCAGTCGGGGTTGCACTTGAACCCGGATTGCGTTAACCTGCCATCCCTTTTCCTGCAAACCCGCGCACAGTCGCGGGGCGAGATGCTTAATTTTATTGACGATCGCGGACGATCCATGAACAAAAATAAGGGTGTTGCCGCGTAGGCTCGTTTGCAGGGGTTGTAGGTGATCAGTGGTTATGCCTGGCACGCGTGTGCGGTTCCCCAGGGCCACACCAGACTGAGAGAGTAAGTCCAAACAATCCTGTTGGAGACGTTGCTGGGCATGCGTCTGTATCAATACGCCGGCTAGCTTGGGATCGGCGGAGAGCCAGTCAGCGACGATCTGTTGACGCATAGGATAGGTGGGCATAGTAACGAAGCAAGCAAACTCAAGTTGTACTCAGCTATTGTAGCGAATTGTGTTGCCGGTTCGGATCCAGCGATGCTGGATTTTTGAATCGGACACACTAGCGAGTCATTGGAGGAGTCATCGTGCAAATTATTTTGGTGCATCCGCGCCTAGCGCAAGCCCGAAGCTTTACGATCACCCGCAAGCATGTGCTGTATGGCTTGGCATTTTCTTTATTTATGTTTTTCGGTGGGTCCTCACTGCTTGCCTGGTTGGCTTGGCAGACCGGCGTCATGCAGTACATTATTCAGCCTGTGACTAATGTCGCTGGTGATAGTCAGCGTTTTGTACGTGACAATGTGCAAGAAATGGCCCGCCGCGTGGGTGAATTGCAAGCCCAAATTTTGCGTCTGGATGCGGTTGGCGAACGCGTTTCCCGTGAGGCCGGTGTCAAGCCCCAAGAGATTGATTTCAGTCAGCCGCCAGGACGTGGCGGGCAGTTGGTCGTGGCTCAGGAAATGAGCTTGCAAGACTTACAGCGTTCGCTCGATTCGTTGCAGCGCTCGGTAGAATCGCGTACCGATTACTTATCGCTATTAGAGGCGGAGCTGTTATTGAATCGAATGGAGAAAGCCCGCTTACCTTCCTTGCCGCCCGTTGCAGTTGGCTATAACTCGTCCAGTTTTGGGGTTCGGATTGATCCCATCACGGGCCGTCAAGCCATGCATGAAGGGGTTGATTTCGTCGCGCCCGTGGGAACGCCTATTGTGGCTGCAGCCAACGGGGTAGTGATTGCCGCCGAGTATCACCATGAGTTCGGTAATGTGATCGACATTGATCACGGCGAAGGCTTAATCTCTCGCTATGCCCATGCTTCGCGCCTCTTGGTCAAGTTGAACGATGTCGTTAAACGTGGCCAAAAAATCGCAGAGGTTGGCTCAACAGGGCGTTCTACCGGCTCGCATTTACACTTTGAAGTCCGGGTAAACGGCGTGCCACAAAATCCACACCGCTTTTTTAGCGCGACGGCGATTGCGCAAAAATAGCGGCTGCTCGCGTTTGTTTTGCCGAGTTGGTGGCGAATCTCGCCAAAATTCCCCAATGCCTGCATGCTAAAATAAAGATAGCGCTTGTATTTCAGGCTTTCGCATGCATATATGCCCCAACAGCAACGCAGGCTATGGTTTGCGGGGCTATCCGATTCAACCCGATTCGTACCCTTAATGGGTCTCTAGCATGATCAATCAATTACTTAAAAAAATCTTCGGCAGTCGTAATGAGCGCTTGTTGCGCCAGTATCAGAAGACAGTAGACAAAATTAATGCCTTAGAACCAACTTTACAGCAACTGGATGATGCAGCGCTGCAAGCAAAAACGGCTGAGTTTCGCCAGCGCTATGCCGCAGGAGAATCGTTAGACCAGTTACTGCCCGAAGCGTTTGCGGTAGTGCGTGAGGCGAGCCGGCGGGTTATGGGCATGCGGCACTTTGATGTACAGCTGATTGGCGGGATGGTATTGCATCACGGCAAAATTGCGGAAATGCGTACGGGTGAGGGCAAAACACTCACGGCAACGCTGGCGGTGTACTTAAATGCGATTCCGGCAACGGGCGTGCATGTGGTGACTGTGAATGATTACTTGGCTGCGCGTGATGCTGAGTGGATGGGTAAGCTCTATAGTTTTCTAGGGTTATCGGTCGGGGTTATTCTGAGCCAGCAACCGAATGAAGAGAAAAAAGCCGCGTATGCCGCAGATATTACCTACGGTACCAACAATGAGTTTGGTTTCGATTATCTGCGTGACAACATGGAGCATCAAGTTGGCGATCGACGTCAGCGGCAACTGATTTATGCGATTGTGGATGAGGTTGATTCCATCCTGATTGATGAAGCTCGTACCCCATTGATTATTTCAGGCCCCGCTGAAGACCATACCGAACTTTACGTCAAGATGAATGCGGTACCGCCTTTGTTGACGCCGCAAACCAGTGAACCCAAGCCGACAGAACCAGAACCACCGGGTGATTATTGGGTGGATGAAAAAGGGCATCAGGTTCATATTTCAGAAGCTGGCCATGAAAAAGCGGAACAGATTCTGGCTAACCTCGGGTTACTGCCGGATGGTGCCAGTCTTTATGATCCGCAAAATATTTTGTTGTTCCATCACTTGAATGCCGCCCTGCGAGCACACACCCTGTTCCACAAAGACACGCACTACGTCGTGCAAGCTGGTGAAGTCATTATCGTTGATGAATTTACGGGCCGCTTGATGCCAGGTCGTCGCTGGTCTGATGGCTTGCATCAGGCGATTGAAGCGAAGGAAGGCGCGAAAATTCAGGCTGAGAACCAAACCTTGGCATCCATCACGTTCCAGAACTATTTTCGCATGTATGGCAAATTGGCAGGTATGACGGGGACTGCGGATACCGAAGCTTATGAGTTTCAAGAAATTTATGGTTTGGAGACGGTGGTCATTCCAACGCATAAGCCAATCCGTCGCCAAGATCGGCAAGATCAAGTTTACAAGTCAGCGCGAGAAAAATATCAGGCCATTATTCAAGACATGAAAGCCTGTTTTGAGCGTGGTCAACCTGTACTGGTCGGGACGACCTCGATTGAACAATCTGAATTGTTGTCGGGGATGTTGCGTGAGCTTAATTTGCCGCATGAGGTATTGAACGCGAAACAGCATGCCCGTGAAGCACAAATTGTGGCGGAAGCCGGGCGGCCAAAACGCATTACGATTGCGACCAATATGGCAGGCCGGGGAACCGACATTGTGTTGGGCGGCAACCTGGAAAAGCAATGCGCGTTTGTCCAAGCTGATCCCAATTTGATTGATGAGCAAAAAGCCAGCAAGATTGAAACCTTACGGAATGAGTGGCAGAGCTTACATGATCAAGTGATTGCAGCGGGCGGCTTGCATATTATCGGCAGTGAACGTCATGAATCGCGCCGGATTGACAATCAATTACGGGGTCGGGCTGGGCGTCAAGGCGATCCTGGTTCGTCGCGATTCTATTTATCGATGGAAGATCAATTGCTGCGTATCTTCGCCGGTGACCGGGTACGTGCCATCATGGAACGCTTGAAACTACCCGATGGCGAACCCATTGAGGCAGGCATGGTAACGCGTTCCATTGAGTCCGCACAGCGTAAAGTAGAAGCACGGAACTTTGATATCCGTAAGCAGTTATTGGAATACGATGATGTGGCGAATGATCAGCGTAAGGTGATCTATTCCCAGCGTAACGAAATTTTAGAGTCGGAGAATGTCCGCGAGATGATCCATCATTTGCGCGATGGCGTCTTTACCGTCCTTTTCCGGACGTATGTTCCCGCTGAGAGCATGGAAGAGCAATGGGATTTAGCCGCACTCGAAAATATATTGCGCACAGAATGGCAACTTGAAGTGCCGCTGACCGCAAGCCTTACTGACGAAGCGAATTTAGACGACGATAACCTGCTGGCATTGGTCTTGACAGCCGCTAAGGAAGCCTATGCAGCTAAAGTGACTCAGGCTGGTGAAGCCTTCACCAGCTTTGAGCGTGCGTTGTTGCTCAATACTCTTGACAATCATTGGCGTGAGCATCTCTCGGCATTAGATCACCTTCGTCAAGGGATTCACCTGCGTGGTTATGCCCAGAAAAATCCGAAGCAAGAATACAAGCGTGAAGCCTTTGAGCTTTTTGCCAATATGCTGGAAGCGATTAAGACCGATGTCATCCGTATCATCATGACGATTCGGATTCAACATGCTGAACAGCTGGAGCAAGCGGAAGAACAGATGGAGGAGCGTGCGGCTCAGAGTCGCGAGCAAGCCCAATACCAGCATGCCGACGCCGATGGTGAGGCCACACCTGCTGCGGCTGAACCTAAAAATCAGCCAGTGCGGAATGTGGTGCCGAAAGTTGGCCGGAACGATCCTTGTCCTTGTGGCAGCGGGAAGAAATACAAGAATTGTCACGGCGCTTTAGCTTAAACTCGTCTGGCGCTACAAACAGAAAAGCCACTCAGCGAGTGGCTTTTCTGTTTGTAGATTCGTTACAATCAAATAATTGTTTTTATGTTCATTAGGATACGTGATGGCTGTGAATCTGCTTCCCCCCAACCCCGCTGAATTGGTTTCTGTGCCAGGCATTAAAGTAGGTAGTGCGCCAGCTGGCATTAAAAAGTGGACGCGCGATGATGTGCTTTTGATTGAGTTAGCGCCTGGTAGTCGCGCCGCGGGCGTGTTTACACAAAATGCCTTTGCGGCTGCGCCGGTGCAAGTCTGTCGCCAACATTTGCAGGCCGGGAATAGCATTCGTGCCTTGGTTGTGAATGCTGGGAATGCGAATTGCGGTACCGGGGCTCAGGGTTTACAGGCCGCGCAGGCAAGCTGCCGTGCGGTGGCCGAGTTAATGGGGTGTAAGGCGCAGGAGGTGCTGCCCTTTTCTACGGGCGTGATTCTGGAACACTTGCCCGTTGAAAAGATCGTCGCTGCCTTACCCGTGGCGCAGGCTAATTTGAGCGATACCCCGCAAGCCTGGGCGAATGCCGCGGCGGCGATTATGACCACGGATACGATTGCCAAAGCGCGCTCAACACAGCTGGTCGTGGACGGGGTAACGGTGAGTGTGACGGGCATTGCTAAAGGGGTGGGGATGCTGGAGCCGAACATGGCCACCATGCTGGCGTATTTGGCGACAGACGCTAATATCTCTGCGGCGCTATTGCCGCAGTTAGTCAAAGAAGTCGCCGATGCCTCATTCAATCGCGTGACCGTGGATGGCGATACTTCTACCAATGATTCGTTTGTATTGATAACGAGTGCCCAAGCCGCACACCCTGAAATTAATGTAACGACTGACCCACGTTATGCGGCACTGAAAGCCGCCTTGACTGATGTGGCCGCAGATTTGGCGCAGCGGATCGCGCGGGATGGCGAAGGGGCGACCAAGTTTTTGACGATACAGGTCACGGGCGCTGCCTCCGTAGAAGAGGCTCATCAGGTCGGCAAAGGCATTGCCAATTCGCCTTTAGTGAAAACTGCTTTGTTCGCGAGTGATCCGAACTTAGGCCGTGTGCTCATGGCGGTAGGGAATGCCTTGCCGAGTTTAGACACCCAAAAAACCAATGTGTGGTTTGGTGATGTGCTGGTGGTGGAGAATGGCGGGCGTGCCGCCAGCTACACCGAGGCCGATGGGCAACGCGTATTGGCCCCAGCCGAAATTAGTATGCGTGTGGATTTGGGGCGCGGCACTGAACACACCACCGTTTGGACCTGTGACTTTTCCTATGATTACGTGAAGATTAACGCGGAATATCGTACCTAATCTGAATAGCGGTGAGGATATGACCACTGAAATCACGCACCAGTCCAATGAGAGATTAGCAGCAGCGCTTGAGCAGCTCTTAGCCTTGGTTGCCCCACCTGCCACGGCGATTGATTGGCAAACGATCCCTGCGGCACGCTGGCGTATGCGTACCGCGAGCCTCTTAAGCGCTAGCAATGGGTATCTGCAAGCGATTCCACAGGTCGCGCCGATTCGCTTGGCGGATATTCAGCATGTGGATACGCAGAAGATGCGCTTGGTTGGCAATACGGCCCAATTTGTTGCGGGCAAGCCAGCGAATAATATCTTGCTGACCGGCGCCAAGGGCACGGGCAAATCGTCGCTAATCAAAGCGTGTTTGAATGAGTTTTTCGTGCAAGGTTTACGGGTGATCGAAGTTGATAAAACTGACTTGGTGTGTTTGCCCGATATCGTCGAGCAAATCGCGGCACAGCCCTATCGCTTTATTTTATTTTGCGACGACCTCTCTTTTGATGAAGGTGATTCTGGCTACAAAGCGCTGAAAACGGTTCTGGATGGCGCGCTCGCCGCCCCGGCTGAGAATGTGTTGGTGTATGCCACGAGTAACCGCCGGCATCTCCTGCCGGAGTACTTTCACGAAAACAAAACCTACACCCATACCGACGATGGCGAGATTCACCCGGGGGAAGTAGTGGAAGAAAAAATTTCTCTCTCTGAGCGTTTTGGTTTGTGGATTTCGTTTCAACCTTTCCGGCAAGACGATTATCTGAATATCGTCGCGCACTGGCTAGTGCAATTAGGCTGCGCTACGGATGAAATAGAACGGGCGCGGGCCGATGCTTTGCGCTTCGCGATAGAGCGCGGTTCGCGTTCAGGTCGCGTCGCGTATCAGTTCGCCAAAGATTGGGCTGGGAAGGTGTAGCGCGAATGGTGATCGAATGTATGTCGTGATCTTTAGAGCCAAAACTAAGGCCCTTGATGCGGAGTACAGCGCGACAGCCAGCGTATTGCGCCAACTCGCCTTGGAACAGTTCCACTGCGTGGAATTTATCGCCGTGACCGAAGGTGAGCAAGAGATTGCACTGTCGTACTGGCATAAGCTAGAAGATATTCAAGCATGGAAAGCCCACGGCACGCATGTATTAGCCCAGCAGCGTGGCCGTACCGATTGGTATGAAACCTATCAAGTCCAAATCGCTGAGATCCAGCGGGAATATCGCTTTCCATGACTGACGTCATGAGTAAGACCATGATTAACATTAAGGACGTCGCGGTGGCGATTGTGTTTAATCAGCAGGGGCAATTCCTGTTAGGACAACGCCCAGAAGGCAAACCGTATGCAGGATACTGGGAGTTCCCCGGCGGCAAATTGGAAGCGGGCGAATCGGTCTGGCAGGCTCTTTGCCGCGAACTGGATGAAGAGCTAGGGATTCAACCGCAAACAGGTACTCCCTGGGTGACACGTGTGTATACCTATCCCCATGCCACTGTGCGTCTGCACTTCTGGCGCGTCACTGCTTTTGCGGGGGAGCCCCGAGGGCGGGAAGGCCAGGCGTTTACCTGGACCTGCATGCAACCTACCGCGGTGGATGCGTTTGCTGGATTGCCGCAGCCACTGTTACCTGCCAGCTTACCGGTATTGCGTTGGTTGGCTTTGCCGCGCTATGTGGTCTTATCGCATGCGGCAGCCTGGGGCGTGCAGCCCTTTTTACAAGCGTGTGAAGCCCGTTTTCAACAAACTGCCTGCCCGTGGTTATTGCTGCGCGAGCCGGCGCTGGCTGAAGCTGATTTATTTGAGCTGTATGACGGATTGCGCGCTTTGTGTGAGGCTTACCAAGTGCCGCTGAGTGTCAGCAGTCGTCACGTCAATTTACTTGCTACTAGGCAAGTTAACTCTCCTTTGCATTACACCGCGCGGGATGTGGCCGCACTCGGTGCAGAATTAACACCGCGCACCGATGCCGATGCAATGTGCATCTGGCGCGGCGCCTCTTGCCATACGGCGGCTGAGTTGGCGCAATTGGCGGATTGGGATGTGGATTATGCATTTTTAGGGAATGTTCAAGCGACGGCGAGCCATCCCGGTCAGACCGGCATGGGATGGGCGACTTGGCAAACGGAGGTAACTGGCTGTCCCGTACCCACGTATGCGATTGGCGGGATGACTTTAGGCGATCTGCCGCAAGCACTGGCGGCAGGGGGGCAGGGCGTGGCATTACAACGGGGCTACTGGGAAGCGTAGTCCGCTAGCGTTGTTATTTCTCGCCATATCCCTAGCCAGTCAGGGTAATATCCACCGCAGTATAGTGAATTGCCAAATTGACATAGGGAGACACGATGAGCATCACGACGATGGTAGTGTTAGGGGCCTTAATTGCATTAGTCTTATGGCTGGTTTCGGCTTACAACGGTCTGGTAGCGGCACGCAACCGTTATAAAAATGCCTTCATGCAGATTGATGTACAACTGAAACGCCGTTATGACTTAATTCCCAATCTGGTTGAAACTGCCAAAGCTTACATGCAACATGAGCGCGACACCCTCGAAGCCGTGGTAAAGGCGCGCAATCAGGCGGTGACAGTGAACCAAACCGCTGCCAGTAATCCGGCTAATTCAACGGCTATCCAAGCGCTGGGCCAAGCTGAAATGGCATTAGGGGGTGCGCTGTCACGCTTTATGGCGCTGGCGGAAGCCTATCCAGAATTGAAAGCCAATGACAACATGATGCAGCTCACGGAAGAGTTGAGCAGCACGGAAAATCGGATTGCGTTTGCCCGGCAAGCGTATAACGATGAAGTCATGAGCTACAACACCGCGCGCGAATCATTTCCTACCAATCTCATCGCCAATCGTTACGGCTTTGCGCCGGCGGAGTTACTGCAAGCGACTGAATCTGCGGTGGAGAAGGCAGCGGTGAAAGTCTCTTTCAGCAAGTAATCGCTCAAGCTAAATCACCATGCAGTTTTTTGTCGAGCAAGCCCAGGCGCGTCGGCGTTCACGTCGCTTACTATGGCTGTTCGCCTTGCTTGTATTGTTTATTGTTGTGGTTGTTAATATTATCGCCACCTATGTTTGGATCTGGGTGGCGCAGGATCGGGTGGTCCCGCATTATTTTTATTTCACGAATACGGCGATTATTGTTTTATTAATTGTTGGTGGGGCTTGGATAGAAATTCAAAATCTACGGGCGGGAGGCACACGTGTTGCAGAAATGGCAGGAGGGCGGCGGATCCAGCCCAATACCCGTGATCAGCGTGAACGTCGCTTATTAAACGTGGTGGAAGAAATGGCCCTCGCCGCCGGGGTAGTTATGCCTGCGGTGTACGTGCTAGAACACAGCGATGGGATTAATGCCTTTGCCGCCGGTCATGATAGGCAGGATGTCGCGCTTGCCGTTACCCAAGGGGCAATGCAGCGCTTGACGCGCGATGAGTTACAGGGCGTTATTGCGCATGAATTTAGCCATATTCTCAATGGTGACATGGCCCTCAACATCCGGCTGCTCGGTCTGGTATTTGGCTTGCAAATGGTCGCTGATTTTGGTCACTGGTTACTCAACCATACGCCTCGGCGTCAGTATGGAGAGCGTAATCATGGCTTTGCCCTGATTTGGTTCGCAGCCGGCATGACCTTGTTGTTGTTGGGATACTTGGGCGAGTGGTGTGGCCGTTTGCTGCGTGCATCGCTATCCCGACAGCGCGAGTATTTAGCCGATGCCTCTGCTGTCCAATTTACTCGCCAGGTTGAGGGTATCGGCGGCGCACTCCGAAAAATCGGCGGCTTGGGCCGCCAGATCAATCCGCGCAATGCAGAGGCCGGTTCCTTCGTCATCCATCCTAGCAGTGACAGACTGTCGCATTTTTATCTTGGCCCTGTTAATCAAGCTGCCGTCAATCGTTGGCTTGCCACGCACCCCCCTTTGGCACGACGGTTGGAAAAACTATACGGGCGCAGCGTGACTTACTTGGCTGCGACCATCATCAATGATGGTATAGGCGCAACTGCTGATCTGCCACCGCTCTCTTATCAGGTGACCAACTTTAGTGATGCGCGCCGGATTCATGAGACCTTGAACCCAGTGGCCGGGCTCATTCAATCCTCTCCGGAAGTCCCCGATTTTGCAGCCCAAATTGGCCAGCCAGGCCCAGCGCAACAGCGCTTTGCTCAGCGGATGTTGGCAACAGATCAAGCCGATCAGGCAAGCACTGTGTCGCTGCCGTTAATCCTTAAAGCCGCACACGAACCTTACACCGCACGAGCGCTGGTCTATGCCATGCTGTGGGCCGAGCAGGGGGAGGTCCGTGATCAACAAGCGCTGGATGTCGCTGTTAGCCTAGCACCGCCGGCGCGCAGCGAGATCGAGCGCTATCGAGACATGTTGAATACCTACCCGGCCAGTTTGCGTCTACCCTTGCTAGATGTCTGTACACCCGCATTGCGTTTAATGGCAAAACAATATCTAGAGAGCTTCTTGCAGACTGTGCAACGGGTGATTGAGGCTGATCAACGCTTATCACTCACGGAGTTTATGTTCCAAACTCTATTGCAGCAGCGTTTGGCGGCATCACCACAATTAGGTCCAAACAAACGCTACGCAAGTTATGCGTCACTGCAATCTGAGATTGCCTGTGTGTTGCATTTGCTGGCGTACGTGGCTGCTCCAGGGCGATCCACGCGCAACGTCCCACACAATCAGGCCATTTGTCAGCAAGCGGTTCATCAAGGGTTGGCGGTGTTGGCGTTAAAGCCGATTGCGATAGACAGCGGCGGTGGTATTGCTTATCCCCAAATCAGCGCGTCGATACAGCGAATTCGGCAATTAGCCCCTTTGCGCAAACCCGCTTTCTTACAAGCTTGTGTAGAAACTGCGTTAGTGGCCAGCTCGCCGTATCAGCATCAGCGCCAACTCACGATGGTTGCAGCCGAGTTTTTACGAACCCTCTGCGCGGCGATTGATACCCCCCTGCCGCCGCAAGTGAGCATACAATTTGCAGAAGCCGACGCCTTGTGCCGTTAGTTCACGGTATTGGCACAGGCTAATGGGCCTGTGATGAAGACTGGCCCCATTCATCGACACTGACAGCGTTTTCATCCAGCGGTGCGCCCGCAACACGATAACGCTCGTCAGCCCAAGCGCCCAGATCAATTTGCTTACAGCGTTCAGAACAAAATGGGCGGTAGCGGTTACGGGTATCCCAATCGTGGGTTTGATGGCAAGTAGGGCACTTGACTTTCATGACGAACAACGCCCTAAAAATTACACAGCGTTAAATCAAATGGAACATCTTGTTCTGCTGGTTTGGGCTTGAGATCCCCATCTTGAGTGGTGAATCGTACCCATAGCATGTATTTATTGGCGCTCATTTCAGGAATGAAACGAGGGTCGGCAATCCGTACCTGCATCATTTGGTATTGCTTGCCGCCCAACATCTGTTGAAAGCTACCTTGCTGGGCGATTTGGTGACTGCGGTGGCCGCTTTCGCGCAATAAGCGCAGGACGATCTGAATTGAATCAAACAACGGCTGCATCGGGCCAACCCAGCGTTCAATGTCCTGGCGGCGAATGTCATGAGACTGTTGCAGCCAAGCATGATAAGACGGCAGATCAAATTCGCATGCGCCACCTGGAATAATGGTTCGACTGCGAACGCTCATGAGCCATTCATTATCACGTAGATATTGCCCGGTTTTACCTTGGCTCTGGCTCAAGCCTTGTGCTGCCTGTTCGATGTTAGTGAGGATCTCTTCAAGAACGCGCTCTTCAATTTGTGGGTTGTTGCGGAAGGCAGCCAACACTTGACGCTGACGCTCAAGCTCTTGTAGTAAATCTGATTTGAGATCGGCGCGCCCAACAATATCAAGCATCTCGAATAACGTGACCAGCGCCGTATGATGTTGCAGCGCGTTTTCCTGGGCTAAGAAGAACGAGAACTTGTCCCATAAATCTTCCAGCCGTAACAGGGTTCTAACCCGCTCGTTAAAAGGATATTCGTAGAGTATGGCGCTCACAATGCCTAATGATTAACTGAGTGTTCGTGAAAATGGTATAACCCTGAACAATACCAGATTTAAATCCTGGCGCGCTATCAGCCAACAAAAAAACTAGCGCCTGCTGCCTACAATCTGTGATGGTTTTGTGGTGTGCGGTTCAGGTAGAGTTGGTGCAGTGCATCAACCTGCTGCTGGAGAGCAGCGAAGTCGCCTATATTAACAATCACATCATTCGCAATACTGAGTCGATCAATACGCTTCGCTTGTTGCCGCAAAATCTGCTCAACGGCCTCCCGTGTCAGCTGGCTGCGCTGCATAACTCGATGAATTTGCGTTTCCTCATCACAATCAATCACCAGAATGCGATCTAGATTTTCTTGCCAGTCTGGGTGTTCATAGAGTAAGGGAATGACCCAGATTTGATAAGGTGCCGCAGCGGATTCCTGCGCTTGTTGCCAACAGGCAGCACGGATAAGCGGATGCAAGATCGCTTCAAGTGTCCTTTTCGCTACGTGATCTTGAAAGATACGTTCGCGCATGCGTTGCCTATCGAGGCTGCCATTTGTTGTTAAGTAATCCGTACCGAAGTGTTGACGTATGGCGGGGATGGCTAATCCCCCTGAGGTCGTGAGTTGATGTGCGATTTGATCGCTATCGATAATCGTTGCCCCAAGATGAGCAAAATAATGAGCCGCCGCACTTTTTCCGCTGCCAATGCCCCCTGTCATGCCTATTCGAAGTGGGGTGTTCATCGAATCTCAGACAGGCGAGAAAACACTTAGAATGTACTGCAGTGTTGGCCCAAAAAACAGTTGCAATAGACCTGCACACGCTAGAAAAGGCCCAAAGGGGATTGGGTGATCACGCCCCTGTCGGTGCAATAGCAGCCAGAGTGAGCCGATAATTGCGCCACTGATCGACGAAAGCAAAATGATCGCGGGAAGTGCTTGCCAGCCAAACCAAGCCCCCAGCGCCGCCAGCAGTTTGAAATCGCCATAGCCCATTCCTTCTTTGCCGGTGACGAGTTTAAATACCCAATACACAGACCACAGGCTGAGATAGCCAATCGCCGCGCCATACACCGCTGCTTGAAGCGAGCAAAACCCGATGGTTGCGAGCCCAGCGTTGAACAATAGACCGAGCCACAGAAGAGGGAGAGTCAGACTGTCTGGCAGTAGTTGCGTATCGAAATCAATGCAAGCCAAAACCAGTAAGACCCAAGCAAAAACGCTGGCGAACAAGGCTTGCCAGCTCAGACCAAAAATGTGCAAGCAAGCCAACGCGAGTAAGGCACTGATCAGCTCGATCGCAGGATAGCGCCAACTTAATGGCGTTTTGCAGGCACGACAGCGGCCCCGTAGCCACAAAAAGCTCACGATAGGAATGTTTTCCCAGGCACCAATCATGTGCCCGCAGGTCCCACAGCGCGAGCGAGGAACCGCGAGATTGAAAGGAGGGGTGTCTGGGCTCGGCTCGCCGCGCAGTTCCGCGCAGTCACGGGCCCAGGCTTGCTGCATCATGACGGGGAGACGGTAGATGACTACATTCAGAAAACTGCCTATTAGCAGACTGAATAAGACCACTACCCCATACGCGAGGAGTGGATAGGATGACAACACCGCAAAAAGATCAGCCAACGACCGCTCCCAATTTGAAGATCGGTAAGTACATCGCAACAATCAAGCCACCAATGATGACCCCCAGCACAACCATGATAATTGGCTCCATGAGGCTCGACAGCGACTTAACCATTTCATCCACTTCTTCTTCATAAAAGTCAGCCACGCGGGATAGCATGCCATCCAGCGCCCCAGATTCTTCACCAATTGCCGTCATTTGTGTCACCATCGGCGGAAAGACATTGGTTTGCTGCATGGCGACTGTTAAGCTCGTTCCGGTGCTGACTTCACTCTGAATTTGCCGGGTTGCTTCCGCATAAACGGCATTGCCTGACGCCCCCCCCACCGAATCAAGGGCTTCTACCAGTGGTACCCCTGCTGCAAACATCGTTGACATGGTTCGTGTCCAGCGGGCAATGACGCCTTTGCGAACCAGATCACCAAAAACTGGAATATTCAGTAGCAGCCGGTCCATTTTTGCCTGTAGTGCAGTCGAGCGCCTCAGCGCTTGTATAAAGAAATAGAACGCAAAGAAGATACTGCCGAAAACAAGATACCAATAGTCAACAAAGAAATCAGAAATAGCCATCACAAAGAGGGTTGGCGCGGGTAAGTCTGCACCGAAGCTTTCGAATACTTTCTTAAAGGCCGGGACGACGAACAGCATAATCACGGCGGTCACGATAAAAGCGACGACCAACACAGCTGTGGGATACATCAAGGCCCCTTTGATTTTTTTCTTCACTGCTTGGGTTTTTTCTTTTTGTTGGGCGATGCGATCCATCAGTTGATCTAGAATACCTGCTTGCTCACCGGCTGCCACCAAATTGCAAAAGAGTTGGTCGAAGTAAAGCGGATATTTTCGAAAGGCCGCGCTGAGTGATGTTCCGGTTTCAACGTCATTACGAATGTCATTCAGCAATTTACCCACCGAAGGATTGGCATGGCCCTTGGCTACAATATCAAACGCTTGTAGCAGTGGAACGCCAGACTTGATCATTGTTGCTAGCTGACGAGAAAAGACGGTAATGTCTTTATCGGTAATTTTTTTACCCCCGCTTTTGGTCAGCTTTTTGACTTTGGTAACGAGAATCCCTTGCCGCCGCAAGGTTGCAGAGACGGCGCTCGTACCGGTAGAGCGAACCTCCCCTTTCACTTGCTTGCCAGAGCGGTCTTTACCTTCCCACGCAAACAAATATTGTTTGACGTCCTTTTCTGCTTTGGTGGCCATGGTTTCCTCCTAGTTATTCATTGGTGCAGCCAAGCACTTCTTCAATTGACGTCAAGCCTTGTTTGACTTTCATCAGGCCAGCCCGACGCAAGCTGTTGACCCCATCCTTTTCAGCTTGCTCGGCAATCTGTATGGCATTTCCCTGATTCAAAATGATTTTTTGCATGGTTTCGGTAATCGGCATTACTTGATAGATCCCGACCCGCCCTTTGTAGCCACTGCCCCCACAACGTTCACAACCAACTGGCTTATAGGGTGTCCAGCTCCCGTCTAAGTCTTCTTCGCGGAATCCCGCTTCAAGCAAGGCTGTGTCTGACATAGGCAGGGGTTGTTTACAGCTACATAGCCGTCGAGCCAGACGCTGCGCGGTAATCAATAAAATACTAGAAGCGATATTGAAAGGGGCGACCCCCATATTCATTAGGCGCGTAATTGTACTGGGCGCATCGTTGGTATGCAGCGTAGAAAAGACCATGTGACCGGTTTGTGCTGCTTTGATTGAAATGTCAGCGGTTTCGAGATCGCGTATCTCCCCCACCATGATGACATCTGGATCCTGACGCAGAAAAGACTTGAGCGCTGCCGCGAAAGTTAAACCCGCCTTATCATTTACGTTGACCTGATTAATGCCGGGTAAGTTAATCTCTGCCGGGTCCTCTGCAGTCGAAATATTCACGCCAGGTTGATTCAAGATATTCAAACAGGTGTAGAGCGAGACGGTTTTACCGCTACCCGTCGGCCCAGTCACTAAGACCATGCCATAGGGACGCTGTATGGTCTCCATCAGCACGGTTTTTTGTTCAGGATCATAGCCAAGCGCATCAATACCTAACTTGGCACTAGACGGATCAAGAATCCGCATCACGATTTTTTCACCAAACAATGTGGGTAAGCTACTGACCCGAAAATCAATCGCGCGGGTGGCAGATACGGCCAATTTCATTCGACCATCTTGTGGGATGCGTTTTTCAGCAATATCCATGCGAGAGATGACTTTGATGCGGGAGGCCAGTTTTTCCTTAATTGCTAAGGGTGGTTGAGCGACTTCCCGCAGCTGCCCGTCTACACGGAATCGAATCCGGTAAAACTTTTCATAAGGCTCAAAATGTAAATCTGAGGCACCTTGATTGATAGCATCGAACAGGATCTTTTGCAAAAACTTGACGACGGGTGCGTCATCAACATCGGCATCTTGATCGAGGGCGGCAGTATCGTGTTGCGTTTGCTCTTCTAGGTCTCCAAGGTCGAAATCATCGCCAATCAGTGTATTAAGGGAGCCTTCGGTGCTTTGGGTGAGGGTGCCGATGAGTTGTAGTAATTTGTCGTGTTCGACCACGACGAGATCCACAGCCAATTGAGTCTGAAATTTGATTTGCTCACTAATCTGCTGATTAGTCGGGTCAGAGACTCCAACGGCGAGTCGGTTACCCCGCTTGTTCAATGCGACTGCGCGCAGATTTTTTGATAATTTGCTGTCGAGTATCCCACTCGGGAGCGCTTCAATGCTAACGGCAGATAAGTCCAGTAAAGCGTAGCCAAAGGTATCGGCACAAAAACGGGCGACTTGGCGGGGACTGAGTGCGCCATTGCTAAGTAATTCATCAATGAAGGCGCTTTTATTCGCATTCGCCTTTTTGAATAAATCATCCGCAAGATCCGCCCGCAGTGCATTACCTTGCACGAGCGCACGGGCTAATCCGGACAGAACCAAGGTGCTAGCGGGTGCTTGACTGGCGGCAGAAGGAGAGACAGCCATAACTTAGAAAGAATAAGAGCAAGACAAGAGTGAATAATGCATTCCAGCTTGTGCCTTGTAAAGTTAGTTCGCTGTTCTAGCGCTATCGAACGCGCTTTTACCAACAGTTCAGTTCGCCAAATGGCGTGCTTTCAGCTTTGCTATTCGCGCGGTTTTCACGGCATTTTGCTGCACTTGCAGGATTTCAATCACGTGGTCCCCTAGCTTGAAGCTGACACCATGCTCTGGAATTTCTTGTAACCATTCAAGAATCAAGCCATTCAAGGTTTTCGGTCCATTGAGCGCTAAATTCAGGTGAAGACGACGATTGAGCTCCCGCAAGGGAATGCTGCCTTCGACAATCACGCTATCGGTGCTATCCCACATGGTCTCTGCATGTTGGCTGGTGGGCATACTGGTTGTAAACTCACCAATAATTTGTTCCAAAATATCCTCTAAGGTAATCAAACCGAGGACTTCGCCATACTCATCCACTACCAGACCCAGGCGCTGCTTGTTTTCCTGGAAATATTGAAGTTGTTGAAACAGGGGGGTGCCTGATGGAATGTAGTACGGATCACTGAGTAGTTCACGCAGCCCAGTCAAATCAAAATCAGGGTCTGCCAGCTGGCCAAGTAAGCGCCGGACATGGAGAATCCCGATGGTGTTATGAATGTCTTCCTCAAACACGGGTAGCTTATTGTGATAGCAAGTTGCCAGTTGATCGCGCACACTTTGCATGCCTTCATGGGTGTTCGCACCAATATTGAGCCCCTCGATTTGTGCGCGTGGGGTCATCACATCATCGACCGCAATTTGCTCTAATTCAAATAAATTCACCAGAATGCTGTGATGTTTTTTGGGAATGAAGGCGCTGGATTCGAGGACGACTGTCCGTAACTCTTCCATGCTGAGGGATTGCTGTGTTTCTTGCGCAGGCTTTAGACGAAGGAGTTGTAGCAGGCGACCGACAAATAAATTGACGAACCAAAATGCCGGATAGAGTAATTTAAGAATCGGTACGAGCAGATAACTGGCCGGCAGCGCGATTTTTTCTGGGAAACGCGCGCCTATCACTTTCGGGGTGATTTCACTGAAGACAATAATTGCGAACGCAATTACCGCGGTGGCAATGGTCAGGGCGATTTCATCATTGCCATAAATCGCAATGGTGAGTGCAGTGATTAGGGTGGTTGCGGCTGTATTGAGCAAGTTATTGCCCAATAAGACGGTTCCTAGTAACCGGTCAGTTTGTTCCAGCAGACCTGCTGTTACTTTGGCCGCACGCGAGCCTTGCTTCACCAAATGTTTGAGTCGATAGCGATTCAGCGCCATCAGGCTGGTTTCTGCAATCGAAAAAAAGCCAGAAAATATCAAAAGAAAAACCAAAATACTGATTTGTGCCCAGAGAGGGAGATTTTCCATGATGATCGTTTCGGTGTTGGGATACGCTAACTGACTAGGGCTATGTCAACAATAAAGGTTCTATGCTTATCCGCGAGCTGTCCTGCTCACGTCAGGGTTAGGGCTAACTGAGGCGTGCTAGTGAATAATCACAGAGTGATTGCAGGCTACTCTGCCAAGGGCTGGCTGGCAAGCTGTCGAGCCAAGTTCGCGCCAAGCGGATTTCATCTGTCGCCGCTGCCTGGGTGTAGGCCAGCGCGCCGCTGCGCTGCACTGCGCTGAGAATGGTGTCAAACTCACTGCTGCCACCGTTTAGAATGGCGCTACGAACTAGGTTCACTAGCGCTGGCTCACCGTGTTGCAAAAGATAAATGAGTGGCAGCGTGGGCTTTCCTTCGCGCAAATCGTCTCCAACATTTTTACCGATTTGTTCCACTGCGCCTGAGTAATCCAAGACGTCATCAATGAGTTGGAATGCTGTGCCGATTCGGCGCCCAAACTCGGCACATTGCGCAATCTGATCTATGGGGAGGCCATTCAAGATGCCAGCAATTTCAGCAGCAGCCTCAAATAACCGCGCTGTTTTGAAGCGGATAACTTGAAAATAACGCGCCTCTGTTACATCAGGGTCATTGCAGTTCAGGAGCTGTAAAACCTCACCTTCTGCAATTGTATTAGTAGCATCGGCCAAGATTCGCATGACTGCCATGTCGTCACACGCCACCATCATTTGGAAGGCACGTGAGTAAAGGAAGTCGCCAACTAGAACGGAGGCAGCATTACCAAATAAGGCATTTGCGGTTGCTCGGCCGCGACGTAGGGCGGATTCATCGACCACATCATCATGCAGCAGCGTTGCAGTATGAATAAACTCGATTACCGCCGCAAGTGTATGTAATTTGGGTGTGTCGTGCTGTTCTTGGGCTGGCTGGTAGCCGAGTGCCTGTGCCAGCAATAGCAGTAAGGCAGGGCGTAAACGCTTCCCCCCCGCGCTGATAATATAATCGCCAACTTGGCTAATTAAAGGTATTTCCGAGAGTAGGCGCTTACGTATGACCTCGTCAACCGCCGCCATGTCGGGTGCAATTGCTGCAAAAATAGCCGTCGCAGAGGGAGCGGTAAAGGAATCAGAGTTAGGCGCGTTCACTGAAATTAAGTCAAGTTGAAGGAGCCCCCCGCCAGTTAGGCTTGGGCATGCTCTTATCAAGTATCAAATGTCGCCTATTATAGCCTGTTGTTCTTTACTCGCTTGCTTCCACCGAAGGGATTGACTAGGTCAGGTTTGACAGTGTCCGGCTATTTTCTTATAATACTAAGTTCTGGTTTTAGTCTGGGCTAGCAATATCAGTGCTCGAAGATTAATCCTTTGCCCGTTCTCTCGATGGCCGTTGTTGGTTGGCAGAGTCAAATGAAACGGGATCACTTTTTACTTATTTACAGAGGTTTAACAATGTACGCGATCGTAAAAACTGGCGGCAAACAATACAAAGTTGTCGCTGGCGAAAAGATTAAAGTAGAACAGATATCTGCGGACGTTGGCCAAGAAGTCACGCTGGACCAAATTCTTGCCGTTGGGCAAGGCGAACAACTGAAAGTTGGTGCGCCTTTGGTTGCCGGTGCGTCTATCAAGGCTACCGTAGTATCACAAGGCCGTCACGATAAAGTGAAGATTTTTAAAATGCGTCGCCGCAAGCACTATCAAAAGCGCCAAGGCCATCGCCAAAATTACACCGAGCTTCGCATTGAAGCAATCAATGGATAATTGTTTGGTGAAATCAAGATCCCCTCTTTCAGTTTAGGAGCATAGGAAATGGCACAGAAAAAAGGCGGCGGCTCTACGCGAAACGGTCGTGACTCGGAAGCCAAACGACTGGGTGTAAAAGTTTACGGTGGTCAGCAAATCAATGCAGGCAGTATCATTGTTCGTCAACGCGGCACTAAATTCCACGCTGGCGATAATGTGGGTATGGGTAAAGATCACACCCTATTTGCTACAACAGATGGTGTTGTCAAGTTCAGCATCACTGGCCCATTGAAGCGTTCCACCGTGAGCGTCGTGGCAGCATAAGTAAACAAGCACACAAGCTGGTCAATTGACCGCTTGCTTTGTTTTACACTCAAGGCTTCGCAGGTGCGAAGCCTTTTTCCATTAAAGACGTTGATCGTCTCGCTGGACTACCCAGCGCCGCTCATCAACGATACCGCTGAGTTTTTGCGACGAGAAAATCACCATGAAATTTATTGACGAAGCACGTATTGAAGTCATTGCCGGCAATGGGGGCAATGGGGTGGCCAGTTTTCGTCGCGAAAAATTCATGCCCAAGGGTGGCCCAGATGGCGGTGACGGCGGTCGGGGCGGTAGCGTGCTCGCGATTGCGGACCGCAATATCAATACCCTTGTCGATTACCGTTTTGCTCGTAAACACTTGGCCAAAAATGGCGAGGCCGGACGGGGTTCCGATTGTTATGGCGCGGGCGCGGATGACATTACTTTGCGCATGCCCGTTGGAACGGTGATTTACGATGCGGATACGGACGAACTCATTGCCGACCTGACGCGCCATGAGCAAGTCGTGGTGCTGGCCAAGGGCGGCGAGGGCGGTTTAGGTAACCTGCACTTTAAATCCAGTACCAACCGCGCGCCCCGCCAATGCACGCCCGGCACCCCGGGTGAGCGCAAAAACTTGCGTTTAGAACTGAAAGTGCTGGCCGATGTGGGCCTATTAGGTATGCCGAATGCTGGCAAATCCACCTATATTGCGGCGGTATCGAATGCGCGGCCCAAAGTGGCCGATTACCCCTTTACGACATTGCATCCTAATCTCGGTGTGGTGCGCGTGTCGCCCGAAAAAAGTTTTGTGATTGCCGATATTCCAGGACTGATTGAGGGGGCTGCCGAGGGAGCTGGCCTGGGCCACCAATTTTTGCGCCACTTGGCGCGGACGCGCTTGCTCTTGCATATTGTTGACTTAGCGCCCTTCGATCCGCAGACCGATCCAGTCGCCGAAGCGCAAGCGATTGTGGGGGAGCTTCGTAAGTACGATGAAGACCTCTTCCACAAACCGCGCTGGCTCGTACTCAACAAGCTTGATATGGTGCCTGAAGACGAGCGTGCCGAACGCGTCGCCGATTTTGTGAAGCGCTTCGGTTGGACGGGGCATATCCATCAGATTTCTGGGCTGGTTGGTACCGGTTGCCGTGAACTGGTATTTGCAATTCAAGAACATATTGATGCCGTTCGTGCAGCTGAAGACGCGGCATTGGAAGCTGAATTAGCAGCACAGTCTGCTTCATCTAAAACGCCCGCATCGTCAGCGGAACAGCACACAGACGATGACACGGAGGACTTGACATGAAGTCCGTCCTGTATAGTGCGAAGCGTTTGGTTGCCAAAGTTGGCAGCAGCCTGGTCACCAACGCGGGTCAGGGTTTAGATGCGCAAGCGATTGCACACTGGGCCGCGCAAATTGCCAAATTGCGTGAGCAAGGCCAAGAGGTGCTACTGGTATCCAGTGGCGCCATTGCCGAAGGCATGTTGCGCCTCGGCTGGAAAACCCGTCCGCATGAAACGCATGAGCTACAAGCCGCGGCCGCGGTCGGGCAAATGGGTTTGGCGCAAATCTACGAAAGCAGTTTTCGTCAGCATGGCATTCAAACCGCGCAAATTTTACTAACGCATGCCGATCTGGCCGATCGTGAGCGTTACCTGAATGCCCGTTCTACCCTGCGGACCCTCATGAGTTTGGGTGTGGTTCCAATCATCAATGAAAACGATACGGTGGTAACGGACGAGATTAAATTTGGAGATAACGACACCCTCGGTGCGCTCGTGGCGAATTTGGTTGAAGCCGATGCGCTGGTGATCCTCACGGACCAACCCGGCGTCTATACGGCGGATCCGCGTAAAGACCCCAGTGCGACATTGGTTCAAGAAGCCAAGGCCGGTGATCCTTGGCTTGAAACGATTGCCGGTGGTGCAGGTACGAATATCGGCAAAGGCGGCATGCTCACCAAAATTCTGGCCGCGAAACGCGCTGCCCTCGGTGGGGCGCATACCATTATCGCTTCGGGGCGTGAGCCAGATGTTCTCGTGCGCCTCGCGCAGGGAGAAGCCATTGGCACCCAGCTCCTCGCCCAAACCGCGCCACTCACGGCCCGGAAACAATGGTTGGCGGGACATCTGCAAGTCAAAGGCCGCGTTACGGTGGATGCAGGTGCGGGTAAAGCCTTGCGCGAAGGGGGTAAGAGCTTATTGCCGATTGGGGTGATTGCGGTAGCGGGCGAGTTTGTCCGGGGCGAAGTGGTGGCGTGCGTGGATGCCGACGGCCAAGAAATCGCCCGTGGACTCATCAATTACAGCAGCAGCGAAACCCGCTTGATTCTGCGAAAAGCCTCAAATGAGATTGAAGCTATTCTCGGCCACTGCAATGAATCTGAATTGATTCATCGGGATGATTTGATTGTTATTTAATGTATACCTCACTTACTTGTTTCAAATCAGTGAGGTCCACTGAGATATTCGATGCCATCCATTTCAGGGTTTGCATTTATCGGCGATACAGCCTGCACTTGAACCAGTTTTCAATGCTCAGATGGTGCACGCTTAATCCTTTTTCATTAATTGCTGTGGATTTGGTAAACCAGGCAAAAGCTTGGATTCTTTAGATAACACCTTGCTTGGAAGTAGAGTGCATATCTTTTCTGTTTGATCGCATTCATTAATGTATAAGGAGATGCCATCAATACCTCTTTTCTCATCCCAATTGAAATTGATCTGATAAATTTTTCCAGGCAGTGTCTGAAAAGATAATTCCTCAATATGATTGAGGGTAACTAGGCTGACACGGGCGACACCAATGAGAGATAAAGAAGCCACTGTACCAAATTTATTGGGGGTATCACCATAAACAAATCCTGCCTTGATGACGTGGTTCCCAGGCTCTAGATGAATAATTTTGGGCTCTAATCTATTGGCTTCAATTTGATCTTTAGGATAGCCTTTCATTGCTGGGAAATCAAAAACATGTTTTGAATTGACGGAATGAAGATAGACGGCTGGACCACCAAAGCTACGGTACACCTTAATCGTTGATAGCTCATCAATCTTTTTGGGGGTACCTTGATAGAAAGTATACGGTGGATAAGAAACCAAAGCACAGCCTGATAAAGCGATGGTAATAAGTAATGAGAATATTCTTTTCATTGACTTTCCAATCTTATTTAATACACACTGCTCGTACTTGCTTAAGGTCGGTCAGACCCATCAAGATTTTTTCCATGCCATCCATTTTCAGGGTGCTCATGCCCTCGGCGACGGCGGTGCTAAACATTTCAGCCACGCGGGCGCGTTCTTGAATCAGTTTTTTCAGTGCCGGGGTGGCCGTCATCAATTCATGCAAACCCACACGACCACGGTAGCCGGTATCGTTGCAGTGACTGCAACCCTTAGCGCGGTAGAGGGTGAGCTTGCCATCCGTGCCATACTCCTTCACCCAACGCTCATATAAACGTTTGGCTTCGCCATTCGGGTCTTTTTGCCAGGCTGGGGTATGGCGGAGTTCATCCGCATATTCGCTGATGAAGGCTTTGATGTCATCAGGGGTGGGTTGATAGGCTTCTTTACACTTTGAGCAAAGGCGTTTAGCCAAGCGCTGCGCCAGCACGCCGAGCAAGGCATCACCAAAGTTAAACGGATCCATCCCCATGTCGAGTAGACGCGTAATAGATTCGGGGGCGCTATTCGTATGAAGCGTGGCGAACACGAGGTGACCGGTGAGAGACGCTTCAATGCCGATGGAGGTGGTTTCAGCATCGCGCATTTCACCGACCATGATAATGTCAGGGTCCGCCCGCAAAAAAGCGCGCATGACGGTGGCGAAATCCAAACCAGCTTTGCGGTTTACTTGTACTTGGCGCAAGCCTTTTTGGGTAATTTCTACGGGGTCTTCTGCCGTCCAGATTTTGGTTTCGGGTGTGTTGAGATGGCCGAGAATGGAATGCAGCGTCGTAGTTTTGCCTGAGCCAGTCGGGCCGCACACAAAGAATAAACCATAGGGCTTGCTGACCACATCGACCAAGCGTTCTCGGTTGTGAGTAGTGAGGCCGAGCTGCTCGAGCGGAATCGGTTCGCCTGCAGCGAGAATCCGCATCACAATATCTTCTACGCCACCTGCCGAGGGGATGGTGGCAATCCGCAACTCAATATCTAAACCGCCATATTTTTTGAATTTGATTTTGCCATCTTGGGGTTTACGTTTTTCTGAAATATCCAGATCCGCCATGATCTTCAGGCGCGTCACCATCGGCGCCCGCACGTGATACGGAACCTCGGCATAGTTCAGCAAACCCCCATCGCGGCGGAAACGGATTTCGGTATTGTTTTTACCGGGATAGGGTTCGATGTGAATATCAGACGCCCCCATTTGGTAGGCATCCATAATCACTTTATTCACGAATTTGACTAACTCATTATCTGTTGCTGCATCTAATTCTTCAACATGCGTATCATGGTCAGTCCCATAGTCGCTATCCTCACCGAGATTGGAGAGTAAGTTTGATAACTCATTACTGGGTTTGGATTGGCCGAAGTAGTGATCTAGCGTTGCTTGAAAATCCACCGCAGTGGTGACCAAATAGCGAATTTGGTAACCCTGAAAGATATTATCAACCGTGCGGGCAGATTGTAGACGCTCGGGGTCTAAGGTCATCACGGTCAGACTTTCCCCTTCAATGCTAAGGGGTAGCCACTCCGTACTTTCCAGAAATTCTCGTCTCAGCTTACGCAGTGCTACCTCGGGTACGCGGCGCTCACTGCGATAGGGTTCATAAGGAGTATCAAAAAACAGCGAGAGTGCTTGCCCGAGTTGCGCTCGGGTGACACCATAATTTTCAGTGAGGATAATTTCGATATTGGTCCCCTCCACGCGCGCCTCTTGGCTGGCGGCTTGCAAGGTTTTTGCATCGAGCACCTGCATTTTGATCAAGGCATCGTATTTATTTAAAATTTTACTGGTGACCTGGGGGGTTGTTGCCAGTGTTTGCGTTAAGGTTTCTGCGATCTGAGTGATGCCTTTTTCTTCCATCTCCCCAAATGCTTCGCCAGAGCGGTTATTGATGAGTTGGATCACACCGAGAACCGCATTGTTTGAGTCTAGGATTGGCGCAACGAGCATCTCCCGCGTCCGGTAGCCCGTGCGTCTATCAACCTCACGTAAAAAATGCATATTGGGAGAGTATCGCTGTAGTTCCGCACTGTCATAAACATCGCGAATGTTTACTAAGCGGCGATGATGGGCAACATAACCCGCGATTGATTGATCATTGATGGGTAAGCGCAAATCTTTGAAGGCATTCAGACCTGTTTTAACGCGCGAGACAATCGATGGTCCCTCATCTTGGATATAGAGCGTTAAGCGATCAGCGTTAAAGAGCCGGCAAATATCGGCACTGATTTCAAGCATGACGTCATCAGCATGACGGGTCGCTCGAATACGCTGCTTAACACTGTCTAAGCGTTTCTGAAACAAGGTTTCTAGATTGAGGGCGGGCATCATGTTGATCTCTCGGGGTTATTAATGTTCAACGCTGGAGTGCATGCATTTCCCACAACCCACCTTTTAACACATAGGCACGAAAACCACGCTGGGTTAGTAGGAATGCAGCAGCAGCAGAGCGACGCCCACTTTGGCAGTACACAATATAAGTTTGTTTAGGGTCAAGCGCGTGAAACACATGACGCAATTCGCCCAGTGGCATATTCTTCGCATCGGGTAGCCGATCGAACTGATATTCAGAAGGGAAACGCACGTCTAACCAGCAAGCGCCATCCTGGACTAATTGTTGTGCAGCCGGATAATTGACTTCATTGAGTAGGGGAGCTCGCAACAGCTCATTAAAGTCGGTTTTATTTAATCGATGCAGAACGGTATCGGATAGCATACTAACCGTAGCGTTACGTCGGGCCCCCGAGACCAATGCTTCCTCCCCAAACGCATCACCCGGGCCTAGTTCAGCGAGTTGTATCTGCGTATTGCCAATATAGCGGGTTACTTGAGCGCGCCCGCGTTCAATCACATAATAATAATCCCCGATATCCCCTTGGCGGATGACGGCTTCCCCCTTTGCTACCTCAATCGATTCAAATTTTTGTAGTAAACGATCAATATTGGCGCTCGGCAAAGTCGCAAAAATACCGCTTTGCTGCAATTGGGGAACCGTGAAAATCCCAGATTGTAAATGGGCAGGGGCCGGCGTGGCATTCCCTTCGGCTGGGATGGTATGACTCGGGTTTAGCATGTCCCAGGTCATCAATAAATCGAGCAAGTCATCATCGACTCGAACGACTTCAATATCGCTTAATGCCAGCGCCCGCTTAACATTACTGGTGCGATCTAGAGGGTGTCGACTGCGTCCTTCGCCAGCCCTAAGGATTTCCTGGCTGCCATCTGCCAGCCATACCTGCAACTCGCCCTTCAGCAAAAAGGTTGATTGCTGTCCATCTTTGTGCAGACGAAAAGGGTCATTCCCCGCAGAGATTGTTTCACTGAAACAGAAGCGCGCCAGCTCTTTCAGACGTGGTGATGAGAGCTTATTGAGGGGCTCAAACTCCATGAGAAAACGGCTATCCAAGCCCACCTCTGGCAACGATAGCGATACATGGTTGGCTGGGCCAGCTGTGTTCTGTGACATAGTTAAATCCCTATAAGGTGAAAATCATACCGTTCTGTAGCATTTGCGGAGCCCATGCTTGAGCATCATGCAACACCTCTTCCATCGTTAATTCCACTTCGCCAGGTTTAAGGTGGCTGATGAAAACACGGACTGGCTGGGTTAACTGCGCGAGTTCTTGCGCAAGGAGTTGAGGACACAAATGTTGAGAGAGCGTTGCGAGCGCTTTTTCACGGTTACAAAAAGCCGTTTCAATCAATAGATAACGTAGATCAGGCATTTGATTGAGGATGGGCCAGAGTGCCGGATTCGGCCCCGTGTCTCCGCTAAAAACCAGCGCACTGGTGGTATTGCGGACGGCATACCCACAAGCTGGCACGGTATGTACCGCAGGTAGTACGGTGAAAGTCCGTTGATTCAGGGTAATTTCATCCCCGATTTCGAGCGGTTCAAAAATCAGATAAGGATTAGTTGGGCTGGGGATCTGCGTGAAATCGGGCCATATCGACCAATTAAACAGATGCTGTTTCAACACCTCAATGGTCGCGGGCAAAGCGTGAACGGTGAGGGGGCGGGTCCGCATGCTACCGACACTATCGACCATTAGCGGAATTGATACGACATGGTCAAGATGGCAGTGCGTCAGAAAAATATGGTCGATAAGGCTTAACTCACCCAGACTTAAATCACCCACCCCCGTCCCGGCATCAATCAACACATCATGATCCACCAGCAAAGCCGTTGTCCGTAAATGCGGCCCACCAATACCACCACTGCATCCCAATACTTGAATTTGGGTTTGAGCTGTATGGCGAGTATGGGCACGACGGCGAGGAGAGTGAGTACTAGCCATAGAAGTGGTACTACTTGGTCTCGAAATTGGTAACGCCATCCCAGTCGGCCGGCGGCGGGTTGTGCCGCCACCACTTGATTTGTTTGAGATAGTGGGCATAGAGAATCGTATCAGTTGACTTGGCTTGCAAATTTAAGAGTTGAATTTCTGCACGATCCCATTCCTGGGCGCGATAAAGCTTTAATGTTTGGTGCCACAGTTTGATCTCCTCGATCAATTCGGCCGAGACTTCACCCTCATGACCGATAGGCTCATAAATTGACACAGCTTCCAGTTTGCCTTTCGCGCGCACACGATCCAGCTCGCGATATACAAAATGGGGTGCAGCTTGTTTTGTGGCCTCGCCAACGGCAATGCCAACCCCATATGTTTTCGTTATGCCCTCGAGGCGTGAGGCCAGATTGACGCTATCACCCATGACCGTGTAAGCGCGACGAATTGAAGAGCCCATATCGCCCACACGCATCAGCCCAGTGTTGACCCCAATCCCGATTTTTAATGTTGGCCAGCCACGTTGACTGAATTCCTGATTCAATTGACGCGTTGCTTGTTGCATCGCGAGGGCTGCCTCTACCGCCTGTTCTGCATGTTCAGGGTCGGCAATTGGGGCACCCCAAAAAGCCATAATCGCATCACCGATATATTTATCTAAAGTGCCGCGATGCTGCGTGCGAATTATCACAGTCATCGTTGTCAAATATTGATTGATAAACTCACGCAAGATTTGGGGGCGCAACGATTCAGCAATGGTGGTGAAGTCGCGTACATCCGCAAACATCACGCTCATTTCACGGTCTTCGCCTTCCATGTTGTAGGCCGCGGGGTCGCGTGCCATTTCCTCGACTAATTCAGGGGCAACATATTCCCCAAATTTGCCAATCATGTCACGTTTGCTGCGTGACTCGATAAAATAACCATAGGCCATATCGAGCATAAATAAGGTAATGATCATCAGTAAAGGGGCTGCTAATGGCATCACAATCCGTTGCTGTTGATACCACCATAAATCCAGGCCAACTACGCTTAATATGGCCAATGCTGCGAGCGCCATCGACCCCAATGGCCCCACCCGGCTGAATAAAAAAATCAATAAACTGCCAAAAATGAGCACAATAAAGACAACATACCCAGGCGCAAAATCAGGCCGCTGTACGATGGTGCCGTCTAAAATACCGCTGATTGTGTTGGCATGCATTTCTACCCCCGGATATTCCGCGCCAACAGGGGTGTTTCGCAAATCCTTGAGGCCTGCCGCAGTGGTCCCAATCAACACAATTTTGCCGCGTAGTTGGGTCGGTGATACCCGTTGCTGCAAGACATCAGTGAGCGAGTAATAGGCATAGCTGTTAGCGGCTGGCCCCCCTGGCCCTCGGAAGGGCACGTTAACCATAATGCCCCGACTGGTAGGAATCATGATCGTTTGATCATTCGCGAGAGGGAGCGCGATCGCTTCTAACCCTTTGGCGCGTTTTGCCATAAACCCAGGTAATGGGCTGGTATCACTGAAAACCAATTTGACGGGGGGATTTCCCAGGGCTTGGCGGACGATTGCCAGGGCCAAGGTTTCATAAAATTGCCCTTGGTACTCACTGATTAAAGGCAGTCCACGTAAGACCCCACCGGCATTTTCTTCGATAAACGGGTTGAAGAATCCTGCCCCAGCGGCGGCGCTTTGCAATATGGGTAAATTAGCGGTATAACCTTCCCAACGGCTATATGCCACCTGTCTTGTTTGTAAAAGTGCTGCTTCAAATAATGGAGCAGGTAGCTGACCAACGGTAACGGTTTCTCCAGCAATCGATTGATTAAGAACATAGCCAAGTGCGATCGGGCGATTTTGTAGCGCTTTGGCGAAACGTTGATCACTGTCGAGGGTTTGTTTGAGATGAGGAATCTGTTGCTGAAAGCTCGGGTCTTCTTTTAGTGGGCCGAGCGCCAGGGTTTCCAGCATCACAGCGGTTGACTTTTCATCCCGTTCAGCAAAAACCATATCAAATCCAAGCGCGCGAATTTGATAGTGATCAAAAAGCGTATCCACGATCTGCGCCAGCTTATCTCGACGCCAGGGCCACTGCCCTTGCTCGGCGAGGCTCTTTTCATCGATGTCGAGAATGACCACGCGCTCGTCACGGGTGCGCGGCATGGTAGCCAGCAAGCGGGCATCATATAAAAAATTATCTAAACGCTGAATAAAGGGCGCGGGGACAATCTCCGCTGCTTGCAATAAGAAAAATAGCAAGACCAAGAGATTAAGGGTCAGACGCAGTAGTGGAGCCTGAAATTTGCGTGACAGACGCATAGGACGTATTCCCGGTAACGCGACTAGGCCAGAGAGCTAGAATCAGGCTTTGAAATAAAACTCAAGCTTGATACCCGATAGCTCAATCACATCATGGTCATTCAAGATCTGCGGTTCTGCGCCAATTGCCACACCATTGATGGTGGGGTGTGGTCCTTCGACTGGCGTTAAAAAGTAACCTTGCGGCCGCTTGGTGAGAACCGCGACCTGTATGCCGGGCCGTCCTATCGTTGTCAGTGCTTTGACTAGATCCAGTTCTTTGCCTGCATTCGCCCCGTTTAGGAGTTGTACTGCGGCTGGTCGGGTAGCGGTTAGAGCGGGGCTAACGGATACGTTAGGGGCTGCTGCTGCCGTTGTCTGTGGGTTGCTGCTGGCGGCAGCCGCTACTGCCGCAGTGGTAGGCTCATAAGTGGGCATGGCACCAGGACGAATGACCATGGTTTTCTCATAGTCTGCCGTTTCCTGGGCAGGCTTCGTGTCAGCAATAAACGTAAGTTGATACTTGCCGAGCTCGATCAGGTCCTGATGCTGCAAGAAATGCTTTTTAATCGATTGACCATTCACAATCGTGCCATTGGTGCTACCCAGATCTTCCAAGATGGCATCGTTCATGACCTGTACGATCACCGCATGTTCCCCGCTGACTGCAAGATTATCAATCACCAGATCATTGTGCGGCCGGCGTCCGATTGTTGTCCGCTCTTTCGTCAGGGGAATATCTTTGAGTGTCATGCCATCTAAAGAGAGAATGATTTTTGCCATCGTAGTCCCCTTACTCACCAATTATTTGAGCCAATTAAAGAAACGAGAAAATAAATTGAATGACGCGGTGCTGTGCGGTTGAATCTTCACTAAGACAACAGAAACATTATCGCGCCCACCGTAATCATTTGCTGCCTGCACCAGTTGCTGTGCGGTTGCGGCCAGATTCATGCCTAACCCTTGTATGGTTTCAATAATGACTTCTTCTGGAACCATGTCAGATAAACCATCAGAACAGAACAGGTAGATATCACCCGCTTCCGTTTGCATTTGCTGGATGTCTGGAATCACTGCAGAGTCGATCCCCAGTGCGCGTGTGACCAAATTTTTATTATGCGATTGACGCGCTTGCTCTGGTGTAATCAGCCCAGCATCCAGTTGTTCCTGCAGTAGCGAATGATCACGGGTTAATTGTTGCCAGACTTCACCCCGTAGACGGTATGCGCGGGAATCACCAATATGCGCAAGCGTGACAGTTTCGCCACGAAATATTCCCATGACTAGGGTCGTTCCCATGCCCGCGTACTGGGGTTGGCTCTGCGAAGCTTGGTAGATTGCACTATTAGCGCGCGCGATCCGTGCCTGCAATAGCGCCGTTAGTTTTTCACCTCGGCCACGGTAAAGCTCCTTATGCCACCGCGCAAGATCCGCTTCCAGGTCATTCTTAAGGACCGCAGTCGCCATCCCGCTCGCCACTTCACCGGCGTTATAACCGCCCATGCCATCAGCAAGAATAGCTAGGCCATATTCGGTCGAGATGGCGACGGAATCTTCATTGTGCGGACGCAGTTTCCCGGAATCCGTCGCATAGGCGATATCAAGGTCAACATTTAAGCGCATCATTATCGTATCTGGATCATGCCCAATTTTATTGGCCAACTATTTCTAAGCGTTCGGCACAAGCAAGTAACTCGGCGGCCATTTCTTCCCCATCTTGGTAGCGCGCCTGCCGATTTTTTGCCATCCCTTTTTCCAAGATTGCCCAGATGCAGTCCGCAAGGTCAGGACGCACATCACGAATGTCAGGGGCAGGATCATTCGCGATTTTGAACATGAGCTGCGCCATCGATTCCCCAACAAACGGAAGCTTACCGCATAATAATTGATATAAGGTCACCGTTAATGAGTATAAATCCGAGCGACCATCAATTTTCTGCCCAGAGAGCTGTTCTGGCGACATGTAGGACGGGGTGCCGAGCACCATCCCAGTTTTGGTTTTACTGGAGTCGGTAATACGCGCAATCCCAAAGTCGGTCACTTTAATAATTTCATCTGTTTGGTCAAACATTAGGTTCGCGGGTTTGATATCACGGTGAACAATTTGCTGTTTGTGCGCATAAGAGAGCGCCTGTGCAACCCGTGCAATCATGGTGAGGACGAGTTTGGTCGGCAATAACTGCCCAGGCTTAGTGTGCGGAACCAGATCTTTTCCGCGCAATAATTCCATGGCGATGTAACAAAGATCATGCTCTTCGCCTGCATCGTAAATGGTAACAATGTTGGGGTGATTGAGACGCCCGGCCGTTTCTGCTTCCCGAAAAAAGCGAGTTTTCACCTCAGCCAGTTCATCCTCTTCAAATTCTTGCGCTAACGCCAGTGTTTTGATTGCAACGATACGGCCGATTTTCGGATCACGGCCTTGATAAACCACCCCCATTGCACCTTTACCCAGCTCTTTTTCAACCTGGTAGCGACCCAGCATGGGTTTCTCGACTCCACCTGCCTGATTGACTAAGGTACCTTGCTGGCTGCGGGTGTTACCACCACCTAAAATGACCGTTTCTGCCATGTCCTTAGCGCGGTTGAGCCGCTGCGATAAATCGCGGAAATTCGGATTAAATGCTGCCATGTATTCATACACCGCTTGCGCCTTATTGAATTGGCGTTTGCGTTCAAAGTCGAGTGCCAAGTTATAGAGGTTATCCAACAAACTTTGGTCCAAAGGACATTTGCGGAATTTATCCCAAGCCATATCTAATTGACCTTGCCCCTGGAAGGCCAGCGCCAGCATGCGGTTGCTTTCCGCTGACTCAGCATCAGCTTTGACTTTACCCGCTTCAGTTTGCAGGAAATGTTTGGTTGTTAGCGCGAGGTGGCCACACAGTAGCAAGACCAATGGGAACATCAACTTGATCCAAATCCCAGCGACTAACATGACTGAGAAATGGCTTACCAAGAAACTGAGCGCAATAACGGCGGTGACCATTGCCCCTGCCTTGGCAGAGAGTCGGGGTAACAAAATAACCAAGTAAAGTGTGGTGAGACTGATAATGAGCAGTTCTACCAGTGATATCCAAAAAGGCACGATGTAAAAGTGCCCTGATAAGAGGCTCGATACTTGGTGTGCCAAGATTTCGACTGGGGCCATCGCTGGGTTGGTTGGCGTCGGCATGCTGCTACCGAGGCCGGTTGCGGTTGGGCCGATCAAGATGATCTTGTCGGTGTATTTGCTTAATGGGATCTTGCCACTCAGCACATCAAAAAACGAGTCTTTGCTGAACGCGGCCCTATTTTTGCTATCTTGATAAAAGTGAGGGCGCATCTGCATCTCACTGTCAGTGGGAATGCTTAGCTTGCCAAGGCGAATCGCTTCCCCCCAAATAACCTGCATATCTGCCAGTTGTAAATTCAAACTCCGCATCGCGATCTGCAGGGCAAACGAGGGGTAGAACTGCTCGTAGTATTGAATTAACAATGCATCAGTCCGCGCGGCACCATCCACCTCTAAATTAAAACTTAAATGCCCCAGGCCAACGGCTTGCTCGGCAAGCGCTGTGAGCGGGAATTGCATCGCACTGGCGGGAACAGCCCTGATACTCGGCTCATTCGACTGCTGCGGGGTCGTGAAACTAAAACGACTGACCGCTGGTGGGGGTAACTCATTGGGTTTTCCGAGTGGTTCACCGAGTGTAAAACTGAGCGGCAAAACCACATTCCCTGCGGTTTGTAGGCTATTGGTCAAGGCTTTATCGGTATCGAGTTTAGTTTGCGCTTCTTGCACTAACCCCAGCAGTGCCTGTAGGTCAGCGGGGACTGGCTCGGTCTCCGCAAGCTTAGTCGCAAGGGGGTGAATTTTTCGGATATAAGCCAGCCCTGGGTCTTGTTGAGGCTCAAAGAAAAAAGTCGTATGCCCAATTAATTTTGGCTTGGCGCTCTGTAATAGGGTTAGTAACTCGGCATGAATATCGCGCGACCAAGGCCAGCGACCGATTTTGTCGATACTCGCATCATCAATAGCAATGATCGCGATTTTATCGTTTGGCGTTTTTTGGTTGAGTTGAACCCCCCAGTCATACGCGGCACGCTCAAGCCCTGCCAATAAGGTGCTGCTGCGATCCATCACCAGTAAGGCCAGCAAAATGAGCACGCCCAAGGCCCAATCTTTTTGCCAAAAGGGTTTTTGGGTCTTGGCAGTTTTTGCTGCAGAACTGGGCAAGGTGGAGCGCGAAGTGCGAGCCATATGGCGGATTTCCTGTACGAAGAGTGAGAGTTGAATAGTGCCAGCGCAAAAATACCTTACCGATCAAACCGAATGCCAGCAATAAATTTTCATGTTTTGATGATTATTTACTGAACTTGCTGGTTTTTTTGCAACGACAGCAGGCTGTCTCGTGCTCAGTGGCGCGGCTAAATGACAAAGCTGATTCTAATCAGCTTCGTTTGCAAAGCCTGTGATGAAATTGGCAGTCAGGGTGGCGTAAATCGCAGCATCGCCTATCCCTGACTACCATCGCCCACGCTAGGGCTGCGGGGTGGTGGGCTGAATCACACCTAAACGTGTTTTGAGCGATTGGGCGCGGCCTTCAAATTGAGCCGCGTAATAGACGGTGTTCGATAGCACTTTTTTCACATAATCACGAGTCTCAGTGAAAGGAATGGTTTCCGCAAAAATCGCCCCTTCTATCGCTTTGCCATAATGCGCGCGCGCGCGCCATGCTCTTGGTCGGCCTGGGCCCGCGTTGTAAGCGGCGGTTGCCAGCACAGGCGATTGATCCAAGCTGTCGAGCACCATGCGCAGATAGCGTGTGCCAAGCGTAAGATTGGTGCCCACGTCATTGACTTCCTGACCATGAAAATCATGCCACCCAATTTTACGGGCAACGTATTTTGCGGTGGCAGGCATCAATTGCATCAAACCGCTGGCCCCAACCTGAGATTTCGCATCGGTAATAAAGCGGGATTCCTGACGAATCAGTCCATAGACAAAAGGCTCATCAACCCCAGCCCGCTGTGCCGCTAGTGCCAGCTCTTGGCGGTAGGGCGTCAAAAACCGTAAATTAAAATCATGCTCTTGCTGGGTGCGCTCTGCGGTATTGATGGCTCGATCATAGATCTGCAATTGTTTTGCATAGTCAGCGACCGCCAGTAACTGTCGATCGCTTAGGCCCCTAAGCGCAAAATTCCACTCACGATTGCCCTCGAAGCGTAAGCCCAGCGCATAGAACTTGAGCGCACGTTTCAGGCCTGGGTGTTGTTGCGCAAATTGCCGCTCTGTTTCGCTGGGCGCGGTCGCCACAGGGGGCAACACAATTTTTAAGCCTAACTCTTCCTGAGCGAGTTTGCTGTAGAACCCAAACTGCGGGCTAATCACGCGAAACTGCTGCTCGGCTTGCACTGCTTGCCCTTGAGCCTGATAGGCTCGTCCCAACCAGTAGATCCAGGTGGGGTCGCGGCGCTGGGGCTCGTCCATATTCTCAATCGCCCGCTGCACGATATCCCAGCGCTGTGCGCGTAGTGCCGCCCGTACTTTCCATTCCAAAATTTCTGCATTGAGTTGACTGGCATCGGCTTTTTCCATCCAATCGATGGCTTGCTCATGCAGGCGCTTAGCACCGGCCATGCCGATTTGCCCCCACAGATAGCCCTGTTGCCGCGCGCTAAGGGCTGGGGCCAATAGGGTGAGCTGCTGCGCCGCCTCGTCCACTTGTTCGCGGGTGAGGCGAACGATGGCGAGTACGGCTAATTCTTGATGAGCAGGTTGTTGTTTCAGCCGCTCGGCTGGCAGTTGGCGCAGTAATTCCAGTGGCCTTTCATAGGCTAAGCTGATATTGCTCTGACCGAGGGCTAACTGCGCTTGCAGCTGTTGCCCCAGGCGTAATGCGGCCCCCCCCCGATTATTGGCAAATAATAGGCGCAACAGTTCTAGTCCATCGTGCAGACTAAAAAGTTGCTGTTGGATAGCTTGAGACAGCAGCTCCTGGCAGCCTTCGGGGAACTCTTTACTTTGGGCGGTTTGTAGCAGCAATTGCCGGGTTTGTAGCCGCCAGTCTGCTGGGCGGAAATCGCTACTCTGCCGGTTTTCAAGTTGGCTGACTTGTTCATAGCACAGCAAGTCACGCTCATCCCGTAGCACCCAAGCCGGGTACAGTTCCCGAAAGCGCTCCCATTGTCCTTGGCGGGCTAATTGCTGTAGCCAATCACGGCGCAGTAGATCACTCACCAGTTGCCCTGGGCGGGCGGCAAGCCATTGGCGTAATGCCGATTGATCCAAGCCCAGCGGATTTTGGCGCGCATCTACCAATTTTTGTCGCCATTCCCAGTAGCCCAGGTAGTCATTTAACACGTACTGGGATTGCGGCCCATCAAGTTGTCGCCAGCGGCTGAGACTGGCTTGGAGTTTTTTGCTATCACCAAGCCGCACGGCATCACGTGCATTCAAAATAAGGTCATCAAAAGAGTCATTTTGCGGCTGTGCGCGACTTGGCGATTTTTGACTGTCACTGGCTTTGGCAATCGCTGTATTGTTCACCATGAAAGCGCACAGCACGAAAACCGTGGTTACGCGCAGGCCATACCAAAAACGGGTAACCAGGTGGAAGAGTCTAGAAAACATGGGTGAAAAACAGAGATTCATGAGATTGCATGCATGATTGATTGACTATGATGGCAGAATATACCAATTCTGTTTTGAGTATAGACGCTGCAATGGATAAAGCGACGCTACGCCGACAACTGTTACAACAGCGAGCCGCATTTTCTGCGGCGAGTGTGGTCGCACGCGACCTGCACATTCAATCGGCGCTTGACGCTTGGTATCAGGCAGCCGCCTCAACCATCGGGTTACCGCAAGAAAAACCATGGCTCGGCGTCTACTGGCCGCTGAAGCATGAGGTTGATTTGCACCCCTTGTATCAACGTTGGTGGGCCCAGGGCCATCTGCTTGCCTTGCCTGAAGCGGAGACGGGTAAACCTTTGCGTTTTCGAGCTTGGGCTGCGGGTCAGCCTATGGTGGCCGATGCGTATGGCCTCCCCATTCCAGCGGCGGCGCACTACGTGCAACCAGCGGCACTACTTATTCCCTGTGTTGGGTTTACAAAGATAGGCTATCGACTTGGATATGGGGGTGGGTTTTATGACCGTACATTGGCGGCGTATGCCGCCCGGTGTACCACGGTAGGCGTTGCAGACAGCCGATGTGAATTAGCCCACTTACCGGTCGAGCAACATGATCTACCACTGCAGCTCATCTGTACCCAGGATGGGTGGCATAAGTCAGATGACATTGCTAAGCTTGACTAAAGGCATATCACGGCCTTAATCCGTCACCGCAGCCATCTCACAGTCATGGCGGTGGCGCGGTTGTATGCTTACTGAGCCAGACTTTAAACTGACTGAAATTGAGCGGCGGGCTGTAATGATATCCTTGGGTGATATCGCAGCCTAAAGCCTGCAGTTGCTGGGCGATCTCGGCATTTTCGACGCCCTCAGCGACCACCAGTAAATCAAATGTATGCGCCAGGGTAATCACTGACTTCACAATTCTGGCATCCCCCGGATTATCCAGCATTCCCCGGACAAAAACTTGATCAATTTTGAGTTCATTCAGCGGAAAGCGCCGCAAATAGGCGAGCGAGGAATAGCCAGTGCCAAAATCATCGATGGAGAGTTGCATACCGAGCGCTCGCAACTCACTGAACCGTTTGATGGCACGCTCAACATCATTAATGATCGAGCTTTCGGTAACCTCAATCACAATATGATCAGGGGGAATCCCCCAAATATCTAAGGCGTCACTGATTGCGGCAGCGAGATTAGGATCATCCAGCATACTCGCCGAGAGATTAATGGCATATTTGAGTTTACATCCCTGCGCCTGTAGCTCACTGTGTTGGCGCCCCACTGTGTGCAACACGAACATGGTCAGGTTATACATCATGCCACTGGCTTCCGCCATCGCGGCAATCTGATCCGCTGCCACCCACTCTCCAGGCTTGCGTTGCCAACGGATGAGTGCTTCGGCAGAAACACAAGCGCCAGTGCGTAGATCAATTTGGGGCTGGTAGTAAACCTCGAGACTATTGTCGGTCAGCGCCCAACGCAACTCATTTTGCAGAGCCCTTAGGGTTTGCGGGTGATTGCGCTGGTGAAATGCGGCGATGGTGTAGCCTTCTTGCTGGCGAGTGGCGACTTTGGCCGCCTGTTCGGCAGCATTCAGCAGGCCGAGCGGGTCAGTTTCATGGTCGGGGCTGGCTGCAATCCCAATCGTCAGGTGTAATTGCCAAACCCGATTTTCAATCATAAACGGGGTTTCCAGAGTCTGCCGGATTTTGGTGGCAGCCAGCTCTGCAAAGGCGAGGTTGGGGAGCTGCGGCAGCAAAATCCAGACCTGATTGGGATCGGCTAAACAGACTCGGTCTTCATGGCGCAGCGCTTGTGTTAGGCGGTGCAAAATTTCACCATTGAGCTTTTGTGAGTCACCCTGATTCGCGAGCGCGGCAATCCGGTCGTCACGACCTAGGTTAATCCATAGCACCGCGAGTTTTTGCGCGGCATCGGGCTGCTGCTCGTGCTGGTGTTCCAGCTTTTCCAGGTGAAACTCACAAGCATGGAGAAAATCGCTAGGACGGGTTGTGGCGAGGCCAGGGTTGAAAAAACGCATTATTGCCCTTGCCGCGCCAGGTAATTGTCGCGCACATCTAGGTTGTAGCTGCCAGCGGGTAAGCCAGCCGCAATGCGAATCGGTTGTCCATCAACCGTTTCAGATTGATAAAGTAAATTTAATTCGCGGGGAAATTTCAGGCTGATCTTATCCGGCCCAGTCAATACTAAAATCCTTGGTTGCAAGCGCCGCACCCGGTTATGCGCTAAAACGATGGCCACTTCCCCGGTACTCAGTTCAACTAGGCTACCGACGGGATAAATACCGACCGCCTGCACAAATTTCTCAATCAACGGCTCATGAAATAAGCGCCCACTCCATTCATAAAGATGCGCTAGGGCATCGTAGGCTGAGTAGGCTTGGGCGTAGGGGCGCGGCGAGGTCATGGCGGTAAAGGTATCGACAATCCCAGCCATGCGGCCATAGAGGCTGATGGCATGGCCCTGCAAGCCAGTGGGGTAACCGGAGCCATCCAAGCGTTCATGATGCTGGGCGATCCCGGTTAACACGGCTTCCGCCAAGCTAGATTGTTGCTGTAACAACTCTAGCCCGCGCGCCACATGTTGCTGCACTGTGGCGTACTCATCATCACTCAGGGTTCCTGCCCGCTGTAAAAGTAGGCGTGGAATTTTTAATTTTCCAATATCCAGCAACATCCCAACCAAGCCAAGTTGGTTGAGATGCTCGCGTGGCAGTCCAATCTGTCGGCCCATTCCGATCAGGTAAATGGCTACCTTTAAGCCATGACTATATGCTTGCGCGTCGCCCTGGCGCAGGCGCGCGACCCACATTAATGCGTCAGGGTTGGCAATCACGCTATCCACCATGTCACTGACCGCACCATCAAAGTCTGCCAGGGTCGGATCAACCCCATTGCGAATATCTTCGACCAATTTATCCAGCACAGTCGCCGCTTTGTGCAGCGCAACCCGAGCGGCGGGTAATTCTTCTTCAATGCTTCGGGTGCTCTCGTAAAGGGTAAGCTCTGTGCCAGGGATAAAGGGATTTTCGATACTGGTATCCAGACCTGCAGCCTGCAGTGGCGCTGGGGTGGTCCCTCTCTTCCCGCCCCACAGTCGGCTGAGGGTGTTGAGCAAGCGACTCGCCAAACTTTCATGGATTGCTTGTTCTTGCACTTCTGCCTGAACCAGTAATTCATTAAATTTAACTGCGGTGCTAGCGGAGGCCGGGCGTGGCGTTGTGCCGTAAATCACGACCTTGGGCGCAGTCGGAACACGGTGCGCCCCCTCTTTGGACTGCTTGGCGGTTGATTCTGCCGAGACGTTTGCTTCCTCTTCTTCCGGGGCTGGGCGATTGTGTGCGCTGCGCTGAGAGCCGGTAGTCGGTTCGGCATGAACACGAATCCGGCGGACGCGTATTACCGGGGCCTGCTCTGGCAGATTACGTTCTGCTGGCTGTATCGGTAGATGTTGAACGGATTCAGGCAAGCTGCGTGTGCGGTCGATATACACAACCCGACAATATTTGCGCAGCATCTCGAGTTGCGCGACATCGTCGAGCACAAAGCCTTGTAAGAGGAAGGGGGTATCCAGCCACGGGCGATCTAGCTCGGCGACAAACATGCCGAGCTGAAGTTCGCTGACAGATACTTCGACGTAGTCCAATCTCAGTCCCCTGATACCAATTCGCTTTATTTTATGCGCTTAACTTACACCGAGATAACGGCCAGTCTGTTTTTTAACTGAGGGCAGTATTGACCCAATCCAATGTGCGCTGCGACCGCTATCCCGCTAACTCACTGTGGATAATTGAGCTGCTGACACAGTGCGAGACTCGGACCAGCTTGATTGAGCGTATAGAAGTGTAACCCAGGGGCGCCCCCTTCCAGCAGGTTTCGGCATAAGCCAAGCACGACATCCTGACCAAACGCCCGGATTGAGGCAACATCATCGCCATAGGCTTGCAACTTCAGGCGCACCCAGCGTGGTAGCTCAGCGCCACAGGTGTCAGAAAAGCGAGCAAGTTGGGTGAAGTTCGTGATCGGCATAATGCCGGGGTAAATCGGCAGATGGAGACCTGCCCGTGACATGGTATCGACAAAATGCCAATAGGCATCTGGATTATAAAAGTATTGGGTAATTGCCGAGTTGGCGCCAGCTTTGACCTTGCGGATAAAGTTTTGCAAATCCTCTTGGGGTGACCGCGCTTGGGGGTGATACTCGGGGTAAGCAGCCACTTCAATGTTGAACCAGTCACCGGTCTCCGCTCGAATGAACTCAACCAGTTCATTCGCATAACGAAACTCGCCGATTTCGCCCATGCCGGAGGGCAAGTCACCCCGCAAGGCCACAATGTGTCGAATCCCATGGCTTTTATAAGCCTGCAGAATCTGGCGAATATTCGCTTTGCTGGAGCCCACACAAGACAGGTGCGGCGCCGCCTCGGCCCCGCTGCGTTGGATTTCTAACACGGTTTCCAGTGTGCGATCTTGAGTTGAGCCTCCTGCGCCGAACGTCACTGAAAAAAACTTGGGCTGACAAGCACTTAATTGCTGTTGGGCTGCTTGCAGTTTTGCCATGCCTTCGGCTGTTTTGGGCGGGAAAAACTCGAAGCTGATGATGGGGGTCGATGACGACATCGCTACCTCATTATGGAATAACAGACCGATAAGACTATAAAAGAAAAATGACGTTAGCCGTAGCTGGCGTCATTTTTCTCTCATTCAAAAATGAGGGGCAGGTCGCCCCTCTTGCTCATTAATAGCGGTAGTGCTCTGGTTTGTAAGGGCCAGCCTTCTCTACGCCAATATAACGCGCTTGGGCATCCGTCAACTCGGTCAGCTGTGCGTTCAATTTCTTCAATTGCAAGCGGGCAACTTTTTCATCCAAGTGTTTCGGCAGGGTGTACACGCCCACCGGGTAATCCGCTGTACGGGTGAACAACTCAATTTGCGCAATCGTCTGATTGGCAAAAGACGAGCTCATCACGTAGCTAGGATGGCCGGTACCACAACCCAGGTTCACTAAGCGTCCTTTGGCCAGCAGAATAATCCGCTTGCCGTCGGGGAAAATCACATGATCAACCTGAGGTTTAATTTCTTCCCACTGGTACTTTTCAATCGCGGCAACATCAATTTCATTGTCAAAGTGACCGATGTTGCAGACGATGGCTTGGTCTTTCATTTTGGCCATATGGTCATGGGTAATCACATGGTAATTGCCGGTCGCGGTCACGAAAATATCGGCCTTGTCGGCGGCATAGTCCATCGTTACCACACGGTAGCCTTCCATCGCCGCTTGTAAGGCGCAGATCGGGTCGATCTCGGTCACCCAAACTTGCGCGGAGAGTGCACGCAGCGCTTGGGCAGAGCCTTTACCCACGTCGCCATAACCCGCCACCACGGCGATCTTACCCGCCACCATCACATCGGTGGCGCGTTTAATACCATCTACCAGCGATTCGCGGCAGCCATACAGGTTGTCGAATTTAGATTTGGTGACGGAATCATTCACGTTAATGGCAGGGAAGGCGAGTTTGCCTTCTTTGTGCATTTGGTACAAACGATGCACGCCGGTGGTGGTTTCTTCGGTCACGCCTTTGATTTGCGCCAAACGCACGGAATACCACTTGGGGTCTTGCGCTAACTTAGCTTTGATCGAGGCAAACAAGCAGGTTTCTTCTTCGCTGCTGGGGTGGTTCAAAATGCTGGCATCACTTTCGGCACGCGTACCGAGATGCAGCAACAAGGTTGCATCGCCACCATCATCCAAAATCATGTTGGAGTATTCGCCGTTTGGCCATTCAAAAATACGGTGCGTGTAATCCCAGTATTCGGCCAAGGTTTCACCTTTAACCGCAAATACTGGCGTGCCATTCGCGGCAATCGCCGCGGCGGCGTGGTCTTGCGTCGAGAAAATATTGCAGGATGCCCACCGGACTTCGGCGCCCAGGGCTTGCAAGGTTTCGATCAGCACGGCGGTTTGAATCGTCATGTGCAAAGAGCCGGTAATCCGTGCCCCGCGCAATGGCTGCTGGCTGGCGTATTCTTCACGAATCGCCATCAGACCGGGCATTTCAGTTTCGGCGATTTTGATTTCTTTGCGACCCCAATCAGCCAAGCTGATATCGGCGATCACATAATCTTTAACGGGGGTATTAAGGGTATTCAGTACGGCGCTCATCTCGCGCCCTCCTTTCATAGCAAAAAAGAAGAATGCGAGCGCAGTTTACGATGTAGTCGAAAGCTTAGAGAGAATCCAGTGCTCCGCTACTCCATGAATGTCGAGCCTGGTGATAGAGTGAACTATCCTTGCAGCGCTCCTCGACAGACCGATATTATACCAACATCGGCGATAGTTGGCTTAACCCCAAGACTAACGGCAAAAATCCCCAACACTGTAGGTGGGGAATTAGGTGGCGAATGTAGCATTTTTACCGTTACTTACCCCAGCTATCTTTCAGGGTGGCAATTCGGTTGAATACCGGCTGGCCTGCTTGAAAATCTTTGCGGTCCGCGACGAAATAGCCGTGTCGTTCAAACTGGTAGCGATTTTCTGGTGCGGCATGGGCCAATGTGGGTTCCAGGTATGCCTGAATGACTTGTTTGGCGTTGGGGTTGAGGGCGGCTTTGAAGTCTTTGCCGCCGCTATCCGGATGTGGATCGGTGAACAGGCGATCAAACAAGCGCACTTCTGCCGCCAAGGCATGTTCGGCGCTGACCCAATGAATGTTGCCTTTCACCTTGACGCTATCGGCGCCCGGCGTGCCACTCTTGGTGTCAGGTAGATATTGGCAATGCACCGTCACCACGTTGCCATTGGCATCTTTATCGCAGCCCGTACATTCCACCACGTAGCCATAGCGCAGACGCACTTTATTGCCGGGGAAGAGCCGGAAGTAGCCTTTGGGCGGGGTTTCAGTAAAGTCTTCAGCTTCAATCCACAGCTCGCGGCTGAGGGGAAATTCGCGTTTGCCAAGTTCAGGGTGATGTGGGTGAATCGGCGCGTGGCAGGCTTCACTCTGTCCAGCAGGATAGTTATCAATAATCAGTTTCAAAGGGTTGAGGACGGCAATCGCGCGGGCAGCTTTGGGGTCGAGGTCATCCCGTAGCGCCCCTTCCAAAATGCTGTAATCAATCCAGCTATCGGCTTTGCTCACCCCGATGCGCTCGCAGAAGAGTTGAATGCTTTCAGGTGTGTAGCCACGGCGGCGAATCCCGGCCAAAGTCGGCATGCGGGGGTCGTCCCAGCCATCTACAATCTTTTCCTGCACCATCTGCAATAGTTTGCGTTTGCTGGTGACGGCATAGGTCAGGTTGAGCCGGGCAAATTCGTATTGCTTGGGCAGGGGTTCGGCGAGCAAACCGCCTTCGGCTAACCGGGCTAACAGCCAGTCGTAAAAAGGCCGTTGGTCTTCAAATTCCAAGGTGCAGATGGAATGGGTGATTTGTTCCAGCGCATCCTCAATTGGGTGCGCAAAGGTGTACATGGGGTAAATACACCAGGTATTGCCTGTGCGGTGGTGCTCGGCCCGCTTAATGCGATAGATCGCGGGGTCGCGCAGATTCATGTTAGGGGCGGCCATATCAATTTTGGCGCGTAACACCATGCTGCCATCGGCATGCTGTCCTGCCCGCATTTCGCGGAACCGCACTAAATTTTCCTCGGCACGGCGGTCACGCCAGGGTGAGGGCTTGCCGGGCTCGGTCAAGGTGCCACGATTGGCGCGCATCTCATCCGCGCTTTGCTCATCCACATACGCATGGCCTGCCGTAATCAGGTATTCCGCCGCCCGATACATGAAGTCGAAATAATCACTGGCGTAAAACAAATGGTCTTGGCCATTCGCTTCCCAGCCGAAACCTAGCCATTGCACGGCATCCAGAATGCTATCAACGTATTCTTGTTCTTCTTTTTCGGGGTTGGTATCGTCAAACCGCATGTGGCACACCCCGCCATAAGCTTGCGCTAAGCCAAAGTTCAGGCAAATACTTTTGGCATGACCAATGTGCAAATAACCATTTGGTTCAGGGGGGAAGCGGGTGCGAATTTTCGCGGGGTCGGGTTGGCCTTGGGCCTGAAAACTCGCGTCACCTGCACCGCCATTCCAACGACGTTGCGCAAATTTATTCGCAGCCAGATCATGTTCAATGATTTGACGAATGAAATTACTCGGACTGGTTTCTTCAGTTGGGGTGGGGTGGCTCATGGCGCAGCGGACATAAATAGGAATCTTGCATTTTAGCAGGCGCTGACACGCTGCGGCGATAGGGCTGGCAGGAGCCGGCTGCTTAATCTACATCGATTTAAAGCGTTCTGTGTACAAACGACTAACGGGTAAACGCTCTGGGCGCTGCTTGAGAGAGAGGGTCAGCTTGCCATTTTCATCACGTTGGACGTGACTGATCGCCGCCGCTTGCACGACAATGGCACGATGAATTTGCCAGAATTGTGTTGCATCCAATTGGGGCAGCAGGTCTTTGAGCGGGGTCCGAATCAGCGTCTCGTCTTGTTGAGTGACAACCCGCACGTACTTGTCAGCAGCCTCAAAATACAGCACCTCTTCAATCGGAATCAACCGTGTTTGTTTCCCGACGCTGGCGGAGATATAGCGCAAAAGAGGTTGACCATTGCTGCTGGCGGGTTGCCAGATTTGCTGCCACTGCTGAATTTGCGCCATTGACAGCTGCATCAGGCTTGATGTGCTGGCATCTTCAGGCGTTTGCTGGCGCGCCTGTTCCTGTAGGCCTAATTGACTTTGCAACCGTCCTACCGTTTGCTGCAAGCGTTCAAGCGTGATCGGTTTAAGCAAATAATCGACCGCTGCACGCTCAAAGGCACTCACGGCATATTGATCGTAAGCGGTGACATAGACGATTAAGGGCAGTGGGCGTGTTTCGGGCCAACCGTCGAGTAAAGGTTCGATCAAGGCGAGGCCAGTCAGGCCAGGCATTTGAATATCCAGGAATAACACCTCGGGTAAATCGGACAGGGCTTGCTCAAGGGCGGCGTGCCCATGTGGGGCGACCGGTAGCAAGAGGGCAGCAGGCCAGGCTTGCTGGAGTAACTTGAGCAGATGTGTCGCCAATAGCGGTTCATCTTCCGCAACCAAAATTCGGGGGGTGGCAGTCATGGCAGAGGTGGAGGAGCAAGCTCGCGGATTGTGAAGGTGAGGGTGACTCGGGTCATGGCATTTGGCTCCTCGGTATCCAGCGGCGCTTGAAAATCGAGGCGCGCCGATGGCCCAAAACAAAGCTCGAGACGCTCGCGGACGTTACTCAACCCGGTACCGAGGCCGCGCGTTGTGGTGGCTGCGCCAGAGCCAAGGGTGACACGGTTGTTCACTTGTAAGCACACTTGGTGTTGCTGGCGTGTGGCAATCACTTCAATCTCACCGCCATTCAGGGCGGGTTCAATGCCATGTTTCATGGCATTTTCGACCAAAGGTTGTAAAAGTAAGGGCGGTACCGATATGTCCGCGCAATCCTCTGGCAGTTCGAATCGGTAGCGCAGCCGCGACCCAAAGCGCTGTTGTTGCAAACTCAGGTAGTGCGACAGAAACTGGAACTCGGCTCGCAGCGGATGCCAGGATTGTCGGTTAGCTTGAACGCCGCTACGCAGGTATTCGGTGAGGGCTTCTAGCAGGGCCTTGGCCTGGCCGGGTTGGCTATCGATTAAGGTGTGTAACGTTGCCAGCACATTAAAGAGCATGTGGGGTTCGAGCTGGGCCTGTAGGAGCCTTAGTTGGGCTTCTGTGTGGCGCTGTTCCGCTTGAGCTAATGCAGCAGCCTGGAGCTGTAAACGCTTACGGTAGCTGAAATAGGCAACGTTAAGCGACATCACCACCAGACTCATGACCAGATAAAACAGGGGTTGATCCAGATGATAGGACCAGGCGATAGCAGGGGTCGCAACCGCCCAGTGGTGCGTCAGGAACAACCCAACTAGTACCCCGATTAGACTACCCAATACGATAGCCCCCAGCTTAAATCTAGCCGGTGCGACCCGGTGACGACCGAACCGCCATTTCAAGGGGGTGGCAATACAGCTATATAAGCTCAAGCCCATCAGTTGGCTGGCGATTAAGCTAGCTGTTAAAGGCTTACCCGTCATGCTGTGGACCATCCAGCCAACTAGCCCGTTGAATAGCATGACGACGCCTGCATCCAACATCCAGCTTTTTAGAAAGGGTACCCACCCGTCGATGGGCTTGTTCGTTGCGGTCATCAGGTGGCTACCCAATTTCCATGCAAGCCCGGCGGAATACCGTAAGGGAGCTTGATAACGCAGATTGGACCGTCTTCCACGTGCTGCGCATGAAATAAACTGAGTTGTGTGCGCTGGGTCGGCAGATGATAGGCGGTACCCATGATCCAGCCTTGTTCTGGGCGGTTGCTATGCGGGTCTGCGACGAAAATATGCTCTTCAACCAAGTAGTTTGCTCCGTAATGAAAGCGTTGTAAGCGTTGCCGCTGATGTTGCCAAGTTAGCACGGTATCAAAGCTGAATTCTGGATTTCGCACGTTTTGCTTCTGCAACAAAATGGTATAGCGATGCGCCTGGGTTTGCAATCGTTCATCAAAGCGCGGAAATTCAACATGCTGGACTAGGCGTTCACTGCGGATAGTTTTGCGCGTTAAGTCAATATTCAGTTCATGCCAAACCCCTCCAACTTGTTGATTCGCTTGGCGACCCTTTGTTTGACGGTCAAACAGCGAACCCATACAGCCTAACTTTGCGCCAAAGTCGGGTTGCTCGACAAAATGACATTGAATGTGGTGGCCGGTTTGCGAGTGGATTTCTCGTGCATTACCGAAATGAAACACCCCCCAAGCAGGCGTTTCGATCAATTGTTCGAGTGTCAAGGTGTCCTTGTTAATCAGCGCCACATAGCCTGCGGATTGAGGTTGCCACTCAAGGCGAGAAACTGAAGTACAGCCACCATCACATTGCTTGTTGGTATCGTATTTCATTGGCATGAGTAGCAGCAGCAGATAATGCGCAGTTAACGCAAAATCATGCACCATGTCGGCATTAGGCAGCGGCAGCACGGCTTGTCGTTTGAGCGTGCCCGCCTGATTAAGATGGTACAACACCACTTTTCCGGCACCGGGCTGATAGCCAATATTCCACCACGAGCCATCTGAATCCGGGTGTGGGTGGGCGCCGAAAGGAAGCCCTTTCGTTTCGGGAGACCATGCTTTAAATCCCTTGGTGCGCAGGGTATCTGGCTCTACTTCCAATGCAGAACCCGCCTCCCACAGGGCGTAAAGTTGCTTGTTGAGCGTTAGGGTATTGATATTTGCAACGTTGAGATCATCAATTTGATAGACTGGCTCACTGTCAGCGAGGGCGGTGCCAAAGGTTGTGTAAAGTCGTTTCCCGGCACGCCATTCGCGCTCTATTTTCGGCGTTTGCAACAGCCGACCATAGTGCCGCATGCCTTGCTCGCCAAAATGAAACCGATGCAACACTCCATCGCCATCAAACCAATGGTGGTACCAAGTTTGATTGAGATGCATAAGCCCTGGCCCAATGCGGTAGAAATTACCCGCTAAGCCAGCCGGAATTGTCTTTGAACGGTAGTCATATTCGAACTCAATCGTGCTTGGGGCAAAGGCTTGGCGCCATGCCTGACTCGCTTGGCCCAAGCCACTTAAACCCAGGCCCGTACTGACTAAACCAGCTTTCAGGTAAGCTCTACGGGAAGAATCCATTGTCGCCTCCTTAAGGTTGTAGGGTAATTTCGATGCGCTGGCCTTGTGGTAAGACCTTTACCGCTGCCCAGGTAGGGGGCCCGAAGGCCATGCTGGCCTGGTTTGAAAAACCGACTGGTTCTATTGGTCGAGCCAGTAGGTTTTTATCCAGAACTTGATTACCGTTGCTATCCAGAAAGGCGCTGATTGCAACGGCTTCCCCGGGCAGGTCTGTCAGCACGAGCGTGCGCTGCGCCAGGGCATCGGGTGCCAAGCGGTGACTTTGCAGCGGCTTGCGTAAATAACCCGCTTGATCAAAGACCGCGATATAGACAGTCTGCGTCGGAGCCGCTTGATTACTAGGAAGGTTAATTTGCAGGGTGAGCTCGTTTGCCCCAGCGAACAAGGGTATGAATAAAGCGAATAATAGTGGCATTGATTTCATGGCGCGCTCCTACCAACCCAGTTTGGTTAATTGCTCGGCGATTTTGCTCTGTAGCGGGCGCAGCAGCAGCACGCCGAGCCAGGCAGCAGTCGGCCAGTAAGCCCAGTTAATATGCTGATCTGGGAACCAGTCGATGGCCCATAAAATCGGGGTAATTGTCAGCGCACGCGATAGCATGTGAGCCCAAATGCTGGGTGTCGTATTCTGTTGATTCGGGATGATTTTCATCATGAAGTCCTCGTTAAGGGTGGGTCGTGTCTCAACTGTAGGCGGCCTTGATTGACCTTACGAGGCGTTTGCGATGAAGTGCGGCTAGCGTGGCGTGAGTTGCTAGAGGTTGGTGTTTTTTTATGCATGGGATCCATTGCTGAGCCTAAACAATGGCCGCTGTACCCAAACGGTTATTCAAGAAAACACGGAAATTGCCGACATTGAGACAAACCCAATGAGATTCTTTTATGTCACGCTCTTGCTTTGTTTTTGGTCTTGTTGCCCTCAGTAGTGTTTTGCTGGGGTGCGATCAGTTAGGGATTGAAACCCCTGACAAGGTCAATGCGCGCCAGGAGGCAGAAGGTAAAGCGATTGGGGCCGCATGCCGGCATGTTGGGCGTTCCATTGAGGATTGCTATGCGCTTAATACCAATGCCAAGAAAGCTGCGGTGTTTGATGGCTGGAAAGAGATGAACGACTACATGCGGGAAAACAAGATTGAAACGGTTGTGCCTGCCAGCAGCCCTCCCGAGCTGGCCAAACCGAAAAAACCGGAGAAAGATAGCAAAGCAGCCGCCAGCCACGAACCGAAAGAGGTTGAAGGCAAAGCCATTGAGCGGGGCAAGTCGCGTGATAGCTACACGCCCGTGGAAGGGGAATATGTGCCGCCTATCCCTAAATCCAGGCAGAAACAAGCAACCAATTAAGCGTTGACCCTTGGATGATGGTGGTGCTTGGTGTCAGCGTCGCCTCTGCTTGCGGCATAATCGGTGTAATGTCCTTTTTTCAATAATCCAATGCAACCTATTTCTTTGCGCCCAGGGCTGGCCCGCTTTGTTGGTGTGCTGATCGCCCTATACGCTTGCAGTGCATTGTCTCAAGACCCGCCCGCTCTGGTGGCTGAGTTAAGTCAGCAATACAAGTTACCGCCGCAAGCGTTCGCGGTACAAATACAAGAGCTCGACAGCGGACGCATTGTGTATCAGTGGAATACCCAACAGCCGATGAATCCAGCCTCACTCATGAAGCTGGTCACCACTTATGCCGCACTCGAAAAATTGGGCCCAACGTTTACCTGGAAAACAAGCTTGGCAGCGCTGGCACCCCCTGCCGAGAGTGCTGGGCCAAAGCGTGCGGCAAAGAATCGATCAGTAGGCATATGGCAGGGCGATTGGATCTTAAAAGGGAGTGGAGACCCCAGCCTCAATCTTGAACGTTTATGGTTACTGCTCAGGCAAGCCAGGCAATTAGGGTGGCGTGAAATAGACGGCAATCTCTGGCTGGATCGTCAGGCCTTTCAACTGCCGCCCCATGACCCCGCTGCTTTTGATGGGGAACCGAGTCGTCCGTATAACGTGGGGGCGGATGCCCTTTTGCTGAACTATCAATCGGTACAGATTCGTTTTGTTCCTGATCCTTTCAATAAGCGTTTACGGATACTGACTGATCCAGACGTACCGGTACAAGATGACATCAAGCCGAGTAACAGCCCATGTCCGGGGTCAAGCTGGCGTGACGGGGTGAGTGCTGTCTGGCAAGGGGGCATGACACTCAAACTCAGCGGCACTTATCCCTTGGCTTGCGGCGCACAAAGCCTTTTCCGTTCCCCCCCGCAAGCAGATGCTTATGCCACCGTACTGATTAGACAGCTATGGCAGGAACTGGGTGGTGTATGGCATGGACAAGCAAAGACGTTGCCACGCGCCGAGGTCGGACGACAGGACGTCACGCCTCAGATCATTGCGCAGATAGAATCACCGCCATTGGCTGAAATTGTGCGAGAGATCAACAAAAATAGTAATAATGTGATGGCTCGTAATCTGTTCTTAACACTGGGACTAGATGACCCTGCACAGCCAAGCCAGCCTAGCACCCTTGAACGTTCGCGCCAGGCAGTGCGTGAAATTTTGCAAACCAAGGGTTTGCAATTCACGGAATTTAGCGTTGAAAACGGCGCGGGTTTGTCGCGCACCGATCGCTTGAGTGCAGCCAGTTTGAGCCGCTTATTGCAAACTGCCTGGCGGAGCCCGGTCATGCCAGAGTTTGTGTCGTCGCTCGCAGTCTTGGCACAAGATGGCACCATTCGCAGCCGCTTGAAAAATAAAGGCATGAATGGCGTGGCGCACTTGAAAACCGGCACATTAAATGATGTCCGCGCCTTGGCAGGCTATCTGCTTGCCAGCAGTGGCAAACGCTACAGTTATGTTTGTTTGTTGCAAGACCCTCGTGCCGACGAGATCGGTAGAGCCCTGCAAGATAGCGTGTTGCAGTGGGCCTACAGCAATTTTTAAGTGACCTCATGGCAGAGCAGTAGGACCTGCTACACTCATGGCGTCTGTTGTTTGATCTGAAAGGAAAACTGATGGAAAACCAAGTCTCTAAAGAAAAACTGATTTCAGATGTCAAAGTGGTGTTATCTGACGCTGAAGATTTACTCAAAGCCGCCGCGGCTACCACGGGTGAAAAAGCCGCCGAGTTACGCGAACGGGCGGCGCAATCCCTTAAGCGTGCTAAGGAAAAAGTCCAAGATGTGCAAGATATCGTGGTCGAAAAAAGTAAGATCGTGGCCCGCGCGACCGATGATTATGTGCATGACCATCCCTGGAAAGCTGTGGGAATCGCTGCCGGGGTTGGCTTTCTGATTGGCTTGCTCGTCAACCGCAAATAATTTCGAATATGGCGTTACTCGCGTCGGTGCGCCAGCTTGGCGCCACCGTGTTAGCCCTGCTGCAAACCCGCATCGAATTGCTTGCTGTCGAGTTGGCAGAAGAAAAAGAACGGCTACTCAGCGTGTTCTTACTCGCCTTTCTGGCGGCGCTGTTCTTAGGCCTAGGTGTCCTTGTTGTTACGGCAGTCGTCGCAGTATGGTTGCTGCGCAGCTACGGCTTTACGGCCACGCTGTGGATGGCGGCACTTTACCTGCTGATTGGCATTGCCTTGGCCTGGCGAGTGAAGCGCCGTGTCGCCGAACATCCCCCTTTATTCTCGACGAGCTTGGCTGAGCTGAACAAAGACCGCGAGGCGATTCTGGCTGCCGCGCGGGAACCGGAGGAAGCGGTCGCACAGTCCGGGGCGGAAGGGGCCGGACATGAATAAAAAGCAAGAACTGGCGTTACGGAAAGAACTCTTGGTGATGCGCGCCGCCATTGAGCGCGCTGAACTCGCCGAGCAAATCGCAACGATTCGGCATCCCCAGCAAACCTCTTGGTGGCGTAAAGGCTTGCAGTTTGCTTTACCCGGTTTACTGAAAGGTCGTGGCGCTGGTGTGGCGTTGGCTGTCGTTCGCAAGCTCCCCGCCTTACTGTCTGCGAGTAGCTTTTTGGTGAGCAAAACCAAACACCCTATCGTCTTGCGAGGTTTACGGTGGGCGGGAATTGGCGTGGCGGTGTGGCAGGCGCTAAAGTGGTGGCGTTCTGGCCGAGATCACTAAACGGTATAAAAAAACCGCCCTTGTCGGCGGTTTTTTTATGGGCGTAAGCGTCGCAATCCGATTAGCTGTTGTAATCGCTGACGGGCACACACGCGCAGAACAAATTGCGGTCGCCATAGACGTTATCGACGCGACCGACGGGCACCCAGTATTTGCGCTGGCGCAGACCCGCTACCGGGTACGCTGCTTGTTCGCGACTGTAGGCGTGTGGCCATTCTGCTTTGAGCAGGGCTTCTGCGGTGTGTGGGGCATTGACGAGTGGGTTATCGTCTTTGGGTAGTTTCCCAGCTTCAACGGCACGAATTTCTTCGCGGATGGTGATCATCGCTTCAATAAACCGGTCGAGTTCGGCTTTGGATTCGGACTCGGTCGGTTCAATCATCAGCGTGCCGGGTACCGGGAAGCTCATGGTGGGGGCGTGGAAACCAAAGTCGATTAAGCGTTTTGCCACATCTTCATTGCTAATGCCGGAGCTTTCTTTGAGGGGGCGCAAATCCAAAATACATTCATGCGCCACCAAGCCATTCTGCCCGCTGTACAGCACCGGGTAATGCGGCGCGAGTTTTTTAGCGATGTAGTTGGCAGCCAAAATTGCCACACTGGTGGCCTGGGTTAAGCCTTCGGCACCCATCATGGCAATATAGGCCCAAGAGATCGGCAGAATCGACGCCGAGCCATACGGGGCAGCACTGACCGCCCCAATCGCGCCATCCCCGATCTTATTCACACCTAATGTTGTTGCGGGCGTCGGTAAGAATGGGGCTAGGTGCGCACCGACAGCCACTGGGCCAACGCCGGGGCCGCCGCCGCCGTGGGGGATACAGAAGGTTTTGTGTAGGTTCAGGTGCGACACATCACCGCCAAATTGGCCGGGGGCCGCCAGACCGACGAGGGCGTTCATGTTCGCGCCGTCGATGTACACCTGCCCGCCGTGTTGATGGACGATGTCGCAGACTTCTTTGATGCCCGCCTCAAACACGCCGTGCGTAGAGGGATAGGTAATCATGATGGCGGCGAGGTTGGCGCTGTGTTGTTCAGCTTTGGCGCGCAGGTCGGCAACATCCACGTTACCTTGCGCATCGCAAGCCACCACCACTACTTGCATCCCGACCATTTGCGCGGAGGCAGGGTTGGTGCCGTGCGCGGAGCTGGGAATCAAGCAGACTTTGCGATGACCTTCGCCGCGTGAGCGGTGGTAAGCCTCAATAATCAACAAGCCCGCATATTCACCTTGCGAGCCAGCATTCGGTTGCAAGGAAATGGCGGCGTAGCCCGTGGCGGCGCACAGCATCGCTTCGAGCTCTTGAATCAGTTGCGCATAACCTTGAGTTTGCGCGGCGGGGGCAAACGGATGAATGCCGCCAAACTCGGGCCAGGTGACCGGAATCATTTCGGTGGTGGCGTTGAGTTTCATGGTGCAGCTACCGAGTGGAATCATGGCGCGGTCGAGTGCAATATCCTTATCCGCCAAGGCGCGCAAGTAGCGCAGCATCTCGGTTTCGCTGTGATAGCGATTGAAGGTGGGGTGGGTCAGGTAAGGCGTGTGGCGCAGCAACGCAGCGGGTAATTCATCGCCCACACCACCGTCCAATACGATTAAATTTGGCTGATGACTTGCATTGGTGATGATATTCAACAACGCGACCACATCGGCCTGAGTGCTGGTTTCATCCAAGCTAATGCCGACTTGTTGGGCATCAATCGGGCGTAGGTTGTAGCCAGCGGCGACGGCGCGGGCATGGGTGGCCGCTGCATCCGCTACCTTGAGGGTGAGGGTGTCAAACCAGTTTGCATTGACGATGTGCACGCCTTGTTCTTTCAGGCTAGCCGCCAATAAACAAGTCAAACGATGTACACGCTGCGCAATTTGCTTCAAACCTGCTGGGCCGTGATACACGGCGTACATCGAGGCAATCACGGCCAACAAAACTTGCGCGGTACAGATGTTGGACGTGGCTTTTTCGCGGCGAATATGTTGCTCACGGGTTTGCAAAGCCAAGCGGTACGCCGTGTTGCCATGCGCATCGACGGATACGCCGACTAAACGGCCGGGCATTTGGCGCTTGAACGCGTCTTTCACGGCCATGTAACCAGCGTGAGGACCACCATAGCCCATCGGTACGCCAAAACGCTGCGCGCTGCCGACGACAATATCCGCACCCCATTGGCCGGGGGCTTCGAGCAGGGTCAGGGCGAGCAAATCAGCCGCCGCAATCAGCACCGCCCCACGCGCATGCAAGGTCGCGGCGAGTTCACTATAGGATTGAATTTCGCCATTCACATTGGGGTATTGCACCACCGCGGCAAAGCAATCCAGCGCGCTAATCTCGGCCAGGCTGCCAACTTGAACAGTAATGCCCAGTGGTTCGGCGCGGGTTTGTAGCACGGCTAAGGTTTGTGGCAAGACGCCATCAACCACGCCCAGAATCTGGCTTTTGGATTTACCGGCACGCTGTGCCAAAGTCATGGCTTCGGCTGCGGCCGTGGCTTCATCAAGCATTGAGCCATTGGCAATGTCCATGCCGGTGAGGTCGGTTACCATTTGCTGGAAGTTCAAAATGGCTTCCAGGCGACCTTGCGAAATTTCGGGCTGGTAGGGCGTGTAAGCGGTATACCAAGCGGGGTTCTCAAGGATGTTTCGCAGAATCACGGTGGGGGTATGCGTGCCGTAGTAGCCCATCCCAATCGCACTCTTCAATACCTTGTTTTGGTTGGCGCGTTCACGCAAGGCTGCCAGTACTTCGGCTTCGCTCTTGGCTTGCATGAATTCGGCGGGGAGGTTGATCGCGCCTGGCCGACGAATATTGGCCGGCACAATCGCGTCCATTAAGCCATCCAATGTTTCGTAGCCCAGCTCGCGCAGCATCGCTTGCTGATCTTCGGCCCAGGGGCCAATGTGGCGGGCGATAAAGGCATCGTGGTTTTCTAAAGTAGCAAGCGCGGGGCGGGTGGAGGGCATCATAATGAGGTGTCGTTACACAAGAAACAGCAAACAAGGGCGAGAAAAAAGGAAGTTCGGCAGCGAACTTCCTCGGTTTAGGCTAGAAGCGGGTTGGTGACCTGCTCAGTTACCACTAGTGAACGCTTTGTAGGCCGCATCGGCCATTAGCGCTTCAAATTCGGCGGGATTAGCGGGTTTGAGTTTGAGAATCCAGCCATCGCCTTCAGCAGCTTCATTCACCAAACCGGGGTTGTCACCCAAGGTTTCGTTAACAGCGAGCACTTCGCCAGTGAGAGGCATTTTCACGTCGGCAGCGGCTTTCACGGATTCGACCACGGCGGCGGCTTCACCTTGAGTCACATTGCGGCCAATCTCGGGCAGTTCCACATACACCAAATCACCCAAAGATTCCTGCGCGAATTCAGTGATGCCAATCGTGGCAGTGCCGTCCGCTTCCAGGCGAACCCATTCGTGATCTTCAGTAAAGCGGACGGATGTAGTCATATTTTCCTCGGTCAGTTAATTGGTAAGTTGGTCTGCAAAAAGCACCTGAAACAAGACAATAGCAGAACAACAGCAGGACATTAGCACGCAATGATAAGCAGGGAGTGGCTATAAGTCGAATCAATACTTATAATCGAAGTATAAATTTTGTAAATACTTCTGCATCACTCAAACAGCAGACCAAACAGTAAACCAGTATGGCCCAAAAAAATCTAGCAACTGACTTATTGCGCACCTTTGTCGCCGTGGTCGATGAGGGCGGCTTTTCCCCCGCTGGGGCCCTGCTGGGGCGCTCTCAGCCAGCGATTAGTCTACAAATAAAGCGCTTGCAGGAGATGGTGGGCGCTAACTTATTGGTGCGTGAGGGGCGCGGCTTCAATCTCACCGATGAGGGCCGGGTACTGCTGTCTTATGCTCGGCCCATGTTGCGTTTGAACGATGAAGCCATCGCTCGCCTCAGTAAATCCGGCCTCGCTGGGGTGGTTCGGCTGGGCGTACCGAATGAATATGCGGATTCTTTTTTGCCGGACATTCTCGGCCGCTTTGCGCAACGCTATCCCGATATTGCGATTGAGGTGGGCTGCGAACTCTCTACGCATTTACTCGCTAAATTGGAGCGCGGCGAGTACGACTTGGTGTTTGGCCTGCATACCGATAGCGCGGCGACCAAGGGGGCCTCAAAAGTCCAGCTCAAAGCGCAGAGTTGGGCCGAAAAATTGGTGTGGGTCGGTAGTCCTCAGCATCCGGTGCAGACGCGTCGGCCACTGCCCTTAATCGTGGCGCCGCAAGGCTGTGTGTATCGGCAGCGGATGTTGGAAACCTTGGAGGGGCTGGGCCAGCCTTGGCGCATTGCTTATACCAGCCCGAGTTTTGGGGGGATCAAAGCCGGGGTTTTGGCTGGACTCGGGGTGACCGTATTGGCGGCCAGCACGGTACCAGATGGTTTGGCCGTGTTGGGGGTAAGTGATGGGATGCCGAGCTTGGCCGATATTCGCGTCGCCTTGCATTACAACCAAGCGGAAGCAAGTGAAGCGGTGCAGGCGCTGGCGCAATTTATGACTGAACGACTCGGTTAATTCGCCTGTCATAGGCGAATGTTACAATCAGAAACAGTGTTAATCAGTGCGAGGTGGCAGAGCGCATTTTCTCGCATGCATAGAGGGAGAGATGGTGGTGATGCAGCTCGGTTTTAATATCCTAGATTGGCAGTTATGGGCCCCCGAGCTGGACACTCTCTCTTCCATGGTGACAACAGGCACTCAAGCGCCCTTAGCATCTGCTGGACAATCGGCGATGATCGCGCAACGGGTGTCTGCCGTTACCCCGGCGGTCCAGTTTATTGACCCGATGGTACGCCGCCGTTTAAGTACCTATGGCCGGGCCAGCCTGGCTTGCTTAAATGATCTACAAAGTCGGTGCCAAGCAGCCTTGTCCATGCCAATGGTGTTTGCTTCTCGACACGGCGATTTGACTCGAACAGTCGAGATGTTAGAGGCAATAGCTCGCCAAGAACCCCTTTCGCCAACAAATTTCGGCCTAACGGTACACAATGCCGTGGCAGGCTTGGCGGCGATTATTAAGGCAAACCAACAGCCTTCGGTTGCGCTATCTGCAGGCCGCGATACATTTTGGTTCGGGTTGATTGAGGCGGCCACGAGAAGTCAACTAGCCGATACCCCCCATTTGTATCTCTACGTTGATTTCCCGGTGCCTGAGATTTATCAAGGTTATCAGGATGAGCAGGAAACCCCACTCGCATTATGTTTATTGCTTGGGGCAGCCAGTGCCAAAGAGCAGACAGTGGCCTGCAACTTGCAGGGGGGAGGCCGTACCGACTCTATGACTGGGTCCATGGCGGTTCCTTTAGCGCCGCATTCTCTGGGCTGGCCAAGCGCTTATTTATTTGCCAAAAGTCTAATCGCGAGGCATGGCGACGCTTGTGACGTGGCCACGACGTCTGCTGCCACTGAGCGGTATGAATGGCACTGGCAATTCAGCACGCTGGGTGATGGGGCCACGCATGGCTAAAGTAAACTATCTCTGGCGGCGGGCGGTAACGGTAGCTTGCTTCATTAGCTATGCGCTTATTGGGTGCATCCTAGCGTTGTTGGCGTTACCAATAGCTTATGGGAAAGGCCGGGTAAATCCACAGTTACAATTCCTGACTCGGCAAGCGATTCATTATTTATGTCGTTTATTGATTGCTGTACTGCAATTTACGGGCTGTATGAAACTGGACGTTCGTAATCGCCAAGCATTGGGTGCCACGGTAGGCCAAGAGGGTCAATTGCTGATAGCTAACCACCCGACTTATTTAGATATTGTTGTGCTATTTTCGTTAGTGCCTGATGCTCTTTGTATCGTAAAATCAAGCGCGATGAATTGGCCGTGGTCGCGCAGTTTTGTGCGGTTGGCTGGGTATGTCAGTAATCAGTATCCAGAACAGGCGTTGGCGCTCTCTATGCGTTATTTGCAAGAAGGCAAAACAATCATTATGTTCCCTGAGGGTACACGCAGCCCTGCTGGCGGGCTGGGTATTTTTCAGCGTGGAGCAGCAAACTTGATCTTGCGGGTCAAAGCGCATTTGCAGCCAGTCATTTTGAATTGTTATCCGTTGTCGTTGGCGAAGCATCAGGCTTGGCATGATGTACCAGATCAACCTTATCAATATACGGTTGTGCCTGAAGGCTTGCCGTCTGGGGATGATTCTCTCGAGGCGATTCGGCAACAGTCGCGCCCAATACAGGTCAAGGTTCGGACATTTAATCATGCCCTGCACCGTTTTTTTTTAGATAAATTGAAAGTATATGGATACGTTAGAAACTCAGATTAAAGCCATGTTGATCGAAACCCTCGATCTGGAAGAGTTAACGCCTGATCAGATCGCTGATGATCTGCCACTCTTCGGCGAGGGGCTTGGCCTTGATTCGATTGATGCCCTTGAGCTCGGCGTTGCCTTACGTAAGCAATTTCAAGTGTCCTTGGAAGCCAATAACCCAAATAATAAACAATACTTTTATTCAGTGAGAACCCTAGCGAATTTAGTCCGTGAGCGCGGCGTATTCGTTACTGGCTAAAAAAGAGACTAAGGATGTTGTAACTATGGAAGTGGTTTATAAAGAAGCGCAAGATACCGTCTATGGCATTTTGAGCGCGACATTTGAGATTGAATCGGCGCGCCTGACTCCTGATACCCGGCTGATTGAAGATTTGGATTTGGATAGTATCGATCTGGTTGAGTTGGCAATCCAATTACAAGACTCGGTCACACAAAGCGTGGAAGTAGAACAGGTTAGGCAGGTGAAGACAGTTGGCGACGTGATTGATATGCTGGTTAAATATAAGCAGCACTAGGATTAGCCGATGCAGTTATTGTCTGCCCTGGTATGGATAACAACGCTGATTTTTCCCCTACTCGCTTATGGGGTGATTGCATGGCAATGGTTTGCTGGCAAGGTGGTTTACCTAGGATTAATCGCGCTGTTGCTGCTGTTGATGAGATTGTTCATTATTTACCATCGAACAGCACTTCAGATCTCTCTCTCTTTTAACTACCGCCACTATTTTGCTATTGCGGTTCTCTGCATCCTTTTGGGCGCAACCTATGTCCTGTCGGTCTCGGCGCAATGGCAAGTGCAGGTGGCGCTGCTCTATCCCTCATTGGTTAGCTGGATTGCGGCACTGGCTTTTCTATTGTCGTTTTTTTGGCCCCCAACGCTGATAGAGCGCTATGCACGAATGCGAGATCCCCACATTCCCATTGCCGCTCGATCTTATTTTCAAAAATTAACGATGATTTGGGTGGTCTGGTTGATTTTGAATGGACTAATCGCAGCCTACCTAGCGTTTTCTGCACAATATGCACATTGGGCTTTTTACACGGGCGTTCTATCCTATCTGGTGATGGCTGGACTATTGCTAGGTGAGTGGATTTACCGGCAATGCCGCCATCCACGGCACACTTGATGCCCCGCTCATGCTAAGAACGAGATCATGCTGATGCAGATAAATACGCCGATTTGGTTGATAGCTGTTGAAAGACGAGCTGAATGGCGACGATCCCTAGCGACATTAACGGACTATCTGACACGACACACGCCTTCCTCGCTATTATTAGATGTATCAGATGGGTTGGACTTTTGGTTGGGCTTTTTTGCTGCCGCTGTGGCTAAAATCGATGTGGTGATTCCGCCTAACTATCAACCCGTGATACTCGATGGCCTGCGCCAGACAGAAACCAATTCATTGGCAGACATATTGAGCCGCTTAGGCCCGTTGTCAAATGCGACGATCTCTGAATATCAAACTGCGCAGCAGTACCCTGTCGCTAATATTTCGATTACCTTACACACCTCAGGGACAACCGATCGAATTGGTCAGCGTAAAGCGATTCAACGGCGTTTATTCGATTTGCTTCGCGAGGTTCAAGCGTTACGACAGTCACTCCCCATCCATTTAGATAATGCAGCGATTATTTCTACGGTGCCAAATCACCATCTCTATGGTTTTACATTTCGGGGGCTGTGGGCGTTTCAAGCGAATTTGCCAATTTGGCCATTCCACTTAGAAATGCCCGAACAGGTGGTAGCGGCAGCGCAAAGAATCATTAATGAGGATGGGCTTACCCCAATTCTGGTCACAACGCCAGCGCATCTCAGTCGCTTGCCAGATATGGTGGGCTTAGCCCCAATACAACAATTGCGTGATGTCCTGACTGCCGGGAGTCCGTTTACCGAAAACCACGCTGAACGGTTAGCCGCAATTGGCTGTTATCCCCTAGAGATTTACGGCAGTACAGAAACGGGTGCGATTGCTTGGCGCCGTCAACTAAATTCACCTTTTTGGCAGCCGCTCGCTGGCATTTCTTTGAATGCCCAACAGGATGCCGCTATGGTGAGTGCAGCCTGGATCGATCCAAGTATCAGTATGCCAGATCATATCGAAATTAACCCGGTAGGCTCTTTCCTTTTACATGGGCGAATTGATAGAGTGATCAAATTAGGTGAAAAAAGAGTTGATTTAAATGCCTTGGAGAACGTATTGCTTCAGCACCCTTGGGTGCAAGAAGTAGCCGTTTGCTTGATACAACGCAAGCGGGACGCTTTGGCAGCAATTGTTGTCCCAACGGCAATGGGTAAGGTTGAAATCGCAGGCGCCAATGCTGCTGCAATCAATCAGCAATTGAGAGATTATCTCAATCAGTTTTTTGATCGTGTACTGACCCCAAAATATTGGCGTTTTATTGATTGTTTACCTTACGATGAACGCGGTAAGTTACCGCTCAAAAATATTGAGAAGCTACTGGCAACGGGAGAGTCACCATGAATACTTCTCTAGCCGAGAATAATTGGCCTTTGGTACAAGATAAATCGTATTCCCAGACTGGGATCAACATCACATTACTTATTCCTGTCGAGTTAAGTTTTTTTTCTGGGCATTTTCCTGCCGCCCCGATTTTACCCGGGGTGGTGCTGGTGCATTGGGCAGCGTATTTTATTGCGCAGGAATTTAAGGTTGAGCCGATTTTTTCATCGCTCAAACAGGTTAAATTTCTGAAAAAAATATCACCTGGTACAACTGTGGTGTTAACTTTGCTGCAGATTCAAACAGGATTTGCGTTTTCTTATGTGAGTCATGGCGATGGAACGCAAGACTGCAAACATGCATCAGGCCAATTTATAGTATGAAACTGGCTTTTCTAATCCCGCTTTATAACCACGGACAAACCCTGCCTGCGCTGGTAGAAGCCCTGCTAGGTTATGGCTATCCTGTTGTGGTTGTCGATGATGGTAGCGATGTGGCAACGAAAAAAATTGCGCACGACTTAGCAGCGCGTCATCTAACGATGACCCTGCTCGAGCGGCCATCCAATGGCGGCAAAGGTGCTGCGGTGATGGATGGGATTCGTTATGCAGCGACTCGCGACTACAGTCATGTGATCCAGATTGATGCTGACGGTCAACATGATTTAAATACAATTCCGCTCTTCTTGCAAAATATAGCTACCCAGCCTACAGTCCTCTGGAGTGGTAAGCCAGTTTATGATCAGTCTGTCCCCAAGCATCGTTTTTATGGCCGCTATTTAACACACGGCCTGGTCTGGTTGCAGACCGTTTCATTCATGATTCAAGATTCGATGTGTGGGTTCCGTGCTTATCCCGTCGCGAGCACCCTGGCGATTATTCAGGCTCGGCGTATTCCACCCAGAATGGTATTCGACACCGAGATCATGGTTCGCTTTTATTGGGCGGGGGGGCAAATTCACTTTATTCCTACTCGGGTGTCTTACCCCCCAAATGGTATTTCTCACTTTCGGATGGTGCGTGACAATATACAGTTGACAGTCATGCACTGCCGCTTATGCTTAGAAATGCTGATTCGTTTGCCTCGCTTGCTCGCCCGCCATTGGGAGTAGGATTTATTATGTTGCAACAACGCCCACCTACTCGTACCAGACCAGCACACTGGCGGCAAAGTCGAGAGCGTGGCTCGAAATATGCACTATTGGGTTTGCAGTATGCGATGCGCTACTTGGGACGGCCAGTCTTGGTGCTGCTGCTGTATCCAGTGGGCCTCTATTTTTTTGTCACAGGCCAGCAAGCCCGGCAAGCTTCTTATGACTATTTGCAACGTGTGAATGCAGTGCAACCCACCGAGAGAAAGACCCAAGTCAATTGGCGTTTGGTGCTGCGCCACTTTTATGCATTTAGCTGGAGTGTGCTCGATCGTCTTGATGCTTGGTCAGGGAATCTCACCCACGCTGATATAGAGGTAGTTAATCCGGACGTTTTGCAAGAGTTAATCGCGCAGCCACAAGGCGCCTTATTACTGGGCGCGCATATTGGTAATGCCGATGTATCAAGAGCCTTATATCAAACAGCAGCGTCTCCCTACTGGCTTACTCGTCAGGATCGGTCACACACAATCAACGCCCTGATGCATACCGAGCATGCTCAGCAAATCAATCAGTTTATTACCAAGCTCACTGCCAAGTTTAGAGAAAATGTCTTTGAATTGACGACAATCGGACCAGATACAGCGATCCATTGGCGAGAAAAAATAGAGCAGGGAGAATGGTTGTTCATGCTGGCAGATCGAACTCCCTCAGAAGCAAGCCCGCATTTTTTACAGATTGATTTTCTAGGAACACCTGCGCGGTGGCCAACGGGCCCCTTTATTTTGGCGCATGTCTTAGAGTGTCCGGTGTACTCGTTTTTTTGTATTCGTACCCGTGATTGGAGTTGGCGAGCCAAGTATCGTGTCTATATTGAACGATTTTCTGAGAAAATAGAATTGCCCCGCAAGCAACGGGAGCAGGTATTGGCAGGGCACTTACAGCGCTTCGTGACGATTGTCGAAAAACACTGCCTGACCACACCGCTACAGTGGTTTAATTTCTTTCCATTTTGGAAATAAGATGAAATTCGCAACAACTCCTGCGTTGGTAACGAGCACCACTGAGTTAATGGTGCCTTTCAACGATTTAGATCCTTTACAAATTGTCTGGCATGGAAACTATTTGCGGTATTGTGAAATAGCACGTGCCGACTTGCTGCGCAAAATTGACTATGATTACCCGCAGATGCGCGACTCTGGGTACGCATGGCCTATTATTGAATGTCAGTTGAAGTACGTAGCGCCAGCTCGTTATGCCCAGAAATTACGGATACAAACTGATCTAATCGAATATGAGTATCGATTGCGCCTGAGCTATAAGCTATTTGACGCGGATTCAAACCAGTTACTAACACGAGCCGAGACAATCCAAGTGGCGATTGACTTTCAGACTCAGGAAATGCAATTTTCCTCGCCTGCTATTCTGATCAATAAAGTAAAGTCTTGGATGAATGAGACTACCCACGGTTAACCCCCAATGTATAGGTTTGTGATGAAAAAAATAGTCATGGTTGGGGTAATAGCAGCGTTTGCCTCTTTCCTGCCGAACACCTTTGCGAATCAAGCAGAAAAAATTAATCAAGTATTAACCAATGTGAGCGAACGGATGGTGAGCCAACCCGTTTTCCGTGGGGATTTTTGGCAAAGTAAACAAATTAATGGCATGCGCAAGCCATTAGAGAGCCGCGGCACATTCACTCTAGTCAGTGCGCCTCTTCCTGAAGGTATTTTGTGGCAGATCACACAACCTATTGAGTTGCGGTATTGGTTACACCCGAAAGGGATGATTGAATTTTCTCCTGCCGGACAGCGAGTGGCTCGCTCTATTTCTGATGTGCCAGCGCTGGGTCAAGTGAGCCAACTCTTTACCTCGTTGTTAAGGCTCAACCCACAGGATCTCACCAAAAAATTCCAAGTGACATGGCGTCAGCCTTTGGCCCCAGAGACCTGGCGCCTGCTATTGACGCCCCAGCCAGAGCTAGCGCGCTATATTCGATCTGTTCTGATCGCCGGAGATCAATATATTCAAACGATTCAAGTAGATGAAGTGAATCAAGATAAATTAACGTTACGATTTATCAATGTTGAGACCAGCATGGCGTTATCAAATGAAGAGAGTAAATGGCTACTTTCAGGGGCCAAGTGATGCTAGCGCGGGTTAAAGCTGTCTGGCTATGGTTATTATTTTCGCTGACGCTATTGGGTGCGGCTTATGTCGTGATTTTTGATTACCAGCCAACCCGCCCTCATCTTGTTCTCAAACGCATCGAGACCAACTTACTTGCGCTGATTCCGAGTACGGAAAATAATCGGGCGGCAGAATATGCCATTCAGCACCTTGCTCAGCACTTTAGTGGCCGCATGTTGATTGGTATAACCGTGCCAAATGATACCGAACGTGAAAAATTATTCGCCGCTGGTCAAGCGTTAGCAAACACACTACGCAATATGCCCAGTGTAGCGAAGGTGATCGCGCCCAGTGATCCACCTCAGTCTAATCAATCTAACCTCAAAGACGGATTTACGGCATTTTATCGCAAGCATCAAGCGGCCTTGACCCCACCTGATTCTCTGGCTCGCTTAGAAAATGCTTCTCCGGCCATGGTGGAAGATTTGTTGTTGCGTCGGTTACATGTACCCATGGGTGCGATGGGACTTGATTTTCGCGATGATCCTTTTGGTTTTTCATCGACATACTTATTGAATAGTCCCCTTGCCCATAGCAAATTACAGGTAGAGCAGGGCTGGCTCACTACAACGATTGAGCATCAAGGCACCCCCCACACACTGCTTTTAATGGTAGTTTATCTTCATGGTTCAGCCTTTGATACGAGCTTGCAGCAGGCGCTAACAGAGTGGCATCGGCAAACTCAAGATTGGCTGGCATACCATTTACCTACCGCCGAGCTTTTAACCACTGGCGCTGTTCAATATGCTGCTGCGGCACGGACACAAGCCGAGCACGATATGGACCGGATTGGGCTGATTTCGTTGCTTGGGATTGCCGTGTTATTAGCTTGGGCGTATCGCTCATTGGGCGCCATTCTGATGGGGTGGTTGGCAATTCTCGTGGGTGTCGCTGCAGCCGCGTTAGGGGTCAGTTTCATTGATGGTAAATTGCATTTATTGACCCTGGTGTTTGGGGCGAGCCTGTTAGGCGAGACCATTGACTACGCGATTCAGTTTTTTGCCTTCAGAGCTCAGGCAGGGGCCACTTGGTCAGTCACGCAAGGCATGGCATTGTTACGCCCAGCCTTACGCATGGCTTTATTGACCAGCTTGCTAGGTTATATGGCGTTGGCGCTATTGCCGATTGCAGGGATTCAGCAAATTGCCCTATTTGCCGGCATTGGTTTATTGGTGTCATATACCATGGTCACCCAGTTACTGCCTCGCTGGTTTGATTATCCGGTCAAAGCGACTCGCTCTAGCCATGAAGCACGCTGGTTACAATCAGGTTTTAAGCGCTGGCAAGCTTCCTACCCGTCACGTTGGATTTATGCTTTCTTTATTATGCTGTTCGTTGTTTCATGGCATGGGCTGACTCAACTCAGTGTCGAAGACGATATCCGCTTATTGCATAACCCGCCGCTCGCGTTACAAAAGCAGGAAGCAATCTTAACGGCGGCAACTGGTTTTACACAAAGCCAACAGTTTTTTTTAATTGAAGGAAAAACAGCGGAAGTGGTGTTGGAGCGTGAAGTCAGTCTGATCCAAAAATTGAAAGCCGATCTACTGACCTATCAGTCTACTTTTGCGGTAGATTTTCTCGCCACCAGTCTGTTCTTGCCCCCATTAAAGTCACAACAAGCGGTTGCCGACCGTTATCAACATTGGAGTCAACAGTCACTGACTGTACAAAGTTTAGAAAAAATCGGTGTTGATCGCGCAGTGATCGCTGCCTGGCAAACGCAATTAAAACAAAGTGAGCCTCTTTCGATAACGCAGTGGCTAGCCTCGCCGCTTTCTGAGCCATGGCGTTATTTATGGTTGGGCCAACCAGAGACTGCTGCAGAGATGCGAGCCGTAGAACATCATGCTAGTGTCATTATTCCCATTATTCGCCTTCAAAATAAGGAAGCCGCTTCCCATGAGGCCCTCGCAATGATAAAGGTGGCACTGCAGCAGCTACAACGATCAAGCGCCCAGCAACCTGGGGTAACGTGGGTCGATAAACCCGGTAGTGTTTCTATATTATTTGGAACCCTAAGGCAGCAGCTGGCGTATGGCATCGTATTCATTATCATCATGGTATGGGGAGTTCTTGCCTGGCGCTATGGCTTGCGGGCGGCCACGCATCTTAGTGCGCCAACCTGTCTGGCCGCTTGCTTGGTTTTGGCCATACATGGCTGGCTTGATAGACCGATCAGCCTGTTTAGCGTGATGGGCTTGCTACTGATTATTGGCGTGGGGGTCAACTATGCTGTGTTCAGTTATGAAGGATGGATACGCCGCACGGCACCCACCAGAGAAGATCAACGCCCAATTATTCTTGGCGTATGGCTCTCCGCATTGACCACCCTGCTATCTTTTGGCCTGCTTGGTATCACAGCAACCCCTGCTTTGCAGGCATTTGGCATGACATTGACTCTAGGCGTGCTGTTTACCCTGTGCCTCACGCCACTCAGCATGAACAGTTTGCACCATGATTAGGTGGATCATAAGTCACGCCACATTCTGTCGCTGCTTGCTTTGTACTATGTCTTTACTGACGTTAGTAGGGTGCCAAGTGAGTCAGCGCCATATTTATTTGCTACCTGAGATTCGCTGGCAACTTTTGCCCCCTGCCGCCATGCCTACTGCTTGGTCGAATGGCGCTGAGTATGCCGTTCAGCTCTATACCCCAAAAACGCGCCTAGAGACCCCTGTGCATGGGTTTTTACAGATAGAGCGTAACGGAGCGGTGCTATCTGTGGCTTGGGTCAGTGCTCTAGGGCAACGCTTGGCTCAGTTTATAGATAATGGGCAGCAGGTGACCAACCCAGTTCCGCCGACTGTTGATATCAATACCACTTGGTTGTTAGCGGTGATGCAGCTCATTTGGGCCGACGAGGTGATGCTTGATAATGCCTTACCCAATCAACAATTTAGGCTGCGCCTTATGCCGCAGCCTGATTGTTCTCAACCCAGTCGCGCGTTGATGAATCATGAGACTGGCATACCCATTGCGCTGGTCGACTACTGCACTGGTCCGGCAGCTAATCAGATACAGTTAAAATTACCAACCATTCAAGTGACGTTGATTTTCATTTCAATTTGAGCCTGCTATGTCAAAAACCCCCCCTATCGTTTTGCATGATGTCGGTATCATTAATGCACTGGGTAGTGATAAACAGCAGATTAGCGCTGGGCTATTTCGTGGCGATACGAGTGGGTTGCGCGAGGAAAAAACGTGGCTACTCAATGCGGCCCCGGCAAAAGTGGGGCTGGTACAAGGCCTACTACTAGCATTGCCTGCCATAGTGGGAGATGCCCGACCTTGGGCATCGCGTAATAATCAATTGCTATATGCAGCTTATTTGCAAATTGCCGATACAGTTGCAAGCTTGATGCAACATGTCTCGCCTACCCGTGTCGGGATTGTCATTGGCACAAGTACCTCTGGGGTGCAAGGGAGTGAACAAGCGCATCAAGTGCGTTTGACGACACGAGAGTTCCCCGAGCAGTTTCATTATCGGCAGCAAGAAATGGGTAACCCTGCTGAGTTTCTCGCCAAAGTTTTGGCCATTAGCGGACCTGTTTTTGGTATTTCAACCGCATGTACTTCAAGCGCTACAGCTTTCATCTCAGCACAAGCGCTACTCCACGCTCGCCTCTGCGATCTCGTATTGGTTGGCGGGGTCGATTCACTCTGCAAAATGACTGTTCAAGGGTTTGCTGCGCTGGAATCGACCAGTGCCAGTCTCACCAATCCGATGAGTCAGAATCGTTCAGGTATTAATATTGGTGAGGGCGCCGCGTTATTTTTAGCAACGCGTGATGATTTCCTGGGTGGAAATTCCAGCGGAAAGATTTTATTTATGGGTGGCGGTGAAAGTAATGATGCCTATCATATGTCTTCGCCTGACCCGAGTGCACGTGGTGCGATTGCGGCGATGCAGGCTGCCTTGCTGCATAGTGGTTTAGAAGCGCAAGAGATCAGTTATGTCAATCTCCATGCAACTGCGACACAGAAAAACGATGCGATGGAATCCCTCGCTATGCAGACTATTTTCCCCCACGGCGTTAAATGTAGTGGGACAAAGCCATTGACGGGCCATACTTTGGGTGCCGCTGGCGCAACCGAAGCCGCATTTTGTTGGTTGACATTGAGCCAATATAACCATAACAAGATGCTCCCACCGCATTGCTGGGATGGTGTGCCGGATCCGGCACTTCCTGCACTTGCACTGGTTAAGTTGGGTGACTGCATAGAACCTAATCAGCTCACTCAAGACAAACTCTATTGCATGAGTAATTCTTTTGCTTTTGGTGGGAGCAATACCAGTCTAATTTTTGGTAGAGCGTAAGTCATGACGATGCTTTATCCCTCGATTGAAAGTCTAATCCCGCATCGGGGTAATATGTGTTTGCTTGATCGTATTCTTGACTATCGCTCAAATTACATTGAGATTGCGGCGCATGTCCAAGAGCATGCTTGGTATTTGAATCGCGCCGGCGAGATGCCAAGTTGGATTGCCTTGGAAATGATGGCACAAGCTGCCGCTGCGTACAGTGGCCTCGAACGATGGTTGGATGGGCAGACAGATCAATCCAGTCGAGTAGGCATGTTGCTGGGGACACGTGAACTGTCTCTGCTGAAACCAACTGTCGCAATCAACAGTGAATTGCGTGTCATCGCCCACCAAACTTATCGGGATAGTGCTGGCATGGGCGCTATTCAAGGAGAGTTGTGGCATGGCGATGCGCAGATTGCCACCGCCTTATTGAAGGTTTACGAACTGCCCGCTGATATCAGTATGGATTCATTATGACGAGTTTGCCTGTAAAACGTGTGCTTGTAACTGGTTCTAGTCGGGGCATTGGCCGCGCGATTGCCTGTCGTTTAGCAACCAGTGGATTTCATGTCACCATTCATTGCCGACAGCGCCGCGACGATGCAGAGAGGGCGGTTAGTGAAATTCGCGAACAAGGTGGGCGGGCAGATTACCTCTGCTTTGATGTGGCTGACCGGGTGCAAACCCAGCAGGCTTTACTTGCGCAGATTGATAGACATGGGCCCTATTGGGGCATTGTTTGTAATGCCGGCGTTACCCGTGATATGCCGATGGCCGGAATGCCCCCCGACGATTGGGATGCGGTAATCGAAACAGGGCTGGATGGTTTTTACAATGTGGTACAACCTTTATTAATGCCGATGATTCGTCAAGGGAGAGGCACGCAAGCTACCCATCGGGGCGGGCGGATTGTTACGATTGCGTCAGTGTCCGGACAAATAGGGAATCGCGGTCAAGTGAACTACAGCGCCGCTAAAGCTGGCTTGATTGGAGCAACAAAAGCGCTGGCGATTGAATTAGCGACACGGCAAATTACCGTTAATTGTGTTGCACCTGGCTTGATTCGCAGCGATATGACTGCTAACCTGCCGAGCGAACATATGCAGCATGCCCTTGATATGATTCCGATGGCTCGCGCTGGCGAACCTGAAGAGGTTGCTGCATTAGTTGCCTTCTTATTTTCAGAGGCGGCAAGCTACATCACGCGGCAAGTGATTGGCGTGAACGGTGGGATGATTTAATAAATATTTAAGGGAGTAGATATGAAAAAACGTTTTTTTATCGCATTGATCACTTTACTACCTTTGTTTGCTTTTGCCGGTCGGCAAGAGCTGCTGGTCGATCCGATTCAAGAGCCTATTGGTATGTTGCCAGATGCATCGACGCCTTCGGCGGACCGTATCCAACGCTCGCTTCTAGCTGCGGCCGCACGGTTGGGCTGGGTGATTCAGCCAGACGGAGTCGGAGGATATGACGCTTCACTTTCTTTACGCTCTCACCGCGTGATCGTTAACATTACCATCAGTAATAATCAATTTATTGTTAAATACAAAGAGAGCACCAATTTAAATTATGAGGTCACCTCAACAGGGACACAAATTCACCCAAGCTATCAGAAATGGGTCAAGAATCTCATTAACGAGACCCGTAGCAATCTAGTTTTAACAAAGTAACGTGAATCGTGTTGTCATCACTGGCCTAGGAGCTGTTTCATCTCTAGGGCATAGCGAAGCAGCTATCGTTAGCGCCCTAAAAAATGGGCAATCTGGCATAGCTCTACAAGATAGTTATATCAAAGCAGGTATGCGCTGCCATGTCGCCAGCCTGCCTGATCTCAGTGATTTGCCGCATATTGATCGTAAATTACGGCGTTACATGTCTGAGCCTGCCCAATATGCTTGGCATGCGGCGCAATCAGCCTTGGCCATGTCTGGTTTATCTCAAGATCAGATCGCGCATCCATCGACTGGAGTGATTCTGGGGGAAGGCGTAGGCTCAATGCATGCCTGCCAAGAGGCGATTGATACGTTACGTGCATCGGGTATTCAGAAAGTATTGCCTTATATGGTTCCACGGATCATGGGCCATACTGCGGTCGCCTCGCTAGTGACTGCACTTCATATTCAAGGTGTGAGTTACGCCATTTCTTCAGCCTGCGCCAGTGCCGCTCATGCAATAGGGCAGGCATATGAAGAAATTCGTTCCGGGCGTCATCAGATTATGTTGACTGGCGGTGCAGAAGAGGGTGGCTGGACCTCTGCTTTTCCCTTTGATGCGATGGGCGCTTTAACGCTGAATTCAAATGCCCACCCCCAAATCGCATGCCGGCCTTTTTCATTAGATCGCGATGGCTTTGTTATGGCCGGTGGGGCCGGGATATTGATCTTAGAGTCGCTAGAGCAAGCCCAGCGTCGTAGCGCTACTATTTTGGCAGAGATTGTTGGTTATGGCGTGAGCTCAGACGGTGCTGATATGGTTTTCCCTTGTCCTCAGGGCAGTGCAAGAGCGATGACAATGGCGGTAAAACAAGCAGGTATCTCGATTGACTATGTGAATGCGCACGCGACAGGAACGCCACACGGTGATGTAAGTGAAATCAACGGGTTGAGGGCTGTCTTTGGCGCTGATATACCTCCCGTTTCTTCAACCAAAGGGTTATCTGGGCACGCGATTGGCGCTGCTGGGGCCTTGGAGGCGATATTTTCGATTTTGATGTTAAAGCATGGATTTATTGCCGGTTGTGCAACCACGACTGAGCTTGACCCCGCTTGCGCAATAGCGCCTATCGTGCTTGAGGCGCGTGAGCAGAAAACTCGCGCTGTCCTCTCCAATAGCTTTGGTTTTGGCGGGACAAATGCAAGCCTTGTATTTACTAATCTTATATAAAGAGGGGGGGGGGATGGTATTCCGTTTGCTAAGATTTTTAAGTTTATTTTTTGCTTGGATAACTGCCATTTCCGCATACGCACAGGATTCGATATACATTCAAAGCCCAGCACGATTTTCTACAGATTCCGTTACTAGGGATGCATTGCGACAAGAGTGCGATATTGAGCGTGAGCTCGGAGAGAAAACACTTGTTTTTACTCGTCAGCGGATGACGAATGTTGAGTCAGTTATTGACCCGGATCCGTTGAAACACAAGAAAATGGTTACCTTACTAATCCCTGTTGCAGTGGGATCTGGTGGTGGAGGCTGGACAGGTAACAAAATATTGAATGCAACTGCAGAATATTGGTTTGATGGACAAATTGTTGCGACAGAGTCTTTTATTGATTCAAGCCGTGGAGGCGTGCTGGGCGGTTTTCGTGGAACGTGCAGTATTGTGGAAAATATTGCTGCTAAATTGGCAAAGCGCATAGCTTTATGGATCAAACAAACAGACCAGAGTATTGGGCCTAATGGTGAGCTTTTAGTCGAAGGTAAGACAACGCGTCCCCCCATTACACTGATTAGGCCGATCCAACTAGCATTGGGCGCTGAGGTTAATCAGAGTATCGTAGCTGAATGCGCACTGCCTCAAACTACCGAAGCTTATTTCTTAGACATGGCTCGCCGACTTAAGCAACCCATTCTATTGACCAATGAAAGCAATATAAAAGATGGTCTTAAGTTGACGCTTGTTGGGGCGTCAGGTCTAGGTGGAACAGCATTTACAGGCGAAAAGAATGTCAGTTTGCGATTCGAAGTACTCGTAAATGATGTAATAAAACAAACTCAAGATTTTGAGATGTCAACCATAGGAGCAATCATTGGCCCTGCTTTTTGGGACACTACTTGCCCAGCATTGATTAGACTTGCAAGAAAGGCAACTTTGACGGGTCTCAAGTGGTTGATTAAAAGCCGTGAAGTCGAGAATCCTTTACAAACCCCGTCAGCAGTAAACTCGACAGCAGCTGAGACGACCTTAAGGGAACGACCAAACTAATTACTGTGGATCGGTGCGGCGCAGTCGAAACACCGCGACCGAGCCCCTTAAATTTGGCAGCCAGTGTATCGGTTTTCCTTCATGCAGGGCAACTTGCTCAATCACCGTTAGCCCAACCTTGCGCGCTAAATCGGGAAAGTCACTCAAGGTCGCGCAGCGAATATTCGGCGTGTCAAACCATTGATAGGGCAGTGATTTTGAGACTGGCATGCGCCCCAGCAATAATTGCCAACGGTGCGACCAGTAGCCAAAATTTGGAAAGCTCACAATCACTTCGCGTCCGACCCGCGCCATCTCCCGTAGGAGCATTTCAACCGCTTGTACCGCTTGTAGCGATTCTAGCTGCAGGACGACGTCAAATGCATTATCTTCAAACAGCCCCAAGCCTTGATTCAGATCCCATTGGATCACTGCCAAGCCCTTAGCGACACCAGTTGCGATGTTGTCATCAGCGATATCGAGCCCATAACCACGGCAACCCTGTGTATTTTGCAGATAGGCTAAGAGTGCTGCATCGCCACAGCCTAAGTCGAGGACGCGGGCGCCAGGCCGCACCCAGTTGGCAATAAAAGCAAGGTTATCACGAAGAGTGGGTTGCATAGTCACGGGTATTTTAGGGGGTGGTCAATTCAATCTGATTAAAGTAATTACGCATCACACGCTGGTAGCGCGGATCTTCCAAGAGGAAGGCATCATGACCATGAGGCGCATCGATTTCTGCGTAGCTGACTGCGCATTGATTTCGAATGAGGGCTTGTACAATCTCCTGCGAGCGAGCAGGCGAAAAGCGCCAATCGGTTGTAAAGGAAATAACCAGACTTTTTGCCTGGATTGGGGCAAAAGCCTGAGCTAAATTGCCACCAAAGGCTTTGGCTGGATCAAAATAGTCCAAGGCCCGTGTAATCAATAAATAGGTGTTGGCATCGAAATAAGTAGCAAACTTATCCCCTTGATACCGCAGGTAGGATTCGATCTGAAACTCTGCCTGATAGCCAAATGCATAGTCCACCTCATGATAGTTCTGGTTTTGTAAGGCGCGACCAAACTTTTCGGCCATCACATCGGCTGAGAGATAGGTGATGTGCCCAATCATTCGGGCTACTCTCAAGCCGTTTTTCGGCACAACACCATACTGATAATAATGGCCATCATGAAAATCGGGGTCACTACAAATCGCTTGGCGGGCTACTTCGTTGAAAGCAATGTTTTGCGCTGAGAGTTTCGGGGTGGTGGCAATCATCACACAGTGTTTGACTTTTTCAGGGTAGCGAATGGCCCAGCGCATCGCTTGCATGCCGCCGAGGCTACCGCCAACTACGGCAGCAAATTGGCGAATCCCCAGCTCCTCCGCCAACCAAGCTTGCGCCTCAACCCAGTCTTCAACCGTCACCACCGGAAAATCGGCGCCATAGGGCTTATTGGTAGCCGGGTTAAGGTATGTCGGCCCCGTTGAGCCAAAGCAACTGCCAAGATTATTCACCCCAATCACAAAAAATCGATGGGTATCAATGGGCTTACCAGGTCCAATCATGTTGTCCCACCAGCCTATATTGTCAGGGTCATCGGCGTAATAACCCGCTACATGATGAGACGCATTCAGGGCGTGACAAATTAACACTGCGTTATCGCGTGCCGCATTCAATTGACCATAGGTTTCATACGCCAGCGTAAATTCAGGCAGTGTTGCACCCGATTGCAAGCGTAGTGGCGTATGACATTGGCGATATTGAGGGGTAACGATTCCAGTAGTTGACATAACTCTCATGTACGAGCTTAACGTGCGCTTTGCTAGGCAAAAAAAAACCAGTGCGTAGCAAGCTGTGCGCACTGGTTTGATGACCGATGTCGCTTTAGCTCTATTTATTACGCGCCGGCAAGCTGACCTCAACGTGGCGCTATCTCTCCGTCATTATGCACAAAAAGCGCCATTGCCGTCAAATTTGCCGTTTTGGAGGGAGATCCGTCGATCTTGCTAAGACAAATGTCGGCGCAGGCTGTTAAAATGCAGTAATTACTAACCCGACAGTCAGTTTTGATTGTCTCGACTATGCAGCCACAACTCGTCTCATCCTCTGCAGCCGATGCTCGCACCTCTCTTGCCAAGCCATTTATCCGTTTTGATCGGGTGCGCTTTGCTTATGCGGTAGGCCAGCGTGAGATTCTCAAAGGGATTGACATAGAAGTTCAGCAGGGGCATGTCGTGGCCTTGATGGGCGGATCTGGCTGTGGCAAAACAACCTTATTACGGTTGCTGGGCGGGCAGTATCAAGCCACACAAGGCCAAGTGCTGATTGATGGACAAAATGTAGCGAGCCTCGATAAGCCTGGGCTTTATGCCTTGCGCCGACGGATGGGTATGCTATTTCAGTTTGGGGCGCTGTTCACCGATATGTCGGTGTTTGATAATGTGGCCTTCCCGTTACGTGAACATACGGCGTTGCCAGAATCGATGATTCGCGACCTGGTGTTAATGAAGTTGCAGGCGGTAGGCCTGCGCGGGGCCAGCCAGCTTATGCCGAGCCAAATTTCTGGCGGAATGGGGCGGCGCGTGGCCCTGGCGCGGGCTATCGCACTTGATCCGGCATTGATGATGTATGACGAGCCTTTTGCGGGACTGGATCCGATTTCCATGAACATTACCGCCCATTTAATCCGACAACTGAATGATGCGCTGGGGATTACCTCATTGATTGTTTCGCATGATGTGGATGAAACCTTTGCGATTGCAGACTATGTGTACGTCATGGCAGATGGGGTCGTTGCAGCGGAAGGTACGCCAGCAGAACTACGCGCATCAAGTGATCCATTAGTACATCAATTTGTGCATGGTGAAGCCGAGGGGCCGGTGCCTTTCCATCAACCCGTGTCTCGTACCTTAGCAGCAGATTTGGGTTTGCAGGAGGCATCATGACACTGCTACAAACCCTCATGCGGACATGCCAACAGTTGGGGCAGTTTACGCTGGCCAGTGTATCGAGCCTTGGTTATGCGGCACGCTTATTTGCCCAGATGGGTGTCCAAGTCACCGGGCTGTGGGGGCGTGGCAGATTGTTAAGCCAGCAAATCCATTTTATCGGCAACTACTCACTCACGATTATTGCTGTCTCAGGCCTATTTGTGGGATTTGTGCTGGGTTTGCAAGGTTACTACACCCTTAATCGCTATGGCTCAGAACAGGCTTTGGGCTTGCTGGTTGCACTCTCTCTCGTTCGTGAGTTGGGCCCAGTGGTTACTGCGCTTCTCTACGCTGGTCGCGCCGGCACCTCATTGACGGCAGAAATCGGTCTGATGAAAGCGGGCGAACAATTGGCTGCGATGGAAATGATGGCCGTTGATCCAATTAGTCGTATCCTCGTGCCACGCTTTTGGGGCGGGGTGATTGCAATGCCCATCCTCGCTACAATATTTAGTGCGGTCGGTATTTTGGGAGGCTATGTGGTGGGCGTGTTACTGATCGGTGTTGACGCTGGGGCATTCTGGTCACAAATGCAGGCTGGTGTCGATGTGATTAAAGACGTTGCAAATGGTGTTATAAAAAGTATTGTATTTGGTTTTGCCGTCACCTTTATTGCGCTGTATGAAGGCTTCGAGGCAAAACCGACACCAGAGGGTGTGGCGTATGCAACCACGCGCACAGTGGTGAAATCCTCACTGGCGGTGTTGGGGCTCGATTTTATTTTGACGGCATTGATGTTTAGTTAAAGGGTTGCTATGTCACGCAAATTTGTTGATTTTTGGGTTGGCTTATTTGTTTTGCTGGGTTTTTTGGCCCTACTTTTTCTCGCCTTGCAAGCGGGCAACATGAGTGCCTTTGCGCGGGGTGAAACCTATTCCTTGCAGGCTAAATTTGACAATATAGGCGGGCTCAAGCCGCGTGCGCCGGTTAAGAGCGCTGGGGTTGTCGTGGGGCGCGTTGGCGAGATTCGTTTTGACGACCAAACATTTCAAGCACTCGTGACCCTGAACATGGATAGCCGTTACCATTTCCCAAAAGATAGCTCCGCTAAAATTCTCACGTCTGGGTTACTCGGTGAGCAATATATTGGGATCACCGCTGGGGGCGACCCTGAAAATTGGCAGGCAGGGAACAAAATTACCCTGACCCAGTCTGCCGTCGTACTGGAAGAGCTAATTAGCCAGTTCTTATATAACAAAGCGGCTGACGCAGGCAAACCGCAATAAACTTATGGCCATACTCCCGCTCCCCATTTTCTCGACTATCCCCCGACAACCAATGCGCCATTGGTTGCTGCTATGGCTTGCTTGCGTTCTGTTACTCGCGTTAGGGGGGTGTGCTGTTACCCCAAAACCGGATGTTGTAGCCGGCGTCGCAGACCCCTATGAATCGATGAATCGCAAAGTATTCGCATTTAATGATGCCCTGGATAAAGCGATTTTTAAACCCGTTGCCACCGGCTATAAAACAGTTATGCCGGAACCGGTACGAACCTGCGTTTCAAACATTTTTGGCAATATTGCCGACATTTATACAGCGGTCAATAACGCCTTGCAAGGTAAGTTCAAAGAAGCAGGTTCTGATCTCTGTCGTGTCGCCATTAATTCCACACTTGGCCTCTTAGGCTGTTTTGATGTTGCGACGGAATTAGGTTTCGAGAAACATAATGAAGACTTTGGGCAAACGCTTGCCACTTGGGGCGTTGGCGCTGGCCCCTATCTTGTCCTTCCTTTTTTTGGCCCCAGCACGTTGCGTGACAGCACTAATGTGGTGATTGACTGGGCGACCTATCCCGTCAACCAAATTACGCCTATTTACGTTCGCAATTCAGTACGCGCACTGCGGCTGATTGACACACGTGCCCTATTGCTTGAAGCCAGTAATCTGGCTGATGATGCGGCGCTGGATAAATATCAATTTATCCGTGATGCCTATTTACAGCGCCGTCGTTATTTGATTTACGATGGTGATCCGCCGGAGGAGCCGCTACCTAAATATGAAGATGAGACAGTGCCTCCAGCGAGTCAAGCAGAACCCATCAGCACGCCTGTCGCGCAGCCAGCAACCGTTAAGCTCTCGGTGGCTCCTGGCGATCGATTGCTTAATGAACCTTCGCTGCGTGCGACCAGTCTGAATGTAACCCCATAATCAATTTATCCCGATCTGATTGGAGAAATGATGTTATCTAAGTCTATGAGCCATGTTATTCAAGCGATGCCTAAAGCGCTGGTCATGTTAGGGTTATCTCTGCTGCTGGGGGCGTCATTCGCGCAGGCCCAAGACAAACCCGATGAACTCGTTAAAACCTGGAGCACTGAGATTCTGAATGCCATCAAAGCCGATACCGAGCTGCAAAGTGGCAATATCAAAAAACTCAGTGAATTGGTGGATAGCAAAATCATGCCTAATGTCAATTTTCAGCGCACGACCGCCCTTGCGGTGGGACGTAGCTGGAGTAAGGCAACCCCTGAGCAGCAGAAAATCATCATGCAAGAGTTTCGTACCTTACTGGTTCGTACCTATGCCGGGGCACTAACCACCGTCAAAGATAAAAACCTGCAATTCAAGCCGCTCCGGGCCGCACCCGAAGATACTGAGGTTGTCGTTCGTTCGCAGGTGGTCTCTAACAAAGGCGGGGAGCCGATTCAGCTCGATTACCGCTTAGAAAAGACAGCCAATTCCTGGAAAATTTTTGATTTAAACGTGTTGGGAATCTGGCTGGTAGAGAACTATCGAGGCCAATTTGCCAGTGAAATCAATCAAAATGGGTTGGATGGCTTGATCGCTAAATTGCAGGAACAGAACAAGCAAGCCAGCAAAAAATGAAGTTTGATCACGTGCTACAAGGACCGCTGACCCTGACAACGGTCCCGAACCATCTGCCATTCGCAAAGACATGGTCGACCTCTTCGGCAGACGTTCATGTTGATTTAAGTGCTGTCGAGGCAGTTGACTCCAGCGCCCTCTCGTTATTGTTAGAGTGGTCGCGTAGCGCACAGGCGCAGGGAAAAATGTGTACGTTCCATCATCCCTCACCCGCATTACTCGCTCTGGCCCACCTCTATGGTGTGGCCGAGGTGCTGCGCTGGCCCGTGCAGCCTAGCGCTTAATCTGAAGCAAGTAGCACAGCCCCGTTCTGGGGGTATCTTTACTGCGAATCAGCGAAACGTTTATTTTTCGACAAAAGCACGCTCAATCACATAATCTCCGGGCCGACCAATGCCCGGTGAAATCTGGAAGCCAAGTTTATTAAGCTCATTGCAGGTATCGGTCAACATGCTCGGGCTACCACAGATCATAGCGCGGTCGGTCTGCGGATTGAGTTGCGGTAACCCAATATCGGCACAGAGCTTGCCGTTTTCCATCAAGGTCGTTAAGCGACCCTGATTCTTAAAGGGTTCACGCGTGACGGTTGGGTAATAAAGCAGCTTGTCACGTACCAGATCACCGAGATACTCGTGATTCGGCAGATCATTCAAAATGTAGTCGTGGTAGGCCAGTTCGCTGACATAACGCACGCCATGCACCAGAATCACTTTTTCAAATTTCTCATACGTTTCAGGGTCACGGATAATGCTCATAAATGGCGCCATCCCCGTACCTGTCGAGAATAAAAATAAATTCTTGGCGGGCAATAAATCGCTAATCACCAGCGTGCCAGTGGGTTTACGCCCCACCAATAAGGTATCGCCTACCTTTAAGTGCTGTAAGCGCGAGGTTAAGGGACCATTTTGAACCTTAATGCTCAGGAATTCCAAGTGCTCTTCATAATTTGCGCTGACGATACTGTAGGCACGTAACAAAGGTTTTCCTTCTACCTCTAAGCCAATCATCACAAAATGGCCATTTTCAAAGCGCAGACTTTGTGAGCGGGTAGTGGTAAAACTGAATAGCGTGTCATTCCAGTGATGCACACTCAGAACGCGTTCATTTTCAAATGCTGCCATGATATTTAAAGAGTTGAAGGAAACATAGCCGCTAGGATAGCGGATCTTTATAACCATTTAAGACAGAATTGCGATATTAATAGATAGATATGGAATAATACTTTGTGTTAAATCAAGCCACTACGATGACTTCTTCTCTCGTCTTAACTGATCCTGCTGCCCAACCTTATCGCCAAGCAACACAAATTTGGTTGGAACGGGCGGTGATCGGCTTGAACCTATGTCCTTTTGCGAACAAGGTGCATGTCAATAATGCCATTCGTTATTGCGTCAGTGCGGCGAGCGATACCGACGGCTTACTGACTTTGTTTTTCGATGAGTTGGCTTATTTAGAGAAAACACCGATTACGACGTGTGAAACGACATTACTCATTGAGCCTACCCTATTACAACCGTTTGAGTCTTTCCTGGACTTTGTCACATTGGCAGAAATGGCGATTGAACACATGGGTTTACAAGGGCAGTTCCAACTCGCGCATTTCCATCCGGCATATTGTTTTGCAGAGGAAGCATGGGATGATCTTTCCCATTACACCAATCGCTCGCCGTATCCGACGCTGCACTTATTGCGAGAAGAAAGTATTAGTCGTGCCGTTACCTCTATTCCTGATGCCAGCCAAATCTATGAACGCAATAAAACCACCCTGCGTCACCTGGGTCTTGCAGGATGGCAGGCGCTTTGGCAACGCAAATAGCCGCCCAATAAAAAAAAACCCGCTCGACTGAGCGGGTTTTTTATTTGCAATAAGACGATTACTTATTGACAGCGTCTTTCAGTGCTTTACCAGCGCGGAAGCTGGGCACTTTTGCTGCTTTAATCTTGATTGCTTCACCCGTGCGAGGATTGCGACCGGTGCGTGCTTTACGCTTGGAAACACCAAACGTGCCAAAGCCAACCAAGGTCACTGGATCGCCTTTTTTCAAGGACTTCTTAACACCTTCTAAAAATGCTTCTAATGCACGACCCGCAGCGGCTTTGGAAATATCGGCTTCCCCAGCGATGTGGTCGATCAATTCAGACTTATTCATTCATTTCTCCTCATTCGGTTCAGGGTCTTATCAGACCGTAAAGAAGCGTACCAACACTTTACCCGGCTGCCAATACGAAAATTCCTAGTTTTATATATTTTTACGGATTTTTTGACAGCAAGACAACACTTTGCCCCAACAAGGTGCCCGCTAAGCCTTATGCAGCGCGGCTCATATACATAAAACCTATATGATTACTTGCTTTATTAAGATAAGTAATCAGTCATCTTGACAGCATGGTCTATTAGATATTGAGCTGATTGGTAACAAAAAACCCCGCCGAAGCGGGGTTTACAGGCGACTGTATTCGTAACCGAATTACATGTCCATGCCCATGCCACCCATGCCACCAGGCATTGCAGGGGCAGCCGCTTTGTCTTCAGGTTGTTCTGCCACCAAGGCATCGGTTGTCAGAATCAACGCAGCGACGGAGGCAGCGTTTTGCAGGGCAGAGCGAGTCACTTTAGCAGGATCCAATACGCCGAGTTCAACCAGGTCACCGTAGGTACCGTTAGCGGCGTTGTAACCGAAGTTACCTTTCCCTTCCAGCACTTTGTTGATCACCACAGAAGGCTCATCGCCAGCGTTCGCCACGATCTGGCGCAGCGGCTCTTCAACCGCACGCAGCACGATTTTGATACCAGCGTCTTGATCAGCGTTGTCACCTTTTACGGTTACGGCAGAACGGGCACGCAACAGGGCTACACCACCGCCCGCTACGATACCTTCTTCAACCGCAGCGCGGGTAGCATGCAATGCATCTTCCACGCGGGCTTTTTTCTCTTTCATTTCGACTTCGGTCGCAGCGCCAACACGAATCACCGCCACACCGCCAGCCAGTTTGGCCACGCGCTCTTGCAGTTTTTCACGGTCGTAGTCGCTGGTCGCTTCTTCGATCTGTGCACGAATCGCTTTGACGCGGGCTTCGATTTGTTCGGCTTTGCCAGCACCATCAATAATTGTGGTGTTTTCTTTGCCGATCTCGACGCGTTTCGCTTGGCCGAGTTCTGCCAGTGTGGTTTTTTCCAGGTTCAGGCCAACTTCTTCTGCAATCACGGTACCGCCAGTCAGAATCGCGATGTCTTCCAACATGGCTTTGCGACGATCACCAAAGCCAGGAGCTTTCACGGCAACGGTTTTCAGAATGCCGCGGATGTTGTTAACCACCAAAGTTGCCAGGGCTTCGCCTTCAACGTCTTCAGCAATAATCAACAGCGGACGGCCAGATTTAGCCACTTGCTCCAGTACGGGCAGCAGGTCACGGATGTTGGAGATTTTTTTATCGAACAACAAGATAAAGGGGTTGTCCAAAGCGGCAACTTGTTTATCTGGGTTGTTGATGAAGTAAGGGGAGAGGTAACCACGGTCAAACTGCATGCCTTCTACAACATCCAGTTCGTTGTTCAGGCTCTTGCCGTCTTCAACCGTAATCACGCCTTCTTTACCGACTTTTTCCATTGCGTCAGCAATGATCTGGCCGATGTCAGCATCAGCGTTAGCGGAGATCGAACCAACTTGCGCAATCTCTTTGCTGGTGGTGGTAGGTTTAGCGATATTTTTCACTTCATCCACAATCGCAGCAACCGCTTTATCGATACCGCGCTTCAGGTCGGTGGGGTTGAAACCAGCGGCCACGTATTTGAAACCTTCACGTACGATTGCTTGAGCCAATACGGTTGCTGTGGTGGTACCGTCACCAGCGTTGTCGTTGGTTTTGGAAGCCACTTCTTTCACGAGCTGTGCGCCCATGTTTTCCAGCTTGTCTTTGAGTTCGATTTCTTTGGCAACAGACACACCGTCTTTAGTCACGGTAGGCGCGCCGAAGCTACGCTCAATCACCACGTTACGGCCTTTAGGGCCTAACGTTACTTTCACCGCGTTAGCCAATACGTTTACGCCGTTAACGATCTTGGCGCGGGCGTCATCGCCGAATACAACTTGTTTTGCAGCCATGTAAATACTCCTTAATTAGTTAATGTCGTGGAAATACCGGTACACAAAAGGTACTTAGGCTTGCACCACGGCCATAATGTCTTCTTCGCGCATCACGAGCAGCTCATCGCCCTCGACTTTCACGGTTTGGCCAGCATATTTGCCAAACAGCACGCGGTCACCGACCTTCAGGTCAACGGGCAATACTTTGCCATCTTCGGTTTTTTTACCGGGGCCAACTGCCAATACTTCACCTTGGTCGGGCTTCTCGGTGGCGCTATCAGGGATCACGATACCGGACGCGGTTTTACGCTCGTTGTCCAAACGTTTGACGATCACGCGATCGTGCAAAGGACGCAGATTCATGGATAAACTCCTTATCAATCAAGGCTAATAATGAAAGTGTGCACTCGCAATGTTGGGTTTTTCAAGCATGCAGTGCGGCTTAAAACACCACCAACTGCCTATGCTTTAAACATATTGTTAGCACTCGGTGGTAATGAGTGCTAATTGTAGGGGCGGGCGTGGGGAATTTCAAGAGCCTTGGTAAAAACAAGCGAGTTAATGGACTCGTCTGAGCCGATAAGGCAGCCGTCGCCAATGCCGCTCCGGCCCCACGCCACCCTATAGGAGGTAGGGTGGGCAAGCCCCAATAAGACCTAGCAGAAACATAAGTGATTCATTGAAGGGATAGAGAGCAACCCAACTAGCGAGGGCGCTTGAACTTGGCCCGCACAAACTCAATCACCAAGGGCAGCAACGATAAGCCAATAATGCTAAAAATGACCACGGTAAGGTTATTCTTAATGAGGGGCACATTGCCAAACAGATAGCCTGCTACACATAAAGAGATGACCCATAACAATGCCCCAGTAATATTGAAGAAGGCAAACTGGCGATAGGACATCTGCGCTACACCCGCCACAAAGGGGGCAAAGGTACGAATAAACGGGACAAAACGGGCAATGACGATGGTTTTACCGCCATGCCGCTCATAAAAAGCGTGGGCTTTATCAAACGCTGCTTTATTAAACCAACGAGATTGTTCCCAGCGGAACACTTGGGGTCCCACGCGGCGGCCAATTGCATAATTCAAGGCGTCACCTGTAATCGCCGCGATGATCAGCAAGGCCATTAGCGTAAAGAGATCCATCTCTCCTCGTGCGGCGAACGCGCCCGCTACAAACAGCAATGAATCACCGGGCAGAAAAGGGAAGATAACCAGTCCTGTTTCCAGAAAAACAATGGCGAACAAGATGCCATAAATCCAAATCCCATATTGCGCAATGAGTGCATCCAGGTGTTTGTCCAAGTGCAAGATAAAATCAACCAGACTCAAGATAATATCCACCGCCGCTCCTAACAAGACAGGTATAAACAGACGCGCATGATACCCGAGGTCTTGGCCCTCGCTAAACATGCAGGCATGGGATAATTAAACGATGAATACACCCTTTTCCTTCCGTTTTCTGCCCAACCTGCCAGTTATTCAGGCGCTGCCCGATACGCTCATCAGCCAGATTGCGGCGGGTGAGGTGGTGGAGCGCCCGGCTTCGGTGGTGAAAGAGCTGCTGGAAAACGCACTGGATGCGGGGGCGACGCAGATACAAATCAAACTCGATGGTGGCGGCATCAGCCGGATTGCCCTCACTGATAATGGCTGTGGTATTGCCGAAGAGCAGTTGCCGCTGGCCGTGGCCCGCCACGCCACCAGCAAAATCAAAACACTGGAAGATTTAGAAGCGGTCGCCTCACTTGGTTTTCGGGGGGAAGCACTCGCGGCGATTGCTTCGGTCTCGCAATTCACGTTGACCAGTCGCCCCGCCAGTGCCAGCCATGCCGGCCAAATCACCAACCTGGCCGGTGCCTGGCAAATTCAACCCGCAGCCGGGGCGGTGGGCACTACCATCCAAGTGCAAGAGCTGTACTACAACACGCCGGCCCGACGGAAGTTTTTAAAATCCGAGCAAACCGAATACGGCCATTGCCGCGACGTGGTCGAGCGCTTGGCCTTGGCGCATCCGCAAGTCAGCTTCATGCTCATGCATAACGGCAAGGTCACTGCGCATTTCAATCAAGCGGCTGCAACAGGTTCTGCGGCTGAACCGAATGCGCATGAGCAAATCCGCGCTCAGCGTATTCGCCATGTGGTCGGTGATGAACTCATGCCGCACATGCTCCCGGTAGCGGTACAAGCGCATGATCTGGCGCTGACTGGCTACGTAGTGCACCCCACCGCCGCGCGGGCGCGGGCCGATTTGCAATTCTTCTATGTCAATGGCCGTTTCGTGCGCGATAAGGTGCTCACGCATGCGGTGCGGGCGGCGTATCAAGATGTTTTGCATGGCGACCGCCAAGCCGCGTATGTGCTGCACCTCAGCCTCGATCCGCGTGGGGTTGATGTGAATGTTCACCCCGCTAAAACCGAAGTACGTTTTCGCGATTCGCGCAGCATTCATCAGTTTGTATTTCATGCGCTTCAGCAAGCGCTGGGCGCCACCAAACCGCAAGCCCCAGAAACAAATGGCGTAGCGCTGAATCCAGCGGCAGCAACCCCCACGCCATACAGCCCCCCCGCTTGGCAACAAACTAGTCTCGGCGTGGCGCAACGGCCCGCAGATTATCTGGCGCTGTTTACGCGCCAAGCAGAAAGCAAATTTTCAGATAGCCCTAATCGCTCTGACAGTACAGGGCCGCAGTCCCAAATAAACTCGCCCAGTGCCGATGCGCTGTTTGAGTTGCCTGCCGCCAGTCAGGCATTGTCAGCCACCTCCGAACATCCCTTAGGCTATGCCTTGGGGCAGGTGCATGGTGTCTTTGTCTTGGCGCAAAACCCACAGGGCTTGGTGGTGGTGGATATGCATGCCGCCCATGAACGGATTGTGTACGAACGCCTGAAAAATGCCCTGCAAACTGAGCAGCACACTTTGCCGGTGCAGCAGCTTCTTATCCCCGTCACCTTTACCGCTGACCCCAAAGAAGTGGGCGCGTGTGAAGAGCATCAAACCACCTTGCAGGCCTTGGGGTTTGATCTGGCCCCCATTTCGCCCACCGCCCTCGCGGTGCGGGCTGTGCCCGCTTTATTAAAAGATGCCAATATCGAAACCCTAGCGCGGGCGGTGCTGCGCGACCTTGTGCAATACGGCGGTTCGCGCTTGCTGACTGAGCATCAGCACGAGCTATTGGCCACGCTCGCGTGCCACGGCGCGGTTCGCGCTAATCGTCGTCTCACACTCGAAGAAATGAATGCACTACTGCGGCAAATGGAAGCCACCGAGCGCGCCGACCAATGCAATCATGGCCGCCCGACGTGGGTGCAGTTGAGTTTGAATCAACTAGATAAACTCTTCATGCGGGGCCAATGATTTCAAACCTTAATCATCGTATAACTTTGTTGGTTTCCTCATGCGCTCCTCGCTGTACTATTTGTACTATCTGCGGTGCTCTTCGTCACCGCCTCGTTCTACTTCTGATTAAGGGCTGAAATGAGCCACTCATTGATAGCGAAAAAGCTGGAGCAAATCGCGCCCTTTCATGTCATGGAAGTCATGAAAGCGGCGGACGAACTCGCCACACAAGGGCAAGATATTATTCACCTCAGCGTGGGTGAGCCAGACTTTACCGCCGCCCCAGCCGTCGTCACAGCCCTACAGCAGGCGTTGCTGCAAGCCGGGCAGGGCGATGCCACTGCGCTCCGCTATTCCAACGCGCTCGGCCGCGCCGATTTGCGCCGTGCCATTGCGCAGTTTTACCAAGCACGCTATCAGCTAGCGATTGCGCCGGAACGTATCGTTGTCACTGCTGGCGCGTCTGCCGCCCTGCTCTTGGTGTTGAATGCCTTGCTTGATCCGGATGACCAAGTATTGATGCCCGACCCATGCTACCCCTGCAATCGCCATTTTGTCGTGGCGGCGGGGGGCAAGCCGCAGCTCGTGCCCTGTGGGCCAGAGCAACGCTATCAACTTACTGCGCACGATGTCGCCGCGCACTGGCAAGCCAACACCAAAGGCGTCTTACTCGCCTCGCCGTCCAACCCCACGGGCACCAGCATTGCGCCCGATGAATTGGCACGCATGGTCGAGGTCGTTCGCAGTAAAGGCGGCTTTACGATAGTGGATGAAATTTACGGCGGCCTCGTCTACGACCACGCCCCCCATACCGCGCTGCACTTGGGTGAGGATGTGATTGTCGTCAACAGCTTTTCTAAATACTTCAACATGACGGGCTGGCGGCTCGGCTGGCTGGTGCTGCCACAGGCACTGGTGCCTGCGGTAGAAAAACTCGCGCAGAATTTATTTATTTGCCCACCGGCACCCGCACAAGCCGCCGCACTGGCGTGCTTTGCCCCAGAGAGTTTGGCCTTGTTTGAAGAACGTCGGCAAGCGTTTAAAGAACGGCGCGACTACCTCGTGCCCGCGCTCGAAGCCCTGGGCCTAAAAATACCGGTACAGCCCGATGGCGCGTTTTATGTGTATGCCGATTGCTCTGCCCTGTCATCCAATAGTGAGCAATTTGTCATGGATGTGCTGCGCGCCACGGGTGTATGCATGGTGCCCGGTAAAGACTTTGGTTTCGCTGCCCCCGAACGCTATGTGCGGATTTCGTTTGCGACCGCGCTGCCGAGATTGCAAGAGGCGGTGGGAAGGTTACAAAAACATTTAGCTATGCGTTAATTTTTTAAGATGAGAAATGCTTTTTCTGAATAGTCTTTTGCTTGAATCTGACCCTGCCGCCCGCCGCTACGTGAAACAAGAGGTGGTGCAGGTGGTATTTGCCAAAGCTCCCGGTGCGTTGATGAGCTTGGAAGGGGCGAATCGCTATGCAGTGGGGGATGCCATCTTGACCAGCCACGCGGGTGGGCAGGTGAATACCTGGGTGGTGTCGCGTGATCGGTTTGATGCGAAGTATTTTCCGCTATCCGTTGAGCATGGCGTAGAGGGTGATTACCAGAACCACCCAGTGCCGGTGTGGGCTAAGCAAATGAATGCGCCTTTTAGCCTAGCGCGCTGTGAAGGTGGGGATGTGTTGCAGGGCCAGGCGGGCGATTGGGTGATGCAGTACGCGCCCAATGATTATGGCATTACGGAGCAAATACGTTTCGCCGCGGTGTATCGCCCATGGACTGCTTAATCTATGATCGACGCCTGTTGAGGGCGTTGCCAAGCCTGTCAGGCCTGATACGATGGTGTGGGCGTATGAGTGTCACCTTGTGCCTTTTGTACAAGCTTAGCTTGATCAGCGTTCTATTATTTTTCTGTTCATATGCTATGGCCCAGTCCGGCCGCGAGCGGCCTGCGGGTAGCGCAGCAACCCCTACCATCACGCCGCCACCAGCCGGATGGGCGGAGTGGCTTGAAACTTCACCCACGTTGCGGCGGGCACGGTCAACCCAGGTCTTGGTGGTGGGGTATCGCGAAAGCTCGATTCCGTTTTCATTTTTAAATGCGCAGCGTCAGCCAGCCGGGTATTCAATTGAATTATGTCAAGGGGTTGTGGGTTTATTACGCGAATGGTTACAGCGCCCAGGGCTCACCATCAAGTTTGTTGCTGTGACGTCAGCAACCCGGATTCCGCAAGTTGCCAGTGGGTTAGTTGACATGGAGTGTGGGGTAACCACAAACACACAAGAGCGCCAGCGAACCGTGGCGTTTTCTAAAACCATCTTCCTCGCCGAAACCCGTTTGGCCTCACGGCGGCAGGATAATATTCAGCAAATCACGCAATTGCGGGGGCAGGTCGTGGTCTCTACAGTGGGGACAACCAGCATGCGGCAGTTGAGTGAGCTGAATCAAACTCAGCAGCTCGACATGACGATCATTGCTGGTCGCGATGATACGGATTCATTTCAGATTCTTGATATGGGCCGCGCCAGGGCCTATTTGATGGATGATGTGTTGTTACGGAGTTTCATTCGCAGTGCGAAACGTACCGACGCTTATGTCATTTCGACGCAAGCCTTTTCGGTTGAGCCATACGGCATTATGTTGAATCGTCAAGATAAAGGGTTTAAACAGGCGGTCGATGCTGCATTGGTGACGTTATTTGCGAGCGGAAAACAACAACACATTTATAACAAGTGGTTTATGCAACCGATACAGGTGGGGAGTGCGAGTGGTAATTTGGCCGCCGAGCCAGGCACCGACTTTAACCTTAATTTACCCATGAGCCCGCGCTTGCAACGGGTGATTGCGCAGCCGACTGATTCAGCAAACCCGCACGACTACGAATAAGTGTGGCTTATTCTTCTGGATCGCGATAGTGCGCTAGGGTGATGCCGTATTTATGAATTTTGTCGTAAAGGGTTTTTTTGCCAATCCCCAGGGCTTCATAGACTTTTTGTGTGCGCCCATGATGTTGCTTGAGCATTTGCTCGATCAGTGTTTTTTCAACCTGTTCAACCTGCTGGACAAGCGTTAGGGGTGGCATTTCTTCTTCTTTTAAGAGACTGCCACTGCTGTGATGCATGCCCAGTACAAAGCGTTCGGCAACATTCTTTAGCTCCCGCACATTTCCTGGCCAATCATGCGCGAGGAGTTCATGCAGGTGTAAATTGGTGATCGTGGGCGGCGGGCGGTTGAGGCGCGCGGCTGCTTGTAGTACGAAGGCTTCAAACAAGACCGGAATATCTGTGCGCCGTTCGCGGAGTGCAGGCAGACTTAATACGGCAACATGCAGCCGATAATACAGGTCGTTACGAAACTGTTGTTGCTGGCTAAGTTTCAATAGATCAACCTTGCTGGCAGCGATCACGCGTATATCAACCGCAATTTCCTGATTGGCCCCTAAGCGCTGAATGCGGCGTTCTTGCAGCACACGTAAAAATTTTATTTGTACCCCCAGCGGCATACTTTCTATCTCATCTAAAAATAAGGTGCCACGGTGTGCGTATTCAATTTGCCCGATTCGGCGTTTATTGGCGGTGGTGAAGGCCCCAGCTTCATGTCCAAACAACTCACTCTCGAGTAGGGAGTCGGGGATGCCCCCACAATTCAGTGCCACAAAATGTTGCTGTTTGCGCGCGCCATAGTCATGTAAGCAACGGGCCACCAGTTCTTTGCCTGTGCCGGTTTCCCCGACGATCATGACATCGGTGGGGGTATTGGCAAGCTGACGAATTTGTTGTCGCAGTCTGACAATCGCAGCTGATTGTCCGAGCAGGAGGTGATCGAGATCGGGTTGGCTATGGGCTTGTAGCTGTTCTTGTAAATGGTTGATGGTGTGTTGCAGCTGGCGTTTTTCTTGTGCGCGGCGGGCGACCTCCAGCAAGCGCTCAGGCTCAAACGGCTTTTCAATAAAATCATAGGCACCCGCCCGCATCGCTTGAACGGCCATGTCAATGTCCCCATGCCCTGTGACCAGAATGACTGGACATTCGGGTGCCAATTGGCGCAGTTTTTCTAACAAGCTGAGGCCACTCATATTGGGTAACTGGACATCACTAATTACAATGCCTGGCCAGCCCTGTTGGCAATGGCGGAGGGCTTCTTCAGCCGAACGGCAAGCCGTGACAGGCAAGGCGGCGAGGCTGAAGGTTTGCGTCAAACTGAGCCGGATGGCATCGTCATCTTCTACGTAAAGGATGGGAATGGTATTGGGTGTCATACAGAATCGGGCGAAGGGAGCGGCGGATCAGCACGCTCTAAATCAAACATAAAACAGGCGCCACAGCGTGCCGGTTGTTCGGGTGTGGGCACGGCGCGGCAGGCCGTTAACGTCCCGCCATGCTCGGTAATAATGCTGGCGGCTATCGGCAGGCCCAGCCCCAGCCCCTTACCGTTTGGCTTGTTGGTATAGAAAGGTTCGAACAAGTGTTGCATGGCTTCTTCACTAATGCCAGGGCCACTGTCACTCACTTCGATTAACACCCGATCAGGGTTACCAACAACGTCCTGCCAGTTTATATCGATGATCCGCAGCGCTTCGCTGGGTAAAATTTGCATGGCATCAATGGCATTGCTCAGTAAATTCGTGAGGACCTGTTCCAGTTGCACACTATTCGCCCTTACGCTGGGTAGTGTTGGTGCAACATGCAGCTGCACCGCTTGCTGTTCGAATTTATCGTGCAACACACGGGCCACTCGTTCGATCACTGTCGTCAGGTTCACTGGCTGTAGGGTGGTTGCTCCGGGGCGCCGTTTGGCTGAAAATAATTTCAGTTGCTGTGTAATCTCATGCATGTGGTTAACAATATCGCGAATCGCTTGTAAGCCTTCATTCACCTCAGGGTAGCGGCCTTGCTGTAGTAACTGTTGACCATTATTACTAAGCGCTTTCAGCGCCGTGAGAGGCTGGCTGATTTCATGGGCAAGCTTGGCCGACATGGTGCCGAGTGCCGCCATTTTGTTGGCCTGCATGAGAGCCGCTTGCACGCTTTGGCGTTCTTGAATTTCTTCAAGTAATTGTCGATTCACATGATGTAGTGTTTGGGTGCGTTCCGCAATTTTAAGTTCGAGTTGGTCATGCGCATGTTGTAGCGCATTGCGGGCATTCACCATGCGCTGCATGGCCTGGCGGCGGAGTAACAAATAAAAATACAATAAATGTAAAAACGCCAAGCCAGCACAGGTGCTCAGTACCGTCACTTGAATGTTATGCCACGTGGCTTCAGGATTACTCAACAACATAACCCGCCAACCCGTCTGCGGGTGCGCCCGTTGGTGGACTATGTATTCTTCAGCTGCGCGTTCTTCCTGCCAATTACGGCGGATTAAATACGCCCCTTGCAAGACGCTTTGCTCAACCACAAAGATGAGAGAACGATTGGGCGTCACTTGCCCCGGCGGCCCAGACGCTTCCGGCGTTCGTGACGCAGTCGTCAGTTTTTCTTGTGATTGCAAGATCGCCAGATTCTGATTTTTCCATTGAGGGATTGAGCTGAGAATAATCTGCCCCATGCCATCAACCACCAAAATCTTTTCACTGTCGGGTCGAAAGGCGAGATCGACCCAGTAAGACTCCATCGACGCTAAACTGATCTTCACCACCGCAATCAGTGTTTGTTTTTCTGGATTAGGGAGCGCAAGGGAAGCTTGTTTGTCAGCCGAAAGCGAAAAGGGATAGGAAAAATAGTACTCTGGGGCCTGATTGTCGGGGTTGGGGAGAAACCAATGGCTACCTATGCCTTGTTGCGATTCTTGTAACCAGCGTGATCGTTGGGGGTGTTGCTGAAAAGAGCGACCTACCTTATCAGGGGTGGCAAACCATTCACTGCTGCTGACGATTTCTCCATGGAGGTTGACCAAGAGAATTTCACGCACCCCGGCACGTACTGCCATATCGGCCAGCGCAATATGAATCGCTTCTGGCATCGGCCGTGGGGAGGCCCCAAATGGCGGGTTGCCAAGTAAATCACTCTGCCCCAGGCTGTTTAAGCGCCCTTCTAATAAACTCGCTAAGTAAGCGTGACGTTCCAGCTCGCTGTCGAGGGCCGCGATGTACAGATCGAGTTGGCGCGTTGCCAAGTCATCAAGACGGTTAAATTCGGCGCGTTCGCTGTAGTGCTGGACCCACAACAGGCACCCCAAGCTCAACACAAGTAAGCCCAGCCAGAGCAAGGCGGGCCAAGTGACCCAACGCCTTGGCATGGAGTGATAAAAGAGCCAGCCGAGAGGGCGTCGTATCCCCAGCAGGAACTGGCCCCAGAGGGCAGCGCGATTATTCATAACTGAAATTATCCGTCAGATTGTGCATTGGCAGGCTATTTATCGCCCTCAATTCCAAGCCGCTCGAGATTGAAGCGCCTTAGCCGCGTGCCAGGCGTGTGGATTCCCGCCCTTGCTGTTGGGGCAGGGTGTCATTTTCGCGCCTTGTTACTGCAGATGTTTTTCTCATTAATTTTTAAAAGTCTTTAATAATCAATCAGTTAAATGGGTTTATTGAAAGGTCAATACGCTGGCACAGGGCTTGCCTAGTTGTTTGGGTTATTCCACTCCTCAGCCTTGGGCTCGGTGTGACAGAAGGCGCTGTCTCGCCATCCGGCGATCCAGCACCGAGTCATTTTTTTGGAGGCATCATGAAAGACCTGCAATTAATGGAGCATTATGTTTGGCAACATGCTGAGCAACGTTGTCTGTGTGTCGTGCAATACGATATCAGTAAACTACCAGCAATACGCCAGCCAAATACACAGGCAGCAAAGGGGCGCTGGCAGGGCCGTGAAGAGCGAAAAACCAGCGCTGACTATACCCTGGACATGCCTTCTCGCTTGCGCATGAGTGGGGTGAGCGCCTGCCGCGCCTAGCGGCCTCAAGCAAAGAAATCACGGCCTTTCTTTTGACGAATCAATTACACTGAGCAGATTCGCGATGTATTGAAAAGAGAGGCTTATCGATGCCAGTGTTCGGTAACAATGGTTCTACGGTGCCGGCGCGGCCCGTTCCAGATTCGTCGGCGATGTCGGGGCGCCGACGCTTCATTCAGTTGCTAACGGCGATGCTCGGCGGATTCGCCATCCCTGGTGCGGCAGCCAGCTATCAACCTCAACAAAATCCTTTTACCCTGGGGGTGGCATCAGGCAGCCCTCTGCCTGATGGGGTGGTACTCTGGACTCGCCTGGCCCCTAACCCGCTCAGTATTGATCATCCTACCGAACTGGGTGGGATGCCTGCTATGCCCATTCGGTTGCAATGGGAAGTGGCGCGTGACCCGCAATTTAAACACCCAGTAAAGACCGGCACTGCTGTTGCATTACCTGATTTGGCGCACAGTGTGCATGTTGAAGTCAGCGGACTTGAGCCGGGTGCTTGGTACTTTTACCGGTTCCGCTTGGCGAGCCATATCAGCCCAACCGGACGTACACGCACCGCACCTGCACCCGACAGCGAGGCGCCCCTGCGCATGGCTTATGCTTCCTGTCAGCACTATGAGCACGGTTTTTTTGGCGCTTATCAGCACATGTTGCGCGAAGAATTGGATCTGGTGGCTTTTTTGGGTGACTATATTTATGAATATAAAGCCAGCCGTGATCCCAAGCGCGTACGTCGGCATCCGCCTCATGAAGCGATCACCTTGAATCAGTATCGGGAGCGGCATGCACTCTACAAACTAGACCCTGACCTGCAGGCGATGCATGCTGCGGTTCCGTGGGTATTAATTTGGGATGATCATGAAGTGGCGAATGACTATGCGAATGATCAGGCCCAGGATTTGGCGGCTGACTTTTTAGCTCGGCGTGCGGCGGCTTACCAGGCTTACTTTGAACATCAGCCGCTACGGCCTAGCCGTGTGCTGACCGCCTTGACTCAGCCCACCGGGAGGTTCCCGGGGAACGCCACAGCCCATTCTTTTGAGTCTCTGCGCGTGTATGACACCCTTGCGTGGGGGAAACTGGCCCAGCTCTATATGCTTGATGATCGCCAATATCGGGATTATCAGGCGTGCCCCCGTCCTAATTCGGGCGGTTCCAATACGGTCAATGCGGCAGCGTGTCCAGCCCTGCGAACCCCGACGCGCAGCATGCTCGGGGCCGTACAGGAGGCTTGGTTGAACAGGGGGTTGGCTGACACCAGAACGAATTGGACTCTATTCATACAACAAACCCTGTTTAGCCCCTTGAACCAGCAATCTCCGGCATTTGCAGCGCATGGCCCTCGCGTCTGGACGGATGGTTGGGAGGGGTATCCTGCTGCTCGTCAACGTTTATTAAAAGCACTACAGGATTATGCTGTGCCAAACCCAGTTTTTTTCGGGGGGGATGTGCATGCGAATTGGGTCTGTGATGTGACGTATCAGGAACGCATTCTGGCCACGGAGTTTTGCGGCACGTCGTTAACCTCACCCAGTTGGCCGCAAAGCCAGACAGACGCTGTGGCAGCCCAGAATAGCCATGTTAAGCTGGCCAACTCTGCGTTACGGGGCTATGGGGTGATGACGCTAGAGCCTGCTCGTATGACCGTCACGCTGCGGGTGCTCGACGACGTCACCCGCCATCAGCCTGCAATCAGTACGCTAGCAACTTTTGACGTGTTGGCAGGGCAGCCAGGCGCCTCGACCCGCTGACCTGAACCGGGCTGAATGGTCGTTTTTAGCCCAAGGCAGCGAGTTGATCCAATGGCTCCGGTTTGGGCTCGCGAGAAGGTTGAGCCACAGGCAGCGGGGTTTGAATGACGGGCGCTTTCCCTTTGGCGACTAACTTGAGGCGTTCATGTTCGTTATTGACCCGCTCTAGATAGCTGCCTTCATTGGCAATCACGGCACCCAGATACAGCTTCAGCCCTGCCTCTAAAGAACCGCCGCGTTTTACGCAGTCTTTTAAGACCAACGCACCGACTTTAATATTAGTGACCGGGTTCAGTGCGGCCTGTTTGCCACCGAAATCGGCCAGCTTGTCTTGATGTACCCGTGACATCACTTGCATCAGACCTTGTGCGCCCATACTGCTCTCGGCAAAGGGGTTGAAGCGTGATTCAATCGCAGTCACCGCCAGAATCAGCAGCGGATCCAGCGCGGTTTCTTTGCCCGCATTCCAGGCGGCTTCAACTAAAATATCCGTTGCTGCTTTGTTGATGCGGTAACGTTTCGCGAGGTATTTCGCCACGGCTTCTTGTTCTTTGTTCAGGCTTAGCGTGGGGCTCTCGCTACTGGGCGCATCCTCTAGACCCAACAGGCTGGTGGCTTTTAGGGCTGGTTCGCGGACGGCTTCTGCCAGGCTTTCTACCTCGGCTGCGTTAGCAATCTCGCCATCCTGTTGAAACGGCCAAAACGCCAAGGCTTGTTGGCGAGCCCCATCATTGTGAATCACATAACCTAGCAGCAATGCTGCGAGTAGACCGACTACCGCTAAGCTGTCGCGCAGCAGGGCCAGTGAGCCTTGTAAAATAATCAGCGAACCTTGCGCGAAGTCATCCCAGACTTGCGTAATCATGACTCGATTGACCATCAGAACCTCCTTGTCGCATCGCGTCGGCTGAATAACCACCGACGGGTGTTATCAGATCGAGGCAAACCTCGTCTGAAGGTTGGTAACAGACGGCGCTATGCTTGAGCGCATTGCGCACACCTCATGGCTATTCCAGCAGGCTCAACCCCAGAATCAGGTCGATGTCAGTTGCCATAACTGAACTTTGCTGACTGAAATAGTCACCAGTAACGCGGGGTTACTGGCATGGGGCCTAGCGACAAAAAACGGCGCTAGGCCCATTTCTGCCCGCAAACAGCGTTGCTGTGGCTGGCAGAGGTGGCGGGCAAAGTACCGACGTACAAAGAGAAATGGGGCCCGCACCCGTTGCAGTAGGCTAAAGCGAGAGAGGCTGGCATCCACACAGACCTACAATGCTTAACCGCATAAATTCATGTTATCTATTTTACCAGACTACAGCAGCCTAATTTTTAGGCTTAATGAGTCGCCAGAAAGGCGTAATGAAAGTCTGTAAAATGGCCAGCAAGATCATTCAAGCTGGTTGCTTGCCGGACAACGGAGACAGAGGGTTAATCAACCGTTGCCGAAATTGTTGCGATGCAGTATAGCACAGGCTGTGTTTTTCGTCCTAGGAATCTCCTCGGCTTACTTTCTATGTGGTTTTGGGAAAAATGAAAAAAACCATTCAATACAAAGACTTACGTGATTTTATTGGTCAGCTTGCCAAGCTGGGTGAGCTTAAGCGGGTGACTTTGCCCGTTTCCCCTAAGCTGGAAATGACGGAGATTAGTGACCGCGTGTTGCGTAGCGGCGGCCCCGCACTTTTGTTTGAAAAACCGCAGGCCGATGGCCAAACCTATGACATTGCCGTGCTCGCCAACTTGTTTGGCACACCAAAACGGGTGGCGCTTGGCATGGGGGCTGATTCCGTTGAAGCGCTTCGCGATGTGGGGCGGGTCTTATCGCTATTGAAGGAACCAGAACCGCCCAAGGGATTAAAAGACATTGGCCACTTGTTGAGTTTAGCCAAGTCGGTCTGGGATATGGCCCCCAAAACCATCAAGGGCGCGCCCTGCCAAGAAGTGGTGTGGGAAGGCGATGAGGTCGATTTGGGTAAACTGCCCATCCAAACCTGTTGGCCCGGCGATGTGGCTCCCCTGATTACTTGGGGCTTGGTGGTCACTAAAGGGCCGCATAAAACGCGGCAAAATTTAGGTATTTACCGGCAGCAGGTACTTACTCGCAACAAGGTGATTATGCGCTGGCTGGCGCATCGGGGCGGTGCCTTAGACTTTCGGGATCATTGTTTAGCAAATCCCGGCCAGCCCTTCCCGCTGGCGGTGGTCTTGGGCTGTGACCCCGCTACTATCCTAGGGGCTGTGACGCCTGTGCCGGATACCTTGTCGGAATACCAGTTTGCCGGGTTGCTGCGTGGCAGCCGAACCGAGCTTACTCAGTGTATTGGCTCTGGTTTGCAAGTACCTGCTTACGCGGAAATTGTTCTAGAAGGGCATATCCATCCCGATGAGGTGGCGCTGGAAGGGCCCTATGGCGACCATACCGGCTACTACAACGAGCAGGAATCTTTCCCCGTATTCACCATCGACCGCATCACCATGCGGCGCGATCCCCTCTATCACTCCACTTACACCGGCAAACCACCGGATGAACCTGCTATTTTAGGGGTGGCGCTGAATGAGGTGTTTGTGCCGATCCTGCAAAAGCAGTTTCCGGAGATTGCCGATTTTTATCTACCGCCCGAAGGCTGTAGCTACCGCATGGCCGTGGTGAGTATCCGCAAACAATATGCCGGCCACGCCAAGCGGGTGATGTTTGGGGTATGGAGTTTCCTGCGCCAGTTTATGTACACCAAGTTCATTGTGGTGGTGGACGATGACATCAATACCCGCGACTGGAAGGAAGTCATTTGGGCGATTACTACCCGTGTTGACCCCACCCGCGATACTGTCTTGGTGGATAACACCCCGATAGATTACCTCGATTTCGCCAGCCCGGTTTCCGGCCTCGGCAGCAAAATGGGGCTGGATGCGACCAACAAATGGCCGGGCGAAACCACCCGTGAATGGGGCACCCCGATTGTGATGGATGCGGCGGTGAAGGCTAAGGTGGAAGAAATGTGGCGGGGTTTGGGGCTGGATTAAACCAAAAACACCGTCGCTAACCCTAAGAAAATCAAGAACCCGAGCGTATCAGTGGCGAAGGTGAGTAGCACACTAGAACCCACCGCCGGGTCGCGGCCAAAGCGGTCGCGAATAATTGGAACCAACATGCCGAGGGTGGCGCCAACTACCAAATTCAGCATCATCGCGGCCATCATGACCAGCCCCAAGCCTATCATGCCGGAGATGGCGGTCGCGAAGATACCCGCAATCAGCCCACCTCCAAACCCAATGAGTAGGGTAGTGCTCAGTTCTTTCATGATCAGCCGTCGTAGATTTTCAGGACGAATTTGCCCGAGCGCGAGGGCGCGGATAATCAGCGTCATGGTTTGATTACCGGAGTTACCGCCAATCCCCGCCACAATCGACATGAGGAAGGCGAGCATCACAATTTGTTCGACCGTGGTTTCAAAGCGCGAGGCAATGAAGGCTGCAAACGAAGCGGTGCAGAGATTGAGCAGCAGCCATGGGGCGCGGTTACGCACGGAGTCGAACACCGGCGCGAAAATATCTTCTTCTTCGCGCAAACCGGCCTTACTCAATGCTTCGGCTTCTTGTTGGTCGCGAATGTAGTCCACCACTTGCGCCACCGTCAGGCGGCCAATCAGACGGTTGTGCGCGTCAATCACCGGGGCAGAAACCAGATCATAGCGTTCAAACGCTTGCGCGGCATCGGCGGCATCGTCATTCGGCATGATGGTAAAAAGCTCTCCGCGCATTACATCACTCACCATCACTTCGGGGTCATTCAGCAGCAGTTGCTCAAACGACAGCGCGCCTTTGAGATGTTCTTCGCGGTCTACCACGAAAATTTGGTCGGTATGATCGGGCAGTTCATCAAGGCGGCGCAAGTAGCGCAAGACAACTTCCAAGCTGACATTGTCGCGTATGGTGACCATGTCAAAGTCCATCAAGGCCCCGACAGTATCTTCGTCGTAAGACATCGCGGCACGCAACTGCTGCCGTTCTTCCAACGACAGCCCTTGCTCGACTTCGCGCATGACCTCTTGCGGGAGGTCGGGTGCCAAGTCAGCGATTTCGTCGGCATCAAGTTGCTCGGCAGCAGCCACCAACTCGTCGGTGTCCATCGAGGCAATCAGGGATTCGCGTACCGCATCAGAGACTTCGAGCAGAATCTCACCATCACGCTCGGCTTTCACCAGGTCCCACACCGTCAACCGTTGATCACGGGGTAGCGCTTCCAGGATATAGGCAATATCAGCGGGGTGTAATTGCTCTAGTACTTTGCGCAGCGCTTGTAAGTACTGGCGATGCACCAGACTCTCAACGAGTTGGTGACGGGCGTCACTTTCACCATGATGTTGCTTGTGGACGAGCTCTTCTTCTAATTTCTGTTGATGTAATAGCCGCTGCACTTCATCCAATGCCCGCTGAGCCGCCTCGGGATCGCGCCCAGGGTGCTGGCTATTATCAGGGGAAAGTGGCGTATCGTCGGATAGCGGATTCATGCAAGTTAAATAGGCAATGGCGATGCTGGCAGGGTGCGGCTCACCATAAATCAAGAGGCCTGACGTGTTACCCTGATTCAGTAAGGATTATGCAGCATTGTAGCGGCAGTCTCGTTAGCAGCGAAACGCTTCTTGTAAAAAGTATTGAAATTGACGTGATCGTCGTTATTAAGTGTTTCCAGGTCATTGGAAACAATTTGCAATACTTTTCTGATAACTCGGCTGCAGCGGTAACGCCAACACCGGAACTTTTATATTGCGGCGCACTCTAGTTAAGTATTCTTCTGTTGAACTGATCATAATGACTTTCTCACCTTCACTAAGCTTATCGCTCATTCCGCAGGCCATATTTACCGTTAGCGCGCTGACATTACCGCTACATGGCCACGCTCAATTAGCCGCTGCGTCTAATACGGAAGTAGGCATGTTTGCGACAGGGCCTACTTATACCTTACCGACCTTATTAGACCTCGCCAAGCAGCACAATTTAGGATTGCAAGCGGCTCAAGCCCAGCAGCGGGCCGTGGTAGCTGGAGAAACAACAGCCCGGGCGATTCCCAACCCTGAACTTGACTGGAATCAGCGCCGTTATCGTAGCAGCCAGTCAACCGGTAGTGGGTATGGACAAGGCATTGCTTTGGTGCAACCCCTTGAGAATCCTGCCTTTCGGGCGGCGCGTATCGACACGGCGATCGCCCGCACTGAGTTCGGGAAGCAACAGTATCGCCAGATCGAATTGAATCTTGTGACCGAGGTCAAAACAGTTTTTTATGACATGTTGCGGCGGCAGGAGGAAGTCCGTGCTGCCCGTGAAGATACCCAACTGGTCGCGCAAATTCGCGAGCGGATCCGGGTAAGGACAGAGACAGGTGAAGGCGCACGTTTTGATTTGGTGCGGGCTGATGCTGAGTTGGCAGTGGCCCGCAATCAACTCACGAGTGCTGAATTACGTTTGCAGCAGGCACGCAGCCGAATGTTGCAGCTATTGGGTAAAACGGCATTGCCACCCGGTCAATCTGCCTCTGCCCAAGCGGTTAGCCAGCCGTCCTCACTCTATGCGTTTGGGGTGAATGGCGAATGGGATAAACCCTTAACCCCCGCTCAACTTGCGGCTATGGAGGCTGAATTACTCAGCCGCAATCCAGACTTGAGCGCAGCACAAGCTGCCGTGACAGTCGCTCAGCGTCGTTTAGAGACCGAACGAAATAGTGTACTGCCTCAGGTCGGGGTACGATTAGGCCAGGAGCGCGAGCCGGAAGTGCGCCAAACACAAGTGGGGGTTGTGCTGGCTGTGCCTCTCTTTGATCGGCGGCGCGGGCCCATCGCCGAAGCCAGTGCTGATGCCGAGCGTGCCAGGCTCGCCGCAGAACAGCGTGAATATGAGCTAACTGAAGCGTTTCGGGCAGCACGGCAAACTTATGTCACCTCCTTTCAGCAATTGCAGGCATTAGAGCAGGGTGTGGTAAACAATGCTAAGCGTGCCGTAGAGATAGCCGAAGCTGCTTACCGGTATGGTGAACGCGGTATTTTGGAATACTTGGATGCGCAGCGTACTTTTCGCGCTGTGCGGAATGAGTTGATTGCCGCTCGCAATAATGTGCAGCAAGCAAAAATAGAATTGGAACGCTTGGTTGGCTTAGAGGTGAATCGCCCTTGAAGTGACTCGCCGTTACGCTGATTGAACATGCCGTGTTAGTCCGATTCGGCAAGTTTATCTCAGCCTCATTCTTAACTGTTATTGATTGAACGAACCCTGATTATGCGAATGCTCCCTCTTTCTCGTCGCTGGTTATTATTAATGCCTTTGGTCATTGGCCTGGCCGCTTGCGAGAAGCAAGCTGCTAGTGATCAACCCGCTGATAAAAAATCAACTGCTTCCCAGGCTGTGCGGGATCTCAATACGATTGAACCTACCCCAGCGTTAAAAGAACAGTTGAAAATTGGGCGTCTCAGTGAGGCACCCTACAGTGAACTGATTCGCGTGGCGGGACGGCTCGAAGTCAACGCCAACCAAACTTCGCGAATCGGCTCGCCGATGACCGGGCGAATTACCAAAATTACTGCGCAGCTCGGGCAGCAAGTTCGTCCGGGTGATGTCATGGCGGAAGTGAACAGCCAGGAATTGACTGCGGCCCAGTTAGCTTACCTCAAAGCGCATTCGGCGGAGCAGGTTGCGGCGCGTGCAGTAGAGCGAGCACAATTGTTATTGCAGGCCGATGTGATTGGTAATGCAGAACTGCAACGTCGACAAAAAGAATTAGAAATTGCCAGCGCAGAAAAACGGGCGGCTGCTGATCAGTTGCGCGTCTTGGGTTTAAGCAATCGTTCTGTTCAGCAATTGGCGAGCACGGGCAAGATTGATTCAGTCGCACCGATCACCAGCCCGCTTGCAGGTGCTGTGATTGAGCGCAATATTGCCCAGGGGCAGGTGGTGCAGCCGAGTGACAGTCTATTTGTCGTCTCCGATTTGCGCACACTCTGGGCGGTTGCCGAAGTCCCTGAGCAGGAAGCAGGGCAAGTCAAAATGGGGCAAACGGTTGAGATTGAAGTGCCAGCATTAGAAAACAAAATTCTGATTGGCAAGATAGTGTTTATTGCCGATGTGGTTAATCCAGAAACGCGTACCGTGCGTGTCAGCCTGGTGCTGGACAATGCCGAGCGCTTACTCAAGCCCGCAATGCTGATTTCAATGCGGATCGAGAGTAAACCAGTACCCCGGACGATGGTACCAGTGACGGCGGTTGTGCGCGAGAATGACAAAGATTACGTTTACGGCCTGGTTGGGACCAATCAATTCAAATTAGTGCCCGTGAAGTTAGGCGTCGAGCGTAATGGCTATCGACCCTTGCTAGAGCAGCTACCTCCAGGCATCAATGAACTGGTGATCGATGGTGCATTTCATTTGAATAACGAGCGTAACAAACAAAACCTCGGCTAACTTTCTGCGGCGACTTTAACCATGATCCAAATTTTAATTCGCTGGGCTTTACAGCAACGCATCCTGCTGGCCGTGATTTGTATCGCCTTGCTGGTAACAGGATTGTTTGCGGTAAAAAAACTGTCGGTCGACGCCTTTCCAGATGTCACCAATATTCAGGTTCAAGTCGCGGTTGAAGCCCCGGGCCGCCCACCGACTGAAATTGAACGCTTTATTACGGTACCGATTGAAATTGCAATGACAGGTCTGCCGGGCTTGACAGAAATGCGCTCGCTTAATCGGAACGGAGTCGCCGTGGTGACTCTGGTATTTACAGATAGCACCGATGTCTACTTTGCCCGGCAGTTGGTCTTGGAGCGCTTGATTGAAGTGACCGGCCGCTTGCCGGAGGGCATTACCCCTGTGCTCGGCCCTGTTTCAACTGGCCTAGGGGAGGTGTATCAATATACTCTTGAGCACCCAAGCGATAAGGATGAAAAAGGGCGTTACCGCCAACTTTCCGAAGCCGAGCTGCAAGAACGGCGCACCGTACAAGACTGGGTGGTTCGTCCTTTGCTCCGTTCCATTCCAGGTGTTGCAGAGATTAATACCCAAGGCGGCTTCACCAAGCAATATCAGGTTTTAGTGAGTGCGGATCGCTTGCGCTACTATGGCTTGCGTACGAAAGATGTCTATGAAGCTGTGGCACGTAACAATGCCAATAGCTCTGGCGGCGTGTTACCGAGCTATGCTGAACAATACCTGATTCGCGGCGTTGGCTTGATTAAATCAGTTGACGATATCAAGTCCATCATGTTGAAAGAGGTCAACGGGACGCCAGTCTATGTGCGTGATGTGGCTGAAGTCACGATTGGTTCTGAAGTGCGCCAAGGGGCCATTATTAAAAATGGCGATACAGAAATGGTGGCGGGGATCATTCAGATGATTCGTGGTGGCAATGCCCGCGAAGTGGTCACGCGTATCAAGACAAAAGTGGCCGAGATCAACCAGAAACAAATGCTACCCAATGGCCTGCAAATTGTGCCTTTTTACGATCGCACGGACTTAGTCAATACGGCCATGAAGACTGTCGCTAAAGTATTGATTGAGGGCATTATTCTGGTCGTTATTATTTTATTCGTCTTTCTAGGCGATGTGCGTTCCAGCTTGATTGTGGTCGGCACCTTAATCTTGACGCCACTCCTGACCTTCATGGTCATGAATGAAATTAACCTCTCTGCCAATCTGATGTCGCTGGGCGGCTTGGCGATTGCGATTGGGTTGATGGTTGATGGGGCGGTCGTGGTCGTAGAGAATGCGTTCGCCCGTTTGGGTGATCCATTGAACCAGGGTAAAAGCAAAGCGCGGGTGATTTTCGAAGCGGCGAGCGAAGTCGGTAAGCCGGTGCTCTACGGGGTGGGCATCATCATTCTGGTTTTCCTCCCTTTGCTCTCGTTGCAAGGCATGGAAGGCAAAATGTTTGCTCCCTTGGCGATTACTATTGCGGTCGCACTGAGTATTTCGTTGTTGCTCTCATTTACCATGACTCCCATGCTCTGCTCTTATGCCCTGAAGGGTGGCGCAGAGCATGACACCTGGCTACTGGCAAAAATCAAGCCGACCTATTTACGCTTGCTCGACTGGTGCCTAGCGCACCCTAAAAAAGTCGTCGTGGGGGCGTTGGCAACGTTAGGGGGGAGTGTGCTATTGGTACCATTCCTGGGCACAGCATTTATTCCGATCATGCAAGAAGGATCAATTACCCCCGTGATCGTCCGGGTGCCGAAAATTTCACTGGACGAATCGGTAAAAATGGAAACAGCGGCGATGCGGGAAATCATGACTATCCCCGGTATTGCTAGTGCCGTGTCCCGTTTGGGGCGCGGAGAGTCGGCGGCTGATCCAGGGCAACCCAATGAATCTGATCCGATTGTGATGCTCAAGCCACGCGATGAATGGCCGAAAGGGTGGACGCAAGAAGATTTTAATACGGCAATCCGCAATAAACTCAGTGCTTTACCCGGCGTTGAAACCTCGATTTCACAACCGATTGCGGCGCGGGTTGATGAAATGGTGTCTGGGGTACGCTCTCAGGTTGCGATTAAATTGTTTGGCGATGATTTGGCCCAGTTACGCAAGACCGGTGATGAAATTGCCAAAGTGCTTTCAAGCTTGCCGGGCGCCACGGATTTGCGGGTTGAGAAAGTCTCGGGTCAGGAGTATCTGACGATTCGTATTGATCGTGCCGCGATCGCCCGTTATGGGCTGAATGTCGAAGATATCAATGACAAGATTGAAATTGCGGTGCGTGGCAAAGTCGCGACCACGGTGTATGAAGGTGAGCGGCGCTTTGATGCGATTGTGCGCTATCCGGAAAAATACCGACAGAATATTGAAGCCATTGGACATATCATTATTCGCTCGCCTGCGGGTGCACAAGTCGCGCTGAAAGATATTGCCGAGATTACGTTGGCCGATGGGCCAGCACAAATTTCACGTGAGAGTGGTAAGCGGCGCTTGGTGATTGGGGCAAACGTGAGTGGTCGAGATTTAGGGGGCTTTGTCGCAGAAGCCCAGCAGAAAATCGCCCAGCAGGTTAATTTGCCAGAAGGTTTTTATCTCGTTTGGGGTGGTCAGTTTGAAAATATGGAGCGCGCCATGAAGCGACTGTCTCTCATTATCCCAATCACCATTGGCGCAATTTTCTTCTTGTTGTTTATGCTGTTTAATTCTGCTCGCTATGCGAGTTTGGTGATTACCGTGTTACCCCTGGCCGCGATTGGAGGGATTGTGGGCCTGTTTGTCAGCGGTGAGTATTTATCTGTCCCCGCCGCAGTAGGCTTTATTAATCTTTGGGGCATTGCGGTCCTTAACGGGGTGGTGTTGGTCAGCTTCATTCGCCAACAGCGGGAAAGCGGAATGGCCCTTGATGAGGCGATTGTGGATGGTTGTAAGCATCGTTTACGACCTGTTTTGATGACCGCATCGGTGGCTTTACTTGCCTTGATTCCCATGTTGTTTTCGACTGGGCCGGGTTCCGAGGTCACCCGTCCGCTTGCTGTAGTGGTCATAGGGGGGTTGTTCTCATCTACCTCGTTAACGTTATTGCTGTTGCCTGTGTTGTACCGCTGGTTTGAAGAAAAACCGCAGGAGCAACATTAATTGATAGGGGAAGCCATGTCGCATTTGAATCAAGGCTGGCCCCACTTATATATTGCAGTGGCCACTAGATGGCATCATAAATTTGGCAAAGCAAATTGATTGCCGCTCAGGGAGTGTTGAATATGATGAAAGAAATCAGAGCGATTATCCGCCCGACCCGCTTGCCCCATGTTCAGGCGGCACTGCGCGGCATTACCAACTATCCCGCGTTAGTCGTGGGTAAGGTGGAAGGCTTCACCGCCCCCCCCTCGATTGGGCCGCGCAACTTAAAAGAAGAGTTAACCGACTTTGTGCCCAAAGTGTTGGTGAGTATTTTAGCCCCAACAGAGGCTGCAGACGCCATTGTGCAAGCGATTATGCAGCATGGTCGCACTGGCAAAATTGGGGATGGTCTGGTGTGGATTACGCCGGTTGATCAGGCTTGGCGGATTCGTGATGGTGCCCCAGCTGAAACCATGAATACGGCAGATAAAGTCACTGATTGAGGCTTAGGATTACCATTTAGGGCAGTTCAGCATGAGGCATACGACCTAGAATGCGACTGCTATATTGCTGCAAATAGGGCGCATCCCGGCGTTTGTCGTAATACCGTGGTCGCGGTAACATCGCGGCCATACGAGCCGCTTGCTGCGACGATAACTGAGCGGCAGGAATACCGTAATGATGAAGTGCTCCAGCCTGAGCACCAAAGACACCTTCCCCCCATTCTGCAACGTTTAGGTATAACTCCAAGATGCGGCGCTTGGACATGACGGCTTCGAGCATCCATGTGATCAGCAACTCCTGCCCTTTGCGCCAGTAACTGCGCTCCCCAGTCAAAAACAGATTTTTAGCGAGTTGCTGGGTGATTGTTGACCCCCCTTTGATTTTTTTGCCTTTGCGTTGATTGTTCCAATACGCTTTTTCAAGGGATTCCCAATTCACACCGTCATGATCGACGAAGGTATCATCCTCTGCCACGATGACGGCGCGCTTAAGGTGATTGGAAATTTGACTGTAGTCTACCCAGCGATATTTGAGGGCAACTGGACGGCCAGAGGCTTGCTGCAGGCTCTCTGCTTGGATGCGCATAAAACTGGTCGAGACCGGATTTTGCCAGTTCCACCACAGCACCCAGCCCAAGTACCAGAGTTGTAATAGCAGGAAAGCTGCGATCAGAACGGCGAGACTCCAACCGATCCAACGCCCGATTAACCGCAAGAACGCCATGGGTGAATTATTTTGCAGGGACTGCTGGCGCTGAGCTGCCAGTCAACGCGGTCTGCTGCTTGATGAGTGCTGGGCTGCAGGCTTGCCAGTCAAGCAATAAGTACCAGCGTGCGGATTCCGATAAGTTCGAAGCGGCCGTCTGGGCAGACTGACTGGGGGCAATCGGACGCACTTGAATGCGGTCATCAAGCCAGTTTTCCACAAGCCCGATTTCCCAGACTGGTTGTGCCTGCGTGCCAGTAAGGTTGCTAGGCCGGCAAACATAGCTTCCGACTTTACCAATCACTTTTTGTAGGGCTTGCGTCGCCCGATAGCGCTGGATCTGTCCAGGTGTGGGCGTTCCCACTGGTTTATCGGCTTCCCAGAGCCCGACATAACGATCGCCAAACGACCAAAAATAGGTCCCAACGCCCTGACGCTGATCGTTGCGGTACTGTCCCTCATAGCTTTCCCCAAACCAGGGCGAGGAGATACCCCATTCATAGCGGCCATAGCCGTCTTTTTTGTCATCAGAAAAGTCGCCACTGTAGCGATCGCCACTGGCTTTCCAATATTTCGTGCCTTTGCCCTGCTTTTTACCAGCCACAAAATCACCGCGATAAATGGCGGTTCCAATCGCTTCTCCGGGGCCATCGGCTAGGCCATGACGGCAGCCTCCTTGATAAAACCCTTGTAATTCGGGATCAATCACCTTGCAAGCGGTCTGCGCCCAGATAGGAGCAGCAATGAAAGACAAAGCGATAAGGATTAATCGTCTTGTTAGCATCATTTATCCTAGCGTGCTAGCGGTGAGACCATTTTTGGATAGTCATCCTCAATATCCCCAAATTGATGCAAACCATCACCTTGGTGAAGATCACGAATCAATGAGCGCTCATAGACTTGATAGAGGTCTACTGGTGCTGCAACCATTTGGCCAACGTCCCGGGTCCAGGGTTGTAGCGTAAACGACCCTACCTGCTGGGTATCGCGTTTGGTGAGAGGGGCAAGCGGAATACTAAACAGTACGCCTTTGTCGCGATAAGGGTTGCCTGGTGAGCCAGGCGTAGTGATGTCTTTGCCGTCGGTCAGCGTGTAGTAGGCCCCTATCTGGATTCCCGACAAGAACCGACGCTTGAATTCAAGCCGAGCCCCTTTGTCGCGCGCCAAGAACTGCCCGGCGCGCAGCGTCGTGGTGATTTCATCATTGATCCGCCAGTGCAACGAGCCAATCGCGGTCACGACACTGTAGTCTCGGTGCCCGAGCCAACCTTGGTAATCGCGCTGCTTCAAGGCATCAATGGCGACATCCGTTGACCAGCGAGCGCCGCGTGGCACATATAACACCTGGCCCCCCACCCCGCTGAACATTTCTTCATAAATTCCGGCTGTGGCACGCGCATACACACGCTCGCTGGGCTGATAAAACTGGTTGATCGCAGCGCGATGCAGTTTGAAATCATTACCTTTTTTATATTGCGCCACATCGGTGCGAACATGCGGTAGCACGCTATTAGAGGGTTGTTTTACATCCGTAATGTTTTCAACAATCATCAATCGAGTCGCAAGCGTCAAACTGGTATGGGGCGCTAAACGGGCATCATAGCCAGCTTGTGCCGCCACTTCATACTTAAAGCTACCGGACGGGTCATTAAAAAAACCACTGATTGCGGGTGCCAGTGAAAAGCGATTCAATTGATTATCATTGGTGCGCAGGGAGATTAAATTGCCTTCATCTTGGCGTCGAAATGCCAGCGGTGTCTTGACGTCATCGCTGGCCGCCAGTACCGCCGCTAGCTCGTTGTCAATCTGATTCGCAGTCGGCTGGGCGTAGTCCAGGCTAATGGTTTTCGCTAATTCACTGCGTGTGACCAGGCCATTGAAGTACTGCTGTAGTTTGTTCAAATCATTGAAGCGATAAGTGGCTACCGGCAAATTTTGTACCGTGTAGGTAATTTCCATCTCACGCGCGTCAAGCGGCGCATGGGCGAGCATGATCCGTGCCGCCCGACCCACAGCGCGACTGCTCTGTGAAATGCGTACATTCGTCAGGCTCGCGGTCAACTTACCATGACGGTAATTAAGCCGGATCGCACGAAAATCGTCTTGCCCCAAGGCGCGTACTAGACTCCGGGTGTAACGACTATCGTTGCGCCACTCTTCAAGCGTGGGCCTAGGTTGGGTAGGTTGGTATGCTGCGGGTTCTTCGCTTTTCGGGAGGTATTCCCGTTCATTGAGCGGTATGCGAAAGTAAGCATTCAGTGTGCCTTTGCCATACTGTTCGCCGACTTGTAAACGCAGGCCAATCGGCGTCAGATATTCGACGGCAGTATGCCAAGTTTTTTGCCGGCCCGCCACATTGGTGACACTGGTAAAGGGATCGCGTGCGTAGTTGTAGGCATCGTATTCGGCGACTAAGCCCCAATTTTTGAGTGGTCCACTGCCTTGAATTCTAACCCCACCAAACAGGCCGTCAATGCGCTTATTGCCGTAGCCCACAGTAACATCCACCGATTCATGGATTTTTTTACTCAGGGCAATATAGTTAGCTGGAAACAAAAGGGTTCCCTGCAAATCCTGCTTACCAATCACCAGCGATGGCCAGCCGGCTTTTTCTTCAATCAACAGCGCCTTAAAATCAAAAGATTTGTCTTTATAGTCGCCATAATCGCTGCCAGGCCCTTCAAAAGGCTTGAGACCAGCAATGCGGGTATAGCGGAACGAGCCCTCAACCCGAGGCAGGATGCTCAAGCTGATCCAGGTGGCGCTGTAAGGGCGGGTGACACTGTAACCACTCCGAAACTCGCCGTCTTCGCCAATGCGGCCGTCGGGCATATTGATCAACCCTGTTTGGCCAGTGGTGGCGACTTGCGCTTGATTCTGCATAGGCAAAATCGCAAAGAGGCTACCAATAAGAACCAACGGAAAGCGAAGAGACAGCAGTCGTGACATGAAAACCGATAGTGAAAAAGCGAGACAGAAAAAAGACTGGGGGCCGAAGCCCCCAGTCTTAATACTCATTATCTAGATTAGTGTGCGACGGCAGAGTTGCTGCTGCTGCCACTGCTGTTTGCGCCAGCTGCAACTGCCACACCAGCGACACCCGCAGCAACTGCGGCTGCACCAGCAGCACCAGCACCTGCACCAGCAGCACCCGCGCCAACCCCAGCGGCTGAGCCACCACCGGCCGTTGTGCCGCCACCAACTGCTGCACCCTGTGCGATTGCCAAGCTAGATACCAACGAAAAAACCAATGCGCTAACTAATTTCATTTTGCTCTCCCTAAATTCAAGAATTAAAAACGGATTACCTTAAGTTTACCGCGCCAAGATACCGGCTAATCACATGGATAGCAAGCAACCTTGACGGATTTAATGCAATCTTCACAATCCAATGTACAGCATAGCATAATTATTCAGCATTTTCTGTGCTTTGTCTGATTTCATCGACAATCTCCCAGAGTTGTTCCGCATAATGAAAACCACTGGTAATCAGATGCATATTGCCACCATACAATCCAATCAGGGCGGGAAACCCGCGGATCCCCAGTTTTTGCGCCAGCAGAAAATCTTGGCGTGTATATTCTTGCAACGCCGGGCTGGCCCATTGTGTTAGAAATGCAGTCTCATCTAACCCTTGTTCCGTTGCGAGCGCTGCAAGGGTGGTCTGCTGGGTAATATCCCGACCATCGCGGTACCAGGCGACTTGTAGTGCATGGAAAAAGTCTAGCGCAAGATGAGGCGACTGCCCTTTTACGGCCTCTTCAGCCGGGGCCTGATCGGCACTGATGTGGACAGGGGGCTGCTGCTGCGCATAGCGTACCGCGACCACAGCACGGCAAGCCGGCTCGGTGTCGTAAATGAACCCAGGGGCATCCATCGGGCTTTGGCCAGCTGCACAAAATGGCAGCCCAGTTTGGGTTTCAACCCGGTCCCAATGGCTACGAATCTCGACGCGAGCGGCTGCTGACAGGGGGGCGGTCGCGTAGGCGCGCAGGCCACCGACCATCACATCAATCTGTGCGTCAGGGAATTGCGCCATAAAGCGGCTGAGTTGCGGGCCAAAGCCGTAGCACCATGAGCACATTGGGTCAGCGATGTAAATGAAGTGTTCCATTTCTTCGATCCCTTACCTTTGCATGACGATACTGCCATTGACCACTAGATTAAGCGAGGTATTTCCCGCTTCCAGATTCATGGGCGCGGCCTCAGCGCTGGCCGCTTTCATCAACATCGGTCCACGGGGCATCGGGCGATTAAGCTCGCCCTGTTGCTGGCCGATGGTCAATTCGCGTAACTGCCAGCTGCGGTAACCCAATTGCTTGGTTGCAGACTCTGCCTTTTGTTGAAAGGCGCGAATCGCTTGTTCCTGTAAGCTCGCTTCTTGTTGCAAGCGCAGGGATCGAGAGACTTCAAAACTATTCCCGATAATTTGTAACTGGTTTGAGAGCTTACCTGCCAAAGTGCCGAGTACGCCAAAATCTTTGCTTTTCAAAATTAATTCAGCACGCACTATCCAGCCATTGCGCTGTCCCTTGTTGTCGTAGCGCGGGTAGGTCGTAAAGCTACTGGTCTGCGCTTCAATGCCCGTGCTTGATTTTGCTTGCGCCAGCGCTTGGTTCATTATTTGGTTGACCTCTTGGGTCAGATTGGCGGGGTCACTGCCTTGCCGTTCAATCGCTAACTGAATCAAGGCCATATCAGGAACAACCGTTGTGCTCGCGTCAGCACTGAGGGTCACGATGTCGCGCTCCAGATGAGGAGGCAGCGAGCTTTGCGCATTGACGAACAGTGACCAGAAAGGCAGTGACAGGATCAGGCTGGCTTGAAGCAGGGGTGAAATACGCATTAGCACTCCAATAATGAGTCGAATGATAGAAACCAGCCCCAAGTGCTGGTAATCTTGCGGCCACACTCATTATGAAGGAAAAATAATGGCTCAATATGTATACACGATGAATCGTGTCGGCAAAATTGTCCCGCCAAAACGGCAAATTCTCAAAGACATTTCTCTGTCTTTCTTTCCCGGCGCCAAGATCGGCGTGCTCGGTCTGAACGGTTCCGGTAAATCCACGCTCCTGAAAATTATGGCGGGGGTGGATAAGGAGATTGAAGGCGAAGCCCTGCCGATGCCCGGCATTAAGGTCGGTTACTTGCCGCAAGAGCCGCAGCTTGATCCGACCCATACCGTGCGCCAAGCCGTTGAAGAAGGTTTGGGCGAGGTCATGCTGGCCAAACAAAAACTGGAAGAAATTTACGCCGCCTATGCGGAGCCTGATGCCGATTTTGATGCGCTGGCGGCCGAACAAGCCAAGTACGAAGCGATTATTACCGCCGCCGGTAACGACAATACTGAACACCAACTCGAAATCGCGGCCGATGCCTTGCGCTTGCCGCCGTGGGATGCGGTGGTGGGTAATTTATCCGGCGGTGAAAAACGCCGCGTCGCCTTGTGTAAATTGCTGTTATCCAAGCCTGATATGTTGTTGTTGGATGAGCCGACCAACCACCTGGATGCAGAATCGGTGGAATGGTTAGAGCAATTCCTACAACGCTTCCCCGGTACGGTGGTGGCGGTGACCCACGACCGTTACTTCTTGGATAACGCCGCCGAATGGATTTTGGAATTGGACCGCGGCCACGGCATTCCTTGGAAAGGCAATTACAGTTCTTGGTTGGAACAAAAAGAAGACCGCTTGAAGCAGGAAGAATCCACGGAGAGTGCGCGTCAGAAAACCATTGCCAAGGAGTTGGAATGGGTGCGCCAAAACCCGAAAGGCCGTCAAGCCAAGAGCAAGGCGCGGATGGCGCGCTTTGAAGAATTGAGCAGCCACGAATACCAAAAGCGCAATGAAACCCAGGAAATCTTCATTCCCGTGGCCGAGCGTTTGGGTGATAGCGTGGTCGAATTTAATAATGTCAGCAAAGCGTTTGGCGACCGTTTGTTGATTGATAACCTGAGCTTTACGCTGCCTCCCGGTGCGATTGTCGGGATTATTGGCCCCAACGGTGCGGGTAAATCGACGCTGTTCCGTATGCTCACCGGTAAAGAGCAGCCGGATAGTGGCGAGATCAAAATTGGTCAGACCGTGAAAATGGCGTATGTGGATCAATCACGCGATGCCTTGGCCAATGACAAAACTGTGTGGGAAGCGATTTCCGATGGTGCGGATATTCTCACCGTTGGCAAGTTTGAAATGCCTTCCCGTGCGTATGTGGGGCGCTTTAACTTCCGCGGCACTGATCAACAAAAAATCGTCGGTAATTTATCCGGTGGTGAACGTGGCCGTTTGCATTTGGCGCAAACCCTGATTGCCGGCGGCAATGTGTTGCTGCTGGATGAGCCATCCAACGACTTGGATGTGGAAACCTTGCGAGCCTTGGAAGACGCGCTGCTGGAATTTGCCGGCTGCGTGCTGGTGATTTCCCATGATCGTTGGTTCCTCGACCGTATCGCCACCCACATTTTGGCGTGTGAAGGCGATTCACAGTGGACTTTCTTCGCGGGTAACTATCAGGAATATGAAGCGGACAAAAAACACCGTTTAGGCGAAGAGGGCGCGAAGCCCAAGCGCTTACGTTACAAACCCCTGAAATAAGTCCTTTTACCGGGGTAGAACAAAAAGCCGTAACCATGAGGTTACGGCTTTTTACATTTAAAACACGGGCAGCGAGTGGCACAGAGTTTATTGCGGGGGCAATTTTAGGGGGCGTCGTGAGTGCTGCGCTGATCTCGGCCCGGCCCGTACACGGCTATCCCGTTACACCACCTATTTATCTGCCACCGCCAGCTATATATTCTCCTACTCCCCAACCAATCTATCTGCAGCCGGCCCCGGTGTATGTTAACCCTCACCCTGTTTATCCTTACCCAGCGCCAGGTTACGGGCCAGTGTGGTACACAGCACCAAGGCCGTATCGATATTTTCACCACCCTCATCCCTATCGTCGCTGGTAAGCCTACAGATTCATGATCGTTTTTATTTTTACTGTGATTTATGTCACCAGTTTGCGGCATTCTCTGTTTATACTGCCGCTACTCGCTGCGGTAATGCGAGCGAATCAATCTACGCATTAACGAGAAAAGCATATATGGGTATGCATCGCCGCTATATTCACTGACGAGTGGCGCGGTACCATGTAGACCCATCAGTGATAATCTCGTGCAGTCACAATAAAAAACCACCAATAGTTGGGCTAAATAAATCATAAGAGGGTGTATTACGACAGCGACCGCTCATGCCGCTGTGGTTTACAGGGAGTTTACATGTCTATCTTACGTCGTTGCTGGCCGCAATCCCAGCGTGGCTTGGCTTGCCTATTGGCTATCGCTAGCTTAGTGATCTTGAGTTCTGTTGGCGCTTATCGGTATGTCAATGCGCAACCCAATAAGCTACCTCATGAAAATATGGTGCGTGGTTATTTTGCGATAGCGCCTGCTGCTAAACCGGCAGCTGCCATCGCTGATAACCCTAGCGTTAGTGCGCGCAGCTTGAAAGGCATCGCCATCCCTGGGGTGACGGTGTTCCTAACCAATACCCAAACTGGTAAGCGGAGCGAACCAACTCGTACCGACCTCAGTGGCCGATTCACCCTATTCGCGCCGGAGCCAGGCACCTATACACTGTGCTGGAAATCAGAGGTGTATGAGTCGGGCTGTGATGCAAAATCGTTTGTTGCAGGACGCCAGCCTCAATTCTTAAGCACTGTGACAGTTACGCTACCAGCTCGAACTGGGTTTACCAGCTACAGCGGTAAGGTCACGCAAGCAGATGGTCGCTCGGTTCGTGCTTTTGACCCCTTGTTAAACCTGAATGCGTTTGCGCAGCTTACGCTTGAAAATGACCAAGGTAAACGCTTGGCAACGGTCTATGTGAATAATCAGGGGGAATATCTTCTTCCTTACGTCCCCACTCAGGGTGATCTGCGTTTAATCGCTTTTCAGGAAAACGCCAAAGCAATACAAACCATTACACGCGGCACCGCCACGGCCAGCGGGCAGATCAATCGGGTGAATCTGGTATTCGACAATCATCGTCCAGAGGTCTTAGCGATTCATGGCCGGGATCGTGCGTCGGGTCTCCCGACTCACAATGTTTCTGTCGGCGCCTTGATTGAGTTGTCTGTCGAGGCCAAAGATAAAGATGGCGATCCGCTTGAAATTTTTTGGCAAGTGGGCGAGGGCGAGGGCAAATTAGCGCAGGCAACAGGCCCCAGCAATCGCTGGCAGCTACCGAAAACGGCTGGCCGTTTTGTGGTGACTGCCTTGGCGATGGACAAAAAAGGTGGCTATGACAAAGCAACCTTTACGGTGTTGGCGACAGGGCAGGGCACTCCCTTTACTGGCCAAGTGGTTGATCTGTCAGGGAATCCGATTCAAGATGCTGAAGTTGAAGTGATTAGTGATGATCAACCTAACCCCATTGTCAAAACAAATGCGCAAGGGCGCATCGTAACGAATGTGAAGCTTGGCACTCGTTATGTGGTCAATATTCGCAAACCTGGTTATGCCCTTAATGCCCAAATTTATGATCGCCCGATTACCGGAGGGCGCTGGCTGTTACGTCAAGCCCAGCTAGTGACCGTCGATCCGACCCGGCCAATCAAATTAACTCATCGGCGCAGTCAAAAAGAGTGTTCCGGGCCCGACTCGCGCACCGCGCGCTTAGGCCCTGCGGGCGAGTCTGCCTTGGTGCCCGAATGGCAAGATGGCCAAGGTAATCCGATTGATGCACCAACGGCACTGCAAGATAAAGTCCGCTTACCCGCGTCATTGAAAGCCAGCCTCAATCAAGACACACTCACCCTAGCCAGCGACCTCGGGGCGCGTGAGGCGGCGCGTCTGCTTACTGCGACAAAGACAGCCGAGTTAGCACGCACGCGTCTGGCAGATCGGCCAGGTACTTTGCGTGCTACCGTTTCTGCCGATCGTCCGAAAGACAGTGGCCCGGCTTTGATTGCTCGGCGCCAACGCCTGCCAGACTGTGGTCCTGGCGTGAGTGTCCGTATTCCCGCCAATAGCATTGTGGATGCCAATGGCCAGCCCGTTACCACACCGATACAACTGGCTATTTCAACGATTGATCCCCTGTCGCCCCAGCAAATGCCGGGCGATGAGTCGGTGATCGCTAGTTCCGGGAATGGGGGGTATATTGAAACGTTTGGAGCGGGAATATTGGATTTGCCAAACGGGATGCAATTAAAGCCGGGGCGTACCGCAACTGTCATCATTCCAGTTGATCGTTCACGCCGTATCGGTAGCGTTCCGTTACCAGCAACAGTGCCAGCACTCTCTTATAACGAACGCCGCGGCTTGTGGGTGGAAGAGGGGGTACTCAACCTGCAAACGGTGAATGGTGTACTGAGCTATGTCGGCGAGGTCAAACACTTTTCGGCCTTTAATGCCGACAACGTCAAAACCAATGCTTCATGCGTACGTGTATTCAGCCCGAGTTTACCCGGTCAATATGATTTAGAAGTCGCGGCACCATTAGGCGGGCCGGGTGGGCCAATCAAAATCTTGAAAAAGACGATTGATCAAAGCTCAACCACCACGCATGTGATTTATAACTTACCCAATAATACCAACATCACGTTGGCACCGATGACTACCGGGGCGAATCCGCAACTGCTTGGTTATTACGTGGTGAATAGTGGTCCGCCGCAAGCCCCTAACAATTCCCCGTTGGTTCCGCCGCAGCCTTATGATTCCTGCAAAGCGATAGTAATTTTGAAAATCAATACAGCGCCAGACGTACCAATAGGCGGTGAGTTTTTGCATGGTCTCGGGTATATTGATGCGGCGAATTTAGGGTTTGATGACCTAACTTATGCGCTACCAACTGGCAACGCATTGCGAGATGCGTTGGTTAATGCTTCCCGTAACTATTACAGCACCCTTGATAGCGCAAACCCGGGAACGCCGCTGACCAGCCTGGAAAAATTCCGTGATTTTCATGGTTTCTCGCAAAACCCTGCCGCACCGAACCCCAACGAAACGGTCGCCACTTATGCCAACTCAGGCGATTTAGGTTTTGGGCGCGATATGCATTGCCTGAAGAAAATCAATGGTGATGTGGTTTGCTATGTTTCCAATTATGGGTTTGGTTACGATGATGTCGCCAATAGTTTCGTCGCCACCCCAGATACGGATGATGCCGAAGCGGCTGCCACGCGCATAACCGTTGGGGCTTCAGCAGAAATCGCGACAGTTGCCATGGAATACTCTGATATACCTGGGTCTCCTGGAAACAAGACGGTCAAGTTCTATGTGTTCAAAAAAGGCTTGACCGATGCGGCTGCGGTTACCCCAACCAATCCAACCGGCGCCTATGCGCGTAGCATTTCAGCCAACCTTGACGGACACGGCGAACGCCCTGTTCCACAGTTATGTCTGATTTGTCATGGTGGTGCCATCCCGCAGCAAAGTGGGGGTGTTCCCGCTTTCAGTACAGGCCCGCAAGTGACGTTTAATGCCCGCTTTTTGCCATTCGATCATAGCTTCTTCACGTTCAGCGCGAGCGGAACCAAAGCGGCGCAGGAGTTAGCATTCAAGACGCTGAATGAGCAGATCGTGAATGCCGCACCACCGGTTGGGGTGGCTGATCCGATTCGCGAAGTCGTCGCCGGGCTTAACAACAATGGCGCTGCTGCGACACAAATTCACAACTTTACGGTGCCAGGTTGGCAGGTTGGGCAATCAGCGAATGTAAGCGCGCAAGACGTGTTCTATCGTAATGTAGTGGCCACCTCCTGCCGCACTTGCCACATCGCACAGCCATTCCCCCAATTGCAATTTAATACGTCGCGTAAGTTCTTGCATTTGGATGCTTTCAATAGCATCAGTGGTAACAATAACTTTATGATGCTAGGCACGGCCCAAAGTCGCGTGTGCGGTGATTACTCCATGCCCCATGCCTTACGTACTCATGAACTGTTTTGGGATAAATATCCTTGGAATGTGACTGACTGGGGCGCCCCACCTACGCCGTATTATCAGCAGTTTCAGTCATTGGGGAATGGCTTTGGTGCGCCAGCCTCGCAATGGCGGAATGACCTATGCACCACATTCCTCTCTGGCAGCGTTGCAACCCCCAGTCGGTTCTATACGCAGGCGATCCAATCGATATGGAACGGTAAATGTACGGCATGTCATGTCAGCGGTGGCCAGGCGAGCTTTGCCCCACTGACGAGTGGGGTCTCATTGGGCACCCTGAATGGCGGCTTGATTACCCCCGGCAATGATAGTGTGGCCGCCAATACCCTGCTACAGCGTATTACAGAAGCAGCCCCCAACAATCGTATGCCGCCGAACTGTTTCCGCGGCCCGGAATTACCGAATACGCAGGTGAGCGGGCAACCGGTCAATGCCACACCTTGTTTAAGTCAGATTGATATCGACAAAATCAAGGTATGGCTCAGGAGCGGCGCGCACTGATTTTCGACGAGGGTAAGCTGGATCGGCTGCTGTTCTTAGCGCAGCCGATCCACCATAATTTTTTTGGGCTATTTGCGTTAATTCCGCTTGTTGGCGATGGGCGGGTGAACTTTTATTTCAGCAACTCTCGTTCTTCGCGCAGTCGCTCCTGAATTTGGCGGGTGCGCGCGTCGATAATACTCATCTGGTAGTAATCTCCATCATTGGCCCGCCGGGCGAGTTGTAGCTGCTCTAATGCCGCTGCCGTTGTTCCTTGCAGGACATAATATTCCGCTGTCATTAAAGCTGCGGCACTGCGCTGATTTAGCGCCAGATAGCTTTCTGCGCTCAGGGCATAGAGCGGCGCATCTTGTCTGTAAAGTTCGCGTTCACGATTCAAGAGTGCTAGCGCTTGCGCATGTTGCTGATTGGCCTGGAGTAATCGGATATGCTGATACAGCAGCGGGCGGAACTGATTGAACATTTTCAGCCCCGCCTCTGTTATGCGCAGCCCCTGTGCCGCTTGCCCAAGGCGCAGTTCATTGTCTGCTTGTTGAATCACAAATAAAGGATGATCGCGTCCTAACCGCTCTTTGGCGGTCGTTAGCAGACGATTAGACACTTGCCATTGACGTTGCTCTGCGGCGATCAAGGCTAGGCCATACGAGAGCGCTGGGGCGGGCAGTTGGGTTAGCAGGTTGGCCGCTTTGGTTAGTGATGCACTGCGTGGCCCCGTTGTGCCAGCACTCGCAGGCCGTGTTTTATCCTGGCTCAGCGCTAACGCTTCTTCAAATTGGCGCTTGGCCTGCTGTAGGCCATCGACACTGAGATTGGCATACGCGGCCATTCTGGCCCGAATTAAATTGAACTCAGACTCATCCCGTCTGGGCGGCTGGCTGCCGAACGTCTGCCGAGGCCGCTGGCGGTTTTGCATATCAGCCATCCGTTCAAGCGTAATCGGGTGAGTACGCAAATAAGCAGGTGCATTGCCATCATAAAACCGAGCATTTTGTTGCAACCGACCGAAGAAACTCGCCATTTCATCGCTATTGAATCCTGCTTGGTCGAGCAATTGAAAGCCAACGCGATCTGCCTCTCGCTCTGCCTCTCGGTTGAAACTGAGTTGGTTTTGGATTTGTGCGGCTTGCCCGCCCAGCGCCAGCGCCGCCGCCGCATCAGGGCTCCTACTTGCTGCCAGCGCCGCAAGGGCAAGCGTGGCCAACGTCACCATTGTCCCGCGCTTGCCTTGCCCCAGCATACGTGCGATGTGGCGTTGGGTTACATGGCCAATTTCGTGGGCTAATACCCCGGCCAACTCAGATTCATTCTGGGCTGCCAGAATCAAGCCACTGTGTACCCCAATGTAACCCCCTGGCAGCGCAAACGCATTCAAGCTATTTTCCTTGACCAAGAAAAACTGGAAGCTATAACCCGCAGCCGCTTGTGTTGCCAGTTGCGCGCCAAGCTGGTTGAGATAAAACGTCGTCTCTGCATCTTCCGAGATGTCTCGATTAGCGCGTAAGCTGGCCATGATCGATTCCCCAACCTTACGCTCCAGTTGCGGGCTGAGCTCTTCGCTGGCCGGGTCACCCAGGGTTGGGAGATTGAGGGTGGTTTGCCCCCATGCCGCTTGAGTGAGTTGCCATCTGCTATTGTTATGGCTATCAGGCAACGAAGAGGGTACAGCCGACATGGACGGGGAAAGCTTGTCGTAGTGTGGGGTCAGCAATAGGCCCAGCGCCGCTAAAACAACGCGTAGTTCAAACCCAAAGCCTCGCATAACGCATCCCGATTATGATAAATCGCAATCATAGCGCAATCCCTAATCCCTAACTGCTCATGGAATTTCACTAGATCAATCTTGCCGATAGCCCTTATTCAAAGCTAACCCAGCCTAGCACCTGTATTTTTCCAAGCTCCCCTTTTTGTAGCAGTAAGACTTGGCGTCCAAATAATAACGGTAAGGCTTTCACCGTCTGCGCTGTGTCTGCTGGATAGGCTGTTAAGCGTTTGTTCACTGGCCGGTGACTGGTCGGGTAGAGTGCATAAAGCTGCTCTAGGGGGATTGCGTATTGCCATAGATCGAGGTGGTTTGCCTGGACGGCTTGAAAGGCTTGCCCATAAAAAATAGGGCTTTGGTCTTCTTGTTGTGCCCGTAAACCGATTTCGAGAAACTCAGCACTGCCCGCTTTAAAGCTCGCATACCGTGGACCAAAGAAGCTGGGTTGCAATGCTGGCGCATATTGGTCTGGGGTATTGAGATGTTGTGCCTGCCCAGCCAACAGATAACCTGGGACCGCGTAAACAATTGCAACGCGGGTTTGACTGATTTGGTGTAGCCCATAGCAAAGCGCCCCAACTTGAAGGCTCAGTACGAGAAATAAGTCTAGCGTTAACTCGCGCCCACTTTTGCTCGGGTTAAACAATACCAACGTTAAACCGGGACCAATCACCAAATCGACCAACAGCATCAGGGGTAATGCCCCTTCCAGGGAGACGGTGCGCCATAAACCATGCGGAAACCAGAGGCTTAACGCAACGATCGTTGGCAAGGTCACCAGCATTAAACTGGCAATGAAATGAACCAAAAAGGCTTGCCCTTTCAGGCGCCATAAATTCATAGCGAGGTTAGCCGACATAATCTTGAGCGGGGGTTAAGATTCAAAAATATATTGTATTTAATGACAGGTGTGTACGAGAAGATAACAAAAAAGGGGCTAATGCCCCTTTTTTGTTTGTGACTAGATGAGCTTAACCCGCATTCCATTTTGCCATTTCTTTGCCGCAAACTGATGCAGCAGGCCATGCACCACCACCAGCCCAGGTCCAGCGCAAGCCTGCGCCAGCAATAGCATTAGACGCAACCGTAACGTTACCAGCAACACACCCCGTACCCAACGATACAACAGGTAAGGTAATTGTGGTCACACCGTTTGCAGCCCCAGCTGTAAATGTTGGTGCTGCAGATAGAATGGTTAGATCAGGAGCAGGCGCATTGCTGAATGCTAGGCCACCCAATGTCATTGCTGGGACCCATGCATTCGCAACCAGGGCAACACGTGCATTGGCACCACCTAAATCACCACTGTAAGAGTAGAAGTCACCAACTGCTTTTTGCAATGGCTTGGCATATTCCGCTACTTTTGACATACGGGCACGAGAAATGTAGTCGTTGTACTGCGGTACGGCCACCGCTGCCAGAATACCGATAATCGCAACCACGATCATCAATTCAATCAACGTAAAACCACGCTGTACTTTTTGCATAACTTGCATAGTGCTCTCCTAAAAAACCAACTGAAACAAAAAAGTGAACTGCACTGAACTGAATGAGAAACAACCCTACGGCGATGCCGTCAGCTATCTCTATACAACTAGCGTGCCAGGATTAATTTGCCCCTTTTTTATTCTAATTGACCTGTTTTTATTCTATTTGGCGAAAGTGACTGACCATTTTTGTCACTCTAGCCAAACGTTTTCGAAAGCAACCTTGGCTTAGCGCCAAATTTTGTCACTGAGGGGCGTCAGGTGCGGAGTGGCGATGTGATGAAGCCGGCCGCCCGATTAGAGATCAGGGTCTTGTCAACTAATCCGGCTGGGGGTCTGACGTCGCAGTGCCTCGCGTAGCGTGTCAGTGGGGTTGCTGCTGGGGGTGTCGCGGCACAGTGATTCTTGCGCCAGAGTTTGGTGAGCGATCAAGGTTTTATTACCTAACAGGGGTTGCCATTGTGCTTGGCGGATGCCAAACCAGCCAGTTGAGGGGCTGAAAAACCCATAGACCTTGCGATGCACGCCTTTTTCTTCCAAGTTACAGTGAATGCCTTCGTAAGTCAGGGTGGCAGCACCGCTGGGAGCGATGTGGCGCCAGACAAAACGCACCACCCGATCCGCCCCGATCTGGAGTGAGGTGAGATTGATCTGATAGGTGGCAACCCCTGTCGGCATGATCTGCAATACCAATGTTTGCCAACTGTCATCGGGAGTGGCTGGTAAATTAACCGGTGCCTCTTGAAAAGTCGGTACGGGCTCTTTGTAGCTATAAGTCGTTGTTTGCCCATACGCCGACAGCGCGATGCTTGCGCTGAAGATCACGGCCGCCAGGCGAAATAGCCGCGCACCGCGCCAAAAAAAAGAGTGGCAAATATTGGGATGCATCAGCGTCGCTCAGGAAATAAATGCGGCGCTAGCTCTTCCAGCGCAGCCGCATAGACGGCACGTTTAAACTCAATCACGCTATCCAGCGGAATCCAATAATCATGCCAGCGCCAGGCATCAAACTCCGGTTTTTCGTTTGCCCGTAAGCAGACATCCGTATCCCGTCCGACGAGGCGCAGCAGAAACCAAATTTGTTTTTGCCCTTTATAGTTTCCCCGCCATTCGCGGCGGATCCATTGATCTGGCACTTCATAGCGGAGCCAGTCACGGGTGCGGGCAATAATCCGAACGTGCTGTGGCAGGAGCCCGGTTTCTTCCTGTAGCTCACGATACATCGCTTGCTCAGGCGATTCGCCATGTTTCATTCCCCCTTGAGGGAATTGCCAAGAATGTTCGCGTACTCGTTTACCCCAGAACACTTGATTTTTCTGGTTAACAAGAATAATGCCAACATTGGGCCGATAACCTTCGCGGTCCAACATAAAATATCCTACCTAGAATCTTTTAAAATGATGGTCATTATAGTTCCTGTTACGATGCCTTACATTTTCCTCGGCTAGCGTTGGTCGAGTTCTCCCAATTTACCGTTAAACCATCATGCGTGCCTCCCAGTTTTTTATTTCTACTCTTAAAGAAGCGCCTGCCGATGCCGAAGTCGTCAGCCATAAACTCATGCTCCGCGCGGGCCTCATCAAGCGCGTGAGTGCTGGTATCTACACCTATATGCCAATGGGCTTGCGGGTGATTCGGAAAGTGGAACAGATCATTCGTGAAGAAATGAATCGGGCAGGCGCAATCGAGTTGCTGATGCCAGTGATTCAACCTGCCGAGCTGTGGCAGGAAACCGGGCGCTGGGACAAAATGGGGCCAGAGCTCATGCGTGTCAAAGATCGCCATGACCGTGACTTTATCGTGCAGCCAACCTCAGAAGAGGTCATTACAGACGTGGCACGCAGCGAAATCAAGAGCTACCGCCAGTTACCGCTCAATTTTTATCATATCCAGACCAAGTTCCGGGATGAGCGCCGCCCGCGCTTTGGTGTGATGCGGGGACGTGAGTTCACCATGAAAGATGCCTATTCTTTTCATGCAAATCAGGCAGATTTGGCCCGTGAGTATCAAAATATGTATGATGCTTATACCCGAATCTTCACCCGCCTAGGGCTCAATTTCCGCGCGGTTGCAGCGGATAACGGCGCGATTGGCGGCTCCGGCTCGCATGAGTTTCATGTGATCGCCGAGACAGGAGAAGATGTGCTGGCGTATTGCCCACAGTCTAGCTATGGCGCAAACCTGGAACAGGCAGAGGCCCACTCTTTACTGGCAACGCGTGCTGCCCCAGCACAGCCACTGGCAAAGACAGCAACGCCAGGCCAAAGTAAATGCGAAGCCGTAGCGGCTTATTTGCAGCTACCGCTGACCCAAACGGTCAAATCGATTGTCTTGGCCGTTGATGAGGCCGATGAGACAGGGAAAATCACACCGCGCATCTGGTTATTGCTGCTGCGAGGGGACCACGAACTGAATGAAGTCAAGGTCGGTAAAGTGCCCGGCCTCGCTGGTTTCCGGTTTGCCACAGAGGTAGAAATTATGGCGCATTTTGGGTGCATCCCCGGCTACCTCGGGCCATTACAGACACAGCAACCCGTTCAGTTGGTGGTAGATCGAACCGTCGCCAACATGAGTGATTTTGTCTGCGGCGCCAACGCAGCCGATTATCACTACACCGGTGTCAACTGGGGGCGTGATTTACCCGAGCCAGAGATTATCGCCGACCTGCGCAATGTGACTGCTGGCGAACCCAGCCCTGATGGTGCTGGCACGATTGCCTTGTGTCGTGGCATTGAGGTTGGTCATGTTTTCCAGCTTGGCACGCGCTACTCCGTCGCTATGAAAGCCACCTTCCTCGATGAGCAGGGCAAGCCCCAGCCCTTACTCATGGGTTGCTATGGCATTGGAGTGACCCGATTGTTAGGGGCGGCGATTGAACAAAACCATGACGAGCGCGGCATGATCTGGCCAACCGCAATGGCACCTTTTACCGTTGCTTTGTGTCCGGTTGGCTATGACCGGAATGAGATGGTCAAGACCGCGACCGATCAGCTCTATACCGCGTTGCAAGCGGCAGGGCTGGAAGTGCTGCTGGATGACCGTGGCGAGCGCCCGGGCGCGATGTTTGCCGATATGGAACTCCTGGGGATTCCACACCGCATTACACTCGGTGAGCGCGGATTAAAAGAAGGGCTGGTCGAATATGTGCAACGCGCGCACATTCAACAAGAGCCATGTAAATTAGGCCTTGATCAGGTGCTGCCCGCATTGCTAGCCGCCCTAGCTCCTATCCAGCCTGTTTCCCATTAATGCAGCGGCAGTGTCTGCAGATGAAATGGGCGGCAGCGCAGGTGACCCTGGCGTTCTGCATCGCTGCGCTCTTGCTGCTAGTTGCATTGCCTGCCAAAGCAGGCAATCAGCAATATGAGCCGCTCGAAGCCAGCGTGCGCACCGCGCTCGCGGCAGCCATTCAAAATGTCGATCTACCCGAACCGCGCTTCAAGGACAGCAAAGAGAAAGTTGATTGGCTTACTAAAATGTCGCTGCGTCTGATGAAGCGCAAGCCAGACTACCGCCAGCGCATCGACTTTCTGAAAATAGTCCACTACGAAGCCAGCCGCGCCGGGCTAGATCCGCACATGGTGTTGGGCCTGATTGAAGTGGAAAGTGGTTTCAAGAAATATGCAGTCTCGTATGCGGGTGCGCGGGGCTACATGCAGGTGATGCCCTTTTGGACCAAACTGATCGGTGATGGCGACCCCACCAAGCTCTTTGATATGCGCGTCAATATTCGCTATGGTTGTACTATTTTGCGCCATTATCTAGACAGGGAAAACGGCAATCTATTTATGGCCTTGGGGCGCTACAACGGCAGTCGTGGTAAGTCTGAGTATCCAAACCTAGTACTGGGTGCTTGGCGTAAATGGGAAGATAAACCCACGCCGGGGGTGAGTATTCCGCTGAAGCCACAGTATGGGGAGCTGCATCAATGAAGAAAATGGGGTCTGTCCCGAGCCTGTAATAGGTATCCCCTATTTTTTATTTTCGACTCGCTTGACAGCCGCCGGCTAATGGGCGTCCCCAATTTACAAGTCTTAACTATTCCTTTCGAGGAAAGCTTAGAGAGTGACGTGTCCGATCCTCTTCTATTTTCTTAAGCTCTTTACCATCGTACTCCCATGTGTTCAAAGATTTTTGATATTTGATTATTAGCTTATACGAAGGCCCGATATCTAATTTAGAAACTGAAAAAATATCAACACAGGCACCGTCGGTCCGGTATTTTTTAAACTCGCTTTCTGACTTGAGAATTAATAATGTATGCCAAGGACCGCATGCATTCCTACCATTTTGACCATTACTCTCCTCAATAAATATTGCAATCTGATCATCTAACTGGAACATTGAATGAAAGTGGACCGTCCCCCCACTCTTTATAATAACCTTTTTATTGATGAGTACTTCAGTAACACCTTCTTTGTAAGCGATTTGCACTTTTGCATAGTATGGATGATTTAATAAATCAACTTCATACGCCATGATACTTTTAGAATAAAAAATACATATATTCAAAAAAATTGCCAAGATAAATTGCATATTGTCACCATTTTTTAAGTTATCAAGGACAATAGGGGACAGACCACGATATTTATCCACCCCGCCAACCCCACAATTACTTCAACCCCGGAAACCCTTTCATCCCCGCCAAGCCTTTCATGCCGCCCATGGCTTTCATCATTTTCGCCATGCCGCCTTTTTGCATTTTCTTCATCATCGTTTGCATTTCTTCAAACTGTTTGAGTAAGCGGTTCACTTCTTGAACTTGCACGCCTGCCCCGGCGGCAATGCGGCGTTTGCGCGTGGCTTTAATCAGGTCGGGTTTGCGGCGCTCCAGGGGCGTCATAGAATTAATAATGCCTTCGGTGCGGCGCATTTGTTTTTCGGCATCGGCGGGGTTGACTTGCCCGGCGGCACCGGCCATTTGCGCGGGCAGCTTGTCGATAAGGCCACCTAGTCCGCCCATTTTGCGCATTTGGCTGATTTGGTTTTTGAAGTCTTCTAAATCAAAGCCTTGGCCTTTTTTAAACTTCTCAGCCATGTCTTTGGCGGCATCTAGATCAATGCTTTTTTGCGCTTCTTCCACCAGCGACAGAATATCGCCCATGCCCAAAATGCGATTGGCCATGCGGTCGGGGTGGAACACGTCCAGCCCGGTGAGTTTTTCACCCACGCCGACAAACTTAATTGGCTTGCCAGTAATGTGACGCACCGACAGGGCGGCGCCACCACGCGCATCGCCATCCAGCTTGGTCAGCACCACGCCGGTCAAGGGCAGCGTGTCGTTGAAAGCTTTGGCGGTGTTAACGGCATCCTGGCCTTGCATGGCATCAACCACGAACAAGGTTTCAATCGGGTTGAGTGTACGATGCAGGGCGCTAATTTCCTGCATCATCGCTTCATCAATCCCTAAGCGGCCCGCAGTATCGACCAGCAGCACATCGTAGTAATGGGTTTTAGCCCACTGCACGGCGGCTTGGGCGATATCGATAGGGTTCTGTTCGGGCTGCGACGGGAAAAAATCGGCCCCTGCTTGTTGGGTAACGGTTTCCAGCTGCGCAATCGCCGCGGGGCGATAGATGTCGCAGGAGACGGTGAGGACTTTTTTACGCAAGGTTTCGCGCAAGTATTTGGCGAGCTTACCGGTGGTGGTGGTTTTACCTGCGCCTTGTAAACCCGCCATGAGGATGATGGCGGGCGGCTGGGTGGCAAAGCTCAGTTCGCTGGCGCTACCGCCCATGAGCTGGGTGAGTTCGCGGTTCACCACGCCTACCAAGGCTTGGCCGGGGGTGAGGCTACCGACGACGTCTTCACCCAGCGCTTTTTCTTTCACGCTAGCAATAAAGTCGCGCACCACGGGTAGGGCTACATCGGCTTCAAGTAAGGCCATGCGTACTTCGCGCAGCATTTCTTGCGTGTTGGCTTCGGTGAGGCGTGCCTCCCCGCGCAGGGTTTTCATGGTGCGGGCTAGCCGCTGGGTAAGATTTTCAAGCATAATGACCTGCTAGCCCAACTGGGGCAGTAAAGAGTCGATAGAGCGTCGCTCTGTGTCTGGTGGATCAACCACGAAAGATGCGATCAGGACAATCACAGGACGACATTAAGGGTGAGAAACAAATGCAGCCTATTTTACTTTATGGCTTGGTGGCCTTAGGTTATGCCGGCTTAACTTTAGCAACTTGGCGACACCTACAACTGGCACCACAAGCGATGGCGCTGAACCCAGCCCAGCGCTTGCGGGTGATGCGCGCTATTTTGTTCGTTTGCCTGATACTACAGGCGTATCTCTTGCACGAGCAAATTTTTACAGAGCAGGGCTTTCGTTTTGGTTTTTCGACCGCATTGGCTGCGACGTTTTGGCTGGGGAGTGTGTTTTATTGGCTAGAAAGCAGCCGTTTCCCAGTGCAGAGTATGGGCTTGTTGCTCCATCCGCTGAGTGTCTTGACAGCAGGCTTGCCCTGCTTCTTTGCCGCGCCGTTGAATCAGCACATGCTGGGGGCTCTGAGTATCTGGTTAAAAGGGCATATTGTGATTGCCCTGGGTGCCTACGGCTTGTTCACGATTGCTGCCATGCACGCGGTGTTCATGCTGTTGTTAATGCATACCTTGCATCATGTTCAACAACCCCGGTCGTCGGCAGGCTCCTTCCTGCAGCGTGTGGCGCTCTCAATGCCGCCGCTGATGGCGCTAGAACGAATTTTATTTCGCCTGTTGCTGGCGGGGCTGATTTTGCTCAGCTTGACCTTGGGAAGTGGGATGTTTTTTGCTGAACAATTATTTGGGCGGCCTTTGAAGTTTGATCACAAAACGCTCTTTTCAGTATTGGCTTGGCTTAACTTTGCGGGCCTATTGCTCGGGCATTATGGGTTTGGCTGGCGGGGGCGACGCGCGTTGTATTACACGCTGGCAGGCTTCGGCTTATTGCTGTTGGCTTACGTGGGAAGTCGCTTTGTGCTGGAAGTGCTGCTACAGCGGTTCTGATGCCCCAAGACCTGCGCGGTGAGTTTCATCGTGGCTTAGTAAACGATCGTTGGAAAAAATATGTTGGGAAAATGGATTTTATGGGCTTTGCTCGTTATCGTGGTGTTACTGCTGTTTCGCTTGCAGGGCAAGGCGCGTCAGGTTCCTGAGGCGAAGCCGAAAAGAGCTGCCCCGCCTGCTGCTGGAGCCGATGCGATGGAAGCGGCTGAGCCGATGTTGGTTTGTGCTTATTGCGGGGTTCATTTTCCACAATCAGAGGCGGTATATGGCCATGTGATGACCACGGCTGGCCCGCCGGTTTTTTGTTCGACCGCGCATTGGCGAGCCGCAACCACCCAAGACCGCTCTTCTTCTTAAGACTGCATGTAAGACTGTATGCCCTTCTTTCGTGTTGCAAATTTAAATCTCGATCAGCCCTCGCAAACAGTTTGGACGGCATTGCGCTTTTTCACGGGCACCCGTTTGGCGGTTGCTTTAGGCTTGCTGCTTTCTTTTGTATCGACGGACAGCAAAACCTATGATGCTGTCAGTCGTGAATGGCTATTAGGTGTTTTGCTGGGATATGTTTTATTTGCCGCCTTACTTATTCCGCTCGCTTTCAAGCTACGTCGCCGCTTTTATAGCCTTTTGGTGGGTCAAGTTGCTTTGGATCTGGTCGTACTGGGGTGGCTAGTGGCCAGCACCGAGGGTTTACGCAGTGGCCTGGGATTATTGTTTTTATTGCCGGTTGCTGGCACGGCTGCCTTGAGTCCGCTCTTACTGGCTTTTACGGTTGCGGCAATTTGTTCTTTGGGCGTCTTGCTGGATGCATGGCTGCGCATTTTTAGTGGGCTTTACAGTGACCCACTGTATTCCCTGGCAGGCTTAAACGGCATTCTCTTTTTTGTGACGGCATGGTTTGTCAATCGCGTCGCAGCTCGTCTGATTGATCAAGAAACCTTGGTCCGGGAGCGTGAAGCTAGTATTCAGAATCAATTGGCGGTGAATCAATTGATGGTTGCTGAAATGCAAGATGGCGTGGTAGTGGTAAGTGCGCAGGGCACCATTCAAACAGCCAACCCTGCCGCCTTACAAATTCTCTTAGCCCCAACCGTTAACGCTCTCGGCAGTTTATCGCGCTGGCAGACCCTTTGGGCGACGTGTCAATCCCATTTGCAGCATAGCGCCGGGGGCGCTAGGTTGGATGCGCCTAGTACCTTTCGTGCCGATGCGATTATTGATTTTGCCGATGAGGTCAGTTATGCACAGCGTGTCCAGCTACGGATTCACCCAGTGCCAATTGATCGCACGCTACGTAAAGTATTGCCACCCGCCGAGACAGCCAGCTTGGTGCTGATTTTGCAGGACCTCTCAGAGATCGAAACGCGGGCGCAGCAATTAAAGCTCGCCTCATTGGGGCGCTTGTCGGCCAGCATTGCCCATGAAATTCGTAACCCTCTTTCAGCGATACGACATGCCAGCGCCTTACTCGCGGAAGACAGCCAGAGCGAAACGCAACGACGTTTAACCCGGATTGTTGAGTTGAACTCGGTGCGCATTAACCGGATCATCGAAGATGTGTTAAGCATCAGTCGCCGCGAACCGACCCAGCAGCAGACGCTTACCTTAGCGGTAACGCTACATGAGCTGTATGAAGAGTTTCTTGAACAAATGGCACTGCAATACGGCAAACCGGATGCGGCATCTGCGGGGAAAACACCGCTCGCTCAACGTTGTCGCTTGGAGATTTTGGTACCACCAGTATTAAAAATAAGGTTCGATAGCGGGCACTTGCGACGGGTTTTATTTAATTTGCTTAACAATGCAGTCCGCTACGCTTCAACTGAGGTCGGCAGTATTGTGCTCTATGCGGGCCCAGCCAATTCAATGGATTCACCAGCGTTAACGACTTCCTGGCAAGAGCTATTGATCGTTGTTTCAAATGATGGCCCCCCCTTAACGGCAGAACAACAGCAACACTTGTTTGAACCTTTCTTCACGACCGATTTACATGGTACGGGCTTGGGACTGTTTCTGTCGCGCGAACTGTGTGAGGCGAATCTCGCAACCTTAAGTTATTTACCTGATACGCCCTGGCATTCCCAGGCCCGGGTTGCTTTTGCCGTGCGCGTACAAACAAGCATGGCATAATCTTTTGAATTGCTGAAAACAGCAGAGAAAGACCGTAACCGAAAGAGAATTACCTTGAATCAACGCGCCACCGCAAACGCCCCCCGAATTTTAGTGGTCGATGACGAGCCTGATTTGCGCGAGTTATTAGAGTTAACCTTGCTGAAAATGGGTCTGCAGGTTGAGTTGGCGGACTCTATTGCTGCGGCACTCAAGCTTGCTGACCAGGAAAATTTCGATTTGTGTTTAACCGATATGCGTCTTCCAGATGGCCTGGGTCTGAGCTTGGTCGATACCCTCAGTCAGCGCCATCCCCCCATTCCGGTTGCGGTTATCACGGCCTTTGGCAGTGCAGAAAATGCCGTAGCGGCATTGAAAGCCGGGGCGTTTGATTATTTGTCTAAGCCACTTGAATTAGACGCCTTGCGTGAACTGGTCAAGAATGCCCTGAAATTACCGCGACTTGGCGTGCCAACCACCAAGCGTGGGCCAGTCACTCAGGACAGCGCGGTAGCCCCTGTCTTACCGGGATTAACGGGCATCTCCCCTTCGATTCAAGAGGTTCGCCAAACCATTCTCAAACTCGCACGCAGCGTTGCCCCGGTCGCGATTCAAGGTGAATCCGGTTCAGGTAAGGAGCTGGCGGCACGCTTAATTCATCAAACCAGTGTGCGCGGGGAGGGCGCTTTTGTTGCCGTGAACTGTGGCGCGATTCCAGAGAATTTGATGGAGGCTGAGTTCTTCGGCTATCGTAAAGGCGCTTTTACGGGTGCCGATACCGACCGTGATGGCTTTTTCCAAGCCGCGCATGGCGGTACTCTGTTTCTGGACGAAGTGGCCGATTTACCTTTGGCCATGCAAGTCAAGTTACTGCGCGCTATTCAAGAGCGTAAAGTTCGCAAGATTGGGGCGACTCAAGAAGAAAGTGTGGATGTGCGGATTATCAGCGCCACGCACAAGGATCTCAGTGCTTGCGTTACTCAAGGCCATTTCCGCCAAGATCTGTATTATCGCTTGCAGGTGATTACTTTACGTATGCCGGCCTTGCGCGAACGGATTGAAGACTTGCCTGACCTTGCCGAGCAACTCTTGGTTCGTATCGTACAGCGTAATTATGGCCCTCAGAGTTTGCTACCTGTCTTAAAGGCGCAGGCGATTATGGGTTTACAGCGCTATGCGTTTCCCGGCAATGTGCGTGAACTTGAAAACATGCTGGAACGTGCGTTGGCCTTCTCGGGGTTTGATGGTCAAACGCAGACTGAGATTGATCTGGCGGCCTTGGGTCTGGCCCCCATCCCCATGCCTTTAGAGGCAACACCTGCAGCGCCCGGTTCTGTCATTGGGGGGGGAGACGCGCTTGCTACAGACTATTCATCTGCAGCGGTAGCTACGGCGGCTCCTCTGGCGTTAGCGCTGCCCTCACCGCTGCCCACCGATCTCAATCAATATCTGGATACGGTTGAGCGGGAAATTTTATTAGAGGCTTTACGGCTGACGGCAGACAACCGTACGGCGGCCGCCAAATTATTGGGGATCAGTTTTCGCCAGATGCGGTATCGACTGCAGCGACTGGGAATTTAGTCGCGAGAGCACACCGGTTCAAGCCAAATTTTTCAAGGCCCGCTAATCATGAATACTGCGACTACGTTTACTGGTTCTGCTATCGATTGGGATCCGACTTCACCGGGCTGGTTGTTTGGCGTTGAGCGCCATCATTCACCGAACCATGATGCACGGCCAGTTGGCATGTTGCCAGAGCTGGTGGTGATTCACCATATCTCTCTGCCGCCGAATGAATATGGGGGGCCTGGGATTGGTGCCTTATTTATGAATCAGTTGGATCCCACTGCCCATCCCTATTACGCCGAGATTGCTGGGTTGCGCGTTTCTGCGCATTTCGTCATCCGTCGTCATGGCCAGTTAGCCCAATATGTTTCGACGGAGCAACGCGCCTGGCATGCGGGTGTGTCTGAATTTCTGGGCCGCACCCGCTGTAATGATTTTTCTCTTGGGATTGAGCTGGAAGGGAGTGATAACGATCCTTTCACCGATGCCCAATATATTCAGCTCATCCATTTGCTGCGCTTACTGCAACAGCGTTACCCAAGCTTGCAATGGATTGCGGGTCATGCAGATATTGCGCCCGGTCGTAAGACCGATCCCGGCGTTTATTTCGAGTGGGATCGAGTGTTGCAGGCATGCGACTTTACTGCCCCTCATCACGTTCAACTTCCCCATTCGTCTTCATCTCAATAAGACAGCGAGCGCGTTCCCTTGATTGAATTTTTATCAGGGTGAGATTGTCAGTTTCCGATCCTCAGCGCCTTGCTGATCCTGACAGCCAGTGATTGCATTGGTCTCGGCGTTGAGATGTAAGGGATTGACAGCCACTTTCTTCCTTCAGCCTTGATAAGCTGGGGCATAGATCGGAAAAATCTTGGTTTATCAGGCTGACAAAACAGAATCACCTGCCGAATGCCTTCTCTCTGTCAGCAGGTGATTTGCGCCATATATCAACTTTTCTTTGTCTACAAAAATAGGTTGCTTATTGAACACGCACTGCAGCAAAAAAATTATGAAATTCTGATTGTCGAGACCGGCGCTAACCACTAGAATTAGGCCCTATTCAACTACTTGACCACAATATCTAGTGTTTACTGCATTGGGTCCTGCCAGCGCGGTATGATGGAGAATAGTAGAAAACTCAGCATTGAGTTCCATGTTAATGCGTGAGTGGCATGACGAGAGTGATCCCTAAACAGGCTTTACTGAACCATGTGTTGATGATGACCCTTGTGCTTGAGAGCAGCGAGCGGACATTGTGAGTGAGATTCGTTTTTTGCGGGGAGGATGTATGCAACAATTCAGCGATAACAATATGACGACAGGGGCCACCCCAGGCGGCGTGGCAAATCTAGGTGGTCTCACTGGTGGGGTGGCAGCTGGGGCTCATAGCGTTGAGGGGCTGTCTATGGCGGCCACGGCGACGACCTATAGCCAATATAAATTGATTCGGCGCAATGGCGCGGTCGTGGGTTTTGAGCCTAGCAAAATTGCGATTGCTTTAACCAAAGCTTTCTTGGCGGTGAATGGCGGGCAAGGCGCTGCGTCTGCGCGTGTGCGTGAATTGGTTGAAGGGTTAACCCAAGCGGTGGTCAATGCCTTGGTTCGCCGTCAACCAGCGGGCGGTACCTTCCATATCGAAGACGTTCAGGATCAGGTTGAGTTATCGTTAATGCGCTCTGGCGAGCATGATGTTGCGCGGGCTTACGTTTTGTATCGCGAGAAACGTGCCCAGGAGCGAGCAAAGCAGCGCGAAACCCAAACCGCACAATCGGCGTCAGCCGAGGTGGCGCTGCAGGTGGTGGATGGCGGTGTGAGTAGGCCGCTGGATGTACTGGCCATTCAATCCTTATTGCAAGCTGCTTGCGCCGGTCTCGAAGAGCATGTTGACCCTGTGGCCATTTTCAAAGAAACCTTGAAGAATTTGTACGACGGCATTCCTTTGGATGAGGTCTATAAGTCTGCGATTTTGGCCGCACGCGCCATGATTGAGAAAGACCCTGCTTACAGCCAGGTTACCGCCCGCATTTTGCAGCATACGATTCGGCGCGAAGTGCTGGGCGAGGAAGTGGCACCTGCTGACATGGCAGCCCGCTATGCGGACTATTTCCCCAAGTTTATCAAGCGCGGCATTGAGGCCCAACTGCTAGACCCAAAGTTGGCGCAATTTGATTTGAAAAAACTGGCCAATGCCTTGTTGGCAGAACGCGATAATCAGTTCAGTTACCTTGGCTTACAAACCCTCTATGACCGCTATTTCTTACATGTTGAAGGTGAACGGATTGAATTGCCCCAAGCCTTTTTTATGCGCGTAGCGATGGGTTTGGCTATCAGTGAGATTGATCGTGAAACCCGGGCGATTGAGTTCTACCAGTTGCTTTCATCGTTCGATTTCATGAGTTCTACCCCGACCTTGTTTAATTCCGGTACGCTGCGGCCACAATTATCATCCTGCTACCTCACCACGGTGGCAGATGACCTTGATGGGATCTACGAGGCGATCAAAGAGAATGCCTTACTGGCCAAGTATGCGGGCGGCTTAGGGAATGACTGGACGCCGGTTCGTGCGATGGGTTCCTGGATTAAAGGCACCAATGGCAAATCACAAGGGGTTGTTCCTTTCCTCAAGGTGGTGAACGATACCGCCGTGGCCGTGAATCAGGGCGGCAAGCGTAAAGGGGCTGTCTGTACTTACCTGGAATCATGGCACTTAGATATTGAAGAGTTTCTGGAATTGCGCAAGAACACGGGCGATGATCGCCGCCGTACTCACGACATGAATACCGCGAATTGGATTCCCGATTTGTTCATGAAGCGAGTGATGGAGAATGGTGAGTGGACCCTGTTCTCACCCGCAGATGTGCCTGATTTACATGATCTCTATGGCCAAGCTTTTGAGCGCGCTTATTTGCGCTATGAAGAAAAAGCGGCACAAGGTGAGCTTAAGTTATTCAAAAAAGTCCAGGCCGTCACGCTCTGGCGAAAAATGTTGGGCATGCTATTTGAAACTGGTCACCCGTGGATTACGTTCAAGGACCCCTGCAATATTCGTTCCCCACAACAACATGTTGGCGTTGTCCACAGTTCAAACCTATGCACGGAAATTACGCTGAACACCAACGACAGTGAAATTGCGGTTTGTAATCTAGGATCGGTTAACCTAGCTGCGCATTTGACACTCAATGCCGCTGGCAGCTATGAGTTAAATCATGAAAAATTGCAGCGCACTGTCCGCACTGCCATGCGCATGCTGGATAACGTCATTGATATTAATTACTACTCTGTCGGCAAGGCACGCAATTCCAACCTCAAGCATCGTCCTGTCGGTATGGGCATTATGGCTTTCCAGGACTGCTTGCACATGCTGCGGATTCCCTACGCTTCTCAGGCCGCCGTTGAATTCGCTGATCGCTCAACCGAAGCCGTTTGCTATTACGCTTATTGGGCCTCAACCGAACTGGCCGCCGAGCGTGGTCGTTATAGCTCCTACCCAGGCTCACTGTGGGATCGGGGCATTCTGCCGCAAGACTCCCTCAAATTGCTCGCGCAAGAACGGGGCGGCTATGTAGAAGTGGACGTGAGTGAAACCATGGATTGGGCGGCGTTGCGGGCGCGCATTCAGCAGTATGGGATGCGTAATTCGAATTGCGTGGCAATTGCCCCGACCGCGACTATTTCCAACATCATTAACGTGTCGGCCTGTATTGAACCCACCTATCAGAATTTGTATGTCAAATCTAACCTGTCAGGTGAATTTACGGTCGTGAATGACTACTTGGTTCGGGATTTGAAACGGTTGGGGCTGTGGGATGAGGTCATGATCGCTGATCTCAAGTATTTTGATGGCAGCTTGTCGCGGATTGACCGTATTCCCCAAGATTTGCGGGACGTCTATGCGACGGCCTTTGAGATGGATCCTGCTTGGTTGGTAGAAGCAGCATCACGTCGCCAGAAATGGATTGATCAGGCTCAGTCGCTCAATATTTATATCAGCGCACCGTCTGGTAAAAAACTTGATGAAACCTACAAATTGGCTTGGTTACGCGGCTTGAAGACAACGTATTACTTGCGAACCATGGGCGCAACCCATGCCGAGAAATCAACCAGCAATCGAATTGGGCAGCTTAACTCGGTGCCCAGCGATGGGGGCGTTGCTACAAGCCATGCGCTGCCGGAGCCAGAGATTGTCGGGAATGTCTGCACCCTACGCCCTGGCGACCCTGGGTTCGAAGAGTGCGAAGCTTGTCAGTAAGACAGTCAAAAAACAAAGCAAGATTGATCCGCTACCATTGTATTGCGACGTCAGCTTGCTATGCTGAAATGAGTTGGAAAGGAAGAGTATGTTAAGTTGGGATGATGCTGTCGCTACGCCGACCCCGAATCGTTCTGTGCCTCCCGCCGCACCCCTGCCAATGGGGACGGTGGGTTTGCAAGCACCAACACCCGCTGCTTCGTTAATCTCGGCACGCCAGGTAAGTGCGACTCCTGCAACCCGGAATAATTTTGCCGATCTGCAGCCAGAGCATGTGGCGTTAGCGCCAGTTTATGCCGCCGCTGCGACCACAGCTGCCGATGCAGAACGCCGGGTTAATGTGGCAGACAAACGAATCATTAATGGTCAGACTGATGTTAATCAGTTGGTGCCATTTAAGTACAAATGGGCCTGGGAAAAATATCTGGCCGGTTGCGCTAACCACTGGATGCCGCAGGAAATTAATATGCAGCGCGACATTGAGCTGTGGAAGAATCCGAACGGTTTAACCGACGATGAGCGCCGCATTATCAAACGTAATTTGGGTTTCTTCGTTACCGCAGATTCCCTCGCAGCGAACAATATTGTGTTGGGCACTTATCGGCAAATTACCGCCCCAGAGTGTCGCCAATATCTGTTGCGCCAAGCTTTTGAGGAAGCGATTCATACACACGCTTATCAATACATCGTTGAGTCTTTAGGGCTTGATGAGGGCGAGATTTTCAATGCTTATCATGAGGTTTCATCGATTCGAGATAAAGATGAATTTCTGATTCCATTTATCGATACACTCACGGATCCAGCCTTTAAAACGGGAACCCCTGAAAACGATCAGAAGCTCTTGAAGTCACTCATCGTATTTGCCTGCATCATGGAAGGATTGTTCTTCTATGTTGGCTTTACCCAGATTCTTTCCCTCGGTCGGCAAAATAAAATGGTCGGCGCTGCAGAGCAGTATCAATATATTTTGCGCGACGAATCTTTGCACTGTAATTTCGGGATCGACTTGATTAACCAAATTAAGTTGGAAAATCCCCACTTATGGACCCCTGAATTGAAGGAAGAAATTAAAGAACTCTTTCGCAAAGCCGTAGATTTAGAGTATCGTTACGCCGAGGACACAATGCCTCGTGGTGTGTTGGGACTAAACGCTTCAATGTTCAAGGGATACTTGCGGTTCATTTGCAATCGTCGTTGTCAGCAAATCGGGATCGAACCTCTTTTCCCCCAGGAAGAAAATCCATTTCCCTGGATGGCTGAAATGATTGATTTGAAAAAAGAACGTAACTTTTTTGAAACCCGTGTGATTGAGTACCAAACGGGTGGCGCATTAAGTTGGGAATAATTGACAATACCAACCCCATTCTCACCCTAGAGAATGGGAACCGACTCAATGTAATCGTAACTATTTGGGAGTCAGGCAAGATTGAGACATAAGTGGGTTCACTGCCCTAGGATGCCAGCTGTATTTAGCGATAAGCAACCTCTTCTCTCCTCATACAATTCACATGATGAATTGGCCTTTTTGCCCTCCAAAAATCCCATCTCAAATTTTATCGATCCAATTACGACCGCGTTCTTAACCAGAACGCGGTTTTTCATATTCATGGACTTGTTTATTGCCAGCCAGCGGCTTTTAGTAAACAGGTGTGTGAATGCCCTGTGCGTTCGGTTCAACAAACTGGGTTTTTTTGTTCGTCCTTAAATTGAAGGAGAGTGCTATGGCAACTGAAAAAAAAGCAGCAGCAAAGACTGCCGCCAAAAAACCAGCCGCTAAAAAAGTTGCGGCTAAACCAGCAGTGAAGAAAGCAGCAGCCAAGCCAGCGGCAAAACCTGCAGCCAAGAAAGCAGCGGCTAAACCCGTAGCGAAGAAGGCAGCAGCCAAGCCAGCGGCAAAACCTGCAGCCAAGAAAGCAGCGGCTAAACCCGTAGCGAAGAAGGCAGCAGCCAAGCCAGCGGCAAAACCTGCAGCCAAGAAAGCAGCGGCTAAACCCGTAGCGAAGAAGGCAGCAGCTAAGCCAGCGGCAAAACCTGCAGCCAAGAAAGCAGCGGCTAAACCCGTAGCGAAGAAGGCAGCAGCTAAGCCAGCGGCAAAACCTGCAGCCAAGAAAGCAGCGGCTAAACCCGTAGCGAAAAAGGCTGTTGCTAAAAAAGCGGCAGCAAAACCTGCAGCGAAGCCAGCAGCAAAACCCGCAGCAAAAAAGGCGGCAGCTAAAAAGCCTGCCCCTGAAAAAGCTGCCCCTGCTCCTGCCCCTGCGGTAGAAGCACCAAAACCAGCAGCGATTACCCCTTCTGCTGCATGGCCATTCCCGACTGCTAGCCGGCCCTAATTATCGGGTCTAGCAGGACGAATGTCCTGGGTTAAAAGCCCTGCGTGAGCAGGGCTTTTTTATCCTCCCATTTAATGTGAATACCATGAGCCAATTTGCTGACGACATACAGAAATTCAATCAGATTTATCGTTTGCCGGTAAATACGCGCCCGACCCTTGCCGTTGGCGTACCGGTAATCGAACGACTGCAAGCCTTCAAAGCGATTTTGCAAGAAGAGCTGACCGAGGTAGAAGAGATTCTTGAGGTTGCGCGTAGCCTTGAGCAGCCTGCCGTGGCGGCAGACGATGCGACACGGACCAAGACAGAATTAGCGCTGCTAACGATGTTGGCTGATTGGCTTGGCGATATACAGGTCTACTGTGCTTCGGAGATGGCCAAATTTGGCTTACCACTTGATGCGGTTCTCAGCATCATCATGCAATCTAATTTCTCTAAATTAGATGCTAATGGGCAACCGATTTATGATGAGCGCGGCAAGGTTCTTAAAGGCCCTGACTACTGGCGCCCTGAACCAGCGTTATCGCAATTACTGGCACAAAAACAGCAAAACGAAAACGGCGCGTAAGCGCCTTTATGCTGTAATCTGGTTTAGACAGCAAACAACGGGGTTTCCAGACGATTTAAGAGGGTTTCCTGAATATACCCATGCAAGGCCAATAACATGTCATAGGGCAGGTTTTCAAATGAAAGGCCGTAACGTTCTGCGGGCTCATCTTCATACGTTCGTTTTCCAACCAATTTCGCCTCATGCTCAATCATGAATTTTTGGCCATGCACAGGAACTCGAAAAGCGACTTTGACCTGGCTGCCGGCAGGCGTGGTGTCATCCAGATGGCCAAATAATTCGATTTCCAGGCCCCCGGTCGATAAATTACGAACCACACCATTAATCGTTTTTTTGAGCGCTGGCCCAATGTACAGGGTACACGGCAAGCTGATATCGATACGCCGTGTTTGTCGGACGATCTGTTTACTAACCCGCGAAGGTTCGGGCCAATTGATATGTAAATAAGGGAAGGGTTGAAAACAAACCTGGCGCACCGCCGCAGAGAATGAATAGATGGCACGTGAATAGAACCCTTTGAAGTCAAATAAATCGCCTTCTTTGACAAAGAGTAATTGCCCGTTCTCAATCGGTGCGGAGATGATGAGCGACTGCCCGGGAACCATGCCATACAGCCGGACAAAAAACCCTTCTTCGCTCCCGAGAAAATTCATTCGTAGGTATTGGATCCCATCACTCTGTTTGGGCGGCTGCTTATTCGCCCTAGTGTCTGATTGCCGTTGTGGCGTTCTGCCATCGTAAGGGGTGATCGGATGGGGGGCTGGCAGCCCGGCACCGATCGTGCCATGTTCTGTCGTTTCTAGGGGCGGCTCCCAATCCGCGTCACGAAACACGCCAAAGGTTTCAAGCACGGCAAACTGCTCGGGTGTGACGCTTTGGCCGGCGGCAATCAAAATATTGGCATCGGCATCGAGCAAGGCAAATGGGAGTACTCGTCCAAAGGGAATATCTTCTGGCGTGACAGCTTTAAGACGCATAATTTAAGGCTTCAGTTGGGTAATCCAGTAGACGATGCCAGCACAGGTTAATAGGAGAATTAGCGCGATGATTCGCTGCCCGCGACCGTCAACGCTGGTTTTCAGCGGCGTAGCTGAAAGCGGAGTGGCCACTGTCTTGTGGCCATGCAGCATCGGGCCCACCAAGTTTTCCCGCTTAAACCAAGCATAAAACAAAATAGCGGCAAGATGTAAACTGATTAAGCCCAATAAAATCGCCTCATTTTCATGATGCAGATGTGTAATGGTATCGCTCAGGCTTTTACTGATCCAGATTGTGAGAGGCCCTTCGCTGGCAATGTCATCATTGGCGAACAAGCCGCTCACAGACTGAAACAAGAGCGCAGCGAGCAAGGCAAGGACAGACAAACTACCCAGTGGGTTATGGCCGAGATGCAACGAAGTGTGACCGCTTAGATAGGCACGCAGTTGGGTTGGCCGCAAAGGAAAATGAAGAAAACGACTGTAATGACCGCCAACCAAGCCCCAAATCAAACGGAATAGCAACAAGGTGAGCACGGCATAGCCAAACCAGAAATGGTATTGGAGAGCATTCCCACCGATCTTTACGGTTACAAAAGCGCCAACGACGCAAAGTACTAACAGCCAGTGAAACAACCGTGTGGGGAGATCCCAAATCAAGAGACGCATGCCCGACTCTCCTCTTAAAATTGGACGCAGCGCAGTTAAGGTAACTCAACCTCATGCGGATTGTCTTTTTTTACGGGCCGAATTAAGTCTTCACGCTTAACACCCAGCCACATTACGAGGGGGGCGGCGACCAGAACGGATGAGTAAATGCCGAAGCAAATCCCGATGGTTAGTGCCAAGGCAAAGTAGTGCAGGGTCGGGCCACCAAAGATAAGCATGGCGGTGACCATCATCTGGGTTGAGCCGTGGGTAATAATCGTCCGGGAGATCGTGCTGGTGATCGCATGATTCAACACTTCAGGAACCGTCAGTTTACGTTTTTTGTTGTTGCGGAAAGTTTCGCGTACTCGATCAAAGACCACAACCGATTCGTTCACCGAGTAGCCCAGTACAGCAAGCACAGCCGCCAAGACCGACAGTGAAAACTCCCACTGGAAAAAAGCAAAAAAACCTAAAATGATGATGACATCGTGCAAGTTGGCAATAATGGCCGCCACCGCGAACTTCCACTCGAAGCGAATCGCCAGGTAAATCATGATCCCAACAATCACAATCGCCAGGGCAATCAGGCCATCATGGGCCAGTTCTTCACCGACCTGGGGCCCGACAAACTCGACCCGACGCAAGGTAATGGTTTTATCTTGTGCTTGCAGTGCCGCCATTACCGCATCACTTTGCTGCTGGCTATTGAGACCTTTTTGCGCGGGTAGGCGAATCATCACATCCCGTGCCGTGCCAAAGTTTTGCACCTGATGATCACTGTAACCCAGTTGGCTCAGTGTTTGCCGAATCGGTTCCAGTTGCGCTGGTTCCGCGTAGCTGACCTCCAAGACCGTGCCGCCGGTAAATTCAATGCTGAAATGGAAGCCACGTAAGACAATAAAAGTGACCGCAGCGATGAACGTAATCATCGAAATCGCGTTGAAAATCAACGCATGTTTCATAAACGGCAGGTCACGTTTGAGGCGAAAAAATTCCATAATATTTTCCTGTGACGGTGTGCGAGAGCCTATCTCTCTCTAAACTTCAACACAACCATGTCATCCATTTGATTTAATGACTGGGTTTCCAGACTTGGCCAATTGCCAGCGAGGCTAGCTTTTTACGGCGACCATACCAGAGGTTAACCAAGGCCCGAGATACCATGACGGAGCTAAACATCGACGTGAGGATCCCCAAGCAATGAACAACCGCAAACCCCCGCACCGCACCAGAGCCAAAAATCAGCAACGCCAAGCCTGCGATGAGTGTCGTGATGTTTGAATCTAAGATCGTGGCCCAAGCTCGCTCATACCCCGCGGTAATCGCGGCTTGTGGTGAGTTGCCATGACGCAATTCTTCGCGAATCCGTTCATTAATCAGTACGTTGGCATCGATAGCCATCCCCAAAGTCAGCGCAATCGCGGCTATGCCGGGCAGTGTCAGGGTGGCTTGCAAGAGCGACAGCAGCGCAATCAAAAGCAGTACGTTTGCGGCCAGAGCAGCAACCGAGAAAGCGCCGAATAGCATGTAATAACCGATCATGAAGACGGCAATAGCGATGAAGCCATACAAGGTCGAGTTAAAACCTTTGGTGATATTTTCTTTCCCCAAACTTGGGCCAATCAGGCGCTGTTCAATGACCTCCATCGGCGCAGCAAGTGAGCCTGCCCGAATCAGCAGGGCAGTTTCATTGGCTTCAACCACATCCATCTGACCGCTAATTTGTACTTGGCCACCTCCAATTTCGGTACGGATAACCGGGGCAGTAATTATTTCGCCACGGCCTTTTTCGATCAATAAAATAGCCATACGCTTCCCAACGTTCTGGGCGGTGACTTCCTTGAAAATACGGGCGCCTTTGGCATCGAGTTTCAGATGCACGGCCGGTTCTTGGGACTGATTGTCAAAGCCAGCTTGGGCATCCGTGAAATTTTCGCCAGTAAGAATGACCTCTTTTTTGACCAGTAAGGGCCGACCGCCACGTTCGGTGAACCGCTCTAGCCCCAGCGGCACCTGATCGGCTAGTAAGGCGCTTTCTGCTTCTGGGCTGCTATCTACCATGCGCACTTCAAGGGTTGCTGTGCGCCCCAACACCCGCAGGGCAGAAGCCACATCTTGAATACCCGGTAACTGAACCACAATCCGGTCAGCACCTTGCTGTTGAATAATCGGTTCCGCCACACCCAGCTCATTGATCCGATTATGCAAAGTGGTCATGTTTTGTTTGAGGGCGAAATCCAAGGTGCGCTGTTTGGCTTGCGGGGTAAATGACCCGACCAGCGTGAATTCACCGTTACCACCTCGCTCGTCATAACTGAGGTCGGGCAAGGTATCGCGCAGCAAGGTTTTGGCACGATTCAGCGATTCCTCGTCGCGAAAGCGAACTTCCAAGCCGTTGGCAACCTTGGCGACACCACCATGACGGATTTTTTTGTTACGCAATTGCTCCCGTACGTCGGTTGCCAGAACATCCAGGCGTTTCACGACCGCAGCTTGCAGATCAACCTGCAATAGAAAATGTACGCCCCCACGTAAATCTAGGCCCAGGTACATCGGCTGCGCACGCAGGCTTTCAAGCCAGGCCGGCGTATTAGAGAGTAAATTGAGCGCGACGGCATACTGGGGGTCATTGGCGACGGGGTTCAGCAGTTTGTTGACGGCATCTTGTACTTTGAGTTGGGTTTCGGTATCTCCAACGCGGACACGGACTGAGTGCTGCTGGCCGACGGCCTCATAACTCACGCTTTTATAGGGCAGCGCTGCTGCTTTGAGGGTTTGTTCGATTTGGCCCGCCAACGCAGGTTCGATGCGGGTAGTCGCTTTACCTGCAGAAATCTGAACTGCAGGGGCTTCGCCATAGAAGTTGGGCAAGGTATAGAGCAACCCTAAAACCAGGGTGGCCGCAATTAAAGTGTATTTCCACAGCGAATAGCGATTCATAATTGATCAGTGATATGAAATAGTTGAAGCATGCTGCTAGTGGGCTGGTGAGCGTGCGCGAATGCCGGGATCCATTCAGCGAAAGGGGAGCATCACGCCGAAGAGTGGGGTTAGCCCCACCCTCACTGGCCGCTGACGATTATTTGCTCGCTTGCTTGAGCGTGCCTTTGGGTAACACGGTTTGCACGGCACCTTTTTGCAAGGTCATTTCAATCGCTTGTCCATTGGCTTTCGCGACTTCCACATTAATGTAGGCTTCATCCACTTGCGTAATTTTACCCAGGATGCCGCCCACGGTGATGACTTCGTCGCCCTTTGCCAAGGCCTCAATCATGGCGCGCTGCTCCTTGGCTTTCTTCATTTGTGGCCGAATCATCAGGAAATACAGCAAAATGAACATCAAAATCAACGGTAAAAACTGACCCAGTGTGCTCCCCGCGCCACTGGCGCCAGCCGCTTGTGCATAGGCATTAGAAATAAACACAGCTACTCCTGTCTCAAAAAATCATGTAATGGTTCAGCGACTCTGGTTGAGCGACGCTGTCTCAGGCCGCAACCCCACAGCAAATTAAACGCTGGGCGATTATACACGTCAGCCTCTCTCCCTTTTTATGTTCAGGCGGCCATTTGGTTGGTGGGCACCAGGATGGTATTGGGTTAATCTGTACCACGCTGGCGCTCAGCCTGAAACTGGGCAAGGAACGCACGGAATGTGCCGGTTTCAATTGCACTACGCATCGTTGCCATGAGCGTCAAATAGTAGTGCAGATTGTGAATGGTATTTAGTTGTGCGCCCAAGAGTTCATTGCACTTTTGCAAGTGATGTAGATAACCACGGCTAAAATGCTGACAGGTATAACAGGTGCAAGTGTCATCTAATGGCCGAGTATCGCTTTTGTATTTGGCGTTACGGATCTTGATATCCCCAAACCGCGTGAAAAGCCAGCCATTGCGGGCATTGCGAGTCGGCATAACGCAATCGAACATATCGATCCCCCGACTCACGGCAAACACTAAGTCTTCAGGCGTGCCCACTCCCATGAGATAGCGGGCTTGTTGGGCCGGCAGGCGTGGCGTCGTGTGCTCAAGTATGCGCACCATGTCTTCCTTAGGCTCGCCGACTGACAACCCTCCTATCGCATAGCCATGAAAGCCAATGTCGAGCAATCCTGCCAGAGACTCTTCCCGTAAGGGCTCATACATACCGCCTTGGACAATACCAAACAAGGCATTGGGATTTTCCAGCGCGGCAAAGGCTTGTCGGGATCGTTTCGCCCAACGCAAAGACAGGCGCATTGAGTCAGCAGCTTGCTGGTAGGTGGCGATCTGATCACCGACCTTGTAGGGTGTGCATTCATCAAAAATCATCACCACATCGGCGTTCAGGACAGTTTGAATCCGCATTGACTCTTCGGCGGTCAAAAACAGCCGGTCGCCATTGATGGGAGACTGGAAGCGCACCCCTTCTTCTGTGATTTTACGCAGCGCCCCCAAAGAAAATACTTGGAAGCCACCGGAATCCGTCAAAATCGGTTTGTCCCAGCCGATAAAGCGGTGCAAACCACCAAACGCCTCAATCGTTTGCAGTCCAGGCCGCAACCAGAGGTGAAAGGTATTTCCCAGAATAATCTGCGTCTGAATGTCGTCTAGGTCCGCTGGACGCATGCCTTTGACGCTGCCATAGGTGCCCACGGGCATAAAAATCGGCGTTTCTACCGTGCCATGTTGTAAGGTTAAGCGACCTCGGCGGGCTGCTCCATCGGTTGCCAGTAATTGAAAAGTCGGGTTGGTCATGGTTAGTTCGATGATGGCAGTGGGCCGCGCTCGAGATACATGGCATCGCCATAGCTAAAAAAACGGTAGTGTTGGGCGATGGCATGGGCGTAGGCCGCCCGCATCGCATCCATGCCAACAAACGCGGCGATCAACATCAGTAGGGTTGATTTCGGCAAATGGAAGTTCGTAATCAAGGCATCGACTGCCTGAAACTTGAAGCCTGGGGTAATGAAAATATCGGTTTCGGCGCTGCCGCTGCAGACGGCCCCCTGGCCGCGTAAACAAGCGGCCTCCAGGCTCCGCATGCTGGTGGTGCCAACCGCGATGACCCGCCGCCCCTGCGCTTTGGCCGCCGCGATAGTGGCGGCAGTGTCTTCGGGAATGTGGTACCACTCACTGTGCATGCGGTGTTCCGCAATGGTGTTAACCCGCACGGGCTGAAAGGTGCCGGCACCCACATGCAGGGTCAGGTAAGCCAAATGAATGCCTTGCTTACGGAGCTGTTCCAATAACGGCGTATCAAAATGCAGGCCTGCAGTGGGTGCCGCGACTGCCCCAGGTTGACTCGCATACACTGTTTGATAGCGGTCTTTATCTTGGCTGTCAGGCGTGTGAGTGATGTACGGGGGGAGCGGCAGCTCTCCGTAGGCTTCGAGGAGTGAATACAGATTCGTGATCTCGGTGGGAAGGTGAAACCGCAAGTGAAACAGGCTGCTTTCTGGGCCTGACCTCCCTAACACGTCGGCCTGAAAGTGGACTTCTCCCATTTCAAAATGCAGCATGCTACCGGCGGGGGGCGCATTGCTGGCTTTGATGTGTGTCCAGGCTTGGTGGTCATTCAAAATCCGTTCGATCAGTACCTCAATCTGGCCACCACTCGCTTTACGCCCATACAGTCGCGCTGGAATCACTTTCGTATTATTGAAGACCAACACATCTCCAGCTTGCAAAAACTGAGGCAAGTCGGTGAATTGCAAATCTTGATGGCCGATGTGACCGTCGAGATCGCGTGGACAGGCCAACAGGCGACTGGCACTGCGATGACTGAGGGGGTATTGCGCAATCAGTTCGGGGGGGAGGAAATAGTCGAAGTCGTCCAGCTGCATGGCTTAATATCGTCTTATCAAAGAGGATTAGGCCTCCAGAGAGAGGCTTGTATGAATAGGATCGGCATCATACCTCTAGCGAGAGGCAAGGCGTGCCTATTTTTTATTCTGTCAAGCCAGTTTTTCATCATTTTGCCATGCGGCTTTTGTTACAATGAGAGATTGATTTAAATAAGTGCAGTTACATTGGTTTGCGTGGCAGCAACAAGATTGGTAACGGTTAGTGAGTAATGTGGTGTATGCGATTGGCAGTGAGCCTGCTAATCATGTCAAATAACTGGCATAAAAATTTCATTTGACGATTTTTTTGCGTTAGAATGCGCCCCTCGGTAAATTGCTAGCCGAAATCAACTGGCCGGGATGGCGGAATTGGTAGACGCGCTGGACTCAAAATCCAGTGGTAGAGATATCGTGAGGGTTCGATTCCCTCTCCCGGCACCATGCTGCAACGTACCCGACCTTATCAGGGAGAGTCACGTTGTCTCGTTTTACACATACCTTTGCCAAGGCAGGCTATCTCTTTTTGGTTGCAGCCAGTTTTACGGCTGGATTGGCCAACAGCCAAACCGCGTCAAATGCCTTGCAGCTGAGCCCAAGCAGTGGTTTGAGTGTGCCGGCGCCAACGACGACCAGCAATCCCAACCAGTTAAGCAACATAGCCACCGACACTGCAACACCTAACGCGCCCGCACCACTTCGCGGTGCTGGCCAACGCGCCACGCCAGTTAGCGATACCCTGGCTATTACTAATAGCCCCAGCGAAGAACCTGAGAGCGAGTTTCAAAAATTCGTGCAAAGCGCCAGTGGAAAAAAACTGCCAATTTTTGGGGCCGAGCTCTTTCTAAACCGGGGGTTTAACCCCGGTGAGCTTGCTCCAGTTGCCAACGATTACACCCTGGGGGCTGGCGATGAGGTATTGGTGCGGGCTTGGGGCTCGCTTGATATTGATTTCAAAGCCACGGTTGATCGCGATGGGTTACTCAATATTCCGCGTGTCGGCAGTTTTCGTGTGGCAGGCCTACGCCCTAATGAGCTGGAAAGCCGCGTACGTAGCGAGATGGCAAAAACCTATCGTAATTTCAATGTGTCGGTCACTTTGGGTAAGCTCAATGGTGTTGCCGTCTTTGTGGTTGGGCAAGTAAAGCGCCCCGGCAGTTATATCGTTCCCGGGCAACCCACGATGCTGAGCGCACTGTTTGCCGCTGGTGGCCCTAATGTGAATGGCTCTATGCGCAAGATCCAGCTGCGCCGGCAGGGCACTACGGTAGGCGAGATTGATCTTTATGACCTGATCGTGGTGGGCGATAAATCTAAAGACTTGCGGTTGGTTGCGGGGGACGTAGTCTTCGTGCCGCCAGCAGGGCCGCGAGTCGCGCTATTGGGCACGGCAAAAGTACCCGCCATTTATGAAGTACTACCTAACACTCGCTTGGCAACATTGCTCGAGTATGCGGGGGGCGCCCCTGTACTGGCGAATCCCGCCAAAGTCTTGGTTGAACAAATTGATCCAACACAAAAAGTTGCCCGCCGAGTTGACGAAGTCGCCCTTAACGACGTCGGGTTAAACCGCAAATTGCAAGATGGCGATGTGCTCACCTTGCTTGCGATTTCTCCGCGTTTTGAAAATGCGGTCACCCTACGGGGCAATGTCGAGCGCCCTTTACGCCATGCCTTTAAGCCAGGAATGCGGATTAAAGACCTGATTCCCGCCCGCGAAGCGCTGATTACCCCTGATTACTACACCCGCAAAAATATTTTGGTGCAATATGAGAGCGGTAAAAATGCTGATGCAGACAAAGTAGAGCGCGATGTACGGAATATGTTGGATGAAGTCAATTGGGACTATGCCGTGATAGAGCGTTTGAACCAGCGCGACCTCAATACCCAGCTGCTTCCCTTTAATTTGGCGCGGGCCATTTTGGATGAAGACCCCCTGCATAACTTGCCATTACAAGCGGGTGATGTAGTTACGATTTTTTCTAAAAAAGATGTACGGGTCCCGGTTAGCCGCCAAACCCAGTTTGTTCGCCTGGAGGGGGAGGTGCGTACGCCTGGGATTTATCAGCTGCAACCTGGAGAAACCCTGCAAAAGTTGCTGCAGCGGGCGGGCGGCCTGACCGAACAAGCCTACCTGTATGGCCTGACCTTTACGCGCGAAAGCACGCGCAAATTACAGCAAGACAACCTAGATCGCGCCTTACAACGGGCTGAGCAGCAAGCGAATTCGCAGTTGGCCACGACCCTAGCTAACCAAACTAGCGCAGCGGATGCCAATAATGCCGCGCGTATGCAGCAAGCTGCGGTGGCCGCACAGCAAGCGCAGTTGGCACGGCTGCGTACGCTCAAGCCAACAGGCCGCATAGCGCTTGAATTGGGGGGGGATGTAAAACAGGTTCAAGATGTGCCCGATATTGTGTTGGAGGATGCCGATAAGATTTTTATTCCCAGCAAGCCCAGCTTTATCTCTGTTGTAGGTGCAGTGAACACTTCCAGCGCTTTCGTTTGGAAAGCCAAACGAACCGTGCAGCAATATCTTGATATTGCTGGGGTTGATCGTGAGGCAGATTTGAATGGTGTATTTGTGGTCCGTGCGGACGGCTCGATTATGGCCCCGACGCAATCCTGGTTTAGCGCCAGCGTTCAAAGTCAGGCATTATTGCCGGGCGACACCATTGTGGTGCCAGAAAAGCTCAATCGCGAGAGTGCTTATACCGCCTTTATGCGCGGCCTCAAAGATTGGTCGCAAGTGCTCGGGCAGTTTGGTATTGCGGCAGCAGCAATTCACACATTATCAAAATAAAAGAGGGTGAACATGGCGCAACCGCATATCGACTCGCAAGCTGAAGCCGAAACCGATGAAATCAGCTTGCTGGATATCCTCGTTACGTTGGCAGAGAACCTAAAATTACTGGTGCTGGCACCGCTGCTGTGCGGCTTGGTTGCTTTGGGCGTAAGCTTTGTGATTCCCCCGACTTACACCGCGACCACCCGGTTTTTACCCCCACAACAGCAGCAGAGTGCGGCAGCGTCTGCATTGCAGTCATTAGGCGCGCTGGCGGGGGTGGCGGGTGCGGCTACTGGCATTAAAAACCCCATGGATCAATACGTCTCATTTCTGCAGTCAAACGCGATTCGTGATGCGCTCGCTACCCGCTTCAAACTGCCAGAGCATTACGACCTTAAACTCAAAGTTGAGGTGCGCGAAGCATTGCAAAAAGCGGTAAAGATTGCCGCAGGGAAAGATGGGTTGATTACCTTGAGTGTGGATGACCGTGACCCCCAGTTTGCGGCCACACTGGCGAATGCCTATGTTGAGCAACTGAGTGTGCTGCTGAGTGAACTGGCCGTGACTGAAGCCAGCCAGCGCCGCGTATTTTTTGAGAAGCAGTTAGCGAAAATAAAACAAGATTTGATCACGAGTGAAACCCGGCTGAAATCGGCGGGGGTGAATGAGTCTGCCCTGAAACAGAATCCTGGGTCTGCTCTGGCTGCCGTGGCGCAACTCAAGGCACAGATTACGGCGCAAGAAATTAAACTGGGTGCAATGCGCACATACCTTACCGAGAATGCACCGCCGTTTAAGCAAGCGATGGCGGAGCTGGCCGCCCTGCGTAACCAACTAAACACACTCAAACAGGCTGACAGTGAGCGCACCGCAGACAGCAGTGATTATGTTGGGGCCTACCGCGAGTTTAAATACCAAGAAACCCTCTTTGAACTGATGACCAAGCAATATGAGCTAGCGAAAATCGATGAAAGCCGCGAGGGCTTATTGATTCAAGTTGTTGACAAAGCAGAGGTGCCTGAGCGTAAAAGTAAACCGAAAAAAGCCTTGATTGCCGTTATGGTGACCCTGGTCATGTTTATTATATTACTGTTATTTGTTTTTGTACGTAGTGCGCTGCATCGCCCACAGAGCCCGACTACAGCGGCGCAATGGGCTCGTTTGCGCCAGCTATTGCGGCTAGGGAGAGGTTAACATGACTTGGTATGTCATTTATTCCAAGCCCAAGCAAGAGCGCATAGCCCTGGAAAACCTGTGTCGCCAGGGTTATGAAGCGTGTTGCCCATTGCTCACCCGTGAAAAAACGCAGAGGGGCAAGCTGGTCACGGTGCAGGAGCCTTTGTTTCCGCGCTATTTGTTTGTTCAATTACAAGCTAGTTTTAGCAGTAAGGCTTGGTCACCCATTCGCTCTACGATTGGGGTGGTTGATTTATTATGGTTTGGGGATCGGCCTGCCCAAATTGATGAGGCGCTGTTGCAGCGGTTGTTAAGCTACACAGCCCAGCAAACACAACCGTTGGCGATGCCTGGTCAAACCTTGCCGATTATGGCTGGGCCATTAAAAGGCCTGAGTGGCGAATATCAAGGCATAGTCACGGCTCCCTCGGGTGAGCAGCGGGCGCTATTATTGATTGAGCTGCTTGGCAAACAGCAGCGTGTGCCGCTGCCACTCGCACAATTAAAGTTTGGATAAAAAGCCATGCAATCGCTTTATGGTAGTGCCCTGCTCGTTTTTGCTATTTCAGTATCGCTCGGCGGTGTCATCCTTCTTACCCAGCGCTGGCACGGTGTGCTGAGCCACGATAGCCAAATTGGCATACAAAAAATTCATGCCCACCCTACGCCACGGATTGGCGGGCTCCCCATTATGCTGGCGTTATTTATCGGCTTGTTTTACAGCTCGAATGCAACCCTTGCTTCTCAAGTACTCGTCGCGGCGCTGCCGGCATTTTTAGCTGGCTTTATTGAGGATATTACGAAGCGGGTGGGCGTTCGCGAACGCCTGGTGGCCACAACGCTGAGCGCAGGCCTTGCTTGCTGGTTAACTGGTTATTGGCTCACACGAGCCAATGTATTTGGCCTTGACGCCTTACTGCAAGCTTGGCCTGTTGTTGCGATAGGGTTTACGTGCTTTGCGGTGGCTGGCTTTGCGAATGCAATGAACATTGTGGATGGCTTTAATGGCTTGGCCAGCGGGCTCAGCTTGATTTGCCTGACGGCTTTTGCCGCGATTGCTTATCAGGTAAGTGATTATGCGCTACTCCAGCTGATAGTGCTGGTGATGGCGGCCATTGCTGGATTTTTCGTGTTTAATTTTCCTTTCGGTAAATTATTTTTAGGCGATGGCGGCGCTTACCTGCTGGGATTTTTGCTAGGCTGGATTGCCATCATGCTGCCGATGCGGCACTCTGAAGTCTCTGTTTGGGCCAGCTTATTGATTTGTTTTTATCCCGTTACCGAAGTGGTGTTTACGATCTGGCGTCGGCGCTATCGCAAGCATCACCCAGCGCACCCCGACCATCTTCATTTGCACAGCCTGATTCATTCGCGCGTGGTGAAGAAGCGTCTGACAATTACTAACCCGTGCTTAAAGAATGCAGCGGTTTCCCCTTTGGTATGGCTGTTTTCAGTGGGTGCAGGACTGTTTGGCAGTATTTTTTATGAAGTAACCCCAATCCTGGCGCTACTAATGAGCTTTGCGATTGCACTATATTTGCTGAGTTACTTTAAAATTATCCGCATATTTCGTACCTCCTAGCGGAACAAATTAAGCTTCCGTTCCAGCTCTTTGTTGCTGCAAAGAAGAATTTACGCTGTTGCGTGATAAACTGTTCAATATTGAACAAACCTATTTGCATTAAACAAGTTTCCTGCCTAAGTATGCCGAGGTTGATTCGGTAGGGCGGTAGCATGTCAGACGCTAACATACTAACCCATCAAAAATAGATGATAAACAGGCAAACTGGGCGGCAACAAGATATCTATTTCCGTGTAATGCAGATTTTGCAGGAAAACCCCGACCTTACTCAGCGAGAGCTTGCCGGTATGCTTGGTATAAGCGTTGGAAAATTGAATTATTGTATTAAAGCATTAATGGAAAAAGGACTGGTGAAGATGAAAAACTTCGCCAAATCGAAAAACAAATTCGGCTATGTCTATGTGCTTACCCCTACGGGTATGGCTGAGAAAGCTAGGATTGCACATCATTTTTTGCAGCGAAAAATGGAAGAGTATGCAGCACTCAAGTTGGAAATCAAGAAGCTTAAATTGGAAGTAAAAAACACAATCGATACAAATACGAAATTATTATGACACGTAAATCTGACACTGTTTTGATAACTGGCGCTGATGGTTTTATTGGCTCTCACTTAACAGAAATGCTATTCGCTGAGGGGTATCAAGTGAAAGCACTTTCTCAATATAATTCATTTAATTACTGGGGCTGGCTTGAGGATGTGGGATGTCTTCGTGATATCGAAGTTTTGAATGGTGACATACGTGACCCCCACTACTGTAAACATATCACTAAAGGCGTAGATATTATTTTCCACCTTGGCGCGCTAATTGCTATTCCCTACTCCTATGTTGCTCCGGATAGTTATGTTGATACAAATATTAAAGGTACCCTTAATATCTGCCAAGCGGCTATGGAGAATGGCGTCAAGCGGGTTATTCACACCTCTACCAGTGAAGTCTACGGCACAGCTCAATACGTGCCGATTGATGAGAAACATCCATTGCAACCACAATCCCCATATAGCGCATCTAAAATAGGTGCTGATGCGATGGCAATGAGTTTCTTCAATGCCTTCAATTTGCCAATCACAATTGCAAGGCCATTTAATACTTATGGGCCTCGCCAATCAGCCCGTGCAGTCATTCCAACTATCATCACACAGATCGCTAATGGTAAAAAGCAAATTAAGCTAGGTGATGTAACGCCTACACGGGATTTTAATTATGTACTTGATACTTGTCGGGGTTTCTTGGCGCTTGCTGATTGTGAGCAGGCGATCGGAGAGACAGTAAACATAGGATCAAACTACGAAATTTCTGTTGGTGATACCCTAGCTCTGATACGAGAGCTGATGGGTAGTGACGTGGAATTTCTTACTGATGAACAACGTATTCGGCCAGAAAAATCTGAGGTTTTTCGTCTATGGTGTGACAACACTAAAATCAATGGAATGACTGGCTTTACACCGCGCTTTGATATACGTACTGGACTACAGGCAACAATTGATTGGTTTACCAACCCGAATAACCTGCGGAAGTATAAAGCCGATATCTATAATGTCTGAGACCAACATGTTTGACTCCCTGGTGCGCTTTGTTCGTGAGCAATATGGCACCAATGAATACATTCCTTTGCATGCACCTGTTTTCAGGGGCCGTGAGCGAGAACTTGTTCTAGATACCATCGACTCTACTTTCGTTTCAAGTGTTGGTGCTTATGTCGATCAATTTGAAAAAGATATCGCGGCCTTTACTGGCGTACCGAGGGCTGTGGCGGTAATGAATGGTACCGCTGCGCTTCACGCAGCACTAAAATTAGCTGAAGTGAAGCCAGGGGATCTGGTTGTGACGCAGTCATTAACTTTTGTGGCAACATGTAATGCCATTTCATACTGCAATGCAGAGCCACTTTTTGTGGATGTCGATCGGCACACTTTGGGGCTTTCACCTTCCGCGTTGGAGGCCTGGCTAGATGAGCACGCGTTCATCGATGATCATGGCAATTGTCTTACCCTAGCAGAACATCGCCGTATTCGAGCCTGTCTTCCCATGCATACGTTTGGGCACCCAGTTGACTTAGATGCGCTCATCTCTGTTTGTGATCGCTGGCATTTGGTTTTGATTGAGGATGCTGCTGAATCACTAGGTAGTTATTACAAGGGGCGTCACACTGGGGGTTTTGGCAAAATTGGGGTACTCAGCTTCAATGGGAATAAGATAATGACCACGGGTGGCGGTGGCATGCTTTTAACTGATGAACAGACTGGGAAGCGTGCCAAACATCTGACTACGACTGCAAAGATTCCTCATCCCTATGAGTTTGTGCATGATGAGGTGGGATACAACTACCGTATGCCAAACCTAAATGCAGCACTAGGCTGTGCTCAATTAGAGCAATTGCCAACTTTTTTGGATTCAAAGCGAACCTTGGCTATGCGCTATATCCAGTTCTTTAAAAACGCTGATCTTCAACCCATTGTTGAGCCTGATGGCTGTCACTCTAATTACTGGTTGAATGGCGTCATCTGTCGAGACAAAGTGCAGCGAGATGCCCTACTTAAAGCGACTAACGATGCGGGTGTTATGACCCGGCCTGTCTGGACATTGATGACGCGCTTACCATTTTACACTCATGCTTTGCAAGGCCCCCTTAGCAATGCTAAATGGCTTGAGGATCGGGTCGTTAATCTGCCGAGCAGTGTATTGCCAGCTGGAGCATGATTTTGCGTCGTATTGCTTTTTTCACCAGCACTCGTGCCGAATATGGTTTACTTAAACCCTTGATGGCAGAGGTATTGTCGCGCCCTGGCCTAGTGTTGCAGATAATTGTATCGGGTACGCATTTGTCGGAGGCTCACGGCGCCACATGGCGCGAGATCGCTGCTGATGGTTTTACTATTGATGCACGCGTTGAGATGGTAATTGCTGCAGATGATACTGAAGGGGTTGCATCATCTGCAGCGCAGGTTTTGTCCGGTGTTGCGACTGCGCTCGTACAGCTACAGCCTGATGTATTTGTATTACTAGGTGACAGATATGAGCTGCTCGCGGCTGCTCAGGCTGCTGTACTTGCCCGCGTCCCGATAGCTCATATTCATGGTGGTGAGTCTACCGAGGGTGCTATTGATGAATCCATCCGCCACGCCATTACAAAGCTAGCTTATTGGCATTTTGCAGCAGCAGAGCCTTACGCCAAACGGATAAGGCAGATGGGTGAAGCGCCAGAGCGTGTATGGACTGTGGGCGCACCAGCGTTGGATAACATTGCCATGCTAGACCTGATACCAAAAGATGCGTTAGAGGCCTTTTTAGGGCTACAACTGAATCCGCCTTCGTTCTTGGTCACTTACCACCCAGTGACACTAGATGACGATAGTGGCTTTTTGGCGATGAAGTCGTTATTGATTGCCCTTGATGCTGTCGATGCCACTATTGTCATTACAGGTGCAAATGCTGATCCAGGGGCAGCAAACATTCGCTCTGCTCTACGTGATTTTGCCAGTAGCCGACCAGGTCGCGTAGCGCTGGTTGAATCACTAGGTTCGCGGCGCTACCTAAGCTTGATGCACTATGTCGATGCTGTCGTAGGCAATTCATCTAGCGGCCTACTAGAGGCCCCAGTTGTTGGTGTTGCCACTGTTGATGTTGGCCCTCGCCAGCAGGGCAGACTGCGGGCCCCCTCTGTGCTTCACTGTGGTGAAACTACGTTAGAGATCAGTCAAGCGCTTGATACAGCGCTCTCTTCGGAACATCAAGCTATCTGTGCTCGACGTGAATCCCCTTACGGCAAACCTGGCGCTGCACAGCGTATTGTTGACCAGCTAGAGTCTATTGATACCGCTGTGCGTAGCAAACCTTTTGTAGACTCTAAGTGTATATAGTAAACAATTAATCTTGTAGCATTAATGACAGGAAACTCGATGCATAAAGTCTATGTTATCGCCGAAGCAGGCGTGAATCATAACGGAGAAATCGAATTAGCTCGCCAGCTTGTGGATCGTGCTGCTGATGCCGGCGTTGATGCTGTGAAATTCCAAACTTTCGATGCAAATAAACTAGCGACAAATACCGCACCCAAAGCGAGTTACCAACAACTTACAACCAATACTGCTGAGTCTCAGCTAGAAATGCTGCGAAAGCTAGAGCTCCCATATGAATGGCATTGGGAGCTGCGCGCTAGAGCCCACTCTCGGGGCATAGAGTTTCTGTCAACAGCCTTTGATATCGATAGCTTAAATTTTCTAGAAGAGCTAGATATGCCTTTTTACAAGGTGCCATCGGGCGAGCTCACTAATGCTCCATTATTGTGGCAGTTCGCAAGGTTAGGACGTCCATTAGTCGTATCTACTGGTATGGCGACTATGTCAGAGGTGGAGTTAGCATTGGCCGTGATTGCTCATGCCTTTAATGCTCAGGGTGAGCCAACAGATATTGCGCAGATTTGGCGGGGTTGGAGTGATTCAACTTGGCGTGCTAGCCTCAATGGTCGCGTGACACTGTTGCACTGCACATCTCAGTATCCGACCCCAATGAGAGAGTGTAATTTGCGGGCTATGGATACCTTGCGTGCTTTTGGATTGCCAGTCGGTTATTCAGATCATACAGAGGGAATATTAATCCCTATTGCTGCAGTAGCTCGCGGGGCAACTTTTATTGAAAAGCACTTCACACTAGATCGCAACATGTCTGGCCCAGACCATAAGGCATCTCTTGAACCGCATGAGCTTGCTGAGATGGTGAAGCAAATTCGTGATTTACAAGTTGCATTAGGCGATGGTTCGAAATGTCCGCAGCCTAGTGAATGGAATACTCGCCAGGCAGCCCGCCAGCAAGTCGTTGCGGCGCGGGATATTGCTGCTGGCACTTTGATGACTCGTGAGGATCTTACAACCGCGCGAAGTAGCACCGGACTTGCCGCTACGGAGCTATGGGGACTGGTCGGACAGGTTTCTAAGCGGGGTTATCAGAAAGGCGAAATCATTTAGAGATGAATGATAACCCAGTAATCGTGGTCGGCGCTGGCGGGCATGCTGCTGTAATCGCTGACACCCTGCTTGCACAAGGTAGATCAGTTCTCGGATTTGTGGATCCCTCTATACAAGCAGGTAGTCGTCTTATATGTGGTTTGCAGGTGCTTGGTGATGATGATCACCTTGATAATTATAGCCCTGCCCATGTTTCGCTAGCTAATGGAATTGGTTCTATTTCTTACCCATTTCTGCGAAAAAAAGTTCAGGAATATTTGCAGGCTTTAGGTTGGTACTTTATTGGAGTGGTTCACCCGTCAGCTATAGTCTCTCCATATGCCAAAGTCGCTCCTGATGTACAAATTTTAGCGAATACAGTAGTGCAAGCAAACGCAATAATCAGTGAGGGCTGTGTCATAAATACAGGCGCCATTATTGAGCATGATGCCATTCTTGGCTCATGGGTACATGCTGCACCTGGTTCCTTGGTATGCGGTGGGGCTAAGTTAGGCGATTTTTGTCATGTCGGTGCCAGCGCTACAGTAATACAGGGTATTCAACTAGGCGCTGAAACATTAATTGGCGCAGGTGCGACTGTTATTAGAAGTTTTGCCGGGAAAGGTACTCTAGTCGGCATACCTGCGAAGAAGTTGGAGGAGTAAATGAAACGTTGGCAAAATACATTGATAAATCCAAGTAGCACCTTGAGACAGGCGTTAGAGTGTATAGATATTTGTGGCTGTCAAATGGCGCTGGTAGTCAATGAAAACAATAAGTTATTGGGTATTTTGACAGACGGAGATGTGAGGAGAGCTCTTTTAAAAGGCATGACTTTATCGGACTCGGTTACTGGTGCCATGAGATCTAATCCAAAATTTGCCCGTGATACCGATGATCAAGCAACAATATTGGCGATGATGCGAACATTAGGAGTCCACCATATACCGGTTCTTGACTCTAATGGTGTTGTTGTTGGTTTGGAGATGGTAGAAGATTTTCTGCTTCCTAAGCAACGAGAAGAATGGGTAGTTGTGATGGCAGGGGGGTTAGGTACTCGCCTAAAAGATTTGACGCGAGACACACCTAAACCAATGCTTAAAGTAGGGTCGCGGCCTCTGCTTGAAACAATCGTACATAATTTTGCAGATCAGGGTTTTAGAAAGTTCTATTTTGCAGTGAACTACAAAGCTGAACAGATCGAGAATTATTTCGGCGATGGAAAGACGTTAGGGCTAGAAATACGCTATCTCAAAGAGACTATGCGCATGGGTACGGCTGGCGCACTATCGCTCATATCTGATATGCCTACAAAACCAATTATCGTAACAAATGCCGATTTGCTTACGAAACAAGATTTCAGATCAATGCTTGATCAGCATACAGAATCTTTGGCAAGTGCCACGTTCAGCGTTAGAGACTATGAAATACAAGTGCCTTTTGGGGTTATCAGTGAATCTAATGGCAGAATTCAAGGTATTCAAGAAAAACCTGTTCATACTTTTTGTGTGAGTGCCGGAATAAATATATTGTCTCCAGAAGTTCTAGATTTGATCCCGAAGGGAGAGTTTTTTGATATGCCATCCTTACTTGAGACTTTACTCAAGCGTAATATGGATGTTCGTACTCATAAGATAGACGGTTATTGGCTTGATATCGGCCGTTTGAATGATTACGAAAAGGCTAATTTAGATTTCTACAAGGAATTCCATTGATTTCGTTCGCTAATGCTCGTTGCTTGGTAGTTGGATATGGTTCAATTGGTATGCGCCATAGTCGAATTCTTGGCGAGCTAGGTTGTAACGTTTCTGTAATGAGTCGTCGTGTAGATGCTGTGGACAGTATTGTCTCTTACGATAATATTTCTGATGCGCTGCAGTCACAGCAGCCTAATTATGTGGTGATTGCTAATGAAACCGCACAGCATCACCCAACTCTCGAACAACTAATTGAACTCGAATACCAGGGAGCTGTTTTAATCGAAAAGCCACTATTTAATGTTCCTCAACGTATCCCTGAAAATCAATTTAGTGATCTACGGGTTGCATATAACTTGAGATTTCATCCAGTGGTTTTGGCATTGAAGTCTGCGCTTGCAAATCAAAAGATTTTATCTGTCCATAGTTATGTGGGCCAGTATTTACCTGATTGGCGACCAGGAACAGATTATCGGCAGAGTTATTCCGCGCATGCTAAATCTGGTGGTGGGGTACTATTAGATCTAAGTCATGATCTGGATTATTTATCATGGATGTTTGGGGACTGGTTGAAAGTTACCGCTCTGGGCGGGCAACTCAGTAAGTTAGAGTTATCCAGTGACGACATATTTTCTATGCTAATTACTTATGCAGAATGCCCTATTGCGTCTGTACAACTTAACTATCTGGATCGACTCGGAAGACGAAGAATAATAATCAATACACTGGATCATACATACGAAGCTGATTTAATACAAAACAAAATAGTTATTGATAAAGATGAGGAATACTTTATTGTGGAACGAGACGATACCTACCGTGCAATGCATGTAGCTATGTTACTGAATCAAGAAAATTTCACATGTACAGCGCAAGAAGCATTAAAAACCTTGCAGTTAATCGACGCCGCTCGCCAGTGCGCAGACGCTACAAAATGGGTGGGGGTGGTATGAAGCGAGTTTGTACTATTTGTGCCAGAGGCGGGTCGAAAGGTGTTAAAGGAAAGAATATTAGACCTCTCTTAGGTAAGCCTTTAATTGCCTACAGCCTTGAGCAAGCAAAATCATCAGAATTATTTGACTTAATCGCAGTTAGTAGTGACTCCGATACTATTTTAGAAATTGCTAAGCAATATGGAGCTGATATCTTAATTTCCCGGCCCAAAGAACTAGCCACAGATAATGCAGCGAAATTACCTGTAATTAGACATTGCGTCACCGAGGTAGAAAGTTTATCTGGAACTTTATTTGATACATGCGTTGATCTTGACGCTACATCTCCTCTACGTTCTGTAGATGATGTAAAGCAAGCTGTGCGCCTATTAGAGAGTACAGATGCACTCAATATCATTACCGCCATGCCATCCCGTAGATCGCCATACTTTAATATGATCGAATTGTCGGAGGACGGTATACCAAGACTAAGTAAGACCTTGGATCATCCAGTTGTCAGACGGCAGGATGCACCCGCATGTTACGACATGAATGCATCTATTTATGTATGGAAACGCGATACACTTTTCTCAGATAAAGGTATTTTTAATCCGAGCACAAAAATGTACCTGATGCCCGAAGAGCGATCAATCGATATCGACTCTGAAATAGATTTCTTACTTGTTGAGCTTCTAATGAAGCAAAACGCTTTGCACTTTGATTGAGATCAGCGATGAGTAACGTTTCAAAAAAATTCTCATTGGATAAAAAAATTGTCGTAGTTACAGGTGGGTCTGGTCTTTTAGGGCGAACTTTCTCTTCTGCTGTAGCTGCGGCAGAGGGTTTAGTCATTGTCGCAGATAGAGATATACTGACAGCGCAACAAGTTGCTGAAGAAATTTGTACCTCGTACCCAAATGGGGCTATTGCGGCAGAAATAGATATTACCTGTAAGCAGTCGGTTCTGAGGCTGATTGAATATGTGCACGAGCAATATGGTGTTATACACGCAGTTGTAAATAACGCATATCCTCGTAATAGTAACTACGGTCGCCGTGTTGAAGATGTCACCTATGAAGATTTTTGCTACAACCTAGGTGTTCATGCTGGGGGATATTTCCTGATTATGCAGCAGTTCGCTCAGTATTTCAAATCACAAGGGTTCGGAAATATAGTTAATTTGTCCTCTATTTATGGGATTATGGCCCCAAGATTCGATATATATCAAGATACGAATATGACAATGCCCGTTGAATATGCTGCAACAAAGGCTGGAATTATCCACCTGACTAAATATTTTGCTCAATATTTAAAAGGTACAAATATCCGTATTAATGCAATAAGTCCTGGCGGAATTTTCAACCATCAGCCTGAGACATTTTTGAAAAATTACCGAAATTACTGTAGCAATAAAGGGATGTTAGACAGAAGTGATTTGGTTGGGACCTTACTGTTTTTATTGTCAGATGCATCACTGTATTTAACTGGCCAGAATATTGTAGTTGACGATGGCTTTTCTCTCTAACCCATATATTTCCTGATCATCAAATATGTATCAAATCGCTGTTATAGGCGCAGGGCAGCTGGGCAGTAGGCATTTACAAGGTCTAGCCCGTCTGGAACTTGATTGTCAATATTTCGTTGTGGATCCTTCCGAGAGTTCTCTAGTAACTACTAAGAATAGATTGAACGAGATAGATATTCCTGAGATAGATAAGAAAGTCACTTATCTGAGATCAATTAATGATTTACCAAAAATTATTGATTACGCAGTGATATCCACCTCTGCAGATGTTCGTCTAAAAGTTATAAAAGATTTATTAAATCTCGTGGATGTAAAGAATTTATTGCTAGAAAAAGTACTTTTTCAGCATTCAGATGACTACCAGGTCGCTTCCATGCTTTTTAAGGAGAAAAAAGATTTAAAGATATGGGTCAATTGTCCCCGACGACTTTTTCCTATTTACAAGAAAGTTCATAGTTTCTTTAAAGAAGATCCGATCCATCATTTCCAAGTGTATGGAGGAAATTGGGGGTTGGGCTGTAATAGTATTCATTTTATAGACCTTCTGGCTTTTTTCACGGGTAAACCACCTTCCGATTTATGTACCATGAGTCTTGATACACATATCACCGCAAGCAAGAGAGAAGGCTTTTATGAATTTACAGGGTCTTTACGCGGTAAATCTGGCGGCACCCTATTTGATCTGACTTCTCTCGCCTCTTCCAATTCAAAGCTGTTAATTACATTGAGGTCAGAAAAGCGTACGTGCCTTATAGACGAACGGAGTGGGCAGGCATTCTTTAATATCGACGATTCAACCAGTAGTTGGACTAGTGAGGCATTTAGGAATCCTCTCGTTAGCGACCAAAGCACACTGATTGCAAAAAATATATTGATTAATGGTGAGTCCGAGCTTGCGAGTTTCACAGATTCAGTTGCATACCACCTACCCTTAATCCGTTGCCTGGGTAAACATTCAAGCAAACTACTCGGTAATGATCCCGATTTTTGTCCAATAACTTAAATTCAAATTATGCGTTCATTAAATGTTTGGGTCGTTGGTGCCGGTCCTATGGCACTTGATTATGTTAAGGTCCTTATTGAAGTTGGCGCTCATATAACAGTAGTCGGTAGAGGGGCTAAGTCGGCAAGCCATATGCAAGAAACTTATGGCGTTCCAGTAATTGCCGGAGGTTTGGATAATTTTCTAATAGCAAAGCCCGCATTACCTGATGCGGCGATTGTTGCCGTCGGGGTTGAAGTGCTTGCATCGGTAGCTGCACAACTTCTAAATTTCGGAGTTAAAAAAATATTACTTGAAAAACCTGGCGCTTTATCATACACAGAACTATCGGCACTTCAGCAACGGGCTCAGTCATTAGGTGCAGATATCTACATTGCTTACAACCGTAGAATGTATGCTGCGGTTATGGCTGCGAATCAAATGATTGAGGAAGATGGTGGTATTCAATCAATGCACTTTGAGTTCACAGAGTGGGGGCATGTAATTGAAAGCATAAGCAAAGCACCAGGAGTGAAAGAAGCATGGGTGTTAGCGAATTCCACGCATGTTATTGATTTGGCATTTTATTTGGGGGGTACTCCTACTGAACTAAATGCTGTCACTGCCGGTACTAGTTTGTGCTGGCATCCTAGCGCATCTATTTTTTCAGGGGCTGGTAAGACAGATCGCGGAGTGCTTTTCTCTTATCAGGCGAACTGGGATGCGCCAGGTAGGTGGAGCTTAGAAGTTTTAAGTCGCCACAGGCGCTTTATTTTTCGTCCAATGGAGACCTTGCAAGTTATGAGACGAGGCTCCGTGAGCATTGATCAAGTAGTGATTGATGATAAATATGATAAAAATTTCAAGCCCGGATTGTACAAGCAAGTAGATTGTTTTTTGAATGATTCTACACCTGGTGGTTTATGTACAATTAACGACCAACTAATCAATTGGCCAATTTATGAAAAAATTGCTGGCTACGTAAGCATGTAAAAATATTAATTAATGAAAGTAAATTTGCCCTATATCTTACTAATTACCGATTCACTAGCTTTCCCGCGGCTAGAACCAGAATTAGTTTGCTACGAAGATACATATATTGCTCAACTAAAAAGGGAATTTCCAAATTATGATTTTATTCATTTGGGCAGGGGCGGTGGAACAATAACGGAATTGTATAACCATACAAGTTATTTCCACCATACTATAAGCCCTGCCCTTGTGATTATGCAATGTGGAATCGTAGACTGCGCCCCACGCACTACAACAGTCATTGAACAACAAATTATTTCTAGATTGCCAATTATTGGATCTTTACTCGGCAGACTTATCAAGCGCTATGCGAAAAATTTGAGGCAATTCAGGAAAATCACCTATACATCTCTTACAACCTATGTTGAGTACATTGAAAAATTTGAATCAATGTATCGGAACATACATTGGGTTGGCATACTTCCAGCTAGTGCAAACTATGAGAGCAACGTAAATGGAATTACGGAAAATATACAGAGATTTAATCACGAGTTGAGAAAACACAAATACATCAGCACAGACGACTTCACAGAAAACGAAATAATGTCTGACTTTCATCATTTAAATATTAATGGACATCAAAAATTATTTAATAGGCTGAGAGATTTGATAAAGATATCTGATATAGATGATTTCAATGTCAATACATGAATACAAATAGATAAAACTTCTTTGTCCTCTATAACCTAATACAGAGATTTAATTGATTTATAAATCAGAAGGTAAAGGTCCGGATCAAAACTCTTCATCGGAGAGCCGGATCTCAAGTCGAGGTCTGGAGCTCCTGAATCAGCTGGGAGTTGCAGTGGTAAGTAAGCTCATTCCACTGGCATCAATCTTCATATACAGTCGTTTTATGAATGTCAGTGATTATGGTGTACTCAATTTAACACAATCATATTTATGGATTTTTGTGCTGATACTGTCGTTTAACCTACATGTATCAGTTGGGCGATATATTTATGAGCCAGGGGCATCTGAGGGGCCTTTTTTAGCAAGCACTATATTAGCAGTTGGGCTGGTCTTTTTTTTAGGAATAGTCGTCATATTTTTTAATTCAGCCCGTGTGAGTAGTCTATTAGATTTACCGCTTAAAGCTATTGTTTTGATGATTGTGGGAGTTATGGGCATGCTTGCTGAATCACTGTTGACGCAGCTAATGATTCGCGATCAACGTAGTTCCTTACTTCTCATCGCCATAACGATCAAAGCTATATTTAGCTTTATTTTCTGCATCTATTTTCTATCGGTACTTTCAACAGAAAAGTATATGGCTATCCTCATTGCCGAGTCGATAGCTAGTCTTGGCCTTTGCATATACACAGGATATTTCTTGCGGAGGCGCATTGTTTGGAAAATGAGTTTTTCAAATTTTATATACATGGCAAGGTATGCGGTTCCACTGATCCCATACATGCTTTCTCTAACTCTGCTATCACAGTTTGATCGGGTTTTACTGAACAAATATTATGGGAGTGAAATCACTGGTTATTACAGTTTAGCTTATAACTTTGGCGCTTTGTTAATGATGGCCGCTGGTGCTGCCTTAAACGCATATACGCCTGCCTTTTTCGATGCCCTTAATAAAAATGATTTTGAAAAGTTAAAACAAGACAGCGATATATTGTTTAACTGTTGCGTCGCGGCAGCCGCATTTCTGGTGATTTGGGGCCCCGATTTGGCCAAACTGATATTGCCACCGAAGTATAGAGCGGGATTTTATCTGATACCTTTGGTTGCTCTTGGGGGATTATGTTCAGTGATTTTTCAATGTTGGATAAGAGTCTTGGCATACGAACATAGAACTATTTTAATTTCAGGGATTGCTATTTTTGGAGCGATCTTTGGAATATCAACCAATCTTTGGCTACTACCTAAATTTGGCTATCAGATTGCTGCAGTTGTATCTCTGGCTACTTATCTAATGATGTCTTTGTTGTGTGTGCTTATCGTTAATCATGTGACTAATCTGCGGATAGGATTGGCACGTGAAGTTATGTGGATTTTACTGTTGGCTGTATTAATACCCCTCTCTCATGGTCAATCTAACAATTTAGGCTACTTATTAAAATCTTTGTTTCTATTCATTTGCATCTGGCCACATAGGCATTCGATTAAATCATTGCTAACAAGAGGGGCCTCGTGAAAAGCAATTTAATGGGTGATTGGAAAATATTTGGTTATATCCCAATTACCCTTTTATTGACCTTAATGATGTTGAACATGCCTTGGGGTTGTGCATATCTATCAATCATCATACTGATAACTTATTTGCTTTTTAGGCCGCAATACATATTTCATCCAAATAATATGGTCTTTGCATCATATGGGCTATATGTAATTCTATCGAGCACGCTAACACTAATTCTGTCATTAATTGAGTGGGAGTATGTCTTGCCATGGGGGCAAATAGTATTTTGGAAGGAAATGTCTTTATACCTACTCCTTCAAGTTGAGTTCACTTTTCTAGTTCTATTCTTTGGACTACGTTATTTTTGTAGCAATCGATTTTTCATTAAACCTATTGAAATTCATGAGGTATCAATTCGCTCGAATTATACAAATCTACTATATATAACCTGTATTGCTCTTGTGTTTGCTTTTATGGAGTCCACAGCAGGAGTTGGTGAATGGATAAATAACTATAGTTATACCTACCTTGCAAAGCGAGAAGGTCATGGACTCTTAAATGTGATAATTATTGTACTTGGAAACATTGCAGTATTCTTGCTAGGTATGCAAACCATTCTTTCAGATAGAAAACTGCTATTGGTTTTTAAAGCAATAATTTTATGTATATTTTTATCAATCATTGGCGGCATAAAAAGTAGATTCATATTCCTTCTGATAGTTTATTTTTCACCTTACTTGCTAGTAATGAAGTTCCGGCTAAGTACAGTAATTTTATTCGCGACCATTTTTTTTCTATTGCTCTATCTTGGTACTTTGTTTAGAACTGAATTCTTTTATGCATCGGCGCCATATTTTCTCGAAATGCTTATCGGCTATTTTAATGCTTACCAATTACATGATTATATTGTTACTAGTCGTGAACCTGGTTTATTCCAAACAGTTTGGCAAGTTTTTGTTAAGCCTTTACAGATCCTTGGTCAAGTATCATCGGACGCGAGTTTCGATATCAGTGTCATGCTGACAAAGGAGTACTTTCCAGAACAGTGGGATAATGAAAAGGCAACACAACAGTGGCCTATTGAGACGGAGCTTTATTTAAATTATTTTGGCATATATTTGTCATGGATCCCATTACTAATCTATGCAGGGTTTCTGGGTTGGATATATAGACTGGCTATTATTGAAAGAAATTATTGGTTTCTTTTAATATACGTAATGGAATTTCAACGAATTTTCAGTACATTACGTGGAACACTGATTCCATGGGAGACACCAATATATATTGGTCAATATCTGGTCATATATTTTGTGTGTAAATATACAATTAAACATGCACGTGTTAGGCATAATGCATCTTTGGCTAATGCTGAATAGCTTCGCAGGTATCAATCGAAACCAAATGGCCTTATCAAACAAATTTGCTGCTAATTTGATTTTTTGTGCACTCGAGAATGAGATTGCAATCGATGTTGCATACCGAAAAAAAGTAAGTGGTTCTGAAATTACAGATGGTTTGCCAAACTACAAAATTATGAAGCAAATCGCTCTCAGAAAGCGATACTCACTAATCTATCCTCTAATGATTAAAATTGCTCCTTGGCTGATTATATTTCTCTTTCCTATTCAGTGGTGCGTAGCAATTATTGGTTCCGTTTTCTTTCACCAAACTTCAACTGAAAGTATTCGGTTGCTTCCTACCACTTTACAGAATAGAGAACTTATTCGATTAGCGATAGCGCAAGAGCCTCAATTTTCAAGATTAGAGCAACTAATACAGCCGATGTCGGTATTTAAACTCGGAAGGCGGCTTGGTCTATTATTTGTCTTGAGAAGCTTATTTGCACACTTAATTTTTATTAGAGCAATTTTCTCAAAAAAAAATAAACAGAAACGAGACATGGTATTGCATGCAAGAGACTCATTTTTACTTCTATTGATTGGGTATGACATTTCATGTGGTTCAGATATAGTACTGACTGATGATCATTATCAACGTTGGAGCTATATACTTTCACACTTGGCAAAAGATTTTCGTATTGTCCAGCATGGTTTTTTAGATGATGGGATTCATTTCCCCAATAAGTATGGGAATGTATCTAAGATATATTTAAGAGATAAAAGTTTTTTGAAACAGTTTCAGCGTATTTACACGCTGACAGAGAGTCAGCTTTATTCACCAAAAATAGAAATAACTAAAACCCCTATTTCTAAAGAAGCTTTATTCCTAGCCTCATCATTTCCCGCAATTGAGCACGAGATTGAGCTGATAAAAATAATCAGGAATAACATCCGAATTCCAATAATAATCAAGCTCCACCCTGCGCATACCTATGATGAGCGAAAAAATCAACTTTTAGCGCTTGCTGATTTATCAGTAGAGGCAGAAATCAATCCTGCTTGTTTAATATTCGTTAGTTATAATTCATTTATGGAGTTTGATTATCTTCAAAATAATATGCAGACAGTTTCAATTGCTCGCGCTGGGGGCGTTGCACAAGCTTATGAAGAGATACTAAAGCTACTCATGCATATTGATAAATGATATTGCTTTAAATTTTAATTCTTGATTGCTACATAAATGAACTCACAAATCTCCTACCGGATCTGCTCCAATTGTATTATGGATACTTCTGATCCAAATATCCAATTTGATCATCAGGGTGTGTGTGATTACTGCGATAATTTCAATCACCTTATTCAACCTAATTGGCATATAGATTTTCGCGGTGCTAATAAATTGGTGGCAATGGCAGATACCATCCGCGAGGCTGGACAGGGTAGGGATTTTGATTGCATTATTGGTCTTAGCGGGGGCCTCGACAGTTCATACGTTGCCTATGTCGCTAAAGAAAAAATGGGACTTCGCCCTCTCCTGTTTCATGTGGATGCAGGCTGGAACACTGATCAAGCAGTAGGGAATATTGAAAAGTTAGTCGATGGCTTGGGTCTTGATCTCTACACAGATGTCGTGAATTGGGATGCTGTAAAAAGAATGCAAGTTGCTTTCTTGCGGGCGGGCATTCCTGACCAAGATTTAGTTCAAGATGCTGCTTTTTTCTCTGGCTTGTATAAGTTTGCGCGAAAATACAAGATCAAACACATCATCACTGGCTCTAATTTTTCGACTGAGTGTTGCCGTGAGCCAGAAGAATGGGGTGGTTATTTAGGTATAGATAAAACTTTGTTTGCCGACATCTGGAGGCAATGTGGCGATGGTCAACCTAATGATGATTTCCCATTGGTTGATATTTTGGTTTATAAGCTCTGGTATCAAAAAATATTGGGCATGAAGGTTCACCACCCACTGAACTTGGTGCCCTACGTTAAGAAGGATGCGGAGGATGAATTAGAGCGCTTGTTTGGATGGCAGCGCTTCCAGCACAAGCATCATGAATCCCGCTTCACCCGTTTTTATGAAGACTATTGGCTTCCTCGCCGATTTGGCTATGAAAAGCGACGCGCCCATTTTTCTAGTTTGATTATGACTGGGCAAATGACGCGTGATCAGGCACTAGATCGAATTTCTCGTCCCGAAATGGATGAGCATTTCTTGAAGCAGGAATTTGAATATGTCGCACATAAATTAGGTTTGACTGTTCTTGAGCTACAACAGCTTTTTGATATGCCCAAAAAAACATATCGTGATTACAAAAATAAACGTAACTTGATAGGCTTAGGAGCAAATCTGATGCGTAAATTAGGGTTGGAAAAAAGGTATTTCCGATGATTTGTATCGTGGATTATGGTGTCGGTAATATCCAAGCTTTCTTAAATTTATTTAAGAGGCTTGGTATAGACGCACGACGTGCATCATCACCCGATGAATTTGCTGATGTTACCCGTTTGGTTTTACCAGGCGTTGGGCATTTTGACCATGCCATGCAGCGACTCAACGAGTCAGGAATCCGCACTAAGTTAGAGCAATTGGTTCTTAGTCATAGTGTGCCTGTGATAGGTATTTGTGTTGGCATGCAAATGTTGGCAGAGGGTTCAGATGAGGGAGATCTGCCGGGCCTAAATTGGATTCCAGGCAGAGTGCGTGCTTTTGCAGATCAACCTCAAACAGCGACTTTACCAATGCCACATATGGGTTGGAATGAATTGCAGCCTAGCTCTGAAAGTAAATTGTTTGCTGAAGGATTTAATGAGACCCCACAGTTTTATTTTCTGCATTCATATTATTTCGATGCATTAGATAAGCAAGATGTGGCAGCTACAGCGAACTATGGCCTGGATTTTGATGCGGTAGTCTCTCGTGGGCATATTCATGGGGTGCAGTGCCATCCAGAGAAAAGTCATCATTGGGGTGAGAATTTGTTAAAGAATTTTGTGGAGCTTAACTAAATGTTACGCCCTAGAATTATTCCTTGTCTGTTGGTTCATAAAGGTGGATTGGTAAAAACGCAAGGATTTAAGGATCCAAAATACGTTGGGGATCCCATTAATGCAGTCAGAATATTTAATGAAAAAGAAGCTGATGAATTGATGGTTTTGGATATTGATGCCACAGTCAATAAGGTACTGCCAGATTTTAGTCTTATTTCCAAATTGGCGGCAGAATGCAGAATGCCACTATGCTACGGCGGTGGAGTGACAACAGCAGAACAAGCGGCTCGTATTGTTGACATGGGGGTAGAAAAGGTCGCTGTGAGTGCAGCAGCGATTGCTAACCCATCTCTGCTAAGTGAAATGGCGGCAGCGGTTGGGCGGCAGTCAGTTGTTGCGGTACTGGATATTCGCAAGAGAACTGGTCTGTTTGCGAAGGGCTATGAACTACGTACACACAATGGTAAAACGATTCACAATTCAGAGCCAATAGCCTTGGCTAAGCAACTCCAAGAGGCCGGAGCAGGTGAAGTTGTGATTAACTCTATCGATAGAGATGGTGTTATGCAGGGCTATGATGTCGCACTTGCAGAACAGTTTAAGCATGAACTAAAAGTGCCTGTAACTTTTCTAGGTGGCGCCGGCTCTCTTGATCATATGAATGATCTCATTTCAACTGTGGGCGTAGTAGGAGCTGCAGCCGGTAGTCTCTTTGTTTTTAAAGGTAAATATCGGGCAGTATTGATTAACTACCCAACCCCAGAACAAAAAGTCATGCTCTGCCGTGAGGCATTAAAAAATAAGCATATGTAAAGGATTGTTATGTTTAAAAACAGAGTGCTTCTAATTACTGGTGGAACAGGCTCTTTTGGTAACGCTGTTTTAAGACGATTTCTTGATTCTGATTTGGATGAAATTCGCATTTTTAGTCGCGATGAAAAGAAACAAGACGACATGCGAAAAAAGTATAACAACCCAAAGCTCAAGTTTTACATTGGGGATGTGCGTGATTACCAATCTGTTTTGAATGTAGTGCGTGGCGTTGATTTCATTTACCATGCTGCTGCACTCAAGCAAGTGCCTTCGTGTGAGTTTCATCCGCTAGAGGCAGTAAAGACCAACGTATTGGGGACTGAAAACGTACTCGAGGCTGCCATCACCTGTGGTGTCAAACGGGTCGTCGTGCTTAGCACTGACAAGGCGGTATATCCCATCAACGCCATGGGTATCAGCAAAGCCATGATGGAAAAGGTGGCTGTGGCCAAATCACGCAGTAGCAATAGCACCGTGATTAATGTTACACGCTATGGCAACGTAATGTGCTCACGTGGTTCGGTCATTCCGCTATTTACCCAGCAAATTCGTACAAACCAGCCTATCACCATCACTGACCCAGCCATGACCCGCTTCATGATGACGCTGGATGATGCAGTGGATTTGGTGCTGTACGCGTTTGAGCATGGTAAGCCAGGTGAAATTTTTGTTCAAAAGGCTCCGGCAGCTACCATTGAAACGCTTGCTTATGCACTAACAGGGTTATTAGGCAAGCCAGACCATGAAGTTCGTGTGATTGGAACTCGCCATGGCGAAAAACTTTATGAAGCCTTACTGAGTCGCGAGGAAATGGTCGCTGCGGAAGATTTGGGTGGCTATTATCGTGTGCCGCCTGATTTGCGCGACCTTAATTACGGGAAGTATGTGGAACAAGGCGAAGTGAAGATCTCTGAAGCAGCTGATTACAACTCACATAACACCACCCGGCTAGACATACCTGGCATGCAGGCGTTGCTTATGAAGCTGCGCTTTATGCAGGCGACTCTTCATGGTGATGTGGTCGAGGCTGAGGAGTAATCCGAATCATGCTGTCCAACTGTCGCTTACTCGTCACTGGTGCCAATGGCTTCGTTGGTAAAAATTTGATTGTTCGTTTGAAGGAGCTTTCAAATGTGAGTGTCGCCACCTTTGTGCGTGGTGATGACGCTGTTCGCTTGCCCGAGTTGGTTGCTCAGGCTGATGCAGTGGTGCACTTAGCAGGTGAAAACAGGCCAGCAGATGAAGCCGCATTTGCCCAAATAAATACCGGATTAACCTCTGCATTGTGCCAAGCGATACAGCAGGAAGTTATCAGCAGGGGGCGGCATGTGCCTCTGGTATTAGCGTCATCTACTCAGGTCGAGCGAGACAATGCTTACGGGCGTAGCAAGCTTGCCGCAGAAGAAGCTGTTCAAGCACTCACAAAAGAAACAGGCAATCCATGTGTGATTTTTCGGTTGCCTGGTGTATTTGGTAAATGGTGTAAGCCCAACTACAACTCGGTGGTTGCCACCTTTTGTTACAACATTGCACGGGATTTGCCGATTCAGATCAATGACCCTTTGGCCAGTTTGCGACTAGTCTACGTGGATGATGTGATCGCAGCCTTCCTTGCAGCTCTGCAAGCGCCGGTACGTGAGTGCGTACAAGCTCAGGTTACGCCTGAGTACACAATCACGCTGGGTGAACTTGCGAAGCAGATTCGTGCCTTTGGGGACTGCCGCTCGACGCTCATGGCGGAGCGTGTCGGAACTGGTTTCGTGCGTGCCCTTTACGCCACTTACGTGAGTTACTTACCTAACGAGAAATTTTCTTATCAGGTGACGCAACACGCTGATCCCCGTGGTGTATTCGTTGAGATGCTGAAAACACACGACAGTGGGCAGTTCAGTTATTTCACCGCTCACCCTGGTATCACTCGAGGTGGGCATTATCACCACACAAAAACCGAGAAGTTCCTTGTCATTAAAGGTGAAGCGCTGTTTCGTTTCCGCCACTTATTAACTGACGAATTAGTTGAACTGAGAATCAATGGCAACGCCCCACAAGTAGTGGATACCATCCCAGGCTGGACGCACGACATCACGAATGTTGGAAGTGATGAGATGGTGGTCATGCTATGGGCTAACGAGAACTTTGACCGGGAAAAGCCGGACACTGTGGCCAACAAGGTATAAAAATGAAAAAGCTGAGAGTGATGTCGGTCGTTGGTACACGGCCAGAGATTATCCGTTTGTCACGCGTACTCGCTGCGCTAGATACGCATTGTGAGCATGTACTGGTACATACTGGCCAAAATTACGACTACGAATTGAACCAGGTCTTCTTTGACGATCTTGGTGTACGCAAGCCAGACTTCTTTTTGAACAGTGCTGATGGCAGTACCGGGGCGGCCAATACAATTGGCAATCTCATCACGGCCGTAGATGGCGTGCTGGCGCAAGTGCAACCCGATGCCATGCTGGTGCTGGGTGACACCAATAGTTGTCTCTCGGTCATTCCGGCCAAGCGACGCAAAGTGCCTATCTTCCATATGGAGGCAGGCAATCGCTGTTTTGACCAGCGCGTTCCGGAAGAGACCAACCGCCGTATTGTGGACCATACGGCAGATATCAACCTTACCTACAGCACCATTGCCCGTGACTACCTGTTGCGCGAAGGTTTGCCGCCCGACCAAGTCATCAAGACGGGCAGCCCCATGTACGAGGTGCTGCATCACTATTTGCCGCAAATTCAGGCCTCCACCGCCCTTGGCCGTCTGGGTTTGCAGCCCGAGCAGTATTTTGTGGTGAGTGCCCACCGCGAAGAGAACATCGAATCAGACAAGTCGTTCGCCAAACTGGTGGCGGTGCTCAATGCGCTGGCCGAAGACCATGGTTTGCCGGTAGTGGTATCCACGCACCCTCGAACCCAAAAGAGGGTAGACGCGACAGGTGCTCAGTTCCACCCTTTGGTTCGCTTGATGAAGCCCATGGGTTTTCACGACTACGTGAACCTGCAAATGCATGCTAAGGCTGTTTTGTCAGATAGTGGCACGATCAACGAAGAGTCTTCTATCCTTAACTTTCCTGCACTGAATTTACGTGAAGCTCATGAGCGACCAGAGGGAATGGAAGAGGCCGCAGTCATGATGGTGGGGTTGGATGTAGAGAGAGTACGTCAGGGACTGGCTATATTGGCTTCCCAGCAACGTGGTATGGAGCGTAGCTTACGACTGGTGGCTGATTACAACATGCCCAACGTGAGTGATAAAGTGGTCAGGATTATTCATAGTTATACTGATTATGTAAACCGTGTCGTTTGGAAAAAGTACTGAGTCAGTAAGATGCGAATTGCCTTAATCGCTGACACGTTTCCACCTTTGCGCACATCGGGGGCTGTGCAATTACGTGACTTAACCCGTGAATTTGTGCGACAAGGCCATGCAGTAACGGTGATGCTCCCAGCATCAGACCTGCCCGAACCATGGCGTCTTGAAGACTATGATGGGGCAACGATTCTGCGCTTAAAAGCGCCCCAAACCAAAGATATCGGATACATCCGCCGGACTATCAATGAATTCATCATGCCATTTTCGATGGCGAAACAGCTTAAAAAAAGTCCGCTGGCAAATGAGCGTTGGGATGGAATCGTCTGGTATGCCCCTTCAATCTTTCATGGCCCTCTCATCAGCCGCTTAAAAAAAATTAGTCGTTGTAAGAGTTATCTGATTGTCCGGGATATTTTTCCTGAGTGGGCTGTTGATATGGGGTTGATGGGCAAAGGCATGCCCTATCTTTTTTTTAAAGCGGTGGCGCGCTACCAATATGCGGTTGCTGATGTTATTGGGATTCAAACTCCTGGTAACAGACAATATTTTAAATATTGGATAAAGCAATCTGGACACCAACTAGAAGTACTACAAAATTGGCTCGCAGAGCCAGCTCAGCTTCAATGTTCAATTCGGGTAAATCAGACATCACTCGCTGGGCGCAAAGTGTTGGTCTATGCGGGGAATATGGGTATCGCGCAGGGAATGGGCATCTTGCTGGACTTGGCAGAAAAATTGCTAAATCGTACGGATATCGGCTTTTTGTTTGTTGGTCGGGGTAGTGATTTAAATCGCCTAAAGGCCAGCGCTAAAACTAGGAAATTAGACAATACACTTTTTTTTGATGAGATTGATCCAGATGAAATACCAGATCTCTATGCTCAATGTAGTGCAGGCATTGTTGCATTAGACTTTCGGCATAAGTCCCATAACATTCCAGGCAAGTTCTTGACTTACATGCAGTGTGGTTTACCAGTTTTGGCAAATGTGAATGCAGGGAATGATCTAGCTGAAATGATTCGACAAGAGCGGGTTGGGCAAGTCTGTGAAACTAATGAACCAAATGAGTTACTAGAAGCCGCAGGAAAATTACTAAATCAACTAGATGCAGATCCAGAATTATCTGAGCGTTGTACTAATCTTTTCAGACGCCAATTTGCTGTCGAGAAAACTAGCCGACAAATTGTTTCAGCGTTAATGTCCTAAACAATGTCGGGTATTTCATAGAACTTAAGTTGTTAATGATCAATAAAACACTTAAAGCGAAATTGAAACAATGATCTTCATAACTGGCGGCGCTGGTTTCATCGGCAGCAACTTTATATTGGATTGGTTGAACCAAAGCGATGAGCCGGTTCTGAATCTGGATAAGCTCACCTATGCGGGCAATCTGGAAAATCTTGCCAGTCTACAAAAAGATCCTCGTCATGTTTTTGTAAAAGGTGATCTAGGGGATTCGTCGCTAGTAGAATCACTACTCGCTCAATATCAGCCGCGCGCTATTCTCCATTTCGCGGCTGAAAGCCACGTTGATCGCTCCATTCACGGCCCGGAAGCGTTTATTCAGACCAATATTGTCGGTACCTTCCGTTTACTTGAGGTTGTTCGCGCCTATTGGGGTGGTTTACCTGAACCTGAAAAATCTGCGTTCCGCTTTCTGCATGTCAGCACCGATGAAGTCTATGGCACCCTAACCAAAGAGGACGCGCCCTTTGCCGAGACCAACGCGTATCAGCCCAACAGCCCCTACAGTGCCAGCAAAGCTGCGAGCGACCATTTGGTCCGTGCCTGGTACCACACTTATGGGCTCCCCGTGCTTACCACCAACTGCAGCAACAACTACGGGCCTTATCACTTTCCAGAAAAGCTTATCCCGCTCATGATTGTGAATGCCTTGGCAGGTAAACCGTTACCTGTTTATGGTGACGGCATGCAGATACGTGACTGGCTTTACGTAAAAGACCACTGTAGCGCCATTCGTCGGGTACTTGAAGCAGGGTGTTTGGGTGAGACGTATAACATTGGTGGGTGGAATGAGAAACCCAACCTAGAGATCGTCCATACCGTTTGTGCGCTACTTGATGAACTGCGCCCCTGTGCTGACGGTAGCAGCTACAAAAAACAGATTACCTTTGTGCAAGACCGCCCTGGCCATGATCGCCGCTATGCTATTGATGCCCGCAAGATTGAACGTGAATTAGGATGGAAACCTGCTGAGACCTTCGAGACCGGCATCCGTAAGACGGTACAGTGGTACTTGGATAACCCCATGTGGCTAGAAAATGTTCAAAGTGGCGCTTATCGCGAATGGGTATTAAAACAATACGAGGGGGGAAGGGCATGACACGCAAAGGCATCATTTTAGCGGGTGGCTCTGGTACGCGACTTTACCCAGTCACTCAAGCCGTGAGCAAACAGCTCATGCCCGTATATGACAAACCCATGGTTTATTACCCGCTAACCACACTCATGCTCAGTGGTATACGCGACGTATTGCTGATCAGCACGCCGCAGGATACGCCGCGCTTTAGTGATTTGTTGGGTGACGGCAGTCAATGGGGCATGAACATCCAGTATGCGGTGCAGCCGAGCCCAGATGGATTGGCCCAAGCTTTCGTGATTGGCAAAGCGTTCATTAACAATCAACCCAGTGCGCTTGTGCTTGGTGACAATATTTTTTACGGCAATGCCTTACCCAAGCAGTTAAAAACGGCAGATATGCGGGGAACTGGTGCAAGTGTTTTTGCTTATCATGTGCATGATCCCGAACGGTATGGCGTGATTGAGTTCGGTGACGAAGGTCGAGCGATCGCGATTACTGAAAAACCTGCTGTACCAAAAAGTAATTATGCGGTCACTGGTTTGTATTTTTATGACGAACAAGTAATTGATATTGCCGCACAGTTGAAGCCTTCTGCTCGAGGCGAACTTGAGATCACTGATATTAATCAGCACTATCTGAAGCAACAGCAGCTACATGTTGAAATAATGGGACGGGGCATGGCGTGGTTGGATACCGGAACCCATGATTCGTTGCTGGAGGCATCTCAGTTTATTGCCACCATTCAGAAGCGCCAGGGATGGATGATCGCATGCCCAGAGGAAATTGCCTGGCGGAATGGTTGGATAAGCAATGAGGAGCTTGCAAAGCAAGCCAAGCCGCTTATGAAAAGTGCATACGGTAATTACTTGCTGAGTATTTTAAGTGAGTAAGATGCATATTCACAGGTCTGACGCTATTGCGGGTATGCTCATTTTTTACCCAGAGGAACATGTGGACCACCGAGGAGCACTCCGTGAGGTATATCGGCAAGATGTGGTTGATGAGCATTTAGCATATGACGCGAGATTTGTGATGGAGGTCCAGTCTACGTCCACCAAAGGGGTACTCAGAGGGTTGCACTATCAGATTGAGCAGCCACAAGCGAAGTTAGTGCGTGTTTTAGCAGGATCAATATACGATGTTGTTGTCGATTTACGCTTGGCTTCACCAAGTTATGGAAAGTGGGTTGGGTTAAATGCCTCCGCTGATAATGGGATGCAAATTTATGTTCCTGCCGGCTGTGCGCACGGATTCTTATGCCTGGAAGAGGCAACTACGGTGTTATACAAAGTCTCACAATATCGAGACCCTGATTATGAGCGCATCATCCGTTGGGATGATCCTTTATTGGCAATTCACTGGCCAGTCGGCATTAGCGCTGCCGTTGCCGAACCAATCCTTTCTTTACGAGACCAGCAAGCCCCCTATTTAGTCAGCTTGCCATCTATAGATCTACCTGAATATGACTAATATAAGCATACAGCAAGTCGTTCTTTCTGGCGGCAGTGGCACAAGGCTGTGGCCGTTAAGTCGTGCCGCTTACCCTAAGCAGTTTCTGGCATTTGATGGCCCCCATACTTTACTGCAGCAGGCTCTGTTACGTTTGCATCAACGCGCCCCTTTTGTATTTGCTTCCCCCCTTGTTGTAGCGAGTGAAACACACCGTTTTTTGGTTTTAGATCAACTTCGTGAAATTAAGACAGAAGCAGATTTGATTCTAGAGCCACAGGGGAAGAATACGGCGCCTGCGCTAACCCTAGCCGCACTCTATTTGCGCGATGTGAAGCAGACTGATCCGGTGATGATTGTGATGCCTGCAGACCAAGCGGTCGCCCAAGAGAATCATTTCGAGGAGGTTCTGTTTAATGCAGCAAGGCTAGCGGCAGAAGGCCAGATAGTGCTGCTTGGCGTGCCACCTGATCGGGTGGAAACGGGCTACGGCTATATTCAGGGTAAGCCGCGTAGCGCAGAGCAGGCTGGTCGCGCTTATGACGTGCTGGCGTTCAAAGAAAAGCCAGATTTTGAGACAGCTAGAGCTTACCTTGAGCAAGGTAACTTTTTTTGGAACAGTGGGATTTTCATCTTAAAAGCGACCCGTTGGTTAGCACTAATCGAGCAGTTTCATCCCGAGATCTATCATGCCTCCCTTGGTGCAATGGCAGATGGGACGACAGATGGAGCATTCTTTCGGCCTGATCCGGTCAAGTTTGGTCGAATCCCCGCTGAGAGTATCGATTATGCCGTCATCGAGCGCTGCCTCCCAGCCGGTTATACCCTTGCCATGCTGCCATTGGCCGTGGGGTGGAGTGATTTAGGTTCATGGGATGCCTTGTGGCGTCATCTTCCGCATGATGGCGATGGCAACGCGCAGCACGGCGACGTGTTGCTACAGCGTAGCCAAAATTGTCTTGTACATGCCAGTAACCGGTTGGTTGCAGTATCTGATCAGCGTGATTTGGTCGTGATAGAAACGGCTGATGCGGTATTGGTGGCATCCCGCGCAGAGAGTCAGGCCGTCAAGACATTGGTTGCCACCTTGCAGGCTAAGGAGAGGGTAGAGTCAAATTCGCATACCAGGGTTCATCGTCCGTGGGGCTGGTATGAAACCATTGATCAAGGGCCGAGGTTTCAAGTGAAGCGGATTATGGTCAAGCCACATGCTTCGCTTAGCTTGCAGTTACACCAACATCGCGCCGAGCATTGGGTGGTGGTTAGCGGTACGGCAACAGTAGTCAATGGCGAGCAGCAAATCGCGTTAAAAGAGAATCAGAGTACTTATATTCCCGTGGGCCAAAAACATCGTTTATCCAACCAGTCAGAGACGCCACTAGAAATTATTGAGGTCCAGTCTGGCGATTATCTGGGCGAAGACGACATTATCCGGCTAGACGATTTATATGGTCGCTAGGGCTGAATAGCGCGCATCAGTTTTTCACGGATGAGTTTTTCATCCAGGCTTGGGTTAATCAATTCATTAAGTTCTGCTGGTGTCAGTGACCATTCGGCCTGCGAAATACAGGCCCGCACTTTGGGGTGCGAGGTTTGTTGTGTGGTTTCATTGTTGGCCAGCAATTCTTCAAACAGTTTTTCTCCAGGCCGCAACCCTGTGTAAATGATCGGGATATCAGCAAGGTCAAAGCCACTTAGCTGAATCAAATCTTTCGCCAAATCAGCAATCTTCACAGGCTCACCCATATCCAGCACGAAAATCTCTCCGCCACGCCCCATCGTACCTGCCTGCAGGATCAGCTGAGCCGCTTCTGGGATTGTCATGAAGTAACGAATAATGTCAGGATGGGTGACCGTGATCGGGCCACCCGCTGCAATCTGTTGGCGAAATTTGGGGATGACACTGCCATTTGAGCCTAATACATTTCCAAAGCGCACCGCCAGTAATGCTGTCTTAGTGCTGTTTGCTTGCAATTGTTGAACCAGCAGTTCTGCCAATCTTTTGGTGGCACCCATCACATTCGTTGGGTTGACCGCCTTATCGGTAGAGACCAGCACAAATTTTTGTGCTTCTGATTGAATGGCAGCGCGTGCGATATTGAGTGTGCCTATGGCGTTATTTTTAATCGCTTGCAATATGTTTTTCTCTTCCATGAGCGGAACATGTTTATAGGCCGCTGCATGGAACACGAGTTGAGGCCGGTAATGCTCACAGAGAGATAAGACGCGCTCAAAATCTTTAACATCGGCAATTAAAAAATCCAATCGCGTATCAGGATAGTGTGCTGAAAACTCCTGCTCAATCTGATACAGAGCATGCTCACTGAGCTCCAGGCAAATCAAATGAGCAGGCCGAAACTTGAGAATTTGCCGGCATAGTTCGGCGCCAATCGAGCCACCAGCCCCAGTAATGAGGATGCGCTGCTGGTGAATCAATTGATGTAGCGCGGCGTTGTCGAGGTTAACAGCATCACGCCCTAAAAGATCTTCCAATTCAATCTGGCGCAGTGGCGATACTTGGACCCTGCCACTAATCAAATCTTCCATTTTGGGTGGAACCAGCATTTCTAGCCCAGCGTTACGGCAGAGCTCATAAGCAATTCTGCGTTCATGATGACCACCTTCACGATCAGCATATATCACTTGTTTAACCCCATGATGAGCGGCAATCGCAGCTAGGTTTTCGCGTCGGCCTAAAACAGGGATGCCATGAACTTCACGGCCCTTTAATTCCGCAGCGTTATCAACGATGCCAATCACTTGCCAGTCAGGGCTGCGTTCAAGTTGTTTGAAAATAGAGATCGCTTCATCGGTAATGCCCATGAGTAAAACAGGCTTACCCTGGGTTCTAAGCCACCCATATATTCGATATTCTTTCCAAGCACGATAGCTTAGCCGGCCCCCAGCCATTAGCAAGCAGAGGATGAGCGGGTTAATAATGTAAACCGAGCGAGGGATGCCGACGCCATGACGCCAAAAGAGCATTGCGACTGGAATCAGTAATGCGCTGAAAATGAGGGCGACCGCAATTCGCCTTAAATCGGGCAAGCTTGCAAACAGCCAGACACCGCGATAGAGGCCAGATAATTTAAATGCAACTAGCTCGACGGCTAACACAAAAAGGAGACTGCTAATGAGCAGGTCAACGCTGTAATCTGGAATTGCCAGGTTATAGCGTAACCACCAAGCCACTATCCAGGCTGTGCTCGCTGCCAGTAGGTCATAGCCAACGACCAGCCAAATTCGATAGTTATGCCACATAGTTTTTGGACGCCGCATTTAATTTTTTTAGCAGAGAATTGCATAGGGTAATACTGACGATGACCAGTATCCCCATGATCAGGAAATCCGAGAGGATTACCTGAGATTCAAGATACAGTGCTAAGCCTAAACAAAGGAGCATATAGATGAGGTGTAGACCTAACACCAGTCTTTTATCCAGCCCAGCCAGAATCATTCTTTGAAAGACGTGCTGGCGGTGAGCTTGCCAGATTTTCTCGCCACGTGCGATGCGCTTAATCAGTGTATAGCTACTGTCAAAGATGAATGGCCAGAATAATAAACAGGGTGTGCGCCAGGACCAGAAGTTAAGTTTATAACCCAATATACCAACGATGGCAGCGAGAAAGCCCAGTGTTATCGAGCCGGCGTCACCCATGAAAATGGTAGCTTGAGGTCGGTTAAATAATAAAAACCCGGCAGTGCTGCCAATAATGATGAGGCATAACATTAACAATGCCTGTGCCCATGGCGTGGGCGGCAGTTGTACTAAGAGCAGTGCATAACCCGTGAAGCCAATGGCAGCCATGCTCCCCGCCAATCCATCAAGGCCATCCATAAAATTAAAGAGATTAGCAGACCAGGCGGTAATGATGACTAGTAGTAGGGTGCCGATGAGTGAAGATCCTGGCGGTAGCGCGTTTAGCGGGAGTTGCGTAAGACAAATCATGGCACTGATAAGCTGGATGATCAGTCGGGTGGAGGCGGGTAGGCTGTAGCGATCATCCAATGTCCCGAGAATGACCAAGCATAAAGCGCTAAGGAAAATAATCAGGCTGGCTGATTGAATGGGAAGGACGTATAGCATCGCAATGATGAGTGTCACCATCATCAATATGCTGCCACCAAAGCGCGGGGTTGGCTGGCTATGCAGCGACCGTTGATTGGGTACATCCAGAAACCATCTCCCTAGATTTAGTTTTAACCCCAAAAAAATCAGTAAAGCGGTGACTACAAAAGCCAGCAAAAATAAATGAGCCATGCAGGATGAAAAATGATTGAAACTCTCTTATTTTCGCATGCAATTAATTGATTTTGTTGTTTTATCTGGCACACATACAGGTAAAATAAAGCCGTTAAATTTATATTAATGATGAAACATGAACAAAGTCGCGCTAATTACGGGTATTACAGGACAAGACGGAGCCTACCTGGCTGAATTACTGTTAGCTAAGGGCTATACGGTACATGGCATTAAGCGACGCACCTCGTTGTTTAATACTGATCGGATTGACCATCTTTTCCAAGACCCCCATATTTCCGATGGCCGCTTCATCTTGCATCATGGTGATATGACAGACTCTTCGAGCTTGACCCATATTATCCAAAAAGTACAGCCAGACGAAATTTATAATCTAGCCGCACAAAGCCACGTTGCCGTGTCATTTGAAGAACCCGAATACACGGCGAATTCCGATGCCCTTGGTGCGCTCAGGTTGCTCGAAGCAATCCGGATTTTAGGACTAGAAAGAAAAACACGTTTTTATCAAGCGTCTACGTCCGAGCTATATGGCTTGGTTCAAGAGATCCCACAGCGTGAGACCACCCCTTTCTATCCCCGCAGCCCTTATGCAGTAGCGAAGTTATATGCGTACTGGATTACTGTTAATTATCGTGAGGCATACGGTATTTATGCCTGCAATGGTATTTTGTTTAACCATGAATCACCCATTCGTGGTGAAACCTTTGTCACGCGAAAAATTACTCGCGGTCTAGCGCGCATTAAGCTGGGGTTACAAGATAAGCTGTATTTAGGTAACCTCGATGCCAAACGGGATTGGGGCCATGCCAGGGATTATGTAGAAATGCAGTGGCTTATGTTGCAGCAGGCTCAGCCGGAAGACTTTGTGATTGCAACAGGTACGCAATATAGCGTCCGTGAGTTTGTTACCTTGGCTGCAGCAGAATTGGGAATGCAGCTATCCTGGCATGGCGATGGGGTGGCTGAGCAAGGCATTGATCAAAATGGGCGACAGGTTATTGCGATTGATCCACGCTATTTCCGCCCGACCGAAGTGGAAACGCTGTTAGGCGATGCAACTAAGGCGCGTGAAAAATTGGGCTGGCAGGCAAAGACCAGCTTTGCTGAATTGGTAAAAGAAATGGTGAGCGCAGATTTAAAGGCCGCAGAGTTTGATTTAAAAGTGCTTGCGCATGGCCACCGCGCCCAGCGTAGCTAAATCACATAGAGGTCGCACGGAATGCATCAAGTCATAAAAACAATCATGATTACCGGTGCTACCGGCATGGTTGGGCAGAATTTATTAGAGCATCCTGCACTCCAGCCATACACCATACTGGCCCCTACGCGCGCCTCTCTTAATCTTGCTGATTACGGCAGTTGCCTTGCTTATCTCAATCAATATAAGCCAGATTTAGTGATACACGCTGCTGGTAAAGTGGGGGGCATCCAAGCAAACATTGCTGACCCTGTCGGTTTTCTCGTCGAGAATCTTGATGCAGGTCGTAACATCGTTTTAGCTGCCCACCATGCGGGCATAGCGCACCTGATTAACCTGGGCAGCTCTTGCATGTACCCGCGTGCTGGTCAGTCGCCATTGACAGAAGATCAGATCCTACAGGGCGAGTTAGAACCGACGAATGAAGGTTATGCCCTTGCAAAAATCATTACCGCTCGGTTATGTAACTACATCAGTAAACAATACCCCTCGCGCTGCTACAAAACATTGATTCCTTGCAATTTATATGGGCGTCATGACAAATTTTCTCCGACGCATTCACATCTGATTCCAGCGATTATCCATAAAGTGCATCAGGCAAAGTTACGCTCTGAAAAGACAGTAGAAATATGGGGTGACGGCTCTGCTCGTCGTGAGTTTATGTATGCGGGAGACATGGCAGATGCCATCATTTTCTGCCTGGATAAAATATCGGCGTTACCCAGTATGGTGAATGTCGGCCTTGGTCATGATTTCAGCATTAAGGAATATTACCAAGCTGTCTCTGACATCATCGGCTGGGAGGGCAATTTTGTTTTTGATTTGAGTAAACCAGTTGGAATGCAACGTAAGCTCGTCTCTACAACAATCATCAATGATCTGGGCTGGCACGCGAGAACGTCGCTGTCGGCAGGCATTGAGCTAAGCTATGCTTTCTATAAAGAAAATTATGCAAACATCTAATCAATCCCCCATTAAATATCCATTGGCAACGGCAACATGGGATGACGCGGAATATGCTGCAATGCAGAGCGTTATTGCGTCAGGGATGTTTACCATGGGGCAACAAGTCGCCACCTTTGAAAAACGCTTTGCTGAATATACTCAGAGTCAATATTGTGTCATGGTGAATTCTGGCTCATCTGCAAATCTTCTGATGGTGGGCGCGCTGTTCTACTCTAAAAATCCTAACTTGAAACTAGAGCGCGGCGACGAAGTGATTGTGCCGGCTGTTTCTTGGAGCACAACTTACTATCCACTCTATCAATATGGGTTAAAGCTTAAGTTTGTTGATATCGATTTGCAAACACTGAATTATGATTTAGTGCAACTCGAAACAGCCATCACTGAAAAAACACGCGCAATCATGGCGGTTAATCTACTGGGTAACCCCAACGACTTTGCTCAGATCCAGGCGCTGATTGGCACTCGTAATATTGTGCTGCTAGAAGATAATTGTGAGTCAATGGGCGCGACTTTTAGCGGTAAACAAGCGGGTACCTTTGGTGTTATGGGGAGTTTTAGCGCTTTTTTCTCTCACCATATCTCTACTATGGAAGGCGGTATGGTGGTGACAGATGATGAGGAGCTATACCAAATCATGCTGTGTTTACGTGCGCATGGATGGACTCGTAACTTACCCCAGCACAATTTGGTTTGTGGAGAAAAAAGTGCTGATCCATTTGAAGAATCCTTTCGCTTTGTCTTGCCTGGATATAACCTGCGGCCACTGGAGCTATCTGGCGCGATTGGGATTGAGCAGGTAAAGAAACTGCCTGAGATTATTCGGGCGCGCCGTGAGAATGGTCTCTATCTGCAAGAAAAAATGGAGCACCATCCTACTTTAAGCATACAAAAAGAAATTGGCGAAAGCAGTTGGTTTGGTTTCAGCTTAGTCATTCGGCCCGGGGTTTCCATGACAAGAAAAGAGTTAGTCATGCGCTTACGTGAACGAGGTTTCGAGTGTCGCCCCATTGTTGCGGGGAATTTTGCTAAAAACGAAGTGGTCAAATATTTTGATAGTGAAATACAGGGTGAGTTAGTGAATGCTGATTACATCGATAAACATGGGCTATTTATCGGTAATCATCATTATCCAATTCAGGATGCTATTCAACAATTGCAAGAAATTTAATATGTATTTGCTAAAGCGCGTACTCACAAAAATCCAGAATATCTTTAAAAGGGAAATATTAAGGGACCCTTTTTTACTTGAAATAAAGAAATGGTTTCGGGTTGATGGGGATAAAACCTATCGAATGGAATATCCTTTAAACAACAGCAGTGTGATACTAGACATCGGGGGTTATGTAGGAGACTTTGCCAAAGAAATGTATGAGCGCTATCAGTCTACGGTGTATATATTCGAACCAATGCCTCATTACTATGATCATTGCGTAATTCGTTTTCGACAGATTAAAAATATTATTTGTCTTAATTATGGTCTGTCTGGCGCTAATCAAATTTGCACATTCACAGACTCTGCTGATGCAACAAGTTTTTATAAAAAAAATATAAATTCAAGAGAGATCTCAGCAACTTTAAGAGATGTTAATGAGGTATTTAAAGAATTAAAGCTAGATAAAATTGATCTCCTTAAAATCAATATTGAGGGCGGTGAATACGATGTCTTACCAGCGATTATTGAATCTGGTTACATAAAAAATATTCGTTTCTTGCAAATTCAGTTCCATAACTTTATTGATAATGCAGAAACCAAACGGACACAAATCCGAGAAAAACTATCAATCACTCACCAAGAATCATGGAATTTTCCATTTGTGTGGGAATCTTGGGAGCTAAAAGCGCATGCCAATAGCGAACCAAATTAATTTAGCTTTTGTTGCGACCAATATTAGTAATAATAGTATTTTTGACTTGGCCGCAGCTGGTAATCGAGACAATTGTTATTATCCTTATTGGTACTTAAAATGTTTGCTGGAACAACATAGGATATTGCTTCAAACGCCAGATCGTATTTGTAGTGATGCAGCTGAAGTTTGGTATTTAGACATGGACGTTCAGTCTCATGCTTCATCTAAGCGAGATTTTCTGATTCTATTGGAAACCGAGTTATTAAAGCCTCAAAATGGCGTTACAGCTAAGCTAGCTAACTACAGAAAAATATTTACTTGGCGGGATGACTTGGTAGATGACAACCGCTATATCAAAATTAATTTCCCTAATCAACTTGTCATACCTGAAGTAGGTGACTGGCGAGCACGTGATAAATTTTGTTGCATGATCGCAGGCAATAAAACCACTGCAATTTCTGATCCGCGCGAATTATATTCAGAACGAGTCGAAACAATTCGCTGGTTTGAACAGAATGCTCCCCATGATTTTGATTTATATGGTATGGATTGGGACATTCCTGCACCACCTACTTCGGGGGTAATAGGTAAGATTGTTTTAAAAATCTATAGAAAAACTTTTGATCTATTTAAGATCAATAAGATATATCATCCATTTCGAAGTTATCGTGGTCCGATCAAACAAAAATCTTCGATATTGCGTAAAACAAAATTCGCAATCTGTTACGAAAATGTTTGCGACTTACCCGGCTATATCACAGAAAAAATTTTTGATTGTTTTTTTTCTGGCTGTATTCCCGTTTATTGGGGCGCAGATAATATTACTGATCATATTCCTGCTAACTGTTTCATAGATAGAAGAGATTTTGCCGACATTCAGACAATGTATTCCTATCTGAAATCCATCAATGAAGAAAAATATACAACTTATCAACAGGCAATTTCTGACTTTCTGCAGAGCCCAGCGTCGTACTCTTTCAGTGCAGAATATTTCGCAGAAACAATCACTAAGATCATAGTGAGCGATATTGACCATGTCTGAGTTTTTATGGATATCTATTGGTCGAATCTGTGTGGGTTTATTAACCCTGGCAAATGTTAAGATTACAACAAGTTATTTCTCACCATCACAATATGGCCAGCTTGCTCTGCTGATTTCAATCCAATTTTTTTGCAGTTTGGTTCTTGTTAGCCCAATTGGGCAATACATAAATCGTCATACGCATGAATGGCAGTCTTCAGGCATATTGCGTCAAAAACTAGATCAGCATTCTAATTATCTCCTTGCCACTGCCCTCATCGGAATGGCTATATGCTGCATTTTCTCCTTTCTCCGCTCTGGCGTATCGCCAGACTGGTTTGAACTACTGGCAATATTTCTGGCAGTCTATTGGGTAAATTTGAATGCGACATATGTACCTTTACTCAATATGCTGGGATTCGCAAAGAAATCTGCTCAACTTTCTTTACTCGGTAGCGCGCTAGTGGTTTTATTTTGTTTTTTTTCATTAAAGTACATTGATTCAGTACCTTCTTGGTTGATCGCATATTCCTCCGCACTCTTAGTGCCAGCCTTTATAGCCCGATCCTACATAAGAAAATATGTTGTTACAGATCCCGATTTTGAGAGGTCTGACTTTTTAAATTGGGCTACTTATAGAGATTTTTGTATTCCTCTGGCTATCTCAGCAGGGTTATTATGGTTTTTACAGTATGGACATCGATGGATCATTGAGTATCATTGGGGCGCCAGTTTTTTAGGTTTACTAGCACTTGGCATGACTCTAGCGATGCAGATTTTTGGTTTGGTTGAGTCTGTATTGATGCAGTACTTTTACCCCCGCTTTTTTAAAAAATTAGATGAGTTTGCGGCGGAAGATCGATCACAAGAAATAGCGATGAGCCAGATTGTTAATTTGCTGGGTCCAATCTATTTGCTACTAGCGGGAATATTACTAACCCTCGCATATCCAATTGTTTTTCTGCTTGGTGGGTCAAGCTATATTGATGCTTACTTTTTCTTTGCTGTGGGAATTTTAATTGAATTATGCCGTTCAGTAGCAAATGTATTTTCGCTTGCTGCTCAAATTAGGAAAGTGACGGCAACACAAGTTCCTCCATATCTATGTGCCATAGTATTATTTTTTATCACATCCGTCTTACTATACGTTATCTCGCTACCAGCAAAGTTTATTGCATTTTCACTTTTAGTGGCTGGGATAGGTATGGTCGTCATGATGTATTACCTTATGTACAATCTAGTCAATTTTACTATTCAAGTTGGCTATTGGCTATTGGGGTTTTTGGCGCTATCTGCTGGTATCAGCATCAATCTTCTTTTTAGCTGGTCAGAGAATCTAGCCTTTTTAGTACTTGAATCATTCTTAATCTCACTCCCTTTTCTGATTGTTACTTACTACATTATTTTCACTAATGCTAATTTGAATCAGATGCTCAAGTGTTCGCTTAATAATGAGAAAAAAGAATGATTATTTCTAAAGTTCTAGGCGGGCTAGGGAACCAGATGTTTCAATATGCCTGTGGGTTAGCGGTAGCTCAGCGCAACAATCTCACTCTAGGAATTGATGCCACCTCCTTTTCTGATTATTCACTTCATCAAGGTTATGAATTAACGCGAATATTTGAATTGCCCGAGCAATGCCTGTCAGCTAAGGAAATTCAACGCGAATACGGATGGAAAACAGCCCCATTAGCGAGACGTTTTTTTGGTAACCAGCGGATCCGAGCAGTGAGCCACACCTTGCCAATGCGTGTTGTTTTAGACCCTTATTATTACGAGCCGCACCTCCACTATTGGCCTGGTATTGAAGCTGTCACTACTTCTGCCTACCTTGATGGGCATTGGCAATCCGAGCGGTATTTCCAGCATTGTGAAAAGCGGGTGAGGGAACGGTTCATATTCAAGCCACCGCTAGAGGGGCGTAATCGAGAGTTACTGGCCATGATTGAGGAACATAAAGCCAATCACGATTGCGAAGGTGTCATTGTTAGCTTGCATGTGCGTCGTGGTGATTATGTGAATAATCCTAGCGCCGTGAAAATTTACCACCAGTTGGATGCAAAGTACTACGATCAGGCAATCACCTACATGCGCGATAAATTCAGGAAGATAAAGTTACTCATTTTTTCGGACGACATAAAGTGGGTAAAATCAACCATCAAACTGGTTGATGAGGCCGTATTTATTGATCATAACCGTGCGCAGGATAGTTATATTGATATGCAGTTGATGAGTCTTTGCCAGCACCATATCATTGCCAATAGCACATTTAGTTGGTGGGGCGCATGGCTGAATCCCTCGCCAGAAAAAGTAGTTATAGCGCCAAAAAGATGGTTTGCAAATCAATTTATTGATAAAGATATCATTCCCGCTCCTTGGATAAAAATATAAGAATGATTACGGCGACTTCACCCCGTGCTCTTGGCCGCATCCTGCTCATTGGCGGTGGCGGTTTTATTGGGAGCCACTTAGCAAATAGATTAGCGGCAGATCACCACGCCGTTACCATCATGGGTCGTAGTCGCAATTTATCTGATACAGCCCGGCAAATCCTAGGGGAAACCGTTGAGAATATCAACTATATTTCTGGCGATTTCACACACACTAATTTCTTAAGAGAGATATTGGTTGAACACGATACTGTTGTTAGCCTAGCTTATGCGACAGTACCCAATACGGCCTTTGAGAATCCACTGCTTGATTTACAGCAGAATTTGGTGCCATCTATCAGCTTATTTGAGGAAATGGCACGCTTAAGAAAGCTACTCGTTATCATCTCATCAGGTGGGACCGTCTATGGTAGGCAAACGGGCTGTATCGATGAAAATCACAAAACCCACCCTATTTCTCCCTATGGCCTAACCAAACTCACGATCGAGCATTACGCAAATTTATATGCCATCACACATGGCTTGCAACATCTTATTTTGCGCCCCAGCAATGCTTATGGTGTCGGGCAGTTACCGTATCGTGGCCAAGGCTTTATCGCGAATGTGATTGCAAATATTTTGACGCAGCAACCCATCATTCTTTATGGTGATGGTTCAATTATTCGGGATTACATAGCTATCGATGATTTATCACTTGCCATCCAACAAGCCATGTTATCTGCCCCAATCGGAGAGACTTATAATATTGGTAGTGGAGTTGGCATCAGTAGCAAGGATATTTTGAATAAATTAGTCAGACTCTGTGGGCTAGAAACTTGCACTATCAACTATTTGCCTGCGCGTGTCTTTGATGTGCCATCGAATATTCTCAGCTCAGCAAAACTCCATGCAGCAATCGGATGGCAGCCTCATATCAGTCTTGAGGTTGGTTTGAGTAAAACGCTGGAATGGCAAAAAACGCAGTTGGGAAGCATCAAACGTGTCACGTGATTTATCTGATCCACTGGTTTCGATTGCGATGCCTATCTATAATGGTGAGCGCTATTTAAAGCTCGCACTCGACTCACTTATTAGACAGTCTTATAAAAACTGGGAGTTATGGCTGATCGATGATGGTTCTACAGATCGTTCATTGACTATCGCCCAGTCTTTTAATGACCCGAGAATTCGTATTGTCCGCGATGGTAACAATGAGGGCCTCGCTAGACGCTTGAATCAAGCCATTGATTTAGCGCGTGGTGAATATCTGATGCGTATGGATCAAGATGATGTTTGTCATCCGCAACGGATTGCAGTGCAGGTTAAGTTTATGCTGACCCAACCTTCATGTGATCTATCGGCGACTCGGGCGATTACTATCGATGAAAATAATACCATCATAGGTGAGCTTCCATTTGTATCGACACATCAGCGCTTAACCCAGCTGCCCTGGCGGACCTTTTATATGCCTCATCCAACCTGGATGGGGAAGCGCTCCTGGTTCAAACAACATTACTACGCCCATGCCGCACCCTATTGCTGCGAAGACCAAGAACTCTTGCTCCGTACATACGCAACCAGTCAGTTTGCTACAGTCGATCATGTCTCGTTGGCCTATAGAATTCGTTCAACCATTGATTTAAGGAAGTTATTCAGAACGCGCAATGCGCTGCTAAACGTCCAGCTCAATCATTTTTTGAGGAATGGTTATATTTTTTCAGCACTAGCGGCTATCGCCCTGTATGGCCTTCGAGTAGTACAAGATGTTATTCGCCATAGTCGACATAAAAGCTTACATTCGAGAAAGCATATTCATCCCGAGCATGAGCAGGCATGGCAGGCTATCCTGAAAAACCTAGAGAACCAACCTTGAATAATGAGTAAAAAAGTAAGACTGGCGCTGATCACCACAACGCCGTTGCAGATCGATTTCTTTTTACGGCCACATATTTCACGTTGGCGTGAATGGAGCACCGTCACAGTCTATACAAACATCAATGCAGAAAAACAACTCAGTCAGTTAAACGACGATGTTATCGTTCAGCACTTCCCGATCGTACGTCCAATCCGCCTGGCCCATGATTGTTGGGCTTTCTGCAGACTGCTGGGGCTCTTGTTACTTAATCGACCTGATGCGGTGATTACCGCAGCACCAAAGGCGGGTTTAGTGGGCAGTCTTGCTGCCTGGCTATTAAGAATACCCTTCCGCTGCCATATTTTTCAGGGCGAGGTGTGGGCAAACAAAACAGGATTGTTACGGAGAATTTTGATCCTGTCAGACAAAGTGATTGCCATGTTGTCTACTGATGTACTTGTCATCAGTGAATCCGAAAAAAAACATCTCTTAGAGCACCAGGTTTTATCAAAAACAAAAGGCACTGTGCTGGGCTGCGGCTCAATTAGCGGTGTCAACTTGGCACAATTCACGCCAGATCAGACCAAACGGATTGAGAGTCGGTCAACTTTATCTATCCCCCTAGACAAACCCGTGCTGGGCTACATGGGCCGCTTTAGTACTGAGAAGGGCATATTGGAATTAGCTGCCAGCTTTGCAACGCTGCGTGCAGAAGGGCTGGAGTGTTATTTATTACTCGTGGGGCCTGACGAAGAAAATCTCGCGGCGACCGTACTTCAATATGCCGCGCCATATCAAGACTATGTACGTTTTTACCCTCGCACAGTAACCCCCGAAAACTATCTAAATGCAATGGATATCCTTTGCTTGCCCAGCCATCGCGAAGGGTTTGGTAATGTCATTGTCGAGGCAGCAGCCTGTGGTGTGCCAGCGGTCGCTTCCCGCATCTACGGTATTACCGATGCTCTGCTAGACAGAAAAACGGGCTTGTTACACGAGGTACGAAATATAGAAGACCTCACTCAACAGTTGCGGCTTATGCTACAAAATACCGAATATCGCCATTCCCTGGGGGCGGCTGCGCAGGAAAGAGTCAGAACCCATTTTTCTCAAGCGACCGTCATTGAAAGATACAATGACTACTTCAAATCAAAGTCCCAGTCATCATGAGTCATTCACTAAATGCCAGCATCTTTAAAGCCTACGACATTCGTGGGATTGTTGATCAAACCCTGACCGAATCGGCCGTACATGATATTGGTCGGGCATTCGGCCAACAAGTGCGACAAGCAGGTGGGCACATCGTTGCGATTGGCCGAGATGGTCGCCTTTCAGGCCCACGGCTGATAGCGGCGCTGTCAACGGGGATTCGTGCTGCCGGGGTCAATGTCCTGGATATCGGCATGGTGGCAACCCCCATGCTGTACTACGCTGCGTTAAAGCAAGCTGAAGGCAACGGGATCATGGTGACCGGCAGCCATAACCCACCCGAATACAATGGCTTGAAAATGATGCTCGCAGGCGCTGCGCTGTATGGGCCTGAGATTCAAGCCCTCTATCAACAGATCATGCGTGCTGACTGGTTACCTGTTACCACAACGGGCGAAACCACCAAGGGCGATATCGCCGATGACTATGAAGCTCGCATTGTGGCCGATATCCAGCTTGCACGCCCGCTCAAAATCGTGGTTGATGCCGGGAATGGTATTCCTGGGGCTTACGGGCCTAAACTCTATCGTGCGCTCGGTTGTGAGGTGGTTGAACTGTTTTGTGAGGTCGATGGGCATTTTCCAAACCATCATCCCGATCCAGCACATCCAGAAAATTTACAAGATGTGATTCATGCCCTGCAAACCACGGATGCCGAGATTGGTTTTGCTTTTGATGGCGACGGGGATCGCTTGGGCGTGGTCACCAAAGACGGCCAAATTATTTACCCAGATCGACAATTAATGCTGTTTGCCTCCGATGTGCTGAGTCGTAATCCCGGTGCGCAAATCATTTATGACGTTAAATGTTCGCGCAAGCTGGCACAACATATTGAGGCACAGGGTGGTCAGCCATTGATGTGGAAAACGGGACACTCCCTGGTCAAAGCCAAACTCAAAGAAACGGGCGCCCCACTCGCTGGCGAAATGAGTGGCCACATCTTCTTCAAAGAGCGCTGGTATGGTTTTGATGATGGACTCTATGCAGGCGCTCGCTTGCTCGAAATCCTCAGTCGCAGTGCCGACCCCAGCGCGTTGCTCAATGCCTTACCTAACAGTACCAGCACGCCAGAATTACAAATTTGCCTCGCTGAAGGCGAAAACGTAGCGCTGATTGATGCCCTGCGCGCACAAGCGGCTTTCCCAAGTGCGCAGACCATCGTCACCATTGATGGCTTACGGGTGGAATATGCGGATGGTTTCGGCTTGATCCGGGCGTCTAACACCACACCAGTGGCTGTCTTGCGCTTTGAAGCCGACCATGATGTGGCCTTGCAGCGGATTCAACAAGAATTTCGCCAGGCTTTGCAGACAGTACAGCCTGATTTGCCATTGCCTTTCTAACGGGGGCCATGCCTCAGTCACGGACGAGCGTCAGTCAATAAGATCGCCATTGAGGTCCTGCACGCATGCTGCAACCGCTTGCCGCCAATCTGGACGTTGGAGATTAGGTGTCACCAGATTGAGGGCATCAAGCCGCCGACAATCTAGCCGGGCATTGCGTGGCCGCTGCGCTAAACGCCCGGCAGCATCACTGCCGATGCCGATGATGTCGCCAGCCCTGTGTTGCAAAGGCCAGCCTCCCTGGTGTGCGCAATCCAGAATCCAGCAGGCATAGTCATACCAAGTCGTTTCTCCCCGTGCGCTACAGTGATATAAGCGTGCTGGCCAGGGTCTGCCCTGCCAGTGTGCGCTTAAGGCTTCCCAGGTCAGGTGGGCAAGCCATTGCGTGGGTGTGGGGGTACCCCACTGATCATTGACAATCTTGAGCGGGGGGGCTTGGTGCGCGAGACGTAAAACCGTTTTGACAAAATCAGGGCCAGTGTGACCAAACAACCAGCCACTGCGTAGAATTAAAACCACTGCTGGGCTGTTGAGTAAGGTCTGATCGCCTGCTGCTTTGGTGCGCCCATAGACCGAGAGCGCCTGGTCCACTGCGCAGTGAGCCGTTTCTGGCCAAGCATCGGTGCCACTGCCATCAAACACATAGTCCGTTGAGTAATGGATCAGGTATGCGCCACTTGCAGCGGCATAGTGGGCCAAGCAATTGGGTACGGCACAATTCAACGTATGCGCAAGCGCTGGTTCTGTTTCCGCCCGATCAACCGCAGTATAAGCTGCAGCATTAATAATGTGGGTGGGTTTAAAGGTCGCTAAGGTTTGTTGCAACGGCGAGTCTGCGGTGGGCGCGGTGGGGGTTTGCGCCAGATCACAAGCCTGCCGATCGGGCGCATACAAACAGACTGAACGGGGGTCTAAGCTGCGCTGCTGCGAGCGTGAGGCTAGCAAGCTGCGCCCCAGCCGTCCGCTTTTTCCCAGCAACAATAAACGCATGGCCGTCATCGATGCCACCGGCGCAAGGCTGAGAGACTATGCCAGAAACTCAGGGTGCTCACGCAGCCAGGCAACAAAATGGCCGAGCCCAACCGCTAGCGGGGTTTGCGGGGCAAAGCTAGTCGCCGCTTGCAGCCGGCTGGTATCAGCATAGGTTTGTAACACATCACCCGCTTGCATCGGCAACCAGGCCTTGGGCGCAGTCTGGCCCAGTGCTTGCTCCAGGGTTTCAATATAGGTTAGTAGTGGTACTGGGGTGTGATTGCCGATGTTATAAATTCGGTAGGGCGCCTGACTGCTGGCAGGGTCGGGTGAATAGGGGTCAAAGTCAGGGTTAGCCTGTGCAGGTAACCACAAAATTCGCAGCACCCCTTCGACAATATCGTCCACATAAGTAAAGTCACGGGCCATGTCGCCGCCATTGAAAACTTGCAGCGTTTCACCGCGCAAAATGGCGCGGGCAAAAATCATGGGCGACATATCGGGCCGCCCCCAAGGGCCATACACCGTAAAAAATCGCAGGCCAGTGCAGGGTAACTGATACAAATGGCTGTAGGTATGGGCCATTAACTCATTCGCCTTTTTCGTGGCCGCATACAAACTGACCGGATGATCCACTGGGTCAGTTTCGGCAAAGGGCGTTTTTGCATTACCGCCGTAGACACTCGAGCTACTGGCGAAGACTAAATGGGGGATGGCCGCCAAGCGTGCGCCTTCGAGCACATTGGTGAAAGCCACCACATTTGCCTGGATATAGGCCTGCGGGTTTTTCAACGAGTAGCGCACCCCGGGTTGTGCAGCCAAATGGCAGACGGCAGCATAGGGATGAGCTTGAAATAGGGCCAAGGTCGACGCGCTTTCGGTGAGATCTTGAGCAAAAAATGAGAATTGCGGATAAGCAAGCAGGCGCGCTAAGCGCGCCTGCTTGAGCGCCACCGAGTAGTAATCATTCAGGTTGTCAACGCCGACAACCGCATACCCTTCGCGCAGTAGGCGTTCGCTTAAGTGCATGCCGATGAAACCAGCGCAACCTGTGACGAGAACGTATTGGGTCATAATAATCAGCTTGCTCTTTTCAACAAGCGTAATAACTTTGCGTACTTGACGGCAGTAAACCAGCTGCCAATCGCAATATGTAAGAAGCCGGGCCAGCCATCAAGCAAGCCAAGACGAAAAATATAAAACCGCAGAAAGCGGACCGGGCCGGCCAAAAGAACTTTTAAGACTGTCACGCCAAGCCGCCAAAGCCGCTTTACTAACGGCAAGTCGCGCATTTTCGCATACATCAGCATGGCCTGGAGTTGCGTGTAGCGCTCTTGTTTGCGTAAATAGTCTGGCAAGTTTTCTTGTGAATGATGCAACAGATCGCCCTCTAGCGTCGCGAGACAGGACACGGGCTGTCGGCTGCGGACGTGCTCATGCACGGGAAGATCTGTCCAATAGCCATAAGCGCGATGAAACAAGCGGGTATTCCAATCAGGATAGCCCTCACCATGCCGCAAATAACGCCCCAAAAAACGGTTACGGCGGGCGCACCGGGCCAGCGTTTTTTCAGGATCAAAGGGTTGCGTTAACCAGGTTGCGATACTAGCGGCCAGCGCAGGCGTGACGCGCTCATCGCTATCAAGACAAAAAACCCAGTCATAGCGGGCCTGCTCGACACCCCATTGTTTCTGCGGCCCAAAGCCTAACCATATTTGCTGCAAAACGCGCGCGCCCGCTGCCTCGGCAAGGGCAACGGTGTTGTCTGTGCTGCCACTGTCGACCACTAGAATCTCAGCAGCCCAAGCGACACTCGCCAAACAATCGGCCAATACCGCCCCTGCATTCAGGGTGATGATGACCACACTAATGGGGACTCGCCGAGTCGTAGATTTCGCCTCGGTGGGCTGGGTTAGATCTGGCATTGCAGCGTTAAGCAGGGGCTGATTGATCACTGGGTGGACAAAAACAATCTCGATTGCCAAGATTGTACTGGTGAACGCCTGTTCCATGAGTATCAGATTGATACAATGCGTTATTACCGATCCCAAAAGGTTTCATGATGTTGGTTGTAATTCCCGTCTCTCGCGAGATTGCCCTGTGCGCTGTCTGATTGTCAAACTCAGCTCGATGGGCGATGTCATTCACGCCTTGCCGGTGGTGCATGACATCTTGCATGCCTATCCGCAAGCGCAGATCGATTGGGTGGTGGAAGAAGCGTTCGCGGAATTGGTGAGCGCGCATGCCGGTGTCCATCAGGTGTTACCGATTGGTTTGCGGCGCTGGCAAAAGAATTGGCTATCACGGCAGCATTGGTGGGAATTTAGCCAATTCAAACAGCAGCTGCAGCAGGACGCCTACGACTTTGTTTTTGATTTACAAGGCCTGGCGAAGAGTGCGCTAATCGCCCGTTGGGCACGCAAAGTCAGGGTCGCGGCACAGCCAGCGACCGGGAAAAGTTACGGTTTTGCTGCGGCAGCCGCAAAAGAACCCTGGTCTCGCTACTGGATAGATAGTCCCCTGCCGATTAATACCCGTTTACCATTGATAGAGCAGCTTCGCAGCGTGCCGGCTCAGGCTTTAAGCTACACGGTGCGAGGCAAGCCGGAGTTCGGCTTACAAGTCCCAGAGCGTTACTTACAAGTGCGTTTGCCGGTGCCCCTCGGGCCGAGTCAGGCGTATGCCATTCTATTGCATGGCACTGCGGCTGCCTATAAATTGTGGCCACCACAAGCATGGCGTAGCTTGGCCAAAGCCTTGCATCAGTTGGGGATGGCGACTGTGCTGCCCTGGGGCAATGAGGCTGAGCACCAGCGCGCCAAGGCGATTGCCGCCAACATTCCCAGTGCACATGTCATGCCAGAGCGCTACAGCATTTTGCAATGGGCTGCTTGGATGCAAGGTGCGCGGGTGGTGATCGGCCTCGATACGGGTTTGTCTCACCTTGCTGCAGCGCTGGCAGTGCCGACAATTTTTCTTTTTGGGGCCACGCCGCATTGGCGCATCGCCCCTTATTGGGGCCAAAGCCGTCATAATGAATTAAACCGTCCTGGCGCTGACGCCGCCACGCCAGCGGGGGGCGCTGCACGGCCTGCCCGCCACATCACACTGGGTCAGCCTGAGCAGCAGCGCTGGCCAACGGTGAAAGAGGTCTTGCAAGCCTTGGCGCAGTTACCCCTCAATAGCATCGAGCAGTCACTGTCCAGCCAACCGGTGCTTAGCCAGGCCAGTACTGGGTTGACTCCCCTGATTTTGCCCGGTGGGAGCGTGAGTGAATAAGGCCCCTGAGTTAGCTTCCAGCGCAGCACCCAGCCTGATACCGGGGCGCAGCGCAGGCTGGCGGGCGGCGCTGGCGCGCAGCATCTATTGCGTCTGCGGCTGGTTGCTGACGCCAATCATCATCCTGTATTTGTTGTGGCGGGCCCGTCGCCAGCCCGAGTATTTGCAGCATTGGGCCGAGCGGTGGGGCATGGCTATCCCACGGCAAGATACCTTTCCCCTGATTTGGCTGCATGCTGTGTCGGTAGGCGAGACCCGTGCGGCACAACCCCTCTTACAGCGGCTCTTTGAAAGTTATCCAACCCATCGATTTTTACTCACTCATATGACGCCCACGGGTCGAGCAACCAGCCATAAGCTGTTCGCCGCGTTCTTGGCTCAGACACTGACCGATGATCAGGGGCAAACCGTACCGCGTCTGACCATCAGCTATTTACCCTATGACTTTCTGTTTGCGGTGCGCCGATTTTTTAAGACTTGGCGTCCCGATGTTCTCCTGTTGATGGAAACCGAGCTGTGGCCGAATTTGATTCATACGGCAGCGGCACGCGGTTGCAAAACTGCGTTGATCAATGCGCGCTTATCAGAAAAATCGCTGCGCAAGTTGCGCCGTTTTCATAGCTTGGCGCAGGCGGGTATTGGAAAACTGGATGTGCTGGCGGCACAAACTTATCCCGACGCCGCACGCTTGCAGAGCATTGTGCCGCGCGACATTGCGGTCACCGGGAATTTGAAATTCGATATTTGGCCGACCAGACAGCAACAGGAGGCGGGTCAGCAACTACGCCAGCAGATTGCGCCGTTGACGCAAGGGTCAGAAAAACCGCGGTCCGTCTTGTTGCTGGCGAGCACACGTGAAGGCGAAGAAGCCTTGTTATTGACTGCTTATGCGGAATATATCCACCAAGGTTGGTTGGTCATCGTGGTACCCCGCCACCCACAGCGTTTTGAAGCCGTCGCGCAATGGCTGAAAATGCATGGTTTGGTGTATCAGCGACGCAGTGAGGGGCAAGTGATTGGTCCAGATTGCCAAGTTTTATTAGGCGATACCATGGGGGAAATGTTTGCGTACTATGAAGCCTGCGATGTGGCATTTATTGGGGGCAGCCTCTTGCCCTTGGGGGGGCAAAATCTGATCGAGGCCTGCGCAGTAGGCCGGCCAGTATTGGTGGGACCACATACCTTTAATTTTGCGGAAGCAACCGCACAGGCGATTGAGGCCGGCGCAGCCTTACGCGTGCCTGATGCCGAAGCGGTATTTTTGAAAATGCAGCATTTAGAAATGGATCCCGCGTTGCGGGAGACCATGAGCAAGGCGGCCTTGGCGTTTAGCCAGCGGCACCGCGGCGCTACTCAGCGCACCTTAGATGTACTCACGCCCCTCCTGGCACAAGCCGCACAACCTCAGACGCTAGCGGCACCTTCACCCGTCGACAGTGAAGCGCCGGGCCTCTGAGTCAATAGTATGACTGACTGGCTTACTGCGCACCCGGCTTGACCAGTAATTGATTGACTTCCGCGAGATCAGCTTCTTGCAAATTCCCGCTGGCTGCCTTGAGCGACAAGCCACTCAAAATGGTGCTGTAGCGCGCTTTGAGCAGATCGCGGCGCGTGGTAAAGACCTGCTGCTGGGCATTCAGGACATCAATATTAATTCGGACCCCAACTTTGTAACCAAGCTTGTTGGCATCGAGCGCCAGTAAACTGGATTTTTCTGCGGCTTCTAAGGCACGGACTTGGGCCAGACCACTCATTACTCCGTTATAGGCTTGCTGGGTTGTGAGAGCGGCACTGCGTTTGGCGACCAATAGATCATCCTGGGCTTTTTGGTGTAATGCAACGGCTTCCCGCACCTTGCTTTCGGTGCCACCACCGGCATAAAGCGGTACCGTTAGGTTAATCCCAATCACCTGTTGGTTGATAATCGTGCCCGTGGCACTGATGGTGCTGGCTGTTTGGCTATTGCGCGCAACACTGCCAGTTAAGTCCAGGTTTGGATAATGTCCTGCTCGATTGATGGCGATCGTGCGTTTTGCGATAGCGACGCCCGCATTGGCAGCCATAACCCCCAGGCTTTGTTGTTCTGCCGCTTGAATCCAGTTAGCCGGTTCAGCAGGTTTGGGTGGGGTAAGATCAATCACGGGTTTCAGTGACGCGAGTTTCTCTGGCACCCCCTGGCCGATCAACTGCTGCAGGGCACTGCGTTTATTCGCCAAGTCGTTTTGTGCAGCCAGCTCTTCGGCCAGTGCCAGGTCATAGCGGGCTTGCGCTTCCTGTTGGTCAGTGATGGTTGCTGCCCCAACCTGGAAGTTACGCTTTGCCTGTTCGAGTTGTTCCGTAATCGCTGTTTTTTTTGCAGCAATCACATCCAGACTGTCCATGGACGACAAAATGTCAAAATAGGCTTGGGCGACTTTGAGGGTTAAATCCTGCCGTGCTTGTGCCAATGCCGCTTCACTTTGCATCAAAACCAATTTGCTTTGCTCATAGCTTTCCCAATTGCTCCAGCGAAACAGCGGCTGGCTTAGGCTAATCGCCAAGGTATTGCTATTGAAATTGCGGTCAAATGAGGGGCTGCGGCCATCGCGCGGTTGGACTGTGCCATCCGTAAAACTGCTGCTGCCGGTGAGGTTAAGCGTGGGTAACAGCCCCGCTCGCGCTTGGGGCAACTTTTCCTGAGTGGCCAAGTACTGCGAGCGTGCGCTCGCGTAAGTGGCATCTGCATTCAGGGCAAGCCGGTAAATCTGCAGGAGATCATTCGCATAAGCCGGCATGCTGATGCACAGTGCCAGACCGAGCCAGTGCGCCGCGATAGAGGGCCGCTTTGTCGTCAGCCTAGGGGCTGAGATTGATGTCTGGTTGGGGTGCAGAGAGCGAGAGGTTGTCATGAGGCAAGTTATCCTGGTATCACAGAGACGCATGGATTGAATCAGCGCGGTTTAAGTGCTGGGTGCGTTACATTAATAAGTGGCTGCAGTAGTATCAACTTGAGTTGCCCAGGCATGGACCCCGCCACTTAAATTGATAACGTCAGCCAACCCCATATTTTGCAAATACAGCGCGGCTTGCATACTACGCATGCCGTGATGGCAGATACACACGATAGGGCGTTGCGCTGTTTCCTGCCAGCTTTCAATCGCTGGCAACTGCTGCGGTAAATCAGACAGGGGAATCAATCGACTGCCGGGAATATGCACCAAGGCATATTCATGAGGCTCTCGAACATCAAGCAGGAGCGGGGCATCTGGCTGCTGCAGCCAGGCCGCAAGCTCAAGGGCAGTAAGTTGTTGCATCTTCAAGTTCAAAATTTGAAGGTTGAGACCGGGGCGCCCCCAACCAATACATCTGCCACGGTTTCAAATTCAACCCGGGTTTGGTAGTCCGCCTCACTCAAACGCGTAACCACTTGCATTTGCATGATGGGTAACTGCCCAACGATTGCCGCCAGACGTCCGCCGACTTTCAATTGTTGCAACAAGCCAGCGGGAATGGTGGCCACGGCACCGGAAAGCACGATCACATCCCAAGGGCCGCTGGGCGGGTTGGCCAAGCCATTCCCTTCGACCACGGTCGTATTGGCAACCCCTTCACGTTGTAAGTTCGCGGCCGCAAATTCTCGCAGACTCGGGTTAACTTCAACACTGGTGACCTTGTGCGCTTTGTGTGCCAGCAGGGCAGCCATGTAGCCACTGCCCGTGCCAATTTCAAGCACTTGTTCATGGCTTTTAACTTGTAAGGCCTGTAACAAACGGGCTTCGACACGGGGGGGCAACATGTGTTGGCCTGCTCCCAAGGGCAGTGCCATATCAACAAAAGCCAAGCTCGCTTGTGATGGCGGCACATAAGACTCCCGCTTAACCACATTGAGCAGTTCGAGCACATCCTGCGCATGGACGTCCCATGGTCGAATTTGTTGCTCAATCATATTAAAGCGTGCGCTGGCAAGCGTTGCCGGGTCGAGTGTACGCGGGGCGAGTTGCTGGGGCGGAGTGGGGGTAATAGACATAGCAGGCAGGCTCATCAAAAGTCAAAAAACAGCTCTAAAGCTGGGTATAAAACTGCATTGAACCGATTCTAACATTGCCCACTTTCCACCCCAGCGGAATCTGGGATCAGCTTTTGGTTAGGGTGGCTGAGCGCCGTGAGCGTGAGGGTCAAATAGCGATTCAAGTAAGCAATCGGGTCCAAATTGTCCGGGCAACATGGGCCGAAACTATGATGCCAGAGACTCAACATCACCATCGGGGCAAACAGCACATGGACTGTGGTAGGAATTTCACAGGGCGCAAATTCGCCTGCGGCGATCCCGCGGGCAATCACGCTGCCCATGAGCTGATGGGCGGGTTGAATCACTTGGTCATGATAGTACTGCGCCAGCTCTGGGAAATTATTCGCTTCCCCAACCAACAACTTGGGAATACCGGAGAGCTTGGTATTGCCAAATTGTTGCCACCAGCCGAGAATCAGCAGGCGAAACAAGTCGGCGCTCGGACCGCTGTATTGATCTGCGAGCTGCTGGGCATTGGCAACAATGGGCACGATATTTTGTTGTACCACGGCTTTCAACAGCGCTTCTTTGCTGCGGTAATACAGATATAAGGTCCCTTTACTAACCCCGGCTTTCGCCGCAATATCGTCGAGCCGGGTGCTGGCAAAGCCCTTGGCGACAAAGACATCTAGTGCGGCTTCCAACAGTTCCGCCGGGCGCGCCTCCTTGCGCCGGGTCCAACGTTTGCACTCTGTTGCGGCGCTGGTATCGGCACCATTCTGCATGGCTGAGGACTCACCCAAGCGATGCCGCAAGGCTTTCAACGCTGCTGAGGTCGCTTTGGCGGGGCAAGGTAAATTCATGGAAAAGGTAAATGACCGTAGAGTCATTTATTTTAACGGCATCTGCGCGTCGCAGCAAGCGCCAATCGACGGCATGCCGCGCAGAGGCCTAGGCTAGAGGGTAGCCAGCTTATTCGCGCCGCAGCGCCTCAATCGGCAGCAAGCTGGCGGCTTTGCGGGCGGGGTAGTAACCGAAAAAGATCCCTACGACTGCGGCAAAGACTGTCGCCAGTAAAATCGCACCCAGCTCTATGACCACCCGCCAATTGGCGAGGTGCGCAATCAACAGGGAACCGCCCACGCCCAAGACGATGCCCACCATGCCACCCAGCAAGGCCAAGGCGGTTGATTCAACCAGAAACTGCCAGAGAATGTCCTGCCGCCTGGCACCTACAGCCATGCGTAAACCAATTTCGCGGGTGCGTTCGGTTACCGAGACTAGCATGATGTTCATGATGCCGATCCCGCCGACCAACAGGGAAACCCCGGCCACGGCAGCCAGCAGCAGGGTCATGACACGGCTTGACTCTTCCTCGGCCTGCAAGGTTTCAGTGAGGTTACGCAATGAAAAATCATCGTCTTGATGCGGCTGCAAGCGATGCCGCTGGCGCAGCAGTTCACGGATGCGGGTTTGCACTTCTTCTAAGTCCTCGCCATCACGCACTTTGACACTGATCGCGCCAACCCGCCGCAGCTTGCCTTGCGCTTGGCCCAGCACGCGAGTCCGCGCGGTATGAATCGGGATCATAGCAATGTCATCCTGATCATTCCCGCTCAGGCTCTGCCCTTTGGGTGCGAGAACGCCGATCACGACCATGGGGACATTTTTGACCCGAATCACTTGATCAATCGGGTCGTCTTCCCCAAACAGTTGTTGTGCCGTCGTTTGCCCGAGCAAAATCACTTTACTCGCACCGCTCATATCAGCGGCGCTTAAACTGCGGCCTTGGGCCACTTCCCAGCCCCGCGCTTCCAGAAAATCAGGGGTAACGCCTAACACTACCGTCGCCCAGTTCTGGTTGCCAGCAATTAACTGTGCATTACCCCGCATTGACGCGCCCGCCGCCTGGATTTCCGGGATATCTCGCATCAAGGCAACGGCATCGTCTTCGGTGAGCGTTTGCACACTGCTTGAGCCAAGCCGAACACCACTGGCGGCTGTTGAGCCAGGCAGAATCATTAGCAAGTTAGCGCCCAGGCTTTTGAGTTGCTCTTCGACTCGAGCTTGCGCGCCATGACCAATCGATATCATGATGATCACCGCTGCAACACCAATAATGATGCCCAGCATGGTCAACAGTGAGCGTAGTTTATTGACTTTGAGGGCATGCCAGGCGATCTGGCTGGTCGCGAGTAGATTCATGACTGACCCCCGCTAACCGCGTGATCTTGGTTGGGGGTGTGGGCGTCATCGCTGACAATCTGCCCATCGCGGAAGGTAATAATGCGTCGCGCGTAGTGCGCAATATCCAGCTCGTGAGTCACCAAGACAATTGTGATGCCTTGTTGGTTAAGTGCCTGCAGCAGTTGCATGACCTCTTCGCTGGTCTGGCTGTCTAGCGCGCCGGTGGGTTCATCGGCCAAAATCAGCGCGGGCTGATTGACCAGGGCGCGCGCAATCGCGACCCGCTGTTGCTGGCCGCCGGACAATTGAGCCGGGTGATGATCCAAGCGTGCGCCCAGCCCGACCAATTCCAGTTTGGTTTTAGCACGCTGCATGCGGCTCGCGTGATCAACGCTGGGCTCGCGTTGATAGAGTAATGGCAAGGCTACGTTTTCTTGCGCGGTGGTCCGTGGCAATAAATTGAATTGTTGAAACACAAAGCCGATGTATTGATTTCGAATGCGGGCAAGATCGTCGGTTGCTAGATCACTGACCAAATGACCTGCAAGCGTATAGTCACCCATGCTGGGGCGGTCCAGGCATCCCAGAATATTCATGCAGGTTGACTTGCCTGAGCCACTGGGCCCCATGATGGCAACAAACTCACCCGGTTGAATGGTTAAATCAATTTCTTTGAGCGCAAAGAGCGTGCTGTCTCCCATTACATAGTGTTTACTCACTCGTCGCAGTGAGAGCAGCGGGCTGCCTGCATCCGGCAATATGGGGCGACTCAGATCAGTAATGGTCATGGTTGGCTCAAGGCTGCGGTGACGCTGCGCTAAAACGGCGACCGTGGCGCTGTTTTAGCCTCATTCTTGGCTTGCCCAACGATCACTTCGTCCCCTTCTTTCAGGGTTTTCCCAAGTACCTCGGTGTAAGTGCCATCGGTGATGCCCAAAGAGAGGTTCACCAAGGTTGGCTGCCCCGCTTGTAATTGATAAACACGCCCACGGCTACTGGCGCGCCCGCTCTGGCTGGCCAAGTACTCGTCATACCGTTGCTGCTGCGGTGGCGTGAGTAAGGCACGAATACTGGCTCGCATTTCAGCCCGAGCTTGCTCACTGGCTTTACCCCGTTCGGCGTCGGGCAGGGTTCGCACTGTCTGCATTTTTTCCCTTAGCTTGGTGAAAATCGGGTCCAGTTGGGCTTGCTGACTGGCGCTGAGTTGCAACGTTTGCGTGAGCTGCTCACGCATGGCTTGACTGCGATCCTGCCCGCTCGCAGGCCCAGCGCGATCGGCCGCGTTACCCCCACTTTTTTTGTCGTTCGTGTCACTCTTGCCTTTGCCACTCTCCGTTGCAGGAGGGCGATAGCGCAAAGCACTGTTCGGGAGCTTGAGTACATCTGAGCGGGTATCGGTCACAATCCGTACATTCGCGGTCATGCCCGGTAGCAGGGTTTGTTGCGGATTACTGGTGGCAATCACCACGGTATAGGTAATCACATTTTGCACATTGAGCGCCGCTTTGCGAATCTGACGCACGCTACCTTCAAAGGTCTTGCCAGGAAAGGCATCTACCGTAAACGTGGCGGTTTGCCCAGCGCGAACCCGCCCGACATCGGCTTCATCAATCGCGGTTTCTACCTGCATGTCATGCAAATTGCGGGCGATGATGAACAACTCTGGCGCTTGCAGGCTGGCAGCAACGGTCTGGCCTGGTTCGATTGAGCGTTTGACCACAATGCCATCAACCGGCGAACGGATGACGGTGCGGCCCAGATCGACCTGCGCGCTAGCCAGCGCGGCACGCCGTTGACTCAGGCTAGCCTCGGCTTGCCGAACTTGCGCTCTGGCGACCGTGAGTTGAGCGTCAGCCGTCTTGAGTTGTTCTTGCGTGCCTTGATAGAGGGCGAAGGCTTTATCGCGCTCTGCTGGGCTAATGAAATTTTGTTTGACAAGGGTTTCTTTGCGCTCGTAGTCGCGCTGGGCATCCAGCAAACTGGCCTTGACCCGGCCAACCTCCGCCTGCTGCGCCAGTACGTTTGCCTGTTGCGTCAGCAATTGCGCTTGCGCGGCTTCCAAGTCGGCCTGGGCCTGACGGACCTTCAATTCATAGGTTTCAGGATCAAGCCGTGCAATGATTTGTCCTTGCTTTACCTCGCTGTTGAAGTCGGCCAAAACTTCTTTCAATTGTCCCGATACTTGGGTGCCGACTTGGACTTGTGCGACCGGGTTGAGCGTGCCAGAGGCCGCAACAATCGCGCTCAATGCGCCGCGCTCAATCCGGGCCAGTTTGTATTGGGCTTCGGGCGCGGGTTGACGCAGCCACACATACCCCCCGGCGCCGGCCAAACCGCATAGGAGCACGATACCAACGAGCAATAAGCGCTTTTTAGGCATAACTATCCTCAGTGACTGCTAACGTAATTGAAAGGTTGCACGGGGTGGGGCGACCTCGCTCGCTACGGTACTGTCTGTTACCTTGGGAGCTAGAATGAACAGCCGGCTAAGCGGCACCCCTTGCGTGGCCAGCCAACCCCGAATCATAGCGCTTCGCCGTTGTGCTAGCGCTTGCAGCCCCGATTTATCGATATTGATTTGCTGTAGTAATTGGGTTTCAAGTTCCGCTGCCGGGACTTTCTTGAACCAGTTCAAAGGCATTTTTAATCCCGGCTTGGCTTTGGCGGCAATGGTTTCTTGGTAAAGGCGTTCCATCAGTGCTAGCCGTTCTTCGGCGGTGACGGTCACTTGTTCTGGATCAATTGTTTGTCCCTGGGTCGCCAACTGGCGTATTTTCAGTGCTTTGAGCTGTTGCTGTAACAGCGCTTGGCGTAAGGCTGGGAGATCCTCAGGACGAGCTTCACTGCTGATGTCGAGATTAAGCCCAGGCCGATCCTGCAAGGCTTGCGCCAAGCTCGTTAGTTTTTTCAGGGCGGCGGGGGTTAGACCACTCTGGCCTGGCTCAAAGTCGATATACGCGAGCTCTTCCCCACCGCCAAACAGACTGCCGATGAGCGCAAACGGTGCGGTAACGGCCTTGACAATCAAGTTGCCTAGCACTTGCCATACCAGTGCGCCCACCCGAAATTCAGGATCATTCAGGGAACCTTGAATCGGTAGGTTGATGTCGATTTCACCCCGCCGGTTTTTAAGCAGAGCGACGGCTAACAGTACAGGTAGTTTGGTCGCTGTAGGGCTCTCAACCCGTTCCCCAAAAGTCAGTTGTTCGAGGACCAGCCGATTGCTGGCCTCCAGCCGTCCACCTTGAATTTTGTATTGCAAGGTGGCTGAGAGCTTGCCTTTTTCGATGGGATACCCAATGTACTTGGTCGCATAAGGGGTGAGATTGGGTAACTCAATGCCCTGCGCTTGTGCTTGGATATCGGTCCACAGCTGTGGGCCCAGCGGTTGAATCGTCCCACTGATGACGAGTGGCGCGTGGTCATCGACCATGCCCCGAATATCAACCAGGGCAGGCTGCGGGTTATCACTCGCCAACGCGGAAATGCGGCCATTGAGTTGCGTGAGGTTGGCGCGGTAATTGGGCTGAATAAACTGATCACTAAACTGAATCGCGCCTCTTGTGAGCTGGATGCCGCCCAGCCGAATCTGCGCTGGTGCGTTGGCTGCGGGTATGGTTGTTGGTGCTGTTGCTGCTGCTGTAGTACTCACCGGCCCCTGTGGCTCGGCCTGCCTGTTTTTAAGCAGACTGCGTAAGGTGAGTTGGCCGGTTGAGGTCAAGCCGATGCGACCATAAAAGTCACTGAGTTGGAGTTGCCCGGCTGCCAACTGTACAGGAGCGGCGGGATTGGCTAGCGGGACGTTTAAGGCCAATTGCGAGAGTGTTAAGGCTTCCCATTTAAGCAGATCAGTGGCCTCTCGGCTGTCCAGGGCGCGTAGCTGGGTTAAAGATAACTGACCCGTGTAGCTGACCTGGCTGAGGGCACGGTTAGCCCACACCACGCCGACGTTACCCTGACTCGAGAGCTGCCCTTGTGCCAGGATGCAGTCAAGCCAGTCGCTAAGGTAGGCGCGCAGTGGGACCAAAGGAAATTGCTTTAGCTCAAGCTGCGCCTCAAACTGGCCGTTGGTAGGGTTAGTCAGGTTTAGGCTGCCTTGCAAGCTGAGTTTGCCTGGTGTGGCGGTATCAGGGGCCTGGCCGGTAGCCATGAGCTGGCCTAATCCAGTGCTTAGGGTAATGGCCGTGGGGGTGGGGTTGGGGCCACCGAGTATGATGGGCCCAGTCTGCAGTTGCAGGGCGTTTAAGAGCAAGCTGCTGGGGTTGGCGCTGCGGCCTGCAACTTCGGCTGCGGCGGCGCGCCAGTCTGTCAAGCGGACCTGATTTTGCGCTAATTCAATGGCCCCGATTCGAATCCGCCAAGGCTCACTGGGGGGCATGACAGCATCCTTGGCTGGTAGCCGAGGGGGCGCTGATGCGGTCACCTCGGGTTTCGCAATAGACCAATTCCACTGGCCATTCTGCGCCCGTTGTAGGTCAAACTGCGCCCCCGTCTGGCTTATCGCGCCAATAGCGACCTGCTTGGCCTGTGTATCGGCGGTCATCTCTTGCAGGGTGAGTCGCGCCAGTTGCAGCATGGGGCGGGGGCGTTCCCCAGCTTGCCTCACGGGCGTCGGCGCTGCCAGTAGTAATTGGGAGATCTCAACGCTGCCATCCCGCAGCTTGACGATGGGGGCTGTGGCCCAACTGATGTCCACGGCGCCACGTATGCTGGCGCGCCCGCGTTGAATGAGCGGTAGTGCGCCATTGGGGGTGACGCCGAAAGCGGCCAGAACCGGATTGACTGTTGCCGCTAGGTTCTGGCTGTGGGCATCAATCTTCAGTGCGGCACGTTGCTGCCAAACATCCAAGGTATCAATGGTAAGGGCGAGCTCCTCGACTTGGGTGAATGCGCGCCACTGTGTGCCCTGCCGTTGTTGTATGGTTAAGTCACTGAAACGCAGCTCTCCTTGCAGTTGGAGTTGCCCTGTGGGGTTGGGTGTGGCTGGGGCTGCGGGACGCGACGTCTTGCCAGACTGGGCCGCTTGAAAATGCACTGTCAAGGTTCCATTCAGTTCCCCTTGCTGGAGTTGATAGGGCAGCGCAAGCGGCAGGCTTTGCAGGAGTGGGCCTAGCGCCAGTTGCTTGACCTCGAGCGTTAACGTGGCCTGTGGGGCGGTGCTAAAAGGGAGTAGCTTGCCGTTGAGCTCAAAGGGATTGCCATTGAGTTGCCCCTGCATCTTGGGCGTCACCCACACGGGTGCATAGCGAGGTTGGTTGGCTAAGAGCGGAACCGCGATAACCAGATCGCTGATGATCTGTCGTTTTTGTGTCAAGGCATCGGTGTAGTCAATTTTTCCGCCATAAATTTCGAGGTTACTAACAGAAAAGGCCGGCGTCGGGCTTGCTGGCTGGGCGCGGAGATGCTCAAGGATGTCGCTGATACTCAGGCGTCCGGCCGCATCGCGCGACAGATTTACCTCGGGCGCTTGAATCTGGATCTGGCGAATAATCGGCGTCAGCCGCCAAAGTGTGCCGATATCGAGCTGCAGGGCAATGGCCTGAATCGCCAATGTTGGCGCTGGCGTTGCAGCGCTGGGGTGCGCGCGAGACGCCGGGGGTAAAACCTTCAGTTCATGAAGCTTGAGTTGTAAGCGCAGCAAATCCAGATCAACTGCGCCAACATCCAGTGGTCGCCCTAGTTTTTTCTCACCCAGTTCAATGATCTGTTGGCGGATCAAGTCGGGCAGCCACCATTTGGCGGCTGCCAGCGCACCAGCACCGCCAAGCACCAGGCATAGCGCAACCCAACCGGCGCGGCGTAGCAGTTGTTTAAAGCAGCGAGGAAAACGTAGCATGAGTTTCATGAATGAGGGGGAGTCAGCGGCTCAGCAGTGGGGCAGGTAGGCTGGCTAGCTTGCTCCAGATAGCCCAGCCAGCGCAGTGCTTGCTCGCGGCTTTCACCGCACATCTCGGGCGTCGGCTGCAAACTGCTGCACACAGCCGGACGTTCGGGTTGCCCGAACAGTTTACAGCGGTAATTTTCATCCAGTTGGATACAGGGCACGCCAGCTGGTTTGCCATTCGGCATCCCAGGAATGGGTGAGCTGATCGATGGCGCGATGCAACAGGCAGCACAACGAGGGCGACAGCTAAATGAAACAGGCGAGGTCATTGAATTGGACAAACACGGTTCGATACATGGCAATAAGCAACATTCTGCCCCATTTATCCCTGGCTTATGCCGTTTGTCGGCGCTACACTGCCATCGGTTAACAACTGCTTACAATCCGCAACAAATTGCGCGATGATTATTTTGAGGAGAGCCACCATGAGATTAACCGCCCTAAGTGCGAAAAAAATTGGCAAGTTTGCGATGTCTATGCGACCACGACTAGCGTTATTGCAAAGCGGCTTTACGCTGATTGAGTTGATGATTATCGTTGCTATCGTTGGCATCTTATCAGCTGTCGCTGTTCCTGTTTACTCTGACTATGTTGCACGCGGACGGCTTGCTCCCGGACCTACTTATCTGGCTGATTTTCGTTTACGGATGGAGGCGTTTTACCAGGATTTTGCCACTTACACGGGTGCTTGTGCCGTAGCGCAAGCCGCATTGCCTACGCCAGCAGACTTTACATTAACGTGTGCTGAAGCAGCGCAAACCTATTTATTGACCTTGAGATACAGCGCCGCAGGGATTCCTGCTGGTACCTCATGGACGGTCAACCAGCTCAATCAACGGGCAACTACCGCTTTTCCGGCTACCTGGGGTGCCGTGCCACCAGCCTGCGCGACAGAGTGGTGTATCAGTAAATAGGACCACTCATGGCTAAGTTTTTGTGTAGCTTCCGCTCTACTGAATCTCGTTCAAGTTGTGGCTCTGGTTTCACAACGGTTGAATTACTGATCGTGGTCGCAATTATTGGGTTAATTGCGGTTTTTGCTGCTCCAGCCCTTACCGACTACGTTCATAATCGTTTGATCCGGGCTGCTGGCGAGGAAACCTTAATGGCTTTACGTTTAGCGCGCTCAGAGGCGATCAAGCGGCGTGATCGCGTTACCTTAACCTTTACTGCTGGCTCGCCGGTCACGGCTGTTGTAAATGGGAATGTTGCTTGTGCTCTTAATGTGGTTTGCAATACCTTGCCATACAACATTACCTACGACCGTCGCCTTACCGTGGCAACAACCAATGATCGCAATTTACTCACGCCGGCCGCATTGGCAAATGGGTTGACGGCCATGGGCGCAACAACGCTGAGCTTTGATGGCTTAGGGCGTCTGTGGCCGAATTTTGATGCCACCTTGCCGGGTCCGGCTTCCGCAATTCGAATTGATATTTGGATGCAGGGCTCTCCTGCGCTCAATCGAGTGGTTCTTTTAATTTCGCCTAACGGTTCTACCCGGTTATGTTTGCCACGTGCTAGTGCTGTTGCTTTTGCTTGTTAATCATGATGACTTCTTTATCTCTCCCGCCTTCTCGCTCGACATTACAGCGCCAAAGTGGCGTGATTCTGCTCGAAGTGATGGTTGCTGCGGTTATCTGCATTTTGGGTATCTTGGGTGTGATGGGTTTGCATTCAAATATGCTGGCCGTGATGCCAGAAAACAGTTTGAAAGCGGATGCAGCGTTGATGGCTAATGAATACATTAACGAGATGTGGGCCTTACCAGCCAATACACGTAAAGCGGCGTTTGAAAGTGGCGCTCGTTTTACTGCATTTCAGACAACGGTTCAAAATCGTTTTCCGAACGGGTCAGTGCAGGTTGTGGTTTCAGCGCCCTATGTCACTGCAACAGCAAAAGGCAGTGCGATATTAGCAAACGATGTGACCGTGACAGTTCAATACCTCAGTCGCGCCTTGAATACCCAGCGCGTCACCACAATTACAGCGACGGTAGGGGGGTGATGGTGAAACAGGCTAAAGGGTTTACTCTCATTGAATTGCTGGTGGGCTTAGCGATTAGCCTTGGGCTGATCACGACGATTTACGCTGTTTTAGCCAATTTTGATCAACAGGGACGGCGAAGTCTGGGTATCAGCGATCTGAGAAATAACCTGACATTCGCCCTGGATATACTTGAGCAGCGAATTGCGAATACCGGTCGTGGTGCAGTTGCTATGCCGAATGGAATACAAGGTCAAGCGCCTGCTGCAGTGAGTAACTACAGTGCGCTAGGTTGTCTGTTAACGATTTTTGGCGGCTCGGCGCCACCCCCGCTCAACCCAGCTATGCCGCGCTTGCAGTTTGCCCCGTTCAATGCTGCACAGGGCAATCCAGCTCAAGGGGCAGCAGGATCAGATCGGATTGATGTCATGTATGGTAATGCCAGCATGGAAGCACTTCCTGCAAGAATTCCCGTTGGTACGGCTGGGAATACTTTTCAATTAACCCGCTATAACTTAAATGTTGGGGATCGGGTCCTCGTGGTGCAGAATACCGGCGCTTCGCCGCCGCCATGCTGGTTAACAACAGTGCGTGCGGTTGGCCTCCCTGTGCAGCCAATGCCAGGAGCGGAGTACCAGGCTACAGTAACCTTGGCGGATGCCATCCCCTTCAGCGCAGTAGATATATATCAGGTACACAACCTTGGGCCAAGCCCTGCCATATTCCGTATTCAACATGATCCCGCTACCAATAGCCTGCAAATGTGGAATCTATTACGCCCAGTTGTTGCAGGTGTCAACCCAGCGATCTTGGCAGATAACATTGTTGATTTTCAGGTCCAATTGGGTCTAGACACACAAAACACGGTGACACCGACTTCACCTGACCAAATTGCGGATGACATTATTGATGTCTGGACCAATCCTATCAACATGCAAGCGACGGTTGGTAATGGTGCGCAGCTGGCATGGCCTACTGCTGGATTGCAACAAGTCAAGGCGGTTCGGGTCGGGGTCCGAGCACGCCGCAGCATCCCGGAGCGCCCTCCCTGCGGTTTTAGTCCCAATCCTTTGCCGGCGCTGTTACCTGCTGTTGCGGCAGGGGCCGGCGGGCAAGCTATGCCAGATAGTGGCATTCCTGTGCCGATGGTAGGGCCAGGCGGGAGTGACCCAACTTGTTATCGTTATGAAGCCCGCTCAGTGGTAATTCCACTGCGGGGCATGATTTGGAGCGAATTCTGATGCAACACAATTCATTTCCATCTTTAGCACGCACCCAGCGCGGGGTGACCATCATTCTGGCGCTCGTTGTTCTCTCTGCAGTCTTACTGGCGAGCGTGGCTTTTGTTAGAGCGATAGATGGCACAGGCTTGCTAGCCCGCAATTTTGCTTTTCGTAAACAAACTGTTGCGTTACAACAGGGCGCCGTTTTTGAATGTGTTCGGCGTTTTAACCAGGCCTTGAATGTCAACGCTGCGATGACAAAACGAAACCTCGCTTACGGAGGGTTTGGATTTACCGGCTACCGACCTTTCATCGCATTAACAGGAATTTGGAATCAGCCCTTTGCTGCCCCGCTTCCGCCTGCCTTGACACCAACCGGTATCCCTCTCGAGTTGGTCAATAAAGTCAATGTTACGACCTTTAGCTGGAATGGGAGTGAAGTCAGTTGTTTGATTGAACGTGCGTGCCCTGAGCCGGGTCCGGCCAATATCGCCTGTCATGGTATTCGAACGTATAGCGGTAATTCAGCGCCGCTAGATGGACGGTCTCCTTATTCGGCCAATCAAGAGACTTTTTATCGTATGCACGCTCGGATTGATAATCCGCGTGGCAGCCCACTCTATATCCGTTTTGATTTAACTGAAAACGATGGCCTACCCGTCTTTAACTAAGTGGTGAATCTGATGACTTTGACTCGTCCCCAATGGTTACGTGTGCTTACCTATGTCACACTCTGTACCACCGGCACACAGCTATATGCCGCGCCCGCCGCGCTAGCAGACCGGCCTTTGTGTGAACCGCAGAAAGTACCTTCAAATATTCTCTTTACCCTAGACAACTCTGGTTCAATGGAATGGGATCATCCCGTAGACAGCGAGTTGTGGCGCGGGAGTTCGGGGGCTTTTGGTCAGCGTTGTTACAGCAATCATATTTACAATCCGCTTTGGTACAACCCCGCTAAACGCTACAAAGCGCCTTTTTTTGTTGATTCAGCGGGCAATGAAACCCAACTGCCAAACGCCAATCCCGCCAGCGTCTCGTGGGATGGATACGTCTCGTTTTTCACGCCTTACTACCTGCCCTCTGTTGATATCCGTACCCAGTTTAATGCCTTTGGCGGATACCCTTCTACAGCACGGGCTAACCAGGCTCCTTTTTACCATAACTACACGGGTGCGACGCCAGCGACCCCAGTCGCGGGTACTTGCTATGCGGATGCCAATTACACCCGCGTTCAAATTATTCCGAGTGTGACTAGTTATCCGAAATCTGTAGAACGCACTGACTGTAGTGGGTCTAGCTGTAGCTACACTGAAGAACTACAAAATTTTGCCAATTGGGCGAGTTACTATCGTTCGCGTGCTGCAGCGGTGAAAGCCTCCGTGGGTGAGGCTGCGCGCGTATTAGAGCCAAGCATGCGGGTTGGATTTCAAACAATCGATGGGGCAAACAATACCAACAGTAAATTCGGTGATTTCTTACCGGTGAGCGAATTTAGTGGTTCCCATCGCGGACGTTGGTATCGTGGACTTTATATTCAAGAACCGAACTATGGTACGCCATTGCGTCGTGCGACTAACCGGGCCGGTGAGTACTATAGAACAGCGAGAAATATAGCAAGCGGCGCCAATGTCACTGATCCAATCATTTACTCTTGCCAGAAAAACTATCACATTCTCTCTACAGATGGTTATTGGAATGGTGATGCAGCAACAACGCCAGTTGGATCAACAGACTACGACACGACTATTCCAAACATAGCGACTCCCGCAGGCCATATGAACTTACTCTTGGACGTGCTGCGGACAGAAAGCGGTAATCCCAGTCTAGTAGCCGGCAGCCAGTGGCCACAGCCGTATTACAAAGGAACTGGTGCAGGAGTGGGGAATACGCTGGCTGATGTAGCCATGTATTACTGGATGAATGATTTGCGCCCGACCATGACAAATAATGTTGCCCCTGATGCAAAAAATGGCGCGACTTGGCAAAACATGGTGCATTTTGGCGTTGCATTTGGCGCGCGTGGCGTCAGTCCTTTCATTGATGCCAACAATGATGGTAATGCCGATAGTTTGCCAGCGACCTGGGCTTACAGTGGCGGCGGCTGGGAAATTGATGATATGTGGCACTCTACCGTCAATGGACACGGAAGTTTCTTTAATGTAAACAGTGTAGATCGCCTCGTCCAGGCTCTGGGTAATGTGTTTGCCGACATTGCAGGCCGTGAAGGGTCTGCTGCTGCACCTGCGGTCAGCTCCCCAAATTTAAGTTACCCTAGTACAGGCTTGGCATACAGTGTGCGCTATGTGCCGGGCAATTGGACGGGAGATGTTGTTGGTAGCACAATTGATCCCGTGACTGGCACTGTCAGTGGTAGCCCAGTGTGGCGGGCATCTGCCCAGTTAACCAATCAATTCGCTGGGACCGGTTGGTCAAATAATCGCCGTGTCATCACCTTTAATACCCAAAGCCAGACCGGGGTCCCTTTCCGGGATTTAGCGAACCTGTCTCCCGCGCAGCAGGCAGCACTGAATAACAGCCAGCAAATACTGAACTATCTGCGTGGTGATAAAAGCCGGGAAGATACCGCGACAGAACTCCGCGATTATCGTTTGCGTCCAGGCCCTCTGGGCGACATCGTTAATGTTAGGCCCTTAGTTGTTAGTAAGCCATTAGAAATTTATGCGGATGAGTTTAATCCTGGTTTTGGCGCCTTCTATAACACCAACCGCGACCCAGTGCTTTATGTTGGCGCCAATGACGGTATGTTGCATGCGTTTGATGCGCGCAATGATGCAGTTCAAGGGGGGCGAGAATTGTGGGCCTATGTGCCTGGAATGTTGTATCGCAACGATAATACCGGGCTCAAAAGCTTAACTTATCGACCTTCTGATCCTTTACCCAATAAGTTTTCTCACCGCTACTATGTCGATGGGGAATTGCTCGCACGTAGTGTTGATTTCAATCGGACCGGTGGCGCAAACGGATCGGGGGACTGGCGCACACTATTAATAGGCGCTATGCGAAAAGGAGGCATGGGTTATTACGCGATCGACGTGACCCGCCCTGGTGACATGACTACCGAAAGCGCTGCCGCAGATAAGGTGCTGTGGGAGTTTACCGGGACAGCCGCAGGCCAGATGGGCTATACCTATGGGCGCGCCCAAACCTTCAAGGTTCCAGGTATGGGATGGGTAGCCGCTGTTAGCTCTGGGTATAACAATGCAGATGGCAAAGGGTATATTTGGTTCTTAAATCCCCGCAATGGCTCGGTGCTGCATACTTTTGTCCTCAATCGTGGTACGCCTGCAGCGCCTTTAAATATAAGCGATATCGAAGTATTTTTTGCTGACCAACGGGACGGAACGGCCAATCGACTCATCGCTACAGACCTAACCGGGAATGTCTGGCGTATCTTTATTCCCCAGAATTTATCGATGGGCGGTACGACAACGATTAATTCTCCTTTCGCCAGCTTTGGCAAGCCGATTTCGATGGCGCCAACGGTCGCTGTCGGTGCCGAAGACAGCCGTAAAGTTTGGATTGCGGTAGGGTCAGGGAGAATGCTGGATCAAAGCGACTTTGGTGTTGTGATCACCAACACTGTGTATGTAATTCAAGATGGAACCATCGACACGCCGGATAACTCTGCGATTGTCAATGCGGGTAATTTACGCTCAATCGCAAACAACAATCCTGGGCGTATTACGCTGACGGGATCTGAGCGGGGCTGGCGCTATGATCTAGGGAGTGGTGAACACGTGACAACCGCACCGATTGCCTATGCCGGTCGTTTGCTTGTTATCGGTACTAAAAAAATCACCTCATCCAGTGATATTTGTGATTCTGCCAATGGATGCTTTACCTCAACAGCTTATGTAAATTTACTGGATACTGCAGAATCTCAATTTGCGCCGATTTCGATTGGGGCTGCAGGGGGCGTTTCATTCGTTGTCACAAAAAGCGATCCAGTAAGCGGTACACTCGGTGGGCCTGCCCTATTGATTCAGCGACAAGATGGCTCTTCTGTAACAACCCCCTTACCCGATTCGAGCAAACCCATTGAACTCGGTGGCCGTAAATTCTCTTACAGCGTCGTTGATCCAGAATAAGGTTGATTAGCCGACTAAACCAATGGCCTCTCATTCAGTGAGAGGCCATTGAGTAGAGTAAGAGCGATTAATGTGACTCAAGCTTTGTGATACAACGCCGCGCCTTGCTTCACAAACTCAACCGACTTTACTTCCATCCCTTTTTGCAGCGCTTCTGCTTCATTAACGCCTTGCTTGGCGGCAAAGTCTCGTACATCCTGCGTAATTTTCATCGAGCAGAAATGCGGGCCGCACATGGAACAGAAATGCGCGACTTTGGCGCTGTCTTTAGGCAGTGTTTCGTCGTGGAATTCACGGGCGGTATCGGGGTCTAGCCCGAGATTAAACTGATCTTCCCAACGGAACTCAAAACGTGCTTTGGAGAGCGCATTGTCGCGAATCTGCGCGCCAGGGTGACCTTTGGCGAGGTCGGCGGCATGGGCGGCAATTTTGTACGCCATGATGCCATCCTTCACGTCCTTTTTATCGGGTAAGCCGAGGTGCTCTTTGGGCGTCACATAGCACAGCATCGCCGTGCCATACCAACCAATTTGGGCAGCCCCAATCGCGCTGGTGATATGGTCGTAACCCGGCGCAATATCCGTCGTCAGGGGGCCGAGCGTATAGAAAGGCGCCTCGAAGCATTCTTTCAACTGAATATCCATGTTTTCTTTGATGAGCTGCATCGGTACATGGCCGGGGCCTTCAATCATGGTTTGCACGTCGTGCTTCCAAGCGATTTGGGTCAGTTCACCGAGTGTGCGGAGTTCGCCGAGTTGCGCCTCATCATTTGCATCCCAGATTGAGCCGGGGCGCAAGCCGTCGCCAAGCGAGAAGCTGACGTCATAGGCTTTCATGATGTCGCAAATCTCTTCAAAGTGCGTATACAAAAAGTTTTCTTTGTGATGCGCCAAACACCATTTGGCCATAATGGAGCCGCCACGCGAGACAATCCCAGTCATGCGGTTGGCGGTGAGCGGCACATAGCGCAACAGCACGCCCGCATGAATGGTGAAGTAGTCCACGCCTTGTTCGGCTTGCTCGATCAACGTGTCGCGGAAGATTTCCCAGGTGAGGTCTTCGGCCTTGCCATTCACTTTTTCGAGGGCTTGGTAAATCGGCACGGTACCAATCGGGACGGGGGAATTGCGAATAATCCATTCGCGTGTTTCGTGAATATGTTTGCCGGTGGAGAGATCCATGACGGTATCGCCACCCCAGCGAATCGCCCAGGTCATTTTTTCGACTTCTTCCCCAATGCTGGATGTGACTGCGCTATTGCCGATGTTGGCGTTGATTTTGACGAGGAAATTGCGGCCAATAATCATGGGCTCAATTTCGGGGTGGTTGATGTTGGCGGGAATAATCGCCCGCCCTACCGCCACTTCGCTGCGCACAAATTCCGGCGTAATTTCGGCGGGAATATTCGCCCCAAACGATTGACCAGGATGCTGGCGGCCCAGCAATTTCGCTAGTTTTTCGCCGTTCGGACCACTGGTGCGCAATGATTCCAAATATTGTTGGCGCTGCAGGTTTTCGCGGATGGCAATGTATTCCATCTCAGGGGTAATGATGCCTTGGCGCGCATAGTGCATCTGGCTCACATTTTTGCCTGCTTGGGCTTTGCGCGGCTGGCGTTTCAAGTTGAAACGTAGTTCTGCCAGCTTGGGATCGGCCAGCCGTTCTTGACCATATTTGGAGGTGGGGCCTGCGAGTAATTCGGTGTCGTTACGCTCTTCAATCCATTTTTCGCGCAATGGCGCGAGGCCAGAGCGGATATCAATTTTGGCGTTTGGATCAGTGTACGGGCCGGAGCAGTCGTACACATAAATCGGGGGGTTTTTCTCGCCACCAAACGAGGTGGGGGTATCCGACTGACTAATCTCGCGCATCGGGACTTGAATATCGGCCCGCGAACCTTGCACATAAATCTTGCGTGAATTGGGTAAAGGCTGAACGGCCGCCTCATCAACGGTGGCGGTGGCAGCTAAAAATTGTGGATTGGCATTCATAACAGCTCCAAAATGAAACGGGAGCCGAACGCAAGAAGAGATGGCTCGGCTCCCTACGGCGGATTTGTCCGCATCAGGTTCAGAGGGTATTTCTCACCGCAACCCTAAGGGCGCGGACCCCTGCCGAATAGATAGCCGCAACAATACTGGAATCTGAGCAATAAAGCAAACGTCGAGGCCGGAGTGAACGAGTAGCGCCCACGTTACAAGGCCCTAGCTTAGGCCCCGTGAATAGTCCTCGGAGCGAAGGCCGGGATAAGTTACCGGCTGATAGTTTGCAAATAAGAGAGGGGGTCTTGTGGATCTTGCTGGAACAGCGCGCGCTCTTCAGGCTTATCCAGCTTGCCGCAGAGGTGCATGACTTCTTCGCCTTTGCGGGCAAACGCTAATTCGCCGCTACGGGGATCAAAGAAAATTTGGTAGTTTTTTGTCTGGAAGGTCGGGGTGCTAAACATCTTGTTATGCTCCTGCGCGTTTGCCATCGGTTTACCAAAGACAACCTACGCTTACAGCATAACAAGAATATCTAGACTTGAATATAGAAACAGAACACGTCTATGGTGCTATTTCGACCTTTCAGCCAAAAACTTAAGGGCGAAATAACAAAAAAATTAATCTTTTTTTACTGAGTCGTAGCTTTTGCATAGAAAACGATCAATCGCAATGCGCCCACTGCCAAACACCGCTAATACCAGTAACAGCAGCCCCCAATAAAAGTGGTCTTTTAAGGCGGGGGTCATGGGCTGGTAAAACATGCCTAAAAATTGCCCGAGCAATTCACTATGCCAGGCCTGGGTGGCCAGTTCATAGCCTTCAGGAAATAAGGCGCTGGGGTAGGAAATCACCGCGACCAAGTTAACGGCAAACAAACCCAGCGCGGGTAAACGCCCAGCTAAGCCAATTAACAACAGGGCAGGGAATACCAGCTCCCCAAAGGCACCGCCAGCCGCGGCGAGGGCGGGGGGCAGGAAGGGCACGGTGTATTCATCGGTAAACAGGGCGATGGTGGTGTCCCAATCGCGGATTTTGGTTAGTCCAGCCAAAAAGAATACTTGTACCAAATGCAGTCGCAATAGCAGCAGTAACGCGCTCTGCGCATAGGATTCGATACTTTGCCAAATAGTCTGTAAGCGTGCATATGAAGCAGTTAGGAAAACGGGTAGGGTCATGACATCCTCTCTGATGGGGCTGTGCTGGATCAATCGCGCTGACCGGCACTACGTTGTTATGTGAGTGATTACTTCGAGACTGACCCATTTGATTAACGTATCGTTTAAATCAAAGGTCAGTCCATTTATGCTAGCTGCCGCAGTCGCCTGCGCCAAGGCATCGCCCAGGGTATGGTGTTGCCACGTTTGCAAGAACACAAAGCTTGGTCGATCCAGTGGCGCAATCCTGACAACCCAATTTTCACGGTAGATGATTAGCGGCTCAGCGGGGGCCTGCCAATCAATCGCCCAATCGCCGGTATAGTCGGGCTGATGTGCTTCCCATATTGGGTAAATATTGTAAGTGGGCGCTAACAATTGGCAGGCGGGTTGGAAGCGCGCCCGCAATGCCGTCAGCGAGTCAGGGGCTAGGGATGCCAGTTGCGTGAGGTCAAGCGGGGTATGGTCGGCAGCCCGATAAGCGAGGTGTTGCGCCCACTCCAAGCGGGCGATGTCGGCTAAGTAGGGTAGGTCTTGCGCGGGGGTAAACGTTTCTAAAAAGGCCGCTAACTGTTCACCAAATTCCCCCAAGTCACCGCTTTGGCTGGGGTGGGCCTGCCAGTACGCGCGAGTCAGTCCCGCAAAAAACTCGTCGCCGACGAGCGCGGCGCAGATAGGGTAGGTGTTGCGCATGGCGCTTTCTAAATTCGCCAGCACATTACCGCGGTAAATCGCCAGCCGCTCGCTCACCTGTTCCGCAGAGCCCACTAAGCAGGGGTAGAGTGCGGCCTCCGCACTACGCTGGCGGAGGCCTGCGGTAAATGTGTGCTGAAGTGCGGTTAAGGAGAGTATCGACATTTTAGGTGCGTTCAGCCATAGATGGGGCGGTGCTTTGCGCCATTTGCTCAGTGGCCAAAGCGACTTCCGCCAGCAAAGTCGCCAGCGGGGGAATATCGGTGTCCCACTCAATCAGTGTTGGTTTGGGGCCAAAGCGCTGTAGTGTCTTTTGGTAGCACCCCCAGACCGCGTCGCATACACGGCTACCGTGGTTATCAATTAAACATTCTGGCGTCACCAAATGTCCGGCCAGGTGAATTTCCCCAATCATCTCGGTGCGTAGCGGCGCGAGTAGGTCTGTAAAATCCAAACCAAAGTTCTGGGCATTTACATATAAATTATTCACGTCCAGCAAAATCTGGCAGCCAGTGCGGTCGCACAGCGCGGCTAAAAACTCGGTTTCAATCAAAGTGCTGTGCTGGTACTGAATGTACTGTGAGAGGTTTTCTATGAGCACCGGGCGTTGCAAGCGTTCTTGAAGTTGTTGCACGCGGCTACTCACCAAGGCTAATGCCTCTTCGGTATAGGGCAAAGGTAGCAAATCGTTCAGCACATTACCGGCGACGCCGCCCCAGCAAAGATGCTCAGAGACCAAGGCCGGTTCAATGCGCTGGACTAAATTGGCCAGTTTATCGAGATGTCTAGGGCGGGCATCATCCGCGCCGCCCAAGGCGAGGCCGACGCCATGCAAGCTAATGGGATATTGGGCGCGGGCGGCTTCTAGGGCGCGTACCGACGGGCCACCAGCCATGAAAAAATTTTCGCTGTGGACTTCTAAAAAATCCAGCGCAGGGGATGTATCAAGCACTTCCCGGTAATGGGGTTGCCGCCAGCCAATGCCGACCGCTGTCGTTGCTAGAGCTGAGTGAGGCATAGGAATGACATAGAAACAGCGGTAATCCTGGGGTGAATGACCGCTGTTATAAGGCCAAGCGTTTATTTCCCTGCTTTGAGCTTGCCACCCATTTTTTCACAGGTGCCTTTGGCCACATATTTCCACTCGTTGGGATCCATGTCTTTTTTGGCCTGGCCCGCACAGGAATGACTCCCGTTGGCGCTAGCACAATCATTTTCGCCTGCTTTGGCGACACCGTAGCACTTCTCTTTTTCGGCTTTTTGCGCGAGGGCTGGGGTGCTGCTTAGACCGAGTGCGACTAGGGATGCAAAAGCAGAGCGAAGCAGTACTTGTTTGTCCATGATTTTCCTCTTGATGAATCGGTTTCAGTAAATAAACGGTGTGAATGAATCCACCTCAGTTAGTCTGGGAGGTCTAACTGTCCTTACACCTTGCCGTAAAAAAAATCGGAACGCAAGGTTTTAATTCGCCCTATGAGCGATAATGCCGCCCAATTGAGGGATGTATATAGGGATAAAGAATGGATGAAATACTGCTAATTAAAGCTGCGATCTTGGGCGTGGTTGAAGGATTGACCGAGTTTTTGCCCATTTCAAGCACGGGCCATCTGATTTTGGCCAGTAGCTTATTGGGCATGCACGATGAAAAAGGGAAATTGTTTGAAATTTTTATTCAAACAGGCGCCATTCTCGCTATTTGCTGGGAATACCGCCGCCGTTTAGCAGCAACCTGTGCTGGTTTGTGGCACGAGCCAAGCGCTCAGCGGTTCGCGCTCGGCATCGCCCTGGCCTTTTTACCCCTGGCTATATTAGGCCTACTTTTTGGTAAACAAATCAAAGCAGTCTTATTTGCACCGGTGCCGGTAGCGATTGCTTTTATCGTGGGCGGCTTGATTATTCTATGGGTTGAGCGGCGTCAAGCTAATTGTCAACCTCGGGTGCAGACTGTTGACGAAATGAGTTTAAGTGATGCAGTGAAACTGGGGTTGGCGCAAGCGTTTGCCTTGATTCCCGGCACCAGTCGTTCTGGCGCTACCATCATGGGGGGCATGCTATTTGGCCTTTCTCGCAAAGCAGCAACCGAATTTTCTTTTTTTCTAGCGATTCCCACGCTGATTTTGGCGGGCCTGTATGAGCTACTCAAGCAACGCCACTTACTCGCTTGGCAAGATATCCCCGTTTTTGCGGTGGGCTTATTGACCGCTTTCATCAGTGCTCTAGTCTGTGTGCGATGGTTGCTGCGTTATGTGAGCACGCACAGTTTCGTGGTGTTTGCGTGGTATCGGATTGCTTTTGGCATTGTTATTTTAGTCACTGCTCATACAGGCATGATTGCATGGCATTGAGTGATGCTGTGTTGTTCGCATCTTTCCCACTAAATGCGAGTAAACACCAAATCCCACACCCCATGCCCCAGCTTCAACCCCCGCGTTTCAAACTTGGTGGTGGGGCGGTAGTCCGGCTTAGGCGCGTAGCCGTCGACTGTGTTTTGTAGCAGTGGCTCAGCGGAGAGTACTGCCAGCATTTGCTCCGCGTAGTTTTCCCAGTCGGTCGCTAAATGCAAATAGCCACCTGGACGCAGGCGTTCGGCCAATTGCTTCACAAACGGGGCTTGAATCAAGCGGCGTTTGTGGTGCCGAGCCTTATGCCAAGGGTCGGGAAAGTACACATGAATGCCCGCAAGCGACTGGGCGGGAATCATGTTTTCCAGTACCTCAACTGCATCATGGCGAATCACGCGCAGGTTTGCAATCTGTTGGCCGGCAATGATGTTCAGCAAACTGCCCACGCCGGGCGAATGCACTTCAATCCCAATAAAGTTATCGTGAGGCCGAGCCTGCGCAATTTGCGCCGTGGCCGTGCCCATGCCGAAACCAATCTCCACAATTAAGGGCTGCGCGGCGCGTTCACCAAAAATCTGCGGTAAATCTAAAGGCTGGCCGGTATAGGGCAAGCCATACACGGGGTAAAACTCATCCATGCCACGCTGCTGCGCGGGGGATAAGTGCCCTTGTCGTAGCACGTAGCTGCGAATGCGGCGGGCGAGCGTGAGGGGGATGTTGGGCGTACTGTCAGTCATAGGCTTATTTGCTGGGGGTAATCAGGCCAGCAGTGGGTGAAGAGGGCGTCGCGCTATACAGCTTTTTCGGCATGCGGCCTGCGAGGTAAGCGGCTCGGCCCGCTTCTACGCCCAGCTTCATCGCATGGGCCATCAAAATCGGGTCTTGCGCGGCGGCAATGGCTGTGTTCATCAGCACGCCAGCGCAGCCCAGCTCCATCGCAATCGCCGCATCGGAAGCAGTGCCGACGCCCGCATCCACAATCACCGGCACCTTGGCTTTTTCTAAAATCAGTTGCAGGTTCCATGGGTTCAAAATGCCCATGCCCGAACCAATCAGCGATGCCAGCGGCATCACCGCCACACAGCCAATCTCTTCGAGTTGTTTGGCCGCAATCGGGTCATCACTGCAATACACCATGACGTCAAAGCCCTCTTGCACCAGCACTTTCGCAGCGGCAATGGTTTCGGCCATGTTCGGGAAGAGGGTGTGCGGGTCACCCAGCACTTCGAGCTTGACTAAGCGGTGGTCGTCCAATAGTTCACGCGCCAAGCGCAGGGTGCGAATCGCATCATCGGCGGTGTAGCAGCCCGCTGTATTCGGCAGCAAGGTGTATTCACTCGGGGGCAAATAGTCCAGCAAGCTGGGGGCATTCGCATCTTGGCCAATGTTGGTGCGGCGAATCGCTACCGTCACAATGTTCGCGCCACTGGCATCAATCGCTGCCTTGGTTTGCGCAAAGTCTTTGTACTTGCCGGTGCCGACCAGGAGGCGCGAGGTGTAAGCTTTACCGGCAATGGTGAGCGTGTCGTGGGTATCGTTGTTGAGCATATTTCTACCTTATTGAGATTAGCCACCACCAACGGCGACGACGATTTCGAGTTGATCTTCCGCATTCAGCGGCGTGCTGGCGTGTAAGCTTTTTGGCACAATCTCGCCATTGCGTTCTACCGCCACCCGCTTACCCTGCAAATCTAGCTCTCGCAGCAGCTCAGCAACCGTCCGCGCATTTTGCAGCGTTTTTAGCTCACCATTAATCTTTACTTGCATGCTAGTTCTCAACGGCTAAAAAAATCGGCTACAATTTTACCTCTTTGCGCAAAGAGTCGTCGGCTTAATGCGCGAAATCTGCGGGTGTAGTTCAATGGTAGAATGCTAGCTTCCCAAGCTCGATACGTGGGTTCGATTCCCATCACCCGCTCCAAATTAGAAACCCAGCTTGTGCTGGGTTTTGCTTTTTTAGTTTTAGAGACGCCACCCTGCGCCATAGTGAGACAGCGACACTGTGTCTCTCGAGAGTGGACATGAGCAAGTAGGGGATCGTTTGAGATATCTTGTCAGGGTTCACTCCGCTGAAGCACATCCTGGGGTACCCCCCAAACATCTCGAATCACCTGTTCAATTGCATGAATAACGGTCTGATCAGCCTGTGTGCGTGAATAGATAAGCGATAGGGTGGTAGGCCGCTTGGTCTTTTCCCAGATGACGACTTCGCCTCTGGCAGCTGCTTGCTGGGCAATGTCATCGCGCATCAGGCATAGCCCAACACCCGAGGCGACGAGATTACGCATCGACGCCTCTTGATCCGCTTCGACAACAATGGTCATATCAAGATTTTGTTCTTCAAACATTTGTTTGACCAAGCGATGCTGTGAGCTTTGCTTTGGTGTGCCAATCCAGGGGAGACAGGCGAGTTCCCGCCAATTGGCTTTTGCGATTTGCGACGCCCATTGTGGTGGTGCGACCACCAGATAAGTCATGTCACGCAGCTCGATGGAGCCAATCGAGGCATCATTAACGACCCCCATGTAGAAACCTGCATCGAGTAATCCAGCACTCACTTGTTCAAAGATCCAGCCGGAAATACCGTGCGACAGTTTTACATCCAGCATGGGGTAATGTTGGAGGAGTTGGCCTAAAAATTCCCCCAAGCGTAAATATTCGGGGTCGATAATTGTCCCTAAGCGGATCGTCCCGGCAACCTCACCCCGCATCTTGCGCGCCATATTCACGAGCTCGACCGCGGAAACCAGTGTCCGCTCTGCTTGCGTCAGCAGCAGCTGCCCCGCTTTGGTCAGCGCCATGCCACTGGTGGTTCGTTCAAACAATGCAATGCCAAGCTCCTCCTCTAAGGCTTTGATATGTTTGCTGACGGCCGGTTGACTCAGGTGCAATGTTTCTGCGGCGCGTGTCAGGTGCCCCAATCGAGCAACCGCCAGGAAAGAGCGCAGTTGATAAATTTCCATGGTTATGCGGCCATTTCCGAGTCAGGCCATACGATTCTAAGCAAGTTAGTGCTACCAGACACGCCAAATGGCATCCCCGCGACAACGGTGAGTGGGCGACCTGCAGCAACCAGTCCTTGCTGTCCTGCGGCTTGCGTGGCTTTGGTCACCATGTCTTCCACGGAGGTGGCATCTATCGAGTGTATGGGTTGCACGCCCCAAACCAGGCACAGGCGTCGTGCCACACCCATGCTAGGGGTCAGGCCAATAATGGGACAGGGCGGCCTTTCGTGCGCAACCCGAAAGGCACTGGCGCCCGAACTGGTATAGGTAACGGTGGCCGTCACTTGTAATTGTTCTGCGATGGTCTTAATCGCAGCGCCAATCGCATCAGTAGTGCTCCCATTATTTTTGGCATGCACCGCTTGCATCAGGGGTTGTTGCAAGGGGTCAGATTCTACGCTGTGGATGATTTTATGCATCACTGTTACCGCTTCAAGCGGAAAGGCGCCCGATGCCGATTCTGCTGAGAGCATGACCGCATCGACCCCATCGTAAACGGCTGTGGCCACATCAGAGGCTTCCGCTCTGGTCGGGGTGGGGCTATGAATCATGGATTCCAGCATTTGTGTCGCAACAATCACTGGTTTACCTTGTTCTCGACAATGTCGCACAATGCGTTTTTGCAGCACAGGAACCGCTTCAACCGGCATTTCTACGCCAAGATCGCCCCGCGCGACCATCACGGCGTCTGCTGCTTGAATAATGGCCTCAAGGTCTTCAATCGCTTGGGGTTTCTCAAGTTTCGCAATAATGCCAACTTGTCTGCCGGTGATGTGTTTAATTTCTTCGATATCTTGTGCCCGCTGAACGAATGACAGCGCAATCCAATCTATCCCTAATCCGAGGGCAAAGTCTAAATCGCGCCGGTCTTTTTCAGTGAGGGCTGATACGGGAAGTAAGGTTCCCGGTAGATTGACCCCTTTGCGATCGGCAATCAGCCCACCGACCAAGACGCGGGTGGTGATCTGACCGCTATCTGCGCTCTCCACACGCAAGCAGAGTTTGCCATCATCAATTAAGAGCAATTCGCCGGGTTTGATGGCCGTGAAAATTTCTGGGTGGGGCAGATAAACGCGTTCGGCATTCCCGATTTCTGGGTTGCTATCCAGCGTGAATATTGACCCGTTCTCAAGCTTAACTTTACCGTCCTGAAATTGACCGACCCGTAATTTGGGACCTTGCAAGTCACCCAAAATGCCGATAGGTACGCCCAAGCTTAATTCGGCTTCCCGAATTAAGCGGTAACGCTGCGCGTGGTCAGCATGTGTGCCGTGGCTAAAGTTTAGACGAAAGACATTCACCCCAGCCTTAACCAGCGCACAGATTTGCTCCAGCGTGCTGGTGGCCGGCCCTAAGGTGGCAATCATTTTGGTGTGTCGTGTGCGGACCATTAAGATTCCTCGATGAGAATTGCGCGAAAGTCATTAACATTGGTGCGAGTGGGGCCGGTGATGAGGCAATCCTCTAGCGCGGCAAAAAAAGAATAACCATCGTTATCGTTGAGCATGCTTTTCGCGTCGAGCCCGAGCGCTTTGGCTCGATCTAGCGAATTGGGGCCAGCGAGGTACGCGGCGACAGCTTCCGTACCATCAATGCCATCGGTATCCCCGGCCAGGCTGTAAACCCCTTTCAGCCCTTGCAGTGATTGGGTTAAGGCCAACAAAAACTCGGCGTTTCTGCCGCCGCGGCCCTCACCACGCAGGGTCACGGTTGTCTCGCCGCCTGAGAGCAGGACACAGGGCGCAGTGCCAGGCTGCCCATAGGTAAGAATTTGTCGGGCAATGGCGGCATGCATACTGGCGATATCGCGTGCTTCACCTTCAATGCTGCCCCCTAAAATAATGGGGGTGATGCCTTGGCTGCGGGCATAAGCGGCGGCTGCTTCCAGGGCGATTTGGGCGGTCCCAATAACATGATGGCGGCAATTTTTGAGGAAAGGGTGATCCGGGGTCGGGCAAGGGGCGGCCTCATTTTCCAGCACGGTTCTGACGTGATCCGCCAGCGGAATCTGATACTTGGCCATAATTTTCAAGGCATCCTGCGCGGTTGAGTGGTCAGGAATCGTGGGCCCGGAAGCAATAATCGAGGGGTCATCGCCAGGAATATCCGATATCAGCAAGGTAATCACCTGCGCTGGATAACAGGCAAGTGCTAAACGTCCGCCTTTGATGGCGGAAAGATGCCGCCGTACACAATTCATTTCTCCAATTGCCGCGCCACTGCGCAGCAGGGCCAAGTTAATGGCGCGCTTGTCTTCCAAGGTCAGCCCTGGCGCAGGAAGGGTTAGCAATGAAGAGCCGCCACCCGAGATTAGGCAAAGTACGAGATCTTCCGGCCTCAGTCCGCGGACCAGTGAAAGAATCCGCTGTGCGGCAGCCAGACCTGCGCTATCTGGGACAGGATGTGCCGCCTCGATGACCTCGATGCGCTGGCAGGGGGCGCCATGCCCGTAGCGGGTAACGACCAGCCCAGAGAGCTCACCTTGCCAGGCTTTTTCGACCGCGTGCGCCATCGCCGCCGCCGCTTTACCCGCACCAATCACCAATGTTTTACCCGTTACCGGCGGCTTAACGAGCTGACCCAAGTGCTTGGAGATTAGGGTGGCAGGGGCAACAGCATGAACGGCTTGCTGAAACAGTGTCGTTAAAAAGGCTTTTTGATCCATAGCGGCAATTAATATTTAAAACCCAATAAATTTGGTAGCCAGGTGGAAATCGCTGGGATGAACGTCAGCAAGATCAGCACACAGGCATGGGCATAGAGAAACGGTTTCAGCTCGCGGGTCAACGCAGCCAGCGGGATTTTGGCCACATTTGATGTCACGAATAGCAACCCACCAACTGGCGGAGTAATCATACCTAGTGTCAAGTTATAAATCACAACCATCGCGAAATGAATGGGATCAATCCCGGCAGCGGCTGCAACTGGCCCAAGAATGGGGACCAATACCATCACAGCAGGTAAGGGCTCGATAAAGATGCCGACCAACAATAAGAACAGATTAATCACGATGAGCAACATCCAAGGGGATAATTGCCAAGAGGTGATCAAGTCCGCCGCCAGTTGAGGCAAACGTTCGATGGTCAGCACCCACGCAAAACAAGCCGAAAAACCAATAATGATTAACACCGACGCGGTTAGCAGTGCGGAGCGGGCCAAAATAGCTGGTAGATTCGCGAACGCGAGAGTCCGGTAGAGAAATAAACCACAGAGTAGCGCATAGAATACCGCGACCACAGAGGCTTCAGTCGGGGTAAACCATCCCGCACGCATGCCACCCAGAATCAGCACGGGTAGCATGAGGGCGGGGATGGCGCGCCAGGTATTGCTCAAAATCACGGCGAGCGCTGGCATCGGCTCATCAGATTTGTAGTTACGCTGTTTAGAGACCGACCAGTTCACCAGCGCCATGGCTAGCGCAATCACAATCCCAGGAATAAACCCGGCAACAAACAGTGCGCCAACCGAGACATTTTCATCCTGTAAGCCATAGATAATCATGATGATTGAAGGTGGAATGATGGGGCCAACGATCGCCGTTGAGGCGGTTAGTGCCCCTGCGTAAGCTCGTCCATACCCCGCTTTATCCATCATCTTGATCAACATGGAGCCAGGTCCGGCGGCATCGGCCAGCGCTGAACCCGAAATGCCGGAAAAAAAGGTGAGCGAAATGATATTGGTATAGCCAATCCCGCCTCGTTTATGGCCAACGAATTGGCCCGCAAAACGTAAGAGGACTTCAGTCAACGCCCCACCACTCATCAACTCGGCAGCCAAAATAAAAAAGGGAACTGCCATGAGTGGGAAGCTATCTATGCCGGTAAAGGTTTCCTTGAGAACAACCAGCATCGGATATTTTCCAACGGCTACCACAGCGAAGGCTGTGGCGACACCGAGCGAAAAGCCGACGGGTACACCGATAGCCAGCAGCACACAAACCGATAACAATAAAATTAAACTCATACTCATAGAGAAGCACTCGCTGTTGCATCAAACTGATCTTCGGCATCACTTTCAAACTGGCGATGTAGCACCCATTGCTTGGCAATCAGGAGAAGATGAATGATCGATAAACCACAGCCAATCGGCATGGCCATATAAATGTAGCCAAATGGAATTTCGGTGGCGGCAGTCGTTTGCAACATCGTGCGTTGCACATAGACATAGCCGAAATAGATTAAGGCAGTAAAAAAGCCCAGCAAAATCAGTAACACAATGATCCGCAGGCCCTGCGCGATTCTGGTTGGTAACGCATCTTGTAAATTATCAATCGCAATATGACCACCAAAGCGCAGAACGAGGCCACAACCTAAGAAAGTGAGCCAAATCATCATATGCCGGGCGACTTCCTCGGCCCATGGGATAGCGGCACCAGTGATATACCGATTAATCACATTCGTGAAAATGAGGATCGACATCGCTCCCAGCAGCAGGATCAAGAGCCAGCGATTTAGTTCTAAAATTAAATGTTGAATTTTTTGCATAAGAATTTCAGCGGGTAACCTCAAAATTCAGCTTGGCACAACAGAGGTCATGCCAAGCCTGGACGCATTAACGCGATTGATTACTTCACTTGCCTAATGCGCTCAATTTTGTCTGCACCAAAACGTTTCGCATACTCAGCATAGGCTGGCTCCAGGGCGCTCTGAAATTTGGCTTTATCAATCGTACTGACAATCGACACCCCTTCCTTGCGCAAGGCATCTAACCCAGAGGATTCAATTTCATTCACTTTGGCGCGCATCTTCGCTGCCCCTAGTCTGGCCGCATCCTGTACCACTTTTTTATCTGCTGCTGACAGGGAATTAAACAGCGGAACGGACGTGATGATGAGCGCCGGTGAGTACACGTGACCGGTTAAGGTCAAATGTTTTTGCACCTGACCGAATTTGGAAGAAACAATCACAGGAATGGGATTTTCCTGGCCATCAACCGTACCCTGTTGCAGGGCGCCGAAAAGTTCGGTAAATGCCATGGGCGTCGGTTGGGCGCCAAGAGTGCGGAAAGCAGTCATATGAACAGGATTTTCCATCGTGCGTAATTTCAACCCCTTCATATCTTCCGGCACATTCACCGCTTTTTTGTTGTTCGTCAGGTTACGAAACCCATTTTCGCCCCAGGCGAGTCCAACCAACCCTTTAGCCGGGAACTTAGTCAAAATTTCCTGTCCGATGGGGCCATCCAGCGTTTTACGAGCATGATCGTAGTCACGAAATAAAAAGGGAATATCGGTAATCAGGGTATCTGGCACAAAATTACCGACTGGGCCGGTTGAGGTCACCACAAAATCCAAGGTTCCCAACTGGACCGATTCGACCATCTCACGTTCACCCCCTAATGAACCAGAAGGAAAGACCTCAACCTTATAGCGCCCATTGGTTAATTTTCCAACCTGCTCGGCAAACTCTACGGCTCCCGCATGGAAGGCGGAGGTCGGTGCTTGGGGATGCCCCAGCTTGAGCGTTTTGGTATCGGCATGAAGTTGCCCACAGAGAGCGACTGAGAGCGCAGTTGCGAAAAGGGGTTGCCACAATTTCATTCTTGTCTCCTATTAATTGGTATGAACGGCTGCATGAAACCGTGCGATGGAATGTAAGGAGAACCGATATATTTATCCAATGATAAATAGTTATCTGAAAAATTGATTTGTGGAATGTTGTGGTGCACCAATCACCGATAAACACAAGAAACACGGGTATTGGCGTGATGGCGGCGCCGATCCCGATTTGGAATCATCCAGCGGAGGCTGGGGCGACGTTGTTGCTAGTAAAGGGGGGGGGGGCAAAAAAATGCCCGCCATAAAGGCGGGCTAAGGTTGCTACTAGGGGAGATCAGATTTTATCTTAATCCTCAGCGTAAATGTCGATATCTTTAGTTTCTGGCACGAAAAGTGTGCCAATAACCAACGTAATTGTTGCAATAATGATCGGATACCATAGGCCCGAATAGATGTCCCCTTGCGCCGCCACAATCGCAAACGATGTCGCGGGCAAGAAGCCGCCAAACCAGCCGTTGCCAATGTGATACGGCAGCGACATCGAGGTGTAGCGAATCCGGGTGGGGAAGAGCTCGACCAACATCGCGGCGATGGGCCCGTAAACCATCGTGACGTAAATCACCATAATGGTCAGCAACACGATCAGCATTGGTTTATTGATTTGCGCTGGATCAGCCTTGGCTGGGTAACCTGCCGCTTTGATTGCTTCACTCATTTCTTTCTTGAAGCGATCGCCCTGGGCTTTCGCATCAGGTGCTTTCCCATCATAGGCATTAATAACCGTTTCCCCGATTTTGACCTGGGCAACAGCGCCACTGCCTGCAGCAACATTGGTGTAGTTCAAGCCATTTTGTGCCAGGTAGGCTTTTGCGACATCACAAGAGCTTGTGAATTTCGCGGTCCCGGTTGGGTTAAATTGGAAAGAGCATTGTGCTGGGTCAGCCACGACTGTGATGGGAGACTTGGCCAGCGCCGCCTCCAAAGCCGGATTACCGTAATGGGTGAGTCCTTTGAACAGGGGGAAGTAGGTGAGCGCTGCAATCAGGCAACCGGCCATAATGATGGGTTTTCGCCCGATTTTGTCAGAGAGCGAGCCAAACAGCAGAAAGAATGGTGTGCCGATAATCAATGAAGCTGCAATCATCAGGTTAGCGGTGGCACCATCGATTTTGAGCATTTTCTCAAGGAAGAAAAGCGCATAGAACTGACCGGTATACCAAACCACGGCTTGTCCGGCGGTCAGGCCGATGAGGGCGAGAATCACCACTTTCAAATTTTTCCACTGGCCGAACGATTCGGTGAGCGGCGCTTTGGAATGCTTCCCTTCGTCTTTCATTTTCTTGAAGGCAGGCGATTCATTTAATTGCAGACGGATCCACAGCGAAATACCTAGCAAGAAAATGGAGACCAGGTAAGGAATACGCCAGCCCCAGTCAGCAAATTTTTCTTCGCCGAGCGTGGTTCGAGTCCCCAGAATTACGAGTAGCGCCAGCATCAGTCCCACTGTCGCTGTCGTTTGAATCCAAGCGGTGTAAGCCCCCCGTTTACCATGTGGCGCATGCTCTGCAACATAAGTAGCGGCGCCGCCATATTCCCCACCAAGCGCTAAACCTTGTAGTAAGCGCAATGAAATCAGGATGATCGGTGCTGCAATGCCGATGCTGTTGTAATTGGGGAGTAAGCCCACCACAAAGGTGGAGGCGCCCATGATCAGAATCGTCACCAGGAAGGTGTATTTACGGCCAACCAAGTCACCCAGGCGACCGAACACGAGCGCTCCAAATGGCCGCACGGCGAAGCCTGCGGCGAAAGCGAGTAAGGTAAAAATAACTCGGGTTGCTTCATCAAGCGGCGCAAAAAACTGCTTACCGATGATGACGGCCATCACCCCAAACAGATAAAAGTCATACCATTCAAATACAGTGCCCAAAGACGAAGCGAGGACAACTTTTCTTTCCTCGGGTGTCATCGGGCGGGGAGCATGATTGATCGCCGCGTTTGCCATTGCTGTCTCCTGATAAGTGTTGTGAGCAGAGTCATTGCCTGCTTGTTACATCATTCAGGAAAGAACTTACCTTTTCCTTACAAAGATTCGTGCCAACGTAAGCTCGCTTGCTCGGCTTCGCTGTGTTGCACAAATCGCGGAAAACTAATCACGAACCGCACGCCCGTTCGGCTAGGAGAGATTGGCGGTGAGTCTTGTTGCATTGCATGAGACAAATTGGATGACAGGGTATTGGGTATACGGGGATCCAGAACTTCAATTTGGGCATTATGCAAAGCCGCAATTTCACGGGCTATCGCCAACCCGAGACCACTGCCATCGGTCTGCGTACCTAGCACGCGATAAAAGCGTTCAAAGATTAATGTGCGCTCGGTGCTGGGAATACCAGGGCCGTTGTCTTCCAGCTCGATGAAATTCTGCTGGGTGGCAAGGTCCATGCCGACGCGTAGCGTGATGACGGCAATCCCTCGACTTGGAAGCGCATAGCGGAAAGCATTGTCAATTAAATTATTCAGTAGTTCATGCAATAACGTCGCGTTTCCCATCACCTGTACGGGCAGTCCTGCTTCTTCGGTTAGGCTCTCAAAACCAAGGTCAACCTGTTGCGCCAGGGCCCGATTCAGCCAGGTTTGAATGGTTTCTTTGGCCAACTGGTTGAGGTCGATCACGGTAAACTGCATGCTGCCTTCAACAGTGCTTTCGGCACGGGCCATTGACAGGAGCTGATTAATCAGCCGCGTGGCGCGTTCTGTACTCTGCGCCAGCAGTCGCAAGCTATGTTTGATGCGTTCTGGATCACGCTCAGTCAGCGCTAACTCCGCCTGCATCCGCAACCCGGCTAAGGGGGTTTTCATTTGATGGGCGGCATCGGCAATGAAGCGTTTTTGTCCGCTCACGGTCTGATCTAGCTTGTGCAATAAATCATTAAACGCATGCAGTAACGGTGTGAGCTCCTCGGGGGCTTGCCGCGTATCAATCGCGGATAAATCGTCGGATCGGCGCGCGCGCAGTCGCTGCTGTAACTCGGCCAGTGGACGAATACCACGAGTGAGGCCAAACCAGACCAGAATGACGGCAATTGGCAAAATAATGAATTGTGGCAGGATCACCCCTTTCACAATCTCATTGGCGAGCTGCCCGCGTTTATCCAAGGTTTCTGCGACTTGGACCAGCGCCGGCTGGGCGGCAGTGGGCAAGGCTGCGGGCTTGACCCAGGTATAGGCGATGCGCACCTCTTGACCGTTAAAGGTATCGTTACGTAGCCTGACCACATGGGTGAGTGATGGCTGGCGCTGCCAGTCGTTATTCTCAGCCTCATTGGGTAAGGGTAAGTTTTCCTCACCGGCTAACAGTTCCCCTCGACTCCCCAACACTTGAAAGTAAATACTGTCCGTGTCATCGGCCCGCAAAATGTCTCGTGCAGGCAAGGGCAGCGACAGCACGAGTTGCCCCTGCATCACCTTGAGCTGTTGCGCCAACACCGTAGTACTGTCATCCAGCGCTCGATCAAACGGGCCATTAGCAATCGCTTGAGCCACCAAATAGGTAACCCCAATGCTCATGGGCCAGAGCAACAGAAGGGGGGCAAGCATCCAGTCTAAAATCTCACCGAACAGTGAGCGCGAGGCTTCATCCGGGGGAGGGTTGCTGTCTGATTCGGCGCGTTGGCGACGTCGCAAGGGAAACCGTGCCATGCGTGCTTTACTGCGCTGAAGGAGGTTTTTGCAAACAATACCCTAAGCCGCGAACGGTATTGATTTGAACGCCATCGCACTCAATTTTTTTGCGTAAGCGATGGACATAGACTTCGATTGCGTTATTACTGACTTCTTCGCCCCACTCGCACAGATGATCTACCAACTGCTCTTTGCTGACGAGCCGGCCGCTGCGTTGTAAGAGAATTTCAAGTAGACCTACTTCGCGCGCCGATAACTCAATAGGCTGCCCATGTAGCGTTGCCACATGGCCGATCGTATCGTAAGTCAAGGGGCCATGGTGAATCAGGGGAGAACTGGTCCCGCTTGCACGGCGAGTTAAGGCACGCACGCGGGCCTCCAATTCATTCAACGCAAACGGCTTTGCCATGTAGTCATCTGCACCAAGGTCTAAGCCTTGCACGCGTTGCTCAACGCCATCGGCAGCGGTCAAAATCAACACCGGTAAATTAGCTTGTGGCCCTTTGCGGGCACGCAGGCGCTTTAGCACTTCCAAGCCATTCAGCACGGGTAAACCCAGATCCAAGATCAACAGATCATAAGATTGTGTGGTGAGGGCTGTATCTGCCTGCCCGCCATGATTCACACAGTCCACCGCATAGCCACTCTGACGCAACGACCGCGAGAGGCCGTCCGCTAATACCAGATCGTCTTCGGCGAGTAAGATACGCATGCTTGATTTCCTCCTCTGAACGCTTGCAGTCTACTCTTTCGGACTACGCTTGAAAAGGTAACCGCATGACCTTACTTCGGGGGAGTACGGGGAGGTAAACAGAGAGATTCATGTCATTACCCCCTGTTTTCGGGTCAGCGATATTGATTGATCTCAGTTTGGGTCGCGAGTGCGACGGCGCGGGCTTGATCGGCAAAATCTGCGCCTTGGCTGGCATACAAAATCGCCCGTGAAGAATTAATCACTAAGCCACTGCCCAGCGGGGTTTTGCCTGCCTGCACAGCCGCTTGTACATCACCACCTTGGGCGCCAATGCCGGGGACGAGTAACGGCATGTCGCCAATTATCTGGCGTACAGCGGCTAATTCTGCCGGATACGTTGCACCCACCACAAGGCTGACGTTACCGTTGCGATTCCATGCCGTGGCAGCTTTGTGGGCAACGTATTGGTACAGCGGTTGGCTTTGACCATTCACCGGCACCGGTAACATTTGAAAATCATCACCACCAGGATTGGAGGTGCGACATAACACGATCACCCCTTTATCAGAATAAGCCAAATAGGGTTCGAGGGTATCGCCACCCATGTAGGGGTTGACTGTCACTGCATCCGCTTTGTAACGCTCAAAGGCTTCACGTGCATATTGTTCGGCGGTCGCACCAATGTCGCCACGCTTGGCATCTAGAATCACCGGAATGCCGGGGTAGTTATGGTGAATATAATCAATTAAAGTTTCAAGTTTATCTTCCGCGTGAATAGCGGAGAAATAGGCTATCTGGGGCTTAAAGGCGCAAACCAGGTCAGCGGTGCTGTCGATGATGCTGCGCAAGAAATGCAGTAACGGATCATCGTAATCTTGTAAATGCGCCGGGATTTTTCGGGGGTCGGGATCAAGCCCAACACAGAGCAATGTGTTATGGTTAATCCAACGTGTTTGAAGTGCTTGGGTGTAGTTCACAGTGAGTTATCCTATTTACGCCCAAGCAACCGGACATTCAAACCCATGTTGACTCAGGACCAATGATGCTAATGACACAGATGTTACAGCGAATCCGCCCGCAAAATTGGCGGGATGGGCTATTACTCATTTTGTTGACCTTATTCTGGGGCATCAATTGGCCAGTCATGAAAGATGCTGTGCGCGAGTTACCGCCACTTTTCTTTCGCAGCATCAGCATGACTGGTGGCGTGATTGCCCTGGGCGTATGGTTGCTATGTCAGAAAGGCGGCTGGCGAGCGTGTTTGATGCCTCGCCAACATGTGGGCGACGTGGTCCTGCTGGCTATTCCCAACATGGTGATATGGCACTTATTTGCAATCTACGGCGTGACATTATTGGCATCGGGACGGGCAGCGGTGTTGGGTTACACGATGCCTCTATGGGCGGCGTTGGCCGCAGTCTGGTTATTGCGCGAACGCTTGGCTCGCCGACATTGGCTTGGCTTGTGTGCCGGTGCGCTTGGTATTGTGCTGTTACTGGCCAGTGAGTGGCAGCGGCTGGCAATTGCGCCTGTTGGGACGGTCTTTATGCTAATTGCGGCAGCCGCCTGGGGGCTGGGGACGGTGTTACTCAGAAAAATGCCGATTCCGGTGGAGTCCACTGTATTAACTTGGTGGATGCTGGTCATTACGACGCCTTGCATGTGGCTTGCTTCAATCGTGTTGGAATGGCCGGGTTGGTTATGGCCAACTGGGCGCGAATGGGTGGAGATTCTTTACAATGCCCTAGTGGTTTTCGCTTTTTGTCATGTGGTTTGGTTTCGTTTGGCTCGTACGTTACCACCAGTGATCTCCAGCTTATCGATCATGTTGATTCCGGTGGTCGGGGTCGTAGCGGGTATGCTTTGGTTGGGCGAACGACCCCATTGGCAAGATTATGCCGCCTTACTGATGCTACTCGTTGCACTGGCAATGGTACTTGGCCGCCCGGCAACCTCGCCGGCATCGCACGCGTCTTGATGTTTAAGGCGCGTGTTGCTCTAAACGGGTAATCCGGGCCAAGGTATCGGGGTGGCTCGAGAAATATTCGCCCAAGGCGGGCCGGCGCGCTACCTCGTCTTTGGTGCCCTCAGCGGTGTCGGGCGTGCCAGTATCCGCTAGTTTTCTTAAGGCATTGGCCAGCAAGCGCGGTGAACGTTGGTGTTGCTGGAGGAGCTCTGCCGCATAAGCATCCGCCTCGAATTCAAATTCACGCGAATAGCCAAGTTCCAACAGGGTCCCTGAGAGCGTCGCCAAGGCGCTGGAGATATCGCCGAGATACCAACCGATAACAAACCCAACAAAACTGGCTTGTACCGCCATACGCACCCCATGACGCTCGGCGACATGCCCAACCTCATGTGCCAAGACAGCCAAGACTTCTTCAGTGTTATTGGTGAGCTTGATGAGTTCATCGGTGATAATCAACGTGCCATCAGGCAGGGCAAAGGCGTTCGCCCCCAATCTGGGGCTGCGATAGAAAAGTAGTTTAAGGGGGGGTAAGTCAGTTTGTTCCGCAACCATGGCTTGCAGGGATTGCGTGAGAGCTGCTTGCTGGGAGGGTGGTAATTGCGTGGGGGAGAGCCACATTTTTTCCAGTGTCAGAAGGGTTTGTTTACTGAGGGCTTCACTCCACTCATACGGCGTCTCATGGGCGATCACCGCACTGACTTTTGGCAGGGCCCAGCGGTAGCCGATCACGACACAGACGAGCGTGAGGCACAAGGCGATCAAGGTCGCCCGCCAACTTTGTTGCCACTGACTGACCACGGGATCATGGAAACCCGTCGCCGTGAGTAACGCAGCAAAGGCAGCATGGTCAGTGATTTCAAGCTGCGCGCCATCGGGGAAACTAACGAGGCGAGGCGCATGCTGTAACCGCTCAGAGACGTGCAATGTGGCAAGGGCGTCGGTGCGGATTAGCTGTCCGTCGGTATCGACCAGATGGAGGGATTGGTCGATGACCCGCAGCGTGACATCGTGAGATTGGCTGCGCTTGCCATCAAAGTAGCGCGCTGCCATGTTGCTGAACCCGGTTGTGGAGAAGGTGGGGGTAGCCATAGTGGTTATTGCGATGGCTTAGAGCGATAAATCAAAATCAAACCATTCCGCTGCTTCTTCGCCCAGGGCGCCATGTTCGGATTGCTGCTCGGCAATAAAGGTTTCCAAGCTGCCTTTGGGCTGCAAGGATAAAACGCTGAGACGATATTGCAGCAAGCGGATTTGTGCGAAAGGGTAATACAAACCAATCGTGATCAGCGTGAGCAGTGTATTTGTCACCACAATTTTGACGAGAGGCCAAACCTTAGCCCGGCTACTGAACTGATGCTGTCCAAGCTTGGTATGGTTCCAGACTAGGTTTTGCATCTTTGCCAAGTAAAAGGGCCGAGCAACCAGCAGGGCGATCAGATAGCTAATCCCTGCTGCCACGAAAAGCCCGATGCCTAGGCCAACCGCCAGCGTTTCACCTTGTGTCTGCGCCCCCCAGCCAATAATAGTCGCGGCAAGACTTAAGAGCACCAGAGGCAATAGCGCCAAGCCCGCGACGCGGGCAAACAAGCCATAATACGCTTTAGGGCTGGCGGTAAATTTAAAGCCGGTGTCGCCGTATTGGCTGTGGTTTGTCTGAAAAGTCTTGAGCCGTTGTAACCACAAGGGTAAGGTTGTAAATAAGGTAATGACCAATAAAATCGGCCAGGTCCAAAATAGGCGAATCGCTTCTTTGTAAGTGCCGTAAAAACCAAAGCGCAGGCTCCGATAGCTAGTATTGCGTAACCGAAAGTGCAGGGAGCGGATCATCAGCCAGGGCAAGGCTAAACCCAAAGCGATCCCAGCGAAAGCCGCAAGTAACGGGTGTAAACCGCCCAAGACGTTATTCAAAATCACCAAACCAACAACGATCGCCCGTCCTTTCAAAATCGCCATTGGATCGCCATGGTAATCAAATGGTGAGCCATTCAGTTGGGTATTTCGATACAGATATTGCAAACGTCGGACCTTGGCCCAGGCTGAGTAAACGCCTAGTGTAACGATGGAGAGCATCAGGTTAATGATCCAGATACGAAAGTACTCACTGCCTGATCCCGTAAAGGTTAAGGGAAGTGGCGCAGTGACTGCGGCGTTCGTTCCCGCCGCAGCGTGCGGCGGCGGGGCTACCGGCCCCTCCTCGCGATTAAAGGGTTGCGTTGGGGCAAAGGCCCGTTCTGCTTGCGCTGCTTGGTCGTCTGCGGTTGTCATGCTTTCTGCCTCCCTCGGGTAGCCATTCTCAGCGATGGCTGTTTGGGTTCTTACCTTAGTCGTCTAATTGCGATAAGTCGCGCACCGCCCCTTTATCGGCCGAGGTGGCGAGTTTGGCGTAGGCCTTCAGCGCCGCGGAGACTTTGCGCGGGCGCGGTTGCGCAGGCTTCCAGCCCAGTTTGTCTTGCTCGGCACGGCGTTGCGCCAACTCTTCATCGCTGACCAGTACATTGATACTACGATTGGGAATATCAATACGGATACGGTCGCCATTGCGGACCAAGCCAATCGTCCCACCCGCTGCTGCTTCGGGCGAGCAATGGCCAATCGAGAGACCCGACGTGCCCCCGGAGAAGCGGCCATCGGTCAGCAAGGCGCAGGCTTTGCCCAACCCTTTGGATTTCAGGTAACTGGTGGGGTAGAGCATTTCTTGCATACCGGGGCCACCCTTGGGGCCTTCATAGCGCACCAAGACCACATCGCCCGGCTGAATACGGTCACCTAAAATGGCTTCAACGGCCGCATCTTGGCTTTCGAACACTTGCGCTGGGCCCTCAAACACACGCAGGGTCGAGGTCGGGACACTGGTGGTATAGCGCAATTCTTCGACGGCCAGCATACTTTCGTCGATGCCTGCTGTTTTGACAATACAGCCATCCAGTGCCAAGTTACCGTAGAGCACCGCTAATCCACCATCGCGGGAATACGCATGCGCCACGCTACGGATGCAGCCATTCTGGCGATCTAGATCAAGCGATGGCCAGCGGGTGTTCTGACTGAAAGCCACTTGGGTCGGAATTCCGGCGGGGCCAGCCCGGTAGAAAGTCATCACGTCTTCTGTGGGGTGGCGGGCCACATCCCAGCGCTCTAGGGCCTCTTTCATGGTCTTGCTATGGACGGTGCTAACTTGAGTGTGAAGCAGCCCACCGCGATCGAGTTCCCCTAAAATTGCCATGATGCCGCCTGCACGATGAACGTCCTCGATGTGATATTTGTTCGTATTTGGGGCGACTTTACAGAGTGTTGGAACGCGGCGCGAAAGGCGATCAATATCGGCCATCGTGAAATTGACCTCGGCTTCCCGCGCAGTAGCCAACAGGTGTAGCACTGTATTGGTTGAGCCACCCATCGCAATGTCCAGAGACACCACGTTTTCGAAGGCTTCAAAGGTTGCAATTGATCGTGGCAATACAGACACGTCCTCTTCTTCGTAGTAGCGTTTGCATAGTTCCACCACCAGGCGACCGGCTTGCTTGAAGAGTTGTTCGCGGTCGGCGTGGGTGGCTAAGGTGGTGCCGTTACCGGGCAAGGACAGACCAAGCGCTTCGGTCAAGCAGTTCATGGAGTTTGCGGTGAACATGCCAGAACAAGAACCGCAGGTGGGGCACGCTGAACGTTCCACTTCGGCCAAATCAGCTTCCGAGACTTTATTGTCGCCGGCCATGACCATGGCATCCACCAAGTCCAGTTTTTTAATTTCAATCGCTTTGGTTTGGGGGTTAGCGAGTTTCACTTTGCCCGCTTCCATCGGGCCACCAGACACAAAGACGACGGGAATATTTAAGCGCATTGCCGCCATCAACATCCCGGGGGTAATTTTGTCGCAGTTAGAAATACACACCAGCGCATCAGCGCAGTGCGCATTCACCATGTATTCCACCGAGTCGGCAATGATGTCGCGACTGGGCAGGGAATACAGCATGCCATCGTGGCCCATCGCAATCCCATCATCCACCGCAATGGTGTTGAACTCTTTGGCCACGCCGCCTGCGGCTTCAATTTCACGCGCCACGAGTTGACCCAGGTCTTTCAAATGCACATGGCCTGGCACAAATTGCGTGAACGAGTTCGCGACCGCAATAATCGGTTTGTTAAAGTCAGCGTCTTTCATGCCCGTGGCACGCCACAAGGCGCGGGCACCGGCCATGTTACGACCAGCGGTAGTGGTTTTAGAGCGATAGATAGGCATAGCTTCCTCTTAAGACGTCAATTAACACTCATCCGTGCTGTGGCCAGGGGCGGCCTGCACGGGCACATGGTGGCGCAAGGCCACTTGTTTGTTGTGCTCATCCACAAAGACTAACTGCGGTTCGTGGTTAGGCAAATCTTTTTCATGCACTTGCGCAAAAGCGGCAATAATCAGCAAGTCCCCCACGCTGGCGCGGCGGGCGGCGGAGCCATTGACCGAAATCATGCCCGAACCCCGTTCTCCTTTGATGGCGTAGGTAATGAAACGTTCCCCGTTATTGATGTTCCAAATGTGGACTTGCTCGTTTTCGCAAATATTCGCGGCATCGAGTAAGTCTTCATCAATCGCGCACGAGCCTTCGTAATGCAGTTCACATTGCGTGACCGCTGCGCGGTGGATTTTGGATTTGAGCATATGGCGGAACATCGCCTTCTCCTAATGGTTCACTTTAATAAATTCATTTTTCGAGCGAATTGCGTTGTTGCATGCTCGCTCAATCTTCGCTGTACTTTATGTACTATCTCAGCTTTCGCTGCGCGGCGCCTAGCACCGTATTGTGAACACTTAGTTCGAAATTCTGAATTTCTTAAAAGTGCCCACCGCCGCTCTTACTTAAATCTCTAAATTATCAATCAATCGTGTCTGCCCCAGCTTGGCAGCCGCCACCACTACTAGGGGCGTACCCACATCCGCCGCTTGCGCGGGTTGTAAATCGTGCTGGCGGCGAATGGCAATGTAGTCGGGCTGCCAGCCTTGCGCTTGCAAAGTGGCGCAGGCGGCTTTCTCTAAACCGCGTAAGTCGGTCTGTCCGGTTTTAATCGATTGTGACACGGCTTGCAGTTGCGCATACAGGGCGGGCGCTTGCGCTCGTTCGGTGGGCGATAGATAGCCATTGCGTGAAGACAGGGCCAAACCATCCGCGGCACGGACGGTTTCCGCCGGGACAATCTGTGTCGGCAGCGCAAACTGGCGCGCCATATTGCGCACAATCATCAGTTGTTGGTAGTCTTTTTTACCAAACACCGCCACTTGTGGTTGCACGCAGTTAAAGAGCTTGAGCACGACGGTGGTCACGCCGACAAAAAAGCCGGGGCGGAATTCGCCTTCCAAAATATCACCGAGGTTATGTGGGGGGCTAACCCGGTATTCCTGTGGCTCGGGGTAGAGCTCTTTTTCATCCGGTGCGAACACACAGTACACCCCGGCGGCTTCTAGCTTGTCGCAATCGGCTTCAAAGGTGCGGGGGTATTTATCAAAATCTTCGTTAGGGCCAAACTGCAAACGGTTCACGAAAATAGAGGCGACGACAGGGTCGCCATGATCAGAGGCCAAACGCATTAAGGATAAATGCCCTTCGTGCAAATTGCCCATAGTGGGGACAAACGCCGTGCGCGTTTGCCCGCGTAGTTGGGCGCGCAGTTCGGCGAGCGTGCGAATTACCTTCATGACATACCTTAGTGCCCGCCTAAGCAGCGACGCTGTTAGGGGAGCCGATTTAGCGGCCTGTGTTTTAGGCCACCTGTGTTGAATGGGTGGGGCGATTAGCCCTTACTTACTACCCCAAAACTATGTTCTGGTGCGGGATAAACCCCGGATTTTACCTCGTCTACATAGGCCCGCACGGCGGCTTGAATACTATCGCGCCCGGCCAAGTAGTTTTTAACGAAACGGGCCTTTTTCCCGGGGAAAATCCCTAGGATGTCTTGTATCACCAAGACTTGGCCCGAACAATCGGGGCCAGCCCCAATACCAATCGTCGGAATATGCAGTTGCGCGGTAATGCTCGCGGCCAAGGGGGCGGGAATCAGCTCAAACAACAGCATATTCGCCCCTGCTTGTTGCAAGGTAAGCGCTTCGGCTTGTAACCGTTGCGCATCCCCTTCGTTTTTACCTTGTAGACGATAGCCGCCCAATAAATGCACATACTGCGGGGTGAGACCAATGTGGGCGCACACGGGCACGCCGCGTTGGGTGAGGAATTCGATGGTAGGCGCGACCCAGGCACCCCCTTCAATTTTGACCATATGTGCGCCCGCCGCCATCAGTTTGGCGGCATTCGCATAGGCTTGCGCAGGTGATTCGTGATAACTGCCCCAGGGCATATCGGCCAGCACCCAAGCGGTTTTGTTGCCACGGGCCACACAGGCGGTGTGGTACGCCACATCCTCAATCGTCACGGGCAAGGTTGAGCTATGGCCCTGTAACACCATGCCGAGTGAATCCCCAATCAACAGAATATCCACCCCCGCCTCATCCATCAGCGTCGCCATACTGGCATCGTAGCAAGTGAGCATGGCTATTTTTTCTTGCCGCTCACGCAACGCATACAGGCTGGGCAAGCTGTGCGGTGCACGCCCTGCGGTGGGCTGCGCAGTAATAGATGTTTGATTTTGATTGGGGCCGTACATGACGTTCCTTACGATCAATGAAGGTTGGGTATAGTTTACCCGCGATTAAAGAATTCCCGCTTGCCGCGCATATTCTTAATCTGCTGCAAGAGCAATGCGCAATCTTCATCCGAATCAATCGGGTTCAGACCGCTGGTATTCACCGTGAGCACCGGGGCCGCATTGTAGTGATGGAAGAACTGGCTATACGCATCACACAACGCCCGTAGGTAATCCAGAGAAATTGCACTTTCCGCCGGGTTGCCGCGCCGATGAATCCGCTCTAGTAGGGTGTCGGGCTGGGCCTGCAAGTAGATCACCAAATCGGGCTGCGGGGTTTGCGGCTGAATCGTGTTAAAAATTTGGCGATAGAGTGCGAGTTCATCACTGGGTAAGGTGAGCTCCGCAAACAAGGGATCTTTATCCAGCAAGAAGTCGCTGATGATGGGCTTGTTAAACCATTCCTTTTGGCCGAGCTGTTTGAGTTGATCAAGCCGCTGAAACAAAAAGAAGAGTTGGGTTTGTAGCGCATAGCGGGCGCTATCGCGATAAAAGCGTTCGAGGAAGGGATTGTCTTCCGGCTTTTCCAGCAAGAGTTCGCCGCGTGCGCTTTGATTACCGGTCCATAAAATGTCGGCCAAGCGGCGCGCCAAAGAGGTTTTACCCGCCCCAATCGGGCCTTCAATCACAATGTGCTGATAGCGATCCATAACAATCACACTTAATTAATTTCTGAAAATGAAATATACCGCACCAGTGAGTCTTTAAGTGACACACTGAATCGTTTGTGCTTGTATAACCGCGCGGGTGAGATAGGGGCCGAGCGAACCGATGATGGGCAAGCTCGGCGGTGCAATCTCGGCGAGTGGCACCAATACAAACGCCCGTTCTAACATGCGTGGGTGAGGTACTTGCAGATTGGGTAGATCAATACGCTGATCGCCGTATAGCAGGATGTCGATATCTAAAGTGCGCGGGGCGTTGTGATAAGGCCGTTCGCGCCCATGCGCCTGCTCAATCGCCTGTACGGCATGCAGCAAATCCAGCGGGGGGAAGGTAGTCGTGAGCGCGGCCACAGCGTTGACATAGTCAGGGCCGCTGGACGCTATCGGGGCGGTGCGATAAAAGGATGAAACCGCTTCTAGCCGGGTAATCGGCAATCCTCGTAACGCTGCGCAGGCTGCCTGTAATGTGGCAGAGGCATCGCCGAGATTCGCCCCGAGGCTGAGATAACAGCGAATGCTCATTCCGCTTGAGAGGTTCCTGACGTTGCGCCCGCTGGGTTTTTAGGCTTGCGCCGCCGTTTGCGTTTATTGATTTGAATCGCGGGGGCACGGCGATTTGCATCGGCAATCATCTGTGCGCGTTCGCTATGCTCGGCGACTTGAAAGGCGGTCCACCAATCGGCCAGTTCAGATTCCAGCTCCCCGACTTCCGTACGTAGCAATAAAAAATCGTACCCTGCGCGGAAGCGTAGGTGCTCTAGTAAGCGATATGGGCTGGCGCCATTGCGCTTTTCAAAGCGCGGCTGCAAGGCCCAGATTTCGCGCATATCGGTGGTAAAACGGCGCTGGATAGCGAGCTTTTCACACTGCTGGGAGATGATTTCATCCATCGCTTGAAACAGCGCAGGAATGGTGTGTTCGCCACTCTCGAGAATGACCTGCCAACGTTCTTTCACCAAATTCCATAACAAGCTGGCAAACAGAAAGCTGGGCGAAATCGACTTGCCTGCGCGCACGCGTTCATCGGTGCGGCTGAGGGCGAGGGTGACAAATTTCTCGCCAGCGGGTTGCTCCAGAATCACATCCAATAATGGCATTAAACCTTGGTGCAAGCCTTCTTGCCGCAAGCGTTGCAGGCAGGCGAGGGCGTGACCGCTGGTCAGCAGCTTGAGCATTTCATCAAACAGACGCGAAGCAGGGACGTTTTCGATTAAATCGGCCAACTCGGCAATCGGGGCGCGGGTGGTGGCATCAATCTCAAAGCCAAGTTTGGCGGCAAAGCGCACCACGCGTAGCATGCGCACCGGGTCTTCACGGTAGCGGGTGGCGGGGTCGCCAATCATGCGCAGCGTTTTGGCCCGCAAGTCGCGCACGCCGTGGTGGTAGTCCAGCACAATTTCCTGGGTGGGGTCGTAATACAGCGCATTCACGGTGAAGTCGCGGCGCGTGGCATCTTCATGCTGGCTGCCAAACACGTTGTCGCGCAGGACGCGGCCATGCGCATCGGTTTCTACTTTGTCACCATGCAAGGCGCGGAAGGTCGAGGTTTCAATGATGTCATTGCCAAACACAACATGGACGATGCGAAAACGTTTCCCGATGATACGCGCACGGCGAAAGAGCTTTTGTACTTCTTCGGGTTCGGCATTGGTCGCGACATCAAAGTCTTTGGGGGCAATACCGAGCAACAAATCGCGCACTGCACCGCCGACGATAAACGCTTCAAAGCCTGCGCGCTGCAACGTTTCGCAGGTTTTGATGGCGTTGTGCGAGACTAAGTGACGATCAATTTTGTGGTCTTTACGCCCGAGTTGGACAGGTTTGACGTAATGCTTATGCCCGACGTGCTTGGGTTGGGCGTGGGCGGGGCTGTCGCTGCGTTTGAAGAGTTTGCTAATAATTTTGCGAATCATGCGAATAAATTAAGAATACGCCAGCCTCGTGTTTGCGCTACGGCTTGTAATTTGGCATCTGGGTTCGTGGCCACGGGGTCGGAGACTTTTTCTAATAAGGGTAAATCATTCATCGAGTCGCTGTAGAAGGTGCTGCGCGCGAAACTATCCCACTGGTAGCCGAGTGCAGACAGCCAATCTTGCACGCGGGTGATTTTGCCTTCACGGAAACTCGGTATGCCCTGCACTTTACCAGTAAATTGGCCATTAACCTGTTCTGGTTCGGTGGCGATCAGGTGCGTGATACCAAAGGCCGCCACAATCGGACCGGTCACAAAACGATTGGTGGCCGTGACCACACAGCACAAATCGCCCGCCGCCTGATGGGCCTGCACCAGTTCCAGCGCCGTGGGGCGTAGGTTCGGCAACACCTGGCTGCGCATAAATTCGGCATGCCAGGCATTGAGCTGCGCGCGCGGAAAGCGCGTCAGCGCGCCGAGCTGAAATTCCAGGTAGGCATTCATATCCAAACAACCGGCTTTGTAGTCGGCATAGAACGCATCGTTGCGGCGCTCGTATTCGGCTTTATCCACCACGCCGAGATTGGCTAAAAAGCTGCCCCAGCCGTGGTCGGAGTCAAAGGGAATCAGGGTATTGTCTAAATCAAAGAGAGCAAGATTCATGATGTTACTGGCTTTCAGCGAGCAAATCTTTTAATAGAGGTAGGGTAATCGCGGCGCGGCGTCGTTCGAGCGAATAGCGATCGAGAGCATCAAGCAGGGTCAAGAGCGCAGGCATGCTACGCTCCCAGTGCGTGAGCAGCCAACCAATAACGCCCGGTTGTAATTGTAAGCCTCTCTGGCTGGCCGCTTCTTGTAAGGCTTCTGCCATTTCACCTTCACTGAGTGCATGGACCTGCCAGACAAGCATTGCGCCGAGGCGGGTACGCAAGTCTGCGCGCATTTGCGGGGCGTACTCGGTCAATTGAAATGGCGCACATGGGCCACTGACCCACAGCTGTCCCAGCGGATTGGTAAGCATCGCTTGATAGAGCGCAAAAATGGCATCCAATTGGGTGGAATTGAAGCTATCGATGTCATCAATACAATAAGTTCCCCCGGCTTGGTAGTCAAAATCAGAGAGAGGTGATGTCTGCTGGAGATAACGCCCCCCCGTCCCGCCAGCAATCGCTTTAAGTAAGTGGGTTTTGCCACAGCCTTCACTCCCCCAGAGATAGTGCATCGGGGCTGTCGTCATGCCAGTGTTGTTTACTGGCGGTTCAGCGGTTTGCCTTTGTTGTTGGCGAATCGTGGTGATTAGCGCCTGATTCCGTCCAGGAACATAATTGTCGAGTGATGGCGCGGCTGGAGGCGGTAATAAATCGAGTAAGAGTTGGCGCATGGCGGAAAGAAGATAGGGTAAGGGTTACCCACGGTTATAAAACTCGCTGCGCAAGTAAACACGGCGTAAGGCGCGTAACCCAACCAGGATTGCCGCACTCATTGGAAGCGCCAACAAAATGCCAAAAAAACCAAAGAGCTGGCCACAGGCGAGCAATGCAAAAATCACGGCCAGCGGATGCAAACCAATGCGCTCTCCAACCCAGCGCGGCGTCAGCCAAAAGCTTTCTAAAATTTGACCCAGACCATAAATAGCAATCACAGTTAGTATTTCGTTCCAGCCCGTAAAGTCTAATGAGGCAGATAGCAATGCCAACATGAAACCAAAGGCATAACCCACATAGGGAATGAAAATCAATAGCCCAGTTAGCACCCCGACAGGAACCGCCAATTCAATGCCCGCTAGATAGAGAGCAAGTGCATAATAGGCAGCTAGGCACAACATCACGGCTAACTGACCGCGTAAATATTGGGCGAGCAAACTATCTGTTTCTTGCACTAACCCGAGCACTTGAGCTTGCCAACGGCGGGGAATGCCTTGCCCCATGCGTTGAAAAATCACGGTCCAATCCATGAGTAGGTAAAACAGCACCATGGGGACAAGAATCAAGTTACCCAATACGGTGAGTAACACCGTCCCACCGGTCAGGGCGTAATCAAATGCCAGTGAGAGAACGTCTTCGCTGTTATTAATCCAGGTTTTATTGATGGCAGCTCGAATGGCTTTCCCATCAAAATTCACTTTGAGGCCAAACCATTCCTTTAGCTTTGGCGCTAATGTGCCATTGAGCTGGCTCAATAGATTGGGCAATTTGCTCTGCACCAGCAGAATCTCTTGTTGTACGACAGGCACAACGATGAGAACTAAACCAATCGCGATCAAGAGTAAGACCAGCAACATCAGAATAACAGCGAGCGCACGTGGGCAGCCCCGGCGATACAAGCGCTCAACACCCGGTTGCAACATGTAAGCAAGGATAAATGCCAGCAAAAAGGGCGTTAATACGGGGCTCAGTAGCCATAAGAGCCATAACAAGGCGATACCGGTGCCAAGCCAGGCCAGTGTTTGCCAATTTCGGCGGGTGCTGCTGTGTGGGCGTGCAGGATCATGCGAGGGCATGTGATTAACCTGTAAAATAGAGAGTTGACGTTATTGTAGCTGCCTTGTTAGTGCCGATGCAGGGCAAAATCACAAAGGAATCACTGTGTCTGAACAAAAAACTAGCCTGTCCTACCGCGATGCCGGGGTCGATATTGATGCCGGGGATGCCCTGGTTGAACGGATTAAACCGCTGGCGAAGAAAACCCTGCGCGAAGGCGTTCTGGGCGGCATTGGCGGGTTTGGCGCCTTGTTTGAAGTGAGCAAAAAATATCAAGAACCCGTCTTGGTGTCGGGTACCGATGGCGTGGGTACCAAACTGAAACTGGCCTTTATGCTCAACAAACACGACACCGTGGGCCAAGATTTGGTGGCCATGAGCGTGAATGACATCTTGGTGCAAGGCGCTGAGTCTTTATTCTTCTTGGATTATTTTGCCTGCGGTAAGTTGGATGTAGACACTGCCGCCAGTGTGGTCAGCGGGATTGCACGGGGCTGCGAATTAGCGGGTTGCGCTTTGATTGGTGGCGAAACCGCTGAAATGCCGGGTATGTATCCCGACGGCGAATACGACCTAGCTGGTTTTGCCGTGGGCGTAGTAGAAAAACGCAAAATCATTACAGGTCAAACGATTCGTCCTGGTGATGTGGTGCTGGGCTTGGCTTCTAGTGGCGCCCATTCCAATGGCTACTCACTGGTACGTAAAATTATTGAACGCGCCAACCCTGATCTGAATGCGGACTTCCATGGGCGCACGCTCAAAGACGTGTTGCTGGAACCCACCCGCATTTATGTCAAACCGATTCTGGCCTTGCTCGAAAAAATCACCATCAAGGGTATGGCGCACATTACTGGTGGCGGCATTGTGGAAAACATTCCGCGTGTGTTGCCAGAGAACACCACGGCCGTGATTGATAAAAACAGCTGGACCTTGCCACCTTTATTCCAATGGCTACAGCAACATGGCAATGTGGCTGATGCTGAAATGCACCGCGTCTTTAACTGCGGCATCGGCATGGCAGTGGTGGTGGCCGCAGAAGACGCCGCCGCCGCGGCAGACTTCCTGCGCGAGCAAGGCGAAACGGTGTATACGATTGGTAAGATTGCGGCGCGTGAGGCAGGGCAGGCCCAGACTGTGGTGGTGTAACAAAACTTGTGCGGTATCGCCGCCCCATTTGTTTGAGCGTATGCTAACAGTAAGCAAAAACGAAACACAATAAAAAACGGTAGCATCGCTACCGTTTTTTATTGGGTAAATGCTTTGTGATGATCTGCACAGGAAGGAGTACTTGTTATGTCTAAAAATCAGATACGTGTTGCGGCTGCCATGGTGATCTTGCTTGCTACGACAAGCGTGTATGCTAATACCAACGTGCAAACCAGTGACCATCAACCTGTGCAACAGGCCCAGCCCGAAGCGGAGCCAAGTAAGCCTCTGCCGAATAACAAACTCGGACGAGCGGTAGGCAAGGTCGAGGCGGGGGCTAAACGTACTGTTGAAAAGGTCGAAGCGGGCGTCCAGCACGTCGGCAGCAAGGTCACTAAATTTGGGGAAAAAGTGGGGCAGACAGTAGAACAAAAAGCCGACAAAGTAAAAACCAAAGTCAATGCGTGGGTTGGCGATGACGGTAAAAAGTCTGCAGCACCGATTGAAGACGCCAAAGTCAGCGAAAAAAACACGACGAAACACTGAATCAGACCAATGCGGATTGCGCGCGTAAGGCAGCCAGGCACGGACTGAGCAACGCTGGCTGCAAACAATCAATGACGATCCGGTCTTCCATGCCGCGCAGCCAAGTTAATTGACGTTTACAAAGCTGGCGTGTCGCCGCAAGGGCTTTTTCTCGCATTTGTAATGCATGAACCTGCCCATCAAAATATTCCCATGCTTGGCGGTAACCCACGCAGCGCATACTGGGTAAGCCAAGATGCAAATCACCACGTGCTCGCAGTGCCCGCACTTCATCTAGAAAACCCTTTTCCATCATCTGATCAAAGCGCTGCTCGATCCGTTCATGCAGCTTGTGGCGATCACTTGGCTCCAAGGCAATCGGGAGGTAGCGATGCGGGCTGAGTGTTAAGGGCCTCTCCTGAAAGTGAGCCGACATCGGCTTGCCCGTTAAGTGCCAAATTTCAAGCGCACGCTGGATTCGCTGGCTGTCGTTGGGCGACAGTCGAGCCGCAGTGGCTGGATCGACCCTGGCTAATTCAGCATGCATACCCGGCCAGCCGATTTGTTCAGCTTGGCGATCAAGTTGGGCGCGGGTCACAGCATCGGCTTGGGGGAGATCATCTAATCCCTCCCGCAACGCTTTGAAATACAGCATCGTGCCCCCAACCAGCACAGGAATGTTCCCCCGTTGTTGAATCGCAGCGATGAGACGGCTTGCATCGGCACGAAATTGCGCCGCCGAGTAGCTTTCCAGAGGGTCAATCAGATCAATCAAGTGATGGGCGACGCGTTGCCGTTCTGATTGGCTGGGTTTAGCGGTGCCAATATCCATGCCGCGATAGACGAGCGCTGAGTCTACCGAAATGATTTCAATCGGCAACTGTTCGGCGAGGTCAAGCGCGAGACGGCTTTTACCCGAGGCCGTGGGCCCCATCAGTAAAATGACGCTAGATTGTAGGTTTGAGAGAGCGGAATCAACCATAACAAAATTATCCGCTACTTTTGGCGCCTTCTTGCGCAACATACCAAAATAGCTGCAACTCATGTCAGATTGGTAAAACTGCGTAGGGGTAATCCCGTGCTACGCTGGCTATAATGAAGGCGAAACTAGCGTAACGTTTTCGCAGCCAAGCTGCCACCATCGAGAGAGAGACATGGATCCCCAATTACGTAAAGCGGCACTTGAATACCACGAATTTCCGACCCCAGGCAAAGTATCGGTCACGCCGACCAAGCAGCTCACTAACCAACGAGATTTGGCGCTTGCCTATTCACCCGGTGTGGCGGCGGCCTGTGAAGAGATTCATGCCGATCCTGTCAATGCCTATCGTTATACCTCACGGGGTAATTTGGTGGCGGTAATTACCAATGGCACGGCGGTATTGGGGTTAGGCGCCATTGGCCCGCTCGCGTCAAAACCCGTGATGGAAGGCAAGGGCGTGCTCTTTAAGAAATTTGCCGGGATTGATGTCTTTGATATTGAAGTCAATGAAAACGATCCCGATAAGCTGATCGATATCATCGCCGCCCTCGAACCGACCTTTGGCGGGATCAACCTTGAAGATATCAAAGCCCCTGAGTGCTTTTACATTGAACGTAAGTTACGTGAGCGCTGCAAGATTCCTGTTTTCCATGATGACCAGCATGGCACCGCGATTATTGTGGGCACCGCGATTACCAATGGCCTTAAGGTTGTGGGTAAAGATATTAAGAAAGTGAAGCTGGTGACCTCTGGTGCGGGCGCTGCCGCTTTGGCTTGTTTAGATTTGCTCGTTGATTTAGGCTTGCCCCGCGAAAATATTTGGGTGACCGATCTGGAAGGCGTGGTGTACAAGGGTCGCACGGTGCTGATGGATGAAGACAAAGCACAGTTTGCACAAGAGACCGATGCTCGCAAGCTCGCGGACGTGATTGCGGGAGCCGATATTTTCCTGGGCCTATCTGCCGGCGGCGTGCTGAAACCAGACATGGTGAAAGCCATGGCCGATAACCCCCTAATTTTGGCGCTGGCCAATCCTACGCCCGAAATCATGCCGGAAGAGGTAAAAGCGGTACGCAGCGATGCGATTATCGCGACCGGTCGCTCTGATTACCCCAACCAAGTGAATAATGTGCTCTGCTTCCCCTATATTTTCCGGGGGGCATTGGATGCGGGCGCGACCACGATTACGCGTGAGATGGAAATTGCGGTGGTGCATGCGGTGGCAGAACTGGCGCAAGCGGAATTGAGTGATGGCGTGGCCTCTGCCTATGGCATAACCAATTTGAGTTTTGGGCCGGAATACCTGATCCCGAAACCATTTGATCCGCGCTTGATTGTGAAAATAGCGCCTGCGGTGGCCGAAGCCGCGATGAAATCCGGCGTCGCCACACGCCCCATTGCGGACTTGGAAGCCTACAGTGAACAGCTCCAGCAGTTTGTCTATCACTCGGGTAATACCATGAAGCCAATTTTCGCGGGCGCCAAGCGTGCAACCCAGCAAGGTCAGCGTTCGCGGATTATTTTCGCTGAAGGGGAAGATGAACGGGTGCTGCGCGCAGTACAAGTGGTCGTGGATGAACATTTGGCGAAACCAACCTTGATTGGCCGCCCTGCTGTGCTGGAGCATCGGATCGAGAAATTCGGGCTGCGTCTCAAACAGGGCGTTGATTTTGCGGTGATTAACCCCGAGGATGACGCCCGCTATCGCGATTACTGGAGTACTTACCATCGCATGACCTGTCGCGAGGGAGTGACGGAGCAGTATGCCAAGTTGGAAATGCGCCGTCGGGCAACCTTAATTGCCGCCATGGCGATTCATAAGGGCGATGCGGACGGCATGATTTGTGGCACTGTCAGTAACTATGGTGTCCATTTGCATTACATCGATCAAGTGTTGGGGAAGCGGGCAGGTGCGCATACGTATGCGGCAATGAATATTCTCATGCTACCCAATCGGCAAATTGCGCTTGTTGATACCCACATTAACGAGAACCCCAGCGCCGAGGACTTAGCTGAAATTACCCTGATGGCTGCTGATGAACTGCGTCGCTTTGGGATTGAACCCAAGGTTGCGCTAGTCTCTGATTCAAATTTTGGTTCAGGTCAGCACACGCAGGCGGCCAAAATGCGCACTACCCTAGAGATTTTGCGCCAACGCGCACCGAAATTAGAAGTGGATGGTGAAATGCATGGTGATTGCGCGCTGGATCCGTCAATGCGAGAAAGCGTCATGCCTTATTCCACCCTCAAAGGAGCGGCCAATTTATTGGTTTTCTCCAATAAAGAAACTGCCAACGTTGCCTACAATTTGCTGAAAACCGCAGCGGGTAATAATGTTGCGATTGGGCCGATTTTATTGGGTGCCGCCAAACCGGTGAATATTTTGACGCCGTCTACCACGGTTCGTCGAATTGTGAATATGACCGCCTTGACCGTGGTAGATGCGAATGCCCAGCGCTAGTCATTTGCCGGTGTCACATTGATTGAAAAAGCCCGGATACTGATTCGGGCTTTTTCTTATGTATCGTTGCAAGCGGGGAACAGGCAACACTTTTTTATGATTGAGCCGTTACCTAAGCCAAACAGGAATGGTAAATTTTGTTCATGGAACCCGCTGCGACACAATCTCAATCCCCAATTGGCCTGATCCTCACTGGCGGCGGCGCTCGCGCTGCCTATCAAGTCGGGGTTTTGCAAGCCATTGCCGCCTTGCTTGCAGAGTATGGGCACTATGGACCGTCGCCTTTCAAAGTGGTTTGTGGCACCTCTGCGGGCGCTATCAATGCGACTGCTTTGGCGTCTCGCTCGGATAATTTTGAGGAAGCTGTTTTTCGGATTGGCGATATTTGGGAGAATTTCCGGGCGGAGCAGGTTTACCGGGCGGATTCGCTGGGGGTAATTCGTACCGGGGCGAAATGGCTGACGGCACTCTCGTTTGGCTGGATGCTTCGTAAGCGCCCGAAATCGCTGCTCGATAACTCGCCACTGGTCGATTTATTGCACAAGATGATCGATTTGCCGCGTTTAGATGAATGTCTAGAATACGGCCATTTGCGCGCGCTAGCCGTGACGGCTTCCAGTTACAGCTCTGGGTACCATGTCACTTTTTACCAGACACTCCAGCAAATTCAGCCCTGGATTCGCACACAACGTCTGGCTCAGCCCGACCAAATTACGATCCAACACCTGCTCGCATCGGCGGCAATCCCCTTTGTTTTTCCTTCTATTCCTCTGGCTTTTAATAATCGCCGTGAATTTTTTGGCGATGGGTCGATGCGTCAGCTGGCCCCGATTAGCCCGGCCATTCACTTGGGTGCCAGCAAGGTGTTAGTGATTGGGGCAGGCCAGATGCGAGATTCTTCGACGCTCGCGAGTGACACCCCTTTGCCCCATGCAAGTTACCCCAGCCTGGCGCAAATTGCCGGTCACGCGCTATCCAGTATTTTTTTAGATAGCCTGGCGATGGATATTGAACGACTCACACGCGTGAACCACACGATTCGCCTATTACCGCCTGAGGTACAACAGCGCAGCGCTTTACGCTCGGTAGATGTGTTGGTAATTGCGCCGAGTGAGCGTTTAGACTACATCGCCGCCAAACATGTGGCAGCGCTACCAGCACCGGTACGCCTGCTCTTAGGGGGAATCGGCGCGACCGAGCAGCGCGGCTCTGCCCTTGCCAGTTATTTATTGTTTGAAGCCGCCTACACGCAAGAATTGATGGCATTGGGGCGCAGCGATACCCTCGCGCGTAAAAGTGAAGTGTTGGATTTTTTTGATCTTGAACCCGCGGTTCAAGTCGTGGAATAAACCATGCAACGATACCCCGCGCTAGCGCGCATTTTTCTGCAAAGTGTGACTTGCTTCTTGCTACTTTTCTGCAGCACGGTCAGCGTCACCGCCCACCAAAGTCCTGAACAGCCAGTGATTGCCTCGATCACTTGGGCAACTTTGCCACCAGAAGCACAGCAAACACTACAGCTTATTCGCCAGGGTGGGCCTTTCCCCTACACCCGGGATGGCACCGTCTTTCAAAATTTTGAACAACGCTTGCCGCGCCAGCGCCGAGGCTATTACACAGAATATACCGTACCGACACCCGGCTTGAGTCATCGCGGCGCACGGCGCATTGTGGCGGGGGCGGGGAAACAGAATGACCCCAAAACCTCCGGCGAGTATTACTACACGGCCGATCATTACCAACGTTTTTTACGGATTCAGCAAGTGCCCTAGGAGGGATGCCATGTCAACAAGCCACACCATACCAACCAAGCATGATTACTCTGCCTTGAGCGCGCTGCCGCTCACCCTGCTGGAACCGCTTGGTGAGCGCCCGCTTGCGGGTCTGAAACAAGCTGCGCTGGCTGGGCAACAACAGTGGCTCTATGCCGACCTTTCAAAATGCCGCAGCTTGAGTGCGATCTTGCATCGTTTGCAAGATCTGTTTCGATTACCGGCCGACTTTGGGCACAATCTGGACGCTCTGTACGATAGCTTGCTTGATATTCCCGCACCCGTTCCCGCGCCTGGGCTGACACCCGGCTTTGTGGTTGTCCTTGAGTCCATCCTATCGGCGGTACCAAAAACTGATCGACAGGCCTTGCTCGCCGTCTTTGAGCAGGTTGCCGCAGATTTTGCGGCGCGTGGGGTCGCTTATCGACTCTATTATTCCCAAGCTGATCAAGACTAACTGCAGGGTTAGTTCTTCTTTAGCAATCTCCCAGCGATACTTGCAACGCAGCCAAGACTGCCAGCCCAGCCGTTTCAGTGCGTAGAATTCGAGGGCCAAGCTGAATCGCTTCAGGCAAACAACCGCTAGCGCGCAGCGGCGCTGCCAGTAACTGTGCTTCTTCCTGAGGGCTTAACCCACCCTCAGGGCCAACAACCAGGCTGATGGTTTGTGTGGGGATTAGCTGCAGCGCTGACAAACGGGTTGTCGCCCGCGGGCTTAACACCAAGATTCTGTTGGCCTGGCTCGATTCGTTGGCGGTGAGCCAGCCTGAGGCTGGCGCTGCGACCCAATCACTAAAACGTGTTATTGGCTGTAACTGCGGCAGTTGGTTACGTCCACACTGCCCGCAAGCACTCACCATGATATCTTGCCAATGTTGTCGCTTACGGAGGGCGCGTTCCCCGTCGATTCTAAGCGTCGATTTTTCTGTCAAGAGGGGGGTAATCGACTGCACGCCCAGTTCAACCGCTTTTTCAATGATCCAGTCCATTTTCTCAGCGCTGCAGAGGCCTTGCACCAGATGCAGGGAAAGGGGGCTTTCGCGGCTATGCTCAACAAGGCTCAGCAGTTGCCCGGTCGCTTGCTGTTTTTGCACATGACGTAGCTCAACGAGACCTTCCCGGCCTTCGCCGTCAAACACCGCCAGGGTGTCGCCAACGCGCAAGCGCAGCACGCGAACCGCATGGTGGAAAACAGTCTCAGGCAAGCTGATTTCAGTTCCTATGGAAGGCAACTGGGGCAGATAAAAACGCGGCATAGACGAAACGATAAAACTGGGTTATAACGCATTCTGCGTTAATTTTTTTGTGAGAAGAGCCTCATTATGCGCCAAATCATCCTCGATACTGAAACCACGGGTCTGGATCCCCGGCAAGGCAATCGGATTCTCGAAATTGGTTGTGTCGAATTGATTAACCGCCAGCTCACCGGCAATAACCTGCATTTCTACATCAACCCAGAGCGCGCCAGTGAAGAAGGGGCACTTCGCGTCCACGGTTTAACCGAAGACTTTTTGAGCGATAAGCCTAAGTTCGTTGAGATTGCGGAGCGCCTGCGGGATTACTTGGCCGGGGCTGAAATTATTATCCATAATGCGCCCTTCGATGTCGGTTTTCTCGATGCCGAATTTGAGCGCTTAGGGTGGTCACGGTTTAACCAGTATGTTGGTGGTGTGACCGATACCCTGGCCTTGGCTAAAGAACGTCACCCTGGCAAGCGTAATTCACTGGATGCACTGTGCGAGCGCTATGGGGTCTCGAATGAGCACCGGGTTTTGCATGGCGCACTCTTAGATGCCGAATTACTCGCTGAAGTCTATGTCGCGATGACGCGTGGACAACATAGCTTGGTGATTGATGAGGCGGCAACCGAGTTGGTGCAGTCGGGCCATGCACAAGCCAGTAGAGCCCGCCGCTACGACACGGCAGCGCTGATGGTTTTGTATGCCGACGCTGAGGAGGAAGCCGCGCACCAGTCTTGGCTGGCACAGGTAGAAAAAGAAAACAAGCAACCGACGCTCTGGCAGCAGTTGCTCACCGTGCCCGTATCGGCAGCGCAAACCCCAGTCAAGACCGATACCTCCATGGAACAAGCTGCCCCTGCTTATTGAGTGGAAGCTCTTACATTACGGGATTCATAGTGCTGCTAATTTATTCCGCGCCAGTGGCGGGTTCTTAGCGAAATAACGCTTAATCCCAATCAAAATCGCGCGCGCCATCCGTTCTTGATACTCTTCATCATTCAGCTTCGCTTCTTCTTCTGGGTTACTGATAAAGGCGGTTTCAATCAGAATAGAAGGAATATCGGGGGCCTTGAGAACGGCAAAGCCAGCCTGTTCAACATCGTTTTTATGTAAACGATTGATGCCACTGATCTCTCGTAAGACCGCTTTACCCAGTTTCAAGCTGTCATTGATTTGAGCGGTGGTGGAAAGATCTAATAAGACTTTTGCTAGCTGTGCATCACGGGTATTGATGTTGACCCCGCCAATCAGGTCAGCCGCATTTTCTTTATTCGCCAACCAGCGGGCAGCGGTGCTGGTGGCGCCCTGCTCAGACAACGCAAATACCGAGGAACCACGCGCATCTGGTTTGATAAAGGCGTCAGCATGAAGCGAGACAAATAAATCGGCTTGTACGCGACGGGCTTTTTGTACCCGGACATGAAGTGGTACAAAATAATCAGCGTCACGCGTCAGCATCACTCGAATTTGGCTTTCTTGTTCGATATGCCGTTTGAGTCGTTGTGCAATTGAGAGCACGACGTGTTTTTCATAAGAGCCGGCTTGCCCAATCGCGCCTGGGTCTTCCCCTCCATGCCCCGGATCAAGCGCGATGGTGATTAGGCGATTATTCCGCAAGATCAATTCCTCGTCTCCGGGGCTGGGGGCGCGTTCTGTGCGTGGTGTGGGGCGAGTGGCGGGATTGGCCCCTTCGACGCTCGTTGCGGGGGCCAGCGGCGTGGACCCTGGCCCTGTTTTCGGTGCCGGATCAAGCTTGTTTTCTTGTAAGAGCGCTAGCAGGCTGTCTTTTGGCGTGCTCGGATACAAATCCAAGACCAAGCGATGTTTATATTCCCCTACCGGCTGCAACGCGAAGACTTGAGGCTTGATTTCTTCCTTTAAATCAAAGACCAAACGAACCACTTTGGGACGATTCTGCCCGACGCGAACTTGCGCGATGTAGGGATCATTCGGGGTAATTTTGGAAACCAGATTACGTACCGCATCATTGAGCTGCAACCCTTCAATGTCCACCACGAGACGATGAGGGTCTTTAACAATCATGTGACTGAAGCTGAGCTCATTATCGTGTTCCAGCGTAACCCGTGTGTAGTCTGCGGCTGGCCAAACTCGTACGGCTACCACTTGTGCCGCCTGCGCGAGGCGTGGCAGGGTACCAATGAGCGTTAAGACAGTTCCGTGCGTCGCGGCGCGCAACAGCTGCCGCCGCCGGGGCGAGCGGAGCATTGATGAGGCTAAATCGCCGTTTGAAAATGTAGGTGGTTTAGGCAACCCTGTCCTCGTTCACTATAGGCCTGTAGTGTCGCCGTACGAAAATCAGCATACTCGGCACTACTGGCATGGTTTAGTGACACACTGAGATCGTGCTGGGGTAAGGTATTCGCGGCTTTTTCCGGCCATTCGATGAAACAGACGGAATCTGCTCGAAAATACTCAGCAAATCCGGCATCCAGCCATTCTCTTGGATCACTAAATCGATAAAAATCAAAGTGATACAAGTATATTTTAGAAAGTGGATGAAGTTCAACCTGATTTTGTGCTTGAGGTTGAGGATGCAATGGTAAACGAGCGATCTCATATGGCTCGACCAAGGTGTAGGTTGGGCTTTTGATCCGCCCGGAAACCCCCAGACCACGCAGCAATGCTCGGATCAGGGTGGTTTTACCCGCACCTAGATCGCCATGCAAATGCACTTGCATGCCGGGCTGCAACGTTTGCGCCAAGGCCTGGCCCAGTTTCTCAGTGGCAAGGGAATCGGGTAGGGCTACAATCATGAAAATGGATGAATCCGCAAAAAAACAGTTAGTTCAACAGATAAGCACGTGGGCCAATGCACTGGGCTTTGCCGATCTGCGCATCGGGCCAGCCCGAATCGACCCGGCGGCGCAGGCTCGCCTTGCCTCTTGGTTGGCGGCTGGTTATCACGGCAAGATGGATTATATGGCGCGGCACGAAGCGTTGCGGCGCGACCCAACGCAATTACACCCGCAAACCTTGCGCGTCATTAGCCTGCGCATGAATTATTTACCTGCTTCGACTACTGACAATTGGGTCGATCAAGCCTGGGAAACACTGAATCGGCCAGGGCAGGCCTACGTTTCTTTGTATGCCAGGGGACGCGATTATCACAAAGTGCTACGTCAGCGTCTGCAGCAGCTCGCGAATCAAATTCAGCAGCAGGTGGCGGTTGATTTTCCTGATATGGATTATCGCGTGTTTACCGATTCAGCTCCCGTGATGGAAGTGGAGCTGGGTCAGCAGGCAGGACTCGGCTGGCGCGGCAAACACACCCTACTCTTAACGCGGGAAGCAGGGTCGATGTTTTTTCTTGGCGAGATTTTCACGAACCTGGATTTGCCGATGGATTCCCCGACGGCACCAGAAGCCATGCATTGTGGGACATGTCGCCGGTGTCTTGACGTCTGTCCGACCCAGGCGATTGTGGCGCCCTATTCACTGGATGCCCGCCGCTGTATTTCTTATCTCACCATTGAAAACAAGGGGGCGATTCCCGTGGAGCTGCGCCCCTTAATGGGCAACCGGATTTATGGCTGTGATGATTGTCAGCTAATTTGCCCTTGGAATAAATTTGCGCAGCGAGCCCCGATCAATGATTTTGACGTGCGCAATGGCTTGGACAGCGCGAGCCTAGTCGCGCTGTTTGCCTGGACCGAGCGCGAGTTTAACGAGCGCCTGCAAGGCAGCCCGATTCGGCGCATCGGCTATGGCCCTTGGCTACGTAATATTGCTGTGGCGCTCGGTAATGCGCTGCGCGATAGCGCATCCCACCAAGCTGCCATCATGATCGAGGCGCTGCAGGCAAAAGTCGATGACCCTGATCCATTGGTTCGTGAACATGTTGCTTGGGCCTTGGCACAGCAGCCGTCTGGCGCCACCTAAACCAAACTTAACCACAGGGGCAGTGTCAGGATTGAGAGCAGCGTAGAGGCGGAAATGAGATAGGCCACCAAAGGCCCATTGCCACCCATGCGGGTTGCCAAAATATAGGCGCTTGATGCAGTTGGTAGTCCGGCAAATAACACCACAATTTTCAGGGGTAAGCTGGCTAAGCCGAATTGTCGGCCGACCCAATAAGCGATCAATGGATTAACGAATAATTTCAACATGAGCCAGGCGCTACTCAGCCATCGCGCTTCGTTGACCCCCGCCAAGCGGATACCAGCGCCAACCGCAATGAGGCCCAACGCAACAGAGGCACTGCCCAAGCGTTGCAAGGTGGTCATCATCACTTCCGGTGGATGCCAGCCGATGATGTTCAGCAAGAGGGCGCTGACTGTTGCCACAATCAGAGGGTTGCGCAGCAATTCTTGCCAGAGGCGTGTTTCACCGTGGCGAGCCAAGCCCCACACTGCGGCAATATTACAAAATGGGACATTAAAACCAATGATGACAGCCATGAGCGCCAGTCCTTCTTCGCCACCCAGGCGAACGGCAAGCGCGAGGCCAATATAGGAATTGAAGCGAAACGCGCACTGAACGCCCGAGGCAAAAGTCAGGGCTGGCACCCGGCTTGTTAGCCGTAACCCATAACCCAAGAGGCCTCCGGCGAGGGTGGCGGCAAAGGAGGTTTTTAAGAGGGTAGCGGTGCTGACTAAATCAAAACTGGTACGTATCACTGAATGAAATAGCAGGGCAGGGAAGAGCACGAAAAAAACGAGTTTTTCTAAGGTTGCCCAAAACTCACTGGGCCAACGTAATCCGCGGTAAAGACCCCAGCCGAGTAGGATGAGCGCGAAATCGGGGAGTAAGAGTGCGGCCATAAGTGCCTATTGGTTGAGCGCCGTGTTTAGGATGGGGTATTTTTCAGCGCGACGATCATATCAATCTCTACGCAAGCATTCTTCGGAAGTTGGTAAACCCCAACCGAGGTGCGTGTGTGCTGGCCATGGGGCGCAAAAATCTCATAAAGCAGGGTCGAAGCGGCATCGGCTACCTCACTTTGTTGGGTAAAGTCTGCCGCGCTTTGGGTGAAAGCCGTCACTTTCAGAATTTTTTCAATCAAGCTGAGTGAGCCGATCTGCTGCTGCACAATACCCAGCCCGCGTAGGATACAAACTTCAGCTGCACGCTGCGCCCCTTCCAGCGTTTGGGTTTCACCAACCCGCCCAGTTCCTGCAATGATGCCTTGTACCCGCGGCACCATGCCGCTGACATAAAGTATGCCGTTGTGTTCGACACAGACATCGTAATTCGCGCCCCCTTTGATGGGGTTCTCAAAGACAAGACCGCGCAGCGTTAAATGTTGGTGATAACGTTGGTCACGCGGGTCGGAGAAATGGTTCGTCGTGGTTGTCATTGATACAGCTCCCTCAATCGTCGGCATATGGTATAGCGTAACAAGACCGCATGCAGTTGCATAGCAACAGTACCTGACAAAATAGGGCGAGACAGGGGCGCGCCGCGCAGTATAGTTTAATCGAGGTTCTTCAGGAGCTGCGCAAGCTCGACAGCAGACTTGACATGCATTTTGTCGAAAATTCGGGCGCGATGAACCTCAACCGTGCGCATGCTAATACCCAGTTGATCCGCAATCACTTTGTTATATTTTCCAGCCAGTATTAGCGTCATTACCTCTTTTTCACGGTCTGTTAAGCTGGCCAAATCTTCATGTACTTGATGTTTCTGGGCTGAAAGATGCGTGGTTCGTTGCGCTTGGTTGAGTGCTTCAAGAACCCGATCAACCAATTTATTGTCATTAAACGGTTTCTCAAAAAAATCAAAGGCCCCTTTTTTTAATGCCTCGACCGCCATCGGTACATCGCCATGGCCGGTTAAAAATATCACCGGAGCCTGCTGGTGTAATTGGCGCTCAAACAAAATATCGAAGAGTTCCAGTCCACTCATCTGCGGCATTCTCACATCTAGCAAGATACAGGCAGGCTGATCAAAATGAATGGCATGCTCGTTAATCGCGTCAAGAAAAGCATTTGCCGAGGCAAAGCCGATCGCTTTAATCCCTCGTGACTTGAAGAGCAATATTAGGGCGTCGCGAATAATATCTTCATCATCAATGACATAAAGCAACATCTTGATCTCCTACATATCGCCAGCGGTGGAATACGCTGGCCATCAAATAATTACGTAGACGGCTGATAAGCGGGTAAGCTGAAAATAAAGCGGCAGCCACTGGGTTGATTCGGTTCATGCCATAAGCTGCCATGGTGAAACTCAATAATTGAACGGCAGATATTCAAGCCAATCCCCATGCCTTCAGATTTCGTGGTGAAAAAAGGTGAAAACAGCTTGCTAGCGACAGCCGAGTTTATGCCATGCCCCAAGTCTTCAACAGCCAGATAGACTTTCTCATGGGTATCAGATGCAGCCACCTCAACCCAGGCACGCAGGGTCAGGTGCTGTGCTGATGGCGGTACGCTTTCCATGGCCTCAATCGCGTTACGGGTGAGATTGAGTAATACTTGCTCTAGCATCACGCGATCAATCAAGAGCGGAGGCAGTTGCCGGCCAATTTCATAATGAATTTGAACGCTACTGTGGCGGGTTTGTAGCTCGACTAAAGGCTTGATGGATTCAAATAATTGTTCCACAGTACATGGTGCCTTTTGAGGTTCCCGTTTACGGACGAACTCATGCACACTGCGGATCACATTCCCAGCTCGGGTGGCCTGCTGATAGACCTTTTGCAATATTTCTTCTATGTCTGTCACGCTAAATGGTGGTAACTCAATACCTTGGCCTGTTGCCGCTGTTTGCCGATTGGCATTTAGCATATTCAGTGCAGCGGTGCTGTAGCTGGTAATGGCAGAGAGCGGCTGATTGAGCTCATGCGATAACGTTGAAGCCAGCTCTCCCATTGTCGTCAAGCGCGCAATCGACTGTAATTTTTCTTGATGTTGTCGGTTGAGTTCTTCCATTTTTTTCTGTTCTGTTAAGTCTAGAATAGAACTCATCCAACCAGTTTGCTCTCCCTTACTATTTCGCAGCGGCGCTTCAAAAATCAGAACAGGAAAGCGTGTGCCATTTTTGTGCTGAAAAATGGTTTCATAGCCTTCTTGCGTAATCGTCCCTGCCAATACTTGAGCGTGTCTTTCGCTGTATTCTGCATAGGCCTCGGGGGCCCAATAGGGCATCGGTGGCCTAACCCCAATCAGCTCCTCTGCGGTAAATCCCGTCATTTTGCAAAAGGCTGGGTTGACGTAGGTCACCCGGCCTTCCAGATCCCGCGCCCGCAGCCCAGTGACCAATGAGTCTTCCATCGCACGCCGGAAGGTGTATTGATCGCGAAGCGCTTCATCAAGCTCATGACGTCGATGTAAATCACGAAACAATATCCATAAACTCCAGAGCAGCGCTACTGAAAGTGAGACAACGATCACAACCAGAATATTAGGAATAAGGTCTGGCGAGCCTTTAAGACTATTGACCCGGAGCACAACGGCGGCACCGGGGAGTTCAATCGCCGTGAAATGTTGGTAAATCCCTTTACCGTGACCGCCTGCACTGCGTTCGGCGAGCACCACGCCGTCGGGCTCGGTGAGTTGAATCTGGTTATCTTTGGCGAACCACCAGGGCACCATTTCATCCAGTATGCCGCGTGAAGAGAAGATAACGCACAGGGTGCCAATGATCCCCTCATCAGAAATCAAGGGAATGTGCAGGTCAAACAGCCCATCGGCCTCAGATTCGGGTAGCCTTAAGATGTAAGGTTGGGAGTAGGTCGGTGAGCGTAGACGCATGGCCCGAACCGCGGCTTGTTTCGAGTTTGGGTTCAACTCTGTAAATAAATTGCGTCCAATTTGTTCACTGACACCAACACTGGCCAAGATGTTCAAGTTTGCATCGAGCCATAGGACATTTAGGATTTCACGATTATTCCGAATGACCGATTGTGCTTGAGCTTGGAATTGCTGGGGTGAGAGCCGTCCTGAGGCAAGGTCATCAGCAATCACGCGCATCGAGCGTTGGTCTCCTTCAAGCTGAAATTCAATCGCTTGTTGCATCCATAGGGTGTCGACGATCAGACTTTCTTGGCGGTCATTCCGTTCTATCGTGAATGAGAGCCAGAGAAAGGTTCCCACTGCACATAGAAAGAGTCCGATAAACACGGCGGGCATCCACCAGCGCAACCGCTGCTGCTGGCGCTGGCTTAAGCGATACCAAGGGTAGTACGTTAAGAGTTTTTTAAGGAATGGGGCAAAATTTGGCATTAGTCAATAGTAGCCCAAGCGACATACATCGTGTCTGTCTCCCAGGGGAGGCGGCGTTGGAGATCGTGATTTATGAGACAACAAAAGTGGGAAATAAAGTAGCGGGATTGTCGCAGGTTAAAAATTAGCTTCCGATTGTGGAAAACCGTAGTTGTGGGAAATCCTGGGCTGGCGCAATCTTGGTAAGAATTCTCTTCTACCTGTTATTTTTGCTGGTAAATCGTAAACCATGCGTCGCCAATTTATACAAACCTGTGCTCAACAAGCCTTACTTAGCAGTACTTTTGCGGCGTCTTGGTTAGCCGCTCCGCAGGCCTGCGCCGCGCAGTATTCGGTGACGTCTCCACTGATTGTTAAATTCAGCCATGTCGTTGCAGAAGATACCCCCAAAGGCAAGGCGGCGCTTTTTTTCAAAACTCGCCTGGAATCGTTATCGCGCGGCTTGATTAGAGTCGAGGTGTATCCCAATAGCCAGCTTTACCGAGATCGGGAAGAGTTAGAGGCATTACAGCTCGGTGCAGTACAGATACTTGCTCCTTCTTTGGCCAAGTTCGCGCCATTGGGAGTTCGCGAGTTTGAAATCTTCGATCTGCCCTTTTTGTTTGACGATGCGGCACAAATGCACGCTGTTACCAGTGGTGATATTGGTAAAAGTCTGCTGAAGAAACTGGAATCGCGCGGTATTAAGGGCCTCGCTTATTGGGATAATGGTTTTAAGCAAATGAGTGCCAACAAACCATTGCGTTTACCCGATGATTTACGTGGCTTAAAGATGCGGATTCAGCCTTCTCGTGTACTCGATGCGCAAATGCGTGCCGTCGGGGCAACTCCGCAGGTAACGGCTTTTTCAGAGGTATATCAAACTTTGCAAACCGGCCTGGCGGATGGCACCGAAAATCCCGCCTCCAATTTTTGGACGCAACGGTTGCATGAAGTCCAGAAATATTTGACTCTATCAGATCATGGTTATTTGGGATATGCGGTAATCGTAAACCGTAAGTTCTGGGAAGGGCTGGACCGCGATATACGACTCATCATGCAGCAAGCAATGGATGATGCGACCCGCTTTGCGAATGAAATTGCGCGTAAGGAAAATGACGAAGCACTTCTTAAAATTAAAGCCGCTGGCAAAACCCAGGTTTTATCGCTCAGCGCCAACGAGAGAGCCGCCTGGCGTTTGAGTATGATGCGCGTTCACCAATTATTTACCAGCTCCCAAGATCGCGACCTGATTCGGGCAATTTACGGTCAAACAGGCTTCCGATATCCATAACCCTTACGCATTATCCACACCTAGCCATTATCAAATTTATCTATAAACATGAGGCATAACTTATCAACGGAGGCAACTCGCCATGTCATCTTTTTTGCGTCTACTCTTTCTCCCTCTGTATGTTTTATTTACCTTGGTTCCTACTGTGGCCTATGCACAAGAAATCCTTATTGGGCAGGTTGCTCCATATACTGGAAACTTGGCCCCAACAGGTAATGACTATCGACGAGGTATTGAAATTTGGTTTGAGCACCTCAATGCGCGGGGAGGTATTAAAGGTCGAAAACTAAAACTAGTTGGATTAGATGATGGCTATAAAACTGAAGATACAGTTAAACAAACGAAGCAGATATTGACTAACAACGACATTGTTGCATTAGCGGGGTTCGTTGGTACAGGAAATGTAGAGGCAGTTTTAAAATCAGGTTTACTCGAAGAGCATAGAATCCCACTTATCGGTGTGAGAACTGGAGGTATTTTGACCCATTATCCATACCTATTTCATTTGCGGGCGAATTATCGAGATGAAGTGCAAAAAATGCTACAGCACGCTTCAACGATAGGCCTGAAGAATATTGGTGTTTTTTACCAGGATGATTCATTCGGTAAAGTTGGTTTACAGGCTGCGGAAGAGTTTGCCAAGGAGTATGGGCTTAATATTTTGGCAAAAGGTGCCTATGAGAAAAATACAACTAAGGTAGAAAATGCGGTTGAAACTATGCTGAAAGCCGAGCCTCAGGCAATAATCATGATTTCCAATACCGCGGCTAGTGCAGCATTTATTAAGCAATTGAGAGAGCGAAATAATTCAGCGTATTTATTTATTCAGTCAGTAACTGATGGCGAGCAGTTGGCGCAACGAATTTCAGACAATTTGGCCAGGGGCGTGGTGATTGCCCAAGTAATGCCAAATCCTTACAAAAGAAGTTTACCGCTTTCTCGAGATTTTCATCTCGATGTCGCTAAAAGTCGAGTCGAAGGTGCCAAGGTCAACTACACCACTCTTGAAGGGTACGTGACCGGGAAAGTTATTACGGCAGCTTTGGAGAGGGCTCCTAAAATTACTCGACAAGAATTGACACGAAGTTTGGAACGCTTGCGACGCTTAGACTTAGGTGGTTTTATTATTGATTTTGATGAAAAGAATCATCGAGGATCTCCTTATGTCGAGCTATCAGTGATTAGTGCTGGGGGTAAAGTAATTCAATAGATATTCTTGCATTTTCTGACCATCAGTCCAGCTTCGTGATACATGCGATAGGTGCGCTTTGGGTTGAGTTACCACCCCTCGCGACGCTGACCTGCTCCCCAACTTAGTCCGAACTGGACGTAGAGTTTGCGGTTAAAAAACTGTCTGCAAACTGATCAGGGGTTTGATAGCCGATAGCACTATGGGGCCGCTGAGTATTGTAGTCGTGTCGCCATGCCTCGATAAGCTGCCGGGCATGACGCATCGACATAAACCAGTGTTCATTCAGGCATTCGTCGCGGAATTTACCATTGAAACTCTCGATATAAGCGTTCTGCTGTGGTTTGCCGGGTTGAATGAAGCGCAATTGCAAGCCAACAGCATAGGCCCATTCATACAACGCCTTGCTGACGAATTCTGGACCATTATCGACTGTAATGCCCTTGGGCAAGCCACGGCTCTCGGCC
>NZ_QPGB01000002.1 GCF_003335215.1 Parvibium lacunae | reverse complement strand
CTAGCCAGAAGCACCAGTTGTAGTGGTTGAGGTTGGTCAAGTCAAACACCCAGCTACGCGGATCATTGTGACTACGACTATCGTCGCTAACTTGTGGCGCACCCAGTAAACGTCGATGATCCCACCCATGCCCGGGTTGAAGTTGCGCATTGAGTTCAGCAGCAAGCTTATTCGATAACTCCCATGCATCTAACAAACCGAGAAAGTGCTGTCCCAGTTCGCTAATGGCGTCGCCACGGGAGTAGCGTTCAAAAATCAGCCTCAAATACTCTATTGATGCATCATAGGCATATTGTGGGTCATACATTGGGTTCTTACTTGGCAAAGCCAACGCGTCCAACATTTTTTTTGTGCGACCATTGCTATGCAGTACCCATTTATCCCAATACGCCTGATCTCCCATCGGTGCGCGAATCATTCTTGCGCTCCTGACAGATTGCGTTTCGGTAAAATAATTTTAGAGGTATCAATCGGCTTGGGTTTACCGGCGTAAAATAGGGGACAGACCACATTTATTTCATTTGCTAATAATACCAATATCGCAGTTCGGGTTTTATCTGTTGATGGCTGATCCATTAGGTTGATATTCCAAAACTAATCAGCACAATATAGCTGACGATTTTTCTGCCGATAAATATGATGCCGAAACTGGCACCAAAAACCAGTAACCCAACCCCGATCTTTTTAGCTACTGTGGCCCCACCGTAATCAAGCCAATTGCCAAATATGAATAGCAATGCAGCAGACATCGCTCCTGGAATACAAATTAATCCCGCATGTAGCCATTTTTGCACCGGCAACCATTCCCAGGTCCCTGTAAAGAGCCAGAAGAGGACGGGGTGGCCTACTGAAAATAAAATAATCATGCCAGCTATCAGTGCCAACGACCAATAAAACCAACAGACTAAGAACAGTCGTTGCCAAGATTTAAAAGAGCCATTCATTCTTATTTCCTTTGTTGTTGTTTGTCGATTGCGCTCTTAATTGGGTAATCGCACCAGCAAGCTGGTGCAGCAGGGGTTTGTTGCCGTTTGAGTTCGCCCACTTGAGTAGGCGAGAGCGATTGGAATAAGCGCTTAGCCGGGATGACATGTTTAGGCCAGTGTTTTGATTCGTTACATTAGCATGATGCAGCGGCTGATTTAATTGAAACGACACGCCAGCGCAGCAAAACCACTGGTTTGGGTGCGGGCATCAATCAAGGGGCTGGCTTTAACAGCCGCCGGTAACCATTTTTGTCGCACATTGAGTTGTAGAGTCCACGGCCCTTGCAGCGGAATATCAAGCCACGCACCAAGCCATGGGGTGACACTGGCTGCGGGCTGATAGCGCTGTAGGCTGGGGTTCGCGGCCATTTCTTCGGTTTGTACGCCGTAAAAATATTGGTTGTAGCGCCGATCCCGGTAATCTAGCCCGAGCAGCGGGTAAATGTCTGTCTGGCCGACACGAAACTTGGCTGCATAGGTGAAATCAATGAGATTGCCGCGCGAGGTACGAACATCATGCAGGGCATAGACAAAAAAACCGCCGACTGGCGTTTCCTGAAAAGTTCCCAAGCCAATCGGCAGGCTATCTTGCCGGGTGCGAATCCCGCGCAGCGCTGGGCTGTCGGCGGCACGGATGCCATCAAACAAGAGCTTGGTGCTGATTTCTAAATGGCCATACCCGAGTGTTCGTGTTTTGACCCCAAAGGTATCGACCCGTGCATAGAGTTTTTGGTAGTCGCCATACAGATAAGGAAAAAGAAAGCCGGGGCTATCTGTTTGTTTGAATTGGGCCTGGCTACTGAAGTAGCCCACACCGACGTCGCCCTGATAGCCGCGCCGTTCCGGTGGGCGGGGTGCGGCGTTAGCGACGGATGGGGATAAGGCTGTGGGTAAGCTTGTGGAAGAGTCGCGGAGCAAGTGCGTGGATAAGGTTGTGGATAATTTATCTTGTGCCCAGCTTGCGCTCATCAAGCCGAACAGGAAGCACAGCAAGATTACCGGCTGGGGGCGAGTGCGGGTGGTGCAGGTCAATAAAGAACCAATCATGATGACAAGATCTGATGTTGATGAAGGTATTGGTCTAACAGCGACAAGCGCACTAGCGGATCGTTGAGTTCCATGAGTTTTTGTCGTGCCGGGTTGGGCAAGGTTAGGAGCTCGCACAAGCGATTGCTGACCCAACTGGCGTCGTCGAATTGATAGGGGGATTGCAGCGGCGCTTGACCGGGCTGTTTTTCCAAATCAAGCACGATCCGTTTGAGAAGATTGGCGCAAGGCAGGTAGCGTGCGGGGAGCGTCATCACGGGGTCGGCCCCCAGCCAGCGCACGGCGGCTTCGTACACTCCTGTCGCGCTTTGTTGCAAGGCATCTAGTTGAAAGCGTTGCCCACCCAGCAGCTGTAATTGCAAGGTGGAGCCTGATGCCTCCTCTGCCAGCCCGACCTCGTTCACAAATTGCGCTTGGCAGCCAATGCTTTCAAGCGCAGGTAATGGGCTATCAGCTTGATTGGCACTGACGCGTTTCAACAGGCATACCCCAAAAGTGGGTGTCGTGCTGATCCGTGCCAATAATTTATCCAGGTAGTGGCGGTCCAGTATCCGCACCCGCAAGCGCCCCCCTGGGAATAACACCGCATTGAGGGGCAGCAGTGGTAGGGTCGTCGAGGTCATTTTGCGAGCGCCCGATGACGGACTAACACCTGTTCGCGTGCGGCAAAGTGTTTTGCAATTTCTTGCACGCAGTAAACAGAACGATGTTGCCCCCCAGTGCAACCAACCGCCACTGTTAGGTAGCTGCGATTGTCATGCAGATAATGGGGCAGCCATTTACTCACAAAGCGGGTGATATCGCCAATCATGTCGCGGACGGTTTCAATCCCACCAAGATATTGGGCGACCGGCGCATCCAGCCCACTGAGAGGGCGCAGCGCGAGATCGTAGTAGGGGTTCGGCAGACAGCGCACATCAAAGACCAAATCAGCATCAAGGGGAATCGCTTGTTTGAAGGCAAAAGACTCGAACAATAAGGTGAGCGGCGCTCGATCGGCCGAGACAAAATCGATCACCCAGGCGCGCAACGTTTGAACCGCCAGCCCTGAGGTATCGACCACATGGGAAATGGCGGCGATGGGGGCGAGGATATCCCGTTCTTGTTGAATGCATTCCAGCAGGGTCATCTGCGCCGACTGCGGCTGAGTCGCGAGTGGATGACGACGACGCGATTCGGAATACCGTTGAATCAAGGTGGCGTTGTTGGTGGTTAGAAAGAGGGCCTTGACATCGTGCCCTTGCGCCCGCAGTTGATCCAGGGTTGTGGGTAAGGCTTGTAGCGCCGTCGCCGAGCGGGTATCACAGCTGATTGCCAAGTGGGTTTCCCCGGCTGCTGTCCATTTGGTAATGAGTTGAGGCACAAAGCTGGCGGGGAGGTTATCGACGCAACAGTAGCCGGCGTCTTCCAACACCCGCATCACAACCGATTTTCCTGACCCGGATTGCCCAGAGACAATAACAATTTTCATGATGACGAACCTCTACGATTATGCGGCAACCAAACCATCATGGGCTCACGGTGTGGGTGGGGGTTCACGGCGAAAGAAAGACAGGTGATCAACCGTGGGTAAGGGCGGCGCGACGCGCGCTGGCGGGCTTGCGAGCCCATGCGACGGTGTGGCCACCAAGCTGGGCTCCGCCGCGTGCGCGCCAAAGGCCGTCGCTGATACCGATACTGGCGGGGCGGCCAGCGGGGGCGTTGCTGGCGGGCGTTGCCGCCACCAGCGCCAGCCATAGCGCAAGGCCCAATAGAACGTTGCCAGTGCTGCGATGCCAATCATAAAAGCGCTGATGCTCATATTAGGGCTCCGTGGACGATGGATGCGTGGTCTGGGCGGGTGGCTGCCGCACCAGCTTCTGAAAGATGCCAGTTACTTCGGTCGATGCCGGCGTTGATCCCGATGGCGCTGGATTCGCTTGCACACTGGCTGGTGCGGCTAAAGCCGGGAGCGAGACCTCGTTTTTCACTGGTAAAGGCTGGCTGGCACTGGCTAAGCCGTGCGACGGCGTAGCCCAGGCAATAACGGGCGCAAGGGAGGGCGCAGAGGTGGACGCGGGTAAGGATGCACGTGCTACAGGTTGCTGCCCGATAGGGCTAGCAGGCCTTGCTTCGGGCGCAGGGTCGGCAGCGGGCAAGACGGTTGGGCTTGGCTCTGCGGGCGGGGTGGTCTCGATCAACTCTGCCGCTGTTTGTACTGTGTTTGTGGGGGTAATTAAACGGGGGGCTGGCGACGGATTACTCAGCGCATCATCCGGCATGGTGTCGGTTTGGCTAAGTTGTTGGCAAGCGGCTTCAATTTCAGTAGGCTCAAGGAAGAAATCAACTTGCGCTTGTAATGGGCGGTCTGCGGTTTGTAACAGCCTTTGCAAGATGGCGCTGACCCGCTCTTCGGCGCAGCCGTAGAGAAATACGTAAATCATCTTGCCTTGGCGACAGCAGAGGTCGCCTTGCCGCAGGCGGCCCGCTTGGGCTAAATGTTGCTCATCATCAGCCGCATCGATCTCGCTGCGGTAGCGCAAACACGCCATGCTGTGCGGAATCGACAAGGTCCGCGTGCGCGTTAGGCGGATTTCGACCGCAGTGACGAAATCATGGGGCTGCACATGGGTGTGCGGTAACGCACTGCTGAGTACCCGCACCGCATCTTCGTAATCAATACGCCAAGGGCGTTCGGGATTGGGCGAGAGATTGGCGAGCATCAGGTTGATTTTTGCATTAGGGGCGTTGCGATCGATGATCAAATCTGCCCCCAAGCCCAGCAAGAGATGGCGATCAACAATACGAATCGTGCTGTCTAGCTCACGAACAGCGAGACGAGTCCGATACCCGGCAATGCTGCGTAAATGATGGATGTCCAGCGCCAGCTCGCGCAGCGGGGTTGCTTTGTTGTAGGCAAATAAAACAGCACTATCGCTCGGGTCAGTGAGGCGGATCAGGTCGTCCACACTATCGAGGCGCTGCCACGTCGGTTGGCTTTCGCCGTTGCCGGATTGCAGGGCAGCCGCATAATTCAGCGCAGGGGAAAAATAAAAAACATAATCTTGCTCTCGGGCCAGTGTGGTCGTTGGACCTTCTTGCACCGCCAGCCAGCCGGATTCCAGCAATTGCAGTGGGCGCTGCACCGATTCGTAGGTGCCTGCTGGGGTTTGCCAGTTCTGCAGTAGGAGCGACGGGCTGGCGGGGATCGCTGGCTGCGGATCAACGCTGCTGGCCAAGCCATTGAAATGATCAATCAGCAATGGAAAGACGCCAGCCGTCTCGGCGTTGGCAAAGGCAAAAATTCCCGTTACCCCGTATCCATGGAAGTAATCGGCATAGTGTCGGGCTTGTTCAATCAGTTGCCCTGGCTGGCTGAGATTAAAGAGCCGTTCTGCATGATCAAACAGAATCACCCCTTGCAGTGGCACCCCTTGTTTTGGAAGCTCTGCCAAGAGTCGGGCAACGCCTGCCTGATCCCGCTGCTGTGAGCTAAAGTCGAGATAGCGGATAGCACGGAAAGTAGGTCGGTTGGGCGCGCCATCCCAGGCTTTGCGAATCACCTCTAACCCGAGATGGTCTATTTCTTTTGCTAAGGCGGGTGCCGCCAGGGGGCTGCACAACACGCAATCCAAACCACGCAGCAAATTGGTTTGAATGGTCTGCAGAAGTAATTGCAAGCGAATTTTGTCTGGTTGCCCCAAATTGTCTGGGCTGTCGAGCGCGTAGATGCCGCCCTGGATTAGCTCGCTGTAATAACCATCCAGACCGGGTAAGCCAAGCTTGGGGTGGGGCAATTTTTCGGCGGGCAGCATAGGCCTCCCTTAACCAAGAAACATGCGGTAAGCAGGGTTATTGCTTTCATCCCAATAGGGGTAACCCAGCGTCAGTAAAAATTTCTTGAAGGCGGTCATCTCCTTTGGCGGTACTTGAATCCCGACCAGAATACGGCCCGAGTCTGCGCCGTGATTCCGGTAGTGAAAGAGGCTGATATTCCAGTTGGGATGCATGCTTTCTAAAAAGCGCATCAAGGCCCCAGGGCGCTCAGGAAACTCAAAGCGGTAAATCAGTTCGTCTTGCGCCAGCGGTGAATGGCCCCCAACCAAGTAACGTATATGCGTTTTGGCTAATTCATTCTCCGTCAAATCAGTGGCAGGAAAGCCGTGCTTTTTGAAATTAGCCGCAATCCGCTTGGTGTCAGTTTGATCTTGAATTTGTAGGCCGACAAAGACATGCGCCGCCTTGGCATCGGCAATCCGGTAGTTAAATTCGGTCACATTGCGGGGGCCAATAATGCTGCAAAAACGGCGGAAGCTACCGCGCTCCTCGGGCACAGTCACCGCAAATAGGGCTTCTTTGTGTTCGCCGACTTCGGCACGTTCAGCGACAAAGCGTAGGCGGTCGAAATTCATGTTGGCACCACAAGAAACAACGACCAAGTTTTTATTCTTAAGCTTGTGCTGGGCGGCATAGTGTTTGGCACCCGCCAAAGCCATCGCGCCAGAGGGTTCCATGATGGCCCGTGTATCTTGGTAAATGTCTTTGATGGCGGCACAAATTGCGTCGGTATCGACAATCACAACCTCATCAAGATATTGCTTGCAGACCCGATAGGTTTCTTCCCCCACCAGCTTCACGGCGGTGCCGTCTGCAAATAACCCGACATCGTGCAGTTGCACCCGTTTGCCCGCTTTGAGCGAGGCAGCCATCGCGTGAGAGTCGGTGGTCTGTACACCAATTATTTTGACATTCGGCCGTACTTGTTTGACATAGGCAGCGACCCCTGCTGCCAAACCACCGCCGCCAATCGCCACAAAAATCGCATGAATGGGGCCGTGGCTCGGCTCATGAAATTGCCGCAAAATTTCCATGCCAATTGTCCCTTGGCCAGCGATCACATCTGGGTCGTCGAAGGGATGCACAAAGGTCAGCTTTTCTTTTTGCTCGAGTTTCTGTGCCTGTAAATAGGCATCGCTGTAACTCTGGCCATGCAGCACAATCTCGACATTCTCGCCGCCAAATTTCGCCACTGCATCAATCTTGACCTGTGGGGTGGTCGTGGGCATCACAATTTTGGCGCGGCAACCCAGGCGGGCAGCGGAGTACGCTACGCCTTGCGCATGGTTCCCCGCAGAGGCGCAAATCACCCCACGCTTGAGTTGTGCTGGCGTAAGGTGCGCCATTTTGTTGTACGCCCCTCGCAACTTGAAAGAGAAGACCGGCTGGGTATCTTCGCGCTTGAGGAAAACACCATTACCAATCCGGCTTGACGTACTGCGGGCGATTTCCAACGGGGTTTCACTGGCGACGTCATAGACACGCGCATTGAGAATGCGACGGAGGTAATCCGGTGTGGAAGGGGTTGACTTCATAACGTTAGATTCGAGTAGGATGAGGGTTAATCTTGCAGGAAATAAATAAATGTAATATCAACTTGGGCGTTCTTATGCCAGATTTTATGCGGTTTCTCACGCCAAATGCAGAATTTGGTCTGATTCTCACAGTGTTGCTGTTGTTTGTCTGCGCGTTTTTGGCGGCTACCGTCTTACCTTTAGCGTCGGAGGCATGGCTGGTGGTCGCAGCTTTGTTGTATCCCGAGTGGCGTTGGCTGCTGGTCGCGGTGGCAACACTGGGGAATAGTCTCGGCAGTGCGACGACTTATTGGCTAGGCCGGCGGTTGCATGATCATTTTGTCGCTCACCGGCCTCGTCCAAGCCAGCTTGGACCGACTGCGCTGCGACTGGTGGCGCGCTGGGGGCCGCCCAGCTTGCTGTTGAGTTGGGTGCCTGTGTTGGGCGATGCCTTGGTGGCGGTAGCGGGCTGGTTGCGTTTACGGTTTTATAGTTGTATGGGGTGGATTGCTCTCGGCAAAGGTGCGCGTTATGTGCTGTTGGTGTGGGGGGCGGCCTTGCTGTAAGCGGCCTGACTGCCAAAAAATAAAACGGGTGGATTTCTGATCAATTAGTTTTGTTATCTGCCTTACATGGCAATGGCCCGAGAGATTACGGGGGTATCCTCAACGCAAACAGCCGGCTAGAGTAAAATACAACCTTATTCAGGCTTGCGACTCCGTGTGAGTCATCCTCCTCATGAATGCACCGTTGCCCCCCAATTTGCCTTCCAATCTACTCAAGGCCGTGACCTCGGACGCCATTGAGCCGGATCGCTTGCGCGAAATCCCCTACAACTACACCTCATTTTCCGACCGTGAAATTGTGATTCGTTTGCTGGGCGAAGGGGCGTGGGCAATTGTGCAAGAGCTGCGGCAAGAGCGTAAAACCGGACGTTCGGCGCGAATGCTGTACGAAGTGTTGGGTGATATTTGGGTGGTGCAGCGGAACCCTTATCTGCAAGATGATTTGCTGGATAACCCCAAGCGCCGTCAGCAACTGATCGAAGCGCTTCAGCACCGCCTGCGCGAAGTGGCGAAGCGCCGCCCCTTGGTGCCGACTGATCACCAGGCGGCCCAGCGTGATGGCAAAGTAGCCGAGCTGTTGACTTTGGCAACGCAAGCGGTCGCCTATTTTGCACAAACATTTGATGAGGCAAGTGCGCTGCGTAAAGCGGTGGCGAAAAAACTCGGCAAACTGACTGCGCATGACAATATTAAATTCGACGGCCTCTCCCGCGTCTCGCATGTGACGGACGCCACCGACTGGCGTGTGGAATATCCCTTTGTGGTGTTGTGCCCCGATACCGAAGCCGAAACCGCGGCGCTGGTGCGGGCGTGTATTGAGCTGGGCCTCACGATTATCCCGCGTGGCGGTGGTACGGGCTATACCGGTGGCGCAGTACCGCTCACCTGGAAATCGGTAGTCATTAATACTGAAAAACTCGAAGCCATGACCGAAGTGGAAATGGTCAGCCTGCCCGGTTTAGCAGAACCTGTGGCAACGGTATTTTCCGAAGCGGGCGTGGTGACGCGCCGGGTGGCCGATGCCGCCGAGCGCGGCGGGTTTGTGTTTGCGGTCGATCCCACCTCCATTGATGCGTCTTGCATTGGCGGCAACGTCGCCATGAACGCGGGCGGTAAAAAAGCCGTGCTCTGGGGCACCGCGCTGGATAACCTCGCTTGGTGGCGCATGGTTGATCCGCAAGGGAACTGGCTGGAAATTACCCGCATCAATCACAACCTCGGCAAAATCCACGATGTCGATGAGGCGGTGTTTGAACTGGTGTGGAAAGATGGCACCAGTCATCCCGATAAAGCCAAAGAACTCAAACGTGAAACGCTGCGCGTACCAGGCCGGCAGTTCCGTAAAGTCGGCTTGGGTAAGGACGTCACGGATAAATTCTTGGCGGGCTTGCCGGGGATTCAGAAAGAAGGCACCGATGGTTTGATTACCTCGGCACGTTGGGTTGTGCATCGCATGCCAAAACATATCCGCACCGTGTGCTTAGAGTTTTTCGGCCAAGCCCGTGATGCGATTCCCAGCATTGTTGAAATTAAAGATTATCTGGATGCGCAGACCAAGCTTGGTGGCGCCATCCTTGCGGGCCTAGAGCATTTGGATGAACGCTACTTGCGCGCCGTCGGTTACAGCACCAAATCCAAGCGCGGCGTGTTGCCGAAGATGGTGCTGGTGGGCGACATTGTAGGGGATGATGAAGAAGCTGTGGCGCGTGCCGCTTCGGAAGTGATTCGCCTCTCCAATACCCGCCATGGCGAAGGCTTTGTGGCGGTGAGCGCTGAAGTCCGCAAAAAATTCTGGCTTGATCGGGCGCGTACGGCAGCGATTTCTAAGCACACCAATGCTTTCAAGATTAACGAAGACGTCGTTATCCCACTGCACCGCATGGGTGAATACACCGATGCGATTGAGCGGATTAATATCGAACTCTCGATCAAAAACAAACTCAAGCTGGTGAACAGCCTGCGTGAGTTTTTGCAGCAGAGCGATTTGCCGCTGGCCAAGAGTGGTGATGCTGACTTGGATAAATTATCCAAAGCCGATGTACTGGGTGATCGCGTCGAACGCGCCCTGAGTTTGCTCGACGACGTGCAAGCGCGCTGGACCTATTTGCTGACGCAACTGGACCAACCCCTTACGACGGCGAAAGCCGAGTTGACTAGGCTAGGCGCGAATGCCTGGGGTGGCCATCTGGATGAGCGCGTGGTGCGCCAGCCGGAGGCGACTGTGTTTAGCGTGGTGCAAGACCATACCCTGCGCGCTTCTTGGAAAACTGAAATTCGCCAGCCACTTGAGCAGATTTTCAGTGGCGCGGTCTTTGCCCCTTTGCATGCCGAATTCAAACAGCGCCACCAGAAAGTATTGCGTGGCCGAGTATTCGTCGCCCTGCATATGCACGCCGGCGATGGCAATGTGCATACCAATATCCCGGTCAACTCCGATGACTACGACATGCTGCAAGAAGCTAATGCAGCCGTGGCGCGTATCATGCAAGTGGCGCGCGCTTTGGATGGCGTAATTTCTGGCGAGCATGGCATTGGCATTACCAAGCTAGAGTTCTTGACCGAAGCCGAGTTGAAGCCGTTTGCCGACTACAAGCAGCGGATCGACCCGAACGGCCACTTCAACAAAGGCAAGCTCTTGCCCGGCGGTGATCTGCGGAATGCCTACACGCCCAGCTTTGGCTTGATGGGGCATGAATCGCTGATCATGCAGCAGAGCGATATTGGCTCCATCGCCAATTCAGTAAAAGATTGCTTGCGTTGCGGCAAGTGCAAGCCCGTGTGCGCCACGCACGTACCGCGTGCGAACTTGCTGTATTCGCCGCGCAATAAAATTCTGGCTACCTCTCTGTTGATCGAAGCCTTCCTGTACGAAGAGCAAACCCGCCGGGGCGTATCGATCAAGCACTGGGCCGAATTTGAAGATGTTGCTGACCACTGCACGGTTTGCCACAAATGTGAAAAACCGTGCCCGGTCGATATCGACTTTGGCGATGTCAGCATGAACATGCGCAACCTGCTGCGCAAAATGGGGAAAAAGTCGTTCAACCCCAGTAGCGCGTTTGCGATGTTCTTCCTCAATGCCAAAGACCCGCGCACCATTGCTATGCTGCGGGCGGGTATGACCAGCGTCGGCTTCAAAGCCCAACGCTTGGCGAATCAGCTCTTAAAAGGCTTCGCCAAAAAACAAACGGCCAAACCACCGGCAACAGTGGGCAAGCCCGAAATCAAAGCGCAGGTGATTCATTTCATTAACAAAAAGCTGCCCGGCAATCTCCCCAAGAAAACCGCGCGTGGCTTGCTGGATATTGAAGATCCGAACATCGTGCCGATCATTCGCAACCCGAAAACCACCAACAGCGAAAGCGAAGCGGTATTCTACTTCCCCGGTTGCGGTTCGGAGCGCTTGTTCTCACAAGTGGGTTTGGCCACGCAAGCCATGCTGTATCACGCCAATGTGCAAACCGTCTTGCCGCCCGGCTACCTCTGCTGTGGCTATCCGCAGCGCGGCGCGGGACAGTTTGATAAAGCCGAGAAGATGATCACGGATAACCGTGTGCTCTTCCACCGTGTGGCGAATACCCTCAACTACCTCGATATCAAAACCGTGGTGGTGAGCTGCGGCACTTGCTACGATCAATTGCAGGGCTACCAGTTCGACAAAATTTTCCCCGGCTGCCGGATTATTGATATCCATGAGTTCTTGCTGGAGAAAGACATCAAGCTCGAACAAAACCAGGGCGCGTACTTGTATCACGACCCCTGCCATACACCGATGAAATTGCAAGACCCGATGAAAACGGTCAAAGCCTTGGTGGGCGAAAGCGTTGTCAAGAGCGAGCGCTGCTGCGGCGAATCTGGCACGTTTGGCATTGCCCGCCCCGATATTGCGACCCAAGTGCGTTTCCGCAAGGAAGAAGAAATCCGCCAAGGCGAGCAAGCAGTACGTGTTCTGGCTAAAACCAATGGCAGCGAAACTGAGAACGTCAAAATCCTCACCTCCTGCCCGGCCTGCTTGCAGGGTCTGAGCCGCTACGAAGGCGACCTGCAAAATGGTTTACTTGAAGCCGACTACATCGTGGTGGAAATGGCGCGTCAGATTCTGGGTGAAAGCTGGATGCCCGAATACGTGGCTGCCGCCAATGCGGGCGGGATTGAGCGGGTGTTGGTGTAATGGGTGTAATGACTGACTGCCCGCTTTGCAGCCAACCCGGTGGGGAATTAATTTGGCAAAACTCACAGCTTCGTGTGGTGCGGGTGGTAGACAGTTTTGCCCAAGACCACCCAGCTTTCACGCGGGTCATTTGGCAAGCTCATGTTAAAGAGATGACCGATCTGTGCCCTGCTGAGCGTGAGCAACTGATGGCGGTGGTGTGGGTCGTAGAGCAGGTGCAGCGAGAAGTACTTCAGCCAACTAAGGTGAATGTCGCTAGCTTTGGTAATGTCGTGCCGCACTTGCATTGGCACATCATTCCCCGCTATGAGGGCGATGCGCATTGGCCAAACCCAGTCTGGGCAGCGCCTAATGACAAACCTTTGAGCGGCCTAAGTTTTGTTTCTGAGGCTAAACAAAAACCATCAGAATCGCTGACAAAGAATGATATTTCGCCGATTTTGGGGCAATATTGGCAGGAATTACGCCTGCGCTTGACCGCCCTAGGCTAGGCCTGGGGCGTTTATACGGTGGCTAAGTGTGCTTTGAATAGCGTTTCGGCCTTTGCTGGCAGCGCGTAGTGATCGAATGCGGCGTGCAGTTTGGCACTGTCGCACTGATTGCCACGCTGCAGGAATCGAATGCCAATGGCTTGACCATTCGCAGCCAGGGTCATGAATGCATACTTCCAGCGATTCACTTCTGCCAGACGCTGGCGCAAAACAGGTTCGTTTTTAATGGCCACACCCGCAGCCTTGAGTTCGTCGATAAAGGCCTGTGGGGCAGGATTCTCTGATTGATCGTGAGTTAATTTGTTGGTCATCTTGATCTCCACCGCAGAATTAAGTTGTCTTTGAGATCAATTAACGTGGTAGCGTGTGTTCGGTTGACAGTAACGTCAGGCTTTTTTCGGCGGCCGCCCTAATTGACCGGGCGGAACCTAGCGAGTGGGAAAACAGCCTTAAATGTACTGCCCTTTCCTAATTCGCTCTCAACATCTAAGCGGGCTTGGTGGTGAGTGAGCGCATGCTTAACTATCGCTAACCCAAGACCGGTCCCCCCCGTTGCGTGTGAGCGCGCACGATCTACCCGGTAAAATCGTTCGGTCAGTCGAGGCAAATGCTGGGCTTCGATCCCTAATCCCGTGTCGGCAACATGGAACGCCAGTTGATCTTGGGTTTCTTGCCAAGAAAGAGAAATGGTGCCCCCCGGCGGCGTATAGCGCACGGCATTGCTCACCAAGTTTCCGAGCGCGCTGCGAAGTTCGCTTTCATTGCCCAGTATTAAATAAGCGGGCGGGGGCGAAAGCTGGATTTGGTGTTGTTGTTGGCTTAAAACGTACGCATCTTCGGTTATCGCATTCGTTAATTCTGTTAAGTTCAGCCATCTCTCATCGCTGGCGCCGGCGCTGGCCTCTAGGGCGGAAAGGGTCAATAAATCTTCAACCAAACGGCGCATGCGCTGCGCCTGATCGTTCATTAAGTGAATGTAATGAGATTGCTGGCTCGCCGGGAGGTCTTGATGTTCTTGTAACGTTTCGAGAAAGCCTGCAAGCACGGTTAAGGGGGTCTTCAGCTCATGTGAGACATTGGCCACGAAATCCCGGCGCATGGTTTCCAGTTTCTCTAACTGTGTAATGTCACGGGCTAACAGCATTTTTTGGCCCGCGCCGAAAGTGACAAACTGCACAGCCAGCGTCTGGCCGCGGTGGTTACGGATATGGGCAACCTTGCCCCATTGCTGTGCATTCAACAGATCGGCCACTTCCGGCTGGCGAACAAAGTTAAATAGCGGTTGCTGCAGGTCTCGATTTCCTTGAAGCGAAAACTGTGACTCTGCTGTGGCATTAAGCCATTCGATATGATTGTTGGCATCGAGGGTAATCACCCCGTCTGGCATCGCTTGCGCAGCGCTACGGAAACTGAGCAAAGCCTGGGTCAAGGTGTGCTGCTGGCGGGCACGCAGCTTGCTTGAACGGTACATGAGTCCGATCAGCTCTTCCCACGACTGGGGCAGGCGGGGTAGCGGCCGGCTTAAGTCGCGTTTTACCCAATCCGTGAATTTTTTAAGCGATGCGGCGTCGCGGTATAACCAGTAACTCTGCAAGATGACGGCGAACAATAGGCATGGCGTGAGTTGCTGTATCCGCCAGCCGAGTAAGATAAGTAGGGCGATAGCGACTGTTTTTTTAAGCGAATACATTCCTCAGCATCCGGATAGCAAAGATTGTCACGAGCAAGAAAGATGCGTAGGATAGCATTCGACGATGACACTCATAAGAAATCACGCTCTAGCGTCGTGTTTGTGAGAATCTAGCCATCGGACTAATCATTAGAATGATTGAGGAATATCACAGACCTCGGCGATAAAATCTAGTACGCTTCAGCGCCTGATGAGGTCTGATGAATGTTGTTAAGAGGTAGTCGTTTTGCGAATACCGGTAATGAGGGGAAGTAAATGAAATCTTTACCTATTTCAAACAAGCTAAGTTTGCGCCGTAGCTTGGGTGTGTTTGCCGCCGTGTATGGTTTGAGCATCGGGTCTGTATTGGCGAATCCAAGCGGTGCACAGGTGGTTCATGGCAATGTCGGCTTTTCGCAAAATGGCACTACCTTAAACATTCACAGTCAAAGCCCTTTATCGATTATCAACTGGCAGAATTTCAATATAGGGGCAGGAGAGCGCGTCAATATATATCAAGGGTCAGCGGGCGATCTGTCTGTTAACCGTGTCGTCGGCGCCAGTCGCAGCATGATCGATGGTGCGCTGTGGTCCAATGGCCGGGTGCTACTCATCAACCCCAATGGCTTGACCATCAGCCAAGGGGGCAGCATTGATGTGGCGAGTTTTACCGCTAGCACGTTGAATCAAAGTGATGCCGATATTTTGGCGGGCCGCGGGCGTTTCACTGGCAGCTCGCAGGCGGCAGATGTGTTGGTGCTGGGCCAGATCCGTGCGCGTAACGGAGATATCTATTTACTCGGCCGCACCATTGAAAACCGGGGGGCACTGCAGGCGCCACAGGGCAAAGCAATCTTAGCGGCGGGTGAGCAAATTGAGATTACCGGTAGTGGTTTAAATAACATTATCTTCAAACTGCAAAATAGAGAAAATCAGGTTCGCAACCTTGGTTCGATAGAGGCGGGTGCGGCGGGGTTATTTGCGGGATCCCTGCAGCATTCTGGGCAGATTCGCGCCACCGGCATTTCCCAAGATGCCAATGGTCAGGTGGTGCTGCATGCTGGCCCAGCGGGCAGCGTGACTGTTACGGGTGAGGTGCTGGCGCGGAATAGTCAGCAGCAAGGTGGGGTTATTCATGTGCTAGGTCAAGACATTACCCTGGCTGATCAGGCCACTCTAGACGCCAGCGGAGCGCTCGGTGGCGGTACCATTTTAGTAGGCGGAGATTGGCAGGGGCAGAATACGCAGATTCAGCAAGCTGAACGAGTAAACATAGGCGCTCAGACTCGTTTGTTGGCGAATGCCACGGGTACTGGTAATGGCGGTAAAGTTGTCGTGTGGTCAACCGGGCAAACCGATTTTCTAGGGCAAATCGAAGCACGCGGCGCTGGCGCATTAGGGCGTGGTGGCCAGGTTGAAACCTCGGGGAAAACCATGACAATCGCGGGGCGGGTCGACACTCGGGGACCTGCAGGCGCAGGGACTTGGTTGATCGATCCGACTATCCTTTGCTTAGCCGCGAGTGCGGGAACGTGCAATGCCGGCGAAACAGAGTTATTACAGAGTACGCTCAACACCAATCTGGCCATGACCAATGTTAGCCAGTCGGCCTCGGATTATATTTATTCAAACGGTAATGTGGCGATTGATTTGCAAGGCAACGGACTGACCCTATCAACCTATGGCTCGGGTACTGGGACGGGCTCACAGGGGATTAACCTCACCACGACAAGGGTTGTTGATAGTTCAAGTAGCGCGAATGGCTGGCTAGCTTTAGCTACGAGTGCGTCGGTGCGCAACGCTGACATCACAGTGGGCGATGTCAGCGCGCGCAATGTTTACCTGAAAACGAATACGGGCAATATTACAGGGGCTGGCACGCTTAAAACAGACAACCTCTATGCCCACACGGGCAGTGGCAATGTGAGTTTCAGTCGTGACGATAATAAGATCAAGCAATTCAGCACGATGACCAAGGATTTGGCTTATCAAACTCTGACCCAGGGCAGTGTTGGTGGCGATATCACCTTACGTAGCCAAGTAGATATTGCGCTGGGAGACGCGACGGCTTCGGCGAGACAGGTTAAAGCAACTGGTGCGATTAATGTTAGTACGGTCAATGGCGCAGATATTAATGTGAAAGGTGCTGTTATCACTAATAGCACCGTGCAGTTGAAGGCTGACAGATCCTTGATCGTAGAAAGCCAAGCCAGTATCACTGCGAATGAGCCTGCGATCATTACTGCTTATGGCGGCGCTCAACCGAACACATCGACACAAGTGAGTACCGCGATTTCCCTGGAAGCAAAAAACGGCATTAGCTCAAGTGGTAACTTACAGGCGAATAATGGCAAGGTGCTGTTGAAGACAACCGCAGGTGATGTCACGGCATCACGAATCGACGCGGGTGAGTTGCAGATCGATGTTGTCGGGAGCGCGAGTATCGCTGATTTACGGGGGGTGGATGGCGTGCGAGTCTATGGTAAAGCTACTCGAGATCTATCTATTCAAGGCAATACGGCTGGGGCAATGACGCTGGGGGGGAGTAATGGTGAATCGCTGCAGGCTGACGGCACCCTCTTTGCAAAAAATATAAGTACTGGTACCTTGAACGTAACCCAAAAAGTCCAAGGCAATGAAGTGACCTTGAAAACCGCTGGCGGGAATATTTACATTGGTGAAGCGGGTTCTTCTGCGCAAGTGGTCGCACCGAAGCTGGTCACGATTGAAACGGAGGGTACCGGCTCACTGTATGTGTATGGCAATGCGAATCAGCAAAGCAACTTAACCACCACCATCACCAGCGGTATTTTTGCACGCGATATTGATATCTCTGCGGCAAATATTGAGGTTGGCGCAGGCACTGCGGGTCGAGAGGGTGCGGTATCCATTTCAGGAAAAAATAGCGTCAAGATCGTTGCGCGTAATGGCGGGCAGGTCAGCGTCAACGGCGGGAATTCTGCAGGCAGTAGCGCGGTGATTGGCTCCGATCGCGGCGGCCGGGTGACAATTGCTGCGGGCGGGATCACCCTATCTGGCGGCAGCGGTAACCGTGCTCATGCTGCAATCGGATCATTTATTGATTCAGATTTAGGTTTTCCACTAGGGCTCGGTACGCTTGAGTTAAACGCTCAATCCTTAACGCTTCGCAGCAACGGGAGTGATGCATTGATTGTCACGCAACGCGATCGACTGACCGGTACTTTAGCGTCCAGCATTACCGGCCAGCCGGCAAACTACCCTATATTTCAGGCAACCCACCCTGATCGCTTAACTAACGACGGGGTTGCGCAAATGGGATGGCTGCAAGTGAGTGGCTTGCTGACTTCGCAACAACAACAGCAGTTGGCGCAGCTCATTGAGAATCGCACCAGCAGCTTATCGAAAGGCAGCTTAAACGGCGAGCAGAATGCTGAAGAGAAAAAGCAGAGTCGTGCGCCGATCAAAGTAGGGGATAGTGATGCCGAGTGCCGTTAATCATCCCTGCGTTCGTTTCTTCGCCGCCGCGTTTCTCGCCCTCTCGACACAGTGGCTACACGCTAATCCGGTGGGTGAGATTGAGTACGTGCGTGGCAGTGGCGTGGCACAATTCGACAATGCAGCGCCACGGTTGCTATCAAAAGGGTTAACCGTGGTGGAGGGGGATGTTATTTCCACCGGGCCGACAAGTTTTGCCGTGCTGAAATTGAACGATGGTACACGCATGACGGTTCGGCCAGATAGCAGCCTGCGAGTGAAAACTTTTCGCTTTCAGGAGAGCATGGCTACCAGTACCAGTACCAGCAAAAATGGAGCGCAGACATCCAGCGACGCTGGGGCCAGCAGCATGGTTCTGCAATTGCTAAAAGGGGGCTTGCGAACAATTACGGGACTGTTGCCCAAACAAGCAAGCGGTGCGGCTCGCATTGAAACCCCAACCGCCACAATCGGCATACGGGGTACGGATTTTGATGCGCGGCTGTGTCAACAGGACTGTGCGCGTGAAAATACCCAATTAGCTCAAACCAGTGAAAAAGTCTCGCAGCAGGTCAGTGCCCGCGTGGTCCAACTCGTTGGCGAGGTCATGGTGACATCGCCCCAGGGCGAGGCTAGAAAACTCGCTTTAGGCGGTCCGTTGTATGTGGGCGATCTGGTTGAAACCCGTGGGCGGGAGTCCTATGTCGTTTTGGCTTTTCGTGACGACAGCCGCTTGAGCATTCAGCCCAATACCCGCTTGCGATTAGAGCAATATGTGTACGACCAGGCGCAACCGGCGGAAGGTCGGTTTTTGGTGAATTTGCTGCGCGGTGGCTTGCGGGCATTAACGGGCTTGATTGCACGCGCGAATCCGAATCAAGTCGCGATACAAACACGTACCGCAACCATTGGTATTCGCGGCACAGGTTTCGACGTGGATTGCCAAGGCAGCTGCGCGGCGGATGCGGATACCCCTCCTAACAACGGAACGCCAGAGGGCTTAACCACCCATGTTTGGCTGGGTAGCGTGGTCTTGCAGCCGCGCGAAAACCAGTTCCAACCCTTCACCATTAGCCAAGGTCAGACAGCGCAGTGGCAACCCAGCTTCGGGCAGCCGCAGTTGTTGCCAGCGCCACTAGGCGGCGGACAGGCGCCACGCCCGGATACCTTACCGGTCAACCTGCAGCAATTATTTGGACTGCAGCAACATGATCAAAATCGACCTGGGCTCTATGTGGTCGTGCGAGATGGGCACGTCGTATTAACGCAAGGGGAGCAGACTGTTGACTTAGGTAAAGGAGAAATTGGGTATGTAGGGGATGGTCGTGTTCCTTTGCGCCCTGACCGCATTCCTGTCTTTTTAGAGTTTGACCGTATCCCGCAACCGAATCAAACGCTGGGACGCAATATTCGTCTGCAAGAGGTTATGGATAAGGTGCTTGGCCCACGACGAGAATGCCGTTGAGCATTATGTTTGCTCGGTTTATCTTGCCGTTATTTTTGGGGGTCTTATGCCCTGTTGGCGGGCAAGTGTCTGCGCAATCTAAAACTACGCGTTCTGCAGCTGAATCGAAGCCTGTGGCGTGGGTAGTTCGAGTGTATGGCGAAGTACTGGCTTGGGATAAGAACAAGGTATCTCGAGAGCTCAAAGTGGGTAGCCCTCTCTATCAAGAAGAGCTGGTTGAAACAGGGGACGAGGGCGCCTACGCCGTATTAGTATTTGAAGATGAAACGAAAGTGACTCTGCAACCAGAATCTGTCCTTAAGTTGCAAGTGCTGAATTATTTGGCTAAGCAGCCGAAAAATGGACAGTTCGTAACGGAGCTATTCCGCGGTGGATTGCGTATGCTGACTGGATTGATTGCCAAAGCTCGACCCCAGAATGTTCGGATTACAACACCGACCGCCACCATTGGTATTCGGGGTACGGGCTTTGATCTGAGTTGTACAAAGCGTTGTGCAGACCCAGATTATGTAAGTGATGACGATGATCCTGAAGAGGGGGCAGGTTTGTCTGCTCACGTCTGGCTGGGCAGCATTACTTTGGAGCCAGCAGCGACTTATCCAGCACTGTTAATCTTGCAAGGACAAAGCGCAAATTACAATCGGCCAAATATGCCGCCGCAAATTATCCCCTTGCCCCGCGTGCTCCAATTTAGCACTCCTCGACCAGATGGCGTCCCGGTCAATATGTCAAGTGTCGGGCCCCCTTGCGTACCTCGCTACGGGCAACATGGATACGCTAGTGGTGGCCCAGGCGCCCCCGCTGCGCCTGGGCTGTCACAGATGCCTCCTGATTTTTTGGGTGGCGGCATGCCTGCTACCGAGTCTCTTTCTGGAATGGGGTTTGTCGATCCAGATCGAGGTATGGCGGGATTGCAACAAGTTGAACGTGTGGCGAAATCTTTGCCTAAATATCAACAGATGCAAGCCCCATCGCGTGGGGAAGTGGCCCGAACCAGCGGGCATTTTCCCGTAAACTGTCAGTAATTATGATGAGCAAAACCACTTTCCTCTGCCGACTCCCGGTGTTTTCTTTTGTCGTGTTGTATGGCAGTTTCAGCTTGGCACAAAGCACGCCTACCCTACTCGCTCAGCCAGCAGAAATTCGATTCATGGTACAGCGCTTTGAAGTAGAAGGGGCGAATCCTCTTGATGCTGCCCGGACTCAAGCGATATTGCAGCCGTACACTGGCGAGCATGTCGGACTAGAGCGGCTGGATGCCGCAACCCAAGCACTGGAAAAGGCCTTGTTGAGTGCTGGCTATACCCTTCATCGGGTAGTTTTGCCTCCGCAGAGCACGGCGGGGGTCGTTCGTTTGCGTGTCGTGACATTTAAAATTGGGACAATTGCCGTGCGTGGCAGTCGTTTCTTTGACGAAAAGAATATCCGCGCCAGCCTACCCACGCTGCAGGCGAATAGTAGTCCAAACCTACTCAATCTATCGCGTGAATTGGCGCTGGCCAATGAAAATGCGGCGAAACAAGCTGCGATCAATTTACAGGAAGGCGAGCAACCTGACACGGTTGATGCGGTCGTGCAAGTGAAAGATCAGCGCCCTTGGAATGCGGTTATCGTCGCCAACAATACGGGAACACGCGAAACCGGTCGCACCCGCATCACCACGGCGCTGCAACACCACAATTTATTTAATCGCGACCATAGCTTGACCCTCAGCTACGCTTCGTCGCCAGAAAAAGGTCAAAACGTGATTCAGTATGCGGCGCAATATCGCATGCCGCTCTATAGTCTCGGAGGGAGCTTGAATGCAGCCCATAGCTATTCATCCACTGACAGTGGCGCACTCGGATCGGGCCTGAATATTACGGGCCGAGGGACGATCACCAGCCTCGGCTACACTCAGCAATTCGTCCCCAAAGGGCCTTATCGCTCCAACCTGAGCTTGACCATTGAAGAGAAATATTTCCGCCGAATTGAGTTGTTTGGGATTGAACTAAGTCCTGATGTGCGTGCCCGCCCTCTCACGCTGAGCTATCAAGGCCGCTATGAGTCGGCGTCGACCAGCTGGTTATTTAATACGGATTGGGTGCAAAACCTTTCTGGTGGCGGGGCGTCGAACACCGATGCAGCCTATAGTGCGGCCCGCGGGGCAACCAGTGGCCAGAAATGGGAAGCATATCGCGTTGGCGCGGATATCAATTTTCTCTTGCCCAAGGGGTGGATGCTCGCCAACCGTCTGCGTGGTCAGTACTCGCCGGACGCCTTAATTGCCGGCGAACAATTCGGTGTTGGTGGAGTGACGTCTCTGCGTGGGGTGGATGAGCGGGTGCTGAGTGGTGATCGTGGTGTCACTACATCGTTCGAGTTATACACACCAGCATATTGGAAAAATCGGCTGCGTTTTCTTGCGTTTATTGATATGGCACAGTTGCGTCGGCAACCAGCAGTCGCCCCACAACGGACGAACGAATCGATGCAAAGCGTGGGCTTGGGTTTGCGTTGGACGTTACGTCAGGATGTGTCTTTGTCGCTTGATTACGGAACGGTCACTCAAGGGGCTTATACGGTAGATAACACCCCAGATTTGCGTAATGGGGCCTACAAAGCCCATGGCGCACTTATTGTTAAATTTTAGCCATGCAGGTGTGATGTTACGCTGCTAATCCGCACAGCCGCTCACCGCCCTTGCCACCCATTGTTTAGCTTTGAGTGCGTTTAGCGCTCAATCTATTGCCTTAGACGCTTGGGGTAGCGGAGGTTGCACTGAGCCGATAGCCACTGCCGCGCACAGTCTCGATCAAGCTATCGTGGCCGCTGGGTGACAGCGATTGGCGCAGGCGACGAATATGAACGTCAACTGTCCGCTCCTCGACAAAGACATGATCCCCCCAGACTTGATCCAGGAGTTGATTGCGCGAATGAACGCGCTCTGGATGGGTCATAAAAAAATGAAGCAATCTGAATTCTGTGGGGCCAATCTCTAGTACTTGGCCATTGCCTTGCACTCGATGGGTAATCGGATCAAGCCGTAAGCCGGCAACTTCAACCGTATCATCCGTGAGCTGGGGGGCGCGTCGTCGCAACACCGCTTTGATCCGAGCCAGTAACTCTTTAGGTGAAAACGGTTTGGTAATATAGTCGTCGGCGCCGGCTTCCAGCCCATCCACCTTATCTTGTTCACTGGTACGAGCGGTGAGCATGATAATGGGCACCCCTCGGGTCCGCTCATCTTGCCGCAAATGACGGGCAAAATGGACTCCGCTCTGACCAGGGAGCATCCAGTCCAGTAGCACCAGATCGGGCAGCTCTGCGCGAACCAGAATGGTGGCTTGCTCAGCATCCGTTGCGCGCAGGACTTTATGGCCGGCGAAGCTAAGATTAACGGCGATTAACTCCGCAATCGCGGGTTCATCTTCCACAACGAGTATCGTACTAGGCATGGCTTGATCTATACATTTGGCAATAATGAATCGCGAGTTTATTAAATAATCATGACGGAAATGTTACAACCGATTGATATTGTGCTGCATACTCAGTCACAAGTCCTTGAAATTACCTTTCAATCCTCGATTGAAGGGCAACCCCTTCGCTACCGACTCCCTGCAGAATATTTACGGGTTTACTCGCCCTCTGCAGAGGTCCAGGGCCATAGTCCCGAGCAGGCGATCTTGCAGACAGGCAAACGCCAGGTCAAGATCACCGCAATAGAGCCGGTAGGGCATTACGCGCTAAAGTTGATTTTCTCGGATGGCCATGACACCGGGCTATATACTTGGCCTTATCTGTATAAATTGGGTCACCAACAAGAGGCACGTTGGCAAGACTATTTGCAACGTCTCGACCGGGTCGGTGCGAGTCGTGACTTGTCATAGCACCACGCAATAAGGATATGTATGAGTGAATCACAAACCCATTTCGGGTTCAAAACCGTCTCTACCGAAGAAAAAGCCAGCAAAGTTGCCGAGGTTTTTCATGCCGTTGCGCAGAAATATGACGTCATGAATGATGTGATGTCCTTTGGCTTACACCGGCTCTGGAAGGCCTTTACTGTTGGGCGGGCTAACTTGCGCCCGGGGATGCGTGTGTTGGACATTGCGGGGGGCACGGGGGATTTGGCCCGTGCGTTCAGCCAGCAATTAAAGGGGCGAGGCGAGGTGTGGCTCACTGACATTAATGAATCAATGCTGCGGGTGGGGCGGGACCGTCTTTTGGATGAGGGTAAACTAAATCCTGTAACACGCTGCGATGCTGAGAATCTGCCTTTTCCCTCGGCTTACTTTGACCGCGTGAGCGTTGCTTTTGGTTTGCGCAACATGACGCATAAAGACGCGGCGCTGGCCGAAATGTATCGGGTTTTGAAGCCGGGCGGCAAGCTCTTGGTTCTGGAGTTTTCGCAAGTCTGGGCGGCACTCCAAAAACCCTATGATGCCTATTCATTCAAAGTTTTACCCTGGCTGGGGCAAAAAATTGCGGCCGATAGCGCCAGTTACCAGTACTTGGCTGAATCGATTCGAATGCACCCCAAACAAGAAGAATTAAAAAAAATGATGGAACAAGTCGGCTTTTCTCTGGTCGAATATTTCAATCTCAGTGCGGGTGTTGTCGCATTACACGAGGGAACAAAACTTGACTAGTCAAACCCGAGCAATTTGCCTAGACAGGTTCTAGACAATGGTTAGGGCGGTACTGCTAAGGAATAAACGAAGAGAGGAATCGTATGAAACAGTTTTGCTTAATGCTGTCAGTGATTGTATTGACGCTCGGCCTCGGGTTGCAAGAAGCCCAAGCCAAGCGGATGGGTGGTGGGAAATCGGTAGGCAAACAGTCTAATGTGACACAGCGCCAAGCAGAACCTGCTCGCCAGCCAGGTGCGCAGCAAGCGGCACCTGCCGCGAACCCTGCGGCGGCACAACCGCAACGTAATCGTTGGCTCGGTCCAGTGGCTGGCTTGGCTGCCGGCCTTGGCTTGGCTGCGCTGGCTTCGCATTTTGGGTTTGGTGAAGAGCTGGCCAGCATGATGCTTATGGCATTGATTGGCATCATTATTTTTGCTGTGATCGGCTTCATTATGCGTCGCCGCATGCAGCCTGCCTTAAACCCACAAGGCCCTGCTGGTCAGTTTGAGCGCCGCGCGATGACTGATGTTGAGCAACCCATGCAATATCAGGGTGGTGCGCCAGTGGCTGCAGATGAGCAACTCGACGAAGCCGCGTTTGTTGAGCACGCCAAACGCTATTTCACTCGCTTGCAGGCAGCGTACGACAAAGCAGACTACGATGCCTTGCGTGAATTCACCACGGCTGAAATGTTTACTGCGCTCTATGCCGAGATACAAGAACGTCAAGGTAAAGCTAATCAAACCGATATCTTGCAGCTCAATGCCGTCTTTTTAGGTTTGGAAAAGTTCGGGGGTGAGTATACCGCCAGTGTTAAATTCGGCGGGCTGGTGCGGGAAGACAAAGAGGCCCCCGCGACAGCCATCAATGAAGTGTGGCACTTTAGTAAACCCGTGAAGGGCGACGCTGGCTGGGTCTTAGCAGGGATTCAGCAAGCTGAGTAAGCTCAACTAGTCTAGCGAGACCTTGTTAACAGAGCTGGGATTTTCCCAGCTTTGTTTTTTACTGTTAGCGGACTGCTGATGGAAAGCGAGCGACCAAAGAGAAATCAAGTGCTGTGTAAGAGCGATACCCAGTTTCTCTGTCAAAATAGATACCGTTGCGATTTTTATTCGGCCAATAAAGGGCTATTCTCAAGCCCACCCTCGATACCTACATGGATCAATTTATGTCCCTTGACGCTATCCTTGGCAAGCTACCGGGCGTTGACCCGGCCCAAATGACTGCATCCATGCTGCAAGGGGGGGCTGCCATTGCACTGCGTTTGGTCAATCACGTGTTACAACAGGAGCCCTGGGCGACAGTGGCGCTACAAGCGCATGCAGGCAAGATAATTCAATTGACGCTCCCACGGGCGATGTGTGTCTGTTTTTGCATCAGTGCGCAGGGTTTGCTTGAGCCAGCGCAATTACCGACTGAGCGTGCCCCGACGCTGAGTTTGCGGCTGCGCGAGCAAGATTTAAGTGCTTGGTTGGCGGCCGCTGCCGCGCCACAAACGCCCCAATTAATGCGGCTGGTCGTGCTGGACGGAGATGCCGAGTTAGCGCAACTGATTGGCAAACTGGTACAAACCTTGCGTTGGGATATTGAACACGATCTGGCGCAGTGGTTGAGCCGGTTAGGCCCATTGGGTGCGCCTCTTTTGCCGTGGTTGACGCCCGCATTGGCTACTTTGCGCAAAGGGGCGACCGAGGTTAGGTTGAGTTGGCAACGATCGTTTGAAACTGTCCAAGACTATGTGGCGCATGAACAAGGGACGCTATTGACTCGGCAACAATTCCACGCTTTACCAGCACAGCTACAAGATCTACGCGAACGGCTGGATCGCCTCGAAAAGCGGGTTGTTCGGCAAGAGTCTCGGCAGAGTCCTCACACCACGATCGCGGGGGCCGCGTGAAAGAGTGGCTTGGTAACGCCTTACGGCTCAGCAAAATTTTAACGACCTTGCTGCGTTTTGGTCTGTTGGAATTCGTTGCTGCACAAACCCGACCAAGCTGGTTGCGTCGGGGGTTGGCTGTGTTGGGATATTGGCAGAACCAGTGCGGCCCAAGAGGCCAACGCTTAAGGCTCGCACTGGAAAGTTTAGGCCCTATTTTTGTGAAGTTTGGCCAAGTCCTTTCAACCCGCCGAGATTTACTGCCGCCTGATATCGCCGATGAATTGGCCCGTTTACAAGATCAGGTACCGCCCTTTGCCAGCTCGCTTGCCGTGGCCCAAATCGAACGGGCACTCGGCCAACCACCAGAGACCTTATTTGCCGATTTTGATCCGACGCCAGTCGCCAGTGCCTCGATCGCGCAGGTTCATTTTGGCCGCATCAAGCATGGGCCAAATGCAGGCCGCGATGTCGCCATCAAAGTGCTGCGCCCAGGCATGTTGCAGATCATTGAGCATGACTTGGCCTTACTCAAAGTCGCCGCGCGTTTGATTGAAAAGATCTGGGCGGATGGCAAGCGCTTGAAGCCGCGTGAAGTGGTCGCTGAATTTGATAAACATCTCCATGATGAATTGGATTTGGTGCGGGAGGCCGCCAATGCCAGCCAACTCAGACGTAATTTTCAAGGCGCTGATTTATTGCAAGTGCCTGAAATATTCTGGGATTACACCACCAGCGAAGTGCTCACGATGGAGCGCATGCATGGGATTCCAATCGGTCAGATTGAGCGCTTACGCAGTGAAGGGATTGATTTACAGCGGTTGTCACGAGATGGCGTTGAGATCTTTTTTACGCAGGTGTTTCGAGATGGTTTTTTTCATGCAGATATGCATCCTGGCAATATCTATGTCGCGGATCGTGGCCCGCATCGAGGGCGTTATATTGCGCTTGATTTTGGTATTGTCGGAACGCTCACCGAATTTGATAAAGATTACCTGGCGCAAAATTTTCTGGCTTTTTTTCGGCGCGACTACAAGCGTGTTGCCGAAGCCCACATTGAATCCGGCTGGGTGCCTGCCGATACCCGTGTTGATGAACTGGAAGCAGCCGTTCGTGCATGTTGCGAGCCTATTTTTGATCGTCCGCTAAAAGAGATTTCCTTTGGTCAGGTCCTTTTGCGTTTATTTCAAACTTCACGTCGGTTTAATGTTGAGATTCAGCCGCAATTGGTTCTGCTCCAAAAAACCTTGCTAAATATTGAGGGGTTGGGGCGACAGCTCGACCCCGATCTGGATTTATGGAAAACGGCCAAGCCGTTTCTGGAGCGTTGGATGAATGAACAGATCGGCTGGCGCGGGTTTTCCCAGCGTATCCGCCATGAGTCAGCGTACTGGAGCAAATTATTGCCGCAGTTACCTCGCTTACTGCATCAGGCCTTGCAGCCCGCTACCGCAGCGTCATCACAAGACCTATTGCTGCGGCAGGTACTGAAAGAGCAACGGCGCAATCGGCGGCTCACTCTGGCGTTGATTGGTAGCGTTGTTAGTTTGACCTTGGTGCTTGCGGTTGCAACGTATGGGGTGGTTCGTCTTCTCTCTTATTTGGCTACGATGCCGTAGTCTCTTTTTCTAAGATAGAGCGTCGCTATGTTAATTTGGTTCGTAATTTTATATTTATTGATCTCGGTCGGGATTGGCCTGGCCGCCGCCACACGGGTAAAAAATACCAAAGATTTTGCGGTTGCTGGCCGCCATTTACCCTTGCCGGTGGTCACCGCAACGGTCTTTGCAACTTGGTTTGGGGCGGAGACGGTGTTGGGTGTTTCTGCTACTTTTGTCAAAGAGGGCTTGCATGGCACCGCATCAGATCCCTTCGGTGCCAGTATGTGCTTGATTTTGGCGGGCCTCTTTTTTGCGCGGAAACTCTATCGACTCAATCTGTTAACGATTGGCGACTATTTCCGTTTGCGTTACAACCGGGGAGTTGAAATCCTCTGCACCATTTGTATTGTGATTTCTTATTTGGGTTGGGTCTCCGCGCAGATCAAAGCCCTGGGGCTCGTCTTTAACATTATTACCGAAGAGGCAGTGTCACAAGAGCTAGGCATGATTATTGGTGCCGCGATTGTTCTAACCTACACCACCTTTGGCGGTATGTTGTCGGTCGCGGCGCTGGATTTTGTGCAAATGATTGTGATCATGCTGGGGATGGGATTTATCGCCATCTTGATCAGCGATCAGACCGGCGGCATGGGTAACGTCCTGGCGCAGGCTGCGGCACAAGGGAAGTTTGATTTCTGGCCGAGCGGCGGATGGGAACTGTGGGTGCCCTTTATTGGGGTGTGGCTGACGATGATGCTGGGTTCCATTCCACAGCAAGATGTATTTCAACGGATGACGTCGGCGAAAGATGAAGATACGGCTGTGCGCGGCTCTGTGCTGGGCGGCTCTTTATATTTTCTGTTTGCTTTTGTTCCCATGTTGCTGGCATTTTCCGCGATCTTGATTGATCCTGTTAAATTTGGGGTGTTGGTGCAGGAAGATTCACAGAAGGTCCTGCCGGTGCTGATTCTCGAACACACGCCTGTCTATGCGCAAATTATTTTCTTTGGGGCCTTGCTCTCTGCCATCATGAGCTGCTCGTCGGCCACGCTGTTAGCGCCCTCCGTCACGTTTTCGGAGAACATCATCAAAGGATTTTTCCCAAACATGCGGGATAAACGTTCTTGCGGGTGATGCGTGGGACATTGGTGATCTTTACCTTGTGTGTCCTGGCGTTTGCCCTGCACACCGATTCCTCTATCCATAAAATGGTTGAGAGTGCCTATAAGGTCACCCTGGTTGCGGCATTTATTCCGTTGTTGTGCGGTTTGTACTGGAAGCGGGCGACTACACAGGGCGCGCTGATGGGCATTGTGGGCGGCCTCTTAACCTGGATCCTGTGTGAGGTGTTTCAACCTAGCGATATTTGGCTGCCCCAGCTCATTGGGTTAGCCGTCGCCATCCTCGGTATGGTGCTTGGGTCGTTATTACCGCAGTGGATTGCAGCGCATTCAAAGCCGCCACACCATCCCTTGCATCACCATCACTATGCCCACCCTACGGCTTCTTTGCACCATGCAGCGGCCAACGCTGGTTCGCCGCAAGCAGCGGCAGGGCCATCCACGGGCGATCAACAATAAGCGCTTGGGCGGGCCTAGCCTGCCCAGTGCTTACAGAACATAGCGCGATAAGTCCTCGTTTTGGACCAGGTCTGCCAAACGCCCACGCACGAAGTCAGCATCAATCTCATAGGTCGTGCCGGTGTGCTGTTCGGCACTGAACGACACCGCCTCGAGCAGCTTTTCCATCACGGTATATAGCCGCCGTGCGCCAATGTTCTCGGTTTTTTCATTGACGCTATGGGCAATCTCGGCCAGTTGCGCCACCCCTGAAGGAGTAAACGTGAGCGTTACGCCTTCAGTCGCAAGCAGGGCCGCATACTGTTTGGTGAGACAGGCATCTGTTTTGGTCAGAATGTGTTGAAAATCTTCAATTGATAGTGAATCCAGTTCCACGCGGATTGGGAAGCGCCCCTGCAACTCGGGGATCAAATCGCTGGGTTTGGCGAGGTGAAACGCCCCACTCGCAATAAACAGAATATGGTCGGTTTTGATCACCCCGTATTTGGTGTTGACCGCCGTTCCCTCAACCAAAGGTAACAAATCACGTTGCACCCCCTGGCGAGAAACTTCGGCACCTTGCTCGTGGCGGCTGGTAATTTTGTCAAACTCATCAATAAAGACGATCCCGTTCTGCTCGACGCTTTGTAGAGCAGCGAGTTTCACTTCCTCATCATTAATGAGTTTACTCGCCTCCTCATCAATCAATTGTTTCAAGGCCTCACGGATCTTGAGTTTACGGGTCTTGGTTTTACCTTGGCCAATTTGATGAAATAGGCCTTGAATTTGCTGTGTCAATTCTTCCATGCCCGGTGGGGCTAGTACTTCCATTTGCGCGACAGGGGCAGCGACCTCGATATCGATCTCCTTGTCATCCAGTGCGCCCTCGCGCAGCTTTTTGCGAAACACTTGGCGCGCTGTGTTGTCTTTTGTGTCCGGGCTTGTGGCGTTGTCGGTGTCATGAGCAAAGCCAAACCCGCTATTGCGCACTGGCGGTGGCACCAGCACATCTAAAATTCTGTCCTCAGCGGCGTCTTCCGCCAGGCTCCGAACACGCTTGATAGCCTGTTCGCGGGCTTGTTTGATCGCAATCTCCGCGAGGTCGCGAATAATCGTATCGACATCACGGCCAACATACCCAACCTCGGTAAATTTGGTTGCCTCAACCTTGATGAAAGGGGCATGCGACAGTTTCGCTAAGCGCCGGGCGATTTCCGTTTTCCCAACCCCGGTTGGACCAATCATCAGAATATTTTTTGGGGTGATTTCGTGGCGTAAGGGTTCGGCAACCTGCTGTCGCCGCCAGCGATTGCGTAGGGCAATTGCCACAGCTTGTTTTGCTCGTGTTTGGCCAATAATGTGTTTGTCGAGTTCTGAAACAATCTCGTGCGGGGTTAATTGTGTCATTGTCTGGTCGTTGGTGAGGGGCGCGGCGCGTGCGGCGCACCCGGTTGATCTGTCAGTGCGATTAATCCAGCGTTTCGATTAAATGCTGCTGATTGGTGTAGATACACAAATCACCGGCAATCGTGAGTGACTTTTTGATAATCTCGGCGGGGCTGAGCGTGGTTTCTTCCAGCAAGGCGCGGGCTGCGGCTTGGGCATAGGCGCCGCCACTACCAATCGCCACCAGCCCTTGTTCGGGCTCCAAGACATCGCCATTCCCCGTAATGATCAGCGAATACTGCCGATCAGCCACCGCCAGCATGGCCTCTAAGCGCCGCAATAAACGATCCGTGCGCCAATCTTTGGCTAACTCAACCGCGCTGCGCAATAAATGCCCTTGGTGCTTATCCAGTTTGGCCTCGAAGCGTTCAAATAAGGTAAAAGCATCCGCCGTTCCACCCGCGAATCCTGCCAACACTTTGTCCTGGTAAAGCCGCCTCACTTTGCGTGCGGTGGCTTTAACGACGATATGCCCAAGCGTTACCTGGCCATCTCCCCCCAGCGCAACTTGCTGGCCACGTCGGACCGACAAAATCGTCGTGCCGTGATACTGTTCCATGATGTTTCCTATGCTGAGTCGATGAGTGGATTGCGGCTTGGGCAGCAATCAGGCGGACTTAATGTGTTCGCATTAAAGCTTGCGCAGATTAAGCGCAGCGAATTGATGGATGCCCATCACGATAAATAGGGCCGCTACCAGATGATTCAAGTCAAAAAACTCAACTTTTCGGCCACTGGCTTGCAAGCCGACGAGGGCATTTAACAGCGCACCGGCGGCGGTAAAGTCAACCCGCCGCAGGTTGCGGCAATCAATCGAGACACGTGCATTGGTTTCTGCGTAGGTCATCAGGCCGGATAGCTCTACCTCTGCATTGCCTTCTAATTCGCCACTCAAGCTAAAACTCTGGCCCCATTTAGTGGGCGCGGCTGCCTCAGGCGCGGTTTCATTGGCGGGCGTAGCGGCGGGTTCTGCTTGACTTGCTGCCGCCCCTTGACCAACCCGAATGTGTCCGACTGGGGTTTCCCAAGATGGAGGAGAAACCTCGTAGGTGATGCAATAGTTAATACTCGCTTCTTCAAATTCGGCTTGTTGATTGAGAATACGATAGACCTCAAGCAGCAACATCCACCCTGATTCGAGGGGGTCACGGCGTCCAGTCTCAACCGTTTCTAATAACTTCGCTAAGAGCGCGGGCAGCCCCAGTAACTGCAATTCAGGACGCCCATTTTTAGCCACTTGCCGCAGAAAGCCCAAGAGTGACTGACATCCTTCAAAGGTCACATTCCCAAGCTGCGAAAAATCGAGTGTCTGTTGCGGCTGCTTCTCGGCGAGGGACACGAGTTGGCTGACCACGGTATCAATTTTCTCGTCCAGCGCGGCGATAACGACGGCTTGCCCCGGCTTGACCACAGGGCCAGGGGTGACGGGTGTTTCGGTAACGGCACTGCCGGCATCCCAGGCGGGCGGCGAGATTTCAAATTTGCTGACAAAATCGATCGCAAGACCTTCAAAGTCAGCCCGCTTCCCCATCAGGTGATAGAGATCAAACAACATAAACCAGGCCTGCATGGTCGACGGCCCGATATCGTCTTGTTTAAGGGCACCCGCCAAGGCCATTGACGCAGCCAGTGACTGGCCGTTCGCATACAGAATGGCGACCTCTTCAACAATAGGAGCCACTTCAGTGGTGCTAATTTCTACCGACAGCGCGCCGGTTTCATCGCCCAAAATAATGGAAGTGGTCGCATCAAGCGGCGGCAGGGTCGAGGAGTGTTCTAGCTTGACCGCATTAATATCTTTCTTTGTTGGCATCGCCAAAACGCCCTCTTTGCCAGCATTCTTCACTGGCGGAGTCAGTGGGGCAGGGGTTTTTGGTGGCGGCGGTGGGGCGGCACCGAAATCCAAGGCCATTTCCGATTCAATGGCATCGATTTTCGCTTTCGTTGCGAGTGCTAGCTCGCGCTGTACTTCCGGGCTGACGCTGGGTCTGGTTCGTTTCGAACTGCTGCCACTGGCGCTACTGCTGCTGCTGCGGTTGCTGCTGCTTGTGCTACTGCGGCTGGCACTCTCCGGGCTGCGAATGCTGCGTTTTTCTTGCGCACGCCCCTCGCTACCATGGCTCGGTAACGGTTTATCGCGGCGGTCTGAGGTTTTTGAATTGGCTTCCGCTTTGCCTGGAACCTCATTTTTCGATGCGTCAGGTTTACTTGACTTACCGAATAACGAAAAAATCACCCTAGTCTCCAGTTGTCTTGTTCTATTGCTTGGCTGCAATCCGACAAATCAATAGCATTTCTACCTAGCTATTATACGGCTTGAGACAGCAAAAGCTTAAGCGACCAGGTGAATTACCCGTGCCAGGCGCATGGGATTGCTGCAGATGTGGTGTTTGCACCAAGCTTTAGCTGACCCATGCGCATCCTTTCGGGTTAAAAGCGGATCGTCCCGCCGATTAAGGCACTGCGCTTACCTAATGGCGCTTGGTCCTTCAGAAACGCGCTGTGGTAACGAATATCCTGATTCAGGAGGTTGTTAAAACGAATAAACCACTCCCAATCCAGGCCATTGATCGAGGTGCGGTAGCTGCTGTAAGCATTCACCAGCCAATAGCCTGCGGTGGGCAGTTCATTGGGCGCGATTTGCCCCTGCCCTTGCACTTTCTGAATATCCAGACGGCTGCTATAAGGTATTCCACGATACACCACGCTAACCATCTGCCGGCTGGGGGCGATACGAGGCAGGGGTTCGCCGCTGCTTGTATTGGTCGCTTTCACTGTATCGGCACGCCATTCCAGGTCGAGCGTGGTCGGTTGCCGGTTCAAGATACGCCAGCGGCTTTCTAGTTCGGCCCCACGGAAACGGGCACGAACGCCCTGGTAAACGAACTCATCCAGGGGGTCAGGCCCCGAGAGGTTGACATTGCCATTCCCGATCAACGCGATATATTGATCGAATCGTTGTTCAAATACAGTCACACTGCCGGTAACGACTCCTTGGGTTTTTCGCAAGCCCAGATCCCAGGCGCGCCCACGCTCGATACCCAGTTGTCGGTTGCCGATTTCCCAAGCATTGGTGGCGACGTGAGGACCATTCGCAAACAGCTCTTGGTAATTTGGCGCACGCTGGCTTATCGCATAATTGCTGGTGAGTATATAGCCTGGAATCACTTGCCAGTTGGCGCCCACTGCTTGGCTAAATGGCTTGAAATTTCGACTTTCCCCCGCCCCAAAGTTCGGGTTTTCACTGCTTTCACTGCGCACCCGGGAATACTCTTGTCGCAGCCCTCCGTGGAGTTTCAGCGCACCCAAAGTCCATTCTTCGTAAAGATAGAGTGCTTGATTTTCGTTGCGGGTGGTGGGTAAGTAGGCTTCTTCCCCCAGCGCAGAAAAGGAGAAGCGCTGCTGTGAAATCCCAAAACTGCCACGTAATCGACCAATAGGGGCATGTTGAATGTCGAGTCGTGTCTCACGCCCGCGATTTTTGAAATAGGTCCCCGGCGTGTTGTCTTCATACTCAGTATGGCGGTAATCATTCTCACTGTGCTTAAAGCGTAAGCGCTCGAACCAGCTATCGCCACGCCACTCCCCCACGATGTCTTGCCGCGATTGATGCACCCCAATCCTAACAGATTCTTCAGCGACGGTGCCATAGTTACTCTGATATTCGCTAACACTGGTCCCCAAATAGCCTTTGTCAAAAAAGGCCGTTGCCCCGAGCGCGCCACCTCGCGTATGAGAACTACTGTTGGGGAGAGAGCCGCGTCGCTCTTCTTCGCCCGCCGCCAGCGGGGCATTCATGCGCCGCGCTGCCGAGCGCACATAACCCGGAATTTTCAGATCGGCTGTTTGACGATCATAGACATCAGCATGCAGCCCGACCCTAGCATTGCTGCTATCCAGCCGCAGCACTTGGCTACGCTCACGCTCGGCACCACCATAGCGGGTGCTATACGCGCCTGCCAGCCCGAGATTTTTCTCGGTGGGAATACGCCCATCCAACACATTCACGACGCCACCTATCGCCCCGCCGCCATATTGCAGTGCCGCCGGGCCACGGAGAATTTCAACCCGCTCATACAATAATGGCTCCAGTGTGACGGCATGGTCTTGGCTGGCGCCCGAGGCGTCATTCGACCCCATGCCGTTACTCAGAATCCGCAGGCGTTCGCCGTCGAGCCCACGAATAACGGGCCGGCTGGCATTCGGGCCAAAATAGCTGCTGCTGACACCGACTTCACGGGCCAGGGTTTCACCCAGGCTGGATTGCCGCTCAGCCGCTAACTTTTGACCACTTAGCACCGTTACCGGGGCAGCCAAGGCATTCGCTTTATTGTTCAATGGGCTGGCACTTACCACAATATCACCCAGCGCAGCGGGCTCTTCTGCTTGTGCCAGGCTTGACCACAGCGGCAGGCTGAGCGCAGCAGCGAGTGCGATGAGGGCAGGGTTTAAGGGGAGATGAGACGGGCCAATTACGATAGAAGTCGACGACCGCGCCCTGACGCTCGCCCAGTGCGATGAAAACATACAATTCCTTTGCTAAACACACAGAAAACCCGCACGAGGTATTCCCCGGTGCGGTAATACGGAAGGTGTTGTTAGGAAAAGGAGGGCGGTGCGCGGGCTGGCGGCTGCCAGATTGGGGCTTGGGTTACGACTGTTGCCGCAGGTTTGCCAGGGCAAGCTGACAGGGCGGCGGTGCCGATAAAAAGCCGGGTATCCAGCGGTGGCGAATAATCGCTGGTAAGTGCATCAAGGGCTGCACAGGAATGCTCGGTTTCTGGCGTTGGCAGGTGGTCATCGCCATGGGAATGGGTCTCAAGTGCGGCAGCAGATTGATGCGTGACGGCGTGCGCAAACTTTACTCCATGCGCGATTTTGTGCGTCAGTGTTTGCCACTGCAGGGCAAATAGGGCGAACAACACCACTCCGAGCCACAATGGCAAGTGGTGGCGCTGATTACACAAAGACCAGGGAGGGCGGTGTTTTAGACCGAGCATGCTGCTTGGGAAACCGGCTGACAGCGTGTTGCTTTCAGCGAATCAGGAGAAGAGCTCAGTCCCCGTACATTTTCTGTTTAAGCTCGCGTCGCTGCTGGGCTTCCAGCGATAGGGTCGCGGTAGGCCGTGCTAGCAAGCGTGGGATGCCAATCGGGTCGCCCGTTTCCTCACAATAGCCATAGTCTCCGGACTGGACCCGCGCCAGTGCTTGCTGAACTTTCTTTAACAGCTTGCGTTCGCGGTCGCGAGTACGCAACTCTAAAGCATGCTCTTCTTCAATGGTGGCGCGGTCGGCGGGGTCAGGAACGATCACCGTTTCACGCAAATGCTCGGTGGTTTCATCGGCATTTTGGCGCAATTCGGCTTCCATTTGCTGCAGCCGTTTGCGGAAAAACTCCAGTTGGACTTCATTCATGTAGTCCTTTTCCGGCATTTTCAGCAGCTCTGCTTCTGTAATGTCTTTGATTTTTTTAGTACCGGCCATGTCATCTCCCACGCGTCAATCTCGATAAGTCTCTGGCGACTCGCGCACACCAGAAGCGGGGCATTATGACCTAGACCAGACATTGTTCCAAGCCCTTGATGAAAATTTCCTTAGGCAGGTCGCGGCCAATAAACACCAATTTGCTGTATCTTTTTTCATCAGCCTGCCAAGCGCGCCCTAAATCCGCGCCCATCAGCATGTGCACACCTTGAAACAGCATGCGGCGCTCGGTGCCGTCCATATACAACACCCCTTTATAGCGCATCATTTTTTCACCATAGACGTTCACCAGCCCACCCATGAACTCTTCAAGCAGCATGGGGTTAAAAGCACGGTCGGACTGAAAAACAAAGGACTGAATGTCGTCTAGGTGTGTATGGGCATGGTTGTGATCATGATGCTCATGGCTGCAATGGCCATGTTCGTGGTCGCAGTGGCTATGGTCACCAGCATCTGCGGCATGGGTGTGTGCATGATCATGTTCGTGACCGTGTTCGCAATGCCCGTGCTCATGATCGCAATCAGCATGGTCGTGGTCATGATTATGGTCATGGGCGTGTTCCTCGGCCCGCAAAAACTCTGGGCTGATTTCCAAAATCGCATTCAGATTAAAGCCGCGAATATCCAAAATCTCATTCACGGGCGTTTCCCCAAAATGCACGGCTTTCATCGGCGCGCGGGGATTCATGCGGGCTAGGCGCTGGCGCAAATGGGTTTGAGCGTGGCCATCAATCAAATCGGTTTTGGAGAGCAAGAGCCGATCCGCAAAGGCCACTTGTTCACGCGCCTCGCTATGTTCATCTAGCTGTTGCATGGCATGTTTGGCATCCACCACGGTTAGCACGCCATCTAGCATGTAGGCTTCGCCAATTTCGTCATCCATAAAAAAGGTTTGGCAGACGGGCGCGGGGTTCGCTAGGCCGGTGGTTTCAATCAGCACCCGGTCAAATTTGATCTCGCCTTTTTGACGCTTGGCGTGTAATTCTTTCAAGGTGCGAATCAAATCGCCGCGCACATTGCAGCAAATACAGCCATTGTTCATTTCAATAATCTGCTCATTGCTTTCTTGTGTGAGCAAATCATTATCAATTCCTTCTTCGCCGAACTCGTTCTCGATCACGGCAATGCGCTGGCCGTGTTGTTCTTTCAAAATCCGATTGAGCAGTGTGGTTTTACCCGCACCAAGAAAACCAGTGAGGACGGTGACGGGGACGAGGTTAGCTTCTGACATAATGATTCCGTTCAAAATAAAAAGACAAGAACATTTATATAAATTCATTTTTCGGGCGAATTGCGTTGTCACATGCTCGCTCAAGTCTCGCTGTACCTCTACGTACTATCTCGCCTTTCGCTCCGCGGCTCCTAGCACTTCATCCCGAAATTTTGTATTTCTATAATTGTCTACATATGGTTACACTTTTTGCAAAAGCAAGCCCTTGAGATATTCCCCTTCAGGATGCGTCATCCGCATGGGGTGGTCTTCCCCGGCGGCGAGGCGTTGCACCAGCAGCGCATCTTGGTAACTATCCACCACGGCACCCGCGACAATTTTCTGGAACAAATCCACATCAATCGCGCCGGAGCAGGAGTAAGTCAGCAAGTAACCCCCCGGCTTCACCAAACGCAAGCCTTTGAGGTTGATTTCCTTGTAGGCTCGCGCCGCTTTTTCGACGTGATGGCTGGAGGGGGCGAACTTGGGTGGGTCGAGAATCACGATATCAAATTGCGTGCCTTCAGCTTGCAGTTGTTTGAGCTGTTCAAACACATCGGCGCAGCGCCATTCCGCATGCGCTTCTGGAATGCCATTGAGCGCGGCTTGTTTTGCTGCAATCGCCAGCGCATCGCCAGAGGAGTCCACCGAAATCACTTGAGTGGCGCCTGCTTTGAGTGCAGCAAGTGAAAAGCCGCCGGTGTAACAGAAGCAATTGAGCACGGTGGCGCTGGGGCCAATCCGTTTGACCAAATCGGCCACTAGTTTGCGGTTGTCGCGTTGGTCCACATAAAAGCCGGTTTTATGGCCGTTCACAATATCCACTTCGTACTGGACGCCATCTTCTTGCACGGCCACGGCGGTGGGCGTGGCGTCTAGGTCTCCATGCAAAACGCCTTTAATGCTGGGCAAGCCTTCGCGCTGGCGCACGGCGGCATCCGAGCGTTCGTAGACTTGCGCGCAGCCGGTGATGGCGACTAAGGCTTGCACAATCTCAGCGCGCCAAGCATCGACACCGGCCGCGAGGAGTTGGATGGATAGCCAATCGCCGTATTGATCGACCACTAAACCGGGCAGGCCATCGGCTTCACCAAATACTAAGCGTAGGGCACTGCTCCGGTGACGTAGGTGGGCACGGCGACCAATGGCAGCAGCGAGTTGGGTGTGTAACCACGTAGCATCAATCGTGGCCTTGGGGTCAAAACTCCAGACCCGTGCGCGAATTTGCGAGTGTGGGCTGTAGGCCGCCCAGGCTAAAAAACTGCCGTCTGCCGCACATACTTTTACAGTTTGGCCGCTGTCAGGCTCACCTTTGTTGGGTATGCCTTTGATGCTGGCAATCCCTTGGCTGTAAATCCAAGGGTGACGGCGTTTGAGCGATTTTTCTTTGCCGGGCTTGAGCGTGAGCGTGGGCGTGATGGTTTGGGATGCGTTCATGATGAGTGACAAAGGCAGCGCAACCGGCTGCAAAAGTTAATCTTGTTTTTTGGCGCGTGGGTGCGCCGCATCGTAGGCTTTAGCTAAGTGCTGCCAATCTAGCCGAGTATATATCTGTGTGGTGCTGATATTCGCATGGCCGAGCAATTCTTGCACGGCACGCAAATCGCCACTGGATTGCAAAATGTGTGAGGCAAACGAGTGCCGCAGCATGTGCGGGTGGACATGGGTGGGTAAGCCCGCACGCTGTGCCATCAAGGCCAATCGCTGGCGTACCACGACCGGCGAAATCCGCAAGCCCCGCGCACTTAGAAATAAGGCTTCCTGGCAGACAACGTGCGGCCATTGGGCGCGGGCGCTGAGCCATTTTTCTAATGCCGCGAGGGCCACACTGCCTACGGGTACGGTGCGCCGTTTTTGCCCCTTCCCGACGACCGTGACTAAGGCGGCAGGCATATCCACATAGCCGAGCGATTGATAGTCGCGAGTTTGAATCGGCTGCACGTCTAGCCCTACCAACTCACTAATCCGTAAGCCCGCGCTGTAGAGCAGTTCCATCATCGCTTGGTCGCGGCACAGCACTGAGTGATCATCCTCTACTGTCTCCACACCTTCTACCTCCTGCTCGCTAAGGGCTTGCGGCGAGGGTGAGCGGGTGGGCAGATGAGTGGGTGAATTAAGGAGTTGCTGCGCCATATCGGCGCTCAGGGCCTTGGGTAAGCGTTGCCCGGTTTTGGGTGCGCGCACGCCTTGCACGGGGTTGTGCGTGCATAAGCCTTGTTCGCACAGCCAGGTGAAAAAGCCACGCCAGCAGGAGAGCATTGCCGCAATGGTTTTACCATCTGCGCCTTCTGCATGGCGTTTGCTGGCCCACAGCCGAATGTCGTGCTGGGTGATATCGTGCCACGCCCTGTCAGCGGCTTTGGCTTCTAAGAGGCCGAGGTCGCGCGTGTAATTAGCCAAGGTGCGGGGTGATAAGCGGCGCTCCACGCGGAGATGCGTGAGGTAGCGCGCAGGTGTGGGTGAGTTGGGGTTGGGGGCAGCAGCGGGGGGTAGTGAGGTATCCATGTCTACACCCAGTTTTCAATCTGTAGCTTGGGAACCCGCTTAAATTCTTTTTCGTTATTGGTGACGAGTATCCAGCCGTTCGCACGGGCATGGGCGGCTATCCATAAATCATTGTTGCCAATAACTTGCCCTTTTTTCTCAAGGTGCGCGCGGATATCACCGTAGTGTTCTCCCGCATGATCGGGTAGAGGGCAAACCTCAATTGTTTGATTAAGCTGTGCGAGTAAATGCTGTGCCTTACTCTTAGCCACACTTTTTTGCACACCAAAACAGAGTTCGCCGTAAGTGATAACGGACATGGCAAGCTCTGCGGCAGTATGTTCGGCAAAGCGTTCTCTCACGCTGACAGGAGCATGCTTGGCGATGTAGATGCAAATATTGGTGTCCAGTAAATAGCGCAGTTGCTTAGGAGGTTCGCTACTGAGGTAAGTTGCCTGACTTTCTCTCACTGCGCGCGCTTTGTTTGTTTTGGGTAAGGCGCGACTAGCTGGCATATTTACAGCGCCTCTCGGTTTTGCGGTGCGCTATCGTTACGTTGGGTTGCGAGGAAGTCATCTGGAATGGCGTCCGCGAGTGCGCTCAGTGCATCAAACGCCGCTGCGGCATTGGCGGGGCGTTCGCGCAATACAAGCTCATTCCCTCGCCTAAAAATCTCTACTTGTTCGCTATTGAGCCGAAATTCTTTGGGCAAGCGCACGGCTTGACTATTGCCCGAGATAAATACCTTTGCATAATTCATTACCACCTCCTTGTATATACTTTAAATATATACGTATCGCGAATTGGTGGCAAGGGAAATACAAGCGGTTGTTAGTAGGAGGTGTGTTGGATCGTTATTTTTGATTCAGTACGCTATGAAACCCGGCTGCCCCTTGCTGCAAATAGGCTTGCTTGAGGGCGTTGAGTTTTTCGGCATCCAGCGCGACAGCCGGCTTGAGCTGCAAGCTTGCTGGCGTGGGCATCGCAGCGAGTTGTGCCTTGATGGTGGCTAGGCGGCTATGGTGCGGTTGCGCTTCTGTTGCTGTAGGTTGTTCAGCTTGGTGCAGCCAAGTCTTTAGCCAAGCATGCTCGGGCAAGAGTAAGGCTGCAATCGCCTCCCGATGTGCCAGCAAGGCGGGTTCGGGTTTGAGCAAGACCAGCCAGGCCATGAACAAACCACCACGCCAGTCATCAATGGTGACCGCGATGTCACGCAGCAGCTCATTTGAGGCAATGGTTTGAAATAATTTCAGGCGGTAATACTCATCCAGTGGCTCGGCGCGCACCGTGGGATATTGCGCGAGGGTGTCGCGATGGGCTGCGCCCGCCTGAATCACCGTGTCGAGATAGTCCAGGCTTTTTTGCGCGTCCCCCAATGTCTCGTAGGGGAAGCGCTCCCATACTTTAATCACGTCGTGTTGGTGATAGTGCATTGAGAGGGTCAGTCAATCAGGCGCGAGAGCACCGCACTGGCCAACTCGGCAATGCGCTGTAAATACAAGGTGCCCATTTCATCCGCAAAGCGCTCGGGGTCTTGCGAGGCCAGCACGATCAGGCCAAATGACTCTGCCGCATCGGGTTGGCGCAGGGCTAATAACGCTAGAGATTTCGGCGCTGGCGCATTTTCGCCCCCCGGCAGCCATTGCGCCACCCCCAGTTTTTCAACATCAGTATTATTTTCCACGATGCCGCAATACGGTGTGGAAAGGGCATTAGCAAACAAAATGGTATCAACCGCGACTGGCGCAGCGCAGTCGAGATGCGCATAGTTTTCCTGCACACCCCATAACCGTAACGCAACGTCCGGTAAGGCAAAGAGTTTAATTAATTCTTGTGCGACGACCATGGGGATATGGGCGTTATCCTGTACGCGGACAATCGCATGGGTCCAGCGATGCAGTTTGTCAGCGGTTTGGTCATTTTCCCGGCCAAAGTGTAATAGCTGACTGAGTTTGAGCTCCAGTTGTTTATTTTTTTCTCGCAAGGTTAGATTCTGGCGCTCCACCAATGAAATGGCTTTGCCCGCGTGTGGGCCCGGTACAGTGAGGGTTGCCAAAAGCTCATGGTGTTGCGTGAAAAAATCAGGGTGGGCGAGTAGATAATCGGTAACCGCTTGATCGGTGAGCGTTGTCATAGTAAGCCTGTCTCTCGGTAAATGATTAATTGTTATTGAAATTGTTGTTGAATAAGGCGTCAGTTTCAAACTCGCCACTAAACACGTTGGCGGTCGGGCCGGTCATGGCGACTTGTTCACCTGGCCCAGCCCAGGCAATTTCTAAAATACCGCCACGGGCTTGCACTTGCACCGGGCTTTGTAGTTCCCCGCGTTGAATGCCAGTGACGACGGCGGCACAGGCCCCCGTGCCGCAAGCGAGGGTTTCGCCAGCACCACGTTCATACACGCGCAATTTCACGTGATGTGGGTCGAGCACTTGCATAAACCCAACGTTCACACTTTTAGGGAAATTGGGTAGTGCCTGCAAGCTGGGGCCAATTGTTTGCACGGAGGCGGTTTCAACATCTGCAACCTCAATCACCGCATGGGGGTTACCCATCGACGCTACGCAAAAAGGCGTATCGGCATACTGTGGGTGGGTGTATTGCGTGGTGTTGCCAACCTCGGTCGTGCTTAAGCCGGTGGCGTCAAACGGAATATCGCTTGCGGTAAAACGCGGGACGCCCATTTGCACCGTCACACGCCCAGCCTCATGTAATTGCAAGGTCAGAATACCGCTGAGGGTTTCAACCTTGATGGTGGTTTTATCAGTTAACCCCTGGTCATGCACAAAGCGCACAAAACAACGCGAGCCATTGCCACAGTGCTCCACTTCGTTGCCATCGGCATTCATGATGCGGTATTTGAAATCAATCCCGGGCAGGGCGCTGCGCTCTACCAAGAGCATCTGGTCGGCGCCAATGCCGAACTGGCGGTGCGCGATTGCCTGCCACTGTGCGGGCGTGAATTGAATGGATTGATGGATGCCGTCAATGACTACAAAGTCATTGCCAGCGCCGTGCATCTTAGTAAATTTGATTTTCATAAGCGCATTATGCAAGAAAACTCAGTAAACCTTAGCCACACCCGGCGGGCGGGTCTTAAACCGTTTGTGTACCCAAAAATATTGCTCTGGCATGCTGGGGACGAGGGATTCAATCCAGGCATTCAGTTGGCGGGCATCGGCAGCATCGTCCCCGGATGGGTAATTCGGCCACGGCGGCAAGATGGCAACTTCATAACCACGCCAAGTCATGCGAATGGTCACAGGCAATATGGCAGCCCCAGCCGCCTTGGCCATGCGTGAGGTGGCGGTGATGGTGGCAGCCGGAATACCAAAGAAGGGAACAAAAATCGCATCTTCTGGGCCGTAATCCATGTCGGGGAAATACAGAAAATGAAAGCCTTGCTTGAGTGCCCGCAGCGCGGGACGAATCCCGTCTTGTCGCGTTAGCCCGAGATTTTCGCCAAAGCGGTCGCGGCGGTCGCGCATCCATTGATCAAATACCCGATTCTTTTGGCGGATGTACATGCCAATGAGTTTGTGCTCCATCGAAATGCGCGTCCAGGCCGCATCCAGCCCTACAAAATGCGCACCTAAGAAGAAAAACGCTTGATCTCCTAAGGCGGCAGCATGTTCCAGCCCGCTTAAGCGCACCAAGCGCCGCACCCGCCAAGCGGGTTGGCACCACAGAATGCTGCGATCCAAAAAACTCTGTACAAAAGCAACGAGATGACGCTTGAGTAGGCGCTGGCGCTGCTGCTCGCTGAGGTCTGGAAAGCATAGCTGTAAATTCGTGGCAATCACATGCCGCCGTTCTCGCGCAAACGGATAGGCGAGTTGCGCGATCAACCAGCCGAGACCACGCAGCACGGGCAGCGGTAAGCAACCGAGCAGCACGAAGCAGCCAATCCCAAACCACGTCAGCAGGGCGTTAAGCTTTTGCTTCATGTGTGTCCTTAGCCTCATCGGTTGAATTTGCGCCGCTTGCGGGAGGCGCGCCTTTCGGTGTTTTGTAGCGGTTATACGTCCACAAATATTGGCTGGGGCAGCGGCGAATCAGCATTTCCATGGCCGCATTGATCTGGGCGGTTTGTTCTTCGAGTGACCCCTGTAGCGGAGCGGGCAGGGGTTCAATGTGCATGATGTAACCCCGTCCTTTGGGTAAGCGTTCGCCCCAAGTCAGCAAAATGGTTGCGTCCGTGAGTTCATGCAGCCGGGCGGGTAAGGTCATGGTGTAGGCAGGCCGACCAAAAAATGGCACCCACACGCCTTCGCCATTACCGGGGACTTGGTCGGGTAGTAGACCAATGGTCTCGCCATTCTTGAGTGCGCGCACCAATTTACGAACCCCACTCAAATCAGCGCTGGCCAGCTTGACGGCGGCCGTACCCCGCGCGTCTTCGGCCAGGGGGCGTAGCCACGCCTTACGTGGGGGACGGTACATCACAGTAATCGGAGCCTGTGTGCCCAGCCAACGGGCGGTAATTTCAAAACAACCGAGGTGGGGGGTGAGGTACAAAATGCCTTTACCCGCTTGCGCCGCCGCTTGCGCGTGTTCCCAGCCGCGCACCTCAACCGCACGCGTAAGGGGCGGGCGAAACCAGACTGCGGCTAGTTCCAGTGCGCCTTTGCCCAGTTCGCGTAATACTTGCTTCGGGGTGGTGTGCGCGAGCAGACCCGCTTGGCCTAGGTTGGCTTGAATACGTGCGGTGAGCGCGGCGCTGAACCAAGTGGCTAACTGGCCACCCAGCCCGCCCAGCATATGTAACGTACGCAGCGGCAGGCAGCCTAACAAGCGCCAAGCCCCTAGCAAGAAGTTTCCTAAAAATGTATCCAAACCGCGCCACTCACGTTAAATATATAAAACCGCTATAATGCGCTATCGCCGAGTTAAGCTCATCGCCAGATGACCGTGAACAACTTGCAGGGCGATTCCAAATACTGCTAAAGCGTTCGCCGCTCCACTAAGTACAAGTGAGTTGGCAGCGCCAACCAACCCTGTATATGTTTAGGAGTGTGCTATGTCAAACGATTTTCTCTTTACTTCCGAGTCCGTGTCGGAAGGCCATCCCGATAAAGTAGCCGACCAAATCTCCGATGCGGTGATTGACGCTATTTTCGCACAGGACAAATATGCCCGCGTCGCCGCTGAGACACTTTGTAATACCGGTTTGGTCGTGTTGGCCGGTGAAATTACCACCACCGCGAATGTGGATTACATCCAGGTGGCCCGTGACACCATCAAACGCATCGGCTACGACAATACCGATTACGGCATTGATTACAAAGGCTGTGCGGTTTTGGTCGCTTACGACAAACAGTCGCCCGATATCGCCCAAGGCGTGGATCATGCTTCGGATGACTACCTGAACACCGGCGCGGGTGACCAGGGCTTGATGTTTGGTTATGCCTGTGATGAAACGCCCGAATTGATGCCGGCCCCCATTTACTACGCTCACCGCCTGGTGGAGCGTCAGTCACTCTTGCGTAAAGATGGCCGCCTGCCTTGGCTGCGCCCCGATGCGAAGTCCCAAGTGACCTTCCGTTATGTCGATGGCAAACCCGTCAGCATTGATACCGTGGTGCTCTCGACCCAGCATGCGCCGGATATCACCCAAGAGCAAATCCGTGAGGCTGTGATTGAAGAAATCATCAAGCCTGCGCTGCCCAGCCACTTCCTGCAAGACACCAAATACTTGGTTAACCCCACTGGCCGTTTTGTGATTGGCGGCCCGCAAGGCGATTGCGGCTTAACAGGCCGTAAAATCATTGTGGATACCTACGGCGGTGCCTGCCCGCACGGCGGTGGCGCGTTCTCCGGCAAAGACCCCACCAAGGTGGATCGTTCCGCTGCCTACGCCGCCCGCTATGTGGCGAAAAACATCGTGGCTGCTGGTTTGGCAAAACAATGCCAGATTCAGGTGAGCTACGCGATTGGTGTCGCGAAACCCATCAACATCACCGTGTACACCGAAGGCACGGGTGTGGTGAGCGATGAAAAACTCGCCGCTCTGGTGAATGAGCATTTTGATCTACGCCCCAAAGGCATTATTCAAATGCTGGATCTTCTGCGCCCGATCTATAGCAAAACCGCCGCCTACGGCCACTTTGGCCGCGAAGAGCCGGAATTCAGCTGGGAACGAACCGATAAGGCAGCTGCACTGCGTGCTGCTGCAGGGTTGTAACACCCTGGGATAGTGCTTTGCGGTTTTTCGGCGTAGGCTAGCTTGCATCGCAAGTTAAGCGAGAGCAGCTGGAGCCAAAAGAGAGGTAAAGGCCGCAGCGCTACGCGCAGCAGCGGGATGATAAGACACTGGCGGCGGCTTTAGCGAGTAAGCTGGCTTCCGTTGTTTGATTTGATTGGCCGCATTTCTGCAAAAAGAGGATGAGACAGTCCCGCTATGTTGGCGGGACTGTTTCGTTGCATGACATCTATCTTGATCGATGCTCATTTATAATGAGCTCTTTAGTTTTATCTCTTTGCCTCATGCCTCCCGCCCTCCATATTCACCAACTCAGCAAAGCTTACAAAGGCTTGCAGGCCTTGGATTCGGTCTCGTTTTCCGTTGAGCAGGGCGAGTTTTTTGGCCTGCTTGGCCCGAATGGGGCGGGCAAGACGACGCTGATTAGTATTTTGGCGGGGTTGACCCGCGCAACGGGCGGCTCGGCGCAGATTCACGGCCATGATGTGGTGACGGACTACCAGCAAGCCCGGCGTATGCTGGGCGTGGTGCCGCAAGAGCTGGTGTTTGACCCTTTCTTTACCGTGCGCGAAACGCTGCGCTTGCAGTCGGGCTATTACGGCCTGCGCAAGAATGATGATTGGATTGACGAAATCCTTGCCCATCTCGACCTCACTCAAAAAGCCGATAGCAATATGCGCGCCTTGTCCGGCGGCATGAAGCGGCGGGTGCTGGTGGCGCAAGCTTTGGTGCATAAGCCGCCCGTGATTATTCTGGATGAGCCGACGGCGGGGGTGGATGTAGAGCTGCGGCAAACCCTGTGGAAATTCATTGCTCAGCTGAATCAGCAGGGCCACACGATTGTGCTGACCACGCATTACCTGGAAGAGGCGGAGCAACTCTGTACGCGCTTGGCCATGCTCAAGAGTGGCCGCGTGGTGGCGCTGGAAAAAACCGATGATTTGCTCAAGCGCTTTGCGGGACTGAGCTTGCGCCTCTCTTATCAAGGTACGCTACCCGCAAGCGTGTTGGAAAAGCAAATTGAACAAGCGGCAACTCGAATAAACAATCGCATTCGTCTGCGCATGACCAGTTATAACGAGCTTGAATCTATTTTGTGCGCATGTCGTGAGGCGGGGGTGCAATTAGATGACGTGCAAGTGGAGCGCGCTGATTTAGAAGATGTCTTTGTGCAGCTTATGCAAAACAACAGCAAGGTGGCGGCATGAGTGGCATCAGCAACATGAACGGCTTTCGTACCTTGCTGTACAAAGAAACGCTGCGGTTCTGGAAAGTGAGTTTCCAGACGATTGCCGCGCCCGTGCTCACCGCCGTGTTGTACTTGCTGATTTTCGGCCATGTGCTGGAAGACCATGTGCGGGTGTACGACAGTGTGAGCTACACCAGCTTTTTGGTGCCCGGCTTGGTGATGATGTCGGTTTTGCAAAATGCGTTTGCCAATACTTCATCCTCACTCATCCAGTCCAAAATCACGGGCAACATCGTGTTTATTTTGTTGCCCCCGCTCTCAGCATTAACCCTGTTTAGCGCCTATGTGTTGGCGGCGATGGTGCGCGGCGTATCGGTTGGGTTGGGTGTGTTTATTGTGACCGCGTGGGCCGCCAAACTCAGTTTTGTCGCGCCGGGGTGGATTCTGATTTTTGCAGTGCTCGGCAGCGCCTTGCTCGGCACGTTGGGCTTGATTGCGGGGATTTGGGCTGAAAAATTTGATCAGCTTGCCGCTTTCCAAAACTTTTTAATCATGCCCGCGACCTTTTTATCGGGCGTGTTTTATTCGGTGCATTCGTTGCCCGCATTTTGGTACACAGTGTCGCACTTCAATCCTTTCTTTTACATGATTGATGGCTTCCGTTATGGCTTCTTCGGCGTCTCCGATGTGTCCCCGTGGCACAGCCTGAGCGTGGTCTTGATAAGTTTTGCGGTGGTGGCGACAGTGGCGCTGAGCATGCTGCGGCGTGGCTATAAACTACGGCATTGATTGAATAAGAGATGATGATGGAAAACCCAACCCCAGAGAATGTGCGCGATTATATTGCCGCTGCTCTACCTTGTGCGCATTTGCAAGTAGAAGGCGATGGCCGCCACTTTTATGCGACGATCGTTTCAACGGCCTTCGAAGGCTTGCGCGCCGTGCAGCGCCACCAAAAAGTCTATGCCGGTTTGGGCGAACGCATGCGTGAAGAGATTCACGCTTTATCAATGAAAACATTAACCCCCAGTGAGTGGGAAAACCAGCAAACTCAATAATAAGAAACGTGGGCTGCAATTGCGCATCGGTTGCAGCAGGCTTTTATTGTATGGGTGATGATTCAAGAAAATTATGGACAAACTGATTATTCGTGGTGGACAGCGTTTGCAGGGTGAAGTCGCCGTCTCCGGCGCTAAAAATGCGGCGTTACCTATTCTTTGCGCCAGCTTACTGACCGCCGACACGCTCTACCTGAACAACGTGCCCGAGTTGCAAGATATCCGCACGATGAACAAGTTATTGCGGCAGATCGGAACGCATATAGAGCTGCATGGTGGAGGACGAATGAGCCTCGCCACGCCTGCAGACATTACCCCGGTCGCTCCCTATGAATTGGTCAAAACCATGCGTGCCGCTATTCTGGTTCTCGGGCCGTTGCTCGCCCGCTTTGGTGAGGCCAAAGTTTCCCTGCCTGGGGGGTGTGCCATTGGTCAGCGTCCGGTTGATCAGCATATCAAAGGCTTGCAGTTAATGGGGGCGGAGATTCACGTTGAACATGGCTATATCCATGCCCAAGCCAAACGCCTGCGGGGCGCACGCATTTTGACCGATATGATTACGGTCACCGGCACGGAAAATTTATTGATGGCAGCGGTGCTGGCAGAGGGTGAAACCGTGTTTGAAAATGCGGCCCGTGAGCCAGAGGTCAACGATCTAGCCAATTTGCTGGTCAGCATGGGCGCCAAGATCGACGGTATTGGCACCGACCGCTTAGTCGTGCAGGGAGTGAGCGCACTGCAGGGGGGCAGCCACAGCATCATGCCAGACCGTATCGAGGCGGGTAGCTTTTTGTGCGCGGTGTTGGCAACCGGTGGAGAGGTCACCTTGACACAGGCCGATCCTGCCAGCATGGAAGCAACCCTCGAAAAATTGCGTGAAATGGGCGCACAGATCACTACGGGCGATGATTGGATTCGTCTTGTCGCGGCCCAGCGGCCCACCGCGATTGGCGCGAGAACCGCGCCTTATCCCGCGTTTGCCACAGACATGCAAGCCCAGCTCATGGCGGTGAATACCATTGCGCAAGGAACCAGTGTGATTCATGAGACGATCTTTGAAAATCGTTTTATGCATGTGCAGGAATTACGTCGTCTTGGCGCTGACATCGAAATCGATGGCCACACAGCGGTCATTAAAGGGGTTCCCAATTTATCCGGTGCCACTGTTATGGCAACCGACCTGCGCGCTTCTGCCAGCTTGGTGATTGCGGGCTTGGTCGCGCAAGGCCAAACCACGATTGAGCGGATTTACCACTTGGATCGTGGTTACGATAAGATGGAAGCCAAACTCACGGCGTTGGGTGCTGACATCCAACGTGTTCAATAATATGCAACCCATTTATGCCCCAGTTGGCCAGCCATCATGTTGACCCTTGCCCTTTCTAAAGGCCGTATTTTTGAAGAAACCCAACCCCTGCTCGAAGCGGCGGGGGTGCATTGCGCTGAAAAACCAGAAAGTTCGCGCAAGCTGATTTTGCCCACCAGCGATCCCAATCTGCGTCTGCTGATTGTGCGCGCTAGCGATGTGCCGACCTATGTGCAATATGGCGCCGCCGACTTTGGTATTGCCGGTAAAGATGTGCTGCTCGAACACGGCGGCGAAGGCCTCTATCAGCCGATTGATTTGCAAATTGCCAAATGCCGCATGAGCGTGGCCACCGCCAAAGACTTTGATTACGCCAATGCCGTCAAGCAAGGCGCACGTTTACGTGTGGCGACCAAATATGTAAAAACCGCCCGTGAACACTTTGCCGCCAAAGGCGTGCACGTCGATATCATCAAGCTGTATGGCTCAATGGAACTGGCCCCCTTAGTGGGCTTGGCCGACGTGATTGTGGATTTGGTCTCCACCGGCGGCACGCTGCGCGCAAATAACTTGGTGGAAGTTGAAGAGATCATGACAATTTCTTCACGCTTGGTAGTGAACCAAGCCGCCCTCAAAATGAAGCACACCGCCTTACAGCCTTTGTTGGCCGCCTTTGAACAAGCTAGCCAAAAATAGTTGGCCAAACATTGCCTTTGTTGAGATACCCATGCTGATTCGTAAACTCAATTCCACCCAAGCCGATTTTGCCGAACAACTCAAAACCTTGTTGGCCTACGAAGCGGAAGACGATACACGGATTGAAAATGCCGTCACTGAGATTCTGGTCGACGTTAAAAAGCGGGGTGATGCGGCGGTACTGGAATACACCCAGCGCTTTGATCGGGTACCTGCACACAGCATGGCGCAGCTCGAACTACCCGCCAGCGAACTCAAAGCTGCGTTTGATGGCTTATCTACTGAGCAGCGCACCGCGCTCGAGGCCGCCGCCGCCCGTGTGCGCAGCTATCACGAAAAGCAAAAGCAAGATTCTTGGCAATACACCGAAGCCGATGGCACGGTGCTTGGTCAAAAAATCACGCCACTGGATCGCGTCGGCATTTATGTGCCTGGCGGTAAAGCGGCCTACCCCTCTTCGGTGCTCATGAATGCCATGCCTGCTAAGGTGGCGGGCGTGCAAGAAATTATCATGGTCGTGCCCACGCCCGATGGCGTAAAAAATCCGCTCGTCCTCGCAGCAGCCCACATTGCTGGCGTCACACGTGTCTTCACCATCGGTGGGGCGCAAGCCGTCGGCGCATTGGCGTATGGCACGGCTACTGTACCACCGGTTGATAAAATTGTTGGCCCCGGTAATGCCTATGTGGCCGCTGCCAAGCGCCGCGTGTTTGGCTTGGTCGGTATCGACATGATTGCCGGCCCTTCGGAAATTTTAATTATTTGCGATGCTCATACCAACCCCGATTGGATTGCGATGGACTTGTTCTCGCAAGCCGAGCACGACGAAATGGCGCAGGCCATTCTGCTCTGTCCGGATGTTGCATTTATTGAGGCGGTAGAAGCCAGCATTGCCAAACAGCTCCCAACTATGCCGCGTGCGGAGACCATTCGTACCTCACTCGCGGATCGGGGCGCGTTGATTCAAGTGCGCGATTTAGATGAAGCGTGCGAGATTGCGAACAACATCGCCGCTGAACACTTAGAAATTTCCACGCAAAACGCCACCGAACTCGCCGCCAAAATCCGCCACGCCGGCGCGATGTTCCTTGGCCCCTACAGCTCCGAATCATTGGGGGATTATTGCGCTGGTCCCAACCACGTACTGCCCACCATGCGTACTGCACGCTTCTCCTCACCGCTTGGTGTGTACGATTTCCAAAAGCGTTCCAGCATTATTCACGTTTCACCAGCGGGCGCACAAACGTTAGGTAAGGTTGCGGCGACATTGGCCTATGGCGAAGGTTTGCAAGCGCACGCACAGAGTGCTGAGTGGCGGTTGAAGAATTAGCCTGCTTCGCTGCTTTGTCTGCGGGATCAAGCAAAAAGGGGATGATATGAGCCAAGTCGTTGAAGTGCCGGTGCCGCCGAACTGCGCTGTGTTTCCTCGCTTACATAACGCAGATTTTTACGATGCTTGGCGTGTTTCAACACGTATACCGTCGGCTACTGCGCTAGAGGCTTTTCTAGCGGTGGTTAAAGCCACGCCACCATGGGTTGATTTTTTGATGGCATTGCGCAATCGTATCGTATCGAAGCTGGGGCTTAAAAATTTAGGTGTGCTGAGTAAAGATGGTTTGACACAGCGGCGAGATTACCAACCTGGCGAACGCTTAGGAATCTTTACCGTGGTGAGCAATCGTCCAGAAGAGTTGTTGCTCACCGACCAAGACAAGCATTTAGATGTGGTGATTTCTGTCTATCAATCCTCGGCTAACAGCAGCGAGTTCACGATCAGCACCGTGGTGCATACGCATAACTGGTTGGGTAAGTTATATATGCTGCCCGTCGCCCCCTTGCACAAATTGATCGTTAGGAACATGTTGTCAAAGGTGGCTGTTTGACTGATGCGCAGCGATTGAGCCAATCTGCATTATTGCCAATTATTTATCAAGATAGCGCACTCATCGCCATCAACAAACCCGCCGGCCTACTCGTTCACCGCTCGATGGTGGATAAGCACGAAACCCAATTCGCGGTACAAATGCTGCGCGACCAGATTTGTCAGCATGTTTACCCTGTGCATCGCTTGGATCGTGGTACTTCCGGCGTTTTATTGTTTGCCCTGAATCGCGAAGTAGCAAGCTTGCTGGGCAAGCAGTTTGAAGCGCAAACGGTTGAGAAAACGTATTTAGCGATAGTGCGCGGCCATCCCCCCGAACGCGGTACGATTGATTACCCGCTGAGTCGCCAGCCAGATGCAGCTGAATACTTACCGAGTGGTATGCAGCGAGAGCTGGCACCACAGCCTGCCGTGACCCACTACCAACGCTTGGCGACGGTGACGTTGCCGGTGATGGTAGAACGCTACCCGACTTCGCGCTATGCCCTGATGCGCTTGCATCCCGAAACGGGTCGGCGGCACCAACTGCGTCGCCACATGAAGCACATTGCGCATCCGATTATTGGCGATGCCACGCATGGCAAGGGGATTCATAATCGTTACTTCAAGCAAACCTATGATTGCGGGCGCTTGCTGTTAGCTTGCGTGAAGATAGCTTTCATTCATCCTCTCACCGCGCAGCCTTGTCAGGTAAGAGCGCCCTTGAGCAATGACTTTGCCAGCCTCTTGCCGAAACTGGGTTGGCAAGCCATTGACTATTGAGTGGTCTTGGCCCCAAGTTGTTACAACTGCAACAAGCGTAACGACTGGTAACCCCCGGTATGTGACGCTGTCGCCCTGTGCTGTAATGAGGCTCACAAGTTTGATCTTGTGAATAAGCCGATTCAATTCATTTACCGCATTTTTGGGAGATAACGATGACACCGCTTACTATACCCGCTACCATGCAGCCCTCTTCTGGTCGTATTGCCCTGGTCTTCGCTGCTTTGTTGAGTAGCGCCATGATGGGCTTGGCACACGCTGCAGACACCCCGCCTGAGGCCGCCACCAACCCAGCGCCAGCCGCTTCCCGTGCAGAACGCCCAGCCCACCATGCCAACCATGAGCGGCATGACCGGCATGACCGGCATGAGCGCATGGAAAAAATGCGGGCGCGGCTCAAAGAGGCGGATAAAGATGGCGACGGCGCGATCTCGCTCAGCGAAGCTACGGCTTTACCGCACTTGCAACAACATTTCGCAGCGCTTGATACCAATCAGGATGGCAAAGTGACGCGTGAAGAGATGCGCGCACATCATGAAAAAATGCGCCAAGCCCGCCGCTCTGGCGGCCCACGTCATGAGGGTGCAGGGCCTCAAGGCCAAGCCCGGCCCATGCCTCCCGCCCCAGCCGCTGGTTAAATCAGCCGAGTTCGGACGAAAAAAAGCCATCCCGCAGGATGGCTTTTTTATCCGTGATTCGTTTATACGCGGCGTTTGTATTCGTTGGTGCGAGTGTCGATTTCGATTTTGTCGCCAATTTCAACAAAAGCGGCAACTTGAATTTCATGTCCGCTGGGTTTGATGCGGGCTGGTTTCATTACCTTGCCAGAGGTGTCGCCACGCACAGCTGGCTCGGTGTATTCCACTTCACGGACCACGGTGGTGGGGAGTTCAACCGAAATCGCTTTTTCTTGGAAAAACACCACTTCGCAGGGCATGCCATCTTCGAGGTATGGGAGGGCGTCTTGCATGAATTCGGCTTCCACTTCGTATTGGTTGTAGTCCGCATCCATGAAAACATAGAGTGGGTCAGCAAAGTAAGAGTAGGTCACTTCTTTGCGGTCCAGTACCATCACTTCAAACTTGTCGTCGGCTTTGTACACGGTTTCAGAGACCGCGCCGGTTAACAGGTTTTTCATTTTCATTTTGACCACGGCGGCATTACGGCCAGATTTGTTGTATTCAGATTTGATGACGACCATGGCGTCGTTGCCAACCATAAAGACGTTACCAGAGCGGAGTTCTTGTGCGATTTTCATAATTCACCAGACTAGGATTCAAAAAAGTGCCCGCTACAGTGATGACAGGGTGTATGGGGGCGATCAGCGGGGAGACAGACAGCTTGCGTTTGTCTCGAATTTATTCAGCCCGGCATTTTAGCCTATTGGCCCCACTTTTTATAGGCTTGGCTGACTAAAACCGTGGCGAGATCGGGTTGTTGACTGAGTTCGGCTCGCCAGGATAGGGCATGTGACTGGATTTCAGGCAGATGCTGCCGCCAGTTAGCCCACAGAGGCGCAAAATCAACCGCGCGATTCGTATCGCACCAGGCCTGGTTTAAGGCTGTTTGTGCCGCTAGGGCGCTGGCCGTTAGGCCTTGGCTATAGTGGCTATAAAACGCCGCCAACTTCGGTAAATGGGCCTGCTCGGCTTGCGGGTAAATATGCCAAATCATGGGCTTTGCCGCCCATTGCGCTCGCACCAAGCTGTCTTCCCCACGCACAAAGAGCAGGTCACTGGCCCACAGCAGCCGGTCAAACTCGGCCTGCGGTAAAAAAGGCAAGGGATGAACCCGGAGCAGCGTTTGGTTTGGGTGGGCTGCCAGCCAGGCTTCGACTTGTGGCGTAGCGGGGGTCGGGGGGAGCAAAATCTCCAGGGCTTGGCCGTGGCTGAGCCACGCATCCAGCAAGGCCGGAATATGCGGGCTCGCGTAGGTAAAGAAGAACAGCCGCGGCGCCTGCGCACGCAGTGTTAGCCCTTGCGTTGTCCAAAATTGGTCAGCGGCAGCGGGCGATAGATTGAACGCGGAGGCTGCTGCCAATAACCCTTTTTCGCGCAGTAAACCACCTGTTCTCGGACTAAAACCTGGGAAAACAAACACCTTTTCCAAGCCTAATTGGGGGTGGCGCGAGACCAGGCCATGACAATCTTCGACCCAGGTTTCAGCACTCAGGTATTCAAGATTCACCCATGCTGGTGGTGGGGTTTGCTGGGCCATGCGCTGCAGGTAAGTCACTGGGGGATCGCAGGCAAAGGCCTCCACCACCATCTGCGCCGGGGTGGCAGATGGTGCCTGCTCCCATTGCCAGATCACTAGCCCAGCGATACGCTGTTGAGCCAGTGTCGGATCGACCGTTGGCACGAGTTTGGCCAGGCTCTGTAGATCATCGACCAGCAGCCTGACGGCCCACTGATACTCGTCGACCAATTGCCGGGCCAAGCGCCAACAGACGCCAATATCGCCATAGTTATCAATGACGCGGCAAAAAATATCGCAAGAAAATGGAGCGGCGGCATGCATGAAATTAACTGGCTGGGCTGGCGATGCTGTTAATCGGTAAGGCGGTTTTATATTTCACCTGCTTTAGCGCAAAACTAGAACGGATGTTTTTAATACCGGGTACGACCGCCAGCTGGTCGAGAATAAAGCGCTCCAAGCGGGCTAAATCTGGCACCAGTACGCGCAGCAAATAATCAGCATCGCCCGACATCAAATAACATTCCATGACTTCCGAACGCGCCTGAATCGCCGCTTCAAAACGTTCCAATACCACGCGTTCCTGTTTTTCCAAGCTCACCGAAATAAACACATTCAAATGCAGGCCAAGCGCGTGCGGATTGGCCAGCGCCACCACTTGCTGAATGACGCCGCTTTTGTGCAGCGCTTTCACCCGCGCCAAACACGGCGAGGGCGACAAATGCACGCGCTTAGCCAGGGCCACATTCGAGAGCGTGGCATCTTCCTGCAAGGCTTGCAGAATGCGTAAATCAACGGTGTCGAGCTTTACATCCAGCATAATTAGCTAATAAATTTATTTAAACAACATTTTATGCTGAATAAGCTGGTTTTTGTAAATTATTAAGCACCTTATTGGGCGGCGCTTCTACTATCCTTTGAGCATGATTTGCAAATGCAGAAAGAAGGTGCGCCATGCTCCCGAATGATGGTGATCCCCAAGAAACCGCCGAATGGTTGGCGGGTTTAGAAGGCGTGCTAGAACACGCCGGCCCGGAGCGGGTGCGCTATTTGTTAGATACCCTGCACCAACACTTTCAGCGCCAAGGTGGGCACTGGCACCCGAATTTGGTCACGCCCTATTGCAATACGATTGCCGCCAACGAACAAGCGCCTTACCCCGGCGACTTGGATCTTGAGCAACGGCTTGCCGCCATCATGCGCTGGAATGCGATGGTGATGGTGGTACGGGCGAATCGCCTGCAAGCGGAACTGGGCGGCCACATTGCCAGCTATGCCTCGGCGGCGGATTTATTTGAGGTGGGGTTTAATCATTTCTTCCAAGCCCGCCAAGAGCATGACCAAAATACCGACCCAAATGCGCAACTCGGCGATCTCGTTTTCTTTCAGCCCCACTCTGCGCCTGGCGTGTATGCGCGGGCCTTTCTCGAAGGGCGCTTGCCCGCGAGTGCCTTAGAGCATTATCGGCGCGAGGTGGTGGCGCAGCAGCAGGGTTTGCGCGGCCTCAGTTCCTATCCGCACCCGTGGTTGCAGCCCGATTTTTGGCAGTTTCCCACTGGTTCAATGGGGATTGGCCCGCTTTCCGCGATTTATCAAGCACGCTTCATGCGCTATTTGGAACATCGGCAACTGTATCAACATGCGGGGCAACATGTATCTCGCAAAGTCTGGGGATTTTTTGGCGATGGCGAGATGGACGAACCCGAATCTCTCGCTGCTCTGTCCTTAGCGGCACGCGAACAGTTAGACAACTTGATCTTCGTCATTAACTGCAACTTGCAGCGTTTGGATGGCCCCGTACGCGGCAATGGCCGCGTGATTGATGAGCTTGAAGCCTTGTTCACGGGTGCGGGGTGGCATGTGATTAAAGTGCTATGGGGCTCGGACTGGGATGGCTTGTTTGCCCGCGATAAAGAGCAAGCTTTGCTTAAAGCCTTTGCGCAGACCGTGGATGGGCAGTTCCAAACCTTTTCGGCGAATGACGGGCGCTTTAATCGCGAGCGTTTCTTCGGGCAAAACCCCGCCTTACAGCAATTGGTGGCGGGCATGAGCGATGCCGAGATCGACCGCTTGCGGCGCGGCGGCCATGATTTTGTGAAAATCCACGCCGCCTATTCTGCCGCCCGCGCCCATCGCGGCCAACCCACGGTCGTGTTGGCTAAAACCATGAAGGGTTATGGCATGGGCGAAGTAGCGCAAGGCCGCATGACCACCCACCAACAAAAGAAACTCGATTTAGATGATTTATTCGCCTTCCGTAACCGCTTTGCCCTGCCCTTGAGCGATGCGCAAGTGGAGGCACTGGATTTCTACCAGCCGCCCGCCGAGAGTGCCGAGATGCAATATCTGCACGCCCGTCGGCAAGCCTTGGGCGGCTATTTGCCAGCGCGCAGCAGCACCTGCCCGACGCTGGCGGTGCCTGCCGTTGACACCTTGGCAAACTTTGCGTTGCAGGCCAATGGCAAGGAAATGTCCACCACCATGGCCTTTGTTCGCTTGCTGGGTAATTTGCTCAAAGACCCGACGCTCGGGCCGCGTGTGGTGCCGATTGTGGCGGATGAAGCGCGCACCTTTGGCATGGCGAATTTGTTCCGCCAAATCGGAATTTATTCACCCCACGGCCAACGCTACGAGCCAGAAGACGCGGGCAGCTTAACCAGCTACCGCGAAGCGCAAAATGGCCAAATTCTGGAAGAAGGTATTTCCGAAGCGGGCGCGCTGGCTTCCTGGACAGCGGCGGCTACCGCGTACTCCGTCCACGGCCAACCGCTGTTGCCCTTCTATATTTTTTACTCCATGTTCGGCTTCCAGCGCGTGGGAGATTTGATTTGGGCCGCTGCCGATCAACGGCCACGGGGCTTCTTGTTGGGGGCCACTGCTGGGCGCACGACATTGGGCGGTGAAGGGCTACAGCATCAGGATGGGCACAGCCATTTAATCGCCGCCACTGTACCGAATTGCCGCGCTTACGACCCTGCCTACGCGGGTGAATTGGCGGTGATTATTCAGCATGGTTTACAGCGCATGCTGGTAGCGCAGGAAGATGCGTTTTACTACCTCACCGTCGGCAATGCCAACTACGCGCAAGCCTCGCTCGATGCCGCGCATCACGAGGGCGTGATTCGTGGGGCGTATTGTTTGGCTAGCGACGCTGAAGCCGATGTGATTCTTTTTGGCTCTGGCGCGCTCATGCCGGAAGTGCTGGCCGCGCAAGCGTTGCTGGCTGAGCAGGGGATTCGCGCGGCCATCTGGAGCATTACCAGCTATACCGAACTGGCCCGCGACGGTGCGGCGTGCGAGCGTGCGCAGCGCTTGGGCTTAGATGAAACCGTCCCCTACATTCAGCAAGCCCTGGTAGCACAGGGCTATGCGGGACAGCCGATTATTGCGGTCACGGATTATCAACGTGCCTTACCGGAAATGCTGCGTGCTTATTTGCCCACCGGGGCGAGCTACACCACGCTCGGCACCGATGGCTTTGGCCGCAGCGATGGCCGGGCTGCCTTACGCGATTATTTTGAAGTGAGTGCGGGCTGGATAGCTGATGCGGCTATTTACCAACTGAGTTTGCTTAACCCGGTGTACCGCGCAGCTCGGGCGAACTTCCGTGCCGCAGTTGGGTTGATGTCCCGCGCTGTTATACCCTGGCAGCAATAATTAAGCTTGGGTTAGCCAGGTGACGATCCGCTCGACCGTGGGCCGATCTTGCAAAATGCGTGTGTGACCCAAGCCGTCGGTCACCATCGTCTTACAGCCTGGCCAAACCCGCTGATAACGATACATGTCGCTGATCGCAACATGCCGATCTTGTTTATCGTGGACTAACAAGCCCTTGACTCGACCAGGAATCGCCCCTTGTTCAGGGTTAACGGCGCTCACATCTCGGCCCAATCGCCGTGTCCAACCCTGAGCGATGCGCTGACCGAAGCCCCGTGGCAACCATAAAAACTGGCTGAATTTATGGAGTTCGGCGAGTAAGTCAGCGGGGGCGGCGATCATCACGGCGCGCGGAACCTGTAATCCTTGTGAGAGGGCATAACCTAGTGTGGCACCGCCCAATGAATGGCCAATAATCGTATCGAGGCGTGGCAACTGGGCCGCCATTTCTACCAAGGCTTGATGCCAAGAAAAGAAGTGGGCCCGTCGTCCACTACTGCGGCCATGGGCTGGCATATCAACGGCGACCACTGCGTATCCCGCTGCCCGCAGGGGCGTGACAAATTCACGGAGTTGCAGCGCATAGCCACTCCAGCCGTGTACCAATAAGACCGTGGGCTGCTGTTGGGGGTCGCCCCAAATATAGCCGTGCACGGTTTTGCCATGATGCGGGTGGGGTTGATGAGGCTGTATCTGCCAAGTGATTTCACGGTCCCAAGCCAATGCGGCAGGGATGGGCTGATAGGCATGACGACGGAGCGCGGGCATCGGCGTGGCAAATAATTGCATCGCCCATTGCACGCCCATCTCGGGCCACAGGCGACTGGTTGTCGCCAGACTCAGACGGAGTGAATGAAACGCCAACGCACGTGGGCCCAGCAGCTTGAGCAGCTTATGCCAAGCGGGTTTGCGAAGTACGGCGGAAGTGTCTGTAGCCATCATGTTTCTGAAGTAGCGGTCAGAGAGAAATTGCCTTTATTACCAGCAAGCGTCAAGTGCTGAATGGCCTACGACAATAAGCAGACTGTGGTTTTTGCGTTATGCTGGAACGTCTGATTGATTTATTCAAGAACTTGAATTGAGTACTCCCCCTAATTCTCTGCCCTCGACCCGCGTTTACTGGCTTGGCTTACAGCCTTATGCCGACTGTTTCGAGCGCATGCAGGCCTTTACCGCAGCGCGGCAGGCCGACACACCTGATGAAATCTGGGTGGTCGAACACCCCCCCGTTTTTACCTTGGGCTTGGCTGGTAATCCTGCCCATTTACTGCAAACCACGGAGATTCCGTTGGTGCAGGTAGATCGAGGGGGGCAAATCACCTATCACGGCCCAGGGCAGTTGGTGATTTATCTCTTGCTTGATCTGCGACGGCGGCGCTTGTTCGTGCGTGATCTGGTCTGGCGTATGGAGCAGGCGTTGTTGGATTGCCTTGCAGCCTACGGCCTGGCTGCCGAACGTAAAGCCGGCGCGCCGGGAGTCTATGTCCCGTGGCAGGGAGAGTTGGCTAAAATTGCCGCCCTGGGGATTAAAGTCCGCAACCAGTGTACTTATCACGGTTTGGCACTCAATATCGCCATGGATTTACAGCCATTCACGTTGATTAACCCTTGTGGCTATGCGGGCTTGCAAACCGTCGATATGCGCCAATGCGGGGTAACGGCCACGAGGGAAGCCGTGGCGCAGCGGCTGTTGTTGGAATTAGCTCAGCAAGGTTTGGTCTGAGCGCGTAAAATAGGGGGTTTGTTGATTTGCCCGCGCGGGGCGACCTGGCTTGTTCCTCACTGCCGGTTACCTCGGATGGGTTTGTTACGAGTATTCTTATGAGCCACTCTGTTGATCGTCCTGCCCCGCCTGTTAACCCCGAACTAGCCCGCGAAGTGACTCGCGAAGCCGCTTCTGCCGAGAACTACAATGCCGCTGCCAAGCAAAAAGCGGCAGCGAAAACAGCGCGTATCCCGATCAAAATTGTGCCTGCCGAAAAACTGAAAAAGCCGGATTGGATCCGGGTTAAAGCAGGTTCGCCCTCAACCCGTTTTTATGAGATCAAACAGATTTTGCGTGAGCATAATCTGCACACGGTATGCGAAGAAGCGAGTTGCCCCAACATTGGCGAATGCTTTGGGAAAGGCACGGCTACCTTCATGATCATGGGCGATAAATGTACGCGCCGCTGCCCCTTCTGTGATGTGGGTCATGGCCGTCCTGATCCACTGGATGTCAATGAACCGCTTAACTTAGCCAAAACTATCGCTGCGCTGCGTTTAACGTATGTAGTGATCACCAGTGTGGACCGGGATGATCTGCGCGATGGTGGCGCTGCCCATTACGTTGAGTGCATTGAAAAAACTCGCGAGCTTTCTCCCAATACCAAAATCGAAGTATTGGTGCCAGACTTCCGTGGCCGTTTAGAGCGGGCGCTAGAAATTTTAGAAGCCGCCCCGCCCGATGTAATGAACCATAACCTCGAAACCATTCCGCGCTTGTACAAAGAAGCGCGCCCCGGTTCGGATTACCACCACTCCTTAGAATTACTCAAGCAGTTCAAAGAGCGCGTGCCCGGTGTGCCCACCAAGAGCGGCTTGATGGTGGGCTTGGGTGAAACCGATGAAGAAATTTTAGACGTCATGCGTGACATGCGGGCGCATAACATTGATATGTTGACGATCGGCCAATACCTCGCCCCGAGCGATTCACACTTACCGGTACGCCGCTACGTGCACCCCGATACCTTCAAAATGTTTGAAGAAGAAGCCTACAAAATGGGCTTCACGCATGCGGCCGTCGGCGCGATGGTCCGTTCCAGCTACCACGCTGACCAGCAGGCACATCAAGCAGGATTTGCTTGATCAACTAGCGGTCAGACCCCATTAAGGCTCGGCCAACCCGACCAAGCCTTAATTGATGGTGACGACAGCAAGTTTGCTGATGCCAGACCGTTCAATGATTGCCATGGTTTTTGCGACATGTTTGTACAAAACTGATTCGTCTGCTCTCAGTTGAACGATAAGATCAGGGTTGGCCCGCTCTCTTTCTTGAAGCGCGGATTCAAGAATGTAGTGCAATTTTGAGTAACGCTGGCCAGGTGGGCGGCATGCGGTAGCATCCGAGCCTTTTTGACTGCCAGTCGAAATTGCCAAGATGAACTACACACACCTCACCCAAGAAGAACGATATCAGATTTACGCTTTGAAGAAAGCGGGACACAACCCAACTGAGATTGCCCACGTGCTTGAGCGCCACCCATCCACTATTTGCCGAGAGCTAAGCCGCAACCAAAGCCGGCGAGGCTATCGCCCAAAGCAGGCGCAACGCCTTTCAGACTAATGCCGCGCGGTCAATGCCAAGCAGGTTGACGATGCTACCTGGCAGTTTGTTCAAGAGCGCCTGCTGGAGCATTGGAGTCTAGGCCATCACTGCGCGCAACCGATTTTGCGCCGTTTTCGATTAGAAGCCACCGTGCGTCCCTCTCTAGTGTTTTACAATACCTGTGAGGAAGTAGATCGCTTCATCGCGGTTATTCGCCGCCTCTCGGCTGTACGACGCTAGTTTTTCTAAACATCACCCAGCGGCCAGTGAAGTTGCTTCATTGGCCGTTTTTTTTGGTACTCACTATGGCTCAATCATTTGTTGATGCAAATTATCGTTACATTGCGGCGGCGCAGGAAGTCAATGCCCGCATCGCCCAGCGCCAACAAGCGCTAACGCTCTATGTTTCTTTATTGGTGAGCTTACTCGCGGCCATGGTGGCGTTATCATCCGGCACCCATGCCGTGCAAGCGCCGGTGGAATGGCTGGTACTGGGATTAGCCATTGCCGCGTTAGCGTTTACCTTCCTCAATTACAAAAGTGAGCGCGCCATTACCAATCTGCGGCAATTTCTTGGCAAGCTAGAGATGCTAGATGACGCGCATCTGCGCTTACCTAGTTACAACACCGAACCAGCATGGGCAATCAATGCTAACCAGGCCCGCCGCTTTCATGACTATGCCGCTTCATTATTGGTATTGGGGGGGAATGGCATTGGGTTTGCGATATTCATGCTGTTGTATCCTGCTCGCATGGCTACAAGTTGGCAAGTCATCACCACTGCTGCCTTGTTGACCCTGTTCGCTGTAGCAGGACTATTGCAAACGACAAGATGGCGATATCAAGCAGATTAATGATTTTTAAACTGGTATCTGTTTTCCCCTACGCACTTAAGCGAGAAGGTGACCTGAAAACGGGCGATGCATTAACATGGCGTTTATTGAAAAAATTGATCCATCGATAGTTAAAGCTATCCTCGCCATCTTGCTGTGGGCGAGTTTGGCGACATTGGGAGTGCAGTTAAGTCATTTGCCCCCGTTTTTACTAACAGGACTGGCGTTGTGCCTAGGAAGTTTGCCAGCAGTCTTGGCTTATCGCCGCTGGTCCAGTTGGCGTGTCAGTGTTAATACCTGGCTAGTTGGGGTTGGCGGGATTTTTGGCTTTCACTTCTTCTTATTTCTTGCCTTGCGGCTGGCGCCACCAATTGCTGCGAATCTAATCAATTATCTTTGGCCATTATTAATTGTCGTGCTGGCACCGGCGATTTTGCCCAATTGCCCGCTGAGCCGACGGCATCTGCTTGCTGCCTGTCTGGGCTTGGTCGGTGCTGTGATTGCGATATTGGCCAATCACGGTATCGACACGATCAGTGGAACGCCCCCTCGGTGGCAACAGGCATGGTTAGGGTACTTGCTAGCAGCAGGCTCAGCCATCACTTGGGCAGTTTATTCTTTGCTGTGTAAGCGCTTGCCCTACTTTTCTAGCTGGGCGATCGGCGGCTTCTGTTTGGTTTCCGGGCTATTAGCGTTAACCTGCCATGCATTATTGGAACCGAGTGTGCGCTTAACACAGCGCGATTGGGCATATTTGCTGGTATTAGGCCTGGGGCCAATGGGGGCTGCTTTTTACTTGTGGGATGCCGCCTTAAAGCAAGGTGATCCGCGCCAGATCGGGGTGCTCTCTTACGCCACACCGGTACTCTCAACCCTCTGCTTAATCTTGAGCAGTGGCGGTTTGCCAAATGCTTGGGTCATGCTGGCCGTCAGCTTGATTGTCTTGGCGAGCTTGCTTGGGCGCTAGTCGTGCGCCCTCGCCGCCATCTGATCTGGGTCATAGCACCCGGTCTAGCCCATCTTGGACTTGCTCGGCAGCACGCAACACGGCTCGCGCTTTATTCTCGGTTTCTTGCCATTCACTTTCGGGAACGGAGTCCGCCACAATCCCCGCACCTGCCTGGACATAGAGTGTGCCATTTTTGATGACACCGGTCCGAATCGCAATCGCGACATCCATATCGCCCTGAAAACTCAGGTAACCACAAGCCCCGCCATAGACCCCGCGTTTGGTTGGCTCGATTTCATCGATGATTTCCATCGCCCGCACTTTCGGTGCTCCAGAGAGCGTTCCGGCGGGGAAGGTGGCCTTGAGTACATCTAAGGCATTCAGATTCGGGCGTAAGATCCCTTCGACATTCGACACGATATGCATGACATGGGAATAGCGTTCGATAACCATTTTTTCAGTCACGTTGACGCTGCCAGTTTGGGCGATGCGACCAATGTCGTTACGGGCCAAGTCAATTAACATCACGTGTTCAGCGATTTCTTTGGGGTCTGCGAGCAACTCTTTTTCGAGCGCTAAATCTTGCTCGGGCGTTGTCCCGCGCGGCCGGGTTCCGGCAATCGGACGAACGATCACTTTGACCCCGGCAGCAGTATGCTCTTGGCGCACCAGAATTTCTGGGGAGGCGCCGACTACCTGAAACTCACCAAAGTTGTAGTAATACATATACGGCGAAGGATTGAGCGATCGCAAGGCTCGATACAGCGTTAAGGGTGAGTCGCGAAAGGGCTTTTCTAGCCGCTGGCCAATCACCACTTGCATGCAATCACCAGCCAGAATGTAATCTTTCACTTGATTGACGGCCGCTAGGAAATCCGGCTTGGCGAAGCTGCGGTGCGTCTCAGTGCGAACCGTTGGCGCGCTGTAGGGAATGTCGATGGGTTGGCGTAGCTTGTGGCGTAAATCTGCCAGTCGCTGACTGGCACGCTGAAAGGCTTCAGGCTGTGTGGGATCCGCGTAAACCATCAGATAAAGTTTGCCGGAGAGGTTATCGACCACGGCGAGCTCTTCGCACAATAAAAGCAGAATGTCGGGGACATCGACATCATCACGTTGTTGACTCAGGCCCAAGCGTGGTTCGATGTAACGGACGGTGTCATAGCCGAAATAGCCCGCCAAACCCCCGCAAAAGCGCGGAAAACCCGCCCGGCTGGCGACTTTGAAACGCTGTTGATAGGTCGCAATAAAATCAAGGGGGTTACCATGCCAAGTTTCGATGACTTGATTGTCGCGGATGACCTCGACGTGATGGCCACGTGCCTGAACGCGGGTATGCGCGGGTAGCCCAATAAACGAGTAGCGGCCAAAACGCTCCCCCCCCACCACGGACTCGAGCAGGAAAGAATGTGGGCCATGTGCCAGCTTCAGATACAGTGAGAGCGGGGTATCAAGATCAGCATAAAGTTCCGCCACCAGCGGGATGCGGTTGTAACCCTGTTGTGCCAAGGCATTGAATTCAATTTCAGTCATGATGCTTCCTGCAAGACGGGTGCAAATAATGCAGCCCAGTATAGTCGGTTTGTATTGTGCGAAGCCAGCGCCTAAGCTGGCATGAGGGGGCTGTGGCGATTAACGCCAAGCGAAGAGGGTGAGGGGCATGAATAAACGAGACATACAACAACGATAACGCATTTCGAGCGGCTTGCCTAGCCGCCCAAGCGGATCACTTGCGCTGCCTGCAACAAATTCGGGACGATACCATCGACATCCAATTGGCGCGTGTCCTGCCCTTCATTGTAACCATAGGGGACGGCTAGCACCCGCATGTTGGCGGCGCGAGCGGCTTGCGCATCGTTTAATGAATCCCCAATCGCAATCGCCGCTGTTGGGGCGACCCCCAATTCTTGGCAGGCAAACAAGAGTGGCTCTGGGTGCGGTTTTTTGTGGGCACAGCTATTGCCCGTCACAATCACATCGAAATAGTTCAACAAACTTTTTTTCAATAGCAGAGGCTCTGTAAATTGCGCGGGCTTATTGGTCACCAGTGCCAGTTTGAGGCCCTCTGCTAGTAGGGCATCTAAGCCAGCACGAACACCCGGATAGACTGTAGTCTGATCGCCATTGATTTCACTGTAAACACGGGCAAAAATGGCCATGCCACGTGCCAATAGAGCGGGTTCGGCACGTCCAGCGAGGTCCCCGGTGAGGGTTCGGTGCAATAAACTTTCTGCGCCTTTACCCACATAATTCACCACGGTGTCAAAGGGCAGCGTTGGCAGGCCTAGTTCGATTCGTACACTATTGGCGGCAGCAACCAAATCGGGGGCGGAGTCCACTAAGGTTCCATCTAAATCAAGTAGGACAGCCTGTGCATAGAGCGGTGTTGGCAAGCGCAAACTCAGACCTTGTGTCTGGCCTAGCGCCCGCTGAATCGCATTTTTCAAATGGTGTAGCATGGTCGCCTCTCCTGCAGAGTTAGTGAACGCTGTGCTTGCTAGTGTGAGGGGGCTAGCGTTTGGCTTGTTCGAGCTCAGTCCGCATTGCTTGGATGATACTGACATAATCCGGCTGCCCAAAAATCGCTGAGCCTGCAACAAACGTATCGGCGCCAGCCGCGGCAACGGCACGGATATTGTCAATTTTGATGCCACCATCGACTTCGAGGGCAATCGCTTGTCCACCCCGTGCGGTATGGGCATCAAGGCGTTGACGCACTTGGCGAATTTTTTCTAACGTGCCGGGAATAAATGATTGCCCCCCGAACCCTGGGTTGACAGACATCAGCAACACCATATCCAGCTTATCCATGACGTAATCCAGATAATGCAAGGGGGTAGCGGGGTTGAATACCAGTCCTGCCTGACAACCCTGATCACGAATCAACCCTAATGTGCGGTCAATATGCTGACTGGCTTCTGGATGGAAGGTAATGATATTCGCGCCAGCTTTGGCAAAATCTGGAATCAGCCGGTCTACTGGTTCAACCATCAGGTGAACATCAATCGGCACGCTGCTGTGTGGTCGAATGGCGTCACAGACCAAGGGACCGATGGTGAGATTGGGTACATAGTGATTGTCCATCACATCAAAGTGGATCAGGTCAGCGCCAGCAGCAATCACTGCACGCACTTCTTCACCAAGCCGAGCGAAGTCAGCGGATAATAAACTAGGCGCAATACGGTAGGGCATTATCATCTTTCGAGCAGGTAGATTGGATATCACAGTATTATAAGGTTGTTCGAGTTTGCCACCGCTATCGGGTGTCAAGCTACACTAGAATCATGTTTGTGTTTCTCCTCTGAGTGAAACCGCAGATAAACCGCGTCGAGGATGCCATGTCAAATTACAGTATGCGTGTGCGAGTGCAAAGCCAGTTTTTACCTGAGCAGTCTGCGCCAGATCAGGGGCAATACTTATTCGCTTACACCGTACATATTTTGAATACGGGAACGGTCCCCGCCCAGATTATCAGTCGTCACTGGGTAATCAGTGATGCGCATGGGCATGTTGAGGAAGTGAATGGATTGGGGGTGGTGGGCCATCAGCCGCTTTTGCGACCCGGCGAACACTTCGAATATACCAGCGGCTGTCCCTTAGCGACCCCGACTGGGAGTATGCGTGGCAGCTATTTTTGCGTGGCTGAAGACGGTACCCGATTTGACGTTCCCATTACAGAATTCAGCCTGGCGATGCCTCGCGCACTGCATTAATGAATATTGTCGTCGTGTTTCGAGGGATTGCTGTCGATAGCCCTGTCCGCAGGGCTATCGCCGCGACCATGGAACATCGTCCACCAGACAATCGCCACTAACAGCAGCAATGCAATGAATGCTTCAAGCAAAATGAGCCACATGCCATCTTCCCTCTCGGTTACAGGGGAACTCTCCCCAATCAAGCATACCTTACTTCCCTGGTTGCGTGCAGTCAGCTCATCTTGCCGCTTCGCAAGGCAAGGGTTACTCGCGACGATAGGCATACTCGCAGGCTGTGCGGGCGTTGCCCCCCCTCCTTCTGCCCCGCCGACCTCAACCCCAACTGCGCCTGCCGTCAGCAGTCAGACCGGGACGGCACCTGTACTTGGAACACCGCAGCGCCAACTGGTTCCCATTTCCTGGGCAGCGTTACCCGGTTGGCAAGATGATGACCTGAGTGAGTTTGCCTCTGCTTGGGAGGCGCAGTGCGCGGTTGTCGGCCAGCGCGAAGGCCGTTTTGCTACACCCGACTGGCGGCGGCTATGCGAACTGGCACGCAGCCAGGGGCTCAATGCCACAAGCGATGGATCCCGCTGGCGACAATTTATTGAAACTCATTTCACACCGCAACGAGTCGAGTTGGTGACGACTACTGAGAGCGGTAGTGCAACGCCAGAAAAACAAACTCAAGGCTTGATCACTGGTTATTATGAACCCTTGTATCAAGGCAGCCTACAGCCGACGGCCAGTCACAGCACGGCGCTCTATGGCGTTCCTCCCGATCTGATACAGGTTGAATTGAGCACCGTCTATCCCGCCCTGAAAGGTCAACGTGTGCGAGGCCGGTTGCTGACACTGCCCAATGGCCGGCAGCAGCTTGTCCCTTATTTCAGTCGTGCGGAGTTTGCAGCGCGTCGCCATGCTCCCCCGTATGCGGGCCGAGAACTGGTATGGCTGGACCCGGTGGATGCTTTTTTTATCGAAGTTCAAGGTTCTGGGCGGGTGCGCTTGCCCGATGGAAAAATACTCCGGGTTGGCTACGCTGAGCAGAATGGCCACCCCTACAAATCGATTGGACGTTGGTTGGTTGAGCAAGGTGAACTCAACCTAGAGCAAGCCACAGCGCAAGGGATTCGTGATTGGGCGGCGCGCTACCCCGGACGTCGCCAGGAATTACTGAATGCCAACCCGAGCCTGGTTTTTTTTCGTGAGCTAACCACACTAAAGCCTGAGCAAGGGCCGTTAGGTTCCCTCGGTGTGCCGCTGGTGGCACAGCGCAGCGTTGCTATCGACCCCAGCTTTATTCCACTCGGGGCGCTGTTATTTGTGAATACGACGTTACCCGCGACCCAGAAGCCACTGCAACGGCTGATGCTTGCGCAAGATACCGGCGGCGCAATTCGTGGCGCCATTCGCGCAGATTACTTTTGGGGGACTGGCCCCGCGGCGGGTGAGCAAGCCGGCAAGATGCGCCAAGCGGGTGAGCTATATTGGTTGGTACCGAAGACTGAGCGCCCGTGAGCCAGCAATCCAGTTCATTCGCAGTGAACCGTCTTAGTACAGGGTATCTGCAAACGCTATTTGAGTTCAGCCAGTATTTTTTCTAGTTCATTTTGCGGGATGGCACCAGCCACACGCCGACCATCGGCAAAGTAAAGGGTCGGCGTGCTTTCAACGCCGAGTTTGCGGGCCAACTCCATACTTTTGGTAAAGGCCCCTTCACATTTTGTAGCCGGGGGCGTTGTGCCGTCGAGCATCCAGGCTAAATGCACTTTATTCCGGTCTTTGGCGCACAAAATACTTTGCGCTTTATCGCGTGAATCAGGCGCAAGAATACCAATCAGGAACGTGTAAACCGTCAAGTTATCGAGTTTACTCAGTGTTTTCTGAAAGCGTTTACAGTAGCCGCAATTGGGATCTTCAAAAACGGCAATCACTTGTTTGCCATTGCCGCGCACATTTTTAACGGCGAGCTCAAGCGGCAAATCACTGAATTTAATCCGCTGTAATTCGGCAATGCGCTGCTGGGTTAAGTTCACACGGCGCTTAGCATCAATGATTTCGCCAATAATGAACTGCTCCCCTTTGTCGTCGGTGTAGAAAATCTCATTACCAACACGCACCTCATACAAGCCCAAATAAGGGGTTTTGATGACGCTTTCAACTTTGAAGTTGTCGCGCTCTTCAAAGGTTTTTTTTAAGCGGGCTTCGACCGGGCCTAATGTGACCGCTGGGGTGGGCGTCGGTGCGCGCTCATTGGTGGCGTTACTGGCGGCATTTGCCTGCGTGGGACTTTGCGCCCACCCCAGCCCACTGCTTAAGCAGAGTAGTGTGCACAGGAAGTAACGAGGCAGAGCGGAGGCGGTGGAGGGCGCAGACATAAAATTCCAGGCAAAAACAAAACAATCTCAAGAGTATAGAGCGTGCTGAATCAGTTTACGCTTGATCGGTGTGACAAAACTTTGTAACGGGGTGTGATTAATCGCATGCATGAATTGGCGGCGGGCGGCTTGCAGCGTCGGGTTCGGGTGAGCAAAAAGCTGATAAAGCCCATGTGTGACAGCCCGCATCGCTTGGATTGGCGCGGCACGGCGGCGTGCATAGCGGGCCAGTAAGCGACCGTCGCTCAGCGTGCGATAGGATTCGCGATGGGCAAAAACATCGAGAAGTTCACGCACATCGCCCATCCCGAGATTCATGCCCTGCCCCGCCAAGGGGTGAACGACGTGGGCTGCATCACCGAGTAAGCCAATACGTTGCGTGACCATGGTACGCGCCAGTTGGCGCTTAAGTGGAAAACCGGCGGCTGGGGTTAATGGCGTGAGTGTGCCGAGCGTCTGCGCACTGGCTGCCGTAAGTTGGTCCGCCAAAGTGGTTGCATCAAGCTTGAGTAGTGTCTCGGCTTGACTCGGCGTCGTTGACCAGACCATCGACACCCGTTGGCCGGGTAGCGGCAAAAGCGCCAGAATCCCGTCGGGACGGAACCATTGCCAGGCGGTATCGGCATGTTTTTGGCTGCAGGCAAAATTGGCCACTATCGCCGTTTGCGGGTAATCTTGTTCTTCGAGATCGATGCCAGCATGCTGGCGCACCCAGGAGTAGGCACCATCAGCGCCAAGCAAAATCTGGCTGTGGAGTACTTCCTGATTCGCCAGTTGCAGCCGCAGACCGGCCGGGGTTTCATGGTAATCCGTGGCTTGGCTGGTATGCCAGTGGAGCTGCGGTTGAAAGCGGCACGCGGTTGCCAGTGCCTGCTGCACAACGCGGCTTTCGGCGATCCAGGCTAATTCACTGACACAAGCGGCATAAGCGCTGAATGTAACGCTATCGCTCAGTAAACCAGGGTCCACGCTGAGGGCCTCGGCAGATTGACCATAAACACGCATCTCGCGCACAGCCTGGATGCGCGCCTGCGCGTCATCAGGGCCAATCGGAAGCTGCTGCCAAACCCGCAATGTTGTGAGCAGTTGTTGGGTGGCGGGGCTAAAGGCATAAACTCGGTTATCCCAGTCTGTGTCTGTATGGTTTAGCCCAACGTTAACGGCTGGGCCAATCAGCCCGACCCGCCAACCTTGCTGCGCCAAGCCGAGTGCGGCGGCGAGGCCAATCAGACCCGTGCCGACAACGGTAATGTCATAGTCATAACTTGACCCTGGTGGGCTAGGCGGCGCGGTAGGGGAGGTAGCATTCATGGCAGAGGCCTTAGCTGAGTTTTTGTTTCAGAATGGTATTGACTTGTTGTGGATTAGCCTTGCCCTTCGTCGCTTTCATACACTGCCCAACCAGAGCATTAAAGGCTTTTTCCTTACCCGCCTTAAACTCCGCCACCATCGCCGCATTGGCGTTGAGCACCTCATCAATCAAGGCCTCAATTGCGCCGGTATCGGTGATTTGTTTCAGGCCACGATCTTCAATAATGCGATCGGCGTAGTTGGCTTCGCTGTTCGGACTTTCCCACATGATCTGGAAAATATCTTTGGCGATTTTGTTGGAAATCGTGTTGTCCGCAATCCGCTGCAGCAAGGTGCCGAGTTGCGCTGCTTGCACCGGGCATTGGGTGATGTCTCGTTCTGCGCGATTGAGTTGCGCACTTACTTCGCCAATCACCCAGTTTGCGGCGATTTTGCACTGGCCCGCAGGTAGGCTAGTCGCAACTTGTTCAAAGTACTGTGCCACCGCACGGTTTGCGGTGAGCACATTCGCATCATAGGCCGTCACGCCATACGCTTGCTCAAAGCGGGTCGCCATCGCAGCGGGTAGCTCGGGCAGGGTGGCTTTCACTTCTTCCACCCAATGCGCTGGAATCACCAAGGGCAGCAAATCGGGGTCGGGGAAGTAGCGGTAATCCATCGCATCTTCTTTGCTGCGCATGGCGCGGGTTTCACCCGTATCGGGATCAAAGAGGACCGTCGCTTGTTCAATCTTGCCACCATCTTCGAGCGTTTCAATTTGCCAGCGCACTTCATAATCAATCGCTTGCTGCAAGAAACGGAAGCTGTTGAGGTTTTTGATTTCGCGACGCGTACCAAACTTTTCTTGACCCTTGGGACGCACGGACACATTGGCATCGCAACGGAAAGAGCCTTCTTGCATGTTGCCATCGCAAATACCCAGCCATACGACGAGACTGTGCAAGGCTTTAGCATAGGCAACCGCTTCCGCGCTGGAACGCATATCTGGTTCGGACACAATCTCGAGCAAGGGTGTACCGGCACGGTTTAAGTCAATGCCGGTCATGCCCGCAAAATCTTCATGCAGCGATTTGCCTGCATCTTCTTCCAAGTGGGCGCGCGTTAGACGCACGGTCTTTTCCGTTTCACCCACAAAGAAGCGCAGCTCACCGCTCTGCACGACTGGAATTTCAAATTGGCTGATTTGATAGCCTTTTGGCAGATCAGGATAAAAGTAATTTTTGCGCGCAAAAATACTGCGGGGCGCGACATGGGCGTTCACCGCCAAGCCAAATTGAATCGCTCGCTCCACCGCACCGCGATTCAATACCGGCAACACACCCGGCAGCGCCAAATCCACCGCGCAAGCTTGCGTGTTAGCTTCGGCTCCAAACTGAGTGCTCGCGCCAGAGAAAATTTTAGAAACGGTAGAGAGCTGGGCATGGGTTTCCAACCCGATCACGACTTCCCATTGCATATTACAGACCCTCCGGTGTTTTGGTGTGCCAATCGGTGGCTTGTTGGTATTGGTGCGCCACGTTCAGCACGCGACTTTCCGCAAAGTAATTGCCGATCAGTTGCATACCGACGGGGCGTGTTTTGGTATGCGCTTGCGTGCCAAAACCCACGGGCATGGACATACCGGGCAGACCTGCTAAGTTCACCGCGAGGGTATAGATATCGGCCAGATAGTTCGCCACGGGGTCATTGGCTTTCTCACCAATATTCCACGCCACGGTTGGCGCGACGGGGCCAACGATGACATCGCATTGTGTAAAGGCTTGCGCAAAATCTTGGGCGATCAGGCGACGAATTTTTTGCGCTTGCAAGTAGTAGGCGTCGTAGTAACCATGTGAGAGCACATAGGTGCCCACCATGATGCGGCGCTGCACTTCGGCCCCAAAGCCTTGTGCCCGCGATTGTTTATACATATCCAACAAATCGCGGTATTCGGGGGCACGGTAACCATAGCGTGCGCCATCAAAGCGTGAGAGGTTACTAGAGGCTTCGGCGGGGGCAATCACATAGTAAGCAGGGATCGCTAATTCAGTGCGTGGCAACGATACTTCCACCCGCACCGCACCGAGTTTTTCCAGCGCTTGCACAGCGGTTTCAATGGCTGCGCCGACTTCTTCACTCAGGCCCGCGCCAAAAAATTCTTTGGGTACGCCTAAACGCAATCCGGCCAAGGGTTGGTTGAGTTGCGCAGTGTAGTCTTCATTGGCGCGCTCCAAGCTGGTGGAGTCTTTGGCATCAAACCCTGCCATCGCGTTCAAGAGCAAAGCACAGTCAGCCGCGGTATGCGCCATCGGGCCACCTTGATCAAGGCTGGAAGCATACGCAATCATGCCGTAGCGCGATACCTTGCCGTAGGTGGGCTTAATCCCCGTAATGCCGCAGAAAGCAGCGGGTTGGCGAATTGAGCCACCGGTATCAGTGCCGGTGGCGGCGGGAGCTAGGCCTGCGGCCACCGCAGCAGCCGAACCACCGGAAGACCCCCCCGCAACTGCTTGCTTATCCCAGGGGTTTTTCACCGCGCCAAAGTAGGAATTTTCGTTGCTGGAACCCATCGCGAATTCATCGCAATTCAGTTTGCCCAGCGTCACCATCCCGGCTTGGTCAAGGCGTTCTACCACCGTGGCATCGAAGGGGCTGCGATAGTTTTCCAGCATGTGCGAGCCGGCGGTGCTGCGAAAATCTTTGGTGACAAAAATATCTTTGTGCGCAATCGGTAGGCCCGTTAATGGCCCGGCTTGGCCGCTGGCGCGCAAGGCATCAGCCGCTTTGGCTTGGGCGAGTGTGATGTCAGGTTGCACATCAATAAACGCATTCAGGTCGCTTTGTTTGATCTTGCTCAGGTAATCCTGCGCCAATTCAACGGCGGAAGTTTGGCCGCTTTGTAAGCGCTGTTGTAGCGCTGAGAGAGTCAGGGTTTGATTTTGGTTTGACATTACACCCTCACTCAATCACTTTAGGCACTAGAAACAGGCCGTCTTGCACCGCCGGAGCGGATTGCTGGTTGGCCTCGCGCTGGTTGGTTTCCGTCACGGCATCGGGGCGCAGACGTTGCGCGACTTCCTGAATGTAGGCCACGGGGTGGGTCAGTGGTTCGATGCCCTGGGTATCCACCGCTTGGAGCTGCTCAATCAGGCCAAAAATGGCATTCAGACTGGCTTGCGTGGCCGTGGCTTGGGGTTCCGGCAAATCCAGCCGGGCAAGATGGGCAATGCGTTGCACATCGGAGAGAGAAATGCTCATGGGTGCTCGTATTTTAGGTAATTCGTGAAAAGAGAACAGTCGCCTATAGCCGGGCGATATTCGTCATGCAACGTCGCTGCTAAGTCTTGGGTTACAACACAAGACAGCGGATAAAGGCATGGTTTAGTGCAAATTATACGGTATCATTATTGGTTAACATTAACCGTGCATTTCGCTGCAATTAAGGTTATTTAAGCCAGACAAACGCAATAAACAGACAGAATAGACAGGACGACGAGCATGTTCGGATTTTTACGCGGTTATTTTTCTAATGATTTAGCTATTGACTTGGGGACAGCCAATACCCTGATTTATGTGCGTGGTAAAGGGATTGTGTTGGACGAGCCTTCCGTGGTGGCGATTCGCCAAGAGGGTGGCCCAAACGGTAAGAAAACGATTCAAGCAGTCGGGCATTCCGCCAAGCAAATGCTGGGTAAAGTGCCCGGCAATATCGAAGCCATTCGACCGATGAAAGACGGCGTGATTGCCGACTTTACTGTGACCGAGCAAATGCTCAAGCAGTTCATCAAGATGGTGCACACCTCCCGTCTGATCGCTCCTAGCCCCCGCATTATCATTTGCGTACCTTGCGGTTCGACCCAAGTAGAACGCCGTGCGATTCGTGAGTCTGCCCTCGGTGCGGGCGCCTCACAAGTCTATTTGATTGAGGAACCGATGGCCGCCGCAATTGGCGCGGGCTTACCCGTGGCAGAAGCGTCTGGCTCGATGGTGGTTGACATCGGTGGCGGCACCACCGAAGTCGGCGTGATCTCCCTGGGTGGCATGGTGTACAAAGGCAGCGTGCGTGTCGGCGGCGACAAATTTGATGAAGCCATCATCAACTACATTCGCCGCAACTATGGCATGTTGATTGGTGAGCCAACGGCGGAGGCAATCAAGAAAAATATCGGGTCAGCCTTCCCGGGTAGCGAAGTCCGCGAAATGGAAGTGAAAGGACGTAACCTTTCCGAAGGGATTCCACGTAGCTTCACGATTTCTAGCAACGAAATTCTCGAAGCATTGACCGAACCGTTGAATCAAATCGTCTCCGCAGTCAAATCAGCGCTCGAACAAACCCCGCCTGAACTCGGCGCTGACATTGCCGAACGCGGCATGATGCTAACGGGCGGCGGGGCGTTGTTGCGCGATCTGGACCGCTTGCTGATGGAAGAAACGGGATTGCCCGTCCATGTTGCAGAAGATCCGCTCACTTGCGTGGTTCGGGGCTGTGGTATGGCACTTGAGCGCATGGAGAAGCTAGGTTCAATCTTTACCAACGAGTAACTGATTTTCAGTTGGCGCTAGTTAACTGTAACGGGGCCGGCTAGGCCCGTTTGATGATGCCTCGCTATGATGAACCACACGCCACCCCCATTCTTCAAGCAAGGGCCATCAGCCCACATGCGGTTGTGCGTGTTTGCCTTGCTCGCGTTGGTGCTGTTGGTCTTGGATGCCCGCTCAGGCTGGCTCAAACAGGTGCGGCAAGGCGTCGCTGTGTTGCTATACCCTATTCAGCATGCTGTCCTATTGCCCCGTGATGGAGTGCGTGGTGTTGGGCAGTATTTTCGTGCGCTGGAAGTAGCCCAGCAAGAAAACCAGCAATTGCGTCAGCAATTATTGCAGCAGGCCCAGCAAGCCCAAACTAATCAGCAGTTAACCGAGGAAAATGGGCAGCTACGGCGCCTGCTGGGCGCACGCGAAGGGCTCAAGTCTCCAAGTGCGCTGGTGGAGATTTTGTATGAAATGCAAGACCCATTTACCCGCAAGCTGATGGTGGACAAAGGGTTAATTGATGGCATTCAGCCGGGTCAACCTGTTATCGATGATCAAGGCGTTGTTGGCCAAGTCACCCGCAGTTTTGTTAAAACAGCAGAAATCACCCTGTTACCTGATCGCGACCAAGCGATTCCTGTACAAATTGTGCGGAATGGTTTGCGCTCTGTGGCCTATGGCAGTGAAACCCCTGGGTTGCTGGACTTGCGTTTTCTGGCAAGCAATGCGGATGTTCAGCAAGGAGATTTGATTGTGACCTCCGGCATTGATGGGCTCTATCCTGCAGGCTTACCTGTGGCTAAGATTGTCCACATTGAGCGCAGTGCGGCCCAATCTTTCGCACGCATTAGCTGTGCCCCGATTGGCGGGGTATCAAAGCATCGTCACTTACTGGTGTTGCAAGTTAAAAATGACTTTCCCGCTCCCAGCGGGCGTTACCCCGAGGTGATTCGTCAGCAAAAGTCGCGCCATCGTCAATCTGAGCGGGGAGCTGAGGAATGAACCAGCACAGACAACAGCGTACAGCCTGGGCCGAGCCCGAGTACATCCTGTTACCCGCCAATAGCGCCTTCATCTGGTTTTCGCTGGTGATCGCGTTACTGTTGAATTTGTTGCCCTGGGGGCGTTGGCCCGGCGTTCCTGATTTTCTCGCAGTCGCGCTGGTGTTTTGGAATGTTCACCAACCCCGCAAGGTTGGCATGAGCGGGGCCTTTTTATTTGGACTGGTGATGGACGTACATCAAGGCGTCTTGCTCGGCCAGCATGCGCTGGCTTACACCTTACTCTCTTACGCCGCTATCAGCTTGCATCGGCGCATCGTGTGGTTTTCGCTGCCGACCCAATCGCTGCATGTACTGCCATTGTTCCTGCTGGCGCAGGCAGTGGTCTTGCTGATTCACGTTCTACATGGCGATGGCTTACCTGGCTGGTGGTTCTTTATGCAGGGCTTAGCAGAATGTATTCTCTGGCCCATTGCGACTTGGTTGTTGTTGGCACCCCAGCGGCGTGCCGTAGATAAAGACGATGTTCGTCCAATCTGATTCTCTTTCCGGGCAAGGGCAATGACTGATCTAGGGCAGCTTGCCGAACAACTCCAGCGCTTTCGGTTTCGCGCACTGGTGGCGCTGGGTTTCGTTTGTTTTTGTTTTTCATTACTCATCGCCCGCTTTGTTTATTTGCAAGTGGTTCGATATGAAGATTACAAAGCACAAGCGGAAGATAACCGTATTTCAATCGTACCCATTACGCCCAATCGTGGCTTAATTTTGGATCGTAACGGCGTCGTGTTGGCCCGTAATTATTCTGCCTATACCCTTGAGATTACGCCGTCCAAGCTAGCCGATGAGCTCGAATATGTGATTGATGAACTCGCCAAGATTATCGAAATCCAAGCGCGAGATCGCAAGCGTTTCAAAAAAATGCTTGAGGAATCCAAGAGCTTTGAAAGCTTACCGATTCGAACGCGATTAAGCGATGAGGAAGTCGCCCGCTTTGCTGCGCACCGCTATCGGTTTCCTGGCGTAGATATCAAAGCGCGTCTCTTTCGCGATTATCCCTTGGGAGAAATCGCGTCTCACGTGATTGGCTACATTGGGCGCATTTCACAAAAAGACAAACAGCGCATAGAAGAGTGGGAAGATGCAGAGAACTATGCGGGAACCGAATATATCGGTAAAGAGGGGCTGGAGAAACGTTACGAGAAGGAGTTGCATGGCCTGACCGGATACGAAGAAGTGGAGGTCAGCGCGGGGGGGCGGGCCATTCGAACGCTCTCACGCTCGCCGGCGCAGCCAGGAAACAACCTGATTTTGTCGATTGATGTGCGCTTACAAGAGCTTGCCGAGCAGGCGTTTGGCGACCGCAAAGGGGCCTTGGTAGCGATTGAACCAAAAACGGGGGATATTCTGGCGTTTGTATCGAAGCCAACCTTTGATCCCAATCTGTTTGTTGATGGCATTGATGTAGAAAACTGGAAAGCCCTGAATGAGTCACCAGATCGACCTTTGCTAAATCGACCGTTGTCAGGAACCTACCCAATTGGGTCCACCTACAAACCTTTTATGGCCCTGGCTGCACTTGAGCTGGGTAAGCGCACCGCCAGTCAGGCGATTGCCGACCCTGGCTTTTTTCAGTTTGGGAATCACCGTTTCCGCGATGATAAAGAGGGTGGGCATGGCTACGTTGATATGTATAAATCAATCGTGGTTTCTTGCGACACTTACTATTACTTGCTAGCCCGCGATATGGGGATACAGGCGATTCATGATTTTATGCAGCCCTTCGGTTTTGGGCAGATTACGGGGATTGACCTGGATGGCGAAAAGCGCGGTATCTTGCCATCGCCGGAATGGAAACGGAAAGCCTATAAACGCAAAGAACAACAGCGCTGGTACGATGGCGAGACCATCAGTGTTGGCATTGGGCAGGGTTACAACGCGTTTACGATTTTGCAGTTGGCGCACGCGACGTCCACACTGGCCAACAGTGGCATCGTGATGAAACCGCATTTAGTCAAGATGATTGAGAATATCCGTACGGGTGAAAAGCAATTAACGGTGCCCAAAGAAAGTTACCGGATTCCGCTCAAAGAAGAAAATCTAGAGGTTATTCGTAAGGCGCTGATTGGCGTGACGCGCGAAGGAACTTCGGCCCGTGCCTTTGCCGGGACAGAATACGTGTCAGCCGGGAAGACGGGAACCGCGCAGGTGATTGCGATCAAGCAGGGTGAAAAATATGATGCCAAGAAAATTGCTTCACACTTCCATGATCATGCGTTGTATATGGCTTTCGCGCCGGCCGATGAGCCTAAAATTGCCCTGGCTGTCATCGTCGAAAACGGCGGGTTTGGGGCGCAGGCTGCGGCACCGATCGCTCGTCAAGTCTTTGATTATTGGTTGCTGGGCAAGAAACCACCGGCGGTGGCTAATGGCAAGGCAGCTGCCGCGCCGGTCGTGGAGGTGAGTGGTGACTAAACTACCAATCTGGCAACGGGTCATGCCCTATATCAATGTATTTGATTTGCCTTTGCTAACCTGCCTTGCTCTTATTGCGGGCGCGGGATTAATCATTCAATATTCTGCTTCCTATGATTTTCCTGGGCGCTATGCCGACGTTTTAAGAAACTTATTGATCGCCGTTGCGGTTATGTGGGTCGTGGCGAATGTCACCCCCATTATGTTGATGCGTTCTGCCGTACCGATTTACTTAATCGGCTTGCTGCTGCTGATTGCTGTTGCGCTGTTTGGCGACATTTCCAAGGGCGCACGGCGCTGGTTGCATATTGGGGTCACCCGCATCCAACCTTCCGAGATCATGAAAATTGCGATGCCCTTGATGTTGGCTTGGTATTTTCATAAGCGCGAATCCATGACGCATTGGTGGGATTTCATCATTGCTGCTGTCATTTTGTTGGTTCCTACCGCGTTAATTGCCAAACAGCCCGATTTAGGCACCGCATTGTTGGTTGCTGCGGCTGGCCTTGCCGTGATTTATTTTGCCGGGTTAAGTTGGCGCTTAATCGTCGTGGTAGTACTCGGCATGGCGATTGGGATTACCGCCCTGATCGTTAGTAAAGAAAAAATCTGTCAGCCTGATGTGGCCTGGTATGTTTTGCACGATTATCAGAAACACCGGGTCTGTACGCTCTTGGACCCAACGACGGATCCTCGTGGCAAAGGGTTTCATACGATTCAATCGACCATTGCGGTAGGCTCGGGCGGCATGGCCGGAAAAGGGCTGATGAAAGGTACGCAAACCCACTTGGAGTTCATTCCTGAGCGCACGACTGACTTTATCTTTGCGGTCTATGCCGAAGAGCTTGGCTTGGTGGGCTGCTTGCTATTACTTCTCTTTTACACCATGTTCGTGGCGCGGGCATTGATGATTGCCGCCAGTGCGCCGACACTCTTTACCCGCTTACTAGCGGGCGCCATCGCATTGATTTTCTTTGCCTATGCCTTTGTCAACATGGGGATGGTGAGCGGCATTTTGCCAGTTGTTGGGGTGCCACTACCCCTTATCAGTTATGGTGGAACCGCGTTTGTGACGCTGGGCTTGGGGGCTGGCATTTTGATGAGCATCCATCGGCATCGGAAATTGATTCAGAGTTAGCCCTGTTTCAACGTGGCAGAGGGCTTGTTGCCGTTGGGACCGTTATTGACAGACAAAGCGTATCTGACCGTGCTGATCTTGCTCGCGCCTTAAGGCGCCGAGTTGCCACAAACAGTGCAGGTGAGCGAGCGCCTCGCCAATCGCAAAAGTGAGTTGATGTGCATCCAGTGGGCGCTTAAACATACTTGCCGTAATGCTGTATGCCGATTGCGGCGTGGCGCACTCGGCCAGTACTTCGCGTAATCGTAAGGCATGATGGATCTTGAGTTGTTCAATCCGTGTATGCATTCCTTGAAACGGTAATCCATGTGCGGGTAACACCAGTGTTGTCGCGGGTAGCTCGGAGTAATGGGCGATGGAATCGAGAAATTGAGGGATTGGATTGGCTTCTGGTTCCAGTGCAAAGACACTGAGATTGGTAGAAATTCGAGGAAGCAACATATCTCCTGCAATTAACAGCGCCAAGTCCTCGCAATAGAGGCTGACATGCTCTGGCGAGTGACCGCGTCCAATCAGCACACGCCAATGATGTCCGCCGATTACCAGGCGCTGCCCAGCCTCAATCCGAATATAGCTAGTTGGTAGGGTCGGGACATAGCGCTGAAAGTGTTCGCCACGCGCCTGCAGCTCAGCTTGCCTGGCGGGTGCTTGCATACCATGACGGGCAAAATGTTGGCAAAGGCTTGCTGTATCGGTGCCCGGTACGCCCAGCGACAGCAGCCTGCCCAGTCCATACTCACTGGCACTCATCCATAGGGGACAATTAAATCGCTCACACAACCAAGCCGCGAGACCGATATGATCAGGGTGGAGGTGAGTACAAATAACCCGAATGATTGGGAGTCCCTCTAAGCGTTGCGCAATCAATCCTTCCCAGCATTGTTGAGTCGTTGCATCATGAATGCCGGTATCAATCAGGGTGTAACCCTCTCGCCCGTCGTAGTGATCACGAATCAGCCATAAATTAATGTGGTTTAAAGCAAACGGTAACGGCATTCTGAGCCAATAGAATCCTGGCGCAATGGCGCTCCACTCGCCCGAGCTGGGCGGGGCGATATCAGGATAATGTAAAGCCCGATCACTCATCTCGGGGATAGTCTCAGGAATTGCCAAGAGTGGATTCATCGCAGTCGAGTACTGTTGCATTAACAAGGGCTTCAAACATAATATACGTTGACTGACTTCTTGTTGATAGAAAGTGTCGATAATGACCGCATTCAACCCCAGCGCACGCCGTAAAAAGCCGACTTCGGCGAGCATACCTCCAACACGTAAAACTAAACAAGGCGCACACACAGTCGGCGCTGAGACACACGAGCAATCCAGTATTTTCAGCATCTCCCAACTAGCCGCTGAATTTGACCTGACCCCGCGTGCCCTGCGTTTTTATGAAGACCACGGCATTGTTGCGCCGCAGCGAGAGGGCACGCGACGGCTCTACAGCGTCCGCGATCGGGCGCGTTTGAAATTAACGCTGCGTGGCAAGCGGTTGGGGTTGTCGTTGGGGCAAATTCGCGAACTCATTGACATGTATGAGTCGCCTAAAGATACCTTGCCGCAATTAAAACGTTTGCAGGTTGTGCTGCAACAGCAGGCGCAAGCGTTGAGTGCACAGCTCAGTGATCTACAAGCAACCTTAAGTGAGATACAAACGATGCAAGCGGAATGCGAACGTCTTCTGTCGCAACGACAAAAGCGTCGATAAGTTACCATTGATGTTGACTTTACGTTTACGCAAACGTAAACTTAAAGAGCTGTTAAGCAATCCCCTTTTCTGTGACTTATTTCGCCATGCTGTAGAGCCCGTGTAATCTGGGATATTGTTAAATCGCGCTGCATCAGGCGATCCTTAGATCGCCAATAGAGGAGAAAATTATGTCTATGCCGTTACCCGGGCTCGATTTCGAATGGGATGAGACACTCGTGATGTTGCGCGACAGTGTGCGCCAATTCGCCCAGGAAGAAATTGCTCCCCGAGCTGCGCAGATAGATCATACCGATCAATTTCCAATGGACTTATGGCCCAAATTAGGGGCGTTGGGGTTACTGGGAATTACCGTAGAGGAAGAATGGGGGGGTACGGGTTTAGGGTATTTGGCCCATATGATCGCCCTAGAAGAAATTTCTCGTGCTTCTGCCGCGGTTGGCTTGTCATACGGCGCACATTCGAATTTATGTGTGAACCAATTGCGCCGCAACGGTAGTGCGAGTCAGAAAACCCGCTATCTACCAAAACTGATCAGTGGGGAACATATTGGCGCGTTGGCGATGAGTGAGCCAAATGCCGGATCGGATGTCGTTTCGATGCGGTTACGGGCGGATAAAAAAGCCGATCATTACCTACTCAATGGCAGCAAAATGTGGATCACCAACGGCCCGGATGCTGATGTGTTGATTGTTTATGCCAAAACCGACCCTAGTGCAGGGGCCCAGGGTATTACTGCCTTCATCATTGAGAAAAGCTTCCCAGGCTTTAGTGTCGCGCAAAAGCTCGATAAATTAGGGATGCGAGGTTCGCACACCGGTGAATTGGTGTTCCAAGATTGCCGAGTACCGTTAGAAAATGTCTTGGGTGAAGTCGGGGGTGGCGTGCGGGTACTGATGTCTGGCCTCGATTTCGAGCGGGCCGTTCTCTCTGCAGGCCCGCTGGGCATTATGGCGGCCTGTATGGATGTGGTGCTACCGTATGTACACAGCCGCGAGCAGTTTGGGCAAGCGATAGGCGAATTTCAATTGATCCAGGGAAAATTGGCCGATATGTATACAACCCAAATGGCCTGTAGTGCGTATGTCTATCAGGTTGGCAAGGCTTGCGATAAGGCGGCCAGTAGCGGTCAGCCAGCGGTATTACGGCGTTTGCGAAAGGACTGTGCTGGCGCAATTCTCTATGCTGCTGAAAAGGCCACTTGGATGGCCGGTGAAGCCATCCAGATTTTGGGCGGTAATGGGTATATTAACGAATACCCGACAGGGCGTTTGTGGCGTGATGCCAAGCTATATGAAATTGGGGCTGGCACGAGCGAGATTCGTCGCATGCTGATTGGCCGCGAGCTGTTTGCGGAAACCCGCTAAGCGAAATCCACCCCTGATGACCAGCCGGCATTCCTTTACCCACCAAATCGCCCGCGCCATACTCGCGGGCTTTGATCGTCACTACGGCCTATTCCGTTACGCAGCGCAGCTCGCCAAGGCGCGCTTTGAGGCTGGCGACTGGGTTGGGCTACGGCGACTATCGAGTGAACGGATTGCTTACTATGATCTGCGGGTACAAGAAGCGGTGGCAAACATCCTTGCGGACTTTAATGCCGAACAGTTGGATGACGCAGATTGGCAAGATGTCAAGCAGCACTATGTCGGGTTATTGCAAGCCCATAAGCAGCCAGAGTGTGCGGAAACGTTTTTTAATTCGGTGACCTGCCGGATTTTGCACCGTAATTATTTTAATAATGACTACATCTTTGTCCGGCCTGCCGTATCGACTGAACACTTGGACGCTGAGCCACCGGCTTATAGGAGTTACTACCCGCTGACGCAGGGATGGCGTCGCACCCTACGGCAGTTACTGATTGATTGCGGGCTGGCTTGCCCCTTTGTCGATGTCGAGCGCGATATTCAACGCCTGATTAAGGCGGCCAGGTACTATTTACCTCGACCGTTTCATCTGGATCAAGATTGCCAGTTACAAGTCTTATCCAGCCTCTTTTTTCGGAACAAAGGCGCATACCTGATTGGCCGTTTTGTGAATGGTCATCAAGTGTGGCCGTTTGCAGTGCCGCTCTTGTGCGATCAGCGCGGCCAAATATATATCGATACGCTCCTGATGGAGTCCGAACAGTTAGCGCGTTTATTCAGTTTCGCACGGGCCTATTTTTTAGTGGATATGCAAGTGCCGAGTGCTTATGTTGAATTTTTACAGCAACTGCTGCCAACCAAGCCCAAGGCAGAGCTCTATTCGATGCTGGGTTTACAAAAGCATGGTAAGAGCCTCTTTTACCGCGATTTGCTCTATCACCTCCGCCACTCCACAGATCAGTTTATGACCGCTCCCGGCATCCGTGGTCTGGTGATGGCGGTATTCACCCTCCCTTCTTACCCCTATGTATTTAAATTGATCAAAGAGGGGGTACAACGACGTAAAGACGTCAGCACGGCACACATCAAAGGGAAATATCAACTCGTTAAGCAACACGACCGCGTTGGTCGGATGGCTGATACTTGGGAATACTCGCATGTGGCCCTGCCGCGTGAGCGTTTTGCGCCAGCGCTGATCGAGGAGCTTTTACGCGATGTGCCGGGTACCGTCACGGTGGAGGGTGATGCGGTTCATTTAGCCCATGTCTATATCGAACGGCGCATGGTACCGCTCAATCTTTACCTGCAGCATGCAAACGAGCAAGAACGTGAGCGTGCCGTATTGGAATACGGCTTAGCGATCAAAGAACTGGCCGCCGCTAATATTTTTCCGGGCGATATGTTGTGGAAAAACTTTGGCGTCACACCATTAGAACGGGTCGTCTTTTATGACTATGACGAGATCCAGTACATGACTGAGTGCCAATTTCGTCGCATCCCCCCAGCGCCAAACCCAGAGGCTGAAATGGCCAGCGAGCCCTGGTACGCGGTTGGGCCAAACGATATTTTCCCGGAAGAGTTTGCAGCCTTCCTGCTCGGTGACCCGAAGATTCGTCGTCTCTTTATGCGCCATCATGCTGATTTATTAGATGCCGATTACTGGACTGCCCGCCAGCGCGCGATTTTGCAAGGACACATGCCGAACATTTTTCCCTATCCGCGCGAGTTGCGCTTCAAACATCAATTTGCGCAGCCCGTTAATCAGGAGCCACTATGCTAAATGAGGTCTGGATTGCCGCTGCCAAGCGCACCCCGATTGGGGCTTTTCAGGGCGAGTTGGCAAGGTATCGTGCGCCAGAGCTCGCCGCGCAGGCAATAGCGGGCATGATCTCGGCCGCGCCACCCTTGACTCACTCAGTGCAGCAGGTAACGCTGGGTTGCGTGTTGCCGGCGGGCCTTGGTCAAGCCCCTGCCCGCCAAGCCGCTTTGGCGGCGGGGTTGGGGCAGCATGTGGCTTGCACCACGATCAATAAAATGTGTGGTTCTGGGATGCAGGCGGTGATTCTGGCGCATGACCAAATTCGTGCAGGGAGCCTAAACAGTGCGCTGGCTGGTGGCATGGAAAGCATGAGTCAGGCCCCTTACCTGACCCCTAAGGCCAGACAGGGGTTACGTTTAGGGCATAGTCAGTTGATTGATCATCTATTCTTTGATGGCTTGGAAGATGCCTATGCGCGTGACGAGCAAGGGAATCGCTACCTGATGGGCTGGTTCGCAGAGCAGTGCGCGGATGAATTTGGCTTTACCCGTGCACAGCAAGATCACTTCGCCATACGCTCCACCACACGGGCGCAAACCGCCACTCAGTCAGGTTGGTTTGCGCCAGAAATTATTCCATTGATACCACCAGGCGCTGGCCCTGAAACGATTGCAACGGATGAAGGACCACGGCGTGCAAAGCTCGATAAAGTATCGCAGTTACGCCCAGCCTTTCGTGCCAATGGCACGATTACCGCCGCCAATGCCTCATCTATCTCTGATGGTGCAGCCGCGCTCTGGTTATTGTCGGCGGCGCAAGCGCGTGCATTAGGGCAGGTTGGCTTAGCACGGATAGTTGCTCATGCGACTTACGCACAAGCGCCAGAAAAATTCACTACGGCACCGATTGGGGCTATCCAGGCGGTACTAGCCCGCGCGGGTTGGGCTGCGCATGAAGTTGATTTATATGAGATTAATGAGGCGTTCGCGGTAGTGACGATGGCGGCGCAAACACATTTCGGCCTGGCCGATGAGCAAGTCAATGTGTGGGGTGGGGCCTGTGCTTTAGGGCACCCGATTGGGGCAAGCGGCGCCCGTATTTTAGTCACCTTAATTCATGCGCTTCAACAACGTGGTTTGAAGCGCGGCATTGCCAGCCTCTGTATCGGCGGCGGTGAGGCAACCGCCATTGCGCTTGAATTACTCCCCGCTGCTTAACCCTGACCAGAAAGAGAGATAACCGCATGCGAGCACTGATCATCGGCGCTACCCGGGGAATCGGTTTGGGTTTAACGCAACGCTATTTAGCCGATGGTTGGCATGTCACTGCGACCGCTCGGCGTGAGGCCGACTTACCGCAGTTACAAAGCCTTGGGGCAAAGCCACTGAAATTAGACGTCACACTCCCCAGCAGCATTATGAGTATGGAATGGGTGCTTGCGGGTGAGCAATATGATCTCGTGATTTATGTGGCCGGTATCCTCAGTCGTGGTCCAGCAACAGCAGTGCCGACGCAGGCAGAGTTCGATCTGGTCATGCATACGAATGTGCTGGGCATGATGCAGTTACTGCCCTGCCTGGCGCCGAAATTAGCGAATCAGCATGGTAAATGGATAGCGATTTCCAGCGGCATGGGCTCAATTGCCGAGGCCCAGAGTAGTGCGAATTGGCTGTATCGCGTCAGTAAAGCGGCGCTCAATATGGCCATTCGCAGTGCCGCGTTTGATTATCCTGCAGTCACGTTTGCGGCGCTCTGCCCTGGTTGGGTGAAAACCGACATGGGTGGGCCTCAGGCAACGCTTGAGGTGGCTGACAGTGTGCAAGGGTTGCGTCAAGTCATTGCAGGATTAAGCCTCGCAGATAGTGGTTGCTACAAAAACCACTTGGGCCATTCACTGTCATGGTAAGACGCTTTTGATCGCTTGTTGCCCCCTATTTCTTACGAGGATTGTATGCAGTTAACGACCCAAATAAATCCACGCAGTGCAGCTTACCAAGAAAACTACAGCGCGCTAATGGCGCAGGTTTCGGACTGGCGGCGTATTGTTCAGGAAATCAGCCAAGGCGGCGGTCAGGTGGCGCGAGAAAAGCACCTGGCACGCGGCAAGCTCTTGGTGCGCGACAGAATCATGCAATTGCTGGACCCTGGCGCACCTTTCCTCGAAATTGGCAGCATGGCTGCGTATAACGTCTATGGCAATGATGCCCCGTGTGCCGGTACGGTTGGGGGGGTCGGACGTATTGCAGGTATCGACTGTATGATCGTCGCCAATGACGCCACTGTGAAGGGGGGCAGCTACTATCCCCTAACGGTTAAAAAACATTTACGGGCGCAGGAAATTGCTGCTCAAAATCGTTTGCCATGTTTGTATCTGGTGGATTCAGGGGGGGCGAATTTACCAATGCAAGACGAGGTATTTCCGGATAAAGAACATTTTGGCCGGATTTTTTTCAACATGGCCAATATGAGTGCCCAAGGCATTCCACAGATTGCCGTGGTGATGGGCTCTTGCACTGCAGGTGGTGCCTATGTCCCCGCCATGAGTGATGTGTCAATTATTGTCAAAGAACAAGGAACCATATTTTTAGGCGGCCCCCCGCTGGTGCATGCGGCAACCGGCGAGGTCGTTACCGCAGAGGCATTGGGAGGGGGCGATGTACACACCCGCCTCTCTGGGGTGGTTGACTACTTGGCTGAAGATGATACCCATGCCTTGGCGCTAGCACGCCAAGCGGTAGCGAGTCTCCATTACCGTTCGGCACAGGCGATTCCCCAGCAGTCGCTGCGCGCCCCACGCTCACCACTGTACCCCGCTGAGGAGCTGTACGGCATTATTCCGGCGGATACCAAGCAGCCATTTGATATTCGCGAAGTCATCGCACGGATTGTCGATGCCAGTGAGTTTGATGAATTCAAGGCGCGCTATGGCACCACCCTTGTCTGTGGCTTTGCCCATATTGAGGGGATGCCAGTAGGCATTATTGGCAATAACGGTATTTTATTTTCCGAATCAGCACTCAAAGGCGCTCATTTTATTGAGCTATGTTGCCAACGAAAAATCCCCCTCATATTTCTGCAAAATATTACTGGCTTTATGGTCGGCAAGAAATACGAAAATGAAGGTATTGCCAAGCACGGTGCCAAGATGGTGCATGCGGTTGCCTGTGCGCAAGTGCCAAAAATTACCGTGATTATCGGCGGCTCATTTGGCGCGGGTAATTATGGGATGTGTGGGCGCGCCTACAACCCGCGTTTTGTCTGGATGTGGCCGAATGCCAGAATCAGTGTAATGGGCGGTGAACAAGCTGCCAGTGTCTTGGCAACGGTACGTCAGGAGATCTTGCAGAAACAGGGTAAAGCCATGAGCCCACAAGAGGAAGCCGACTTCAAAGCCCCCATTCGCCAGCAGTTTGCCGAGCAATCGCACAGCTATTATGCCAGTGCAAGACTGTGGGATGATGGCATTATTGACCCTGCTGATACCCGCCAAGTCTTGGCGATGAGCTTAGCCGCTTGTGCTCACGCACCGATAGCAGAGACAAGTTTCGGCGTTTTTAGAATGTAAATATTGAGTAATCAAAAATAGAGAGGGAGTTGAAAATGCGAGCGATTACCGGACCAGTAAAAAAAATATTTAAGCATTGCTTGGGTATAGGAATCTTATTGTTCATACAGTATGTAGGTGCGACAGATTTACATCGCAGTACGGTAGGTCAATCCGTTTCTGATAACGTAATTCGCGCAGGCAGAAAACCCGTCGAAGTAGATTCCGGCTGGGTGATCGCCGGCCAGGAGCGCGTGGTTAAAACTGCTCGATTTTATACAGCAGAGAGTATTTTAGGGCTCGCCGCCAAACCGACCGAGACAAATGGGATTGCCGCGATTTTATTAATTGAAGGGAGTCATTCAACGGTATGGGATGTCAATGAATCAATTAGTAGCTGTACACCTGCAAGTAAACAAGCTGTTTACTATCAGCGGCTAGCTAACGCTGTTTGGCATTATCGCTTTCCCGAATGTCTCTATATCAGCACTTTCCGGGCCAATGACTTTGAGAATAGTGCCAGTGGTAAATCACTTATGTCTTGGGTTAAATCCAAAAACATAGATTTACCCAATGAGTTTATCCTGATTGGATACTCTAATCACCAGCAAGGTGATTTTGGGCGAATAGAGTTCTTTGTTCCGCTCTCTTCCTTCGGGTTATCAACAAATTTTACGCAAGACGACTTGCAGAAACAGGGTGTGATTGAATGGGCACAGCAATTAATTGCACCGGGTAAAAACTTCTCAGCGCAAAAACGCGTTGTGCAACCCTTACCTTTGGTGCCAACGGCTAAACCAGTCAATCAATTAGCGAATATCAGCGCCGTTCCGTTTATCCGTGACTCTGGGCGGCAAGGGTATCAAGAGTTTTTATCTAAACCGACGCCGCGTGCTTTTGCGCTTGGTCAGAACGGTGCCTGGGGATGGGCGACCGGCGAGAATGCGCAAGCCCGAGCCATGGCCAGTTGCGCGCGTAATGCCAGTGATTGCGTGTTGTACGCGGTTGATAACAATATTGTCTGGACTCCACCAAAAACGAGCACACCCCAAGAAGGGGGAGGTAAATAATGGGACAGTCTAACTTCGCCACGTTATTGGTTGAACACATTCAAGAAATCGGCGTGATCTGGTTGAATCGGCCAGAACAGAAGAATGCCTTTAATGACCAGATGATTGCAGACTTACATCAAGCAATACTGGGGATGCAGGCCGATCAGCGGGTTCGTGCCGTGGTCTTGGCGGCCAAAGGCGATGCCTTTTGTGCGGGGGCCGATCTGGCTTGGATGCGCCGCATGGCCGATGCCGACGAAGAAACCAATCGCCAAGATGCGCAGGCTCTGGCGGATATGCTGCATGCAATTTATATCTGCCCCAAGCCTGTGATTGCCCGTGTGCATGGGCATACCTTTGGGGGCGGCGTTGGCTTGGTTGCGGCTTGCGATATCGCGGTGGCACAGGATGGTTTGCTGTTTGCGCTGAGTGAAGCAAAACTAGGGCTGATTCCGGCCACCATTAGCCCTTATGTGATCAATGCGATAGGCCCCCGGATGGCGCACCGTTATTTTCTGACCGCAGAAAGATTCAGCGCCAGTGAAGCGCATCGTATCCAATTGGTCCATGCGGTCACCAGTGCCGAAGAGCTAGATGATGCGATTGATAGTTTGCTCAATCATATTTTGTTGAATGGCCCCCATGCCGTTGCCCAAGCGAAGCAATTAATTCAAATGCAACGTGGCCGTGAGCTGGATGACACCCTGCGTGCAGAGACCGCACAGCATATTGCGCAAATTCGCCGAGGGCCAGAAGCGCAAGAAGGAATCCGGGCGTTTTTGGAAAAACGTAAACCGAGCTGGGTACCGAAAATTACCGGGTAAAGAAGCCAGCGCACCCTAATTCACGCTGCGCAGTTGGAATGACGCGCTGATACTTGCTTGTATGACTGACAAACTGGGTTCTTGATGATGCCAACTTTTCACACTGTATTAATTGCTAACCGCGGCGAGATTGCTTGCCGCATTGCTAAGACAGCAAAGCGGCTTGGCTTGCGCACGGTGGCAGTGTTCTCAGACGCAGATCGTCAAGCGCGGCATGTGCGTCTGTGTGATGACGCTTATCCCCTAGGTGGTGAGAGCCCTGCTGACAGCTACTTGCGGCCTGAAAAAATTCTTGCCGCTGCACGCGCTTATGGCGCGCAGGCGATTCACCCTGGCTATGGGTTTTTGTCTGAGAATCCTGACTTTGCCGAAGCCTGTCAGGCTGCCGGACTGATCTTGATCGGTCCATCGCCGGCGGCGATGCGTGCAATGGGCGACAAATCTGCGGCGAAAACGACAATGGCACAGGCTGGGGTTCCCTTAGTGCCGGGCTATCACGGTGCAGTGCAAGACCCTGATTTACTGGCGCGGGAAGCGGCGCAAATCGGCTACCCCGTTTTGATCAAAGCCAGTGCAGGCGGCGGTGGCAAAGGGATGCGCATTGTTGACAACGCGGCTGACTTTGCCGCTGCGCTTGCCAGTTGTCAGCGCGAGGCAAAAAATGCGTTTGGCAATGACAAAGTACTGATCGAAAAATACATTGTTAAGCCACGCCACATTGAAATCCAGGTTTTCGCTGACCAGCAAGGCAATGCCGTGTATTTGTTCGAGCGCGACTGCTCACTTCAGCGGCGGCACCAAAAGGTGTTGGAAGAAGCCCCCGCGCCCCATCTGTCTGAGCCAATTCGGCAAGCCATGGGCCAAGCAGCGGTGGCGGCGGCCAAAGCGGTCAATTACGTTGGGGCAGGAACCGTCGAGTTTATCTACGCCCCAAGCGGTGAATTTTATTTCATGGAAATGAACACCCGTTTACAAGTCGAGCACCCAGTGACAGAAATGATCACGGGTTTAGACTTGGTCGAGTGGCAATTCCGGGTCGCTGCGGGTGAACCGCTGCCGCGTCAGCAGGCACAGTTGGCGATTCGCGGCCACGCGATTGAGGCTCGCTTGTATGCCGAGCAGCCTGAACACGACTTTTTGCCCTCAATCGGGCATTTAACTTACTGTCAATTACCCAGCACGGCTGTCTGCGGGTTGGCGGTTGGGGAGTTTACGCATCACTATGCGTTGCGGGTGGATAGTGGGGTGCAGGCCGGGAATGACATTACCCCACTCTATGATCCCATGATTGCCAAGCTGATCGCCTGGGGTGAAACACGTGAGATGGCGCTGGCCAATCTCGCCGTGCTGCTCAAGCACACGCACGTTGTGGGGGTGCAGACAAATGCTCGCTTTTTACGTCGTGTGATCGCTCACCCAGCGTTTATCCAGGCCGAGCTTGATACCGGTTTTATTGCCCGCCATGCCGCCGATCTTTTGAGCCTACCCGTTGCGACTACTGTGCATGGGCTATTGGCCACCATCGCCCAGCTCACTCATGAAGCGTCAGCCGAAAGCGCCGTCAATGCTTTGCAGACAGCGTCGCGCAGCCCGTATGCCGCTAAAACCGCATGGCGGATACAAGGTCCCGCATGGCGTTCGCTGCAGTTTGCCAGCGTTCAAAAAGGGAACAATGACGGGCCAGTAATCCAGGTCGATTACTTAGCCCCCGCCCCCGCTTGGCAGCACCCTGCCATTGCTGGGTTGCCTCAGATGGCGGTCGCGGGGGTTAGCCATGCCGTGCATTATCAAACTCAGCCGCTCTATGGGGCAACGCACACGGACCCTGCTGGTTGGGAAATTCAATTGCAGTGGGGTGAGATAGCCGTGACAGCACAACTCTTTGTGACGGCGACTGGCTGGAAAATCAACCTCGCCGGCAATCCTGAACAAGATGGCGTCACGTTGCGCTATCTCGATCCCCGCGCCGTTCAGGCAGGCGCAGAGGCGGGGCATGCTGGCGAGCAAAATTTACGCGCCCCAATGCCAGGCAAGGTCGTGGCATTGTTGGCGGCGATTGGTCAACCGGTCGCAGCGGGAGCGCCATTACTCGTCCTGGAAGCGATGAAAATGGAACATACCCTACGGGCCGCCACCGCAGGTCAAGTGGATGAATGGCTCTGCGCGGTGGGAGAGCAAGTGGCAGATGGGGCGCAGCTCCTGCGCTTTAGCGCTGCTGCCACGAGTCCAGTCAACGAACATACCCCTTTGGCGGAGGAAGCATGATGCATTCAAATGTTGCAACGAATAATTCCGTTTCTCCTCCAACTGGGGATCAATCGCCACGTCTTCCGGTGAGCGATGCAGTGCGGGTCATTGAAGTAGGCCCGCGCGATGGCCTGCAAAATGAAAAGACCCCTATTGATACGACCATTAAGTTGCAGTTGATTGAACGCCTGTTGCAAGTGGGATTGCGCGAAATTGAAGCGACGGCGTTTGTGTCCCCAAAATGGGTGCCACAAATGTCAGACCATCACGCATTGATGACGCGCCTGGTGGCACTGCAGGCCAGCCAGTCTGCCGCTGCACAGGCCCGCTTTAGCGCCCTAACCCCTAACCTCCAGGGGGCACAAGTAGCCATTGACGCTGGGGCGCAGGAATTGGTGATATTCACTGCGGCATCCGAGGCTTTTGCGCAAAAGAATATTAATTGTTCGATTGAAGAAAGCATTCGCCGTTTTGAACCGATTGTGGCTCGTCTGGCTGAGCATAACCAAGCGCAGCCCCCCCACAAGGCCGTGCGATTACGCGCCAGCATTTCTTGCGCCTTTGGGTGCCCCTATGCGGGGGCGATCGCCCCCAGCCAAGTTGTGCGCGTGGTTGAGCAGCTTATCCCGCTCGGGATCACCGAATTTGATATTGCCGACACGATTGGGGTCGCCACGCCAAATGCCGTCAAAGCAGTGTTTGCAGCGGCGCAGCAGCTGGTGCCAGCAACACAGTTAGCCGGGCATTTTCATGACACCTATGGTCAAGCCCTGGTGAACATCTATGCCGCTTTGGAATCTGATATCCGTATTTTCCATTCCTCTATCGCCGGTCTGGGTGGCTGCCCCTATGCCCGTGGGGCGACTGGCAATGTCGCCACTGAGGAAGTGGTTTATCTCCTGCATGGGCTGGGTATGCCGATTGTTGACCAGACTGGCAATCGGATTCTGGAGGGCGGGATAGCCCTAAGTGAATTAGCCGCGACGGGAGCGTGGATTTCTGGCATCATTGGCAGGCCCAATCAGAGCCGAGCAGGACGCGCCCTGATGGCACACTAAACAGGAATTCGTCTTACCGTTATCAATCAGGCTAAGCAAATGATCGCTTCTCCTTGTCGTCAAATCTGTGATATTCATCCCGATACCGGGTGGTGTGTGGGCTGCTTACGCAGTTTGGCTGAAATTGCCGCGTGGGGCAGTGCCAGTGAGTCACAGCGGCAGCAAATCTGGTTACAGCTCACTGACCGTGCGCAACACCCCTGTCATCAGTCTGCCGTTTCTGCGCCCTTGAAATCGTCGTTGTAAGCGCGCTGATAACGAGGGGTAATGCGCTAACGCGCTTAACGTGCTTATCGCCCCCGCCGCATGGCCGAGGCTTAGGATTGAACCAGAGAAAAACCAGAAAGCATGTATGCAAGAAACTGATTTTTATGCAGAAGGTCCGGCTTTTTCATCGTTACTCCGCTACTTGGGCGGGGTGTTAGGCGCGCTGGTGGCACTGCGCTCACTCTCATTGATTGTCATGGCCGATCTGCCTGCGCTACCGCTGTTAGGTTGGGGCTTGGTGCTCGGCGCAAACTTGATTGTGATGATCACCGTGTATTATCTCTGGACAGCGCGGGTACGGATTGACCAAGCGGGAATCCACCAAGATTGGTTATTTCCCAAGACGGTGAGTTGGAACCAAATTGAATATGCAAAATTCATCGGCATTCCAGGCGCACAACGGTTGGTCGTGAGATTAAAAAATGGCGGCGCCATGGGGTTTCTAAAAAGCTTTAATGCAGGATCGCCGTTACTGGTTGCCCGTTTTCGCGCGATTGCACGTGCCTATCCCTTCCGATAAATGACCCCATCGCCCAACGTCGATTTGAAAATAGAGGTTGACGCCCGCTATCGTCGGCGCGTCTTGTTACTGACACTGAGCCTGTTGCTCAGTTGGTTCATCCTCACTTTTGTCTTTGCTTGGTTTGCAGAACCCCTCGCACAATGGCAGATTTTTGGGTTGTCTGGTTCCTTTTTCATGGCGGCACAGGGCATCTTATGCCTTTACCTGCTACTCATTATTATTTACGCGGCCGCCATGCATTATCTCGATAAACAGCCAGACAGACCCAACACCCCGTCAGCCGATTGATCGCCGCGCTTGACTGAGCAACGGGGCGACAACTTCTGCCAAGGCCAAGCCTAATTTTTGATGCTCTGCCGCATCCAGATGAACCCCATCAATCGGGCTGGTAACCGCCACATCAGCCGCATCAAAAAACGCCACTTGGTCGAATTGCCCACACACACGTCGATACGCGTCGGCTGCGCCTAGACAACGTTTCTCCGCATCTTTGAATTTACCCGCAATGGCCCCCCTCGGTTGAGTGATGGGGGGTGGGGCAACCACCAAGATTGGTGGCCTAGGCATACCCGGCTCAATAGGCGCTTGCTGGATTGCCTGGATACAAGCGGCAATGCCTTGCGCTGACAACCAAGCATCATGTTGGTGGGTGGCTTGAAAATCATTGGTTCCAAGCGCTAAGATAACGAGCGCCAGAGGGGAGTGAATTTCAATCCGTTGCGCCAATTCGTTGATGCCTTGACGCCCTGGCTTGAAAGGGTCAGCCCAAACCGTTCTCCGGCCATTCAGACAATCCTCTACGACGCGTGCTTTAATGCGATAGCCATGTAAACGCAGTTCCAGCACCCCTGGCCAGCGTTGCTCGAAAGGGAGACGCTGTCGGGTGTCTGGAATAATGCCCCAAGCCAGCGAATCGCCATAAACTAAAATGGTTTCCATGATGCGCTCACTGTGCAAGCAAGGCCCGATAGGCATGCCAAGTCGCATGCCCAACGAGTGGCGCGGTGACCAACAATGCCGGTAAAAAGTAAACCAGGCTAAAGCCAATCAGTAGCACGATAAGCACCGCCCACACATACAGCGCCAATAGGTTTTGCCATAGCGCGCGGGCACTGGCAAACATCGCAATCAGCGTATCGCTTTGCCGATCGAGTAACAGTGGAACAGTGACCACTGAAATCGCAAAGACCAAAGTTGCAATCACTGCGCCGACGGCTGTCCAGACACCGATAAACTCAAGATTATCAAGTGAGATGATTTGACCAATTAAGCTTTGTAAGGTTGGAAAGTCGGTATTTGAAAAAAGCGCAAAAATAACCACAGAAATACGCGCCCAGACGATCATCACAAACGTTAATATCACCGCGAAGAAAGCCAAGGCAGGCAGATTCCGCCGCCAGCACAGCAATGAACTTAACAAATTAACCCTTTCACCCCGCTCGCGCTGCCGGGAAAGCTCATACACGCCCGCACAGAGAAATGGGCCCAGCAGAAAAAAACCTGCAGTGAGCGCCATCGTCAGCTGCCAGCGTGTCGCATAAATTCCTTGAATGGCATAACCCATCAACGTGAAGAGGGCACCATAAAAAACCCCAACGCCACGCGTCGCCAGGAGGTCTTGCCAACCGGAGCGCAACCAACCGATAGCAGCCAAGGGAGCTATCTCTTGCGCAGTTGGCAAACTCGGTTCCAGATTGGGTGTGGTGGGGACGTTGAGGATGTCATTCATAGCAATCTCCTGGTAAGGGGCGCATCAGACTGGTGAGATGTGGCTGCGGTGGTGAGCCGTGTAAGTGAATCACGCGGCGCAATCACATAATAATGCGTCAAACCCTGAAAAAAATCATGCTGCGTGGCACCATGAATGGTATTGCCAGAAACCGGCAGCGCCATGCCCCCGCAAGCACCTAGCGAAGGTGCGCTTCGACCGGTGCCGCTGGTAGCAGATACGTCCAGACGGTACCAGTAGTCGCAGTTGCCGTAGTAGCGTTGGGCCATGCTGTTGAGGGTGTCGCCAGCTTGGGCGGAATGAATAATAGGAAGAAAAAGGCTCTAATTGGGGTAGACTGCATTTATTTCACAATTATTCGCGTATTCGTATTATTCATGGTGCGTCCCCTATTGTTGCAATTAGTTCTTCGACGCAAATATTGGTTTGCAGGCACATGAGCAAGGCTCTAATGTTATCCGCTTCTATTCTGAGCGAGCGAATGGTGGCATTAATAATGCTGTTCTTGATAACTTCAATGAAATTTTGAGACCGGTTTCTGTTACGCCGGTAAAACCATGAAACTACAACTTATTAAATTTAAATGCGCAAAATGTGATGGAGAATTTAAAGCTCCTGAGATAGTTTTTGATTCGTATGGAGAGTTTCTACTCCGTAGTGTTGGAAATGCTGAAGAAGCCTACTTAGACGCTTTTCAAGACAAAACCTATGAAGAGGTTGATAGGTTGCTGAAGGCGAATCCGAGAATGATCGGTAAGAAGTCTAATCTGCTTGCAGATATCCTTCGAAAAAACTATGGTGCGATTGCTTGTGATCCAGATAGTGCAGGCAATCCTTTTCAAATAGGAATATTCCCAAAATGTCCTTTTTGCAATAGTCAAGAAATGGAATATTGGGAAGAAACGGAACCACCACAATTTGTGGAGAAAGTTGTACCAGTAGTTACCCATACTAGATGGAGTGCGCTTTCCGACGCAGAGAAAAGGGTTAAGGTAGATGAAGTACTGTCATCAATAGCATAAGGACACGGGCGGCGCGGCCTGGCCAGTGTCGTCGTCTGACCCGGTTGACAGCATCGACAACCGCGCCTTGCTCAACGCCAGCAACCAAGCCAGTGATAGCGACTATTACGGCTGGGGTAACCGCCCGGCGCTGGCACCGGTTATGCGCCCCGAGACCCTCAGCTTACTCAGCGGCCTGCGCCCCAGTGGCTGGGGGGCAGGGCTGGGGCTGTTGCCTCAGGAGCCTGGTGCGGCACCGCTGTTGAGTGAGGGGTTTGATCCGTTTAACCCAGACGCTGGGCGCCTTACTCTCGCGCAAAATGCCTATGCCTCCCAAGACCCGCGGTTTACGATGACGGATGGTGGGGGTGGGCGAGATCGATTGCAATTGTCATTGCCCGGTGAAGCGTTACCCATCAACGAAAAACTCCGGCTCATTCAAATGCTGGATAAATTTGGATACCCCGATACAGCGGCTGACTATCGCGCCTCTCTTGCGAGCCAACTCGCTGCCATCCCCAACCAAAGCGCAGCTGAAGACGCCCGCCTAGCACGCGCTGGCAGGCCGGAAGTCAAAGTAGGCCCTGAGGCCCCCAGCAGCGTCGAATACGACGCCTTGGGTAATCCGATTGGCTATAGCACCTCAACCAGTGGTGGCCCCAGCACCATGCCTTATCGCGAACAGATGCGTAACATTGGTTTAGGTTTACGAACGGGGGCTGCCAATGTGGGAATTGGCTTAGTACAAGGGCCAATCGGTTTCGTTAGTGATGTGACTAAAGGTTATATGATGCTTTATGACCAAGCGTTCAATGGTGGACGCCTTGTTAGTCAAATTGATGGCCAATTTAATTTACGGCCGTTCAACTACAGTCCGGGCATGGCAGGCCAAGTAGGAGGCTTGCTTGGTGAAACCCTGAGTCCGCTGGGTTGGGTAAAGGCGGGGCGTGCTGTTTACGCCTTGGAAGAGGGTTTAACAAGCGGCATTCAAGGTTCGGCACAAACTCTGCGTAATTGGGGTGTGCCGGATTGGAAGATTACCCCACGGCCTTTTGAGTATGGTACGCTGAATGCGAATCCGCTACCGTTGTCGTTCGGGAGAGTGAGGGGTAGTAGTGCAAGGTCATTCTCAGGTGGCATGCCTACTTTGGAGGGAAATGCATACAATCCAGATTTGGTGAATTTAAGAAGCGCGGATTTTTACAGTCAATATGGAACCAATCCGGTTCGTGGCACTATGTCCAATCTTGAAGCGCGCCAGTGGTACTTGTCAGAAGATGCAAAAATACTTGGAAGAATTGATTCATCTGCTTCACTTGAGACTCAAGCCAAACAAGCGTTTGACTTTAGAAATGCCAATCGTACCGATGCTCGTGAATTTATGTCTGACAGAGTTAGTGCTGATAGACTGATTCGAGAAGAGCCAAACATGACATGGCAGCAAATGATTGAATCCAAGGCTGCACGTGGCTATTCTGGTGACGATATTTATCACAGCATTTTGAATAGCGCACAAAAAACACGTGCTTCAGTAAATAAGCAATATGGATTGGATTAATGATGAATACTAAACTTCCTCCAATTAGGACATGCAAAAACAAAGATGGTGCAGTTGAATATCATATTGAAGTCGATTCCGAATGGGATGGCCTTGATTCATTTGTACAGTATTTACAAAAACATTGGCAAGCAGAGGTGAATGAATCAAGTGATTCGATTTACTCGAGACGCTGGGTACTTCGTTCAAACGATGTTCCTATTTCGGTATATCACGATAGCCAAATTGGCAATTATTTCTTGAGAGAGGATGGGATTGATGACCAATCTCTTTTGGAGAAAATTAAAGCCGACTTGATGCAACGATTAAAATAGGGGACACCCATTAGCTGGAGGCTGTCAAGCGAGTAAGCGAAGCCATGGCGGCATGAGCCGCCAATTGTAAAACTATTTACCTGATTTGCCTTAACCGTTCACGTCCGTTTCTTCAACATATGGCTGCGACGAATCGCGCCAGACACCCATCAGGATCAAGCGAATGGCGATGATGCTGCCGCTCGCCCTAGCAGGAAATAGGGGACAGACCACGATTATTTTATATTCCTGACAAAAATTATGGAGCGTGGCCGATTTATTTGTACATCAAAGGAAAGAATTGGTGAAGCAATGAAATCAAAAATTATTTTAACTATATGGCTTTTATTTCATGTATCCGCTACTTTTGGAAGTGGATCCAATTGTAGTTCACTAGAGAAAAATCAAATCATTCCGGGTCACTGCGTGGGTAAAATTTGTTTAAATATGGCATTTAAAGATGTGGAGATCATCCTTGGAAAACCAACAAAAAAGTTACTAAGACAGAAACATACTATTTCTATTTGGATGTCCTCAAATAGAAAAAATTTTTTGTTTGTTGTTTATGATCAAGCAAAATTAGTTTCAGATATTCATCTAAATTCAGATACATTTTCTACGTGTAATCGAATCTCTGTTTTATCAAGTTTTGATGATGTATCAACTGCTTTTTCAGATGGTTATGAGGACCACTACTCTCTAATTCCACGTGGCCATAATAGATTCGATTGGATCGTCAAAAATGAAGGGATCACATTTACTTTTAGCGGCGATAAGCAAGGAAAAATAATCCGTATTGCTGTTCACAGAATTGGTTATGAAAAGTCCATTGGATATTCATTAAATGACGATTTTTACTGGTACCCTTGAGAAATTTTCCAGTCTGCATGGCCCGCGCGCTCAACGACAACCCCAGCGAAAAATAGGGGACAAAAATAGTGGACGTACCACAATTTTCTTCACAAGACCGTTTAAGTCAGTCCAAAGTGTCTACCTGTAGCGCGCATCAGTTGCGGTGATCGGGTACCGAAGGGCCGTGCTTGGCCTCTTTATTACATTTGGGAGAGATGAAATAAACAGGCTAAATCCTTCCAGGTTCATCTTTGTCTTGCGTAACGGCTATCCCACAACCCTCAGCTGTTAGAGGCCCTAACCCGCCAGTATGTTTTCTATTTCGCTGATAAAGCTTGCCATTTGTGCCTCGGTGCCAATGGTGACGCGCAGGTATTGCTCGATTCGTTGTTGCTTGAAATGACGAACAATAATGTGGCGTTCACGGAGCTTTTGGGCGAGGGTGGCGGCTGCGTGTTGGGGGTGGTGAATAAAAATAAAGTTAGCCGCTGAGGGAATAATTTCAAAGCCGAGTTGACTGAGCGCTGCAACAGTTCGTTCGCGGGTGGTGATGACGGCTTGGCACGTTTGGTTAAGGTAGTCGCGATCTTGCATTGCGGCGATTGCGCCTGCCTGTGCCAGGCGGCCCAGTGGGTAGGAATTAAAACTATTTTTTACGCGTTCCAGGCCTTCAATCAAATGCCGTTGGCCTAGGGCATAGCCAACACGTAATCCGGCGAGTGCTCGCGATTTGGAGAGGGTGTGAATCACCAATAAATTGGGGTATTGATTCACTAAGCTGGCCGCGCTGGTTGCGCCGTAATCAACATAGGCCTCGTCTACCACCACCAATCGGTCGGGCTGTTGAGCAGCCAATGCTGCAATCTCTTCGCCGGCGAGGGCGCGCCCGGTAGGGGCGTTGGGGTTGGGGAAAATCACGCCGCATGCTGGGCTGATGGCCGCGTAGTCCGCCAAGACCAATTTAAATGAGGCTTGGAGTGGGACCGTTTGGTAGCTGATGCCATAAAGTTGGCAGTAAACCGGGTAGAAGCTGTAGGTAATGTCTGGGAATAGCAGTGGCCGACCGGGGTGCTTGAGTAAGCCGAGAAATACGTGGGCTAATACCTCGTCAGACCCATTGCCAACAAAAACTTGGTCAGGGGTGAGTTGGGCGCTATGATGAAAGTCGGCAATCGCCTGTTTCAGGGCGTCACTGTTTGGGTCTGGATAGAGTCGCAGTTTGTCATCCAGCGCTGCCTGTATGGCCGCCAACGCCCGTGGTGATGGGCCGTAAGGGCTTTCATTGGTGTTGAGTTTGATCAGGTTGCTGACCTTGGGCTGCTCACCGGGTACGTAGGGCACTAGATCGTGTACAAGAGGGTTCCAGAATTGACTCATCGCATGGTTTAAGCTAATTTCTCACAGCCTGCAATGGTATCATGCAGGTTAAAATCTTCTTTTAGTCTTTATGACGCCACATTCATCATGACTGCTGTCGCTTCGCCCATTCCTCCGCGTCAGGCCGAGGTTGTCCGTAATACCCTGGAAACCCAAATTCGGGTTAAGTTAAATCTGGATGGATCGGGTTTGCAGTCGATTCAGACGGGGGTGCCTTTTTTAGATCACATGTTGGATCAAATTGCCCGGCATGGCTTGATTGATCTGGAAATCGACGCGCAAGGTGATTTGCACATTGACGCGCACCATACCGTTGAAGATATCGGGATTACGCTGGGCCAGGCTTTTGCGAAAGCAATTGGCGACAAAAAAGGTGTTCGGCGCTATGGCCATGCTTATGTGCCATTGGATGAAGCGCTCTCGCGTGTGGTGATTGATTTATCGGGACGCCCCGGGTTGACGTTTGAGGTGCCCTTTACCCGCGCGATGATTGGCACTTTCGATGTTGATCTCACCCATGAGTTTTTTCAAGGTTTTGTGAATCATGCTTTGGTGACCCTCCATGTGGATAATCTGCGGGGCCACAATGCACACCATCAATGTGAGACGGTCTTTAAAGCGTTTGGTCGCGCTTTACGCATGGCGATTGAGTTCGATGCACGCCAAGGAAATGCCATTCCTTCGACGAAAGGAACGTTATCGGTGTGACTTTCGGGCAATCGTCGCGTGCTAGGCCTGCCTCTGTCGGCGGCGCACCCACGTTAACCTGCCGATCTGCAGTCAGACCGCTGAGTTTTAAATCATGAATACCATTGCAATTGTTGATTACGGAATGGGGAACGTGCGCTCTGTCGCCAATGCGCTGCAAGCCGTGGCCCCCTCTGCAACTATCGAGATAAGCGCTGATCCTGCTGTGATTCGTCGTGCCAATCGGGTGGTTTTGCCGGGCCAGGGCGCGATTCCAGACTGCATGCGTAACTTGCGCGAGTCCGGGCTGTTGGAGGTGGTGCTGCGCGTTGCTGAGAGCACGCCGCTGCTTGGTGTTTGTGTGGGCGAGCAAATGCTGTTTGATTGGAGCGCTGAAGGGGAGGTCACTTGTCTGCAACGACTTCCGGGCCGCGTCGTCAAATTTGCGGACAATATGCCAGCGCCAGGGGCGACCGACGGGCAACGCTTGAAAGTACCGCACATGGGCTGGAACGAAGTTTGGCAAGTAGGCTCGCACCCGCTCTGGGCTGGTATTCCTGATGGTGCGCGGTTTTACTTCGTACACAGCTACTATGTGGTGCCGGATAACCCCGCTGATATTGCGGCCTATAGTGAGTACGGTCAGCGCTTTACCTGCGCGGTACAACGCGCTAACATTTTTGCGACGCAGTTTCACCCTGAAAAAAGTGCGACGCACGGATTGACGCTGTACCGTAACTTCACGCGTTGGCAACCCTAATTTTTAATTTTTTGTTCTAACCTGACACTATCATGCTGCTGATCCCTGCAATCGATCTGAAAGATGGCCACTGTGTGCGTCTGAAGCAAGGCGATATGAACGCCGTTACTGTTTTTTCCGAAGACCCAGCAGCCATGGCAAAGCATTGGGTTGCACAGGGTGCCCGCCGCTTGCACTTGGTTGATCTGAATGGGGCCTTTGCAGGCAAGCCCAAAAATGAGGGCGCGATTAAAGCGATTGTCGCCGCGGTGGGAGACGATATTCCCGTACAGCTAGGCGGTGGCATTCGTGATCTCGATACGATTGAGCGCTATTTGGATGATGGCCTCAGTTACATCATTATTGGTACCGCCGCCGTCAAGAACCCGGGCTTTTTGCATGATGCCTGTAGCGCCTTTCCAGGGCAGATCATTGTGGGGATAGATGCGAAAGACGGTAAGGTCGCGACCGATGGCTGGAGCAAGTTAACGCGCCATGATGTAATTGATCTGGCGAAAAAGTTTGAGGATTATGGGGTGGCCTCGATTGTTTATACGGATATCGGGCGCGATGGGATGCTCAGTGGCGTCAATATCGACGCGACGGTTAAATTGGCACAATCGGTCACGATCCCAATTATCGCCAGTGGCGGCATGACTTCCGTGGTTGATGTGGAAAAACTCTGTGGGGTTCAAGAGGAAGGCATTGAAGGGGCTATTTGTGGCCGCTCAATCTATGAGGGCACCTTGGATTTCGCGGCGGGACAAGCGCGGGCAGATGCGTTAACGCAAGCGGCGCAAGCCGGTACGTCAGCCTGATATGTTAGCCAAGCGGATTATTCCCTGTTTAGACGTGACCGCTGGGCGAGTCGTCAAAGGTATTAATTTCGTCGAGCTGCGTGACGCTGGGGACCCAGTAGAAATCGCCCGTCGCTATGACGAGCAAGGCGCTGACGAACTAACCTTTCTTGATATCACCGCTTCCAGTGATCAGCGCGATATTATTTTGCATGTGATTGAAGCCGTGGCGAGCCAAGTGTTTATTCCGCTGACCGTCGGCGGTGGGGTGCGTAAGGTTGAGGATGTCCGACGCTTGCTGAATGCCGGTGCGGATAAAATTTCTATTAACACGGCAGCAGTTCAAAATCCCCAACTGGTTGCTGAGGCGGCGAGCAAATTTGGTTCGCAATGTATCGTGGTTGCTGTCGATGCCAAACAAACTGGCCCTGATCAATGGCAGGTCTTTACTCATGGTGGGCGTAATGCAACCGGCCTAGATGCCGTCGCTTGGGCCCAGCAGATGGCGACCTTGGGCGCGGGGGAGATTTTGCTTACCAGCATGGATCGGGATGGCACGCGCAGCGGTTTTGATCTTGCTTTGACGCGGGCGGTCAGCAATGCTGTCAGCGTGCCGGTGATTGCCAGTGGGGGCGTTGGTGGGCTCGCTGATCTGGCAGATGGGATTACCTCAGGGTATGCCGATGCAGTGCTGGCAGCGAGTATTTTTCATTACGGACAACACACCATCCAAGAAGCGAAAGCTTTTATGGCCGAGCGCGGTATTTGCGTGCGTCTGTAGGCACGTTCCTTTAAGGGTATGAGTACATGAGCATTGTCATTGAGCAGCCCAGTTATTTAGGCCCGGAGCGGCGTAAAGAAACCCGTGTTGCCCCTGCGGTATCCTGGCTTAATCAGGTGAAATGGGATGAGCAAGGGCTTATTCCAGTCATTGCGCAAGATGCGCAAGACAATACCGTCTTGATGTTTGCTTGGATGAATCGCGAAGCGCTGCAAAAAACCCATGAATTGCGCCGTGCTGTGTATTGGTCGCGTTCGCGTAAAAAACTCTGGTTCAAGGGTGAAGAATCGGGCCACTTGCAACATGTTGAAGAGATCCGCCTGGATTGCGACAACGACGTCATTATTTTGCGGGTGAATCAGGTTGGCGGGGTAGCATGCCATACCGGGCGGCGGCACTGCTTCTTTCAGCGCTTGGAGGCGCAAGAGGATGCCACGCCGGTGTGGGTCACCGTTGATCCGGTGTTGAAAAATCCAGATGAGATCTATCGCTCATGAGTACGATTCTAGATCGCGTTGCGGCGACAATTGCCGCCCGTCACCCCGCTCATGGTGGCGATCCTAATCAATCCTATGTTGCCAAGCTGCTGACCAAAGGCCCCGATGCAGTTTTAAAAAAAATTGGTGAAGAAGCTACTGAAACCGTCATGGCGGCGAAAGATGCGAATCCCGATCAGGTGGTTTATGAGGTGGCGGACTTATGGTTTCATTGCCTCATCTTGCTGGCTCAACATGATCGACATCCCCAAGATGTATTGAATGAACTGGCCCGTCGTGAAGGGTTGTCTGGCTTGGTTGAAAAAGCCCAGCGTACCGAAAATCAAGCCGATTAATTGCCATGCAGGAGAAAACGATGGCGGAGAACTGTATTTTTTGCCGCATTGTGCGGCATGAGGTGCCCAGCAAAATCATTTATGAAGATGACTGCTTATTAGCGTTTCATGATATTAATCCTGCTGCACCGGTTCATTTCTTAATCATCCCCAAAGCGCATATCGAGACGCTGGCCGATACCCAGCTCAGTGATGAGGCTCTGCTAGGTAAGATGTTGCTATTGGCACCTAAATTAGCCCATGAGCTGGGGTGTGAAAATGGCTTTCGTACGGTGATCAATACCGGGCCTGATGGTGGGCAAGAGGTCTATCATTTGCACATGCACGTGATGGGCGGCCCTCGGCCTTGGCGTCAATAGGGTTGGATGACGCCGCATCGCGCGCGCGACGCATTAATGCGCACGAGGCTCAGGGTTTATCTGCACAGGATTTGTCATACAAGACTGCTACAATCAATGTTTGATTGGCAATTAAGACATAGTCTATTTGCCGCTATGGTTGGTAATTATTAATCGCTTCCCCCTTCTTTAATCAGGAGCTGTCATGGGTTCGTTCAGTATTTGGCATTGGGTTATCGTGCTGGTTGTGGTGATGCTGGTTTTTGGCACCAAGAAATTACGCAACGTGGGGCAAGACTTAGGTGCCGCAGTCAAAGGCTTTAAGGACGGGATGAAAGATGGCACGGCTGAGAATAAGGCGGCAGCTGATCCCGCCCTCGCCCATAAAACCATTGATGTTGAAGCCAAAGAGAAAGACAAAGTCTGATTATTGATTGAGTCTATTGATACGACGCCACGCATGGCCATGACGGTTTCCTCCCTCTTTTTACGACTGAGTCCTTTGCGCCATGTTTGATGTTAGTTTTTCCGAACTGGCGATTGTCGGGACCGTTGCCCTATTGGTGCTCGGCCCTGAAAAGTTACCCAAGGTGGCTAAAGCGGCGGGAGAATGGGTCGGTAAGGCGCAGCGCTATGTCAGTGAAGTCAAAGGCCAGATTAATCGTGAAATCGCGGCTGGCGAGCTGAAAAACATGCGCGAAACCTTGCAAAATGCGGCGCAAGAGCTGCGTAGTGGGGTTCAAGAAGTGGAACGGGATTTATCCACCCTCGAAAACGAGATTGTCCCGCCCCTGCAAGTAGACGTGTCTGCTGATCCATATCACTTAAATGAGCAGCGGCCGCAGACGATGTATAGCTGGCGTCCGCGGCGTAAGAAAATGGCACACAAGCGCTATGTTATTCCCAAATGGTACAAGCAGATGCAGCAACCTCGTACCAAGCTACTCAGTGGCGCCGCGCGGATGCAGCGCCATAAACACTAAAAATACAAGGAGAGCGGATGGCAGATTCGAGCCCGCCCCCCCAGCCTGAGACGCCCGCTGCCGCCAATGGTAGCGACACCTTTATGTCGCATCTGTTGGAATTGCGTAATCGGGTATTGTGGTCGCTCCTGGCGGTACTCTTCGTGACGGGTGGGTTACTGGTGTGGCCTGGCATGGGCGCCGTTTATGATTTTCTGGCTGAGCCAATGATTTCGACCTTGCCTGCCGGCACCAAAATGATTGCCACGAGCGTCATTTCTCCTTTTTTAACCCCGCTCAAAGTGACTCTCTTGGCCGGATTTATGCTGGCCTTACCCGTGGTGCTATATCAGGCATGGCGTTTTGTGGCCCCAGGACTGTATCAGCATGAAAAAATGATCGCCTTACCGATCTTGGTCTCTGCAACGGTATTGTTTTATCTGGGCGTCGCTTTTTGTTATTTTTTGATATTTAAGCAATTTTTCGTCTTTATCGCCAAAATGGCCCCGCAAAGTATTACTGCGGCACCTGATATTGAAGCGTATTTAGATTTTGTGATGTCGATGTTCATTGCCTTTGGGCTGGCATTTGAGGTGCCAGTAGTCGTCATCGTGCTGGTGTTACTGGGTATCACGACAGTGGCAAAACTGCGCGAAATTCGTGGCTATGTCGTGATTGGTATTACTGTGATTGCCGCAGTTGTCACTCCCCCAGACGTTTTTTCGCAAATTGCGCTGGGTTTGCCCATGTGGCTGTTGTATGAACTGGGAATTCTGGTCGCTGTGCTGCTGGAGCGGCAACGCCCTGCAGCAGTCAGCGAGTAAACCGATTACCGTAGGCCTTATCGGCTGATTATTCTGCCCGTAATTTCGGTTTTGGGCGCTTACCGACGGTGACCTGGAGACGGGTCGACTGTTGTTTGCGAACGAGCTGCAGCTCGGCTTTACTACCAGGGGTCAGCTGCGCCACGTGGTTTAACATCCCGCTGGTATCGTCTATCCGCGTGCCATTAATGGCGACCAAGACATCGCCTGGCTGGACTCCCGCACTGTCTGCCGGGCCATTGCGAATAACCCCTGCGATCAACACCCCATCACTCGCTTTCAAGCCAAGCGTCTCAGCCAATTCGCTCGTTAGGTCTTTCGGTTCCACCCCAATGTAACCCCGGGTGACCGCGCCTTTGCTCACGATGTCATCTAAAACCTGCTTGGCAATACTGACAGGGATGGCAAACCCGATACCGAGTGAGCCGCCACTGCGGGAGTAAATGGCGGTGTTGATACCCAACAATCGGCCTTGGGAGTCAACCAAGGCTCCACCGGAATTCCCCGGATTGATCGCAGCATCGGTTTGAATGAAATTCTCAAAGGTATTGATTCCCAGGTGGCTTCGGCCCAGCGCGCTCACAATCCCCGAGGTGACTGTTTGCCCAACCCCAAATGGGTTGCCAATTGCGAGCACCACATCGCCTACTTTCACTTGATTTACGTCTGCAAACGTAATGGCTTGTAAGTTTGGTAATTCAATTTTCAGGACAGCAAGATCCGTATCTGGATCAACTCCCACCACTTTGGCCTGCGCCTTCCGGCCGTCGGCCAGGGCTAATTCAATTTCATCCGCCGCTTCAATAACATGATGGTTGGTGAGGACATACCCCTGAGGACTGACAATCACGCCCGAGCCTAGGCTCATGCTTTCTTGACGTTGGCTATCTCCCGACCCGAAGCGATCGCCAAAGAAATGCCGAAAAATGGGGTCATTGGCGAAAGGGTGCTGTGGCGTACGCACCTTTTTGCTGGTATAAACATTGACGACAGTTGGCATCGCCGCTTGGGCACCCTGGCGGAAGCTGCTGATCGCACTTGGGGTGGAAATCAGTTTCTCATCCTCGCTCGGGGCTTGTATGATGGCGACGCCACTGGCGGTTGTCTGTGAGGTTCGATTCAGCCATGCCGGCTTGAATGTGCTAACGACAAAAAGAGCCGCGACCAATATAGTCACGGCTTGAGCGAAAATTAACCAAATACGATGGAGCATAGTTATTAATGCAGCGCGAAACGTTACGTCAATATATGGATGACCTGCTGGCTGTTGGTCAGTTTCGGGATTATTGCCCAAACGGCCTGCAAGTAGAAGGAAAATCTGAGATTCACCGTATTGTAACGGGGGTAACCGCCAGCTTAAGTTTGCTTGAGCAGGCAATCGCCTGCCAGGCCGATGCTGTTTTGGTTCATCATGGCTACTTTTGGAAAGGGGAGGACCCCAGGGTCATTCACACCAAACGTCGTCGCCTCGCTGTGTTGTTGGCGCATGATATCAACCTCTTTGCGTATCATTTGCCGTTAGACAGTCATCCGACCCTCGGCAACAATGCACAACTGGCGCAGCGTATGGGTTGGCAAGCGACGGGCCGTTTTGGCGAGGGAGAAATGGGTTGGTTGGGACAGCCTACCCAGACAGTTACTGCAGCGACACTACAGGCGCAGATTACCGCTGTGCTCGGGCGTCAGGCGTTGCTGGTTGGCGAATCCACTCGTCCTGTGCGGCATCTTGCATGGTGTACTGGCGCGGCACAGGGCTATCTGCAAGCCGCCATTGATGCGGGCGCGGATTGTTATGTGAGTGGCGAAATTTCTGAGCAGACTGTTCACCTCGCGCGCGAGGCCGGTGTCGCTTATATTGCGGCGGGCCATCATGCCACCGAGCGCTATGGCATTCAGGCCCTGGGGACGCACTTGGCTGAGGAATTTAGCTTAGCGTACCAATTTATTGATCTGGATAATCCGGTTTAACCTTTTTTCAGGCTATCGCGAATCTCCCGCAATAAAACAATGTCTTCTGGGGTGGGTGCGGGTGCGGCTGGGGCAGCAGCAGGTTCTTCGCGCTTGAGGCGGTTGACTTGTTTTACCATCATGAAAATGATGAAGGCCAAAATAATAAAATTCACCACAATCGTTAAAAAGCTGCCATAGGCCAAGACGGGCACCCCAGCCTTGCGCAGGGCATCCAGGGTCATGGCAGTACCAGCAGGTGCCTCGCCTAGCACCAAAAAGAGATTGGAGAAGTCGAGCTTGCCAAATACCAGGCCAACGATGGGCATGATCACATCGCTCACCAGCGAGTCCACAATTTTGCCGAATGCCGCCCCAATAATCACCCCTACGGCTAAATCAATGACATTGCCTTTGACAGCAAACTCGCGAAATTCCCGAACTAAACTCATGTGCCTCTCCATTTTTAGTAATCAGTAAATAATAGAATTGGGTCGAGCAATGGCCTAATGATGGCTGCACCCAAGCGCTAATGTAGCCTAGCTTGGCAGGCTTGAATAGCGACAAATTGTGAACTTATGACGCCCCTTTCTTGCGGGGTGCTGCTGCATGAGCAGCAAATCACGTCTATTTATCCGCAGAAAACTGCGCCAGGTGCTTTAATTGGGGGGGCTGATTCGCTATAATTTCAGGTTGAATTTTCTATCCTTGCATTTTTGCTCGCAAATTAAGCTAAACAATGGGCCTAGAGGCCAAACTCCTTTGTTTATGCTTCGTTTGTTTTGTAAAGACGCAAAGCCTCACATGATCCAGGTTTTCTTTTAGCGGGGTTTTTTCATGAGTGATCAGTCTGTTGATAACAGCCGACGCAATTGGATGATTGCAACGGGTGCCGTTGGTGGCACTCTCGGCCTTGGCGCTGGCGGCGCGTTCGTCAGTACCTTTGCGCCCTCAGAGCGGGCCAAAGCGGCCGGTGCGCCGGTCGAAGTCGATTTATCTGACTTGAAGCCGGGCGACCGAAAAATTGCCGAGTGGCGGGGTAACCCAGTGTGGGTAATCAAACTGACTGACGACATGAAAAAGGAACTCGATAAGGTCAATTCCAGCGAGCTGGCCGACCCAGAGTCGAAAAATCCCTACACCATGCCTTTACCCGAATATTGCCAAAACAAGACCCGTAGTCGCAAAGAAGACGTTTTGGTGATGGTCGGTATTTGTTCGCATTTGGGCTGCTCACCCTCTGGCCCTTTTGCGGTCGGGGCCAATGTGGCGCTCGAAAATAATGCTGGGTTTGTCTGTCCTTGTCATGGCTCTACCTTCGATTTGGCTGGCCGCGTGTTTAAGAATAAACCCGCACCTAAAAATCTCGATGTGCCACGCTATATGTATTTGTCGGAAACCAAGCTGGTTCTCGGTAAAGATGAAAAAGGAGAAGCGTAATGGGGCTGAAACATACCGAAGAAACTGGCGTATTGGGTTGGATTGACCAGCGCTTTCCCCTGATGCAATTATGGAAAGATCATCTTTCCGAATACTACGCACCAAAGAATTTTAATTTCTGGTACTTTTTTGGCTCACTGGCGCTCTTGGTGTTGGTGATCCAGATTGTGACCGGGATCTTCCTGGTCATGCACTACAAACCCGATGCTTCCCTGAATGCCGATGGCGTTCCTGTTGCGTTTGCTTCAGTGGAATACATCATGCGTGAGGTCCCCTGGGGCTGGTTGGTGCGTTACATGCACTCGACTGGCGCATCGGCATTCTTTGTCGTTGTTTACCTGCATATGTTCCGCGGCCTGCTGTATGGCTCCTATCGCAAACCTCGTGAACTGGTCTGGATCTTTGGTTGTTTGATTTTCTTGTGCCTGATGGCCGAGGCTTTCATGGGCTACTTGCTGCCTTGGGGGCAAATGTCATACTGGGGCGCCCAGGTTATCGTCAACCTCTTTTCTGCCATTCCTCTAATCGGTCCAGACTTATCAGTGTGGATCCGGGGTGATTATGTGGTGGGTGATGCGACATTGAATCGCTTCTTCTCACTCCATGTCATCGCCGTGCCGCTGGTGCTACTGGGTTTGGTCGCTGCGCACATTATTGCGCTGCATGAGGTGGGGTCAAACAACCCTGATGGCGTTGAAATCAAAGAAAACTTGGATGCGAATGGTAAACCTGTCGATGGTATTCCTTTCCATCCTTACTACTCGGTCCATGACATTGTTGGGGTCGCAGGGTTTCTGATTCTGTTTAGTTTTGTGGTGTTTTTCAAACCCGAAATGGGCGGCTACTTCTTGGAGTTTAATAACTTCATCCCTGCCGATCCCTTGAAAACCCCTCCGCACATTGCGCCGGTTTGGTATTTCACGCCGTTTTATTCGATGTTGCGAGCAACAACGGACATGTTCATTTTGATTGTGCTGGCCTTGTTGGCGGGCGGCAGTGTCTGGCTTGCGCTGGCTGATAAATTGGCGACCCGGCCCAAAGCCATTCTTGCCGGCATTGTTACGCTGGCTTTATTGGTTGCCTTTATTTGGTTTGGCTTGCCTGGTTGGTTGGCGATTGCTGTGTTGGTTACCACCACCGTGCTCTCTGGCTTTACCGGCGTACCTGTCTGTGTGAGCGGGATTTTGGCGGCAATGGCTGCATTCGCGGTGCCTTGGTTATACCTTGAGGCAAAATTCTGGGGCGTTGTGGTAATGGGCGCAGCCGTGATTATTCTGTTCTTCCTGCCTTGGCTAGATCATTGCCCGGTGAAGTCGATTCGCTATCGTCCTAATTGGCATCGTTGGGTTTACGCCGTTTTTGTGGTGACATTTGTGGTCCTCGGTTACCTAGGGATTCAACCTCCCTCGCCCGTGGGTAACATTGTTTCGATTATCGGCACCCTGATCTACTTTGGCTTCTTTTTAGCGATGCCGGTTTGGAGCAAACTTGGGACTTGCAAACCTGTGCCTGAGCGCGTGACTTTTGCGGCGCACTAAGCATCGCGTCGCCAATATTGCGAAAAACACAAAGGAATAATGATGAAAAAACAGATGCTCAAACTGTGCAGTGCCTGGTTGGCCAGCATGCTGATCGGACTAACCGCACACGCGGGTGGCGGGCCATCCTTTCCGCTCGACCATGCCCCCGATCGCAGTACTGACATGGCTGCCTTGCAGCGTGGCGCCCAGCTATTTGTAAACTACTGCTTGAATTGTCATGGCGCCTCCATGATGCGATATAACCGCTTGCGGGATATCGGCCTGACGGAAGATCAAATTCGTGACAATCTGCTGTTTACCGCCGACAAGGTTGGGGAAATGATGCGCGTCAATATGAGCGCTAAAGATGCCAAAGAATGGTTTGGCGCAACCCCACCAGACTTATCCGTGATTGCGCGTGCCCGAGGGACTGATTGGCTGTACACCTATATGCGCACCTTCTACAAGGACGACACCCGCCCGACAGGCTGGAATAACTTGGCTTTCCCCAACGTTGGCATGCCGCATGTGCTGTGGGAGTTGCAAGGCGTGCGTAAAGCCAATTTTGTTGAAGTCGCCGATCCTCATCATCCTGGCAGCACCACACATCAATTCGATAAATTGGAGCAGGTGACGCCCGGCAAATTGAGCTCGGTCGATTATGACAATGCAATCGCTGATTTGGTCGCTTACCTGCAATGGATGGGGGAGCCACAGCAAAACTTCCGCAAACAACTCGGTGTTGGCGTGATGATTTTGCTGTTGGTATTACTCTTCTTCGCCACTCGCTTAAATGCCGCTTACTGGAAAGATATCAAGTAAGACATCTGGCTGTATCTTGGGGTGAGCGTAGGCTCACCCTTTTGTTTCTCTAAATCAGCCCAATTACAAAGGAATTACCACCATGATGGTTCTTTACTCAGGTACCACGTGCCCATTTTCACAGCGCTGCCGCTTTGTTCTCTTTGAAAAAGGGATGGATTTTGAAATTCGTGATATCGATCTCTTTAATAAACCGGAAGATATCAATGTCATGAATCCGTATGGCCAAGTACCTATCTTGGTAGAGCGCGATTTAATTCTCTATGAATCAAATATCATCAATGAGTATATTGATGAGCGTTTCCCGCATCCTCAGTTAATGCCCGCAGACCCGGTTCAGCGCGCTCGCACTCGCCTGATGCTACTCAATTTTGAGCGTGAAATGTTTGTTCATGTGAGTACCCTAGAATCGAATAATGTTGGCGCACATGATGCGGCCCGGCAGGCCATTCGTGAAAACTTAACTCAACTCGCCCCTTTATTTTTGAAAAATAAGTTTGTGCTGGGTGAAGAGTTTTCCATGCTGGATGTGGCCTTGATCCCATTGCTGTGGCGCTTGGATCACTATGGTATTGAGCTGGGTAAAAACGCAGCGCCTTTAATGAAATATGCAGAGCGGATTTTCTCGCGTCCAGCGTACATTGAAGCGCTCACTCCTTCCGAGAAGGTGATGCGGCGCTAAAATACAGACACCCTGCGTTGCCATGGATTGGTTGCGCAGCGGTATCACAACGACGAGGGGAATTGCGCCAATGCAAGAAATTTCAACCAAGCCTTATTTTATTCGTGCGCTCTATGAGTGGTGCATGGACAATGGCTATACCCCGCACATTTCAGTGGTTGTCAATGAGCAAGCGCGCGTGCCTTTGGAGTTTGTGCGTGATGGCGAGATTGTCATGAACATTAGCGCTTTGGCAACCAACCAATTGGTGATTCAAAATGATCACATTGCCTTTCAAGCCCGCTTTGGTGGCGTTGCGCGAGACATTTATATTCCACTGGAAAACATCAGTGCGATTTATGCGCGTGAGACCGGTCAGGGCATGGCCTTTCCCGCGTTGTCTGCAGACACACCAGCCGCAGACGAACCCCAAGTGCGCGTTGACGATCCGATAACGACAGCCCCCGCCGAGCCGCTGCCCACAAAAGATTCGAGTAAGCCTGCTGGCAAGCCAAAACTCACTGTGGTGAAATAAGTGCGGGAGCATGAGAAGCAGAAAAAGTCTGATAAAATACTTATATTGCCGGCTTAGCTCAGTTGGTAGAGCAGCGCACTTGTAATGCGAAGGTCAACAGTTCGAATCCGTTAGCCGGCACCAGATTGCTAAACCCGCCAGACAGGCGGGTTTTTTTTATTTACAATCTTAATTCAATATAAGAAACGAGGTTGTATGCCCCCGCTCGAGACCCGCTCAGACACCGCAGTGTCTGGCCCAACCAGTACTGGCAGTAAAAAAGCAGCTTGGTTTTTTCTCTTAATCGTCATCGCATTGGTTGCAGTAGCTGTGTATGGCTACAGCCAAAAACAGCAGGCAGAACCGAAAAAGAAAAATGCCGCCCCTGTGCCTGTCGTTGTGGCTCAGGTCAGTCAGCAACTGATGCCCGTGATGTTAGACGTGGTCGGACGGACTGAACCTTATGAGACGGTCACCGTGAAATCCCGTGTTGATGGTCAGCTCGCGCAGCTATTTTTCAATGAAGGGCAAGTTGTCAAACCTGGTGATATCTTGGCTCGACTAGACAGTAATGATTTCGACGCCCGGGTCAAGCAGGCGGAGGCGACGCTGGCGCGAGATCAGGTTCTATTGGCCAAGGCTAAAGCGGATCTGGAACGGTATACGGCACTGGTGAAGCAAGGCTTTGTATCGGAAGAAAAGTTGAATGAATATCGCACCAATGAGAGTGCTGTCGCTGCTACGATTAAAGCGGATCAGGCCGCTTTAGAGTTGGCTCGCTTGCAAGCCAGTTATACCGTCATCCGTGCGCCGATACAGGGGGTTATAGGTAGCAAGCTTGCCTATCCAGGGGCGACCATCAAGATCAACGATACTGCGCTGGCGGTGATCAATCGGGTGCAACCGCTCTTTGCGACCTTTACCTTGCCAGAACAGCATGTCGGGCGGGTTCGAGAGTTACTCGGCCGGGGGAGGTTAACGGTTGAAGCCCGCCTACCCGGTGGCACGAAACAGACGGGGCAGGTTAAGTTTATGGATAACACCGTAGACAGCACCAGTGGCACGATTTTATTAAAGGCGGTATTGCCCAACGCGGATCAGAGCTTGGCGGCTGGTCAGTTCATTCAATTAAGCTTGCAACTGGATGAGGTACCTGATGCCCTCGTGGTCCCGAATGAAGCCATACAGCAAGGACCCGAGGGCAACTTTGTTTACGTGCTCGATGCAGAGCGTAAGGCCAGCATACGGAAGATTGAAGTTTTGACCAGCCGCCAAGGCATGACAGCGGTTAAAAAAGGTCTTTCGGTTGGCGAAACTGTCGTGACCACGGGTCAGTTACGCCTCTTCCCGGGGGCTCAGGCGGTCTTAAAAGCACCTAAAAAAGAGCCAGGGCCTGGGGCAACACCGACAACACCGACACCCCCCGAACCCCGTCGCTAATTCCTTTGCGACCCCTGTGGCAGCACGACACCGCACAGATAAGCCGACACCGGCTTGTTGATGGAGATTGAATTGGCTATGCAACTACCTGAGCTTTGTATCCGCCGCCCTGTGATGACCACACTTCTGATGGTCGCGATTGTCGCCTTTGGGGTGCTTGCCTATCGGGCCCTGCCGGTAGCCGAACTACCCAGTATTGATTTTCCAACGATCAGTGTCACGGCCAACCTTCCCGGCGCCTCGCCAGAGACCATGGCGTCTGCTGTGGCTCAGCCACTGCAAGCCCAGTTTTCTACGATTCCTGGGCTGGATTCGATGAACTCGACCAGTGCGCAAGGAACCACCTCCATCACCCTGCAATTTTCGCTTGAGCGCAATATTGATGCGGCCGCTCAAGATGTTCAGTCTGCCATTGCCGCGGCATTACGGCGATTGCCCCCAAGCATGCCCACACCGCCGTCTTTTCGTAAGGTGAATCCGGCCGATTCTCCGATTTTTTACATTGCACTTTCTTCCCCGTCATTACCGTTAACCACGGTCAACGAGTATGCCGAAACCCAACTCGGGCAACGCTTATCGACCATTAAAGGGGTCGCCCAAGTGCAGGTTTTTGGGTCCCAAAAGTTTGCCGTGCGAATCCAAGCCAATCCCGACAAATTGGCCGCGAAAGGGATCGGTTTGGATGAGTTACAGCAAGCGATTGCTCAAAATAACGTGAATCAACCGGTGGGGTTGATTGATGGACCGCGCCAGAGTTTTTCGATTAAAGACAATGGCCAGCTGATGCAGGCGGCTGCCTATCGGCCCTTGATTGTGGCTTGGCGCAATGGCGCGCCAGTTCGGCTGGAAGAGGTGGCAAGCGCGATTGACAGCGTCGAGAACAGTCGCATTGCGAGCTGGAATGTAGACCGTCGCGCGATTGTTTTAGCGATCTTGCGGCAACCGGGTGCGAATACGATTGAGACGGTTGACGCGATCAAACGGGTTTTACCCGCGTTTCAAGAGAAGCTGCCTGCTGCGATTGAGATGCGCACCTTATTTGATCGCAGCTTATCGATTCGGGAAGGCATTGCCGATGTGCAATTTACCCTGATCCTGGCCGGTGTACTGGTGGTCTTGGTTATTTTGATGTTTCTGCGTAATGCATCCGCAACCGCGATTCCCGCATTGGCGTTACCCCTTTCCGTGATTGGTACTTTTGCAGTGATGCATTTGCTCGGCTACAGCATTAATAACCTGACCTTGCTGGCCTTAACCCTCGCGGTGGGCTTTGTGGTCGATGATGCGATTGTGATGCTGGAGAACATTGTCCGGCATCTCGAAGCAGGCGACCCCCCCTTTGAGGCCGCGATCAAAGGGGCGCGTGAAATTGGTTTTACGATTATCTCCATGACCATTTCGCTGATTGCCGTTTTTATTCCCGTGCTCTACATGAAAGGCATCGTTGGGCGACTCCTGAATGAATTCGCGGTAACGATTTGTGTCGCCATTCTGGTTTCTGGGTTTGTTTCCCTCACCCTCACGCCGATGCTATGCAGCCGCTATCTCAAAGCCTCACATCAAGAAAAACATGGTGCGATTTTCAATCTCTTCGAGCGGGCCTTTGCGCTCTTAAGTGAAGGTTACCGCACCACATTGAGCTGGAGCATGGCGCATCCTCGTTGGGTCTTGGCAAGTTTTTTTGGCACGATTGCGATGACTGTCTGGCTATTCGGCCAGGTCCCGAAAGATTTTCTGCCCAGTGGCGATAGCGGACAGCTCATTATCAATACAGAAGGCGCACCCGATGCCTCATTTCAAGCGATGGTAGAGCAGCAGCGCCAACTGGCGGCCATTGTCGCCAAAGATCCGAATATCGCGTCGTTTATGTCAACGGTTGGGGCTGGTGGTTCGCGTGCGACGACCAACAATGGCCTGCTGTTTATAGTGCTCAAGCCTGCCCATGAGCGGCAATTAAAACCCGATGAAATCATTCAACAACTGCGACCCAAACTAGCCGCGGTTCCGGGCATCAAAGCATTCATTCAAAACCCACCGGTGATCCGAATCGGTGGTCAAGTCACCAGTGGTCAATACCAATATACGTTGCAGAGCAGTGACTTGAGTGAGCTGTATGGTTGGACGGATACCCTCAGTAAGAAACTGCGTGAGTTACCGGGCTTTATTGATGTAAATACCAACCTCAATAATAAAAGCCCGGTTGTTCAGCTTGACATTGACCGCGATAAGTTAGCGGCGCTGGGGCTACGCTTTGCCCAAGTCGAAGACACCCTGCAAAGTGCATTTAGCAGTCGACAAATTTCGACCATCTACGCCCCGACGAATCAATATCAAGTCATCCTTGAGGTTGATCCCGCTTTCCAAGTCGAGCCCACCATGCTTTCTCGGCTCTACGTTCGCAATACGGCTGGAAAATTGATCCCGCTTGATGCGATTGCCAAAGTTACCCGTAAAACGCAGGCGCTCACGGTGAATTATCTTGGCCAACTCCCCGCCGTAACGATTTCATTCAACTTAATTCCTGGCATGTCTCTGGGTGAAGCCGTGACGGCCATTGCCAAGGTAGAAAAAGAGGTGACATTGCCCTCGTCGCTCACGACCAGCTTACAGGGTACCGCCCAGGCATTTCAGGCCTCGTTACAAGGGCTGGGGATGCTGCTTCTGGTTGCTGTTCTCGTGGTGTATTTAGTATTGGGGATCTTGTATGAAAGTTTCATCCATCCTCTCACGATTCTCTCGGGCTTACCTTCAGCAGGCTTGGGTGCCTTACTGACCCTGTTGGTATTCAAAGTGGATTTAACCCTATATGCATTTGTGGGCGTGATTATGCTGATTGGCATCGTCAAAAAGAATGCGATCATGATGATCGACTTTGCGTTAGAAGCGCAGCGTGAATCGGGGCTGGCAGCCAGTCAGGCTATTTTCAATGCCTGCTTGGTTCGCTTTCGCCCAATCATGATGACAACCTTCGCCGCCCTGGTGGGCACGCTACCGATAGCGCTGGGCATTGGTGCGGGGGCTGAAATTCGCCAGCCACTCGGCTTGGCGGTGGTAGGCGGGCTGATCGTTTCACAGTTCCTGACGCTCTACCTCACGCCTGTGGTCTATTTGTATATGGAGAAATTCCAGCGGATGACTGCAATGAAACCAGCACGCTGACGTTTGTGGTCAGCGCGGGAACCGCCCGCGAGGAGAGGGGTTCCCTTGCTTGGTTGTGGTCCGGTACGCTGAATTTAAGCGGGTAGAAAACCCTCAATCGACAAATAACGCTCGCCCGTATCGTAGTTAAATCCCAAGATCGTCGCACCGGCGGGAATCTCTTTGAGTTTCTGCGCAATCGCATTCAGCGTCGCGCCTGAAGAAATGCCAATCAGCATCCCCTCTTCGCGAGCGGCGCGGCGGGCCATTTCTCGCGCCTCTTCGGCATCGACCTGAATCACGCCATCCAATAAGGCTGTGTTCAAGTTTTTGGGGATAAAGCCGGCGCCAATGCCTTGAATCGGGTGCGGTGAGGGCGCGCCACCGGAAATGACCGGTGATAGCGTAGGCTCGACCGCAAAGACTTTGAGTTTGGGCCACGCTGCTTTGAGGACTTGCGCGCAGCCGGTCAAGTGGCCGCCCGTGCCCACCCCAGTAATGAGGTAGTCCAGCCCTTCGGGGAAGTCGCGCAAAATCTCTTGGGCCGTGGTTTGTACATGCACATCGATATTCGCGGGGTTTTCAAATTGCTGCGGCATCCAGGCTCCTGGGGTGGCCGCAATCAGTTCTTGTGCCTTTTCAATCGCGCCTTTCATGCCTTTTTCGCGGGGCGTGAGCACAAACTCCGCGCCATAGGCCAGCATCAGCCGACGACGTTCAACCGACATACTTTCTGGCATCACTAAAACCAATTTGTAGCCCTTAACCGCCGCGACCATGGCCAAGCCGACGCCCGTATTGCCGGAGGTGGGTTCAATAATCACACTGCCAGGTTTGAGCGCACCAGCTTGTTCGGCGGCTTCAATCATGTTGAGGGCAATCCGGTCTTTAATGGAGCCGCCTGGGTTGGCGCGTTCGGATTTAATCCACACCTGATGTTGTTGGCCAAATAAGCGATTGATGCGGATGTGCGGGGTATTTCCAATGGTTTGAAGAATGTTATCTGCGCGCATGGTGGTTCCTGTGTGGGGTTATTGGCGTTCGGGGTAACTGGCTATCAGATTTTCAATGGTTTCAATAAACGCTGCTTTAACTTCGGCCTCAGTGCCTTCGAGGAGTAGGGCATCATCCAGCGCATCTTGTGCGAGTTGGCGTAACTCGGCGAGGTTGTCGTTCAGGACTTTAATTTTTTCGGTGCAGGCAATCACCGAGCCATCGGCACGGTGCCAAATGCGCTCAGTCTTGCGGTTCATGCGGTGCTTTCAAGCCCGCCCAGGCAGGGGCGAGGGTTTGTGGGAGATCGAGCCAGTCTAATACGCGAGCGAGCGAATGATCGACCATCTGCGTAATACTCTCGGGCTTTTGGTAAAACGCGGGGAGTGGTGGGCAAATCAGTCCCCCCATTTCGGTGACGGCCACCATGTTGCGCAAGTGGGCCAGATTAAACGGGGTTTCACGTACCAGTAACAGCAGCTTGCGACGCTCTTTAAGCATGACATCGGCGCTGCGGGTGAGTAAGTTATCCGCCATGCCATGCGCAATGGCGGCTAGGGTTTTCATGGAGCACGGCGCCACCACCATGCCGTCGGCTTTAAACGAGCCGCTGGCAATACACGCGCCGACTTCTTTTAGGCCATGGACTACATCGGCTTGCGCTTCCAATTCGCGGCGGCTCAAGCCCAGCTCGTGCTGCACAGTGAGCCAACCGGCTTGGGTTACGACTAAATGGGTTTCGACCTGTGCGGCCCGCAAATGGGCCAGCAGACGCACGCCATACACCGCGCCCGAAGCCCCGCTGATACCGACAATGACGCGTCGCTGAGTCATTGTGTTACTGTGCAATACCCGCAATTAAGGTTTGCAATTCGCCACTCGCATACATCTCGGCCATGATGTCAGAACCCCCAATGAATTCGCCGTTGACATAAAGCTGGGGAATCGTGGGCCAGTTTGCATACTCTTTAATGCCTTGGCGAATGCTGTCATCTTCCAGCACATTGACGGTGACGACGCTTTTCGCGCCGCAAGCTTTCAGCAGTTGAATGGCTTTGCCGGAAAAACCGCACATCGGGAATTGGGCTGAGCCCTTCATGAATAAAACGATGGGGTTTTCAGTCACGGTTTTTTGAATAAAGGCTTGGGCTTCCATGAATTACTCCTGCACAAATTGATTAACTACGAATTGTAGCGGATTGTAGCTACACCGTTTTAGATTGGGGTAACGCGTCATTCGCAGGCCGACTGCCCGCCACTGATGCGGGGAATGCCTGCGAGATCGGGCCAGGTTTGGACGGACTGCAAATTTTGCGCTTGTAATAAAGCTTGGACGGCGGCCGCCTGATCGTAGCCGTGTTCAAATAAAACCCAGCCGCCAGGGGCGAGGTAAGCACCCAGCCCGGCACATAAGGCCCGATAGGCGCTGAGCCCGTCTGCCTGATCAGTCAGCGCATGGGCGGGTTCAAAGCGTAAATCACCCTGATTGAGGTGTGGATCGTTCGCCTCAATGTAGGGCGGGTTACTCAGAATCAGGTCGAAGCTTTGCTTGGGAATGGCTTGCCACCAATGACTCTCAATAAAATTGATGTTTGCCCCGAGCGTCATCGCGTTTTGTCGGGCCACCGCCAGTGCGGATGCCGAGATATCGCTGGCGGAAACAACCACTGGTAGATTCCGTGCGGCTGCTTCAAGGGCTAGGGTAATCGCAATCGCCCCGCTGCCGGTGCCTAAGTCGAGCACATGAAAGGGTTGAGCACTTCTAAACTTGGCGGTGAGTTTTTCCAGCGCCAAATCAACTAATAGCTCGGTTTCCGGGCGTGGAATCAACACGGCGGGGTTTACTTTAAATTGCCGACCATAAAATTCACGCCAGCCGAGAATATAGGCGAGGGGTTCACCGCCCAAGCGCCGCTGGCAGAGCGTTTGATAGGCGGTGGCTTCCGCTTCGCTCAGGGCTTCGTTATCGTGCGCCACTAACCAGGCGGGCGTTTGCTTGAGTACGCATTCCATCAGCATCCGTGCCTCTAGCGCCGGCAGGCCTTGCTGGCGCGCCTGCATTAAAGCGCTGCGGATAGTTAAAAATGGGGTCAGAGTCAATTTATTGCTGAGCCATCTTAGGCGTTGTACTCACGCATTATCCTCACCCAGTGCCGCCAATTGTTCGGCCTGGTGTTCGCTCATTAGTGCTTGGGTCAGTTCTTCTAAGTCGCCGTCCATGAGGTATTCGAGTTTGTATAGCGTGAGGTTGATGCGGTGATCGGTCATGCGCCCTTGTGGGAAATTGTAGGTGCGAATCCGCTCAGAACGGTCGCCGCTACCAATCAGAGATTTACGGGTCGCCGCCTCTTTAGCTTGTTGTTCTCGGACTTGCTTGTCTTTAATCCGTGCCGCTAGCACGCGCATGGCGCTTTCCTTGTTTTGATGTTGTGATCGGCCATCTTGGCATTCGGCGACGATGCCGGTGGGGAAGTGGGTAATGCGCACGGCGGATTCAGTTTTGTTAACGTGCTGTCCGCCGGCCCCTGAGGCACGGAACACGTCAATGCGAATTTCATCGGGGCGAATCACCACATCGCTCACTTCGTCAGCTTCGGGCATCACCGCCACAGTACACGCTGAGGTGTGGATGCGACCTTGTGTTTCGGTGGCTGGGACGCGCTGTACACGGTGGCCGCCAGATTCAAACTTAAGCTTAGAGTACGCACCTACGCCAATCAGTTTGACGATGACTTCTTTGTAGCCGCCCAGATCGGATTCGGCTGCGGAGACAATCTCGACTTGCCAGCGATTCCGTTCGGCATAGCGGCTATACATGCGCAGCAGGTCGCCGGCGAAGAGAGCCGATTCATCCCCACCTGTCCCAGCGCGAATTTCTAAATACACATTGCGCTCATCATTAGGGTCGCGTGGAAGCAGGCGTTTTTGCAACTCAAGCTCAAGTTGCTCCATGCGCGCGCGGGCGGCTTTAATCTCTTCCTGCGCAAACTCTTTCATGTCGGGATCGCTTTGGAGTTCTTGTGCAGCGGTTTCGTCCTGTTCGGCGGCGAGAAAGTCTTTCCAGGCGGTGACGACTGGCCCTAGCTCCGCATGTTCGCGCGTGAGTTTGCGGTATTGATCGAGATCTTTCGTGACATCCCCTTGCGCGAGCAGGTGGTCAAGTTCGTTTAAGCGGGTGTCAAGCTGCGCGAGCTTGGTGCGCATACTGGGTTTCATTACTCTTCTTCTTTATTAGTCAGTTTATTAGTTAAGGACGAGTCGGTACGGGTGGATGATGCGCCATACAACTCCCCCAACAAAGCCAGCCAATGCGGGCGGGTGTGTTCATCGGCTTGTTGCAGCGCTTGGAGCGGGGCGTGCAAAAATTTATTTGTCAGACCGTGACTGAGCTGCTCCAGCGCCTGCATTGGGTCGGTGCCCTGCGCCAGCGCTTTTTGTAAGGCTTTTTGTGCTTTACTCAATTCAGCTTGGCGCAATTGTTCGGCGTGTTGCCGCATCTCTTGAATGACGGGGAGCGCGCTGCGGCCTTCTAGCCAGTGCATAAAGTCTTGCACCCGTTGCTGAATAATCCGCTCGGCGTCACCCACAGCGGCTTGCCGTTGCTCCATGCCCTCTTGCACGACGCTGGCCAGATCATCCACCGTGTAAAGAAAAACATCATCCAGTTGCGCAACATCGCTTTCAATATCACGCGGCACCGCCAAGTCCATCATGAACATGGGCTTGTGCTTGCGGGTTTTGAGGGCACGCTCCACCATCCCCAGGCCAATAATGGGCAAGCTGCTGGCCGTGCAAGACACCACAATATCGAATTGGGCAAAGTGCTCAGGTAGTTCATTCAGGGACATCACACTGGCCCCTACTTTACCTGCGAGGGTTTGTGCGCGTTCGCGCGTGCGGTTGGCAATCACCATCCGTTTGGGCTGCTGTGCTGCGAAGTGGGTAGCGCAAAGTTCGATCATTTCGCCGGCACCGACAAACAGGATGGCGCAATCGGCTAAACGTTCAAAAATGCGCTCCGCCAGTCGCACCCCCGCCGCCGCCATAGATACCGAATGTGCGCCAATCTCGGTTTGGCTGCGGACTTCTTTCGCGGTGGCAAAACTCCGCTGAAAGAGTTGATTGAGCAGCGTACCTAAACACCCCGCCTCGCGGGCAAGGCGCTCTGCTTGTTTCATCTGCCCCAAAATTTGGGGTTCGCCCAGCACCATCGAATCCAATCCACTAGCGACACGGAATGCATGCTGTGCGGCGCTGCCTTGGGTGTGCTGATACACATGCCCGGACAGATCGTTAGTGACTAACTGTCGCTGCTGGGCTAGCCACTGCGGCAAGGTTTCGGCGAGCTGGTGCGGCTTGTCCGTCACGCAATAAAACTCGGTGCGATTGCAGGTGGAAAGCAAGGCCACTTCGGTCACTTGCTCGCCCAGACTATCTCGTAGTTGTTGCAAGGTGTCGGGCACTTGAGCATCACCGAACGCCAACTGCTCGCGTAGGGCGAGCGGAGCGGTTGCGTGGTTAAGCCCAAAGGTAATCAGTTGCATGCGGGGTGGCGAGCGAGAGCCGCAGTGAAAATGCGGTAACAATAACCAAAAGTCTGGCGGGGCTAGATTATCGCTGATTTATCGCCCAGATATGTAGTTTTACCGAGTCGCGAAGGCTGCTGCGATTATGGCTATACGTAGTGGGCGATGGTCGTCATTACCTTCGCGCTGCTCCGCATCAGCCTCTTAATGAGCGGCGGCATTGCAGTCGCTCCGTGGGCCAGGGCTTGTTCGGCATGGGCAGCTTCATCGGCGCGCATTTGGCTAACGACTCGACGAGATTCGAGATCAGCCTCAGGAATCCGACGCAAGTGATCTTGCAAGTGGGCTTCGACTTGCCGCTCTGTTTCTGCCATAAAGCCCAAGCTATGGGCTTCGCCAAAGCGTGTCGATAGTAAGCCGATCCCAAAAGCACCGAGATACCAGAGTGGGGTGAGCAAACTGGTCCGCCCGCCAAGTTCGCCAATCCGGTTTTCTGTCCATTCAAGATGGACTTTTTCTTCTTCAGCGGCTTGCAGAAAGAATTGCTGCAACGCAGTATTCTTGCTACCAAGAGCATGGCCCTGATACAAAGCTTGGGCGCAGACTTCGCCTACGTGGTTCACACGCATCAGCGCCACAGTTTCGCGGGTCACTTTCTCGACCGCAGAGGTCTGAGCCGAATGAGCATTGGGGATGGAAAATGCGGCTGCAGCTGACCCGGTAGGGCGTAGGGCAGTTTGCAGAAAATTATCAAAGAGGCTTAGGCTTTGATCGAGGGGCGTTGAGTGTCGAGTCAGTTGCATAAATGGGCTGAATGAAATGGCAGAATCTGTTTATAGCGGCAGCATTACACGCAATCATAGCGCATTGATCTTGTAACATATTGTAACCCATTGATTTATATCAGTTTTGTTTTCGCGCTTGTGCGGCTGGCCAGTATTCTCGCCCAAATTATGTTGCGCTAATTAAACAGTTTTGCTTAAAAAACAGGAGAAAATCGTTGTTATTTAACAAAAGGCAACGATAGGCTTTGCCCCTCGGGCTGAATTTGGTCACACTACAGCCTAACTCAGACGGGAATACCCGGGGGAGTTGATGCAGTGTGTTTTGCTCGACACAAAATACATTGCCCAACGGCAAGTTAACTTTCTTTTGGAGATATAGTCGATGAAAAAGACGGCACTCGTTTTAGCATTGGGCGCAGCATTTGCTGGCGCAGCAATGGCACAAAGCAACGTGACCCTGTATGGTCGCGTTAACACTTCTATTGAGCGTGATGCTCAAGACGGCTCTCACCGCAATGGCTTGGCTTATCGTAACAATAACTCACGCTTGGGCGTGCGTGGTGTGGAAGACCTCGGTGGCGGTACCCGCGCTCTGTTCGGTATCGAAACACAATTTGATTCAGACAGCGGTGTTAACGGCTTAGGCGGTCAACTGCGTAGTTCTTATGTCGGTTTGCAAAGCGGTGTTGGTACCGTTGTAATCGGCCGTTTGGATCCATCAGTTCCTAATCGTGCTGGTTCGCCTCTGTATTCCCAGTGGGGTCGCGCATGGAATGACGTTAACCACGATACTGGTACAACGTTCATGACAACTTTCGCAACAACCAGCCGCGCTTCTAACGCGATTGGTTACGCCAGCCCAGTTTGGGGTGGTTTTGATATCACTGCTCGTTACGCATTGTTAGGCCCAGAAAACACCACGACAACGCTGAATCCAAACTTTGCTACACCACCAGTTTCAGCAAATAATAGCTTGGAAAGCGATATTCGTGCTCTGCAGATCGCTGGTACTTACGCCAAAGGCCCATTGGTCGCTGGTTTAGGCTTGGAATTCCGCAGCTACAACGACGGCAATGCTAACAACGGTACCGTTCCAGCTGCTGGCTCTAACGGTAACAATGACATCTACGGCATTGCCGCTAACCGTAACCAGTTCAAAAACCGTATTCAGGGTGTATTCGGTTACGACGCGAAAGTGGTTAAAGTTGGTGCAATCTTGGCCCGTAACTCTTACGACAACGCCTTCGGTAACGGTTCTGCCAGCGCGCCTACCATCAACAACTCACGCAAAAAACAAACTGAGTTTGGCGTGTCAGTTGCAGTGCCTCTCGGCAAACATGCTCTCGTTGCTAACTATGGTCAGCAACAAGTGCAAAACGGTACTACCATTGACAACGACGCTGGCGGTCCAGCCGTTGCATATAACACTGGCTTAGGCCAGCGCCGTGTATGGCAATTGGGTTACCACTACAACCTGAGCGCTCGTTCACGTGTGTATGCTTTCTACCAGTCTCTTGATAACAACACGGCTGCCAACGACAAAGTAACGTTGACTACTGGTCAAGTCACTGCTATGGATAGCACCCGTATCAATACCTTCGGTATCGGTATGCGTCACAACTTCTAATTCTCAGCGTGCTTAGCACGCGAAGGTTTAGAAATAACAAAAAGGAGCTACGGCTCCTTTTTGTCTTTGGTTGTTTCGTATTTCGTTATGAAGATGTGTCGGTAGATGGCAACGGAAAACTAGAAAGTCTTCTGATTGAGCAGGTGCTCTAAGGCAAATGCTTGCGCTGGTGTGGCAAAAGGCTACGATGCCATAAAGCATTTTCTTTAGGAGAAAAAGCATGAATCGATTGTTGCGCGACCAGCCTGTCGTTTTTGCCTTGGGCTTCTCTATTCTAATTGCAGCTACTCATTGTTGGGCTGCCGGGTTTGCCTCGCAAACCCAGAGTGGTAGTGGGTTAGGCAATGCTTATGCGGGTGGAGCTGCGGTGGCTGAAGATGCCGCCGTTGTCTGGTACAACCCGGCGGCAATGTCACGATTATCAGGGACGCATTTTGCCGTTGCTGGTTACGCCATCAATAACAATCGGGAGTGGCAAGATAAAGGCTCTACCGCAAGCGGCGGTAATGTTGGTTTAGGCGCGGGGGCCAAGATGTCGCAGATCTCACTGGTGCCCAATTTATTTTTGGTGCATCAACTCAACCCGAAAACCCATATTGGGCTGGCGCTGAACACGCCGTTTGGCCTGAAGACGGAATACAACAAAGATTGGCTGGGTCGTTATCAAGGGGTTGGGTCAGACATTCGTACCTTGAATGTGAGTGGGACCGCTGCCTATCGACTGACCCCGCAATTTAGCGTCGCAGCGGGGATTAATTGGCAAAAATTAGACGCAGAACTAACGCAGATGCAAAACTATGCCGCCCTGGTGGGGGGGGCAGCAGCCAGTCTCAGCTTTCGTGAAAGCCTCACCAAAATTGAAGGGAGTGATGCCTCTTGGGGATATAACTTAGGGGCGCATTGGGCGATTGATGATAAGAGCGCCGTGGGTTTACATTATCGTTCGGCGATTCATTTCCATTTAACCGGCGATGTCAAGTTTGAACGGCCGAATTCATCGATCCCAGCAATTAATGCCAGCCTGGCCAGCAACCTAGCTGATGGGGGCGTGACGGCAAATATTACGGTCCCGGCGATGGCCCATTTATCGGGGTTAAAGAAGCTGGGGCCACGCTGGGACTTCATGGCAGATTTGATGTGGACGCAGTGGAGCACCGTGCCCAAGCTTGAGTTCGAACGCGCACAGGGTGGTATCCTGTCTACAACGGCTTATAACTGGAAAGATACTTTCCGTTATTCAGTTGGAGCGAACTATCAGCTCGCATCGCAATGGAAACTGCGAGCAGGGCTTGCCTATGATGAAAGCCCGATTCCAGCACAGTACCGTACAGCGCGTTTGCCTGACAATAATCGTATTTGGTTATCCAGTGGGGTTGAATATAAACTGACCTCGCAATTCAATCTTAATCTGGGTTATACCTATGTGATGGTGCAAAAGGCAGATCTCAATAATCGTCGCGAAGACAATGACCCGACTGGCACACGTTCAGGGACTTTGAACGGTACGTTTCAACAGCACGTACACATCTTAGGGGCACAGCTGAATTACCGCTTTTGAATTGAGCACAAGGGTTGGGGGCGTGACTGTTATCGATGGGACTTAGCCTCAGACGCCCCTTGTTATTTTGTTCAATCCTCGCCACAATGGGCGAATGATGATTGATCAAACTCTCGTTGACCGCGACATATTGGCGCGCGCTGCCGCCCAGGCGCGGCAGGACCGCCGCCAGATTCACGCTCATCCGGAACTTGCTTTTGCCGAGCACCAAACGGCCGCTTTAGTCGCAAGACGATTACAAGCAATGGGGATTGAGGTCTTTACTGGTATCGGTCAGACAGGCGTAGTCGGCCGCCTGCGTTGTGGGGAAAGCAATAAGGCCATTGCCCTGCGTGCCGATATGGATGCGCTGCCATTAGAAGAAGCGAACCAATTCCCCCACCGCTCGGTATTTACCGGCCGCATGCATGCTTGTGGACATGACGGCCATGTTGCGATGTTGTTAGCCGCTGCTGACTATTTGAGCCAAACAAAACAATTTGATGGCACCGTCCACTTCATCTTCCAGCCTGCGGAAGAAGGCAAAGGGGGGGCGCCAGCAATGCTGGCAGATGGGCTATTTGAGCGTTTTCCCAGCGATGCGGTTTATGCTATGCACAATTGGCCTGGGTTACCGGTCGGGCAGTTTGCGGTTAATCCAGGGCCGATGATGGCATCGAGCAATGAATTTGAGATCATTGTTGAGGGCAAAGGGGCTCATGCCGCAATGCCCAATTTGGGTATAGACCCTTTATTTGTTGCGTGTCAGATTGTATTGGGTTTGCAGAGCATTATTACCCGTAACAAGCGACCAATCGATGCTGGCGTCTTGTCTGTCACCCAGATTCATGCTGGTGATGCAACCAATATCATTCCTAATCAAGCGCGCATCGCTGGTACCGCACGTGGATATCAAGATGAGGTCATTGATCTGATTGAGTCGCAAATGGCCCGAATCGTAGACCATACTGCCCAGGCATATGGTGCACAGGCGACGTTATGCTTTAAACGCAATTACCCCCCCACGATTAACCATCCAGCCCAAGCAGCCTGGGTGGCAGAGGTGTTGGCGGGATTGGTGGGCGAGCAGCACGTTCTTACCCAAATCGACCCCTCAATGGGCGCTGAAGATTTTAGCTTTATGTTACAGGCCAAGCCAGGGGCCTATATCTGGATTGGTAATGGCGATGGTTTGCATCGGGCGGCGGGCCATGGCCTTGGCCCCTGCATGTTGCACAACCCGAGCTATGACTTTAACGACGACCTGATTCCGCTGGGGGCTGCATGTTGGATCAAATTGGTAGAAACGTATTTGGATCGGTCTTAAAACGGGGTGCAGGCATACTCACAGTGGTATTCTTGGCGGCCTTATTGAGTGCTTGCCACGACAAAAATGCGAGTGCCCACTTTGTTTTAGGGCGCTGGAATGCCTACGAAGTTTCAGGGCAGCCACTAGATAAAAGCCCTATCATTAACCATACGCTCGAGTTTGACCCCAACGGCGAGTTAAGGGTGTTTAGCCGTGAGCGCCGTTATGCTGATGAAGTGGTTAAGCAGGTCGGGCGCTGGCAAATTAAAGAAAGTGGAACCCTCTATATCAAGCTCAGCGACCACGTCTATAAAACCGCGATAGAGAAAGTGGAATATCGCATCAAAATTCAGCATGACCCGACCTTTCCTGAGTTTTCGGAAGGGCCTGCTCAAGCAGAATCCAATTTACCCACCGTGGTTTATGTGCGTTGATAAAAACCTGATCCTCTAAGTGAGAAGATTCCTGAAAAGGGCTTCAAATTCAGGACGACTTTGCCGATATAAAGCCAATTGAGTTAGCCAATAAAGATGCCCCTGCCAACGGTGTTACTGGCTTTTTTTGATCGAGATGCTTAACAGGATGGCTTATGTCCTCACTCGCTGCTGGTACTGATCCCCTTGAATTAGCTCTGTCGCTCTCTGCAGCGCTGCGCAAGTTACCCCCGATCTCGCCGCTAGTCCCGAAATTGATGCGTTTAAAGGCGAATGACGAGGTCGATTTAACCGCCTTGCAAAAGATTATCGAGTCCGACCCGGGCTTGTCGGCGCGCTTGATTGGCCTCGCCAATTCGGTCTATTACAGCCGCGGGGGGCGTTCTGCGTATAACGTCTATGAGGCGCTGATGCGATTGGGGTATCAGCAAGCGTGGCAGATTTCGCTGAGTTTTGTTCTGGGCAGTGCGGTAACGATCGACCCCGTGTTGCGCGGGGCAAAACAAACGCTATGGGCCCATTCCTATGCGGTCGGCATTTGTTCGCGGGAGGTTGCTTCTGCCAGTGATGTGCCAAATTGTGACCCCGACTTAGCGTTCCTTGGCGGCTTTCTCCATGACATTGGTTACATTGCCATTCTCGCCTTAGAGCCCCGCAAAGCCCACGATATGCTGGGCATGATGCAAAACCCTGAGCAAGGCTATGCGCGTGGCATGGAAGCAAAATTCGGTTTGGCGAACCACGATCTGATAGGCGGCGAGTTAGCCAAGCTCTGGGGCTTACCGGAGGATGTGGCGCAAATAGTGGCGCTGCATAATCAGTCGGTGCTAGATATCGACACCCCTGTACAGAGTGTGATTGGTGCGGTACAGCTTGGGCACGCAATTACCCTCGATATTTTCCCCCCACAGGGCATCAATCTGCAGCAAGAAAGCGCAGATTTGCCGGATTTACTCGCCAACTTAGGCATTAGCAATAAAACTTATGTGGCCATGCATGAGTGGTTGGCGGAAAAAGTGGAAGGGATTCAATTTATGGCGAGTTCTGCTTAATCACTGTTTCCCCGAGCCAATCTGCGGGTAACCCTGCGTCTATAAGGCAGGCACTACTCAGTCTTTCCGTCTTTTCGTCCGGATGGCGTCACTGCCGAGACGTTACAATCTGGCTATGTACAATCACAATGACCACGCATACATGGCACGCGCGCTTGAGTTAGCCGCGCGTGGCCTCTACTCAACCACGCCCAATCCTCGTGTCGGCTGCGTGATTGCGGCGGCGGATTCCAATCTTTACCGTGTTCTGGCAGAGGGCTGGCATGAGCAAGCCGGGCAGGGGCATGCCGAAGTGCGGGCCTTGCAAGCTGCCCAAGCGCAAGGCATCGACGTTACCGGCGCAACCGTCTATGTCACGCTCGAGCCCTGTTCACATCATGGCCGCACGCCACCGTGTGTCGAGGCTTTAATCGCCGCCAAGGTAGGACGTGTTGTGGTGGCAATGACTGACCCCAATCCTCTGGTCGCTGGGGCCGGTTTGGCACGCTTACGTGCCGCTGGTATCGAGGTCCGTTGCGGCTTGCTGGCGGCGCAGGCCGCAGCGCTTAATCCCGGGTTTATCCAGCGGATGCGGCACGGACGGCCGTGGGTGCGCCTCAAGGTTGCGACCAGTCTAGATGGTCAAATTGCGCTGGCGAGTGGCGAGAGTCAATGGATTACTGGCCAGCAAGCCCGCGACGATGGTCATCACTGGCGTGCTCGCGCTTGCGCGATTTTGACGGGCAGTGGCACCGTGCGGGCGGACAATCCGCAACTGTCGGTGCGGGCAGTGGCGACTACACGGCAGCCGCTGCGTTATGTTTTGGACAGTCGCTTAACCTTGAGTCCGACGGCACGGATTTTTGCCGTTGATGCTGCTACCCCCGCGACCTTAATCACGACAGTGCAGTCAGCACAGGCTTTTCCAGACTTGATGGCGGCATGGCAAGCACGTGGAATCACGGTGTGGTGTTTACCTGCCGACGCAGAGGGACACGTCTCATTGGTGGCGCTATTAGCGGAATTTGCCCGGCACGAAATTAATGAACTGCATGTGGAGGCAGGGAGTCATTTGAATGGCCGGCTGCTGGCGGCAGCGTTAGTCGATGAAATTCTGCATTATCAAGCACCGAAGATTTTGGGGCCGGGTAAGCCCGCGTTTGAGTTTGGCCAGGCAGCGCCCACTCAGCTAGCCGCCGCGCCGCAGTTTGATTGTATTGATGTCGTGCAACTGGGCGGAGATGTGCGGATCCGCTACCAGCGTCAGCACGTGCTTAGCCAGGAGAAATAAGCCATGTTTACAGGAATAGTTGCCGCTGTGGGGAAAATCATGGCGATTGAGGCTTTGCCGCCAAAGGCCACCCCAGAGGGCGTAGAGAGTGCAAATCCTGCAGGGGTTCGCCTGCGTATTGCAGCGGGTGGCCTTGATTTAAGCGATGTTCAGCTAGGCGATAGCATTGCCATCAATGGTGCGTGCATGACAGTCGTGGCCTATGATGCTGATACCTTTGCCGTCGATGTCTCTGCCGAGAGTTTGCGCTGTACAGTTGGCCTGGATCAACTGCATGAAGTGAATTTAGAAAAAGCGATTCGTTTGCAGGATCGACTGGGCGGACATTTGGTGACAGGGCATGTCGATGGGATTGGGCGAGTATTGCACTATGCGCCAGTCCATGAATCCTGGCATTTGGTGATTTGGGTCCCGCAGGCGTTATCAGCGTATGTGGCGTATAAGGGGTCATTGACCGTGAATGGCGTATCTTTGACCATCAACCAAGTGGACGATGACTGGGAAAGCAGCACGCCTGGCAGTCGTTGCCATATCAATTTGATTCCGCATACCGTGGCGGTCACCACCTTGCGCGATTTGCAAGTGGGTGCTGCTGTGAATCTGGAAATTGATTTAATCGCTCGATATGTGGCACGGATGCAAGCCGTTGCAGCGCGCTAGCCACGCCGAGTTGTTTGCTCGGTTTTGAGGTTAGAGCGGCGTATCGCGATCGGGAATCCGGCCCATTTCGATTTCCTCAACCGTGGCGGCAATCCCATACTTGCGCATCAAGCCTGCCAGCAAATTTTTTGCTACCGCAACATTGGGGTTGTTTGGTTCATGTTTGGCCCAAAAGCTCAAACTATCCCGGCATTGATTGCCTATCTCTTCATCCCAACCTTCCTGATCGAGTTTGCTTAAATTCGTTACCAAATCTTTTGCGGTGAAGGTCACTTTCCCAGGTTTCGCTGTCGCCGGTTTTTTCTTGAATTCCGACAGCAAATTCCGAATCCGGTTGAGTACGGGGCGGTCCACCCCGGTTCGTAGCGCAATTTTGCGGGCAATGTTAAAGCCATCATCCGTGCGCTCGTTACGAAAGCAGGCTTCAGCCAAATCGGCTTCCATATTCGCCTCGAGTTCGCTGTTGGCGGTCTTGTAGGCGGTGACGGTTTTATCGAGCGCCGCGACGGCTTTTTGTTTATCGCCTTGCTTGAGCCATTTTTGATAAGCAATAAAACAGGAAGCCACTTCCATCTCATCCGTCGCTTTCATCGTCCGCTTTAAATCTGCACTCACCCGGTCTGCATCATCAAAGCGGCCCTGCTGAATGTAAACATTGGAGAGTTTGGCGAAGTCTTCACTGCGAATTAAGGATGAGTCGCGGACCCGATCAATCACCTTGTTGTAGAGTCTGGTCGCTTTTTCTAAATCACCCGTTTTCTCGGCGACTTCAGCGGTTTTGCGCATACGCCGCACATTAAAACTGGAATAACTGGCGGCTTTTTCCAGTACCCCAAGGGCTTCTTCATCTTTGCCCATTTCTTGTTTGACCTTTGCCAGGAAATCATAAGCAGCTAAAAACTCTCCTTTTTCAGAGAGCAAAGATTCACAGATTTGTTCGGCATCTTCCAGCCGATCTTGCCGATAGCGTACTTGTGCTAAGCCCATTTGTGCCCATGGGCTGGCGCGACTGGCGAGCACTGTCTCGAGCAGCTTTTCCGCTTCTTCAGTGCGGCCGACGGTGGTTAAAATATCAATTTTCAGGCGCAGCGCATCCATAATGAATTTGGGATGCGCCTGAATAACCAAATCGCACTCTTGCAGGGCTTGCTCAATCTTGCCGTCTTCAACACAGCTATACGCCCCCATGAAAATATCTTTTTTCTGATTTGCCCGGAGCAGGCGTTGGTAGAGTTGCTCTGGGGTAAAGGGCTTGAGTAGATAGTCATCTGGTGCAAATTCGGCAACGGCCACAACCTGTTGGTATCCGCGTTCGTTGGTGATCATCATGAACATAGTGGATAAAGGAATCAGCCGCTCATGCCGCAGTTCTTCCAGTAGCTGTTGGCCATCACGAACTTCATCGAGTTTGTATTCGCAAAGAATGATATCGATATAGCCATTCTTGACCATGCGGATGACATCGCCAGCGCTGCCCGCATTCAAGACATTGGAAACGCCCAGCTCTTGTACCATGTCACGCAGAGCCATGCGGGTACTGGCCTGCCGATCAGCGATCAGGACTTTTTTGCCTTTGAGTGGGGTCATATTGCCACCACCACTGAATGGGTTATCTGCCATACCGGTTCCTGCGACTGAAAACAAAATAAAGTCTATTGGTTACTTAACGGCGTTTCTCGCTCGTGCTGTAGGTCTGATCGATCAGGTCTATGGCTTATTGATTTGTTTCTTGAATGCATCTCGAATGCAACGCTTCAGCAGCCAAATTGGCTGAGCGACCCTATTCCTACTGGGCAGAGATTGGCGAGTGGGTGTTGCCTATGCGATGATGTCTGTATGTCATCTTCCTCTAACCCTCCACCGGGAAATCCCAGTGATAACCCCTATCTGACCCCCCAATATTTGGGGTCAGAGTGGGCGGCCACGACCACGCCAGCCCAACTGGCAACCTGGCTGGCGGGCTTACCAGATTTTTTCTTGCGATTATTGGGCCAGCAACAGCGGTACATGTGGCAAGACTGGCTGGACGCCGGGGAGTCCCTGTTACCCAAGCTACCACAGCAAGAGCGGCGGCGGCTGCATATGATGATGCAGGAGCTACGCGAGCATCAACAAAAGTTACAGCACCTATGGGGGCAGCACCTAACCACCCTGATTCAGGACTCCTGGCAGCTATTGCAAAGCCCCGTCGGGGTTGATTTAACCAGCCTGAGTCTTGAAACGATGAATTTAGGCTTGGTCGAAGATCAAGTCATGCAAGAAGAAGTTTCTGCGGCACGGTTGGCCAATGCCGTTGAAGGCTACTTGCGTGCGATTGTCAGTAGCTACCGTGGGCGTCTGGCAACAATCTTGCAGCGCGAAGAGGTCAGCCCAGACAGCGACCCTTTCCGGCCTCTGTTGTTCTTTCGTGGCCTATTGCAGGCAACCCTGGTTCTGGGGTGGGGTGAGACGCATTGGCAACTCTTGGCGCGGGTCTTTACCGAGGCCTATGAGGTTCTGCATGGACGTGCGTTGCATACGATTTATGCAGAGTTTGATCGTGAACTGGAAGCCCAAGGCTGGGTGAGTCAACGTGATTTGTTCCGCGTCGCGGAGTCGCCCGCCGCACGGGCGGAAGTGCTGGGCGCGCTGAATCAAGAGCTCTTGCAGGCAAATACCTTGGTGGGGGCCGCGACGGCCGTGGGTAGCCTAGATACCGCGAGTTTACAGCCCGATGCCCCATTGACATTACCCAGAGTGAACATGAACGATCACTCTGAGGCGAATCAAACCCTGCAGCAAGCGATTCTAAAAGCACTGCAAACCCACACGATGGCGTTTGCTGACACCCGCACTGGCGGGCTTCCTGCGCTTGGTTTTGATCCGAGCCAAGGGCCTGTGCTGAAGGCCTTATTAAATGATGTGTTAGACAACTTTCCGCCGACTGCGCTGGCACAGTTGAATTCAACCGTTGCCTATGGTGCGAGTCAGACCATGGCGTTGCTTTATGATTATCTGGCGGCAGTACCAGGCCTATGCCAACCAGTACGGGACCTGTTTTATTTATTACAGTTCCCACTCCTGCAAGTGGCGCTGTCCGATCCCGATTTTTTAACCCATGATCATCATGTGGCCCGACAGCTCATGAACCAACTCGGCGAAATCGGCTTAGCCTTACTGGCCGGCGAGTTCGCTGAAGATACAACCCTGCAGCATTTACAAGAAGGCTTGACTGAACTGGCGATACAAGTGCTAGAAACCGAAGCGGTGCTCGTACGTCTGCGTCAGGCCCAGGGCTTGGTCGATGCTTGGCAGCAAGTCAAAAAAATTCGCATTCAGCAGCGCTTGCAGCAAGTGACCCAAATTATTGCTGAAGATGAAAAACAGCTTGCTGCTCACAAAGTGGCGCAGGCCGAATTGGAGCTATTGATCCAACGCTTGCCATGCCCCCTGCGTCTGGCGGCGTTCCTTCGCGAGTATTGGGTCGTTTTTGTGCGCGGCCAGATTGTTGGTTTTGGGCTGGCGCGTGAGGATAAATGGCGTCGCGCAGTCCACAGCGCTGAAATGGTTTTGTGGAGTGTGCAACCAAAATATACTTACGACGAACGAAAAGTACTCGCCAATGAATTGCCTGAAATGCTTCGCCGCTTTAGTCGCGGCTTGGATGCAATTTCATATACAGGGGCATTGCGCCAAGAACTGTTGCAATGGCTTGAACAAGAGCATATGCGGGCCCTACGCGGACAACCCGTTGCGGCGGAGGAGGTCGCCCAACCGATTGCACATTTCTTGCCAGACAGCACGCTGCGGCAACGTGAAATCGCCGATCGGGATGCCTGGCTAGCGACATTGCATTTGGGGTCATGGTATGAGGTGCTGCATGAGGATGGCCAACTGGAGCGCATGACATTGGCCTGGATCAGCGAGGGGCATACTCGACTTTATCTGGCCAGTCGGCAAGGTTTACAGGGGATGTTGCTAACCCCTTCTGAGTTTGCCCACAAATTGCAGCATGGGGCTGCGCGCCTGCTGGCCGAAGGCACATTAATCGAACGGGCGGCAGACAATCTATTCATTCAACTCAATGAAATTCGTCGCTTGCAACTTAATGGCCAGCCAGCCAGTACAAAACAACTGATTCCGCCACCTATGCCCACCCAGTCGGTGGATATTCTGCTCGATATTGATCCTTGGCAGGATATCGCTTAGCGCTACTTGGTCCAATTGCGGGTGTTGCTCGCGCCTGACTGCTACAATCTCATTTTTGTCTGTGTGGAACGATAATGCCATCAACTGCCATTGCCGCCGTGCAAGAAATTATTGCTGATTTGCGTCAAGGGCGCATGGTCATTTTGGTCGATGAAGAAGACCGCGAGAACGAAGGTGATCTGGTCATGGCGGCAGAGTTCGTGACCCCGGAAGCGATTAACTTCATGGCCAAATATGGTCGTGGTCTGATTTGTTTGACGTTAACCGCAGAAAAATGTGCGCAATTAAACCTGCGCCCGATGGTGAGCAATAACCAAGCCCAACATGGCACCAATTTCACCGTCTCGATTGAAGCCGCGCAGGGCGTGACGACAGGTATTTCGGCGGCTGACCGGGCCCACACCATCCGGGTTGCCGTGGCGCGTGATGCCAAACCGACCGACATTGTGCAGCCTGGGCATATTTTCCCGTTGCGCGCCCAGCCCGGTGGGGTGCTCATGCGTGCTGGTCATACTGAGGCCGGCTGTGATCTGGCCGCGCTGGCGGGGCTCATGCCGGCCGCCGTCATTTGTGAGATCTTGAAAGAAGATGGCACCATGGCGCGGTTGCCCGATTTACAGCTTTTTGCTGCCCAGCATGAGCTAAAAATTGGGACCATTGCCGATCTGATTCACTATCGCAGCACCCATGAATCCCTGATCGAATGCATTGGTGAGCGAACCCTGACCGCCCCTTATGGTACGTTTCGCAGTCGCATGTATCGTGACACACCCAGCGGTGCTACCCATCTCGCGCTGATTCACGGACAACCACGCCCGGATCAAGAGACTTGGGTGCGCGTGCATGAACCTACCAGCTTGCTAGATTTATTAGAGCAGCAAGAAAGCACACACTCTTGGTCGATTCGCGCGGCAGCGCAATGTTTGCAGCATCATGCGGCAGGGGTCTTGATCTTACTGAATTGCAATCCCGGAGATGCCTTTTTACAAGAGCAGTTTCGCTACCTTGCTGCCACCCAGGCGACTGCCCCGCAGACCCCCAATGCCGCACTACGGACTTATGGTATTGGTGCGCAGATTTTGCGTGATTTACAGGTACGCCAAATGCGTTTATTAGCGCACCCACGTAAAATGCCCAGCATGCTTGGCTTTGATCTGCAAGTGACCGGATTTCTGTGCTACGACGATTGGTTATCACAACCACCACAGCAGACTACGACTGATAAGGAATAAATATGCCAATTACACTACCGCCCGATCTGGCTGGGGAAGGCTTACGCATCGGCATTGCGCAAGCCCGTTTCAATGAGTATGTCGGGACTGCCTTGCGGGAATCCTGCCTGGATCAGTTGCAGCGACTGGGGGTTAATCCTGATGATATTGTCGTCGTTAGTGTGCCGGGCGCACTCGAGCTGCCCCTGGCATTGCAAACATTGGGTGAGACGGGCGAATTTGATGCCTTGATTGCACTGGGGGCAGTGATTCGCGGCGAAACCTACCATTTTGAAGTGGTGTCCAATGAAAGTGCGGCGGGGATTCAGCGCGTCACCCTTGATTTGCAGCTGCCGGTTGCGAATGCCGTTTTGACTTGTGAAACCGATGCACAAGCTGAGGCCCGGATGCACGAAAAAGGGGCTGAGGCTGCCCGTGTCGCTGTAGAAATGGCGAACTTGACCCTGGCGATTCAAGAGCTAACACCAACGGATGAGGGGCAGCAATGAGTCAAAAAAGCGCACGTCGTCGGGCACGCGAGTATGCCCTGCAAGGGCTTTATCAATGGCTGCTCTCGCAGGAAGAAAGTGGGGTGGTGAACGCCCACATTCGTAGCACAGTGGGGTTCGAGAAAGCCGATAGTGGACACTTTGACCTACTTTTAAGCGGCGCCATCAATCAAGCGGAAACCTTGCGCGAGCTGTTTGGCCCCTTTATTGATCGCCCGGTAACAGAATTGAGTCCTGTCGAGCATGCAATTCTGTTGTTTGCGACTTATGAACTTGTCAATTGCGCAGAAATCCCGTACAAAGTTGTGATTAATGAAGCGGTTGAAGTCGCTAAGCAGTTTGGCGGCACGGATGGCTTCAAGTACGTGAATGGGGTGTTAGATCAAGTTGCCGCCCAAGTTCGCCCGCTTGAGTTTCGTAAATAACCAGGCGCTTCTTCTCTTGAGTCTACCCGAATCGTGCCGATACTCAATAACTCAATCTGCTTGAGCAGATATAACCCACAAAGAGATGAACTGTATCAATCGAGGAAGACATGGGGGAATTTGATTTAATTAAACGCTATTTCACGCGCAAGGTGCGCCGAGCACGGCTGGGCGTGGGAGATGATTGTGCGTTGATCGCGCCCATGCTCGATATGGATTTGGCGATTTCGACCGATATGCTGGTATCGGGTCGGCACTTTTTCCCGTTTATGGATCCGCGCAAGCTCGGCCATAAAGCGCTGGCGGTCAATTTATCCGATTTGGCCGCGATGGGCGCTGTGCCGCGCTATTTCACCTTGTCGCTAGCGTTGCCCAAAGCTGATGACGTTTGGCTTGAGAGTTTTAGTACGGGACTGTTTGAGTTGGCGGAAGCCTATTCTTGCGAGTTAATCGGTGGCGATACGACCAAGGGGGCGCTAACGATCTCGATTACCGTGATTGGGGAATCTCGTCGGCCTTTTGCCTTATTACGTTCCGGTGCGAAAGCGGGCGATGATATATGGGTCTCGGGTGAGTTGGGCGATGCCGCGTTGGCCTTACGGTTTTTTCAGAAAAAAGCCAAGCTCAGCGAGAGCGAATTCACCCGTGTGCGGCAAAAGCTCGAAACCCCACAACCGCGTATTTCCCTCGGTTTAGCCCTCAGGCCAATCGCCAGTAGCGCGATTGATATTTCTGATGGTTTAGTCGGCGATCTCGGTCATATCTTGACCGCCTCCGGTGTGGGTGCGCGGATTGATGTGGGTGCTATTCCCGTTTCGACCGCCTTGGCTGCCCAATCAGGCACCTTGCAATATCGCTGCGCCCTTGCAGGCGGAGATGATTACGAACTCTGTTTCACCGCCAGCCCTGAGCGCCGCGAAGCGATAGATCAACTTTCCTTGTCCCTGGGTTTACGCCTCACGCGGATTGGTGAAATTGTTCCCGAGGCCGGCTTGATGTTGCTGGATAAAGACGGCAACCCAGCCAATTTCTCCCTGCAAGCCTATGACCATTTTGCCTAGCCGCAATCCTATCGTCTAGCAATCATGGCTGCCATTCGACCCACATGGCGCTGGATTTGTCAGCATCCAGCACGCTGGCTGGCCTTTGGTGCTGGCGCTGGTTTGATCCGTCCGGCGCCGGGCACATGGGGCACTCTATTGGGATGGGCGGTCTTTGTCCTGATTGACCCATTCCTCACTACCCCGCACTGGTTCGGCTTGATTCTTGCGGCCTTTTTCTGCGGAATTTGGTTGTGTCGCACCACGAGCCATCACCTGCAAGTTAAGGATCATGGCGGTATCGTTTGGGATGAAATTGTCGCCATCTGGCTGGTTCTCTTGTTTCTGCCCCGCGATTTAATGTCTCAGGCCTGGGGTTTCCTTGCCTTTCGTTTATTCGATATTCTCAAGCCCCCACCGATTCGATACTATGACCAACACTGGTCCGGGGGGCTCGGCGTGATGTGGGATGACATTGTGGCCGCTGGCTACGCTCTGCTACTTTTGGCCGTGTTGCAACGGTTTGGCTTGTTCGCATGACTGCGCTCGTCATTCCGCCCTATGCGTCTAGCGACAGCACCAGTGTGAGCGCAGCCTTGGGCCATACGTTGCAGTCCTTGGGCGAGGAAATTACCGTGGCGGAATCATGTACCGGCGGATTATTGGCCGCGGCACTGACGGAGGTTCCTGGTGCCAGCCAATGGTTTGCGTGTGGATGGGTGGCCTATGCCAATTGGGCCAAACAGCAGGAATTAGGGGTTACCGCCACCCTAATCAGTGAGAATGGGGTGGTTTCCGGGGCCGTGGTGGAAGCGATGGCGCGTGGGGCCTGCCAGCAGGCACGGGCCCAACTTGGTTTGGCGATCAGCGGGATCGCGGGCCCGGATGGTGGCACACCCGGCAAACCAGTGGGCACGGTTTGGATGGCTGCGTACTACTTGCCGCGCTCTGCGCCAGATGCAACCCCCAGGGATTTCTTGCAGGTAGAGCAGCATCATTTCCCGGGAAACCGCACGCAAATTCGTCATGCCGCCGTCTTGGCGGCCCTTAATTTAGGGTTGACCCTACTCAACCGCGCCCATCAATGAGCCATTGACTAGGCGGTGCCTAGGTCATTGTGCGATGTTGTCGCATCATCTTCAGCGCCACCCTCGCCCATAAAATAACTGTTGTTTTGTACAGTATTTTGAATTAAGATGCAGAAATTGTTTATTCACTGACTGAGGAAATCATGGAAAAAGCCAGCGTCAATACATCCGAAAAAGCCAAAGCCCTTGCCGCTGCGCTTGCGCAAATCGAGAAGCAATTTGGCAAAGGCTCAGTCATGCGAATGGGTGAAAATGAAAGCCCGGAAGATATTCAGGTTGTGTCGACAGGGTCACTCGGGTTGGATATCGCGCTCGGCGTAGGGGGCTTGCCACGTGGGCGAGTGGTAGAAATTTATGGCCCCGAGTCATCAGGTAAAACAACCTTGACCTTACAAGTGATTGCCGAAATGCAAAAACTGGGTGGCACTTGTGCGTTTATTGATGCCGAGCACGCGCTTGATGTTCAATATGCGCAGAAACTGGGTGTGAAGTTGTCCGATCTCTTGATTTCTCAACCTGATACCGGCGAGCAGGCGTTGGAGATTGCCGACGCATTGGTGCGTTCTGGATCCGTCGACATGATCGTGGTGGATTCGGTCGCGGCGTTAACGCCGCGTGCTGAAATTGAAGGCGATATGGGGGATTCGCTACCGGGCCTGCAAGCGCGCTTGATGTCGCAGGCGCTGCGTAAATTAACCGCAACCATTAAGCGTACCAATTGCCTGGTGATTTTTATTAACCAGATCCGAATGAAAATCGGGGTTATGTTTGGTAGCCCAGAAACCACGACCGGCGGTAACGCCCTGAAGTTCTATGCGTCAGTCCGTTTAGATATTCGTCGGACGGGTTCTATTAAAAAGGGCGAAGAGGTGGTGGGTAACGAAACCAAAGTCAAAGTGGTTAAAAACAAAGTTTCTCCACCATTCAAACAAGCTGACTTTGATATTTTGTATGGCGAAGGGATTTCTCGCCAAGGCGAAATTGTTGATCTGGGCGCGGCTTGCGGGGTGATCGAAAAATCGGGTGCCTGGTATAGCTACAAAGGCGAAAAGATTGGCCAGGGCAAAGACAACTCACGCGAGTTTCTGCGCGAAAACCCCGCCTTGGCACAAGAAATTGAAAACCTGATTCGCCAACACTATGGGGTGCGGGCGCTGGCTCAAAGCGCCAGTGAAGATGCCGCAGCCAAGCCAGCTAAGTCAGAAAAGAATGACAAAGCGCTAAAGGCTGGCCCTGAGCTGTAATCTGTGCAGACTAAGACCAGTGGCTATTTTTTCCACTGAGCATCAATTTCTATGGCAACGCTGTCTTTAAAAGCACGGGCCGTAAGGCTGCTGGCTCGGCGCGAGTATAGCCAAGCAGAATTACGGCAAAAGCTCGGCCCGCATGCGGCGAACCCGGCTGAACTTGAGCAAGTGTTAGCAGCGCTGGCAGCACAGCAGTGGCAGTCAGATCAGCGTTATGTGGCCCAGCGCAGCCATACTCGTGCCCCTCGCTATGGGGCCCGCCGCATTGCTTTCGAATTGACGCAGGCTGGGATTGCCCCTGCCTTGGTGCAGGCAGAATTAGCCACGCTGGCCCAAAGCGAGATCACGCGTGCGCGGCAAGTTTGGCTCAAGCGTTTTGGCCAACCACCAGCGACGCCGCAAGAATATCAACGACACTCTCTTTTTTTGCTGAGGCGTGGCTTTACGCAGGATACCGTCCGCCGCGTATTGCGCACCCCCGCTTTCGATGCAGGCGACGAGAGCTAAACGTAGCGCTGGGTTGATCGTCCCGCCTGCATTGAGCGTGGTTGTCGCCCGAGCGACGCGCTCGTCACCCCTGGGCGCGTAACGCTTATGGAGCCCGATAGTAACGCTGTGGTACAAAGGGAGTTTTGCAGACTTGCATGGGCACAAGTTTGCCACGTACTTGCGCATAGAGGGTCTGTCCGACGCTCGCCATGGGTTGTTGCACATAGGCTAGCGCGATTGGCACGGCATGTCCTGCCGTTTCAGCCAGGCTCGGGCTAACACCGCCGCTGGTCACGCGCCCAATCACCTCCTGCTGGGCATTCAACAATAGGGTTCCTTCGCGGACGGGGGTTTTTTCTTGGGCGAGTAGGCCAACCCGTTTCTCTTGAATCTGTGTTGGTTGCGCCAGTTCTTGCATAATCACTGCGGCACCGGGGTATCCGCCCGGCCGACTGCCGTTTGCGCGGCGGGCTGGCGACAATGCCCAGCTCAGTGCGGCACTGGTCGGGGTTGTCTCAGGGCTCAAATCGTGTCCGTACAGGCAGAGCCCCGCTTCTAGACGCAGCGAGTCCCGTGCGCCTAGCCCAATGGGCGCCACCTCAGGTTGAGCTAACAAGGTCATCGCCAAAGCCATGGCTGCTGGCGCGGGTATCGAAATCTCGAAACCGTCTTCCCCAGTGTAGCCAGAGCGGGTCACAAAACAGGATTCTCCCGCAAGGGTAAGCACGCGGGCTGTCATAAAGTACCAGTCTTGGAATGGGGTGTCTGGGCAGAGCCGGGCCAGGACTGCCGCTGCTTGAGGACCTTGCAGCGCGAGTAGAGCATGCTCCTCCAGGACCTCGATCTCGACCCCGTGCAAATGTGTCTGCAAATGTTCGATATCTGCCGCTTTACACGCCGCGTTAACGACCAGGAAAAAATGATCGAGTGCCCGTGTGACCATCAGGTCATCCAGGATTCCCCCTTGCTCATTGGTAAAGAGCGCATAGCGCTGCTGCATAACCTGTAAGCCGAGTACGTCGATGGGCAGCAAGGTTTCCAAGGCAAGTGCCACACTTTCTAGTGTGGCACCAGGCTGCGGCCGGAGTTGAATCTGACCCATGTGGGAAACATCAAATAAGCCTGCCGCATGGCGGGTGTGGTGGTGTTCTTTCAAAATCCCGGCGGGATACTGCACCGGCATCTCGTAGCCTGCAAAGTTGACCATTTTGGCGCCCAGGTTGAGATGTAGGGTATGCAACGGTGTGGTGCGTAAGATGTCGGCGGCCAACAGGGAATTCATCAAATTTCCTTAGTGAGAGGGTGTGTCGAAACAATCAGGATTCTGCAATCTGGCGGATGGCATCGCCCGTAACTCGGATAATCCGCCATTCAGGCAAGACCTGGGCGCCCAGCGACGCATAAAACTGAATCGCCGACTCATTCCAGTCCAATACAATCCATTCAAAACGCCCCGCATTGCGCTGTTGAGCGATTTTAGCCACGGTTTGAATCAGGGCTTTACCATAACCCAGACCTCGGCGGCTCGGGACAACGAACAAATCTTCTAAAAATAAGCCGCGTCGTGATAAGAAAGTGGAGAAGTTAGTGAAATACATGGCGAAACCAACCGCTGTTTCTTGGGGCTTGCCTTGGCAATCCTGGCATTCCCAGGCGATCACGGCTTCAGCAGCGGGGCGTGAGCCAAACATCTCTGCGGCGAGCTTAGGAACAGAGATCTCAAGTTGGTGTTCTAGTTTTTCATATTGCGCCAATTGCTTAACCAGATCAACCAGAATCTCCGTATCAAAAACCGTTGCCGGGCGAATTTCAAGCTTGATCGCTTGGGCGCACGGTGCCATCTGTTGGGCTGTTTGTTGCGGTGTTGCCGGCCCTATTTCACCCTGTTGAGTTGGTTGGTCAGAGGTCACACGCGGCGGAACGGGCTGATAAAGCATGATTTAGGTGGGTATCACAGATAAAACATTAAAGACGGTATCTCACGCGCTGGCAAGGGTCGCAAATGCTTGCTCAGCAAGAGTCAGGGTCTGCGCAATCACTGCTTCATCATGTTGGATTGAGACGAATCCTGCCTCGTAGGCCGAGGGCGCGAAATACACGCCACCATCTAGCATCAGGTGGAAAAAGCGATTGAAGCGGGCAATATCGCTCGCTTGCACGGCTGCTAGGGTAGTCGGGATTTGCGCACTGAAATAGAGCCCAAACATCCCGCCTACTGCATCAGCAGAAAAGGCGATACCGTACTTGCCAGCCAGGCTTTGTAAGCCATTGATGAGGCTCTGGGTTTGCTGACTCAGTTGGGCATAAAATCCGGGCGCTTGTAATAACTTGAGGGTGGTGAGGCCCGCTGCCACTGCAACCGGGTTACCCGATAAGGTGCCGGCTTGGTACACACTACCCAGCGGAGCGATCGCCTGCATGATATCGGCCCGCCCGCCGAACGCGCCGACTGGCATGCCTCCACCAATAATTTTACCGAGTGTGGTTAGATCTGGGCGAATACCATAATGCCCCTGTGCGCCCTGCGGACCAACCCGAAAGCCAGTCATCACCTCGTCAAAAATTAACACGACCCCGTACTCATCACACAAAGCGCGTAAGCGTTGCATGTAGTCAGGGTTGGGGCGAATTAAATTCATGTTGCCGGCGATCGGCTCAATAATCACGCAAGCGAGCTGGTTGCCCTGTTCTGCAAATAAGGTCTCGAGTTGGGTCGGGTCGTTGTAGGCCAGGACCCGGGTGTGCTGCGCAAATTCAGGGGGCACGCCAGCAGAGGTTGGGTTACCGAAAGTGAGTAACCCTGAGCCCGCTTTCACCAGCAAGCTATCGGCATGACCGTGATAGCAACCTTCGAATTTCACGATTGCATGGCGTCCGGTAAAACCACGTGCGAGGCGAATAGCGCTCATTGTCGCTTCGGTACCAGAGCTGACTAAGCGAACCATCTCGAGACTTGGCAGGCAAGCGCACAGCAGTTCAGCCATCTCGATTTCCGCTTCGGTTGGTGCGCCATAGCTCATCCCCGTCGCCGCCGCAGCTTGGACCGCAGCAACTACTGCTGGATGGCTGTGGCCGAGGATCATTGGCCCCCAAGAGCCTATGTAATCAATGTATTTTTTATCATCAGCATCCCAGAAATAGGGGCCGGCAGCACGCGTAATAAACCGCGGGGTGCCGCCGACAGCACGAAAGGCGCGGACGGGTGAGTTAACGCCACCCGGGATAGTTTGCTGGGCACGTTCAAACAGCTGATGATTACGGGAAGTCATGCGGTTTCGTCTAAATCGAGTATGAATAAAGGGAGGCGCAAGCCAGGATGGGAAAGCGAGTGGGATGTGTCACCTCCCCGGTTTTTGTAACCTAAACGTCATTATAAGTGAAGCGCACTTCCAGAAATTGATTTTTAGCTGGATTAAGCGAGCGATAAGACTCAATCCAGGGGGCGCGTGGGAACAGATTGTTTGGGTTCGTGGCAATTGTCCCACGCCGCGCACCATGCCCGCGTTTGTGCGGCGGTATGCGTTGGCGGGGCGCTTAAATCAAACAGGGCGCTGATCACTGCAGTGGCATCGGCGCCCGCTCCTCGTAGGGCAGGCAGGTGAGCGTGGGTAATGCCCCCAATCGCGACACGCGGGACCCCTAGGTTGGCACTGGCTTGAAATAGGCTGAGCGCTGCAGTTTTGGCGAGGGGCTTGGTGGGGGAAGCATAGACGGCCCCAAAGGCAATGTAGTCGGCGCCAAGTTGAACAGCTTCTTGCGCCAAGGGGAGCGAGTCATAGCATGAGATCCCTAACAACCCTGACCAAGCGCGGCGAATGGTGGGCAGATCCCCATCTGTTTGGCCGACATGCAAGCCATCGGCATTTAGCTTTTGCGCCAGCGCCAGATTGTCATTGATGATAAAACATGCGTGGTGCGCTTGGCATAGACGCTGGCACTCCCGCGCCAGTTGTTCCTGGCGCAGGGGGGGGAGCTGTTTGTTGCGCCACTGTAAAAGCCGCCCTCCAGCCGTGAGGTAGGCGTCCAGATGGGCGAACAGGACATCAGCGTCTGCGGCTGTCGCTATGTCTGGGGTGATGGCATAGAGGCCTTGAATAGCGGTTGCTTGAAATTGACGCATAGGAATTAATTAGTTTGCAGGATGGCTTGCTGGTCGTTGTCGCGCCCAAAACAGACGATCGGGAATAGGCTGACCCATACCCAGTTGGAAACCATGCGACAGGGTTTGCCAAGTGTATTCCTGAGCTTCTTTGACGGCATCAGGAATGGCCAAGCCAGCGGCTAACAGGGCAGCAAGCGCGCTCGCCAGGGTGCAACCGGAACCATGATAGCTGGCTGGTAAGCGCTGGTAACGGAATTCTTGGACCAATCCTGCCGGGCCATAGAGCGTATTAATCACTTCTTGGCCAGGCTCGTGCGTGCCGGTGATCAAGACATACTCACAGCCACTCGCCAAAATCGCTTCAGCACAGACCGCCAGCGGTAGCGTGCTAAAGGCCTCCTCGGTCAGTGTCTGCTGAGCTCTTTCCATACTGACCTGGGCATTTTCGAGCAGCTGGTGCGCAAGCTGGCGAGCCTCCAAGCTATTGGGCGTGAGCACGGTAGTTTGTGGCAGTAGGAGTTCACACAAGGCGGCGCGTTGATCTTCATTGGTGATATTGTCGCCACGACCGGAGGCGAGCACGGGGTCAAGCACCATGGGGGTGTCGGGATAATCGGCAGCAATTTCAGCCACGGCCTGAATATTCTCGACATGACACAGCAATCCCACTTTAAAGCAATCGACAACCGTGTCTTCCAGTAGCAGGCGCGCCTGGTCTTCTAATAGCTCAGCGTCAATCGCTTCAACGCTTTCAACGCCCGCCGTGTCTTGCACCGTAACCCCGGTGACCACGGTAACGGCGTGGCATCCCATGCTGACACAGGCTAGCAGATCGGCTTGCAGGCCCGCGCCAGCGGTTGGGTCACTCGCGGAAAAGGTCATCACAACGGGGGGGCGGGGTAAACTTTGCATAGGAAACGGAAACCAAACTGAGGGCGGTAATAGGAACATCTGAGGTATCATCCGATTGTACACGCAGCAGCCAGAGATGCCGGTAATTCGGACTGTTGCGCGTGAGATCGACTAAAAATGAATGGAATGAGTGAGCATGAAAACTTGGATGTGTTTAATTTGTGGTTGGATTTATGATGAAGCGCAGGGCTCTCCCGAAGAAGGTATCCCCGCCGGCACACGCTGGGAAGATGTGCCGCCAAACTGGACTTGCCCCGAGTGTGGCGCGCGCAAGGAAGACTTTGAAATGGTCGAAATTTGAGCGCCCTGTTTCTCTGACTGACTTGCCTGGGCAGCGACTTACGCTCGTGCCAAGGCTGCATATCGGTCTAGCAGTACGGCTAGACCGACGGAATCACAACAGGGCCGACCGACAATCTTTGACCGCATTGAAAAGCCGTGGTTACAATGCCACAGACTATCGTGGAACATTGTCATGACCCGCTTAATGCCGGTCATGGTTTGTTTTTTGCTGACGCTAGTTATACACTCCAAGCATATCTAACAATTGTGGTCTCTCAAGTAAAGAGGTTCTCATGGCAGTTGTGCCAGAAATTGCCGGTTTAAAGGTCATGGTCATTGACGACAGCAACACGATTCGCCGTAGCGCAGAGATTTTTTTGACGCAGGCGGGTTGCAAGGTTATCTTGGCTGAAGATGGCTTTGATGCACTGGCAAAGATTACCGATCATGAACCTGACATCATTTTTTGCGATATTTTGATGCCTCGGCTAGACGGGTATCAGACTTGCGCTCTGATTAAAAAAAATGCAAAGTTTCAAGCTATCCCTGTGATTATGCTATCAAGCAAAGACGGGTTGTTTGATAAGGCGCGTGGTCGGTTGGTGGGGTCAGATGAATATTTAACCAAGCCGTTTACCAAAGACAGTCTATTGGCGACGGTGCGAGGGCACGCCCGGGCAGCCTGAGCGAGCCGGGTAATTTTTAGTTCTTATTTCATTGGCGAGAGTTAGCGTATGGCAGTCAAAAAAATTATGGTGGTGGATGATTCCCCAACTCAGCGATATTTCATGATGGATCTCCTGACCAAAAATGGCTTTAATGTCGTGGCTGTTGAGACTGGTGAAGAGGCGCTTGCCAAAGTCAAGCAAGAGATGCCGGACTTGATCGTTATGGATGTTGTCATGCCAGGCCAAAATGGTTTTCAAACGACACGGGCTATCACTAAAGATCCTGAAACAGAGAACATTCCGGTCATCATGTGTACCAGTAAATCTCAAGAGACAGACAAAATTTGGGGGTTGCGCCAAGGCGCGCGGGACTACCTTGTCAAACCTGTTGAGCCTGACGAGCTGATCAAGAAAATCAAGACTTTATTGGCTAGCTAAGCTGGGCTAGCGGCGCGAACAGTCGATAAATTGGGGGGTGATGGTGGTAGATTCTGGGCAAAACAAAGCGCTACAGCGCAATCGCAATGCGCTCCGCCAGACTCGATTACGGGAGTTTCAGGCTAACCTAGCAGAGCGCTTGCGTGTTGCGGCAACCACCCCCCAGGTCAATTCTCGTTTGGGCGTGCTCATTGGCGCACAGCGTTACTTACTGGATTTGTCCGAGTCAGGAGAAATTTCAAGCGTGCCAGAGCCGACTCCAGTGCCCATGACGCAGCCTTGGTTCAAAGGCTTGTTTAGTGCGCGGGGGAGTCTCTATACCATGATCGACCTAGCTCATTTCATGGGCGGGGACCCGACGCCGCTGGATAAAAACAGTCGAGTCTTGGCTTTGAATGACCGTTTGCAGTGTAATGCGGCAATTCTGGTGACGCGAATGTTGGGTTTGCGCAGTGTGGAAAAATTAACAGCGATTACGGTCGCCCCCGCTGAGCTGCCTTGGCTTGGCAATGTCTATGAAGACGGTGACGGTAATCAGTGGACTGAATTGTTGCTACAACAGCTGATTCATGATGAACGTTTTTTAGCGGTTGCAGCGTGATCTTAAGCGAATATCCACGCACTGGATATTGATTGATATATCAATTTGATTGGTAACCTACATCAGGTAAGAAGGAGACAAGAATGGCATTCAACTTAAAAGGCTTAAAGATGCCATGGCAAAAAAAAGCCACGGGTGCTGAGCTAGATCCGGTGTCGCTTGCCTTGCCCAGCCACACCCAAATGGATACCCAGAATCCCATGCCAGCGCAAGACCCCAATGCCACCTTGATCATGAAGGGCATGGAGCGTTTGACGGTGATGGAAATCCCGCTGTTGGGTAAAAAGCCGATTAACGTTCAGTTACGTACGCTGTCATTTGCGTTTTTGGGTGCGCTGCTGCTAGGTGGCGCGCTGGTTGTCTATGACTTGATTGTCTCTGGTAATAGCGCGATCTACGCGCAGATCACCGGTGAGTCTCTCATGCACTCACAGCGCCTAGCGAAAGCGGTGCCAACCGCCGTTCAGGGTAACCCTGACGCGTTTAAGCAATTGCGTGAAAGCCGGGATCAACTGGCCAGTCATTTGCAAGCGCTAACAGTCGGCGGTAATTATCAAAATACCTCGGTGCCGGCTGCTGGTGGTGCGCCAGCCCAAATTCTTGAGAAGTTAAACGAGGAATGGAAACGCACTGAGAAAAATGCTTCCTTAGTCTTGGACCAAGAGCAGGTGCTCACGAAATTCGGCAGCACACTCAAAACCCTTAACGAAACCAATCCGCAATTACTGGAATTGACCGAACAGGTCGCGGCCTTGAAGTTACAAGGTGGTGCAGGGCCCCGTGAAATTTCTGCCTCAGCGCAGCTTGTCATGTTAACGCAGCGTTTGGCTAAAAATGCCAACGAGTTGCTGGCGGGCGAGGGCGTTAGTCCAGAGACGGCTTTTTTGTTGGGTAAAGATACCAACACTTTCCGTGACTTGATTGAAGGCTTGAGTGCCGGGTCGGAAACGCTCCGGCTCTCCGCCGCACAGGGAGAAACCAAAGAGCGTTTGGATGAATTGCGCAAAAGCTTTGAGGAACTGCAGGGTTCGATCGGGCTGATTTTGAATAATTTGCCCAAGATTGTGACTGCCAAGCAAGCCGAGCAACAGGTTTTCCGTGAAAGTGAGTCTCTGCGTAAAACGATTGATGAATTGCAGGAAGCGTTTACCGCTCAGCGGCAAGGGGTATTGCGCCGTCTTTTGATTGCCCTCTGCGGGGTGCTGGCGATTCTCTCCGCCCTATTTATTGCTAAGTTATATCTCCAGGATTCACGTTTGCGTGCGGAAGAGTCGGAGCGTCAACGCCAAGAAGCGTCGAGTCGTGAAGAGGAGGCAAAGCGAACCAATGATCAAAACCAGGCCGCGATTTTGCGTTTGATGAACGAATTGCAAGAAGTGGCTGACGGTGACTTAACGGTTCAGGCAACGGTGTCGGAAGACATTACCGGGGCGATTGCTGACTCGGTGAATTACACGGTGGAGGAGTTGCGTAACCTGGTGGATCGTATTAACCGTGCGACTGAGCAGGTGTCTGAAGCGACAACGCTGGCCCAAGAAAACTCAACCCGACTCTTAGATGCTGCCGATCAGCAGTCGCGGGAGATTCGTGATACCGGTGAAGCGGTATTGAAAATGGCGCAGCAAATTAATGACGTTTCTGCTTCCGCTGCTGAATCTGCAAACGTTGCCCGACAGTCTCTGGCAGCTGCCGAGGAAGGAACGCGTGCGGTACAGAACGCCATTACCGGCATGAACGAAATCCGCGAGCAGATTCAGGAAACCTCGAAGCGTATCAAACGCTTGGGCGAGTCTTCACAAGAGGTGGGTGAGATTATCGAACTGATTTCTGACATTACCGAACAAACCAACGTCTTGGCGCTGAATGCGGCGATTCAAGCGGCTTCCGCTGGTGAAGCTGGGCGCGGCTTCTCGGTGGTGGCAGAGGAAGTGCAGCGGCTGGCGGAGCGCTCTGGGGAGGCAACGAAGCAAATCGCGGCCTTGGTTCGTACCATTCAAACCGATACCCAAGATGCGGTTTCTGCGATGGAAAAAAGCACGCAAGGGGTGGTTGAAGGGGCGAAATTGTCTGATGCGGCAGGCCAGGCGCTTGGAGAGATCGGTCGAGTATCCCGTCAGCTCGCCGAGCTGATTGAAAATATTTCTGCCAATACCTCGCAGCAGGCCGTTTCTGCCAGTGGGGTTGCACAGTCGATTGAACACATTTTGTCGGTTAATGAGCAAACCACCGAGGGGACACAGCAAACTGCGGGCGCGATTCGTCAGCTGGCGGAATTGGCGCAACAGCTTAAAAGCTCGGTGGCGCGTTTCCGCGTTTCCTGATTTTGCGAGCGCTGTCACTCTGAACTGACAACACGTGCTGTGGCGTAATCGGGTCGTCATGCTATCTTGGTGAATGACCCCCTTAAGCAGCTGGTCAGCATGCGCCTGACCAGCAAAGGAAAAAACAATGACCGAACAATACGGCAGCAATACCATGAGTTCCAGCATTGATACTAGCTCATTAGGATGGGTGTTAGGTGAGATACGCCAATGTCTGAGCCATTCCAGCCAAGCATTGCAGGCTTTTCGGGCACAAGGCGATACCGCGCAGTTACGCGTTGCGCGTACAGGATTGCACCAGGCGCATGGGGCTTTGCAAATTGTTGGCGTTGACGGCGTATCGATTCTCACCGAAGAGGTAGAACACCTATACGAGCAATTTGAAACCAACCCAGAAAGCTGCACCGATGCTGCGCAACAGGCTATCGAGCAAGCCTTTGCCGCGATTTTGGATTATCTGGATGAATTACAGCATGGGGGCAGTCACCACCCGCTACGTTTGTTTCCCTATTTTCGGGACTTGCTGGTTGCGCGTGGAGCAGATCGGATTCACCCCGCCGATTTGTTTTTCCCTGATTTGAGTTTGCGCCCCCCGAAGCAAGAGGGCGGTGTTTCACTCACCCCTGATTTGTTAGCGCGTGAGCGCGCGTTATTCGAGCGTGCGCTACTGCACTTTTTACGCGACAAGCACAATACGGAGGCGATTGAGCAGATGCTCGCGGCCGTGAGCGCGATCGAAGAAACGCAACGGGCTTCAGCGCAGCGCACTTTCTGGTGGGTCACCAAAGCCTTCCTGCAAGCGCTGCAGGAAAATGCGCTCCCTACTGATCTGAATGTACAGCGTCTGTGTGCCCGCATTAATTTACAGATGCGGCGTCTCTTGGACGAGGCTGCACCCGTAGCCGAGCGTCTGCTGAAAGACACCTTATTTTTTGTTGCGCGTTCTAATGCCCGTCACCCACTGGTTGACGAGGTTAAAGCGATGTATCGGCTACAAGGCATCGTTCCAGAAGATTTCGAGAATGTGCGTTATAGCAAGACAGATGCGCAGCTTGCCAGCCAGTTTCATGATCGCTTAGAAACCGCGAAACAAACATGGAATCGTGTGGTTGGGGGCGGTCAAGCAGAAATCAAAGCCTTTGGCGATGAGATGACTGGCTTGCAAAAAGTGGCCCAAACTATGCAACATCCTGGTGTTGCTCAACTTACCGAAACCCTGCAGAACGTTGCAACTCAGCTCTTGCAGGCGCACAGCAGCCCTTCTGATGCGCTCGGCCTGGATGTGGCGACTGCCTTATTATTTCTCGAGACAGCGGCCACGCAACACGATCCACAGTTGGATACACGGGCAGAGAAATTGGCGCAGCATGTTCAGGCTGTTGCTGCGGGTCAGCCCGTGGCCGATGAGCTGGAATGGTTGAGCGACATTTCGCGACGCGCTCAGGAGCGCGTGTCATTGATTGGCGTCGCCCGCGAGATTCAACATGCTTTGAGTGAAAACGAGAAGCTCATCGACAACTACTTCCGCGATACAACGCAGCGTGACCCCCTTAGCCAATGCCAGAATGGCCTAAACCAAGTGATTGGTGCGTTCAGTGTGCTCGGTCAACCCGCAGCGGTCGATTTAGCCCGCCAGTTACAACAACAATTGCAGGGATTCGTCGAGCAAGCCGAGGTGCCACCGCAAGCCGTATTAGAAAACTTTGCGCAAGCATACGGCGCACTCGGCTTCCTGACTGAAAGTATCCTGCATCATCCTGAGTCGGTGAATCAAGCCTACGAATATGATTCTGCCCGCTACAAGTTTACCCTACCAGCCAATCCTGTCCCTTTTGACTCACTGACATCGTCTGCGGGCGCGGTGTCAGCTTCGGATGACGAACTCGCGTTCGTCGCCGATAGTCCCGTTCAGGTTGCGCCACCGGCTGATATCACGCCGCTCGTTGCTGACATTGCCGAGTCAACCGCAGCAATCACCGATGCGCTGCTTACCCTTACGCAAGCGTCGCCACCACCGACGATTACCCCAAAAGGTTTGGTTGGAGTCATTGAATCCAGTGTTGCCCATGCAGTCCCTATGCCCAGCATTCCCACCTCACAAACTGAAATCGATGCTGAACTGCTAGAAATCTTTCTGGGTGAGGCAGAGGAGGTGTTAGAAACCATTTCTCAGGCCCATCAAGTGTGTGAGAAGACGCCGACGGATCAGGAGCAACTCATCCTGATTCGGCGTGGTTTTCATACCCTCAAGGGGTCGAGCCGGATGGTGGGGTTAAATCCTTTTGGCGAAGCAGCATGGGCGTTAGAGCAAACAATGAATGCCTGGTTGGCCGATCGTCGCGCAGCAACCCCAGATTTGTTGGCGATGATCAGTCAAGCTCAGCAAGCACTGGCAGATTGGGTGCGGGATTTGCAGCAACACAATGGCCAGTCTGCACAAACACCGGATGCCCTGATTGAATTGGCCCGCCGTGTCCGTGCCGGGGAGCCATTAGCGCAATCCGCTACCGTGTTAGCCACAGCAGACAGCCCAGCAGAGAGCCAAGAGATAGATGTCTTAGCGCTAGACCCCTTGGTGCCGGAAGCCGTCGTAGAAGAAATTCGTTTTGACATCCCGCTAGAAGCGACACTGCCCACGCTCGCGGAGCAAGATAGCGCTGCCAATCTAGCGCTCCCCCTGCTTGAGGAACCCCTAGAGGCCTTAGCACTGGGCGCACTGGAGACTGTCGAGCCCCACGCCGAAGACCCCTTGCTTGATGCCACTGTGCCCAGCCTGGATTCTACGGAAACCGAGTCCGAGCCGGCGGATCTGCCTGCTGAGACCGTGCCTCCTCCAGTGGCTGAGATTATTTCTCTCGTCCCGCCTGAGCCTGCGTCTGTGCCGAAAGATGATACGGTTTATGTGGGTGACATGCCCGTTAGTGCGCCGCTCTACAATATTTTCCTGACTGAAGCCGATGACTTGGTTCGTCAGATTGAGCGCGATTTTGCTGAGTGGCGCCACGAAGACCGCAGCCCCTCGTTCCTCGCGCAGCGCAGTGTTCACTCCCTGGCGGGGATCGCTGCAACAGTGGGTTTCAAAGACCTACGCAGTGTTGCTGCAACCTTTGAAGATTGCTTGGCACTTGTTGCGCAGCAAGACCTGCGACCTACACCCACAGAGCATCAACGCTATGCGGTGATCCTCGATGAAATCCGGGCCATGCTGCAACAGTTTTCTGCCGGGGTGCTTCCCCCAACGCCTGTCGCCTTGCTGGAATCTTTGCGGCAGTGGCGCACCGAATTACATGAGCAAGCAAGCCAAAAAACCAATAGCCTGCAGGCTGAAATAGAGAAATCGGCAGCACGCCGGGCTGAAGAGTCGGCCCAAGCAGCTGATGAAATCAGTGCGGTAGTGGTCGACAGCGGTGAATCCGCCATTGATCTATTAGCGGCGGCCCATCTTGAGCAGACTGCTCCGCTGCCTGCGCCGGGTGTTGAAAGTGTGTCGACTGCGTCTACGCCCGAACCCGATACCGCAGAAAGCCTTAGTGAGCCAGCGCTCAGCGCACCACTACCTGCTGCGGCGACATTGGCAGAAATCAAACTGCCTGACGAAATTCAAGATGATATAGATCCAGAGTTGTTGGTCGTGTTTGTGGAGGAAGCCAACGACTACCTGCCAGAGATCGGTGCGACGCTGCGCGCATGGCAGGCACAGCCTAATCAAGGCCAATATCCTCAGTCACTCTTGCGTCAATTACACACCGTCAAAGGCAGCGCCCGCATGGCAGGCGCGATGCGCCTGGGGCAACTCATCCATGATATCGAAACCCGCGTTGAATCTGTATCTGGTTTAGCGAACATCCCCCCGGGTATCATTGACGACTTGCTGAGCGCGCACGATCAAACCCTACATTTGTTTGAGCAGCTCCAACATCCCGCTGCAACGAACACAGTGACACAAGAGCAAGCTGCGCCACTCGCAGACCTTATAGAGCTTGATGCACCCGTAGCCCCAGTTGCGGCGAATGATGCAAATGTGTCGCCACTCACAGCAGAAACCGTTGCACTCACGCCGGTCCTATCGCCGCAGAGCTTTGCTGGTCTGACACCTGCCGCGCGTGCGCCCGTTGCTGCAACCGCTGGTACTGCATTACAACCCCAAGTGCGGGTGCGCGCTGATCTGCTTGATCGGCTGGTGAACCAGGCGGGTGAGGTCAGTATTGCTCGCTCGCGGGTTGAAAACGAAGTCAATACCTTACGCGGTGCCTTAACTGACTTGACCGAAAACGTCAGCCGCTTGCGCAGTCAATTGCGTGAAATTGAGATTCAAGCCGAATCTCAAATGCAATCACAATTGAGTTTCGTGCGCGAGCGTGAAGGCCAATTCGACCCCTTGGAGTTTGATCGCTTCACCCGCTTCCAAGAGTTAACGCGGATGATGGCCGAATCCGTGAATGACGTCGCGACGATTCAGCAAAACTTGGTTAAAGGGGTCGATAAAGCGCAAGAAGGCCTGTTAGTGCAAGCCCGCAATGCGCGTGAACTCCAGCAAGACCTGATGAGCGTTCGCATGGTGCAATTCGGCTCGATTGCTGAGCGTTTGTATCGTGTGGTTCGGCAAGCGGCGAAAGAACTTGATAAGCGCGTAAACCTCGATATTCGTGGCGGTAACGTTGAATTGGATCGTGGGGTGCTGGAACGCATGGTTGGCCCCTTTGAGCATCTCTTGCGTAATGCGGTGGTGCATGGCATTGAAAGCCGCGCTGATCGCGTCGCAGCAGGGAAAGCAGAAACCGGCGAATTGCAAATCGAAGTGCGTCAAGAAGGTGGCGAAGTGGTGCTCACCTTCATCGACGACGGGGCTGGTCTCAATGTAGGCAGAATTCGCGAACGCGCTCTTACACTGGGCTTGCTCACCGAAGAGCGCGACATTACTGACCGTGAAGCCGCCGATTTCATTTTCACGCCCGGGTTCTCAACCGCCAGCGAAGTCACCGAACTCGCAGGTCGTGGCGTGGGGATGGATGTCGTCAAATTTGAAGCTGCAGAACTCGGTGGTCGGGTTGGCCTCGATTTCACCGTCGGGGCTGGCGCCCGCTTTACGATTCACTTGCCACTCACGCTCGCGGTCACTCAAGTGGTGCTCGTGCGTGTGGGTGAAAAAGTCTATGCGCTGCCTTCCGTGCTCGTCGAGCAGGTTCAACAGCTCAAGCCACAAGCATTGGCAAATGCCTATAACGCCGGCGTCGTTGAATGGCTGGGTGAAAAAGTCGCGGTACGTTATCTAGCCACGCTGTTGGGTGACTTAGCCCAACATCCCATGGCGCAGCGTTACTCTCCCCTGATTATTCTGCGTTCCGGCATCCAGCGCCTTGCCTTGCATGTCGATGAAATCGTCGGTAACCAAGAAGCGGTGGTGAAAAATATTGGCCCACAAGTGGCCCGCGTGCCAGGGGTTGCCGGCGCGACCGTCATGGGGTCTGGAGAAATTGTCTTGATTCTCAACCCGGTGCAACTTGCGGAGCGTAGTCAGGCACACGCCGTCAACCCGACCTTACTGCAGGTTCAACCCGATGGTTCCGTGGCCGCGCCCGGCGCGATTGCAGAGGTACAGCAGAATAGTGCGACGACCAAAGTGCAGGGGCTCAACACCGTTCCTACCATCATGGTTGTCGATGATTCTCTCACCGTTCGTCGCGTCACACAGCGACTCTTACAGCGTGAGGGCTATCAAGTCCTGTTAGCCAAAGACGGGGTGGACGCGCTACAGCAAGTTCAAGAGAGTACGCCCGATGTCATGTTGGTGGACATTGAAATGCCGCGTATGGATGGCTTTGACCTAACCCGTAACATTCGCAGTGATGAGCGCCTGAAAAATGTGCCTATCATCATGATTACCTCGCGCACCGCCGAGAAGCATCGTAACTATGCCCTATCTATTGGGGTGAATGTTTACCTGGGTAAGCCTTACCAGGAGCCCGAGCTGTTGCAACACATTGGCGAATTTGTGGGAGACCGTAAACCCAAAGTCGTCCATGCCTAAACAGTTCGGCACGCCCACCCTAAAAAAGCGCCCTTTCTGTGGCGCTTTTTTATTGCTGGCAGACAATAGCGGGAGCCAGAATGGTTAAAATAAGCCTTATGAATACCAAGTTCCTTACCTCTCCCTCATTTGATTTACCGCGTCCGGATCTTGACCAGCCGGAGGTTCCTTTCAGCTCCTTCAGTCGCCACCTCTTGATTGCGATGCCAGACATGCAAGACTCACAGTTTGCAGGCAGTGTCATCTACTTGTGTGAGCATGATGCGCGTGGCGCATTAGGGGTCATGATTAACCACCCCGGCGACCTAAAACTGGGGACGTTATTCGACAAAATCGGTTTGAAACTGGAGATCGCGCCTTTGCGTGATACGCCAGTATTGATCGGTGGGCCCGTGCAGTCTGAGCGTGGGTTTGTCCTGCATCGTCCGGTTGGGCGCTGGAGCTCGACCCTGGTGATTGACGACGATATTGGGCTGACCACCTCAAAAGATATATTAGAAGCCTTACCCACAGGGTATGGCCCAGAAGAAATGCTGGTCACCCTCGGTTATGCCGGTTGGAGCGCGGGGCAACTGGAAGCTGAAATTGCGCAAAACGCCTGGCTTACCGTGCCCGTGAATGCTGAGCAAGCCAGCCAGTTACTTTTTGCGACCTCCACCGAACAGCGTTTGGCAGCCGCTTACCGGCTGCTAGGCATTGACCCACTGATGCTCTCTAGCCAAGCGGGGCACGCCTAATGGCGATTGGCGATGTGGCCATACCTGCTTCCAGTGAGCGCGCTGCGCCAGTCGCACAGACTTACCTGGCATTTGATTTTGGCACTGCCCGGATTGGCGTCGCAGTGGGCAACAGCCTGACTCACAGTGCCCAGCCCTTAGAAATTATTGCCACCGAGGCCAATCAGGTCCGATTCGCGCGCATCGAAGCCTTGCTCCGCGAGTGGCAGCCCAACCACTTGATCGTTGGCCGGCCGCTCTACCCGGATGGAACTGCTCACGAAATGACTGCACGCGCAGACAAATTTGCCCGCCAACTGTCGGGTCGTTTTGGCTTACCGGTGAGTTGTGTCGATGAACGCTACAGCTCGGTCTGTGCCGACACCACCGCCAAGCATGTTGATGCTCATGCTGCCTGTTTACTACTGGAACAATTTTTCCATGAAAAACGTCACCTTACTTGATGCCGAATCGCTATACGACAATCTGAAAACCCAGCTTAGCCACAACCTCCAGGCGCGCCTGGAGAGCATGCCTAGCAGAGAAGATCAGGCACATCAGCAGATCGGGCTGATTGGGATCCATACGGGTGGCGTGTGGTTGGCAGAACGGCTTCATCAAGACCTACGCGCAAGCTTCCCGCTTGATGCCGAGATCGGTAAAATTGACAGTGCCTTTTACCGCGATGACCTCAAAGCCCGTGGCTTAAGGCCGAATGTTCAGCCCTCGTATCTCCCATTTAGCACTGCGGACAAACACCTGATTCTGATTGATGACGTGCTCTACACCGGGCGGACGGTGCGTGGTGTTTTGAATGAAATTTTTGATTACGGTCGTCCCGCCTCTGTCACCCTAGCGGTACTGGTCGATCGTGGCGGCCATCAGCTCCCTATCCACGCCGAATTGGCTGGTGCGCGGATGGCCTTGCAACCCCAGCAGAGCCTGGTGCTGGCGCGCTCACCTGAATACACTTTCACCCTCACCTTAGAGGATGCCGCATGAAACACCCCCAACTCAATCAAGCTGGCGAGTTGACGCACCTGCTCACCCTAGAAGGGCTACCCAAAAGGATTCTGCTACAGATACTCGATACCGCGGCTTCCTTCCTGACGGTTAACCAGCGTGAAGTTAAAAATGTTCCGCTGTTGCGCGGGCAATCGGTGTTTAACCTCTTTTTCGAGAACTCCACGCGCACCCGCACCACCTTTGAAATCGCGGCCAAGCGCCTGTCGGCCGATGTGGTGAATCTCGATGTCAGCACCTCTAGCACCGCGAAAGGTGAATCCCTACTCGACACCATTGATAACCTGGCGGCCATGCAAGCCGATACCTTTGTGGTTCGGCATAGCCAGAGTGGCGCGCCATTCATGATCGCTCAGCATCTCAATAAAACCGGCCAGCAGCATATTCATGTTATCAATGCAGGCGATGGGCGGCACGCGCACCCCACGCAAGGTTTGCTCGACATGTACACCATACGCCACTACAAAAAAGACTTCACTCAACTGCGCGTGGCGATTGTCGGCGACATTCTGCATTCTCGGGTGGCGCGCTCTGATATTCATGCCTTAACCACGCTCGGGGTGCCGGAAATCCGCGCGATTGGCCCGCGTACCCTGGTGCCGAGTACCCTAACCAGCATGGGGGTTCACCTCTACACCGACATGGCCGCTGGGCTGCGCGATGTTGATGTAATCATCATGCTGCGGCTACAACACGAACGCATGCGCGGTGCCTTGCTGCCCTCGGCGGGCGAATATTTCAAACACTATGGCCTCACCCCCGAAAAACTCGCCCTCGCCAAACCAGACGCAATCGTGATGCACCCTGGCCCGATGAATCGTGGGGTTGAGATCGACTCGGCGGTGGCCGATGGCCCGCAATCCGTGATTTTGCCGCAAGTCACGTTTGGCATTGCCTGCCGCATGGCGGTAATGAGCATTTTGGCGGGCAATACCAATACTTAAAGCCTCTCAAGACCAACACTTGCCGCTAGAAGCGTGGAGACAGACAAGATGAATGTTCAGATTAAAAATGGCTGGGTCATTGATCCCTCGCAACCCCTCTGTGCGCAACATGATCTCTATCTGGCCAACGGTAAAATTGCCGCACATGGCGCGGCGCCAGCCGGCTTTCACGCTGACCTCGTGATCGATGCGCAAGGCCAAGTGGTCGCCCCTGGCTTGGTTGACTTGGCGGCCCGCTTGCGTGAGCCTGGGCAAGAATATCGCGCTACCCTCGAATCCGAAATGCAAGCCGCCGTCGCCGGTGGTGTGACCAGCCTGGCTTGCCCCCCTGATACTGATCCCGTACTCGATGAACCCGGCTTGGTTGAAATGCTCAAACACCGCACCCAACAGCTGGCGCAAGCGCAGGTTTACCCGGTGGGGGCGCTCACTGTTGGGTTGCAAGGCAAACAACTCACCGAAATGGCCGAGCTCACCGAAGCCGGTTGTAAAGCGTTTTCGCATGCCGATGCGCCCCTGGGTGATTTACAAGTGTTGCAACGCGCGCTGCAATATGCCAAAACCTTCGACTACCCGGTTTGGCTCAGGCCCCAAGAAGCCACCCTAGCACACGGCGGGGTCGCCCACGCCGGCGCGCTTGCCAGCCGCATGGGCTTGTCGGGCATTCCAGTTAGCGCTGAAACGATTGCCCTGCACACCTTGTTTGAGCTGATTCGGCAAACCCAGGCGCGTGTTCACTTATGCCGTTTATCATCGGCCGCTGGCATTGAGCTCGTGCGCCGGGCTAAGGCCGAAGGCCTGCCCGTCACCGCCGATGTTGGCATTCACCATGTGCATTTGACCGATATGGATATTGGCTACTTTGACCCCCAAGCCAAGCTCATGCCACCACTGCGCGAACAGCGGGATCGTGATGCCATTCATGCCGGTCTGCGCGATGGCACCATTGATGCCATTTGCTCCGACCACACCCCCGTAGATGACGACCAAAAAGCCCTGCCTTTTGGCGAAGCCGAAGCGGGCGCCACGGGGTTAGAGCTGCTCCTGCCGCTTAGCCTGAAGTGGGGCAGCCAAGCGCAGCAAGGCCCGGCTGCCTGGGCCACTGCCCTCGCACCCATTACCCATCAGGCAGCGCGCATACTCGGTTTGCCTGCGGGCACTTTGCAACTTGGGGCACGGGCTGATATTTGTATTTTTGATCCCCACGCCAGTTGGACCGTGCAGCCCAGTGAGCTTGTCAGCCAGGGGCGTAATACGCCATTTTTGGGTTACGAATTGCAGGGCCGTGTCACCCATACGCTGGTAGAAGGTCGAATCGTGTTTCAGCGCAAGCAGCACTAACCCGAGGCCAACCCAATGCGTATTTTCCTCCGGCGCTTGTCTGGTTTAACACAGCTACTCGGGTTATTGATGCTAGGTTTATTTCTGGTGACCTTTGGCTTCCCCCTGCTCCCAGAGTCAGCCCGGCTTAGCCTTGTGCGTTGGTGGTCGCGGCATATTTTGCGAATCTTCAGCATCCGCTTGCAGGTTAATCACCCCGAAGCATTGCCGCCCGGCGGCGCATTGCTGGTGCTCAATCATATTTCCTGGATTGATATTTACGTCCTGAACAGCTTCCGGCCGGTTTACTTCATTGCCAAAGCCGACATTGCGCGCTGGCCAGTGATTGGCTATCTCTGTGCCCGCACCGGCACCATTTTTATAGAACGGGGTAAACGACATGCGGTGCGGGCAGTGAATGAGAAAACCCGTCACCTATTGCAGCAAGGGGCGCGGATTGCCTGTTTTCCAGAGGGAACCACCACGAACGGCATGCACCTCTTACCCTTCCATGCCAACTTGCTACAACCCGCACTTGATGCTGGCGTGCCGCTGGTGCCTGTGGCCCTGCGCTACTTCAACGCACAGGGCCAGCTCGCCAAGGCGGTGGATTATTCCGGCCAAATCACCATGTGGCAAACCATGTGCGCCATGTGGGGCGCGGCCAGCCAAGGGGGCCTGACGGCACGGCTGGATGTGCTGCCCCCCTTTGCCAGCGCCAGCTCACGCCATGAGCTGGCTCATGCTGCGCAGGAAGCGATTGTGGCGCAAACGGGTTTCGTCGTCCACGAGCCTACCAAACCCCACGCATAAGGCTTTAGTGGCTATGCCCACCGTGGCTATGCCCGCCGCTGGCCTGTAGCGCAGGATTGGCTCTGACCACCACGCGCCCTTTCATGCCGGCTTCGAAATGGCCTGCAATCAAACAAGCGAAATCAACCACCCCGGGTTGGGTAAATTGCCAAATGAGCGTTTTCGTTTCGCCCGGCGCAACACTCAGCATATTCGGTTCATCGTGCGGCATAGCGTGCCCTTGAGCCGCGTGCTCAGCCATTTCTTTTGCGTGGGCAGCAAGCTCCTCACGCGTGCCCAACACAAACTCATGCGGCAATTTACCTGTGTTGCGGATCACAAAGCGGATCGTATCGCCCTGCGTAACCTCAATGTCATCGTGGCTGAAACGCATGGTGTCGTTCATGTCCATCGACATCGTATGCGTCACATTCGCGGCCTGCCCTGGCTCGCCAATCAGGCTGTGGCTGTGGTCGTCTGCGTGGCCAGCATAGACCCGATACGTTGCATAAGAGCCAGCCAACACCACCGCACTTGCCAGCACGGCATACAGCCAAGCGCGGCGCTGCCAGCGGATTTGCTGGATTTGTGCCAAAGCAAAAATAGAGACAGTGAAGCCCAAGGGCACGACCCACAGACTGCGCCCTGGCGAGTCAGGAAAATGTTGCAAGCCGCCGGTAAAAAAGCCAAGCCCGATTGAAAATAGCGCCCCAATCAAAATTTGCTGGAATAGCGAGCGGGCGTTTTCTTCCCCATGCTGATGATCAAGCCAAGTGCCCAACACAAAGGCCACCATACCGATGGCGGCGGTGACAAAGGAGCGGCTTTCCGAAAAGAAACCGTGGTTAACTGCCCCCGCAATAAAACTGATGCCGGCATACTTCAGCGCGGTAGCGGTGTGCAGGCGGGGGAAACTCAAGGTCGAGGGTAGGCTGGCCATAGTTAAACTCCAAAAATAGTAAGTGTGCCCACAGCAAACGGGCTGGCCCTATTTTAGGCTAACTCGGGCGTTGATGTTGGGCGCACGAAACCTGAAAAAAGTGTCGTTTGGTGACATCGCCATTAGGGCGGCAAGCCGTAAGCTGCCCCCCCCAAACGCAGCCCGTATCGAGCGCGATTAAGCCTGGCACATTGCGCAGACCCAGGGTTGACCAATGCCCGAAAACGATTGTAGTGTCCGCGCTGGCCCGCCCTGGGACTTCAAACCAAGGCAGGAAGCCCGCTGGAGCACTGCCTGCGCCTTCTTTGGTGGCGAAATCCATTTCGCCAGTTGGCCGACAAAAGCGCAAGCGGGTTAGCGCATTGACTATCGCTCGCCAGCGTGCCGCACCGCGTAAATCAGGCTGCCATTGCGCTGGCGTATTGCCATACATTTCTCGCAAAAAATCGACATAGTCTGGCCCGCGCAAGAGGCTGGCGACCTCGGCGGCATAGCCCAAGGTGTCGGCAACCGACCAACTGGGCAACACCCCGGCATGCACCATGAGCAACCGTTCGCCGTAGCACTCGCCCAAGTGGGCAAGCGGCTGGTGGCGTAGCCATGTGAGCAGCTCGTCGCGGTCGGGTGCCGATAAAATCGCTTGCAAGGTATCACTCGCATTCGCCGGGCGCACGCCCGCGGCCACCGCCAGTAAGTGCAAGTCATGGTTACCCAGCACGCATTGCACCCTGCCGCCCAAGCTTTTGAGCAGGCGCAGCGTCGCCAGTGACGCGGGGCCACGGTTCACCAAATCGCCCACACACCAGAGCGAATCTTGTGCTGTAAAGGTCAGGGTGTCGAGCAGGCGCTGTAGATCGCCACAACACCCTTGCAGATCACCAATTAAATAAGTATGCATGCCCGCATTTTACGCTGCCAACAGCGCCTTGCGGGCAACGCCACCCCCTAGCGGTAAACCAGCACCGGCAGCGAGGTATGCGCTAGCACCTTTTGAGTTTCACTGCCCAGTAACAACGCCCCGACGCCAGAGCGCCCGTGCGAGGCCATAAAGATCACATCGCAGCCTTCCGCTTCGGCGGTTTCAATAATCGCCTCATAGGGGCTGAAGGTTTTTTTCACCACCGTGGTTGCTTTAACCTGTGCCGCTTGGGCACGCTGGGTTACGGCAAGCAAGCGTGTTTGCGCGACATCTTCCATTTTTGCCAAATACACATCAAACGATTGCACCGGCACATACTCAATCGCCCCTTGCGTTGGGTAAGGGTCAATCACCGTTAAGCCCACCACTTCAGCGCCTGTGCTTTGGGCAAAGGCAATTGCCCCTTGCACGGCTTTTTCGGCCAGCTCGGACCCATCGGTGGGCACTAAGATTTTCTTAAACATGGTCTGCTCCTTATCAAGATCGTGCCCTTACATGCTAGCTGCCGGGTAAGGCTTGGATTTGATATACCGCAAAGGACAGCGGGTGGTTGCGCGTCATCATGCATGCTATTGCGCTAGATCAACCCTGACCGCCTATGACAAGCCAGCACACCCCGTTACACATCGCAACGCGTTTACTGGCCTTGCTATTAGCCACGCCCGCGTTTTATCTGTTACTCGCGCCACCCAGCCCCCGCTTGGAACTGTTGGGCGCCAGCCTATATGGCCTGCAAGCCCTGCTCTGGACAGGCTTACTCTACCCTGGCTACTGGCCGCAGGGGCAGCATCGCTGGTGGCAACAGCACGGCCTAAACTGGCTGCTTTGGCTGGGCGCATGCGGCATGGTGGCCCTGCTTTGGCTACCCCTGCCCGATAGCTTGCTTTGGCCTGCTCGGGTGCTTTACTCGCTACTCGTGTTTGTGGCGCTCTTACAGTGTGTGCGGCAACTGTTGGCCCAGCGTGGCATTAGCCTGATCTTGTTACTTGCCGTAGCAGGCATGCTGCTCGCCGGCTTGGGTTTTTATTGGCTAGAGCCAACCGCAACCAGCTACCTGGATGGACTCTGGCTCGCCTTTGTCACTGGCTCAACAGTGGGCTATGGCGACATTGTGCCTACCAGCCATGCGGCGCGCTTGCTGGCTGTGTTTACCGTGCTTTCGGGCTTTACGTTTTTATCGGTCGTTACTGCCTATTTCGCCGCTTTGCTGATTGGCGAAGATGAAAAAAAGCTCCAGCGTGAGCTGCACCACAACATGCGTACCCTGCACGCCGAAATCGCCGCCCTGCGACAAGAGATTCAGCGCTTGCCGACAGCGGCCGCAGCGCCCCCATCCAGTACAATAAAGGCTGATCAGCCAAAGACAGACTAGGAACCCGCCATGAAATTTACCGACATGCAAAAGCAGCGCGGCAAGAAAATTGAAAACCAGCAAAAACAAGCCAGCGCCCGCGATAGCAAAGGAAACGGCACCCAAAAAAATAAACCCGTCAATAAGCTATTGGCAGGGTTGATCAAGAAAAGTGATCAGGCTTAAATTCGCTTGATGAGTGCGCATATCTCAATGATTTAAACTCCAGAACCAGAACCAGAACCGAAACTAGAGTGTTCCGGCTAGTGCGCATATCTCAATGATTTAAACTGCATTGAAAAGTACGGTTTAGCTTTATCTGTTCCGGCTAGTGCGCATATCTCAATGATTTAAACTAAAACGCTTTGTCGTTCCAGGACCTCAAGCGTTCCGGCTAGTGCGCATATCTCAATGATTTAAACTGTCCGAAAGCGCCTTTCTCGTCTCCTTTGAGTTCCGGCTAGTGCGCATATCTCAATGATTTAAACTCTCAGTGTGAATGTTCATCATTTCGTTGCGGTTCCGGCTAGTGCGCATATCTCAATGATTTAAACTCAAGCGTCGGTAAAACACCATCTATTGATAGTTCCGGCTAGTGCGCATATCTCAATGATTTAAACTGCAAAACAAATTAGGAATTTCAGGCATACCGTTCCGGCTAGTGCGCATATCTCAATGATTTAAACTAGTGACTTTAGCGGCTTATCCAAAGCGCCCGTTCCGGCTAGTGCGCATATCTCAATGATTTAAACTTTAGCTGCTTTTGAGCATGCGGGATTTACAGTTCCGGCTAGTGCGCATATCTCAATGATTTAAACTTCTGGATGAGGCGTTAAATGGCGGGATTAGGTTCCGGCTAGTGCGCATATCTCAATGATTTAAACTCAAAGAAAGATTGTCTTGCGGGCGGGTAAGGTTCCGGCTAGTGCGCATATCTCAATGATTTAAACTGGCATCAATAGCGGTACGGCGCATACATTTGTTCCGGCTAGTGCGCATATCTCAATGATTTAAACTCCACTTGTCCCAGTTGTCCGTAGATGCATCGTTCCGGCTAGTGCGCATATCTCAATGATTTAAACTTCAGCCCACATTCCAGTGACAATGTTCACTGTTCCGGCTAGTGCGCATATCTCAATGATTTAAACTGTGGCCAAGCGTAACCAATTTAATCCAGTCGTTCCGGCTAGTGCGCATATCTCAATGATTTAAACTCGTTTTAACGCCTTACATTAAAGACGATTAGTTCCGGCTAGTGCGCATATCTCAATGATTTAAACTTGGGTAATCGTGCGTACATCGGTGACTTGTGTTCCGGCTAGTGCGCATATCTCAATGATTTAAACTGGGCGGAGGCGGTGGATTGCATACAGGAAAGTTCCGGCTAGTGCGCATATCTCAATGATTTAAACTCATAAAGTCAATGAGTATCGCATCAAACCAGTTCCGGCTAGTGCGCATATCTCAATGATTTAAACTTCAACCAATTGCCACGTCAGACATGCCAGAGTTCCGGCTAGTGCGCATATCTCAATGATTTAAACTTTCTGTATAAGTCGCAATTGCTTGAGCTAAGTTCCGGCTAGTGCGCATATCTCAATGATTTAAACTGATTTATCTGCTGTAATGGCTTCAGCATTGGTTCCGGCTAGTGCGCATATCTCAATGATTTAAACTGGTATTTCCAGCAACCTCGTTGCTTGACTGGTTCCGGCTAGTGCGCATATCTCAATGATTTAAACTGCTTACCTGCAACTTGTTCCATAGTCAGCGGTTCCGGCTAGTGCGCATATCTCAATGATTTAAACTCAAATTGCAAATATTGTTAACCAGCTTGCAGTTCCGGCTAGTGCGCATATCTCAATGATTTAAACTTGACGGTTTGCGTACACATCAAACACGTCGGTTCCGGCTAGTGCGCATATCTCAATGATTTAAACTCAAGATTAAAGTCGAGAGTAAAGAGAGTATGTTCCGGCTAGTGCGCATATCTCAATGATTTAAACTTTAAAGCTAACTGCTCACAAACAGATATAAGTTCCGGCTAGTGCGCATATCTCAATGATTTAAACTGTAGTCAAGCTGGAGGCAATGCCCGAATGCGTTCCGGCTAGTGCGCATATCTCAATGATTTAAACTGAGACAGGTCGAGTTCCTTAGCGAGTTCCGGTTCCGGCTAGTGCGCATATCTCAATGATTTAAACTCCCCTGAGTATTACCCAGCCGTGGATTTTGGTTCCGGCTAGTGCGCATATCTCAATGATTTAAACTTATGCAGATTTGCCACTTTGATTTTTTTGTGTTCCGGCTAGTGCGCATATCTCAATGATTTAAACTCATAAAGTCAATAAGTATCGCATCAAACCAGTTCCGGCTAGTGCGCATATCTCAATGATTTAAACTACAACTTCTGACGACGTGCGGGTCTGGATGGTTCCGGCTAGTGCGCATATCTCAATGATTTAAACTTTGTACATCGCGCACCCAAGCTACGCGCCGGTTCCGGCTAGTGCGCATATCTCAATGATTTAAACTCGCAGTGCGATAACCCCTTGATTATTCAAGGGGTTTTTCGCTTTATGGGCCATGAAAATGAGCGGCATATTTAGAAAAGGTCAAATTGATCGGGGGATTTTTTGGCGGGTTGTTTAGCTTTACCGTGAAAAGTCACAATCCGCTCATACTGTTTATCGGTAAATTGCAGTATGTTGACTTTTCCACCTTCTGGCAAGGCCATTTCCACCTGTCTGCAATAGGTATCTACTTGGGCGTAGCTGGTGCAAAAGCGCATGTATACGCTGAACTGGCTCATTTCAAAACCCAAATCGAGCAGGGTGTTTCTGAAGTCGGTAGCGGCTTTGCGTTCAGCCTTGGTGATAACGGGTAAATCAAACATCACCACCATCCACATGAGTCGATACCCCGTTAGCATGGTTAATCATCCCGCAAGCTACTGGCCAGCATCAGCGGTAGGCCTTGCAGGGGCAGGTCGGGCTTTTCTTTTTCGCCTAAATACACTTGGGCAATGGAGACTGCCAGTTTTTGTAAACACACCATCACGGGCGTGGCCCCGCTGGGCGTTTGCATATCGTCATACAGGGTGCGCACCAGTGCCCGCTTAGTGTCAGGGGTGATGTAGCTTTCGCCTTGGCTGTGTAGCTGCCATACTTTTAAATCAATCACGGGGCGGAAGGGTTCCATCACATCATCCACCAGACGCATGGCATTGCTGTCGTTGCTGTGGTGTAGCCCGATGCTGGGGTGCAAACCTGCCGCGACCACGGCGCGGGCGGTGGCGGCACGTAACACTGTATAGCCGTAATTGAGCAAGCTATTCAGGCCGCTATGCGCACCTGTGGCTTCTTGATCGCGCCGGAAATCTTCGCCAAACAGTAGTCCCCAGTATTTGCGTGCGCCATGCGCTTCAAGGTTTTCAGGGTCGCCACTTTTTACTTTGCCTGCAAGCTGATTGAGTGGTGCGGTGGGGCGGCCTGCGGCTTCAAGCGCGGCGGCTTGTTGTTCGAGTTTGCTCCGTACCAGTGCCGCCCATAAGCGTTTATGTGTGGGCTGGCTGGCGGCAATTTGTGCTTCAATCCGTTTGGCTTGATAGTGGTTGCCTTGTATGGGCAACAGCATGCCGACCGCATTGTGGTTGGCGGCGCACAGCACAAAGGGCGCCCCGCGCTCGGCGAGCGCCACCAAGAGGTTATTGGTGTAGCTCAGGCCGTGTGCATTGGCAATCACAGCGGCAATATCATCTAGCGGGACTTGGCCGAGTTCTTTGCGTTCCCCTTCGGTTTCTTGCACCACCATAAAACCGCGCGACATAAACAAATGCCGACGATCATCAGCCACTTCAACAATGCGGCCTATCATGGCGCAGGCCTTTAGCCTTTAAAGCCGGGGTCGCGTAGCTCACCGATGGGGGAGAGGGTGACAGGCCTAGCTTTAAATAACCGTAAACTATCGGCAGATATTGCTTTCTGAAAGAAAACATCATTCAGCGCAATGTCATCGAATGGCTTACCTTCTTTTTGAGCTTTTTGTGCTGCTAGCTTTGCTAAGTACCGTGCGCTGATATTGGTTTCATTCGGCTTAATGAAGGTGATCGAGCCTGAACTATTGATTTTAAGTACTTGGAGCAGCAATAAGAAACCATCTATTTCTGCGCGAATGTAGTCCCCGATCATCAAACGCATAACTAGTGGGTGCCCATTCTGGCTGCTATGTTTATTACGTAGCGCTTGCATACCCTCACTAGCATTTTTGTGTGCCCTGACGATTTGATAGGCATCAAAAGTTTTGAGTACATGCCCACCCCAGCCTGCTTCATCCGAATAAATTTCGATGCAGTAATTGCTGTTTGATAGTAATCCTTTGTAGGGTTTGTTTTGATGCCGTTGAGAAACATCTGTTATCAAGCCCTTGAACGGACGCTGTTTGTTGTGGTCGTCAGGATGGCTCCAATTTTTAGCAATAAAAGGAATGACTGTGCGATCTTTAGCTGCGCTGCGACTTTTCCCAGTGGCGCTGTAGATGGTTTCGTCAAACATTGCGCCTTCATGGCTGTGGTCGGGTTTGTGGCTGACATAAATATTTTGTACCGCCCGTTGTACGTGCTGGCGGTAGCTGGGCCAAGGGTCAGGCATGGTGTCTACCAAACGCGCTAGTCCATTTGCGCGGGCGCTGGCGCTGGCATAGGCAAATCGCTGGAGCAAGCCTTGGTCGGTGACGCCAATCACGCAGGCATCAACGGCATGGTGGCGGTGATCGTTGCGGTTCTTTTCGCCATCTAAACCGAGTATGTCATTCAGGCCAAATTTGGCGCGGAGCTGTGCCGTCATTTGTCCCGGAATCACGCGTGTGGCTTGTGGGCAAATCAGGCTGACGTATTCGCGTGCCACGCGGCTGAGGTAGCGGGTGTCGTTCAGCGCGCGGGCAAGAAAATTTTTTTCATTTTGCAGCCATTCTTCCAAAGCATTTTCAGCGAAACGTTTGCGCTTGGCTTTGGGCATCTGCTGCGCGCGCATCAGAATGTCGCTGTAGTTCACGCCCAGAGCATTGTCTTTACCAAAGGCCTCAAAGGGTGTTTGGTTGCCTTTAATGCGGTTGGCTTGGCGCATGGACACCGTTTTGTTATTCAGGCTGTCATCCAAGGTGCGAGAGAAGGGCAAGATGTGTTCGATTTCCACCGCATCACTCATTAGCATTTCAGCGCTGATTTGTACGCCCGAGTAGGGACAGCATCGATTCGCTGGATCAAAGCTTAGCTCTTCCCATAAGATCCATTTTTGAATATCTGTACGGGTCACGCGCTCTTCACTTCTATCAGGACGCATGGCGGCAATATCTTGACGAATCCGCTCATTACGTTTTTGGTTTTCGGCCTGGCGTTTGTTTTCTTCATCGCGCTGCTTTTTGCTTTGCTTGAGGTCGCGTGCCACTTCTACAATCACCTCGCTGGGGTGCCCATAGCGTTTAATGAGCGCATTCACCACCTTGCGCACTTGGTTTAAACCAATGTGTACGGTGGGGTTGGCGATTTTGCCGTAGCGTTTTTCAGGCACATCATCGGGGTTGCCCGTGCCAAAGCCCACATGGCGTTGCAGCGCCTCGCCGTAATAGGGAAGTTCGGGCAAAATTTCGCCGGTGGTACTGGGGCTAATGTGGCTGTGGTGGTCAAACCCGGCGGCTTGCGCCGCTTTGTCATAGGTAATCACCGCTTTGCGGAGCTCGGGCAGAATCTTGGCGAGGGCAGCGCGGCTGAGCGAGCCATAGCCTTCGGGGAGTGCCGCATTGGCAATAGCTTCGGCATGGGCCTCATCCACCCCTGTGTGATCCATCAGCCAGCGAATCAGCGCGCTTTCGTTTTCTTCGTTGAGAAGCTGACACACAATCCCGTCTTGCTTGGCTTCATCAAAACCAAACCAAGCGTCACCAAAATGTTTGGGGTGGCTCAGAATAGCGCTGGTGGTATTGCCTTTGAGTTCTTGGCGTTTGGGGTCTTCAAAATTAAATTGGGTTTGCCCATCAAGACCGAGCAATTTTTTAATTTGAGCAAAAGTCCGCTTGTTGTTCTGTTCCAGCGCGGTGACGAGCGCATCACGCTGCACCAGTGTAAGTGCTTCGTCTTTTAAACCTTCACGTAGTATGCGCAGGTTATTTACTTCTTGATAAATCCGAAAGCGTTGCGTACTCGGTAGGGCCAGTGGCGCACGTTCTTCAGTGGGAATCAGTGTGCAGCGGCCAGGTTTAACTGGGCGCAAATTGCGTTGGAACAGTAAAACATCTTTTAGCGTGGCCTTGGCTTGCTCGCTGTAGACGGCGGGATTTAGCGAGGCTTGCTTGGCCCAGAGCGCTTCAAATTCGGCCTCTACCATGGCGCGGTCGATGTAGAGATCGTAGCTTTTATCGATTTTGGTTTTGCCGTCTTCTTTTTGTACCTTGGTTTCGCGATACCGACCTCTTACGGGCTGACCATTGAGCATCCGCTTGTAGAGCCATTCGCCGACGGTACGCGCCTGATTGCCGTCGATTTCGCTCGCCACACGCCGAATGGCGGCTTTGAGGGCGCTGCTATCGTTTTCTTTTTTGTCGGTTTTGCGGTTACTTTTAAAGCCACGGCGTTGGTTAATGTGGAAGAGCGACCGGCCAAACTCATAAGGGCTGAGTGGTTCATCTAGGCCTTTGGCGCGGAGTTCGTAGGGGTTGAGCGTTTCCAGTGCTTTGCGCTCGGCCAGATCGGTGGGGAAAAAGCCAAAGGCAGTGAGCTGTTGCAGCATACGTGCTTTGCGTTTCAGTAAGCGGTCGCGGCGGCGGCGCATGGCACGCGCTTCGCGGCGGGTCACGGCTAATGAGGAACCATCTTTCGGGTTGCGGCCATCTGAAAAGATTCGCACACCTGCTTTTACGACGGCAAAAGGCTCTAAACGGCCTTCGGGATTGGGTTTTACACGAAGCATGGCCCAGCCAAGTGAGGTGGTGCCTAAATCAAGGGCCAAACGGTATTGCATTTTGTTTTTCATACATCTGCCTTTATGTTGTACCCAAGATTAATCAATGAATTGTTTTTTTGTGTGCTTGATTTTTACCCAAAACTAATTTACATTGCAACTTCTAAATCATTGAGATATGCGCTCTAGACGCTAACAAGCTGAAAGATGCACCAAATGGAAAGCCGCTATATGCGGCTTTCGTCTTTTCTGGCCTAGTTTTGAGGTTGTACAATCCTCTATCTTCCTTAATTCGCTGAGTACACTCCATGAGCGATGGTTGGCAAACCAAACTTTCTGAATTGCGCGTGCAAATAGACGCGATTGATCAAGATATTTTGCGCTTGCTGGCGCAGCGGGCGCAGGTGGCTGAGCAGGTCGGCCAACATAAAGCGGCCACACAAGCGCCCGTGTTTCGCCCCGAGCGTGAGGCGCAGGTGATTGCCCGCTTGCGCGAGCGCAATCCTGGCCCGCTGCACGGTGAGCATATTGAAACCATTTTTCGGGAAATTATGTCGGCTTGCCGCGCCTTAGAGCAGCGGATGTTTGTGGCCTATTTAGGCCCCGCAGGCACTTTTTCTGAGCAAGCGGTGTTTAAGCATTTCGGCCAGTCGGTCGAACTGGTGCCGTGTGCCACCATCGATGAAGTGTTTCGGGCCGTAGCGGCAGGCACCGCCGATTTTGGTGTGGTGCCAGTTGAAAACTCAACCGAGGGCGTGGTGAACCGCACGCTGGATTTATTCCTAGAGTCGCCTTTGTTAATCAGCGGCGAGATCGCCTTGCCAATTCATCATAATGTGCTCACGCAGAGCGGCACCATGCAAGGCGTGCAGAAAGTCTGTGCGCATCAGCAGGCGTTAGCGCAGTGTAATAGTTGGCTCAACCAGCATTACCCGCAGCTTGAGCGGGTGGCCGTGGCAAGCAATGCCGAGGCCGCACGCCTAGCCAGCCTCGATGCAACGGTCGCGGGCATTGCCGGCGAGCAAGCGGCAGCCCGCTATAACTTGCAGTTTGTGGCGCGCCATGTGCAAGATGATCCGCATAATCGCACGCGCTTCGCGGTGATTGGCCAGCACCAGGCCGAGCCGAGCGGGCAAGACCATACCTCGCTGATTTTGTCAGTGGCAAATAAAGCGGGTGCGGTGCATGCGTTGCTCGCGCCATTGGCCAAGCATCAGGTCTCCATGACACGGTTTGAATCTCGCCCAGCCCGCACAGGCAGTTGGGAGTATTACTTTTTTATGGATATAGAGGGCCACCAAGCGCAGCCACAGGTGCAGGCAGCGCTCGCCGAGCTGCAACAAGAGGCGGCGTATTGCAAGGTGCTGGGTTCGTATCCGGTAAAAACATTGAGCTAAGGCAAAAGGAATCTAACGATGTCGCTTTTAGATGTAGCACCAACCTATATTCGGGCGATTGCGCCGTATCAGGCCGGCAAGCCAATCAGTGAAGTGGCGCGGGAGTATGGCCTGGATGAAGCGCAGATTGTGAAGCTGGCTTCCAATGAAAACCCCTTGGGCATGAGCCCTCAGGCGCAGCAGGCAATGCAGGCTGCCATGCATGATTTAGGACGTTACCCGGATGCCAATGGCTTTGCACTGAAAGCGCTGATAAGCCAGCAAACCGCCGTGCCAGAAAGCTGGATTACCCTGGGCAACGGCTCAAATGATATTTTGGAGTTGGCCGCGCGGGCGGTGCTCTCACCGGGGCGGGCGGCGGTCTATGCCCAGCATGCTTTTGCCGTTTACCCGCTGGCCACACAGGCCACGGGTGCAGAGTGCATTGAGGTGCCTGCCCTCACCAGCGGCACAAATCGCTTTGGGCACGATTTACCGGCCATGCTGCGCACCATCAAAAACAACCCGCACACCCATCTGGTGTTTATTGCGAACCCAAATAACCCCACTGGCACGTTTATTCCCGCCGCAGAGTTGGCGGCCTTTTTGGCAGCGGTGCCGCCCACGGTGATTGTGGTGCTGGATGAAGCGTACACCGAGTATCTGCCGCCCGAGTTACGGTTTGATACCGTGGCGTGGGTGCGCCAATATCCAAACCTGATCGTCTCGCGCACGCTCTCTAAAGCCTATGGCTTGGCGGGTTTGCGCATTGGCTATGCCCTGGCACAGCCAGAGATCACCGATTTATTAAACCGAGTGCGTCAGCCCTTCAATGTGAATGCCTTGGCGCAGGCTGCCGCGTTGGCTGCTTTGCAAGATCAGGCGTTTTTAGCGCAAAGCTATGCGCTCAATCAGGCCGGGTTACAAGCAGTCGGGGCCGGCTTGGCGGCGTTGGGGCTGCCGTATATCCGCTCCTATGCAAACTTCATTTTGTTTGATGTGGACAGCCTCGCCGCTGGTGCCGCCAATGCCGGCGCGCAGGTTTATCAGGCCTTGTTAAAGCGCGGCATTATTGTGCGGCCCGTGGCTAACTATGGCTTGCCGCAGTGGCTGCGCGTCTCGATTGGCTTGCCTGAGGAAAATAGCCGTTTTCTGGCGGCGCTGGCAGAGATTGCGCAAGGGGCTGGGCAATGAGCCTCGCCCGCTTGCAGCGCGTTGCCGTGTTGGGGGTGGGCCTGATTGGCGGCTCATTTGCACGGGCAATCAAGCAGGCTGTGCCTACGCTTGAGGTGGTTGGGTTAGCCCGTGAGCCAGCGCGCCTGAGCCCCGCACAGGCGGCAAGGGTGGTGGATGACTGCCGCCCGATTAGCCCTGCGAGTGTGACTGACGTTGATTTTCTGTTGCTGGCTGCCCCCGTGTCAGCCACGCAGGCCGTGCTAGAAACGCTGGCCCCAGGGTTTTCCGCGCAAGTTGTGCTCAGTGATGCGGGCAGCACCAAGCAAGATGTGGACGCGGCTGCCCGCTTGGCGCTTGGGGCGCGTTACCCGCGCTTTGTGCCTGCCCACCCGATTGCGGGCAGCGAACAAAGTGGCTGGCAAGCCGCCCAGGCAGGGTTATTTGTCGGGCGGCGGGTGATTCTTACCCCGACCCCCGAAACCGATGGCGCCGCGCTAGCGCTGACCCGTGCGGTGTGGGAAGCCTGCGGCGCACAGGTGAGTGAGCTCGGGGTGCATGAGCATGACGCCGTGTTTGCGCAGGTCAGCCACTTTCCGCATTTTTTGGCTTATGCCTATATGCAGCAGATTTTGCAAGCGCCCAATGCCGCCACTCTACTGGCGCAAGCAGGCACGGGCTTTCGTGATTTCACCCGCATTGCGGGCAGTGAGCCGAAAATGTGGGTTGATATCAGCTTGGCGAATCGGGCGAATGTATTGCAATGTGCGCAGGCTTTTCAAGCCAGCTTGGGTGAGCTAATCGATTTATTGCAGGCTGGCGATAGCGCTGCCTTAGAAGCACGGTTTACCGAAATCAGCGGCGCTCGCCGCACTTGGCATTTGTAATCTTCATGCACTCGGCTGCGCCACGCTTGCCGGGGTGGTGCAGCCGGTATGAGGCATTGCCATGCAAAAGCTCTTGGCACTCAGAAAAATTTGCCGTGTTTTTCTAAATGCTCTTTGAGGTTGGTCAGCTCAATCACCACATTAAATGAAAACCCTTGGCGATTAGTATCTTCGGTTAACAGCAACAGCTTGTCGAGATAATCAATCGTATCTTTGGCGTGTTGGTGCATCAGCTCTATCCGATTAAAGATACGCGGATGCAATTTGATGGTGTGATGCGGTTTGAGGTGATCAGGCAGTTTGTTGAAAAAGGCTTCGGCGAGGTCCGTGAGTTTTTCGCTGATACTCAAGCCCGCCATTTTCTCTGGTTTGGCGGGGCTGGGTGCGGGCTGCTTGGCTGCGGTGTTTTGCTGAGCGCCGGGATGATGAATCAGGCTGGTATCGGTGATGGTGTTGTAAAAGTCGGCTGAGCCGGTTTCTTCAACCACACCGTCATACATGATGGAATCGGTAAAATCACCCCATGGTGCAACGGGGGTCGGGTCGGGAATTAATTTTCGCTCGACGATCAAGCCCGCTTTTTCGAGCTGCCAAATATCATCCGCCCCCAGGCCAAACTTTTTTGCATAGCTGCTCAGTTGCTCAATGGTGCGTTTGCCATCTACCTGTAACAAAATAGCCCGCAAACGCGGGTCAAGTCGCACTTCTAAAGAATGGCTATATTGCTCCCCTTTTGGGGTTAGCTCAAAGACTTCAAAGGGCATGGTCAATTATCCAAAAAACAAGGGAATGACGGAAAAAGCGTCAGCCGGGACAGTTAGAATAACGAACTGATTCAATCTTTGCAGTAGTTTTACCGCATTGCTGGCGCGATTTGTCGCTGCGGTGGCTGCTGGACTCTCTTTTTGGCTGCTTTATGTCGCATTCTCACGATAATTTGAGCTATCTGGTGCAGCCAGGTGGCACCGCTACTGGGACGTTTCGCGTGCCGGGCGATAAATCTATTTCTCACCGCGCCATTATGTTTGGGGCGATTGCCGAAGGCACTACCGAGGTAACGGGCTTTCTGGAAGGCGAAGATGCGCTTTCAACCATGCAAGCCTTTCGCGCCATGGGCGTGCCAATCGAAGGCCCAACCCAAGGGCGTGTGGTGATTCATGGGGTGGGGAAACACGGTCTGCAAGCACCTACTCAGCCGCTAGACTGCGGCAACGCTGGTACCGCCATGCGCCTGCTCGCAGGCTTACTGGCCGGGCAAAACCTGGCCGTGACCTTGATTGGTGATGCCAGCTTGAGCAAGCGCCCGATGCGCCGTGTGACGGTGCCGCTGGGCTTGATGGGGGCGCAAATCGACACAGCAGAGGGTGATCGCCCACCCCTGCAAATTCGCCCAGTACCGACGTTGAAAGGGCTTCACTACACTTTGCCCATGGCCAGTGCGCAGGTTAAGTCAGCCTTGCTGCTCGCAGGTTTATATGCAGAAGGGGAAACGGTCGTAACCGAGCCCGCCCCTACGCGTGACCATACGGAGCGGATGCTGCGGGCCTTCGGCTATGCCGTCGTGGAACAGCAGAGTGCCCAGGGTAAGCAAATCAGCGTACAGGGCGGGGGGCAGCTCAAGGCAACGCAAATTGATGTGCCTGCCGATATTTCTTCTGCCGCCTTTTTTATGGTGGCGGCTGCCATTGCGCCGAATGCCTCGGTGCTGATTCAGCATGTGGGTATCAACCCCACCCGGACCGGGGTCATTGATATTTTGCAGCTCATGGGTGCGGACCTGACCCTGGAGAATGTCCGTGAAGTCGGCGGCGAGCCGGTGGCAGATATTCGCGTGCGCTCTTCGGTGTTGCGCGGCATAACGATTCCCGAACACCTGGTACCGCTGGCGATTGATGAATTTCCGGTGTTGTTTGTCGCTGCTGCTAATGCGATTGGCACCACGCTCCTGACGGGCGCCGCCGAGTTGCGGGTGAAAGAGTCGGACCGGATTCAGGTCATGGCCGATGGCTTACGGGCGCTGGGGGTTGAGGCAGAGCCACTGCCCGATGGGATGCGGATTGTCGGTTTGGGCCAACCTAACCAGCCGGTGGGGACAGCAAAGTATCAGGGCGCCACCATTCACGCGCAGGGCGATCATCGGATTGCCATGTCCTTTACGGTAGCGGCGCTGTGTGCCAAGACGGCGATGCAGATTCATGATTGTCAGCATGTGGCGACCTCATTCCCAGGGTTTGCGCAGCTGGCGCAGCAAGTGGGTATTCACTTGCAAGTTAGTGCCTGATTGGCAAAGGGTTTGGGAATGTCTTGGATTATTACCATAGATGGCCCCACGGCCTCCGGCAAGGGCACCGTGGCACATTGGGTTGCCGATAAGCTGGGCTTTCATGTTTTAGACAGTGGCGCGCTCTATCGGCTTACAGCGCTGGCGGCCTTGGAAGAAGGGGTGGCTGCGGATGATGTGCCGAGTTTGACTGATTTGGCGGCAAATTTGCAGGTGCAGTTTGCCGATTACCGGGTTTGGCTCAATGGCGTAGAAGTCAGTGATGCGATTCGGGCTGAACAGGTCGGTAATTTGGCGTCGGCGATTGCCGTGCATGCGCCGTTGCGGGCGGCGTTGGTGGCCCGCCAGCGGGCTTTTGCCCAGCCGCCTGGCCTGGTCGCAGATGGCCGAGATATGGGTACGGTGATCTTTCCGGAAGCAGATTTGAAAGTATTTTTGACGGCAAGCGTCGAAGAGCGCGCACGGCGACGCTATAACCAGTTGATTAATAAAGGGATTTCTGCTAACGTAGATGCCCTTTTGCTGGACTTGCAACAACGTGATGAGCGGGATCGCACGCGGGCAGTGGCGCCATTGGTGCCGGCGCCTGGGGCGGTGCTGCTAGATACGAGTGCAATGTCAGCCGAAGATGCGGCCGAATTTATTCTGGCCCAGTTTGCGCAGCTTGATGCCTAGCGTTTGGCATCGGGGTGCGAAACAAGGTCCAGTCCCTTCCTGCGTTGCAAATTGCGTTGTGATGGTGTGCTGGTTTTTTAACTTTTTTATTGTTAACACCCGCCGGCAGCCGATGGCCTGCTTGAGTGGAGAGAAAGTCTGATTATGTCTACAGTTGTATCTGCCCCCGTTTCTGGTGCTGAATCATTTGCTGCTTTGTTTGAGGAAAGCTTAGCCCGCAAAGAAATGCGCGCTGGTGAAGTGATTACGGGTGAAGTCGTGCGTATTGACCACAACTTTGTGGTGGTGAATGCAGGATTGAAATCGGAAAGCTATATTCCGGTAGAAGAATTTTATAACGATGCTGGCGAGTTGGATGTCAACATCGGCGATTACGTGAGTGTGGCGATTGATTCGCTCGAAAACGGCTATGGCGACACCATTTTGTCCCGTGATAAAGCCAAGCGTTTGTCTGCATGGCTGAGCCTAGAAAAAGCGCTGGAATCAGGCGAACTGGTCAGTGGCACGGTCAATGGCAAAGTCAAGGGCGGCCTCACTGTTCTGACTAACGGTATCCGTGCATTCTTGCCCGGTTCACTGGTGGATGTGCGTCCGATCAAAGACACGACCCCCTATGAAGGCAAAACGATGGAGTTTAAGGTGATTAAACTCGATCGCCGTCGTAACAACGTCGTGCTGTCACGCCGTGCTGTGGTTGAAGCCAGCATGGGTGAAGAGCGTCAGAAATTATTGGCTAACCTCGGTGAAGGTACCGTGGTTAAAGGGATCGTTAAAAATATCACCGACTACGGCGCGTTCGTGGATCTGGGGGGGATCGACGGTCTGTTACACATTACCGATTTGGCCTGGCGCCGTGTCCGTCACCCTTCCGAGGTGTTGACAGTCGGTCAGGAAATCGAAGCCAAAGTATTGAAGTTTGATCAAGACAAAAACCGCGTATCACTCGGCATCAAACAGCTGGGTGATGATCCCTGGGTTGGTTTGGGCCGCCGTTACCCCACGAGCACCCGCATGTTCGGTAAAGTCACGAACCTCACCGACTACGGCTGCTTCGTTGAAATCGAGCAAGGCATTGAGGGCTTGGTACACGTGTCTGAAATGGATTGGACTAACAAGAATGTCGCCCCCGGCAAAATCGTTCAGTTGGGCGATGAAGTCGAAGTCATGGTCTTGGAGATCGATGAAGAGCGTCGCCGTATCAGCCTCGGCATGAAGCAGTGCAAGCCTAATCCTTGGGATGAGTTTGCGGCTGGTCACAAGAAAGGTGACAAAGTCACTGGCGCGATCAAGTCGATTACTGACTTCGGCGTGTTTATCGGCTTGCCTGGCGGTATCGATGGCTTAGTCCATTTGTCTGACCTGTCCTGGAACGACACTGGCGAAGCGGCAATTCGTAACTTCAAGAAAGGCGAAGAGCTGACTGCCGTTGTGTTGGCGATTGACGTTGAGAAAGAGCGTATCTCCCTCGGCGTGAAACAGTTGGAAGGCGATCCTTTCAATAACTTCGCCGCCACGCATGACAAAGGCGCACTCGTGACTGGAACCGTTAAGGCGGTGGATGCCAAAGGCGCAACCATTCAGATCACTGACGAGGTAGAAGGCTACTTGCGTGCTTCTGAAATCTCGACCGATCGTGTGGAAGATGCACGTAATGTCCTGAAAGAAGGCGATAGCGTTGAAGCGATGATTGTTAACATTGATCGCAAAGGCCGTTCGATCAATCTGTCGATCAAAGCGAAAGACAATGCAGACACCAGTGAAGCGATGCGTAAAATGGCTGACAATCAAGCCGCCACAGGCACCACTAACCTGGGCGCACTGTTGAAAGCCAAGTTGGACAACGCGCAGCGTTAATCGACGCTGACCTTAAAGGTAAGAAACTGACTTACCCCCCATCTGGGTCTACAAGCCGGGTTGGGGGGTATTTTTTCAGTATGACAAAATCAGAATTAATCACTCGATTGGCTGAACGTTATCCCCACCTCCTGGCGAAGGACGCGGAGGATGCCGTTCGCACCTTATTAGAAGCGATTTCACAAGCCTTGGCACGCGGTGAACGGGTAGAGATACGCGGCTTTGGCAGCTTTGTGATTAATCACCGGCCACCGCGGATTGGCCGTAATCCGAAGTCAGGAGAAAAAGTCAGCGTTCCTGGCAAGCGGGTTCCTCATTTCAAGCCCGGTAAAGAGTTGCGAGAGAAAGTCGATTTGCTCGCCGGGGGCAATTAGTTGCAGATGGCCTGTGTACACTGTCCAGAAAGCGTGTCATGCGCTGGTTCCTAACGCTGAGTAAACTACTCGCTTTTTTTCTCTTGTTTGTGTTTGCCTTGCAAAACACACAAGTGGTTCAGCTCACCTTTTTTTCTATCTGGCACTGGCAAGCACCGCTGGCCTTAGTGTTATTCAGCTTTTTTGTATTGGGGGTTGCGCTCGGTATTCTGGCTTTACTGCCGCGTCTCTGGCACTGGCGTCGCACCAGCCGCAAATGGCAGGCGCAGGCGGAACAGCCGGTACCACCGTCAGCCACTGAGCCCGCCCTCGTGCCGCCAGCGGCCCGCACCGATATCCAGGAAGGGAATCCCCATGGCGTTTGAGTGGTGGTGGTTATTAATTTTGCCGCTCTTGTTTTTGTTGGGTTGGCTTGCGGGTCACTTGGATAAGCGACATAGCCAGCGCGAGCAAGAAGCCTTGCCTCGGGCCTATTTTCGCGCCCTAAATCATTTGTTAAACAATGAATTCGACTTAGCTGCCGATGCGTTTATTGAGGTGGTGAAGTTAAAGCCAGAAATGGTGGAGCTGCATCTGGCCTTAGGTAATTTATTTCGACAGCGCGGTGAGCCTGATCGCGCTTTACGAGTCCATCAAAACTTACTCGATCGTCCCGATTTGTCGGCTTTGCAGCGTGAACATGCGCAATATGAGTTGGGGCAGGATTTTATCAAAGCGGGCCTATTAGACCGCGCTGAAACTTGTATGTTGGCGCTGCAAGAGAGTCACTATGCGGTGCCAGCCAAACGGGCGCTAATGCAAATTTATCAGAGCACCCGTGATTACGCGCGGGCTTTGGAAATGGGCTTGAGTATTGCGGCACAGGGCGATGCTTCTGCCAGCGCGTCAACACCGGAGTCTCCCCGTTACAGCCAGCTACGCTTGAGTCATTTGGCCTGTGAGCTGCTGGAGCAGGCTTGGGCAACCCTGAGCCCGGCGCAGCGACAAGAAAAAATCACCTTGGCCCAACAACTGGCACCGGATTCTGCTCGTCCCTGGTTGATACAAGCGCGACAGTCAGCCGAGCAAGGTCAATGGCCCGACGTCTTGGCGGCTTGGAAAAAGTTGGTCCAATTAACCCCTCAGCTTTTAACCTTGCTGCCCCGCGAGTGGCAGCACTGGCAGCGTTTGCCGGGCTTTGACGCGGCGCCAGTTCAAGCCACCTGGGCGACGCAATTAGTGGAGTGGCAGCAGACCTATCATTATGTTGAATTGCTTGATTTAATGTTGCGCCACCCGCTGTTACAGGAACAGCAGGCCGCGCTGATCCAGGCGGCGCTGGCCAGCAAGCCGAGTGCTGCACAGATCTTACGAATTTTGCAAGCGCAATTGCCTGGCATGACGGCGGCTGGTAGTGAGGCCGTATCGACGTTATTGCCTCGTTGCATCGAAGCCTTGGCAAAAGAAGCGCAGCGGCAACCGCAATATGTCTGTAGTCATTGTGGGTTTAAATCGGTACGTCATTATTGGCAGTGCCCAGGTTGTCAACATTGGGATACGCTCGCTTCAGCGCAATGAGCGGGCGCAGAGATTAAAATCCATGATTCAGCCGGTTGGCGTCATGACGGCAAGTAAATAAGGAAACGCGAATGAAAGTTACAGTGGTTGGGAGCGGCTACGTGGGTTTGGTGACGGGCGCTTGCCTGGCGGATGTGGGTAATCAGGTGCTGTGCTTGGATCTGGATGCGCGCAAGATTGAAATCTTGAATCAGGGCGGTATTCCGATTCATGAGCCAGGCTTACTCGAAATCGTACAACGCAACCGCTTGGCAGGCCGGCTGAGCTTTACCACCGATGTCGCCGCCAGTGTGGCGCATGGCGATATTCAGTTTATTGCGGTGGGCACGCCGCCGGATGAAGACGGCTCTGCGGATTTGCGCTATGTCGTCGCGGCTGCCCGTAATATTGGTAAGCATATGACCGGGTTTAAGGTGATCGTTGATAAATCGACGGTGCCCGTTGGCACGGCGGATAAAGTGCATGCGGCGATTGCCGACGAGTTAACACAACGCGGCACAGCGCTGGATTTTGCGGTTACCTCGAATCCTGAGTTTCTCAAAGAGGGTGCGGCCGTCGAGGACTTTATGCGGCCCGACCGGATTGTCGTCGGTATTCCCACAGGGGAGGTCGGCGAACGCGCCAGAGCGATGATGCAACAACTCTATGCGCCGTTTCAACGCAACCATGACCGCACTTTGTTTATGGATGTACGCTCTGCGGAGCTGACGAAATATGCGGCCAACGCGATGTTGGCGACTCGCATCTCGTTTATGAATGAGCTGGCTAATTTGGCCGAAACCTTGGGTGCAGACATTGAGCTGGTACGTCGTGGGATTGGCTCTGACCCTCGGATTGGCTATCACTTTCTGTACCCCGGCACGGGCTATGGCGGTTCTTGCTTCCCCAAAGATGTCAAAGCCTTGATTCGGACTGCCCAAGAGCATGGCCATGCCGCAACCCTATTGAATGCGGTGGAAGAGGTCAACGACACGCAAAAAAGTGTGCTCGTACGTAAAATCGAAAAACACTATGGTAATGATTTGAGCGGCAAACACTTCGCCATGTGGGGGCTGGCGTTCAAACCGAATACTGATGATATGCGCGAAGCCCCAAGCCGAGTGGTGTTACAAGCGCTGGTTGAGCGTGGCGCCCGCGTAACTGCGTATGATCCGGTAGCGATGGAAGAAACCAACCGGGTGTTGGAACTCGACTTTGCCGGTAAGCCCGCACAGCGCGCCGCAATTGCCCTGGCACAATCGGCGCAACAAGCCCTGGAAGGCGCCGATGCGCTGGTCATCATGACCGAGTGGTCGCATTTCCGTAGCCCCGATTTTGCTGCGATTAAAGCTGCCTTGAAAGCCCCAGTGATCTTTGATGGCCGTAATTTGTTTGACCCGGCTTATGTCAGAGGCGAAGGGTTTGCGTATTTTGCGATAGGGCGCTAAGTTGATGAAGGTGCTTGTTGGCCAATCTCTCCACTGTGTGATAACGCTTGTCCCGAATTGTCTGTATGAATAAACCCGAACTCGCCCAGGCCCGCGTCTTAGTCGTGGGCGACATCATGCTCGACCGCTACTGGTTTGGCGATGTTGACCGCATTTCGCCTGAGGCCCCCGTCCCCGTTGTTCGTGTAAGGCGTACTGAAGATCGCCTTGGTGGCGCGGCGAACGTGGCGCGCAACGCAGCCGCCTTGAGCCACGCGGTGGGCGGGCAAACGGCGCTGATGGGCGTGGTTGGGCAAGATGAAGCGGCTCAGCGGATTCAGCAGTTATTGAGCGAGTCTGGCGTGCAAGCCTATTTGCAGCAAGATGCAGAGCTACCCACCACGATTAAACAGCGGGTGCTAGGACGACAGCAGCAATTATTACGGATTGATTTTGAAGAGTCCCCTAGTCGCGATATCTTGCTCGACAAACTAACGGAATTTGAAAAGCTGCTGCCGCACTATGACGTGGTTGTGTTGTCTGACTATGGCAAAGGAGGCTTGCAGCATATTGCCCGCATGATCACCCTGGCGCGTGCTGCCAACAAGATTGTTTTGGTTGATCCCAAGGGCGATGATTATCAGCGCTATCGTGGGGCCACGTTACTCACGCCCAACCGTGCTGAGTTAAAACAAGTGGTCGGCACCTGGAAAACGGAGGCCGAGCTTTATGCGAAAGCAAGTCAATTGCGACAAGAGCTGACTTTGGATGCGCTGTTAGTGACCCGCTCAGAAGAGGGAATGACGCTCTTGAGTGAGGCTGGTGTGGTGCATGTGCCAGCGCAGGCGCGGGAAGTGTTCGATGTCTCCGGTGCCGGTGATACCGTGATTGCGACCTTGGCGGTGATGTTGGGTAGCCAAGTGTCTTTGGTGGAAAGTGTACACTGGGCAAATAAAGCGGGCGGTATTGTTGTTGGTAAGCTTGGTACAGCAGTCATTCAGCCAGACGAGTTGTTTGCACTAGCGTAAGTCAAGAACGGACAAAGGAAGATCAAACGATGACGATTATTGTGACTGGCGCAGCCGGGTTGATCGGAAGTAACCTCGTACACGCCCTGAATGCGCGGGGTGAATGCGATATCTTGGCCGTTGATAATTTGACGCGAGCAGATAAATTCTTGAATATCGTTGACGCGGAGATCAGTGATTATCTGGATAAACAGGACTTTCTTGAGCGCTTGCAGCGGGGGCAATTTGGGGCGGTTCGGGCGATTTTGCATCAAGGCGCCTGCTCGGATACGATGGAGACCAATGGCCGCTACATGATGGAAAACAACTATCGTTATTCGCATGCGCTGCTCGACTACTGTTTGCGGACACAAACCCCCTACTTATACGCCTCCTCAGCAGCGACCTATGGGGCGGGCACCATTTTCAAAGAAGATCGCCAGTATGAAAAGCCGCTGAACGTCTATGGCTATTCCAAATTCTTGTTTGATCAAGTGGTGCGGCGTCACCTTGGCCACGCTAAGAGCCAGATCGTCGGTTTGAAATATTTCAATGTCTATGGCCCGCGTGAGCAGCACAAAGGCCGCATGGCCTCGGTCGCTTTTCATAACTTCAATCAATTTCGTGCCGAAGGTAAAGTGAAATTATTTGAAGGCTATGATGGCTACGTGAATGGCGGCCAAATGCGCGATTTCATTTCGGTTGAAGATGTCGCCAAGGTCAACCTGCATTTCCTCGATAACCCAGATCTTTCCGGTATCTTTAATTTGGGCACTGGGCGAGCCCAGCCGTTTAATGATGTGGCGCAAACAGTCGTCAATAGCTTACGTGTTGCGGTCGGTAAACCCGCGCTAAGCTTGAGCGAATTGGTCGCACAAGGCTTAATCGAGTACGTCCCTTTTCCTGATGCACTCAAAGGAAAATATCAAAGTTTCACCCAAGCGGACATGACTCGCCTGCGTACCGAGGGTGGCTACCAGGCTAATTTTCTCGATGTTCAAGCCGGCGTCAGCCGTTACGTGCAATGGTTGTGCGCGCGTCAACCCGCATGAGTATGCGGCTGGCCCGATGCCGCAAGCCCTGCAAAGATGGGCGCGGTGCGGTATGGTTGGCATTGGCACTCAGCCTGTCAGCACAGGTTAGCGCACAAACCGTGAGCGCGCCGGTGTCGACGAGCGTGGTTATGCGGGTGAATGTGAATACCGCCGATCAGGGACAATTAGAAGTAATACGCCAGATTGGCCCCGCGCTGGCAGCCCGGATTATTGCGAATCGTACTGCCCAGGGGCCTTTTGATTCAATCGAAGCGCTGGCGCAGCGGGTGAAAGGCATTGGCCCCAAAACGCGTCAGCAACTGGAAGCAGCCGGCTTATGCGTGGCGTGTGAAACCATCATTCCACTCCAGCCTCTGCCCTGATTGTTGATTCATAGAGAAAGAATGAACCGCTTATGTATTTGACCATAGAGGACACCATTGGGCAGACGCCATTGGTTCGGTTGCAACGGATTCCTGGCGTTGCCAATGAACAGCGTGGCAATCTGATTTTGGGCAAACTAGAGGGCAATAATCCGGCGGGTTCGGTCAAAGATCGCCCTGCGATTTCTATGATTAAGCACGCTGAAGCGCGTGGCCAGATCAAGCCGGGTGATACCTTGATTGAAGCCACCAGTGGTAACACCGGGATCGCACTGGCCATGGCGGCTGCCATGCGCGGCTACAAAATGGTACTGATCATGCCCGAGCATTTAAGCATTGAGCGTCGCCAGACCATGCGCGCCTTCGGTGCAGAGATTATTCTGACCCCCGAAAAAGGCGGGATGGAATATGCCCGTGATTTGGCCGAGAAAATGCGTGATGAAGGCCAAGGGGTGATCTTGGATCAGTTTGGTAACCCCGATAATCCGGCGGCTCATTATCAGGGAACAGGGCCAGAGATTTGGCGCGATACACGCGGCACCATTACCCATTTTGTAAGTGCGATGGGAACCACCGGCACCATCATGGGAACTGGGCGCTATCTTAAAGAGCAAAATCCGTCGATACAGATTATTGGCGCTCAACCCGAGGACGGCTCTCAGATTCCCGGTATTCGCAAATGGCCAGACGCGTATTTGCCCGCTATTTTTGAGCGCGACCGGGTGGATCAGATCTTGACTGTAAGCCAGCGTGAGGCCGAAATCATGGCACGTCGGATGGCTGCCGAAGAGGGCATTTTCTGCGGTGTGTCAGCAGCAGGGGCGCTCTGTGTGGCCTTGCGCATTGCGGAGCAGGTAGAGCAAGCAACGATCGTATTTATTGTCTGTGACCGTGGCGATCGCTACCTGTCAACAGGGGTGTTTCCAGCCTGAGCGTCGTAAGGTGTTTACACCATGGGGTTATTCAGTTTACTAACCCAGGTTTTGATGACCGCTTTATGGTTGATATCAATTTCGGTAAATTTGACCCCGATTTTGTAACTCTCGCCGCTTAAAATTGTATGGACGACCACGGCTTTGATGGGCGCATGAATCCAGCGTGGTGAGCCATCTGGATGCGGTATTTCGAGTACCAACTGCATTTGCTGGCCGAGATTGAAACGGGATTCCGTCACCGCGCCGACGCCACCCTCAGAAATATTGATAATTTTTAAGGGCGAATACTTCCCGACTGCGACCAGATACGCAGCACGCCAGACAACATTGGCACGGGGGAGTTGGCGGTTTTCAATACCCATAGCTTATTTTAACCTTACTCTGCTTGGCGATTGTTATCGCGCTCATTTAATTGCCGTTGCAGTTGTATTCTGGGGATTACCGGCTGTCCGGCTGCGCTCAATCGCATTTGCCAGCTCAACCACCGACAGCGCATAAAAACTACTGCGGTTATAGCGGGTAATCACATAAAAATTCCGCGCGCCATAGCCATAGTCTGGGGTTTCTACTCCCTGGGGCAGATCAATCACCGCATAATTCAGGGTTGGCTGTAAGTGGGCGCTTTCTAACCCTTGCGCCGCTATTTCTTGTGGCGACAAACTGGGTTCAATGCCCTTTGCCGCGAATCGCGCCAGGGTGTCTAGCTGGGCAGCAGTAGGCGCTTGCGCTAACCCGCTGTAGATTGTTTGGCCGGGTTGCCAGCCGTGTTCACGCAAGAATTTCCCCACGCTACCAATCGCATCTGCAGGGCTGTTGCGTAGGTCCACCTTGCCATCACCATCATAATCAACCCCAAAGCGGCGGTAGCTGCTGGGCATGAATTGCGGAATACCGATTGCCCCGGCGTAGGAGCCACGCAGGCTGAAGACATCCCAATTCGCCTCGCTCACGAGCAAGAGATATTCCTCAAGTTGCTGACGGAAAAAAGACGCGCGGGATTTGATAGTTGGCCCACTGGGGTAGTCGAAGGACAGTGTTGCCAAGGTGTCTAGCACCCGAAATTTGCCGGGATTCCGGCCATAGATCGTTTCCACGCCGATAATCGCCACGATGATGCTGGCAGGAACCCCAAACTCTTGTTCGGCCCGACTCAGCCACGGCGCCTGTTCCTGCCAAAATTTGACGCCCGCCTGTATCCGCAGCGGTTCAATAAAGCGCGCTCGGTAATCGCGCCAGACTTTTGGCTTGGTGCTGCCTGTTGGTGTCATGAGCCGCGCGGCAGTCGGCACGAAATAGACTTGCTTGAAGAGTTGCTGAAGCTCGGCGGCGATAAAGCCATGTTTTTGTACCATCTCGGCAATGAAGGCTTGCGCCTCGGGATGCTGCGCATAATTGCGCACAGGCTCTACTGGTGCGACCACTGGCTTAGACTTGGCCACTGCCAATGGGGTGCCCAAGCACAGCATAAGCAACAACATGGCGCTTCTTTTGGCTTTTTTGTTGAATTGCCTCGCGGTGGTTTCGAGCCAGCCGCGCCCCGCACTGTGCAGGCTTAGTGAGGCAGCACGAGTCCGCTTGCAGGGTGTTGAAGAAGTCATACTTTGGCATGTGGTAAGGAGAGCGACAAACGATGAATGCATGTTTCGAGTTCGAGTAAAGCCTGTGTTGTAGCGGCGGTGGATTCAGCCTGACGGCCGAGGGGGCGGTATCGCAAGGCCAACAGCTGCGCCAAAATTGCCTGCGCCGCATCCCGAGTCGGGCCAGGTAAGGGAATGAGTACACGTTGCCCCCAAGTGGCCCAGCCTTCATGCCCCTGCCGTTGATAGTGTTGCCGCTGCCCGCGCCGTAACGAATACGCCCAAACTGGAAGGCCGGACTGGGCCAGCAATAAATGCAAGCACCGCTGTTCAAACCGTAAGTATAGTCGAGCCAGCCAGCGCTCAGGCGGAATCAGGCTGGGTTGCCGCAGAATAAAGACAACCCAATAAAAATAAATCACGTGCGCACCACGCTGCCACCACTGGCGCCATGGCAATAAAATCCAGCTCGCCAGAATGCCCATGCCCCCCGCCAGTGCAACCAACACATAGGCCGAGAGCCGTCGCCAGTCTTGCTGCGCCAGCCCCAGTCGTTGTAGCAAACTTTGTTGTTGCTCGCGGTTGTATTGCAACACCCATTGATTCCAGCGATGGTTGAGGGCTTCCCAGCGTAGTCTTGCAGCCCGCACACTGTCTTCCACCCAACTTAACCCGGGCCAGTGCCGCCACCCGGCTTGCTGCTGGCGTTGTTGCGCACTGGCGCCAATATTCAAGCGCTCTGGCGCGACCATTGCGGTAGGGTCAACCCGCGTCCAACCACTGAGCGGTAACCACACTTCCGTCCAAGCATGAGCATCACTCTGGCGTACGACCCAGGTATCATCGACTTCATTCGGTTCCCCGCCTTGGTAGCCAGTCACCACGCGGGCGGGGATGTCGAGTGCCCGCATAAGCACGACAAAGGCGCTGCTGTAGTGTTCACAAAAACCACTGCGGGTCTGGAATAAAAACTCATCGACACTGTGCTGCCCCAGCAGCGGCGGGCTGAGACTATAAACAAACCCTTGTTCGCGCAGATAACGCAAGGCTTGCTGAATCAGGGTGTGATGCAGGCTGTCGATGGCTTGAGATTCCTCTGCACCGGGCGCATCCCCGCCGCGTTGTCGCAGGGCCTGAAGTTTCCAGGTTTGGGCCAGTTCCAGGGTGCGCGGATTAAACCCAGGGGGTAATTGCAGCCAGCGTTCGCGCCAGGTAGTGTCGGGCTGGTCGTTGAGCTGTGCCGAGAGATTGCTGCTGGCTTCGTAGCGCAGTCGTTCGAGGCCCACTTGCGGGAGCGGCTGGCCGCCGCGGGCTTGTAACTGAAAACGACTGACCCCACTGGGGGAGAAGCCAAGTTGCCCGACCTGCCGTTCCACTCGCGGGAAGCGATCTGGCCAATCCAGCAGAAAAAGCCATTGATACCCTTGTGGTTCAAGGGTGACACGGTACGATACGCTGCGCGTTGCGTTGGCGGGTAGGCGAATATCTGGCAGTTCACGCGTGGTTGCGGCCAGGCTCTCTGTGCTGCGCCAACTGCGGCCATCGAAGTTATCCAGCACGGGGCCACGCCAATAGAGCTGGGCACGCTGCGCCTGTATGGCCACGCTGCCGTCGACAAACTCCGCCCGCAGGGCGATACTGGGATTTTGAATCAGTTGGTTGATATCACCTGGCCGCATCGAGGCCGACATGCCTGTCTTGGCGCTAGCTTGATCACGGGGGATGCCCCACAGGGGGCCGCCACTGCGAGGGAACAGAAAAAACAAAACGATCATCAGCGGGATTGCCTGCAGACACAGCACCAGTGCGCGGCGCGCCACATCCGATAGGCCCGTGCTCGCGCTAACCGTGGTGCTGATTTCAGCACTGGCAGGCAGTTGATGGGCGTAGATCAGGATGATGAGAATCACCACAATACACAGCAATAAGTACAGCGCTAGCAGCAAACTTTGTGAATTAAAAAAGCCGGCCAAAAGCAGGAATAAACCCAAAAAAAGCGTGAGATACAGATCGCGCAGGGAGTCTGTTGGTCGCTTACCTCGGCCGAAGCGAGTGTGTTGTTCTTGTAGTTTGAGTGCCAGCAGTAGTAGCAAGTAGGCGGTTCCTGCTTCCTGGCCAATCAGGGTTCGATACGTGAGCCAGATCCCCGCACTGGCCAGCAACACCATCAGACTTCTGGCCCATGGGCCAAAACTGGCGCGCCGGGTTAGCAACTGCCATAGCCGCAGCCCCAGCAGCGCGCCAAAGCCAAGACTGATCCACCACGGCAAATAGGGTAGATGCGGCAGCACAATCATGCCGCTAATCAGCAAGAGTAGAAATTGCAGTTGTTCGCGGTGTGGGCGTAGCGCCCAGGTTAGTTGCCAATTTTGCCAAGCGCTGCGTGCCGTAGCCTCTTTAGCCATGGTGGTACTCCTTGGCGGGCAGACCATAGCAGGCGAGGGCGGAGAGGCACTGTTGATAGTGTTGCGCACTACCTGCCGGGGCTAGTTCATAGCCCGGCAAGCGTAAGCCGCACGCACACTGGGCGGCTTGACTGCTCAGTACCCACGCGGTGAGGCGCGCCAAGCGTGCCTCCAGCGTTAAACCTTGGGTTTGTTCCCACGTGAACCATCGCTCGGCTTGGGGCTGACCAGACAAAACCTTGACATACCAGGTTGGCGTATCGCTGCCCCGTAAGCCCAGTCGAGCGCTGCTCTTCCAGTCAATGCGGCTGGGTAAATCGCCGCTTTGATAGGTCCGCAGGTGACTTAAATCACTGTCACCCAATTGGTTGGCGCCCCCTGCTGGCGTGTCACTGCTGAGGATTGCTTCTTGATTGGGCCAGGGCGGTGAGGGTGTTTCAGGCTGCGGGTAGATCAGGCCTGCAACAATCGGTGTCCAGTAACTCCAGGCTCGCCATAGGCCGAGTGGATAACGTGTTTCTATCACCAAGCGCGGAGCTTGGAAATAACCACGCGGCCCAGCGGGAACGGCAAGGGAAAAGAGACTATCACTATGGGGTTGTAAGGACAGGATGACCGGACTGAGCGCAGCTTCCAACGCGGCTGGTTGGTGTACGCGCACTTGCATGGCAAAGCGTGGGATGCCCTGCAGATTACGGCAGCGCAGCGTGAGCCTCAGCGGTTGTTCAGCCATCGCTGGTGCGTTGAGGGGGAGGGCTGAAAATTCCAGTTGAACTTGGTTACGAAAGGTATGAAATAAACTGGCTAAACCAATGCTCGCCAAGAGAAAGGTCATGGCATAGCCCAATGCCAAGTTGTAGTTAATCGCCGCCAATAGCAATGCAATGAGGGTCAATAAAAACAGCCAGCCCACCCGGGTGGGCAGGACGTAAATCCGATTTTGGCGCAATATCAGGGGACCGTCTTCAGGCTGCCAGCCGCGCACCATACTGCTGAGCCGTTGCCTCAGTCGCTGGCGTAGCGTCGCAGAGTGAGAGATCAATCCTGCCATTCTGGCCCACCTAGGCAAGGGAGACGCCTTGCCAGAGCTGGCGCAGCTGCGTGGCAGAAATTTGTTGCCCCTGGCGGGTATGCAGGCGGTGTCCTGCCACATAGGGAAAGACCATTTGGATATCTTCTGGTTGCACATGGTCACGTCCCGCCAGCCAGCTCCAGGCCCGTGCAGCTTGTAGCAGGGCGAGGCCCGCCCGCGGGCTGAGGCCTTGTAGTAAATCGGCTTGAGCGCGACTCGCGGCTAGTAAATCTTGCACATAGTCGAGTATCGCTGGACTCACGTATTGCTCCCGTACCTGTTGCTGAAACGCGAGTAGCGTTGCCGTACTCAGCACGCCCGTGGCGCTAGATAAACGCTCGCGGCCGCGTTGTTCCGCCAACAGCAAGCGCTCTGCGGCACGGTCAGGGTACCCGAGGGAGAGTCGCATCAAGAAACGGTCCAATTGTGATTCTGGGAGCGCAAACGTACCGACGGAGTCTTGCGGATTTTGGGTGGCGATGACAAAAAAAGGTTGGGGTACGGGGCGAGCCTGACCATCAATCGTGACTTGTTGCTCCTCCATCAACTCCAGCATCGCGGATTGCGTTTTTGGAGTGGCCCGGTTAATTTCATCCGCGAGTAAGACTTGGGTAAAGGCCGGGCCAGGGTGGAAAATAAATTGCCCTTTTGTTCCTTCTTGAACAGACGGCGGTTCATAGATAGAAATGCCTAGCAAGTCTGCCGGCAGTAAGTCATTGGTGAATTGAACTCGTTTAAATTCCAATCCCAACGCTTTCGCAAGGGTGTGTGCTAGGGTCGTCTTACCGACACCTGGCCGATCTTCCAGTAAAAGATGGCCCCCAGCCAGCAAACAGGCACAGGCCAGTTGTACAGTTTCTGCTTTACCCAACACAATTTGATTAATTTGCGTTAAAACGGGTTCAAAGAGTGCTTGCATACGGCGCTTTCAGAAAAAGAATATACCGCCACCAACCAGTGGGGCGTGGTGTTGCGCGTTGTAAAAATCGGACCTCTTGCAGCAGACTGCCCAAATTAGCTGCCTTAGGGTATCGTTAGAACAGAAGCTGCCTAGCTAAAAAACGCAGTATAGGCTTTTTCAGCAAGGCTATAATGATCAGCCAAGCAGAGATATCGGCTTAACCGCCTACAGATTGAGTTATCACGGCCCTGACGATGTTGATGGCTGCATTGATCGTGTCTTTTTGCGCATCGAGGGCATCGTCGATCTGCGATTGTCAAAGCAATGTCTATGGTTGGTATGTCGTCGAGTTTATTCGTGCGCTCAATGTCTTTCATGAAAAAGCGCGCAACACAGAGGAGCAAGGTATGAAAATTTTGGTACCTGTAAAACGGGTCGTGGATTACAACGTTAAGGTCCGCGTCAAAAGCGACGGTTCCGGCGTGGATATAGCGAATGTCAAAATGTCGATGAACCCCTTCGATGAAATCGCCGTGGAAGAAGCGGTGCGTTTGAAAGAAGCCGGTGTGGCGACCGAAGTGATTGCCGTCAGCTGTGGCGTGGCCCAGTCACAAGAAACCCTGCGGACTGCGCTGGCGATTGGCGCGGATCGTGCCATCTTGGTTGAAACCGACGCTGACTTACAGCCCCTCGCGGTCGCCAAGCTCCTGAAAGCCTTGGTGGACAAAGAACAACCCCAACTCGTCATTCTCGGCAAACAAGCGATTGATGATGACTGCAACCAGACCGGTCAAATGTTGGCGGCCTTGGCCGATCTCCCGCAAGCCACCTTCGCGTCTAAAGTGGTGGTGGCCGATGGCAAAGCCCAAGTGACGCGCGAAGTCGATGGCGGTTTGGAAACCTTGTCGTTGAGCTTGCCTGCGGTGGTGACAACCGATTTGCGCCTGAATGAGCCGCGCTATGTGACCTTGCCGAACATTATGAAGGCCAAGAAAAAACCGCTCGATACCTTGAAGCCGGAAGACTTAGGGGTGGATGTCACCCCACGTCTGAAAACACTTAGTGTGAGCGAGCCGCCGGTACGTCAGGCCGGGATTAAAGTGGCTGATGTGGCCGCTTTAGTCGACAAACTCAAAAACGAAGCTAAAGTGATCTGAGGGGGAATCGAACATGACTATTTTAGTGATTGCAGAACACGACAACGCCACCCTCAAACCCGCGACCTTGAACACGGTTGCTGCCGCGCAAAAACTCGGTGGCCCCATTACCGTCTTGGTGGCTGGGAGCAATTGCAGTGGCGCGGTTCAAGCCGCCGCGCAAGTCGCCGGTGTCGCAAAAGTACTGGTGGCCGATGCCCCAGCATTAGCTGAACAGCTTGCAGAAAACCTGGCGGCACAAGTGCTGGCCGTGGCCGGTGGGTTTACTCACATTTTGGCCCCCGCCACGACCTCTGGTAAAAACGTCTTGCCCCGCGTGGCGGCGAAGCTGGATGTGGCGCAAATTTCCGACATCATCAGCGTAGAAAGTGCGGATACCTTCAAGCGCCCCATCTATGCCGGTAACGTGATTGCCACCGTCCAAAGCAGCGATGCGGTGAAAGTGATGACGGTGCGCACCACCGCCTTCGATGCCGTGGCCGCCAGCGGCGGTAGCGCTGCGGTGGAGAACATCAGTGCGGTAGCCGATAGTGGCAAAGCCAGTTTTGTACAACGCGAAGTGGTGAAACTGGATCGCCCTGAACTCACTAGCGCCAAAGTGATCGTTTCCGGTGGTCGGGGTATGGGTTCCGCCGATAACTTCAAGCTGCTCGAACCCTTGGCGGATAAGCTCTCCGCCGCTATGGGCGCGTCCCGTGCCGCGGTGGATGCAGGCTTTGCCCCGAACGATTGGCAAGTGGGGCAAACCGGCAAAATCGTGGCGCCACAGCTCTATATTGCGATTGGGATTTCCGGCGCGATTCAACACCTGGCCGGGATGAAAGATTCCAAAGTAATCGTGGCCATCAATAAAGATGCGGAAGCCCCGATTTTTGGGGTGGCGGATTATGGGATTGTGGGCGATCTCTTCGAGATTGTGCCGCAGCTCACCGCGGCGTTGTAAGCGTTAAAAAAAGCAGACTTCGGTCTGCTTTTTTATTATTGCCCGTCTGCTAAAAAGAATAATAATGATTGTTTAGGAATCGCTTAAGTGATCCTATTCCCACCAAGGAGTTGTGCATGACTGCGTATGCTGCCCCCGTCAAAGACATGTTGTTTGTTCTAAATGAATTGGCTGACTTAAACGCCATCAACGGCTTACCGGGCTATGGGGATGCCACACCCGATACCGTGGAAGCGATTCTCGAAGAAAGCGCCAAGTTCACGGGGGAAGTGTTAGCCCCGCAGGCGCGTGAGGCAGACAAAGCGCCCAGCTTTTTTGCCGAGGGCAAAGTAACGACAGCCAAGGGCTACCGTGCAGCCTTCAAACAATTTGCCGAGGGCGGCTGGCAAGGTTTGCAACACCCTGTGGAGTTTGGTGGCCAAGGCTTACCGAAAGTCGTTGGTACCGCTTGCAATGAAATGTTGAACAGTGCTGACTTGTCTTTTGCGCTCTGCCCCTTGCTGACGGATGGGGCGATTGAGGCGCTCATGACGGCGGGTTCGGAAGAGCAACGCAATCGCTATTTGCCCCAGCTTATCAATGGCGAGTGGACGGGTACGATGAACCTCACCGAGCCGCAGGCCGGTTCGGATTTATCGTTGATTCGCAGTAAAGCAGTCAAGCAAATGGATGGCACCTACCGCCTCAGCGGCCAGAAAATATTTATTACCTACGGCGAGCATGATCTGGCTGAAAACATTATTCATTTTGTGCTGGCCCGCACGCCAGATGCTCCGGCGGGGGTCAAAGGGATTTCACTCTTTATTGTGCCGAAAGTCCTGCTGAATGCAGACGGTTCGCTCGGCGCAAGGAATGCCGTGCAGTGCGTCTCTATCGAACACAAGCTCGGGATTAAATCTAGCCCCACTTGTGTACTGCAATATGGCGGCACCACTGAACAGGAAGGGGCTGTTGGGTATCTCTTGGGTGAAGAAAATCGCGGCCTGGAGTACATGTTCATCATGATGAATGCCGCCCGCTTTGCCGTCGGCGTTCAGGGCTTAGCGGTGGCGGAGCGCGCCTATCAGCAAGCGCTGCAATATGCTAAAGACCGGATTCAAAGTCGCCCGGTCGATGCTTCTTTACCTGCAGCGGGGCCGATTATTCATCATCCTGATGTACGTCGTATGCTGTTGCTGATGCGCACCCAAACCGAAGCGGCGCGGGCCTTGGCGTATGTCACGGCCAGCTATGCGGATGTCGCCCACCATACGGTCGATACTGCCTTAGCAGCGGAACAGCAGGCCCTCTACGAATACCTTGTGCCGATTGTTAAAGGCTGGTGTACCGAAATGTCGGTAGAGGTGACCTCACTCGGTATTCAAGTGCATGGTGGTATGGGCTTCATTGAAGAAACGGGGGCCGCGCAGTGGTATCGTGATGCGCGGATTTTGACGATTTACGAAGGCACCACGGCGATTCAAGCGAATGATCTGGTCGGACGTAAAACTGCGAAAGACGGCGGCGCCGTCGCCCAACTTGTATTGACCAGAATTCAGGTTACCTTAACGCTGCTCAAAGCCCATCCTCATCCTGAGGCGGCACGCCTGGCGAAGCGTTTGCATGAGGCGCAATTGGCACTCCGCGACGTTGTTGCGTTTATTGTCAGTCACGTTAAAACGGATATCAACGCAGTGTTTGCCGGATCGGTGCCTTATCTAAAGTTAGCCGGGCTAACGCTTGGCGGGTGGCAATTGGCGCGTGCCTGGCTGGCGGCGCAAACCCAATTACAAGCCGGGCAGGGCGACGCAGGATTTTTACAAGCCAAATGCCAAAGCGCCCTCTTTTTTGCAGAGCACCTGTTGCCACAGACCCAAGCCTTACGCACCAGCATTGTTGACGGGGCAGCCAGTGTGGTTGCACTGGTCTAATTAAGGTTGGTCAGAATTGGGGGGCGATCCAGGGAATGGCTAACGGTTGCCGTTCAATCATGCTGGTGAGCAGCGCTGCTGAGCCGCAGGCATGTGTCCAACCGAGGGTGCCATGACCCGTATTCAGGTACAAACCCGTAATCGGGGTGGGGCCGATGTAGGGAAGATTACTCGGCGTTGCTGGGCGCAAGCCAGTCCAAAATTCAGCTTGTTGGTAGTCAACGGCTGCTCCCACCAGCTCTTGGGTGCGGGCGATCAAGGGCGCACAACGCCGTGGATTTAGACTTGTTTCAAAGCCGTTAAATTCTGCGGTACCAGCAACACGCAGTCGGTTCCCCAGGCGGGAAAAGACAATCTTGTATTCATCGTCAGTCAGACTCACACTGGGAACGGCGGCCGATTCAAGGATCGGGAAGGTCGCGGAATAGCCCTTCGCTGGGTAAATCTTGAGCGCCAAACCGAGTTGTGCGGCGAGTTGCTGGCTATAACTCCCGCAGCTCAGCACATAAGCGTCCGCACGCAGGTCATGAATTTGCTCGCCAGTCTGTACGCGAATGCCTTTAATTTCTTGGGTACCTTGATTTTCTGTGGCTAACCAACCAATGCACGTGGTGTGATAACGAAAAACCACACCCTGCTGCCCGGCTAAAGCTGCCAGGCGTTCTGTGAATAACCGCGCATCGCCTGATTCGTCATGCGCCGTGTACGATGCCCCGACAATCCGCTGCGCGATAGTCTGTAACGCAGGTTCAATCGCAATCGCTTCCGCTACCGAAATCAGTTCGCGTTCGCAACCAGCGGCACGCATGAGCGCTGCTGTTTTAGCGCTGGCCTGATAGACGTTACGAGAGGTATAAAAATGCAAAATGCCACGCTGCAAGGCTTCATACTGAATCCCGGTGTGTGCGCGTAACTCACCCAAGCAGGCGCGGCTATACAACCCTAGCATCACCAGTTGCTGAATATTCTGACGCCACCGTGACCCCCGGCACTCCGCGAAAAACTGGGCGATCCACTGCCATTGCGCGAAGTCTAGGCGGGGGCGAAACAACAGGGGAGACGCGGGTTGCCACAGCCATTGCAATACTTTCAAGGGCGCATAAGGGTTGGCCCAGGGTTCGGCGTGCGAGACTGAAATTTGGCCACCATTCGCGTAGCTGGTTTCAAGTGCAGGCGCAGCTTGTCGTTCAATCACCGTGACATGATGCCCTGCTTGCCGTAAATACCAGGCGGTCGTCGTGCCGATGACACCTGCGCCAAGAATAATGATATGCATACGACTACCTGTATCTGACCCCAAGTTTTGCCATAATGCTGGCATGATGACACAAAACCCTTCGATTGTAGCCGGACTCCCCCCGACCGTCTTGACCGTGAGCGAACTGAATCGCAGCGTTGCTGGGCTGTTGCAGCGTACCTTCCCACTCCTGACGGTGCGCGGCGAGCTCTCTAACTTTACGCGTGCCAGCAGTGGGCATTGGTATTTCAGTTTAAAAGATGCGCAAGCACAAGTCCGGGCTGTGATGTTCAAGGGGCGGGCGCAATGGGTGGATTGGGTACCGCGTGATGGCGAGCGGGTTGAAATTCGCGCTACGGTAACCATGTATGAGCCGCGTGGCGAGTTTCAATTGAGTGTCGAGTCCATGCGGCGCGCCGGTGTTGGGGATTTGTATGCCGAATTTATCCGCCTCAAAGAAAAGCTTGCTGCGGAGGGTTTGTTTGCGCCTGAGCAAAAAAAACCGTTGCCTCGCTACCCCCGCCGAGTGGGGGTGATGACCTCACCCCAAGCAGCGGCGCTGCGCGATGTGTTAAGTACGTTGGCGCGGCGGGCACCGCATCTACCCGTTGTGCTTTATCCTGTTCCGGTGCAAGGGGCGCCAGCTGCCAGTGCGCTATGCAGCATGCTAAAAACGATTCAACAGCGCGCTGAGATCGACGTGTTGCTCGTGGTACGAGGGGGCGGAAGCATTGAGGATTTATGGGCCTTTAATGATGAGGACTTGGCACGCCAACTGGCCGCAAGTTCGATTCCAGTGATCACTGGCATTGGTCACGAGACTGACTTTACGCTGGCAGATTTCGCGGCCAGCCAGCGGGCTGCAACGCCAACCGCGGCGGCCGAGCTATGTTGCTTGGCTTTACGTGAAATTCAGCAACAATGCACTACCTCGCAACGCCAGCTACAACTCAGTTGGGAGCGCCAGTGTCAGCAATGGCAGCAGCGATTAGATGGGTATCAGCGTGAGCTGGGGCAAATCAGTCGGGTTACCGAGCGTTGGCGCTGGCGCTTGCAGGCGTATCAGCAACGGTTACCCGCAGCCCTCACCGTGCCTTACCAGCGCCAGCAATTCCGGTTGCAACGATTCCAGGAATACTGGCAGCGTGTGCCAGGCCCCCAATCCCAGCGGCAAGCGCTGCAGACGCTGACTGCTCGATGGCAGGCGGCTATTGAGGCGGGTTGGCAGCGCCATCAGCAGCGTTTACAGCAGCAAGAGCAGGCCTTAACACTACTCAACCCACAGCATATTTTGCGACGTGGCTATGTCTTGGTTTACGATGACCGCGGTCGTCTGATCACGACCGCTGCAGCCGCGCAGGGAGAAGCCCACCTGCAGTTGCAATTTGCGGATAACACTCTAGCGGTGCGGGTGCAGCAGCAATCAGCAAGTTAATCTGCGGCTACCGGGCTCAGACGCTTTTGGGGTTAGGGTCGTGGTCGTCAGTCGCCTCATGAAACTGTAGGCCTTGGGTCGGCAAATCCAACCGGCTTTCCAAGAAATCTTGAGAAACGGCTTTGGCTACGGCTTCAGCACGGTTAGCAACCCCGAGTTTTTCAAGGATGTTTTCGACGTGGTTTTTAATGGTCTTGAAAGATAAGCCCATGATGTCGGAAATTTCGCGATTGGTTTTGCCCTCACGAATCCACTTGAGGACTTCCCGTTCGCGCAGTGAGAGCGTCACCTCTGCAGTGCTGTCGGCAGCCAACTGTTTGCGGCGCATGCTGCGATACACTTGGCCAACCGCTTGGGCAATATGCGGCATCATGATATTGAGAATGCGGCGCGTTGCCTCAGGATTTTTGATGCCCACATCCAGAAAACACACATAGACCAAGCGCCTGCCCCGCAAGTCATAGCTGGCTTGCATGGCTGTTTGACGGTAACCGTGCTGGCGTAGCACATTTAACCAGAGTGGTGCAAAGCCAGCGTATGTTGCGGTCAAATCTAACAGCAGGGCTTTTTGCTGGCTTAACCAAGATTGCAGCAAGGGAATAGCACTGCCATCCGTGAGAACGCGGAAACTGCGCAGCAAGCTTTCAGGGAATGCCGGGGTGCTACAAATCGGTGACAGGCTAATATCTGGATGAACGCGCCCGAGCGCAATCACGCAGGCACCAAACGGGAAAATGGCGCGTAATTCCGTCTCAACCCAGTTGGCGAGCGCTTTGGGTGTGGTGACGTCTTGCAGGCGCTCTAACGCACCAAATAAAACCTCAGCATAAGAATGTTGTGAAGAAGACGTTTCGCTCATTACTCAAGTTTAACAAAAGGCACTCGCTCGCTATACGCTTTCCCGCTGGGATGTGGGAAATGCGACATTGTTCTCTTCTTAAACGATTTTCATTAGGCCGTCTGGCCCATTCAATCAAGAACCTTTGACACGGTAGTCAAGGAAACACTTAATCTATATCTTGTCTAGGTGTAGCTGGATGATTTGAATACAAAAGAGGGTGCTAACCTAGGGGACAACCGAACGAGCCGGTTTACACAATTAAGCCGTTGTACAGAGGTTTGTGGCTGCACAGCGTAATTACTAGCAGCAAACAAACCACGTTAAAGAGCATGCAAACGCATGCTCTTTTTTTCTTCTATCGTTGAATTACCTCGCCTTGGCTGCTACGCTACCGTCACTGCGCGATGGGGTACTCTGGTGTGGGTTTACTGACGGATTTCACCATTCCCCAGTACGACATACTTCATGCTGGTCAGCCCTTCTAAACCAACCGGACCCCGGGCATGAATCTTATCGGTGGAGATGCCAATTTCTGCGCCCAGTCCGTACTCAAAGCCATCTGCAAAGCGAGTCGACGCGTTGACCATGACGGAGGCCGAGTCTACTTCACGCAGAAAGCGTAAGGCCCGCGTGTAGTCTTCCGTTACGATCGCATCCGTATGTTGGCTGCTGTAATGATTGATATGTGTGATTGCCGCATCCAGATCATGAACTATTTTGATCGATAAAATCGGCGCCAAGTATTCGGTATGCCAGTCGGCTTCCTGGGCCGACTTGATGCCGGTTAAAACCCCTTGCGTTGCCGCGCAACCCCGTAGTTCGACCCCTTTTTCCTGATAAATCTTGGCAAGGGGGGGTAACACCTGGGTTGCAATATGGCGGTGAACCAGCAGGGTTTCCATGGTGTTGCAGGTGCCATAACGGTGGGTTTTGGCATTGTCGGCTATCCGAATCGCTTTGTCCAAATCGGCTTTATCGTCAATATAAACATGGCAAATCCCGTCCAGATGTTTAATCACGGGAACCCGGGCTTCACGACTGATTCTTTCAATCAAGCCTTTTCCACCTCGAGGAACGATGACATCGACAAACTCAGTCAGCGTAATCAACGCCCCGACGGCAGCTCGATCTGTCGTCTCAATCACCTGAACCGCATGGTCCGGTAAGCCGGCACTGGCCAAGCCTTGCTTAACGAGTAACGCTAAGGCTTGGTTGCAATGGAGCGCTTCTGAGCCACCCCGTAAAATGGTGGCATTGCCCGATTTAATACATAACCCTGCGGCATCGACGGTGACGTTTGGGCGTGCTTCATAAATAATACCGATCACGCCCAGCGGTACGCGCATCTGCCCCACCTGAATACCGCTGGGGCGTCGCCGCAGTTGGGTGATTTCACCAATCGGGTCGGGTAGCGCTGCGATTTGTTCCAAGCCTTCAGCCATGGTCGCTATCGCTTGATCCGAGAGTGTCAAGCGATCAAGCAAAGCAGGCTCTAAGCCATTTTTCTGGGCTTGCGCCAAATCTTGTTGGTTGGCTGCTTTCAGCGCCTCTGCCTGCTGCCGGATATTCTCGGCGATATGCCGCAGGGCTGCGTTCTTTTGCGCGCTGCTGGCGGTGGCCATCGCACGGCTGGCCGCCCGTGCTTGGCGGCCAAGGGTGTTGATATAAAGGTCAATATCCATAATAAAACGCTTACTCATATTCCATTAGACTTGCAGTGTAGCAGGGTTTGGCGATTTGCTTTTGACTCAGGGCAGAACGACGCTAGACCGATAGCGTCAGCGCCGGATTGACAATACGCATCGCTAATTGGGTCAGCTCGCCCCAAATGTTCTGATTCAACCCCGGTGGTCGCAAGCCTTTGATCAGCTTCTCCACTTGCGCGGCATAGTGCAGACTGGCATACGCCTGTTCCATCGATAGGCGACGGGCCGCTTGCTCCATCCAACGCTCTTTGCCCTGCCATAACCGGAGTTCACGTGCCAGTTGGGCGACTGCTTGACCCTGCTGCCGCCCTTGGATAAAGCGAATCAATTGCCGGATATCTTCTGTCATCGCCCAATGCACCAGGACCGGCGCCTCACCTTCACCCTGTAAGCCAGCAAGCATACGCAACATGCGTGGGCGATCGCCCGTGAGCATCGCTTCGCTGAGTTTAAACACATCATAGCGGGCTACATTTAAGACAGCCGTTTGTAAGTTATCGAGGGTGATCTCTCCAGCAGGAAACAACAACCCCATTTTCTGTATCTCTTGATGCGCCGCTAACAGATTTCCCTCGACCTTATCAGCCAAGCATTGCAATACGGGGCGCTTAGCATGTTGCTGCTGACGCGCCAAACGTTGCGCGAGCCAGTCAATTAACTGGCGGTGATCGGGCGGCGTCAGGGAAATAAGCTGGCCCTGTTGCTGTAACTGCCGGAACCAGGCCGTTTCTTGGCTGGCTTTGTCTAGTCGCGGTAGGGTAATCAATAAACAGCACGATCTATCGTGATTACTGGCCAGTTCGCCAGCCAGCGCAGCCAGGATTTGTCCACCTTCTTTGCCTGGCTTGCCATTCGGGAGGCGGCATTCCACCAGCTTACGATTACCAAACAGAGACTGGTTGCGGCAACTCTGCCATAACGCTTGCCAGTCAAACCCACGTTCCACGCTCCACACTTCGCGTTCACTGTAGCCCTGTTGACGGGCCGTTTGGCGGATAGCATCTGTGGCTTCAAGCGCCAATAAGGGCTCATCGCCCATCACCACATACAGCCCAGCCAGCGGTTGTTGCAAATGGAGGCCGAGTTGTTCTTGGCGCAGAGTTGGCATAAGCGAGGTGGCGGCGTTAGTCTGGTAAGGTCAAGCGGGTAGGGGCGCTGGCTAAGCGGCGCAATAACTGCTGCACCATATCGCTTTGCATGTCACGGAACAACAGCGCTTCCTCTGACTCTTTAGCCAACACAGCACCCTCGTTAAACGAGATTTCACGCTGCTGGATCAACTCTGTCATGGGCACATAAGGCCGACCTTTGACATCAACGATCTGATACTGAACGCGCAAACGCAGGACATATTCGCGTGGTCGCCCATCACGGTTTACGGTGAGAATTTGTTTTTCACGCGTTTCACTGGCGATGTGTAGTGTTGCTTCTGCCTCTTCCCGCGAGGGCCGCAGCTCAACACGGCTGCTATTGCGCAAATTTCGTCGCAGCTCACCGATTAACTGTGACCCGGTAAACGCTGTCAGCGCCAGTGTTTGATAGGGCACAGCACTTTGGCCACGCGGACTAAAGCCACAACTGCTCAGCATCAAGGATGACACCAGCACGACAGTGGTGACGAACCGACAAGCGCGCCAGGGTGGCAGGGCAAGATGCATGATGCAATTCCTTAAACAACAACGTTAATGAGCTTGCCCGGAACCACCACGATTTTTTTGATCGGCTGGCCCGCTGTAAATTTTTGCACCGTCTCATTCGCCAACGCCGCCGCCTCAATGCTCGCTTTATCGGCTGTTTTTGCAATGGTGAGGCTGCCACGGAGCTTGCCATTGACTTGAATCATCAGTTCAACTTCGCTTTGTTCTAGGGCTGTAGGGTCGACTTGCGGCCAAGGCGCATCCAGAATTTCGCAACTGAAAGCCTGGGCATAACCCAAGTCCTGCCAAAGGGTATGCGTGATGTGCGGGACGACGGGGTAGAGGACGCGCAGCAAAATCCCCAATGCTTCGGTCACGACAGACGAGGTTGCAGCATCGGCTTGCTTCGCCGCAGATTCCAGCGCGTTGAGTAGCTTCATGCCTGCTGAGACTACCGTATTGTATTGCTTACGCTCGTAGTCAAACTGCGCTTGTTTCAGCGTGGTGTGCACTTCACGGCGGAAAGTTTTAAGCTCGTTGCTGAGCGCAGCAAAATCGTTTGCAGCAAAGTTCAGCTGCCCGTGCTGGCTCTGTCCAAATGCCCACAGCCGCCGCAAATACCGGCTCGCCCCTTCCACGCCGGCATCATTCCACTCTAACGATTGCTCAGGCGGTGCGGCAAACATGGTGAACAGACGAGCGGTATCCGCGCCGTATTGGTCAATCAACAACTGGGGGTCAACCACATTGTTTTTCGACTTGGACATTTTCTCTACGCCACCTAAAGAAACGGGCTGGCCATCCGCTTTTAGTTTGGCCCCAATAATGCGGCCGCGCTCATCGTGCGCAATATCCACTTCATTCGGGTTGTACCAGGTCTTTTTCCCACTCTCCGCTTCGCGGTAGAACGAGTCATACAGCACCATGCCTTGCGTGAGCAGGTTTTGTGCGGGTTCTTTGAAATTGACCAAACCAAGTTCATGCATCACTTTGGTCCAGAAGCGCGAATACAGTAAATGCAGAATGGCGTGTTCAATCCCGCCAATATACTGATCCATCGGCATCCAGTAATTGGTTTCGTCGTCGGTCATGGTAGCCGCATGCGGTGAGGCATAGCGACTGAAGTACCAAGATGAATCGACAAAGGTATCCATGGTGTCGGTTTCACGCTGCGCCGGTTTGCCACATGTTGGACAGGTGCAATTCAAGAAGGCCGCAGATTTTTTCAGGGGGTTACCACTACCATCGGGGATTAAATCTTCGGGCAGCACGACGGGGAGTTGGTCTTCGGGAACCGGCACCGCACCGCAATCGTCGCAGTGAATAATGGGGATCGGTGTGCCCCAATAGCGTTGGCGTGAAATGCCCCAGTCACGCAGGCGGAACTGGACTTTCTTCTCGCCCAAGCCTTTTGCTTGCAGGGTGTCGGCCACATGGTCTAATGCGGCGGCATAGGGTTTGCCATCGAGGGCGCCGGAGTGAATGCATACGCCCTTTTCTTTGTCGCCATACCACTCCTGCCAAGCCTCGGTAGAGAAGGTTTCACCCGGTACTTGAATGACTTGCTGAATCGCCAATTCATATTTCTTTGCAAAAGCAAAGTCGCGTTCATCATGCGCGGGCACGCCCATCACCGCGCCATCGCCGTAACTCATCAGTACATAGTTACCGACCCAGACGGGGACACTGTCACCGGTCAGCGGATGGGTCACGGTCAAGCCGGTGGGCATGCCCTTTTTCTCCATCGTCGCCATATCGGCTTCGGCCACACCACCTTGCTTACATTCTTCAATGAACGCAGCGAGGGCAGGGTTGTTTTGTGCGGCCAGCGTGGCGAGCGGATGCTCAGCCGCCACGGCGCAGAAGGTGACGCCCATGATGGTATCGGGGCGGGTGGTAAATACATATAGCTTACCGTCCTGAATCAATTGACCTTGGCTGTCTTTGATCTCATGCGGAAAGGCGAAGCGAACCCCCACGGATTTACCAATCCAGTTTTGCTGCATGAGTTTGACGCGTTCTGGCCAGCCCAAGCCTTCTAAGTCATCCAGCAGTTCTTGCGCATAGTCGGTAATGCGCATGTAGTACATCGGGATTTCACGTTTTTCGACCAAGGCACCCGAGCGCCAGCCGCGCCCATCAATCACTTGTTCATTCGCCAACACGGTTTGGTCAATCGGGTCCCAATTCACAGTACCGGTTTTGAGGTAGACGATGCCTTTTTCTAGCATCTTCAAGAATAACCATTGGTTCCAGCGGTAGTAGTCTGGCTTACAGGTGGTGACTTCACGGCTCCAGTCAATCGCCAAGCCCATCGCCTGCATTTGCTTTTTCATGTAGGCAATGTTGTCGTAAGTCCAGGCAGCGGGTGGTGCGCCATTGCTCATCGCTGCATTTTCGGCGGGCATACCAAAGGCATCCCAGCCCATCGGCATCAGTACGTTGTAGCCCTGCATGCGCAACTGGCGATACATCACATCATTGATCGTGTAGTTACGCACATGGCCCATGTGCAGTTTGCCGCTGGGGTAGGGCAGCATTGAGACGCAATAGAACTTGCCTTTAGGAAAGCGCGGATCATCCTTCATTGCCCGATAAGCTTGCTTGTTTTCCCAGTGTTGTTGTGCGGCTTGCTCGATCTGGGCGGGCGTGTATTTTTCTTGAGTTGTCATGGCGTCATCGTCATTGTTTTGCACTTTTCCTGCGTTCAGGGCAAGATGCGGGAATAAATCACACAAAGATGTGAAATTATAGCGTTCATGCTGTGTGTTCGGTCACAGTTAGATAACAATACATCCATTATGCTTTGTCGATCGTAAAGCATGCATTGGGAATGTGTGTGCAGTGACAACCGGACCTGTTATGTGGCCCACCGGATAAGCCACCAGCCAATTTTTGCAGGCTAAATTTTAGGGAGAGGGTAATGTTTCATTATCTCAGTAACACGCTGGCTGTTCGATCCAGCATTTACTCAATCAGCTTACTCGTTTGCGTGCTAAGTCTGCCCAGTCACGCGCAGCCTGGACTGGCCAACAGTAAGCAAATTGCTGTCGTGGAAGGCATTCAGCTCCCAGCGTGGGTTGAACGGGAAGGTCGTAAACAACCCTTGCAACCGGGTATGGCGCTCCAAGGCAATGAACGCTTGCATACTGGCCAAGATGCCCGCGTACTGCTACGTTTAAGTGATGGCAGTGCTGTTCGCTTGGGGGCTCAAGCCGAATTAAAGTTAGAGGGCTTGGTGTTAAAAACGGGTCCAGCCAATGCCGCTACGCCCGCCCTGTTGCAGGGGGCGGTGACGGTCTTAAAAGGTGCCTTTCGCTTCACCACAGATAGTTTGGCGAAGTTAAAAACACGGCGTGAGCTGGATATCCGTTTTGCTACCGTGACAGCGGGTATCAGGGGGACCGACTTATGGGGTAAAAATGCGCCAGATAAAGAAATCGTCTGCTTGATTGAAGGAAAAATTTCAGTAGACAGAGAATTTAATGGTGAAAAACAGTCCCACACGCTTGAAGGGCAAAACCAATTCTATATTGCGCCTGTTGGTAAGCCGAACTTACCGATTGGTATCGTGCCGGACCAACAATTGGCCACCTGGGCGGCTGAAGTGGAACTGCAGACCGGGAAAGGCATTTTGCAGCGACATGGAGCCACACGCCTACAGGTAGGCCCTTATTCCAGTTTGCGCGAGGCGCTGACCGTACTAGAGCAGAGTAAAGATCGTGGCTATCCCTTTAGCCTGGCGACCCAACGTGATACCCAAGGCGTTAACTATTCCTTAGTACTGAGCGGCATTGTGGATCAGGATGAAGCCAAGGCGCTCGGGGAAAAATACTTGGCCGATCTTGACCGCGGGGGCCTAACGTTAGATCCGTCGCGTCTCAGCATTAAAACTAGCAGCAAATAGCTCCCTTTGCCTCGCAGTCGGGGCAAGAGGGGGCTGTGTCACTGTTCGGTGTCGGTTCAGTAGCCCTGATAGAGAGTGCTACACTCTCAACATGAAAAATATTGTGATTCTTATTTCGGGCCGTGGCTCGAATATGGAAGCGATTGTGCGGGCCTGCAAACAAGAAAATTGGCCCGCCAAAATTGCTGCTGTTATCAGTAATCGAGCCGATGCGGCGGGGCTAAGCTTCGCGCAGGCGCAGGGTATTCCCACCGCAGTCGTTGAGCATCGCCAATTTGCAGATCGGGTACAGTTTGACCAGGCGCTGATGAGGGTGATTGACCAATTTTCCCCTGCTGTTGTGGTCTTGGCGGGTTTTATGCGAATTTTGACCCCCGCTTTCGTTGCACATTACGCCGATCGCCTACTCAATATCCATCCTTCTTTGTTACCCGCGTTTCCCGGTTTACATACCCATGAGCGGGCGCTAGAAGCGGGGGTCAGGGTACATGGCGCGACCGTCCATTTCGTGACGGCAGACCTGGATCATGGCCCCATCATTGCGCAGGCCGTGGTACCTGTCATGCCAGATGATGAGGCCACCACGTTGGCAGCGCGCATATTGATGCTGGAGCATCAGATGTATCCGGCTGCGGTCAGATGGTTTATCGAAGGGCGTTTACAGCGTGTAGATAACCGCGTCGTGCTTCTCCCCCGTGACACCGGGGACCGCCCGAGCGGCATCTTTTCACTGATCAAGCAGGAGCAAGCATGAGCCAAGACAATACAGCACCGCTTGAAGTGGCAGTGGCGCCAGCGCCAGTACCAGTGGTGCGGGAGGTGCGGGTATCAACCTATGTGGTTTCTCACCTGGAAGAGTTGCTGCGTGAGCTGCTTAAGTTTCAATACCCCGCCGATGCGGTGGTACACCGTTACTTTAAGCTCAACCCCAAACTGGGCACCCGTGAACGCGCTTTGCTTGCCGAAGCCGCTTACGCTGTATTGCGTTGGCGCACCTTGTTTCAGCATTTTTCAGATGGCATGGACGGCAGTCTGCGGCATCGTTTCGCCCTCTTAGGGTTATGTGAAATCACGTCACCCGCTGCGTTTGACACCTTGTTGGCAGGGCAGGAGCGCGCCTGGTTACATCGAGTTAGCGCGGTGAATCGTGATTCATTGCCGCTGCTACAGCAGACTAACCTACCGCAATGGTTATTGGAGCGTTTGATAGCTGATCATGGCCGTGAAGTTGGCTTGGCTTATGCACGCGCCAGCCTGCAATCGGCACCGTTAGATATCCGCGTGAATCGCATGCGGGCTGAGGTGGACGGTGTGCTAAGCCAATTACAGACAGCCGGTATTACGGCGCACGCGCTAGAATGGTTACCAGATGCGATCCGGATTCAAGGACGGCCTGCTTTACAAAAACTAGAGGCTTATCAGCAAGGATGGTTCGAAGTCCAGGATGCCGGGAGTCAAGTGTTGGCTCATTTATTGGCACCCAAACGCGGGGAAATGGTCCTCGACTTTTGCGCTGGCGCAGGCGGTAAAACATTGGCCTTGGGCGCGCTGATGCGCTCTGCTGGGCGGCTCTACGCTTGTGATATTTCTGAAAACCGTCTCGCGAAATTGAAGCCACGACTGGCGCGGAGCGGTCTATCAAATGTGACGCCAATCCGGATTGAACATGAGGGTGACCAGCGCTTGAAGCGTTTAGCCGGGAAGCTAGACAAAGTGTTGGTCGATGCGCCTTGCTCCGGGCTGGGCACTTTGCGTCGGAATCCTGATTTGAAATGGCGTCAAACGGAGCAGACGGTGCAAGAAATGCAAGATAAACAACAGCGTATCTTGGCCGCCGCGGCGAAGTTATTGAAACCCGGCGGCGTGCTGGTCTACGCGACCTGTAGCGTCCTGCAGGCAGAGAATCAGGCGGTGGTTGAGCAATTTTTGCATGCACACAGTGGTTTTACGGTGCAGCCAGTGACGCCGATTCTCAAGCAGCAAAAAATCGAGTTACCGGTTGATGACGGGCCTTATTTGCAACTATGGCCGCAACAGCATGCAACGGATGCCTTCTTTGCTGCGGTCCTGCAGAAAAATTAATACGCCCTATGCCTAATCTATTCGCCGAGCTTTGGATGGATTTGCAGCAGCCAAATATTCTATGGCAGGTGGCCACCTTGGCGTTGGCGTTGCTGCTGGCATTTGGCCTCAGCCGACTCATCCGTTTTTGGTTGTTACCGGCAACCACACCGAGTTCGCTGGCTTGGCGAGTGGGCGCAGGGGGTGCTGAACGGTTGGCCTTTCCGCTCTGTGGCGTGTTAATGGTCTGGCTTGCACGGCTGGTCTTACAGCCATTCCACCATGTCAACTTATTACATTTGGCATTGCCGCTGCTATTTTCCCTCGCAGTCATTCGCCTCTGTGTCTATTTGATTCGGAAAGCCTTTGCGCCCAGTGGCTTACTGGCAAGCTTTGAGAAATTGATAGCGCTGCTCGTGTGGTTGGGCGTTGCATTGCATCTTAGCAATTTACTGCCAGAGGTCCTCGATTGGCTCGAAGCGCTGCGCGTACCTTTAGGTAAAAATAAAGTCTCGCTCTTATTGTTATTGCAGGGCTTGCTGTCGGTGATCGTGACACTCCTGCTAGCCTTATGGGCAGGCGCAGCGATTGAGCAGCGTCTGCTGCATATGGCACAGTTGGATAATAGTTTACGGGTTGTACTGGCACGCGTCGTGCGGGCGCTGCTATTAGTGCTAGCGGTGTTGCTGGCGCTGTCGTTGTCTGGCATTGATCTGACCGTCCTGTCGGTTTTTGGCGGCGCCTTGGGGGTTGGCCTTGGCCTCGGCTTGCAGCGTATTGCCAGTAATTTTGTCAGTGGTTTTGTGGTTCTCTTTGAAAAAAGTCTGCGTATTGGCGATTTGATTACGGTGGATAAATTTCATGGACAGGTGGCGCAAATCAAGACCCGTTTTACGGTCTTGCGGGCTTTGGATGGGACCGAAGCCATCATTCCCAATGAAATGTTGATTGCCAATCCTGTGCTCAATCATTCCTACACTGACAAGCGCGTGCGGTTAGCGATTCGCCTGCAGGTCGCCTATCAGAGTGAGTTATCGCAGGTGATGCCGCTGCTTGAGCAAGCGGCACTGGCTCAGCCACGTGTGTTGCGCGACCCTGCCCCTGCCGCCCATCTGGTTAATTTTGCGGCGGATGGCTTTGAACTAGAGCTCGGCTTTTGGATTGCGGATCCAGAAGAAGGCTCGCTGGCGATACGCTCGGCGATTGCGCTGCAAATTTGGGCTGATTTCCAGCGCTGCGGCATTCAAGTGCCCTACCCACAGCGTGAAATTCACCTACCCCCAGTAAACCCCTGAATCCCTGGGCATCGCGCTAGCGAGCCTTTCTTGGCCTGATATGGCTGCCATGTTTTTACGCATTCATAACGAATATGACCTAGGTCAAGGAAAATTGCTAGGCATTCAGAACGTCGTGCATTAAAATTGCAAATTGTTGTTTTCTTTCATATTGGATGTCTCATGCTGATTCCTGATTTTATCGCCCACGGGGTGCTCAACTTATCTGCTTGGCAGGTACTGCTCGTGACTTTGGTTTTGACCCACATCACCATCGCGGCGGTGACCATTTTCTTACATCGCTGCCAAGCGCACCGGGCGTTGGAATTACATGCAATCCCCTCACATTTCTTCCGTTTCTGGTTGTGGATGACGACCGGCATGGTTACCAAACAGTGGGCCGCTATTCACCGTAAACACCATGCTAAATGCGAGACAGAAGAAGATCCACACAGCCCACAGACGCGTGGGATTAAGACGGTGCTGTTACGCGGCGCTGAACTCTACCGTGCGGAAGCCAAAAATCAGGAAACGATGGATCGTTATGGGCACGGTACGCCAGATGATTGGATCGAACGCAATCTGTACACAAAACACAGTGCGTTGGGGGTATCGATCATGCTGATCTTGAACGTAATTTTGTTTGGCCCTCTCGGGCTCACTGTCTGGGCCGTTCAAATGTTGTGGATTCCGATTACCGCCGCAGGCATTATCAACGGTTTGGGCCACTACGTGGGCTATCGTAACTATGACTGCCCAGATGCCAGCACCAACTTATTGCCATGGGGCATCATTATTGGTGGTGAAGAACTGCATAATAACCATCATACCTATGCCGCTTCCGCCAAGTTATCAAATAAATGGTACGAGTTTGACATTGGCTGGTTGTATATCCGCATCATGGCCATACTAGGCTTAGCTACCGTGAAAAAGGTTGCGCCAACCCCTAAATTGACCAGTGCCAAACCTGTATGTGATTTAGATAGCCTGCAAGCAGTGTTGACTTATCGCTACGATTTAATGACACGATACGCACACTCTCTGAAGGCGATTTATGCGGCGGAGATCGCCAAGCTAAGAGCTTCGGCAAAATTTGACAAACAAGTTCTCGCCAGCCTCAATGCATGGTTGCATCAAGATGAATCGCAGCTCGAAGAGGGGCAGCGTCGTACCTTGAGCGCTGTTTTGGCCGATAGCCCAGCGCTACAACGTTGGTATGAGATGAAGCGCGAGTTGTATGCACTCTGGGCGCGTTCAAGCGATAACCGTGATCAACTCCTGCAGCGCTTGCAAGCCTGGTGCAAAAAGGCAGAAGAGAGCAATCAGCATTATTTGCGTGATATTGCTTTGCGTTTGCGACAGTACGCTATGTAATGTGCGGCATGGGAAAGGTTAACCTTTCCCCGCTTGATTCCGCATGACACATCAACCCCATTCGCCTTGTGCGGTTGGGGTTTTTTGTTGCTATCGGTATAAGAAGTTTCAGAGAGTGCGATTCAGCATTTTAGGGCTGAAAATAACAAACCCCCAGGATTTGCATCGCTGGGGGTTGTGGAAAACGAAAAGTGGATTACTTAATTTTCGTTTCTTTGTAATCGACGTGCTTGCGAGCAACGGGATCAAATTTCTTGATCAACATTTTCTCGGGCATGGTCTTCTTGTTTTTCGTGGTGGTGTAGAAGTGACCGGTACCTGCCGTGGATTCGAGTTTGATTTTGTCGCGCATGAGATGCTCCTTAGATAGAACCAGCAGCACGCAGATCAGCGAGAACGGCGTCAATGCCTTTCTTGTCAATCAAACGCAAACCAGCGTTAGAAATGCGTAAACGAACCCAGCGGTTTTCGCTTTCGACCCAAAAACGACGGTTTTGCAGATTTGGCAAAAAGCGGCGTTTAGTTTTGTTATTGGCGTGGGAAACGTTGTTTCCGACCATGGGGGCTTTCCCCGTTATTTGACAGACGCGTGCCATCGCACACTCCTTGTAAATTCTGGTGTAAATAATTAACGAAACTGCCTGACCCTTTATTCACAACCCCAGCCGTGTTCATGATGGCTTTTTGATGTAGAAGCCCCGTCACAATGGCCTTGCGGAGAGGTGTTTACTAGGCATGAAATGCTAGAAATATGGGTAGACACAAACCGAAGACCGCAATTATAACCATAAAAATAAGCTTTTTTCAAGTAAATCAGCGACTTAACCTTGGCGTAGACTTGGCGTAGAAAGCGACCTTGCCTCGTTAGCTGTCAGAAAGTGGCCATAAAGCCCTATAATGTAAGGCTTCGCCTCGACTAAGCCGTTTCGCACCGCGCTCTTTTATGGTTGCTGCTCTTCGTTCACCGATTCGTTTGCACTTGTCAGATCGGCTTACTGCGCCGAACACGGCGACGCCGCGCGTCCTCAGTATCGGTAATTTTGATGGCGTTCACCGCGGCCACCAAGCCTTATTAGCCGCCGCGCAAGCCCAAGCACAGGTCCTTGGCGTCAGCCATGACGTGCTGACTTTTGAGCCGCACCCGCGTGAATTCTTCGCGCAACGGGGAGTGGGAATCCTGTCAACGTCAACGCAGCCTGCACCCTATCGCATCCAGACCTTGCGAGACAGGTTGGAGGCGTTACAGGAGGCCGGTGCCGATCGGGTGTTCTTGTTGCGTTTTAATCAGGCACTAGCGGCTATGTCAGCGACTGCCTTTGTTGAGCAGATCTTAGTGCAGCAATTGAATGTAAAGCAAATCTGGATTGGCGATGATTTTCGTTTTGGCGCTAGGCGACAAGGGGATTATTCATTGCTCAGCCATTTGGGGCAACACCACGGCTTTACAGCGCATACGCTACCGACTGTGACTGAAAACGGTCTACGCATTTCCAGTTCGGCGGTACGCACAGCACTCCAGATTGGCAATTTATCGCAGGCTAAAAGCTTTTTAGGGCATCCCATTTATTATTCCGGTCATGTATTGCATGGTCAAAAACTGGGCCGTACACTGGGTTTTCCTACCTTAAACTTGCGCTTGTCGGCTGCGAAAGTCCAGGGCCTGCATTGGCAACCGGCGTTGCAGGGTATTTTAGTGGTGCGCGTGCTGGGGCTGGGCGAGCACCCGATCTACGGCGTAGCCAGTTTAGGATGCCGCCCGACGGTGGAAGAAGCGGGGCGTTACATTCTAGAAGTCCACTTGTTTAACTGGCGGGGCGATGCTTACGGTCGTTGCGTCAAAGTCGAGTGTTTGCATAAGTTACGTGATGAAGAAAAATATGTGGATTTACCCACTTTGCGACAAGCCATTACGAACGATGTGACGGCGGCACAGGCTTGGTTAGCGCAAAATGCAGCTCAACTCTAATTCTGTTGTATTGAGAAAATGATGAATCAAACCAATAAAAATCCGGGTAACCACAAAGCCGAAAGTAAAGAGGCGAGTAAATATCCAGTGAATCTGATTGATACCCCTTTTCCAATGCGGGGTGATTTGCCCAAGCGCGAGCCGCAATGGGTTGCAGAATGGGAAGAGAAGGGCGTGTATCAAAAAATCCGTGCTGCTTGCCAGGGCCGGCCACGGTTTACCTTGCACGACGGACCACCGTATGCCAATGGCGATCTACATATTGGCCATGCGCTCAATAAAATCCTCAAAGATATCATCGTCAAATCGCGCACGTTAGCGGGGTTTGATGCGCCCTATGTGCCTGGCTGGGATTGCCACGGCATGCCGATTGAAAACCAGATTGAAAAACAATTTGGTAAAGGCTTGCCGACCGAGGAAGTACAACGCAAATCGCGTGCTTATGCGGGGGAGCAAATCGAGCGTCAGAAAAAAGATTTCAAGCGGCTTGGGGTTTTGGGTGATTGGGATGACCCCTATAAAACCATGAACTATAAAGCCGAAGCTGATGAAATTCGCGCACTCGGCAAGTTGCTGGAAAAGGGTTACGTCTTCCGCGGACTCAAGCCGGTGAATTGGTGCTTTGATTGCGGTTCCGCCTTGGCTGAGTTTGAGGTTGAATATGCAGATAAAACCTCGCCTGCGATTGACGTTGGTTTTCCTTTTGCGGAACCTGAAAAAATTGCTGCTGCATTCGGGTTGAGTACAGTGCCGAGCAGTACCGGTTACGCCGTAATCTGGACCACCACGCCGTGGACCATCCCCGGTAACCAGGCACTCAATATCCACCCTGATTATGTGTATGAGTTAGTCCAAACCGAAAAAGGGTTACTGATTTTGGCCGCTGAGTTACGCGCCGCTTGCCTGGAAAAATATGGCCTAACCGGCACGGTGCTCGGCACCTGCCAAGGTAAGGCGCTGGAGTTAGTGAAGTTTAAGCATCCGCTCGCGGGCGCCCATCCTGGCTTTGATCGCGTTGCGCCCGTGTATCTGGGTGACTATGTAGAACTCGGCACCGGTACCGGGATCGTTCATAGCGCCCCTGCCTATGGGGTGGAGGACTTTGACTCTTGCCGCCGCTATGGCATGAAGACGGCCGACATCCTCACCCCCGTGCAAGGAAATGGTCGCTTTAGCGATAACTTGCCTTTATTTGGCGGCTTGAATGTGTGGAAAGCCAACGGCGTGATCGTGGAAGCATTGCAAGCTGCCGGCACCCTTTTCCACAGCAGTACAATTTCGCACAGCTACATGCATTGCTGGCGGCATAAAACCCCGCTGATTTATCGCGCCACGTCGCAGTGGTTTGTGGGCATGGATGTGACGCCAACGATCCAGGAAACCTCTGCCTCCCCCACACTGCGCCAAAGCGCCTTGCAAGCGATTGCCGATACCGCGTTTTACCCCGCCTGGGGCCGGCAACGTTTGGAAAGCATGATCGCCAATCGCCCGGACTGGTGTGTGTCACGCCAGCGGCAATGGGGTGTGCCGATTCCTTTCTTCCTGCACAAAGCCACCGGTGAGTTACACCCGCGCACCCCTGAGTTACTAGAGCAAGTGGCCAAATTGGTGGAGCAGGGGGGAATTGAAGCTTGGCAAACAGCAGATATCACCGCCCTATTAGGGGCAGAGGCCGAGCACTACGAAAAAAATAAAGATACGCTAGATGTTTGGTTTGATTCTGGTACCACGCACCTGACGATCATGCGCGGCTCACATGCCCACAGTCACAGCTATCCCGCCGATTTATATCTGGAAGGCTCCGACCAGCATCGCGGTTGGTTCCACTCTTCTTTGCTGACGGGGTGTGCGATTGATGGCCGTGCGCCTTACAAAGCCCTGCTCACGCACGGCTTTACCGTGGACGGCACGGGCCGCAAAATGAGTAAATCGCTCGGGAATGTGATTGCACCTCAAGAAGTGTCGGACAAATACGGCGCGGACATTCTCCGCCTGTGGGTTGCCAGCACCGATTACTCCGGCGACTTAGCGATTTCTGATGAAATTCTCAAACGCGTCGTCGAGGCCTATCGCCGTATCCGTAACACGCTGCGTTTCCTGCTGGCGAATACCCGTGACTTTGATCCCGCACAACATACGCTGCCGGTGGGCGAATGGCTGGAGATCGACCGCTATGCCGTGGCCCTGACCACACAATTGCAACGGGATGTGTTGCGTGACTATGACCGCTATGAATTTCACCCCATCGTCGCCCGTTTGCAAACCTTCTGCTCGGAAGACTTAGGCGGGTTCTATCTTGATATTCTCAAAGACCGCCTCTACACCAGCGCGCCGAATAGTCCGGCCCGCCGTGCCGCGCAGAATGCGCTGTACCACATCACTCACGCGCTGCTCCGTTTGCTCGCCCCGGTGTTGTCATTTACCGCAGAAGAAGCCTTTAAAGTGTTTTCTCCCAATGCCAGTGAAACGATTTTCACCGAAGTCTTCTACACCTTGCCTGACGTCAGCAATGGCGCGGAATTGATTGCCAAGTGGGAACTGTTGCGCCAAGTGCGCGGTGACGTCACCAAACAGCTCGAAGAAGTGCGGGTTGCTGGCAGCATTGGTTCCTCGCTGCAAGCGGCGGTTGAAGTGAAAGCCAGTGGCAATAAACTGGTCGCTTTGCAGTCACTAGAAGATGATTTGAAATTTGTCCTGATTACCTCTGCAGCCACTGTTGTAGGCGTGGCTACGGTAGCAGAGGAGGGGGTAACTGTTCAGCCCAGCCCCCATAGCAAGTGTGAGCGTTGCTGGCACTACCGTGACGATGTCGGGAGCGATACCGCACACCCGACGCTGTGTGGACGCTGCGTCAGTAATCTATTTGGTGATGGTGAACAACGTTTCTTCGCATAGGCAAGCTCATGGCAAAAAGTAAATCATCATTCGGCACTTGGTTAGCCATTTCGGCGTTGATTATTCTGCTGGACCAACTCAGTAAAATTCTCATCGTCCGCACTTTCACGCTGCATGAAGTCAAACCAATCACCAGTTTTTTTAATTTGGTCTTGGCGCACAACCCTGGTGCCGCCTTCAGTTTCCTGGCGAATGCTGGGGGGTGGCAGCGCGATTTTTTTACCGCACTCGGGGTGGTGGTGTCGTTGATCATTATCTGGATGCTCTACAAGCACAGCACGCAGCGGCTATTTGCGGGAGCCCTGGCGCTGATCTTGGGCGGCGCGATTGGGAATGTGATTGATCGCATCCGCTTTGGTTATGTGATCGATTTTCTGGATTTTTACTGGGGCAATCTGCATTGGCCCGCGTTCAATGTGGCCGATAGCGCGATTTGTGTCGGCGCTGCGTTGCTGGTGTGGGACGAAATCAGCCGGGTACGTAAAGCTAGATAGTGGAGGGCTTGTGTTGGGAAACCAGGGGCAGAGCCAATTTCTTCGCCAGAAATTCGAGTCTGCCCCCGAATTTCCCAGAGTTTCCATCGGTAGTACCATCAGAACAAACACGGAGGCGAAATGTGCTTACAAGGTAAAACCATCGTCCTCGGCGTCACGGGCGGCGTGGCTGCTTATAAAGCCGCAGAGCTGACGCGCTTGCTGGTGCAGCAAGGCGCAGCGGTGCATGTGGTCATGACCGAGGCCGCTACCCAGTTTGTCACTCCTATTACATTTCAAGCGCTTTCGGGTAATCCCGTGTTTACCAATCAATGGGATGCGCGCCCCGCTAACAATATGGCGCACATCAACCTCACGCGTGAGGCCGATGCAGTGCTGATTGCCCCCGCGAGTGCGGATGTGATGGCCAAACTCGCCCATGGCTTAGCGGATGATCTACTGACCACGCTTTGCCTCGCCCGTACCTGCCCGCTGCTGGTTGCACCCGCCATGAATAAACAAATGTGGGAACACCCTGCCACGCAGCGCAATGCGGCGCAGTTACGTGCCGATGGCGTTAGCGTACTTGGCCCCGCCAGTGGTGAACAAGCCTGCGGCGAAGTCGGTGCGGGCCGTATGCTTGAGCCAGCGGAAATTCTGGCCGAACTCACCGCTTTCTTCACGCCCAAACACTTAGCCGGTAAGCGCGTCGTCATCACCGCTGGCCCGACCTTTGAGCCGATTGATCCCGTGCGCGGCATCACCAATTTATCGTCTGGGAAAATGGGCTATGCCCTCGCGCAAGCTGCCCAGCAAGCCGGTGCAAATGTGGTGCTGGTGAGTGGCCCCACCGCGCTTGCCGAGCCCTATGGTGTGCAGCGGATGGATGTACAAACCGCGCAGCAGATGCTCGCTGCCGTGCAAGCCCATATTGCCGATACGGATGTGTTTATTGCCGTGGCTGCCGTGGCCGATTGGCGCGTGGCCGAGCCGAGTGCGCAAAAAATCAAAAAGCAAGCGGGCAGCTTGCCGAGCTTAGCGTTTGTCGAGAACCCCGATATTTTGGCGACCATCGCTGCGTTACCCAATCCGCCTTACTGCGTGGGCTTTGCGGCCGAAAGTGAAAACCTCGCCGAGTACGCGCAAGCCAAACGCGCCAAGAAAAATATTCCGCTGATTGTAGGCAATGTTGCCCAAACCGCGCTGGGCGCAGACGATAACGAATTGCTGTTATGTGACGCCGCTGGCACGCAGCGCTTGCCACGTGCCAGCAAACAGGTGCTAGCTCAGCAATTGATTGAAGCCATTAGCCAACGCTTAGGATAAACCGACATGCAAACCGTTGACCTCAAAATTTTAGATGACCGCCTACGTGAGAACCTTCCCGCTTACGCCACCCCCGGCAGTGCGGGCTTGGATTTACGGGCGTGCATTGATGCGCCGTTAACGATTGTGCCGGGTAGTACTCACCTCATTCCAACCGGTATGGCGATTCACTTAGCTAACCCGCATTTTGCAGCGATGATTTTGCCGCGTTCCGGTCTCGGTCATAAACACGGCATCGTGCTCGGTAACTTGGTGGGCTTGATCGATTCCGATTACCAGGGACAACTCATGGTCTCGGTGTGGAATCGCGGCCAGACGGCCTTTGAACTCAACCCCTTAGAGCGCATTGCGCAACTGGTGATTGTGCCGGTCTTGCAAGTGGGCTTTAATTTGGTGGATGAGTTCGGTGCGAGTGAACGCGGCGAGGGTGGGTTTGGGAGTACAGGGAAAAATTAACTTATATCAGAGGGAGAGTCTACTAATGCGCAGCTCAAATTTACATCAATCGATGTCTGATCCCATTGATATGCAAGAAGGAACCTTAATGGATGCTATTTCAATTTTAAAAAACGAATATCCTGGCGATGAAGCTTGGGTAAACTATCTATCAGTCTTTGCTGATAATTTGGACGCTCAAGATGACAAGAGTCAATATTTGGCTGTCATTCCTGATAAACAGTTAGCAGCAATTCTTGCTGTTAAGATGGGGAAGAATGCAACGATTTGGTTTTCTTCTCCATGTTCTGCATTGGAGAAAAGAACACCCAAAGATGTGTTCGAAAACGAGCCGATGGGAGGCAGAGTGTTGCGCACGCTTTTAATGAGAATGCCAATCTAGCGAAAAACACTTTGTGTAAGACCAATGGGCTCACCTATTGCCCTGTCAAACAGGGGCAGACCCTATTGATATTTTAGACAGCTTCTCATAACAAAAAGGCCCGCATTTAATGTGGGCCTTTTTGATTTTCGATTGTGCTCAACTTAACACATCCGCCGTCTCTTCTGGCTTCGCCGACGCTGCTTCGGCAAACCTCAGTACGACCTTTTCCTCTTTGCCATTTTCTTTATCCACATCCACGGTGACATTGCCACCGTCAGTTAAGCGACCAAACAGCAGTTCATCAGCCAAGGCTTTGCGGATGGTGTCTTGAATAATCCGCTGCATGGGGCGGGCACCCATGAGGGGATCAAAGCCGTTTTTGGCGAGGAATTTGCGCAGCACATCGGTGAAGATGACTTCGACTTTTTTCTCGTGCAGTTGCTCTTCCAGTTGCATGAGGAATTTATCCACCACGCGCAGGATGATGTCTTCATTGAGCGGCTTGAAGGAGATGATGCTGTCCAGCCGGTTACGGAACTCCGGCGTAAACAGGCGCTTAATCTCCACCATTTCATCGCCGCTGACGGAAGGCTCGGCAAAGCCAATTGCGCGCTTGGTCAGCGATTCGGCACCCGCATTGGTCGTCATGACGATGATCACATTGCGGAAGTCAGCTTTGCGGCCATTGTTATCGGTGAGCGTGCCGTGATCCATCACTTGCAGCAGGATGTTGAAGATATCGGGATGGGCTTTTTCAATTTCATCGAGCAGTAAGACGCAGTGCGGTTTTTTGGTGATGGCTTCGGTGAGTAGGCCGCCTTGGTCGTAACCCACATAGCCAGGAGGTGCGCCAATCAGACGGCTGACGGCATGCCGTTCCATGTATTCGCTCATATCGAAGCGCAGCAGCTCAATGCCCATGATGAAGGCGAGTTGCTTGGCCACTTCGGTTTTGCCCACGCCCGTAGGGCCGGAGAAGAGGAAGGCGCCAATCGGTTTATCGGGCTTGCCTAAACCAGAACGGGCCATTTTGATGGCGCTGGCCAGTACTTCAATCGCGGGGTCTTGCCCGAACACGACGTTTTTCAGGTTGCGCTCCAAATGCTTGAGCTGCTGCCGGTCATCGGTATTGACGCTGGCAGGCGGGATACGGGCGATTTTGGCGACGATTTCTTCAATCTCACCTTTACCAATGGTTTTCTTCTGCTTAGATTTGGGCAGAATGCGTTGCGCGGCACCGGCTTCATCAATCACATCAATCGCCTTGTCTGGGAGGTGGCGGTCGGTAATGTATTTGGCGGCGAGTTCGGCGGCGGTGGTGAGAGCGCCAGCCGAATATTTAATGCCGTGATGCTCTTCAAAGCGGGTTTTGAGGCCACGCAGAATTTGAATGGTTTGCTCCACGGTCGGCTCAACCACATCGACTTTTTGGAAGCGGCGGGCGAGGGCGTGGTCTTTTTCAAAAATGCCACGGAACTCAGTATAAGTGGTGGCGCCAATGCATTTCATTTGCCCGGACGAGAGGGCGGGTTTGAGCAGATTGGACGCATCCAAGGTGCCGCCAGATGCGGAACCGGCGCCAATGAGGGTGTGAATCTCATCAATAAACAGAATTGCATGGGGGTTGTCTTTGAGCTGCTTGAGCACGGCTTTGAGGCGTTGCTCAAAATCACCCCGGTATTTGGTGCCGGCCAACAACGCACCCATGTCGAGGGCGTAGACCTGCGCTTCCAGCAGCACATCCGGCACATCGCCTTTCACAATGCGCCAGGCCAAGCCCTCGGCAATCGCGGTTTTACCCACGCCCGCTTCACCCACCAATAGGGGGTTGTTTTTGCGGCGGCGGCAGAGCACTTGCACCACGCGCTCGACTTCGCTTTCGCGGCCAATCAGCGGGTCGATCTTGCCGTCTTTGGCTTGGGCGTTCAGGTGTTGGGTGAATTGATCGAGCGGAGTCGCTTGAGGGGCTTCCCCTTCTTGCTCAGCGGGCGCATCGCCTTCGGCCTTAGCGGGGGTGCCACCAGTCATTTTGGTGATGCCATGGGAAATGTAGTTCACCACGTCCAGCCGGGTGATGCCTTGCTGGTGCAGGAAGTAGACGGCATGGGAATCTTTTTCACCAAAAATCGCCACCAGAACATTGGCCCCGGTAACTTCTTTTTTGCCTTGGCCAGACGATTGCACGTGCATGATGGCGCGCTGGATGACACGTTGAAAGCCCAGCGTCGGTTGGGTATCTACTTCATCCTGACCGCTGATCACCGGTGTGTTGTCCTTGATGAAGTTGGTCAGGCTTTTGCGTAAGTCATCAATATTTGCCGCGCAAGCACGCAAAACATTGGTCGCTGAGGGGTTATCCAGCAGCGCCAGCAGCAGGTGTTCCACGGTAATGTATTCGTGGCGTTGCTGTCTGGCTTCAACGAAAGCCATGTGTAGGCTTACTTCCAGTTCTTGCGAAATCATGACTACTCCCTTGCGACCGCACCACATAGTGCAGTTATAAAACACCAGACAAGACTTAAGAAAATAAATTCCGTTTCTTTCGTTATCTCTGACTTAATCGACAACTTCCATATCACATTGCAGCGGGTGGTGATGCAACTGTGCGTATTCGCGAACAAGCTCTACCTTGGTTGCGGCAATGTCTTTCGGATACACCCCACACACGCCTTTTCCTTCATGGTGAACTTTCAACATAATCTGCGTGGCTTGTTCCGCACTTTTGCCAAAGAATTTCTCCAGCACGTACACCACGAACTCCATCGGCGTATAGTCGTCATTCAACAACACAACCTGCCATAAAGGCGGTGGCTGTGTCGCAACTTTTTCAGTTTCCAGGACGGCCTCATGGTGGTGCTCAGGACTGGCCTGATTGACCCAACCCGTTGAGGTTTGCAATTCAATGTAAGCAGCATTCATCAGTACATTCTAAACGCATTCATTTCTGCTCAGCGGCGTAAGGACCGCTTGTTTCATCAGGTTATTCCCCTAACTGCACATTAATTAAGCCGCAAGCGAGTGCTCAATGCCATAGTCGGCTATCAATCACCTGTCTTATGGGGAATATCGGTCCATAGGGAGGAATCTCAAGTCAGAATCCGTCTAATGGCCCTAGCTAGCTCTCTGTTAGTGTGATTTACGAGAAACTTTACTTGACAATGTCGCCGCATCGCTGAACAATCACAAAAGGTATCTATTCAGTAAGGTTATTTGGCTTTATTAAAGATCCTGGAGGTGGGCTGCAGTCACAAGCCTACTGAAGTAATACGGCATTGCGCCGGTTGTTTAGTGGGTGTTAGGTTTTTTGAGTAAAGCCTGACTGATTGGCACACATTATTTAGTTAACAGAAGGAAGGTAGTAGCATGGCAACAGGTACCGTCAAATGGTTTAATGACGCTAAAGGTTTCGGTTTCATCACACCCGATGAGGGCGGTGAAGATTTGTTCGCGCACTTTAGCGCGATTCAGTCTGCGGGTTTCCGTACACTGAAGGAAGGTCAGAAAGTGACGTTTGAAATCACGACTGGCCCCAAAGGCAAACAAGCCACGAACATTCAGGCACAGCAGTAAGCCAATAAAAAACCCCCAATTTTGATTGGGGGTTTTTTATTACCGAAGCCCTAAACCCTGCCGTCAGGCAGGGTTTATTTTTGGTGGCTTACATAAATTTGACTACTTGCTTACCGAAAGCCGAGCAGGCAATTTGCGTGGCGCCTTCCATCAGGCGGGCAAAGTCATAGGTGACTTGCTTGGACTGAATGGCACCATCCATGCCTTTAATGATTAAATCTGCGGCTTCTAGCCACCCCATGTGGCGTAGCATCATTTCTGCCGAGAGAATCAGTGAACCAGGATTCACGTAGTCTTTCCCTGCGTACTTGGGTGCTGTGCCGTGGGTTGCTTCAAACATTGCGATGGAGTCAGAGAGGTTCGCTCCAGGGGCAATCCCAATCCCGCCGACTTGGGCTGCAAGGGCATCAGAAATATAATCACCATTCAAGTTGAGGGTGGCGATCACACTGTATTCGGCGGGACGCAATAAGATTTGTTGTAAAAATGCGTCAGCAATCGCATCTTTGACAATAATTTCTTTGCCGGTTTTGGGGTTGGTAAATTTGCACCATGGACCGCCATCAATCTCAACTGCACCAAATTCATTTTTTGCCAGTGCATAAGCCCAATCACGGAAGCCCCCTTCGGTGAACTTCATGATATTGCCTTTATGGACAATGGTGACATTGGGTTTGTCATTATCAATCGCATATTGAATGGCTTTGCGCACCAAGCGTTCGGTGCCTTCGCGTGAAACAGGCTTGATGCCGATCCCGGATGTTTCAGGGAAACGGATTTTTTTCACGCCCATTTCTTTGATCAGGAAATCAATGACTTTTTTCGCCCCTTCTGATTCTGCTTCCCACTCGATCCCCGCGTAAATGTCTTCTGAATTTTCACGGAAAATCACCATATCGGTTTTTTCTGGTTCTTTCACCGGCGAAGGAACGCCAGTGAAATAGCGGACGGGTCGCATACAGACATAGAGATCGAGTTGCTGGCGCAAGGCAACATTGAGTGAGCGAATCCCGCCGCCAACTGGGGTGGTGAGTGGGCCTTTGATCGACACGACATAATCTTTCAGTGCGTGCAGGGTTTCATCCGGCAGCCAAACATCAGGGCCATACACTTTGGTAGATTTTTCACCACAGTAGATTTCCATCCAGGAAATTTTCCGTTTGCCGCCGTAAGCTTTGGCGACTGCTGCATCGACCACCTCAATCATTGGCGGCGTAATATCAACACCGGTGCCATCGCCCTCAATGTAGGGAATGATAGGCTGGTCAGGAACATTTAATGAGAAGTCAGGATTGACTGTAATTTTCTGACCACTTGTAGGCACTTGAATATGTTGATACATGAAACGCTCCCAGTGAAGGTTGGTAATCGAACAATAATGCGCGAGCGGCCAGTATGCCGCTATACATCGCATCTTTACACTAAAACTGACTTTTCTCCATGCTTGATTCATGGGCACAAGGATTGGCTCAGCGAATCAGGCAAGCATTAAGTCTTATATAAGACATATGAGATTATGCACCAAAATAACGATGCGCGATATGTCATTCTCGGCAATATGCGTGGTAGCTTAAGGCTATGTTAATTGCCTTTAATAAACCTTACGGCATGTTGTGCCAATTCACGGGAGCGCCGGGCCAACTTACGCTGGCGAGTGGGATTCCTTATTCCGCTGTTTACCCTGCTGGCAGGTTAGATACTGACAGTGAAGGCTTACTTTTACTGACAGATGACGGCGCCCTGCAACACAAAATCACTCACCCCCGGCAAAAATTACCGAAAACGTATTGGGTTCAAGTGGAAGGCCAGCCCAGCGCGGCGGCGCTCAAACAACTGGCTCAGGGTGTGATGCTGAAAGATGGATTAACGCGCCCCGCACAAGTTGAAGCCCTGGAGGCAGCTTGGGTAGAAAGTCATCTGTGGGCCCGGCACCCACCCATTCGTTATCGTGCCAGCATTCCTACCAGTTGGCTGGCGCTGCGGCTAACCGAAGGAAAAAATCGCCAGGTGCGGCGGATGACAGCCGCTGTGGGCTTGCCAACTTTGCGGTTGATCCGCGTCGCGATTGGTAATGTCGATTTATTTGCTGTGGCACCACAGCCAGGGGTGTGCGTACAATTGCCGTCAGATGCGCTAACATAGAAAATTAAGATACAAAATTAAGATAGAGAAGTCACTCAGCGTCAATCAGTGAGATTGAGGTCAGTTTAGAACGAAAGGAGTAGCGGTATGAAACGATCAACAGGCAGTCAATTCGGATGTCTTTTGCTGGCCAGCGCACTCAGTGTGGCTGCTTTTGCCAACCCGACCAACAGCGGCGCTACCTCGACCACTGTGAAACCTGCGGCACCGAGTGCGCCCCCAGCAGGCAGTAAAGATCGGGTACCACCACCGCCACCCGCACCCGCCCAACCGCAGAAATAAATCGATGCGACCACTGTGTATGAATCTCGCCAGAGTTGGCAGCCGTTGGCTTTTCGCCGTATTGTCTCTGTTAAGTGCTGTGGTGCTGGCGCAACCAGCGCAGATACCGCAACCAACATTACCGCAGGTGACGCTAACTGTCGGCGGGCGACAAATTCAGGCGGAGATGGCGACTGAAAATCTGCAGCGCCAAATTGGCTTGATGCAGCGTCAGCACCTCGGCACGCATGAGGGAATGATTTTTATTTTTCCAGAAAAGGGACAACAATGTTTCTGGATGCGTAATACCCTCTTACCGCTTACTGCGGCGTTTATTGATGATGATGGCACGATTGTTAATCTGGCGGATATGCAGCCCCTGAAAGATGACAGCCATTGTTCAAAAAAACCCGTCCGTTATGTGTTGGAAATGAACCAGGGTTGGTTTCGGCAGCAAGGTGTCAAAGCGGGCCAGAAAGTCCAAGGTATTCCGAAATAAAAAAGCAGCCCATAGGCTGCTTTTTGACTGACTAACCAACCTGCTCTTTTAGGCAAACTGCTCGGCGACAAAAGACCAGTTCACCAAGCCCCAGAAGCTTTCTACGTATTTAGGACGGGCATTGCGGTAATCCACGTAGTAAGCGTGTTCCCAGACGTCACACGTCAAGAGAGCTTTGTCCGCTGTGGTGAGTACCGTGCCTGCATTGCTGGTATTGACGATATCGAGACTGCCATCAGCTTTTTTGACCAGCCAAGTCCAGCCAGAGCCAAAGTTACCAATAGCCGATTTGCTGAACGCTTCTTTGAAGGCATCAAAGCTGCCCCATTTAGCGTTAATCGCCTCAGCGAGTGCGCCCGTGGGTGCGCCACCTGCATTTGGGCCTAGGCAAAACCAGTAAAACGTATGGTTCCAAACTTGGGCAGCGTTATTGAAAATACCGCCAGTCGATTTTTTAACGATTTCTTCCAAGCTGGCATTTTCAAACTCAGTCCCTTTAATCAGGTTGTTTAAGTTTGTCACATAGGCTTGATGATGTTTGCCGTAGTGAAACTCCAGCGTTTCTTTTGAAATGGTTGGTGCCAGGGCATCCAGAGCATAAGGTAATGCGGGTAGGGTGTGTTCCATGTTGTCCTCAGGGTTAATAACAAATAACTACGTTCGGATTTTAGGGCAAAAATCCCACTGCGCATGAGATGTAATAGCCACAAAAATAGTGGGTGAATGGCGTTGGCCCTTCTTTTGATCCGGATATTGTTGGGGAATCGACCTAACCGGTAGCCGTCTGGCTAAAGGCCTGAGTCGCTGCAATTGCACGTGACCAGCGTGCTCGCAATGTTGCCATCTCTTGCTGCCGCTGCGGGTCTTGGCGGGGGGTAACGGTCTCCATAGTCAGTTGCCACGGTGTCGCCGCCGCACGCCAACCACTGCCTACCGCAGCCAGACTCGCCGCGCCGAGCGCCGTGGTTTCGCTGATGGTGGGCCGTAAAACCGGGAGTTGGAGTAAATCTGCTTGCAGCTGCATCAGTAGGTGATTATGGGTGGCGCCACCATCCACTCGCAGGGCGCTAATCGTTTCACCCTCGGCCAAATCGGCCTGCATGGCTTGCATGAGGTCCACACACTGTAACGCAATCGCGTCTAGCGCCGCTCGTGCGAGGTGGGCGTTGGTGGTGCCGCGCGTCAGGCCATATACGGCCCCCCGGGCCTCAGCATCCCAATACGGGGCTCCTAACCCCGCAAATGCGGGAACCAGCACAACGCCCCCACTATCACTGACCGCATTCGCCAGTTTTTCAATATCGCCGGATGCTTTAATGATACCCAGCCCATCACGCAGCCATTGGACAACCGCGCCCCCCATAAAGACACTGCCTTCAAGCGCGAATTGTGGCTGCGCATCCCATTGTGCGGCACGGGTGGTTAAGAGATGATGCTTGGAGTAGCGCGCTTGGGGCCCGGTATGTAGCAGCATAAAGCAGCCAGTACCGTAGGTATTTTTAACATCACCTGGGGCGAGACAGTGCTGCCCAAAGAGGGCGCTTTGCTGATCGCCAACTACCCCACAGATGGGAATTTCTTGCCCCACCACGCTCGTTGCTGTGGTGCCATAGTGGGCTGCCGAGTACTGGACTTGCGGCAGCAATGAGGCCGGAATCTGCCACTGCTTGAGCAGATCTTGATCCCATTCTCCAGTGTGAATATTGAATAGCATCGTGCGACTGGCGTTTGTCACATCTGTTGCGTGGACTTTACCGCCTGTTAGCATCCAGAGTAGCCAGCTATCTATCGTGCCACATGCTAAGTCGCCTCGATTGGCGGCTGCCCGTGCGTTTGGCACATGCGCTAAGATCCACACCAATTTGCTCGCGCTGAAATACGGGTCGAGTACCAACCCGGTTTTAGCGCGAACCAGATCTTCTAACCCTAATTCGCGCTGTTGCTGACACCAAGGGCTGGTCCGCCGATCTTGCCAGACAATCGCTGGGTAAATCGGTTGGCTGGTCGCTCTATCCCATACAACCAAGGTTTCGCGTTGATTGGTGATGCCGATGGCAGCGACTTTTTCGGCTTGGTGGCTACTTAACACTTGGCACAGACAAGCTAGCTGGCTGGACCAAATTTCTAGCGGATCGTGTTCGACCCAACCACTCTGCGGGAACGACTGATTAAACTCTTGCTGTTGCTGAGCCAGCAGCTGAACTTGCTGGCTTTGCGTGTCGTAGGCAAAGCGCAGCGCGCGTGAACTCGTGGTGCCTTGATCAAGCGCAATAAAGTGGGGGGTTGCCATATGCCGTGTCTCCTGAGGGGCAGCACTTAAGGCTGAGAATGGGGGAGAATTGATTGCAGGTAAGTATCAATTGCTGCTTGCTCGGTAGGGGTTAAGTGCAAGCCCAGCTTGCTTCGACGCCACAGAATGTCATGAGCGGTGCGCGCAAATTCGTGGTGGACCAGATAATCGAGTTCGCGTGCGTAGACATGACGGGCGATTACTTGGCCGGCGGCTGCTTCAGTCTCGCAACCGGCGAAAATTTTATGAATGCGAGTGCCATAGGCGCGGCACAATCTGAGTAGTAGGGCATCTTCCATCCAGGGGTAATGACGCCAGGTTTGAGCGCAAAATTTGTCAAACTGTTCAAAGGCGCCGCCTGGTAGGGTCCCTTGCTGGGTCCAGTCCGGCGCATGATTTTCTAGCGCGGGTTGAAGGTGACGCACGGCTTGCTCGGCAAGTTTACGATAGGTCGTGATTTTGCCGCCCCACACGGTCAATAGTGGCGGTCCTGCGGTATCTAGTTCCAGGGCGTAGTCCCGCGTGACCGCGCTGGCATCATCTTGCGCATCTTCCAGTAAGGGGCGAACACCAGCATAGGTATGGCGGATATCGGCAGGCGAGAGCTGCTTGTTGAAATAGCGATTACTCATGGCACATAAGTAGTCGATCTCGGCAGGGCTGATCTGGACACTCGCGGGATCACCGGTAAATTCCACATCCGTCGTGCCGATCAGCGTGAACTGTTGCTCATAAGGAATCGCAAAAATAATCCGCTTGTCGGGGTTTTGAAAAAGATAAGCGTAGGTGTGGTCATACAGTTTAGGGACAACGATATGACTTCCTTTCACCAACCGTAAGTGGTATTGGCTCTTAACCTGTAAGGTTTTCCCGAGGAGTTGTGCGGCCCAGGGGCCGGCAGCATTGACCACTGCGCGGGCCTGAATCGACTGTTGTTCGCTGCCCGCGGCGAGCGTTAAGGTCCAATGCTCAGGATACCGCTCTGCGCCAATGACTCTCGTTTGCACGCGAATATCGGCCCCCATTTCTCTGGCATCGAGCGCATTCAAGACCACCAGGCGGGCGTCATCGACCCAACCGTCTGAGTAGATAAAGCCGCGTTGATAGTCTTGGCTTAGTGGTTCACCGCTCTCATGGTGCCGCAGATTAACCACTTCCGAGTCCGGCAGTAAGTCGCGTGGTGCTAAGTGGTCATAGAGAAAAATACCGGCGCGAATCATCCACGCTGGTCGCATGGCAGGATCGTGCGGCATGACAAAACGCAGTGGCCAGGTAATGTGGGGGGCGCTGCGTAAAATCACCTCACGTTCCAGTAAGGCTTTGCGCACCAGCATAAATTCCATGTGTTCCAGATAGCGCAGGCCGCCATGAATCAGTTTCGTGCTGGCCGATGAGGTGTGCTGGGCCAGATCATGCTGCTCTGCAAGCAGCACTTTCAGGCCGCGCCCTGCGGCATCGCGGGCAATGCCAACCCCGTTGATCCCGCCGCCGATGATGGCGATGTCGTACTCTGTCTTATTCATCTGGCCCTATTCAAAAAATCAGCTTCACGGTATAACGGCGTTATTTCAGCTTACCAGAGAGACGCGCATGCATTTTCAATCATGGCCTTATCCTGTTGTTCTGGCACATCGTGGCGCGGGCACCCTGGCCCCGGAAAATACCTTGGCAGCCATGCGAACCGGCTATGCATTGGGCTACCGTGCGGTGGAATACGATGCCATGCTGACGGCTGATGCGGTGCCGATTTTGATGCATGATCCGTTCCTGGGGCGAACGGTTGCTGGGCAAGGCTGTGTTGCCGATTTTCCCTGGGCTATCTTGCAGGGGCGCGATGCGGGGGCGTGGAAAGCGGCTGAGTTTGCGGGTGAGCCGATTCCCACCTTGGTCGATGTCATCGCCTATTGCCAGCAACAGGGGATCTGGATGAATGTAGAAATCAAGCCCGTTCCAGGTTATGAGACGCAAACCGGTAAAGTGGTCGCACAAACGGTCGCTAAAGCGGTTGCTGGCCACGATACGCTGGCCTTACCGTTGCTCTCCTCTTTTTCATCTCTCGCACTTTCTGCCGCGCAACAAGCCGCGCCGCATTTACCCCGTGGTGCATTATTTGATGTGATCCCTGCTAACTGGCAGCAGCAGCTCGAAACCATGGAATGCGTCGCGCTGCATTGCAATCATAAATTTTTAACCCCGCATCTTGCCAAGGCAATCAAAGCAGCGGGCTATTGGCTGTTTTGCTACACCGTCAATCGCCCAGCGCGGGCGCGTGAAATTCAAGGTTGGGGGGTGGACGCATTTTGTACTGATCGGCTGGACTTGTTTCAGGACTATCGGCCTTGATTACAAAACTTTACAACTGCTGCGCCAACCAGTCTGGGGCCTTGGCGTTAGTGCTCTCATGGTGACCCACGACGCGTTGCCATGCCACTTAAATAACACCCTCTAGGAGAAAAGAATGAACGTATCTGGTTTTACGCAATTGGGTCAGGTCTTGATGTTATCTATTGTATGCACCGGTGCTGTTCTTGCCCAGACTGCAACCCCTGGCATTGATAAACGTGAAGCGAATCAGGAGCGACGGATACAGCAAGGTGAGCAAAGTGGTGCCCTGACTAATCGCGAAGCCGCGCGTTTAGAGCGCCGCGAAGCACGGCTAGATCGCCATCAGGCTAAGGCGGAAGCCGATGGGGTGGTCACACGCCAAGAGCGTCGCGAATTGCGCCGCGAAGAAAACCGCGACAGCCGTGCGATTTATCGCCAAAAACACGATCGCCAGCACAATTAATCGGTCCGTTTCTACGCTTCTAACAACGCCTCGCCTGAATTCGGCGAGGCCTTGTGCTTTGTGCGGGAGTAATGCTGCGCACCGGGTTGCCCGTATAATGACGGTTTACCTTTATTGAATCCGATTGCGCGCCATGAAAGCTGCAGAAATCCGTCAAACCTTCCTCAATTTCTTTGCCTCCAAAGGCCACCAGATTGTGTCTTCCAGCCCTGTGGTGCCGGGCGATGACCCGACCTTGCTCTTTACCAATGCCGGGATGAATCAGTTTAAAGACGTCTTTCTCGGCTTTGATAAGCGTCCGTACACTCGCGCCACGACCTCGCAAAAATGTATCCGGGCCGGCGGTAAACATAACGATCTGGAAAACGTCGGCTACACCGCGCGTCACCACACTTTCTTTGAAATGCTGGGCAACTTCAGCTTTGGTGACTATTTCAAGCGTGATGCCATCCAATACGCGTGGGAATTGCTGACCAAAGAATTCAAATTGCCTGAAGAAAAACTCTGGGTCACGGTATATGCCGAAGATGACGAAGCCTATGAGATTTGGAACAAAGAAGTCGGCGTGCCCGCCGAGCGGATTGTGCGGATTGGCGACAACAAAGGCGCACGCTACGCCAGCGATAACTTCTGGATGATGGGCGACACCGGCCCCTGCGGCCCCTGCACCGAAATTTTCTACGATCATGGCCCCGAGATTGCTGGCGGCCCCCCCGGCAGCCCCAATGAAGATGGCGACCGCTACATTGAAATCTGGAATAACGTGTTCATGCAGTTCAACCGCGATGAACAGGGCGTGATGCACCCACTGCCCAAACCGAGTGTGGACACGGGCATGGGGTTAGAGCGGATTGCCGCCGTGCTTCAGCATGTTCATGCCAACTACGAAATTGATTTGTTTGTGAACTTGCTCGCGGCAGCGAAAAGTGCGGTCGCGTCGGCCACACCAAGTGCTGGCGGTGAGAACATTGACAGCAACAGCCCATCACTGAAAGTCATTGCCGATCATATTCGTGCCTGTGCCTTTACCGTGGCTGATGGCGTGATTCCCGGTAACGAAGGTCGTGGCTACGTGCTGCGCCGGATTGCCCGCCGTGCGATTCGCCACGGCTACAAACTCGGTGCCCGTACCCCCTTCTTCCATAAACTGGTGGCTCCGCTGGCAAAAGAAATGGGCGAAGCCTATCCCGAACTGCGCCAAGGCGAACAGCGGATTACCGAGGTGCTGAAACAAGAAGAAGAACGCTTCTTCCAAACTATTGCGAATGGCATGGAAATTTTGGACAGTGCGCTGGCGAATAACGTCGCCGTGGTAGATGGCGAAACGGCGTTCAAATTACATGACACCTACGGCTTCCCCCTCGACCTGACCGCCGATGTGTGCCGGGAGCGTGGCGTAAAAGTCGATGAAGAGGGTTTCAATGCGGCGATGAATCGCCAGCGCGAACAAGCCCGTGCTGCCGGTAAATTCAAAATGGCGCAAGGCTTGGAATACAGCGGCACCGCCACGACTTTCCACGGTTACGAGCACTTAGTCCATGACAGCGCGAAAGTCACCGCCGTATATGTTGAAGGCGCATCTGTTGCCAGTGCCAAAGCCGGTGATGATGCCGTGATTGTGCTGGACCACACCCCGTTCTACGCCGAATCCGGTGGTCAAGCGGGTGACAGCGGTGAGCTGCGCAATGCGACCAGCCGTGTGCTGGTGGAAGATACGCAAAAAATTCAAGCCGATGTGTTTGGCCATCATGGCCGCATCGTGGAAGGCGAAATTAAAGTCGGTGATGTGCTGAGCGCCAAAGTGGATGCGGAGCAACGCGCCCGCACCGTACGCAACCACAGCGCCACGCACTTGATGCACAAAGCGCTGCGCGAAGTACTGGGCAGCCATGTGCAACAAAAAGGCTCGTTGGTAACTGCGGAGCGGACGCGGTTTGACTTTGCACACAACGCGCCACTGACCGAAGCCGAATTAGCGAAAGTTGAAGCATTGGTGAATGCTGAGGTATTAGCGAATGCGGATACGCAAGCCCGTGTCCTGCCGATTGAAGAAGCCCAGAAACTCGGCGCGATGATGCTCTTCGGCGAGAAATATGGCGATGAAGTGCGGGTACTGGATATTGGTTCTAGCCGTGAACTCTGCGGCGGGACGCACGTGAAACGTACCGGCGATATTGGTTTGTTCAAAATCATTAGCGAAGGTGGCGTCGCTGCCGGGATTCGTCGTGTTGAAGCGGTGACGGGTACGGGTGCCTTGGCCGTGGTGCAGGAAATGGAAACCACGTTGCAAGCCGCCGCCAGTGCCTTCAAAGCCCCGGTGGCTGAACTGCCTGCCAAGATTAACCATGCGCAAGAGCAGATTAAAGCGCTGGAAAAAGAACTCGCGCGTTTGAAATCTAAACTGGCGAGCAGCCAAGGTGCCGATTTGGCCGCGCAAGCGGTGGAGGTAAATGGTCTCAAAGTCTTGGCCGCCGTATTAGACGGCGCGGATGCCAAAACTTTGCGTGAAAGCGCGGATCAACTCAAAAATAAACTCGGCAGCGCCGCCCTGGTGCTGGCGGCCGTCGATGGTGGCAAGGTTAGTCTGATTGCCGCCGTGACGGCCGATGCCACAGCCAAAGTGAAAGCGGGTGAGTTGGTTAACTTTGTCGCGCAACAGGTTGGCGGCAAAGGCGGTGGACGCGCCGATATGGCCCAAGCTGGGGGCACGCAAGCAGAAAATCTGCCACAGGCGCTGGCGGCAGTACCAGAGTGGGTAAAAACGCAACTCGCGGGCTAAAGCCTCGCACATAAAAATGCCCTGCCTCCGTCGTTGCTTAATTGGTTGAGGCAGGGCGTTTTTATGAGGCTGTTTAGCTTACTTCAAGCTAAGAATCCACTTTGCCAGGGTTTGTGCTTCTTGTGGGTTCACTGCGGCGTTCGCTGGCATGGGAATCTGCCCCCACACACCGGTAGATCCTTCACGAATCTTTTTAGCTAAATAGGCTTCCGCATCTTTTTGTTTGGCATATTTTTTCGCCACTTCTTTATAAGCAGGGCCAACTTTTTTCTGATCAACCGCATGGCAGGCCAAGCAGGCTTTGCTTTGTGCCAGTTGTTCACTGGCATGGGCAGTGCCGATCAGCGCACCAGTCAGAAATACGAGGGAAGCAAGATGACGCATACAGTTCTCCTGTTAAGATAAAACAAAGAATCGATAACGGTTAGCGGCTATCATAAGCCTGCTTGCCTGACGGTATTCTGACGCGAGCACGAATTAGCCTCGGCACAGGCAGCGTTTGCCATGAAAGGGAAACCTATGTGGTTTGTGTATATCGGTATTGTAACGGCTTTATTAAAGTATCTGGAGCAGGACTGGTTTCGAGACTTGAGTTGGTGGCAGGTCTTGATTCCGTTTGGATTGGCGTTTGCGTGGTGGGAAGTCTTTGAACCGATGTTTGGCTTCGATAAAAAAGCGCACGCGAAAGATGAATATGAAGAGGGGCGTAAAAAGCGCATCAAGGACTCTTGGAAAACCAAATCACGCAAGTAGTCAGTTTATCCGGGTTGCGTAAGCCATTATTGTTTACAGCGCTCGGCTTGAGGAGCTCCGTCCGCTGTACCAAGCTTCAAATGACCCTGAGCGAGAAGCGATGGCACAGAGCCTCGCATCATCCATTCCGGTACGTTTTACAATCAGTATTCAACATTTCCTAACACGCTTCCTAAGATGACTTCGCCCTTTATTCACCCACAGTTTGATCCAGTCGCTTTGGCATTAGGCCCCTTAAAAATTCATTGGTATGGCTTGATGTATCTCCTCGCGTTTGGCCTTTTCTTATGGCTAGGCCGACGACGCGCTGCCAGTGCAGGCCTGTCTGCGCGTGATGTGGAAGATATTTTGTTTTATGGGGCGCTGGGGGTCGTGTTGGGTGGGCGTTTGGGATACGTGTTGTTTTATAAACCAGTTTATTACTTGCAGCATCCGCTGGAGATATTCGCCTTATGGCAGGGCGGTATGTCCTTTCACGGGGGCTTTTTGGGCGTGGTGGTCGCGCTGTGGGTATTTGCTCGCCAGCGTCAGTGGCCGCCCGCGAAGATCGGTGATTTTGTCGCCCCCCTTACCCCGCTCGGCCTAGCAGCAGGCCGTATGGGGAATTTCATTAATGGCGAATTGTGGGGGCGGGTGACCACAGGCCCTTGGGGCATGATTTTCCCGCAAGCTGGCGATGGTCTTGCGCGCCATCCATCCCAGCTGTACCAATTTGCGCTGGAGGGAATACTCTTGTTTATTTTGCTATGGGGGTACTCTAAAAAACCACGTGCGCCTTGGGCGGTGACAGGGTTTTTTATTGCCGGCTACGGCATATTTCGCTTTATTGCCGAGTTCGCCCGTGAGCCTGATGCTTATCTAGGAATACTGCAGTTCGGGTTATCAATGGGTCAGTGGCTAAGTCTTCCTATGATCCTGGTGGGCTTGATGCTCTGGCGCTATGGCCGGCATTGGGGCCGCGCTGCCTAGACTATGTCATCAACGGCACGTTGATCAGTTAACCGTCCCCATGACCCAGCGCTGGATATGAATTGCCAGGAGTGCCATGAGCAGCCCAGCCCCTAGCATGAGCGCAATAATGGCCGCCCAAATCGCCCCCCAGCCTGTGCGCATTGTCGGCGTCGGTGAGTTTGCGCTGCGCTCATGAGGCAAAAAACGAGCAACCCATTTTTCATCTGGGGTTAGCGCGATCCGCAGCGTTTCAAGCTGGCACAGTAAAACAACGCAGGCGGGTGCGAGCAAGGCGGGATGCGTTAACCATGCCGAGTTACCCAGTAAAAAAGGAAAGCTTACGAGTAAGGGGAATGGATAGAGCCAGCCGTAGGGGAGCCCTAGATAAAATCGGTGTAAGCCAAACGAGCCGGTGATCATGGCAAGCCAAGCAGCATAGGTTTTATTGGGAAGGATGATTGCCATTCAGAAGCCCCGCATAACGTTAAATCTCTCTCAAACGGTGAAAAGCGCGTCACTTGACGAGCATATCGCAAAATGCGTATAATATCGGTCTTTGCAGTGACGGGTCGGTAGCTCAGTCGGTAGAGCAGCGGACTTTTAATCCGTTGGTCGCGAGTTCGAGTCTCGCCCGACCCACCAGTATTTGAAAAGGCTTACGGTTTACCGTAAGCCTTTTTTATTCGCCAATCACTTCGCCAGATAAATTAATGGCTGAATCGATAAATTCGAACGTCAGCGTGGGCGTTTTCCAGGCATAGGATCCCGGGCGTAAGGTTACTGGGGGAAAAGTATTCAGGCGCAAATGGATCGTCTCCCTTTTCTTGAAGGTCGTGTCCCAGCGGGGCAGTACTCGTTGTAGATAGTCTATTTCATGCAAGGGATTGATGATGGCGCCCATGGTTTCGAGTAAAGAAATTTTGGGCCAATGCTCTCCGGCAGGCCGACCATAGCTAATCACTTGCATAAATTGTGCAACCTCTTTGTAGTAGGGTAAGTCCTCGATGACATGTCGCCCATTGGAATAAATAGCATCCATAAAGTAAGTGATTTTGTGTGTCGTTGATTCACGTTGCGACCATTGGAAGAGAATGTCGTGTAAGGCGGCAGAGAGACATAATTCTAGATGGCCACCTGCGACATAGAGATGATTGACTTGCAGGGGAAAGGTCACTTCACCCCCTTGAGAATAAACGGCGTAATCCGGACTGCAATCTAAAGGGTAGTAATACTGTCGTGGCGAATCATCGATCAGGTAAATAATGGGGATATGGTGGGTTTTTGCGTAACGCACGGCCTCATCAACACCACGTTTGGCCGCATAGCGAGCATCATAGGTTGCACTTGGATGAACAACCAGCAGCGCTGTGTCAGCGGCAATCGCCACTTTTTCCGGAGGTGAGACCGACAACGAATCACAATTACCTTGCGCCATGAATGGCATGACGCCGAGCCAGTAAAGACACAACAGAAAAATACGGCGAAGATCAATCTGATGACACATTGCAGCTAGCGGTATGTACTCAAAATTGAAATTATAGCGAGCTAAGGTTCCAGCGTGGTTTGACGGTGAAGCGGTAATCCTGATGCAACGGTAAATCTGCTAGCCCTGCTTGGACACGCAGCGCGCCCGCAAAGGCAATCATCGCGCCGTTATCGGTACAGAATTGTAAGTCGGGATAGTGCACCTGCACTTTGCGGCGGGCACAAGCGGTGTTGAGGGCGGCGCGCAGTTGCTTATTTGCGCCGACGCCGCCCGCAATCACTAATTCTTTCAGCCCGGTTTGTTTGAGGGCTTGCAGGCATTTACTCACCAGTACTTCAACGATTGCCTCTTGAAAGGCACGGGCAATATCCGCCTTCGTGACCTCATCCAATTCACCTCGCTGACACTCCTGCTTGACGACCGTCAAGACAGCCGTTTTGAGGCCGCTAAAGCTAAAGTCTAAATCTTTGCTATGAAGCATCGGGCGCGGCAGATTGAAACGGCCGGGTGTGCCCTGTTCAGCTAAGCGCGAGAGTGCGGGGCCACCGGGGTAACCCAAGTCCATCAGCTTGGCACTTTTATCAAAGGCTTCGCCAGCCGCATCATCCAGCGTTTCGCCCAGCAGCACATAGTCACCCACGCCGTTCACTTGCATCAGTTGAGTGTGGCCGCCGGACACGAGGAGGGCAATGAAGGGAAAGGCGGGGCGCTCGCTCGGGGTTTTGGCCGCAAGCAAGGGTGAGAGCAAGTGCCCTTCCAAGTGGTGAATTGGAATAATTGGCTTGTCCAAGGCATAACCCAGCGCATAAGCAAAGGCCGTCCCTACCAGTAAGGCCCCTGCGAGGCCGGGGCCGACGGTGCAGGCAATCGCATCAATCTCGGTTTTGTCGCATTGTGCACTGCTGAGTACTTCATTTAAGAGCGGCAGCACCCGTTGAATATGATCGCGTGAGGCTAGCTCGGGGACCACGCCGCCGTAAGCCTGGTGCATGGCGATTTGGGAGTGCAAGGCATGCGCGAGCAAACCGCGTTCGGTGTCGTAGAGGGCAAGGCCCGTTTCGTCGCAGGAGGATTCAATACCAAGAATTTTCATGGGACGAGAGTATAGCGCTGCTACACTTATGTCTATTGTTATCTCGTCTGTTGAGTATGTCTTATGTCGCGTGTGTATAACTTCAGTGCTGGCCCTGCTGCCTTACCCGAACCCGTGTTGCGTAAAGCGGCAGCAGAAATGCTCGATTGGTGTGGTTCCGGCCAGTCCGTGATGGAAATGAGCCATCGTGGCCCCGATTACATGAGCATTCATGCCCAAGCACAGCAAGACTTGCGGGACTTATTGAATATTCCGGATAGCTACAAAATTTTATTCTTGCAAGGCGGCGGCACTACTCAGTTTGAAATGGTGCCCATCAATCTCTTGCGTGGCAAAGGCAAGGCCGATTATGTGATTACCGGCGAATGGTCAAAACGGGCGGCGCAAGAGGCGCGGGCCTTTTGCCAAGTGAATGTCGTCGCTGATTCCGCGAACGCCAAAGGACAACATACCTTTGTTCCCAAGCAAAGCGATTGGAAACTGAAAAAAGATGCGGCCTACGTGCATGTTTGTACCAATGAAACCCTAGGTGGTGTGGAATACCATTGGACACCCGATACGGGCAAAGTGCCCTTGGTTGCTGATATGTCATCCCACATCTTGTCGAAACAAATCGATGTATCGAAGTACGGCCTGATCTACGCGGGTGCGCAAAAAAATATTGGCCCAGCAGGTTTGGTACTGGTAATCGTTCGGGAAGATTTAATCGGCCATGCGGTGCCCACGCCACCGCCCATGTTCAATTACAAAGTGCATGCCGATCATGACTCCATGTTGAACACGCCCCCGACCTATTCCATTTATATGGCGGGCTTGGTGTTTCAGTGGCTCAAGCAACAAGGTGGCGTGGCCGAGATGGAAAAACGCAATATTCAAAAAGCTAACTTGCTTTACGATGCGTTGGACCGACTGCCTTTCTATAGCACCAAAGTGAATAAAGGCGATCGCTCACGCATGAATGTGCCCTTTACCTTGCCCGATGCGCGCTTGGATGAAGCTTTCCTCGCAGGTGCCAAAGAGCGCGGCATGGTGCAGCTGAAAGGCCACCGCTTAATCGGTGGCATGCGCGCTTCTATCTACAACGCCATGCCTTTGAGTGGGGTAGAAACCCTCGTTGCCTATCTCAACGAGTTTGCCCAAAAGAATGGCTAGGCTGTGAGTGGGTTGGCCCGAATCTTGCAGCTAAATTCGGTATGACTCCCAATCTCTACAGCCTACGCATCGTCGTTATCAACTCTGTCGTGCCGCCTGAGCACGCCAACGATCCCGCTGCGTGGGAACAGGCGGAGCGCGCCCGCTTGCTGCGGATCGGTCTGCTTCAAGCGGGCTATAACATCATTGCCAGCTTGCCCGCAGATGCGTTTGTGGCGGAACGAATTGCCCAATTACAGCCAGATATGATTGTGGTGGATGCCGAGTCCGATGCGCGGGACGCGCTAGAGCACGTGGTGATGGCGACGCGTGATGCACCGCGCCCGATTGTCTTGTTTACCGATGACCACGATCAAGCCACAGCACAGCAAGCCATCGCCGCCGGGGTGAGCGCTTACGTGGTGGCAGGTTTACAGCCCGAACGCGTGCAACCCGTACTGGAAGTCGCGATGGCGCGCTTTCAGCATGAGCAATCGCTCTTGGCAGAATTACATGACGCCAAAACCAAACTCTCGGAACGAAAAGTGGTGGAGCGCGCCAAGGGGGTGCTGATGAACCGCCACCAACTCACCGAAGAACAAGCCTATCAACGCTTGCGTAAACAGGCCATGGAAAAGGGGATGCGCTTGGCCGAATTAGCGCAGCGCATACTTGATGTGGCTGATCTGATCTGAGGTTGTCTGGCTGGACTATTGCAGCTGGGTATCGTCCATTTTGGTGCGGCGCGCCAAATCAGTGCGGAATCCGCCAATCAATCAAGCTCAAGACCCGACTCTCCCTTCAAAAACAATCATTTTTAACCTGGCATGCCAATTGCTAATTAGCATCTAAGCGTTAGCAGCATATCAATGGCGATATCAACTGCATGCGTGTGGATTGGGTAACTGATTTGGCTCAATGAGTCAGCGTTATCTCCAGCCAATCGAATTCAGTGCAGCGATGCACACACGGACAACGGCGTCCAACAATTTGCCTGCTTGCGGGTGTGTTGTTGGTCGCCGTTTTTCTTTTTACTTTTTGGAGGGTTCATCATGTCGGATCGTCACACACAGATTAACTTACCCGCTGGCGACTTTAATCCCAAGCGTCGCACCTTGCTGCAAACGGCGGTGCTGGCAGCCGGCGCCAGTACGGTAAGCATGATTCCGCAAGCGGTCCGCAATGTGGCGTGGGCAGCGGGTTCCGATGCACCTGAGAAAAAAGAGGTGAAGATTGGTTTCATCCCGCTTACCGATTGCGCTTCGGTGGTGATGGCCTCGGTACTGAAAATCGACGAAAAGTATGGCATCAAAATCATTCCCTCTAAAGAGGCCTCCTGGGCGGCTGTGCGTGACAAGCTGGTGAGCGGTGAGCTGGATGCGGCACACGTGCTGTATGGCCTGATCTACGGCGTGCAAAATGGGGTAGGTGGACCGAAAAAAGACATGGCGGTGTTAATGAGCCTCAATAACAACGGCCAAGCGATTACGCTTTCTAAAAAAATGTCGGACAAAGGCGCGATTGATGGTCCGGGGTTGGCGAAGTTGATGCAAACCGACAAACGCGAATATACCTTTGCGCAGACTTTTCCGACGGGCACCCATGCGATGTGGATTTACTACTGGCTTGCGACTTATGGGATTAACCCCATGAAAGAGGCCAAGGTTATTACCGTACCGCCGCCACAAATGGTCGCCAATATGCGGGTCGGCAATATGGATGGTTTCTGTGTCGGCGAACCCTGGAACCACCGCGCGATTATGGATGGCATCGGGATCACCGCCGCGACGACACAAGATATTTGGAAAGATCATCCAGAAAAAGTCTTGGGCACGCAGCTCGATTTTGTGAAGAAAAATCCCAACACGGCGCGGGCGATGGTGGCTGCCATTTTGGAAGCCGGCAAATGGATCGACGCCAGCCTGTCTAACAAATACAAAATGGCGGAAACCATTGCGGATAAAGCGTATGTAAACACCGGGGTAGATGCAATCAACCAGCGCATTTTAGGCCGCTACCAAAATGGTCTTGGCAAAACTTGGGATGACCCGAACCACATGAAATTCTTTAATGATGGTGCCGTGAACTACCCCTATCTCTCAGATGGTATGTGGTTCATGACCCAGCACAAACGCTGGGGGCTGCTCAAAGATCATGTGGACTACCTGGCGATTGCCAAGCAAGTTAATCAAACCGCACTCTATAAGGAAGCCGCGAGCATGGCTGGGGTGAGCGTACCGAAGAGCGATTTCCGCACGCACAAGCTGATTGATGGCGTGACTTGGGACGGCAAAGACCCCAAGAAATATGCAGAGAGTTTCAAAATCAACGCAGCCTAATTTAGCCGCAGGGTGCAAGATGGCGGAGTGTCATCTCGCTTTCAGGAGTAACACATGAGCGCCATGTTAAATCCATTCACCAGTTCGTATGAAGACCATCATGAGGCACAGCGTTCAACCCTGTTTGTACCGCCTTCGACCCCCCACTTATTGGCGAATGAACCTGCCAATATTCCCTGCCAGGAACCGAGTATGACTCCCTTTACGCCTTCAGCTGAATTGCTTGCCAGAGAAGCCAAGCGCATACAACAACGTGAACGCGCCAAAACCGTTTTCATGGCGATTTTTCCTCCTTTCTTTGGTATGGCCTTGTTGATTGGTATCTGGGCCATTGTTTCAATTAAAAGCACCGATATTCCCTCGCCGCTGGTTACGTGGGAGGCTGCGGTGAAATTGTTTAGCGATCCTTTCTATCAAAAAAGTTTGAATGATCAAGGGATAGGCTGGAATATTTTGTCATCCCTCAAGCGCGTGGCCATGGGTTTTGGTTTGGCTGCTTTGGTGGGTATTCCGATGGGTTTCTTGTTGGGCCGTTCTGAATTTATCAGCCGCATGATTAACCCTGTCATCAGCTTGTTGCGCCCTGTTTCGCCACTGGCCTGGTTGCCGATTGGTTTGTTGGTATTCAAAGCCGCGAACCCCGCCGCTATCTGGACGATTTTTATTTGTTCGATCTGGCCCATGATCATCAACACCGCCGTTGGCGTGCAGAGAGTGCCACAGGACTACATGAACGTCGCACGGGTACTGAATTTGTCTGAATACAAAATCATTACAAAAATTTTATTTCCCTCGGTGTTGCCCTACATGCTCACGGGCGTGCGCTTGGCGATTGGCACCGCCTGGCTTGTGATCGTCGCGGCGGAAATGCTCACCGGTGGCGTCGGGATTGGCTTCTGGGTCTGGGATGAATGGAACAACCTGAATGTACAACACATCATTATCGCTATTTTTATTATCGGGATTGTGGGCTTGGTGTTGGAGCAAGCCTTGATCGCGGTTGCCAAAGCCTTCAGTTACGAAGACGTGAAAAACTAAGGAGTGCAGCATGGAAAAGTTCATTGAAATTCAAAAAGCGGAAATGGTGTTCAACACCAAAAAAGGAAAATTCCACGCCCTGCGCGACATTAACCTCACCGTGGCAAAGGGCGAGTTCGTCACCCTGATTGGTCACTCGGGCTGTGGCAAATCAACGCTCCTGAATCTGATTGCCGGTTTGACCAAACCCAGCGAAGGCGCCTTGCTGTGCGCGAATCGTGAGATCGCCGGCCCCGGCCCTGAGCGCGCCGTGGTGTTCCAAAACCATTCCTTGTTGCCCTGGCTGACTTGCTTTGAAAATATTTATTTGGGTGTAGAGCGCGTCTTTGGCAGTACCGAGAGCAAAGCCAAACTCAAAGAGCGCACCACCGCTGCCTTGGGGTTGGTGGGGTTGGCCCATGCCAGTGGCAAACGCCCGCACGAAATTTCGGGTGGGATGAAGCAGCGCGTAGGGATTGCACGTGCTCTTGCAATGGAACCCAAAGTGCTGCTGATGGATGAACCTTTTGGCGCACTGGATGCGCTCACGCGTGCCCACTTGCAAGATGAGTTACTCAAAATTGTGGCCAAGACTAATAGCACCGTCGTCATGGTCACGCACGATGTGGATGAAGCCGTGTTGCTTTCTGACCGGATTGTCATGCTCACCAATGGTCCCGCCGCGACGATTGGCGAAATTGTCGAAGTCAAGTTGGCCAAACCGCGTGACCGCGTCACCTTGGCCCAAGATCCCGACTATGCCCGCTATCGCTCCGCCGTATTGGATTTCCTGTACCGCAAGCAAGCCCATCCTGCTCAGGAGGCTGCATGAACGTATCCAGTAAACCTCGTTTAGTGATGGTGGGTAATGGGATGGCGGGTGTGCGCACCTTGGAAGAGCTGCTCAAAATTGCTCCCGATAAATATGAGATTACCGTCTTTGGGGCGGAGCCTTATGCCAATTACAACCGCATTCTCTTATCGCCGGTGCTAGCGGGTGAGCAAACCATTCAAGACATCATGCTCAATGATGTGAACTGGTATGAAGAAAATGGCATCACCCTGCACCTAGGAAAAAAAATCACCCAGATTGATCGTAAAAATCGCTTAGTCATTGCCGAAGACGGTACGACAGCGGCCTATGATCGCCTATTGTTGGCAACGGGTTCTAACCCATTCATCTTGCCCGTTCCTGGGAATAACTTAGAAGGCGTGATTGCGTACCGCGATATTCACGATACCAATACCATGATTGAAACAGCCAAGCACTACAAGCACGCCATTGTGATTGGTGGCGGCTTGTTGGGGCTGGAGGCAGCGAACGGCTTAGCGATTCGCGGCATGGATGTGACGGTAGTGCATATTCACCCTTGGCTCATGGAGCGGCAACTGGATGAAACCTCCGGCAAGATGTTGCAGCAAGCCTTAGAAGCTAAGGGCATTAAATTCTTGCTGGGTAAAAATACCGAGGCCCTGATTGGCAATGACGCGGGCCGTGTCAAAGCCATCCGTTTTAAAGATGGCCTCGAAGTGCCTGCGGATTTGGTGTGTATGGCCGTTGGTATTCGCCCCAACACTGCGCTCGCCGAAAGCGCGGGCCTGCATTGCAATCGTGGGATTGTGGTGAATGACACCATGCAAACCTACGATCCGCGTATTTATTCAGTCGGCGAGTGCGTCAGCCATCGCGGCATTGCGTATGGCTTGGTCGCCCCCTTGTTTGAGCAGGCCAAGGTTTGTGCGAATCACCTCGCTGAATATGGGATTGGCCGCTATACCGGCTCGGTCACCTCCACCAAACTCAAAGTGACCGGGATTGATCTTTTCTCCGCCGGTAATTTCATGGGCGGAGAGGACACCGAAGAAATTACCCTCTCCGATCCCATCGGTGGCGTGTATAAAAAATTGGTGTTAAAAGACGACAAGTTAGTTGGAGCCTGCATGTATGGTGATACCGCCGACGGTAGCTGGTATTTCAAGCTGCTGCGCGAAGGTACGCCGGTTGCAGAATTACGCGACCGCCTGATGTTTGGCGAAAATAATATTGGCGACGTCGGTCATCAAGGGCAAAACAAAGCCGCTGCGATGGCGGACAGTGATGAAGTCTGCGGTTGCAATGGCGTGAGTAAAGGCGCGATTGTGAAGGCCATTAAAGGCCAAGGGCTGTTTACGCTGGATGAAGTACGCAAGTGCACGAAAGCCTCCGCGTCCTGTGGTTCATGTACCGGCCTGGTTGAACAATTGCTCATGAACACCTTGGGCACGGATTATTCTGCTGCCCCGAGCAAAAAAGCAATGTGTGGCTGTACCGACCACAGCCACGAAGAAGTCCGGCAAGCGATTCGCGATAAAAAATATCTCACACATAAAGAGGTGTATGAAGGCATGGGCTGGCGCACGCCGAATGGTTGCAGCACTTGCCGCCCCGCCGTTAATTACTACCTGCTTTCTACTTGGCCCAAAGAGGCGGTGGATGATCCGCAATCACGTTTCATCAATGAACGCGCGCATGCCAACATTCAAAAAGATGGCACGTATTCGGTCGTGCCGCGCATGTGGGGTGGCTTAACCAACCCCAGCGAATTGCGCCGGATTGCCGATGTCGCCGACAAATACAAAATTCCAACCGTCAAAGTCACGGGAGGGCAGCGGATTGATTTGCTCGGTGTGAAAAAAGAAGATTTGCCTGCCGTCTGGAAAGAGTTAGATATGCCTTCCGGCCATGCCTACGGCAAATCGATTCGCACCGTTAAAACTTGCGTGGGGGCCGAGCATTGCCGCTTTGGCACGCAGCTCGCCATGGACATGGGCGTGAAATTGGAGCGCATGTTATTTGGGATGTGGTCGCCGCATAAAGTAAAACTGGCCGTATCAGGCTGCCCGCGTAATTGTGCCGAAGCCGGGATTAAAGATGTGGGCGTGATCGGCGTGGACTCTGGTTACGAGCTTTATATTGGCGGTAACGGCGGGATTAAAACCGAGGTCGCCGAATTCCTCTGCAAAGTCAAAACTGATGATGAAGTGATGGAATACGCTGGCGCGTTTATTCAACTCTATCGCGAAGAAGGTTGGTATTTAGAACGCACCGTCCATTACATGCAGCGCGTTGGTTTAGATTACATCAAGAAGCGGATTCTGGATGATGAAGAAGGCCGGGAAACATTGTACGAACGCCTGTTATTTGCCTTGGAAGATGCGCCTGATCCTTGGAAGGACTTTGAACGGGCTGGCGTCGATTTACGTCAGTTCCAAAGCCTGAAGGGCATTCCTGTGGTGAGCGCCTAAGCAAGACAGTGTTGAGTGTGCAAAGAATTGAAAGTTAATCATGGCTAATTGGATTCCCATCTGTAAAGTAGACGACATTCCCGTGCTCGGCGCGCGGGTCATTGAACGCCCCGGTTTAGATAGCGTAGCCGTCTTTCGTAATACTGAAAACGAAGTCTTCGCCTTGTTAGATAAATGCCCGCATAAAGCCGGGCCGCTGTCGCAAGGGATTGTTTGTGGTCGCAAAGTGGTTTGCCCCTTGCACAACTGGAATATTGAATTTGAATCAGGTTGTGCGGTTGCGCCGGATGAAGGACAAACCAAAACCTTTGCGGTGAAAATAGACAACGATCAAGTGTTGTTAGATCAGAGTGAATTGGCGAGTTAGCAAATTCATGGCGCTTGCCCTACCATTCATTTAGGTACTGATGACAAACGTTAGCCATTCGCAAGAAACCAAAGCCACCTGCCCCTATTGCGGCGTGGGCTGCGGCGTGATTATTGAACATGATGCGCAGCAAGTGCTAGGCGTGCGGGGCGACCCTGATCACCCCGCTAACTTTGGCCGCTTATGTACCAAAGGCAGTACCCTACATCTCACTGCGCAGCCCATGCTGCAACAACAGGTACGGGTCGCACAACCTAGCTTGCGTAAAACCCGCCTGAGTGCGGATACGCCACGGCAGCCAGCAAGTTGGGATGAAACCTATGCCTACTTGGCCGATGTGTTTGCCGCGACTATTCGTGAGCATGGTCCGGATAGCGTGGGCTTTTATATCTCCGGCCAGTTACTCACGGAAGATTATTACGTCTTCAATAAACTTGCCAAGGGACTCATTGGCACGAATAATATCGACACCAATTCCCGCCTGTGCATGAGCTCCGCCGTCGCGGGTTACAAGCAAACGCTGGGGGCGGATGCGCCGCCAGCATGCTACGAAGACTTGGCCCTGTGCGAGACTTTGTTTATTGTGGGCTCGAACACCGCCTTTGCCCATCCCATTTTATTTCGCCGCATCGAAGACGCGCGCAAAGCCAATCCCAATCTGAAAATGATCGTGGCCGATCCACGCCGCACCGATACCGCCCAGCAAGCAGATTTGCATTTAGCCATTCAACCCGGTACCGATGTCGCATTGTTCAACGGCATGCTGCATATTCTGCTGTGGGAAGATTTAGTCGATACCGCCTATATCGAATCCCACACTGAAGGCTTTGCCGAACTCAAGCGGATTGTGCGCGACTACACGCCGCAGTTTGTCGCCGATACCTGCGGTATTAGCGTGGGCGATTTACAAAAAGCCGCGCTGTGGTTTGGGCAATCCAAGGCTTCACTTTCCCTGTACTGTCAGGGCCTCAATCAATCGAGCGTTGGCACCGCCAAAAATGCCGCACTGATTAACCTGCATCTCGCAACCGGCCAAATTGGCAAACCTGGTGCGGGGCCGTTCTCCCTAACTGGCCAGCCGAATGCCATGGGCGGGCGCGAAGTCGGCGGCATGGCGAATTTGCTCTCCGCGCATCGCGATCTCGCCAATCCAGAACATCGGGCCGAAGTCGCCGCGTTATGGGGCTTGCCCAGCGTGCCGGAAAAACCCGGCAAGACGGCCGTGGAAATGTTTGATGCGGTGGAAAAAGGCGAAATCAAAATCCTCTGGATTGCCTGTACCAACCCCGCACAATCCATGCCGAATCAAAGCCTGATTCATGCCGCGCTGAAAAAAGCCGAGCTGGTGATTGTGCAGGAAGCCTATAGCACGACGGCGACCGCACAATATGCCGATGTGCTGCTGCCTGCCACCACTTGGGCCGAAAAAGATGGCACCGTGACAAATTCCGAACGCCGCATTAGTCGTGTACGTCCGGCTATCCCCGCGTTTGGCGACGCCCGGCATGACTGGCAAATCGCCGTTGAATTCGCCCATGTGTTAGAACAACAGTTACGCCCCGGCCTCCCGACTTTGTTCCCGTACCCGAATGCTGAAAGTATTTGGAACGAACATCGCGAAAGCACGCGGGGACGCGATCTCGATATCACGGGTATGTCGTATCACATGCTCGAACAACAAGGTCCGCAACAATGGCCTCTCACTACTGGGGAGAGTAGCGGTAAAGCGCGCTTGTATGAAGACGGCGTGTTTCCTACGGCCAGCGGCAAAGCTAAATTCTTCCCCGCGCAATACCAGCCGGTTGCCGAGCCTGCGGATGCACGTTACCCCTTCCGCCTGAATACTGGGCGTTTGCGCGATCAATGGCATGGCATGAGCCGCACAGGTACCGTGGGCCAACTGTATAGCCATGCGCCCGAACCTTGTATTCAAATGGCCCCCGGCGACATGGCGCGCCGTGCTTGGAAAGATGGTGATTTACTGCAAGTGACTTCGCGGCGCGGGACGCAAATTTTGCCCGCGCAAGCCAGTGCAGAGTTGCAGCCCGGTCAGGTATTCGTCGCTATGCACTGGGGCGCGGAATTCGTGTCTGGACATACCGGCAGCGGTCAACCTGCATTGGGGGTGAATAGCCTGACCTTGCCGGTGTTCGATGCCTATTCCAAACAGCCTGAACTGAAAAATGCGGCGGTGAAGTTACTCAAAGCCGAATTGCCATGGCGCTATGTCGCCTTTGCGTGGTTGCCGCAATATGCTGCGCTGGCCGTGCAAGCAGCACTGCGCAGCAAACTAGCCCAATTCCCTTATGCCAGTTGTGTACTGTTTGGTCGGGAAAAACAAACCGGCGTGCTCTTACGCGCCGCAGGGTATGAAGCGGCAACGAGCGAACTATTGGCTGAGATCGAAGCACAACTCGGTTTGGTCGGTGGTGATGTGATGAAATATGATGACCGTAAACGCGGTCACACTCGTCGCATCAAAGTCAGCCGCAACGTAGATGGTACGCCTATCCTCAGTGCGGTTGCGCTGGCGGGGGATATCTCTGCCGAAGTGTGGTTGAAAGAATATTTGCAAGGGGAACAATCCGTACAAACGCTCGGGCGCTTGTTGTTGCTGCCCAGTGCGACACCCCCAGCCGGTTTCCAAGCGCGCGGCAAAATTGTCTGCAACTGTTTTAATGTGTCTGAAACCGATATTCAACAAACTTTGGCAACCCTATCCGGGTCTGCCGATGAAGTACTCAGCCTACTCCAAGCCAAAAAGCAATGCGGTACGAATTGCGGTTCGTGTGTGCCCGAGTTGAAGCGGATGATTGCTAGCCTATAATCGTCGCTTCCTTCAACTTTGCAGCTAGGCTTGGCTAGACTATCCATGACGCTTTTCGACTGCGCCCCCCTTCTCAAAGAAATTGCTCGTGGCAAAGATGGCGCACGCGCGATGTCGCGTGAGCAGGCGCGTGACTTGCTCTTAGCCATCTTGCAGCAGCGGGTGAGTCCCCTGCATTTGGGCGCGGTCCTCGTTGCCTTACGGATTAAGGGCGAGAGCGTAGAAGAATTAGCGGGTTTTCTGGAGGCGCTGCGCCAGCATCAGCAAAATCAATCTTGGACGTTGATCAATCCCACCAGTCAATTTCGCCCGGTGATTTTGCCGAGCTATAACGGTGCGCGCCATCAACCTAACTTAGTACCGTTGCTGGCCTTATTGCTGGCACGTCAGGGCGTACCAACCTTGGTGCATGGGGTGGCGAGTTTTCCAACCCGCACGACCAGCTACGAAATTTTTCAGGCACTGGGAACACCGATTGCAACGAGTCATACCGAAATTCAAACCCATCTCGCGCAAAAGCATCTTACGGTGTGCGTGTTAGAGACGTTGAATCCTGCCTTGGCCGAACTAGTGGCGCTCCGCCGCGTAATGGGCGTGCGCAATTCTTCGCATACGCTGTGCAAACTCTTGCAACCCTTTGCCGAGCCGGCGGTGCGCTTGGTGAGCTATACCCACCCGGAATATGCGCTGCTGCATGCCGACTATTTTAAAAACCATCAGCCGACAGATGAACGCACGATTGTTTTGCGCGCGACCGAGGGGGAAGTCGTGGCCAACCCCCGTCGCCCACAAGCGCAAACCTTGTATGTGAATGGCCAAGCAAATGAAGTGATCGCGGCTGATCTTGCACCCTTAACCACATTGCCGGATGCACCGAGTGATCGCAGCGCGGCCGTCACGGCGGCATGGATCAACGAAGTATTGGCGGGTCAGCGGCCCGTGCCATTTGCTATCCAGCAACAAGTGCAAGTGATTGTGCAAGCGGCGCGGATATAAGGCGTGAATGCGATGAAATTTGATGTGGTGGTAATCGGTGCTGGCGCGGCCGGCCTCATGTGTGCAGGCGTGGCGGGGCAGCGTGGCCTGCGCGTGGCGCTGCTGGATCACAGCGCGACGCTGGCCGAGAAAATTCGTATTTCGGGTGGCGGACGCTGCAACTTCACAAACTTGCATACCAAGCCAGAGAATTTCTTATCAGCCAATCCGCATTTCTGTCGCTCGGCCTTGAGCCGCTATACCCCACAAGATTTTTTGCAGCTGGTGGGCCAGCATCGTATTCCGTTCCATGAAAAGCACAAAGGTCAGCTATTCTGTGATGAATCTAGTCAGGACATCATTGATATGCTGTGGGCGGAGTGTGAACGGGGCCAAGTGCAATTGCGTCAGCGCTGTACGGTTGACGAAATACAAAAACACGATGGGGATGCCCGGCAGCGTTTTACGGTACGCACCAGTCTAGGCGAATTTAACTGTGCGAATTTGGTCATCGCGACCGGCGGTTTATCGATTCCTAAGATCGGTGCAACCGACTTTGCCTTTAAGTTGGCACAGCAATTCGGTTTGCGCGTGGTGGAAACCCGTCCGGCGCTGGTGCCGCTGACGTTTGATCCGCATACCTGGGCGCCCTTTACGGCGATTTCTGGTGCAGCCTTAGAAGTAGAAGTGCATACCGCCGTCGGCAAAGAGAAAGGCCAGTTTCGTGAAGACTTATTATTCACACATCGTGGCCTGAGCGGCCCCGCGATTTTGCAAATCTCTAGCTATTGGCAACCAGGCCATGATCTGAGCATCAATCTGTTGCCCGAGATGGATGCGGCTGAATTGCTACTCAAACTCAAACGCCAAAGCAAGCAAACTGTTTTAAATGCACTGATGAGTGAATGTGGGGCATTGTTGCCCCGTAGCGTGGCAACGGCGTGGCTAGATAAAGTTAGCCCCAGTTTAGCCGAGAGTAAAATTGCGGATGTTGCTGATAAGCTTTTGCGTGCGGTGGGCGCGGCTTTGAACGATTGGCGAATTCGCCCCCAGGGGAGCGAGGGTTATCGCAAAGCGGAGGTGACGCGTGGCGGTGTCGATACCCGTGACATACAACAGCAGAGCTTAGAAGTGCGAACGGTGCCGGGTTTGTACTTTATTGGCGAAGCAGTGGATGTCACGGGCTGGCTGGGTGGTTACAACTTCCAGTGGGCGTGGGCCTCGGCTGTCACTGCAGCCCTAGCCCTGAGTGCGACAGCAAAATAAAAGCCGCCACACTTTCATGTGGCGGCTTTGGACTCGACATCAGTGTCCACCCAACGTCGTTAAAAACCAATTCGTTGCTTTTTACTGCTCCGTTCAAACTCAATATCTTCCGGCAACATTTCATTACGCCCAGCAATCTTGGCATTGCCAAAGGCATTTAAAATCAGCCGTCGCATTTCGCGAGGGGATGATTCAGCAACTTTGTGTTTCGCGCCATCGCCCATTTCCTCTGGGAATTTCTCACCCCAGGTATGGCTACCACGAATATCGGCATAAATACTCTGTGCAATTGCACATGCGGCTGTATGGTCCGGTGCTGGAATATGATACACGTTCATGCGGTTCAAAATCGGCTCGGGAATGCTATGGAGGCGATTGGCCGTGGCGACCCAGATCATATCGCTGGTATCAAGGGCGACCTCGGCGTATTCATCTGTAAATTCCTTGGCAGTATCATGTTCGAGTAGGCTATAGAGCGCGCCTAGCGGATCATACTGACCATCACTGGCGGCCTTATCGATTTCATCAACGACCATTAAGGGGTTAGCGTAAGTGCCATGAACGAGCTGTTCAAACACTTTGCCGGGCTTGGCGTTTTTCCATTGTGAGGATGAACCTGACAAAATCCAACCAGCGGTGAGCGAGCTCATCGAGACGAAGCCATAACCAGTTCCTAAAATTTGTGACAACCGTTTCGCAAAGTGGGTTTTTCCAATACCAGGGTCCCCCAATAACAGCATGGGAGAGAGTTCCAGTGGGTCATCCGTCTCGATACATAAGCTAAGTTGCTTCCGGATGTCATCCAGCACCTCTTCGAAATTCGGGAGTTCATGGTACAGCGAAGACATATCCGGCATGTGTGCGGGTTTGACAGAAAAGCGGGTTCCGCCTGCTTTTAACATTTTCTCGTAGGTGCTACGGAGTCCTTCATTGGCCGTGCTGGGCAGATCAATTAGGGCGTTCTCGACATCACTCAAGCGATACACCTCTTTGAAGCCCGCAATCGGCATTGCCAAGTGCTCTGGCGGCGTAGAGGCTGAAGGGGAAAGAGTTACAAGCGCGTTTTCCATGATGCACCTCCTGATCGAGAACGGCGTGGCCGGGTGGCTCACGGCTTAGGTTCTTAGCTAAGTTAACGTCAGTATCGTCCATGGGGTTGAATGATTAAACCTGAGTAAACCCTCGAAAACAGACCGAAAATGACCTCTAACGCCCGATTCATGGTAAATTTGATTGATATTTAATCAATTAATCCGGGTTTTTGATGATGGGTGCTGTAGAAGGCATCGCGTTTGATAAACGGTGACCTTTATGCTATATTCATGGGCTGACTTTTCCACGCCGTTAGAGATCGCAGTAAAAAGTTTAGCAACGACTGCTTTTAGCTGGTGACTAACGATTTGTTTGATGTATTTAGGTTTAGGCCTTCTGGAGTTTTCATGCCACTCGTAAAATTGAAAGAAAACGAGCCATTTGAAGTTGCAATGCGTCGCTTTAAGCGCACCATTGAAAAAACAGGTCTGCTGACCGAACTGCGCGCACGCGAGTTTTACGAAAAGCCCACCGCTGAACGTAAACGTAAATTGGCGGCTGCTGTGAAGCGTCATTGGAAACGCGTCCGCAGTCAAATGTTGCCGAAAAAAATGTATTGATCTTACTTGGTCTGGGGGTGTGTTCGCAAAAACGCTGCCAGTTCACTGAGTAGTACGGTTTATCAAGAATTAAAAACCCGCGTTGGTAAAACAACGTGGGTTTTTGTGTTTTTTATAATATTGCTTTTCTAGGAGGGGTCATGACCGATAGCCAGACTGCCCAACCAGTAGGAAGTGTCCTGCGGGTCCGCATTAATGACGACATGAAACAGGCAATGCGTGCGAAAGAAACGCAGAAATTAGGTGCGATTCGTTTGTTACAGTCGGCATTGAAGCAAATCGAGGTCGATAAGCGAATTGACCTCACTGATGCTGATGTGGTGGCGGTGGTGGAAAAAGAAATTAAAAAGCGCCGCGATTCGCTCACGCAATATCAGCAAGCCAACCGTCCTGAATTGGCGGCGATAGAGCAGTTCGAAATTGACGTGCTCTCCGCTTATTTGCCACAACAACTTAGTGCCGACGAGATTGCGCAAGAAGTCAGTGCCGCGGTTGCCGCCACGGGCGCAGCCGGTCCGCAAGACATGGGCAAGTTAATGGCGGTACTGAAACCCAAATTGGCCGGCAAGGCAGACATGGCCTTGGTATCTAAACTCGTCAAAGAAAAACTGGCCTAAACGCGCTAGGATTGCGGGTGGTAATGGCTAGCATTGCCGCTCCGCTACTTTATCGCTAACGTTTCCCTATGATTCCCGCTGATTTTATTCAGGACTTGCTCAACCGCGTTGACGTTGTCGATGTGGTGGGGCGCTACGTCCAGCTAAAAAAGGGCGGTGCCAATTTCATGGGCCTGTGCCCGTTTCATAATGAAAAATCCCCCTCATTTACCGTCAGCCCGACCAAACAGTTCTATCACTGCTTTGGCTGTGGCGTCCATGGCAATGCCATTGGGTTCTTGATGGAATACCAGGGCCTGAGTTTCGTCGAGGCGGTTAAGGATCTCGCCCAAAGTGTTGGCATGACCGTGCCTGAGGTGCGTCTAGAGCGTGATTCAGGAGGGCGACCCAAAGTAGATAAAGCGCAGTCCACCAGTTTGCTAGAAATCATGGCTGCCGCGTGCCAGTTTTACCGCAAGGAGTTGCGCGCCGCTCAAGCAGCCGTGCAATACCTCAAAGGGCGTGGCCTTACGGGCGAAATTGCGGCCCACTTTGCCTTGGGCTATGCCCCGGACGACTGGCGGCCTTTGGCGCAAGTGTTTAGTGATTACGAACAGCCCTTGTTAGTTGAAGCCGGCTTGGTCATTGCCGGTGATAACAACAAACGTTATGACCGTTTTCGTGGGCGGGTAATGTTCCCGATCCGTAACCTGCGTGGCCAAGTGATTGGTTTTGGCGGGCGCGTGCTGGATGGCGGCGAGCCAAAATATTTAAATTCCCCTGAAACGCCACTGTTTAGTAAAGGCAGTGAGTTGTATGGCTTGTTTGAGGCCCGGCAAGCGATTCGTGAGCGCGGATTTGTGATTGTCGTGGAAGGCTATATGGATGTGGTGGCCCTTGCTCAACTCGGGTTCCCGAATGCTGTTGCAACGCTAGGAACGGCGACGACGCCCATCCATGTGCAAAAATTATTGCGTCAGACGGATCAGGTTATTTTTAGTTTTGATGGGGATCAGGCTGGGCGCAAAGCTGCTTGGCGCGCATTGGAAGCGGCCCTGCCCCATGCGGCTGATAATAAGCAGATTCGTTTTCTATTTCTGCCACCCGAGCATGACCCGGACAGCTATGTGCGTGAAGAGGGCGTGGCGGCTTTTGAGTCCCAACTGAGCCAGGCTTTGCCGCTATCTCGATTTTTAGTCAGTCATTTACAAAATCAGCATGATGTTGGTAATGCTGAAGGGCGAGCTCATCTGCTCTATGACGCCAAACCCTTATTACTTGCGCTCCCAGCAGGTGCCCTGCGGTTACAAGTCATGCGCGATCTGGCACAGATTACTGACAGTGCTCCCGCTGAAATTGAAGCCCTGGTTGGTATTAAGCCAAACGGCGTCCGTCCAGGGGCTGCCCGTCGATCAAGCAAGCCAGTCAGTCGTCGTTTGGTATCGAGCAACATCGAACGCCTCGTGGTGCTGCTGTTGGGGCATCCCGATTGGTTTGCTCGCCTGACGCACCCGCAACGGAGTGTGATGCTGCAAGACCCGGCTTTGGCGGCTTTATTAGCAGTGGTGGATGGGCTCTCGTCAGCCACTTCGCCGACCTTAGCCAGTCTTTCTCAGCATCTGTCTGATCAGCCCGCAGGTATAGATTGGCAGCCCTTTCTCCTGCAAGCAGCAAGTGCGGATACGTTAGCTGAGAGCGAATTGGAGCCAGAAATTAGCGGGGCGTTACGAAATATAGAGCGTCAGCAATTGGAAGCGGCGCGCGAGCAATTAGCGAAAGCGCTGGCCTCAAGCCAACAGCTTGATGCCGAGGCAGTCCAGCGTTTTCGTCAGCTGGAGCAACAAATCAGTGCGTTGAAGCGCATGGCGCCGCCTGCTGTTTAAGCAATCACCTGGGGATACCTCTGGTATAGCCGGCATTGAGTTGCTATAATGTCGAGTTCTATTTTAACCGCTGGTGCCGCGAGCTGACTTGATCGTGGCACATTCAACCTGTTCGTCATCAACTGAGGTCACTCATGGCAACCAGTAAAACCGCAAAACTGAGTAGCAAGGGCAGCAAGCAAGTGGGCGGCAAGCATGATAAGGCCGCTAGTAGTAAAACCACAGCGGCCAAACCCTCAACAACCAAATCAGTGCGGGGTGAACAGTCTCAAGCGGTAACTAAAGCGGTGACGGCCAAACCCAATCGCCCAACTGACGTCAAAAAACCTGCCAGCACGGCAACGAAATCGGCTGGCGCTGCCAAGTCGACGCAAACCACGGCTTCACGTACACCCGTTACGAACAAAGCCAGCACGAATAAAGGGGCTTCTTCCGCTGCGACAGCTCGTGCAGTCAAGCCTAACACCAGCAGTAAATCACTTTCAACCGCTGTTGCAGCGAAACCCGCTGCGACAGCGACAAAAACCCAAGAGAAAAAAGTTGTCGTAATGCCAGAAAAAAAAGTCACCGTAGCAAACACGCCTGCCGTTACTAAAGCGAAATCCAGCGCCAAATCTGCAGCCCCTGTCGTTGAAGATGCGGCAGCGGAGAACCGCGCTGCGCAAGAGAGCGGCGAAAAAGTCGAAAAAGCAGAGAAGCCCAAAGGCGGGCGCAAAGCCAAAGAACGCGCCTTGATGAAAGAGTTTGAAATGAGTGCAAAAACGACCAGCTCTGAAGAAGAGTTGGAGATGCGCCGTTCCAAACTGAAAAGCTTGATCAAGCTAGGCAAAGAGCGTGGCTTTCTCACCTACGCTGAGATCAATGATCATCTGCCTGATGATTTGGTTGAAGCAGAAGCTATCGAAGCGATTATCAGCACATTTAACGACATGGGTATTGCGGTTTATGAGCAAGCCCCCGATGCTGAAACGTTATTGATGAACGATAACGCACCGACAGTAGCCAGCGAAGAGGACGCAGAAGAAGAAGCGGAAGCGGCACTGTCAACTGTTGACTCTGAATTCGGCCGGACGACAGATCCGGTTCGGATGTACATGCGCGAAATGGGGACTGTGGAGCTCCTTACCCGCGAAGGTGAAATTGAAATCGCAAAACGGATCGAAGAAGGCCTGCGGCATATGATCCAGGCGATTTCGGCCTGCCCTGCGACCATTAATGAGATCCTAGAAATGGCAGACAAGATCGCCAAAGGCGAAGTCGCCGTTGACGATATCGTAGACGGCTTGATTGATCCGAATGCGCCAGAGGAATTGGATGCTGCTGCCGAAGAAGACTTTCCTGAAGCGGATGTGGTTGAAGAAGAGGAAGACGAAGAGGGCGGCGGTGGCGCAGGTTTAAGCGCCAAACAACTCGAAGAATTGAAAGCGGGCGCGTTGGAAAAATTTGCAACCATCGCCAGCCAGTTTGCCAAGATGCGCGCAGCTTATGAAAAAGAGGGCTACAAATCGAAGGGCTATCTGAAAGCACAAGAATCGATTTCCAATGAGTTAATGGGAATCCGTTTTACGGCCAAGCACGTTGAAAAACTCTGCGACTTGCTACGCTCACAGGTAGACGAAATTCGGGCCGTAGAAAAAGGGATTCTGAACGTGGTGGTCAACAAATGTGGCATGCCGCGAGAAGAGTTTATTCGTGTTTTCCCGGGTAATGAAACTAACCTGACGTGGGCTGATGGCTTTGTCAGTGCGGGTAAATCGTACAGTGCAGTATTGGGGCGCAATTTGCCGGCGATCCATGAATTGCAAAAGAAATTAGTCGATTTGCAGCAGCGCGTCGTCCTGCCACTGCAAGACTTAAAAGAAGTCAATAAACAAATGGCGATGGGCGAAGCCAAGGCTCGCAAAGCCAAGCGCGAGATGACTGAAGCCAACTTACGACTGGTGATTTCGATTGCCAAAAAATATACCAATCGCGGTTTACAGTTTTTAGATTTGATTCAAGAGGGCAATATTGGCCTGATGAAGGCGGTAGACAAGTTTGAATATCGTCGCGGTTACAAGTTTTCCACCTATGCAACCTGGTGGATTCGCCAAGCGATCACGCGCTCGATTGCCGATCAGGCACGGACAATTCGGATTCCGGTGCATATGATCGAAACGATCAACAAGATGAACCGTATTTCGCGCCAGATTTTGCAGGAAACCGGGCAAGAGCCAGATCCCGCAACCTTGGCGGCCAAAATGGAAATGCCAGAAGACAAGATTCGCAAGATTTTCAAAATTGCGAAAGAGCCGATTTCAATGGAAACTCCAATTGGTGATGATGATGACTCTCATCTGGGTGATTTCATTGAAGACAGCAATACTCTGGCGCCATCTGATGCCGCTCTACATGCCTCGATGCGTGATGTCGTGAAAGAGGTATTGGACTCACTGACGCCGCGCGAAGCTAAGGTGTTGCGCATGCGCTTTGGCGTTGAAATGTCAACCGATCATACTCTCGAAGAAGTCGGTAAGCAGTTTGATGTTACACGTGAACGCATCCGCCAGATTGAGGCGAAAGCCTTGCGTAAATTGCGTCATCCATCGCGTTCCGATAAATTAAAATCCTTCCTCGAAGGCAATTAAGCTTATTAACCGCCACGCTATGCGTGGCGGTTTTCGGGCCTGTAGCTCAGTCGGTTAGAGCAGAGGACTCATAATCCTTTGGTCGTGGGTTCGAGCCCCACTGGGCCCACCAGATATCGGGCTTACCTGTAAAGGTAAGCCCTTTTTTATTGGTGACTATTGTTTTTTTATAGATAGCCTACTAAAAAACTAATACTATAAAAAAAGTAGGCAGGCTAGAATGGGCAAAGCTAATAATCGAGACTGTAGATGAAGCTCAAACATGTTGAAGTCCTAAATGCCATCATGGTCACCGGTACCGTGAGTGGCGCAGCGCGGGTTTTGAATGTGACTCAGCCAGCCATTACCCAGACCCTCCAGCATGCAGAACTCCAGTTAGGCTTTCCCTTATTTAATCGGGTCAAAAATAGATTGGTCCCGAGCCATGAGGCCCGGACGCTGTATCCTGAAATCGAACGGCTTTACCAGCAATTAGAATCAGTGCGCAGTTTGGCTCGTAACCTGAAACAAGGCCGCCATGCAGAGCTGAATGTGATTATCGTTCCGTCTTTGGCGGTCCATTTGCTGCCAATCGCCCTAAAACGTTTCCGGGTGCGCTATCCTGATGTCCCGACACATGTCCGTACCCTGCATTCAAATGATGTGGTGACCGCTATTGCGTTGCGCGATGGGGATGTTGGTGTTGTGTATGGGATGCCTTCACATCCCGCTATTCAAGTTGAGGCTATCGCGAGTGGGCATCTCGTGGTGGCCGTGCCAGAGGCCTATCCCAATCTGTATCAACAACAAGCGATTGCACTTGAGGATCTTCATCAACAGCCTGTCATCCGTATTTACCACACTGACCCGATTGGTCGAGTCTTGAATGAGCTCGGTGATAACCATCACGTTTTATTTAGCGGCGGTACAACCGTACAGACCCATCACACTGCGCTGGTGTTGGCTGAGCATGGTTTTGGTCCCGCGATTGTCGATGTCTTTACGGCGGCAGGTAAACACCATCCGACGTTAAAAGTATTGCCGTTAGTGCCTACTCCTGCCGTCCATTTATCTGCTGTGATGGCCGGTGATTCTAACAATGTTACCTTATCGCGTTTCTTCGCACAGTGTATGCAAACAGCAGCAGAGGAAGTGTTAGCGCAACTCCCCCCTGCTTAATTTATGCTTTGAGTAAGCCAGCCAACATTCTTGCCGCACCAAATGCCAGGGTAAAGCCCAGCGCGCCATGACCAGCATTCACACTAACCCGTTGACTCAATTGCCGAATGATAGGTAAGCCTGTAGGGGTAGCTGGCCGTAAGCCAGCCCAACGCGCATCGTCTTGAGGGCGAGTGCGTATCCCAAAGAGCGCATCTGTCGCCTCGTAGAGGGTTTCGATACGCGTGGTTGGAATAGATCGATCTGCGCCACAAAGCTCAGCCATGCCTGCAATACGTAATTGATCACCAATCGGTGCAAAAACCACTTTACGTTGGATATCAGTTACGCTGCGCTTGGGCATGTGTTGTAAACACCGGCTTGGCAGGGTAATGCTGTAGCCTTTGAGTGGGTAAATCGGCAGGTAGTGGCCTAGCTGTTGTGCAAGGTGTACCGTTTGATGCCCTGCACTCAGTACCACATGGTCATAGCGTTGCTCGTGTTGCCCCATTTGAAGTAATACGCCATCGGCACGGGATTGTAGGCGTGAGACGGTCTGTTGCGTTTGAATCGCGACCCCGGCAGCACTCAATTCATGGGCTAATTGTTGACAGACGCGATAACAATCGGCAACGCATTCTCCTGGTGTCCAGACACCTCCAGCAAAGTGGTCGCGATAAGGCGCCAGAGCAGGCTCTATCTCCAAGCACTCTGCTTTGCTCAACAGGGTTTGTTCAGACCCATGTTGGCGTTGTAAGTCGAGCTGCTTCTGGGCGCCAGCAAGACTATCTGCACTCGGATAAATTACTAGTTTCCCATTGGCTTGGTAGTGAATATCCTGTCCTGCGGTGTGCCATTGATCGAATGCCTTCCGGCTTAGATTGGCGATTTGTAGTAGCGCAAAGGTGGCTCGATCAGATTGGCCTGGACGACAAGCCCAGAGAAATTCGAGGCACCACGCCCACTGTCGCCAGTCTAAACTGGGACTAAAGCGTAGTGGACTATGCGCACTGAATAAATAGTGTGGAATAGCGAGAAAAGTGGCTGGGTTTGCCAAAGGCTGAACATAGGCGTAACTGAGTTGAGCACCATTTGCATAGCTGGTGGCTTGCCCTACTTGTGATGCTTGTTCGATCAGCGTGACGTCATGGCCCGCCAATGTTAATTCACGTGCGGTTGTCAGGCCAATAATACCGCCACCAATCACAGCTATTTTCATGGATGAACTCATAAAAAAAAGCGGGGCACAAGTCCCCGCCGCAAGGAGACGAATGATGTTAAGTCGCAGGTTTGTCGCTGTGCTTCTTAAGGTTTTCCTGTAACTCTTTACTCATTGGGAAGTTCAGGTTAGCCCCACGGGGTGGAATCGGGGATTGAAACCATTTTTTGTAGAGCTTTTCAAATTCACCTGATTTCATGAGATCGATAATGACGCCATCAACCAATTTTTTCATTTCAGGATCGTCTTTACGAACCATGCAGGCATAAGGCTCTACTTGCAGTGACTCACCTGTGATCTCTAGCTCTGCAGGGGCTTTGGAACTGGCAATCAGGCCAGCCAGGAGAATGTCATCCATTCCAAACGCAACGGCGCGGCCACTCTCAACCAGGAGCAGGGAGTCATCATGGTCTTTACCAAAAATCACATTCATACCGAGATTTTTATCTTGGTTATAGGCCCGCAAAACAGCCACGTTGGTTGTGCCTGTGGTGGAGGCAATGGTCTTACCTTTCAGGTCTTCAAAGGACTTGATGTTGCTGCTTTTCTTGGCCAGCAAGCGAGTCCCTGTGTAAAAGTAGTTGACTGCGAATGTCACTTGCTCGCCCCGCTGGCTATTGTTGGTAGTAGAGCCACACTCAATATCAATCGTCCCGTTACGGAGTAATGGAATACGGTTTTGTGACGTCACGGGTTGTAGTTTGACTTCAAGATTGGGTTTTTTCAGTTGGGCTTTGATTTTATCGACGATTTTGTTAGTGACATCAACGCCAATACCAACGGGCTTGCCATCAGCCAGATAGCTGAATGGAATCGAGGACTCACGATGAGCCACGGTAATGTAACCGCGTTCCTCAATTTTTTTCAGGGTGTTATTGTCTTGGGCGTGAGCGCCAAAACTTACCGTCGCCGTTAAACCAACTAGTAAACCAAATTTTTTCATTGTCATCTCCACACTTAGTAAGACACGAAAGAGCCGTGTGAAATGACTATAGCGAGGCCAGCGAGATATAAAAAGTCGTTTTTTTTAGTATTCGTATTAGGAAAACTTATAGACTCGGTTAAAAAGTAGCCCAGCAAACACTGGGCCGGCGGGCTGCACTGGGTGAGCAGTTAGGGACGGTACCCGCTAAGTACAACAAACAGTCATGGCGTGATCAGGCCATTAATTTTCGGTAGATATAGGCAGCTAGGGCAACGTCTTCAAGACCGATACCGACAGATTTATAAACCCGAATCTCATGCTGAATCGGGGGCAGTGGGCGGCTAATCAAGGCCCCCAGCTCCTGGACCTTGCTCTGCCACTGCGCCGGCTCACTCATGACAAATTCGCCTGCTTCACGTAAGGTTTGGCTGGCCCATTCGACACCAATCACGGTACTTCTGGCGAGCGCAGTGTCATCAAGTTCGCGGCAGTTTGGTTTCGAGGAGCCAATCGCAGTAATCAAGGTCCCTGGCTGAATATGATCGCCATTAAATAATGGCGTCGTACTGCGCGTTGCCGTTACAACGAGACCCGCAGAGGCAATAGCGGTAGCCGCCTCTGCGGCGGTCACAGGGAGATTAAACTCATGCTGTAAGCGTGCTGCGAAGGTGTCAACGTGCTCTAGCCCGACTACCTCGACTTGCTCAATCGCACTATTTGGAATACAGGCACGCGCATGCGCGTAGGCTTGTATCCCAGTGCCAAACAGCGTTAGTTTGGTTAAGCCTGCACCACCGAGGGCATCAATCGCAACTTTGGTGACTGCAGCGGTGCGCAGACCGGTTAAGGCATTACCTTCAACCACGGCCAATAATTCACCACTTTCACTGTCAAACAGGGGAATAACAAAATTAAACTGCCCCCGAATTGTCGGATAGACCTTGGCGGCCATGACACCTTGGCTGTGTAAAATCCCGCCCATGACAGACAGGTAACGTCCCTGGCTCTCGGCTCGCTGCCGGTCTAAGTTTGTTGCCTCACACCGTCCTAGCGCTGTAAAACAATCACGCATCACCGTGATGGCTTCTGGCATAGAAATGCTACTTTGTACCATTTCATCAGTAATGTATTTCAATTATGACTCCTTGTTTTCTAAAGCCAGTTGGCGCATTGCGGCTGCCAATACCTCGGTTGAATCGACCGCAATAGCACGTAATGTGGGATCATCGATAGCAACGCCGATTTCTGTGCAAAAGAAACCCAAATAAACCCGCTTACTGGCAATGACCTCCTGCACGGATTTATGTTTTCTTTGCGCAATCTCATTGAGCATGGCGTAAGCAACACGGGTGAAACGGGTGTTGGCAGCCTGAATATCGCCGGTTTTTACCCCGCCAATGTGCTGGCTCGGGTCGCCATAGATACCTTCATTAATCGCTATCTGATACTCAATTGAGGGAATGTGCGTCACGATGCCTGCTGCGCTCAGTGCGTTGCTGTAGAGGCCACTCCGGATGGTGCCTTCAGTCGCTAACAGAATCACCTCTTCTGCGCCCAGTTTTTTCAGGGCCTGCACAGAGGTGTCAATGATCGAGATAAATTCGACATAAGGGAATTCTTCCTTCAAATGTGACAACCAAAGATGGGCGGTATTACAAACCATACAAATTTTCTGGCAGCCCGCGCGCAAGAGCGTGATGACCGCACCCCGCAGACCATAGAGTGGGTTATCTGCCTGACTGAGTAACTGGCCTGCCTTGGTCGCATGGTAAGCAGTGGTTCGGTCTGCAACGTAGCTGGCATTGACGAGGACATAACTCGGGTAATCTTGGTCATGCTCGGCTGTACCGAGTAAATATTTCTCAAAATCAAGGTGAGCATGGGGCCCCATACCACCAATAATGCCAATCGGTGTCGCAAGACCGGATAGTGTATTTCTCATAACAGAACAGATTGATTCAATAGCAACAACAATTAGTCATTCACTTTATCGGTGGGAAATTTGAACGAGTCTCTGAGCAAGAAGGACATGGGAACATTCAAATTAATGCCACGGGGAGGAATGGGTGATTCAAACCATTTTTTGTATAAGGTATAGATTTCAAAGCTGGTAATCATCCGGGCGATCTCCCCATCAACCACGGCTTTGAGGCGCTTTTGATTTTTCGGCAGCATGATCGCGTAAGGTTCAATCGTCATGGGTTTACCAATCACTTCGTAATCATCTGGGTTCGCTGCACTGGCCCGTAAGCCATAGAGCAAAATGTCATCCATGGCGAACGCATCAACTTTTTTCTCGACCAGGAAACGAAAGCCTTCAGCATGATCTTTGGATTCCAAAATATTGAGGTTAAGTACCCGCTCGTCATTTTGTTTATGTAAGGTCTTGATATTGGTTGTTCCCTGTGTGGAGACAACCGTTTTCCCCCGTAAATCTTCAATCTTTTGGATACGATCAGCTTTACGCACCAGAAATTTTGCTGTTGAAATAAAGTGAGGAATCGTAAAGTCAACTTTTTGTCGGCGCTCGGCAGTATTGGTTGTCGAGCCACATTCCAGATCCGCTTTTCCTTCGGCAATGGCAGGAATTCTGGTCTGTGAGGTAACAACCAAGTAACGAATGGTGAGATTCGGGCGCTTATATTGTTTCTTGAGAGACTCAACGACAGCATGGCAAATATCCAAGCTGTAGCCTATCGGTTTACCGTTATCTAAATAGGAAAGCGGTACTGAGGCTTCCCGGTGAGCAATCACAATTTCATTTTTTTCCAGGATTTGATCGAGCCTGTCGCCAGCCAGAGCCAGGCTCGATAGGCCCAGACAACAGACCGATACCCAAAAAGAGCGCTGAGCTTTCCTGTAATTTGACATGATCACTCCAAGTAGTTAGACACAACGGCCACGGATGCTTGAAGGTTAGTCGGCGCCATAAAATAAGAAAAATTGCTTTTTCAGGGCCAAGTATTAGCAGAGCTTATAGAGTTGGGTTTGCTTAAATTTTGTAATGCAGACTAAATTAGAGGATAATGCCGATCTAACTTCCCACATTTATGACCACCAATACCCCTCCACTATTTAGCGATTTCAGCCTGGATGCCAGCATTCAGCAGGCCATCAGTGCCGCTGGTTATACCCAACCAACCCCGATTCAAGCGCAAGCTATTCCCGTGGTGATGCAGGGGCGTGATGTGATGGGCGCGGCGCAAACGGGTACGGGTAAGACCGCCAGTTTTTCGTTACCGATTATTCAAAACCTGCTGCCACAGCAAAATAGCAGCATGTCGCCAGCCCGGCATCCGGTGCGGGCATTGATTTTGACCCCCACGCGTGAACTGGCTGATCAAGTGGCCGATAATGTGCGGCAATACAGTCAATTTACCCAACTGCGGAGCGCGGCTGTATATGGTGGGGTGGATATGCAACCGCAGACGGCGGCCTTGCGCGGTGGGGTGGAGATTTTGATTGCGACGCCTGGGCGTTTGCTCGACCACGTTGGGCAGAAAAATGTGAATCTGAGCCAAGTGCAAATGCTCGTCTTGGATGAAGCCGATCGCATGTTAGACATGGGCTTCATGCCTGATTTACAGCGCATCTTGGACTTCCTGCCGAAGCAGCGCCAGACCCTGTTATTTTCGGCTACCTTCTCAGACGAGATCAAAAAACTCTCCAAGAAATTTCTGCAAAACCCGGTCACGATAGAGGTTGCGCGCAGTAACGCCACCGCCGATACCGTCAAGCAAATGGCCTATGACATTCCGGGGGATGAACACAAACGGGCGGCGGTATCGTACTTGATTCGCGAATTTGGCCTAACCCAAGTGATTGTCTTCCTGAATACTAAAATTGGCGCATCCCGCTTAACCCGCGAATTGCAGCGAGAGGGCATTGCAGCCGAAGCGATTCATGGCGATAAATCCCAAATCGAACGCATGAAAGCTTTGGATGGGTTTAAAGCGGGTAGCGTGGCGGTGTTGGTGGCAACCGATGTCGCGGCGCGTGGCTTGGATATTTCTGAGCTGCCTTGCGTGATTAACTGTGATTTGCCGTTCTCGCCAGAAGATTATGTCCATCGGATTGGGCGTACCGGCCGGGCAGGTAATGAAGGTGAAGCGATTTCCTTGGTCACGCCCGATGATGAGAAGTTATTGAGCGAGATTGAAAAGCTGATCAAACGCCCGCTTGAGCGGCGTAACCTGCCGGCTTCTGCCTATCAATTGCATCGTCGTCGTGAAGAAGCGCGTGAGGGTATCGCGGCTTCACAGGCTTCTGCCCGGCGCCGCCAACAGCCAACGATTGATCCCTGGTTTCTCCAGCCTTATCAGCCAAGCACGACCGTTGCGCCAGAGACTGCCACCGAATCACCCCCTTCTGCCGCAACTGGGCGCGCAACTCGCCCAGGTAGTGAGCCCCATCTCAAACCACGGGCGGCGCTTTTCGGCGGGCTGGGCGGGCGGTCTAGCGCTAAAAAGCCTTCCTAACTGACGCACCAAAACACGCCGCAGCCCACGGGCCTAAGATTTGTTAATTAACGACCGGCTTGCCAGCGCTGATGTTCAACCATCGCACAGCGATTCTCAACCACCCAGACGCCTGCTTGTTCACAGCTCGAGCGGGCAGTGTCATGTTGTATCCCGACTTGCATCCAGAAGCATCGGGCTTGCTTGGCTATAGCTACGGACGCCAGTGCGGGCATTTCTTCACTGCGGCGAAAACACAGCACCCAATCCAGTGCTTCTGGTATAGCGCTAAGCTCGGGGTAACTCACTTCACCCAATAGCAGCCGATGTCCCGGATTCACTGGAATCAGTTGATATCCCTGTAACTGTAAATAACGGCTGACGTAATGACTTGGACGGGCGGGATTCGGAGAAAGACCGACCACAGCAATCCGCCGGCATTGCGTAAAAATACGATCAAAGTTAGTGTTGGGTTGAGCGTGTGGATTCATGATGAAAGACTCTTTTGTCGGGGAGCACGCTTGGTCAGACCCCACTGGGAAATGGCTTTTTCCCACCAGACCGCAAGCTGTCGCGCCGGTGAAAGTGAAGCCAGTTCTAGCGCCGGAATAGGCAGCATCCCAAGATGGATCAAGGCTTGATTGAGCTGTACCAGCGGCGTCACTGGATTGAGTGGAGTCGCCCCCGTTTGCTTGCTCAACTTTTCCCCGGATGGGGCATAGACCAGCGGGATATGTCGATAGCGCGGCGTTGGCAGCCCCAAGAGGGTTTGTAGATACACTTGGCGGGCGGTGGAGCAACGTAAATCTTGGCCACGAACAACCTCTGTGACCCCGAGTTCAGCATCATCAACGACCACTGCTAATTGATAGGCCCAAATTCCATCCGCACGCAATAACACAATATCGCCAGTAGTTTCAGTCAGGTTTTCATCCTGCAAGCCGAGTTCGCACTCGGTAAAACGAATGGGGGCATCTGGGACTTTTAATCGCCATGCGCGCGGTGCTTTGCCTGCCCCTAATCCTGCTCGGCATGTGCCGGGATAAATGGGGTTGGGGCTACCATGCGCACGAGATGCCATGACCAGTTGCGAATCAGCAATTTCCTTACGAGTGCAGGCACAAGGGTAAATCACACCGAGCTGCTGTAGTGTGTCAAAGGCCCGCTGGTAGGGGGAGGGGCGTTGCGTATTACGAACTGATTGATAGATCACCGGGCCGTCCCAGCGCATGCCGAAGGCAGAGAGTGTCGTCAGGATCTCGCTACTGGCCCCAGCTTGGGTACGTGGGCTATCGAGGTCTTCAATCCGCAGGTGCCATTGCCCCTGTTCACTGCGGGCATCTAAATAGCTGGCAACCGCAGTAACCAGTGAACCAAAATGCAAAGGTCCTGTCGGAGAGGGAGCAAAACGACCGATATACATAGCCCGCATTGTAGCGACTTAATCGCGGGCGAGCGGGCTGAATCCCTGACAACCTTATGCGCCGAGGGCGCTCTGCGCCAGCCGCCAACTGGTAAATTTATAGGCTTGGCGTTGGGCCCAGCTCTCCAAGTGGAAGAATTTACCCAACAAATGACGGGTTTCTTCACGCACCAGGTTTTGGTAGAGGGCGCGGGTACTCAAGCGGTAGTAATCCTTGGGGGCTAGCGCTGAGAAAGGCATTGCACCATGCCAGTGGGTATGAATAGCGTTAAAAGCGAGTGCAAGATCTACCCGTTGCAATTTACGGGTGCGCTCCACCAAAATACTGACGCGTTGCCAAACCGAGAGCGACTCTTGTTGATTGTAGCGCTCATAGGCACGGCGAAATACATTGAAATGCCGCAGATGATCATCCGCAATACGTTTCAGCAGGTCTGCCAAGCGTGCGTCATCGACGTTTTCAGCCAGACTGCGATAAACGATGCTGGCTTGCGCTTCCATCCCGCAGCGGGCGAGTGATTCCTTGGCGGCACTTAATGGTTTCTCTTCTTGGGGCAAGCGCAGCGCAAATTGCGTAGCGAATTCGACATAAGCGCTATCCCAATCAAAGTTGGGCCAAGTTTGTCGAATATAGCTGCGGATCCAGTTGCCATGCCCAACTTCTTCTGCGTGCCAAGTGTTCCATAGCCAGCTTCTGAGGGCCTCGTCGTCATGATAGAGGCGCGCTAGGTTTTGCACAAAAGCGGGTGTCATGCACTCTAAAAAAGACAAAATTGTCAGCCGGTAAAAGGCGACGCGTTGATATGACTGTGAAGCAGGTTGAGAAGCGGATTTCATGATCGACTCCAGGACGAACAGGGAGACACGGCGTAAATTGCAAAATAATGTGTCGATGTGCGTACTATCGGCATTTTTATAAGGGTTGCCTACTAAAAAAAACAGAGTAGAAACAGGTGCACCTGCCGGTATCGTGTGGTGATACTTTTTGCTTAGTGGAACAAGGGAATCCGTTGCCGGTTACGCTGGGGCAAGTTGAGCCCTCGCCGTCTGCATCAAAATTATTCTATTTTTTGGGATAAATACCGCTTGTTTTTAATCTTTATCCCAAATTTATACCGTAGCATACTGCTGAACACGTTAACCGTAAGTGGAGGTAATCAACATGCAACGAGTGCGTTTATCTGCCGAACGGGGCTATGCCGACCATGGCTGGCTACAGTCCTACCATAGCTTCTCCTTTGCCGACTATTACGATCCGGCGCACATGCATTTTGGCGCCCTACGGGTGATCAATGAAGATTGGATTGCGCCGGGCATGGGTTTTCCTACGCATGGCCACCGGGATATGGAAATTATCACTTATGTGCTCGAAGGCGAGCTGGCACATCGCGACAGCATGGGTAACGGCTCGGTGATTACCCCCGGTAATGTCCAGCGCATGAGTGCCGGACGCGGGATTCAGCATTCTGAGTTTAATCACGCTAAAGATCGTAAAACGCATCTGCTACAAATCTGGATTCAGCCGAATGTGCGTGGCGGCGATCCTAGCTATGAAGAAAAACACTTTACGCAAGCTGAAAAAAGCGGGCAGTGGCGCGTGCTGGCCGCACCGCGTGAGGTTGCGGCGGAACTCGGGGCCGTCGCCATTCAAGCACAAGCCTATTTGTACGGTACGTATTTAGAGGGCGACGCAATGCTCAGCCGGCCCTTAGCCGCAGGACGGCGCGCCTACGTTCACGTGGCACGCGGTGAGTTGCACGTCAATGGCCAAGCACTTCAAGCGGGAGATGCTTTGTTGATTGGGGCAGAGACCGACATTGTGCTTGATCAGGCGCGCGCCGCTGAAGTGTTGCTGTTTGATTTGGAATAGATTTGGAATAGCGATGAAAAAAATTCCCTCTCGGTACACGGGTTATGTCTTTGCATTTTGGATGGCTTTACTGATGGCGCTCATCATGTCGGCCGCCATTACGGCGCTCAACACCGGCTTGGGTGCTGGGTTTGTTGGGCGCTGGTTACATGCCTATCTCTTAGCTTTTCCGATTGCCTTGGTCGCAATCAATCTTGTTCGTCCGCTGGTGATGAAATTGGTAAGTGTGTGTGTTGAACCTGTCTCTCAATAAAGGAGCTTTAAATGACTCAAGTTGCAATCGTTTATCACTCTGGCTATGGCCATACCAAAAAACAAGCCGAGGCCGTACAGGCTGGCGCAGCGGCAGCAGGGGCGCAAGCCACGCTCTATGCAATTGATGCTGAGGGTAATTTGCCTGAAGCGGCATGGGCTGAGCTTGATGCGGCTGATGCTATCGTCTTTGGTTCACCTACTTACATGGGCACGGTATCCTGGCAATTCAAAAAGTTTGCGGATGCCAGCTCCAAAGCCTGGTTTACACAAAAATGGAAAGACAAAGTCATGGCGGGCTTTACCAACTCCGCCACAATGAATGGCGATAAACTCTCTACCCTGCACTATTTCTTTACGCTGGCGATGCAACACAGTGCCATTTGGGTCGGTACCGGCCTCATGCCCAGCAATAGTAAAGCTGCGCAAAGGAATGATGTGAATTACCTGGGTTCCTTTGCGGGGCTAATGGCGCAATCTCCGTCCGATTCCAGTCCCGAAGAAGGGCCACTCCCTGGCGATTTAGAAACTGCCAAATTATTTGGGCAGCGCGTGGCTACCACCGCCGTCAAACTCAAATAAAGGCAGCACTCTCAGTTTGCATGGGGGTGATCAGCGTGCCTTAATGCGCATCCGTGTGCATCATCGTACATGGATCGGAACCTGAAATAAACTGAGTCACGGCTTCAATCACCGTTGGGTCACGCAGAATTTTCTGGTGACCCAATTTTTTTGTCATTAGCGATTGTGCGTGGGGCCAGTGACGTTGATAGCGTGCAAGCTCATCCAAGCCAACGACCGGATCATCTTCGTCATACACCAATAATGCCGCAACTTGTTTGGGCACGACCGCGGCCTCAACACGCATGGTGGAAAAAGGCAGATGCAATTTCTCTTCCCAACCACGTTGAATCGCTGCAGTATGACTGGCTGACAGACCCAAGGCTTGGCCAAAGCGCATCAGTGACAATTCCATATCGGCAGGAGCGCCTAGTAAGGCGATCCGCCGCAAACTGCTTAATGATCTGGCATGGTGTGTAAGTGCATACGTTAAGGCACCACCACCGAATGAATGACAAATTGCGCCCACGAGATTTGGTTGCAAGGTAAAGAGATGTTCAATCGCCTCACTCCACAAGGGTAAGGTTGCCAAGCGTCCCATGCTATGGCCATGCGCCGGCATATCGACGGTAATCACGGCCAAGCCCTGACGCAATAACGCATTCACAAAAGGCCCCATTTGCAATCCCCAGCCCCCCCAGCCATGAATGAGGAGAATGGTGGGGCGCGTGTCGATTTGTCCCCAGCCATACGCCTGTAGGGTTTGTTGCTGTTGCCGATGGCGAGGCTGGAAGCACCAGCGTAGCGAATGAAACGGGGGGTATTGGTTGTAGTCATAGCGAATCCGGCGTGGCCCCGCTGGCTGCGCAAATATACGCATGCCCCAATGTTGCGCTAAGCGTGGGCTGATCACCGCGCTGGCCTTGAGGCCCACCCTTAAACCTGCTAGCTGTATGTAGCGCGAGGAAAGCTTGACGAATCTTTTTAGCATCTCGGTCTTTCTCATTAATAGCGGATGGACTTAGATTAGCTATTTACAGGGCAGGGGCGTAGTGGCAATAATGACATTGATAATGTCATTATTGCCAATCGACTTAGCGGACAAGAAGCACTATGCTGATTACTAACGAGTCGAAATCCTTTCCTACATTAACGCTGTACTGTTTGCTGCCATATCGACTGGATTTGCCTTCTCTTTGTCCTCTCTTTGCACTGTCTGCTACTCGGAGCCACGCATGTCGCCATCTAAGCAACCTAAACCGCCATCGGCTAAAGCACGCCAGGTCGATATTTTTATTTATCCAGGGGTGAGTTTTTCGGCGGCGCTGATGATGCAAGATTTTTTAAATCTAGCGAATCAACTCTTTGCCGATGCAACCAGTCCTATGTATCAAGCACAATACAGGCCGTTTGATATTCGGCTGGTGGGGATGGAAACACGCCTGAAAAACATTCCATTTCGCGCGGCAGATCATGCCGTTAGCTTGCAATTACAGGCACCGAGGGCGGCTCCCGCGTTGATTTTTATTCCCCCACTCTGGTATGACACGGGTAAACAACTCGCCACCATCGTACAGCAGCAAGCCACCCTCGGGGATTGGCTCTGTCAGCAGCACGCCGCGGGCAGCATCATCGCCAGCAGCTGCACGGGCACCACACTGCTGGCGCAAGCGGGATTGCTCAATCAAACCCAAGCAACGGGTTGCTGGTGGTTGGCTAATTGGTATGCACGGCATACGCCCAACGCACAGTTTTGTCTGGAAAAGTTGGTGCATGTTGAAAACCGCATTTGGACAGCGGCGGCAGGCACGGCATTTTTTAATTTGTTCTTAGAGTTAATGACGCATTTTGCCGGGGCAGAGGCCGCAACAATTCTGAGCCGCATGCTCTTAGTGGCACCCAACGACGCCCCGCAAGCGGCGTTTATGAGTCGGCCCGCAGTGAGTAATATTGAAGATATTGTGGTGGCCAAAGCGCAGCGCTGGCTGGCCAAGCATTTGGCACAGCCATTTAATCTCGATGCCTTGGCTGCGGCATGCGCCGTGAGTAGCCGCACACTGATGCGTCGCTTTAAACAAGTCTTGGGAATGACGCCCTTGAGTTATCTACAGCATGAGCGAATAGCGAAAGCTTTGCTTGCGAGTACCGGGTTATCTCATGTCTTGATTATGGAGCGAGTCGGCTATAGCGATTTAAGCTCTTTTCGCAAATTATTTCGGACGCATACGGGATTAACCCCTACGGATTATCGTGAACGCTTTCGCTCACGCCGTCGCCTGTCTCAGGTTTAGTCTCAACGATGCGGATTCACTCATCCTACGAGGAAAGTGAAGAGAGTTTAACGACTCACCGGATCACTATACGCTTTGGCGTATGGCGTTGTAATTCGGCCTTCCCGCACCCACAGTAAGAGGGTACGTAGGAAATCATTGCGGTAGTCTTGCACAGGACTCGCTAAAAAGTGATTCGCGCGTGGGTACATCAGCAACTCAATATTCCGTTTACCTAACCGGTAGCTTTGTCGGCGCAAAAACATCGCGGATTCGAGCGGGACACTGGTATCTAGCTCGCCCATGGCAACTAACATTGGTTGTTTGAGGGCAGCGACATAGGGCACGCTGCTGTAATCTAGAAAGCTACCCCACCAGCGTACACTGTTGCCCCACAGTAAGATCGTGCTGTTATCCTGATGGGTCTGGATCGCATTAACAATCGTTGGCACGTCAATCGACTCACGATGCTTATTAACCAGTAGTTGTAACTCTTGGCGCAAGGGGAGTCCACCGGCGCCAACCAGGGCCAAGTGCGTGACTTCATGCAGTGATTGAGCCACTGCCGGGGCGATCATGCCGCCTTCTGAAATTCCCAGCAAGATCACAGGACGTAAAGCAACCGTTGGTAGTTTACGAAGCTGAGCTTGGATAAACTCGATCTGATCCCCCACGATTTGTTTCGCATACGCTTGGCGATGGTACTCGTTACTGCAGTTCGGGCTTTGGCTATTGGCGACCCCCCGCTTTTCGAGCATCCAGACCTGAATCGATCCTTGGACTGAATCAAAAAAGTGCCGCAATGCACTTTCTCCACGGGCGCAACCTGCTCCACCGAGGACAAAAATGACTGGCTGTTGAGCGAGCAGGGGGCCAAGCTGCATCTCATAATAGCTTGACTGTCCACCGTCACTGAACTGAAAGGTATGCGTCACTAAATTCAGTGGCACGCCATAGGTCGTCAGATACTTAGTGGTCTCGCTGGTAGATTGGCACCCGACGACACAGTACAAAATGCCAATGACGAAGCCGAGTGCCCAACGTTGCCTGATTGTTCGTGACTGATACGTCATCACCAATAAGAATAGGGTCAGCGTTGTGTTGAAGGGTCTTGCAAGTTTTTGTGCGAGAGCCGGTGTTTCTGTGGATCAAAACAATGCGGGCAATAGTGATGCTCCACATACATCGGTGAGCGGCGCTCTTCCGCATTCAGTGCTGCGCCACACTTGAAGCAGGGGACCTTTTCGGCTTCTTCTAATTTGGGGTTCACAGCTACCCGCTGGTCAAACACAAAACAATTACCCTTCCAGTGGTCTCCGCCAACTTCTTCAAAGTATTTCAAAATACCGCCTTCGAGTTGGTAGGTATTGGTCAACCCAAGTTCATGCATGTAAATCGCCGCTTTCTCGCAGCGGATGCCGCCGGTGCAAAAGCTCACCACCGTTTTATCGGCAAACTCATCCTTGTTTTGCGCAATGATGTCGGGGAATTCGCCAAAGGTTTTAATGTTGTATTCCTTGGCCGCTTCAAAGGTGCCGTAGCTCACTTCGTAATCGTTACGGGTGTCAAGCAACACCACCGGTTTGCCATCATCATCATGACCTTGATCTAACCACTGCTTGAGTTTCGCGGGGGGCACGCTGGGCGCGCGGCCTAATTCCGGCTTGATCAGCGGGTGCTTCATCGTGATGATTTCTTTTTTCAGCCGCACCAACATCCGTTTGAAGGGCTGGTAGTCCGTCAAACTTTCTTTGGGTTGAATATCCGCAAAGCGTTCATCTTGTTTGAACCAAGCGAAAAAGGCATCAATCGCCGCGCGCGACCCCGCCAAAAACATATTGATGCCTTCCTCCGCCAGCAACACCGTACCGCGCAAATCTAGCGCATGGCATTGCGCCAGAATGCGTTCGCGTAATTCAGGACGATCGGTCAAAGTGATGAATTTGTAGGTGGAGATGTTGACAATACTGCTCATGGCGGGCTCGGTAAGAAAACAGATGATGATTCAGAGGGCCGTATTTTAAGCGACTTCACGGTTTTCCCCTAATTGCCAGTCCGATCCCTGAATTGAACGGTAAAATAAGACGATGATTGCCTCTCAATCCCCCGCCCCCATCCAGTTCGTCCACCTCCGCTGCCACTCCGAGTTTTCGGTGGTGGACGGTATTGTGCGAATTGGCGATTTGGTCAAAAAAGCGGCGGCTGACAATATGCCAGCCGTGGCCTTAACGGATGTGTCCAACCTCTTTGGCATGGTCAAGTTTTACCGTGCGGCACGTGGTAAAGGCGTCAAGCCGATTGTGGGGGCAGATGTTTGGATTACCAACGAAGCGGACCGCGATAAACCTTTTCGCGGGCTGTTGCTGGTCAAAAACAAAAGTGGTTACTTGCAACTGTGCGCACTACTAAGCCGCGCCTTTCTCGAAAACACCTGGCGTGACCGCGCAGAGATTAAATTTAGCTGGTTTGAGGAGATGGGTTGCAAGGGCCTGATCGCCCTGTCCGGCGCGCAGCATGGCGAGGTCGGCATGGCCTTGGCGGCGGGCAATCAAGCCGGTGCGAAGGCGGCCGCCGAACGCTGGGCCGCACAATTCCGCGCCTCGTTTTACCTCGAAATTCAGCGCTATGGCCAAGCTGGGGCAGAAGTGGCGGTGCACGATACGGTAGCGCTGGCGACGCAACTCCACTTGCCCGTGGTGGCCACCCATCCCATCCAGTTTTTACAGCCCGAAGATTACCGGGCGCATGAGGCGCGGGTCTGTATTGCCGATGGCGAAATTCTCTCTAATCCGCGTCGCAATAAACGCTTTACCGCCGATCAGTACGTGAAGACGCAGGCCGAAATGGCCACCCTGTTTGCGGATGTGCCGAGTGCCCTGCAAAACACCGTGGAAATTGCCAAGCGCTGCAACCTCACGCTGGAATTGGGCAAACCCAAGCTGCCGCTGTTCCCCACGCCAGATGGGATGTCGCTGGATGACTATTTGCGTCATCTCTCCAATGAGGGTTTGCAAAAACGCTTATTACAGCTCTACCCCAATCCCGCCGACCGTGAAGCGAAACGGGAAGAATACGAAAGCCGCCTTAAGCTGGAATGTGACACCATTATTCAAATGGGCTTCCCCGGCTACTTTTTGATTGTGCAGGACTTTATTAACTGGGCCAAGCGCAATGGCGTGCCGGTGGGGCCGGGGCGTGGCTCGGGCGCGGGTTCACTCGTGGCATTTAGCCTGGGCATTACCGATCTTGATCCGCTGCCGTATGACTTGCTGTTCGAGCGCTTCTTAAACCCTGAACGTGTTTCCATGCCTGACTTTGATATTGACTTCTGTCAGGACGGCCGTGATCGCGTGATTGACTACGTGAAAGAAGCGTATGGCCGCGATGCGGTCTCGCAGATTGCTACTTTTGGTACGCTTGGGGCGAAGGCGGTGATTCGCGATTGTGGCCGTGTGTTGGATTTGCCCTATGGCTATTGCGATAGCTTGTCCAAACTCATCCCGCACAGCCCGACCGATCCGTGGGATTTGGAACGGGCCTTGAAAGACGAGCCGCAGTTCAAAGAGCGCTTTGATACCGAAGATGAAGCCCGTGAAATTGTCGAACTGGCGCGCCCCCTCGAAGGCCTCACCCGCAATATCGGGATGCACGCCGGTGGGGTGTTGATTGCGCCCGGCAAGCTGACCGATTTCTGCCCACTGTATTGCGCCCCAGGCACCGATTCGGTGGTGTCGCAATACGATAAAGACGATGTCGAAGCGGTTGGCTTGGTCAAGTTCGACTTCTTGGGTCTACGTAACTTAACGATTGTCGATTGGGCAGTGCGCTACATCCATCGCCTCGGTTCGCAGCCCACCGATTGGACGCTGGATGCGTTGAATGGCTTTGATGATCCGGCCGCCTATCGTTTGCTGAGTGATGGCAATACCACCGCGGTGTTCCAGCTGGAATCGCGCGGCATGAAAGAGCTGCTCAAAAAGCTCAAGCCCAGCGTGTTTGAAGACATCATCGCGGTGCTCGCGTTGTATCGCCCCGGCCCGCTTGGCTCGGGCATGGTGGACGACTTTATTCTGCGGAAACACGGCAAAGCCGAAGCCGATTATTTCCACCCTGCGCTCGAACCGGTACTCAAGCCCACCTATGGCGTGATCGTGTATCAGGAACAGGTGATGCTGATCTCGCAGGTGATCGGTGGCTACACACTCGGCGGCGCGGATTTGCTACGCCGTGCCATGGGTAAGAAAAAGCCAGAAGAGATGGCCAAGCATCGCGGCATCTTTACCGAAGGCGCGCAAAAAGGCGGTTTCGATACTAATCTTGCCACCAAGTTATTCGACTTGATGGAGAAGTTTGCCGAATACGGTTTTAACAAGTCGCACACCGCCGCTTATGCGGTGGTGGCCTACCAAACCGCGTGGTTGAAAGCGCATCACCCGGCGGAGTTTATGGCGGCCACGTTGTCATCCGATATGGACGACACCGACAAAGTCAAAATCTTTGTCGAAGATGCGCTCACCAGTTGTGACCTGACTGTATTACCGCCGGATGTGAATGCCTCGGAATACCGCTTTGTACCAGTCGATGCGCGTACCATTCGTTATGGTTTGGGGGCAATTAAAGGCACCGGTGAAAATGCGGTGAATGCGATTATCGCTGCCCGTGAAGAAAAACCGTTTACCGATCTGTTTGATTTTTGTATTCGCGTCGATAAACGCCAAGTCAATCGCCGCACGATTGAAGCACTCATTCGCGGTGGTGCCTTTGATACGCTGAATGATGACCGGGCCACCTTGCTCGCGACCGTTGAGCGGGCGATGGCCGCCGCCGAGCAAGCGGAACGCAGCGCCGGGCAGGGGGGGTTGTTTGATGGTGGCGGCGAGGATGATGGCCCCAGCCACAATGGCCATGAATATGTCCGCGCCCCGCGTTTTAGTGAACGCGAAAAACTCCAGCAAGAAAAAACTGCCCTCGGTTTTTATCTCAGCGGCCATTTGTTCTCGGCCTATGCCCCCGAAGTTCGGCGTTTTGCGCGGGCCAAACTGGCCGATATTCGCCCAGCACGCGACCCGCAAACTTTGGCAGGCATCGTCGTCACCGTGCGCACGCAAATGGGCAAACGTGGCAAGATGGCCTTTGCCTTGCTCGATGACGGTAGCGACCAACTGGAAGTCTCTATTTTTGCTGATGCTTACGATAAGTACCGCGCTTACTTGCGTGAAGACGAGTTGGTGGTAATTCAGGGCAAGGTGAGTGAAGATACCTATAGTGGTGGCATGCGCGTCGTGGTGGATAAAGTGATGGATGTCGCTGCTGCCCGTGCCAACTATGCACGCGGACTGCTGTTAGAACTCGACGCAGCGGGCAAAGTCCCCACGACCCCCGCGCAGTTAAAGAGTTGGCTGCAACCCCACTGCGCCGCCCTGACAAACAATGCCGAGGAAGGCTGTCCTGTCCTCGTTCGTTTTCATAATGGACAAGCCTTGTGTGAACTCCAGCTAGGACCGGCTTGGCGGATTCGGCCGCATGACGATTTGCTGCTTCATTTACGCAGTAAATTGGGCGACAATGCGGTGCAATTAAAATACTGAGATAACACGCATGGCGTCATTGCACACTTCAGATTGGAATTTTCAGCACCCTAAGGATGCCATCGACTGGCGCAAAGTCAAGCGTGTCCTGGTGATCAAGCTCAGGCATCACGGCGATGTCTTGTTGACTACCCCGCTGCTGAGCAGCCTAAAACAGCTCAATCCACAGCTTGATATTGATGCTTTGGTCTATACCGACACCATGCCGATGTTGATGGGTAACCCCGCTTTGCGCATGATTCATGGCATCGATAAACGCTGGAAGAAATTACCCTGGTTTACACGTTTGCGGCGCGAGTACAAGCTCTGGCATAGCCTGAAACAGCAGCGCTATGACTTGATTTTGCATCTAACGGAAAACAATCGTGGTATGTGGCTCGTCCGCAGCCTTAAGCCACGCTGGTCGGCAACCTACAAGGGCGGCCATGTCACCTTGCTCTGGAAGCGTACGTTTACCCACTTGGTGCCGCAGCCCATCGGGCCAGCCGGTGCCCGTCGTCATACGGTTGAAAAACATCTTGATGTACTGCGCCGTTTAGGGGCCAATTTAAGCGAACAACCAGCACCGCTGCGCCGGTTACAAATCGTTCCTGGCGAGCGTGCAACCGATGTCATTACCACTACCTTAGCAGCTGTCCAGTTTGACGAGAAACAATTTATCCATGTCCATCCTGCTTCACGCTGGTTTTTTAAATGTTGGTCGGTGGAAAAAAATAGTTTGCTACTGGATAAGTTATTCGAACGGGGTGAGCGGATTGTCTTAACTGCCGCACCGGATAGTAAAGAATCTGCCATGATTGATGCGATCTTGGATCAGCTGGAAACCCCACGCCATATTCTCGAAAAACGCTTTTTGAATTTGAGTGGGCAGTTGACGTTGCGTGAAATGGCAGCCTTAACTGCCCGTGCGAAAGCCTTTATTGGGGTTGATTCAGCGCCCATGCACATCGCAGCAGCCGTACAAACCCCGGCAGTGGTCTTATTTGGCCCTTCGGGTGAACTGGAGTGGGGCCCGTGGCAGAGCCCACACCGGTTGATTACCAGTCAAGAGTATGCCTGTCGTCCTTGTGGCATTGATGGTTGTGGTGGTGGCAAAGTCAGTGATTGTCTGGCTACTTTGCCCGTTTCACGTGTGATGCGAGCGCTCGATGACCTGTTGGCCCAATCATGAGGCCAGTGGCGACAAGTGACGCGCCCTACATCGGCTTGGTCCGGCAACGGTACAACCCGTTTGGCGGCGCAGAGCGCATCATTCAGCGGACCATTTTGGCCTTGCATGGGATTGGTCATCGGGTAGCGCTCTATACCCGTGAGTGGGCCCCTGCGCCTGATGCGCCAGCCGTCGATAAGCAAGAGCCAACGCCAGATCGTATCGTTCTGTGCCAGCCGCGTTACCTGACCAAAGTTGGGCGGGAAAAAAAATTTGCTGAGGCGGTTCATGCGGCCGTCAACCGCCAGCCCCCGGCACTGGTACAAACACATGAGCGTATTCCCGGTTTTGACCTTTATCGGGCAGGGGATGGTGTACATGCCACTTGGCTTGAGCTCTGTGCGGAAGCCGCGGGTAAGCGCCGTCTGTGGTCGCAGCAGCTCAATCCCTTTCACCATTATCTGGTGAAAACCGAGAGGGCACTGTTTACCCATCCCACCCTGCGCGCTGTAATCTGTAATTCCCAGCTCGTGCAACGCGATATTCAACAACGTTTTGGTTTGCCCTTGGCGCAATTACCCTTGATTCGGAACGGGATTGACAGCAACGTTTTTTACCCGATATCGCCTGCACAAAAAGCGGCATTGCGACAGCAGTACTTGACGGCGCTCAATATCCCGCCCGAGGCGCATGTCTTTTTATTTGTGGGTTCCGGTTACGCACGCAAGGGCGTTGGACGTCTCATGACAGTCTGGCCCGCCTTGCCGCCGCATGCACACTTGATTGTGATAGGGCAAGATCGGCAGTTCAAACAATATCAACAGCGTGCCCGTGAGCAGGCGCAAATTCATCTGCTGGGGCCGCAAGCAAATGTGCGTGCTTGGTATCAGTTGGCGGATTGTTTTGTGTTACCGACTCTGTATGACCCTTTTCCCAATGCTGCGCTAGAGGCAATGGCTTGTGGTTTGCCGGTAATTACAACTCAGACCTGTGGTGCTGCCGAAGTGCTGACACCAGATATCGGGTGGATTGTGCCGGCACTGGATCAGGCTGCTTTAACACAAGCCTTATTTCTCGCAGCCAGCCTGTCACGCGATACTTTGACGAACCGGGGGCTGCGCGCCGCCCAGTTGGCGCAAGCGTATTCACTGGAAAATATGGGGCAAGCCCTAGGCACCTTATATCAAACGATTTTAACGTGAACGCTAAGCTGCGCTGTTAAGGTTCACAAGCGCAATCCGTTAACCGAGTAAAGCTAGACTGCCTTGATCCCAATCGTTAAACGATGCGGCAAACATGAGAAAAAGATAATTTCGGCAAGCGCTCGTGTAAGTGGCTGGCATCGCCATAACCCAAATTACACAAAAAATTTACCTTGATTGAGCGATCAGGAAAAAAGGCGGCTTCGACCTGTGCAGCGTCAAAGCCACTCATGGGGCCACAGTCTAGGCCCAGCGCCCGTGCTGCCAGCATCAGATAGGCCCCTTGCAAGCTGCTATTGCGAAATGCAGTGGCATGAATGATCGCATCATTACCCGTAAACCAGCTACGCGCATCGGCATGGGGGAAGAGCTGGGGAAGCTGTTCATAAAATTGCAAATCCATGCCAATAATGGCCGTGACAGGGGCTTGCATGGTTTTTTCGACATTCCCCTGCGCCAGGGCTGGCCGCAGTTTTTCTTTGGCGGCGGCAGATTGCACAAAAACAATCCGTGCGGGTGAGCAATTCGCGCTGGTTGGGCCAAACTGCCAGAGTTCATATAACGCTTCCAGCGTGGCTGTGCTCACCGGGCGGTCCAGCCAGTGACTATGGGTGCGGGCGGTAGTAAAGAGTTGGGCGAGGGCGGCGGCCGGCAGTGGCGTATGAGACATAAGCGTATCGAGAGAAGTTAAACACTTCTGCCATTTTTACACATAATCCCTAATATCACCCAGAAAACACTTCGGCTATGATGATGGCGATCGCCAACATGAATCTACTTAACGATGATTGCAGGAGCCGCCGATGAGATTTGACTGGCACTTTCCCTATCCTACTGCCCGCACCCCGATTTTTGCGCCTAATGTCGTCGCAACTTCGCAGCCACTGGCCGCGCAAGCCGGCTTACGTATGTTGCAACAAGGCGGTAACGCGATAGATGCGGCGATTGCCGCCGCTGCGGCCATCACCATCACCGAGCCAGTGTCCAACGGCTTAGGCAGCGATCTGTTCGCGATTGTGTGGGATGGACAAACCCTGCAAGGTCTCAATGCCTCCGGCACCGCGCCAGCGGCATGGCATTTGAACTACTTTGAACGTAAATACTCGCTAGACCCTGCGCGCAAGCCGATCCGGGGTTGGGATACCGTCACGGTGCCTGGCATGGTGGCGGGGTGGATGGCGCTGCACGGGCGCTATGGCAGTTTGCCGCTGGATACCTTACTGCAACCCGCTGTTGAGTTGGCTGAGCGCGGCTATGCGGTTTCGCCGAACGTGCAATACAAGTGGGCGGGACAAGTGCCGCTGTTGCAAGACCAGCCGGGGTTTGCACAAACTTTCATGCCGCATGGCCGTGCGCCGGAAGTGGGCGAGTTATTTGCCATGCCCGATGCCGGGCGTACCCTGCGGCTCATCGCCCAAACCCAGGGCCGCGCCTTTTACGAAGGTGAAATTGCTGAGAAGCTGGTGGCCCATGCCCAAGCCCATGGCGCGGCTTTAAGCGTGGATGATTTGCGGCAGTATCAACCCGAATGGGTCACGCCCATTAGCCAAAACTATCGCGGCTACACCGTGCACGAAATCCCACCGAATGGGCAGGGCATCGCGGCACTGATTGCACTGGGTATTTTGAATCATGTCGATTTGCGCCAATATGCGCCAGATAGCGTGGCGTGCCAGCACTTGCAGATTGAAGCGATGAAGCTGGCCTTTGAAGACGTGTATCACTACGTCGCCGCGCCGGAAGCCATGCGCATCACCCCCCAACAGTTGCTCGACCCCAGCTACCTGGCTGAGCGGGCAAAATTGCTGGATGTGAATCGGGCACAAAATTATCGTCCTGGTTTGCCCCCGCAAGGCGGCACGATTTATCTTACCACGGCGGATGAGCAGGGCCGCATGGTCAGCTTGATTCAATCTAACTACATGGGCTTTGGCTCCGGTGTGGTTGTACCGGGTACGGGCGTGAGTTTGCAAAATCGCGGCCACGCGTTTTCATTCGATGCCGCTTCCCCGAATGTCGTTGCCCCCGGCAAGCGGCCTTTCCACACCATCATTCCCGGCTTCTTAACCCAGAACGGCGCGCCCGTGATGAGCTTTGGTGTGATGGGTGCGAACATGCAACCCCAAGGCCATGTGCAAACGCTGGTGCGGATGTTAGATTACGGACAAAACCCACAAGCCGCTTGTGATGCACCGCGCTGGAAAGTGAACTGCGGGGTCTGGCAAAAAGACAGCCCCAACGCCCTGCTAGAGTTAGAAAATACGATGTCCGCTGAACTGGTAGCGGGTTTAAAAGCACGCGGCCATCAAGTAGTGGATGTGGTCGATCCGTATATGGATTTTGGTTCGGGTCAGTTCATCTGGAAAACTCCAGCAGGCTATGTGGCCGCAAGCGATAGCCGACGGGATGGGCAGGCGGTGGGGTTTTAGGGGGCTGGCTTAATGGGAAGCTGTGCGCTCACTCACGGCTAAGCGTTGGAGTTTGGCAATAGCCGCCACATCGCCTTGCAAGGCGGCAGCATGATACCAGCGATAGGCTGCTGTGAGATTACCGGTAACCCCATGTCCATGCTCATACATACTGGCTAAAATATATTGGGCAGCGACGTCACCTTGCTGTGCTGCTTGTTCAAACCAATACGCGGCCAGACGCAGATCCTCGGGAATGCCAGGGATTTCGCCCCGTGCAGGGGCACCCGAAAAATATAATAGCGCCACACTCACCTGCGCTTCAACATGGCCTTGTCGTGCTGCTTGTCGGTAATATTCCAACGCCTGCAGAGATGACTGTCGGCCATAGCGGCCATTTTCGTAGAGTCGGCCCAGGGCAAATTGAGCGAGTTGCGTGGGTTGACCTAATTCCGTTGCAGCAAGGGCTTCCAGCATTTGCCAACCCTGCTGACGCTGTTTGGTGCCCCCCTCGCCTTGCAAGCGCATAATCGCCAAGTTATAAGCAGCCAGGGCCTCACCAGCGGCTGCGGCACGCTCAAACAGCAGACGGGCACGCTTGAGCTGACCCTGTTGTTGCGCCAATACGGCCTGATCATTGAGGGAAAGCGATGTCTTGAAGGGTGCCGCACTTGCAAATGTTGTCAAGAGTGTGCAACAAATCGCTGTGAATAGCGCATGATAAATGCGCCGCTGTGGCGGCAGACGAACCCTGCATGACTGATCCCCTGACTGCAAGAAACGCGAACTCAACATGGCTGATTCCTCGAAAAGCGATAATGTGCCCCACCCAAAATCCAACTCCTTAAGCGCCAACCCCTTAAGCGCTGAACAGTTGCCTGACTAGCTGTTCATTTCTGTCCAAAAATCATCCCAATCTTCCGGTTGCAAAGCGCCTTGGCGAAAGCGAAACAAGCTACCGTCTTTGCGGAACATAAAGTGACTGGGCGTGCCTGTAATCGGCCCGAACGTATCTTGATGCCCCCATTCTTTGCGCCACATAATCGGAAAGCGCTGTGATGCCGGAATGACTTGAAACAGCACTTGTTGATAGGCGGCCACATCTTCGCGTCGTTCATCCAGGCTTATCGCCAACAGGTTAAAACCCTTGCGCTGATTGTCTTCATAAAAACTGCGTAGTAGGGGCAATTCTTTGCGACAGGTTGGGCACCAGGTCGCCCAAAAGGTAATGAGTGTAAATTGATTACGCTGGGCTTGCAGTGACCAGGGCTTTCCTTCCAGCGTCTGGCCGAGTAATCGATAAGGCTCTTTTTTATTGGCGACCGGACGTGCTGGATTGGCATAAGCGTTGGAGCTTAAGCCTCCTAGCAACAGCATTTGTAAGTACTCGCGACGGGTGAGTGGTGGCATGATTAAGTTCCTTTTCTTGAGCAAACCGTTTGCGACCAGCTTTGTAGAATTTGACCGCTCACGGGGTCTTGTAAAAACGCGGCTAAGCCATAGGGGCTGGTCGTTGCCGCTAACGGCGATAACAATGCGTCATTGAGTTGAATGGTGCGGGTTAAGGTGGCCTGTTCAAGGCGTTGTGGTTCAAACCAATGTCGTACGACATAGTGATGGGTAAGCGTGCGGCCACGGTTCTCACCCTGGCTAATGGTTTGTTGCAGGTCGCTTTGAAATAAAACTAAGTGAACCAGCGGCGGATTACTTGGCGTGATTTGCCCTGTTGTTACAGGCTGAATCTTGATGGTAGCTTGATGGGGTGTTTGCCAGCTAAGGTGTAGTTGGTAGTCGCTGTTTCTGGTCTGCCAGCGCTGAATTAATCCGTGAAAGGATTCTGGGCTGGCATCAGGGCCAAACTCAATCCCATTGATGAATAAGCCTGGCGTATATATTGAGCGCGAACGATTCTGTTGGGCCAATTCTCGTTGGCGCGCGGTGAAACGCTTGTTTGCATAGGGGTCGCGCCAGCCCAGTTGATCCCAGTAATCCACATGCCAGGCCAACGCAACGATCTTGCCGCGATAACGCGGCGCTACTTCGGCCAGCCAGGCTTCCGCTGGAGGACAGCTGCTACAGCCCTCTGAGGTATAGAGCTCTACCAGTGGCACACGCTGCAGCGGGCTGCTGCTCGCACAGGCTGCACTCGTCTGCGCTATGGCCGGCAGGTAGGCGTGACCAAGTATGAGCATGGCGGCAATTCGTAATCGTTGTGTGCGTTGCATGGCCGGGGCTTTTTTACCAGAGGGCGATTGTGATGCCGATTGGTCGAGTAAACCGGGCAGACCTTACACATTGCCTCGTTTCTGGCTGCATAAAGCAAGTGGCTGATAAGGCTCCCGCGAGGATTCTGGCGATTGAGTCAGCACAAGAGAGATGAAGCAGGTAAAATACGCTTTTGCTTCAAAGACTTATCTTAAGGTTGCTACTGCTGTGACGAAAAAGCTTTATATCAAAACCTTTGGTTGCCAAATGAACGAGTACGACTCGGACAAAATGGTGGATGTCTTAAACGCCACCGAGCCACTGGAAAAAACCGACAACCCGGAAGAAGCCGATTTCATTTTGTTTAATACCTGCTCGGTGCGCGAAAAAGCGCAAGAGAAGGTGTTTTCGGATTTGGGCCGCATTAAACACCTCAAACAGCGCAACCCCGATCTGGTGATTGGCGTGGGTGGCTGCGTGGCCAGCCAAGAAGGCGCGGTGATCGTGCAACGCGCGCCGTATGTGGACGTGGTGTTTGGCCCGCAAACCTTGCACCGCCTTCCTGATCTAATCGAACAAAAGCGCCGTAGCGGTAAATCGCAGGTAGATATCAGCTTTCCTGAAATCGAGAAGTTCGACAACTTGCCCCCCGCCAGGGTGGAGGGGCCAAGTGCTTTTGTATCGATCATGGAAGGTTGCAGCAAATATTGCAGCTATTGTGTGGTGCCCTATACCCGCGGTGAAGAGGTCTCGCGGCCCCTGGAAGATGTATTGGCAGAGATTACGGCACTGACCCAGCAAGGAGTAAAGGAAGTGAACTTGTTGGGCCAAAATGTGAATGCTTATCTCGGCGCAACGGCAGAAGGGGATACAGCAGACTTTACCTTGTTACTAGAGTTAGTTGCGGCGCTGCCTGGAATCGAACGCATTCGTTTTACGACCTCGCACCCAAAAGAATTTACCCCAAGGTTGATTGACGCCTATGCACGTATTCCCCAGCTCGTAGGCCATTTACATTTGCCATTACAGGCTGGGTCTGACCGTGTGTTAGCCGCCATGAAACGCGGCTATACCGTGTTGGAGTATAAAAGCATCATCCGCAAGTTGCGGGCAATTCGCCCGACACTCTCATTATCAACCGATATTATTGTTGGGTTTCCGGGGGAAACAGAGGCTGACTTCGAGAAAACCATGCAGGTCGTGGCGGAGTTGGATTTCGATCAATCTTTCAGCTTTGTCTACAGCAAGCGCCCTGGCACGCCAGCTGCAGATTTGCCGGATGACACACCGCCGGCAGAAAAACTCGCCCGCTTACAGCGCTTGCAAGCCCACATTAATGCGAATGCCCAGCGTATCAGCCAAGCGATGGTCGGTACCGTTGAAAGGGTGTTGGTTGAGGGGCTGTCGAGCCGTAACCCCGCAGAGTTGGCTGGGCGTACAGAGAATAACCGTGTCGTGAATTTCGTGGCCCCACGCCGCCTGATTGGGCAGATGGTGCCCATGCGAATCACGCAAGCCTTAACCAATACCCTGCGCGGCGAGGTGTTATTGCGTGCCGAAAATGATTCGACTGATTTCAGCGCCGCTGCAGCCACCGCAGCGCTATCGTCTTAACCTTGATAAGGGTCTCCGTTGTCGACAACCAAATCCTCTGCACTACTCGCCGACATTAAATTGGAATGGCGTTACGCGGGTAAAAACACCATCATGGCAAGCCTGTGCGGGCCATTGGATGAAAATTTAAAACAAATTGCCAATGCCTTGGATGTCTCGCTCGCGCGTCGTGGAAGCCGCGTGATATGCAGTGGCGCCAGCGAAAAAGCAGAAAAAGCGCAACGTGTCTTAAGCTATTTTGCACGTCGCGCTGAAGCGCTGCACCCGAATTCACTCGAAGTGGACGATATTCAGTTGGGCTTAGTGGAAATCCAGCAAATGGCGGACTTATCGGCTGACGGCCTAGCGGCAGAGCGGATTCGACCAGTACGAGTAACGCTTGATGGTGTTTATGGCGAAGCCCCGACGCCCCAGATTACCGCTGCGGCGGCCTCGTCCGCCCCGTTGTTGCGTACCCGTCGTACCGATTTGAAAGGGCGCACCCCGAATCAATGCACTTATCTTGAGCAAATACTGGCGCACGATATTACTTTTGGTATCGGCCCAGCCGGAACGGGTAAAACGTATTTGGCAGTGGCTTGTGCCGTAGATGCCTTGGAGCGTGATAGCGTAAAAAGAATCGTCTTGACGCGCCCCGCAGTAGAAGCGGGGGAGCGTTTGGGCTTTCTACCGGGCGACCTCGCGCAGAAAGTGGACCCTTATTTACGCCCACTATATGACGCCTTGTATGATTTGCTCGGGTTTGACCGCGTGCAACGCCTGTTTGAAAAACAGACGATTGAAATTGCGCCACTGGCATACATGCGTGGTCGCACCCTGAATCATGCTTTTGTCATATTAGACGAAGCGCAAAATACAACCCCTGAGCAGATGAAAATGTTTCTAACCCGCATTGGCTTTGGTTCTAAAGCGGTGGTGACAGGCGATATCTCGCAGATTGATTTACCTCGGCACATGAAAAGTGGGTTAATCGAAGCGCAGGCAATCTTGGCCCAAGTGCGTGGGATTGCCTTTACCCAATTCACCAGCCAAGACGTGGTGCGCCATCCGCTCGTCGCGCGTATCGTTGAGGCATATGCGGCACATGGACAAAAATCGGACAAAGCCTCGCCCAATGCCTAGACAGTGGCCGTTAAATCCAGTCGGCCTGTCATTCCTGACAGGTTTGCAGCATTAATCAGACAGCCTATAGACATGCCCTATCGCCTATCGGCTTAACGATGGGTAAAATGTTAAAACTGATTGAGTGCCAACTAGAGCCCGCAGTAAATTGATTTGAATGAGAGACGACATTTTCCACGGCGTATGCTTATGCCGTTTGGTTGCGACCGTCTGGCAACCCTATTAATCGTTTTACTTCTTCCTTCGTTAGGCTGGCTCCTATGTCTCGTTCGCTGGTTGATTCCCTTATTACTTTTCGCAATTCACAAGGCGAGTCGGTTCGCGCGACCTTGATGCAATTGCAACGAAAATCCTTGGTTCTGGAAGTCTATAACCCCTACTCGATTGTCCAGGTGAGTGAAGTGCTGGCGGAGCTGACTATCCGTATCAAAGAGCAGCCCGTTTATTGCGGCCGGGCGGTGGTCATTAGCATGGTAAACACCGGCCTAACCGCGGTGGTGTCGGTGACCTTGATCGATGAATGGCAAGAGCTTGCTGATGATCAGCTGTCTGCTGAAAATGTGGGGAAAGAGGTTCGTAAGTATATTGGCCAATGGTCTGAGGGTTTCCAGATTCGACCTAAATATCAACTCATTGTTAATGAGCTGCGCGCCTTTCTAAGCGATATGGCCCGCTGGGTCGAGCAAGTTGATTTATCCAATAATTTGCCCAAAGAAAATAATCAACTAAGACAAGATTACTTTTTTGAACTCGCAAGCCCGTTCATCGAACGTACTAATGCATTTTTGTCAGCCCTTGAGGGTGAAGCACGAGAGGTCCCGAAAGAACTGATTTCCCAGCATCATGCGTTTTCACAGGGAGCGTTGCATCCTTTGATGCTGAGAGCACCATTTGTATTTCGCACCTACACGAAGCCACTGGGCTATGCGGGTGATTATGAAATGGTTAACCAGTTGCTGGCCGATCCTCGGCAGGGGCCAAACACCTATTTTCAAATTATCAACAGTGCTTTTTTACAGGCCGCCGTTGCGCAGGCTCACCGTAACCGGATTGATATTCTGGTCGATTTCTTGAAGCGCTTAGCGGTTAGAGCAGAGCAAAATGGGCGGCCACTCAGAATTCTTAACGTGGGGTGTGGCCCAGCCGTTGAGGTGCAGCGCTTTATCCAAACTCATCACCGTCCTGAGTTACTTAACTTTGAGCTACTCGACTTCAGTGAAGAGACGCTTAAATGGACACGCAGTACGATGGCTGGCATCCTGCAAAAATCAGGTCGCCCAATTAAAGTGAGTTACTTGCATGAGTCTGTTCATCAATTGCTCAAGCGCAGTCCACATCCTCATGAGTTAAGACGTGAATACGATGCTGTCTATTGCGCAGGTTTGTTTGATTACCTCTCTGACAAGGTGTGTCACAAATTACTGACCTATTTCACAAAATGCGCTGTGCCTGGCGGGCAAGTTTTATTTACAAATGTACATAGCAACAACCCCGAAAAAGTGTTTGTTATGGAAAGCTTGCTTGAGTGGTATCTCATTTATCGCGACGAACAAGGCATGTCTACCTTGATTCCTGAGCATACCCATACCCATAAAGTCTATGCGGATCACACGGGAGTTAATGTCTTTGGTGAATTTACGGTGAACTGATCGCGTATGCAGATAGCCAGCTACGACAGCGAAATTCGTGAATATCGGGTCAGTTTTAGTATCAACTGCGCCTACATTGGCATTCTGCTGGTCCTTCTTGGAATTTCTCTGGACTTTTCACTTTACCGTGAACAGATGGGGACCTTCGCCGTATGGCGATGCCTGACAGCCTGTGGAATGGTTTGTTTTGTAGTGGCGTTGAAATATTCCACTCGACAGCATACCCCTCAGTTATTAACCCTTGGTTGGCTATATCTCCCGCAGATCATGATTGCCTGCATGATCGCCGTCACGGAAGGTTATCAATCTGTCTACTATGCCGGTCTCAGCCTCGCGATTATTGCCTCAGGCACGCTGCCATTTCAGGTATGGCAAAGCCTGGTCTTTGGGCTGCTCTCTTTGATTGCCTATGTATTGGCGTGTCTGTATGCAGACAATAGCTTATCGTTTGTCGGAGAATTTGCGGTTAATACGATTTTGCTGGCATTTACAACAGCGGTTAGCTCAATTTGTGCTTTTTTTAATGAGCGTGCTCGCATACAGCTATTTGCGTTGCGCGCTGAGGTAGCAGAAAAAAATCGCGTGCTGCAAGCGGCGAATACTGAGCTCGAAAAAGCGAACAAAGACTTAGCCGAAGTTAAAGGGCAGCTTCTCCAGCAAGAAAAAATGGCAGCCTTAGGAACGCTTTCGGCAGGGCTATTGCATGAAATAAACAACCCCGTCAACTTTTCTTCAATGGCGATTTCGCTGGCGTTAGAAGATGAAAAAGTTCAGGCCATCCCCACCGCTAAAGAGTGTTTAACGGATGCATTGGAGGGTTTACAGCGAATACAGCACATTGTTGGTGACCTGAAAACCTTTGCCTATCGACCACAGCATGTCGATATCATGTCAAATTATTTCTATCTGGAGCGCAGCGTTCAATCCGCACTCCGCCTGATGGGGCATGAGCTGAAAGGGATTCATGTTGAGCAAGATATGCCCAACAATGTGCTGGTCTATGGCGATGAAACGGCTGTGATTGGGGTGTTGATCAATTTAATCAGTAACGCGGTGCTGGCGATTCGCAAAGCGCAGCGTGAAGCCCCACGATTGGATATCGTTGGGCGTTATCGGGGTCGCCAATTTGAATTAAGTGTGATTGATAATGGAACGGGTATCGCCCCCGCAAACCTGTCTCGCATTTTCGAGCCATTCTTCACCACGCGGGAGGTGGGTAAGGGCCTGGGTTTGGGCTTAAGTATGAGCTACAGCGTGATTCAACAGCATGGCGGGGCGCTACAGGTTGAGAGTGAAGAAGGGCAATGGACCCGAATGTATTTTGATTTGCGCGTGGTTGAAGACAAAGCGTCCCCAGATCCTTCGCAAGCTAACCCCATGACCTTGAGGGCAGCATGACCGCTCTAGATTACCGGCACGCATTGCCCAAAATACTTTACCTGGACGACGAGCCCCTGGCTGGGAAGTATCTTGAAAAATTATTAAGTGATATCTGCCATGTCGAAACGGTTACGCAAGGGCAAACCGCGTTGGCGATTTTGCAGCAGCGGGCAACGGACTTTGCCGTGATCATCACCGATTATCGGATGCCGGGGCAATCTGGCGCCGAGTTTTTGCAAGAGGTTGAGCGGCGTTTTCCGCGTCAATTTGCTTACATTTTGGTGAGCGCTTATGCCGATAAAGAGGCGCTCTTGAAATGCATGGCCTCAACGCAGCTATTTGGCGTTGTGGAAAAGCCGGTGCATCTGGATTCGATGCGAACGCTCGCGATTAATGCATTACGTCATGTTCAGGAAATTCGACAGCAGCAACAGCGCTGGCAGATGGTACAGGAGATCTTGGCTTTTCTGATGCATGAGTTAAACACCCCACTGGCCTCGATTGCCTTGAACGCAGCCGCTCTGCCGCGCTGGCAAAGCTGGCTCAATTCGCAAGCTGAAAAATTGGGGGGATTGCCAATCCCGGCAAATCTCCCGGGAGGCCTGCCGAATTTAACCGATAGTGCAGAGCAACTTGAACTCAATGCGCGCTATTGCATGGCGACGCTAGAAAGTTTTAGGCAATCATTAGCAAAGAGCCATCAATTACCCGATCGGCAGTATTTGCAAACTGCAGATCAGATTGTCTGTGCAGTGTTAGATGCATTTCCTTTTACCGCTGGGCAACGAGAGCAACTCGATTATCGCTGTGAGCAAGATTTTTCAGTATTGCGCTTACCCGAATGCGTCGGTATGGTGGTGTCATCCATATTGAGTAATGCGATTCGGGCCCTAGAAGGCCGGACTGATGCCAAAATTCAGATTGTGGTCGGGGTCTCTGATCGACCGTTCATTCGTATTGAAGACAATGGCCCAGGTATTCCCGCCCCGATTATTCAGCGTTTTCAGCAGGCCATACAGGGCGTTGCGGTGCCGAGTAGCGGCGCTCAAAACCAAGCCACACAACGCAAGCAAGCGTTACTGGAAAGCGCTGAACATGGGCGTGGTTTGGTTTTTGCCCGCCATATTATGGAAGCTGTCGGCGGTCAGTTATGGCTAGAGTCTAAAGCCTCACAGACGATTATGACCATGGCTTTTGCCGCTTTAAGCCCAGGTATTTCCGGTCCTTTTTCATTTTCTTCCCCCGAGCACCCCAGCCATTAAGGAATCGCTGCCATGAGTGACGTCGTTCAAACCCTCCCTGAAATTCTCTTTGTTGATGATGAATTAACCGCAATCAAATATTTTCAGCGGGCAGTTGAGTCGCTAGCTGGCGTGATTACCGCCACCAGTGTGGCAGAAGCGAAAACCTTGCTCGATGCGCATGCCGATAGCCTGTTGGTGATTGTGAGTGACCAACGGATGCCAGGTGCCTATGGCAATGAGTTGCTGGAGTATGCAAAGCAAGCTTATCCTGCAAAGGTCAGAATTCTAACGACGGCATATTCTGAATTGAGCGACACGATTCAGGCCGTGAATCAAGGGCAGATTCATCGCTATTTACAAAAACCCTGGGATATCGCCACGTTGCGTATGGAATTAAAACAGGCCCTGAGCTTAGCGCGCTTGCAACGTGATCATGATTTGTTACGGCGTGAAAAACTCCAGGTGCAGCAAAAACAACTGATTGCCAATCGCATTGTTGATTTATATGTGACCTTGCAGGGCCTGGCAGCGACGACGCCCGGTGCGATGCTGGAATGGTTACTGAGCTTAACGCAGCAGGTAGGTGTCCAACCCCTGGCCCCCAGTTGGCATGCTCAAAATTATACGGATTGGTTAGCACAAGAAGCCGCTCGCAGCGGCCACTTCGTACAGCAGATTAGCGCGGAGTTGCAAGCGCTACAGCAAAAGAATTTACCAACAACCCCGGTCGAATTACAACAAGCGCTGGCGGCATTCTTCCCTAACCACTTTGAGGTCACGGACAATCACATAAAAATACGCACACCAGCCGCCCTGGTGGTCTTTTTTACCCAGACAACCGATATTGCGCCAACGCTTGAGGAGGCCCGCTGGGTTGCGGCGCTTGTCTATCTGAGCCGTCTCGGCCTTGATTGCCAGCTATCTGCCCAGCCGTCAGGGTATTCCTGGTCTATTACGACCGCAGCAGCGCCATGGCCAGCCGAGCGCCTGGCAATCTGGCTTGAGCAATTTATCTAACTGAAGGCGGCTGATGTCTTCTCAGCGGGCCAAGCATCATCAAACATGGTCTATCGCCGTGCAGTATGGGCTCTCGCGCAAAGGTTTGCCAGCCGCCACTCGCTTGCGTCACTGGGCACGCTGCGCGCTGGAAAATTGCGCTCATTCGGTTGAACTAACTTTACGGATTGTTGATCATGAAGAAGGGGCGAGTCTGAACCAGTCTTTTCGCCAGAAAAATTATGCAACGAATGTCTTGACCTTTGAATATGGTCTCGACCCGATTACCCAATCCTTAACGGCAGATATTATTTTGTGCGCACCCGTTATCGCAAGTGAAGCGAGTGAGCAAGGTAAGCCGCTTGCTGCGCACTATGCCCACATGGTGGTGCATGGCGTGTTACATGCCCTGGGTTACGACCACATCAAACCCAAAGAAGCCAAGGTCATGGAAGCGCTAGAGGTGGAACTACTGGCGCGCTTGGGGTACGCCAATCCGTATGCGAGGTGAGGATGTTGGTGCGGATATCGGTTGCTCGCTGGTCGATAGTCAAGATAGAGCCACCGCTTAATTTCGTGTATCCTTCGGCCATCGCAACTCTTTTTGGCCATCATGCCTGATCCTCTTCCTAGTTCGGCACACAGCAGTGTGCCGACCCCTCAAACCGATACCGCGCAGGCCACGCCCCCTGGTCGCGTAAAACCTCTCAAGCCTCAAGCAGCGCGTTCATTACTGGAGCGCCTTTCCGATTTCCTGATGCGCGAGCCGGAAGACCGGCAACAACTCATGGAAGTTTTGCACCATGCGCACGAACGTAATTTATTGGATGCTGATGCCCTGTCGATGATGGAGGGAGTGTTGCAGGTATCCGATTTAGCAGCACGGGATATCATGATTCCCCGTGCGCAAATGGATATGATTGATATTGAAGCTGAGCCGCAAGCTTGGTTGCCGATGGTGCTAGAAACATCACACTCTCGCTTTCCGGTTTACGAAGGAAATCGCGATAGAGTGATTGGCATTCTATTGGCGAAGGATCTGTTGCGTTACCTGATCGATCAAGAGACTGATATTCGCGGTATGTTACGTCCGGCAGTGTTCATTCCCGAGTCGAAGCGCCTCAATGTACTGTTGCGCGATTTTCGGATTAACCGCAATCACATGGCGCTGGTGGTTGATGAGTATGGCGGGGTCGCTGGTTTGGTGACCATTGAAGATGTCCTGGAGCAAATTGTCGGCGACATCGAAGATGAATATGATTTTGATGAAGAAGCTGACAATATTCTTTTGGCGAGTGATGGGCGCTATCGAGTTCGTGCTTTAACTGAAATTACCCACTTCAACGAGACCTTTGGAACACAATTCAGCGATGAGGATGTAGATACTGTCGGTGGGTTGATCAGCGATCATTTAGGGCGAGTGCCGCGTCGTGGTGAAAAAATCTTACTCGACAATATTCAGTTTGAAGTGTTGCGAGCCGATGCGCGACAAGTACATCTCTTGCTCGCTGAAAAAACCCGGTCCGCCCCCTCCTTGGATGACGAAAACGAGCCCCCACTGGCATAAGAAGCCCGCATCGCCTCAAGTCGCCACGTCTATCTGCGCATTGCTATCGCATACAATACGGCCAGTGTGAGCGTCGGTCCGCAGTATTGACTGACCATTTAGGCAAGTTTAGACGATAGGATTTTGTGCAAACTTATTTAGTTCATCTGGCGTGCGCCTTGATCTTGGGGGTGCTCCACAGTGCGAGTTTCGCGCCGCTTGAGGCTTGGTATCTGCAAGCTCTCAGCCTGGGGGGGCTGTATTGGCTATTGCAGCCGCGCGATCAGGCTCCAGCTGTGCCACCCCCTTGGCTATTAGGGTTGGTATTTGGTCTGGCTTGGTTTGGTGCGGGCGTGAGCTGGATTTTTATCAGTCTTTACCGCTATGGACAAATGCCGGTGTGGATTGCTGCCCCCGCCACCTTCTTATTTTGTCTTTACTTAAGCCTCTATCCGGCCCTCTTTGCGGCACTCTGGTCACGTTTTTTAGCCCGCTTGCACGGCTCACAGGGAGTGGCGTATCAAGCACTCTTATTTGGTGCTCTATGGGCACTGACGGAGTGGTTACGCGGCACTCTGTTTACGGGGTTTCCTTGGCTCAACACGGGCTATGCACACACGGTTGGTCCTTTACGCGGCTATGCCCCAATTCTGGGGGTATATGGTTTGGCCTGGTTGAGTGCCAGTTTAGCGGCACTACTTGCTCTCTACTGGCAAGCGCGCCAGCACCCAGCAGCGCATCCGCGTCGGCAGTGGTATGGGGCAATGATGTTACTCACGGGTGTGCTTGGCCTCGTGTTGCACTGGATTCCTTGGACCCGAGCCCATGAATCGCCGATAACGGTACGGTTGCTGCAAGGGGGGATTCCCCAAGATACTAAATTCCGTGTCGATCGGCTAAATACTTCATTAGGCACCTATTTTGGGTTGATCGAGGAGAAACCGGCCGATTTAATTGCGCTGCCAGAAACTGCCTTTCCTTTGTTTTGGCAAGACTTGCCCATCGACTACCAACGGCGTCTGCAGCGCTTTGCCAATGCCTATCAAAGTCATTTGATAACCGGCATTCCCCTCGAAGAGCCACCGGGGTATTACACCAATAGTGCGGTCTTGTTCCGCCCCGGGGCAAGTAACGGCACGGTTCGCTTTGATGCTCGCTACGATAAACATCACTTGGTGCCCTTTGGCGAATTTATTCCGTGGGGTTTCCGCTGGTTTGTCGATCTGATGCAAATGCCGCTGGGTGATTTTGGCCGTGGCGATCCACAACAGCCCCCTTTCAATGTGGCTAAACAGCGCATCGCGACCAATATATGTTACGAAGATTTGTTTGGTGAAGAATTACGCCTGAGTGGCCGCCATGCCACGGTTTTACTCAATTTAAGCAATCTAGCCTGGTTTGGTGACACCTATGCCTTGCCTCAGCATTTGCAGATTTCGCAAATGCGTGCGCTGGAATTACGCAAACCCATGTTACGTGCAACCAATACCGGGATGACGGCGATTATTCAGGCCGATGGCCAAGTGACCAAAAAGCTCTTGCCGTTTATTACCGCTACGGCGGAAGGAGTCGTTCAAGGCCGAACCGGTTGGACTCCTTATGCTGGGTGGGGCAATGCTGCTTTTATCGGGTTGCTGGTGGCCGTATTTAGTTACCCGTTTTGGCGAAAACGTCGGGCGCGAGTTGGTTAGCCTAGGCTGCCAGGCCAAGGTTAGCTATTCGGGTTACCTCTTAGACTGGTTGGCGCCACTCCGCCCCCTCTTGCTCAACAGGGTTGATTCAGCATATAATCGCGAGTTCCCCGCTGAGATTATGCGGTTATGCTGACTTTTTTCGAGAGATAACCATGGTTATTTTGCGTTTAGCACGCGGTGGCGCCAAGAAGCGTCCTTTTTTTAATGTTGTTGCAACCGATTCGCGCAGCCGCCGCGATGGTAAGTTTATTGAGCGTGTGGGTTTTTATAACCCTGTTGCTACAGAAGGCACCGAGAAACTGCGTTTGGCAATGGATCGTGTTACCTACTGGCAGCAAAATGGCGCTCAAGTGTCGCCTGCTGTGGCTCGCCTGTTAAAAGAGTTCAACGCTAAAGCGGCTTAATTCAATTCAACTGGTGCGACGGTATGTCGGCAGCGTGGCCATGCGATGCGGTATTAGTTGGGCATGTCTCGACCGCATACGGGATTAAGGGTTGGCTCAAAATCCACCCCTACTCTAGCGATGCCGATGCGTTGCTGAACAATACCGAATGGTGGGTTAAGTTTCCGGCTGAAACTGAGCAAGCAGCCAAGTGCATTGCGGTTAATACAGCAAAATGGCACAACGGGGCGATTGTTGCACAGTGGGAAACGGTAGCCGATCGAACCGCTGCAGAAGCTTGCCGTGGCCTTGAAATCTGGTTGTCACGTGCGACCTTCCCCGCGCCAGCGGAAGACGAATACTATTTGTTCGATTTGCAGGGATTGCGCGTCTGTAACTTGCAAGGGGTCGTATTAGGCCAAGTGCAAGAAGTATTTGATAACGGGGCGCATGATGTCTTGGTGGTACAAGATCAGCAGCGCTCTGTGCAACGTATGATTCCGTTTGTTTCTGCGTATGTAGTAAAGATTGATCAACAGGCCGGTGACGTGCTGGTTGATTGGCAGTCTGAGTGGGATGAGCCTGATAGCGCGCCCCCTAAGCCCAAGCAGCGTGTGCGCAAACCAGCCGTGGAAGCCTAATGACGTATCGGTACGATGTCATTACGCTGTTCCCAGAGATGTTTGGGGTGCTAACGACATGCGGGGTCACCCGCCGCGCTCATGAACGAGGTATCTGGCAGTTACAGACTTGGAATCCCAGGCAGTTTGCAAGCGACCGCTATAAGACCATTGATGATCGTCCTTATGGCGGTGGGCCGGGCATGGTGATGCTGGCACAACCCTTGGCGCAGGCGATTGACGCCGCGCAGCACGACCAGCGTGTGGCTGGCCTTCCCGCCGGAAGAGTGATTTATCTATCCCCGCAAGGGCGGCGATTAGATCATGCGCGTGTCGTGTCATTGTTGGCCGAACCAAGTTTGGTTCTACTCTGTGGCCGCTATGAAGGGGTGGATGAGCGATTGCTGAATACGGTGGTCGACGAAGAAATCAGCCTGGGCGATTTTGTGTTGTCTGGCGGTGAGATTGCGGCAATGGCGTTACTCGACGCCCTAATTCGCCAAATGCCAGATGTATTGAATGATGCCGCATCGGCTGCGCAAGATTCATTTGCCGATGTAACCACGGGGGGCTTGTTGGATTGCCCACATTACACCCGTCCAGAAGTTTATGCAGGGCAAGCTGTGCCGCCGGTGTTATTGTCTGGGAATCATGCTGATATTGCCCGCTGGCGCCGTCAGCAGGCCTTACTCAGTACGCTGTCCAAACGACCTGATATTTTAGCGCGTGCCCGTGAAGCGGGGCAGCTAACACAGGCGGATGAACGATTTTTGGCGCTGCAAAGCAGTGCCATAAAGCCCAACCCTTAAGTAAGGGTTGATTTTGTTAACCCATCCTCTGGCAAGTGAGAGTCTGATCTTGACTATGATGGTTTTGGAGAGAAAACATGGACTTAATCCAAATTTTAGAGCAGGAAGAAATTGCACGTCTGAACAAGTCGGTGCCCGAGTTTGCCCCCGGTGATACTGTGGTGGTTAACGTTAATGTGGTGGAAGGTAACCGCAAACGGGTTCAGGCTTATGAAGGGGTTGTGATTGCACGCCGTAATCGTGGCCTGAATTCAAGCTTTATCGTGCGTAAGATTTCTTCCGGCGAGGGTGTGGAGCGGACTTTCCAACTCTATTCCCCGTTAATCGCGTCAATCGAAGTGAAACGCCGTGGCGATGTGCGCCGTGCCAAGCTGTACTATCTGCGTCAGCGTTCTGGTAAATCTGCGCGTATTAAAGAAAAACTGCCCCAGCGCGCAGCCAAAGCGGCAGCAGCTGAATAACCGATACTCGATACGGTTACGAATCACACCCCGGCTAAAATCGGGGTGTTTTTGTTTGTTAGCCCTCAAACATGTCTGAGCTCTTTAACCCCAGTGACGGCATCCTGATTCCCGCCGCTGACTATAACCACGATAGGCATGGCATGCCGCTACCCGCGATCGCGCCAAGCCATCTTGATGCGGTGTCGTTACGCGCACGTTTTCGACTTTCAGGGTTATGGCAAACAGAACCGGCGCTGTCCTTACCCGCCGCCCTCCCTTTCGCGGCTGAGCCAGTTCCTGCTGCCGTTTTACTGCCGCTCGTGCAACAAGCCGATGGGCTGCATGTGCTCTTTACCCAGCGGGCTAGTCATTTACACGATCATGCGGGCCAGATTAGTTTCCCAGGAGGCCGAGTCGAGGCGGATGACGCCTCGGAAATGGCGGCTGCCCTGCGCGAGGCAGAAGAAGAAATTGGGTTAAGTGCGAGCGCAGTCGAAATCCTCGGGCAGTTGCCCATTCATCACACTGGTACGGGATTTGTGGTTCATCCGGTTGTTGGTGTCATCACAACCTTGCCCCCGTTGCGACCAGACCCCCGTGAAGTTGATCATTGCTTTACGGTGCCGTTGGCTTATCTCATGAACCCACAGCATCATCAGTTGCGGCGTGCCGAGTTTCGCTATCCGCGTGACCCGGCAAATTGGATCAGTCGGCAGTATTTTGTGATACCTTGGCAAGCGACGTCGCCGCAGCCAACTCCAGGAGAGGTACGGCAGTATCAGATTTGGGGAGCAACGGCAGCGATGTTGCGCAATTTGTATCGTTTTTTATTGGCCCCCAGCGAGTGAGGCAGGCAAATAATGCCGGCCCTTACTTTCGGGATGGTTGTCTTTGCGGAGACCCAAGATGAGTGATCGATTATGAGCTTTCTCGTATTGATCTTGGCTTTTGTGATTGAGCAGTGGCATCCCTTGCGGCCAGACAGCCGAGGCAACTGGATTTATCGGGGTGTGGAATGGCTGGCACATTGGCTCGAAGAGCATATGGATATCGGCTTGATGCGCCATGGTCGCGTCGCCTGGTGGTGGTTTATGCTCGGGATCCTAATCCCCACATACAGTCTCTACTTGCTCGCCGAGTGGCTGTGGGCTCCGCTGGCATGGGCATGGACGTTGGCTGTCCTTTATTTCACGCTCGGATTTCGTCAATTTAGTCATCGTTACAGTGCCATCCAGACGGCTCTCACAGCGGGCGACCTCGATACAGCCCGGCAACAGTTGCAGAGTTGGCTGGTCCAGTTGGAGCGGCCTTTATCCGACTGGGAGATGCTTTCAGCCAACGAAATTTCCCGCCATGCGCTGCGTGAGGCGCTATTAGCCTCGCACCGCCACGTGCTCGGCGTGATGTTGTGTTTTCTTTTGTTACCTGGCCCGATTGGCCCCGTGCTGTATCGTTTAGCCGAGTTTTTAGCGCGCCGCTGGAATACTCGCGCGCACATGACGAAATTAGACCCCCATGCCCCGCTCGTGCAACCTTCGCAATTTGGCCGGTTTGCTGCACATGCGTTTGAGTGGATTGACTGGCTACCTGCACGTAGCTCGGCGTTTACCTTTGCGATTGTTGGCAACTTCGAAGACGCGCTGTATTGCTGGAAAAGCCAAGCAGCTCGCTATGCCGAGACGCTCTTTCCGCGCAGCGGGCAGGTGACGCCACCGACGGTATACAGCAATGCCCACGCAGGGGGCATTCTCTTGGCGGCGGGGGCCGGGGCGATGGGATTGGAATTGGCTTCTGACAGTGGCCAGCTACTCAAGGCAGAAGCTGGCGAGACCTTGATCGGTGAGGCCGATTCCCCGCCCGAGCCAGTATGGCGGGGCGCTACGCCCACCGTTTACAGCTTGCGCACAGGGGTGGGCTTGGTCTGGCGGGCGGTGGTGATGTGGCTTTGCCTATTAGGTTTACTGTCACTGGCGCACTTGCTGAGTTAGCTCCTGAGCCCGCCCTGAGCGTTGTTGTCTTCCCGAATGGGTTGTTGACTACCATCCTTGCCGTTGCTGGATCGCTGACTGGTATTCGGCGGTTAATTGACGGTACAAGGCATAGCGCGCTGCATTAATTTCGCCTTGGGTCACGGCGGCACGCACCCCACAGCCTGGCTCATCATGGTGTGTGCAGTTGTAGAAGCGGCAGTGTGCGATGTGGGCATGAAACTCACTGAAGGCCGCCAAGCGTGCTTCATCATCCAAATGCGCCAAGCCAAATGCCTGGAAGCCCGGCGAATCAATCAAGCGAAAGTTAGCAAGCCGATATAACTGGGTAAACGTGGTGGTGTGGCGGCCGCTGTGCAGCGCGGTTGAGATCGCCTGCGTGCGTGATTGCGCATCTGGAATCAGTGCATTGAGTAAGCTTGATTTACCCATGCCAGACTGCCCCATCAGCATGGTCGTCTGGCCGTACAGCTTGGGCAAGAGGTGTTCTTGCGTTGCCTTTGCGTCATGGGCACTGATTTCATAGACCGGGATCTGTAGCGCAGGGATGCCCTGTTCTTGCAGTTGTTCCCGGGTAGCACGGAGACGTGCGGGCAAATCAATTTTATTCAGGATAATCGCACAAGGAATAGCCGCAGCTTGCGCGGCCAAGATTGCTCGTTGCACCAGCTCAGGGGAGAAATGCGGTTCTGTGGCAATAACAATCCACAGTTGCGACACATTCGCAGCGAACAGTTTGGTGCGAAAGGCATCCGAGCGATAGAGCAAACTTGCGCGCGGCTGGATAGCCTCAATCACCCCTTGTGAGGCATTGCTGACCGTGACGGTGACTTGATCTCCAACCGCGACATCATTGCGCTTACCGCGTGTATAACAAATTAAGGTTGAGCCAGTATCCAGCTCAACCAAATAATGACGGCCATAGGAAGCCAGAACCTGACCTTGGCCTTGAGACATCGCAGACACCGTTAGCGGTAGGTTTGTCCGAACACCGCATCGGCTTTTGCGGCACAGATGAAGTCATTGATCGAGATGCCCTCTACTGAATGGGTGTTGAAGCGGACAACGCAACTATTGTAGGTGACGAGCAGCTCAGGATGATGATCTTCGCGATGAAGAACATACGCTAACGCATTCAGAAACGTGATTGTTTCGTAATAGTTGGTGAAACGATAGGTTCGCTGTAAAAAGCCCGCTTCGTAGCACCAACCGGGTAACGTTTCCAGTTGCTCAGTAATGGCAGCCACGGAATAGGCCGGGCTGGTTTGATGGGTACTGGTACGGGTGAGCAGTTCGGCTCTCGACAACGGTACGGTCATGATGGTCTCCAGATAGTCTCAGGTTTCAACGGCGGCTGGCCTTATTGTAGAACAGCGCGCCAAGAGATGTTGGCTACTGCCAATAATTCATGGTTGCCAAGGGGGTGACCACCAGCTTGGTGTGCTGCATCGCGCTGCCTGGGCCAGCCCCTCTTATTCCTCTCATCCCCTCTGCCTCGCGAGAAAAGCGCGCTACGAGCGAAGCTGGGTTTGAATATGCGCAATCCTGACTGGCGCCGGAGGGTGAGAATCCACCACCGCCGAATAAAGCGGGTCGGGCGTTAGGGTTGCTGCATTATCTTGGTATAACTTAAGCAGGGCACTGATGAGATCTTCCCCGCGTGCCTGTTGGCAGGCAAAGGCATCGGCCTCAAATTCATGACGCCGTGACAGCACGCTAAAAATGGGGCTAAAAAAGAAAGTGAATACCGGCAGCACCAGAAAAAACAAGATCAGCGCTAATGCATATCGATTCAGCGCAGTCGTTTCTTCCATCAACAACGGGGGCGTGACCCCGAGGCCCGTATAAAACCAGCTCTGGTTCAGGCACCAGCCCAAGACATAGAACAACAGCAAGCTCAAACTCAGGCTCACGATCAGGCCTTTATGCAGATGGCGCTTTTTATAATGGCCCAGTTCGTGGGCCAAAACGGCCTCAATCTCGCCTGGCGCCAGGCGGTTGAGCAGTGTATCGAAAAAGACGATCCGCTTGTGCCGGCCAAAACCGGTGAAGTAGGCATTGCCATGACTGCTGCGTTTGCTTCCATCCATCACTAGGATTTCCTGATGATTGAACTGACAGCGTGCTAACAGCGCTTCAATGCGGGCTTTGAGGTCGGCATCGCTCAGCGGCGTAAAGCGGTTGAAGAGGGGCGCGATCCAGCGGGGGTAAATCAATAATAATGAAAATTGAAACAGACTGAGGGTCAGCCACGCGGCCCACCACCAATCTTGATCAAGGCGTTGCATCAGCGTTAACAAGAGCCACAGCAAGGGCAAGCCCAAACAAGCGGTGAGTAAGCTGCTGACGCCCAGATCGCGCACAAACAGCATCGGTGTCATGCGGTTAAAGCCAAAGGCTTGTTCGAGGTGAAATTGCCGATACCACTGCAGCGGCAGGCTGACACACCCAGCTAGCACAGTGATAACGACAAACAAGCCCAGCGCACTGAGCATGCCAGGCCCCAACTGCCCGATGAGCCACTGATTCAGACTTTCTAAGCCACCAAACCAAGTGAGGCCAAGCAATAAACCGACTTCAATGGGGAGCTCGATCAAGATCAGCCTGAGTTTGGCGCGGGTGTAGTCAGCGGCCTTTTGGTGATCAGCCAGACTGATTTGTGCTTGAAAGGCGGTGGGCACTTGGCCGCGATGCTGCATCACATGACGCAGTTGGCGAGTCACCAGCCAGATTCGGCATGCCGCACTGCTCAGCAGAAAGAAAGCCACAATCCACGTAAAAAGCTGCGCATTCAACATCGGTCATCTTTCCCTATTTCGCTTTGTGCGACAATGTCATTCTCTTAGAAGGAATAGATTATGTCACACGCAGGGAATCCACTCGCCGCGCAACCACGTCCGAACGAAAACCACTTACTTTGGGTGGATATGGAAATGACCGGCTTACAGCCAGAGACAGACCGCATCTTGGAGGTGGCGATTGTCATCACCGATATGCATTTGAATACGGTTGCTGAAGCCCCGGTTTTGGTAATTCATCAATCAGACAACGTGCTGGCGGGGATGGATGAGTGGAATCAGAATACGCACGGTCGCTCTGGCTTAATTGCGAAAGTCAAGGCATCGACGTTGAGTGAGGCAGAGGCGGCACAACAACTGATCACCTTCATTCAGACCTATGTTCCCAAAGGTAAGTCACCGATGTGTGGTAATTCGATCTGCCAGGATCGCCGCTTTATGGCTCGTTATATGCCCGAACTCGAAAATTATTTTCATTATCGCAACCTCGATGTCAGCACACTGAAAGAGTTGTGCAAACGTTGGACCCCTGAACTGGCAAAAGGGTTTGTCAAACGGACCAAGCACACGGCGCTGGCTGACATTTACGAATCGATTGAAGAATTGCAATATTACCGCCAACATTTCCTGAAAGTTCCCCCGCTCGCCCTCGCTGAGTAAACTTGGCCATGACACCCGCGACCGACATTTTTCTGCGCATTGCCAGCATTATTTTTCCGGTGTTGGTGATCGTAGTGATTGGTTGGTTATATGGTCGAAAGGTAGGGCCAGAAAATCGCGCTGGCTGGACTTGGGTCAATTTGATTAATGTGCAATTGCTATGCCCTCTGCTGGTGTTCAGCGCGTTGGCCAGCAAAGATTTTAATTTGGCGGAAAACCTCCCGTTACTGGCAGCCGCCTTTGCCATTGTATTGGGCTCTGGCCTACTCGCTTGGCCTGTTGCATTGTTGACTCGGCAGCAAATTCGTACCTTTGTCCCCCCCATGATGTTCAATAATTGCGGCAACATGGGCCTGCCCTTGGCGGTGTTGGCCTATGGTCAAATCGGTTTAGGGCCAGCCGTTGCCATGTTTGTCGTTTCTAATTTCTTGCACTTTACCGTCGGCAATAAAATGGTGAATGCAGGTGTATCAGTATGGGGCGCACTCACCCACCCGATGATCCTGGCCACGGCTGCCGGCCTGTTATGCGCAAGCTTCAACATAACCCTGCCCAGTGCGATTTATTTGCCAATCAAAATGATTGGTGATGCCTCCATTCCCTTGATGCTCTTGGCGCTCGGGGTACGACTGGTCGATGGGGATTTCAAAGACTGGAAAGTTGGCCTGCTGGGCGCCGTGGCACGCCCCCTAGTGGGATTATTGATCGCGTTACCCTGCGCATGGATACTGCCCTTGACCCCCACTCAGCATGGGTTGGTCTTTTTATTTGCCAGTTTACCCCCGGCTGTGTTGAACTTCATTATTGCCGAGCGTTACAAGCAGCAGCCTGAGAAAGTGGCCTCAATTGTTTTGATTGGGAATATTGCTTCCCTGATCTTTGTGCCACTGGGGTTATTGATAGGCCTACAGACGGGTTGATAAATGGTTAAGATCGTTGATAGACACGGCGTCGCATTACGCCAAATAAACATAAGGCAGTGAGCAGCAAACTGATGGCGCCAGATAACCAGAAACCTGCAGCACCTGACCACTGCTGGGTATGAAAAGCCAAGAAATAGCCCCCGCCTAATCCGATCCCCCAGCAACAGAAACCATAAATCAACATGGGTAGGGTAGTACAACGATAGGCGCGCAACAAGAAACCTAAAATACATTGCAGACCATCGAAGCAGAGATATAGCAGTAGCAAGGGTAATAGGCTTAGGGCGTGTTCTTGCACCATGGTCGCATTGGTATAAAGCTGCACAAGTGGGGCCTGTGCCAGCCACAGCGTGAGGATCAAGCTTGCACTTGCTAGCGTACCCAAGCCCAGGGCAACTTTGATGAAGCGTTGTGCTTGATGGCTCTCCTGACTTCCCAACGCTTGTGCCACTAGCACGCTGCTGGCGTTGGCAATCGCAAGCGATACCATGTAACAAATACCGCAGAGGTTAGCAATGATCTGATGCGCGGCTGCTTGCTCGACCCCAAAGCGGGCGATAAACAAAGCCATGAAGGTAAATGACGTTACCTCTATCGCATAACTCATTCCAATCGGAATGCCGAGTGCGAGCAGTGCGCGAATCCGTCCCCAGGCTGGTCGGCTCAGTCGCCATAAGTCTAATTCGCGATACATCGTGTCGTGGCGGGCAAAGAGCAGAAACAAGCCCACCGAGAGCCAAGCAATGCCACTGGTGGCGAGTGCCGCACCGGGGCCACCTAAATCTGCTTGATACATTAACAGCCAGTTGAGCAGGGGTTTGATCGCCAAGCCACATAAATTAATGGCCATGACCACACGGGGGCGGGCGACGGCGGTATTCAGCGCGTAATAAACGCGAAACAGCAGAGCGGCAGGTAAGCCATAGGCAACGCCATACAAATAATCCCGGACCTTATCCGCGACGCGCTCATCTGGCTGAATGAGTTGTAACCACCAGTCAGGCGTGAGCAAGGCAGCACAACCCAGCACGCTCAGCAGCAAGGCAACCCAGTAACTTTGTCGGACATCTTGCGCGATTTCCGGTAGCGCTTGTGCGCCGTAGTGCCTTGCGGCTATCGGCCCCAAGGCTTGCAGAATCCCCATGAGTCCAATATACACGCTGATGTAGATGCTGCTGCCAATGCCGACTGCGGCCAAATCAACGGCGGCATAGTGGCCGGCCATCGCAGTGTCAAGCAGGCCATTGAGCATCACCGCAAGCTGGCCGATAAACAGCGGCCAGGCCAAGTGCATGATCTGGCGTGCGGTGTGCGTGACAGAAAGGGGTGGCATCTCAGGCAACGGTTAGCGGCGTTTGGTCAAACAGGCGAGCGCTAAACACGCCGACGGAAGCGCTGTTTCCGCGTTTCCATTTGCACCGCCTCATACAGACGAAAGCGCTCATGGCGGTCTGATGCGCGTCGTCCTTCCCAGACCTTTTTCCAGCGGCCTGCTTGCACGTCAGGCAGGGTATCGTCATTTCCATCTTGGGGGTTATCTTGTAGCAATACCCAGCGGCAACTGACTTGTTCACCTTGTAAATCAATCGGGGCAAACTTGAGTGCGGCGAAATAGGCAAAGGAAGCACGCTGGGCCAAACCCAGGCCAACGGTGTTAATACAGGCGTCACTGGCGGCAAGATGGGGAGGGATTTGTGCGGCCAGTTGTTGCGCCACGACGCGATACGTTTTGGTCGCATTTACCCAGGGTAACCACAACGTTGTTGCCAGGCTCCATACCAGGAGCAAGCCCGCCATGCTCAGGGCGACGGCACGCCACAAAGCTTGGGGCCGCCGTTGTGTTCGCCAGACGATAATCCAGAGCCAAGTGAGCGTGAGCAGACAGGCTGCAACAAATTCCCACCAAACAAAGCCCCCCTGAAAATCCGGTGCCAGACGCTGCGCACTTTTTGCCAGCGCTGCAGGCAGGCCAAAAGCAACAGCACTCCAGCCGACCCACAGCAGCATCGCGCAACACGTGAAGGTCATCGCGGCAAACCAATCAATCAGATTGACCGTGCTGCGGCTTAGGGCAGGAATCCCAAACGCCGCCAGCAACGCGAGTGGCGGATACAGCCACAGTAACTGCACATCACTGGGGCCATTACCTAAACATTGCCACAGGGCGGCGACCAGTGCGCTACAGAGGGGTAAGGCGATGACGGGGCGCCGCAGATCATGACGCCAGGCACGGACCGCAAAATACGCTAGTGGCCATAAAGGCCAGGTAAACAGCCAAGCATTGGTGAATAAAAATTTCCATTGACCAGGGGCCTGTAAACCCCAGCGAAAGGTCTGTACGCTCGCTTGCCACCATGCCTGTAGATACGCCGCACCATCGGCGATAAACAACACCAGGCTGACCCACACCGCGACAGTAACGCCAGGAATAAGCAGACCAAAGCCGACTAAACCCTGCCAATGAAAACGCAAGCGTGGGCTGACAAGCAGGGTCAACAACAACATCGCCAACAGCAACAGGGTGACCAAAACCCCTTGCGCCAGCATACTGGCGGCCAGCGCACAGCCAAACAAAATGCCGCCTTTCCAGGGGCGTTCCAGCCCACACGCCATGCCATAGAGCGCCAGGCAGACGAGCGCCCATTGCCCAACTTCCGTGGTGGTTTCGTGTAACCGGACCACCATGCCAATACTCGCCAGCAGTAGCAAGACCGCTGCATCCGCCAGCATGCGCCCATATTGCAAGGGCTGTGGCGCGGTACCCAACGGATTATTCGGTTGTGCTTCAGGCCGCCTTGCCAAGACAAAGGCGCTGCGCCAGATCCAGGTAATCCCCAATAAAATCAAGGCAATACTGCCGATGCGTGCAGCATGGGCTGGGCCCAGCCCGAGCCCTAGCAGGGACGTGGGCCAGGTGTCGAACAGCGCAATAAAAAAGGCCCCCCACCAATAAAAGAAAGGGCCTTCATTCACTATGGGGGCGCCCATCACATGGGGTTGTAGCCAATCGAGGGCATTGCCACCGGCCAAAGTGAGCATGCCACCAAAGCTCGCCGCATCATCACTTTTCCAGGGGTCGCGGCCAATAAATCCGGCGACGGCATACATGAGCACCAAGGCGGCCAAAACCCAGAATGGCAGCCGTCTGGCTTGTGAGTGCGTGATGTAACTACTGGCATTCATACAAGAGTCTCATGAGAACAGCAACAGGCAAGCGGAATTTTAGAATAGTAAGCGAGGCGGGGCAGAATCTTTGCAGACTCTCACTATTTTTACGTTCTCGGCATGGTGATAAGGGTTTCACCAAGCCAAAATAAGAAGGGGCACCAAGTGCCCCTTTCTACTTTTGCTGACGCGTTCGCGTCGTCGTCAGAGCCGGTCTTAGGCTTTAACGCCTGTGCGTGAGCCAAAGCGCTGACGGAATTTCTCAACCCGACCGGCGGTATCGACGATTTTTTGCGTGCCGGTGTAAAAAGGATGAGACTCAGACGTCACGTCCAGTTTTACCAGCGGATACTCTTTACCCTCGAACGTGATTTTTTCACGGGTATTGATGGTCGAGCGCGTAATAAATTTAAAATCGTTCGATAAATCGACGAACACCACGTCGCGGTATTCTGGATGAATGTCTTTTTTCATGTTTAGTCCTAAGTTGGGTAGCCAGTGCGCGCCTGTTTGCTCACTGCCTTTAGCGTATCTGCACCACTTGCCTGTTGAGTGTTAATTGCCTGATACGTCTTGCTGAATAAAAAACACGCAGCTAGCCATATCAGAATTCATCAGCCGAAGTAGGACACCAAGCCCAACCCCAAGCGGAAAAGTCCATGATTATGCCACAAATCTGTCCTTAAGGGACTACTCCCTTGCCTATAGGTTTTAGTGGCGGGGCTTGCCTGCCAAAACCGGTAAAATAATTGTTTTACTTTACCCGCGAAAAAATCAATGACTGTCCGCACTCGTTTTGCCCCTAGCCCAACCGGCTATTTACACGTCGGTGGTGCCCGCACCGCGCTTTTTTCTTGGGCCTACGCCCGCCATTTTGGCGGCCAGTTTATTTTGCGGATTGAAGATACCGATTTAGAGCGCTCCACCCCTGAAGCCACGCAAGCCATTCTTGATGGCATGGCTTGGCTGGCGCTGAACCACGACGAAGGCCCGTTCTACCAAACCCAGCACTTCGACCGTTACAGAGCGGTTATTCAGCATATGCTAGATGCCGGCACCGCGTACTACTGCTACACCACCCCTGAAGAGCTGGATGCCATGCGCGAAGCGGCCAAAGCCCGCGGCGACAAGCCCCGTTATGACGGCACTTGGCGGCCCGAACCCGGCAAAACCTTACCGCCCGTGCCAGCCGGTATAGAGCCCGTGGTGCGCTTCAAGAACCCCCAAGACGGCGAGGTGGTTTGGCACGATTTGGTGAAAGGCGAAATTCGCATCGCCAATGCAGAGCTGGATGATTTAGTCATCGCCCGTAAAGGTGGTGTCCCGACGTACAACTTTTGCGTGGTGGTGGACGACTGGGATATGCGCATCACCCATGTCATTCGCGGCGATGACCATGTGAATAACACGCCTCGGCAAATCAACATCCTCCAGGCTTTGGGTGCCACCATCCCGGTTTATGGCCATGTGCCGATGATTCATGGTTCGGATGGCCAAAAGCTCTCTAAGCGGCATGGCGCGGTCTCGGTTATGCAATATGCCGAAGACGGTTACTTGCCCGAAGCCCTTAATAATTACCTAGCGCGCTTGGGTTGGGGGCATGGTGACGATGAGGTGTTTAGCCGCGAACAATTTGTGAGCTGGTTTGATGGCGGCAATCTCAGCAGCTCGCCCTCACAGTTTGACCATGAAAAACTCGCCTGGCTCAATAACCACTACATCAAGCAAGCCGATAACCAGCGTCTGGCCGATTTAGTGGCCCCGCGCATTACCGCGCTCGGCGGCACCATTGCGGGGGTAGACGGTGGGGTAGATGTAGCGGCCGCGATTGCGCTATTGAAAGACCGCTGCGCCAACCTCAATGAACTTGCGCAGCAAGCCATGCTTTTTTACGGCGCGCGCCAAGCCCCGGCAGAGTTGCTGGCGCAGCACCTCACCGATGAGATTAAGCCGGCGCTGGCTGATTTTGCCGCTGCGCTGCAAAGCGCCGAGTGGAGCGTGCCCGCGATTGCCGCTGCCCTCAAAGAAGTGCTGGCTAAGCATGGCCTTAAAATGCCTAAGCTGGCGATGCCGGTGCGCTTGCTGGTGGCGGGACAGTTGCAAACCCCTTCGATTGATGCGGTATTGCATTTGTTCGGGCGGGCGGAAGTCTTACAGCGCCTGCAATTGAAATGAGGGCTGGGTGTTGACAAACCGCCCCCCACTTTCTATAATCTCACCTCTTTGCAGTTCCAGCATCGTTTGGGGGTATAGCTCAGCTGGGAGAGCGCTTGCATGGCATGCAAGAGGTCAGCGGTTCGATCCCGCTTACCTCCACCAAACAAATACGCAATAGGCTGATACGTTTTACATCACGTATCGACAGACAAGTTTCTGTCCCCATCGTCTAGAGGCCTAGGACACCGCCCTTTCACGGCGATAACCGGGGTTCGAATCCCCGTGGGGACGCCAAATAAAAATACCCGCAATCAGCGGGTATTTTTTTAGCTAGTAACGCCAGCCCAAAAGGCTGGCGTTATTTTTTGTCGGCAGGGAGCGGGGCTGTGGCGTGCGTCTTCTGCCTTAGGCAAAGTACTGGACTTCTGAGAGTAAGCGACGGCTACGCAAGGAAATGGTCTTACCGATATCAGCTAAAACTTCAATGGCAAGCTCAGGCGATTGCTGTTTGAGGGTCCGAAAATCTTTTTGGCTCAGCGTGCGGGCAACGCATTCATTCAGGGCCGTCACTTGAGCAGAGCGCGGCAAGCCATCTAAAAAGGCTTGCTCCCCGACAACGGTACCCTGTTCGAGAATCGCCAGTTGCTGACGCGAACCATCACTGCGCTCAATCGTGACTTCTGCTCGCCCTTCTACCAATAAAAATAAACGCCGGTCTTCATCACCTGCGGCGAGAATGGTTTCGCGTGGGGCGAATTTTTGAATTTTCATGAGCTTGAATAGCTTGTTCCAGGTCGCGTCGTCACATTCAGCCAAAAACTCCATGCCTGGTCGTGTGGTTTCCAGGGAGCTATCGCCACTGCGGCGCACAACCTTTTGTGAGCCATCGGTGAAGTAGAGACCACGTTTACGCAACGATAGCGCGGCAAAAGAAAGCTGGGTTAGGGGGGCGGGGGTGCCTTGGAAGCGTCCTGCACACAGGCCTTCAATACTATCAATCGAGCCTGGGTAAGCGACGACTTGCCAGCCCATATCAGCGAGAACGGCAAAGAGTGCGGATTCCTCAAGCAAGTAAGATTTGGCAATCTCGGCCGCCCGCTCTAGCGAGACAGCAAAGGGGTTAACGTCGAGTTTATCGCCGCGATTCAGGTAAAGCTGTGCAAAGGCGTCGATTGAGGCCGCAAAATTGGCGTCAGCGACAGCCATATGCAGGAGGGCTGAGTGATATTCAGGGAGTTTGGCGTGGCTTTCTAACTGCGAGAAAGGAATAAAGCTGAACGTACACTTTCCGGCATATTGCCGAAACAGCGGGGCATAGGTTTCCAAAAATTGCTGTCCCGCGGCGAGGGCACGGGTCCGTGCCGTTTCTTCATCCAGCCCTTCTAGCAGTGCCAGGGTGAGGCGGTATACGGTATCGCCAACCACAATCCCGCAACTTGAATAGCGCTCGCTAATCCATTCGATACAGGCTTCCAGCCGCGCGCCTTCAAAGTTGGCACTTCCTAACGACACTCCTAGCAAGCAGCCTTCTGCGCTTTGCGCGAGCGTGGCGCGGCTCTCTGGCGAGATTTTATCGAGATTGGCTTTATAACGATGTGTGCCAAATGAAATCGAGCCTTCGCCTGGGGTGTAGTCGGTATCTAACATGGCGCATTCACTCTGTATGAAAGGGATTAAGAAGAACGCTTACTCGTGCTTAATGGCGGAAGTGACGCGTACCAGTCAGCAGCATCACGACATTGCGCTCGTTGGCCGCCGCGATCACTTCTTCATCACGCATCGAGCCACCGGGTTGAATCACGCAAGTCGCGCCAGCATCGACCACCACATCCAGGCCATCGCGGAAGGGGAAGAAGGCATCCGACGCGACGGCCGAGCCGGCCAGAGACAGACCGGCGTTTTGGGCTTTGATGCTGGCGATGCGGGCGCTATCGACCCGGCTCATTTGCCCCGCACCCACACCCAAGGTCATGCCATTGCCGCAGAAAACGATGGCGTTCGATTTCACATATTTCGCTACCCGCCAAGCGAACATCAAGTCCACCATTTCTTGTGCGGTGGGGTGACGCTCGCTGACGACTTTAAGTTCAGTCGGCAAGACGTTTTTGATATCCGGCGTTTGCACCAGTAAACCGCCACCGACGCGCTTGAGGTCAAAGCGGTTAGCCCCGTCTTCAATCGGCACCTCAAGCAAGCGCACATTTTGTTTAGCGGCGAACACCGCGCGGGCTTCGGCGCTGATGCTCGGGGCAATCACGACCTCGACAAATTGTTTGGCCACCGCTTCGGCAGCGGCACCATCCAGCGCACGGTTGAAGGCAATAATGCCGCCAAAGGCAGAGGTCGGATCGGTCTTAAAGGCTTTGCTGTAGGCATCAAGGCAACCGGCTCCTACCGCCACGCCGCAAGGGTTGGCATGTTTGATGATGACGCAGGCCGGGGCATCAAAGGTTTTCACGCATTCCCACGCTGCATCGGCATCGGCGATGTTGTTGTAAGAGAGTTCTTTCCCTTGCAGTTGGGTGTAGTTGGCGAGTGCGCCGGGAATGGTTTGGCTATCGCGATAAAACGCCGCGCTCTGGTGCGGGTTTTCACCATAGCGCATGTCTTGCACTTTTTGGAATTGGAAGTTCAAGACTTGCGGGTATTCCCCTTTGATATTTTCTGCATCTAGGCTGGTCAGGTAATTGGTGATCGCGCCGTCATAGGCCGCCGTATGGGCAAACACTTTTTTCGCCAGAGCGAGTTTAGTGCTGCTGCTAACCGCGCCTTGGTGAGCTTGCATGTCGTTGAGTACGGTGGGGTAGTCAGCGGGGTCTACCACAACCGTTACATCACGGTGGTTTTTCGCGGCGGAACGCAGCATTGTAGGGCCGCCGATATCGATATTTTCAATCGCATCCTCAAACGTGCAGTCACTTCTAGCGACGGTTTGCTGGAAGGGGTAGAGATTGACGACCAGCAAATCAATCGTACCAATCTGATGTGCTTCGAGTGCCGCCATGTGTTCGGGGATGTCGCGACGAGCCAGAATGCCGCCATGAATTTTAGGGTGCAGGGTTTTGACTCGCCCATCCAGCATTTCAGGAAAGCCGGTGTAATCTGCGACCTCGGTGACGGGAATGCCTTTTTCTGCTAGCAGTTTTGCCGTGCCACCGGTTGATAGCAAGTTAACCCCGCGTGCATGAAGTGCTTGGGCGAATTCAACGATCCCGGTTTTATCCGATACGCTGAGCAAGGCTTGTTTGATTGGTAATTTGAGATCAGCAGAACGGGGTAAGGCAGTGACTTGGCTCATTAGACTATCCAAAAAACAAAAAAGAAAGACAATAAAAAAGACGTGTCAGGTTCCCCTAACACGTCTCTCTGTAACATTGGGTCAGTTATAGCATGCCATGATGCTGCAATTTTTTGCGCAGCGTGTTGCGGTTGATGCCCAGGATGATACTGGCCTGTGATTGATTGTGGCGAGTGCGCGCCATAATAAATTCCAGCAGCGGTTTTTCCATTGCATCAACCATCATGTCGTAAACGTTATGGGGTTTTTCACCACCCAGATCACGAAAATATTGTTCCAATGCTTCGGTAATGCTTGTTGCAATATTGTTTGTACTCATATCTTCACCCAATAAATATGTATGCCCGTAGTGCAGGCGCTAGTATAGCCAAAAAATAAGCAATAAATTGCTCATTTTCACCCGACTTTTTCCTATTGTCATGCCTCTGGCGGATTGATCCACCTTATTGTTATCTTGATAACACCTTGCCGATACAGCCGATAACGCGGTTTCATCAGCGACTGTATCGGGCTTCACTCACAGTAGGCCAGCCGTGTCCGCACCGCAGCTTGGTCTGCAAAAAAAGCATCAATGGCGGCTTCCTGTTCTTCTGTGGTGTCCAGCCTGTTCATTTGATCAATAAAAGCCTGACCACCGACCAAGTGCTGGGTGTACCAGATTATATGCTTGCGGGCGGTCCGTACGCCCAGCACCTCGCCATAAAATTGATAATGCGCCTTGAGATGGGCCAGCAGCACGCTACGCGCTTCTTCAATCGTGGGGGCTGGGCATGTCTCGCCATAGCGTAAGTAGTAGGCGATTTCGCGAAAAATCCAGGGCCGGCCTTGGGCGGCACGCCCAATCATGATGGCATCGGCTTGAGTGGCCGCCAATACAGCCTGCGCTTTTTCAGGGCTGGTGATATCACCATTCGCGACGACCGGAATCTTGACGGCGGCCTTCACCGCTGCAATCGTCTCGTATTCTGCGGATCCCGTATAAAGATCGGCGCGGGTACGGCCATGTAATGTCAGCATTTGAATCCCACACTGCTCTGCCAGGCGTGCGATATTCAAGGCATTTTTATGCTCGCGATCCCAACCAGTGCGGAATTTAAGGGTGACGGGTGTGTTGGGAACAGCACTGACCACGGCTTCGAGGATTTGCTTAACCAACGTCTCATCGCGCAGTAAGGCTGAGCCTGCGGCCACACGGCAGACTTTTTTAGCCGGGCAGCCCATATTGATATCAATGATCTGTGCACCCTTATCAACGTTAAATTGAGCGGCTTCTGCCAGCATCTCGGGATCGCTCCCGGCAATCTGCACGGCGATAGGGTCGACCTCTCCCTCATGGTTTAGGCGGCGGGCCGTTTTTTCGCTCGCCCATAAACGCGGATTACTCGCCGCCATTTCAGAAACGGCATAGCCTGCGCCGAGCTCTTTGCAGAGTTGGCGGAATGGCCGATCCGTCACCCCGGCCATCGGGGCGACAAATAAACGGTTTGGAATCTGGACTGACCCGACTTGCAGTGGGCAGCTCACATCCTTGTGCGAGGTGGGGGCAAAAGCCGTAGACATAAATAGGCAGACGTAATACAGGCCGCTATTTTATCCTCTAAGCATAAACCTCGGTACCCAATGGCGTTTTTCGATGCCTTGGTTTTAGACTAGCAGATGGTTTTTTTATTGCCGCTGTCCATACATCATGTGTGCGGCGAAGGGGCGGCGTAGCACTGACCATTGATCTAACAACAGCAGCCCATGGCTGCCAAGCTGAGCCAGTCCTGGCAGCGTAAACAGTTCACTCATGAGGGTAGTCAAGCCAAGCGTGAGCTGGCGATCAACCCGGCGTTGCTGGGCAAGCTGTTGTAGCGCAGCGCAGAGGGCGACTGGTTCGCTTGACCATCCTTGGCGTAACGCTTGCGCCAATTCCAGTGCATCGCGTAACCCTAAGTTCAGCCCTTGACCGGCGACCGGGTGTAGCGTCTGTGCGGCGTTACCGATCCGGATTTGCCGCCCTTGTTGGATTTGTGGGTAATAACTGACCCCGAGAGGATAGGTATGTCGTGTACTGCTCAGTGTCAGCCGGCCTAAGCGTGACCCAAATGCGGTGGTTAACGCTTGGTTAAATGCAGCGGTATCCATATTTTTGAGCTGCGTGGCTCGCGCCGGCAGGCAACACCACACCAAGCTGTAGTGCGCCATCGTGTCGCCAGTGTCAGCCCGCTTTGGCAATAACGCCAGGGGCCCCTCTGCGGTGAAGCGCTCATAGGCTTGCCAACGCCGACTATCATCACGACCGAGATCTGGGGCGACCACCTCTGCCAGCACGGCATGCTGATTGGAGGCGCGTTGTCTGGGGGCATCGGCTATTTCTGCGCCCCTCGTCAGCTTGCTCAAACAAGCCGAGAGGGCAGCGGTGCTGATGCGCGGCAGGCGCGAGGCTGAGGATGCGGGTGTGTTGGGGCTGAACACTCCCCCTTCAGCCTGAATCAGGCATTGGGTTCGTAACGTATGGCCCGGCGCTTCGCTCCCTGGTATTTGTAGATGAAGGGTAAGGGGTTGGTCCGCACCGCCTTCGTTGACGACGCGACACTGATAAGGCCGTAGATGATACAGCCCACCACTTAAGGGGCTTGCTGTAGCGTTGATTTCCGCCCAAGTTTGAGGCGGTGGCAACACGCGCAGCAGGCCTTCAAGCAAAGCCCCGTACCCCACCACATACCCCAGTGCCGGGACGCCCATCTCGTTCGCACTGAGATGTGTGCGGCCCGGCCGCCCTGCGCGTGAAATGTGTATCTGCCGAATCGGCATCACTTTGTCATGAGGCCAGGCATTGATCTGTTGCAAAATCAAGCGACTGCCTTCAGCCAAGGCCAGTGTCCGAGGGTCTTGCTGGCGTTGCGACGGGGCTTGCGCATCAATCAGCGCGAGCCGGCAGGTCTCTGGTAGTAAGGCTTGTAGCAGTAACGCGAGGGTACTGCCGACAGGGCCTGCCCCGATGATCGCGATATCCACCTCAGGCGTCGAGAGGGGGGCGGTTAGGTGTTCGCCATCGAGCGGGGGTATGGTGGTCGCCATCAGGGGAGTGCCGCAGCCGTGGACGCTGCCTGCATCAGGCTTTCAATGTCGGCCACTGTTTTTGGCGCGGCGGCAGTCATTACATCGCACCCTGTGGCGGTTACCAACACATCATCTTCAATCCGAATGCCGATATTCCAGTAACGCTCGGGAACATTCGGGTGCGGACGGACATAGAGCCCGGGTTCAATCGTCAGCACCATGCCAGGCGCGAGAGCGCGCCAAGGGCGCTCACTCTGGTCATCGGTCGCTGCCGCGCGATACTCGCCACAGTCATGCACATCCATGCCGAGCCAATGGCTGGTGCGGTGCATATAAAACTGACGGTAAGCCCCGTTTGCAAGAATCTCCGGCACCGTGCCCTGCAATAATCCTAGGCTAAGCAGACCGCTGATTAACACTTCCAGGGCGGCATCGTGCGGCGCATTAAAGGGTTGGCCTGGGTAGGTTGCGGCGATGGCTGCACTCTGTGCGGCCAGTACGATCTCGTAGAGCTCACGCTGGGCGGGGCTAAAGCGACCGTTGATCGGGAAAGTCCGAGTAATGTCTGCCGCATAGCTACCAAACTCACAGCCCGCATCAATCAGCAGCAGATCCCCCGCTTGCAGGCAGGCATCATTATTGCGGTAATGCAAAACACAGGCATGGGCCCCACTGGCAACAATAGAGCCATAGGCAGGGGCACTGGCGCCATGGTAACGAAAGGTATGGAGCAAGCTTGCTTCAATTTGATACTCAAATAAACCGGGACGGGTGAGTTCCATTGCGCGCCGATGTGCTGCCACTGAAATATCGGCCGCACGTTGCATCAAGGCGATTTCATCGGCATCCTTGAACAGCCGCATTTCATCCAGCAGCGTTCTGACATCAAATAGGGTATGCGGGGCGGAGACGCCAGCGCGGCTCTGCTGACGGACTTGATCAAGCCAACCTTGCACCCGTTGATCCAGATCGATATCACTGCCCAAGGCATAAAACACGGCTTGCTGGTTCGCCAGCCAGCCAGGCAGTTGCTGATCCAGGGTTTCAATGGTGTGCGCCTGGTCAAGACCAAAAGACTGCTGGGCTTGATCAGGGCCAAACCGATACCCATCCCAGATTTCCCGTTCTTCGTTTTTAGCGCGGCAAAACAAATGGTGTTGCTGACCATCCGGCGCATGGGTTCGAATCACCAAACAGGCTTGAGGTTCAGTAAAGCCACTCAAATAGTAAAAATAACTATCGTGACGATAAGGATAATCCGCATCGCGGTTACGCATGACCTCCGGGGCGGTAAAGATGATGGCAACCGCAGGCTTGCCTTGCGTTTGCGCCAGCATCAGTTGACGTAAGCGTTCGCGGCGCTCGGCATAGCGGGTAATCGGTGGGGTCGGATTCATCGGCATGTGACCTTCTCCTGGGTTTCTTTCATCAATTCGGCAAGGTAATGTCAGGCTGTCCAGTCAATTGGGCATCGAGTGCGGCGAGGCGCGCCGGTGTACCAATGTCGTGCCACACCCCTTGGTAATACTCGCCGCCGAGCTGATTGGTTTTGATGGCCATGTGTAACAGCGGCGCCAAGGGTGCGGGTGTGTCGATAGCCAGTGAATCGAATAGCTTGCGGTGATATAAGCCAATGCCACTGAACGTGTATGTGGGGTTGGTTGGGTGTGCTTGTTCACGCTCTGGTAGGGTAATCTGCGCTTCATTCAAGCCAAAATCACCACGCGGATGATGGGGCGGGTTGTCTACCAAGACCAGCCAGGCTAATAAACGGCTATGCTCGAGCGCGGGCAGGCGCTGAATCAGTTGTGCATAAGGATAATCACAGTAAATATCGCCGTTGGTCACCAACAAATAATCGTGGGCGATCAGCGAAAAAGCTTTAGCGATACCGCCTGCGGTTTCGAGGGCGGGATTTTCTGGGGAATATTGAAGCGCAACGCCGTAGCGTTCGCCTTGCCCCAGTGCTGCTGGAATTTGCGCGCCCAGCCACGCATGGTTGATCACAATCTCGCGAATTCCGGCAGCATGCAATCGCTCAATTTGCCACTCGATCAGGCGTTTCCCTCCCGCGACCAGTAAGGGTTTGGGGCTGTGGTCGGTCAAGGGGCGCATCCGTTCTCCGCGCCCTGCCGCTAAGATCATGGCTGGCAGCATGGTCTTAAAAGGTATAGCTGACTTGGACATTTTCCAGATGATCCAAGATTTTTAGCAGCGGAAAGAAAGCGCTGTAGCGCTCAGCCACTTTGCGCACGTAGCGCAAGACCACGGGTAAATCATTCAGGTAGCCCGCTTTGCCATCGCGGTGGTAAAGGCGGGCAAAAATCCCTAAGACCTTTAAGTGCCGCTGCAAGCCCATCCATTCAAAATCTTGGTAAAACTGACTGGGATCGAGCGGAACCGCCAACCCGACGCGTTTGGCTTGTTCCCAGTAACGGATGACCCAATCAATGACCTGTTCCTCGGGCCAAGCGATGTAGGCATCACGCAGCAAGGAAACCAGATCATAGGTTAGGGGGCCGTAGACTGCATCTTGAAAATCAAGTATGCCTGGCGCAGTTTCATTGCTACGAACCATCAAATTACGTGAGTGGTAGTCTCGATGCACATAGCGTTGGGTCTGTCCGAGTGTTTGTGCGACGAGCGTTTCAAAAATGGTTTCCAAGGCGTTTTGTTCTGGTTCGCTGAGTGCATAGCGGTGATGTTGGCTCAGAAACCAGGTCGGAAAGAGACGCATTTCTCGCAACAGTAACTCACGGTTATAGCTCGGTAGCTGGTCCACTTGGCTGTGTTGCTGAAGCGTAATCAGGGAATCGATTGCCGCCATGTAATAGGGATGGGCAACCTCAACCGGCTGTGATTGCAAGGCCTGCAGGTAGGTGGTCTGACCAAAATCGCTCAATAACAAAAGCCCCTGGTGGAGATCTTGCGCATAAATCTCAGGGACGCAGACACCGGTTGCGGCAAAGCAATCTCGAACATGAATAAAGGGTCGGCTATCTTCGTGCGAGGGCGGTGCATCCATCACAATATAACTGCTCGGTGTGGCCTGACTCTGCACCCGAAAGTAACGGCGAAAACTGGCATCGGCGGAAGCGGGCGTGAGGCTGTCTGGAAGGAGTTGATAAGTCGGGCTGAGCGTGTTGATCCAGTCTCTCACCAGTTGCAACCTTGCCGTTTGATCAATGGCGGGTAACTCGTTTGGATTGGTTTGAGGGCTGACAGGGGCGGTTTCAGTGCGCGTGTTTTGAGCAGGCGCGGCGTTAGGAGCGAGAATTGACTTCATGATGGAATCAGCAGCGATTGAATGCCCATATAATAGCCGCTTTATATTCTCAATACGATTTCTGTGGCCGATCTCTCAGGGGGTGGCGCAGGATTGTACTGATTGACTCTTTGCATGCGAATACGTGCGCTTTTCTCCCTGTTGCCAAGTTCAATGCTGCGTCAACTGACCCTGTTGGGTGGATTGACGTTGTCTTCGGGGGGCGCGGGAATCATGATCGTGCCCGTGGTCATGGCGGCCTCGCCGACGCAGTTGCGCAACGCGATCACGGATACCCCGGCGTCGCAGGGTGACAATACGGCTTGCGAAAGTCCCCCAGCGTCTTGGCAAGCAGAACCTGTGGGTTCGGTATCGTTGAAATTATCCACGACCCTATTGCCACCGCTATCTGCTGAGGAGACAACCCGTTTCTTGATGGCCGAGCAGATTACCGGTTCCCCAACCCAAGAGTTGCAGGCGGTGGGCCAGGCTGAAATGCGGATGCCGGGAACCGTCTTAAAAGCCGCCGAAATCCGTTACAACACGTTTACAGATACGCTGTACGCAGAGCGCGAAGTGCGCCTCTATCGGGATGGCAATTTTTTTACAGGGGATCAGCTCAGCCTCAAACTGGATACCCGCCAAGGTGAGTTACAGCGCCCTGAATTTGTGTTGCCGGCCAATAACGGGCGTGGCCAAGCGCGCAGCCTCACTTTTTTGAACCAAGAGCAAACGCAGCTGAAGCAGGCCGAGTATTCCACTTGCCCAGCCAATAAGCGTGACTGGTATGTGCGTGCCGAGGAGTTGACCTTAGATGCCGCTGAGCAGCAGGCCAGCGGCAAAGAAGGGACGCTCTATTTCAAAGATGTGCCGATTTTGTATTTGCCGCGCTACCGTTTCGGTTTGGGCGAGCAGCGTCGCACGGGTTTCTTAGCCCCTTATTTTTCCAGTTCTTCACGGAGTGGTTTTCAACTCACCACGCCGTTTTATATCAATCTCGCCCCGAATCGTGACCTTACCCTATTACCCCGCTATTACACCCGGCGCGGTGAGCAATTGGGCGCAGATTTCCGCTATCTGGGTGAGCAGAATCGCATGGGGCAGTTACGTGCTGAGTACTTGCCCAAGGATCAAGAACAGGGGCGAGCGCGTTACAGCTACAGCTGGCAGCATGCGGAATTATTAGCGCCCCGCTTGACGCTGACAGGCAATTTCAATCAAGTATCCGATGACACCTATTTCACCGATTTCTCGCGCACCTTGGCGGCGAGTTCGCAGAGTTTCTTGCCCCGTGATCTTGGCTTAAGCTATTTGCATCCGACCGGGACTTCCTACTTGCGGCTGTCGAATTTTCAAACGCTCCAAAATGCCTCGACCCCGATTACGCCACCGTATGCGCGGCTGCCTCAAGTTGGCAGTCAGCAGCGATGGGTTGACTGGTTTGGTTTGGATGCCGGTTTAACCGTTGAAGCGACCCGCTTTTCTCACTCTACGTTACAGACGGGTGAGCGCTACCTGGCAATTCCGTCCCTCAGTTATCCGTTAACCCGCTCTTATGGGTTTGTGGTGCCGAAAGTCAGCCTCCATACCACTTATTATGCCCTTGATGCCAATTCGGGCCTTAATCTTGCGCAAAGCAATGCGCAGCGCGAGGTACCAATTTATAGCTTGGATAGTGGCCTGATATTTGAGCGTTCAACCTCATTATTTGGTAATCGAGTCAGCCAAACACTCGAACCCCGCTTATTTTATTTGCGTGCGCCTTACCGTAATCAGAGTAATTTACCGAACTTTGACAGCGCATTGGCGGATATTAATTTTGCGCAGATCTTCGCTGAAAATGCATTTTCTGGTCAAGATCGGGTCGCCGATGCGGATCAACTCACCACCGCATTGACGACCCGTTTCATTACGGATAGTACCGGGCAAGAGCGTTTGCGGTTGGCGATTGCGCAACGTTTCAATTTTCAATCACCGGTGGTAACCCTGCCCGGGGGGTCACCGAGTAATGAGCGCAAATCTGACCTACTTTTCGCGGGTTATGGCCAATTAAGCCGAACCACTTATTTAGACAGCGGATTGCAGTTAAATGCTCAAGATAACAGCGCCCGTCGCTATAACACCAGTATTCGATATATTCCAGCGCGGGGAAAAAGTATTGCGGCGACCTACCGCTATCGCGAGGCCGAACTGCGACAGGTCGATATTGCCGGACAGTGGCCCTTAACCGAGAGTCTGTATGCAGTTGGCCGGGTGAATTATTCTTTGCTTGATCGTCAATCTGTCGAAAATGTGCTTGGGGTTGAATATAACGGGGGATGCTGGATCATTCGCGCCGTCGGCCAGCGTTTCGCCAGTGCCGCGAATACCTCAACCACCTCTTTCTTTTTACAGCTGGAATTGAGTGGTTTTGGAGCCCTTGGCAGCAATCCGAGTGAAATCTTACGTCGTAACATTCCGGGATATAGTATCCTAAACAACCGTGACTCCAATTCTTCCCGCTTTACCCATTATGAATAATAAGTTGCTGGCCTGCTTGTGTCTTTCATTGGCCTCTTTTGCCCTCTATGCTGCGACACCGATTCAGCCGATTGATCGTATCGTTGCGGTCGTTAATAACAGCGTCATCACGCAAAATGAATTGAATTTGCGCGTGCGCGGCTACGAACAGCAGATGCGCACGCAAGGGATTCGTCTCCCTGATCGCAAGACCCTCGAGCAGCAAGTGTTGGAACGCCTGATTTTAGAACAGGCGCAGCTTCAATTAGCGAAGGATCTCGGCATTCAAGCCGAAGATGCCCTCATCGACCGTACGATTAGCCGTATTGCCCAGCAAAATAACGTGTCATTACAGGTATTGCGCAATCGTATCGAAGCCGATGGCCTTAGTTTTGCTGCTTTTCGACAGCAGGTACGAGAAGATATCGTTTTCAATCGTTTACGCGAACGGGAAGTGGATGCCAAGATCCAAATCAGCGATGGGGAAATCGATAACTTCATCGCTGAGCAAAATAATGCAGCCAACAGTGAATTAAATCTGGCGCAGATTTTTCTTCGCTTGCCTGACAATGCAAGCCCAGAGCAAATCGCTACAAAGCAAGCGTTGGCGGAAAAGATCATCGCCGATTTGAATCAAGGCCAGGACTTTGCTCGTCTCGCGGCAACCTATTCCGATGGTCCAGAAGGCTTGGCGACAGGTGGCAATCTCGGTTGGCGACATATCGAGCGGGTTCCTCAACTGTTTGTGGATGCGGTTGCTAATGTGCAAGTCGGACAATTGACCTCGCTATTACGCAGCCCGGCAGGCTTCCACATCGTGAAGCTGGTAGGCCGGCGCGCGGCCGATGGCGCCCTCAATGGGCCTGCCGTCCAACAAACGCGGGCCCGCCACATTTTGATGCGAGTCAGTGAGCTGGTGTCCGAAACAGAAGCATTGCGGCGCATGCAAGAACTGCGGAATCGTCTAGCGAATGGCGCTAATTTTGTCGAATTAGCGCGGCTTTACTCTGGCGATGGCACTGCCGGCAAGGGCGGCGAGTTGGGTTGGCTTTATCCTGGCGATACCGTGCCAGAGTTTGAGCAGGCTATGGATAAGCTGGCGGTAGATGAAATAAGTCAACCTGTTCGCTCCCCCTTCGGTTGGCATATCATTCAGGTGCTCGAACGTAAGCAGGAACAGATGGGTGCAGACCGTTTACGTTTGGTTGCGCGACAAATTTTGCGGGAGCGCAAAAGTGATGAGCAGTACCAGGAGTGGTTACGGCAATTGCGAGATAAAACCTTTGTTGAGTTCAGAGCAGAAGAAATAAACTAATTGGGGATGTCATGTCACTGACACTTGCCATCACCTGTGGCGAACCCGCAGGTATCGGCCCAGAGATTAGCTTGCGTGCGGTCGAGGTACTACGTGCGGCCTATCCAGATGTGCGATTTGTGTTGATCGCCGACCGTGGCATGCTAACGGTACGCGCACGTCGCTTGGGGTTGTCTTTGCGTTTAAGTGATTACCAGCCACAACAAGCTGCTAGCTTAGAGAGTATCGAAGTACTGCACCAACCGTTGGGGACCTCATGTCAGCCAGGTCAACTCAATCCTGCCAATGCACGGTATGTCCTCCAAAGCCTGGATGCCGCTATTCAGGGCGCACAAGCGGGACGTTTCTCCGCGATTGTCACGGCCCCTATTCAAAAAAGTGTCATCAATGAGGCCGGCATCAAGTTTTCTGGCCACACCGAATATCTGGCGCAGCAATGCAAGGTAAAGCGGGTGGTGATGATGTTAGCCAGTGAGCAATTGAAAGTCGCCTTAGCGACGACGCACTTGGCGTTAAAAGAAGTCCCTAATGCCTTGACTTATGACAGTATTCTCGACACGCTGCGTATCTTGCACAACAGCCTACGGCAGCAGTTCGCCCTGCGTAAACCACGTATTATCGTTACGGGTCTTAACCCGCATGCCGGTGAAGATGGGTATCTTGGGCGAGAAGAGATTGACGTGATTCGCCCTGCTGTGAAAGCGGCCCAAGCAGAGGATATTCAGGTGTTGGGACCACTCCCTGCCGATACGGTGTTTACGCCCAAATACACAGAAACCTGTGATGCAGTTTTGGCGATGTATCACGACCAGGGATTGCCTGTGCTCAAATATGCAAGTTTTGGGCAAGCAGTGAATATCACGCTCGGTTTACCGATTATTCGCACGTCCGTTGATCATGGCACGGCACTAGACATTGCAGGCAGTGGTAAAGCAGACCACAGTAGTATGTTGGCTGCGGCCGAGCTGGCCCTTAAACTGGCGCAAAACAAGTTCGCCCAGCAGGCTGAATGAACGCTGCTAACCGCTACACTCCCACGCCGCGCCCCGTGCAAGGGCACCACGCACGTAAACGCTTTGGGCAAAATTTCCTCGTTGATCAGGGCATCATCGACCAGATTGCCCGTGCGATTGATGCTCGTGAAGGGCAACTCGTGGTTGAAATTGGGCCCGGGCTGGGCGCGCTCACGCGGCGGATACTCGCCGATATCCAGCCCTTACATGTGATTGAATTGGATCGAGATCTGGTGGCTCGGTTGACCCAGCAGTATCCTACGTCTCAGTTGGTGGTTCATGCTGGCGATGCCTTGGCCTTTAATTTTGCTGAACTGGCTCAGGCTGCCGGACTGGGCTTACGCGTTATTGGCAATTTACCCTACAACATTTCCAGCCCCTTGTTATTTCACTTGCAGCAATACCGTGCGCATATTCTTGATCAGCATTTCATGCTGCAAAAAGAAGTGGTGATGCGCTTGGTGGCGGAGCCTGGAACTAAAGCGTATAGCCGGCTATCCGTGATGCTGCAGCTTGACTATGACATGACTCACTTATTTGATGTTCCGCCGCACTGCTTTAATCCGCCGCCACAGGTCGACTCTGCGATTGTGCGGATGCAACCCCGGGAGTATCCCGGTAGTGAGAATCTGGACCGCACGCTTTTTGCCAAATTGGTCACGCAGGCCTTTAGTCAGCGCCGCAAAGTGTTGAAAAACACGCTCTCAGAATTACTAGCTGGGGTCGATTATGCGGCTTGTGGCTTGGATATGCAGGCGCGCGCCGAGGAAATCGGTTTGCCCGTCTATGTTGCCGTTACCCATGCCTGGCAACAGGCCAGGCTAGCTTAAACAGATTTTTATCCTTTGGGCAGATTGAGGCGCATTGGCGCGGTTTGCTGGCGAAACGCATTAGGTTGGCCCAGGATGAGATGGGCGAAATCTTCCAGTTTAGAGTCGTTAATTGTCTCAGTTTTGAATAAGAGATCGACGACGCCAAGGCGTTCCAAATTTTTTACTTTAAACAAGACCTCGCCATGTTCATAGTCAGCCAAAATCTTTGCACCTGCTCGAATGTCGGCATGCAACTTGAAATTCGAGTGAGAAAGTAACCGCCGCTCATTTTTTATGTCGTCTCGTTCAAAGCGAATCCCCAGTTGTTTGAGCTGATCACTAAGTCGATCAATTTCGAGGGGGAGTTCTTTCTTCACCATAAATTGCTGGGTGCCCCGATAATTGAACGCAAAGACGATGTCATTGAAGACATCACGTTCAAGGTGGCGGGTTTTTCGGCTATCGACAAAGAAATCACTGACCTTCATGTCGGCAAAAACAACACTGGGCGCAAACTCCAGGCGTTGAGCGCTGGTTGGTTTGATGACGTCGAGGTTTTTACCCAGGTCAACTAGGTAGTTATAGATCTGTGCCATACAACTATCGACACGCCGAATCCGCTCCGCGCGAATGGCCTCTTCATCCTGTAATTGTTCATTGATGGTATTGGCCTGGCGGCGTAAATCGTCTAATAAACCCACGACCTTACTCCTCGATTTGAATTAACTCGATTTTATAACCATCTGGATCTTGCACGAAGGCAATGATGGTATTGCCACCCTGAACAGGGCCAGGTGGGCGCGTGACCTGCCCCCCAGCGGCGGTAATGCGTGCGCAAGTTGCCACAACATCGGATACCCCAATCGCGATATGACCATAGGCGGTACCTAACTCATACTCCGCAACGCCGTAGTTGTAGGTTAACTCCAACACGGCTTGTTCGCTTTCATCGGCGTAGCCTATAAACGCCAAGCTGTAGCGTTGGGCAGGACGATCGGTCGTCCGCAATAGCCGCATGCCCATCACTTGGGTATAAAACGCAATTGAGCGGGGCAGATCACCCACGCGTAACATCGTGTGCAAGAGTCTCATAAACAGGTATCAAGCTTCATAGAGGGTTTCAGGCTGAATATATTTAAGCGCCTCTTTGGCTTCCACGTAGGCCGGGAAAAGAGAGGCCACGGTCTGCCAAAATTCAGGGCCGTGGTTCATTTCTTTCAGGTGCGCTAACTCGTGGGCGATGACGTAATCAACCACACTTAATGGAAAGTGAACCAAGCGCCAGTTCAAACGAATTTTGCCATCGGCGGTGCAGCTACCCCATTGCATGGTGGCTGAAGAGAGCGTCCAGGCGATTGGGCCGCTCCCCAATTTTTCACTGTAATGGCTGATCCGTTCTGCAAAGACTCGGCGTGCTTCTTGTTGTAACCAAGCGTGGACCCGATCGCGCACTTGTTGTTGACTCGCTTCCCGGCCCAGGGGTAAATGCAAGGTGGCTAACTGGTCAGCGGTACTCGGTTCAAGCCAAACCTGCATGGCCGTACCTAGCGATAACCGCACTTGTCCACCTAAAAACGGCAAGACACTATCAGACTGCCAGCTGATGGTTGGCAGCGGGTTACGCCGTTGCCGCTCAGACCATTCGGCCCGTTTGGCGAGAATCCAGCGTGCTTTACTCTGTAGTGCAGCATCAATCTCACTGAGGGTGACCCATTTGGGGGCGCTAACCTGCAGGCCCTCTCCATCTAGTACAAAACCAATAGAGCGGCGGCGGGCGCGACGAATGCGATAAGCAATCACTTCTTCCCCAAGCCGTATGTAACGCTCTGGCCCATTGGCTTGAGGGATGGGCAAGGGAGCATCAAAGGGCAGTGCGATTTGAGTTGGCGCCGCGCCGCTCTGCAATGCTTGGCGGGATGCGCGCCGTTTAATACTCATACGCATTACCTGCGCAACTGACGGCAGGGCCAGCAGCCACGGCTTAACACACGCCGTAGCGGCGCGAGCAGCACGCGCTCTGGGTAGAAAGGGGAGCAGCAGTGATAGCACGGTCAGTGAGTGTCAAAATAAGCAGTCAGTATAGCTGAAAGCATATGGAATTCGTGTGTCACGGACACGCTTTAACGACAGTGATTGCACGATGCGCCAATACGCGGTCATGCACGTGTCGTTTTATCGACTGTGGCCAGGCTGATGGTCGTCGCCTGTTTGAGCAAGGTCGTGTTAGGCGGGTAACGTTCCGGGTTTAAACGACGCATTTCTGCCTCAATCCAGCTTTCCACCTCGGCATTAAGCATTTCAGGCGTTTTATCTCGGCTTGACAGCAAAGGACCAATTGAGACGGTAATACAGCCCGGTTGTTTGATAAAACGGTTTTTGGGCCAGCATTCTCCGGCATTATGCGCAATTGGTAAGACTGGCATTTGGGTCCGAATGGCGAGTCTGGCCCCCCCCGTTTTATAGCTGCCTGTTTGCCCGACCGGAATCCGGGTTCCTTCGGGAAACATAATAATCCAGCGCCCTTCTTGCAAACGTTGTAGACCATCACGAACGACTTGTTCAAAGGCATTCCGCCCTTGGCTACGATCAATCGCAATCATCCGCATTAAGCCTATCCCCCAACCGAAAAAAGGGATATACAGCAATTCCTTTTTGAATACGAAACACGGTGGTCGTGGTGAATATCCCATGTAAGCAAGCGTTTCCCAGGCGGACTGATGTTTGGATAACACAATCACAGGGGCATCGGGCAAGTTCTCGCGGCCAATTACTTGCACCCTGATACCGCAAATAAGCCGCAGCGCACAAAGCACGGAACGTGTCCAGGGAACCGCAATTAGGCGAATCCGCCAAACTGGCGGCAATGGCCAAGTCAAAAACGCCAAGCTGCCAAACAGCACTGTCAAGGCTGCTTGCACCAACAGAAAGACCAGTGAACGGCTCAATAACCAAGCTGTTCTCATGGCTTCACCTGAATTGGCGTGTGGGGCGATTGCAAAAGCGCTTCTACCGTACTACCCAGGTCTTCATAAACCTCGGTATGCGGGGGTAGCCCACCGGTCTCTTCAGTCTTCCGGCCTTTCCCGGTGCGAACTAAGTAGGGCCGGCATCCCAGCGCCGTGGCCGCCTGTAAATCCCGCAGCGAGTCGCCTACTGCCGCCACCCCTTTGAGGCTCACGCCATAGCGCTCCTCGATCTGTTGAAACAAGCCTGGTTTGGGTTTGCGACAGACACACTGCGCTTCGCTGGTATGGGGGCAGAAAAAAACTGCGTCAATTTTGCCGCCAAGGCCTTGCACCAGTCGATGCATTTTGTCGTGCATGGCATTGAGTGTCGCCATATCAAACAGGCCACGACCGATACCCGATTGATTGGTCGCCACAATCACGCGATAGCCTTCTTGGGTGAGTCTGGCAATTGCTTCCAAGCTACCCGGTAGCGGTACCCACTCGTCAGGGTGTTTAATGTATTGATCGCTGTCATGGTTAATCACCCCATCTCGATCAAGAATAATCAGTTTGCTGTACATGGCGTCGGCTCAGCGGAGAATCTCGGTTAAGCCGCTAATTTTGCCAAGTCGGCAACGCGGTTCATGGCTTGATACAGTTGCTGTAACAAGGCTAAACGATTCGCCTTGAGGGCGGGATCATCGGCATTCACCATCACTTGATCGAAGAACGTATCGACCGGGCCTTTCAGTACCGCCAGTTCACGTAGGGCGGCCGTGTATTCCCCGTTATTGTAGAAACTAGTGACCAGCGGTTGCACATTGTGCAAAGCACCGTGTAACTGTTGTTCAGCGGGTTCTTTGAGATAGCTTGTGTCCACGACACTCCCAATGTCTTCGCTCTTCTTCAGAATGTTGCCAATCCGTTTATTCGCGGCTGCGAGGGCGGTGGATTCATCCATGGTCGCAAATGCTCTAACGGCTTGTAAGCGTTTGGGGATATCTTGCAATACTTGTGGCTGCAGGGCGAGGACGGCATCGACTTCTTGCGCGCTATAGCCTTGTTCGCGCAACACGCCAGCCAAACGATCAGCCATGAACTTTTCTAACTCATTGACGTTGTTTTGAATGAGGTTGCCAAATGCGGGCATTGCTTGCTGTAACAGGGTATTCAGTGCCAGCGGTAGTTCACGTTCCATTAACATCCGAATCACCCCCAACGCATGCCGCCGCAAAGCAAACGGATCTTTATCCCCTGTAGGAATTTGCCCAATTCCAAACAGGCCCACCAGTGTTTCGAGCTTGTCAGCGAGTGCGACACAGACGCCGACGAGATTGCGTGGTAGTTCATCGCCAGCAAAGCGCGGTTTGTAGTGGTCTTCAATCGCATCGGCAATCTCAGTGCTCAAGCCATCATTCAGGGCGTAATAGCGGCCCATAATGCCTTGCAGCTCTGGGAATTCACCCACCATGTCGGTCAGCAAATCGGCTTTGGCGAGCGTAGCGGCTTGGGCGGCTTGTTGCGCCAAATCGGCACTACCCAGTTGCTCACCAATTGCTTTAGCTATAGCCGCAACACGCTGAATCCGCTCACCCTGTGAGCCCAGTTTGTTGTGATACACCACTTTATCTAAACCCGTGACGCGGGCTTGCAAGGTTTTCTTACGGTCTTGGTCGAAGAAAAACTTGGCATCGGCGAGGCGCGGGCGCACCACGCGCTCATTGCCGCCAATCACGGCACTGGGGTCAGCCGGGCTGATATTCGACACAATCAAAAATTGATTGGTCAGTTTGCCTTGCCCATCCAGTAGCGGGAAATATTTTTGATTTGCCTTCATGGTCAAAATCAAGCACTCTTGCGGCACGGCTAAGAATGCCGCTTCAAACTGCCCCAGTAGCACATTGGGGCGTTCGACCAGCGCAGTAACCTCATCCAGCAGGGCTTCGTCATCAATCGGCTGTAAATTCGCGCCCGCCGTTTTCGCCACCGCTCGTAATTGGCGGCTGATTTCTGCGCGACGCTCGGTATAGCTGGCAATCACTGCGCCTTGGGTGCGCAATTGCGCTGCATAGCTGTCAGCGTGTTCAATGATAATCGTGGCTTGCGCTGCTTCAAAGCGGTGGCCTTGGGTCAGACGGTTGGCCGTTAAGCCGAAGGCCTGGACAGGTACTATCTCTGCACCATGCAGGGCCACTAAGCCATGCACGGGCCGGACAAAATTCACATTGCTCCAGCCATCTGCCAGTTGATAGCTCATCACTTTGGGAATCGGTAGTTTAGCAATAGCTTCATCCAGCGCTTTTTGCAAGCCTTCCAACAAGCTGGCCCCTTTCACGGTGGTAGCGAGGAACAGCACCTCGGCTTTGCCATCGTGTTCGCGGGTTAGCGCACTCACGGCACTGGCATCCGCACCTAAGGCACTTAATTTTTTCAGCAGCGCGGGCGTGGGCTGACCATTGGCATCCAAGCCAACCGTAGCGGGCATGAGCTTTTGATTCACGGCCTTGTCAGCGGCTTGCGCGGCGACTTGGCTGATATGCACGGCTAAGCGACGGGGCGTGGCGTACGGCGTGACCGCGCTCACGTTTAAATCGCATAGCCCCTGCGCTTGCAAGCTTTGGCTCAGGGCGCCAGCAAAGGCTTCACCCAATTTAAACAGGGCTTTGGGGGGCAACTCTTCTACAAAGAGTTCAAGGAGTAGATTGGCTTGTTGTGACATGGCGATTAAGCAACTTTCTTTTGTTCGAGTTGTTGCAAGACTTCCGTAGCCCATTCTTTAGGCGCCATGGGGAAGCCAAGGCGGGCGCGGCTATCGAGGTAGCTTTGCGCCACGCTGCGCGCGAGGTTACGAATGCGGCCGATATAGGCGGCCCGTTCGGTCACAGAAATGGCCCCACGCGCATCCAGCAAGTTAAAGGTATGGGCGGCTTTGAGTACTTGCTCATATGCCGGTAAAGCTAGCGCCGCTTGCATCAGGTGCTGGGCTTGTTTTTCATACGCGCCGAAGGCTTGCAGCAGGAAGTCCACATCGCTGTGCTCAAAGTTATACGTCGATTGCTCGACCTCGTTTTGGTGGTACACATCGCCGTAGCTGATGGTGTCCGTCCATTTCAAGTCATACACGTTTTCTACGCCCTGTAAGTACATGGCGAGGCGTTCTAAACCGTAGGTGATTTCGCCTGTGATGGGTTTGCAGTCAATGCCACCGACTTGCTGGAAGTAGGTGAACTGGGTGACTTCCATGCCATTCAGCCAGACTTCCCAACCCAAGCCCCAAGCACCGAGCGTGGGGTTTTCCCAGTCGTCTTCGACGAAACGCACATCATTCTTTTTCAGGTCAAAGCCCAGTGCTTCCAGTGAGCCGAGGTAGAGCTCCAGAATGTTGGCGGGCGCGGGTTTGAGCACGACTTGATATTGGTAGTAGTGCTGGAGACGATTCGGGTTTTCGCCATAGCGGCCATCTTTGGGGCGGCGTGACGGCTGTACGTAAGCGGCTTTCCAAGGTTCTGGGCCGAGGGCGCGTAGGAACGTAGCGGTGTGGGAGGTGCCCGCACCCACTTCCATGTCATAGGGTTGTAGTAGGGCGCAACCTTGTTTGTCCCAATATTCTTGTAATCGCAGAATGATTTGCTGGAAAGTCAGCATGATGGTGTGCTTTACTTAAATGGCGAAACCCGCAATTTTACCGGAAAGGCCATTCGGATAGACAGTTGTTGCCCTGACCTGACAGATATTGTACGTTGGCACCCAAGTTGCCTTGATTTTAATCGGTTAGATTTTTTCCACCCTGACATTTTGGCTTAGTGGGCCAGATGGCCCTTGTTGCATCGAACGAAAATTTGCAGACTATGTACAAAGGAGCACACAGAGGCTCAATGGGCAATAACTCAATATCAAGGTGGAGCAGATGATTAAACCCGAGCAAGTGACGGTTGGTAAGCGCTTTTTAGCCACGACTTCAAATGGCGAGCGGCACAAGGTCAAGTTACATGACATTCGCCGCCGCAATGGCTACCAGGAATATGTTTTTGCGATTAATGGGGAAGGTTGGCCGTTTGAGTCCATTGAGGACTTCCTGGCTGGCTATCAACACTTGGAGCCGATTCCAACGCAGGCTGATTAGGTCGTTGCCCACATCCGCAGTAGGTTGTGATAACAACCTGTGAGCTGCACCACTTCTGTGCTGTCTCCAGCTTGGGATTGTGCCCGTAAGCTTAAAATTGCCATATCCAAGTCATAGAGCAAACGCCGTTGTTCATCACTGCGCACCATGCTTTCAATCCAGAAAAAGCTAGCCAGACGTGCTCCACGGGTAACAGGTTCCACGCGATGGACGCTACTCGATGGATACAGCACCATGTCTCCGGCAGCGAGTTTGATGCGCTGGCTGCCATAGGTGTCTTCAATCACCAGCTCACCGCCTTCATATTCATCCGGTTCCGCTAAGAACAAGGTCGCCGATAAATCGGTGCGGACCCATTGCCCATTACTGCTTGAGGTGCGAATCGCGTTATCAATGTGATTGCCAAATTGGTTTTGTTGGCCGCTGTAGCGATTAAACAAAGGTGGGAAAATTTTGCGGGGCAGGGCAGCCGTAATAAAGGGCGCACAAATCCCCAGTGATTGCAAAATGATATTCCGTGCCGCCATGGCGTTGGGGTCATCTTCAGGCAGTTGCTGATTGTGCTTGACCTGGCCTGATTGGGTGCCGGCGGTGACTTTGCCATCCACCCAAGTAGCCGCCTCAACCAGTTGCCGACATTCGCGCACATGGTCGGCGCTGAGTACTTGAGGGATGACGAGTAACATGAACTTCCTTAAAATTTAACGCCAAAAGTGACTTGTGCGGCCCGCTTGGTTCCTGGCACAGTGTGACCTGTGTAAAGCCCTTCGTAATAATCTTTATTCAGTAAATTAAAGACGTTTAGTTTAACGCTGTATTGTTGATAGGCGTATTCAACTAAACCGTCGTAGCGGGTGTACGCAGGCAATTGCGTTGTGTTGGTGGTGTTTACTTGACGGTTGCCAACACGTTCCGCGCCTAAGCCGACTTTCCACCCCCCGCCCATCTTATAGGTGCTCCATAGCGCATGGGTGTAACTTGGTGTGTTCACGGGGGTTTTGTTAAGCGTATTGGCTTGCTGGCCTGTAGCGGCATCAATATTGGCCCGCATAAAAGCGGAGGCAGCAAAAATATCCCATTTAGGCGTAATCCTGCCATTCAATTCAAACTCAATCCCATCAGTATGACGTTTGCCACTCAATAGATTTTGTTCAATCGACACCGCTAAATCGGTATTGCGCTCATTGGTTTTTTCAGTGCGGAAAATGGCCGAGCGGAAGCTGAGATCCCCTTCGAGTAATTCCCATTTTGCCCCCAACTCCATATTGCGGTTTTTCTCGGGGGGCGTATTGGCGCCGCGATCATCAAGTGAATACAAGTCGGCAGAGGGGCTAAACGAGGTGCCATAAGCGAGGTAATACGTTTGTGCCTCGGTGGGTTGATACAGCAACCCGCTCCGATAGCTCCATACACCATCTTTTCGTTGCAAATCACCTTGTGGTTGTGGGCGATCATAGGTCGCCTTAAATTTGTCGTACCGCGCACCGAGTACCACTTTCCAATCTTTGGCAAACTGAATCGTATCTTGTGCATATATCCCCGTTGTTAAGGATTCATAATGCACAACGCCAGTTACTTGGAAAGAGGCATCCAAATTGGCAGGCAATATTGGATTGTTATCTGGATAATAGAGTCGTGTATTTGGAGTTTGTGCCGCACTGCTGGTATTGTTCCAGCGACTGCCTTTCTCACGGCTGAGCTCAATCCCCGCCAAAATTTGATGTTTCAAACCTAAGCCACTGAGCTTGGTGGTGAAGTCAGTTTGGCTCGTTAAATAATCTTCATTCGCGGCGCGTGAGCTACGGTTACGTGCGACTAAAGTGTTGTCATTTAAGACAGTAGGGTTGCCAGATAGCCGGGGCACACTCACGCGCAAGTCGCGGTGATAATTACCTTGACGTAGGATGGTTTTAACTTCAGTATCGTTGCTAAAACGATGTAAATAGCTGGCGGTGGCAATCTTGGTGCGATTTTGTTCATAATCGCTTTTTAATCCATAAAAATTGCTGACCGGCACATTTACCGGTGCCCCTCGGAAATAAGGTACCCCAAAATCTGGAATGTTGTCTTCTTCTAAATAGAAATAGGAAAGTTGTACCTCATTTTTGTTACCTACTCGCCACTTAATGCTGGGTGCTATGCCTTGGCGATGTTGTTCAACCCCATTGCGAAAGCTATCTGTATCGGTTTTCATGGCGTTTAAGCGAATTGCTACATCATCATTAATCACCTGATTTGTATCCACTGTCAAACGCTTGTAGTTGTTACTCCCAACGGTGAATTTAACTTCATTCTTGTCATAAAACACTGGTGATTTGCTGACTTGGTTAATTAAGCCGCCGGTTGAGCCGCGGCCATACAGCATAGAGGCCGCGCCTTTTAGAACTTCAATTTGTTCCAAATTAAATGTCTCGCGATTATATTGGGCTAGGTCACGCATGCCATCTAAGTACAAATCGCCCACAGCAGAGTAGCCTCGAATGGTGATATTGTCGCCGATACGTCCACCTTCTCCCGCGTTAAAGGTAATCGCAGCCACATTACGCAAGGCTTCTTTGAAGGTATCTGCTTGGCGGTCATGAATCAGCTTTTCTGGGACGATGGTAATGCTTTGAGGGATGTCTTTAACCTCTTGATTGACTTTGCCGATCCGACTTTTTTCAGTTTGATAGCTCTTACTCTCTCGATCTTTTTTATCTTTTACCGTGATTTTAGGGAGGGTAGTCTCGCTGTCTTTTGTGGTATTCGTGGCTGAATTTTGTGCCTGAACACCGCCAATCATGCCAGCGAGCAACATAGCCCCAATAGGTAAGGCAGCAGGTTTTGAGGGTGTAATAATGGGCTGTGATGCGCGATTGCGCGACTTCTTTTTAGCCATGATGTTTCTCTGGTTAATTGGCTGGCTATTCGCATGCAAAAGAACACGGAAGTGGCTGGCTATTGAAAAATAAACGACGGATTATTTGCTAGGAATAGAATTATTTTGCTGGTGAATATGGCGCGGTAACAAAAGCAATTTTTCGTAACCCATTGTTTTGTGCCAAGCTAATCACTTGCGCGACCGCCTCATAAGCGACTTTTTTATCTGCCCGCAGATGTAATTCAGGTAAGGGTTCATGCCCTGCTGCTTGGCTCATCAATGCGACTAACTCAGTCTGCGTGACAGCTTGGCTTTGCCAATGCACAATACCGTCCAAATCAATTGCCAATTGAATTTGTTCTGGTTTCACTGGGTTCGCTTGGTTGCTGGCTTGTGGTAGCTCTAGTTTCACTGCATGCTGAATGACGGGAAGTGTCACCATAAAAATAATCAGCAACACCAACATGACATCGACCAACGGGGTCATATTGATTTCGGCGATTTCATTCTCTTCGGTGTTGAATGCGCTTTGAAAACTCATGCTTGCCTCACCCTGCTGCTTTGACTACTTGTTTAACCTCGCGCACAACTCGTGCCCCCGTAATCCAATAGGCGTGGAGGTCATGGGCAAAGTGGTTCAATTTTGATTGTTGGGCTTTGTGCGCACGAATCAGCGCGTTATAAGCCAAGACCGCAGGAATAGCGACCGCTAATCCCAGTGCGGTCATGACCAATGCTTCGCCAACCGGGCCGGCGATTTTCTCAATACTGCTTTCTCCACTCGTACCAATTTTCATGAGCGCGTGATAAATCCCCCACACAGTGCCAAACAAACCAACGAAGGGTGCGGTACTGCCAATCGACGCCAATACCGCTAAACCACTTTGCAAGCGCGCACTACTTTCTTCAATGCTGCGTTTTAAACAACTCGTCAACCAGTCGCTCAAGCTTAAGGCTCCATGTAGATCATCTTGCGCATGCGCATGATGTTCAACGGCTTGTTGACCTTCTAGTGCGAGCGCCAGATAAGGATTGTTACTACGCTGCCCGGTCAGGTGCTGAAGGGCTACGGCTAAACTTGGGCTATGCCAGAATGTCTGATCGACTTGTTTGGCATGGCGATTGGCCCGCATAAATAGCCAAGTTTTGCTTAATAAGACAGTCCAACTCAGGATCGACATCAGCAACAGAGCGAGTGCGACAAAATGGCTAACCCCATCGCCTTGTGACCATAGCTGAGTGATTGAAAAAGCGTTTTCCATAACATCCTCTAAACAAGTTAATTTTCTAACGTAAAACTGATCGGCACTAGGGTCCAAACCCGAATAGCTTGCCCATTTTCTTGATGGGGACGGAAGCGGGCCGCCAACACGGCCTTGCGAGCAGCCTCATCTAAACGATTAAAGCCAGAGCTTTGTTGCACATTCGCTTCTTCTGGGCGGCCCTCGGTGTTCACCAGCACACGAATCAATGCGGTGCCTTCTTCACCCGCACGGCGTGCGAGCGGTGGGTATTGCGGGTCTGGCTTGACTAAGTAAGCAATACCTTGGGTTACCACCTTGGGTTGCGCTGCAGGTGCTTGGCTAACACTGGGAAGACTCGGATTTTGGCTGCTCGATGTATGGCTTGCGCTGGCATTGCTGGGGGCGGTTGCGGCGTTGTTCGCTTGACTGTTTATCGGCGTCGCGCTGGCTAAAGGTATTGGGCTAGGCGTATCCGGTAATACTTGGGCAGGCACCGGTTTACTTACTAAGGCAGGCGCGAGGGCGGGTTTGAGGGCTGGCGTAACTTTTGGCTGGCGACTAGGCGGAGTGGGGGCCGCAGGGAGTGCCGCATCCACGACTTCCATCACGGGAATGTCAGCATTGAGTGACGCAAGTGGGGCGCGGTACTGTAAAAAAAGAACCCATGCTAGGCCATGCAGAACAACCGCAAAGCATAAGCCCCCCGGCCATTTTTCTAGACGGCTAGAGCAAGTCCATGATCGGTCGAGTAACGGTAACTTTGAAGAGGTTGAGAAAGACATGTAATGCTTTGCTGATACAAAATTAAGCCACTAAAATCAATTTGTTTTGGCGTGTGCGGCGCAGGATATAAGTACGCTCGCCATGAATAATCTGGAGTTCATCAGCGTCACCTAATAAACTGCGGGCCTCTACGCAGGCATACCCAGCGCGTATTTGAATCCAAACCGGACGATTTGATTGCGTTGATCCGGCTGATTCATCATGACCAAGGGTTGGCTTTAACATTTTTCAGCCAGTGCAGGTAAGGTGGTTCACGCGATGCTGGCTCCATGCGGCTCCTGCAGTGATCAGCACGAGCGTTAGCACATAGCCAACCATTTGCATGCCAGTTGGCTGAGGGTCGTAACCAACCAGTAAGTGAAGAGTTTGGCCCAGCAAACTATCTAACGACAACCATTCAGACACATCCCAGAGTGGGTCAGCCAGACTTGGCAGCCAATCAGCTTGAATCAAATAGCGTGTGGCTTGGGCTGACATACCGGCGGCCAACAGCACGATCCAGGCGGTGGTGACCTTGAAGAACCAGCTAAGAGGAATGGCCAGTAGCCCACGGTAAATCGCCCAACCTAATACGCTGCCAGCCATTAAACCCAATCCACCGCCCAGCCACAAAGCGCCGGTGTCGATGGATTGGCTGGCGTGTAAGCCATGCAAAAATAGAACGACCTCAGATCCCTCACGCAGAACCGCCAAGCCAATGACGCTGAGTAAAGCTGTCATCGCTTGCTGTTGATGTTGAATGGCGTGACCGATTTGCTTGGCTTGCTGTGCGAGTTCCCGGCCATGCTGGCTCATCCAAATAGTGTGCCAAGCGAGCATGACTACTGCAGCCGTTAGTACGAGGGCGTTAAAGACTTCTTGGCCCATCCCATCCGCTAGCCGAGTTAAGTGTTCCGCCATATAGGCCACCACGCATGCACCCAGCACACCCAGACCGATGCCCGCGCTTATCCAGCGTGCACGCGCATTGAGTCCTTGGGTGGCGGCGGCAATAATCCCGATAATGAGGGCTGCTTCTAAGGATTCTCGGAAAAGGATTAACGCAATTGCGAGCATGATTATTCCGCAATCAATTGGCCGGTGGCTGTGCTCGGATTGAACTCGCCAAAAAAAACGTATTTACCGGGTTTAAGCGGACCAATGCTGAGTTTTGTTTTGCTTTTTGCTGGGATGATTTTCTCTACCCGCAGGCTGTAACTTTCAAACTCTTCAGCGCTGTCATCTTGATTGTCGATCAATAACTGAACTCGTTGCCCTGCTGGCACGCGGACGACATTTGGCTCAAAACGGTGATTTTTAATGACGATGCTAATCGCCTCTTGCGCGTGGCAGAGTGTTGCTCCTACCGTTATTACAACCGTAGCCATCAGCCTGCATAAGGCTTTGCGGGTTGTATTCCTTAGCTTGAAATTCATGATAATGATTCTCATTTTTATTTGTCGGGTGATTATAACGATAATGATTATCATTTGCAATAATTTGTTGGCGCCAATCACACATAAAAAAAGCCACCCGTGATGGTGGCGTGAGTGGGTGAGAGAACGAGCGCTATTTACTACTGGGCTACGCTACTTATTTTTGCTGCAACGGCATAATCACTAACCATAAATGACTTTCTACGATGTTCATAACACAGTTATTGTTTTTGAACTATGCAACTTAACCGAGATTATTAATTGGCCAATTAGACGCCACTTAAGTCAATGATGCCCCAGTGTCGTTGCATAGTTGTTCAGGCATTAAATGCAGCAGTATCGCCGGGCTTGCGCAGCATTTTGTTTACTTCATCTAAATGCAATTCTTCATTCACAATCATCTCCCGCGCAAATTCTTCAAGCAAGACGGATTGACCCTCTACGATTTTTAGCAAGTTGTAATAGGCATCCAAGGCATTTTTTTCATGCTCTAAACTTTCGCGCAAAATGTCTCCTATGTCGTGTTTTTCGGTTTCGAGTAAGGTGCCGATTTTGAGTGAAGGATGACCACCGAGTAGTGTCGCTAATTCCCCGGCCTTGTGCGCATGTGCAAGGCTTTCATCCGCATTTCCTTTCAACCAAGAAACAATCGGAATGCGGTTATAGCCATACACCATCAGAGAGTAGTGGGTGTAACGCACCACACCGGCTAATTCAATTTCCATGATCTGATTTAGCGCGTCAATGGCTCGTTGAGTGAGTGCGCTATCTTGGGTGATCTTCATACTATTTCCTTTATAGAGTGGGTGAGTGATTCAAGCTTTTTTTCTAGGCTGCTTGGGCTTGGACTTTCAATAAAAACACATTGCTTACCCGTGCGCTTGCAATGTTCTTTTACCCGCCAATAGGCATTGTGGCTGATGCAGCCAGTTTGGCAAATAATTAAATCCGCTGCTTGGAGGCTGTGATCGAGTGCACTGAGTGCTTGTTCTTGGCCGCCATCATGATGGCTGAATGATGCTCCTGTTTTCTCAATCACTTGGCGATAGTTGGTTATATTGCCATTACGTCCACCTACGCACAAAATATGTTTGTGTTCTAAGTTGGGTGAATGTCTTAGAGGCTTTACCACTGTCGAAGTAGTAGGCTGTTCAGGTGCTGCATCAAGAGTGACCGGAATTGGTGCTTTGCGCTGGCTGTTCTTAATAGCGGCGCGCTCATGGAGCCGCTGTTCTAGGGCTCGTATTTTGATTTGATATTGTTCCTGTTGACTAAGCCAACTGCTGCGAGAAATTGCGCTGCTCTTCCATGTCTGTATTTCTTGTTGCAAGCTTGCAATCATGGTCGCCTTACCAAGGTTTTCGGCACGAAGCTTCATGCAGTCGGCGCGCACTTGTTCAAGCTTTTGGTGAAGAGCTTGCATATCATGGCTAACACGTTGTTGAATTTCCGCTAGTTGCTTGACGAGCATTAAATTTTCAACTTGGAGTGATTGAGAGAGTTGGGTATTCATGCGATGCTCCTCGGCAGCTCGGTGCTGCAAGACCAACATATCACGCGTGATTTTTTCTTGGGTTGGGGTATCTGCGCTCGGGTGGGTAAGAATCGCCCAAATAGCACCCATGACTTCATTTTTTTGAATGGACTCTGCCCATCCGGCCAATAGTTGCGTTGGTGTTTGCAGGGTTTTGTAGCGCTTCACGAGTTCTTTGTGCTGTCGCTCAAAGTATTGTTGTAAAGACTCGGAAATACGGTTTCTACTGCGGCAAGCTGACGTGGTTCCTACCAGTAACTCATAGTCATCCGCAAGTGAGGTGCCCCCCAGTGTTTTATTCACAAGTTTTCTAAGCTGCGCCAGTGGAATACAGTTACCAATAATGTTGGCATGAGATTCCGTGTTGAGATCCCAGATTTTTTTTCTATGTGCAGGAATTGCGGCTAGTTGATACCGAATAGCTGCTGATTGTCGCCTTGGCAGTTCAATGACAGTGGCTTGTTTCATGCTGTGGCCTGTTTAGTGCAGATGGGTGGGTAAGCGTTGAGTATGGAGCCCTTCAGTTTGCGCTGAGTCTGCTGATTTGCTGGGCTGAATTGACCCGGCTGCCTGAGCTTGGCGGCGCGCCTCCTGTTTCTTTTCAGCGAGCACCAAGGTGGCAACCAATTGGGAGAAGGCTGCTTCGTCAAAACGTAGCGTCAGATACTGAAGCATCAGTTGTACCACCCCGCAATGGCTACATGCACTGACTTTACACAATCCATTGTGCACCAGTGTTTCGGGAGGGTGTTCATTTATGTCCGGCGGTATTAAGTCATGAGAGATTGGCATGTGTAACTCCAAATAAATGAGGTCTTTTTATAATAATGATAATCATTCTCATTTGCAAGGGGGTGCCCAGCGTGTAGTCTTGTACTGGGAATTAAGCCTTAAAATATGACAGATGACTCAAAACTCATATCACCCTTTACCCGCAAGCGCTGATCAGGCCAAGCAATGGATCGCCGAGTTAAGCGTTCAATTGACTAAACAGGGTATTACGTTTCGGGACCCGCCGGAACAGCCAACCAGCTGTTGTGGTCGTGGCTGCAATGGCTGTGTGTGGGAAGGCTACTATGCCGCGATGACGTACTGGTGCGAACAAGCCCGGGCGCTACTGGCAACGAAAACCAGCGCCCCTACCAATTCTGCGTTATAACTGGCCGTTTTCTGCCAACGAGAGGGTGCCGTGGCGGGTGATGATGAAATGGTCCAGCACGCGAATATCCAATAGACCTAAAGCGTCGCGCAAAGTCTGCGTCAACTGGATGTCGGCGCGACTGGCTTGCAACTGCCCGCCGGGATGGTTATGCGCAAAGATCACCGCCGCGGCATGGTGTTGCAGGGCATATTTGGCGACTTCCCGTGGATAAACGGTGGCTTCATTCAGGGTGCCGTGAGCTAGCTCCTGTAACGCAATCAAACGATTGCTGCTATCCAAGAAAAGACCCACAAACACTTCGCGTGGGGCATGCCCCAAATGCAGACGCAAATAATCGCGTACTTGCTGTGGTGAGCCTAGTATGGGGGTGCTGCGCAGGGTTTCAGCGAGCGCTCGCTTGGCCATTTCTAACACCGCCTGTAGTTGGGCATATTTCGCACTACCCATGCCATGAATCTGGCCCAAGCTTTGCAGATCGGCGGCAAACAGCCCTTGCAAGCTGCCGTATTGCTGCAGGCAGGTGCGCGCCAATTCAACCGCACTTTGACCTTTAACCCCGACTCTCAGAAAGACCGCCAACAGTTCCGCATCACTTAAGGCCTGCGCCCCATGCTGAATCAGTTTTTCGCGAGGCCGTTCATCGGCTGGCCAGTCTTTGATTGCCATAATGGAAGGATTCCGCAGGAAAGAGGCATTTAGCTTAGAATATCAGCCCTATTTTGTCTATTTTTGCGGTTAAGCTCATCATGTCTACCATCCAAGCCGATTCTCACGTTACCCTGCATTACCGCCTGTTATTGAATGAGCAAGAGGCGTTCGGTGAAATTGTGTCGACTTTCGACGACAAGCCGGCCACCATTCAAATGGGCATGGGCCAGCTGTCACCTGGCTTGGAAGCCCGTTTGTTGGGTTTGACTGAAAGCCATGAAGCCAGTTTTGAGCTGAGCCCTGAGGAAGGGTTTGGGCCGCGTAATCCTGAGCTGATACAGAAAATTTCACGGGCGACTTTGACCGCCAACAGCCCCACCGACACCGACTACCAACCCGGTGACATTGTTGATTTCCCCCGCCCTGATGGTGGCCGTTACGCGGGGGTGTTAAAGACTTTAACCCCTGACTATGCCCTGTTTGATTTTAACCATCCCCTGGCTGGCAAAGCCTTACGTTTTGATGTCAAGATCATAGGAGTACTCTAATGCAACCTGAGACCCATGCGTTGACCGAGGTCCTGCTTGCCCAGCCACGCGGCTTTTGTGCTGGGGTAGATCGTGCGATTGAAATTGTCGAGCGCGCACTGGCGCAGTTTGGCGCACCGATCTATGTCCGCCATGAAATCGTCCACAATCAGTATGTCGTGGCAGATTTGCGTGCCAAAGGAGCCATTTTTATTGAAGCGCTGGCCGATGTGCCACCGGGTAACACCCTCATATTCAGCGCGCATGGTGTGCCGCAGGCAGTTCGGCTGGAAGCAGCGCAACGCCAGTTAACGGTGTTTGACGCGACCTGTCCACTGGTGACTAAGGTACATGTTGAAGTCAGTAAGATGCGGGCCGCAGGGAAAGAGATCATCATGATTGGCCACGCTGGGCACCCGGAGGTTGAGGGCACAATGGGGCAAGCAACGGCCGGGATTTACTTGGTCGAAACGGTCGACGATGTCGCCCGCCTCGTAGTGCAAGACCCCCAACAGCTGGCCTATGTGACCCAAACGACGCTGAGTGTGGATGACTGCGCGGCAGTCATTGCCGCACTCAAAGCGCGTTTCCCGGCGATTGCCGAGCCGAAAAAACAAGATATCTGCTATGCCACACAAAACCGCCAAGATGCCGTCAAAATCATGGCCCCGCAGGTAGATGTGGTGCTGGTGATTGGCAGCCCGAACAGCTCTAACAGCAATCGCTTGCGCGAAGTTGCGGAAAAACTGCAAGTCCCTGCCTATCTGATTGAAAATGCCGAGGCCCTCCAAGCCGAGATGGTCACGGGCAAGGGCCGGGTCGGTATTACGGCCGGGGCTTCAGCGCCCGAAGTGCTCGTTGAAGCCGTATTACAACGCCTGCGTGAGTTTGGGTCGATCAGTATCCGCAAATTGCCTGGCGTCGAAGAACAAGTCGCCTTTCCCCTCCCCAAAGGCTTGGCCGAGCGTACCGCCCCCAGCGCGTAGGCGCAGTGGCATGCCAGCGCGGCCACTGGGCGTCGCTGGCGTCGCTTGCCTTTCACCCAAAAGCCTCCGGTACAGGTGGGGTTTACTGAGCCTCTTGTTGCAATAGATGGCGCGCAGCCGTGATGGCTTGACGGACTTGATTCGGCGCCGTGCCGCCCACGTGATCACGGCTGGCAACCGAGCCGGCTAGGGTGAGAACGCTGAAGACACGCTCATCAATCAACGCGGCGGCGTTGGCTAATCCACTCGCGGCCTGGAGTTCGGCCAGCGACAGTTCAGCGAGATCAACCCCGCGCTGCACACAGACTTTCACGGCATGGGCAACTGCTTCATGCGCATCACGGAAGGCCAAACCTTGTTTGACCAGATAATCCGCCAAGTCGGTTGCTGTTGCATAGCCTTGCCGCGCCGCTGCTTCCATGGCGGCGGTTTGCACCTGGATACCTGGAATCATGTCGGCAAAAATGCGTAAGGTATCGCGCACGGTATCGACGGTATCAAAGAGGGGCTCTTTATCTTCCTGATTATCTTTGTTGTAAGCCAAGGGCTGGCCTTTCATGAGCGTGAGTAAGCCCAACAAGTGGCCGGTGACACGACCTGTTTTGCCTCGCGCGAGTTCGGGGACATCAGGATTTTTTTTCTGCGGCATGATTGAGCTACCGGTGCAGTAACGGTCGGGTAAATCGATAAACCCAACCCGTGGGCTCATCCACAAAATCAGTTCTTCGGAGAGTCGGGAAATGTGGGTCATGATCAGCGCGGCCGCCGCACAAAACTCAATCGCAAAGTCACGATCGGAAACGGCATCCAGAGAATTGCGACACACTTCTGCAAACCCCAAGGTCGCCGCGACACGGGCGCGATCTATCGGATAACTGGTCCCGGCTAACGCCGCACTCCCCAAGGGGAGGCGATTGATGCGCTTGCGACAATCTTGCAGGCGCTCACTATCACGCGTAAACATTTCTACATAGGCTAACAGGTGGTGGCCGAACGTGACCGGCTGAGCGACCTGGAGGTGCGTGAAGCCCGGCAAAATGGTGGCAGCGTGGCGTTCAGCCAGATTCAACAAGGCCGTGCGAACGTCGCGCAAGAGCGACAGCAGATCATCCACTTGTGCCCGTAGATACAGCCGAATATCGGTTGCCACTTGGTCGTTGCGCGAGCGTGCGGTATGTAAGCGTTTACCTGCATCGCCAATTTTTTCGATCAAGCGTTTTTCGATATTGAGGTGGACATCTTCTAGATCCAACAGCCATTCAAATTGCCCTTGCTGGATTTCTTGCAAAATGGCGGCCATGCCTTGTTGGATTGCTTCCCAGTCTTGGGCCGATAATAAACCGACACTGTGTAGCATTTCTGCATGTGCCAGTGAGCCTTGAATATCAAATTCGGCTAAACGCTTGTCAAAGAAGACCGAAGCCGTATAACGTTTGACAAGCTCGGAGACTGGCTCAGAAAAACGGGCTGACCATGCTTCGGCTTTGCGGTTGAATTGGGAATCAGCGTTGGAATCAGCAGGGGTGGTGGTCATGTTCGGCTACCTTTGGGCTACCCAGGCAGCGGGTTGACGCTGCCAGTGAATGAATGGGTGAGTAATGAAATCGCGTGTCAGTTGTGCGGCCAAGGGGTCGAGACAACCGGCCAGTCACATGCGTAAGGCAAACAGACATGCAGCTAAACCAGATTATAAAACAGCCCCTTCGCCTTCTTCGCTTTCCGGTAACGCCACAACAGCATGATGTTTATGCACCAGACTGGTGTAGTTTAGGGGTGGTGATTCGGGTACTGCTGTGTGTCAATGGCCTGGCTTTCTTGGCCTGCTTATGGCCCTGGTTTGGGTTTGATAGCTCGGTGGCGCAATATACCCAACTGGCCGTCTGGCTGCAGCCTGTTACGTTTTTGAGTTTGGTTTGTTTGTGTTTAGTGCGGCGCTTGGTTCCCGCAAATGTGTGGCTACAGCGCTGGGCGGCCTTTGCTGTCCCTGCCAGTTTGGCGATTGGGTGCGGTTTTCTGATTGAAAGCCTGCTATGGTTGAATGAGGCCCCCGCGCTATTGCACGCCTGGCGTGGCCTCTCTGCAGCCCTGATGGGCCTGGCCTTGCAACATTACTTTGAGTTACGGGCGCGGGCCTTTTCCCCGGCCATTGCCGAAGCCCGCCTGCAAGCGTTGCAGGCAAGAATCCGTCCCCATTTTCTGTTTAACAGCCTCAATGCTGTTTTGGGGATTATTCGTACTGACCCGCGTCGTGCTGAAGCAACCCTGGAAGATCTGGCTGATTTATTCCGTGAGTTGATGCGTGAGCGCCATGATCTGCTGCCACTCGCCACCGAGATCAGCTTATGCCAGCGCTATCTGGCGGTCGAGCAATTACGGCTTGGCACACGTTTGCAAGTACAGTGGCGATTGCCCGATAGTACTGCGCTGTCGCCAGACATCATGATTCCTTCCCTATTGTTGCAGCCCCTGCTAGAAAATGCTGTTCATCATGGCATCGAGCCGGCGATTGACGGCGGCATGATTCTGATCCAGATTCACCACCACGAGCGCCGGCTGAGCATTGAAATTACCAATCCTTACCATGCTGACCATACCTCCAAAGGTAATCATCTGGCGCTGGACAATATTCGTGCGCGGCTAGCACTGCTTTATGATGTTGAGGCCGTATTAAATACGACGATTGTTGAGTCGCCAGCCGGTGGCGATCCATCAGGTCGCCAGTTTCAGGTACGACTCACTTTTCCCGTGCGGCATATTCCGCGCAAACCGGCCCAACATGGCGCGTAGTGTCGCTGCCTAGACTGCGGGTATCCCACTGTGATTGAGTTGATTTAACCATGACCACGCTCCCTCCTGCTACCAAGCCATTACGCCTACTGTTGGTGGATGATGAACAGCCTGCGTTGCAACGGCTGCAATTCATGCTCGACGATATTGCAGTCAGCCTACCGACTCAGGTCGTTGCGGCAGTCAATACTGCAGCAGCAGCCCTGACCTGCTTGAGCCAAGAGTCGGTTGATGCGGTGTTGTTAGATATTCAAATGCCGGCGATGAATGGGCTCGAATTAGCGCGTCATATCCTAGATCGTTGGCGCTTACAGGCTGAGCCCGCCGCCCGTGGCCATCATCCCCATTTACCCGCGATCATTTTCATTACTGCCTATGATCAGCATGCGCTCACCGCGTTTGACTTACAGGCCCTCGATTATTTATTGAAACCGGTTCGCGCCGAACGTCTGCTAACGGCACTGCAGCGGGTTCAAGCCTCGCGTATGACGGTTGTGACAGACCAGCCAGAAACCGCCAGCCCAACATCGCCTAGCGAGCTGACAGCCCTACAAACGGCCCTACAAAAAACCATCCGCCAACACTTAACGATTCATCAACGCGGTCGCTTTATTCTGGTGCCCATAGCCGACGTGATCTATTTCAAAGCCGAGTTGAAATATGTCACGGTGCGTACGGCACAAGCAGCGTATTTGCTAGAGGAATCGCTCACCGCACTGGAAGAGGAGTTTCAAGCGCAGTTTATTCGGATCCACCGCAATGCCTTGGTCGCGAAAGCCGCCATGAGTGGCGTGGTTAAAGGAAAACTGGCCCCCCTTCTCGAAGGGGGCGATCATGAGCGAACCAGTGAAGCCTCGTGGGAAGTCATCCTGAATGGCGTCAGTGAGCGATTACCCATCAGCCGTCGCCAATGGACACAAGTGAAAACCTTATTAAAACAGCCTTGATAACGGGTAAAAATACGATTGCAGTGAATCGAGTTGACTAACTTAGCCCAGTTGTAGAGCCATTGATGGTTCGCTGATGCCGCATTCTCCTTGTTGACGATCAGAAATAGCGCCGAGCTCCAGTAAACTAGCGTTTGTCTGTTTTCGCTACCAACATCATGTCCTTCTCTACGCCGCTGCATGCTCTTTCCTCTCCTGTGTCCGATGCGTCACAGGCCTCCCCCTCGCGGTTGATCATTGCGACTCGTGAGAGTCGGCTGGCACTCTGGCAGGCGGAGCATGTGCGCGAGCGGCTCCAGCGGCTTTATCCGGACTGTCAGGTCGAGTTGCTTGGCATGACCACGCGCGGCGACCAGATTCTTGATCGAAGCCTGGCCAAGGTTGGAGGTAAAGGCTTGTTTATCAAAGAGCTGGAAGTGGCCTTAGCAGCGGGCGCGGCTGATCTGGCGGTGCATTCGCTAAAAGATGTTCCCATGCAATTAGAGCCAGACTTTAGCCTTGCAGCGATTCTGGAACGGGCTGATCCGCGTGATGCCTTGGTGTCTAACGATTACGCCAGTTTGGCCGAGCTACCGGCGGGCGCGATTGTTGGCACCAGCAGTATGCGTCGTGCTGCGCAAATTTCCCATCAGTTTCCCGCATTACGCATAGAGCCCTTACGGGGCAATCTGGATACGCGCCTGGCAAAACTCGATCGCGGCGAATACCAGGCGATTGTGTTAGCGGCGGCGGGGCTTAAGCGGCTCGGCTTGGCGCAGCGCATTCGCGCCATTTTACCGACCGAGCAGAGTTTGCCCGCCCCCGCGCAAGGGGCCTTGGGCATCGAGTGTTTGCGGCAGCGTACCGACATTCAGCGTTGGCTCGCGCCGCTGCAAGACCCCCAAACGACGCTGTGCGCCTCTGCCGAGCGCGCACTGGCGCGGCTGTTGGGCGGTAGTTGTCAGGTTCCGTTGGCCGCTTATGCACAGCTATTGCCCCAAGGTCAGGGCAGCGCGAAACTGATCTTACGTGGTTTGGTGGCCGCGCCAACTGGTCAAAGCATCATTCAAGAGCAAGCGTCAGTGATGTTGGATACTTGGCCTTGCCTGCCTGATCAGGCGGTTTGGCAGGCCCATTTGACGGCAGCCGACGCCTTGGGGCAACGTGTGGCCGCAGCCTTGCTGGCCGGTGGGGCGGCGCCAATTTTAGAGGCTTGCTTGCAGGCCGATAATACCGCCCAGCCCAGCGCCAGCAGCATCCCATGAGTCACCTGCCCGCGTTGACGCCGTTGCCGATCCTGGTCGTCACCCGCCCGTTGGCGCAGGCGATCCACAGTGTGGCCCGACTGCAAGCGGCTGGCTACGCTGCCTGGGCCTTGCCGACACTAGAAATTACGGGCTTGGCTGATGAGCCGGCGCAACAACAGCTAGCCCAAGCCTTGGCGGCTTTACCGACCTATGATTTGGTGATTTGGGTAAGCCCAAATGCGATTTTGATGTCTGTGACTGCAGCCCCGACTTTGCTCACAACTTGGCCGGCGACCACGACGATTGCGGTGTTGGGGCCGGGTAGCTTGCAAACCCTACAAACCGAGGGCCTAGCCCCGACTGTCTCAGTGTTTTCCCCGCAGGGCGCAACTTCCAACGCGCCAGCCGAGACCGCTCGCTATGACTCGGAAACGCTCTGGCAAGTGCTGAACGAGCACTACCTGCCGCGCACCGTGAGCGGGAAATGGGCGGCGCAGCGTGTGTTAATCCTGCGCGGACAGGGCGGGCGTGAGTGGCTTGCTCGGCAATTACAAACGGCAGGGGCAGTGGTGGATGTTGTCGCTTGTTATGCGCGTCGCTGCCCGCCATTAACCGCCCCCCAACAAACCACCCTGCGAGGGTGGCAAGCGGTGCAACAGCCCCTGGCCTGGGTGCTCAGCAGCAGTGAGGGCGCCAGTAATCTCATCAGCATGCTTGAGATGGGCGGTATCTCGCTGTCTTGGGCGCGGCGCCAGCCGGTTTGGGTGCCTCACCCGCGCATCGCCGAACGGGCCAAAACGTTGGGTTTTCTCGACATTCACCTGTGTGGCACAGGCGATAGCGGATTAATCGATTCTCTGGCGCAAGCCAGGCGCGATTCCGCATAGATCAGCGATTAGAATGGGGTGATATTCGATTTACTGTGCATCGTATGACTTCCACTGATTCCCCGCATTCCACTACTCCCTCAGCTGCCACAAGCGCCCCCCCCGATTCCGAACGGGCACCGGACGCTGCGCCGACCGCGCCATACATCATTCGACAAACCCGTGGCTTGCCTTTTTCAGCCGCTTGGCGTCGGCGTTTGCTATTTGGCGTATTGGCACTGTTGGTGGGGGCCAGCATTTATCAAATCAATGCGCTTGACCATGTGCAGCGTGAGTTGGCCCGGCGTGTGCAAGACAATGATGCGGTGTCGCAAGAGGCGCGTTTGTTTGCCAAAGAAGCCAGCAATGCAGTGCGCGATATCCAGAACCGTATTGCGCAAATGGAAGAGCGGATTGCGACGTCGCAGAGCCAACAGTTAGCCCTTGAGCAGCTCTACCGCGATCTGTCACAAAGCCGCGATGATTGGTTGCTTACGGAAATTGAGCAAACTCTTCAAGTCGCCAATCAACAGCTACAGCTCAGTGGCAATGTCGCCGGCGCACTGGCTGCCTTGCAGACGGCAGATACCCGGCTGGCGCGGGTTGATCGGCCGCAATACCTACCGCTGCGCAAAGCCTTAGCGCAAGACATGGATCGACTCAAACTCTTGCCACAGTTAGATCTAGCGGGCATGGCGGTCAAGTTGGATAACTTGGTATTGGCGGTCGATGCACTGCCCCTACTGGCGGATAGCCAGCATGACGTGGCTGAGCCCGTGGTGGGCAAGACCAGCAACAGCGCTGCCGCCCTGGCGGCGCCGCCAGCCCCAGTGCCCGAGACTGAGATCACCTTCAAGGGGGAAGCCCCTTGGCAGATAGCCTGGTTACGGCTACAGCATACCGTGATAACGGCGGCGGCAAAAATCTGGGCACAATTACGTGAACTGATTCGCGTGCGCGAAGTGGATACCCCAGAGGCGCTGCTACTCAGCCCGAATCAGGCCTATTTCGTGCGCGAGAATTTCAAACTACGTTTGCTGAATGCCCGACTGGCGCTGATGTCGCGTAACGAAGAGGCCTTCCGTGCCGATATTCGCCAGGCCCAAGACTGGTTGCAGCGTTACTTTGATGGTCAGCAAAAAAGTGTGACACTGGTCGCACAACAATTGCAGGGCCTCGGTAGTACGACGCTCAGTATTCAATTGCCGACCCTGAGTGACAGCCTGACGACGGTGCGTAAGCTCGGCAGCAATGTGACCCCGGCCAAGGTTCAAAAATAACAGGCGCAAGCGATGAAACCTTTATTGCGTTTTTTGCTGCTCGCAACCTTGGCCATCCTGTTGGCCCTGCTCACCCAGTGCAATCATGGCAATGTGGTGTTGCTCGTGCCACCGCAACGTATTGATTTATCGCTGAACCTGTTTTTGCTTTTGCTGATCGTTTTATTTGCAGCGCTCTATGCCCTGCTCCGTATGTTGGCGGCAGCCCGCCGCTGGCCACAGCAAGCTCGTTTGTGGCGGCAGACGCGCCTGCAAAAACAAGCTTTGCAAGCCATGCGGGAGGCCTTGCAAGCCTTTTATGAAGGGCGTTTTGCGCGGGCCGAGCGCTTGGCACAAAGTGCTACCGTGTTACCAGATTGGGCACCATTGGCACAGATTTTAGCGGCACGCGCAGCCCAGCGGATGCAGGAATACACGCGCGCCACCCACATTCTTGAGCAACTCAATATGCTGGTGGAGCCTGCGACGCCCTTACGCACCGCAATATTAATGACCCGGGCTGAAATGCAGCTTGATCAGCGCGATGCAGAAGGCGCACTCGACACGATTGCGGCCCTACAGCGCAGCGGTGCGCGCCATATTGCTGCGCTACGGATTGCCGTGCGGGCGCAGCAACTGGCAGGAAATTGGCTCGCTGTCTTGAAACAACTGCGCATTCTAAGCAAACGCGAAGCCTTGCATCCTGTCGCCCTCGCGCAAATGCGCCTCAATGCGTGCCGCAAACTATTGACTGAGTCTAAACAAGATGGTGAGCATTTACTGGCTCTATGGCGAGATTTCCCGCTGCAAGAACGCCAGCAGCCCCTTATTGCTGCGTTAGCGGCGCGTGCTTTTTTACGAGAGGGAATGGTTCCGGCAGCGATAGAAACCCTAGAAACCGCGCTCGCGCATGATTGGCAAGCCGATCTCCTAACCCTCTACAGCGATTGCGCTACCCACCCGCAAGCCACCACGCCCCTGATTCGTCACCTATTGGCACAGGCAGAAACCTGGCAACACACCCACCCGACCGATACAGCCCTGTTGGCGGCGTTGGGGCACATTTGCCTGGCCTTGCAGCTGTGGGGCAAAGCCAAGTCTTATCTTGAGCATGCCCTGAAACTGGCACACCTGCCCCAGGTGCAGGCCAGACTACATTTGGCCCTCGGCCAGCTAGCAGAAAAAACTAACTCACCCTCTGCGGCTGAGAACGAACTGACCGCGCTGGGGCACTATCGGCAAGCCGCTCAATTGGCCTTGCAGGCAACTGATGCAGATTGATTCAAACGCGCCCACTGCTGCCGGCGCGCCACGTCCAAGCTCGATTTGGGCTGTCTATGTCACCTTTACCTGGCTCGCGTTGCAAGGCTTTGGCGGGGTCTTGGCGGTGGTCCATCGAGTCTTGGTGGAAGAAAAACGCTGGCTCTCAGAGCAGGAGTTTGTTGAGGAATGGTCGGTCGCCCAGATTTTGCCCGGTCCTAACGTGGTTAACCTGGCGTTGGTGTTGGGGCGGCGCTATTTTGGTTGGCGCGGGGCGGCCGCCGCGCTGGCAGGCATGTTGAGCGTGCCGTTTTGTCTGGTGCTGATCCTCGCTTTCCTCTACGCCCAATTTGCCCAACATGCCTTGGTCGCAGCCGCCTTGCGCGGCATGTCGGCGGTGGCCGCAGGCTTGATCATTGCCACTGGCCTGAAACTGCTGCCAACGCTGCATCAGCATCCGCTAGGGTGGCGCTGGGCAAGCGTGCTGATGGTCTTGGCATGGCTGGCTGTAGCCGTGCTGCGTTGGCCTTTATTTTTTGTGTTGCTTGGCTTAGGGAGCTTGTTATATATCGCCTCATATTGGCGGCTGCATCAACAGCAGCAAGCGACGCGCTCGCCATTGACTCAGGGGCCCCAGCGAGCGGGAGGCGATAGCGATAGCCGCGATCGCAACGGGCGCGGACAATGATGACGCCGATTACTTTAGCCCCCCATGACTGGCTTTGGCTCTGCCTGCATTTTTTGGGCTTGTCCCTGTTGTCGGTAGGCGGCGCGATTACGACCGTCGCTGATATGCACCGCTATTTGGTCGATCAACAAACCTGGCTCACCGATGCCCAGTTCACCAGTGCCATTGCCTTGGCGCAAGCAGCACCAGGGCCAAACATCTTATTTGTCGCCTTGCTCGGGTGGCAAATAGGCAGCAATGCGGGCGGCCCTCTGTGGGGCTTGCTGGGGGCCTTGTTTACCCTGGGTAGTATTTTGCTGCCCAGCACGACCCTGACTTACTACACGGCAAGCTGGCTACAGCGCCACAGCCACAGCCTCGCTGTGCGTGCCTTCAAACAAGGGTTAACGCCCGTTGTGATCGGCTTACTGATTGCCACGGGCTGTGTGATTGCGACCGCGCACAACGAGCTGCAGACCGATTGGCCTTATTGGGGCATTACTGCGATAAGCGCCGGATTGGTTTGGCGCACGCGCTTACCCATGTTGGGGTTGCTAATCGCCGGCGCGCTAATCAGCATGGCATTAACTATGTCAATATAAATCCTACCGTCATATTGCCTCGTTTGGTGGGGAGCCCATGCCAACACGCTTTGAGACTCAATAACATCAGCCCTCAAGCCTCGCCTACCCGGCATGAAGCCGACCCTGTTGCAGGCGATAAACCGCCTCTCCAAACTGGGCGAGGTCGTCGGGGTCATGGCTGATCAATAACAGCGGTAGAGCTAATTGGCGTTGTAATCGATCAAGCTCGGCACGGGCTTGAGCGCGCAGGTCATGATCGAGTGCGGCAAAAGGCTCATCCAGCAGTAGCGCATCTGGTTGTATGACTAAGGCCCGCGCTAACGCAACCCGTTGTTGTTGCCCTCCTGAAAGTTGGTTTGGGTAAGCCTGGGCTAGGGGGGTTAGGGCCAAGGCCTCAAGCCAGTGGCCTACGGCGGGTGGGCAAGGGTGTCGAGGTGGGTTACGCCAACCCGTGGTGAGGCCAAACGCAATATTTTGCTGTACGGTCAGGTGTGGGAAAAGACCATAGTGTTGTGAGACATAGCCGAGTCGGCGCGCAGCGGGGGCGAGATTGAGCACAGGGGTGCTGCTGCTATCAAAGAGCACGCGTTCACGCAGGCAAATTTTGCCGCAGTCGGGGCTGAGTAAGCCGGCAATAAGTTTGATGAGGGTTGTTTTTCCTGCACCTGAAGGGCCGGTTAACACGACGCGATGCTGGTCACTGGTCAGGTGAATGTCCAGGCAAAACCCTGCTGCCGTACTATCGTCGTGCGCGGGAAATGACTTTTTTAGGGTGAGTTCAAACATCATGGCGCTGATTTATCGGTGGGGATCAGATTTGCCGTAACGCGCGGGGCATCAGTCGCTGCGCCAGCAGCAGTAGACTAATACAGGTCAATGACATGAGCGCGACCAGCCAGGCCGCCAGGGTATCTTGCCCGGCTTGCACCGCTTCGTAAACTGCAATAGAGAGCGTCTGAGTCTGGCCAGGAATGCTCCCGGCAATCATCAGGGTGGCACCAAACTCGCCAAAGGCACGCGTAAAGGCCAACAAGCCACCGGCGAGAATGCCACGGCTGGCGAGCGGCAGGCTGACGCGGAAAAAGACGGCACACGCCGACAAGCCCAGGCTTTGTGCGGTTTGTTCCAATTGGGTATCGACGCTTTCAAAGGCGGCACGCGCCGACTTATAGACCAGTGGTAACGCGATCACACTGGCCGCGATCACGGCGCCTTGCCAGGTGAAAATCAGCCTCACGCCAAACCAGGACTCCAGCCATTGGCCGAGCCACCCCTGCCGCCCGAGCACAACCAGCAGGTAGTACCCCAATACGGTGGGCGGTAAGACCATCGGTAATAGCAGTAGGCTGTCGAGCAGGGCTTGCCCGCGCCAGCGCCAGTGCGCCAGGGTGTAGCCGAGTAGTACGCCGATTACCAGCGCAATCAGACAGGCCCAGCTAGCGACTTTAAGCGAGAGCAGGAAGGCTGGCGCGAGTTGCGTGATCATGTTGATTTAGGGAGCTGACGCTGTTGGCATTAAAAAGCCAAACTGCTGCAAGCGCTGCTGGCCTTGGGGGCCACGCACAAAGGCAATAAAGCGTGCGGCGAGCGACGCTTGCTGGCTTTGCTGTACTTGGGCAATCGGGTAGGTGATTTGCGGATCATGCGACCAAGTATGAAGGATGCGTACCCGGTTGGGCTGGCTTAAGGCATCGGTGAGGTAGACGAATCCCGCGTCGACTTCCGCTCGGGCGACGTAATCCAGCGCTTGCCTGACGTGCTGGGCATAGACGATTTTTGGGGTAAGGGTTGGCCATAATTGGGCGGTTTCTAGCACATGCTTGGCGTAGCGCCCTGCGGGCACTGTGGTGGGCTGGCCGAGGGCGATACGGGTTACGTTGGGGTGTGCTAAATCCGCCAGCCGTTCGATCTTCGGGCTGCTGGTGGGCACAACGGCAGGCACCACCAACACCAGTTGATTGCGTGCAAAGTTTGCTCGGCTGGCGGGGCGAATGAGGCCTTGCTGCTGTGCTTTGTCCATCGATTCTTGATCGGCGGTGGCGATCACATCGACCGGTGCGCCACGCATGATTTGCTGAATCAAAATTTCCGAGGCAGCGAAATTGTAGCGAATCTGGGTGCCAGGATGCTGCTGTTCAAAATCCTGGGCAAGCGCCTGAAAGGCTGGGCTGAGGCTGGCCGCGGCCGACACCAGCAAGGCATTTGTTGCCTCACTCGCCACCGCCTTTTCCACCCAATTTCCCACCCAAAAAGAAGTGCTTAAGGCAAGGAAAAAACGTAAGTGAGCAAACCGCATCTTATTTGGCCGTTTTTTGTTCCGTTACAAACCCGATTTTACTCATGCCGGCTTGTTGCGCGGCGGCCATGAGCTGCGCAACTTTTTCATAGCGCACGGCTTGATCGGCCCGCAAATGGATTTCCGGTTGCGGTTGGCGGCGGCTGGCTTGTTGTAGGCGCTCAGCAATATCAGTCAGACTGAGGGAGTCATTGTTCCAGTAATAGAGCCCGTTGGCATCAATCGAGAGCCGGATCGTTTCTGGCTGCTCCGCCGCAGGTGCGGCTTTGGCATCGGGCAGATCAAGCTTGACGGCATGCGTAAAGAGTGGCGCCGTGATGATAAAAATAACCAAGAGAACCAGCATCACATCCACCAGCGGGGTGGTGTTGATCTCCGACATCGGCTGTCCCCCAGCATTTGATTCAAAGCCACCGAACGCCATAATTACGCTCCAATTTTCGCGGGGGAATCAGCGCCCTCATGCGCAGGCCGTAGCGGGCGTGAGAGTTGCTGGCCGGTGGTGTAGTAGGCATGCAAATCATGCGCAAAGCCATCCAGGTCAGCCAGAATCAGCCGATTAACCCGGGTAAAGGCATTGTAGGCAAGCACGGCAGGAATCGCGACAGCAAGCCCCGCTGCGGTCATGATGAGGGCTTCACCGACAGGCCCAGCGACTTTATCAATCATGATCTGCCCGCTACCGGCAATACTAAGCAGGGCATGGTAGATACCCCAGACGGTACCAAACAAACCAATAAACGGCGCTGTGCTGCCGACTGATGCCAGTAAGGTTTGTCCTGACTCTAGCCGCGCCGCGTTGCGGTTGATGGCTTGTCGTAAGCTACGTGTGATCAATTCAGAGGGATCAATTTGGGTGTTCAAGCTTGGCGCACTGCTCTGACTCAATTGTGCAGCTTGTGCGCTTGCCTGTGCTAAGTCGCTGAACAGACCATCGGCATCGCTGGTCTGAATTTGTCGTAACGCATCAGGCATGCTACTGGCCGCCCAAAAGTGGGATAAAGTTTGCTGACTTTGCCGCCGCACCCGCCAACTCAGCCAGGCTTTGCCGAGAATGTAGTACCAACTGACGATTGAGAGAATCAGCAGTAAATAGGCGACGCTGTGTGAAACGCTATCCGCCTGCTGCCAGAAGTGGCTCAGTCCGAGATTGTTATCCATAGGTGTGAACTCCCTTATTAATAGGCGCTGTTTCGATCAACCCCGATTCAGCATACGTTTGCAGCTTGCGCCCCCAACCTGGGTGGGACGCTCTTGCCCCTCCTCATTCAGCACGAAAGGAAAGGGGATGAGGACAACTGCGCTGACTGCTTCGCCATCACGCCAGGCGGGGCTGAATAACCAGTTACCGCCGTTAATACTGTTGAGGGCCGCCCGATCAAGGCTGGCGTAGCCGCTGCTGGCATGCACTTTGGTCAACGCCGGCTGCACTTTGCCATCACTGCCTACCGTAACGGTGAGCACCACTCGCCCTTCTTGTTCATTGCGGATTGCCAGCGCGGGGTAAATCGGTCGCTCTCCCTGTAAACATACCACGCCTTGGCTTGCCCCTCCAGCCTTGGCTGCTGCGGGTGCGTTGCTCGCAACCCCACTTGGTACCGGGGGCGCAATCGCTGCGTTACTGTTTGCAGATAGAGCGGGCGCGCTGTTGCTGGGCGCAGTGGCGTTGCTGATGGGGCTGTTCATTGGGCTGCTCACAGGGCTGGCTGGGGCGGCAGATTCAGCTCCCTGAGCTTGCGCTGGCGTGCTGGGGGTTACTGGCATTGAAGGCGCGTTCGCAGGGCGCTGAGTGGGCGTTGCACTGGCATTTGAGCGAAGGGGCGGCGGTGATTGCTGCGCGATGGCTGGCGGTAGTGTAGCCGGTGCCGTCAGCGCGGAATACGGGGCAAGTCGCGCGGGTTCATTTTGCAGGAGCACAACTTGCAAGGGCGGCGGCGCAGCTTGCCGAGCCAAGTGCAGCCACTGATCTAAATGAATGAGTAAACCACCATGCAGCAAGACAACGACAAGCAGTTGCCCGCCCCGCAACCAAGGTGAGGCAGGTTGCTTAATCGGCACTTTCCGCACTTAAGCCCAGCACGTCCTGCATGGTGTAAAGGCCGGTGGGCTTGTCGCGCAGGAAACGGGCGGCGCGAAGGGAGCCATGCGCATAGCCCACGCGGCTGGAGGATTTATGGCTGATCTCGACACGCTCACCGAGCGCTGCGAATAAAACGGTGTGATCGCCAACGACATCACCACCACGAATCGTCGCAAAGCCAATCGTATTCGGATCACGTTCTCCGGTGATTCCTTCGCGCCCATAGACCGCACAGGTTTTGAGGTCGCGCCCGAGTGCGTTCGCGATCACCTCACCCATGCCCAGTGCGGTGCCCGAAGGCGCATCGACTTTATATCGATGGTGCGCTTCAATAATTTCAATATCGTAGCCTTCATTGAGAATGCGGGCCGCGACGTCGAGTAGTTTGAAGACGGCGTTGACCCCGACACTCATGTTGGGGGCAAAGACAATCGCAATTTCTTGACTCGCCGCTGCGATTGCTGCTTTCCCGGCGTCATCAAAGCCGGTAGTGCCAATGATCAACTTGACTCCATGTTGTCGGCAGTAAGCCAGGTGTTCGAGGGTTCCCTCTGGGCGGGTGAAATCAATCAGAAAATCCGCCTGCGCCAACCCTTCCGCTAAATTATCGGTAATGCGCACGCCACTGTTTTTGCCCAGATAGGCTGCCGCATCATGTCCAATCGCCGGGTTGCCGGGTCGGTCTAAGGCCCCGACTAATTCAGCCTCGCTGCTATTCAGCACAGTTTCAATTAACATTTTGCCCATGCGGCCAGTGCTGCCTGCGATGGCAATTTTCAATTTGCTCATGATTTATTGTGGGGTAAATTGTTCAAACTCGATTAACCAGCGGCCTTCTGGACCCGAGGCTTTTCGCATGAGCAAGGTTTTTGTCCCGCGCTCACGCTGTAAATCCGATTCATAGGTTTGTTGAAAGACGAGCTTGGCTTGCTTGTCCGGTTGTTGACTCAAAAGTTGCAGAGTCAATTGGCTAATCGTGACATTGACGCGGCTGGCTCTGGTCAGGCGTTCGCGTCGGCCGCGCTCCCATTCTGCACGGCTCATATTGCCGACTTGATAACTCGGACTATAAAAACTGAGGTACGGACCAGGGAGTCGGTTGATCCAGGCTTGTCGCCAAGCTTCCAAGGTTTCACGCAGAGCCCGTTCATCCGCCGCATCCAAGACCAGCGCCAGCGGTTGTTGTGCATTTCCGGTGGTGGTGGTGATGACTTGGCTGGCCTGGCTGCTGGGGAGTGGTGGGCTTTCTGGTACGGACTCACTTGCCGCAGTCACCGGCGCGTTGGCCGGTGGACGGGCGCTGACATCAGCATAAGCAGGTATGCTAGGCTTGGGGCGTGTATCAGCTTGCTCGGCGTTGGCCGGATCTGTGGCCAGTGGGTCGAGCGCATTTTGTAGTTTCTCGACTTTAACGTCTTGGGGGGTGCGGCCAACGGTAACAATGGTTTGTTGGCCTTTATTTTCGGTAGGTTGCGTGTCACCACCAAAGCGGGTTAACCGATCATTCTCAAACACGACTGCAAAATTGCGTAGCTCAACTTGCCCGGTCCCACGCTGCAAACGAAACACATATTCCCAGCGATTCGGGCGGAAAGGGTCGGTCACCAGCGGGGTGCCCAGGATAAAGCGCACTTGGTCAGGGGTCATGCCGAGTTTGAGTTGGGCGACCATCTCTTGCGAAATCATGTTGCCCTGTTGGACGTCAATTCGGTAGGTTTTCATGAAACGCGGCACATACTGATCAACCGTACTGCAGCCGCCGACCGCTAGCATCAGTAAGCCACCGAGGGAATACATTATTGTTTGGGCGCAGCGCCGAACGAGAGATTGTTCAGTCACGGGCGCGGCAGGCAGTGCCGTCGAGCCAAGGCAGCGAGGCCGGAAAAAAGCAAAAGAAGAAAGATTCATGCGATGCCCAAACCTGCAGAGGCGAGATAAAAGCGTTATGATAAAGGAAATACGAGGCACTATGGACGTTGCTGAAGGCGATTCTACTCAGTGTCCCGCTGCCTGCTCGTTCTGGCCCAATCGCTGTGCATGGCTTAACATATGACATGTGCACTGATTGGATTAGCCAGATTACCCAACTGTCCCTGTCCGCTATGCCGAATTCGCATTCACATGACCTTAAAAGCAGTGGCTTGAAAGTCACGCTACCCCGCCAAAAAATTTTGGAAATCTTCCAGCAGACCACGCAGCGTCATATGAGTGCGGAAGATGTCTATAAACGACTCTTGCTAGAAAATATGGATATTGGCCTGGCGACCGTCTACCGTGTGTTGACCCAGTTTGAGCAAGCGGGGCTATTGACCCGCAGCAACTTCGAATCGGGCAAAGCGGTGTTCGAGCTGAATGAGGGGGAGCACCATGATCATTTGGTGTGCTTGACCTGCGGCCGCGTTGAAGAATTTTTTGACGAGCAAATCGAGAAGCGGCAACAAAAAATCGCAACCGAGCGCGGCTTCGCGCTGCAAGACCATGCACTATCGCTCTACGGCGTTTGCCAAAAAACGGACTGTGAGCATCATCCTCGGCGTAAATGAGGCTGGCTATAATCGAGTTGGCTAGACAGGTGCGGTGAAGACCAGCGATTAGTCAATTTGCAACATTTCTTGCGCGTGTTGGCGGGTGGTGGGGGTGATGTTAACCCCGCCTAGCATACGGGCAATTTCTTCTACCCGCTCTGTGCGAGTTAATACCTGAATCTGACTGCGCGTTTGACCGTCTGTGGTGGTCTTTTTGACCATAAAGTGATGCTGACCCTGCGCCGCAACTTGGGCCAGATGCGTGACACAGAGTACTTGTCGAACTTCGCCCAACTGCGCCAATCGCTGCCCAACCACCTCGGCGACGGCCCCGCCAATGCCACTATCGACTTCATCAAAAATCAACGTAGCTACCGGTGTTGCCTCGCTGGTGATCACGGAGAGCGCTAGGCTGATCCGGGCTAATTCACCGCCAGAAGCCACTTTGCTCAGAGGGCGTGGCGCCACGCCAGCATGGCCAGCAAAGAGAAATTCAATATCTTCCAAGCCATGTGCAGCAGGTTCTTTGCGTGGTGCTAAGTGAATAGCACACTGCCCGCCGTTGAGGTTGAGTGTCTGCATCGCGGTGGTGACCGCTTGTGCCAATGTGGCGGCAGCAGTCGCACGTGCCTGCGAGAGCTGTTGGGCGTGCTGCCGGTAGGTGGCTTCTGCGGCAGCTACGGCTTGCGTCAGGGCGTCAAGATCGCTGCTGGCATGGAGCGCTGCCAATTGGGTTTGCCAGACTGCTTGTTGGGCCAACAGCGTTTCGGGGGCGAGGCGCAGTTTACGGCTGCAGTCATAGATGGCTTGCATGCGCTGTTCAAGCGCGACCAAGCGTTGCGGATCAAGCTCTGTTTGCTGGCTGTAATCGGTTAAGGCGTAACTGGCCTCTTGCGCATGGATGCGGGCCGCTTCCAGCAGTTCGATCGAGGCTTGCAGACGGTTGTCATAACGGCTTGCTTGCTGTAGGCGCTGGATCAGTGCTTGCAGTTGATCAATGACCGCTTCATCATTTTCTGTCAGCACGGCGGTTGCTTGTGTTGCCGCTTCGAGCAGTTGTGCAGCATGGGCCAGCCGCTGCTGCTCAAGTTGGATGGTTTCCCATTCTTGTTCAGCCAGATCCAGTTGGCTGATTTGGGCGATTTGCCATTCGAGCTGTTCTCGCTCGCGTCGCAATTGGCTCGCATTTTCTTGCGCGTGTTGGAGTTGCTGTGCCAGCCGCTGCCAGGTTTGGTAGTGTTGTGCCACTTGCTTGACCAGCATACCTTGTTGGGCGTGTTCATCCAGCAGGGCACGCTGTGCCTCTGGCTTCAAGAGTGATTGATGGGCATGTTGCCCGTGGATATCAACCAGTCGCTCACTGAGTGCCCGCAGTTGTGTTAGGGTCACGACAGAACCGTTTACAAACGCCTTACTGCGCCCGCTGTGATCCAGGGTGCGCCGTAGAATGAGCGTCTCTTCTTCGTCAATGGATTGTGTCTGCAGCCAGTCACGGCTCTGGGGCGTGGGCTGAAACTCGGCACTGATTTCAGTTTTATCGGCGCCTTGACGAATCATGCCTGCCTCACCTTTAGCACCGAGTGCTAAGCCAAGGGCATCGAGCAAAATCGACTTGCCGGCACCCGTTTCCCCGGTAAGCACCGTAAAACCGGCATGGAAATCAAGGCTGAGTTGGTCAACCAGGACAAAATCACGAATATGGAGCGAGAGCAACATAAAGCGGTAACGAAAATAAGTTAACTGGCCTTGCCTTCGAGCAGGGGGTTGATACTCCAATGGAGCTTGGCTCGCAGCATGCCAAAATAATCGTACCCTGGCGGGTGCAGTAAACGGATACTGTGCTGAGCGCGCTTGATGGTAATTCGGTCGCCATCTTGTAGCTCGGTGAGGGATTGCATATCGAAGTGGACACTCATGTTGCGGCCACTGCGAATAATCATTTCTACGGCCACATCATTGGGGAGTGTGATGGGGCGATTGGTGAGCGAGTGGGGCGCAACGGGAACTAGGGTAATCCCAGCAAGGCGCGGGTGCAAAATAGGCCCGCCCGCAGAGAGCGCGTAAGCCGTCGAGCCGGTTGGGGTCGCCAAAATCAGCCCATCTGCCCGCAGGGTTGTCATGGGTTCGCCGTCTACCAGTACGCTGACCTCAATCATGCCCCCAGTGCCCCCCCGGCTGACGACCACATCATTCAAAGCCAGCGCTTTGAAGCAGCTCTCGTTCGCGCGCCAGACTTCGGCTTCTAGTAGGGCCCGTCGTTCTTCAATCGCTTGCCCAGCCAGAATCGCTTGCAGGTCAGGTTGCCAGCCTTGCAACGGGATATCTGTCATGAACCCCAGACGTCCTTGATTGATTCCGATCAAAGGGATGTCGTAGGGGGCAAATTGTCGGGCAATCCCAAGCAGGGTGCCATCTCCCCCCAAAACGATCGCGGCATCAACGGTTTGGCCTAGCGTGACCAAATCAGCATGCGGCAGATGGGGGAGGTGGGTTTGCTCGGCGGTTTTCTCATCGAGCCAGACTTGATGTCCTGCTGCTTGCAAGTAGCTAGCGATCTCGTGAATGGGGTGCGCAATGTCCGGCATACCCGCGTTGGGAGTGCTGGCAAGACTGCGGCTGTATTTGCCGATCAACGCTAACTTGGCTTGGGCTGGCAGGGAAGAAGTAGGTCGCATCATATTCCAAAAGGGGGTTTGCATGCAGCAACCATTAAAGCATAAACTTTTATCACGCGGCAGGCTCCGCTTGGCTTTTTACTGGTAAAGTTGGTAACGTGATCTGTTGCTTGCATGGGTGAGCGACACGTCAACTCAGAATGCCTGATTATTATGCTGATCTTTTTTGTTGCTGGATTTAACTGTCATGCTTGATCCTCGTGCTCGCATTTTGTTAAATACGTTGATCGAACGCTACATTGCCGATGGTCAACCAGTTGGGTCACGTAGTTTATCGAAACTCTCCGGATTGGATCTATCGCCTGCGACCATTCGGAATGTCATGGCGGATCTGGAAGAGATGGGCTTGATTGCCAGCCCGCATACGTCAGCCGGGCGAGTGCCAACTGCCCGCGGCTACCGCCTCTTCGTTGATGCTTTGTTAACCGTAGACCCCCGCCAAAGCCCACAGGCAGAAGCGATTTTGGCACGTCTAGGCCAAGATTTGCCGGCGCTACAGCCCGATACCCCGCACAATGTGATGGCCCAGGCAGCAGGGCTACTCTCTAGCCTGTCGCAATTCGCAGGCGTGGTCGTTGCTACCCGGCAAAGTCCGGTGTTCAAGCATATTGAATTTTTGCCGATCGCAGACAAACGAATCTTGCTGATTATTGTGACCCCAGAGGGCGATGTACAAAACCGCTTGTTACTGACCGAACAGCCATACAGCCCGGCGCAGTTGGTAGAAGCCGCCAATTATTTGAATCAGCATTTTGCTGGGTTGCCATTTGAAGCCATACGCGATCGCCTCCAAGGCGAGTTAATGTCTCTGCGTCAGGACATGATGCAATTGATGCAGGCCGCTGTGGTGGTTGGCAGTGAAACCTTGCATCGGCATCAAGAGACAGTCCTGATTGCAGGCGAGCGTAACTTACTGAATGTCGGCGAATTGACGGCCAATGTAGAGAGTCTGCGGCGTTTATTTGACCTGTTTGAGCAAAAAGCCAAGCTTCTACAGTTGTTGGAATCCGGTAGCAATGCCCAAGGGGTGCAAATTTTTATAGGTGGGGAATCAGATGTGGTGCCAGTTGAACAGTTGTCCGTGATCACCGCACCTTATGAAGTTGATGGTCAGATTGTGGGTACCCTGGGCGTGATTGGCCCTACGCGCATGGCGTATGAACGGGTTATTCCGATTGTCGATATCACGGCTAAGTTACTGACCCATGCCCTGAGTGATTATGCGGATTATTCGAGCCTCGCGGGGTATCCCGGTGCTGGGCATAAATCTTCTCCAGGGCAAGTGGGCTAAAGGCGATGCGAGAAGCGTAAGATGACGACGCTAGCAAAAGCAAAATGGCGCGAATTGACCTATGCGGCAAGCCTTGCAGGGCAAGCTGAGCAAACTCAGGTGAATGCGCATCAAGCGCTCTTAACCCGGTTTTACCAAGCCTTTCAGCAGCGTGATGCCGCTGCCATGAGCGCGTGTTATCACCCTGACGCGCAGTTTCATGACCCCATATTTGGGACCTTGTCCGCCCCCGAGGTTGTGGCGATGTGGCACATGTTGTGCCAAAGTGCCGAAGAATTCATGCTGCTCTATTCCGATGTGCAGTGCGATGCGCGCTACGGCACGCTAGAATGGGTCGCCCGTTACCGCTACCGGCCGACCGGGCGGCTGGTGGTGAATGAGGTGACGACAGAGGTTGCATTTAAGGAAGGACTGATTTTGCATCATGATGATGCTTTCTCGGTCGCTCGTTGGGCCGCCCAGGCCTTGGGACCGATTGGTCGCTGCGCTGGCTGGACCCCTTGGCTACAGCGGCGCATTCGGCAGCAAGCAAGACAGTCACTCGACCGTTTTCTTCAACGACAGGCAGTGGTGGTTTAATGTCGGTTTTCTAATCTCCCTTTTCACGATTTTCACGATGAACTTGCGATATGGCGCTTTTGACAGAACCTTCTTTCCAGCATGGACAGCCGAGCCGAGTTGGCATTCTTTTGGTTAACTTGGGAACCCCGGCTGCACCGACAGCAGCGGCAGTTCGACGCTATCTGGCGCAGTTCCTGGCTGATCCTCGCGTGGTCGAGATTCCACGGTTGATCTGGTGGCCAATTTTGCATGGGATTATTTTGCGCGTCAGGCCACAGAAGTCGGCTGCAAAATATGCCAGCATTTGGACTCCCGATGGGTCTCCCCTGCGCTATCACACCGAACAACAGGCGCGCTACTTGCGCGGGTATTTGGGCGAGCGAGGCATCCAGGTGGAAGTGGCGCACGCCATGCGTTACGGTGATCCGAGTATTGCTGACGTTTGGCAACAGTTGCGGCAACAGGGGTGTGATCGAATTTTGCTGATGCCACTCTATCCCCAATACGCCGGTAGTACGACCGCGACCGCGGTAGATGAAGTGGCACGCTTACTATTGCGGACACGGAATCAACCGGCATTGCGGATCGTCAAGCACTATCATGATGATCCCGGTTACATCGACGCATTGGCGGCACACATCCGTCAATATTGGCAGCAGCGGGGTCGGGCTGAAAAGTTGGTGATGAGTTTCCATGGCGTGCCCAAACGCACACTGTTGCGTGGCGACCCGTATCACTGCGAATGCCATAAAACTGCACGATTGCTGGCCGAGCGCTTGGGATTAAGCAAAGCAGAGTATGTCGTCACTTTTCAGTCACGCTTTGGTAAAGCGGAGTGGTTGCAACCTTATACCGAGCCGACGGTGATTAGCCTAGCGCAACAAGGGGTCAAAAATATTCAAGTTATTTGCCCTGGCTTTGTCAGCGATTGCTTGGAAACACTGGAAGAAATTGCCTTAGAGGTGAAGCAAGCGTTTCTTGACGCGGGCGGTAAAGACTTCGCCTATATTCCTTGCTTGAATGACAACCCGGCTTGGTTAAACGCACTGGCTGATATTTGCCAGCGGCACTTGCAAGGTTGGGATACGGGGGCACCAGACATGGCCGCACTTAGCACACAACGTACTGCTGCGCTTGAGTTGGGCGCCAGCGATTAATGCGGCATGTGATTATGCCGACTACGCCTGTTGATTCGGGCGCAGTCGGTTGATTTACTTCGTTTTGGCTTCATGGGCGGTAGGAAGATCGCCCTAGCGCGTTCCCGTTACAGCGCCATGCTGTTAAGGGCGTTCTGATAGTCAGCGAGATTGAGTACCCGCTTGGCCACCCCGCTGTCAATCGCCGCTTGGGCGATTTTGGTGGTGACGCCGGTGAGCAAGCGGGGGTCAAGCAACGTGGGCAGAATGTAGTCTGTGCCAAAGTGACCATCAGTGCGGGCCATTTCAGCCAGCGCCGTGGCGGTCGCGCGTTTCATGGCTTGATTGATTTGTGTTGCGCCAGTGTCGAGCGCGGCCCGGAACAAATAGGGGAAACACAGCGCGTTATTCACCTGGTTGGGATAGTCGGAACGGCCTGTGGCGCAAATTGCATCGGGGGCGACTTCCTTCACCTTCTCTGGCCGAATTTCAGGCTCAGGGTTGGCCAGGGCAAACACAATCGGTTTCGCTGCCATCTTTTTAATGTCGGCTTGCGTGACTAAGCCAGGGCCAGATAAACCCAGGAAGGCATCGGCCCCTTCAATCACGTCACTGAGGGTTTTGGCCGGGGTGTCTTTCGCCCAAGCTTGTTTCTCGGCGTTCAAATCGGTTCGGCTGGTCGTAATAACGCCCTTGCTATCGCAAACGTAGATATTTTCACGCTTCATCCCAACATCTAGCAGCATATCCAGGCAGGCAATCGCGGCTGCCCCAGCACCTGAGCAAACGAGCTTGGTTTCTGCAATCGCTTTGCCGCTGAGGTGGAGCGCATTGAGCATTCCGGCTGCAACGACAATTGCCGTGCCATGCTGATCATCATGAAACACGGGAATCGTTAGACGCTCACGGAGTTTTTTCTCAATGTAAAAACATTCCGGTGCCTTGATGTCTTCTAGATTGATCCCGCCGAAAGTGGGGTGGAGTGCGGCGATGATTTCAACCAGCTTGTCGGGGTCCGTTTCATCGATTTCGATGTCGAACGAATCGACCCCAGCAAATTTTTTGAACAATACTGCTTTGCCTTCCATCACGGGTTTGCTCGCCAGCGCCCCAATATCGCCCAGGCCTAAAACAGCGGTGCCATTGCTAATCACTGCAACCAGGTTACCCTTGGCGGTGTATTCATAGGCTTTGGCCGGGTCTTTATTAATCTCGACACAAGGTGCAGCGACACCAGGGGAGTAGGCCAAGGCTAAATCACTTTGGCCGTTAACTGGCTTGGTCACGGCGATTTCGAGCTTGCCGGGACGATTATTTACTTGGTAATTTTGGGCGTGATAGCTTAAGGCTTGTTGTTCTAAACTCGACTGCTGGACAGACATGCATGACTCCAAGAAAACATCTGATCAGGAATTGGCCGATCGAGATGCAAAAAAAGCATAAATAATTGGGGTTCTGGCTCTCCCCATGCCGCCTCAAGCGCTGAGGGATTCAGCAAGAAACTAAAATTCATTACCGAAACGGGCGTGTTAAATGATATGGTTAGCCGCTTGTTTAACACGTTTGCTGTTAGATAGGCCTTTTTGAGGCGAAACTAACACGGTAGAGCCTAGGGTTAACCCGCAGGGTAGCAGACTGTACCTGAATTGCCGATAGGCACAATCCACACCCCATGCTTTTTATGCATAATCGCTTGAAAAGTCGGTATGTGTCACCAAATGTCCTCACAGTCGGAAACAATACTTGCTCTCGCTCGAATAGAGCGCTAGTAATCCGGCGGCTCTTGATGTTAATTGTATTTAAAATTCTCTAACTGCAGCTATTTATGAATGAAAAGCAAGAAATTGATGTCGGTTTAACGACGCCTGCCGAGTCGCTGGAGCCTGCTGTTGATGGCGCTGAGGCGTCTGTCTCGACGGCCCCCACACTGACAGAGCAATTGGCTCAAGCGCAAGCCAAAGCCGCAGAGAACTATGATTTGTTCGTGCGTGCGAAAGCGGAAACCGAGAATGTTCGGCGGCGTGGTGCGGAAGATGTGGCCAAGGCGCATAAGTTCGCGATTGAATCTTTTGCAGAGGCCTTATTACCTGTGCGCGATGCCCTAGAGGCGGCATTGGCTGATCAATCTGGGGACCCCGCCAAACTGCGTGAAGGGGTCGAGCTGACCTTGAAACAGCTGAGCAGTGCTTTCGAGCGCGGCAGAATCCAGGAAATTAACCCGGTTGGTGAAAAATTTGACCCGAATCGCCATCAGGCGGTGAGCGCGGTCCCTGCGCCGGAGGGCGTAGCCCCCAATCACGTGGTGAACGTGTTCCAAAAAGGTTATGTGATTGCCGAGCGTATGTTGCGTCCCGCCTTGGTGACGGTGGCGCAGGCTTGAGCACGGCCACGCATAGTAAGCGGCTTTAAACCCTAGTCTAAACAGGGCCTTGAAAAAGTGTTCTGTGCCCTTACCTCAAGGGCATGAGTGAAAATTGCATTGAAAGGATAGTGAAATGGGACGAATTATTGGGATTGACTTGGGTACGACCAACTCTTGCGTGGCGGTACTCGAAGGTGATCAAACGAAAGTAATCGAAAACTCAGAAGGTGCGCGTACAACCCCTTCGATTATTGCTTACATGGAAGACGGCGAGATTTTGGTGGGTGCGCCTGCCAAACGCCAAGCGGTGACCAACCCCAAAAACACCTTATATGCGGTTAAGCGCTTGATTGGCCGCCGCTTCGAAGATAAAGAAGTACAAAAAGACATCGACTTGATGCCTTACGAAATTCTTAAAGCCGATAACGGTGATGCCTGGGTCGGCGTGCGCGATAAAAAATTGGCGCCTCCGCAAGTGAGCGCTGAAGTGCTGCGCAAAATGAAAAAGACCGCCGAAGACTACCTTGGCGAAGAAGTGACTGAAGCCGTGATTACGGTGCCGGCTTACTTCAATGATGCCCAACGCCAGGCGACCAAAGATGCGGGCCGGATTGCGGGCTTGGAAGTCAAACGTATTATCAATGAACCGACTGCTGCTGCATTGGCGTTTGGCATGGACAAAAAGGAAAGCGGTGACCGCAAGATTGCCGTATTCGACTTAGGTGGCGGAACGTTTGACGTTTCCATCATTGAAATTGCTGATGTTGATGGTGAAAAACAGTTTGAAGTGTTGTCCACCAACGGCGATACCTTCTTGGGTGGCGAAGACTTCGATCAACGCATCATTGATTACATCATTGAAGAATTCAAAAAGACCAATGGCGTCGATCTCAGCAAAGACCCCATTGCTTTGCAGCGGATTAAAGCCGGTGCTGAGCGCGCCAAGATTGAATTGTCGAGCAGCCAGCAAACCGAAATTAACGAGCCCTACATCGCCATGGCAAATGGTGCGCCCCTGCACTTGAACATGAAGCTCACCCGTTCCAAGTTGGAAGCTTTGGTCGAAGAGCTGATTGTGCGCACGATTGAGCCTTGCAAGGTTGCGATTAAAGATGCGGGTGTGAAAGTCAGCGATATCGACGACGTGATTCTGGTCGGCGGCATGACGCGCATGCCCAAGGTGCAGGAAAAGGTTAAAGAATTCTTTGGTAAAGAGCCACGTAAAGACGTCAACCCCGATGAGGCGGTAGCGGTCGGCGCAGCGATTCAAGGCGCGGTATTGGGCGGTGATCGTAAAGACGTGCTCTTGCTGGATGTCACGCCCCTCTCCTTGGGTATTGAAACCCTTGGCGGCGTGATGACCAAGATGATTCAGAAAAACACCACCATCCCCACCAAGTTTGCGCAAGTCTATTCCACGGCGGATGATAACCAGCCTGCGGTGACCGTGAAGGTTTACCAGGGCGAGCGCGAAATGGCCTCGGCGAACAAGTTGCTGGGCGAATTTAATCTGGAAGGGATTCCACCCGCGCCGCGCGGTGTACCGCAAATTGAAGTGGCCTTTGATATTGATGCGAACGGTATTTTGCACGTCAGCGCCAAAGACAAAGGTACTGGCAAAGAAAATAAAATCACCATCAAGGCCAACTCGGGCTTGAGCGAAGAGGAAATTCAACGCATGGTGAAAGATGCCGAAGCCAATGCTGAAGAAGACAAGAAATTGCTTGAATTAGTGCAAGCGCGTAATGGCGCGGAAGCGCTGGTACATTCCACGCGCAAGGCGTTGGAAGAGCACGCTAGCAAATTAGAAGCGGGCGAAAAAGAAGCGATTGAAGCGGCTACGAAAGACTTGGAAGAAGCGGCCAAAGGCAGCGATAAGGCAGAGATTGATGCCAAGACCGACGCTTTGAGTAAAGCGGCACAAAAGCTGGGTGAAAAAATTTACGCGGAAATGCAAGCGCAGCAAGCGGCGGCCGGTGCAGCAGCAGGTGCCGCCCCCGGTACTGCTGAGGCTAAACCAGCCGATGACAACGTGGTTGACGCTGACTTCAAGGAAGTGAAAAACGACAAGTAACCCCTGTCGTAGATTGAAACGCAGTGCAGCCACAGGCTGCTCTGCGTTTTTGTTTTAAGAATGTTGCCTTTGCGGACACAACATGGCTAAACGAGATTATTACGAAGTATTGGGCGTGGCGAAAAATGCCAGCGATGACGATATCAAAAAAGCATATCGCAAGTTGGCGATGAAGTATCACCCGGATCGCAATCCCGATAATAAAGAAGCGGAAGATAAATTTAAAGAGGTTAAGGAAGCCTACGAGATGCTCTCGGAGGCAGACAAACGCGCAGCCTATGACCGCTATGGCCATGCGGGCGTTGACCCCAATGCTGCGGGTGGGTTTGCTGGCGGGGGCGGCTTCGCAGAGGCCTTTGGCGATATCTTCGGCGATATTTTCGGGGGCGGGGCTCGTGCTGGTGGGCGTGGCGGGCCACAGGTGTATCGCGGCGCCGACCTCAAATACACCATGGAAATTACGCTAGAAGAAGCGGCGCAAGGCAAGCAAGCACAGATTCGTGTGCCGAGCTGGGAAGAGTGCGACACCTGTCATGGCAGCGGGGCGAAACCCGGCACCAAACCCACCACATGTACGACCTGTGGTGGTCGCGGCGTGGTGCGCATGCAGCAGGGGTTTTTCTCAATCGAACAAACCTGTCCGCATTGTCATGGTACCGGTAAGATCATTCCTGATCCCTGCCAAACTTGTGATGGCGTGGGGCGCATCAAAAAAACCAAAACCCTCGAAGTCAATATTCCTGCTGGTATCGATGATGGGATGCGGATTCGGTCAGCCGGTAATGGCGAGCCAGGTATTAATGGCGGGCCAGCCGGTGATTTGTATGTTGAAATCCGCTTAAAAGAACATAAAGTCTTCCAGCGTGATGGTGACGATTTACATTGTCAGATCCCCATTTCCTTTGCCACTGCCGCACTGGGGGGGCAGATTGAGGTGCCTACCTTGCATGGCAAAGCCAGCTTTGATTTGCCAGAGGGCACGCAAACGGGTAAAACGTTTCGCTTGCGTGGTAAAGGGATTAAAGGCGTACGCTCAGCTTACCCCGGTGATTTGTTTTGCCATGTGGTGGTTGAGACCCCAGTTAAACTTTCTGAAAAACAGAAAGACTTGTTGCGCGAGTTTGAGCGTTTAACGACCGAAGGGGGCGGCAAGCACAGCCCGCAAAGCAAAGGCTGGTTTGACAAAGTGAAAGAGTTTTTTGAGCAGTAATTGCCCTGGGCCTGCTTAAACGACACCAGCGCCGATGAAATGACTGCAGCATGACTTGTCATGATGCAGTCATCTTTTTTTGGGATGCTGATACGCTTGTCGACTTTATCAGGTGACGTGATGAGTAACGATTCACTTTCCAGGCAGATTGAGCAGCGCCGCAACAATCGCGTTCAGTTTTTTTTACTGCATACCGAACACCAAAATTTCCCGTTATGGTTTTTCCAGCCCGCAGCGGATTCGGCTGCGATTCCGGGTATTTTGGTCGATGCGAGCCGGGGTGGGGTGCAAGTTTTATTACCCAGTGACACTACTATTGATCAAGCGCGTTATCGGCTAACGGTGTGGGCTGAGGCTGAGGCTAACCTGAGTGGCCCTGCCATTGCGTTCACCCTAATGCCAGTCTGGGTTGAAACACCCCCGAGCTTGTATCCCCGTATTGGTTTTGAGCTGTTGGAACCAGAGGCGGAAACCATGCAGACATGGTTAGAGGCGATTCATGCCGCCGCCGCGCAACATAGCTGGTGGCGCTGCACCTTAACGCCCCTGGTGGCCATCAACTAACGGTGATTCGCGCTGCGTTGGCACAACTCAACGGTGAGCTTAGGGCAGGTGAGGTGAGCGCAGCGGTTGCTGGCTAATACTCAATGGCCCGTACCAAGCGCGTGCCGTGTCCCCGGTGTTGTCGGTGTCACTCAAGATCCCAATTGAAATCAGGGGCCCAGGTTTTTCACCATAGGCTTTTTCATAGTCGGCGGCGTAATTGCGCATGTAGTGCTGCCATTGCCCCAATTTGCTATCGCCTGATTCCACCACAATCATTTTGATGCGGTCTGTGACGGCATGCGGAATATGGGTGTTTTGGGGTTGTTGGTTATCCCAGACATACACCAGCGTGGCATAGGGTACTTCATGGCCCGCCATGACTTTGCCCATATTGAGCAACATCTGCTCTTTGAAGGGCAGTTTGGTTTTATCGCCATCAAAACCCAATATCAGTCGTACGGGAGAATCTTCTTTGCTGCGCTGAGTAATATCCGCCTGCGTAATGAGATTAGCCACTTTCCAATGCCAGCCGATCCAAGGTGACGCTTGTGAATCAACGCGAAGGTTAAAGTGCAACCCCGAGGCTGAGCTTTCAGCATCGGCCTGCACCACATCCATACCGTCTTTACGGATTGGCGTGAAGACAGTCCGAGTTTTATCGGCCCGTATCAGCAGCTTGCGCCACCCTTCTGGCATGCCGTCTTGGTTATCGTCAGTGAGGGAGATGATCTTTTCTGTTGGGGCATTGGCTGGGCCACTGTATCTGAGATTACTTTGCTGCGCGCAGCCGACTATCAAACCAAGCAATAGGCACAGCGCTACCGTGAATAATCGGGGTAATTGAGTGTGGGGATGGAGCTTGACAGGCAACATAGGTCTCAGAATTGGTGAGCGGACAAAAGCGTGCTGCAACATGATTCGCAGCGACTTGCTAGCAAGACTGGTAAAAGTCGGTGAAGTTCAGTTAATTTTAAGCCGCTGTGCATAAATTGCTATGGAAGAGAGCAGAATTCGCGGTTTCAATAGGGGGTTTCTGATAAAATTGTGTACGTTTGTGTTTGTTTTTTAATCAGCCTTTGTTTGATGCGCTCTACAGCGCTGCTTTTTGTCTGCGTCCAGCGTCTTTTAGCCGCTGTCCGTGAGAGATGAAAATCCGTCTGTAGCGCTTACTTTTCCTCAATTATGAACTCTGCTGCGACCGGCGCGTTAAATGCGCCTGCTGTTTTCTCCCCCCAATCAACCCGTAATATGGCCAATGCGATCCGTGCTCTCGCGATGGATGCGGTGCAAGCCGCAAATTCGGGCCACCCCGGTATGCCGATGGGGATGGCTGAAATGGCCGTTGCGCTCTGGCGCGATCACCTGAAACATAACCCAGCCAATCCTGGGTGGTTTGATCGGGACCGTTTTGTGGTCTCCAATGGCCATGGCTCAATGCTGATTTATGCCTTGTTGCACTTGGCGGGCTATGACCTGCCAATGAGTGAAATTAAAAATTTCCGTCAACTGCATTCCAAAACCCCCGGACATCCTGAAGTTGGAATTACCCCCGGCGTGGAAACGACGACAGGGCCTTTGGGACAGGGGATTACCAACGCGGTGGGCATGGCGTTGGCAGAAAAGCTCCTCGCGACCCAGTTCAATAAACCTGGCCACACGATCGTTGATCACTTTACCTATGTGTTTTTGGGCGATGGGTGCTTGATGGAAGGGATTTCCCACGAAGCCTGTTCCTTGGCTGGCACCTTGGGCTTGAACAAGCTGATCGCGCTCTACGACGATAACGGCATTTCGATTGACGGCAGAGTCGAGTATTGGTTTGCCGATAACACACCGAAACGCTTTGAAGCCTATGGCTGGCACGTGATTCCGAATGTGGATGGGCACGATGTGGCCGCGGTGTCCGCGGCGATTGCACAGGCGAAAGCCAGCGACAAGCCCACGCTGATTTGCTGTAAAACCTTAATAGGTAAAGGTGCTCCCGGTTTAGAGGGTGGCGATAAAGTCCACGGTAGCCCCTTGGGCGATAAAGCGATTGCCGAAACCCGTGCCGCGATTGGCTGGCCGCATGCGCCCTTTGAAATCCCAGCGGAGGTGTATGCTGCGTGGGATGCGAAGAGCAGCGGCGCCCATGCCGAAGGCGCATGGAATACTCGGTTCTCGGCTTACCAAGCCGCTTTCCCCGCTGAGGCGGCCGAGTTTATCCGCCGTATGCGCGGCGAACTGCCTGCCAATTGGTCGGCGAGCGTAGAAGCGATTTTGGCGGCCATCAATACCAAGGCTGAAACGATTGCAACGCGTAAGGCGAGCCAGAACGCGATTGAAGCACTCGGCCCGGTGCTGCCCGAATTCTTGGGCGGCTCCGCTGACTTAACCGGCTCTAACTTGACCAACTGGTCCGGTTCCGTTGCCGTGCGTGCCTCTGCAGACGGTAAAGACTTTGTAGCAGGGAATCACATCAACTACGGTGTGCGTGAGTTTGGCATGAGTGCCATCATGAACGGGATTACGCTGCATGGTGGCTACATTCCTTATGGCGGTACCTTCCTGACCTTCTCCGATTACAGTCGCAATGCCTTGCGCATGGCGGCATTGATGAAGCAGCGTTCGATTTTTGTCTTTACGCATGATTCGATTGGTCTGGGTGAAGATGGTCCGACGCACCAGTCGGTCGAGCATGTATCTAGCCTGCGTTTGATTCCCCAACTTGATGTGTGGCGTCCGTGCGATACCGTGGAATCAGCGGTGAGCTGGGTGCAGGCGATTGAGCGGAAAGAGGGCCCCAGTGCCTTGATTTTCTCGCGCCAGAATCTGCCGTTTGTCAGCCGTGACGCGGCGCAAATCGCCGCGGTGAAGCGCGGTGGTTATGTTCTGCGCGATGCGGTTAACCCCAAACTGATTTTGTTGGCCACGGGTTCTGAAATCGCGTTAGCTTTAGGCGCAGCGGAAAAACTCGCCGAGCAAGGGATTGCCGCGCGCGTCGTTTCCATGCCGTGTACGAATGTGTTTGACCGCCAAGCGGCCGATTGGAAAAAAGCGGTTCTGCTGCCTGGTGTGCCACGCGTCGCGATTGAAGCCGGGGTCAGCGATTTCTGGCGTAAATATGTGGGCTTAGAAGGGGCGGTCGTCGGCATTGATACCTTCGGTGAGTCCGCCCCTGCTGGCGTGCTGTTTAAATATTTTGGTTTCACCGTTGAGCATGTCGTGGCTACTGCTCAACAAGTGTTGAAATGAGAATCGAATTAATTTATTTTTATCTAGGAGAGAAACATGGCAATCCGTGTCGCAATTAATGGTTATGGTCGTATTGGCCGCAATGTGCTGCGTGCTCATTACGAAGGGGGTAAAAAACACGATATCGAAATCGTGGCAATCAATGATTTGGGCGATCCCAAAACCAACGCCCACCTGACCAAATATGACACCGCCCACGGTCCTTTCCCCGGCACCGTTAGCGTCGAAGGCGAATACATGGTGGTGAATGGCGACAAGATTCGTGTGTTGGCCAACCGCAATCCTGCCGAATTGCCATGGGGTGACTTGGGTGTGGACGTCGTGCTGGAATGTACCGGTTTCTTCACCAGCAAAGAAAAAGCCTCTGCCCACTTAAAAGGCGGCGCGAAAAAAGTGGTGATTTCTGCGCCCGGCGGTAAAGATGTGGATGCCACGATTGTTTACGGTGTGAACCACGGTGTGTTGAAAGCCACCGATACCGTGATTTCAAACGCGAGCTGTACTACGAACTGCTTGGCCCCACTGGTACAGCCTTTGCACAAAGCGATTGGCCTGGAAACCGGTTTGATGACCACCATTCATGCGTACACCAACGACCAAGTGTTGACCGATGTGTACCACGAAGACCTGCGTCGTGCCCGTTCTGCGACCCAATCCATGATCCCGACCAAAACCGGTGCGGCCGCTGCGGTTGGTTTGGTCTTGCCTGAATTGAATGGCCGTCTGGATGGCTACGCGATCCGCGTTCCCACCATTAACGTGTCTTTGGTTGACCTGAGCTTTATCGCCAGCCGTGACACCAGCGCTGAAGAAGTGAATGGCCTGATGAAAGCCGCTGCCGAAGGCGCGCTCAAAGGTATTCTCGGTTACACCGAAGAACCTTTGGTGTCGGTTGACTTCAACCACAACCCCGCTTCCAGCACGTTTGATGCGAGCCTGACCAAAGTGTCTGGCCGTTTGGTGAAAGTGGGTAGCTGGTACGACAACGAATGGGGTTTCTCCAACCGCATGTTGGATACCACCGTTGCATTGATGTCTGCTAAGTAACAGTCTCATGCGTGCGACAATCCTATGGCTAACTGATGTAAGCATGGGGTTGTCTTAACGTGATCGTGTCGCTGTCATTCACCGGTAGTGTATGAGTGAGACACTGAGAAATGCCAACGATGATGAGTAAGGTTGATAGCTGGGGAGTGTTCATGATAGGTCTGCTGCAACAATGTCGCCGAGGTGGAATGCTGATGTTCGTCATGGGGTTGCTCGTCAGTGGGTGTAGTGCTGTAGGGGATGACCACTCCTCTCAGAATCAATTACCCCAGCTCCCCCTCGCTGACTATGACCAACATAAAGGGCAAGAGCTGATTGTTAAGTTTAGGACCAACCCAGCGAATCCACGCGATAAGAAGTTATTCGCGAATCTTGATTCAGCCATTGTGGCCAAAATTTATCTGATTCGGCCAATGGCAGGGGATAACTATTTGTACGGGATTACGGTTGCCAACTCGGATCTAGACGGAGTGATGGCGCAATTGGCAAAAAGCCCGGGAATTGAATATGCAGTGAAAAATGGCCGTGCTTGGCCGAGTAAATAAATGGATGGTGGTAGGTGGTTCGACTCATAGGTTAATTAAAAGCAGGGGGTAAGATGACTAAAAGATTGAAGTGGCAAGCGGGCCTGTTAGTGATGGCCGTTGGCTTAGCCAGTATGACGCAATTATTTGCCAATCCAGCGCGAGTAGCACGGGCGGCAGACTTGACTGCACAAGGGAAAGTAAATTTAGCCTCCGAAGGTCCTGAAGCGGCAGGGCTAATAGTTAAACTCAAAAGCGTCTCTACCCAGGCCGTAGCTTCACGGCAAGTCAGTCCTGCTGCCATGAATGCCTTGTTGAGTACGGCAGGTATCGCACTCAACTTTGAGCGTGATATGGCTGCCGGGGCAATGGTGTTTGGGAATAGTAAAACCACACTCAGCTACAGTGACTGGGTCGCTGCAGCGTCACGACTGGCGCAACTGCCCGAGGTTGAGTATGCGGTTCCTAATCTGATTGCGCGTCCTACCTATACCCCAGCGGATGCAGCTTATGCCACCAACCAATGGCACTACTTTGCCCCAACTGCGAGTTTCTCAGGGAATACGACCGTCGGCGGTGCCAATCTTCCTACTGCTTGGGATATCAGCTTGGGTAGCACCAGTGTGGTGGTCGCGGTGCTTGATACAGGGATTCGTCCGCATGCTGGCTTAGTCGCCAACACCTTGGCTGGCTATGATTTTATTACGAGTACGGCGACAGCGAATGATGGTGATGGCCGCGATAATAACCCGGCTGACCCGGGCGACTGGATTACAGCAGGGGAGAGCGCTGCGGGTACCTTTGCTGGCTGTACCGTAACCAATAGTAGCTGGCATGGAACGCACGTTGCAGGAACTATCGCCGAGGTAGCCAACACAACCGGCGGTATTGGGGTCGCCCCGAACGTCAAAATTTTACCGGTGCGCGTGCTGGGTAAATGCGGCGGAACCTTCGCAGACATTATCGATGGCATGTATTGGGCTGCAGGGTTTTCAGTTGCTGGCGTGCCCGCCAACAGCAACCCCGCCCAAGTATTGAACATGAGTCTGGGTGGCTCAAGTACCACCTGCGATGCGGCGATGCAGGCGGCAGTGACCGCCATAGTAAATTCTGGTCGTGTGATTGCCGTGGCAGCGGGCAATGATGGTAACACGGTCAAAACCCCAGCAACTTGTAATGGGGTAATTGCCGTTACGGCCCACGCAATCAATGGTGACAATGCCTCGTATGCGAATTATGGTACCACCGTGAAAATCAGCGGGCCAGGCGGTGGAAATGGCTCTAACATTCTGGGGCCAGGATTCCGCGTTTATTCCACGCTCGATAGTGGTACGACTAATCCAGTTGGTGACACCTATGGCAATTACCAGGGGACGAGTATGGCCACACCACATGTTGCTGGTGTCGCGGCCTTAATTAAGTCGGTGTTACCGAATGCCAGTCCGGCCCAGGTTCTATCCTTATTACAATCAAATGCCCGGCCGCATCCCGCCGGTACCTTCTGCGCACCTGGTGGGGCCAATGCCAATAACTGCGGCAGTGGTTTATTAGACGCGTCGGCCAGTTTGACCCAAGCGAACAGCTTGACGCCGCCGCCAACCGCGAGCGCCGGGGGTAACCAGGTGGTCGCACCTGGCGGCACGGTAACCTTAAGTGCGGCCGCCAGTGCCGGTAATGCGGGAAAAACCATTAGCAGCTATCAATGGACTCAGACTAGTGGCACTGCGGTGACCTTGAGTTCTACGACCGCTGCGTCGCCAACCTTTACAGCCCCTGGGACTGGAACCTATGGTTTTCGCGTAACGGTGACCGACAGTTATGGGTTTACCGCGCAGGCAACGACGTCAGTCCGGGTTAACTCTGCGCCCAGCCCAGCAGCAACTGCTACGCAAACCGTGAATGTGGGAAATACACTGAGTTTTACGGTTTCTGCCACAGATGTGGATGGCGACACGGTCACCTATGTAGACACTGCTAAGCCTGCCGGATCGGTCTTTAACACGACAACTGGGGCATTTAGCTGGAATACCACGGGGGTGACAGCCGGCAGTTACACCCTGAGTTACTACGCGACGGATGGGACCGCCAATAGTGCGACTCAAACGGTAAATATTACGGTCAACCCCGCTGGCACGCCTGCGCCGAGTGCTGGCGGTGGCAGCAGTGGTGGGGGCGGCGGCAGCTTGTCATGGGAAACTCTGCTGGCTATGCTGGTGCTCGCGGCGATGGTTCGGTTCATGATTCGCCGTTATCGCGCCGAATGAGCGTGATGTTTCGCGGGGCAGGCTCAGCGTTGATGAGCCTGCACTACATGGCACCGTTGTGTTTCCTGTGCGCCATAAGCCAGCCAATAACGCCGCCTAGACACCCCCAAGTATGGGCCGGATGAAAAATACTAAAGGCGTGGGTAATCGGGTTAAGCGACCCCACTTCTACTAGCATGCGCAAAACGAGCAGGCCAAGCAAAAGCTGGCCTGTTTTTTTTAAGCGTGGCTCGGGCCGGGTTGCCAAGCAGAGCACCGCAGCGGCCAGAACACCATAAAAGACGCCTGAAAATCCGGCATAGTAGTCTGCGTTGTGATACCAGAGGCTGAGGTCAACTGCCAGTAGCGAAAGCGTCATGCTCCACAGATAAACACGGCACGACACAATGGCTCCAAAGGCCCAGACGATTAGAGCGGTGCCAACCAAATTCAGGGTCAAGTGATCGATGTCAAAGTGCGTGAAATGGGCGGTTATCCAGCGCCACCACTGATCTTGTAGTGCATGACGGTAAATCAGGGTAGGGCGCCAATCCAAGACATAGCCCATGACCGTCACAACCCCTAACCCACCCCAAATTAACCAACGACAGCCATTGCCTGCTTGCACCTGTTGTGGCTGGGGTGCGCGCTTCGGCTTATTGGCTGGTGCATCGCTGGTGGCGAGGGCGGGCTTCATGGTCTAGGTGGCTCAAGGTATAATTGAGGATTAAGGTAACGGCCCTCTCTGGCTGCAGTTGCCTGCACGGCTAGCCGTAGATTCTTGCCATTCTCGATAATTTTAAACAGGGAACACTGATGTTGAAATTCCTCCGTCTCGCTGAACAAGATGTCGCGGGTAAACGTGTTTTGATTCGTTCTGACTTAAATGTGCCACAAGATGACGCGGGCCGGATTACCGATGATACCCGCATTCGGGCCTCATTACCCGCAATTGAATTAGCGTTGAAAGGCGGGGCCGCCGTGATGGTCACCTCTCACTTGGGGCGCCCAACAGAGGGAGAGCTCAAGCTAGAAGACTCGCTGCAGCCGATTGCAGCACGGATTGCCGAATTGCTTGGAAAAAAAGTCCCGCTGATTCAACATTGGGTGGATGGCGGGTTTACCGTGAATCCCGGCGAAGTGGTGTTGCTGGAAAATTGTCGAGGTAATAAAGGCGAAAAGAAAAATGATGACGCACTCGCTCAAAAAATGGCAACGCTTTGCGATGTGTATGTGAATGATGCCTTTGGGACAGCGCATCGGGCTGAAGCCACCACACATGGCATTGCCAAATATGCGCCTGTTGCTTGTGCTGGCCCCTTATTGGCGGCGGAATTAGATGCGTTAGGGAAAGCGTTGCATGCACCGAAGCGCCCGCTCGTTGCGATTGTGGCGGGGTCTAAAGTGTCCACCAAGCTGACTATCTTGAAGTCGCTGGCAGAGAAAGTGGATCAATTGATTGTTGGTGGCGGGATTGCCAATACCTTTTTGCTGGCGGCTGGGCATCCGATTGGTAAATCCTTGGCGGAACCCGATTTGATTGACGAAGCGAAAGCAATCATTGCCATCATGCAAGCACGCGGTGCAGACGTGCCGATTCCTGAAGATGTGGTGGTTGCCAATGAATTTTCCGCGTTGGCGCGGGCCAATAAAGTCGCTGCGGGCGAGGTCGCTGCGGATGACATGATTTTAGATATTGGCCCCAAAACAGCTGCCCGACTTGCCGCCATTATCGCTGGCGCAGGCACAGTGGTTTGGAATGGCCCGGTTGGGGTATTTGAGTATGACCAGTTTGCTGGCGGCACGAAAATGCTAGCAGCGGCGATTGCCCACTCTTCAGCCTTTTCGATTGCGGGCGGCGGCGATACACTCGCGGCCATCGCCAAGTTCGGCATTGAAAAGCAAGTCGATTATATTTCTACCGGCGGTGGCGCATTCTTAGAGTTTTTAGAAGGTAAAGCCTTGCCCGCTGTGTCCATCTTAGAAGCGCGTGCGCAGTAATGGCGTGCCGCGCTCGCCGTGCTACCGCAGCTTAATCAGGAGAGTGTCATGCCTCGTGCGACCAAAATAGTAGCGACCCTCGGGCCTGCATCCGATACGCTGGAAATGCTCACGCGTATGGTTGCGGCGGGGGTCGATGTGGTGCGCTTGAATTTCTCGCACGGCAAAGCGCAAGATCATATTGATCGCGCTAATCGCGTGCGGGAAGCTGCCAAGGTGGTGGGGCGCGAAATCGCGATCATGGCTGACCTGCAAGGGCCCAAAATCCGCGTTGGTAAATTTGCTGATGGCAAGGTCGAGCTGGAACCCGGGGCTGCCTTTATTCTTGATGCCCAATGTGAGCTGGGCGATCAAACTCGCGCTGGCCTAGACTACAAAGAGCTACCGCGAGACGTGGTTCCTAACGATGTTTTGTTGTTGAATGATGGCCTGATTGTACTGGTGGTTGAAAAAGTGCAGGGCAGTGAAATTCATACCCGGGTCAGAATTGGCGGCACACTCTCTAACAACAAAGGAATCAATAAACAAGGCGGCGGTTTATCTGCGCCGGCTTTGACCGCAAAAGACATGGAAGATATCAAAACGGCCGTGGCTTTAGGGGCCGACTATATCGCCGTTTCTTTCCCGAAAAATGCCACTGACATGCAAATGGCGCGGCAGCTTGCAACGATTGCCGCGACAGGCACAGGTCATAAGCCTGGGCTGATTGCCAAGATTGAGCGCGCTGAGGCGATTCCCCGCTTGGATGAAATTTTGCAGGCATCCGACGGCATTATGGTTGCTCGGGGTGATTTGGCGGTTGAGGTCGGCAATGCAGCGGTGCCAGCACTGCAAAAACGCATGATCAAACTGGCGCGTGAAAATAATAAACTGGCGATTACAGCAACCCAAATGATGGAGTCCATGATCGTCAATGCGGTGCCGACGCGTGCCGAAGTCTCTGATGTTGCCAACGCGGTCTTGGATGGGACAGATGCGGTGATGCTCTCGGCTGAAACTGCGGCGGGGAAATATCCGATTGAAACCGTGGAAGCGATGGCTGCCATTTGCCTTGAAGCAGAGAAATCTTATGCTTCCGTGCTCGACAATGATTTCATGAATGCCCGTTTTACCCGTATCGATCAATCGATTGCGTTTGGCGCACTGTTTACCGCTTATCACCTACAAGCGAAAGCGATAGTGGCCTTGACTGAATCTGGCTCAACCGCCCTCTGGATGAGCCGCCATGATGTGCCGATGCCAATCTATGCATTGACCCCAAATGTAGGAACCCAGCGCAAGCTTGCACTCTATCGGAATGTTCGCACACTGAATTTATCCCAGTCTTTTGATCGTGATGCTGTGTTGCGTGCAGCCGAGCTGTTGTTGCTGGAAAAAGAACAAGTGGCGCACGGTGACACCATCGTCTTGACGGTGGGCGAACCCATGGGCCAGGCTGGTGGCACCAATTCGCTGAAGATTGTTCAGGTGGGTCATCGCTAATTTTGAATGAGAGCTATTTAACTATTTTTGTTTAGGAGAACATTATGCCTTTAGTATCCATGCGCCAATTGCTCGATCACGCTGCTGAAAATGGCTATGGCATTCCCGCTTTCAACGTGAACAACTTGGAACAAGTGCAAGCCATTATGGCTGCCGCGTCTGAGTTGGATGCCCCGGTCATCATGCAAGCCTCTGCGGGTGCGCGCAAATACGCAGGCGAAACCTTTTTACAGCACCTGATTCAAGCTGCGGTCGATAGCTATCCGCACGTCCCTGTCGTCATGCACCAAGATCATGGACAGTCCCCCGCAGTCTGTATTCAAGCCATGCGCCTCGGTTTTTCCAGCGTGATGATGGATGGTTCTTTAGAAGCCGATGGCAAAACGATTGCGAGCTATGACTACAACGTCGCGGTGACCAAAGATGTGGTGCGGATGGCCCACGCGATTGGTGTTACCGTCGAAGGTGAGTTGGGTTGTCTCGGTTCACTCGAAACCATGAAAGGGGACAAAGAAGATGGCCATGGGACTGACGCGACCATGACGCATGATCAGTTACTGACGGACCCTGAACAAGCTGCTGACTTTGTGAAACAAACCCAATTGGATGCATTGGCGATTGCCATTGGTACTTCCCACGGCGCTTACAAATTTACGCGTAAGCCCACAGGCGACATTTTGGCGATTGAGCGCATTAAAGAAATTAACCGCCGCATCCCGAATACGCATTTGGTGATGCATGGTTCATCCAGTGTGCCGCAAGATTTGCTCGAAGAAATTCGCAAATATGGTGGCGACATGAAAGAAACCTATGGGGTACCCGTGGAAGAAATTCAAACCGCGATCAAATACGGGGTTCGTAAGATCAATATCGACACCGATATCCGTTTGGCGATGACCGCCGCGATTCGTAAGTTCTTTGTTGAGCATCCTGGTAAATTTGACCCCCGCGAATACCTCAAACCCGCGATGCAAGCGGCCAAGGCGATTTGTAAACAGCGCTATGAGCAGTTTGGCTGTGCTGGCCAAGCGAGCAAAATCAAACCCCTGGGCCTCAGCGTGGTTGCCGAGAAATATACCAAAGGTGAGTTGGCACAAGTGGTTAATTAAGTTGTCTTACACCATGGCGTGCTGAATCGCCAGCACGCCTTTTTTATTTGAAAGACCCTATATGGCGCTCTATCAATCTACGCTCACCTCCTTGCCCCTGCTGGGCCGTGGCAAAGTCCGTGATAACTACGCTGTGGGTGATGACAAAATTTTGATTGTCACCACCGATCGCTTATCGGCCTTTGATGTGGTGATGAATGAACCCATCCCCGATAAAGGTAAGGTACTCAACCAAATGGCCAACTTTTGGTTTGCCCAATTGGCCGAGGTGGTCCCGAATCACTTAACGGGCATTGCCCCGGAAACAGTTGTTGCGGCAAATGAAATTGCGCAGGTGCAGGGCCGTGCTGTCGTGGCCAAACGGCTCAAACCTATTTTGGTCGAAGCGGTAGTACGGGGCTATCTGATTGGTTCAGGATGGAAAGATTACCAAGAGACGGGCGCCGTGTGTGGCATTCAATTGCCTGTAGGTTTACAACTTGCCCAGAAATTACCTGAACCCATTTTCACCCCTGCCGCAAAAGCCGACTTGGGCGAACATGATGAAAACATCAGCCTTGCGGATATGGTGTCACGCATTGGTCAACCGCTGGCTGAGCAGATTCGCCGGATCAGTATTGAGCTGTACACCAAGGCTGCCGATTTTGCCGCACAACATGGCATTATCATTGCCGACACCAAGTTTGAATTTGGTCTCGATGAACAAGGCGTGTTGCATTTGATGGATGAAGTGCTGACCGCAGATTCCTCGCGCTATTGGCCTGCCGATTCTTACCAAGTGGGGATTTCCCCGCCATCGTTCGATAAACAGTTTGTGCGTGATTATCTTGAAGACGTCTGCGCACAGGGCCACTGGAATAAAACAGCGCCTGCGCCAGCACTGCCTGCCGAGATTATTGAAAAAACCGCAGATAAGTACCGTGAAGCACTACAGCGTATTACAGGGCGGACCCTCGTTTGATACAACGTATCAAGTAACTGGAGAGTGATAGATGAGACAATTTGTTATAGCCTGCATGGTGGCTGTGCTTGCTGCCTGTGGCGGTGGAGGTGGCGGTAGCTCGTCTGGCTCTAGTAGCAGCAGTGGTGCGACGGCGAGCAATGTCTTTATTCGGGACATGACCTCTAGCACGATTGCTTCTGTGGTGAATCGGAACCCGAGTGTGGGTACACTGGCTATCGATCGCTTACTCAGTGGCGCCGCGACTCAACTCTTGTCTTACCAGGGCGACATGTTTATGGATAGCCCAAATGATCGTCTCTACGTTGCCAATGGATCAAGCATCGTTGTGTTTAACAATATCGGTACAGCGACAGGTAATACTGCACCGAGCCGGATTGTCGCCAATGGCGCAACGGGTTATATCTCAGTTTTTTTAGATCAGATCAACAACCGACTCTATTCCGCTGATATCTCGGCAGGAATCCGAGTCTTTGATAATGCCAGCACGGCAAGTCTAGCTGCCCCGAATCGTCAAGTTACGGGGTTCGCGACCGGTTATTCGCTTTTTAGTCTGGTTGTTGATGTGGGCAGAAATATCGCTTATGTTCTTGCATCACAGCCGAGCAGCCCGCTATATGTTGTTTTTGTTTTCGACGGGGCAGCGACGATGAATGGCGTAACCGCACCCAGTCGAACGATCACGCTTTCTTCACAGAATACATACGGCGGGCTAGCAATCGATGCTGCCAATAACCGCCTCTATGTCAGTGATGCGGGCGGCGTGCATGTCTATAACAATGCCAGTACGGTGAACGGCGCAGCAGTCCCCGCTAAAACGATTACGTTTCCCGTTCCCGCAATTTATCGGATCGCGCTGGATACCGCCAATGATCGTTTGTATGCCACCAGTTCCACCTTGGTTTATGTCGTTAATAACGTCAGTACGGTATCGGGTGCAGTAGCAGCGACACAGATTTCAATCAGTGGTACAAATTTAACTTCAATTGCGGTGCGATGATGACTCAAACTCCCCTTATTGGCGTGGTCATGGGCTCGAACAGTGACTGGGCCACCATGCAGCATGCGGTGGATATGCTGAAAGAATTTGGCGTACCGTATGAGGCACAAGTGGTCTCGGCACATCGTATGCCCGATGACATGTTTCGTTATGCCGAGAGCGCAAAAGCCCGTGGCTTGCGCGGCATTATCGCGGGCGCAGGTGGCGCGGCGCATTTGCCAGGCATGATCGCAGCAAAAACGATTGTGCCCGTGTTCGGTGTGCCCGTTGCTTCCAAGTATTTACGCGGTGAAGACTCTTTACTCTCGATTGTACAAATGCCCAAAGGCATCCCCGTCGCCACCTTTGCGATTGGTGAAGCCGGGGCGGCCAATGCGGCTTTGAGTGCGATTGCCATGTTGGCGACCACAGATGACGAGTTGGCAAAAAAACTTGACGCCTTTCGCGCTAAGCAGACCGAGGCTGCACGCGCGATGACTTTGCCGATTGCTGAATGACCTCTGCCATCGTTTGAATTGGTAGGGTATGCAGCATAGTTTAAAAACTTGTAAATGATATGAATCAGTCCAACACCTCAATGATCCCCCCTGGCGCTTGGCTCGGCTTATTAGGCGGTGGCCAATTAGGCCGCATGTTTTGTATGGCTGCACAAAGCATGGGTTACAAAGTGGCGGTGTTGGATCCTGCCAATGATAGTCCCGCTGGATCGGTGGCGGATCGACATATTCAAGCTGACTACTTGGATGCGGAGGCGCTTGCCACACTGGGGCAATTGTGCGCGGCGGTCACGACCGAATTTGAGAATGTACCGGCGCAAGCCTTGCAAACCCTCGCCGATTATTGTCTAGTGAGTCCAGCAGCGGAGTCCGTGAAGGTGGCGCAAGATCGGGTACTCGAAAAATCCTTTGTACAGTCCTGTGGCATCCCTGTCGCGCCCTATGCCGTGATTCAAACCCCTGCGGATTTTGACGCTGTCGATCCCAACCTGTTTCCGGCGATTCTCAAAGCCAGTCGGCTCGGGTATGACGGTAAAGGGCAGGCTCGCGTTCTTGATGTGACCGAAGCCAAAGCTGCATTTGCCAGCATGGGTCAGGTGCCGTGCGTGTTAGAAAAACGCCTGCCCCTTAAACAAGAAATGTCGGTGATTGTGGCACGGGCACGTAATGGCGAAATGGTGGTGTATCCCGTCGCAGAAAACATCCATCGCCATGGCATTCTCGCCACCAGCTTAATTCCTGCCGCGGTCAGTGACGAAATGACGGCGCAGGCTAAGCAAGCGGCACTGACTATCGTCAAACACATGAACTACATTGGCGTGCTCTGCGTGGAGTTTTTTGTGCTGGCAGATAATTCCTTGGTGGTGAATGAAATGGCGCCGCGCCCCCATAACAGCGGGCATTACACCCTGGATGCAGCGGTGACCAGCCAGTTTGAACAGCAAGCGCGTATCCTGGCCAATTTACCATTAGGCAGTACCCGCCTGCATACCCCTGCAGTGATGCTAAATATTCTTGGCGACGTTTGGTTTAAAGGCGAGGTAACCCAAGCTACCGAGCCTGACTGGGCGCAAACGCTGAAATACAATCAAGCCAAGCTGCATCTGTATGGCAAAAGCGAAGCTCGGCGTGCGCGTAAGATGGGGCATATCAACGTGCTTGGCAGCACCCGTGATGAGGCCTTGGCCCGTGCCCTCGAAATTGCGCAGGCGCTGGGTATTGAATCTGCGGCTGTTGCTGGATGAGTCAACCGCGTTCATTGCCGTTGGTCGATGACGCCACCATCGCGCAGGCTGCGCAATGCCTGCAAGCCGGTGGGCTCGTTGCTTTGCCTACCGAGACGGTCTATGGTCTCGGTGCGAATGCCGCTGATCCCGCCGCCGTGGCTAAAATCTTTGCTGCAAAAGGGCGTCCGGCCGATCATCCCCTCATTGTCCATATTCCTTCTACGGATTATTTAACGCAATGGGCGCAAGCCATTCCGGCCTACGCGCAGCAACTGGCTGCACACTATTGGCCTGGCCCGCTCACGCTCATTCTGCCCAAACAAGATTGGGTGCCATTAGCGGTTACTGGCGGACAAACTACTGTCGGTTTGCGTTGCCCCAATCATCCTGTCGCGCTGCGGCTCTTGCAGGCGTTTGCCAAATACAATCCACAAGCTGGGATTGCGGCGCCATCAGCCAATACGTTTGGGCGCATCAGCCCCACCTTGGCCGCGCACGTTGCCCATGACTTGGGGAATAAAGTCGATCTGATTCTAGACGGTGGGCCATGCGAGATTGGGATTGAATCAACGATTATTGATTGCACCCAAGCGCAACCGCAACTCCTGCGTCGCGGTGCGATTACAGCGGCGGCGATTAGTGCCCTAACAGGCCTACCGTGTACCGAGCCGAGCCAGATGACGCAGCGGGTTTCTGGTAACTTGGCCGCGCATTACGCGCCACGCAAACCTTTATATGTCCTACCTATTACGGATATTCAAACCCATCCGCAACGTGCGCAAGCGGCGGTTTGGAGTATCACGCAGGTGCCTGAAGCCAGTCATTGGGAAGCCGCCCCTGTAGCTGCCGAAGCGTATGCCCATGACCTATACGCTGTGTTGCATCGGTTTGATGAAACGGCCTGTACCTGTTTACTGTTTGAAGCTCCCCCACAAACCAGCGAGTGGGCAGCAGTTTGGGATCGTTTGCAGCGGGCACAAACGGGCAGTGGGAAATCCTAGAGAGGGCTTTGGTCAGCACTTAGTGCTGAGATTGAGCTGCGCACCACGCACGACAACGATGGAAACATCGTCATGTGCTGTCAGCCCTTCGCCAGGAGCTTGCAAATAGTTGACCAGCTTATCAAATCGCGTGCCATCACGGGAGCCATGCAGCGTTTGTTGGATCAGGCTGAGCCCTTCACTGGCTGGCCGGCGGCCAATCTCAACCAGCCCATCAGAGAACAAAATCAGATTTTGACTGGCTTCCAAGGTCAGTGTCTGAATACTATGTCGAATCATTTCTCTATCTGCCAGGCGCAACGGGGGACACTCAGGGGGCATTTGCCGTTGTATGGTTCCGTGTTCATCGAGTAGTAGCACGGGTGGGCAGCCACCGTTCCAGAGTGTCACGCTGCGCGTGGGGGGGTGGATGTGCAGCACAATCGCTGAGACAAAGCGATCAACCGGCATAATGGCGCAAAGGGTCTGGTTCATCTCCTCAACAATCTCGAGCAATGGCAAGCCTTTGCGCACCATGCTCATGAAGACCTGAAACAACGGGAAAACATTAAGTGCAGCGGAAATGCCGTGTCCAACCGCATCGGCCAGTAGAATATAAATTTCTTGCTGTGGCGAATGTTCGTAGAGAACCACATCGCCACTAAACCGCGAAGCCGGGCTGACCAAATATTGAACCAAGTCGTCTGGGGCGCGTGCTGAAGCCAGTATTCGCGACAAGACATAGGCCCCCATTTCGGTTTCTTCTTCAAGTTGTTGCAAGGCGGCTTCGGAGGCCATTTTTTGTTGATTCAATTGCCGATTGATATGAATCTGCCGAAAAAAAGAATTCAGCCGCGCCAAGAGCATGTCAAATTGAATGGGTTTTTCGATATAGCCATCGGCGTAGGTTAACCCTTCTATTTTCGAGGCTTGGTCATCCAAGGCAGAGAGAAAGAGCAACGGGGTGTGTTGCCCCCGACTATGCTGGCGAATCCTTCTAGCCGCCTCAAACCCATCCATACGCGGCATGACGACATCAAGTAGCACCACATCTGGGTGTTCGGTTTCAAATAACTCGAGGGCTTGTTGCCCGTCTTCAGCCAAAATCGCATGATGCCCACTTTTTTCCAGGCATTCCTTCAGCATCAGGCGACCAAAATTATTGTCATCCGCAATCAAGACGCGTAGTGAGACAGTTGGCCTGGGGGGCATAGGCATGCTGGTAGACATGATTGGGATAGATATAGGCGGCCGAAAGCGAATAGAACTAGGCTGTTTAACGACGTTAGCCGCCCGAAGTTGAGCGCAGCAAATGTAAAAAATGGTGGCTTAGGATGTGTTCAAAGATAACGCGCAGATAAGGCAGCGCCAACAATAGGCAACCAAAGCCAACGAGTAAGGTAATGGGAAAGCCCACCGCAAAAATATTAAGTTGCGGTGCGGTGCGGGCCAGCAACCCCATCGCAATATTGGTAATCAAGATGGCTGCCATCACGGGTAAAGAAATTTGCAGGCCAATGCGGAAAATATCGCCAGCTGCCTTGAGTAAGGCTACCAAGTCAATCACCTGCATGGGATTGAGTTTGCCGTCAGCGGGCAGGGCAAGTGGCACAATCTGAAAGCTTTCGTGCAGCGCGGCAATGAGCAGCAGGTGGCCGTCCAGCGCCAAAAACGTCAGCGATGCCATCACCCCCAGGTAACTACCGACAATGGGCGTGGGGCGATTGTTCATTGGATCGATAAATGTCGCAAAACTCAGCCCCATATTCAGCCCAATAAATTCACCGGCTGTTTCAATGGCTGCGAATACCAGCAACATCGAAAAACCAATGGCGACGCCCACCAGGAATTGCTGCAGAAGATACACCAAGGCATAAGCGCTGGTCAGCGAGCTAGCTGGGGCTGGGGCAATATTGGGGGTAATCAACACGGCAATAACCAGGGCCAAAGCGAGCCGGACGCGACGTGGAAATGCGCGATGACCGAGCAGGGGGGCGGTCGTAAATAGGGCGAGAACGCGAAAAAATGGCCAGACAAACTGGACGACCCAGCCATTGATTTCTGCGCTGCTGGCCTGAAACATGGGGTGCTAGCCGATCATGAAGGGAATTTGCCCAAATAAGCGCTGGATGTAGTCAATCATGGTGGTGAGCATCCACGGACCGGTAATGATCATGACCACAAAGATCGCAATGATTTTTGGCACAAAGGAGAGGGTGACCTCGTTAATTTGGGTGGCTGCCTGAAAGATGCTGATGATCAGGCCTACTGCCAAGGCGGTCAATAAGATGGGCGCAGAGACCAAGAGCATCACTTCTAAGCCTTGCTGCCCCATTGATAAAACGGCTTGGGTGTTCATCATGATACGGCTCTCCTAGACGGCAAAACTGGCTACCAGTGAGCTGGCTAACAGGCTCCAGCCATCCACCAACACAAACAGCATGAGTTTGAATGGCAGCGAGATCAGCACCGGCGATAACATCATCATCCCCATCGACATCAAGACGCTAGCGACGATCATGTCAATAATGATGAAGGGTAAAAAAATCATGAAACCGATTTGAAATGCTGTTTTTAGTTCACTGGTCACAAAAGCGGGTACCACCACTTTAAGAGGCAGCTCCTCGGCTTGCTTGACGGGCGGTAAGTTCCCCAGCTTGCTGAAAAGGGCGAGGTCATTTTCCCGTGTCTGCCGCAACATGAATCCCTTAATTGTCGGGGTTGCTTTGTCTAACATTTCATTGAAACTGATTTTGTTTTCTGCATACGGGGCATAGGCGTCGCTGTACACCTTATCGAACACTGGCCCCATAATAAACAGCGTTAAAAACAGTGCTAAGCCAATAATGACTTGATTGGGGGGTGAGTTTTGGGTGCCCAGCGCTAACCGCAACAGAGATAACACAATCACAATGCGAGTGAAGCTGGTCATCATCAGCAACACCGACGGTAAAAATGTGAGCGCTGAGATTGCCAGTAGCGTTTGAATCGATACGCTGTAACTGGTGCTGCCGCCTGCGCCGGGCGTACTGGTAATGTTTGCGAGCGGATTAGTCTGCGCCCAGGCAGTGTCCTGGCCAAATAAGATAAAGAGCAGGATCAGGCTCCCCCATTTCAGCCAACCCGCCCACGGGGCTTTGCAGCATGCTTCCCAAATAGTCTGTGGCATCAACCAACCTCATTGACTCTCAATGATATTGAATTGATTGTAGTGTGCTAGCGCTGCCGGAATTTCTGTAATAACTGGGCAAAAGCCACTGCATTTCCGGCGTTTGCCGAATTGCTTGCGGTAGCTTGTAAGAGCGTTGCATCGCCTTTTGGCAGCGTTGCGAGAGGGGTGATTTGTTGTGCGGTAACGCCGATAATCAGCCATTGTTCGCCCGCTTCAATCAGCATGATTTTCTCGCGTTGCCCCACGGCCAGGTGCGCCAATGGCTTGAAGAAGCCCCCGGTACGGGCTGTTTGTAAGCCCACCTTTTTCATGAGCCAACTCGCGGCAAAGATGAGGCCGACGACGAGCGCGAGTCCAAAAATCAATTGCCCCAGACTGGCCAGTGGCGAGAAAGTAGGCGCAGGGCTGGCGGGTTGCCCAGCGGCCCAGGCTGGCAAGCTAGCAAGGCCCCATAAACCGATCAGCACCGACACTTGGGTTAACAGGCGGGATCGGGATACTACAGCAATCGTGGACACGGTCATGGGCGATATCAATCGGTAAAAGCGAGAGCGGTCGTCGTCGCGTGACTAGCGATTCAACTTACGGATTCGTTCGGAAGGGGTAATAATATCAGTCAGGCGGATCCCAAACTTATCATTCACCACCACCACTTCCCCTTGGGCAATCAAGCAGCCATTGACGAGCACATCCATCGGTTCACCCGCCAACCCGTCTAATTCAACGACTGAGCCTTGGGCTAATTGCAAAATATGCTTGATGGGGATTTTGGTCCGCCCCAATTCAACCGTAAGTTGAACCGGGATATCCAAAATCATATCGATATCATTCGCAGTCTGGACATTACTGCTGGCCACTGACGGCCCACTGCCAAAATTTTCAAAAATTGAAGCCGCCGCACTCGGTGAGCCTGCAAATGGGTCTGGTTCGCCTCCGCCTGCATCATCACCATCACTAGCGGCTTGCTCCGCCAGCGCAGCAGCCCAGTCATCGGCCATGGCGTCTTGATTTTCTTCAGACATGATCTTCTCCTAGCTGATTTTCTTTTTGATTAATTGCGAGCATCTTATCGACTTTGATTGCGTACTGACCATTCATCACGCCATATTTACATTCAAATAGCGGTACGCCATCCACTTCGGCATTAATGGTGGGTTGCACATTCAAACTGATCACATCACCCACTTGCATATTCAAAATATCATGGACCGTCAGCTTCGCCGTGGCAAGCTTGGCAACCAACTCGACATCTGCAAATTGCACCTGCTTACTTAACATACGCATCCAGCGTTTATCGGGTTCGATATGATCGCCCTGCATACTGGAATACAGAATGTCGCGGATCGGTTCAACGGAGGCATAGGGAATGCAAATATGCAATTGACCGCCGGCAGCCCCTAGTTCAATGCTGAAACTGGTTGCCAACACAATCTCGCTCGGCGTAGCAATGTTGGCAAATTGAGTGTGCATTTCAGAGCGCACATATTCAAAATTAATGGGATAAACGGGTGACCAGGATTTTCCGTAATCTTCAAAAATGACGCTTAACATTTTCTGAATAATCCGTTGTTCCGTTGGTGTAAAGTCGCGGCCCTCAACACGGGTATGAAATCGACCATCGCCTCCAAACATATTGTCCACTACTGCAAATACCAGACTCGGATCAATGATAAACAGTGAGGTTCCCCGCAAGGGTTTAATCTGAACCAGATTCAGATTGGTAGGGACGACTAGGTTACGAATAAACTCGCTGTACTTCAGTACCCGTACTGGCCCTACTGAGATTTCGGGGCTGCGGCGCATAAAGTTAAACAGCCCTACGCGGAACAGCCTGGCAAAGCGTTCATTGATAATTTCCATGGTCGGCATCCGACCACGGACAATCCGTTCCTGGCGAGCCAGGTTATACGGGCGGACGCCTTCCTCACTGATGGCTTCTTCGCCACCTTCATCTTCGCCGGTGACGCCGCGTAACAGGGCATCAACTTCGTCTTGTGAGAGAAAATCACCCGCCATAATGTGCCACCTTTAACGTGCTGAATTCAGTTCATAATGAACGCTGAAAAGGTTACCGCTTGTATTCCCCGACTCTTGTCCTTGCCTTTATCAGCGCGCTTGGGCAAGGGCTGGCGAATTGCCTCTATCAGCTCTTCCTGTAAGATTTTTTTACCTTCAATGGTCGCTACATCGTCGTAGGCCTTGCTGGTGAGCAGCAATAAAATATTGTTACGAATCAAGGGCATGTAAGCTTTAATCGTTTCGCTGACTTTGGCATCTTCCACCCGAATTTGCATCTCCACCTGGCCCACCCCTGTTTTGTCTGGTGGCGCACTGGCAAGGTTAAACACAAACTTGTCCATTTGAACAAATACCGGGGGATGTTTCGGGTCGTTGGCTGCATGACCATCCCCTTTTTCCTCTCCTCCCTCTGCATCTTGCTTGGCGGCACCTTGTTTCGCTTCCGCTTCCTTGGCTTTTTTACTCTGCATGAATAAAAAGCCCCCGGCACCGCCAGCAATCAGGACGATGACCAAGCCTAAAATCAAGAATAGTTTTTTCTTGCTTTTGGGCGCGGGCGCGGCTTCTGCGCCTGCTTCAGGGGTGACTTCTTCTTTTGCCATGCTTTTCTCCGTAACGTTAATCAAAGTATGGAGCAGTCTCTGACCGCCCGTTCAAGCAATTAACGACGGTTTTGGGTTGAAATTCAGTTTATGCAAACAAATCCAGCATTCGGTTACTCGAGCGTTGCGTTAACAGCGTGCCCGCTACTGGAGCGATGGCACTATCCTCAGCCGTTGCGTTACGCCAACCATTTCCAGATTGGGGCTGCTGATTATCCTGACGATATTGACCGGCTGTTTGCTGTTGTAAGGCGGTTTGACCGAGGTCCATGCCATTCTGGCCCAGCAGCTCGCGCAGTTTCGGTAAAGAGTCTTCAATCGCCTGACGCGCTTCAACTTGTTGGACCGCTATGGTGAGGTTGACATCATTCCCGTTAACTTGGATTTGGATGCGAATGGGACCCATATCGGGTGGATTTACCGCAATTTCCGCCTGCTGAATCTTGGTGTTAATCGCTACATGCAGGGTTTGTGCGGCTTCATTCGCAAATTGGGGGCTATAGACTGGGTGACTGATGCTGTAATGAGCCAATTGCGGGGTAGAGCCTTGTTGGGGGGCGTTTGCCTGGGCTGCCAGCGCTGGGTTCAAGGCTGCGGGATTGACGGTGCTTGCTGTGCCATTATTGCTCGGGGCTGCACTTTCTATCACTGGCTTACCACTATTGCCCAGTTCACTCAGCGCCCCTAAGTTGGTTAAGGTTTCTGTTTTGCCTTGTGGTTCAAGGCGAAACGCCAGCCCACTTTCCGGTGTCAACGTCAGATTGGCCGCAGGGTCAGTCTTGACCTTGGCGAAGTCGAGTGTCGTCGATACAGTAGGGCGTAGATTGCCTCGCTCGGCAGTCAGGGTATCCGTTGCAGCCTTATCTGTCGAGACTGTTAATGACGTTGGCGACACAGTTTGGGGCGACAAGGCAGCCATCAAGGCCGTTGCAGCGCCACCAGGGGCTAAGGCGCTAGTGAAGGCCTCATTGTTGACGCTCTCGCCGGTATCTGTTTGCCGTGGCGTTTCTTCAGCCAACCCCAGTAATTGATTCAGATCGATAGCCACCTTTTCCAGTTGCGCAGATTTGCCGATGGGGGCCATCCCCATCAATTGCTCTTGGGTGGGTGCTTGCCCTCTCTCTTCACTGGGAGAGGTGCTGGCATTCGTGTTTTGCTGCGCCCCGCGCTTGTTCGGGTTCAGGTCACGCGCCTCGCCCTTCAGTTGCGCGGTGCTGGGGCCGCTCACGTCACGCGCAGGGGCATCACTTTGCTGGCTCGGGGCGGGCTGCTGAGTTTGTTGAAACACTTGGCTAAATGATTCGCTCGTGGGGCTGTCGGTTGAGGGCGACGCCCCCTTGCTGTTACCCATGAGGTTAGCAGGGGAGGAAACCTTGTCTAAGAGGGATGCGGCCATAGACACCTCGATTATTCGTGCGATTGTTTGCGAAAATACTGATTCATGGAAAACTCATCGTTTTGTTTTTGCAGCAATTTGTCCTGCTTTTGTTGGGCCAATTCATGCTGGCGCTGACCCAAAACATCGAATGATTTCAATTTGCGTTGCTCGGCCAGCCACATTTGCTGGCTGGCTTGCACCGATTTTTCCCAATAAGCGACCTCGTTTTCCTGTTGGGTTAGGGCGAGTTCCAGCTTATTAATGAACTCTCTAAAATTGAGCAACTCATGCGGCGCAACCCCCTGCCGGCTACTGTTGTCAAGCCGCTGTTGATATTCATCACGATAACTTTGTAGCATTTTCAATTTATCCTGACTGGCTTGCCGTTGCCCAATATGCTGCGCCAATTGTTTCGCTGCTTCGTCGACCTTTTCCTGCGCTTGTTGCAGCAACTTATTCAATGTCGCCTGCTGAATCGCCATCGCCGTTTGCCTTATCTATCCCACACTAACGATTTCAGTGTATATGACCAAACAAATTTCTAAGCCCGGATAAGCTGGCATCCATCCCCGCACTTTCACTCATTGATTGCTGCAAAAACCCTTCAATCTGGGGATAAAGCCGGATCGCTTCATCAAGCTGTGGGTCGCTTCCCGGCACATAGGCCCCCACTGCGAGCAGGTCGCGGTTACGCTGATACCGTGAAAAGGCCCCTTTCAAGGCTCGCGCTTGATTTAATTGCTGTGGCGCAACAACGTTATGCATAACCCGCGAAATGGACGCCTCAATATCAATCGCAGGATAGTGGCCGCTTTCCGCAAGTTGCCGCGATAACACGATGTGACCATCAAGAATCGCCCGTGCGCTATCGGCAATCGGGTCTTGCTGATCATCGCCCTCAGTCAGCACGGTATAAAAGGCCGTGATTGACCCTCGACCATTGGCCCCATTGCCCGCCCGTTCAACCAGCATCGGCAATTTGGCAAACACGGAAGGGGGATACCCTTTGGTCGCTGGTGGTTCGCCAATTGCCAGCGCGATTTCGCGCTGGGCCATCGCATAGCGCGTCAGCGAATCCATAATCAAGAGCACGTTTTTACCTTGATCGCGGAAGTATTCCGCAATCAGTGTCGCGTATGCTGCACCTTGCATCCGTAACAAGGGAGCAGTATCGGCAGGGGCCGCGATCACGACAGAACGCCGCAGCCCTTCTTCGCCCAAAATTTGTTCAATAAACTCTTTGACTTCGCGGCCACGTTCGCCAATCAAACCGACAACAGTGACATCGGCCTGCGAATATTTGGCCATCATGCCCAGTAACACTGATTTACCAACGCCAGAACCGGCAAACAGCCCGATCCGCTGCCCGCGACCAATGGTTAGTAAAGCATTCACGGCGCGTACGCCTACATCTAGGGCATCGTGAATCGGTTCACGCTCAATCGGGTTGAGCGGGCGAGTCTGTAGCGGCAGACGACGTTCAGTCGTGACGACCCCCAATTTGTCCAGTGGGCGGCCATTGGCATCGAGCACACGACCTAATAGGCCTTCGCCTACCGGCAGGTGTTTGGTTCGGTCTTCCGCCCGCCGCCAAGGATGGGATGGCATGCCGAATTTCGGCGGGGTCACATCCATTTCAAGTGGCAAAACAATCGCCCCTGGGGTTAGCCCATAAACCTCCCCAGTCGGCATTAAAAATAAACGGTCACCATTAAAGCCCACCACTTCTGCTTCGGCAGGATTCATGCCTTCTTGCAAAATCAGGCAATTACTACCCACGGGCAGGCGTAGCCCAATGGCTTCCATGACCAGACCCGCAACCCGGGTCAGCCGTCCGCGCATTTCAATCGCATTGACATTCGCAACATGGCCGCGACAGTCTTGCACGAAGCGCTCCATTTCACTGAGCATGGTCGGGGCGGCGGTATGTTCCGTCATGTGGCTCCCCCTATAGGGGGATCAATGTCGAGCTCAGCTTGATAGGCAACTTTTTTGCCCAGGGCCGCGACGGTGCGCTGCCAGCGAGTATTAACCTGGGCATCAATATCACCGAATGCGGTACTGATTTTGCAACCCCCCGGCTCAATACGGGGATCCTCAATGATTTTCCAGTGGTCTAGCTGAAGCTCGTCAGCAAACTCACGTCTGACCAGTTCACTGTCTTGCGGACTGATAAAAAGTTGTGGGTGATTGCCTGTTCCGACCAATTGATCGATTGCTTCGCGGACAACCGGGATAATCACGGTACGGTCTGTTTGCAAGGCATGACGCAAAATTTGCTGGGCGACATCAATGGCCAGATCCAGCACGGAGTCTGCGAGATTGCTTTGTAGCGTTTGCAGGGATTGTTCAGCCTGTGTGAGTAAATTCCACATGCGCTGGCTTTCCTGTTGCACCCAATGTTCGCCCGCGTTATAGCCTTCCTGTAGCCCTTGTTGATAGCCTTCTGCTCGGGCTTCTTCGAGCGCGCGCTCTTGTAACTCGGCCAGATCAATAGCGCGCACGGCCTGTTTGACGGGCTTGGGGGCGGGGTCATGTAACAGTTTCGGTGACCAAACCTGAACGGCCTGCCCGCTGTCGGCGCTGATGATTTTATTAAATTTATCCGCCATGGTTTAAACAAACGCCTCTTCACCCTTGCCACCCAAGGCAATTTGTCCTTCTTCGGCCAAGCGCCGAACAATTTTGAGAATCTCTTTTTGTTCCCGTTCCACATCAGAAACCTTGACCGGCCCGCGTGATTCAAGATCCTCACGCAATGTTTCAGCGGCACGGCTCGACATATTGCGGAAGATTTTTTCACGCATTTCGGTGTTCGCACCTTTAAGCGCCAGCACCAGTGATTCTGATTGCACTTCACGCAAGACGGTCTGAATGCCGCGATCATCGACATCCATGAGGTTTTCAAAGGTGAACATTTCATCCAGAATCTTTTGTGCGATGTCAGGATCAAATTCCCGCACAGACTCAATCACCGATTGTTCAACAGTACTACCCGCGAAGTTGAGAATCTCCGCAGCTGTACGTACGCCGCCCAACTGATTTTTCTTGATTTGATCACTCGAACCCGAGAGCACTTTATTCAAGGCATCATTCAGTTCACGCAAAGCACTGGGTTGAATCCCGTCGAGGGTCGCAATGCGCAGGATCGTATCGTTACGCAGGCGTTCGGTAAATTTATTTAAAATTTCTGCTGATTGATCGCGCTCTAAATGCACCAAAATCGAAGCAATAATTTGTGGGTGCTCATTTTTTATCAGTTCAGCAACCGTTGCCGCATCCATCCATTTCAAGCTTTCAATCCCACTGGTGTCGCTGTTATTGAGAATCCGGTCTAGTAAAAAATTGGCTTTATCTTCACCCAGCGCGGTGGTTAAGACCGTCCGTAAATAAACATCAGAATCAATATTTAAGCCAGCCGATTCACTGGCTTCTTTTTTGAATTTTTCTAAAACACTATCAACTTTATCGCGGCCCACATTCTTGATTTTGGCCATTGCCATCCCCAATTTTTGAACTTCTTTGGGGGACAAATGCTTGAATACTTCTGCCGCATATTCTTCACCCAGCGACATCAATAAAATAGCGCTGTCATTGATTCCTTCGTCATTCATTGCCTTTCACCCAATTCTGAACCACGGTCGCCACTACCCGTGGGTCTTGTTTGGCAAACTCTCGAACCTGATCGACGACAGGGTTGTTTTGTACCTGGATAGAAAGAGGTTCTTCAATACTGTCTTCAATAATATCAAGCGTGGTCCCGGCAGGCTGCAAAACTTGACGTGGGGTCAGTAAATCTTTAATCGCTGGTTTTAAGATCCCAAACAACAGATACATGATTAGCCCGGCAATCAGGCCATATTTAATGACATCCTTGATTAACAGCATCCCTTCGGGTGTTTTCCAGAATGGGTCCGCTTCAATTTCCTGTTTTGGCGATTTATTGAAAGCTGTATGCATGACATTTAACTTATCGCCGCGATCGGTGGAAAAGCCAATTGCTTCTTTCGCCAGGGCGGTGATTTTTCCAATTTCCTCTTCGGTGAGTGGAACGCTGGTTGTTTTCCCTTTTTCGGTGACAGTCTTGTGGTTAAGCACCACGGCTGCAGAGAGGCGTTTAATCGCACCACTGGCATTTTTGGTATAGCGAACGGTTTTATCTACCTCGTAATTAACGGTGCTTTCGCGGCGTGTGCTGGCATTGGGGTTGCTGGTTGCCGTGGTGGCTGTCGGGTTGGTGGCGCCGGCACCTGGCCCACTGATGGGGGCGCTGGTGTTACCGGGTGGTTGGTTCGATAAGGCCCCTGGTACGCCTTGTGCCCCTGGGGTCGCCCCATTGGCATTTTCTAAAATCTGTTGGCTGCGAATCGCCGCTTCTTTTGCATCGCCATTGGGCTTGTAGAGTTCAGCCGTTTGCTCTGTTTGACTGAAATCAATTTCTGCGGTGACCTGAGCCCGTACATTTTCTGCCCCAATAATGGGGCTTAGAATGTCCATAATCCGTTTGGCATAGTTTTGTTCGAGTGACTGAACATAGGCCATTTGGCTGGGGTCTAGCGCGCCCATAGTGCTGTCTGGTTCATTCGATAGCAAAACGCCATTTTGATCAATCACACTGACATTTTTTGGGGTCAGTTCAGGCAAGCTGCTTGAGACCAAATGAACGATCCCGGCAATCTGGGTGCGCTCCAGTGAACGGCCAGGATAGAGATTGACCAAGACCGACGCCGTTGGTTTTTGCTGTTCACGAATAAACACCGTGGGTTTAGGAATGGCCAGGTGAACGCGGGCAGATTGAACCGACGCCAACGCCTGAATTGAGCGTGATAGCTCTCCCTCTAGTGCCCGCTGGTAATTCACTTGCTCTTGAAATTGTGTGACGCCGAGTTTTTGATTTTCCATCAACTCAAAGCCCACAATGGAGCCTTTCGGTAACCCTTGCGAGGCCAGGCGCAAGCGCGTTTCATGCACTTTATCGGCCGGAATCATAATGCCCCCGCCCTCGATCATTTTGTAGGGCACATTCATCTGGCCCAAGGCGGTTAAGATGGCGCCGCCATCGCGGTCAGCGACATTCGTAAATAAAATCCGGTAATCGGGTTCTTTGGAGTACAGCATTGTCGCCACCAAGGCCGCCAAGACCAAAGGCAAGCCAAATAGGAGTGCCATTCGACTATTGGTCGATAAATTGCGGAAGCGGGCGACCACGCTATCGTTATCCTGGGTTTGCTCCTCTGCCATCATTGCCTCTTTATTCAGGGAATTTTCTGCATCTCATTATCAGCAGACGAGTGGCAAACTCAAGTTAGGAATAGCCAGGGTTTTTGCCCGCTAATTCACCTCCTGGAAATAAGCCTATTCATTACACTATGGCTATCTTGGCGATCAGCAGGGCTACTTTCATGGATAAAGTCGGTTTAAATGTTGCTTTGCAGCGTAGTTATCTGCTCGAATCCACCCGTATGCGCGGTAACGCTGCGGCCGGCGCCAGTGGCGCGGCTAGCGGGACTGATTTTTCTCAGGCGCTGAAAAGCGCGCTCGACCAGGTGAATAGTGCCCAAACCAAGGCCCGTGAATTAGATACGCAATTTCAAATGGGGAATCCGGCGGTCAGCTTGGAAGAGACTGTCCTGGCTTCTCAGAGTGCCAGCCTCGGCTTCCAGACCTTGGTGTCAACTCGTAATCGCTTAGTCGCCGCCTACAACGAAATCATGAACATGCAAGTCTAAGTCTCACGCTGTTTTGCCTTCTGTGACACATTCCGCATAAAGTACTGTTGGTTCGCACCGACCAAGCGTGGGTGCTACACTGCGCCAACCTCATTCCTGCTGAATCTTAACTGTGTCATGCATACGCTAAACCCCATTCTCTATCTGGCGTCACAAAGCCCGCGCCGCCAAGCCCTGCTCACTCAACTGGGCGCCAGCCCTCAACCTTTATTGGCTGCCGCCGACGAAGATGTCGAGGCCCTGGAGGCGCCGCTGGCCGGTGAGCCAGCCGCTGCTTATGTGCAGCGCGTAGCTACCTTAAAAGCCGCCGCCGCGGCGGCCCGCCGGCAGCAGCGTCATTTACCAGCGGGGATCATTTTGAGCGCTGATACGACGGTGTCATTTGCTGGCGAAATCTTGGGCAAACCCGCTGATGCCGCAGCAGCGCAGACCATGTTAGCGCGTTTGAGTGGCCAAACCCATGAAGTCCTCACCGCCGTGGTGGTCGAGAATTTACGGGGTGAGCGGCGTTTGAGTTTATCCACTTCGCAGGTGACGCTCGCCACCTTGAGTGCCGCTGAGATTGCCGCCTACATTGCGACTGGAGAGCCTTTCGGCAAAGCCGGGAGCTATGCCTTACAGGGGCGAGCGGCGATGTTCGTTACCCACGCGAGCGGTAGTTTTTCTGGCATTATTGGGCTGCCGCTGCACGAAACGGCAACTTTGCTGGCCTGGGCTGGTTATTCCTTACTCACCGTGGCGACCTGATCAAGCATGACACAACAGATACTCATCAACATTACGCCACAAGAAACCCGCGTCGCAATCGTTGAGCGCGGTGCGGTTCAAGAAATTCACGTCGAGCGTAGCCTGACGCGGGGCTTGGTCGGCAATATCTATCTGGGCCGCGTCATCCGGGTGTTGCCCGGTATGCAATCGGCCTTTATCGATATTGGCTTAGAGAAAGCGGCATTTCTGCATGTGGCCGATATTTGGGAAAATCGTCAGAGTGATCTGCGCCCTGCCAGTGACACCCACAAAGTCAATAAATCCCCAGGCTTGCCGATTGAAAAACAGTTGTTTGAAGGTCAAGCGATTCTAGTGCAAGTCTTAAAAGACCCAATAGGGACAAAAGGCGCACGCCTGACCACACAAATCAGTATTGCAGGCCGTATGCTGGTTTACTTGCCGCAAGAGCAACATATTGGCGTATCGCAAAAAATTGATAATGATGAAGAGCGCTTGCACTTAAAAAATCGCATGCAAGCACTATTGCCCCCTGAAAGCCGGGGTGGGTTTATTGTGCGCACCATGGCTGAAGGTGCAAGTGAGCAGGACTTGCAGGCGGATATTGCCTACTTACACAAGCGTTGGGCAGAAATCAGCCAAGCCAGCCGACAACAGCCAGCGCCCAATTTACTCTATACCGATCTGAATCTCGCCCAACGGGTCCTGCGTGATTTAGTCACCGACCATACCGCCAACATTCAAATTGATTCGCGTGAGAATTTTGCGGTGTTGCAAGAGTTTGCCCGTATCTACACCCCCAGCGTGGTGGAGAAATTAGAGCTGTATCGGGGGGAGCGCCCCCTGTTTGATCTCCACAATGTCGAGCAGGAAATTGAACGGGCCCTGAGCCGTAAAGTAGGCCTCAAATCAGGCGGTTATCTGATCATCGATCAAACCGAGGCCATGACAACGATTGATGTCAATACCGGCGGTTATGTGGGCGCAAGAAATTTTGAAGAAACGATCTTCAAAACCAATTTGGAAGCGGCTCAGATGATTGCCCGCCAATTACGTTTACGTAATTTAGGCGGCATCATTATTCTTGATTTTATTGACATGGCCCAAAGTGAGCATCGGGAAACCGTGCTGTCTGAGTTACGGCGGGCACTGGCTGCGGATCGCACCAAAGTGACTGTTCACGGCTTTTCGCCTTTAGGGTTGGTGGAAATGACCCGTAAGCGCACCCGCGAATCATTGGCCCATATCTTGTGTGAGCCTTGTCCTACCTGTGCAGGGAATGGGGAGGTGAAAACCCCGCAAACTGTTTGCTATGAAATTTTGCGTGAAGTGTTGCGTGAGGCCCGGCAATTTAACCCCAGGGAGTTCCGCATCATTGCGGCGCCGAATGTGGTTGAAATGTTTCTTGAAGAAGAATCCAGTCACCTCGCTGCCTTGAGTGACTTTATTGGCAAGCCGATTGCCCTTCAAGCAGAATCTTTCCCTTCCCAAGAACAATATGACATTGTGCTGCTATGAAAAAAATTCTGATTGTCCGGCGCGATAACATTGGCGATCTGGTCTGCACTTTGCCGCTGCTGGAGGCGATCAAAGCTCAAGAACCGGACAGCCAGCTCTATGCCTATGTCAACCGCTATAACGCGCCGATCTTGCAGCATTATGTCAGTCAGCATGCGCGTCCAGATCCGACCAAAGTGCTCGCGGGCTATTGGGCTTATCAGAAAGACAAGCATCGTTTACCGGGAGAAACTCGACTCGGCATTTTCTGGCAGCGTTGGAAGCAGGCCCAACAAATGCGGCAGCATCAGTTTGATTGGGTGTTGCTGGCGGGCGGGATTAATGACAGCACTTTACGCTGGGCGCAGTGGCTTAAGCCCACGCAGATTGTCAGGCAGGACCAACTGGCTCAGTATGCGGGTGCGCATGAAGTCGAGCGTACTTGCTCTTTATTGACTGCCCTCGGTTTGCCCTATCAGACACCCGTAGCAACCCTAAGGCCTGATAGCGCCACGGCCAGTCTATTGGCCAGTACGCTGCCTGCGCATTTACCGGTACAGCGGGTGGCGATTCATATCAGTGCCCGTAAGCCCTCTCAGCGTTGGCCCGTCGGCCACTTCATTGAATTAGCCAATACCCTTGCCGCCCAGGGCCTGGGCGTCTTGTTGTTTTGGGCGCCTGGTTCAGCGCAAGACCCCACGCACCCTGGCGATGACGATAAATTGCGACACATCTTGGCGCAATGCGACCGGCGGCATGTTGTGCCTGTGCGTACCGATACGCTGAGTGAGTTAATTGCCGGGCTGGATCTAGCCCAGTCCGTCATTTGCGCAGATGGGGGTGCCATGCATGTGGCGGCTGCTTTGGGTAAACCGATTGTGGCCCTCTTCGGTGACTCCGAGGCCAGCCGTTGGCACCCGTGGGGTGTGCCGCATGTGGTGCTGCAAGACCCGGCTCGAGATGTACAGCACTTGACGGTCTCCCAGGTATTCACTGCGTGGCAGGGATTGCTCACGGATGGGGCGGTGATAAAACCACCGATCGGCTAAAAAACACTCAGGCGTGCTGCCGGTATAATCTGTGTTTATTCTTGGCCGCGCAGTGCGCTCAATATGTCTTCTTTCCGCGAAAGCAAAATTCTTTACCGCCGCTTATTGGGTTTTGTACGTCCTTACTGGCGGATTTTCGCCTTATCGATTGTGTGTATGGTGGCCAGTGCTGCAACTGAGCCGGCCTTTCCTGAATTACTGGCGCGCTTATTGTCTGGGTTCAGCCAGCCGACCACTACCACTTATTTCATCCCGCTGATTATCATTGGGCTGTTTTTGCTGCGGGGGATACTGTCGTTTGTGCAAGATTACGCCTTCAGTTGGGTCTCCAATAAAGTCGTGACGGATGTTCGTCAGCGAATGTATGACAAAGTCTTGCAGTTACCCATGCAGTATTTGGTCAATACCAATACGGGTGTCGTGATTTCGCGTGTGTGCTTCGAAGTTGCTGGGGTTGCCGCTGCTGCAACCAGTGTCTTAACGACGTTGGTGAGTGATTCTGTGCGCGTGTTGGCGTTGACAGGCTACCTGCTTTATTTGAATTGGCAGCTCACGGTGATTACGCTGATCACCATTCCTTTAACCGCGCTGATTGTGAAGCAGTTCAGTAAACGCCTACGCCAAGCTTCACGTGGCTCACAGGTCGCGGCGCAAGGCCTGACCCAAGTGTTGAACGAGACACTCGATAATTTTCGAATCATCAAAGTGTTTGGCGGCCAAGCGCGTGAGTCGCAGCGTTTTTTTGGGTTTAATGACAAACTGCGGCGCATGAACATGAAACAAGCTGCCGCTGCTGCGGCCAGTGGGCCGATCGTGCATGTCATCGCCGCATTTGGCATCACGCTGGTGATTTACTTTGCCCTTTTCCAGGGCAAGCAAGGCGGGCTAACGGCAGAACAGTTCGTGGCATTTATGACCGCGATGATGGCGCTGATTGCCCCCTTAAAACGCCTGGCAGATATCAATGCGCCGCTACAGCGAGGCTTGGCCGCAGCGGAAGCGGTCTTTGCTGTGCTCGATGAAGCTGAAGAAGAAAATCGTGGTGCTTACCGCTTTGCTAACCCGCAACAATCTTTGCTAACTGGCCCCGCACAGGCAACAACAGAACAAGTGCAGCTGGTGCCTGCTTTACCGAAGGTTCGGGGCGAGATTGCGCTATCGGCGGTGAGTTATCAGTATCCAGGTGCCAATCGCTTGGCCTTGGATCAGGTTTCTCTAACGATCCAGCCGGGCGAGACCGTCGCTTTAGTGGGCCCGTCCGGCGGCGGGAAAACGACCCTCATCAATTTAATCCCCCGTTTCTTTAATGTGCAAGAGGGCGTGATCCTTATCGACGGGATCGATGTGCGGGAGATTGAGCTGAATAGTTTGCGTCAGCAGATTGCGATTGTGAGTCAAGACGTCACGCTATTTAATGATTCAGTCGCCGGCAATATTGCCTACACCGTGACGGCGGATCATCCCGATGCCGCAGCGCAGTTACGGGAGCGTGTTATTGCCGCCGCCAAAGCAGCGAATGCCCATGCGTTCATTATGGCGCTACCAGATGGTTACGAGACCCTGATCGGCGAAAATGGCGTCAAATTATCGGGCGGCCAGCGTCAACGCCTCGCGATTGCTCGTGCGGTATTCAAACAAGCCCCGATCCTGATTTTAGATGAGGCTACTTCGGCGCTCGATTCAGAGTCTGAGCGTGTTGTGCAGGAAGCCCTCGATGGGTTGTTACATCAGCAAACCACCTTGGTTATTGCGCACCGCTTATCGACGATTGAGCAGGCTGACCGTATCGCTGTTCTCGAAGGGGGAAAATTGGTCGAGTTGGGCAATCACGCCAGTCTCTTGGCCCAAGAGGGGGTGTATGCCCACCTCTATCACATTCAATATAATCGTTCGGCTCCATCATCAACGACGTCTGCGGCCAGCGTTCCAGTGCCTGATGATGGCGCGATTGCAGTCGCGCCCACTACCTCGACCCGGGAGGACGTATGAGCGTCACCGCGTTACGGATTTTGCATACCGAGGCTTCGCTAGGTTGGGGTGGGCAGGAAATTCGAATTCTGACGGAATCGCAGGGCATGCAAGCGCGCGGCCACCAAGTCTGGTTGTGCGCGCCAGCGCAAGCACAGATTTATCAGAAAGCAGCAGAGTATGGCGTTCCTGCCAGCGCGCTGCCAATTGACCGTAAACAGTTGCGAGGGGTCTGGGCTTTGCGACAGTGGCTCAAGCAGCAGCGGGTCGATGTGGTGAATACCCACAGTTCAACCGATACCTGGCTGGCGGTTCTGGCCTGTTTACTCTTACCCAAAGCCATTCGCCCGGTGATCATCCGCTCACGACATATTTCTGCGGCTGTCAACCCCAGCACCCTCAATCGTTGGCTGTATGGCCGTGCGGTAAAAAAAGTCGTGACCACGGGAGAGGTAATTCGCACAGTGCTCTGTCGAGACTTGGCATTACCCGCCTCTCAGGTTGTGTCTATTCCCACAGGGATTGATTTACTGCGATTTCAACCCGCTACGACTAAACCTTGGTTACCGGAACAATTTGGCTTTCCCGCCCATGCCCATGTGATTGGGATCGTGGCGACCTTACGCAGTTGGAAGGGCCACCGTTATTTATTACAAGCGCTGGCGCAGTTACTGGCTGAGCCGCCGACACAGCATTGCTGTGTGCTGATTGTGGGTGCTGGCGCGGGTTGGCAACCATTGCAGACACAGATTGCGACCTTAGGCTTGACGGGGCGGGTGCATCTCGCCGGGAATCAGAAAGATGTCGTCCCTTATTTACAAAGCATGGACAGCTTCTGCTTACCCTCGTATGCCAATGAAGGGATTCCACAAGCCTTGTTACAAGCCATGGCATGTGGTTTGCCGATAGTGACAACGGCAGCAGGGGCGATTCCTGAGTTGATTACCCATGAAAAAAATGGCCTGGTCGTGCCGGTCAAAGATGCGTCCGCCCTCGCGCAAGCACTCGCGCGACTGGTTCAAGAGCCAGCCCTGGCGAAAACGCTGGCGCAAACGGCACGGCAACAGGCTTTGCAGCAAGCAGGCATTGAGACTATGTTAAGCAAAATGGAATCATTAATGGCCAGTGTGGTTTCTGCCGCCTCACATGGGCAGGATTCGGTGCTACCGCCTCAGCATACTGACGCATGAATATCCCAGGTCTTGACGCGTTGATTACTGGCCTTGCGCAGCGCTGGGCCAAACGGCAAGGGCCAACCGGGGTCGCGACTCTTGATGCTTGGAATCCTGCTACGACGCACCGTATTTTGCTGGTATTGACAACCGGTCTGGGCGATGCGATTTTTTCCAGCGCGGTGATTGATCCCCTCAAGCAGCTTTTTCCGCAGGCGGAATTCGGCTTATTGGTGCGCCATAAATGGCAAGCCCTGTATGCGGCAGACAGCCGCCTGCATTGTGTGATTCCTTACTATGGGAAATATCGACGTTATTGGCAGACTTGGCGAACATTGCGACGCTTTAACGCCGATTTAACCTTGGTCTTGCATGCCAATGACCCTGATGTATTGCCGCTTTTGGCGTTTGCCGGCTGCCGCTATCTCGTCCGTGTGCCTGTGGCGGGTACCCGTTATCCCTATCTGTTGGCGAATCGCTTGCAGCCAGCGGATCAACAAACCATGCCTGGTTGGCATTACGTTGAAAATCGCTTGCGAATCCTCGATAGCCTCTGTACCCCCGGTAAGCTGGTGCGGCCCCAGGCGGGGTGGTCCGCTGGCCCCCGGCTGTGCGTAGGGCCTGACTCCAGCGCATCCTTACCCGCCACACTACAGGCCTGGCTTGGCGGGCAGCCCTATCTGGTGTTGCATCCGCATGCGGCAGATCGTTATAAGTCTTGGCCCCAAGCCGAACTCAAGCAATTTTTGCAGCATTGTCAGCAGCAGGGTGTGCGCGTGATCATCACAGGGACGGCAGCAGACCAAGCTATTCTGGCGCCCACGTTGTTGGCGGCGCAAGCAGCGCTCAGCCAACAGAGCAGCGCGGCTGTGCCGGTGTGGAGAAGCTGTGTCGGCGAGTTGAATTTAGCGCAAATGTTGGCGCTGTTACAGCGCGCCACCCTGGTGATCGCGCCGGATACTGGCATCTTACATGCGGCAGCAGCATTGGGGCGTCCTGTCTTGGGCTTATATGCCGCAACCGATGCCGCGCAGGTTGGTCCGCGCCGTCAGCAGTCAGGACAGCTTGTGCAGGTACTACAACGGCCGCAGACCTGCACCCCATGTCTAGAAAAAAAATGCCCTTATTTGATTCCCTTATGCATGCAGCAATTAACCGCTGATGCGGTTTGGCATGCCACGCACTCGCTCTTGATCGCCGCCCAAAGATGAAAACAATTGCCCATATTCTGCCAACCTATAACCCTTTTCCCCCTCAGTATCCTGCCGGGACAGAGTTGCGCGTTGAGCAGGTTTGTTTGCGCCAGCAACGTTACCGTGGCGTGGTGATCTGTGGCGGGTTTGACGATCAACCCGCCCATGAAACGATTGGCCGTATGGCAGTTGAGCGGGTTCATATCGGTCGGGTGTATCGGCGCTTATTTCAAAAAATCACCCGATTTGACCCGTATCCCTATGTGGATCGCGTGGCGCAGCGAATACAACAACAGCAAGCCAGTTTGATCCATATTCATAACGAACCCAAATTATTGTCTGGTTTAGCGACATTTTTGCAGCGGACAGCATTGCCTACGGTTGTGCATGTCGCCAATGAAAAGCCCTTACCCGAGGCGCGTATCAAAGCGATACCGCAGCAATGGATCGCGTGCAGTGATTACATTGCAAATTGGCTGATCAATCATAATGGTATCGCCGCGAATCGTGTCAGAACCCTGTATACCGGAGTCGATACCACCCGTCTGCCCTGGTGGCAGCGCTCGGAGCAAACGCGTGCGGCGTACCGTGTTGCGGCAGGGGTGCCCGCTGCAGCCCATTTTGTGATTGGCTTTGCCGGACGTTTGGTGCAAGAGAAGGGGGTGCAAGAGTTACTGGATGCGTTTGCCCAAGTCTATAACCAGCTGGGACCGACCGTTCATTTATTGGTGGCGGGTAATGTTCGTGAGAGTAATGATCCCCGAAATCAAAAAGCCGTTTACGGCCGAGCCGTTACAGAACGAATGGCAACGATGCCCGGTGTAACGTGGGTCGGCAGCTTGCATCCAGCGAGCATGCACGACTTCCTCTGTGCTTGCGATCTGTTTGCCATGCCCTCCCTGTGGCACGATCCCTTTCCGACCGTGATGTTGGAAGCGGCTGCAGCAGGTATCCCGATTGTGGCCGGGCGTCGTGGTGGTATCAGCGAGTTTTTGCAACAGGTACCCGAGCTCGGGTTGCTCGATGAGCCTGGCGACAGCGTGGCGTTGGCGCAGGCATTAATCAGTTTACTGGCTGACCCTGATCGCTGCTTACGGATTGGCCATACGCTGCGGCAGATGGTCGAGCAGGATTACACCTGGGAGCGCGTGACTGCCGAGTTCGAGCAGGTCTATGACACCATCCTGTGACCCTAAGGTGGTCATGGGCCACGGTGTTAGGGTGAATCTAGGCTATCATTCATGCGCATTATTGTCTGAGCCTCTTTTCCTGCCTTCAATGGCTGTCAATTATGTTACGTAATTTCATTGCTGGCTCCCGAAACACTCGGCTGACTTGTTTGCCATTGATTTTGTTGGCGATTTTAGTTGGACTACTACCTATTCCTGGTACCACTGCAGCGCGCTATGCCTTACTGACACTGCTTTTGCTGCTAATCCTTTATCGATTACTCACTCGGCAACAGGCTTGGCTCCTACCGCGCCAGTGGCCCTACTTGGCTGTTTGGGCGCTGGCTTGCTTGTATGGGGTATTATCAGCCGCGCAGCCGGCCTATGCTTGGTCCGAATTTAAAACTGAAGTGATTTATGGCATCGTCGCCTTTTGGCTTGGCGCCCAACTTGCCTCGGTTCCGCGTGCGGGCTATGCGATGAGTGTTGGGATCGTTGCCAATTGGCTCAGTGGGCTACTGATTTCTGGCCTAGTTGTTTGGACTGGTATCGGTTGGGAGCAACTGGAATTCACCAAAGGCATAGGCCGCACAGCCAGTCTCGTCAGTTACTGGGTCGTGACCATGCCACTGTTATTTCTTACCCTCGCTCAGCGGCTGGTAGAAGGCCGCAGCCTGTCCCCACAACAGGCCTACATAGGGTGGGGGATCATCAGTATGGTGGCGATATGGATCACGCTGATCTCTAATCAACGGATTGGCTTGCCGATTGTCTTTGGGTTTGGTGTGCTGGGGGGCTTATGGCTGCACAGAACCATGCTAGGCCGACCTCTGCCACGACACAGCATGCTGTATGGCGTGCTGCTGGGCCTTGCCTTAGTTGCGATTTCATTTTATTTGCAAATTAAATTTCGCTTTAAAAATGCGGAAACGGCCTGGTTCTATCTCGTGAACGATCCACGGTTGGTATTCTGGCATGACCTACTGCAACAGCTTGTTCAAACTCCCTGGCAGGGTCATGGATTTGGCCGCGAGACCCTGAAGCAAGTTTTCCCACAATTATTACACCAGGATAATTTACTCTGGCATCCGCATAATCTTGTCATGAGTTATTTTTTATATGCGGGGGTATTCGGTCTTGTCGCTTTGCTTGGATTATTTATTGTGTTGCCTTATCAGTGCTATCGACAAGCCCAGCGTGCCCTTCAAGAACAGACAAAATTGGCCGCAACTGCCTGGGGGGTAGGGATTTGCCTGTTACTCGGCGCCCTCTTGCGTAACCAAGTGAACGATATGTGGGTACGCGACAATGCACTATTGTTTTGGCTACTTCTTGGATATGTCTTAGGCTACGCTCAAATAATACGGAACAGGCCTTCTAGCAATGAAGTGATTGCAACGCAATGAAACTTTGCCTCTGTAATGTCACCGCAAGTTTTCTTGCAGGTGGATTAGAAACCTACTGCTGGGAAGTCGGGCGTGCGCTCAGTCGCCAAGGCCATGCAGTCACACTAGCCACAGGCATTCCCCCGGGCGGGCAGCCCCCTCGGCATACCGAAATTCAGTATCAAACCTTTCCTTTCCGAATTGAACAAAGTTGGCCTAATTTTGGCAGCCGCTTTCGGCGCTTAATGGAGCGCGGCTCGTTCTACCGCCACGCCTTACCTTGGCTACTGGAACAGCAGTTTGATGCGATTATCGTCAACAAACCTTTTGATTTTCCATCTCTGTGGTGGGCCAAACAAAAAGGCCTGAAGAGCAAGATTGTGTTTCGCTCCGGCGGTCGTGAATTTTTTATGGCCGATCGCTTTTTCGCCCACGTGGTAGATGTGTGGGCCTCGACCAGCCGCTATAACGCGGCCCAGGTAGAAGGCCATTACCACCAGATAGTGAATGTGATTCACAACGGCGTCGATACCGATCACTTCACCTTCCAAGCGTTGGCCCGCGATGCTGTACGCCAAGAATGGCAAGCCCAGTGGGGGCTACCGCACGAGGCGGTCGTCATCGGCAGTGTTGGACGTCTAGTCGGCTGGAAAGGTTTGCGCGTCATCCTCGAAAGTTTAGCCATGCTCCCCGCGCATGTGCATTACGTGATTTGCGGCGAAGGCGAAGCCCAGGCTGACCTGCAAGCGCAAGCCCAGGCACTCGGGGTCGCAGCACGGGTTCACTTTGCCGGGCGGATACCCCACCACGCCTTACCGCAGGTACTCTCCGCCTTCGATTGCTTTGTGCAACCCTCGATGGGTGAAGAATCCTTCGGCATCAGTGTCGTCGAAGCCATGGCCTGCCAATGCCCTGTATTGGTCTCGGAAAATGGCGGCTTAACTGAAATTGTGAACAGTGCCACCGTCGGCAGCGTCTTGCCCCGTGGCGATACCACCGCGTGGTCTGCTGCCCTAGCGAACATAGTGGATAATTCGGATAGGCGTAAAGCGTTGGGCTTGGCCGCCCGCGAACGGGTATTGCAACACTTTACCTGGATGAGCAATGCGGCCAAATTAGTAGAGCTCATTGAAAAAGTCCCGGCCTAAACAAGTTTTTTCTTGGAATAACCATGTGTGGAATTAGCGGCTACCTAGCCCAAACAAATAACCAATGGCCTGCTAGCCTAAACCTGATGGCCGGGGTGCAATCCATGCACCATCGCGGCCCGGACGATCACGGTGTTTGGTTTTCGCCAGATCACACTACCGGGCTCGGCTTTGTACGACTCTCGATTATCGATTTGTCTGCGCACGGCCACCAGCCTATGCATACCGCCGATGGGCACTGGGTGATTGTCTTCAATGGCGAGATTTATAACTTTCAGGACATCCGCGCCGAACTGGAAGCCCAAGGCGAAACCTTTATCGGCCATTCCGATACCGAAGTGCTGCTGCGTTCCGTACAAAAAATCGGCTTTGAAGCAACGCTGCCCAAGCTGCGCGGGATGTTTGCTTTTGCCGTGCATGATCGCCACACCAACACCACTTGGTTCGCCCGTGACCGCCTCGGCGTCAAGCCCTTGGTCTATGCCGAACGGCCACATGGGCTGATCTTCGCTTCGGAAATTCATACGCTGTTTGCTATCGATCCGGCCTTGCCGCGCACACCGGATCGCCAAGCACTGGATGCCTATCTCACTTTCCAATACAGCCCCGCGCCACTGAGTGGCTTTGCGCATGTGCGCAAGCTGCCCCCCGCTCACGCGATGCGGGTGCGCAATGGCCAAATTGAACGTATTTGGCGCTATTGGGATGTGGATTTCAGCCAGCGCAGCAACCTCAGTTTTGACGATGCCTGCGCCGCCCTGCGCGAACAGGTCTTAGAAGCCACGCGTTTACGTATGATTGCCGATGTACCGCTCGGCGCCTTCCTATCGGGTGGCGTGGATTCCAGTATCACCGTCGCCGCGATGAAGCACCTCGGTGCAAACCCACTCAAAACCTACGCAATCGGCTTTGACGATGAGAAGTTCAATGAACTGCCCTATGCCCGTCAAGTGGCCGAGCACTTAGGCACCGAACACCATGAAATGATGGTGCATGCGAATGCCGTCGAAATTATGCCGCGCATGATTGAACTCCTCGGCGAGCCAATGGCGGACAACTCCGTCATGCCCACTTACTATGTCTCCGAATTCGCGCGCCAGGGCGTGACGGTGGCCTTAAGTGGTGACGGGGGTGATGAAGCCTTTGCCGGTTACCGTCGCTTTCACCAAATGCGGCGCGTAGAAAATATTGAACGGGCTGGCTTGTTACCCGTATGGCGCACATTACGCAAATGGACCGTGGGCGTTGAAAACATCAAACGTCCCGCCGACAAGAAAAAACAATTCCCCTACACCCGTGCCGACCAAATGCTGGTCATGCAAGGCTTGGAACGCTATCAACACATCCTCGCCTTCTTCCCCCAAGAAGATCGCTTGCAAACCACGACCGCAGGTTTCCGGCATGGTTTAGATCCGCTATTTGCTCGCCGTTATCTCGAACAAAATTGGCAACGCGCACAAACCGATGATGTGTTGAACCGCTACCTTTACCTCGACCTCGTCACCTATCTCCCCGAAGATATTTTATTCAAGGTGGATATCACTAGCATGGCGAACTCGCTCGAATGCCGTTCGCCCTTCTTGGATTACAAAGTGATTGAATTCGCCGCGAGTCTGCCGGGCAAGTACAAACTGACCGCACGGGGGCGCTCCAAGCATATCCTCAAAGAAGCCTTTGCCGATTGGCTCCCACCAGGCTTTTTTGATCGCCCGAAAAAAGGCTTTTCGGTGCCACTGGCGCGCTGGTTGCAAACCGACCTTAAAGACAGCATGCAAGATTTACTCTTGCACCAACAAACCTTGGCACCGTGGTTTGATCAACAGCGCATTGCCCACTACGTCCAAGAGCACATTGCAGGCAAATACCATAGCACCAAACTGTGGCCACTGTATGTAATGGCGCAATGGATTCAGCAGTTCAACGTTCCCTTGGAGCGTGATGCTGAAAGCCTGGCAGCCTAAATGAACGCACAACGGTAACCATGCTGGTCCAGATCAACATGCAAGAACACTACGGTGGCGGTGAAACCTACACCGCCAGCCTGTGCCGTGCTGCGCAAAGCCTAGGTATGCCGCAATTGCTGATCCACCATCCCAAAGCGCAATTTTGGCACCAATGCATACATCAAACGACGCCAACAAGGGCGCTTGGTCATGCAACGGAAATAGCTTCCTATCTTGCAGAATACAGCGAGCAATCAGTACACATTCTTGCCCATACAAGACTGCCAAGCAGTTTCGTTCAACACTGTCGAAGTCGCGGCTGGCGCACCCATGCGCTCACACACATGCCTCAGCAGGGCCGTAACGTCACAGGATTAGCCGAATATGATCAGGTCTATGGGGTATCGCATTACGTCATCCGCAGCTTGCGTGAACAGGGTCTGCAAAACGTTTACGCTGAACCGATGTATGGAATAGCTCAAGTCACGCCCGCTACTGCTACTGATCCTGTGACGGATAACAATACTGCTAGCATCGTCACACCGGCTTCCCCCTACGACTGGGATACGCGTAAGTGGCGCGATCGCTGTCTAGCAACGTTAGAACAGGTTTACCCTTTCTATCAACATTGGCATCGTGCGCAGTCTGCACCTGCTCCGATACGCTTGGGTATTGTGTCGCGCCTGACGCCGATCAAGCAGTTTCCGCAGCTCTTCCAAATTTTGAGCCCAGTCTTGCAAAAATACCCAGCTTTCGGACTGGATATTTATGGCGCGGGGGGCTATGCCTCCGTCAGAGATTTGCGGCAAGCGCTCGCACCCATTCAAAATCGTGTGCGCTGGTTTGGTTTTCAATCAAAGGTCGCCGCTGCGTATCAGCAAATTGACTACCTCATGACTGGGCTACCGGAAAAAGAAGCCTTAGGTTTGAACGTACTCGAAGCCGCAGCACTCGGCGTGCCTACGCTAGCGATTCAGGCCGAACCGTTTACTGAAACGATTCAGAATGACGTCACGGGCTTGTTTTACCAAGACCCACGACAAGATCAAGGGCAATCATTCGCTGTGTTACTAAGTCGTCTCCAACAACGTGCTTTTCAAGCTCAGGCCGAATCAGCGCAAGCCTGGCTCGCCCAATTCAGCCCCGCTGAATTTTGTGCGCGTTGGCAGCGTGCTTTGGCCGTCTCTGCCGCATGAATATGACGACCCCGCCATCCTCAGCCTTCTCACATGCAACGCATATGCCACGGTTGCTATTCCTGCACCCCCGCTCTTGGACGGGTGACATCTATTCGCTACAAGCCCTGCAAGAGCAAGGTTTTGAGGTGTGCGTGCTGGAGGAAGATCGCAAAAGCGCGCGTGGACGATATCATCACACGCCGAATTTTGAGCAGATTGAAGGCATCCCTACACTTTGGTATCACCCCAAACGTCATTGGGCGAGGTGGTTGTGCTGGCCACTCGATGTATTTCTTAAAAGAGGGTTTGACGGTCGGTCATTGCTGCATCGCATGCTTACTATTCTGTATGCGACTCACCACTTCAAGCCCGATATCATTTATTGCGGAGATGCGTTTACCTACGCCCTACCTGCTGGATTGTTGCGGCGGTTTGGCTGGTTGAAAACACCAGTCATGGCTCAGGCGATAGGTGGGGATGTATTGGATGTGCCGGAGGCAGAGGTTGGTAAGCGTCGCACAGGGATTGCTTTCAAACTGATGCAATGGGGCTTGCCTTATCTCGATCGTTTCAGAGCTATTTCTCCGCTAATACAAGACACCTTAGAAGAGATTTTTCATATTGCTGCTGACCGAATCTTTGTTTTACCAAACCACTTACCATTGCATCAGAACGATATTGATCACCTTACAAAACAGAGATTGACCAAGCGCGAAGAGATACGGCTTCAATACGGTATCCCAAAACAAGCCTGCGTTTTTGTTACGCTCTCTGGGAATCTAAAAGGCAAAGGCATTCATTTATTTGCCAACATTTGGTCCATCATTCAAACGATTGCGCCTAATTCATACTGGTTACTGTGCGGACCGGATAATGCTTGGTTTTCAAAAAATGTACTCCCTCTCATTGAACCCAGTATCGTGAATGGCAGGATCCTATTAACGGGATCATTGCCACAACATCTGGTTTATTCATACTATGCGGCAGGCGATCTATTTATCAATCCTACGTTGGCTGATGGCCTGAATATGACGGTAATTGAAGCCGCGCTTATGCAGCTACCTGCGATTTGTTCAAGTCATGCAGGGGTCGCCACATGGGTAACAAAATATGATGCAGGTTGGGTGACAGATTCGAATCACTCTAGCGATTTTATCAATACGATAAAAAATGCCCTGAGTTCGCTCCAGAATCGGAGCATAGCTGAGGCTTATCAAGAACGTGCTTTGGCTATGTCGCGAGAATTTACCCCAGAACGAATATTTACTGCGCTCAAGACAGAAATTTATCGCCTTCTGCCGGAAACCGAGCGATAGGCCCACAGGTGAGAGAATATCTCGAATGTTATACTGACGAGTATTCATTTAAATAGTGAGGAAAGCGTGAGTTGGACCCTCGGCCTACAAACCGGACATGAAGCCTCGGCTTGTTTATTGCGCGATGGCGAAGTTATCGCTGCAATCTCTGATGAGCGCTTAACCCGCATCAAAAATGATGGCGGCAAGTACAACGATATTTCCATTAACTGGTTATTGAATTACACCGGCCTCCAGCGCCAGGATCTCGATCACCTCGCGTTTCTCTACACCTTCTTCCCAGAGAAATACTTCTACCGCGAAAGCTGGATCAAAGAATTTGAACGCCGCATTTCGCGCACGAAAAAAGCTTTTTCAGGGCAAGAAGATCCCCAGATGTTGCTCGGCAATTTTTTGGATCGACTCGCCAAAGAAGGCAAAAAATTTGAAGACCATTTCAAACAAGCTGACTTTCTACGCGACGAAGGGTTTGGCCTGGCCACCCTCAAGTTCTACGACCATCACACCGTGCATGCGTATCCTGCAGGTTACTTCTCAGGCTTTAACGATTGTGCGGTCATCACCATCGACGGCGTGGGTGATTGGGATATTTGCCACACCAATGGCCTGTACAAAGATGGCGTGTATACCCGCGCACAAATGACCAATCAGCAAGGGGCCTCGCCGGGTTTGTTCTACAGCATCATCACCAAAATGCTCGGTTTCAAACCCATGCGCCATGAAGGCAAAATCGTCGGCTTAGCCGCCATGGGCGACCCCTTGGTACTGCGCGAAGCCTATCGCAAAGCCCTGCGAGTTTCCGCCGATGGCCTCACCTTCACCTCCGATTTCGTGGGGCGTGAAGAACCCGAAAACGAGCGCGCCGCCTACCTGGCCGAAGTCTCCGCAGGCCATCGTCGTGAAGACATTTCAGCCGCTGTGCAACTGGTACTGGAAGAAACGGTTTTGGAAGTCACGCAAAACTATCTGAAAAAAACCGGTCAGCGCAAACTCGCGCTCAATGGCGGCGTGTTTGCGAATGTGAAGCTCAATCAACGATTGGCTGCCCTTGCTGAAGTAGACAGCCTGTTCGTGTTCCCACCCATGAGCGACACCGGCAATGCCGTGGGTGCCGCCGTCATGAACTGGTTGGAAGACCCTGCGCATCGCACACCGCAAGCGCCACTGAAAGATGTGTATTGGGGCCCAGAATATTCGGATGACGAGATTGCAGCCTATCTACAATCACAAGGCTTGCCACTAAACAAACTCAGCAGCGAAGACCTCGTACAACGTGCCGCACAAAATATTCACGATGGCAAAATCGTTGGCTGGTTCCAGGGCCGCATGGAGTTTGGCCCCCGCGCGCTGGGCAATCGCAGCATGTTGGCGCGCCCCACCAAATCCGACATTAACAACTGGTTGAATGACCGCCTCGACCGTTCTGAATTCATGCCTTTTGCACCAAGCGTACTGGCCGAGCATGCCGACGAGATTTTTATCGGTGTCGAAAAAGCCCGCCATACCGCAGAATTCATGACCGTCACTTTCGACACCAAACCGGAGTGGCGCGAGCGCATTCAAGCCGTGGTCCATGTGGATGGCACCGCCCGCCCACAAGTGGTACGCGCCGATCGTAATCCGCTCTATCACCAACTGATTAGTGCATATTACAAACTCAGTGGCATTCCGCTGGTCCTCAATACCTCGTTCAATGTTCATGAAGAGCCAATTGTCTGCGCCCCGCCTGAAGCTGTTAGGGCTTTTGTGGAAAAGCGGGTAGATTGCTTAGCAATAGGGTCTTATTGGTTAACTCATACTTAATCTTTCATGGAAATACAAGCGCTTGCAGTTTCTTCCCTCTATCCGGCTATTCTGGCGGATTTCTCTCTACAGAAAGACGCGAAGATCTTAGATGTTCCTGCTGGGCATGGCGCATTTGCGCATGAGCTGCTGCTAAGAGGCTATACCGATATCACTTGCCTTGATATTCATGAAGCACCCTTCAAGCTTAAAGATCAAACGACATTTATATGTCATGACGTTATTAACCCGCTACCTTTTCCAACAGCACATTTTGATTGCGTATTTAGCATAGAAGGCATTGAGCATTTTATTAATCCCTGGCAATTTGTGATGGAATTAGGTCGGGTGCTAAAGCCAGGCGGAAAGCTTTACATTTCCACCCCCAATACATTTTCAATTGATGCGCGCTTCAAATATCTCATTTCTGGCTACTTTCCCAGATTCAGACCACTGATGCAGTCCCCTGAAAAAGTCATGGAGCAAGATGTGGATGATGCGCACATCAGCCCCATCTATTTTTGGCAGTTACATTATTTTTTAATGCAGATGGGGATTGATATTGTGAACGTTTCCACCAACGAGCTTTTACAAAAAAGAAAGTTTTTTCCGAGATTGTTGGAACAGTTATTTGCAAAGATCATCCGCTCCAATATCAAAAAGAAAAACTTCCCTGACAAAGGCGTAAGCACAGACGCAGTCTTGTTTGGTGATTTATTAATTCTCGAATGTATCAAGCAGTAGGATATGAGGCTCCTTTACGTCTTCCCCGAGCCTTTCCCTCTCCCTCGCGCACGCAGTGTCCAAGTGCTGCATGCCCTCAATGCACTGGCTGATTTAGACCAAGTCGATATTGATTTTGTGAGTCGGGTGAGGGATCAGGAAGACCTCACCGAACACACTGTCTTTGCACTTGCCCAAGCTCGGGCACGACTGAATTGGCATAGCGTTTCCGCACGCTGGCGGGGAATCTCTATTGCCCCTGTTTCCAGCCGTTTTTTTCATGCCAACCTTGGCCGCTGGCTCCGCCAACAGCCACAGCCATATGACTGCATTTTGGTGCGTCATTTAAAATCGGTCGGTCCTTTAAAGCGGCTACTTCCGGATGTGCCCCTGATCTACGAAGCGCATGAAATTTTTGCCTTAACCGCGCCCACGCATCGGCAACTTGCAATCGGAGAGTTGGAACGCTCCGCGCTCAGCTTAAGTGACGGCGTTATTGCGAATTCCGCCGCAACCGCAAGGGCAATCGAAACACGTTACCACTATCAGAACCCGCTTGTTGTGTTGCATAACGGGGTGAATTTACCGGCTGCGATGCCAGAGAAAGATTGGACAGGGCCATTGCGAGTGACTTATGCCGGATCCTTCTTCGGCTGGAAAGGCGTCGATGATCTCTGGCACTGTTTGCTTGGGTTAACGCCCAAACAACTTGATACCCTGCCTCGTTTGAAAGTAAAGCTGGTCGGGGGCGAGCACAGTCAAATCAAGTCACTCGCGCAGGCTTTACATGACGTACAGGTCTTAACCGCGGGTAGTGGCGAGGCCATAGCAGAAAAGAGTGGCATCGCGGGGTATTTGCCCAATGGAGTACATGTCACGCTCCTGCCCCGGCAGCCTGCCTCGATTGTGTACCAGATTCTGCAAGACACCCATATTGCCGTGCTGCCGAACCGACCCCAAATCGAGAGTCAATTTACCTCCCCGATCAAGCTCTTTGAGTACATGGCTGCGGGCTGTACGCTGCTAGCGAGTGATTTACCGGCAATTCGTGAAGTGGTCGATGAGCGCTGCGCCGCTTTCTTTGCAGCAGGTTCGCCACAGTCACTCACGCTAAATTTATTGCGTCTTCTTAAAAATCTGCCGATGGCCCGTGAACTGGCTGAGCATGGTTGGCAACGCGTTCAGGCCTACAGTTGGGCTGCGCGGGCGCAGCAGCAGTATGATTTTTTCAAACAGCTAGGTAAACAGCCCTAGTGGGTCACTTTGATGACTCAAGACTGATTGCGCATCCAGTCCGCTGTGGGGAAGAAAGCTTCCAAGAGCCGCGTTTGTAACGCCTCTGCATAACCCAATTCTTGCATCGCTTGCCACATACAGGCCAACCAGTCATTGCGTTCACTCTCGCCGATGGCATAAGGTAAATGGCGGGCACGCAAACGTGGGTGACCAAAGCGCTCAATGTAGAGATCTGGGCCGCCCAGCCAGCCGGACAAAAACCAATACAGCTTGTCGCGTGAAGCGTCGAGTGTGCTGGGGTGCAGTGCCCGCAGAGCCGCATAAGTCGGCTCTAACGACATAATGTCGTAGAAGCGATCAACCAGCTGCCGTACGCCGGGGTCTCCACCTAACTGCTGATATAACGTTTCTTCTGTCGGTATCGGGGCGGTCATGATGGATGCTCAATTCATCGTGCGAAGGGTCAGCAGAGGGGGAGTGCTGACAATCCCGCGTAACGCTAGCCAGCCTGCGCCTATCCCACATAGCGCGCCGCCTGCACCACCAATTAACCAAACCCAGGGCTTGAATTGCCAGGCAAATTCAAACACAACATGCGCGAGTGCCCAGCCTGCCCCTTGGGCCAGGGTTGCTGCGATCAAGCCCGCCAGCCCTCCGGTGATGGCTTGTTCCCAGTATTGTTCCACCTGTAGGTGCCGCTGGCGGGCGCCCAGCGTACGCAGCAGTGCAACTTCTTGCAGGCGTTGATCACGCGAGCTGAGTAGGGCCGCATAAAGTACCAAAACGCCAGCTGCCAGGGCAAATAAAAAGAGTAGCTCCACAGCTTGCGTGACCTTGCGCAGAACTTCCTCGACTTGACGGGCAATCGCACCGGTATCAATGAGGGTGATATTTGGAAAGAGTTGCACCAGATTATCCACCGCATTGGCGAGCGGTGCGGGTACGTAGAATGCGCTGAGGTGACTTTGCGGTTGCTCTGCCAGTAAGTGCGGCGGCATAATCACAAAGAAATTCACTTGCATTGAATCCCAGCGCAGCTTGCGAATACTTGTGATCCGCGCCTCAACTACCGTACCCGCAATATCAAACCCTAAGGTGTCACCCAGTTTTAGCCCCAGTGTTTGTGCAATTCCTGTTTCGATTGAGAGTTCGGCTTGGGGCGCACTTGGATCAAACCACTTACCCGCAACCAGTTGATTATGTTGGGGCAGCGTCGCGCTGTAACTCAGGTTAAATTCACGATCAACCAGCCGTTGCGCGCGCTCACTCCGATAATCCTCTGGCAAAATAGGTTGCTGATTGAGCGTGACCAGCCGGCCTCGAATCATGGGGTTATAACGCGGGGCAGCCAGGTTGACTTGCTGGCGCTGGCCAAGCTCTCGAAGTGCCGCGCTAAAGGCATCGAGCTGATCATTTTGTAAATTAATCACAAAACGATTGGGGGCGTCTGTGGGCGTTGCAGCGCGCCATGCATCAAGCAGATCCGTGCGGGTCATTCCCAGTAACAAGAGGGCTAACAAGCCCATGCCTAGCGCTGCAATTTGTAGCGCAGTTTCTTGGCGGCGTCGGGCAATACTGTTCAGCGCCCGCTGAAAAGCACTCAAGGCGGGTTGTCCGCTCAAGCGCCTTGCACTGATATACCGAATCAGTTGCATCACGAATAGGCCGACCAATGCAAACAAGCCGAGGCCACCTAAAAATGCGCCCAATACAATTCCAGCGAGCTTGAGCTGGCCGGCATACGACCACACCAAGCCACTGGCCAGCAAAATGGCAATAAGCCAGGCCAGCCCAACGCGGGCAGAGCGATTAGGCAAGGCCCGACGCAAGACTGCCAGCGGACTGATTTGCCATAAGCGCAGCAGGGCGGGCAGCGCAAAGCCCAGCAACAGTAATGCTCCACCGAGCCAGGCCTGCACGAAGGGCCAAAGGCTCGGCGCTGGTAGGCTGGTTTGCCACAAGGTGGCTGTCAGGCTAACCAACGCCGCTTGAATACCCCAGCCCAGCATGCTGCCCAGCCCACCACCGAGACAGCCAATCGTGGCGAATTCGAGCAATAAAATCTGCGCTAACGCTTGTTGTGATAGCCCCAGGCAGCGCATGACCGCACAGGCATCCCAATGCCGCTGCATAAAGCGCTGCGCCCCCAGTGCAATCGCCAGTGCTGCCAACAGCGCGGCCAAGGTGGCAACCAAGCCGAGGAATTGTTCCGCTCTTTCCAGCGCGTTGCGCATTTCTGGGCGGCCATTTTCTAGGGTTTCCAGGCGTTGCCCGCGTTCTAGCGCACGTTCAATCTGCTGTTTCAGCGCCAGCAAGTGGCCTTGGCTCTCGTTACTGTCCTGGTGCGCCAGCCACAGACGCCAGGTGGCGCGGCTACCAAGCTGCAACAAGCCTGTTTTGGGTAAATCCTCAAACCGCATCAGCACCCGTGGCGCAAAGTTAGCAAAGCCCGCTCCACGGGGGCCTTCATAGCGGATTTCATGCCGAATCAAAAACTGCTGCTCCCCCAGTTGCAGCGACTGCCCAACCGCCAGGTTCAGGCTACGCAACAGGACGGCATCAACCCAAACCTCGCCACGTTGAATCGGTTCTTTGCTGGGGTCAATCAAGCGTTCTGTTGAGCCATCAGCGACTTTCAATTGCCCGCGCAAGGGGTAACCTACCTCTGTTGCGAAGAGAGAAACCAACTTGCTGCGCGGGTAGCTGGTGCCGCTTGCGTTCTCGGTATCTGGGCCGGGAACTTGCGCCATGCTAGGAAAACCAACGCTCTGTAGGGAGCGAAGATGGGCCGCTTGCGCTTGTATGGCCCAGTCAGGATTCAACGGGCGATCACCGGAAATAACCAAGTCAGCCCCGACCAGTTGCGTTGCATCACGGGCCAAGCCACGTTGCAAGCGGTCTGTTAATAAGCCAACGCTGCTTAGCGCCGCCATGGCAACCACCACAGCAGAGAGCAGTAAGGTCAGTTCGCCGGCGCGCCAGTCGCGCCAGAGCATACGCAAAGCTAAGTTGAATGAGTGCATCATCGCCATACGTACCCCGAGTGTAAGTGGTTTTCTGCCTGGCAGACCGGTCTTTAGTCCAAACCGCGTGACAGATCCGCCTGAATATCGGTAATGTGTTCCAACCCTACCGCAACCCGAATCAGGCTTTCTTGAATGCCTGCGGCGGCACGGGCCTCCGGCGTAATGCGGCCATGCGTGGTACTAGCGGGGTGCGTGATGGTGGTTTTGGTATCACCCAAGTTCGCGGTAATCGACAGCAGCTTGGTGTGGTCAATCACCCGCCACGCTTCGTCGCGGCCCCCCACCACTTCAAACGACACCACTGCCCCGCCCCAGCGTTGTTGGCGCTGCGCCAAGGCATGTTGGGGGTGCGAGGCCAAGCCGGGGTAATACACCCGCGCCACTTTGGGGTGGGCTTCCAGCCAGTGCGCCAGGGCCAGTGCATTCGCACATTGGCGTTCCATGCGCAAGCTCAGCGTTTCCAAGCCCTTCAAAATCACCCAAGCATTAAAGGCCGAAAGCGTCGGCCCCGCCGTGCGCAAGAAAGGCAAAATTTTGCCGCGAATAAATTCTTTACTCCCCACCACCGCGCCACCCAGCACGCGGCCTTGGCCATCTAAATATTTAGTCGCGGAATGAATCACCACATCCGCACCCTGCGCCAAAGGCTGCTGCAACACCGGCGTGCAAAAACAGTTATCCACCACCAGCAGCGCCCCGGCGGCCCGCGCCACTTGGCTGAGCGCTGGCACATCCGCCAATTCCATCAAGGGGTTGGAAGGGGTTTCCACATAAAACAGTTTGGTGTTCGGCCGCACCGCCGCTTGCCAAGCCGCCACGTCATGCAAAGGCACGTAAGTGGTGGTAATGCCAAAGCGGTTCAAAATCGTATTGAATAAATTGATGGTCGAACCAAACACACTTTGCGAACACACAATATGGTCGCCCGCCGAGAGCACGCCCATGCAGCAGCTCAAAATCGCCGACATCCCTGATGCCGTGGCCAAGCAATCCTCCGCGCCTTCCAGCGCCGCCAGGCGCTGCTCAAACATCGTCACGGTTGGGTTGGTAAAGCGCGAATACACATTTCCTTCGGCGCTGCCCGAAAACCGTGCCGCCGCTTCCGCCGCATTCTTAAACACAAAACTAGAAGTCAGGTACAGCGCCTCGGCATGTTCGCCAAACTGGCTGCGTTCAATCCCCGCCCGCACGGCCAGGGTATCTAAATGAAAATCATCGTTATGCATAATTGTTCCAAACAAAAAACCCGCAAAGCGGTGTGCGCTAAGCGGGTTATGGGCGATGTTGCGTGCCACCTCGCTTTAGCCGAATTTATCATGCGCCCGCAAGCTGAACTCAAATCGGCGCGTTTATGGGGTGATTATGGGGGAGAACGAGGCGGGCGTCAAATGAGTATCTAGGATCAAACCTAGTTACAGGCTAGCGCAAGTTTCGCGCAGGTCTTTTATAAACTGATTAGCCGTTCTTTTCTACTTCTATATTACTCTTCCCGATATTGCACTTCTCACACAAGATTTGCAAATTTTCTACAACGGTTTCCCCGCCATTCGCCCATGGAATTATGTGATCTACATGTAATCTTGCGCCATCTTGTGGCGTTACCCCACATAATCTGCAACGCGCACCATCTTTCATAAGAACAATTGCGCGAAGACGCCAATTTATGTTTCTAGGCGTTTTTCTACCCTGTACTTTCCCCCCTTCTTCAGCCTCTGTAAGCTTGCCATCGTTAGCCCAAAGGACAAACGACTCAAGAGCTTGACGCCATGTACCAAAGCGTTTTTCATATGTACCCGAAGAGTATTTGGAGAATTCTTTCGTTAAATCATTGTATTTTGGCTGACGGCCAAGACTAGTCCATACTTGAACAAGATTTTCGAATAATTCTTCATTTGATATGTTTAGGTTTCTAGTTTTTCCCAGTCCCGCCAATTCAAGAGCCTTAAACCAAGAGCCAAATCTTCTAGTTAGAGTCGTACCATGAAAGTGACCTCTCTCATTGTACTCATCAATAGTTACTTTATCTTTATTTAATTCACGAGCAACGCGAGCAAGATCATCGACAAGCTCTCGCTCAGGCACATTACGATGGTGAATTTCTAGCTCAAATTTCATATAGTTCCAGACAGTTAGGATGCTGTATTTATTGTGCAGGTCTATATCTAACTTTTGATTACGATGTTACAAACATACTGTGCTCATAACTCATTGAGTTTGTGAATGATTTAATAATCAAAAAAGTTTGAATCAGAAAGTAAAGTATATAAGCATTTCATTTAATGTCGCAATAAACCATGCTCTTACGCTCTAGCATAATAAACAATTAATTTATCAGCCATGCTTTAGAGTTATAGCATCAACTCAAACCCTCAACCGCGCCATCCATCCCCGTACTCTTTGGGTATCGGGAAACTTAGCCACTAGCCACGCGACCCCACCATATTTCAGCGCTTTACCCAGCCACATGGCAAGCAGAATGTCAATGAAGTTGGGTTCGTTTAAAGCCACCATCAGTAGCGCAGGCGTGTGCGGCAGCGGGCTAGCAGCGATGAGCGCCAACACCCACAAACCATGCTGCTGCATGAGCTCGCTGGCTTCTTGCCAGCGAGCTGATTCAAACAGATTGGGAAACTAGGTTTGTGCCCAATGCACGCCCCAAATATCAACGCCCCACACCAACACACAGGCAGCGAGTGCGCTGCCCAGCGGCGCACACGGCGGCAATTTGCCACCAGCTCTGCAGTTTTCTCTGGATTGCGCCAACTATACCCTTGGCTGCTAAGGCAGCGCTAGCCCAATTTTTGCATCAATTTCATTCGTGCAAAATAATCACATGCAGACGATAGGGGCCATGTGCGCCTAGCACAATGGTTTGTTCGATATCGCCAGTGCGTGATGGGCCTGAAATAAAACTCAGTGCCCGTGGCAGGGTTGGTTGATGAGAGTTTTCGGGGCCTAAAGAGGTAGAAGCCGTGCTGCTGGCTTGAAAGCGTGCAAAGACTTCTTCCATGTAAGGCACTATTTGCGTGCTGCGCACCAGGGCTATATGTGTTTCGGGCAGCAGGCTGGTTGCGCTGGGGCTGTCTGGTCCGGAACAGAGCGCGAGGGTCCCCGTTTCTGCAATCGCCGCAAAAACACTGGTAATACCAACCAAGTCATCTGCGCGTGGGGCGTCGTAGTGCAGCTCTAATCCTGCTGCTTGCCAATCGAGGTGACGGAATTCAGGCCAGGCTGTGGCTCGGTTAGGCAACTGTTGTGCGGCTAAGTAGGCTGCGACTGCTTGCGGGAATTCAGCCAGGCTATTAATTTCTGCATAAGTGCTGGACATACGCTTGGTTTGTGTCAGGAACTGCGCGTAGGCTGACTCACTCAGTCTTGGCTGCGGGCCTATGGATTGGGCCGCGAGATAGGCTTCGGCTTCTGCGCGGGCTTGATCTCGGGTGCCGGGTAAGACGCCAAGCTGTTGCCGAATTTTTTGCATGACTTCAGCCCGGCTGTCGGTAAATTGCGGTGATTTTTTCATTTTTAAGTGTTTGCTTAATAACAGCTGGAGGATAACAAGTCCCTCACTGAATAGCAAGTGATGTCCTGGCCTGATAGCCTAGCTCTCAGCCTGCAAATGACAAGGAATTCGATTAAGCTTGTGTGCATCAAGGCAAAAGTAGGATTGGTAAACCGGGCTATTGCAAGTAAGGTAGATGGATAGTGCGCAATGATCTAAGGAGACTGTAATGATGGCAGGACAAACAGAGGTGCCCTGGGCCTCGCAGCATATTCTGATTACGGGTGGCTCAGGATTCATTGGACAACATTTGACACGTCGATGGCTAGGCCTCGGGGCCAAGGTGACGGTACTGACTCGGCGCCCGCAGAAAACCCAGGCTTTGTATGCGGGTACGGATGGATATGAGCGTTTGCAGGTCGTGTCTGCACTGGCGGCGATCGAGGCATCAGAACGAATTGATTGGGTGGTGAATCTCGCAGGTGCGCCGATTCTTGGCCCGCGCTGGACTGCAGCACGGCAGCAAACTTTGCTGGCCAGCCGAGTGCAGAGTACACAGGCATTAACCGCATGGTTACAGACTCGCTCTCAGCTCCCTCGTTTGGTTCTAAGTGCTTCTGCTATTGGCTACTATGGCATTCAACCGGCGGGTGATATGCGTTCACTTGCGGAGGACAGTCCACCGCAGCCGATCTTTATGTCGACACTTTGTCAGCGATGGGAGGCCGCAGCGCAGGTGGGCGCCCGCTGGCCTGTCGCAATATTTCGCTTAGGCGTGGTGTTAGGGCGGCAGCAGGCACTGCCAATGATGTTGCTGCCAATCAAATTGGGGCTGGGCGGGCGCTTGGGGCAAGGTAACCAATGGCTATCTTGGATTCATATTACCGATGTGGTCCGCGCTATCGAGTGGCTTGTTCAACGTCATTTGCAGGGTGAGGGAATCTCAGCGGTGTATAACTTGACTGCGCCACAGCCTATCACTCAACTTGAGTTTGCCCACACTGCAGGGGCCTTGTATCGCCGTCCAGTCTGGTTTTCTACGCCCGCTTGGTCGATGCGGACTCTCTTGGGTGAACAAGCCGATTTACTCTTGGAAGGCCAGCGGGTCGTGCCACAGCGCCTACTGAATCAGGGATTCGTCTTCGATTACCCATCATTGCAAGTCGCGCTAGCTGATTTGCAGGCTTAACTATGGGTAGTCTGATGGAATCAGGTAAAATAGCAAATTATGTTTAAACACGCCGCGAGATTGGTATGACCCACGTTGTGACTGAAGCCTGTATTAAATGCCGCTACACCGATTGTGTGGATGTTTGCCCAGTGGATTGTTTCCGCAAAGGGCCGAATTTCTTGGTGATTGATCCCGATGAGTGTATTGATTGCGCAGTGTGTATTCCAGAATGCCCGGTGAATGCGATCTATGCGGAGGAAGATGTGCCTGATGATCAGCGTCAATTCATCGAAATTAACGCCGAGTTGACTAAAAAATGGCCAAGCATTACGCGCATGGAGCCTCATGTTGCCGATGCAGACGAATGGGCCAAGGTAAAAGACAAGCTCCAATACCTCGAGCGTTGATGCTTCTTGTTTTGTTCTCGTTCTCATAAAGCCAAGCCCTCTCGCTTGGCTTTTTTACAGGAATACTCTAATTTTTCGCTGCAGCGGCGACTCTGCGCTGCCGATACCTCAAAAAGTGATGCGGGTAAATGAAAATGATGCGTTGCACAAAACTCATTTCCGGCGGATAATCATCGACACAATAACGCGCTCGCTGGTTTTGGCTCAGCTAGGATTAATGGAGTAAGAAATGCTGTATCAGTTGCATGAAATTCAACGGCAAATGCTGAATCGGGTGAGTTCTTGGGCTGAAATGAGTGCCCAACTCTTCTCCAATCCCTACAGCCCGCTGGCCTATACCCCCTTTAGTAAACGTATCTCTGCTGGCTACGATTTATTGCATCGGCTCGGCAAAGAGTATGACAAACCCGCATTTGGGCTAACGGTGACCTCGGTTGAGGGCCACGAGGTTGCGGTGAATGAGGAAGTGGTGGTCGCCAAACCCTTCTGTAAGCTGCTGCATTTTGCGCGTGATCTGAGCGCGACGCCGCTACAAAGCCGGGCTGCAGACCCAACGGTGTTGTTGGTTGCGCCATTATCAGGCCACCATGCAACACTCTTGCGCGATACCGTGCGCGCCTTACTCCCAGAGCATGATGTTTATATCACCGATTGGGTAGATGCCCGTCTGGTGCCCCTCTCAGCAGGGGAATTCCACCTTGATGATTATGTGCATTATGTGATCGAGTTTCTGCAGTTGCTGGGGCCCAATGTGCATGTCATCTCAGTCTGCCAACCCACCGTGCCGGTGCTGGCAGCGGTATCGCTCATGGCGGCAGCTAACGATCCTAAACTGCCGCTTTCAATGACCATGATGGGGGGACCGATTGATGCCCGTCGCTCGCCCACGGCGGTGAATGCGCTAGCGATTAAAAAGCCTTTCAGTTGGTTTGAGAATAATGTGATTTATACCGTGCCGGCCAAGTATCCCGGCTATTTACGGCGGGTGTACCCTGGCTTTTTGCAGCATGCGGGCTTCGTGGCGATGAATCCAGATCGCCATGTGCAATCGCACTGGGATTACTACGAGCATTTGATGAAGGGGGATGACCAAAGTACAGATGCCCATCGCGCCTTCTATGATGAATACAACGCGGTACTTGATCTACCTGCAGAGTATTATCTGGAAACAATCCGCACGGTTTTTCAAGAATATTTGCTACCCGAAGGCCGTTGGCATGTGCGAGGTGAGCGGGTTGCGCCTGAGTCAATTCGGCAAGTCGCCTTATTTACGATTGAGGGTGAGCTGGACGATATTTCAGGGAGTGGCCAAACCCGCGCTGCGCATGATTTGTGTTGCAATATTCCCGCCGACCATAAGCAGCATCTTGAAGTCACTGGCGCGGGCCATTATGGTATTTTCAGCGGGCGACGCTGGCGCACCGTGGTTTGCCCGCAGATTCGTGATTTTATTCGTCAGCATGAAGTCCGCATCGGTGCAGCACCCAAGCGTGCGAACCGCCGTGGCTAAAGCATGAGTAAATCACAAGCATCAGTCAGCACTAGTGCTGACGTAAATAAGCCAGTACCATTTCCAGGTTGCTGGCATAACGAGCGCGCCGTGCCGCTACGCTCGTTATATCTCGGCCTAAAACCGCAGCAATGGTGTGCTGGTTAGAAATATAAAAGTAGCCCAGTGATCCAATTTTGATATACGCCTCTGCGGCATCAATATCTGCACGAAACAGGCCTTGCTTGACGCCCTCAGCCAAAATGTCACCCAGGTGGCTGACAAGCGGTGATAACAGTTCTTGCAGGCGAGCCGAGCGTTTGAGGTGTTTGGCCTGATGTAAGTTTTCACTGTTAAGCAATCGCACTAACTCAGGATGATCCCAGTAATAGTCCCAGATAAAGCAGCAGAGGGTTTGTATCGCTTTTTCTGGCTCGGCCAAGTCGAGCTCCAGTGCCCTTTCTGCGGCAACAAAAGAGAGATAGGCACGTTCAAGTACTGCCAAAAAGAGCTTTTCTTTGCTGCCGAAGTAGTAATACAGCATGCGTTCATTACTGCCTGCCCGCTTGGAAATTCGATCCACCCGCGTTCCGCCCAAGCCATGGCGGGCAAATTCACTGGTAGCCGCATCTAAAATTTTGAGCCGGGTGCGCTCCGGGTCGCGCTTGATCGGCGTTTTGGTCGTTTTAGAAAGTGCTGATTTTGCCGTTAAGCTAGAAGATGAAGCCGCTTTGGGTTTATGAGTAGGATTCGGCATCGGGGCGGGTGGCAGTTAAGCTTGTCATAGTGCGGCAATATAACGTGTTGCGCTGATAAGTTCAATCATAGAGCGAGACAGAACAGATAAACCAACGACGATCATGCTAACAATTTTGGTGGTGGATGACTCTAAAACGTTACGTTTCGCTCTGTCTAAAATGATCGAAAAGATGGGGCACAAAGCGATTCTTGCTAGTAATGGCGAGGAAGCGATGCACCTATTCAAGCGCGAGCGTCCAGGCTTGGTGTTGTTGGATGTGATGATGCCCGATACCGATGGTTATACGGTTGCGCAGCAAATGCGCCGATATCGCATTGACGATTGGGTGCCGATTATTTTTCTGTCCGCGAAAGAAGACGATCAAGATCTAGAGCGAGGGATTGAGGCCGGTGGCGATGATTATTTGGTCAAGCCAGTGAGCTATGTGGTGCTGAGCGCCAAGATCCGCGCTATGCAGCGCATTGACGATATGCGTCAGCGGTTGTTACAGCTCTCGCAGGAGTTAGCGCAGGCAAACATGGAATTGGAAATCCAGTCACATCAAGATGGTCTCACGGGGCTGGCTAATCGCCGCTTTTTTGATAGCTATTTGGCCCAAGAAATCGGGCGTTTGCGACGTAGTCAGGGCTGGCTGAGTCTCTTGCTTTGCGATGTTGATCATTTCAAAAAATATAACGACGGCTACGGTCACTTAGCTGGCGATGAGTGCTTGCAAGTGATTGCTGAGTCGATGCGTCACGCGTGTCAGCGCCCCACGGATATCGCGGCGCGTTATGGGGGCGAGGAGTTTGCTGTCGTCTTGCCAGATACCGACCCAGATGGCGCCATCGTGGTGGCGCGCAATATCATGCGTAATGTGGCGGTGCGTGCCTTGCCACATGCTTACTCTCCAACCAGTCTCCATGTGACCGCTAGTTTGGGCATAGCCAGTGTTCGAGTGACTCCAGACCTTACCAATGCAGCCCTGATTTTGCGGGCTGACGAGGCTCTTTATCAGGCTAAAAGTGGTGGGCGTAACCGCTATTTCATCTACGCTGGCCTGACGGCGCGTCGGGCAGATGAGGACGCTGGTGATACCCTTAAACACATAGAGGGATAGGTCATCCTGAATCGGTGGGCAGTTATAATCGCAGATTGATCGATTCCCCTGCTCCTCAGACTGCTGTGTCATCCCTGGCCGACGATATTCACGATTTATTGCCCCAAACCCAATGCACTAAATGCGGTTATCAGGGCTGCCGTCCCTATGCGGAAGCGATTGCCAATAACGCCGCCGAGATCAATCAGTGCCCACCCGGTGGCGCGGCGGGTATCGCGAAACTGGCTGCACGTCTGGGCCGTCCTGTGATTCCTCTAAACCCAGTTCACGGCGTTGAAGCGCCGCGTCGGGTTGCCATGATTCGTTCCGAGTGGTGTATTGGCTGTACGCTCTGTATTCAAGCTTGTCCTGTTGATGCGATTGTCGGTGCTGCCAAACAAATGCATACCGTGATTGCCGATTGGTGTACCGGCTGCGATTTATGTGTGGCACCATGCCCTGTGGCTTGTATTGAGATGATCAGTCCGGAACCCCCCTTACCCCAGTGGCAGGCGCGCGATGCCGCGCTAGCGCGCAGCCGTTATGAAGCGCGTCAAGCGCGTTTGCAGCGTGAGCAGATTGAAAATGAAGAACGGCTGCGCCGCAAAGCGGAGGCCAAATTGGCAGAACTCAATGCCTTACAGAAAACGCATCCAGATGATCCGACGCTACTGCGCAAACAGCAGCTCGTGGCAGCCGCAATAGAGCGTTCTAAAGCGGGAGACGGGGCGGTATGAATGCACAAAAACGTCGCGAGATGTTTCTGCGTTGGCAGGCAGATAATCCCAAGCCCACCACAGAATTGCATTACACCAGCCCATTTGAGTTGCTGATTGCGGTGATGCTCTCGGCTCAAGCAACCGATAAAAGTGTGAATCTCGCGACCGCCAAATTATTCAAGGTGGCGAATACCCCGGCACAAATTGCGGCACTCGGTGAAGCGGGCATCATTCCTTATATTCAAACGATTGGCTTATTTCGGAGCAAGGCAAAACACGTGATTGCGACCTGCGAACTCTTGTTACGCCAGCATACTGGTGAGGTCCCGGCTGAGCGCGCGGCACTTGAGGCGTTGCCGGGGGTAGGGCGTAAGACAGCGAATGTGATTTTGAATACCGCATTTGGACAACCGACGATCGCCGTTGATACCCATATTTTCCGGGTGAGCAATCGCACGGGGCTGGCACCAGGTAAAACCGTGTTGGCAGTTGAACAAAAGTTACTGAAAGTGGTGCCTGCAGAATTTAAGGTAGATGCGCACCATTGGTTAATTCTGCATGGGCGCTATGTTTGTCAGGCTCGTAAGCCTCGCTGCGCTGAGTGCATGATGCAGGATTTATGTGACTATCGATTTAAAACGAGTTAATTGCTAATACGCGCCTGTTACGTCAAGCGTCGCAGGGGCCAACGTTCACAAAGGTTTACAGCCCATGATTGAAGCATTGTTGTCTTCCACCACCCTCGTTGCGATCAGTGAAATGGGGGATAAAACCCAGCTTTTAGCCCTGGTGCTGGCCGCTCGCTTTCGCCAACCTTGGCCGATTATTGCCGGGATTTTTGTTGCCACCATTTTTAATCATGCCGCTGCCGGCTGGGTCGGCAATGTATTGGCTGGTTGGCTAGATCCTGCCTGGTTACAATGGGGCTTAGCGACATCGCTGCTGCTAATGGCTGGCTGGATGCTGATTCCCGATAAAGTCGATGAAGCCGCGCTGCCACAAGCGGGCAAGCATGGCGTTTTCTGGACCACGACAGTGGCATTTTTTATCGCCGAGTTAGGAGATAAAACTCAAATTGCGACGGTGCTCTTGGCAGCAAAATATGCCGCCTGGGAGACGTGGGGGCTGGTGGCCGTTGTGATGGGCACAACTCTGGGGATGTTATTAGCGAATGTGCCAGTGGTGCTAATCGGCCAGAAAGCAGCGAAAAAATTACCCTTACGGCTGATTCATGGGCTTGCTGCTGGGTTATTCCTGATTCTTGCGATCTTGACGCTCTTAGCGCCCAGAAGCCATTTTCAGCTTGCCCCGCCATCTCACGCCGCAACGCCTGCAGTGCTGCAACAGGGGGCAATGGCGCAGGCGTCAGTATCAGCTTGTCAACTTGAGAGACAGCTTTATGTTTAACCCGAGTCGCACGCAAGTCCGGCAATTTTTTATGGCATGTTGGGCCAAGCGCCACAGCCCCAAAAGCATGACGCCCTTGGAAAAAATGGGGTTTGCCGCAGTCCTTTGGCATCCCGAATATCACGCCATATTGGCAGATTCAGATCAGCTCGGTCAGGATTATGCTGATGGCGAATATCACACCAATCCTTTTCTGCATCTTTCTATGCATTTGGCCGTTAGCGAGCAGCTATCGATTGATCAGCCGCCGGGTATCGTGCCGATTTATCAGGGTTTAACCCGTAAATTCGATTCAGAGCATCAAGCGGCTCATGCAGTGATGGATTGTTTGGCGGAGATTGTCTGGCAAGCCCAACAGCAAGGGCAGATGCCAGACAGCCAAGCTTACTTGCAACGTTTACAACAACAGTTGTAGCTCAAAAACGTGTAAGGGTCATTCGCGAATCAACAGCACGGGCACTTTGCAAGCAGCCAGGACCTTGCGCGCTACTGAGCCAAGGAACAGGCCACTGAATGCGCCCCGACCATGGGATCCCATGATGACCATATCAAATTTTCCTTTTTCGGCGAGTTTGGCAATCTCTTCGCCAGCATCCCCTCGTTTGCTCGTGATTTTGTAGTCTTGTTTCGCGGCATCAAGCAGTTTGCGGGCACTGGCGGTCGCGCTTTCGACTTGTTCAGCGTGATAGGCCGCTAAAGTTTCTTTATCAATGTGCGCACTGATATGGCCGGGGAGAGAGGGATAAACGTGTGCCAGTGTGAGCGATACTTGTTCGCCAAAGACTGACTTATGCGACAAGAGGTACTTAACTGCGAACTTACTGTAATCGCTGCCGTCAACGGGTAATAGAATTTTCATGCCGTGGTTCCTTTCATCATGGGTTGATTTCCTTCTCTGCTACACCTCGAACTTACGGGTCAATGCACTGCTACTCGTCTAAATTCATGGTGTCTTGAGTGTAGAGAATAAAAAGCCGCAAAAGTTGCGGCTGATAGGATCAGGGTTTGCGCTAGATCAACTTATCGGTAGCTTAGGGTTCCTTTGAGGCTAGCAAAATAAGCGGAGAGATTTTCTAAGTCTTTCTTGCTCAGCTTCTCCACTTGGCCTGCCATGATGGCATTTTTACGTGCGCCGCTCTTGTAATCTTTTAACGCTTGCAGCAGATAGTCCTGTTTTTGACCTGCAAGCTTGGGATAACTCGGATCGAGTGGCACATTCCAATCTTTGTCATTGCCTGTGACTTTTGCATGGCAAGCCGCACATTGGGCATCTGCCAGTTTTTGGCCTGCAGCCTTATCGGCAGCCATCGCACCGAGACTCGCGGTTAGCAGGGCAATCAGTGTGATTGTCTTTGTCATTTGCATCATTTTCTCCAGGGGGAGGGCAAGGTGAAGCAGGGCTTGCCCGATAAATTGGTCACCAGTCCGTTATTTGCTGCCGTAATACGCGGCCAAGTCAGCAATGTCCTGATCGCTCAGCTGTTTGGCAATACCACGCATGGTGGGGTGGCTACGCTCGCCTTTCTTATAGGCATTTAATGCCGCTTCGATGTATTTGGCGTTTTGGCCTTTGATTAACGGTACGGAGTAAACGGTCGGGAAAGAGGCTTTGTAGTCAGGAATCTGATGGCAGCCGATACACATGGATATTTTTGCTTCAGCCGCTTTCGCATTACCCTCGGCAGCATTAACAGGTGCCGTTGCCGCAAGAAAGAGGGCGCTGAGGCAGAAAAAGGATTTGATGGAGAATGTCATGATTTATATCAAACAGTTCTAAGAAAGCGTCATTGTAGGGCATAGCCAGCCCGCTTCACAAGCAAGATAGGGAGTTTTTCTTGAGAGCGTCGGCTTGGTGCTGCGATTAATTCCTAGTTTAGCGGCAGCTTATTCGTCTAGAGCGATGGGCTGCCTTATTGGCAAATCATCCATCCCCCTGTGATGATCAGCCCGATGGCCATGCTGCCAAAAAACAGCCGTCGCCCCACTGGTTTTTGCAAGTGGCCTTGCAAGCGGGCACCACACACGGCCCACAGGGCGACACATGGAAAATTGACGCACACCAAGACTACTGTCAAATACAAACAAGCCAGCCACCAGGGCCAGCCACTCGGTAAAAATAGGGTTACCGTGTTGAGAGCCATGACCCATGCTTTGGGGTTGACGAACTGAAATAGTGCGGCTTCGACAAACCTGATCGGTTGTCTAACTTCCGGGGTTGCAATCACGGCGCTATGCCATAAACGCCATGCCAAATAGAGTAAGTAGGCTGTTCCCAAGCTTTTGAGAGCGACATGTAGCCAAGGGGCATGCAGGAAAAGTTGTCCCAGTCCCAAGGCAATCGCCACTGTTTGCAGGGCATGCCCCCAGCCAATACCGAGCATGTGGGGCAGGGTGCGTTTAAAACCAAAGGCGGCACCAGAAGCGGTCACCAACACGTTATTGGGGCCGGGCGTGACCGACATGATGGCGAAATAGCTGATAAACGACAGCGTATGTGTCCAGAACAGGGAAGGGGAGCTGATCAATAAGGTATCCATAAGCCAGCTTAACGGCTAGGTGGCATCACCACCAGATACAGCGCCCGTAAAATTGCAACAGGACAGAAACGCGATCAGTTAGGTTTTTCTGGCTCGACAGCAGGGGCTACTTTTAGTACCTCTTCCAGCGTCGTGAGGCCCGCTGCAATCTTGAGCGCGCCGGAAACCCGTAAGGTTTTCATGCCATCTTTCATGGCCTGTAAGCGCATGGCAGAGAGATTGGGCGCTTGGGTAAGGAGTAGGCGAATGGCGTCATTCATCAGCATCACTTCATAGATCCCTGCGCGTCCTTTATAGCCGGTGTTTCGACATTCCAGACAACCAACTGGTCGATACACGTGGGTCGGCGCTTTCATTTTCCAGGGGGCAATCAGACTGTGCCAGATATCCTCAGGAATCGGTTCACCAACCACTTTGCAATGCGGGCAGAGTGTTCGGACCAAGCGTTGTGCCATAACGCCGAGAATGGTGGCATTCATTAAATAGGACGGCACGCCTAGCTCCAGCATGCGGGTCAGGGCCGAGGGGGCATCGTTGGTATGCAGTGTCGATAAGACGAGGTGGCCGGTTAATGACGCTTGAATCGCCATTTCTGCGGTGGCCAGATCACGAATTTCCCCCACCATAATAATATCAGGGTCTTGTCGCATCAGTGCTCGTAAGCCATCAGCAAAGCCCAAGTCAATACCATGCTGGACTTGCATCTGATTAAAGCTGGGTTCCACCATTTCGATGGGGTCTTCCACCGTACACACATTGACTTCTTCGGTTGCTAGCGATTTCAGGGTGGAATAGAGGGTCGTCGTTTTACCTGAGCCAGTTGGGCCAGTCACGAGAATAATCCCCGTTGGACTCTGGGTCATTTGTTGCCAGCGGGCTGAGTCTTCCTCAGAGAAACCGAGCTCGGTCAGATCACGTAACAAGACTTCGGGGTCAAAAATCCGCATCACCAACTTTTCCCCAAAAGCAGTGGGTAAGGTAGAGAGGCGCATTTCGACTTCTTCCCCGCTGGGGGTGCGGGTTTTGATTCGGCCATCTTGTGGGCGACGCCGTTCAACCACATCCATACGCCCTAAAATTTTAATCCGAGCGATCATGGCACTCATCACCGAGATCGGGACTTGATAGACCTGGTGCAAGACGCCATCAATTCGAAACCGGACTAAGCCCTGCTCACGTCGGGGTTCCATGTGTATATCACTGGCGCGTTGCTCAAAAGCGTACTGCAAGAGCCAATCGACCACATGCACAATGTGGGCATCGTTGGCATCCAGTTGCCGCCCACTCTGGCCCAGTTCAACCAATTGTTCAAAGCTTTGTTGATTATTGACCGCGCCGGTTTTGGCTGCATTGCGTACCGAGCGCGCCATGCTGTAAAACTCAACGATATAACGATCAATATCTTCTGGGTTAGCAAAAACTCGCTTGAAATCCTTTTTCAAAATCGGCTTGAGCTCGGCCTCCCAGTCGTTAAGATAGGGTTCCGCAACCGCCAGCGTTACGGTGGTTGGATTGACTTCCAACGGCAGAATTTTGAAGCGTGAGGCATAGGCGCTCGACATCACTTCCGTGACGCGCTGTATATCAACGCGCAGTGGGTCAATATGGGCATAAGGCAGGCCAATCTCTTGCGCAAACCACTCGGTAAGCCATTCGAGTTGCAGAACCTTATGCGGGGGTAATAGTGATTTCAAGCGCTGCTCTGCCACAAAACTCAGGGGATGCATGTCGGCACGCTTCAGGCGGCCATTCACCTTTAAGCGCTCGGCGGTGTCGGCATTCACATGCCCCGCTTTCAAGAGTGCCCGCATCACGGTTCCGACCGTTAATTTACTATTTTCGGGGTCTTTTTTGGCAGTTGCATTCATGCTCGGCATCACTTACCTTGATTTACAATCAGCAAAGCTTAAAACACTTTATAAGATGGATAAAGAAATATGACTCAGCCAACCCCACAAAGCCTACAAATCAGCGACAAATTCAGCGAAAACCTTGCGCAACTGCCCGAGCAACCCATGTTGGCTGCACTGGCACTGCATGACGCCCAAGGCCAACTGCTTGCCACGATTGAAAACAAACCAGGTCAAGCAGGTTCCGTGCGCGTTTACGCTTGGCTCGCCAGCCAGTTTGGCCGCGTTACGCCAGAGGCGGCAAGCTTGGGGCTAGAAATTTATGCTGAACATACTGCCGATGCGCAAGCCAACCCCGGTAAACACCCCAATATTGATCGTCTATTTCAGATTCAAGCCAGCGGGCAAGCGCTCACCGTACACCCCATGGCACAAGCACAAGGGCACTAAAGGCAGGGTTCGCCCGTCGATTTCACCCCCAGTCATGGCCTTTAGCTGTGGTTTGTGTGAGGTGCTGTTAGAGTTGTAGTAGGTCTGGTTAATGTGTAGTGGGGGCGGCGTTGGGGTGGGTGAGCGTGGGCCATAAAAACGTAGGAAAAAGGAAAACGAATAATGTCTATCAGTAACCCTCACCCGCTCTCGGTCAGCGATAAAGGTGCTGGTTTGATGCCATGGGGATACTATTGTTTTTGCCTTAACTATGCTTTATTGGGAATTTTTTTATACGCGATAGGGGGATTACTTTTTGAGGCTGAATACTGGTTTAGCTACCTGTGGGCTAATGCGTTGCTAATTTGTTGGGTGATTGATCAACGCAAATTTATTCGGGCCTGTTTTACTGAGCCGGAGCGCTTTTTCCTTAGTGAGGTGACCCTGGCAAAACGAGTGGTACGCTACGCGGTGATAGCAACCGTCATCAATGTCGCAGGTGGTATTCAGTATTTGTGTGGAGGGGATTTACCGCTGATTCCCCATCAAGAAATATATAGCTGTTTAGCTGGGAAAGATTTAACCCCAAACTGGTTTTGCCAGCATTTTTCGCTTGAAATGCCATTCCTAGATTTGCCCGCACCCGCAGAGCCAGCCACTGAGTTGCAATCAAAATAAATAGCCGACGCTATCTTCAATCATGGGGCGCAGCTTCAAAAAAGCGAAATTAGATGACTAAAATCGGCGCCAGATTACTCCCCATCTGCTGCAAACGCTGGTGTAAACCTTTTACCCATTTCCGCGCGGGCAAATCGTATTGCGCTTCTACCGCCAAGGCCCGTTGGTAGAGTGCTTCCCAGCTCACTTCTAACGCCGGGCCATTAAATGCCAGGGCAATCACATTGCCTTGGTGGACTTCGGGTAAACACAGCACCCGGTCATCAAACGCGGCGCGCAGGTTGGTGAGATTGCGAACGAAACTGGGGTGATCCCCAAACAAATTCACGGTGAGCATGCCGGGGCGGCGCAGCGCACGGCGGCAAGCCTGATAGAACGCCAGGCTTTCGAGCACTGGGCCACGGGCAGTGGCATCGTATAAATCCACTTGCAGCACATCCACAGTACGCGCCCGTTTGGGGTGGGCAACCCATTCAGCTGCATCTTGTTCAAGCACGGTAAGGCGGTCGTCTTCGGGTGGCAAGGCAAACATACTGTGGGCGCAGGCGATCACATCGGGATTCAGCTCTACCGCTGTCACCGCCGTTTGCGGCAGCAATTGCCAGCAAGCTTTGGTGAGTGACGCTGCGCCTAAGCCCAGCTGCGCCACATGCTGAGGAGCATCCAGAAATAGTAGCCAGGCCATCATTTGCTGGGCATATTCCAGCTCTAGCTTAAACGGCTTGCGCAGGCGCATAGCGCCTTGTACCCATTCGGTTCCAAAGTGCAGATAGCGCACCCCTGCTTGCTCGGAAAAGGTAACGGGGGCGTAGAGCGGCGTGCGCGGTGTTTTTTTCTGATTTGACATACGAAGTTAGGAAGCCGATAGCGGCATTGGCGATTACAGTTGAGTCTTGTATAATACTCGGTCTGTTTCTTGATTACTGGAGTCCATCATGGCCGAGCGTAGCCGCACCCGTCGTAATACTCTTGAGCGTCGCTGCCTGGGAAAAGCATTCAAACGTTTGTTTGTTAACTCGCCCAAAGCAGTGTTCAAAATGCTGGAAAAAGTCAAAAAAGCCTAACTGATTGGCCAGACTTTAATAGCGAGCAGCATGCTCAAAAAAATCCCCGCAGCAATGCGGGGATTTTTTATTTCGCCTCCCTTCAGGCTGCGATGAGTAGTTTGTTGAGTCGTTTTACAAACGCGGCAGGGTCTTGCGGTTGCCCGCCTTCCGCCAAAATCGCTTGATCTAATAGCAGCGCGGCCCAGTCTTGAAAGTCCGTTGCTTCATCGGGCAGCGCCCGCACGCGTTGAATTAAGGGATGCTCAAGATTGATTTCAAGAATCGGTTTGCTAACTGGCGCTTGTTGCCCGGCAGCCTTTAACATTCGTTGCAAGTGTAGGCTCATTGCACCTTCTTCGGCCACGATACAGACCGGCGATTCGACCAGGCGCGCTGAGACTTGAACGCTCTTTATTTGTTCTTGTAGCGCCTGTTGAAGGCGTTCAATAAAGGGCTTGTGGGCTTCGGTGGCGGTCGCTTGTGCCTGTTTTTCCGTGTCGTCGGCCAGTTTGTCTAGATTAGCGCTGCCCTTGGCAATCGATTGCAGTGACTTTTCTGCAAAGCTGGATAGGTAGCTCAGCATCCATTCATCAACGCGATCGGTCAGTAATAAGACTTCAATCCCCTTTTTACGGAAAATTTCGAGGTGAGGGCTCGCCAGGGCAGCGGCGTAAGACTCTGCGGTCAGGTAGTAAATGTGTTCCTGTTCCGGTTTCATCCGCGCGACATAGGCTGCTAGGCTCACGGTTTGTTCACTGCTATCTTGTTGCGTTGAGGCGAAGCGCAGTAATTTTGCGAGCCGCTCTTGATTGGCGAAATCTTCAGCCACCCCTTCTTTGAGGGTGTTACCAAATTCGCGCCAGAAAAGGGCGTAATCGTTTTGGTCTTGGTCGTTTTCACTCTCGGCCAACTCTTCGAGCATGCTTAATACACGCTTGGTGCAGCCCTCGCGAATGGCTTTTACATCACGGGATTCTTGTAAGAGTTCACGCGAGACATTTAAAGGCAGATCACTTGAATCAACGACCCCTTGCACAAATCGGAGGTAAGCGGGCAGCAGTTGCTCGGCATCTTCCATGATAAAGACACGGCGGACATACAGTTTCAGGCCACGCTTTTGGTTGCGGTCCCATAAATCATGCGGCGCTTGACGGGGGAGATAGAGTAATTGGGTGTATTCGCTGCGGCCTTCAACCCGGTGGTGGGCCCACTTGAGGGGTTTGCCGTTGCCAAAGCTGAGGCTCTCAAAGAAGCGCTCGTAATCTTCTGCGCTGAGTTCAGATTTGCTGCGTGTCCATAGTGCATTGGCTTGGTTGATGGTTTCCCATTCGTCTTTCACTTCCATGGTTTGTTTCTCGGCATCCCAGCTTTCCTGTTGGATTTGGATGGGAAAGGCGATATGGTCAGAGTAGCGCTTGACGACTTCCCGTAACTTCCAGCTACTGAGCCACTCATCCTCACCTTCGCGCAAATGCAGGGTCAGGCACGTGCCAATCTGATCTTTTTCGATGGTTTCGACACTGAATTCGCCACTGCCATCAGATTCCCACCGCACCGCACTATCTGCGGGGGCATCGGCGCGGCGGCTTTCAACCGTAACGCGCTCGGCCACAATGAAAGCCGAGTAAAAGCCAACCCCAAATTGGCCAATGAGCTGCGCATCTTTGGCTTGGTCGCCAGATAATTGGGCAATGAAGTCACGTGTCCCGGATTTGGCAATCGTGCCCAGGTGTTGAATCGCTTCTTCGCGCGACATGCCAATCCCGTTATCTTCAATACTGAGGGTGCGGGCGGCCTTGTCAGCGCGCAAACGAATCGTAAAATCGTTTGCGTTTGTTGTAGACAGAGCGGGTTTTAAGTGCCCACTATTGATGCCAAAGCGCAATTTGTCGCAGGCATCTGACGCATTAGAGATCAATTCGCGTAAAAATATTTCTTTGTTGCTATACAAAGCATGGATCATCAGGTGCAATAGACGTTGTACTTCCGCCTGAAATCCGAGGGTTTCTTTTTGCGTTGCAGCATTCATGGTTAATCTCGACTCCTATAGCATTAAGTTAAAAGAATTTATGCCGTCTATCTTAATGAGACATAGGCTCATGCCTCAATCGTATTGGCGTTGGTGTCAAAGGGGACCTATATCGGTTGAGAAGCAATCCGGCTGTCTGTTTTTTGATCTATTCGGACAGGGTTCCCCCGCTATCTTTAGAGGTAAGGGCGAGCTGCTATTTTTCAAGCGAGTTAGTGGGTTGGATTTAGGGCAAAAAGAAAGTTGGGCGTCACATTGCTAAAAAAGATCAGGAAATTTCTGCGTCGCGTATTTGGCATACAGCAAACCCTGTATTTGCTTGCTATCTTGGGCGTTTTATTGCCAGCATTGGTGGTTTTTCCGATGCTGATGCAACGTTTGCAACATGAGGCCACGGCACAGCAAAATCAAATCAATGCCACGCGCATGAATCAACTTCTGCCGGCCTTGCGCGTTAACTTGTGGAATCTTAACCGCGCGGGGGTGATCCAGGCGACACAACTCGCGTTGCAGGATCCTGGTGTCATTCAAATTCGGGTCTATACCCAGCAATCAGCGCTGCCCTATCACTCCGTCGGTAAAACGACACCTGCTGGCTCCGGCCCCTTGCTTGAGGTTAGCCAAGACATCATTGAGCGTGGCGAAAAGCTTGGGCACGTCGTGTTACTGGTGCAAAGAGGGCTTGCGAACAGCCTGTGGTATGAGCTGACCTACTGGGGGATGCCGTTGGTCGTCGTGCAACTGATCTTAACGGTATCACTTGTCAGTCTAGGCTTGCATTGGCGAGTCCTCCATCCCTTACATCGGCTCAGTAACCAAGCCCAACGGATTGGTAACCTTGACCTGCTAGAGCGCCCTAATTGGTTACCTTATGACGCCTTTGGCAGGCTTGGTATCCGCTTGAATGCGATGAGCGAAAAGCTTCAAGGCTTATTTGCGGAGGTGACTGAGCGTAAGCGTGCAATGGAGTTCTTAGCGCTATTTGATCCCCTCACCGGGTTACCAAACCGGACCATGCTGCGCGAATTGAGTCAGGCCAGTATCGCGGAAGCCGCCCGCAGTGGCCGGCGCTTTGCCGTGCTATTTATTGATTTAGATGGTTTTAAGCATGTCAATGATTCATTGGGTCACTCGGTTGGCGATGAATTACTCCGGCAAGTTGCGGCTCGCCTGCGTGTCGCCCTGCGGAATGCCGATCGTGTTGGGCGGCAAGGGGGCGATGAATTTATTGTGGTATCTGGTGAAATTCGGAATTGGGATGAGGCCACCTATATCGCAGAGCGGATTATTGATGCTGTCGGTCAGCCGTATGAGCTCGCGGGACAGCCTGTGCATGTTACCCCTTCGATTGGCGTGACCATTTTTCCTGATGATGGCGAAGACTACGATACGCTGGTCAAAAATGCGGATGCAGCCATGTACAAAGCCAAAGAACGCGGCAAAAATGCCTTCCAGTTCTTTACTGCAGACATGAATCAATCGGCGCATGAAACGCTGAAAATAGAAAGTCAGCTCTTGCATGCGCTGGAGCGCAAGCAGTTTATGTTGTACTACCAGCCGATTATTGAAGTCGCCAGTGGCCGCTGTGTTGCCCTTGAAGCCTTGTTGCGTTGGAAGCATCCTGAATTGGGGTTGCTCAGTCCCACCAATTTTATGCATGTGGCGGAGGAGCGCGGGCTAATCATGCCGATCGGTAACTGGGTGATTGCGGAAGCATGTCGGCAGATGGCAGATTGGCGCGATAAGGGGCGCACATTGGTTCCGCTCGCGGTTAATGTCTCCCTGGTTCAGTTTCGGATGCAGCAGCTAGCGCACACCATACATGAAGCCATTTTGCGGCACCAAATTAGCCCACGGCAATTCAGTATCGAGATGACGGAAAGTTCTCTGATGCAAGACGTTGAGGCTACCATTGCCACCGTTGAGGCCTTGCGCGGGATCGGCATTTCATTTGCTGTTGATGATTTTGGAACCGGCTACTCCTCACTCGCCTCACTCAAACGCTTCAAACCGAACAAGTTAAAAATTGATCGATCTTTTGTTCGCGATATCCCGCGTGATGTCGATGATGTACAAATGACAACCGCTATTTTAGATTTGGCGCGCAGTTTGAATATTGAGGCAGTCGCAGAAGGGGTGGAAACCCCTGAGCAACTTGAGTTTTTGCGCCGCGAAGGGTGCGCCTTGGCACAGGGCTATCATTTCTCACCGCCCTTGCCGCCGGATGATCTCCTGGCTTGGCTGGATAAAAACGCGGATCTGCCCGTCGTGTGATTGTCAGTTCAGCCTGCAAGACTGGCTTGCTCAATCGCGGTGATACGGGTGGCCCACCGTGAGTGACCAGGCTCGATAAAGCTGTTCTGCCAATAAAACACGAACCAGACCATGTGGCAACGTTAGGCTAGACAGCCGCAGGCGTTCATGGGCATTTTCTTTAAAGACAGGATCGAGCCCATCTGCTCCACCAATCACGAAGGTGATATCTCGATATTGTTGCTGCCAAGCTTGAATCTGTTGACTCAATACTTGGGTGGGCCAGGTTTGGCCACGTTCATCGAGGACGACGATGAAACTGTGCTTGGGGAGAGCCGCTTCAATTCGGTCTGCTTCGGCACGCATCATTTGCGCGGGGGTTTTGCCACCGCTGCGGGGTTCGGGTTTGATTTCTTTGAGGGTTAATTGCCATTCAGCCAGTAAACGCTTGGCGTACTCCTGGTAGCCCGTTTGAATCCATGCTGGCATTTTGTGGCCAACCGCGAGCAAATGAAAGGGCATTCCTCAATTGCCTTTTTCTGTCGTGAGTTTGACGCGCACCGGTTTACGACCCCAGACCGCTTCAATATCGTAGTAAGCCCGAATCGCGGGTTGCATGATATGAACAACGATATCGCCGGCGTCAACCAGTACCCACTCGCCACTCTCTTCCCCTTCGCAGCCAACAATCGTGCCACCATTTTCGCGAACTTTATCCATCACATTCTTAGCGAGAGCGCGGGTTTGGCGGTTAGATTGACCGCTGGCAATAATCACGCGATCAAATAGGTCACTTTCTTCAGTGGTGTTGAATACCTGAATATCTTGCGCTTTGATATCTTCTAAAGCATCAACAATGGTGCGTTGCAATTTTTGTGTATTCATAAGGCGACTGTGTAGAGCTGATGTTGTTGAATGTAGTCGAGAACCGTTTGCGGGACAAGTAAATTACTCGCTTGATTTGCGTTAGGCTGAGCCAGTTGGTGCCAAGCACTGCCGCCCGCGCGAATCTGTGTCGAAGAAATAGCATGCGGCGCCATCTGCAGTGAAAAGAAATAGCCCGATGCACTTTCGCCTAAGGCGCTGGCACGATTCGTCGTGCGCTCGCCCAGCAACGCTTGAATCGCAGGGGGATACACATACGTCTGCCCGTCGGTCTTCAGACGCGGCACATACGCAAAGTGGCAGAGCGTCAGCAAACTTTCCCAATCATGCCAAGTGGGTAAATTGACGAGTTGATCGGTGCCCAGTAACCAAATCAGGGAAACGTCTTGCCCCAATTCTTGACGCAAGCTGCGTAGCGTATCAACGGTGTAGGTTGGGTGCCGTATAAGTACCCGCGAGGCTTCTACGTGCTGTAATTCGCGTTCATCAATTTGCCAGTGGCCATTTGCCTGACTCTGTTTCGCGTCGGCGAGGGCGAGCCTCAACATCGCTAAGCGATGTTCGATGGGGGTGCGCAAAGTGGGTTTTTGCCAGGGTTGCCCCGCCGGGATGAAACGCAGCTCATCTAATCCCAGTTGAGTTTGGGCGGCGTGTGCCAAGGCTAAGTGCCCGGCATGAACGGGGTCGAAGGTCCCGCCCAATAAGCCAACTTTACGCATTCTGCGCACTGTGCTCACGGCGTTCACTGCGCTTAAATCCAATCCCGTGCGGGTAAAAAGCGCTCGTACAGCGCGGCTTCAGCGCTGCCTGCTTCGGGTTGCCAGTTGTAGCGCCAGGTCACATTAGGTGGCATGGAAAGCAGTATGGATTCGGTGCGTCCGCCCGACTGCAAACCAAAATGGGTGCCACGATCAAACACGAGATTAAACTCGACATAGCGGCCACGCCGATAGGCTTGGAAGTCGCGTTCGCGTTCGCCATAGGGTAGGTGTTGCCGGCGTTCAATAATCGGTAAGTAGGCTTCCAGGAAATGATCGCCAACCGAACGGGTGAGGGCAAAACTTTGTTCAAAACCCAGCTCATGAAAATCATCAAAAAATATCCCGCCAATGCCACGCGCTTCCTGGCGATGTTTGAGGTAGAAGTATTCATCGCAGGCTTGTTTGAAGCGCGGATAGTAGGCCTCACCCGTCGGGCTTTGAAAGGGGCTGAGACTACGCTGACAAACCTGGTGAAAATGCACCGCATCGGCTTCATCTAGGTAGTACGGGGTGAGATCCATACCACCGCCAAACCAGAAAATTGCCTCCCCGTCTTTTTTCTCAGCGACAAAGCTGCGTACATTCATGTGCACGGTGGGGCATTGTGGATTACGGGGGTGCAGAACCAGTGACACGCCAATTGCCTCCCACGCGCAGCCAACTAATTCTGGGCGCTGTGCGGTGGCAGAGGGCGGGAGTTGTTGCCCGGTAACGTGCGAAAAGCCGACGCCCGCCCGTTCAAAGAAGTTACCGTTCTCGACAATACACGTGACACCATTGCCGCCGAGTGCTGCGCCTTCAGGCTTAGCCCATTCGTCGCGCAGGAAGGCTTTGCCATCAAAGGCTTCAAGGGCGCTGACGATCTGCGCTTGCAGGTTAGAAAAATAGGGCCGCAGGGGTGCGCGCAGGTCGTCTAAGGGCATGTTAGTTTCCGGCTTTGCGTTCGATGGCGCGGTAACCAATGTCGGTACGGTATTGCATGCCGTCGAATTGAATCGACGCTAAACCTTCATACGCTCGTTTTTGCGCGAGCTTGATGTTTTCACCCAAGGCCGTCACGCACAGTACCCGACCGCCACTGGTGACGGTGTTGCCGTTTTCATCCTGGGTTCCCGCATGAAAGACGATGCAGTCTTCTGTTTCAGCGGGTAGCCCAGTGATGACATCGCCTTTACGCGGGGTTTCTGGGTAATGATGCGCGGCCATCACCACGCCGAGGGCCGGGCGGCGATCCCAATCAATTTCGGCTTGATCGAGCGTGCCATTGACAGCGTGTTCCATGACGACGGTAAAGTCATTTTTAATCCGCGCCATAATCGGCTGGGTTTCGGGATCGCCCATGCGGCAATTGAATTCCAAGACCTTGATTTGCCCATGATCAATCATCAAGCCGGCATACAAGAAGCCTGTATAAGTAATGCCATCTTTGGCCATGCCTTCAATCGTTGGGCGAATCACATCCCGCATCACGGCATGATGAATTTCTGGCGTAACTACAGGGGCGGGGGAGTAAGCGCCCATGCCGCCGGTGTTGGGGCCCGCATCGCCATCGAGCAGGCGCTTGTGGTCTTGGCTACTGGCGAGGGCGAGGACGTTTTTACCATCACACAACACAATGAAACTGGCTTCTTCGCCCACTAGAAAATCTTCAATCACCACCCGCGCACCGGCATCGCCCATGCGGTTATCAAGCAGCATGGCATCAATCGCGCTATGCGCTTCGTCGAGGCTCATCGCAACCACCACGCCTTTGCCCGCCGCTAATCCATCGGCTTTGATAACGATAGGCGCGCCGCGTTTGGCAACGTAGTCATGTGCTGCTTGCGCATCGCTGAAGGTTTGATATTCGGCGGTAGGAATCCCATGCCGTTGCATAAAGGCTTTCGCAAAATCTTTTGAAGATTCGAGCTGGGCAGCAGCTTGGGTGGGGCCAAATATTTTTAAACCACGGGCGCGGAAAATATCCACAATACCGCCTGCCAAGGGGGCTTCAGGACCAACCACGGTATAGGCAATCTCTTCTTGTGCAGCGAAATCTGCTAAGGCATGCAGATCGGTTATCGCGACATTTTCTAGGCGCTCATCCAGCGCCGTGCCACCATTACCGGGCGCAACATAGACTTTAGAAATACGCTCTGATTGCGTTAAACGCCAAGCCAAGGCATGCTCACGCCCCCCGGCGCCAACCACTAAAATTTTCATGCTTGTTTACTCCGGCAAAATGGCGTTGTGATACACCTCTTGGGTGTCGTCGAGGTTTTCCAAGGTATCAAGAATCTTTTGCATTTTGACGGCATCGTCCCCGCTCAATTCAATCGTAGTTTGCGGTTTCATGGTGATTTCGGCCACTTCCGCTTTTAAACCGGCGGCTTCTAAGGCCACTTTGACTTGCGAAAAATCATTGACGGCACAGGTCACTTCAATTCCGCCTTCCTCGTCGGTTTGCACATCTTCGGCACCGGCTTCGAGCGCCGCTTCCATCACCGCGTCTTCGGAGGTGCCGGGCGCAAATAAAAACTGGCCGCAGTGCGTGAACTGGAAGGCTACCGAGCCTTCGGTCCCTAAATTGCCGCCGTGTTTAGAAAAAGCATGGCGAACCTCGGCCACAGTGCGTACACGGTTATCCGTCATGCAATCGACAATCACCGCTACGCCACCCAGGCCATAGCCTTCGTAGCGAATCTCTTCGTAGTTGGCGCCATCTTCGGCCCCGACACCACGTTGAATCGCCCGATTGACGGTGTCTTTGGGCATATTGCCATCAGCCGCTTTATCCATGGCCAAGCGCAGGCGCGGATTCATGTTGGGGTCGCCACCACCCAAGCGGGCGGCGACCGTAATTTCTTTAATGAGACGGGTAAACAACTTACCGCGTGACGCATCGGCGCGGGCTTTTTTATGCTTAATATTGGCCCATTTGCTGTGTCCGGCCATGAGTGACTCCCTGTCTTAAGGTATGCTTATTGGTTGTAATTTTATCATGGGGTATTCATCCCCATATAGCCAATCACTCGACCCGCCAGGAGTTCAACATGTCTTTTTCTGCCCTCGCTGTGGCACAAAGTGGCTCAACCCAACTCGGTTTATTACCAGCCTTAGCCAACCGTCACGGCTTAATTACTGGGGCGACTGGCACTGGTAAAACCGTCTCCCTGCAGCTGCTGGCACAGCGTTTCTCAGAGATTGGGGTGCCTGTTTTTATGGCTGATGTGAAAGGTGATCTAACCGGCATTGCCCAACCCGGTAACCTCACTCCCAAGATGCAGGATCGGATTCAACAATACGGCTTACCTACTCCAACCTTTGCAGGTTGCCCGGTCACCCTATGGGATGTATTCGGGCAACAGGGTCATCCTGTTAGGGCGACTATTTCTGATCTTGGCCCGCTCTTGTTGGCTCGCATGCTGAATTTGAACGATACCCAGGAAGGGGTGTTGCAACTGGTTTTCAAAATTGCCGACGATCAAGGCTTATTGCTACTGGACAGTAAAGATTTGCGGGCGATGCTCCAGCATGTTGGTGAGCACGCCAAAACTTTCCAGACTGAGTATGGGAATATTTCAGCCGCGTCGATTGGCGCGATTCAGCGCGGTTTACTGACACTAGAGCAGCAAGGGGCGAACCATTTCTTTGGTGAGCCAATGCTCAATATTCAAGATCTCTTGCAGACTGATAGCCAAGGCAAAGGTGTGGTGAATATTCTCGCGGCAGACAAACTCTTATTGTCGCCACGTCTATATTCCACTTTTTTATTGTGGCTGTTGTCAGAGCTGTTTGAGCACTTGCCAGAGGTCGGCGATGTGGAAAAACCCAAATGTGTTTTCTTCTTCGACGAAGCCCACTTGCTCTTTAATGAAGCACCTAAGGTCTTATTGGATAAGATCGAGCAGGTAGTCCGTCTGATTCGCTCTAAAGGTGTTGGTGTCTATTTCGTCACGCAAAACCCGCTGGATGTGCCGGATAGCGTCCTTGGGCAACTTGGCAATCGTATTCAACATGCCCTCCGCGCCTTTACGCCGCGTGATCAAAAAGCCGTGCAGAGTGCGGCACAAACCCTGCGAGCGAATCCTGCCTTGGATGTGGCGACCGCCATTACTGAATTGGCGGTTGGTGAAGCGCTAGTTTCTTTTTTAGATGAAAAGGGGCGGCCCAATATCGTTGAACGTGCCTGGATGTTACCCCCCGCCGGACGGCTCGGACCCGTGACCCCCCAAGAACGCCAACAGTTGTTAGCACAGTCTGTGGTAGCTGGGGTCTATGAGCACACCGAAGACCGTGAATCTGCCTATGAGCGATTGCAAGCGAGCCAGCAAACCGGGCCCGGCAGTGCGCCTGCCAACACTCGCGCTAACGCAGATCGCCCCAGCGTGAGTGAACGCACGCGTGACATGCTCGGTGAGCGCGCCTCTCCAACGCCGCGTGGTCGAGAGAGTGTGGTGGAAGCCCTCGCAAAAAGTGCGGCTCGGGCAATTGGCTCACAAGTTGGGCGAGAAATTATTCGAGGGGTGTTAGGCTCTATCCTCGGTGGTCGGCGACGTTAAACTGTGGGTTAACGATAAGTATTAGCACCATTAGCCATCTATTTGCGGCATCCATCTCGCCGTAGTTAGCAGCATAAGCGCTCGCGCTTATGCAAACTAACGATAAAGGAGATGATGATGAAGCGACTAGTCTGGATGATACTGGCCTGCCTGGCCCCCTTATTTGCGGTAAATGTTGCGCTGGCACAAGAGAAACCTGGCACCCGCGCGGAAGCCCAGAAGATGGTAGAGGACGCGATTGCCCACATTAAAGCGGTGGGCGTCGAGAAAGCCTTTGAGGATTTCACCAACAACCAAGCGCCTGGGAGTAAATGGAAAGACCGTGACCTCTATCTCTTTTGCTACAAAATGGAGGGGGTGAATGTCTGTCACGGTGCCAACAAAGCCCTTGTCGGTAAAAATTTGTGGGAGCTTAAAACAGCCGACGGCAAGCTGCTGATGCAAGAGTTTAATGCGTTGATCAAAGCCAAGGGCAGTGGTTGGGTGGATTACAAATGGCCCCACCCCCAAACCAAAGTGATTGAAGAGAAAACCGCCTACGTCGCCAAAATTCCTGGTTACGATGGTTATCTTGGTGCTGGCGTATATCGCTAAGCGGGTGTCATCCCAGGGTTCGCTGAATCCTGGGATGGCTTATGCCGAGCACTACCACTCACCATATCAAAACGAAAATAGCGGCACTCTAACGGCCCATTGAACAGTGGTAAACGCTGACTTTCCTTTAACCGTAACCGTTTCGGTAGCTGCATATCTGCACTGATGACATAAACAGACCAGCCTGCATAGTGGCGTTTGAGCTGGGTAGCCCAATGACTAAAGAGCGCATCGGTTTCTTCTGGCGCGGGATGAACAGAATCTCGGTTGGCCTGAACTTGCATGCGCTCACCATACGGTGGGTTACAAATAATCAAACCTTGTGGCGCTGGCGGCGCTTTCTCATCGGCACTACTCATCGCCACGGTGGGGAGCGGTAAATTCTCGGGTAATCCATACAAAATTGCGGCACGCTCAATATTGCGACGGGCCCGATAAACCATTTTCTGATCAATGTCACTGCCATGAATTTGGTTCAATGGTTGCAGCTGAATCTGCTGTCGTGCTTGTTGTTTCACTTGTTGCCACTGTTCAAGCGGACAGGGTCGTAGGCACTCAAAAGCAAAGCTACGGGCCAGGCCAGGAGCCACTTGCAATTGTTGCAGCATCGCTTCCACTAATAATGTGCCGCTGCCACAAAATGGGTCAAGCAAGGTTAATCCTGCCGCGGCGCGCTCTGGCCAATTCGCCAGTTGCAAAAGCCCCGCTGCCAAATTTTCGCGAATCGGTGCCTCCCCCTTTTCCAAGCGCCAGCCGCGCTTGAACAGTGCGTCGCCAGAGGTATCCAGATAAAGCGTGCAACTAATGTCATCAAGAAACACGTGAATGCGGATATCGGGATGCTGGGTGTTGATATCGGGGCGTTGGCCAGTGCGCTCACGGAAGTGATCGCACACCGCATCTTTGACGCGTAGCGTAACAAAATCAAGGCTTTGTAAATGGCTGACTGACGCTGGTTTAGTGCGTTTGCCAGCAGGGGGCGGTTGCTTAGTGCGGGTTCCCTCGGTTGGCGCAGCGCGACGTCCGGTTAAGGCTGTTAAGTCCACCTTAAAATCATTCGCCAAATCAAACCAATCCGTCCAGGGCTGGGCTAGCGCAATATCGTAAATATCCTGTTCGTTACGGTAGGATTTTTTATCCAACCGTAACAGAATCCGGCTCGCACAGCGGCTCCACAGATTGGCTTGCATGATCCCGGCCCAATCTGCCTGAAAGCTTACTCCGCCGGGCGCGGGGGTGACTTTTAAGACTTGGCCCAGACCCGCTAGCGGCAGAGTTTCCAGCTCCTGTACCAATAAACCCTCAAGGCCACGCGGGCAAGGGGCGAAACAAAAGAAAAGGGGTTGGGACATGGATTGTTGTCTACGCTTAGAAAGGTTTGATCACAACGAGAAGTACGATGCCGATTAGCAGGACCGAGGGCACTTCGTTAAACCAACGATAGTATTTTGCACTGTGCTGGTTCAGATTACGGGCGAATTGTTTTACGTGGCGCATGCACAAATGATGGTAAATCAAGAGCAAGAACACCAGGGTTAACTTGCCATGCATCCAGTCACTGCCCTTACCAATGCCATAGCCGAGAAGGAGCCATAACCCAAACACCAGGGTTAAGCTGCCGCCCAGATGGGTCATGACCATCAAGCGTCGCTCCATGATTTTGAAACGTGCATCACTGAGCGCATCCTGAGTGTCTGCATGGTAGACAAATAAACGGGGTAAATAAAACAGCCCAGCGAACCATGTCACCATAAAAATAATATGCAATGCTTTAACCCACAACATAGCGCACCCCCATAAGCAAAGCGGCATTCTAACAGCCCGCTATCGCGCACGGGTCGATTGGGTGCCGAATCCTGCCTGCTGTCGCACAGCCATCACGCAAATATTGAACTGGGGGTGTTTGGTATTGCCTGTGTCTGACTGCTACAATACACGTGGCGGGCCTCCCCGCATTGCAATGTCGTGAACCTGGTCAGGGCGGGAACGCAGCAGCCACAGCGAAGCTAGCAAGTGCCGGGGTTCTGGCTCGCCACCTTCTTTCGATTGACCTTTCCTTGACTGTGCGCCCAATTTCACCCCTGCTCGCTCTCTTGTCCATGCCGGCCATGATGACGGGGTTGCTTTCCTTTTTATTGGTGTTGTTATCATTAGTGTGGGGTAGTCCGGGCACTGCCGCAGAATTATCGACAGCGGATGTTGCCCCACAAGGTTGGCTGATTTCCGCTGCTGACGGCGCTAACCAAGCCCTATTACCGCTTTATATGAGCGCCAATGGGGAAGCCTTACGTCTGCTACCGACACTGACCCCTGCCTTATCGCAAACAGCGGGTGTACCATCATCGCGGGCGCCGTTGACGATCAAGCATGTCATGCTGCTGGTGCATGGTACACAGCGTAATGCAAAAGACTATTTTGCGACGTTATCGCGCGCTGCTCAGGCAGAACAGGCGGCGCAACCAGCCCAGCCTATTCTGGCAGAGACCTTACTCCTCGCCCCCCAGTTCCTTACCCCAAGCGATGCCCCGACGCCTGCGACAGCCGGCCATGCGGAAACAACTCTGGCTTACTTGCGATGGAGCGCTGAGGGATGGAAAAGTGGCGAGGCCAGTATTGCTCCAGCGGGCAGCAGTTGGAGCAGTTTTGCCGCAGTGGATACCCTGTTACGGATCTTAGCCCAACACGAGCTGTTACCGAACTTACAAACGATCACGATTGCAGGGCACTCTGCGGGCGCTCAGTTTGTGCAACGCTATGCAGCCTTTACCCCTCTGCCAGAGATGCTGAGCAAACAAGGGATACAGCTGCGCTTTGTGGTGGCCAACCCTTCTTCCTATTTATATTTCTCACCCGCTGCCGCTGGGCCTGCGGGGGCAGCGCCACGTTGCCCCGATAGTCAAGATTACAAATATGGTCTGGCACATTTGCCCCCCGCCTTGGTGGCGTTGTTACCCTCGGCATGGCAGGGCATGGATTCTATACAGCTAGGCCCCTTGCTGGCAGCACGTTATCGCAGCCGTCAGATTGTCACTTTGCTCGGTGAGCGCGATAACAATCCTCGCCATCGTGTGCTAGATCAGCACTGCGCGGCGCAACTGCAGGGGCCTCATCGCCTGGCCCGTGGTTTGGCCTACCAGCAATATTTAACTAGCGCTTGGCCGTTGCCCGCTGACACGCAAGCTGCGCGTCAGCCCTTTTATGTGATCCCTAACGCCGCGCACGATCATGCCCAAATTTTCCTCAGCACCTGTGGCCGCCGCGTCTTGTGGGGGCAGGCTTGTGAATAAATTGTGCCCTGACTGACCTCGATTTTGGCGTTATGCGTCGAGCGAGCACATCGAGTGAAATCGCTCATGAACTGGGTGATAATGTGCCATCTGAATAATCTCCTCATTCCCTCTGCATGTCTGATTCTTCTGACTTCGTTTCTTCAGAAATGCCTGCGCCAGCGGTCGACACCGCGACGATCGGCTTGTTTGCTGACGCCTCGCCCGTGACAACGCAAGCCTATCAAGTCCTGGCGCGTAAATGGCGGCCGCGTGATTTTTCCACGCTCGTGGGCCAGGAGCATGTCGTTCGCGCTTTAAGTCATGCGTTGGAGCAACAGCGCTTACATCACGCCTATCTTTTTACCGGAACGCGGGGCGTTGGCAAAACGACGCTGGCCCGCATTTTGGCCAAAGCCTTGAATTGTGAAACCGGTATTACCGCGCACCCATGTGGCCAGTGTCAAACTTGCCGTGAAATTGATGGTGGGCGGTTTGTTGACCTATTAGAAGTTGATGCAGCGACCAATACCCGCGTCGATGAAATGCGGCAGTTATTGGAAAATGCGGTCTATGCCCCTACTGCAGGGCGCTATAAAGTGTATGTGATCGACGAAGTTCACATGCTGTCAAATGCGGCTTTTAATGCCATGTTAAAGACCTTGGAAGAGCCACCGCCGCACATTAAATTCATTCTCGCGACGACGGATCCACAAAAAATTCCAGTCACGGTGCTATCACGTTGTTTGCAGTTCAATCTCAAATCAATGCTGCCGACGGCGATTGTGAGCCATTTACAAACAATTTTGGCGCAGGAGCAGATTCAGGCAGAGCGCGAGGCGCTCAAGTTACTCAGCCATGCAGCCAATGGCAGTATGCGTGATGCCCTGTCTTTACTGGATCAAGCGATTGCCTACAGTGCAGGCGTGGTAACCACAGACGCTGTGCAGGGCATGCTGGGCGCGATTGATCAAACCTATTTACACCGTTTGCTGGCTGCTTTGGCAGCGGCTGACGGCGTGGCGTTGATGGCGATTGCGGATGAAATGACCTTGCGCAGTCTTTCGTATCGCCAAGCGCTGGGTGATCTGGCAACGCTCTTGCAGCGAATCGCACTGGCACAAACCATTCCACAAGCGATCCCGGAAGAGTGGGCCGATGCGCCGACGATTGCCGCTTTTGCAACGCAATTTAGCGCCGAAGACATCCAGCTCTACTACCAGATAGTGCTGCATGGTCGCAACGATCTCAGTCTTGCACCGGATGAGTTGACTGGTTTCAGTATGACCTTGTTGCGCTTGCTCGCCTTTAAACCTAGCGCAGTTGGCAACTTGCCTGCAGCCGATATTGCTACGACTCCCTTACCTAAAAAGGTAGCTAGCCCAACAGTGCCACCGCACGCTATTTCTGCCTCGGCAGGGCAGGTATCCCAGCCTGCCGCTGGCCCGCAGCATACACGCGCCAGCGCCAGTCTTTCGGCACAGTCTGTGAGCACAGAGATGCCCGTTGCGAGTGCAACCGTCGCGCTGCCGGTTGTGGCGCCGCCCGCGCCGGCCAGTGCGCCACTCTTACCCGGCCAAGCCGATAGTATTGATTGGCCGACGTTGGTGTTACAACTCAATGTGACTGGCCTCGCCAAACAATTGGCAACGCAAAGCGAATTACTGAGTGTGCAGGGGAGCCAGTATGTGATTCGCACCGCAGCCAAACCGCTGTCGCAGGGGTCGCCTGTTGAAAAATTGCGGCAGGCGCTGAGTGAGTATTATCAACAGCCGATCCGTTTGCAAGTGGAGGTTGGTGAGGTGCAAAGCCAAACCGCACAGCATCGTGATGAAACAGCGCGCAGCGAGCGCCAGCAGGCGGCAGAGCAGGCGATTCAGCAGGACCCTCTAGTACAAGGGCTGTTGGCAGAGTTTGATGCCACGATTGTCCCTAACTCAATTCGTCCCGTTTGATCGAGTCAACACGCGTAATAATTTCTCCCAGAAAGGAAAACCATGTTTAATAAAGGTCAATTAGCCGGTTTAATGAAACAAGCCCAGCAAATGCAAGACAACCTGAAGAAAGCACAGGAAGGCTTGGCACTGATTGAGGTAGAAGGGCAGGCGGGCGCTGGGATGGTCAAAATCACCATGACCTGTGCCAAAGAAGTCCGTCGCGTCAGTCTTGATCCCAGTTTATTGGCAGATGATAAAGACATGCTCGAAGATTTGATTGCCGCTGCCTTCAATGATGCGTTGCGGCGCGCCCAGGAAACCGAAAAAGAAAAAATGGCGGGAATTACCGCTGGTATGCCACTGCCCCCCGGCATGAAATTTCCTTTCTAAGTAGGCCAGTCATCGTTTGCCATGACGGCTCGTAGCGTCAATACCCAAAACGATATCCCCACGCTTGACTCGCTGGTCGATGCGTTACGGGCGCTTCCGGGAGTTGGGCCGAAATCGGCCCAGCGCATGGCATTTCATCTCATGCAATACAACCGCGGTGGTGCTGAGCGATTGGGTCATGCCCTGTTGCAAGCGACGGCAACGATTCAGCATTGTGAACACTGCCATACCTTTACCGAAGAAACCATTTGTGCGACTTGTCGCAGCCCGCTGCGCGATCCAGCTCAGTTGTGTGTGGTGGAGACGCCTGCCGACCAGCTCATGATTGAGCAAAGTGGGACATACAGTGGTTTATATTTTGTCTTGATGGGGCGCTTGAGCCCCTTGGATGGGATTGGACCGAAAGAAATTGGTCTCGATAAGTTGATTCAACGGGCGACCAATGGTGATGTCGAAGAAGTGATTTTGGCCACTAACTTTACCCACGAAGGCGATGCTACCGCGCACTATATTGGCCAGATTTTGCGGGCGCGGGGTTTGCGCGTAAGCCGTATTGCGCGTGGCGTACCGGCGGGCGGTGAGCTCGAATATACCGACGCGGGCACCATTGCGCATGCCTTGCTGGATCGACGGGAGGTGTAATGGCCGAGACGATTACCCCCGCACAATCTCAGCCGCCTGCTGGCCCCCTGGCGGGCTTAAAAGTATTGGAATTGGGAACCCTGATCGCGGGCCCCTTTGCCGCGCGTCTGCTTGCCGAGTTTGGCGCTGAGGTGATCAAAATCGAAAGCCCAGCTAATGCCGAGGGACAGGGGGGTGACCCCCTGCGGACCTGGCGCCATTTGCATAATGGCACCTCCTTGTGGTGGGCCGTGCAGGCGCGCAATAAACACTCTCTCGCGCTTAATCTGAAACACCCTGAGGGACAGCGGATCGCCCTGGCGTTGGTTGAGGAAGCCGATATCGTGATCGAAAACTTTCGGCCCGGCACTATAGAGAAACTGGGGCTGGGGGAAGCCGAGCTACGCGCCCGCAATCCGGGGCTGATTCTTGTCAGAATATCGGGTTTTGGGCAGACCGGCCCTTATCAAGATCGCCCTGGGTTTGGTGCGATTGGTGAATCGATGGGCGGCTTGCGCTATGTCACCGGTTACCCTGATCGTCCCCCGGTTCGAGTTGGGGTGTCGATTGGGGATTCCATCAGCTCTTTACACGCGGTAATGGGGGCCTTAATGGCGTTGCATCATCGCGATAAAACGCGCAGCCCCGCCAACCCCAAAGGCGAGGGGCAGGTAGTTGATGTCGCGCTCTATGAATCGGTGTTCAATATGATGGAAAGTCTGGTTCCTGAGTATGCCGTGCATGGCGCGATTCGCGAACGGACCGGGGCTTCCTTGCCCGGGATTGTGCCTTCAAATACCTATGCCTGTGCCGATGGCCAAAGTATTGTTATCGGCGGGAATGGCGATGCCATTTTTAAACGCCTGATGCTGGTGATCGGGCGACCAGATTTAGCTGGAGACCCGGCCTTGCAGACGAATGATGGTCGTGTCTTGCAAACAGAACAGATTGACACAGCGATTGCCACGTGGTGCGCGCAACAAGATCGCGCTAGTGCCCTTACTGCCTTGCAAGCCGCCGAGGTTCCCGCTAGCCAAATATATAGTGTTGCCGATATGTTTCAAGACCCCCAGTTTGCCGCGCGCCAGATGCTTGAATCACACCAGCTCGCCGATGGGACCCCCATCACTTTGCCTGGCATCACGCCCAAACTCTCGCAAACCCCGGGGGCGACACGTTGGCTCGGCCCCAATCTGGGGGAACACACGACCGCCGTTTTAACCCGCTTGGGGTACACCCCAGCGCAGATCGAACACTTGCGCGAGCAAGGCGTCATTTAATCAATCAAGGAGAAAGCCCATGGCTAAAGTAAGCGCAAAAAGCAGTAAAGCGGCGACCAAAAGTAAACCTAAGACGACCGCTGTGAGTGCTAGCGACGCGATTCAGATTGGTATCAGTGCGGCTGACCGTGAACAGATTGCCGATGGTTTGGCCCATCTCTTGGCAGACACCTATACCCTTTACCTGAAAACACATAACTTTCATTGGAACGTCACCGGGCCGATGTTTAACACCCTGCATCTGATGTTTGAACAGCAATATACTGAGCTGGCGCTGGCGGTTGATGCGATTGCCGAGCGGATTCGCGCGTTAGGTTTTCCAGCGCCCGGTAGCTATGCGGCATTTGCGCAATTAACCCAAATTCCCGAAGCGCAAGGCGTACCCAGTGCCGAAGAAATGATTCGACAACTGGTCGCTGGCCAAGAAGCTGTCGTGCGCACCGCCCGGGCTATTTTCCCAGCCGTTGATCAAGCGAGTGATGAACCGACTGCTGATCTGCTCACCCAGCGTATGCAGATTCATGAAAAAAATGCCTGGATGTTACGTAGTTTGTTGGCGTAAGGCTTCAACCCTCAGGCCGAGAGCTTGCCGGCATGGATGGCAGTAGGTTCTCGGCCGATTTTTCAGATTGACCCGCACCCAACCTATGGCCCATTTCCGAGATTATTGTGCGCTGATCCGGCTCGATAAGCCGATTGGCATTTTGCTATTGCTGTGGCCAACCTTATGGGGCTTATGGTTTGCCGCAGCGGGTTGGCCGCCAGTGATGATCTTGGCGATTTTTATCTTGGGCACAATCTTGATGCGCTCTGCAGGGTGTGCGGTGAATGATGTTGCTGATCGTCATTTCGATCGCTATGTACAACGTACCCAGCAGCGGCCTGTCACGACCGGACGGATTTCAGTGCGGCAGGCGCTGATGCTGGCGCTGAGCCTCAGTCTCTGTGCATTTTTATTAATTTTGCCCCTTGCCCCGATGGTTTGGGGCTTGGCGGTGATCGCCTTATTTTTGGCGGCCAGTTACCCTTTTACCAAACGTTTTTTTGCCTTACCGCAAGGATATTTGGGGATTGCCTTCGGCTTTGGTATTCCCATGGCGTATGCCGCTGTACAGCAGCAACTGCCCGTGGATGCTTGGTGGCTCATGTTGGCTAATGTGTTTTGGGCGCTAGCGTATGACACCGAGTATGCAATGGTAGACCGGGCTGATGATTTGAAGTTAGGTATTAAAACGGCCGCGATTACCTTTGGTCGGTATGACGTGTTAGCGATTATGGGCTGCTATGCGGCGGCTTTAGGGTTGCTGGCATGGGTGGGGCTGCGTCATGGGCGTGGTTCATTTTTCTATGCCGGTTTGGCCGTCAGCGCCGCCTTATCGCTCTATCACTATACGCTGATTCGTCAGCGCGAGCCGAGCCAGTGTTTCCGGGCGTTTCGCCACAATAATTGGTGGGGTGCCGCGATTTGGATCGGGTTGGCATTAGATTACGCGTAGTACAAGATTGCTGTGTGATGTATCGCTGTGTGAGGGTCTGCTCAGGTCGGATTTTTCACTACGGTGACCGTGCAGCTCGCTTCAGCAACCACCTGGGCTGACACACTGCCCAAATGCCGACGTAAAGCATGGTTCCCGCGGGCGCCAAGCACAATGTGATCAACTTGATTGTTGTTCGCATAGTCAAGAATCACCCTGGCAGGGTCACTGCCTTCAAGCACATGAAACGTCATTTGTTCAGCAGGAATGGCGCATTCTCTTGCCCAATGTTTGAGTTCTACCAACCGTTTGACATGCCGATTATTGCCCTCGGCATCGGTGCCTAATTCCAGCCCAAGACGCTGGGTTTTTAAGACACTCACACAGGCCAGGCGGGCGTGCGGCGCGGCACTGAAAACGCGATTGACGGCAAGGCGTAAGGCGATGGCGAGCTCTCGCCACTCTTGGGATAGATCAACCGCAACCAGAATAATCGGTGCTGCGCTGAGGTGAGTGCTGGCGCCGGGCGCTTGGCCGTCTGGCGCCTGGGGTGGTTCTAGTTGATCAAATAACCGCTGCCAGCGCCCTTGCCAGCGGCGTTGGTTCACTTGCCACCAGTTATCTCGGTGCTGTTTATGAGCTAGCGCCGTGAGTGTGACTTGCTCAGGATTTTGCAAGGCCAGGGCAAGCTGGGCTGCACTGCCATAGCGCTGCGCGGGGTTAACGGCCAAGCAGCGTAAAAGAATTTCTTGCAACCACGGTGGGCAGTGAGGGTTGTGCTGGCGCGGGGGAATCGGGTCACGCCAGAGTCGTTGCTTGAGGCCATGAATCCGGGTGGGAAAACCAAAGGGCCGTTGCCCGGTGAGCAAATGGTAGAGCAGTACCCCCAGTGCAAATTGGTCACTGCGTGGGTCATGGCGAATGCCGAGTACCTGTTCGGGGGCAATGTAGGGGCCCGTGCCCATCGGCAAGCGAAACTCTTCGGCGAGTAAATCAGGTAGGTGATCATGCCGCGCTAACCCATAATCAACCAAAACGGCAGTCCCGTCGGCACGAAACAAGATATTGCTTGGTTTGATATCGAGGTGGACAACATGCTGTAAATGCAGGGCATGCAGGGCGTGGGCGACCCGGATACCGATTTGTACAACCTCGGCTGGATCAAGCGGCGCCTGCTCAAAACGCTGCCGCAGTGACTCGCCCTGGATCCGTTCCATCACGATGTAGGGTTGTGTATCAAAATCGCCTGCGGCGATATAGCGCGGCACATGGGGCCCATGCAGTGTGGGCAAAATCATTTGTTCGACTTCAAAGCTCACAATCGCAGTCGGGTCGCTCGGGTCAGCCAGATACGGCACTTTCATGATCAAGTCGCCAGCCACGGGCGTTATCCGACAGTCGGTAACCCGCCAGAGCGTCGCCATGCCACCGCGATGGCATTTTTCTTCAACACGAAAGCCGTCAATCATCATCCCGGGTTGGAGTTTTTGCATCTCAGTCTCCGCGGCTCAGTCTGTCAGCCAGGAAGGCGGGTAAGCCAGCGGCGAGAATTTTTTGCGCTGCAGTGGCATGGTCATAGGCGACTCGGTGGGTAGTTAAGACCATCTCGAGGGGGTCGTAAAGGGCATAGCAAGCAGCGGGGTTACCATCTCGGGGTTGTCCAACTGCACCAGGAATACACAGCCAACGGCGGCGGTTACTCAGGCGAATGCTGGTCCCTGCGACAGGCTGAAAAGCAGCGACTTGGCCATTAATCGCTGCATGATAGAGCATGGGTTGATGCATATGACCGCAAAAAGTCAGCGCGCAACGTGTTGCACGGAGACTGCGGCCCGCTTCCATGCAGCCATCGATGTACCCCCAGCCACTAGGCTGCCAGGCATTGGCATGTACAAACAATATATCGTCTTCTTCGTGCGTTAAGGGCAACGCTTGCAGAAAAGCAGTCTGTTCTGGGGTGAGTTGGGCTTTGGTCCATTCCACCACTTTGGCGGCATTCGGATGCATGTTGTCGCGAGTAGCTTGAAAGACTGCCTGATCATGATTACCCATCACCAGAATTGCCCCCTGCGCAGCGAACGCCTGCAAGGTATCAATGACCCAGCTTGGATCTGCACCATAGCCAACGAAATCGCCCAGGAACGCGTAGCGTTCGGCCCCGTGGCGTTTGGCATGGGCTAAACAGGCTTCCAGCGCTTCGCGGTTGGCATGAATGTCGGTCAATATGGCGAGCATGCGGGCTTTCTTAAGTGAACGACCGAATAGCAACAGACTAGGCTGACAGGAACATGACAGCGCGTGTTAGTAACCCCCGTCTCCGGGCGTTGAGGTTGTGTTCGTTAGACGCATTGTAATTAGGGTGTCGCGCCCCCCAGTTCATCACCTAATTCCATCGCCCGTAAGCGCGCTGCTTCCAGGGCGCTTTGAATCTGGTTGTTCACCTGTTGTGCTGCGAGGACTTCAAGGGCCGCCGCCGTGGTGCCCCCTTTCGAGGTTACTCTTTCGCGTAGGGTACTCACTGGATCGCTGGCTTGGGCGGCCAGTTGTGCCGCCCCCACAAACGTGCCCATGACGAGCGTCTGTGCCTGATCTGCACTCAGGCCCATTTGTTGTCCGGCGGCAAGCATACTTTCCATAAAATAAAATACGTAGGCGGGGCCACTACCCGACAGGGCCGTTACCGCATCAAGCTGGCTTTCTTGCTCAAGCCAGACTGTTTGGCCGACCGCTTGCATAATTTGAGTGGCGCTGGCGCGGTCAGCCGTGTTTACGGCCGGTAAGGCAGCCATGCCGGTGACGCCTAGACCAATCAAGGCTGGTGTATTGGGCATGGTTCGCACGATGCGCGGGTGCCCGCCTAGCCAGCGGCTCAGATCGGTAGCGCGAATGCCCGCTGCAATGCTGATAATGAGTGCTTGCTGGACATAGGGCTGTAATGCCTGTGCTACAGCCGGTAAGCTCTGTGGCTTGACTGCGAGGACCACGACATCCAAGGCTTGCAGATTGTGGTCAAGGGTGGCCTGAGTCTGTACACCATATTGCTCAGCCAGTTTTGCTCGCGCCTCGGCATTGATTTCAACCACCCAGATTTGCGTGGGATCGATTTGTTTGACCAAACCGCCAATCAAGGCGTTCGCCATATTGCCACCACCGATAAAGCCAATTTTCATGTTGTTTCCTTGACAGAGGGAGGTGCTGCACGTGGGCCAAAAATGGCGCTGCCGATTCTAACTTGGGTCGAGCCAGCCAAAATCGCGGCTTCTAAGTCTTCAGACATGCCCAGCGAAAGGGTATCCAGAGAGGGGTATTGGGCGGCGAGGTCGTCAAACAAGCGTCGCATTGCCTGATGAGGCGCGTCTTGTGCTTGCCCGTTTGGCGCTGGGGCTGGAATCGCCATTAATCCCCGTAAACGCAACCTCGGCAGGGCCTGAATCTGTGCTGCTGCGGCTGCAACCTCGTCTGGGGCGAAGCCACTTTTGGTAGCTTCGGCGGAGATGTTGACTTGCAGCAATATATTCAGAGGGGGGGACTCAATCGGGCGTTGTGCGCTCAATCGTTCAGCGATTTTGAGTCGATCAATACTTTCAACCCAGTCAAAGTGCGTGGCAATTTGCCGTGTTTTGTTGCTTTGGATAGGGCCAATGAAGTGCCAGGATAACTGGGCGGCAAGCGTAGGATTTTGCTGTTTTATCTGCTGGATTTTTTCTACGCCTTCTTGTACGTAATTTTCACCAAAGGCCAGTTGCCCGTATGCCGCAACCCGCAGAATGGCGTTCACAGGCATGGTTTTACTCACTGCTAGCAGCTGGACCGGGTGTACCCAGTGGGGATGTTGGGCCGTCCGCTCGGCCTGTGCGTGCCGGATACGCGCAACAACTGCTGCAATTCGGGCTTGATCGTTATTGAGTTCGGCAGACATAATGAGGTATCACAGACCACGCTAGGTAGGGATTATAAATGGATGTCGCTGAATTACTGGCTTTTGCCGTCAAAAACAAAGCTTCGGATTTGCATCTCTCCTCGGGGTTGCCGCCGATGATTCGGGTTCATGGCGATGTGCGACGGATTAATCTGCCGCCTTTGGCCCACAAAGATGTCCATGCCATGGTCTATGACATCATGAACGACGGCCAGCGCAAATTTTATGAAGAGCACCTTGAGGTTGACTTTTCTTTCGAGATTCAAGGCTTATCGCGTTTCCGGGTCAATGCGTTTGTACAAAATCGCGGTTCTGGCGCGGTGTTCCGTATGATTCCTTCCAAAGTATTGACATTGGAAGAATTGAACGCTCCCAAAATTTTTGCGGATATTGCACTCAATCCACGCGGTATTGTGCTCGTGACGGGGCCAACCGGGTCAGGTAAATCGACCACCCTTGCCGCGATGGTGAATTATGTGAATGAAACGGAGTATGGCCACATTCTGACGGTCGAAGACCCGATTGAATTTGTGCATGAATCAAAAAAATGTCTGATTAACCAACGGGAAGTCGGTCCCCATACCAAATCGTTTGCTAATGCATTGAAATCCGCTTTGCGTGAAGACCCAGATGTCATTCTGGTCGGTGAAATGCGTGATTTGGAAACCATTCGACTGGCCCTGACTGCGGCGGAAACGGGTCACTTGGTGTTTGGTACCCTGCATACCAGCTCGGCAGCCAAGACCATTGACCGGGTCGTTGATGTCTTCCCTGCTGCGGAAAAAGAGATGGTTCGTTCGATGCTTTCTGAATCCTTGCGTGCGGTCATTTCACAAAGCCTGCTCAAAAATAAAACCGGCGATGGGCGCGTTGCGGCGCATGAAATTATGATTGGTACGCCAGCAATCCGAAATTTGATTCGAGAAAACAAGATCGCACAAATGTATTCCGCGATTCAAACCGGACAGCAATTTGGCATGCAAACCTTGGATCAATGTCTGCAGGATTTGGTGCGCCGTAATGTCGTCTCCCTGCAGGAAGCGAAGTTGCGGGCGCAGAATAAAGACACCTTCAGCGTGTAAGGTATGCCAAAATTGATGAGTGTTAATCAGCAAGGGTAGACGGCAATGGAAAGAGAACAGGCCTCGAAGTTTATGCATGATCTGCTGCGCTTGATGGTTAACAAGCGCGGCTCAGATTTATTTATCACCGCTGATTTTCCGCCTTCTTTCAAGATTGACGGCAAGCTGACACCGGTGTCAAACCAACCGCTTAGCGCCCAACACACTGCTGAACTTGCTCGTGCGATTATGAATGACAAGCAGGCGGCGGAGTTTGAAGAGCATAAAGAGTGTAATTTCGCCATCAGCCCAGCCGGCCTAGGTCGGTTTCGGGTGAATACGTTCATTCAGCAGGGGCGTGTGGGGATGGTCCTGAGGGTGATCACCACGACGATTCCAAAAATGGAAGACTTGAAATTGCCGGAAGTGCTCAAAGACGTGGTGATGACCAAGCGCGGGCTGGTGATTATGGTGGGGGCAACGGGTTCGGGTAAATCCACCACCCTAGCAGCGATGATCGGCTATCGCAATGAACATTCTTATGGGCATATTATTACTATCGAAGACCCGGTCGAATATGTTCACCCGCACCGTAACTGTATTGTGACTCAGCGCGAAGTGGGGGTCGATACTGAGAGCTGGGAGGCCGCCCTGAAAAATACGCTAAGGCAAGCCCCAGACGTGATTTTGATCGGAGAAATCCGCGATCGTGAAACCATGGAGCATGCGATTGCGTTCGCTGAGACAGGGCACCTTTGCATGGCCACCTTGCATGCCAATAATTCGAACCAGGCACTGGATCGGATTATCAACTTTTTCCCGGAAGAACGCCGCCAACAGCTGTTGATGGACATGTCCTTGAACATGCGTGCGATGATTTCGCAGCGTCTGATCCCAATGCGCGAAGGCAAAGGGCGCTGCGCGGCGGTAGAAATCATGCTCAATTCGCCTTTGGTCTCGGATTTGGTGTTTAAGGGGGCGGTGCATGAAATCAAAGAGATTATGAAGAAATCTCGAGAGTTGGGCATGCAAACCTTTGATCAGGCGCTATTTGACTTATATGAGAGCGGCTTGATCTCTTATGAAGATGCCCTGCGCAATGCGGATTCTGTCAATGACTTACGGTTGACGATCAAACTCCATAGCAAAGGCGCGCAAGATCGGGATATCGCCAATAATTCAGATCACTTGGCGATTGTGTAATGACCCAAACGGTCTTTGAATTTTCACTGCAGACCTTACAGGGGGACCCTTTTCCGCTGGCAAATTATCACGGACAGGTGCTCTTAATTGTTAACACGGCTAGCGCTTGCGGTTTCACCCCGCAGTACGAGGGCTTACAAGCATTGCATGAGCGTTATGAGGCTGCCGGTTTGCGGGTTATCGGCGTGCCTTGTAACCAATTTGGTGGGCAGGAGCCAGGCGATGCGGCAAGCATCCAGACTTTTTGCAGCACGCGTTATCACGTTACTTTTCCGCTCTTGCAAAAAGTAGCGGTCAACGGCCCGCAGGCTGAACCGCTCTTTACATGGCTAAAACAGCAAGCACCAGGTCTGCTAGGAAGCCAAGCTATTAAGTGGAATTTCACCAAGTTCTTGGTCAATCGTCAGGGCGAGCGCGTTATGCGCTTTGCCCCACAAACTTCACCCGCTGAGTTAGCCAATACGATTGAAGAATGGTTAACTGCTCGCTGAGTGTCGCCACTTAGACCTTGAACATGTCAGCATTGACGCGCTGTTGTTCAGCAATATTTTTAAGTTGCTGTGCGGCTTGCGCGACGGCGGCGACCGCTGAACTGTTTTCTTCGGTCATTTGCGCAATTCGCTCGACGCGCTGTGCAACCTGCTGATTGGCACTACTTTGTTCCCGCAAGGCATTTGAAATTTCCCGTGCTGCGCCAATCACACGGTCGCTGGTAGATTCGATCTGGACAATCGCATTGCTGACCTCACGGTTCATGGTGAGACCACTGTTGGCCCGCAGGCTACCTTGATTGATCGAATCAATAGCATTGTGGGTTTCATGCTGAATGGTTTCAATCATTTGCGTAATCGCATGGGTCGATTCAGTTGTGCGTTCAGCTAATTTTCGGACCTCATCCGCGACAATCGAAAAGCCGCGCCCTTGCTCGCCGGCACGGGCTGCTTCAATCGCCGCATTCAAGGCGAGCAGGTTAGTTTGGTCAGCAATTTCTTTGATGACCTTGACTACACTGGAGATTTTTTCGGATTCGCGGCCTAAATCCGTCACCACGGTGGTTGAGCGATCGGTAACCGCCACAATGCCCTGCATTTCTTGCATCGCCTGACCGACCAAACGGGTACCCGATTGCGAGAGTTCGCCCGCTTCTTCTGCAACGCGCTGGGCTTGGTGAGCTTCAGCAGCGACATGATCAATGCTGACGGACATTTCTTCGATAGCGGCAGCCATCGACGCGGCTGCATCAGCTTGTTCCTGAGAACTGCGAACGACTTGTTCTGCCGCTGCAGATAAATTCAGGGCAGCGTCAGAAACATCATGCGCTGTCGTTCGCATGCTGGTGATCAAGGTTTTGAGTTTGTCACGCATGCTGATCACCGCAGCGAGGAGGCTGCCACTGGGAATATCGCGATGGACCTGGAGAGTCAGATCCCCGTTTGCAATGCGCTCTGTGTAGCTAATCACTTCCTGTAATTCACCGCCAAGGCTAACCAGTAGGCTGCGCGCAATCCAGAGTGCGAGCACGATTGCCACTGCAATGACGATTAAGGCCAGAATCGTGGTCAAGGTTTTTACCTGGCTAAACTGAGTGGCAATCGTTTTCTCCATCTCCGCCACTTGTTCGTCTGCTGATTTAGTTAGCACTTCGAATAGTTTATTCAGATTTTGCGCGGTTTCTTTGTCCATGCCACGAACATTTTTATCAACGTTATTGCCAGGGTGCGTGTCTAAATTTCCAAAATTTTCCAAGGTCAAGGCTGTCATGTAGTTTTTGACCATTTCTGCGTGATGTTTTTTGATGGTTTCAATCTCATTGGCGATGGCGGGGTATTGCGCATCAGTGGCCGTTTTTATGACGCTGTCTAGATAGCCCAGCATCTCCTTCCCGTATTTTTCAAACCCCGCTTGATGGGTCTGCATGGCTTCTGTCTCATGACCACGCAGAAGGATATTTTTCCACTCTTGGACCTGAGTTTTGAAGGCAATCTGCGCCCGTGAGACTTCACGCCGCATTTGAATCACGGTGCTGGTTTTTTGTTGTGATTCTGCAATCAGCCGGTCGGTTGCATGGATTTGCCAGAGACTCAAGATGCTGATCAGGGTGATACCCAGTCCACAAACGGCGGTGATACACAATAATCTGGCGCGAATGCTAAGTGCGGAGAGCGACATGAATTTCCCTTTACTGTTTCCGTTTAAGCCTTAAACCAAGCAGAGTGCTTGTGAACATAAGAATTATCGGCGCAAAAGAAAAAACCCTGAGTCTCTTACCAAGGGCTGCGAAATAGCGGCGCTTTACTGAGCGGAAAATGAAGGTTTGGGCGAGAGTGGTCGCTGCCAGATCTGTTCGAGGAAGCTGAAAATAGCGTCGTAGGCCGCTTGACGGGCAAGTGGATTACCCCCAACGGTGGCTTGCCCACTCCGGGTATTGGCAACTTGGCTGCGAACCCTGAGCGGGGCAGTGCCATCAAAACCATGATAACTGTCGGCATAGCTCGTGTAGTCAAAGCGCATCTCCGGCTGTCGTTCCCGCAGCTTTTGATGCAGTGCGGCGCAGGGTGCTGGGGCGGTCCAATCGTCTAGCGCGCCAGTCAGCATCAACAAAGGATGGCTGATCCGGTAATGTGGATCAGCTAACTCTTGCCGACAGCCGGGGTATAAGGCAATGGCGCCCTGTAGGTTGGCTAGGACCTCGACACCATTGGGGTCTTGCTTTGCTAGGGCGTCACTAAGTAAGGTCAGTACCGTTTGCCCTCCGTGAGAGCGGCCAAGAACCGCAAATTGCGTCCCAACACCGGGTTGCTGCTTGAGCCAAACTAAGGCATCGATGACATCTTGTCGTCGATCGCGCTCGTTAATCGGGCGGAAGTCGCGCGCCAATTCACAGATCGACTTGATCCCTCGACCACTAAAGCTATCCAATACCAAGAGATGAATCCCAGCCTGATTAAACAGGGTGGCATCACTGAGTCGATCTGGTGTCAGGCGTCCTTGTTTCGACAGGGTGCCACTGCAGCCATGTAACATAATCAGCGTAGGCTGCGTTGTGCTAGTAGGTGCCGGAAACCAGTATGCCTGCAGGCCAGGGCGTTGACTGGGCAAAGACACCGGACTGGGTTGTGCGATGGCTGCTAGGCTGAGGCTGCTGGTTAATAAGAGTAGGGCCGTTTTCCAGTTGCAGAGTCGGCTCATACCAAAACGGCTAATCCCGTTTTTCCATGAAAGGGCGTTCATAGTCTGTCCATTCATTCAGATTAAGGAAAGGTGTCTGACTCGCAATGACAACCCCTTTGCCATTACAGGCAGACCATGCCAGATGAAGTCTACGTTCACCACCTTGATAGATCCTGACAAGCTCAGGATAAAGCTGTTTGTGGACAAGGGCAGCCGCATATTGTGACCGGTCATCCATAATGGCATAAGCCAGCGCCGTATTTTGTTGTAGGGCACCGTGCCAGAGTTGTGTAAGCAAATCAGGTGGTAAAGTGGGGGCATCTACGGGAAGACTGCATAACCATGGTGTTTGACAATATGCCAAGGCTGACAGAATACCAGCCAGTGGGCCCGCATAGTGCTGCGGCTGCGCAGGAGTGGGCGAGCGACCGCTGGCGAGCCAAGAGAGATCGGGTATCACCGGATAACCCAGCGCACTGTAGCGATTCAGATGCCGATTGGCGCTAACGATTATCTGCGCGACTTGAGGCTGTACATGCTCGATAGCGTGTTGGATAAGTGGTTTGCCCGCATATTCTTGCAGTCCTTTATCAATCCCACCAAGGCGGCGCGCTGCGCCGCCAGCGAGAATGACTGCGGTGATTGAATCAGGTGGAGCCAAATCGGAGTGCTGGAATTATTTGGGGGCCACTGCGCCCGGGGGTGGGGGTGGCGGTGAGCCACTTGGCGGCGGGGGAAGGGCTGCCGGACTTGGAGTAGGTGCAGCAGGTGTTGCGACAGGGGGATTGCTATTGCCGCTAGCCGGCTGCTGAGTAACGAGCCGCCCTGCCACAGGCACTTGGTGTCCTTTCGCGTACATGCACTGGATAAATGCATTGTCGTAGCGACGTTGCATGGTTTGGCTGGACTGACTGCCCGATTCGCCGCCAACGGCGGAGCCTAATAGCAGGCCGGCTCCTGCGCCTACTGCCGCTGCCTGACTATTGCCGCCAATCGCGGCACCTGCCAGTGCGCCTACTGCGGTACCCACTGCAGCCGTGGCCGCGCCAGCACGAAACCCAGTTTCAGTCGGGCCTTGCTGTGTTTCGGTTTGGGCAAAGAGGCGGCATTCTTGATTGTCGGCACGAAACTGTTCAAAGGTCTTCTGTTGGCCTGGCATCACATTCACATTGGGACCTGTTGGGGTCACGGCGCAGGCTGCCAACATCAGGGCCGAGGCAGAAAGCAAAAGGCGGCCGCCTACCTGGCTTGGTATCAATGGCGAACCATCGGCTTGAAGAACTCTGGGTGCGAACATGAGCATACATGACCTCATTTATGGTGAGACATTGGGGGGCATAGCAGCGACCGGTTGCCAGGGACCAGTACATTGTTGGACGTAGGGATAGTAAGCTTGCGATTCACGGCAAAAGTACCAGTATTGCTGCGTGGCGACTGGTGGTGCAGTGCGTTCTACCGGGCGCTGCACATAGACTGTCGGCTCAGGTGGGACGATAACGGTCGTGGTCACGGGGGGGGTGTAGTAAATCGGTGCGTAGTAGCTTGGGCCCCAGTAATAGGGCTGATAGTAGGGCCGATAACCGTAACCCCCATAGTAGGCAGGGTGGCCAGCGTTAATGCCAACATAGAAACCGACTCGGCCATGCGCGTGGCTGCTGTTCGGTAACACGAGGCCAAGGCAGCACAGCGTTGCCGCGATGACTACGCTGAGTTTGCGGGCAAGACGAGAGATCGTACAAGAGGACATTCCTAGTCTCCAAACCTGGATCATGTATTCATGATAATCAAGCATTCACTGGCTGACCAGTAATACTCTGTAAACATCTGTGTCATCAACGATTGCCGCGCGCCGATGGTTTACATCATGTGGTGATCTTCAGCCCCCGATGTATGACATCTCAATTTTATGGGCCGTAGAGTGTGGTGTGGCTTGCTGTGCGCGAATGGCCATTCTCTGTGCCGAATAGGCGTCGGTCCGCGCGTGCCAAATTGCTGCCAGCACGTTAGTCAATCGCTCACCGGGCGTCGTGTCATGCTGGTTGGTTGCGCGTAGTATGGGGCGTAAATCATGGCCAGTCGTGGCGAAAAGGCAGGTGTACAGTTTGCCATCTGTGGCGAGGCGCGCCCGTGAACAATGCTGACAGAATGCTTGGGTAACGCTGGCAATCAGTCCCAGCTCACCACTTAGATAAGGCGCCTGACGTTGCTGATAGTGCCAACGTTGCGCGACTTCGCCTTCATAGTTTGGGGCCAATGGCGTCAGGAGGTAGTCGTCGCTCAAGTGCCGACATATTTCAGCGCTCGGGACCACTTGGGTCAACGCCCACTGATTGGCATTACCAACATCCATGAACTCAATAATGCGTAAGAGGTAGCCTTCCCCGGCGCAGAAGGCCAGTAGTGGCTTTAACTGATCGAGATTGACATCGCGTTGCACCACCATATTGATCTTAATGCGCTCGAAACCTGCTTTGCGTGCTGCTTCTAGGCCTTCAAATACGGTTGCAAGACCAATCTCACGGTCATTCATCCGCCGAAAAACAGCCTCATCAAGGGCATCCAAGCTAACAGTCAGGCGTTGTAAGCCAGCGTCTTTGAGTGTTTGGGCTTTTTTGGCAAGCAGGCTCCCGTTCGTGGTTAGCGCCAAGTCAATCGGTTTTCCATCAGGTGTTCGCAATTGCGCAAGCTGTGCGACCAGGGTTTCTATCTTACGGCGTAACAAAGGCTCACCGCCTGTCAGACGGAGTTTTTCAACCCCTAACCCAATCGCCGCCTGGGCGACTTGCACAATTTCCTCAAAGCTGAGGATATCTTGCTGTGGCAGATAACGGTAGGTGTGATCAAACACCGCTTTGGGCATGCAGTAGGGACAACGGAAATTACAGCGATCAGTGACCGAGATTCGTAAATCACGCAGAGGGCGTTGGTAGCGGTCGCTGAGCGGTAAACTCGAAGCGCTGACCGGTGTCTGAGGTAGTACTTGTGGCTCTGCGTGGATAGGAATGATGCGTTGTCTCATGCACATAAGCATAGCAGCTTGCACGACAGCTTGTAGACCGTTGTCTTTTCGATGCTGTGTCTAACAACAATAAAAAAGGCGGCAGTGTGACTACTGCCGCCTTGCGGATAACAACAACACTGCCGCGCTGATCAGGCTGCTTGGCGAGTTTCTACCTGAATCAGTGGCCCGTCTGCCAGCGCAATGACAGGGGGCCGCTCACGCCCTAATCGCAGTAGGGGCATGGGGTTAGCCAAGGCTTGTTCGAGTGCCCGTTGCATCTTGTCGGCATCCGTTTGAACCAACTCTAAGCCCGCTGCAGTGAGGATGGGCAGTAATTGATGCAAGGGAAGTGGCGCAGGGTTGATCACGGTGGGCGTCTGCGCGACAGTGACAGTGGGATTGCTCACCGGAAGCGCCAGGTTGCTATCGAGGCTTTCTGTGCTGACTTCAGCAGTGACCACATTCGCTGTGATCGTTACTGGGGAATCATTCACGCTTGCGACGGCCGCATTCACAGGGACTGCCTCGGTAGTCACTATGGCGGTAGCGGGTTGTTCCGCTGGAATCGCACTGGTGTCGTTACTAAGTTCCTCTGTGTTTTGCCGATCTGAGCGGTCGCGCCGGCCATGACGATCGCGCCCGTAACGTCCCCGCCGGCCACGCTCTTGACGTTCCGTGCGTTGACTTTCTGTCGCTGACTCTGCACTTGGGGTTGCCGCTGCAGCGAGCGGATCCGCTGCGCTATTCACCACATCTGCTGAGACCGATGGCGGTGTGGTGGGGTCAAGGGTGGCGTCATTGACAACAACTGCGGCGGCTGGGTCATGGCGCTCTTGACGTTCACGACGACGTTGCCGATCTCGCCCTCGGCCACGCCGGCCTTCCTGTTCCGCTTGGCCTTCATTGGCGGCGACGAGTGTTGCCTCTGGGCCAAGACTAGCCGCTTTTTGATCATCCCGTTCTTCCTGTTGACGTTGGCGGTCGCGACGGCCCTGCTGGCGCTCCTCTGCGTTGCCGCGGCTTTCACGTTGTTCCCGTTTTGGCTGCCGACCTTCTGCATTTTTCTCTAATTTGCTGGCCGCTGCGTCACCTTCCCGCTCTTGGCGTTCTCCCCGTTTGCTTTGCGGATCGCGCCCTTGGCGTTGTGGGCGGTCGCCTTGCGCAGAACGGTCATGGCGGCTGTGGCGCCCTTGGCGGCGGTTCCTTCCCCCTTCAGATTTTTCGCTAGCGGCTACCGGTGCTGGTGTCGGCTCACCCAAGAGCCAAATTTTCAAGCGTTGCCAGAGACTGCCGCTCTGGGTTTTCACGGCTTCGCTGGGGTTAGGTTTCACCGCAACAATTGGTGCAGGTTGATCGGGGGTCACTCCTTTCACAACGGCTTCTTGGCGCGCTGGTTTGTCCTCTGTTTTTTTGCCGTTATAACCTAAATCTGTACTTGGATTGTCGATCCGGTCATAACTCGCTTTGGTGTCTTCTAAGCGTTCATCATCGTGGCGTAGTCGCTCCAAATGATAGTGAGGCGTTTCAAAGTGTTTGTTTGGAATCAGGACAACATTGACTTTTAAGCGCGATTCAATCTTGTAGATTTCGCTGCGTTTCTCGTTGAGCAAGAAACTCGCGACATCAACCGGTACTTGCGCATGAATGGCAGCCGTATTTTCCTTCATCGCCTCTTCTTGAATGATGCGCAAGATATGTAATGCAGACGATTCGGTATCCCGGATAACCCCCGTGCCATTACAGCGAGGACAGGTTGTGTGTGAGCCTTCATTCAGCGCCGGACGCAAGCGCTGGCGGGAGAGTTCCATCAGGCCGAAACGCGAAATCTTACCCATCTGAACACGGGCTCGATCGTAGTGCAACGCATCTTTCAAGCGCTGTTCGACATCGCGCTGGTTTTTGCTCGACTCCATATCAATAAAGTCGATCACAATTAACCCGCCTAAGTCACGCAAACGTAGCTGTCGTGCGACTTCATCTGCTGCTTCCAGGTTAGTCCGCAAGGCAGTTTCTTCGATATCTGCCCCTTTTGTTGAGCGGGCAGAGTTCACATCAACGGCTACCAAGGCTTCCGTATGGTCAATCACAATCGCCCCGCCCGAAGGCAGCGGAACTTGGCGGGAATAAGCGGTTTCGATTTGGTGTTCGATTTGAAAACGCGAGAACAGCGGGACGTCATCACGATAACGCTTAACCCGCTGCACATTGTCGGGCATGACATGCGCCATAAATTGATGGGCTTGCTCATGCACTTCATCGGTATCAATCAGAATCTCACCGATATCGGGCGTGAAGTAATCGCGAATAGCGCGGATTACCAAGGACGATTCTTGATAAATGAGATAGGCACCCGGTTGAATCCGACTGGCATCATCAATCGCACGCCACAATTGCAATAGATAGTTCATATCCCATTGCAGCTCTTGGGCTGTGCGGCCAATCCCCGCAGTGCGGGCAATAATCGACATCCCGTGCGGTACGCTGAGTTGTTCCAGGGTTTCTTTGAGCTCTTGTCGCTCCTCCCCCTCAATTCGGCGCGATACGCCACCCCCACGCGGGTTGTTAGGCATTAACACAAGGTAGCGACCAGCCAGGGAAATAAAGGTGGTTAGAGCGGCGCCTTTATTGCCACGTTCTTCTTTCTCAACTTGGACCAAGAGTTCTTGGCCTTCGCTGAGGACTTCATTGATTTTGGCTCGCCCAATCTCAACCCCGGCTTTGAAGTAGCTGCGTGAGATTTCTTTGAAGGGTAAAAACCCATGGCGTTCTTCACCATAGTTAACGAAACAGGCCTCTAGGCTCGGCTCGATGCGGGTGATGACCCCTTTGTAAATATTGCTTTTACGTTGCTCACGACCGGCTGATTCGATATCAATATCAATTAATTTCTGGCCGTCAACAATAGCGACTCGCAGTTCCTCTGCATGGGTCGCGTTAAATAGCATGCGTTTCATTATCACTCCTTTGTAGCACGCAAGCTGGCATTGCCAGCGAACGTTACCTGGAGTACCGCACGCAAGTAGAAGTCACTGCGACAGCATAGCGCTGCGCGAGAGTGAATTGCCGCTAAGGCCTTTACTGACAATCATTGACGGGGCGAACTCGTGGGAATCAACGGCCCAGCTCGCGCTCAATTGTCTAAAAAACAGTTGAGCGTTGGGGGTTACCCGCTTGGCGGTTTGGCCCATGGCGCTCTCTTGCCCGTTATAACTGTCACTGTCACAAGCCTGTTGCCATATTAAAGTGCAACAGGCTTATAAATTCTCTTTACTTGCGTTGGTCAGCCTCAAGATAAGCGTTACCGATTGCTAGCCGACCATTTGTCGACAATCTGTTTGCAATAGGTTCTCGACAATCGAAGAAAACCACTCATCTTGAACATTTCCGAGGTAACTCTATTTCGACGAGGACCATTGCAACAATCCAACCCTGCTTTTTGGACTGGCATTGTTGATGACCTTCGTCAGCCATGATGAATCTTTGCCACTGCAACATCATTCATGGCCATTCACACTATTTGCCCCTAAGCGCGGGCCTTACAACCCGTTTGGGGGGCGGCTCATGTACAATTCGTCTGCTGGCCTTTTGGGCACCTGTCGCTGTGCCGACAACGAGCATGATGCAATAGTGTTTGTCTTTCGACTGCCATTCACCACTTTTTGTGAACGTACAATCAAATGACATTCGATTATAGCGAGTTATCCTGCATCAAGCGAGGCCTGCTGCCCCTAATTTAGGCTTTTTTATCTTTTTAATCGAATCGCCCCATTCACTGCCATGCCATCTAGCCGTTCTATTGTCCCTTCCTCAGCGAAACGTATGGCGACACCCGAGGGCAAAACGCAGCGGGAACTGATCACAAACAGCGCGTTGCTGCGTGCCGATCAGGTTAATTTTGTTCTTGTTGATGATTCAATCGCGGGCCAACGTATTGATAATTTTTTATGCAAAATATGCAAAGGCGTCCCCAAAAGCCATCTCTATCGGATCGTTCGTAATGGTGAGGTGCGGGTTAATAAGGGCCGTATCAGTGTCGATTACAAACTCGCTCATGGCGATCTCTTACGCATTCCCCCGATGCGCGTCGCACAAGTCAATCAGGGGGGTAAAGAGAGTGCCCCCGCCGCAGACTTTCCTGTTTTGTATGAGGATGAGGCGCTGCTTGTGATTAACAAGCCAGCTGGCGTGGCTGTTCATGGCGGTAGCGGTGTCAGTTTTGGGGTGATTGAGCAACTCCGCGCGGCACGGCCAGAGGCAAAGTTTTTGGAGTTGGTGCACCGTTTAGACCGTGAAACCTCTGGCGTATTACTGGTGGCGAAAAAGCGTGCGGCGCTGGTGGCGCTGCATCGACAGATTCGTGAGGGGCAAATGGATAAGCGCTATATCGCCCTGGTAAAAGGGCGCTGGACGAACCCACGTCAAGCCGTTAAGCAGCCCCTGCATAAATACACCTTGCCGGATGGGGAGCGGCGCGTAAGGGTGCAAGCGGATGGCTTGCCAAGCCACACAATCTTTACGCTGCAAGCACGTTACCAGCATTCCCAGGTGGGCCCGTGTAGCTTGCTCGAAGCCCAGCTATTAACAGGCCGTACGCACCAAATACGGGTGCATTTGCAACATTTAGGTTTTCCGATTGTGGGCGACGATAAGTATGGGGACTATTCTCTCAACAAAGTACTGCAACGGGCAGATGCCATGCCCTCCCTTAAAAGAATGTTCTTGCATGCGGTCCAGCTGAGTCTGCCTCATCCCATTTCAGGCGAGCCGCTCATCTTGCAAGCGCCGTTAGCGCCTACTTGTGATACGTTTCTGCAGCATCTGACTAAGGAGTCTGCCTGATGTCTTCGCTCGGTTCGCTGCCTGTCCAGCAGCGCTATGACCTGATTGTGTTTGATTGGGATGGCACCTTGATGGACTCCACGGCCACGATTACCCGTTGTATTCAAGCGGCATGCGCTGATCTGGGGTTGCCTGTGCCTGATGAGGCGCAAGCCAGCCATGTGATTGGTCTAGGCCTGCAAGATGCCTTGCAACGGGCTGTGCCCACTATCCAACCCGATCAAGTGGGAGCAATGGTGGCGCGCTATCGTCACCATTACTTGAGCCAAGATCAAGCGCTAACCTTGTTTTCTGGGGCTCGCGAGCTTTTAGTTTATTTGAAAGAAATGGGCTTGGCGCTGGCGGTGGCGACCGGGAAATCGCGTGTTGGCCTCAATCGAGCGTTAGACGCGAGTGGCACCCGTCCCTTATTCGATGCGACGCGCTGTGCCGATGAAACCTTTTCCAAACCGCATCCCGCCATGTTATTAGAGTTGTGTGATGAGCTGGGTATGTCGCCAGCGCGGACACTGATGATCGGAGATACCACACACGATTTACAAATGGCACAAAATGCCGGTGCTGCTGCTATTGGGGTGACTTATGGTGCTCATCCTGCTGATGTGTTGGCAACGTGCCCGTCTGTGGCGTTGCTTAATTCAATGGCTGCATTAAGGCAATGGCTCTGCGGGGAGTGAGATGCCCGATATGGCTCAATCTGAAACGCCCTTGTTAGATGCCAGCTGGGTCGAGATAGCGGCTGCCGAGGATGTCCTCGAGGCTGGCCACGGCTGGCGGTTTCCAGTGCAGAGCATATGGGGACCTGGCACCGCATTTATCGTACGGTATGCAGGCAAGGTCTATGGTTATCTGAACCAGTGTGCCCATGTGCCAATTGAACTGGATTGGCAGCCCGGCCAGTTTTTCGATGCTGCTGGACTCTATTTGATCTGCGCTACTCACGGTGCTTGCTATGAGCCTGACACCGGCCACTGCATAGCTGGCCCTTGCCGTGGTAAACAGTTGCATAAAATTGACGTTATCGAGCAGGCCGGCAAAATATACTGGCGACCGAATGAAAAGTTCAAGTTATTGGTTTAGTCCTCTCGTACAATTTGCGGTAAATTGACTCAACTCAGGGTGCCATAATGTGGTGGAAAAATATATTTAACAAGTCGGCGTCACAAGCAAGCCCGGATATTCAGCAACCAGGTTGGGAGCGAAGCGTTTTGGAACGACTTGCCCTTGCCAGTATTCAAGAGCAGCGGCGCGCACGTCGCTGGACAATTTTCTTCAAAGTGGTTGGTTTGCTATACGCAGGGGTCATTATTGCGCTCTTGGCGGGTTGGGAGGGGTTCAGGCATGAGGCCGCAAAAGTGGGCACCCATACCGCACTGGTAAACCTGCAAGGTGAAATCGCGGCAGACAGTAAAGCCAGCGCCGAGAATTTGAACGCAGCGTTGCAATCCGCCTTTGCGGATAGTGGTACCAAAGGCGTCATTTTGCGCTGTAATAGTCCGGGTGGTTCGCCTGTGCAGTCCGATTTGGTGAATGCTGAAATCAAACGTTTGCGTGCTAAATATCCTGCGATACCGCTTTATGTGGTTATTGAAGAAGTGTGTGCATCGGGGGGGTATTTTATTGCCGCAGCAGCAGACAAGATTTTTGTTAATCCTGCTTCGATTGTCGGATCGATTGGTGTTCTCATGGATGGCTATGGGTTTACCGGCGCAATGGAAAAACTAGGGATTGAACGCCGCTTACTAACAGCAGGCGAGAATAAAGCGTTACTCGATCCTTTCTCCCCGGTGAACCCTCAGCAAAAAGAGTTTGTGCAGACGATGTTGAATGATATTCATCAACAGTTCATCAATGCCGTGAAAGCGGGGCGAGGTAAGCGACTGAAAGATAACCCTGATATTTTTTCAGGCTTATTTTGGACCGGGGCCAAATCCATTGAATTAGGATTGGCCGACGCCGTTGGCTCGGTTGAGTCCGTGGCACGTGAGGTCATTAAAGAAGACAAAGTGGTTGATTTTTCCACAGAGGAAAATATCGCCGAGCGTTTGGCAAAGCGCTTTGGGGCAGCAATTGGGCAAGGCGCAGCCAAAACCCTCTTTCCGACTGCTGCTGGCGGACTGCGTTAGCCGCTCGTCTGATCGAAAAGCTTAAGCTAACAAGCAAAATACCGTGGGGCGTCTGTGAATATCTGGCGCCCCTTTTTTGCGCCAAGTGTCGATTGTATGCGTTTGGATGTATTCACTGGCGAGGCTCAGGTCCGTTGCTACCGTCAAGCGGCTATCACCCTGACAATATTTGATAAAACCATCGAATAGCGCCACATTTCGGTAGGGTGTTTCAATAAATACCTGCGTTTGATTTTCTTGTTTGGCGCGTTGTTCAAGTCGCTGGATCTGTCGTTGGCGGTCTGGCTCCTGCTGTGGCACATAGCCATTAAAGGCAAATTGTTGGCCATTGAGTCCTGCAGCCATCAACGCCAGCAAAATGGAACTGGGGCCGATCAATGGCTGAACTGAGATGCCAAGTTCATGAGCGCAAGCGACAACCAGGGCACCAGGATCGGCAATTCCCGGGCAGCCTGCATCGGCCAATAAACCCATGTTATGGCCCGCTTGGGCGGGTGCGAGTAATTCGCGCAAGAGCGCTCGATGTTGGCGGTAGTCCAGCGGTTGCCCATGAATATCTGCTGCCAAGCTACGTGGTAGCTCTTGGATATGTAAAGATTGCAGGGGTTGGCTGAGCGGTAAGGTTTTGAGAAAGGCGCGAGCAGGCTTGGCATTCTCGACAATAAAATACTGACAAGCGGCGACAAGCGCTTGCGTTGCGTTTGGTAGGGTTTGATCCACTGTCGTGTTACCCAGCCAACTGGGGATTAAAAACAGTTTACCGAAAGAAGATAAGGCGTTTGTCATAAGCAAAATGCTTTTAAGCGGGATGAGATTGGGGAAGTGCCAGAGGGTGCAAGGGATAGCCAGCCTCAATAAGTAGTTGGCAGAGGCTGATCAGCGGTAACCCAATGAGCGCACTGGGATCGTCTGCGCGACAATATTCCAATAAGGTAATCCCACGGCATTCAATTTTAGCGCTACCGGCACAATCATAGGGCTGATCGAGATGCAAGTAGGCCGCTAAACTAGCGTCATCTAAGCAACGAAATTTGACATAAGTCTTGCTGTTGACGCTCCGCGCTTGTGCCGGTTGCGTGCGTGTGTCGAGCAGGCATAGCGCGCTGTGAAAACAAGACTCCTGGCCACGTAAGGTTTGCAGCTGTAACATGGCTTGTGCATGGTTTCCTGGCTTTCCCATGGGCTGTTGTTTGAATTCCAGGACTTGATCGCAACCAATAATCAAACTGTTTGGGTGGGCTGTGGCGAGGCTTTCTGCCTTTGCCCGAGCCAAGCGCAGTGCCGTTTCTGCTGGCGCTTCATTTGGCTGGGGTGTTTCGTCAATCCCCGGTTTGGCGACGCTAAATGGTAATCCCAGCGTGCGCAGTTGCTGCTGACGATAAGGAGAGCTTGATCCTAAAATCAAGGGCGGGCGACTGCCAGTTGGCATTGGGTCAGTGGTGCGAGAAGGGTTAGCAAACATAGGCACAAAATGCGGCAAACATGAGGTCAATGAGGCGAGTGGGGGTATTCAGGCTGGTAACAGGGGCTTGCTTGTTGCGAGTATTCAGGGCTCGCTAACGCCCGCAGCCGATCTGGCTACATCAGGCGAAATAGTATAATCGTATCTGCTTGTGGTTATTACCCTCTTATTTCCTATCCGGTGAGGCTTGTTCAGTGCAGCGCTTCATGCTTATTGATTCATTTTGTGCAAACCATCGATCTCTTTCATTCCTTAGCCCAGCTTAAATCGAAACGAGCCAAGCGCGGACGGGCTGTTGTTGGGCATTCTGCCAATTTTGCTGCGCAGGATGATTGCCATGATGAAATCTTGCAGGATAAGCATTTGCACGGCATCCCGTTAAGGGATTGGGTGGGACTGCATTGGCCCCGGTTGGCGGCGGAGCTTGTGGCAAGCCCTCGTAAGGCAACACCAGATTGGGGGACGTTGAGGTGGTCTTTGCGGCTGGCGTTACCTGAGCAGCGTGCTACTGGCGCACATAAGGGCCGACTCAATCCAGTCCTACAAGCGCTACCAACCCTAACGTTGCAACTAGACGGACATTTTTACATGCCTTGTCAGCGTTGTTGTGAGGCTGTTTTGGTTGAGGTAAACATTCCGACCGTCCATACATATTTGGTCTGTGAACCCATGGATAGCCGTGATGAGAGCCTTGAGGCAGCCGCGGAACGCTTGGCGACGGACCCGTTTCTAGGGGCTGAAGTAGAGGTATTGCCCTGTTCACGGCATTTTGATTTGGATGAGTATGTGGAGGAAGCCATCCTGCTGAGTTTGCCAATGCTCCAGTTACATGACGAATGCGATCCTGCGGCCTTGGTATCGTTACAACAGCGACTGGCTCAGGCCAATCGTAACCAGCCTCAGCGTGAGCGGGCGCAAGCTCAGGACAAAGCGGGCAAGCAGGATAAAAAACAGGCGGCCAGCCATAAAATAGCGCAGCTTAATAGGGCCTCCTCGCCGTTGGCCCGTCAGCAGCCTGCGGCGGCGAATCCTCCGTCATCAGTGCAAGGCGCGTCGCCTAAGTCGTCACCGACAAACCCGTTTGCCAGCTTAGCTAAACTAACTACTAAAAAAGCCAAGCAACATCCTGGCTCAGATCAAGGTGAATAGCGATTTACCGTTACTCCTCGTGGATTAACCGCTGTGGTTGAGGCACATTTTCTTGAATCCGATGCTGAAAATGCCTGATTTATTGGCGAATTTATAAGGGTGGAGTTCCAGAGAACAAGAGAATCAGCTATAATCGTGGGGTTTTGCTATTTCAATGCAATGCAATTAACCCAACCAAACCCAGTGGCTTGTGCCGCTATTACCTAATTGTTTCACTGACGCGTTCAGCACGCATGGGCTGTCGGTTTCGCTGACAATCAACCCGCGCCAGTGTTGAAGGAGAAAAAAATGGCTGTTCAACAGAACAAAAAATCCCCGTCCAAGCGCGGTATGCACCGTTCTCACGATTTTCTGACCAATCCTCCCCTCGCGGTTGAGCCTGGCTCTGGCGAAGCACATTTGCGTCACCACATTAGCCCCAATGGTTTTTATCGCGGCAAAAAAGTCCTCAAAACCAAAGCAGAGGCTTAATCTGCTTGAATGAGAGTTCAGGCCAATTGGCTTGTTCTCAGTCGTCTATGACGATTAATACATCAATCCAGCTGCATGCCGAGCAAGGCTGCTCGGCAGTCTCTGGTCTTCATCGCAAGCCCGTCGCTCTGTGGCTGGCTCTCTCACTAACGACTCTGTGGTTTCATCCGTGACATCAGCAGACCGTATTAGCATTGCGATTGATTGCATGGGCGGTGATCACGGCTTGGCCGTGACGATTCCTGCTGCCGTTAATTTGCTACGCACGCATTCCCATGTCTTTGTCCATTTGGTGGGGCAACAAGTGGCGATAGAGCAAAGTTTAAGCCGCTATCGCAATCTTGATCCGACGCGTTTTGCTGTCGTGCATGCAAACGATGTTGTGACCATGGATGACCCCCCCGCACAGGCTTTGCGTGGCAAAAAAGATTCGTCAATGCGAGTCGCAATTAATTTGGTCAAAGAGGGTGTGGCACAGGCTTGTGTCAGCGCAGGTAACACGGGCGCACTGATGGCGATTGCGCGCTTTGTTCTAAAAACCCTGCCGGGTATTGATCGCCCCGCGATCGCCACTGCGATGCCAACGATGCATCATGGCATGTCAACTGTGCTGGATTTGGGTGCGAATGTCGATTGCACTGCCGAACATCTCTTGCAATTTGCCAGTATGGGTTCGGCCTTGGTGTCTGCGCTGCAGGGCAAGATGAATCCTGCGGTTGGATTGTTGAATATTGGCGAAGAAATCATTAAAGGCAATGACACGGTCAAACAGGCTGCGGAATTGCTGCGCCAGAGTAATCTCAATTTTTATGGCAATGTTGAAGGTAACGATATCTACAAAGGGACTGTGGATGTGGTTGTTTGTGACGGTTTTGTCGGCAACATTGCCTTAAAAGCCTCTGAGGGCGTGGCCCAGCTCATGTCTGGGACGATTCGTGACGAGTTCCAGCGTTCCTGGTTTTCGCGGCTATGTGCTGTGTTGGCTTATCCGATTTTGCGGCGAGTGAAGCGGCGCCTTGATCATCGTCGTTATAATGGCGCTAGCTTGCTGGGCCTGCGGGGCGTTGTGATTAAAAGTCATGGTTCTGCCGATGCATTTGCGTTTGAGTGTGCTTTGGTTCGCGCACATGATGCGGTACAAAACGGCCTGCTAGAAAAAATTACTCAAGCGATGGTTCCGCTGTCGGCAGAGGCCGATGCGGCCTAGTTTGTGTGACTGATCCACCCGATGTTTTGATTGACGGAATTATGTCTGCCTCCTCTTCGACTCAGCCTTTGTCGTATGCCCAAATCTTAGGAACGGGGAGTGCGCTGCCTACTCGTGCCGTTACCAATCAACAATTAGCCGATGAGCTCGCAACCCAAGGGGTGATTACTTCTGATGAGTGGATTGTTGAACGCACCGGGATTCGTCAACGTTATTTGGCTAATCCTGATGAAACAACCACTGCCCTTGGTAGCCAGGCTGCGCGGGCTGCTCTCAGCGCAGCTGGTATTGCTGCTAGCGAGATCGATCTGATCATTGTCGCCACCTCAACCCCAGACCAGATCTTCCCGAGCACGGCTTGCTTGATTCAGGCTGAATTGGGGGCGGTGAATGCCGCCGCATTTGATTTGCAAGCTGTATGTAGTGGCTTTGTTTATGCCCTGAGTGCCGCGAATAGTTTTATTCGTGCAGGACAGGCACGGTATGTTTTGGTTATCGGTGCTGAAGTTTTTTCGCGTTTGTTGGATTGGCAAGATCGTACAACCTGCGTGCTATTTGGCGATGGTGCTGGGGCGGTTGTATTAGGCGCTAGTCCTGAGCCTGGTTTGCTTGCGTGTCGTTTACGTGCGGATGGCCGCCAAGCCAAGGTGCTGACCACAGCAGGACGTTTGGCAAAAGGTCAGATCGAAGGACATCCTTTTCTACAGATGGATGGGCAGGCTGTTTTCAAATTGGCCGTCACCGTATTAGACAAGGTTGCGCGAGAGTGCTTGGAGATAGCAGGCATGGAAGCCAAACAAATCGACTGGTTGATCCCGCACCAAGCAAATATTCGAATTTTACAGGCAACCGCCAAAAAACTGGGTTTGGATGAATCGCAACTCGTACTCACTGTCGCTGAACACGGTAATACCTCTGCCGCATCGGTGCCCTTAGCGTTGGACAAAGCGGTGCGCGATGGGCGTATCCAGCGCGGTCAAACCTTGATGCTGCAGGGTGTGGGAGGCGGATTTACCTGGGCTTCAACACTCCTCATTTACTGATTGATATTCTTTTATAGATTGCTATGAAAAAAATTGCCTTTGTTTTTCCCGGTCAAGGGTCGCAGTCGGTTGGCATGCTGGCTGACTTGGCGACTGATTCCGTGGTGGCTCAGACCATCCAGCAAGCTTCTGCGGCCTTAGATCAAGATTTGCTTTCGTTGATGCAGGTAGGACCAGCCGAAGCTCTTAACCTGACAACACATACACAGCCGGTCATGCTGACGGCAGGTTTGGCGTTTTACCGTGCTTGGTGTGCAAGAAATGGGGCAGCACCTGCGATTATGGCTGGCCACAGCCTGGGTGAATATACCGCGTTGGCGGCCGCGAATGCGCTGTCTCTTGAGGATGCCGTGCGACTAGTTCGTTTTCGTGCCCAAGCCATGCAGGAAGCCGTTCCGGTTGGAATGGGAGGGATGGCTGCAATTTTGGGCCTTGATGACGAGGCCGTGACACGGGTTTGCCAAGCGGCAAGCTTAGCAGCAGAAAGTGTAGAGGCAGTGAATTTTAATGCGCCAGCACAAGTTGTGATTGCGGGCCACAAAGCCGCAGTCGATCGTGCTTGTGAACTGGCTAAAGCGCAGGGAGCAAAGCGGGCCTTACCCTTACCGGTTTCTGCGCCTTTCCATTCATCGCTGATGCAGCCAGCCGCAAAAAGACTTGAGGCTTATTTAGCAGAGGTTTCTTTACATTCGCCAACCATCGCTGTTGTTAATAACATTGACGTGGCGATTCAAACTGATCCCGCGCTCATTCGCCAGGCATTAGTGCGACAAGCTGCCGGCCCAGTACGTTGGGTGGAAACGATCCGTTATTTTGCGGCGCAGGGCGTTACGCATGTGATCGAATGTGGCCCTGGAAAAGTATTGACCGGCCTGACCAAACGTATTGAACCGACGTTGACTGCGCTGGCGATTACAGATCAGTCTAGTTTAGAGCAAGCACTGTTAGCAGTGAATGCTGAGTGACGCTATATCAAATCGTGGAGAGCAGGATGCAAAATCTACCAGCACAAGCTTCAACCGCCTTGCCCGTTGCGTTGGTAACGGGAGCCAGTCGTGGGATTGGTCGGGCCATTGCGATACAGCTGGCAAAAGCAGGATATTGGGTGATTGGTACGGCGACTTCGACCAATGGGGCGGCAGCGATCACCGATTACTTGTCGACCAGTGACTCGCTACCAGCAGGCTCGCGCGGACAGGGCGTTGTTCTGGATGTAACGGATGCTGTGGCGACAGAGGCCTTGATTGAAAAAATTCAGCAAGACCATGGTGCGCTCGCCGTGTTGGTGAATAATGCGGGTATTACCAATGACAATCTGGCACTAAGACTCAAAGATGAGGATTGGGATCGGGTGTTGGATACCAACTTGAAGGCGGTATTTCGAGTCTGCCGGGCAGCGATGCGCGGGATGATGAAAGCGCGGACAGGGCGGATCATTAATATTTCATCAGTTGTTGCGAGCAGCGGCAATCCTGGTCAAGCCAACTATTGTGCAGCCAAGGCCGGGTTGGAGGGGATGACCCGTGCGCTCGCGCGTGAATTGGGAAGCCGGCAAATTACCGTTAACTGCATTGCGCCTGGCTTCATTGCAACCGACATGACCAATGTCTTGTCTGAAGCTCAAACCAGCAAGTTAAAAGAGCAAATCCCCCTAGGTCGAATGGGGGAGCCTGACGAGATTGCCGCGGCCGTTGTGTTCCTGGCGGGCGCAGCGGCAAGCTATATCACAGGGCAAGTATTACATGTCAATGGCGGCATGTATATGTAACGGATTGGCTGGAAAAAATCATCAGTTTGACGCTGCATCTCTGATACAATGCGCGCCAATTGTGCGGTAATCAGAAGAGCTTATTTTTCTCTTCATGATCAATAGAGAAAACCTAGATTTTGGGTTTGTTGTTACAACAAAGTGAGCCGTAGTTATTTAATCTCATTTAATTCGTTTTGGAGGAAATTATGGACAATATCGAACAACGCGTTAAAAAAATTGTGGCTGAACAACTCGGCGTGAACGAAGCGGACATCAAGAATGAATCATCCTTTGTGGATGATTTGGGCGCTGACTCCTTGGATACGGTTGAGCTGGTGATGGCATTGGAAGACGAATTCGAATGCGAAATCCCTGACGAAGAAGCAGAAAAAATTACGACTGTCCAATTGGCGATTGACTACATCAATACCAATTTAAAGAAGTAAGCTGTTAATTTATAGATTCTGTCTGTAAGGATTGAGCGTGAGTCGTCGTCGCGTTGTTGTCACTGGCTTAGGGTTAGTGAGTCCTGTGGGGAATACGGTTTCCTCGGCTTGGGAAAATTTACTGGCCGGGCGCACCGGCATTGCCCCTATCACTAAATTTGATGCCAGCAGCTTTTCTACCCGATTTGCGGGTGAAGTCAAGGGTTTCAATGTCGAGGACTATTTGCCCGCTAAAGAGGCGCGGCATATGGATACCTTTATTCACTACGGCATTGCGGCAGGTGTCCAAGCGTGGCAAGACAGTGGCTTGGTCATTTCGGATGCGCTCGCTGAGCGTGCTGGAGTGATCGTAGGCTCGGGCATCGGCGGTTTACCGATGATTGAAGACACCCACGCCGAGTACGCGCAACGTGGACCACGACGGATTTCTCCCTTTTTTGTGCCTGGTTCGATTATCAACATGATTTCGGGCCATCTAAGTATCATGCATGGTCTCAAAGGCCCCAATCTTGCGGTGGTAACAGCTTGTACAACGGGTTTACATGCAATCGGCCTTGCTGCGAGAACAATCGAATATGGTGACGCCGATGTCATGCTGACGGGCGGGGCAGAATCAACCATATCCCCTCTCGGGATTGGCGGTTTTGCGGCTTGCCGTGCGCTGTCACAGCGTAACGATGATCCCGCCACGGCGTCACGGCCCTGGGACAAAGATCGTGATGGGTTTGTGCTTGGTGAAGGTGCTGGCGTCATGGTGCTAGAGGAATATGAGCATGCCAAAGCGCGCGGTGCCAGGATTTATGCTGAGCTATCCGGTTTTGGTATGAGTGCGGACGCGTATCACATGACGGCCCCTAATGTCGACGGCCCCCGCCGAGCCATGGCTAACGCGCTTAAAAATGCGGGTCTTAACCCAGATCAAGTTCAGTTTGTTAATGCCCATGGCACTTCAACTCCTCTAGGCGATGTGAATGAAACCAATGCCATTAAATTGGCCTTTGGTGAGGCTGCTAGCAAATTGGTTGTCAACTCTACCAAATCGATGACAGGGCACTTGCTAGGTGGGGCTGGTGGGCTTGAATCAGTATTCACCGTATTGGCGGTGCATCATCAAGTTTCGCCACCGACAATAAATATTGTCAATCAAGATCCAGAATGCGATTTAGATTATTGTGCTAACACTGCTCGCGAGTTGCGTATTGAGGCGGCAGTAAAAAATAACTTTGGTTTTGGTGGTACCAACGGTTCTTTGGTTTTCCGCCGTATTTGATCAAATCGCTTGATTGCCAGTTGAAACACCACGCACTAGCGTGGTGTTTTGTTATGAGGGCTTATGTTTGCTTGCCAAGTCAGCTTGAAGCGCAGCCATTATTTTTGTTGGGCTCTTGCGCTCGCAGGGGGCTTGTGTCTCATTAGCCTAGCGCTGTTGTGCTACTGGGCTCTGCACGCCAATAAACTTGAAACCGCGCAAACGCTAGTGGTAACGAGCCTGGTTTTTGCTGGGTATGGTTGCGGGCTTGTTGTTTGGCGATTGTTTTGGCAAACGCCCAAAGTTCAAGCGATTTCTTTGGATCATCGGGGCCGATTTTATATACAGTTTGCACAACATGCTACAGTCTGGGATGGGCAAGAAGTGCAAGGAATCTGGCAACTTTGTCCTTGGCTCGTCGTGGTTTATGGGCAGTCTAACCAAGTTTGGTGGCTTTGGTGCGATAGCATGAGTGCGCAGAATTGGCAGAAGCTTCTTGTGTGGCAAGCATGGTGGCGCCGTTACCGTTAAATTTTTCGAACTCTTTATAAGAAAAACTGTCCTACATGAGCATAGTTTATGAGTGAACGCGATATCGACCAGTTGCTGGTAGAGCGTGTACAAGCAGGGGATAAGCAGGCTTTTAATTTGTTGGTGCAGAAATATCAACGCAAATTAGCCCGGCTTCTGGCACGTTTTATTCGCGATCCAGCTGAATTGGAGGATGTCGCACAAGAAGCTTTCATTAAAGCTTATCGTGCTTTGCCGCAGTTTCGGGGTGAAAGTGCTTTCTACACTTGGTTGTATCGCATTGGTATTAACACGGCAAAAAACTATCTGATCAGTCATGGCCGCAAAGTCCAGACTTTTTCAGAACAGATGCAAGAAGAGGAAGACGGCTCAGAAAGTTATTTAGCGGCGCCGGATTTAAATACACCGGAGTCGCAGTTGCAAAGCAAGCAGGTTGGGTTGACCTTGGAGCAAGCAATGGCTGCCCTGCCACCAGATTTAAGGCAGGCGATTACCTTGCGCGAGATTGAGGGCCTGAGTTATGAAGAGATTGCCGTGATGATGGATTGCCCGATTGGGACAGTACGGTCAAGAATTTTTAGGGCGCGTGAAGCGATAGCCGCGAAGTTACGACCCTTGTTAGGAACAAATGCGGAAACGCGGTGGTGAGGTAAATCATGGTGCAAGAGTACATACAACCAGAGTCTGAGACCAGATTAAATGCCCTAACCCCGGCGAACGGAGAAGTGATTTCGGCATTGATCGATGGTGAGTTACCCGAGACTGAGGTCATCAGGTGTTTGAATACATTAACGCGTGATGATCAGGCAGGGCAGGCAGCGCGACAACACTGGCAGGACTATCATGCTGTTAATGCCCTCTTTCAGCAGTCAGATACCTCGTCCTCACCCAGTTTGGGGGATGATTTCTCTCGCAAGTTCGCATTGGCGCTTGACAGCGAGCCTTACCACTTCCCAGTTGCACACGAGGTCACCCAGACTTCATCCGAGGCTGCCAGTCGCCAAACTTGGTGGCGCGTTGCTGCGGCAGCGGCATTCGCTGGTTTGGTGGTGTTACTACCCAATTGGTCGGCAAACCCGCTGACCCAACTAGCAAAAGAGATACTCCCTGCTGCCCCTGAGCGCACTGCGCCGGCTGTGGTGGCTGTATCTCCAACGAGTGCTGCGGTGGAACCGAGTCTAGCGGCATACTTGCAGGCCCATCAGCAAACGTTGGGTTGGTCACGTCTTCATGCTGCCCCTGTGGTGGTCCGTTATGTGGAGGAGCCGATTGATGCGCGGCGTATCCATTAACTCGCTTTACACCTCGCTATGCTTTCTGGCGGTGGCTTGCCTGAGCCTACCACTACTCGCCGCCACGCCCCAGGCACAAGCTCAAGGGGGGGATACGCAATTACTGGCAAGAATTGATAGCGCTGCTCGCAAAATCAATTACAGCGGGCTCTACGTCTTTCAACAGGGTCAGCATGTCCAGTCACTCAGAATTACCCATATGGTAGACAAAGGCCAGACTTGGGAGAAACTCGAAGTACTGGATGGAAAACCGCAGGAAATCGTTCGCCACAACGATGATGTCCAGGTCTACTATCCGCAAACACAAACGATTGTGCAGCAGCGCCGGGTTCAGGGTGACCAGTTCCCCGGCTTGCTAATGGGCGATCACTATGAATGGCAAAACCACTACATCCTTAAGCGTGGTCAAGACGAGCGAGTGGCGGGCCATGACTGTGAATTAATTCACTTAGAACCGCGTGACCATCTTCGCTATGGCCATAAATTATGGGCTGATAAAAAAACGGGGCTCTTATTGAAGGCACAAACGTTGAATGAGCGTGGTGATATTTTGGAGCAAGTCGCTTTTTCAGAGGTGAAAATTCACTTGCCATTTGATCGGCATCGCGTCGCCCCATCCTGGGCCACGCAAAACTGGCGGGTGGAACGCCAAGAGATTCAGCCTCATGCTTGGATCGCAGAGGGCTGGCAATTTCGACAACTGCCACCCGGTTTTCGTAAGCAGGCTGAACTCAAGCGACCTAAAGGCGATAGCAAAGAGGGGCAAGCGAATTTAGGCCAAGTCATTTTTAGTGACGGTCTCACAGCGCTATCGGTGTTTGTCGAGCCTTATAACGAGCAACTACACCAGCAGGAAACCTTGAAAAATTCAGGCGCCGCCCATATTTTGGCAAAACGTGTGGCCAATTTCTGGGTTGTTATTGTCGGTGATGCGCCAGCTGAAACAATTCGTAAATTGGCCGCAGGGATAGAATTCAAAAGCGTAAGATAATTTTGCTTTTGCGATAGTCATCTCTACCTGTGAGGAACCCATGCTGCCAGCCGTTTTTGCGAGTTTAAAGAGTGATGGTCTAGCGACTTACTTCACCAGATTGAATCAGGTAACCCCTGTTCGGCTCTGGCAGCTGGTTTTATTGTGTAGCGGACTCCTTTTTGCGGCTGTACTGGCCAGTACTCGCCTCGCTCACGGCCAAGCGGGCCCTACGGGCAATCCAGCAGTGCAGAACGGCGCAGTGAGTACCCCGCGCGGCTTGCCTGATTTTGCAGATTTAGTCGAAAAGACGAGCCCAGCCGTTGTAAATATTAGAACCTCCGTTAAACAAAAGACTGTTTCTAATGATGAAGAGGGGGCAAATGATCCGGTAGAAGAACTCTTTCGCCGTTTCTTTGGCCCTGGCTTTAATTTACCGCAACAGCCCAATCCCCGTCCCCGAAGCAATCCTCGGCAAGCTCCTCGTGATGGTGAGCAAGTTATTCCACGGGGCAATGGAACCGGATTTATTATCGCGAGTGATGGAGTCATTCTCACCAATCACCATGTGGTTGAGGGAGCGGATGAAATTACGGTCACATTGACAGATAAACGTGAATTTAAGGCTAAGTTAATCGGCTCAGATGAGCGAACAGATGTGGCCGTACTCAAAGTAGAGACGAAGAGTCTGCCAACTTTGTCGATTGGTGATCCCGCTAAAAATCGAGTGGGTGAATGGGTTGTTGCGATTGGCTCCCCGTTTGGTCTAGAAAATACCGTGACGGCAGGGATTATCAGTGCTAAATCTCGGGATACAGGGGGATACTTGCCCTTCATTCAAACCGATGTTGCCGTTAATCCAGGTAACTCTGGTGGGCCATTGATTAATATGCGTGGAGAGGTGATTGGCATCAACTCCCAAATCATCAGCCGCAGTGGGGGGTTCATGGGGATTTCTCTCTCAATCCCGATTGATGAGGCCATGCGTATTGCGGATCAAATTCGCACAACAGGTAAAGTCACGCGTGGTCGTATTGGTGTCCAAATTGAGCCCGTCACGAAAGAAATGGCTGAAGGTCTTGGCCTAAGCAAGAGTCAGGGCGCTTTTGTGGCACGGGTAGAGCCGAATAGTCCAGCAGAAAAAGCCGGGATTCAGAATGGTGACGTGATTCTGAAATTTGCAGATAAATCGATTGAAAAATCGAGTGATTTACCACGTTTGGTGGGCGCTCTGCCTCCTGGTAGTAAAGCAAAGTTGGAAGTTTGGCGTAAAGGAAAAGCCAAGGAGTTGACCATTCAAATTGGTGACAGTGAACCAGCGAAGGTCGCTCAAGCGAGTAAGCCAGAAAAAGCGGTGAGTGCGAGCAATCCACTCGGTATTCGCGCGACGGAGCTGACAGCAGAACAACGACGTGACTTACGCTTGCGCGAAGGTGGCGTGTTGATTGATGCTGTTGAAGACCCCGCGACGCAAGTCGGTTTACGTAAAGGGGATGTGTTACTGCGCATCGACAACAACGACATTAATAATCTGGCCGATTTCGAGCAGCAGCTCAATCGTTTGGATGGGAAGCGTGCGGTTGGGCTATTGGTGATGCGGGGAGATTTGGTGCAATTTGTCCGTATCCGCCCCTTGGTAAAATAAATGTCTCAGCCGCTTACCCTAACACTCTATTCGCGCTCGTACTGCAGCCTCTGTCAGAAAATGCGGGATCAGATCCGTGCGCAGCCGGAGTTTGCCAACTGCGTTTTACATGAAGTCGATATTGACCAAACTCCCGCTTTTCTCGACCGCTATGACGAGTTGGTGCCGGTACTTTGCCATCAAGAAAATGAGCTCTTTCACTACCATTTTTCGGCAGAAAAGTGGCACCAGTTTTTTGCCGAAGCGACGTCAGCCACCTGATCACACCGCCACAGGCGCTTTGATGTGAGGGTGGCTGGTGTAGCCCTCAATCGCAAAATCATTAAACTCATATTCCAGGATTGACGCAGGTTGTCGTTGAATGACCAAGCGGGGTAAGGGATACGGCTCTCGGCTGAGTTGCAGCGCTACTTGCTCCAGGTGATTGGTATACAGATGGCAATCGCCCCCTGTCCAGACAAAATCGCCCACAGCCAGATTGCACTGCTGTGCAACCATATGGGTTAATAGAGCGTAGGATGCAATGTTAAACGGCACACCCAGAAATATATCCGCGCTGCGCTGATAAAGCTGACAAGAGAGCTTGCCCTGCGCGACATAAAACTGAAAAAAAGCATGGCAAGGGGGGAGTTTCATGCGTGGAATGTCGCCTACATTCCAGGCCGACACAATCAAGCGCCGAGAATCCGGGTTGTGTTTGATTTGCTCAATCAACTGTGAAATCTGGTCAATGTGTTTCCCGTCCGGTGTGGGCCAGGAACGCCATTGATACCCATAGATGGGGCCGAGCTCACCTTGCTCATCCGCCCATTCATCCCAAATGCTGACGCCATTTTCTTTCAAGTAGGCGATGTTGGTGGCCCCTTGCAAGAACCAGAGCAATTCATGAATGATTGATCGCAAATGCAGTTTTTTTGTTGTTACCAGCGGAAAACCTGCCGCCAAATCAAAGCGCATCTGATAGCCGAACACCGAGATTGTGCCGGTGCCGGTTCGATCTTCTTTACGAACACCCAGTGCCAGCACATGCCGCATTAAATCGTGATATTGCTGCATTTTTGCCCCAAAAACATCGTTGAACCAGCAAATTGTAGCGTGTTTTGATAGGGGCTAACCGAGTGCAGCTAGGCAGTCTTGCAATTATGTTAAAGCACGTCGGTCACGCTCGGTTTTAATAATGTAGCGCTGCAGTACGGTGACCATTGGGGCAGGTAAGCCAACGAATTGGCACCCAATTTTCTGCAACGGTGTGGGGGAGTCTTTGAGGTCTTCCACATGGCGGATTTCGAGACCCGTCACAACTTCGCCATGATCCGGAATCTGCAGTTTGCAGTTATGGAAGGTCATGCCTTTAATCAACCATACATCTGAGGGGGCGGTGACCATACAAACGCCACCCACACTCAAGTCATGAATCTTGATACTGACCCCGCCATCGGGATGGTCTGGCAAGGGCACGTAGCAGACCAGGGGATCGATTTTGGGTGTTTCAATCCGATAAAAATTACGGCGTTGTAGACGGATGACCGAGTCTGGAAGGCGAATACGGAAGGCAGGCCCTCCCTCAAAACTGGTGGATTCAGCGCGCGTTACCGAGAATTGGATTTTGATGTGGTCGAGAAACGTGACAAAAAGCAATCTGTTGGATTTTAGCAGGCGTTGATTGGTATCTTGGTCAGGGCCAAAATCAAGAATCACTTCTTCAAAATCAGGATTGACAGACAGCACTTGAGAAACAATAAAATCATCGCCTTGGTTAAAGTAAATTGTTACCGGGGTTCGCGTAGCGATCATTTCGCGCAACAGAGAAAGAATCTCAATGCGCGAATAAATTTGATATTTTTCAGTATCTGCCGATTCGCTTTCTGGCGCAGGAAGTGGACGACTTTGATCTTTCATGATGCGTTTCCCGTAGCATGTTTTGTTGTCAAGGAGGGGGTGGTGTGATCCGATTTGTAGCACTACCATCTGCATTAACGGCACGATTTTCCAAACGATAAATCCAAGCGAGTAATTCTGCAACTGCTAAGTACAATTGGGGGGGAATATGCCGATCAAGTTCAACTTGCATGAGTAGCCCGACGAGCTCCTTTGACTCATGCACATAGACCCCAGCTTCTTTCGCCCGTCGAATAATTTCTTCGGCAACATAGCCTTTGCCTTTAGCGACAACAGTCGGCGCACTGCTGCCGGTACGGTAGGCGAGCGCAACTGCCTCTTGGTTGCTCGGCGGCGACGCAGAGGAGGCGGTCATGTCGATTCCCCTAGGTTGGTGGGGGCCACTTGCCATTGCTGAATGTGTAAGCCAGCGGCCGCCAAGGCATCGTTGAGGCTAGGTTGCTCCGATTGTAAAAGCGCTTGTGTGTCGGGATCTTGGATTTGCCAGCGAAATTGCAATGAATCACCGACCAGTGTCATATTCGCTTCTACTTGGCCTAATTGCGGGAGATGCATATTCAGTCGCATCTGCCAGGCTTTATTAGGAGTTTCAGTCGTCGTTGACCCTGAGGGGTGTTCCTCAATGATCAAAGTCGCCGCTTGTTGTGGCCACGCTTGCAGCTGTAGCAATAAGCCTCGGGTATCTAAAACCTGGAGTTGTTCACGGACGAGCGGTAGGAGCGCTGGGTTAGGCATCGGTAAGCGTTGATCAGGTAAAGCTGAAAATGTTTCCGCTGTGCTTTTCTCCAAAGTCGTAGCAACTGTCGTATTGGAAGTACTGATCGTATTCGGGGCTGCTGTTGGCGTTGTTTCAGTAGTGACATTTGATGCCACTCTCTGCGTTAATAGTGTCTGCGGTTCAGTCAGTAATGCTTGCAGCGGTCGTTGTCCGTTAGCCCATTCCTGTAAATGAGATTCATAGAAAAGCCCACTTTGCTGAATCATCTGTTGTAACTGTGGCGCAATGTGTTTTCCTGCACCCATACCCAATTGTTCTATCGCTAAATCAATCCCCAGGCTTGCGAGTGGACCGCTATTATTTGGGGAGTTAGGTAACGGCACGGTTGAGAGTGACGAATTGGCGATCAAATTTGACCTGATTGCCATTTGCCCTGCAGGCAGCGCGCCACCGAGCGCCAGACCGCTACGCGATTGCTCAGCACCGAGTATCTGCCCGACCAAAAGAGCAATTTGACTGAGCTTTGGAATGGCAGAGCCGGTTGTTAATGTCGACTCTGGACTGAGATTGCTTGCTACATTAGTGGGGGCGTTTACTGCGCCACTCACAATGCTTTTATTTCCTGCTGCATTGTTAATTTGGCTAGATACAGCAGTCTGTCCTGACGGATTGATGGGGCTATTTTCTTCAGTTAACTGGAGTAAGAGATCGCTGCCGACAAGGGGCAATTGGGGCAAGCGTACTTGGGTTGTGAGGGTGCGTTGATCCGGCAGCGTGAAGGCAACCTTCGTGGTTCCATCAGTGAGGTTTTCTAACACGCGGGCAGGTAAACTTTGATTAATAAACTGTTTGGTTAAGTCACTGGTCCCTTTCGCTGCAAGTACGGCTAGCACAACCCCTAATCGACTTGCTCGAGGCCCTTGAAGGGCTTCAAGGGTGGTCGTCGCGCCTGATGTTGCGGTAATTGGGTTAACCATATCGAACAGGCCGCATTTCGCGTACCTGCTTAGCTGTAGGCAGCGCCAAGGCGGCGTGAGTTCTGGCTGCTGTGCAGCATGCTTTGTAATTGCTTGACCCAAGGCTCCGTTAATTCGCGAATCTGGGCATCATCCGCGAGGATTTTTTTAAGCAACTGTAAGCGGCGTTTGCGATCTGTGTCATTAAGAACAGGCTGTTCCCCGAGCGCACGTAATTGCTCAATTAAGTTTGCAGATTCATTTTCTTTTTGGCAGAGCATATCCCAATCCCCGGCTTTGGCAGCGAGTAACATCTCCCCGCTTTTGCTGGCGATTTGCTCATAGTAGTCAATGACATTGGGGTGGGTTGAATGTGTCATTTGGCGTATCCTGACATAAGCGGGGGTTAACCGATAATCCAACTAAATCTTTGCCACGGCCACAGTTTCTGTACTTGTAGGGGGCGTGTTTGCTAATTTTTCATCCAAGGCTTGCCAAGCTTCGCGAATTTGCCCTAAAAGTTGAATCACTTCACGGATTTTCTTCGGATCATTTTGTAAGTTCGCCTGTAGTAAACGCATGACCATGTAGTCGTAAAGATCCCGTAAATGAGCCGATAAAGCCCCGCCACCTTCATCATTTAGTGCGCTTTTGAGGCCCTCTTCCAGGATTCGGATCGCTTTCGTCAGCAGTTTACCTTTGAGCGGAATATCCTTTTTTTCCATTGCTCCAATCGCTTCATTCATGGTTTGTAGGGCGCCGTCCAGAAGCATACTGATTAACTTATGCGGGCTAGCAGTGAGAATTGCCGTGTCAACGTCTACTTGGGCATATGCTGCAGCGCCATAACCAAATCCAGCCATTCTGCTCTCCAAAAACATAATTGATCTCTGTTTTGATTAACGACCTAAATCATCGGGTATTGAATTAATTTTATCCATTGTTACTATTTTGTAAGGCAGCGAATTGTTGCGACAGATAGGTGCTCGTTTGAGTTAGCCGTGTTAAGGCGGCATCTAAGGCACTATATTGGGTGCGGTAACGTTGCTCGATCTGTGCAAGCCGGGTACTCATCGCTTGCTGCTGTTTATTGTTGGCTTCTACGCTCTTATTCAAGCCCTCAACCCGGCTGCTGATTGAGCCTGTTGTTCCTAGAATATTTGCGAGCGTGCTTTCAATTTGTGCGCCTAATCCGCGCGAGACGGTCACTGTGCCAAGGCTGCCAGTAGCGTTTGATGTGGTTCTTAAAATGAGTCCAGCGGTGCTCGTTAATATCTGGCCACTTCCGTTGGCGGCTGAGCCACTGATCGTGCCATTGACATTCTGCCCCGCAGTGCTGGTTGGGGTGGCGCCAAAGGCATCTGTTGCACCATTGCCACCGGTTACAGAAACCGTTGAGGTGGTGCCATAGCTGGTCGAGGTTAAACTTAATATCCCGCTGCCTGCCGTCGCAGTGACTGAAGCGCCAACGGCTTGTAAAGCGCTCGCAGCATTTAATTTGCTACCAATTTCAGTAGCAAGACTGGCCGCACTGGCATAGGTTCCCGGCGCAATCGTGATAGTGGCACTGGTACCGTTGACACTAACCGTCAGGGTATCGTTAACCCCAGCCGTGATCGTTAAGTTTGCCGCAGCGTTACCAACGACCTTTCCTTGCGTGGCGGCACTCGTCACTGCGACTGGGTAACTCCCTGCGCTCACTGTGCTGGCTGTACTAACCACGGCGACCCGAGGGTCGCTGCTCGTAGAGACGTTGGCTAACAGTTTGGTGACACTGCTGGCATCGGCGGTGATCGCCGCATTCAGTTTCGAACTATTGAGCGCCAGCGTACCATCTTTCTGAAAGGCTATCCCGATCTGACTCAAGCTACTGTATGTCCCACTTTCACTGCCCAGTTGCCGTGTTAATAACCCTCTAATTTGATTGAGGGCCCCTCGTAAAGCACTGTCTCCAGCCAAGGGGCCAGCCTCTTTGGTTGTTGGGTTAAAGCCAGATAATTGTTTGAGCGTGGTTTGCATGCTGTTAAAGGCTTGCACAAAGCTCTGTAATTGGCTGGTAATACCACTGCTATCGCGGTTGATATTAAGTGAGATAGCACTGGTGGTGACTTTACTCAATTGTAATGTTGCATTTTCAATCGCATCAGTGATGGTATTGCTGGACTTGCTGATGTCGATCCCATCCAACTTAAATTCAGCATTCTGGGCGGCTTGGGTTTGGGTCAGGTTTTTCCCCGCCCCCGCGCTTGCCGTAGGGTCATAAGCGAGCGCCGATAAGCCACTGGTGTTAGTTGGGGTGCCGTCATCATCCGTTACCGATAGTTTGATGCTGTTTGCAGCACCCGTGTCTTTACTGGTTAAGACCAAACGGGTCCCTGTACCATCGTTAACCAGGGTTGCGTTAACACCCGCATTGGCACTATTGATAGCATCGCGGATGCTGCTCAAGCTACCGTTAGTGATATTCACACTAACCGCAGTTTTATCCGGGTTATTGGTGAAGGTGTTGCTACCGCTGTTATACGTGCCTAATTGAATAGTGAGCGTGCCAGTACCTACGGTGGTCGTGGTGCTGGCAAAACTACTGCTATTCAGTTTTTGCTGTTGAGCAAGTTTACTAACTTCAAGACTGTAATTGCCGATTGAGGCATTGGCGTTGGCGGTCAAGCTTGCAATACTACTGTCACTGACACTGGTTTTTGTTGGTTGTAGATTGTTTAAATTAGAGACGGCGCGTGCGGCATCCTGAAAACTCGACAAAGCACCGCGCAAATTGCCGTATGCACTGATTTTAGACTGAATACTGGCTTGATTGCGTTGCAGACGAACGAGCGGCTGGGTTTCAGCTTGCATAAGCTGAGAAACCAAGCTATTGACATCAATACTGCTGCCTGATGTACCTGAAATCGTCGCCATTGTTTACTCCTGCTACTCACGCTATGCAGTATGGCAAAAATCAGGCTTTTTGTTCGACGAATAAGCCCTGAAAACGCCCCAGTGCTTTACTGATTGCCAACATTTCGGGCGATGGAATCTGCCGTAGTGTTTCATTGGTGGTTGTGTCGATGACTTTGACAATCGTCCGTCCAGAGTCTGAGTCAATGGCAAACTGGAGATTACTGGCAACTGGCTTGAGAAACTCATTGGCAGTTGCGACAGCAGCGCGTAGCTTTTCACTATCAACCTGCGGGGAAGCCGTGGTTTGTAACTGCTCCATGGCGTCAGCAATGACATTGTTCGTTTCAAGTTTGGCAGTTTTAGCCACTGGCTCACTGCGGCTAATCGCAGATGAACCAAGCGGCCGTGGGTTAACCGGGCTTAGGCTCATGATCTGCTCCTTATATCAACATACAGCGTATTTCTATGCGCAAGGGGGCTGATACTGCCAGCCCCCTTGCGATCCCAATCAGACGGGCAAACTTATGGTGTTTGCCTCGCTGGCGATGACTAGCCGCGTAACAGTGCCAATACACCTTGTGGCAACTGGTTCGCTTGGGCCAGCATTGCGGTGCCAGCCTGTTGCAGAATCTGGGCTTTGCTCAAATTAGCCGTTTCTGTGGCGAAATCTGCATCCAGGATCCGACCGCGAGACTCAGTCAAGTTCTGTGAAGTCGTAGCCAGGTTAGAAATGGTTGAGCTGAAGCGATTTTGCAAGGCACCCAACGAAGCACGAGAACTGTTGATCTGGTTCAGCGCTGAATCAATCGTTGCAATTGCGCTAGAGGCGCCACTCGCGGTAGAGAGGTTGAGTGAAGAAACACCGCCAGTCAAAGAGGTGGTCGCTGCAGTCACCCCAGCCGCTGCACCAAATATTGCAGCAGTGGCTTGAGCGCCAGCTAAAACAATCCCTGAAGAAGATGTTGAGTTTAGTGTCAGCGCAGCAATCGTAGTCGCTGCACTTGCGCCCGAGCCACCTGCAGTAACAGCAGAAATATCAATGTTTCTGCCATCAGCAGCAGTTAGCGTGTAAGCAGCACCGTTGATTGTCGCAGTCACGCCAGTTTGAGAGCTGACCGCATTAACTTTGGCGGCGATATCACTGGCGTTGAGGGCAGCCGTTGCTACACCAGTACCAGAAATCGCAACCCCATTAACGCTGAAAGCCCAAGCACCAGTGGTGCTCGTTGCGGTATTGGTCAGTGTTGTCGCACTAACTGAAGCAGTTACCCCGGTATTGGCACTGACTGCATTGATTGCATTAGCCTTTGCAATCGCACTGTAGCTACTACCGGCCGTAGATACCCCATCAGAACTGGTGGCGCCAACATCAAAACCGTTGATACTAATCCCGCCTGCGGTTAAAGCAGCGGCAGAACCAGGTGTTGCTGCAACTGACACGCTACTGGAGTAGGTTGTCGCAGAGCCTACGCCGAGTGACGTCGTACGAGCGCTGGCGATGGTAGACAAAGTGATGGTTTGGCCACTGTTTGCACCCACTTGGAAGTTTTGACCAGAGAATGTCCCATCAAGCAGATTCACACCATTAAACTGAGTTGTTGTTGCAACACGGTCGATTTCAGATACTAATTGTGAGGCTTCAGCGTTCAGTGCAGCGCGATCTGAAGCGCTGTTGGTCGCGTTCGCAGCTTGCACAGCCAATTCACGAATACGCTGTAAGTTTTCACTGATCGAGCCCAGCGCACCTTCAGCGGTTTGCGAGAGAGAGATTGCATCATTGGCATTGCGGGATGCTTGATTTAGACCACGGATTTGTGAACTGAAGCGATTACTAATCGCCAAGCCAGCAGCATCATCTTTGGCGCTGTTGATCCTTAAACCAGAAGATAACCGTTGGATCGAGGTTTGTAAGGTGCTGGAAGAACTATTCAGGTTGCGCTGTGCGCTCAATGCGGAAGCATTGGTATTGATACCGAGTGACATGATAAATCTCCTTAATAATCTGGGTAAACCACCCAAGGTACTACTCACGTCACGGTTTGATGTTAGTTAGGCAAACCGTGTATGAGCTATTTATCGGAGAGAGATCAGGGAACTTGAGGGGGATTTATCTAAAAAAATCGTATTTTTTTGCAGGATTTGGACGATCATTGACCGTAGAAAAACATAGCAGGGCTCTCTCTGATCGCAATCATGAGTAGCCCTCTCTTGCCTATTTGTTATTTATGCAACTCTTTTCAGGTAGCCGCCTGGGGCAACGGTAATCAGCAGCTTTTGTTCTATCGATGCATCGAGTTGGAAGTGCCGGTTTTGGGCGAGATAAGTGGCAACAGCGGTTTTAGGATTGTTGCCTATATCCCAGGGGCGGTCAGGGAACATGCCGGCCGGGAGGTCTTCAATAATGGTATCAAATACCACACAATAATTTCCCACGGTGACGAAGGGGGCGTAGGCATTTAGCTCGGCTAGGACATGCTCATGCGTGTGATTGCTGTCGAGGCAAACTAAAATCGATTGCTTACCCTGCGCGGCGGCCTGTACTTGCTGGACGATCTCTGGTGCAACGCTGGAGCCCTGTAGCAAACGGATGCGTTTGGCCATAGGATGCGCTTCAATTGCCTCCCGATTATGGGGGCGAATATCAATGTCAATACCGATGACAGTGGCTTCAGCCGGCCCCCCACAGAGGGCATTTAGTTCCAACATACTGGCAGAAAAAATCAGTGAGCCGCCATGCGCAATGCCAGTCTCAATGATCAGGTCTGGTTTGGTTTGCCAGATGATTTCTTGCATTGCAATAATGTCTTGCGGATATTGAATAATGGGCCGACCTAGCCATTCAAAATGATAGGAGTACTTTTTTGCATTGGCTTGCGCGATCCAAGACTGTGTTGCTGTTTTTAGCTCAAGGTCTTGCCCCATAGCTTGGATTTCAGCTGCACATTCGGTTTTAAATTGCTCGTAGGGATGGGTCATGGAAGCTCCTTTTTGCGGATCGTAAGCTGAATTTCATAAGTTTGACCGTCGTCGGTAAACCAGCACCCTGGATGGCCTGGAAACGTTCTTGCTCGTATGCGATTGAGTAACTCCCGGGCGGGATAAGGGTGGTCTAACTTAATCTCGCTTGCAGCATCCAGTTCACTGGCTTGGTGGTAACTTGCTTGGGTGTTGTCTTGCGGTGTTAGCGTGAGGGCGGTGGCATGCCGGACTTGCGGATAGGTTTCTTGGAATAGCCGAATCATGGCGGTTTGCGCGCGTGCATAGAGCGTGGCGCCGGTATCGGTCCAATCGTAAGCAATTGGCTGTTGCGCTAGTATGGCTCCGGTATCAACACCTGTATCAATCTGGTGCAAGGTTACTCCAAAAGGCCGTTGTTCGACTAATGTCCAGAAGTTATAGTGCTTGCCGCGACAGTGTGGTAACAGGCTTGGGTGGGTATTGATAAAGCCAAGCTGAGGGTAGCTAACCAAGCTGCTAGGTAAAATAAAGGGCCACCATAGCAGCAAGCCAAGCCGTATGGGTTGTTTTACTTGATGATCAGCCAACTTGGCTTGTTCAAAGATTTCAACCAGTGTCGTCGCGTTGGACCAGACAATGCAGCGTTGTTGATGCTCGGTTAACCATTGATGTAAGTGATTTTCGCCGGTTGTAACAAAACAAAAGATATCCCTTGGATAGTGTTCGCACAGCCAGGTTGCTAACTGGTAACCGACTTCGCCATCACAAAAGACAACAATGTCGCCGGGGCCGGACATCTCGGTATGAGAGGATGGATGGATTGTGTGATCAGCTGAATAAGCCATAGACAATTTGCACAATTTTGTTGAGATCCGCCGTTGTCATATCGTGGTAACTGGGCAGGTTCAATCCGCGTTCCGCTAAACTCAGGCTGGTCGGTTGCGGTGTTTGTTGAATAAATGGCAAGGTACTGAGGGGGTGAAAGAACACCCGCGCATCCACTGCTTGAGCCTGAAAAGCGGCACGCATCTGGTCTGTGGTGATGCCCGCTTCTTGACTGACAACCAGAGTGGGCATCCAAGCACCATTCTGTGTACCGACTGGTTCGGGGTTCATGCTGATTGCAGGGATATGAGCAAAAGCCTGCCGGTAGTAGTGCAAGATTTCGCGCTTACGGGCGACCAACTCATCTACCCTTTGCAGCTGGGCACAGCCCAGCGCGGCTTGTAAATTCGACATCTTGTATTTATAGCCCAGCAAATCTGGCCAAAATTGCTTGGGCTGGTTGGCAGCACGACCGTGATTCGATAAGGTCAGCACGCGGTCGTAGAGCGCATCATCATGAGTAACGAATATGCCGCCTTCGCCAGTACTTAGGGTTTTCGTGCCATGAAATGAGAACACGCCAAAGCGTCCCATGCTGCCTGCATGGTGTCCATGCCAGACAGAGCCAACGGCCTCTGCCGCATCTTCTATCAGCGGAATCCCGGTTGATTGGCTGAGTGCCAGCAATCTATCCATGTCACATAAATTGCCATACAGATGTACCGCTATGATCGCTTTGGTTTTGGCGGTGATCGCTTGCTCAACCTGTGCCGGGTCTAAACACCAGGTGTCAGGCAATACATCGACGAAAATAGGGGTTGCCCCAAGGTACAAAATAGGCGCTAAGGAGGCGACCCAGTTGGTATCTGCCAGAATGACTTCATCGCCTGGTCCGATCCCCAAGGCGGCAAGACCAAGATGGAGTGCCCCGGTGCAACTGGCCGTCGCAATCGCTTTACTTGTTCCAACATACTGCGCGAATTCTTTTTCGAAACGCTGGATATAGCCATAACAATCATCACCCCAACCATGAGTGATGGCATCCGTGACAAACTCAATCTCTAGCGCGGTAATAGAGGGTTTGGTATATAAAATCCGGCTCATAAAATCTCCAGGGCAGGGATAGCGCGGACAAATTGCGCGCCCCATTGTCTGGCATAACTGAGTTGCTCAATGATTTCAGTTGTCAAATTCCAGGGCAAAATCAAAATATAGCGAGGTTGTCTTTCCCGTAGGTAAGTTTCATCCACAATTGGAATTCGGCTCCCAGGAAGATATTTGCCTTGCTTGTGCGGATTCCGATCGACAACCGCTTCGAGCAAGTCTGGCCGGATCCCGGCATAGTTCAGAAAGGTATTTCCCTTCGCAGCGGCACCGTAGGCAACGACGGTGTTGCCAGCTTGCTTTTGGGTCAATAAAAATGCGAGCAGGGCATGTTTGGCTTCTATCGCCTGCTGGTTGAGGGCTTGATAGGTGGCTGGGTAAGCTAATCCCGCTTCTCGTTCTAGATCAAGCAGGGCATTCACCTGCGGGTTAGTCGCGTGAGGTCCAGTCTGCTGATGTTGCACATAGAGCCTCAGGCTGCCGCCGTGGGTCGTGAGCTGTTCAACATCGAACACCATCAACCCTTGTTGTTGCAGGATGCGTGTCACGCTCAGTAGTGACAGGTAAGAGAAATGCTCATGATAAATGGTGTCAAACTGATGGTGCTGCAGCAAAGCCAGTACGTGAGGGAATTCAAAGGTAATAACCCCGGTGGGTTTGAGCAGGCGCGTAAAGCCACCGACGAAATCATTAATGTCTGGAACATGGGCCAGCACATTATTGGCAATCATGCAATCCGCTTGGCAGCCCTTTTGACTCAATTGATCGGCGGTTTGCGTGCCAAAAAAGCATGTTTCAATTTCCAGCCCTTTTTCTCTGGCGGCAATGGCCGTGCTGAGGGTGGGTTCGATCCCCAGACAACGAATGCCTGCGTCTTTAACGTATTGCAATAGGTAACCATCATTCGCTGCGACTTCAACCACGAGCTGCTCGGGGGTGAGATGAAAGCGGGTTATCAAATGCGTCACCAAGTTTTTTGCATGCGCTAACCAAGAAGCGGAATAGGAACTGAAATAAGCATAGTCAGCATCAAAGAGTTGACTGTAATCGGTGACGTCAACGGTTTGCATCAACCAGCACTCGCTGCAGACCATCACTCGGAGCGGGTACCAAATCTCGGGGCGGGCTAATTGCGCAGGGCTGAGATAAGCATTGGAAGGTGGCGCGTGCCCTAAATCAATGACTTCAAAACACTGATCACTCTGACAGTGGCGACATTTCATTGTCATAATCCTTTGAAATCCGAGGCGAGCGGGGGGTGCTGTTGGTCACGCTCAGAAATTTGACTGATTGGCAGTGGCCATGCGATTTGCAACTGTGGATCGGCATAATGGAGACCGCGCTCAGCATCGGGCTGATAAGGTTGGTTATGCAGATAAATCAGTTCAGATCCATCCACTCGAGTCTGAAACCCATGAGCACAGCCAGGTGGAATCAACACCCCTTGATCATCCTCAAGGTCTATGGCGCAATGCTGTAAAAAGGTCGGCGACTTACTGCGTAAATCAACCACGACATCAAATACGTTTCCTCGCAGGCACAGCACGTACTTAAACTCACTGTATGGTGCCAGTTGGAAGTGTAGGCCGCGTAGGGTACCCGCCTGAGTATTGACGCTGTGGTTGATTTGAACAATCGAGCCAACCCAACCCAAACTGGCAAAAAATGAATCTGAATACAAGCGTGTCAAGCTCCCGCGTTCATCATGACGGCGCTTGCGCTGAATTTTCCACGCACCTGTTAACGGTAGGGGTTCGGCGTTGAATTGGGGCGAGTCTATCCGGTTAGGCATCACAGTCTTCTGTTGTATCAGTGTGACCTTTGAGACACGCTTCAAAGTGCTGGATATCTTGATTGCACAGTGCCATCGCGGCATCGCCTTGCTGAAAGCGGGCATACCAGGCAATCGTCCGTTCGATGGCTTCTGATAACGGCCACACGGGCCGTAGACCAAAGACCTCAAGCGCTTTTTGTGTATTCAAGCGTAGACATGCTGCTTCGTGCCATTGTGTAGCACTGGCAGCCGTTGGTTCGGACGATGCGGGCCAATCAACCGTAGCGGGTTGACTTGTCTGTTGGTGATAGCACTGCGCAGCAAGCCGCACGACTGATTGAACTTCAGCGGTGGCGTTTAGATCTGGCCCCAGGTTATAGGCGCCTGCAAGATTCGGCCTATGCCAAATTTTCTCTGCCAGTTGTAAATAACTGTACAAAGGTTCCAGAACATGTTGCCAAGGGCGAATCGCGCCAGGATGCCGAATTTCCAGCGGGGTGCCGGTTGACCAGGCATGAATGGCATCTGGAATCAGTCGCTCAGCAGACCAGTCGCCACCACCGATCACATTACCCGCCCGTGCCACGGCAATCGGCTTGCCTGCGGGGCCCAGAAAACTATCAATGTAGCTTTGAATCGCGAGTTCAGCGGCTGCTTTGCTGGCGCTGTAGGGGTCATGACCGCCCAATCGATCGGTTTCGGCAAAACCACGGGAGACTCGCGATGACTCATCATGCTCAAGGTCTGAGACCACGCCTTGCTGGGGTTGGGCATAGACCTTATCGGTAGTAATCATTAAGGCCATCCGTAGCGTAGGAAGATGCCGGCACGCTTCCAACACGTGGACTGTCCCCATCACGTTGCTACTGAAGGTGGTCAGTGGATCGCGATAGCTAGTTCTCACCAAGGATTGCGCGGCGAGGTGAAAAATAATCTCCGGCTGATACTGCTGCATGAGGTGGTTTAGACCCTCATGATCCCGAATGTCTTGAATATGATGATGACAATATTTGTCTAAATTAAGTGCAGAAAATAAGCTGGGTGAGGTTGTCGGGGGGGGCAACGCAACCCCGATGACTTCGGCGCCAAGGCGATGTAGCCAATGACTGAGCCAAGCGCCTTTAAAGCCCGTGTGGCCGGTTACAAGCACTTTTTTCTGCCGCCAAAAGCTTGGATTGGGGGGGGCGAGGAGACCTGTCATCGCTTAATCCCACATCTTCCATGGGGCCTGACCGCTGGCCCACAGCTCCTCCAGCAGATTTTTCTCCCGCAAGGTATCCATCGGTTGCCAGAACCCCAGGTGGTTGTAGGCCATGAGCTCTCCGGTGCTCGCGAGCGTGGAAAGGGGCTCTAGCTCCCAACTGGTCTGATCATCGGCGATCAGGTCAAGACAGGCGGGGGAGAGAACAAAAAAGCCGCCATTAATGCGGCCACCATCTCCTCTTGGTTTTTCAGCAAATGCGGTAACGCCGCCGTTGGCATCCATTTCCAAGGCACCATAACGCCCCGGTGGCTGAACGGCGGTGATTGTCGCCAGTTTGCCGTGTTGCTGATGGAAGCGGATGCTGTCAGCGATGTTTAGGTCAGCAACGCCATCGCCATAGGTAAAGCAAAAGTAGGGCTCGTTTTCCACATATTCAGCGACTCGCTTGAGGCGTCCGCCGGTCAAGGTGTTTTCTCCGGTGTCGACTACCGTGACTCGCCAGGGTTCTGCATGGTGGTGGTGAACTTCGATCTGGTTTTGGGTCATGTCAAAGGTAACATCTGACATATGAAGGAAATAGTTTGCAAAATATTCCTTGATGACATAACCCTTGTAGCCACAACAAATGACGAAATCATTGATGCCGTGGGCGGAGTACATTTTTAGGATATGCCACAGAATGGGTTTACCGCCGACCTCAATCATCGGCTTAGGACGCAAATGGGTTTCTTCGGAAATTCGGGTGCCTAAGCCTCCGGCAAGAATAACAGCCTTCATCTGCTGAGCCCTCCGTCCAGATAGTGTTGCCACATCGTTTGATACGCCTGTTCGATTTGTGCACTATAACGGCGTTCATTGCTAACGCCAACACTGCGCATTCGCCCGCGCAACCCTTGTCGTAATCTCGCCAGTTCTGGTAAGTGAACCGCCCAATATTGCGCGATGGCAATGTACTCTTCTGCGGAATACGCGATCCATTCTTGCAAGCCATTATCAGCTAAGACGCCTGCTCCAATGCGACCGACACCGGGACGATTGGCGTAAGTAATAAAGGGGACGCCCATATACAAGCTTTCCTGCAGGGTTGTGCCAGAGTTATGCGGAAAGCAGTCCAGCGTAATATCAATGCTTTGCAGAATCGGCCAAGGAGGACTGTGGAAGCCGATTTCTAAGCGCGTTGCATCAATATGGTGTGCCTTGAACTGTTGTATCAGCCAATCTTGTTGAGCTGGGTCTTTGAAATCAACGCTGTCGACCACCAACTTGGCATTCGGAATTGCCGTCAGGAGTTTTGCCCAAACAGTTATCAGGGGGGCATTGATACGAATTGCGCGCGAGAGCACGCCAAAGCGCAAGTAGCCGTGCTCTAGGGCGGGCAGTGGCGTCACGTCCCCCATGTTGTCAGAAGGCCGGAACGCTGTAGAAAAGGCCAAGGGCCAGAGTTTCTCTGCGAATACCGCCTGGTCTTCAGACCGTGCTGCTTGCTCACTCAGCATAAAATAATCTATCGCTGTTAGACCCGTTGTGTAGCCATAGCCCACCCAGGATGACACTTGCACTGGCGCGGGTTTACGGGCAAATACCAAGAGTCGATTACCAGCAGTATGGCCTGCTAGATCAACCAGAATATCGATCTGATCGGCTTGTATCTGGCTCGCTAGAGCCGCATCGCTGAGGTGGCAGGTGTTACGCCAGTGGCTGCCAGTCTGTTTGAAACGTTCACTGACCGCATCTTCTTGGGCCACGTCAGCATATAAAAATAGGTCGAAAGCGGTTTGATCATGCTGCTCGATGAGCGGCTCAAGAAAATGATGCGCAGCATGGCGGCGAAAATCAGGGGAAACGTAGCCCACCCGCAGCCGGCGAGAGGGCTGGCTAAGAAACTCGGCACGCCGGCTTTGCCAATCAGGCCAACTGCTATAAAAACGGTGAGCATGCTTTTGTTCCCAGTCTTGATACGCCGCAAAAATTTTCTCGGCGGACCAAGTCGGGTGGTAATTCAGAAAAAAGAGTAAGTTACTGTGGGCGAGAGGGAAATCGGGTTTGGCGTTAACCGCTTGCTGATAAGCCGTGATTGCTGCATCAAATTGCCCTTGATCACGTAAGGCATTCCCCAAGTTACTGTAGGCCTCGGCGTAATCTGGTTTTAAGGAAATCGCTTGTTGATAAGCCTGAATGGCAGCATCTACCTTACCTAAGCCGCGCAATGCTAACCCTAAATTGGCATAAGCCTCCGCATAGTGCGGCTGCTGTTGGAGTGCTTGTTGATAACAGGTAACCGCTTCATCAAACCGGCCTTGCCGGGCCAGGGTGTTGCCTAAATTATTCAATGCTAACGCTGAGTCTGGCTGTCGCTGTAACGCCTGGCGGTAGGCGCTTTCAGCTAATGAATCTTGCCCGGCATCGTATTGAAGCAGACCGATATTGATATGGGCATCGACGCAATTGGGGTTGACACTCAGCGCTTGTTGGTAAGCTTGCTGGGCCATCGCCGGCTGCCCTTGGGCTGCCTGGTTTAAGCCAATTCGATTCCACAGTTGGGCCAATTCAAGGTGACTCAGCGCTTGTGTTTGGCTCAATTGCCTCGCCTGTTCCAAGGCCTTCTCGGCCTCGCCGTATTCACCTTGCAAGTAGTACAGGCTACCCAGGTTACTCCATGCCTGAGGGTAGTGAGGACTATACCTGAGTGCTGCTAGGTAGGCCTGCCTAGCACCCGCCCAATCATGCTGCGCTTGTCTCGCCAAGCCTAAATTGTTATGCAATTGCGATGCCTGCGCCTGAATGGCAAGGCCTTGTTCGAAGGCTTGGCAGGCCGCAGCATAATCCGTCTCTTGGTAAAACAGTAATCCCAGATTATTGTGGGCTTCCGGAAAATCAGGTCGTAATTCAATCGCCCGCATAAAATCCCGTTTTGCTGCACCCCAATCACCATTGGCTTGTTGCGCCAGACCGCGATTGCAGTGCATGGCGGCTTGGCTCGTTGGAGGGAGGTTTTGTTGTGCCAACGCCTGATTGATCAAGCTTATTGCCACCGCGTGATGGCCGTGTTGGTGGGCCAGTAAACCCAAGAGATGGAGTGCGTCCGGCTGCTGACTATCTCGCTCTAAAACGGCTTTGTAGGCGGCTTCAGCCGCCGGGTAGTCACCCTGTTGATGTAACTGAATGGCTTGTTGTAGGAGTGAAATGAGCTGATTGGCTGCGCTTTCTACGCGTAACGGGCCAGGCTGCGCTATTTTTAACAAGCAGCAATGTTTGTATTTTTTTCCACTCCGGCAAGGACATGGATCATTTCGCCCTGGGCTTTGCATAGTGCTATCAGTCTGTGGTCATGAATCAATCTTTCCATCATATTGTCATTAGTTTGATGGATTCACTGGCGCGATACTCAATCAATTAGCGGTCATTTTCACCATCAAATCCATTCTTTGACGTTGCCTCAGTTTTCTGAGGCGCCTGATGCGCCAAAATAGGCGCAATTCACTGGGTTTATCCAGTGATTGCCCCGTTCATGTTCACGCCATAATCAGTGCAACAGTCCATTCGTCTTCACGGTAACTTATCTGTTATGGCAGAAGAAAGCGATCAAGAAAAATCCCTCCCGGCGTCGCAACGACGCATTGATCAGGCGCGCGAAGAAGGCAACGTCCTGCGCTCGCGTGAATTGGTGACGGCCTTGGTAACACTCAGCGGATTGGCGGTGTGTTGGTTTGGCGCGAGTTGGCTTTATAGCGGGGGGCGCGAGATTATGCTGGTTGGGTTACGCTTTAACCATGCCAATAGCCATGATCCAGCGGGGATGTTAACGCACATGCAAGACCTTGGGTTATTGGGCCTAAAGTTGGTTTTGCCGTTTATTGTGGCGACGTCTGTGTTAGCTTTGTTGGGGTCAATCATGCTGGGAGGGTGGAACTACAGCACGAAAGCCCTCATGCCAGACTTTACAAAATTAGATCCTATCAGCGGCTTAGGAAAAATATTCTCCTGGCAAGGCTTGGGGGAATTGGTCAAGGCCGTCTTAAAGTCACTCTTGATCGGGGGCATGGGGGTGTGGCTGGTGTGGTTACAACGTGATGCGTTTGTGGGTATGTTGATGGATTCCACTGAGCAAGCGTTAAGCCATCTGATGGGCTTGGCACTGAAAGATTTCTTTATCTTGTGCGGCATGTTGGTGCTGATCGCCGCGCTGGATGTACCGTTTCAAGCGTGGCGCTATTTTAGCCAGCTACGCATGACGATGGAAGAATATAAGCGCGAAGCGAAAGAGACCGAAGGGGATCCGCACGTTAAAAGTCGCATCAAGCAGCAACAGCGAGATATGGCGCGTAAACGGATGATGTCCGAAGTCCCTAAAGCGGATGTCATTGTGACAAACCCAACGCATTATGCTGTTGCGATTAAATACCAGGAATCAGGGCAGCGGGCGCCTTTGGTGGTTGCGAAAGGGACCGATCATGTCGCGCAGCGCATCCGCGAAATTGCACAGGAAAGCAACATTCCTCTCTTAGAAGCCCCGCCACTGGCGCGGGCGCTTTATGCCCATACCGAATTAGGTCAGGAAATTCCCCTGTCGCTCTATACCGCGGTCGCCCAAGTGTTAGCGTATGTGTATCAATTACGGGCTCACCGCGCCGCTGGCTTGCCGACTGATCGTCACCACCTGCCGCTACCCGCCGATTTGCCTGTTCCCAAAGAACTAGACCCAGCCGCAACCGGGGCTGTCGCCTAATTGAGGTCATTGATTGCGATCCTCGGATTGGTGCAACGCAATGCCTGCGCGCTGAATAAAACAAGCGCGAGTCATAGAAGCGACAGCCAAGCGTGCAATTGAAGCCGCTTTATAGGTTTAATTGACGCATCAGGCTCCTCAAGTTTCTTCAATAATGAGATTGTTCATGGATCTGAATGGTTGGGTCCACGCTTAATACTTGAACGAGGCAGAGCATGAGTGACATTGCGATTGGTCCTATTCGCGTAGATCTGAGTCAGGCGCGTAACCTGGGTGCCCCGATATTTATTATGCTGGTATTGGCGATGATGGTCTTGCCATTACCGCCCTTTATTCTGGATTTACTGTTTACCTTCAATATTGGCTTGGGCTTGCTGGTGCTTCTTGCCAGCATGTACACCACCAAACCACTCGATTTCTTGGCTTTCCCCACGATTCTGCTCTTAACCACCCTATTACGCTTGTCATTAAATGTGGCCTCAACCCGGGTTGTTCTATTGCATGGGCATACTGGCCCTGATGCGGCTGGGAAGGTGATTGAAGCCTTTGGCCATTTCTTGGTGGGCGGTAATTTTGCGGTAGGTATCATCGTCTTCGTCATCTTGATGGTGATTAACTTTATCGTGATTACCAAAGGTGCCGGCCGTATTGCGGAAGTCTCTGCGCGATTCACGTTAGATGCCATGCCTGGCAAACAGATGGCGATTGATGCGGATCTAAACGCAGGCTTGATTAAAGAAGATGAAGCCAAACGCCGCCGGACAGAAATCACCCAAGAGGCTGAGTTTTACGGCTCAATGGATGGTGCCTCAAAGTTTGTTCGTGGTGACGCGATTGCGGGGATTCTGATTCTTTTCATCAATATTATTGGCGGCTTGATTGTGGGGATCGTCCAGCATGATATGAGTGCGGGTGATGCAGCCAATAACTATGTGCTACTAGCCATTGGCGATGGCTTGGTCGCGCAAATTCCCGCACTGGTTATTTCGGTTGCCGCAGGTCTGGTTGTGTCACGGGTCGGTGATGGTAAAGATATTGGTTCACAAGTCGCCCAGCAGCTATTGGCTAAGCCCCAGGTCTTGATGATCTCGGGTGGGGTAATCGGTGCCCTAGGCTTGATTCCCAATATGCCACATCTGGTTTTTCTCATTTTTGCAGCAGGGCTGGTGGCATTAGGATGGTGGCAAGGCGAGAAAACTCGACGGCAAGCATCGCAAGAAGCTGCGTCAGTACAAACACAGGCGCAGGCGAGCCAACCCAGTGAACAAATTGAGGCAAGTTGGGACGATATTCAACCGGTGGATATGGTGGGGTTGGAAGTCGGTTATCGTTTGATTCCGCTGGTGGATCGCGGCCAAGATGGTGATTTGCTCAAAAGAATTAAAGGAATTCGGAAAAAGTTTGCACAAGAAATCGGGTTTTTGCCGCCTGCCGTCCATATTCGTGACAATCTGGAGCTGCGGCCCAGTGCTTATCGAGTCTTACTGAAAGGCGTCGAGATTGGGGTTGGTGAGGTTTTCACTGATCAATTAATGGCGATTAATCCGGGGAGTGTTTCACAAACGCTCAGTGGCACAGCAACCAAAGACCCGGCATTTGGCTTACCCGCGATCTGGATCGATAAGGGCTCACGCGATCAGGCTCAGATGTCGGGTTATACCGTGGTAGATGCTAGCACCGTGGTAGCGACACATATCTCTCATTTACTGCATACCCATGCGGCAGAACTGCTAGGACGCAGTGAAACCCAGGCGCTGCTAGAGCACTTTACCAAGAGCGTACCGAAGTTGGTGGAAGATTTGACGCCGAAGCTAGTGCCCCTGGCGACCGTACAGCGCGTGTTGCAAAACTTACTCGATGAGGGCGTGCATTTACGCGACTTGCGGACGATTATTGAGACCTTGTGTGAGCAGGCAACACGGACAACGGCGGTAGATGAGCTAACCGCAGCCGTTCGGATCGCGCTAGCGCGCAGTATCGTCCAGAGCTTGGCGGGTCATCAGGGTGAGCTGAATGTGTTGGTGTTAGACCCGAATCTGGAACGGATTATTCAACAAACCGTCAGCAATAGCCATGAGGGAATGGGCTTGGAGCCTGGCTTGGCAGATACGATGGTCAGCGATATGAACACCAACGCGCAGCGCCAAGAAGCGCTTGGGCAAGCCCCGGTTCTGCTCGTGCCAGACAAAATTCGTTTGCCATTGGCCCGTATGTTTAAGCGAGCGGTGCCGCGCTTGCGGGTGTTGGCGCATGCTGAAATTCCCGAGTCTCGTAGTATCAAAGTTAGTAGTGTGATAGGAGCGCGCGCATGAATGTCAAAAAATTTGTAGCCAAAACGACCCGTGAGTGCTTCCGGATGATGCGTGCAGAATTGGGGGATGACGCCATGATCCTTTCCTCCAGGCAGGTGGCAGAGGGCATTGAAATGGTTGCGATGCCAGCCGACGAGGTCGATGAATTGGTCGGTGATCAGCCGGCTCATCGTCAGTCGCCGCCGCCGTTGCACTTTACCGCAGGGAAATTGCAGCGCGGCTTGTTGCCCGAAGAGGAGGATGCTGATCTGGGTGGCTGGCGACAAATGGCGCAGCAGACGCCATTGGCACGGAGTGGGCGGCAAAAATCGCCTAGCACCGCTAAATCAGGTGCTGCGCAACCCAATTGGGATGCCTTGGCGGATCAATTAGCGGCACAAGAGCCAAATCCCTTTGCAGCCATTCGGCCTTCGGCGCATGCGCCATTCAAGGGCAATAAGGCCGCGCCTCAAGCTAGCCGTCGCCCCAGTTTTGCCGAGCGGACTCAGACCCCAGCCAACCCAGTGCCGGCGGGTGTCGAAGCCTTACTAGCGGCGCAAGCACGTGGCGCGCGGGAGCGGGCTGAGCCGCCCCCAGCGGGCGCCCTACCTGCAGCATCGGCAAATGTTCCAAGCAAGGAAGTCAGCCGCACTGATGAGGTCTCTGAGGCTGCCGTGCTAGCAGAACTCAAAACCATGCGGGCGCTTTTGCAAGAACAGCAAGCGGCCTTGCATTGGCGTGATAGCGCTCAGCGCAACCCCTTGCGCGCCAGCTTATGGGGGGCATTGGTTGAAGCCGGTTTTTCGACAGCCTATGCGCGGGCGATTGTGGAGAAGCTCCCCGATGATTACAGTGAAAAAGCGGCCCATGACTGGCTGTATAAAGTCTTACAACATAACCTGCAGGTCGCGAAAGTGGCTTCTCAAACTGTCTCAAATCTGGTCGCGGATGACATGATCAGTGTGGGGGGGGTCTATGCGCTGGTGGGGCCGACCGGGGTGGGTAAAACCACCACCACGGCAAAATTGGCGGCCCACTGTGTCATGCGCTGGGGCGTTCAATCATTGGGGTTGATCACCACCGATTCTTATCGGATTGGCGCCCAGGACCAGCTCCGGGTTTATGGAAAAATTTTGAATGTACCAGTGTATACCGCGCACACCACGGCAGAGTTGCAATCTATGTTGGGCTTATTGGCGCAAAAGAAAATGGTCTTGATTGATACCGTTGGAATGGGCCAGCGTGATAGTCGCGTCCCTGAACAGTTGGCGATGCTGTCTGACCCGACCATAAAGCGCATGCTCGTATTAAATGCTGCCGCACAAACCGAAGTCCTGGAAGATGTGGTGCGCACCTATAATGCGCCGCAGCATGGCCAGGGTTTGAGTGGGGCTTTAATCAGTAAGCTGGATGAGGCCATGAAAACGGGTGGCGTGCTGGACGTCTTAATGCGTCACAAACTAAAACTGCAATTTGTTTGCAATGGTCAGCGTGTTCCTGAAGATTTTCACGCCCCGAACCCACAATTGTTATTGCATCGCGCCCTTAAAGCGCCGAATCATCCTTTGTTTAGTATGCGTGATGAGGAACGTGATCGCCGTCTGTTGACCAACGTCACGATGCCAGCAGTCTAAGCTAAGGAGAAAACCAGATGCGTTCTGCAAAGCCCATGATTCAAGCCGATCAGGCTGCTGGTTTGCGCCATATGTTTTCTGCGATGGCCCAGTCTGCTGCGCCCCAGAGCGTGATTCAAACGGCGACATTGCCCCACGTGACTATCGTGCACAGTTGTTCAGCTTCACCAACGCTGCCTCATCTGATCTTGGCTGCGGCACAGATGCTACGTCAGCAACAGCAACGGGTGTTGATGGTCGAGGCGTGCCCAAGTAGCTTGGTTAACCTAGCCTCAGCGGCGGGTATTACAACGCGCTATGACCTGTTGCATTTGCTGGAGGGAGATAAACCCTACCATCAAGTTAGCACGCCACTGACGTCTGGAGTTACCCTGATGATGGCGGCACGCGGCTTACCCGCGCTGCTGCAAACGCCGAATGGGATCCGTGATTGGCTGCAGGCTTTCACCGTCTTGCCAGATTGCCCTGATCAGATTCTGCTGCATATCCCCCATCTTCCCGCGGTGTGGCATTCACGTGCGCTATTACAGCTCTGTCAGGGGTTATTACAGACCCTAGGGCCAAAGCGATTGCGCTTGATTAGTGCCGCCGATACGCATGTTTCGCAAGGTGATAGGCAAGGGCTGCCTTTTTATGAAAAATTAAGCCAGTCAGGGGTGAGTGTTGATTATTGGGTATTAGAACCGCAGCGTTTGTCGCAAAAGGCCAGCAAAACCCAGGAAAATAGGCACGCCAGCCAGGAAAAATCAGCGTTTTTCCTGAAAAAGCCGCCGGCAGGCCTCGAATCTCCGCGCATAATCCCTTATCATCCATATTGGCTTGATTGGCAGGTCAGTCCCGGCAGTTTGACTTTTCCAGCCAGTTTTAGTGCATTTTTTGGTCAGTCGCAGCAGCAAATTTGCGCTTGGTTGCGCAGTGTGTTTGTGCCTGTGTCGAGGTAAGGTACCAACGTATTTGTGGCAATGCTTTTTGCGGTCTGATCGGGCAGTGCCCTTGTACCTTTGAATAAATATTGCTGATAGGCCTTTGAGCGCTATCGCGCAACGATAAGTAACAGGCATGGTTAAAACCGCGAATCTTTACAATGCAACGGGCAAATTAGACCGTGATCAATATGTCGAGCAATATGCGCCTTTGGTAAAACGCATGGCGCATCACATGTTGGCAAAACTACCTGCGAGTGTGCAACTCGATGATTTGATTCAAGCTGGTTTGATTGGTCTGATGGATGCCGTTTCGCGTTTTGAAGAAGGGCAGGGTGCTCAATTCGAGACCTACGCTACGCAGCGGATTCGCGGCGCCATGCTAGATGAGCTACGCTCAGGAGACTGGCTGCCCCGAGGTTTGCGAAAAACCCAGCGGACGATAGAAAATGCCATGCAACGGCTTGAGCATCGTTTAGGGCGTATTCCAAATGAAGGCGAGATGGCGAAGGAACTCGGCGTTAAGCTGGAAGAATATCAAGAGATGCTGCAGAGTGCGCGCGGCTATCAATTAATCTATTTTGATCAGAATGACGATGACGATGGCAGCGATCCTTTCTTGGATCGCAATATCGCCGACGAAGATTCGAATCCGATTGATATTCTCGGTGACGAGCGTTTTCGTGGGGCGGTGATCCAGGCAATAGAAAACTTACCCGAGCGTGAGCAGATGTTAATGGGCCTGTATTACGAACAAGAATTAAACTTCCGTGAAATTGCCGCCATTCTGGGGGTCACAGAATCTCGTGTTTGCCAACTTCACAGTCAAGCGATTGCCAGAATGCGTGTTCGGCTCCGCGATTGGCAGGGATAACCTTGCGTTTGCGGACTAACCATGACGCCCGCACCTGATTTTTCGATCTCAGAAGAACCTACCCCCCGCGCGCGGGAAGCCAGCCCTAGCTGGGACGATGAGAGCGACTGGCCCTCTGACACGATCACTTATTCTATCAATCCAACACTGCGGCCAAGACCACGCTATCGTTGGCTAGAGAGTGTCGTCAGCTACCTCAAGAAACTCAGCGCACCTATCACCTCATTGCTGCAGCCAATCGCTCGTTTTAGCAAAGCAGGAATTGCCCTGTTTTCCCGTTATTTGGCACAACGTCAACGCTGGGGTATTGCCGCGCAAGTCTTGTTTCATGGTTTGATCGTACCCATTACGGCACTTTTATACTTCCTGACAAACACACTGTTGCAGCGGACTTTCTGTGCCCAGCTCGCAGACTTGGGCAATATCAATGCCGGTGCCTGTTTCTTGCCACTGGCGATATTGGTTGCGCCCATGGCTGCACTGGCAGCGATTTATGGCTATCGCTATTTGTTGAGTGCAGGGCTGATGCTATACGTGATGAATCTTGTCTATCCATCTGGAGGTTTACCCAACACTCAGTCAGGACTCACTCAAGTAATTACCTGGGGCGAGCTATTTGTGATTGCCACCATACTACTGGCTATGTGTGCGGCAGGGTTGACGCGACGGGTGCTTGGGGTGCAGCTTCATTTCCGATCTTTATCACTCTATACCCGTTATGGACTGGGATTATTGTTTGTATTAATGCCATTAAGTATTTTACTGCCCGCGCTGATTGCCACGCTATTGGGTTGGTCGATCCATGAACACTGGCCACGTTTATTTGCGTATGGGGCAACACATTTCTATTTGCTGCTGGCATTGATGCCAGGGCTGCTTTTATGGTTCAAACCGCGCTATTTTTTATATATTAACTTGCGAGAGAAGGGGCTCCTGTTATTGATTGTGCTGGCAACTTGGTTACCCGATTCTGGTGTTATGAGCTGGCTCGGTGCATCCTCTTTACCTGGAGGGATTGGTAAAACACTGATCCATACCTTATGGTTAGTGTTGAGTTCCGGGATTTTATTTTATGCTGCGCTACAAAGTCAGATTCGCGTGCTGATGATCGTGATTCTTTGGTTCTTGATCACCGCTAACCTGCAGACCATGCGGATTTTTCAGGGGCTTATTGAGCAGGTGGGTGATGTCAGTCAATTTACTTTTTTATTCGGCCCGGTATTAAGTATTCAAGGAAATTTACTACTCCAAATTTTTTTACTGATTAGCGTTTTTATCGCGAATGCAATTGGCCTACTCAGTCTTGGTAAAGAACGTTTGTTGCAAAGTCTACGATTGCGCGAGGCGCGTTATCGAACGATGGTAGAGAATGCGCCTGAAGCGATTATTTTATTTACGCTAGAGCCATTGAGAATTATCGACGTTAATCCGGCGGCAGAAAAGATGCTGGGTTATGTTCGCGAAGAATTTATCGGAACGAGCCCACGTCATTTTTGTACCGATACCCAGGCCGGGGAAGATACCTTTTCGAAAGCACGTGAGATTACTGCACAAGTTGCATCTGGACATATCGTCACGACTCAATGGACACTGCGACATGCCAATGGTCGGGTCATCCACTGCGAACTGCGCCTAGTAGCGATGCCCCATCGGAGTAAAACAATTATTCGTGCCAGTCTGATGGATATCAGTGAACGAATGCAAATGGAACTCGATCGAATTGCGCTGCTTGAGGAAAAATCTCAATTACTGGAGATGCAGCAATTACAGATGATGTTAATGCCCATTCCTTGTGTGATCAAAGACAGTCAGCAACGCTTTACATACTGGAACCCCGCTGCCGAAAGTCTCTTTGGTTATCGTTTACGAGATGTCATTGGTAAGCGTGCCGAAGAAACCATCGTTGCGAAAACAGATATTGAGTTGGTCGAGCAACGCACGGAGCGTTTACGTCAGGGCGAAAGTATGGTGCGGGGTGTGAACGTCAATGTAACTGCTGGCGGCCAAGAGTTGGTCTGTGAGTGGTATAACGCTGCGCTGCGCAGCCGCGAAGGTAAAGTCTTGGGTTTTCTGGCGATGGCTATTGATATTACTGATCGCACGCGTGCTGAGCGTGCGCTACGTGAGAGTGAAGCCCGCTATCGGCGCATGGTTGAGGCTTCGGTCGATGGGATTTGTATTCATCGTGAAGGTGATTTACTTTACACCAATCATGCTTTTGTCAAAATGATGCACGCCATGTCGAGCGAAGAACTCATCGGGCGTAACCTGCTGGAAATGACTGCCCCGATATTTCGTCCCGCGATGATGGAGCTAATTCATCAGACCAGTACCGATATCAAGCAGTTTACCTATCGAGAGAGTGCATTACGCTGTTTGGATGGGAGTGAGTTAGAAGTCGAAATTGCGAGCTCCACGGTTTACATTGATGGCTTGCCTTATCAGCAAATTGAGGTTCGAGATATCTCTGCGCAAAAATGGTCCGAGCGCGAAATGAAACGTATGAATACCGAGTTGGAAGAACGAGTCATTGCCCGGACTGCGGCGCTAGAACAGGCGAATCGCGAGTTGGAGGCCTTTTCTTATTCCGTCGCCCATGACTTGCGTGCGCCGCTACGCGCAATCTCTGGCTTTAGTGCGATTGTCCAGCAGGAGTATCAGGACAAGCTGGATGAACAAGGGGGCCTTTATTTGCAGCGGATCGGTCGGAATGCAGAAAAAATGGCGAAATTGATTGAAGATTTATTAAGTTATGCGCGCATCAGCCGGACCGAAATGAAATCGGAATGGGTTGATATGCAAGCCTTAGCCCAGCGTCTTTGCCATGAAGTGCAAGAGCAGTGGCCCCAACACCAGCTTGCTGTTTATGCCATGCCCCCTGTATTAGGCGACCCGACGTTGCTGCAACAATTGCTGGCGAATCTGATTGGCAATGCTTGCAAGTTTTCGCAAAAATCCAGCGAACCGCGTGTAGAAATTGGCTACAGCGCTGGTGTTGAGAGCGGTGCATTTTATGTCCGTGATAATGGTGTTGGTTTTGATCAGCAATATGCCCATAAACTATTCGGTGTTTTTCAGCGCCTGCACAGTGTCAATGAATATGAAGGAACCGGTGTTGGTTTGGCGATTGTGCAGCGGGTTGTCATGCGTCACGGTGGTCAGGCATGGGGTAAGGGGATTCCGGGTGAAGGGGCAACCTTCTATTTTTCCTTACCACTAGCAACGGTATAAGGGGGAGCGATGGATATATTACTGGTTGAAGATAATCCTAGTGATGCAGAGTTGACGTTACTGGCGCTGCGGCGCGCAGCGCAAGACTTATCGATTGTGCATGTAGAAGATGGGGTCGCTGCCAAAACCTACTTAGAGCACGCCATCATCAAACTTCGCCAAGGAGAAATGCAGGCGCTGCCTAAGCTGATGTTGTTAGATCTGAAGTTGCCAAAGTTAGATGGTCTGGAGCTACTGCGCTTGATCAAGGCGAATCCTGATTTGGCTTATGTTCCTGTGATTATTTTTACCTCCTCCCAGGAAGAGCGCGATCTGGTTCTCGCCTACCAACTGGGGGCAAATAGCTACACGGTGAAGCCCGTTAATTTTGATGATCTCAATACGATACTAGGGCGTATCGTTCAGTATTGGTTACACTTTAATGTGCGACCCCTTCATTTAGACAGCTATCTGGCCTCATCTGGTATTTAAGTCAACACTTAAAGCGACGCACCGACGAAACAGACCTTGAGCCTACGCTATGCCGCGACGATTTTTATTCAAGGTCGTGTGGGCGCCACCCGTGGGAGTGTAAAGCGGTGTGCTTGGCAATTGCGGGTTATCTGTCCCGCGCAAAATATGTAAGCTTTGCTCGACTTGGTGACGCTGACGCACAATCAGCTGGCCATTGAGCTGATTTAATTCAACAATCTCTTGCATACCGAGTTGTAGCTTGTCCAAGGCTTGAGTCAATTGACGCCCCAGCGCAGGTCGGGCGAGGATGTTGCTCGTGGTTTGAATCCATTGCCGCAGATCGGGTTGGATTGCTTTATCAGTCTGATTTTCCTGAATGAAGTGTATTATTTTTTCCCAGTGCTGCTGCAGCGCCAAGAGCGCCTTTTCTTTTTTATTCAGAAGCGCCTCAAATTCTAGGGGCGCCGGAATTTGCTGTGTCAAGGCCGTTTGCTCGTCTAAAAGCAAAGTTTGAATACCAGGAAGTAGTTGGTTTGCGGCTTGAATCAGCTCAAATAACTGACGGCAGACCAATAACAAAGAAGCATCACTCTCTGTTTTGAGCGACGCTTGCTGTGATTTTTTTTGCTGCTGCTGTAATTGTTGGGTATCCATCGTTCCGCACACCTTGATTTAGGGTGCGGGAAGGGGGTCAGTTGCCAACAAGTTCCCGCACGCTTGCTAATAATTTATCTGCTACAACATCACTATTAACCGTAAATTTACCGTCACGGATTGCTTGGGTAATACTTTCGACTTTCTGGGCATCAAACGCCGGTGAGGCCGACAGTGTTTTTTCAAGATCCTGCAAGCGAGAGGAAAAACCACTCAGCTGGACGCTTTCCGTGCTGCTCACACTCGTACCGCTATCAGATTGACTCGCTCGTCCGGCGCTACTCGTGGTCGTTCCCCGGTCAGTGCGGTCAACCTGCCCTAAACCGTTGCCATTGCCAATTTTCATCATCATCTCCAAGTGTTTAAAAGCGACTTTGAACAGAGCTTATCATCTTGTAGGTAAATTTCCTACATGCTGCATGAGACGCGCTTTGCCCTTACTTGGAAAGTATTTCGGACACCCAGCTGAAAACTTGAGGCAATTTTGTTAAATAAATGAAGAAATATGCACCTAAATTGTTAAATCGTTAGATAAATATATGTTCAAGGATTCTGTCTATCTAATTGTTAAGCACTTCCGCGAGTTTTTGATCAATTAGCGTTGCATTCAATACTTTACCTTGTTCCGTTTTGACGCGAATGACATCACCAATCCCACCATCCATGAGTGCGGTCGCGGAGGTGTTCATTTCAAACTGCGCATGTCGAACTCGCAACGCGACCATGTCGCCCTGGCTTACCGTGGGGGCAGATTTAATCGCCTCACTGCGTAGGACTTGTCCTGCCATCAAGGCAAGTGACAACACTTGGGGCGGGCGGGTACTTGATTGCAATCGGGACAGGCTCACATAACCAGGCGGGAGTGACACATTGTTCTCAAGCTGACGCAAACTGGGTGGGAAAGGAAAAATAGGAACCAAATTTTGCATCACGGCCTCAAAATCATCGAGATTGACAGGCTTTCCGCGCGGCAGGGGCCGTTTAGTAATAAAAACAGGGCCCCAGACTTGTACCTCAACTGGAGCAAAGCCGAACCAGCCTTTTTGCGCGGCATTAATTGGGCTGACACAAGTCAGTTTTAGCATCAGTCGGCCCCACCAAGGCTGTGGGTGAGCGGGTTTGATGTCCAGTCCCTGACATGGCGCTGCGGTGCTGATACCGGGTAGCAGCGCTGCCTTGACCTCAAAACCATACTGCTGCCAATGACGGCTGGCAACCTCAATTTCTTGTGTGACCAATGCGCTAATTTGGTCTCGATTAAGCCCTACCATCGCATGATCTCGTGCAGGTGGGCTAGCTGACGCCAGTAATGCTGGACAAAATATCAGTAAAAATACAGCGATTATCGGTTGCCCACAGGCTGCCAGATAAGACAGGGGTTGACGATAGCGGTGATTGGCAATCAAAAATGACATGCTTGAGCAATTCAAAACGTGGGCCTATCGCTAATGTAGCCAGATTGGCACAACAATAAGTTCAGAAAAGACGGTAGAAAGTCGGTTTAATTGCCGCATTACTTTCCTCAAGTTCACGAATAATGTGTTCAAGCAACAGAGCCCCCACAGATTGGGGCTTATTAATAAAGAACCCCTGAGTGTGAGGATCGCATGATCGGTAAAGTGCAAGAGGCCATGCAGCGTAATGCCGAAGCCCTGAAGTTACGGGGGCAACGGCAGGGTGTCTTAGCGGCCAACATTGCCAATGCAGATACCCCTAACTACAAGGCCCAAGATTTTGATTTCGCTGCGGCGCTTAAACAAGCAACCGCGGGTAAACCCCTTGCCGCACCATTACAGCAAACACATACACAACATCTTGCAGGTAATCAGGGCGCCTTGAACAGCCTGGGGGTACGCCTGCAATTTCGGGCCTCAAGCCAACCTAGTTTGGATGGTAATACCGTGGATATGGATACCGAACGTGCGCAGTTTGCCGATAACAGCCTGCGCTATGAGGCCGCCTTGCGTGGCGTAAACGGCACGATAAATAGTATTCGTAGTGCCCTGCAAACCAATGGATAAGGATTATGTCGCTACTCCAGACCTTTCAAATTGCCAGTAGCGGAATGACCGCCCAAAGTCAACGGCTTAATACCGTTGCCAGTAATTTGGCGAATGCCGATAGCGTCGCTGGTCCCGATGGACAACCCTATCGTGCCCGTCAAGTGGTTTTTCAGGCTGTGCCTGTCGCAGGTCAGCAGGGGCTGGCAGAGCAGCGTGCGCAAGCGGTCCAGGTCAAGGAGGTGACCGTTGATAACACGACCCCTTTGCGTCGGCAATATGACCCCAAGCATCCGTTTGCGGATAAAGAAGGTTATGTCACCTTGCCTAATGTAAATGCGGTTGAAGAAATGGTCAATATGTTATCGGCATCGCGGGCTTATCAGGCGAACGTCGATGTGGCGGCAACCGCAAGAACGATGCTCTTGAAAACCTTATCACTTGGGCAATAAGTAGTGAGATGTGAAACAGATTGAGAGGACTTTATGCTAAGCATCGCGAGCAATACAACCAATCCTTATGCTGGTTTACCCGGCGCATCTCGGCCTAATACCGAAAAAACCACGAGCGAAGCCCTGCAAGATAGATTCTTGAGTTTGCTGACAACGCAGATGAAAAATCAGGACCCACTCAATCCTCTTGAAAACTCCGAACTCACCTCGCAGTTAGCGCAAATCAACACCGTCACGGGGATTAACCAAGTAAACAGCGCCATTGAATCCCTGGCAAGTGGATTGAATGGGTTGCAAACCCTGCAATCGGCTCTACTGATGGGGAAAGGGGTGCTGGTACCCGGCAACACTGCCCAGCTAACGAATGGGCAAACCACCACAGGCTATGAGCTGAAACAGCCAGTCGATAACTTGAAAATGACGGTGAAAGATGCGCGCGGCAATGTGGTCTTTGAAAAAGATTTAGGCGCTCAGCAATCCGGCGTAAATGCCTACACTTGGGATGGCTATGATAACAATGGGCAAAAACTCACTGACGGTAAATACAGCGTGACCTGGAGTGCTAGCCAAGGCGGTAACAATATTGAAGTAACCGGGCTGACCTATGGTCAGGTGATGGGCGTGAACCAGAGCGGTAACAGCACAAGTCTGACCGTATCAGGGCAGGCCAGTCCCTATACCTTGAGTCAGATTCGCCGGATTTTGTAAGTTGTTATACCAATCACAATTGAGTGTAAGGAGTAAGCCATGAGTTTTCAACAAGGTCTGAGTGGGTTAAGTGCGGCTTCCAAACAACTGGAAGTGATTGGCAATAACGTGGCAAATGCCAACACCGCCGGCTTTAAAGCTGCGAATGCGATTTTTGCTGACGTGTTTTCCCAAGCGGGTGGTGGCAGTGCCAGTACCGCAGTCGGGATTGGAACCAGTGTCGCCGCGGTATTACAGAATTTTTCCCAAGGAAATATTTCAGTCACCAATAACCCGCTTGATTTAGCGATTAACGGCAATGGCTTTTTCCGTATGGATAACAACGGCGTGGTGACCTATGGCCGTGGGGGGCAGTTTTCTCTTGATAAAGATGGCTATATTGTGAATGGCTCAGGTCAAAAATTAACCGGCTTTGGGGTCAATAGCAATAATCAAATTGTGCAATCTACGCCCTCGCCACTTCGCATTTCCTCGTCAGATATTGCCCCTAAAGTCACTGATGGGATTAATGTGAATGTGAATTTGAGTTCGCAGGCGGCGGTGATTAATCCGGTTACGACACCATTTGATATCAACAATGGTTCGACTTATACCAACTCGACTTCACTCTCTGTTTATGACGCGGTTGGTAACCAACACACCCTGTCGCTTTATTTTGCGCGCCGGAGTTCAACAACTTGGGATGTTTACGGTGCGCTGGATGGGGCACAAATACAAAATGCCGCTATTCGGCAGTTAACATTCAATGCCTCGGGTCAGCTAACCGCTGGCGGCGCGGGGCCTTTCACGATTCCTATTACCAACCCAGATACTGGCGCGGCCTTAGGTAACCCCGTACTGACCGGGCCCATTGCGCTGACCACCGACCCAACCGGCCAGGGCCTGGGAAATGGCTTGGTCTTTGCCGAATCGACACAATACGGTACACCCTACAGTGTGAATGCGCTTAGCCAGACCGGTTATACCGCAGGTCGCCTTTCTGGGTTTAGTGTCAGTACCGATGGAACGATTTTGGGCCGCTACTCGAATGGTCAGTCCCGCCCTCAGGGGCAGGTCGTATTGGCTAATTTCACCAACCCGAATGGATTGCGCCAACTGGGGAATAACCAGTGGTCAGAATCCTCTGATTCTGGGCCTGCATTGGTTGGAGCGCCTGGTTCAGGTAGTTTAGGAAGTTTGCAATCGGGCGCGATTGAAGAAGCCAATATCGATCTCACTGCACAGCTGGTCGACATGATTACCGCTCAGCGGGTTTACCAAGCGAATGCGCAAACGATCAAAACACAAGATCAGGTGCTGCAAACGCTGGTCAATCTTCGTTAGTGAGACTGGATAGTTGGGATAGCACATGGATAAATTAATCTACACCGCCATGACGGGTGCCAAGCATACCGCGTTGCGGCAAGACATCGTCGCGAATAATTTAGCGAATTTATCCACCAACGGATTTCGGGCTGAGATGGCGGCTTTTCGTACCGCGCCACTAGTGGGGCCAGGCTTACCCACTCGTGCCTATGCGGTGGAAAGTACCCCCGGTGCTGATTTAAGCGTAGGAGCGTTACAGCAAACAGGGCGTGAGCTGGATATTGCCGTACAAGGGCGAGGCTGGCTTGCTGTTCAGGCGGCTAATGGGCAAGAGCGTTATACCCGCAACGGTCATTTGGTGGTGAACAATGAAGGTGTTTTGGCGACGGCAAACGGTCAGGTTTTATTAGGAGAGGCCGGCCCAATTGCGATTCCCGCCGATCAACAAATTTCGATTGCTGATGAAGGCACAGTGACAGCAACCCCACTCACCGGGGCAAAAAATAATGCGGTGGTACTAGGGCGATTGAAACTGGTTAATCCGGATGATCAGCAACTACAGCGCATGCCTGATGGCCTGTTCCAACTACGCAGCGGGCAGGCCGCAGATGCCGACCGAGCAGTCCGGATTGCGAGTGGTTATCTTGAAAGCAGTAATGTCAACGCAGTCGATCAACTGGTGCAAATGATCAGTGCTGCCAGACAGTTTGAAACGAATCTGAAACTGATTCAATTGGCGCAGCAAAATTCGCAAAAAGGCGATCAACTTCTGGCCCAGACTGGCTAAGAAATTGACCCGAATAACTCAACCTAAAGCAGGTGGCCCATCATGATGCGTTCTCTCTGGATTGCTAAAACGGGACTGGATTCTCAACAGACCCAGTTAGATGTGATTACGAATAACTTAGCCAATGTCTCAACCAATGGCTACAAGCGTTCACGGGCAGTGTTTGAAGATTTGCTGTACCAAAATTTACGGCAGACCGGATCACAGTCAACCCAGCAAAATCTGGTGCCTTCAGGGTTGAATATCGGCAGCGGAGCTCGACCGGTTGCTACTGTCCGTAACTATACCCAGGGTAATCTGCAGCAAACGACCAATGGTCTTGATGTCGCGATTAATGGCAATGGGTTTTTCCCCGTGGCCCTGCCTGATGGTACGACTGCCTATACTCGCGATGGCAGTTTCCAGAAAGATGCCAATGGTCAAATTGTGACCTCGAATGGGTATCCCTTATCGCCGTCGATCACTATTCCTGCTGCAGCCACGGCAGTCTCGATTGCGCAAGATGGCACAGTAAGCGCAACGGTAGCGGGAGTCTCAACCCAGATCGGTAGTATCCAATTGGCGGTATTCGTGAACCCGGCTGGCTTGCAGCCGTTAGGTCAAAACTTGTTTACCGAAACAGCGGCCTCTGGTACAGCGACCACCAATGCACCGGGTTCAAATGGCGCCGGACAATTGAGCCAGGGTTACGTAGAAACCTCTAATGTGAACGTGACAGAAGAGCTGGTGAGCTTGATTCAAGCACAGCGTGCTTATGAAATTAATTCCCGAGCGATTCAAACATCCGATCAGATGCTGCAGCGCCTGACCCAGCTATAAACAACGCCTGTCTCAGTGATCGATACCAGTGATTAGTGCGGAGAATGAATGATGATGACAATTCACTCACCTACATGGATAAAAGTACTCTTACTCATTACCCCTTGTTGGTTAGCAGGATGCTATCACCTGGATTCTAAGGTTGACGTTCTTCCTCAAAAAACAGCGCGCCCAATAACCCCAGCAACGCCAGCGTTGGCAACGGGGAGCATCTATGCCGATAGCAATAGCCGCCCACTTTTTGAAGATCGGCGCGCAAGGTTTGTGGGTGACACCATTACCGTTAATTTGAGTGAGCGCATCACCTCCAGTCAATCCACCAATACCAAAACCTCCAAGACCAGCAGTATGGATACCTCAATCCCACTGATTAGTAAATTTTGGGGAAAAAGTTTTCAAGGGTTAGGGATTACCGCTGATGGCTCAAATAAATTTGAAGGAACAGGTCAGACCGGCAACAATAATTTATTCAACGGTACGATTACGACGACTGTGATTGAGGTGTTGGGTAACGGTAATTTGATTGTGAGCGGTGAGAAGCAAATTGGGATTAACGGTGAAGTTGAAACTCTCCGTTTTTCCGGTGTGGTTAATCCCTTGAACGTGCTGGCAGGGAATATCGTTAGCTCAACGTTGATCGCCGATGCTCGCTTGGAATACTATGGCCGCGGCGCGTTGGATGATACCCAACGGATGGGATGGTTACAGCGTTTTTTCAATACCTTTTTACCTTTCTAGGTGTGCTATGAAACAGTCCACCACTTGCTATTCTCCTTTTTTTCTAGGTCTGATCTTATTTCTCATGATGACCGCTGCCCAGGCTGAGCGGATCAAAGATTTAGCTAGCATACAGGGTGTGCGGCCAAATCAGTTGATTGGTTATGGGATTGTAGTGGGATTGGATGGATCGGGTGACCAGACCACACAAACGCCCTTTACGGTGCAAAGTATTAATACCATGTTGTCACAAATGGGCATCCAGTTGCCACCAGGGCAGAGCCTACAGTTACGCAATGTTGCGTCAGTCATGGTTACGGCACAGCTTCCGGCATTCGCCCGCCCAGGTCAGACACTGGATGTCACCGTTTCCTCCATGGGGAATGCTCGCAGCTTGCGCGGAGGCACGCTGTTAATGACCCCTTTAAAAGGGGCCGATGGCAATGTCTATGCCCTGGCGCAGGGAAATTTGGTGGTCGCAGGCGCAGGCGCGGCGAGCGGCGGTAATAAAGCTCAAGTGAACCACCTCAATGCGGGCCGTATTCCGAATGGGGCCCTGGTTGAGCGGGCAGTAGCTTCGCCTTTTGCGCAGAGTGAAACAGTTCAACTAGAACTTTTGCAAGGCGATTTCTCTAACGCCATCAAAATTGCCCAAACGATTAATCAACGGATGGGGCAACCGATTGCAGCCGCACTTGATGCACGGTTGGTGCAAGTCATTGCGCCGCCAGACCCGAATAGTCGGGTGGCATTTATGGCCGAAATTGAAAATTTAGAGGTGGAAGTAGCTCGTCAAGCAGCCAAAGTCATCGTGAATGCCCGTACGGGTTCAGTGGTCATGAATCAAACGGTCATTCTCCAACCCTGTGCGATTTCTCATGGCAATTTATCGATCACCATCTCAAACACGCCTCAGGTAAGCCAACCCAATGCCTTATCTCCTGGGCAGACCACGGTGACGAATGATACCAACATTCAGATCAAGGCGGATGGCGGGCAAATGCTGGAATTGGCTGGCGGGACACGATTAGCTGATGTGGTGAAGGCTCTCAATACGATTGGGACAACCCCACAAGATTTGCTGGCAATCTTGCAGGCCTTAAAGTCAGCAGGGTCACTCAGGGCTGAGTTGGAAATCATTTAATCGGCTGAGATCATGACGCAATCATCTTCACTCTATCCCACTGCGGTGACGCTCAGTGCCAGCGATTTTCGTGGGTCGGCGAAACCGTTATCTGCCACGGATGGTAATAATCTAGAGGATTTAAAACGGATCGCCCGTGACAATCCTGAGGCAGCAGTCAGGGCAGCAGCAAAACAGTTTGAAGCGGTTTTTTTGCAGATGGTACTCAAAAGTATGCGCGCCACTGAAATGAAAAGTGGCTTACTGGAGAGTAGCAGTGGCGATATGTTTCAAGGGATGTATGACGAGCAACTCACCAAAACGCTGAGTCAACGTGGAGTTGGGTTAGCAGACATGTTAGAAAAGCAGTTGATGCGGCAAATCAAGCCTGAGCAAGCAAACCCTACCTTGCCGATCAAACCTCTGTTGCGGCCGGATCAAAGTACCTGGAATCCTGTGTCAACCCTTGAAAAATTGAATCGCGCAACGCAAGAAGCGCAACAAGCGACACAGGGTATTTCGCGTCCTGAATTAACCTCTCCCAAGAATGGGGTCAGTAATACCAACAGCACAACCGCAGCACCACGGGAGTTTGTGCAGCGTTTGTGGCAGGAAGCCAAGCAGGCTGAACAACAAGTGGGTATTCCGGCCCAATTTATGCTGGGACAAGCGGCACTCGAATCGGGCTGGGGCAAGCGTGAGATTAAGTTTGCCAATGGCGATCCCAGTCATAATCTGTTTGGGATTAAGGCTGGCCCAGGTTGGCGTGGCAAAGTCGTGGAAACCGTCACCACCGAGTACATCAATGGTGTTCCTAAGCAAGTGACCGAAAAATTCCGGGCTTATGACTCGTATGCCGCCGCCTTTAACGACTACGCTAGATTAATCAGCCAGAACCCACGCTATAAACAAGCCCTGCAGGAAGTTGATAGCGCCGCTGGTTATGCCGCACAGTTGCAAAAGGCTGGGTACGCGACAGACCCTTACTATGCCACAAAGCTGACAAAAACGATTGCCACAACCTTGCGCGTTATCGCATAATCTTTGCACACTATTTCTCATTAATCGACTAGGTGGCTTGTATGGGTTGGCGTATCGGTTTTTTCATACTTACTCGTCGTTTCCCGGTATTCGGTGATGCCCTACGCACATTTTTTTGCTCAGTCATTGCCGCTAGCTTCCTCGCCTCAGCCTGCGTGCAGGCACAAGCCACGCCTGTTCGAGTGCTGGGCTCATGGGATTTTCTGCGTCAGTATAAAGAGCATGAACAGCCATTCTGGACAAAGCAAGTGCCAGCGTTAACCGCGGGACAGCTGACCGTTGACTTAACCCCCTTCAATCAATTGGGCTTAACTGGAACAGAAATTATTCGATTATTGCGGTTGGGTGAGTATGATTTCGGTAGTACGGTGCTCGCCTATGGCGCCAGTGCTGATGTTGAAATGGAGGGGGCGGATTTAGCGGGGTTGAGCCCTGATATTGAAACTGCAAAACGTGTCGCGCAGGCTTACCTACCGGTACTAGATCAATTTTTTCAAAAGAAATACGGTATCAAGGTATTGAGCCTTTGGCCTTACCCCGCGCAGGTCATTTACTGTAAAACCCGCATCAGTGGTCTTAGTGATTTGAAAGGTAAACGTATTCGCGTCGGAACAAGGCCGATTGGCGAGTTTGTAGAAGCTTTGGGTGGAGTATCGGTAAATATTCCGTTTGGAGATGCCTACAAGGCACTAGAAGACAGCCGGATAGATTGTGCCATTACCGGCACATTGCCGGGTAATCTGGCAAAGTTGCATCGCATTACCCAATATCTCTATCCCTTGCCTGTTGGCTGGAGCATGGCAATGCAAGCCGCTAATTTAAGTTATTGGCAAAGTTTGCCGGTGACACTGCAAGAGACGATGCAACAAGGCATTAATCGTTATACAGAAGAAATCTGGGCCGCAACAGCCAGTGAAACACAGGAAGGTATCAACTGCAATATTGGCCGTCAACCCTGCGTACGAGGTGAGCTGGGCAAAATGGTCCTATTGCCGACAACAGACGCTGACCGCCGCCTATTACAAAAATTGTTGAAAGAGACCGTCATTCCGCGGTGGGCAACCCGTTGTGGTGATAGCTGTATCCGTGCATGGGAGCAATCAGTCGGCAAGGTATTGAACTAAGCCACCATGCTAGGGTTACCGCTCATCCCCAGCAAGGCCCGCCTGGCCACGCAGTTTCGCTATGGCCTGGGCCTGGTAGCGCTGATGATATTGACGTCGACCCTGGTGGCAACGTTCATGTTTCACATGGTCGAACGGGCCTATCAAAGCATGGTCCAAGAGAGCTTCCCGAATACCCTACAAGCCCAACTTTTACAGAACGATACAGAAGCGCTGCGCCGTTATTTACAAGCATTGACAGATGCGGATACGCTAGCCCAGCGCGAAGAGGCGATACAACGTATTCGACAGCTTTTTCAAGACTTACCTGATCGGATTGCGCGCTTGGGTGAAAAAAATGCTGCGTTGAATGAGCAATTCATCAAAACCGTTCAAGCCTTGCAAGCCAATGCCGAGCAAACGAATCGCTACATTCAGCAGCGGATCGAAAAAAATCAACGCTTGCGGCAGCAATTGCAAGAGATGACACAAATAGAGAGTGCCCTCCTGGTTGCAGTCGAGCCCTTGCAATTAGCCATTAAAGCAGATTTTCTCGCGGCAACCCGCAAAGTGGTGGCTAAAAGCGCGGCCTCGGTGCAGCAACTGATCGATGATGAATTGGCGACCAGTCAGCGGCTGATTCGTTTGCGAGCAGAGCTGCAGCAAGTTTTTATGAATCGTACTCAAGCTGATTCATTGACGCCTCTCTCGTCAGTGAATCCTGTGCAGCGACTGGAAGGATTGGCGCGTCAGGTAAGGGATTACGTGCGCTATCTCAAAAATAGCGATATCGCTAGCAGTAATACTCTGGATGAAGCTATCAAATTAGAAAGTAGTTGGCAACTGCTGTATGACAGCTTTTCTCGCCATGACCGCGGTGAGTTGACTACAGACAAATTACGGCAGGTTTTTTTTCAGTTTGATAGCCTGTTACAAGCAAATATGCGCCGTCATGCCTTACAACTGATTCGTGCCAGTGATGCAGCCAACCGCGACTCTGCCAATGCCGTCACCGTTACGGTGAGTGACTATTTGGCTGGCCTAACCATGCTGGATGAATTACAGGCAGCACTGCTGCAGTCACTGGCTTTATTAGGGCGGATTCCATATGTGAATCAGTTGGATGAGCTAGCGCAACAGCAACAACTTTTCAAACAGCAACGTGAAAAAATTAATCGCCTGATGCAGGGGCTAGATAAACCGGTTGCGGGGGTTGAGTTGAAGTTACAGCAAGGGTTTAATCAGGGCCTGTCACAGCTCGTTGCTTTGGTAAAGCGCTTATCATTAATCGAATCAGGCAGTCTTTCCCTTTTTTTATTACGCCAGCAGCAAATTGAGATTGAGCACAGCATCAATCATCTACTTCAGGAAAGTCAGCAGCTCAGTGAACAAATCACGCAGCTGGTCTTGGCGTTGACGAACCAGGTCAAACAGCAACTGGAACAACAAAACGAGCGAATCAATGAGCGTCTTTATGAAAACACACTCTCAATTTGGCTGCTGGCGATTTTAGCGTTTGCCATTTTATTGATGATTGGTTACTACTATTTCGGTCGTCGAATCGTTAGTCGATTAACGGAAATATCCACCACCATGCATCACTATGCTGCGGGCGATTTAAGTTACCCGATCTCGATAAAGGGCAGTGATGAAATTGCCAAAATGGCAGAAACATTGCTGGTATTTCGCCATGCTCTGATGAACGAGAAACTAGTCGGCGAAAATTTACTACAGGCCAAATTGTTGGCCGAGCAAGCGGCTCAGGCAAAAGGTGATTTTTTGGCCAATATGAGCCACGAAATTCGCACGCCATTAAGTGCAGTCATGAATTATGTCCAACTTGCGCTACAGCTTAATCATAAGCGCCTACAGTCTCTTGTGCGCCAACACCAGACAGATCATTGGGGGCCATCTGAGTTAAAAATTTGGCGGAATCAGGCGGATTATTTAAAGAAAGCGCGGATTGCTGCCGAATCTTTATTGCATGTGATCAATGACATTCTTGATTTTTCTAAACTGGAAGCCGGAAAAATTCGAATTGAAACGATTGAGTTTGATCTGAGCCAAGTGTTACATGATCTGCTCGTGATCGTCGCCCAACCTGCGCAAGAAAAACAGCTTCTGGTCTTGATCGATCTTGACCCCAATCTACCCAATCGTATCTGCGGTGATCCTTTGCGGATTGGACAAGTATTACTGAATTTAGTGAGTAATGCGATTAAGTTTACCGAGTCGGGTGAAATCACCATCAAGGTCCAAGGTAATGCGGGCCAGTATCTGCAATTTACAGTCAGTGATACGGGTATAGGGATGACAGAAGCCCAATTGGCGGGGCTGTTCCAGCCATTTACTCAAGCTGATAGTAGTACCACACGTCGTTATGGCGGCACGGGCTTGGGCCTGGTCATTTCTAAACAGTTGGTGAGCCTGATGGGCGGCACTGTCTCAGCGCGGAGCCATATCGGTTTAGGTTCAGAATTTCGTTTTGAAGTCCCGCTACTGCCTGCAAACCGCAGCCAATCTCTGGGTTTGCAGCTCATGCAAGGGCTCGCAGCACGCACCCCTCGGCAGTTGATATTAATCAGCAGCAGTTATAACGCGGGTCATCTCTGCGACACATTGTTTGAACAGTTAAGTCAAGGCTATGGCTTCACTTGGACCTTACAGGTCATGGATTATCCAGCGCTCTCGCAATGGCGCCCGCCATCCGCCTCAAGCCAATATGATCTGATGATCGACTTACCCGCTCAAAAGTGGCCGCACTACACGGCACTCACTGATTTTATTGCGCCCTACCTGCGCATTTGTCAGCAAGCGGATAGCGTCATCCTCATCGGCAATTTAGGCGTGCAGCAGTTAGTACAAGACTATGGCTTACCTGCCGGGGTGGATGCGCTCTGGCCACAGCCTGTTATCTGGCCGGAAATGTTACCCATGCTGGGCCGCAGTGACTTATCACCCGGATTCAAAGGTGGTCAGATTGAGGTGGACCCATACGAAAGCCATCTTGACACCGTATTAAACGAGCAGTTAAGCAGGCAGCTACAGGGCTTACATATCTTATTGGTGGAAGATACCCCCTTATTGCAAGAGGCTGGGATGATTTTGCTGAATGACTATGGCATAGCGGTTGAGACAGCTAACAATGGGATTGTGGCCATAGAAAAATTACTCTCAGATGGGCATCGCTATGATGCGATTCTGATGGATATCCAGATGCCCATCATGGATGGCATCAAGGCGACTGAAAAAATCCGGGCACTGCCACATGGTGCGTCGATTCCCATTATTGCCATGACTGCCCATGCCTTACCGAGCGACCGAGAAGCATGTTTACGTGCAGGGATGAACGATTATTTAACCAAGCCGATGCAGATTCAAGAGTTGGCGGTCGTCCTGCGTAAACACCTGCCGCAGTTGCAAACTGACTGGTCTTTAACAACGCTGACTCCGCAGACCAGAAAGCAGCGTGATGAGGAAGCGTCCCCTAAAGGAGAGCCGGTTGCATTGCAGAAAGTCAGAAGCATTCGATTGTCTTCGCTCGATTTAGATCGACTCGCGCTTGCCCCAAACTCCAGCGGTTATTTCAGTCTGCTGCGTGTTTTCGTGGCTACTTATGCAGATAGCGCTCAGCAGCTACAGCACAGCCTTCAGCACAGAGATTGGCAGGCGTTGCACCAGCTGAGTCACACGCTCAAAGGGGCAGCAGGGACAATCGGCGCCTTCCAGCTCTCAGCGCTAGCGGAAAAAATCAATACCCTTTGCTTACAGGTACAGATGATTCCCGTAAATGACAAACCAACACAGGATATGACTGAGCATGTAGCAAGTGCGCTCAGTACCTGCGTGGTTGAATATACGTCACATTTACAACTGGTGCTGCAAGATATTACGGCTTTGCTAGAGCTAGAGGGCATGGCATCAAAATAATTCTACAGAGCCTCCTTGGCTTTGACCACTGGCTTTTTTAACAATCGCCCCTGCCAGTGCAACCAGTTTTTGGACATCCTGTAGCGCAGGTTTCGTGCTTTGTAGCAAGCCTTGATGTTTCAGACTGTGCCGCAACTTATCCAGTAACTTAGTACACAAATGTAGACCGAGCGATAGGCAACCTGCATGCAGGGCGTCAAGCTTTTCTTCGAAAGGGGCCAACGAGCTGGGCTTCTCTGCTAGCAATCGATCTAGTTCCGCCAGTAGCATGGCAGTTTGGGTATTCAAGTTGCCGATGTAAGTGAGATAGCGATTGGTATCAATATGCAGCCGTGCCATCACACTGTCCGCTTTTTCCATCCATTTTGACTGCATGTCATTAAACAGTTTTAAGACTTTCGCTCGCACTGCCTGGCCTTCAAACGGTTTGACAATACCCCCTGATACACCCAGCTTGGTTAGGGTCAACACGGTCGCATGATCGACGGCAGCCGTCACGAGCACAACTAGCGTTTCAGCTAAGAGCGGGTTAGCCCGAATCCGTTTAACCAGTTCAACCCCGCTGCCGCCGGGCATGTGCAGATCACAAAAAATCGCCAATGGCATAAAGGGTGTTTGCAGTAACTCCCAGGCATTATCGATATTTTCTGCTTCTACAATGCCCATCGGCAGCGTTCCTTGCAGAATCTCCATGAGAGCCATTCTTGAAATTACATCATCGTCAACAACCATGACTCGCATACTGATTTCCTTAATCCTTCACGACTGGATAATGCCAGGTCGATTGATACTGAATTCACTGATGTCATAGGCAGATTTTCCAGTGGTTGCCAGCTCCACCAAAATACGCCCAAACAGCGGTGTGTATTTGAACGCCCGGCCCGACTCACCCGTCAATACGGCAACATTGGAATAGTTGGGGAGCGTATCCAGCACCAGCTGGGCATCGGGTGTCATGGTATACAAACAGGTTATCGGATTTTGTGGCGCAGTACTGATCCCCGTAAAGCGTTGGCCAACAAAATTTGACATCGCACGCAAAATTACAGGGTCTGGCTGATACGTACATTGGCTAGGATCATCATAAATATCATTGGTGAAATCAGCACTGACTTTAATCATGTCTGGATATTCCAATGGGGGGAAACCATAAAATAACTGCTGTTGATTATCAACCGTTGGTCCAAATTCGTACCACATGGGCCAGGGCAGGCTGGTATCAACGCCAAAAAACACCACCGTCATTTGCCAAATTTTCAGGTTTAACTGAATATCAAACGCACTAAAGAGACGATTAGACCAAGCCCCAGGGGCCATAATCAGGCTTTTCGCCAAAAACAACCCCTGCGGTGAACTTATGACATACGGCCCACCGGGCGGGGCGCTAACGATGGTGGCTGGGCAGTTAGTCAATAATGCTGCACCTGCATTGGCCGCCAAATCACAAAATGTTTGTAGCGAGTTCTTGACCACAATCATGCAACTGCTGGGTTGCGATAGGCCAAAATAGTCCGCGGGCAAGGACTGAAAGACGGGGTAGTTTTGATACAAGGCGGTTGTGTCATAGCGCGTGTAGGGCACCCCCAAACTTGACATGACTTGAGCGCATTGCTCCAGATTACCCTCGACGCTGGCTGCAGGTAAGCCGTAGAACAATAAACCATCCCGTTCGAGTAAGGTCACGCCACTGTATTCTTGAATCTCATGCCACATACCGAGCGCGCTTTCTGCAAGGCGTGCCATGGTGGCATCGGAATACATAATCCGAAACATACGTGACTCACCGTCCGAACTGGCATAGTTATTGCCGATGGTGTATTGCTCAAACAGCACCGTTTTATAACCCGCACTGGCGGCATAGTAGGCAGCCGAGGTTCCCGTCGTCCCTCCCCCAATAATGGCAATATCGACTTCGTAGGCGCTCTCTATGGCTTGTTGGGGATGAATTGGATTAGTAGACATATTGCATTTCCTTGTAACGATAGGTAGGGTTGGCCTCGTAGTTACCGGGTTCGACTGGGGTTGGGCTCAAGAGCGGATAGTCAGCAGGGACGCCCGTCAGCCGTGGCAAGCCAAAGAACTCTTCCAGAATAGACTCTGCTGTGCAGTAAGCGCCTTCAACCCAACCTTGCGCATTGGAGTAGGCTTCACCGCAAATGAAGATATTCCGATCACGCATTGGCCAGCGAACATTCTGCATAACTTCCCACGCTTTGTAGTGGGCGGCCCAGGCATGAAAACCGGCACCGTATGGGTCCTGCGACCAATCTTGATAATGCGCAGCGAGGAGCGTAGTCGGCGTTGGATTCGGGTTATCCGGGGAGACAAAGACTTGTTGTAACATGCCCTGCGCCATGCGCGTCATGGTGCCAGTGGCATCAGCCCCGCCTTCTGCACCGGTCTGGTTCCAGTTCGGGGGGCTCGTGAACACCGTATCCCGTTCTAATACCCCCCAGAAACTGGTGGCTTGCATGTCGGCGTAGGAGGCCAGTAACAACACCCGTTGATCGTTAGGGTCTCCACCTCGCTCTGCTTCAGTGCCGAAATCGTAGGTCATCCGCAGTGGCTGATCCGTAATGGTGGGGCCAGCCTTGAATAATTCGGGGTTCCACCAGCGTGATGAGTAGGCTAAAAATAGCTTGTAGGCGGGCTGCGGAATCACGGCTTGTATGTTGTATTGAACCGTTTCATTCAAAAAGAAATCACAGTCTTGATCAATCAGTTCGAGGCTATGCCGTGGCATTGCCAAAAACAATACCTGCGTGGTGAGCGTGCCGCGTTGACTAGGATCGTCGGTGTTTTCAACCAAGACGGTGGTCGTTCCGCTGCTTGTATCGGTATCAAAACGGACCACCCGACATTTGCCATAAATCGGCACATTCAGTTGGTTGACTAATTGAGCCGCCATCGCGGCGGGCAGGGTGTGAAAGCCGGTCGGAATCCGCAGAAAATTAGTCGGCTGTGAAAAATCGGTCAGCATGTACGGCATCGCTTCAGCGGCATTCCAGTTGATGGTGTTTGAGTTATAACCGCCACCATCCCAGACATAATCGTAACCTTCATTGCTCAGCACACGGTAGAGAATATTCCAAAAGCCAATGTCGTAAAGATTTAAGTTTTGGTAGACCGCATCGCTGAACGTGACATTTTGTTTAACCCATTGCCAGTTTGCATCACTCCAGTTTTGTTGATAGTCACAAATCTGGCTAATCGCGTAGTTAAACAGTTGGTTGGGGGTTTGTTTTTGCTCAGGTGGGGTCAGACCATAAGGCGGAATATCGGTGCCATTGCTGATCGCTGCTTCATCCATGCGTTTGCCACGCAACAGGAATTGGCTGTTATCGGTCATGGGAAAGGGTTCAGTTGCCATGTTCATCATGTTAATGACTTGCATGAGCACTTGGTGGCTGGTGGTAAACCGCATGCCGCCGAGTTCTGCTGGCACATGGGTCATGCCATCCAAAATATAGCTATCTATGCGGCCACCAACACGGTCACTCCACTCCAAAATGGCAATCCGTAATTGGTTGTCAGCGCGGGCTGCGGCCAGTTTTTGCAGTTTGGGGCTTTGTTGCCAGCTTTGCGCGAGGCGCCAGGCGGTATACAGACCAGACATGCCAGCACCAACAATAACAACATCGTAATCAGTGGCTGCAGCATTCTTGAAATCTAGCTTTACGCTTAGGTCAATCGCTAAACCGGGCGCTTTTTCGATACGAGGGCTCATCATGTTCATCACCATAGGTCTTAACCTTCCCGACAGGAAGGGATCAATTCCTTGGTGACGCAAAGCCGCTCGCACAAGCATACCTAGCTTTGCACCCAAATCACCACCGATTTTGTCAGCCGTCTTTAATAAGCGGTGACGTTATAAATATGTCTAATGAGTATTACCTGATGGGCAGAAATTAGCAAGTTGCTTTGCGAGGATCAATCGCAAAAATAAAATGATTCTGAGACCGCCTATTGCTGAATGCGACACTTCTGGTCATTTCCGTTGCTCACAGGGGTCTGTTGGCGTGGCTAGTAGTCGTTGATAAAGCACGACATCTAACCAGCGCCCAAATTTGTAGCCTACCTGTTGCAAGCTACCCGCGTGGACAAACCCGTGTTTGAGATGTAAAGCGATGCTGGCTTGGTTGGCCGCATCAATAACCCCAATCAGAGTATGGTATTGCTGTCTTTCGGCGGTGGCGATCAAGCGCTCCATGAGCAAACTGGCTAAACCCTGAGTGCGAAAGCTGTGATGAATATAAATAGAGTGCTCAACCGTATATTGGTATGCAGGAAAGGCCCGAAAGGTCCCATATGTTGCAAAGCCTGCTAATTGACCATTGGGCGCAATCAACCCTAACACTGGAAAATCCTGGGCTTTTTTTAAGGCGAACCATTCCGCCATCTGCGCCATTGTGCGAGGCTGATAATCGTAGAGCGCCGTGCTCGTTAAAATCGCCTCATTCAGAATGGACAGGATCGCTTCACCCTGTTCCTCATAGGTGCAGCTAACCCATTCCATCGGCTAGCGCGGGTCGAGTTTGATAATGACCATAGAGGCGTTGTCTCCATGGCCCTTGGCGCGCGCACGGGCATTTTCAGTGATGATTTCAGCAGCCTTGCGAGGCTCATAGGCTTGTAAAGTATGGCCCAGTTCCCGCTCATTGAAGTGTGCCCAGATACCATCAGTACACAACAGAAAACGGTCATTTTGACTTGGGTAATCTAAGCCCCCAAAACTGATTTCCGGGTCTTTTTGCCCACCCAGGGCGCTGGTAAGAACGCCTGCTAGGCGGTGTCGCCGGGCTTCTTCTGGATTGAGCTTGCCCTCACGCACCATCGTTTCGGCAAAAGTATGATCAATGGTACGCGAAGCTAAATCCGGCCCTTGAAAATGGTAAAGGCGACTATCGCCGATATGCGCCCAGTCGATCCGGTCCGCCCGCAGCAGAAGTAAAACCATGGTGCTATGCGGTTCTTTCTCGCTCGACATGGCCGTGAGTTTGATCACCGTATGGGCCTCATAGGCGATGTTGCGCAACAAGGTTTCCGCTTCCATGGCTCGTGGCGTGTATTCTGTAAAGAGATTTTTCGCCGTTTCAAGCACCTGCTGCGCCGCTAAAGCGCCGCCGGTCTTTCCTCCCATGCCATCAGCCAAGATGGCCAGCATACAACCCGCTACCTGTTCGCTACGGAAAATCGCAACGCGATCCTGTTGTTCGGCGCGATCACCGATGTGCTGGGCAGTGCAGGCATTGACTCGAAATTTCATAATAGAGGCTTGTCCGGTTGGCAATACCCCCGTATTATGCGGGCATTCTGCGCTCGGCAACAACCCGGTTAGTGGACTGCTTACCTAGGCTACTTGAATCCGGGGTTAGCGCCCGGGCTGCGCGACAAAAAACCAACATTTCAGTGGCCGTTCGCGGCCTGCAAAAGCCGCCTGTGTAGAAACATCGGGACGACAGGTAAAGGGGTCGGTGTGGATATTGAATTAATTAAAAAACGGATAGTCGAGCTTAAAGTCGAACACCAAGATTTAGACACGGCGATTGATCGACTCTCAGAAACGCCTGGGCATGACGAATTGCAATTACGGCGGCTTAAAAAACATCGTTTGCAACTGCGTGATGAAATCAGTTATTGGGAAATACAGTTAGAGCCCGATATTTTGGCGTAAGCATCTCAGATGGGTGACGTTGATAGAAAGAGATGAGGATGAAACGCTTGTCTGTGCGGCATTGGTATTACTGCGGCTGGATACTGCTGTTGTGGGGGGCGACCGTATTTGCGCAAAGCATGGAAATGTTGCGAGCCCGGCATCGCCCTGCGCAAGAGCTGGTAGAGGTCTTGCGTCCCCTGCTCGGGCCGGGCGAAAGCATCAGCGCCTATCAATATCAAATTATCTTACGGGCCAGCCCCGCCACGGTGACCAATGTCCGCCGCATTCTGGAACAAATCGACCAGCCCGCCAAACAGTATGTGGTGCAGTGGCAAATTACCGGCCAAGAACAAGCTAATCGTGATGCTTTAAATGGGGCGGTGGTTTTGAATTCCGATGGACGCACCGTAGGTGGGCAAGCGGGTGGGACCGTACTCAGTACCCAAAATAATCGCCGCGATAATTTCAGCCAGCAAGTGCGGGTCATGGAAGGCGGCAGTGCTTGGATTACGCTCAATCAGCAGGTGCCGTTGCAAGTCCGGCAAACCACGATCACTCCCTACGGCGTGGTGAGCAGCACCGGTAGCCAGTATGTGAGTTTCAATAGTGGTTTAGCGGTCAGTCCACGCCAAATCGGTAACAGCCAGCAGGTGCAACTGGCTTTATCCCCACAGCGTAGCCAAGTGAATAACGCACCGAACTATGGCCTCAATCAAGGCTATCCGAATGCGGGAGCGCAAGTTACCCAACTCAGCACCACGATCACGGTCAACCTCGGCGAATGGGTTGAAATCGGCAGTATGGACGAGCAGGCTGATAGCAGTAGGCGCGGCATTTTATCGAGCAATGAGGCGCGGCGCCAGCGCGGCCAACGTTTACTCGTCAAAGTCGATTTAGTCCCCTGAACATTGCCCGAGTGGTCGATAAGGTTGATAACTTTTCTGGCCGAATGTCTTAAAGCGTGGGGGTAGGGCGGTATCATTCATCTCTACTTTCCTTCCTTTCGCTGCACCGTGTCCACCGTTCACACCTTCCTCAACGAACTCGCTACTTGCTTTGCGGCGGATGGCCCGCTCGGCCAAGCCTTTCCGCATTACCGAGTACGGCAACAGCAAATTGATATGGCGCAGGCGATTGGCCGCGCGCTGCTCAAGCGCAGCAGCTTGTTGGTAGAGGCGGGCACGGGTACGGGCAAAACCTTTGCGTATTTGCTGCCCGCCATGCTGCGTGGAGGCAAGGTCATTGTTTCTACCGGTACCAAAAACCTGCAAAGCCAGCTGTTTCAGCGCGATATTCCGCAACTGCGTGCCGCGCTCAATGTGCCGATTACCGTGGCTTTGCTCAAGGGGCGGGCTAACTACGTGTGCAATTACCACTTAGCCCAGACAAAGACGGAAGGGTTGCTCGAGTCGCGTGAGCAGGTCGCCCAACTGCGGCGGGTGGAACAGTTTGCCCAAGTGACGCAAACGGGGGATAAAGCCGATTGTGTCGATGTGCCGGAAGAGTCCGGCATTTGGGCCCATGTTACCTCGACCCGTGAAAATTGTCTGGGCCAAGATTGTCCGCATGTGAAAGAGTGTTTTCTCATGAACGCCCGCAAACAGGCCCAAGAGGCGGACTTGGTGGTGGTGAATCACCACCTCTTCTTTGCCGATGTGATGTTGCGCGATGAAGGCGTAGCCGAATTACTACCCACTTCAAATACCGTGATTTTTGACGAAGCGCACCAGCTCCCAGATACCGCCACGCTCTTCTTTGGGCAAATGATCTCCACCCGGCAACTCTTGGAATGGAACCGCGATACCCTCGCCGAAGGGCTGAGTGAAGCCCGTGAAATAGACTGGCCCACGGCCTTGCGGCCGCTTGAAACGGCGACTCGCGACTTACGGTTGGCGTTTGGGCAAGGCTCGCAAAAGCTGGCGTGGAATCAAATCGGTAAAACCCATGGCATGTGGGATGCGCTGGCCAAAGTAAGACGTGAACTAGAAACCTTATTGCCCACATTGGAAGACCAAGCCGTGCGCAGCGAAGGGTTGGCGCGCTGCCAGGCCCGAGCAGAAGTACTGCTTGCTGAACTCAAGGCCTGGGAAAAACAGGATGACCCTGAGACCATCCGCTGGATTGATGTGAGCCACAGCAATGTGCAGCTGCACCGCACGCCACTCTCTGTCGCCGACCTATTTACGAAACAACGAGAAGACACGCCGCGTAGCTGGATTTTCACCTCCGCTACCCTTGGCGTGGGCGATGACTTTTCACATTACCAAAAACTGCTGGGGTTAGAAGAAGCCGAATGCGCACGTTGGGATAGCCCCTTTGATTATGCCCAACAAGGCTTGCTCTACGTGCCGCAAAACATGCCGGAGCCGCAGCATCCTGATTATCTCGAAGCCGTGTTACAAGCGGCCTTACCTGCGCTGCAAGCGAGTCAGGGCCATGCCTTTGTGCTGTGTACGACTTTGCGTGCGGTCGATCAGCTCGCCAGCCGTTTACAGGAAGAATTAAGTAAGCTCAAACTCGATTACCCCTTGCTGGTCCAAGGTAGCGAATCGCGCAATGTCTTGCTCGAACGTTTTCGCCAAACACCGCATGCGATTTTGGTGGGGAGCCACAGCTTTTGGGACGGCGTCGATGTGCCGGGCGATGCCCTCTCGCTGGTGATTATTGATAAGCTGCCCTTCGCCCCGCCGGATGATCCGGTGCTTGCCGCACGCCTGCGCAAGCTTGAAGCCGAAGGCGGGAATGCCTTTATGGATTTTCAGTTACCCGCCGCTATCATGGCGCTCAAGCAGGGCGCGGGCCGCCTGATTCGTACCGAAACGGATCGTGGCGTGCTAATGATTTGCGACCCCCGTTTAATCAGTAAAGGGTATGGCAAAAAAATCTGGCGCAGCTTGCCCGAGTTTGCGCGGACGCGGGAAGAAAGCGTCGTCACGCAGTTTTGGCGCAATGGCGCAGCTTAAACTAAGCCAAACGGGCCGAATGCAACACTTTTAGCCCGGATTTGTCTCCTATGTGTTTGGAAAGCCGCAAAACCAGCCAATCTACTTCAACCATCCCGCAGGCCGTTTTATGATGGCGATATTCTGTGCAATCACGGTATTCCATATCCACTCACTATGACCCCAGAAATCAAAGCCCGCGAACGTATCGACCAAAAGCTCCAGCAAGCGGGCTGGATCATCCAAGACATGGCCGCACTTAATCTCGGTGCCGGTGTTGGCGTGATTGTGCGTGAATACCCCACCGATACCGGCCCAGCGGATTATGTGATGTTTGTAAACCGGCAGGCCGTGGGCGTGATTGAAGCCAAACGCGATAGCGCCGCTGAAAACATCACCGCCGTAGAGCAACAAACCGAACGCTACGCCAGCGCCACCCTTAAATGGCGCACCGAGCAAACTCCTTTGCGTTTCTTGTTTGAAGCCACCGGGCAAATTATTCGCTTTACCGATAACGCCGATCCTGCGCCCCGTTCGCGTGAAATTTTTCATTTCTTTCCACCGCAAACCTTAGCGGAGTGGCTGGCTCAACCTAACACCCTGCGGCGGCGTTTGGCCGAAGCCATGCCCGCATTGCCCGAACGTAATCTGCGTGATTGCCAGATCAGCGCCGTCACCGGTTTAGAACAATCGCTCGCGCTCAACAAACCCCGTGCGCTTATTCACATGGCCACCGGCGCGGGTAAAACCTTTACTGCCATTACCTCGGTTTATCGTTTGCTCAAATTCGGCGGCGCTAAGCGCATTTTGTTTTTGGTGGATACGCGCAACCTCGGCAAGCAAGCGCATCAAGAATTCATGGCCTACACCCCGCCGGATGATGGCCGCAAATTTACCGAGCTGTACAACGTTCAGCGGCTCGCCAGCCCACATATTGATCCGCATGCGCAAGTCTGCATCAGCACCATTCAGCGCATGTACTCCATTCTCAGTGGCGAACAAATTGACGATTCCGCCGAAGACATTTCGCTCAACGAAATCGAGCAAACCACCAAGCAAGCCAAACACGTGCGCTACAACCCCGCCGTGGCGGTAGATACCTTTGATTTAATTATTATTGATGAATGCCACCGCAGTATTTACAACCTGTGGAAGCAAGTGCTCGACTATTTCGATGCCTTCCTCATTGGCCTTACCGCCACGCCCGATAACCGTACCTTTGGCTTCTTTAACGAAAACATCGTCGCCGAGTACACCTACGAACAATCCGTGGCCGATGGCGTTAACGTCGGCTACGACGTGTTTGAGATCGAAACCACCATTACCCAACAAGGCAGCGAGCTCAAAGCCAAAGAATGGGTAGACCACCGCGACCGCGCCACCCGTAAAAAGCGCTGGGCCGAAACCGAAGCAGACACCATTTATACCGGTAAAGAACTCGACCGTTCAGTGGTCAATCCCAGCCAGATTCGCCAAGTCATTCAGGCCATGAAAAACGCCGTGGAAACGCAAATTTTCCCCGCCCGCAAAGAAACGCCTAAAACCCTCATCTTCGCCAAAACCGATAGCCATGCCGATGACATCATCAACATGGTGCGCGAGGTCTATGGGCAGGGGAATGCCTTCTGCAAAAAAGTCACCTACCGCGCCGAAGAAGATGCCGACAGCATCCTCAGCAGCTTCCGCAACGACTACTACCCACGCATTGCCGTCACGGTGGATATGATCGCCACGGGGACGGATGTAAAACCCCTCGAAGTCCTGCTCTTCATGCGCGATGTGCGCAGCAAAGGCTACTACGAACAAATGAAAGGCCGGGGCGTGCGTAGCCTCGATGGCGAAAGCCTCAAGCGTGTGAGTAATAGTGCCGAGGGGGCTAAAACCCGCTTTGTGTTGATTGATGCCGTCGGCGTAGAAAAAAGCCTCAAAACCGAAAGCCGCCCACTCGAAAAGAAACCCGGCGTTGCCCTTAAAGACCTGCTGCAAGGCGTGGCCCTCGGGCATCGGGATGACGACACCGTGCTCTCGCTCGCCAACCGCCTCGTGCGCCTCGCCAAACAACTCGATGACAAAGCCCAAGCCCGCATTGAAAAAGCCAGTGGCGGTATCCCGATTGCCGAGCTCGGTAAAAGCCTGATTGTCGCGCTCAACCCCGATGCCATTGTGCAAACCGCGCTCAACACCGCGCACGCCCAAGGCATCACACGCAGCGAAGAAACGCTGCTACCCGAAGAAATTGAAGCCGCCCGCGCCACCCGTGTCGCCGCCGCCTGCGCGCCCTTTGATAAACCAGAATTGCGCGAGGTGATCGACACCGCCCGCCGCGAACGCGATCAACTCATCGACCACATCAACCTCGACCAAGTCACCTTCGCCGGTTTCAGCCAGCAAGCCGAAACCCAGGCCCACAGCGTGATTCAAACCTTTACCGAATACCTCAAACAGCACAAAGACGAAATTGCCGCGCTCAGTTTCTTTTACCAACAACCCTACCAGCGCCGCCAACTCACCTATGACATGATCGAAGAATTGCACGAACACCTTGCCAAACCGCCGCTCATGCTCACCACCGAACGGCTGTGGAGCGCCTATGCGCGGGTGCAAGCGGCGCAGGTAAAAGGTGCAGACCGCAAACGCCAACTGACCGATCTGGTCAGCCTCGTGCGCTTTGCCTTGGGGTTAGAGGGTGCACAAGGCGAACTCAAACCCTTTGCCGATGAAGTGGATAAACGCTTTCAAGCCTGGATCTTCCGCCACAATGCCCAGCGCGGTAGCGCCTTCACCCCCGAACAAACGGACTGGCTACGCTTGATGAAAGACCACATCGCCAGCAGTTGCAGCATCAGCCGGGACGATTTTGATTATGCCGAACTGGCCGACAAAGGCGGGCTACAAAAAGCCTGGGGCGTGTTTGGTCAAGAACTGGATGGACTCATGGATGAACTGAATGTGGAGTTGGTGGCGTGAGCGGATTGCCAAATAACTGGACCAAGACGGCGCTAGCCAATTTGGCGATGATCGAAATGGGGCAGTCTCCCGACTCACGTTCGTACAATGCCGAAGGGAAAGGACTCCCATTTTTTCAGGGTAAGGCAGAATTTCAAGCTGTTTTCCCTGAAATACGAAAGTGGTGCTCGGAGCCAACAAAGATTGTTGAGCGTGGTGACATTTTGCTTTCGATCCGTGCTCCGGTTGGACCTACAAATATCGCGCCTGAAAAAAGTTGTATTGGCCGTGGTTTAGCTGGTGTCCATGGAGAGACTGGCGTTAATCAGTCATACCTATACTACTTTTTTAAGAGCATTGAGCCTTGGCTATCAGAGCAAGGTACAGGTTCAACATTTGCGGCAATAAGTGGGCAGTTTGTTCGGGATATTTCTTGTCCAGTAGCTCCTGCTGCCGAACAAACCCGCATCGTTGCCAAGCTCGAAGAACTCCTCTCCGACCTGGATGCTGGCGTGGCCGAACTCAAGGCCGCGCAAAAGAAGCTGGTGCAATACCGCCAATCGCTGCTCAAAGCAGCGGTTGAAGGCGCACTCACCGCAGAATGGCGCAAGCAACACCCCGCTACCGAAAGCGGCGCGCAATTGCTCGCACGAATCCTGCAAGAACGCCGCGCCCGCTGGGAAGCCAAGCAACTCGCCAAATTTGCCGAACAAGGCAAAACGCCCCCCAAAGACTGGCAAAAAAAATACCCCGAACCCGTGCAACCGGACACCACCGATTTACCGGAACTGCCAGAGGGGTGGGTGTGGGCGAGTGTGGAGCAATTGTCAGAGTCAGTACGAAATGGATTGTCGAAAACGCCCAATACCGAGCAGCGTGGCTTTCCCATCTTCAAAATTAATGCGGTACGACCAATGTCTGTAAATTTTGAAGCCATCAAACATATTGAGATTGATGAGAATGAGGCTGCTGACTATTGGGTTGAAGTCGGTGATGTCTTGGCAACGCGGTACAACGGTAGTGTCGATTTGTTGGGTGTTTTTGGCATGATTAAAAATGTGCCTGAGCGCACGCTGCACCCAGATAAACTTATTCGTATGAAACCTATTTTAGGAGTGGGTTTGGGGGCTTGGATGGAAGTCTGCGGCAACGTCAGTTGTTCGCGCAAGCATTTAGTGTCGCGAGTAAAAACTACGGCGGGCCAAACCGGAATTTCAGGTGAAGACTTGAAAAAAACTCCAATTCCTCTTGCTTCGGTCTCTGAGCAAGGGGTGATACTTTCTTTATTAGAAGAGCGGTTAGGCGCTATTAAAGAGCTAGAACAGCAAACAGAACTTGTCCTCAAACAATCCACCGCCCAACGCCAAAATATTCTGCGTGCGGCGTTTGCCGGCCAACTGGTGCCGCAAGACCCCAGCGACGAACCGGCCAGTGTGTTGCTAGAACGGATTTGCGCTGGGCGGGCGCAACGTGCTGCCACCCCTAATCCGCGTAAACGTCAGCCCAAGGAGCTGGTATGACTGAACAAACCATTGTTGAAATTCTCGGGCGGAGTGAGCAGGGGATGACACGGCCCTTTATTTGTCGGGCGGCAGATGGGGCGGTGTATTTTGTGAAAGGGGCGGGAGCGGGCAAACGTAGTTTGTGGTGTGAATGGCTGGCGGGGCAGTTGGCCCAGCGTGTTGGGTTGCCGATAGCACCGTTTTGTTTGCTGGCGGTGCCGGATGAGCTGTTGGCCTTGGGGCGTGTGGGAGAGCATGATTTAAGTGACTTGGGGCCGGGGTTGGTATTTGGCTCGCGACGTTCTGAGGTGGTGGAGCTGAATGCGAGCATTGCGGAAAAAATCCCGCCTGATTTACAAGCAGCGGTGGCGGTCTTTGATTGGTGGGTGCGCAATATGGATCGTAGTTTGAGCCGGCAGGGGGGCAACCCGAATTTGTTTTGGGAAAGTGACAAAGCGAGTTTGCTGGTGATTGACCATAATTTGGCCTTTGCGGACGATTTTGAGGTACAACATTTTTTAGAGACGCATGTGTTTGCGGCGGCGTTAAAAAATCTGGCGAGTGATTTTTTGGTGCGGGCCGAGATGGCGCAGCGTCTGCAAGAGGCCTTAACCGCTTGGCCGCAAATAGTGGCAAGTGTGCCGCCGCTGTGGCACTATTTGGACGCTGAAATGACAAATCCCTATGAATTTGACCTGCAACGGGTCTACACTGATTTAGCACGTGTTGATCAAGATGATTTTTGGAGTTTGATGTGAGCAGCCCTTTTGCCTGCCGCTACGCGATCTTGCAATTTTTACCCTATGTGGAAACGGGAGAGTTTGCCAACATTGGGGTGGTGCTGTTTAACCATGAGCAAGGCAGCTTGCATTTTCAGTTGCTTAAAAACTGGAAGCGGGTAACCGATTTTTTTGATTTGGATACTAAAGCGCCTCTTAACGCTTGCCTGAAACTGGTCACTGAGGATTTGGAGCGTGTCAGCCGCTTATTGGCAACCCTGCGTGGCCAGGGTAAGCCTGAGCCAATGCGGTCGGGGTTGTTTGATGAGCTGATTCGCCGCCGGGAAACCATGTTTCGTTTTTCACCGGTGCGGGCGCTGTTGACAGCGGATGCCAATGAAGCGGTCAAACAGTTGTATGCGCAATATGTGGAACATCGCTTCGCGACGAAAGAAAACCAGGAGGTCCTGCTTGAACGTGAGTTGAAGCTGCTTTTCCAACAGAATAAGTTGGCAGAGCGCTATCGCTCTCGTGCGGTGGGCGATGCGTTGTTTGAATATGAGTTCCCTTTTGTGGCAGAACAGGGCCAGCGCATTCGCATTATTAAGCCTTTGCACTTAACGCATCAAAAACTGACTAAGGCAGTCGATCATGGGGTGCAGTGGGCCGGACGCATTCGTGAGCTACGTCGTCGTGCATTGCTGAACGGCGAGGTGCTATTTACTTTGCAGACTGGGGCCGATTTGCCGCATCAGCAAGTAGCGCAAGAGGTTACCGAGATTTTGCAAGAAGTAGAGGCAAGCGTATTGCCGCACCATGCGAGCGAGCGTATTTTGACCTTTGCACGTCAGGGGTTTTAATTCAATTCGCAGCTAATTTCGCTGCCTTTCCTAATCTAAGAGTACTTCTTCGCTTGATATGAGGTTTGGATTTGAAGCCATACTTCATGCGTTAGCGTGTCAGCGCCCTGAGCTCATGGTATGCGCCGCTACTTCCAAGTCACGTCTACGTAAAAGGAGCGGAGATGCGGATACTTGGTTTACTTGACGGGTATTTGACTGGCGGTTTCTTTGAGTTGTTGATAGTGCATAAAAATCAAGGGCTTAGCAGATTATTTTTACTTGACGGATACTTAACTCGATAACGATTACCCATGAATACTTCTTCTCTTGTTCAAAAAGTCTGGAACTTTTGCCACACCTTGCGCGATGACGGCGTGAGTTATGGCGATTATCTGGAGCAGCTTACTTACTTGCTGTTTTTGAAGCTGGCGCACGAATACGCGCAAGCGCCATACAACCGTGATACGCATATCCCGCAGGGCTATGACTGGGCGAGTTTGCGCAGCAAAGTGGGCGAGCCACTGGAGGCGCATTACTTGGCGGTGTTGCACAAGCTGGGCCAAGAGTCGGGCATGTTGGGGGCGATTTTTTTTAAGGCACAAAACAAAATTCAAGACCCGGCCAAGCTCTCGCGCTTGGTGCAACTGATTGATGCGGAAAACTGGATTAGCTTGGATGCGGATACCAAAGGCGATTTGTACGAAGGCTTGCTGCAAAAGAACGCGGAAGATACGAAGAGTGGAGCGGGCCAGTACTTTACGCCCCGCGCACTGATTGAGGCCATGGTGGCCTGTGTGCAGCCCGAGCCGTTGAAAACGATTGCGGACCCGGCCTGTGGTACGGGCGGCTTCTTTTTGGGGGCCTATAGCTGGCTCACGCGCCCAGGTGCAAAGCTGGATAAACGGCAGAAAGAATTTTTGCGCGACCAGACTTTTCACGGCAATGAAATTGTGCCGAATACGCGGCGCATGTGCTTAATGAATTTGTTTTTGCATAACATTGGCGAGCTGGATGGCGAACCCTCGGTAGAGCGTTCGGATGCCTTGATTGCAGAACCTAAGCTGAAGGTGGATTATGTGTTGGCGAATCCACCGTTTGGTAAAAAAAGCAGTATGACAATTACCAATGAGGAAGGCGAAGAAGACCGCGAAGCGCTCACCTATGAGCGGCAAGATTTTTGGGAAACCACGTCGAACAAGCAGCTCAATTTTTTACAGCATATTGTGAACATGCTGAAAATAGAAGGCAAGGCAGCGGTGGTGTTGCCCGATAACGTGCTGTTTGAAGGCGGAGCGGGGGAAAAAATTCGCCGCAAGTTGCTGGAGACTTGCGATGTGCATACGATTTTGCGTTTACCCACCGGCATCTTCTATGCACAAGGGGTGAAAGCGAACGTGGTGTTTTTTGATAACGCGCCAAAAGACGGGCGGGTGCATACCAAAGGTGTGTGGTTTTATGATTTGCGAACAAACCAGCATTTCACGCTGAAAACGCGTCCGCTTAAATTTGCTGACTTGCAAGACTTTATCAATTGCTACCACCCTGAAAACCGCCATGAGCGCCACGAAACAGAACGCTTTAAGTGCTATTCGTATGAAGAATTGATGGCGCGGGATAAGGCGAGCCTAGACCTATTTTGGCTGAAGGATGACAGCCTTGATAACTTAGATGACTTGCCACCCCCCGATGTGTTACAGCAAGAGATTATTGAGCACCTAGAGGCGGCATTACAGTCGTTTCGCGATGTGGCGGCTGCCTTGCCTGCCCGTATGCAAGTAGAATAAGCAATGGTGTTCTCTTTTTATCAAGTCTATTGCGTGTTAATAGGACAAGATTTCGATTACAACAATGCTAGGCTAGAATAATGAGAGATCCAACAGTCTTAAGGCAAATAGAAAATGTTTTCCATAGCCTGATTCGATTGCGGGCGGCGCAATACATTGACAAATATGCGTTGGCTTTACCATTGCTAAAGCCGACTCCGGCAGGCGAGGTGGCGGTATTTCGAGTACCAGGGATGGGCTATTTTTCTTACCAGTGGCAGCAAACCGGTGCGCAGTGGTGGCTTGACGTCGAAAGCCGTTATACGGCGATCAGTGGTTCTGGGCAGCGCCATCGCGTGACGGCCCAGGGGGCGAGCTTACTTGAAGATGGTTTTTAAACGAGGGTTAGCGTCTCTCATGCATCAGGGCTGATTATCGCCGGATATTTGTGTGCATTCTTTTGCAGTTTTTGTGTAATCGCTTGATTCAGATCGACTTCAAGCACCTGCGCCATCCGCACGAGATAGATAAAAACATCGGCGAGCTCATCTCTTACCGCTTCACTCGTGTGGGGATGATGCGCAACCAGTTTGGACTCCGCTTCACTCAGCCATTGAAAAATTTCAACCAACTCACCGACTTCACCCGTTAAGGCCATCGCCAGATTTTTCGGTGAGTGAAACTGTGTCCAGTTTCTTGCTTGCGCGAATTCAGTGAGAGTCTTTTCGAGTTTAGATAGCTCAATCAAAGGGGCAGTCATCGTCTTAAAGCCTAAAAAGAGTGAATGATCGCGCGTCGAGGCGCTTCAAGATATTCTTTCGATTGCATTTCCACGATCCGGCTCACGGTGCGGTGAAACTCATTGGCCAATTGGCCCGCAATGTACAACGCTTCGGGCTGATCGGCGGCGGACATAATCAGCTTAATGCCGTGGTCGTAAAATACATCGATTAGCCAGGTAAAGCGCCGGGCAGCCGATGACATGGCCGCACTCATCACCGGTACATCGGAAACAATCACGGTGTGGAATTGGCTGGCAATTTCTAGGTAGTCGTTTTGCGAACGGGGTCCATCGCACAGTTCTCTGAAGCTAAACCACACCACGCCACCGGCGCGGCGAATGGCTTTGAGTTGACGTTGCTCAATCATTAGCTCCGGTTTTTCATCCGGCGTTTCGGCCAGCGCTTCAAAGCTACTGCTGAGTTGTGCCTGAGTTTGTTCATTGATAGGTGCAAGGTAGACCTGCACTTGCTCTAGTGAGCGGCGGCGATAATCAATGCCCGCATCCACATTCAGAATGTCGATTTTTTCTTTGAGCAGGGCAATCGCGGGCAGAATGCGGTCGCGGTGTAGGCCTTCGGGGTAGAGTCCATCCGGGTGATAGTTGGAGGTCATCACAAACACCACGCCATTTTGATAGAGCCGGTCGAGTAGGCGATGCAAGATCATGGCATCGGCAATATCGGAGACATGAAACTCATCAAAACAAATCAGGCGATATTTGCGGGCAATCCGTTTGGCCACTTCATCGAGCGGATCGGCAGTACCACGGAGTTCTTCCAGTTCACGATGCACAGCACGCATAAACTCATGGAAGTGAATGCGGGTTTTGCGTTTAACGGCGACGTGTTGGTAAAACAAGTCCATCAAAAAACTCTTGCCGCGCCCGACGCCACCATACATATATACGCCACGCGGTAAATCTGGCCGTAATAGCAGCCGCTTGAGGGTGCTGGCACGAATTTCCTTGTAATTGGCCCAGGCGTCAACGCATTCATTCAGGCGTGTGACGGCTCGGAGTTGCGCATCGTCGGCAACATACCCTTTGGCGTGCAGGGCTGAATGGTATTGTTCAACCAGCGTCATGTGAATTAAATTTGAAGATTAGTGGGGGGGGGGGTAAAAAACAAAGGGGAGCTAGGCTCCCCTTATCTTTAGCCTACATGCTTACATGTTGAGCGCACGTTTATCGCAGGCTAGTGCAGCTTCTTTCACTACTTCGGATAAGCTGGGGTGGGCATGGCAAATCCGGCCAATATCTTCAGAGGCGGCTTTGAATTCCATTGCCATCACCACTTCCGCAATCAGATCGGAGGCGTGGCTGTTGATGATGTGGGCACCCAGCACTTCGTCAGTCTTGGCATCGGCGAGGATTTTCACAAAACCTTGTGAATCACCTTGACCCAGAGCGCGACCATTGGCCATAAAGGGGAAAGAGCCCACTTTGTAAGTGCGGCCTTCGGCTTTGAGCTGTTGCTCGGTGGCGCCCACCCAAGCCACTTCGGGGGAGGTGTAGATCACCCAAGGAATAGTGTTGAAATTGCAATGGCCGGCTTGGCCAGCGATCAGTTCTGCCACCATCACGCCTTCTTCTTCCCCTTTGTGGGCGAGCATCGGGCCACGCACCACGTCACCAATCGCCCATACACCAGCGACGGCGGTTTGGCAGTGATCGTTAACGTCGATTTGGCCACGTTCGTTGGCTTTCAGGCCAATCGCTTCGAGGTTGAGACCGTCGGTATTGGGCACGCGGCCAACGGAGACGATCAGGCGATCACATTCCAGCTTCTGCGCAGCGCCAGCCGCATCGGTGTAGTTAACGACTACGCCTTTTTTGGTGGTAGCCACGTCGCCGATTTTCACGCCAGTGCTTATCTTCAGCCCTTGTTTGGTGAAAATCTTTTGCATTTCTTTGGCCACGCCTTCGTCGGCGGCGGCTAAGAAGGATGGGGCGGCTTCGAGGATTTCAACGTCAGCCCCCAAACGGCGCCAAACTGAGCCCAGCTCCAAACCAATGACGCCCGCGCCGATCACGCCGAGTTTTTTAGGGATGGCATCAAAATTCAAGGCGCCTTCGTTATCGCAAATCAGTTTGTTATCGACGGGAATGCCAGCCAAGTGGCGAGCTTTGGAGCCAGTAGCAACAATCACTTGCTTAGCGGTGAATACTTCACCCGCGACATCCACTTGTACACCCGCATCGGTTTTGCCAACGAATTTACCGTAGCCTTTGAGTAGCGTAACTTTGTTCTTGCGGAATAGGAATTGAATGCCACCGGTCATTTTGTCAACGATGGCATTTTTGCGGCCCACCATTTTCGCGACATCGACTTTGGCGCTGGAGACGCTAATGCCGTGGTCATCTAAATGATGTTGGATTTTTTCAAATTCTTCAGAAGAAGCTAGCAGGGCTTTAGAAGGAATGCAGCCGACGTTTAAGCAGGTACCACCGAGGCGGGGTTCGCCTTTGGGGTCAGCATAGGCATTGCCTTCAGCACAGGCGACGCTAAAACCGAGTTGTGCGGCACGAATCGCCGCAATGTAGCCAGCAGGGCCAGCACCAATCACGAGGACATCAAATTGTTTAGACATAGGAAATCCCAAAAATAATCACAAGGTCCACGGAGAAAATACAATTAAGTTTGCTCAGAAAAATGGGGTCAGACTCAAAGTTTTTTCGCCCTGTGCGGCTCAAAAAATTGAATCTGACCCCATTTTCTATGTGCTCCGTGGTGAACTGTGCATTTAAAAAATTCATTCACGTATTCCAGCAAGCAATAGGAAGGAGAACGAGGCGGCTAGAAAATTCACGCGGAGATAGTACCTAACAGTACAGCGAGCATGAATTTTCGTAGCCAACAAAGTTATCGTTGCTATTGCAAACTGGAATTACAGATCGAGTAAGAGGCGAGCTGGATCTTCCAGTGCTTCTTTCATGGCAACCAAGCCGAGAACCGCTTCACGACCGTCGATGATACGGTGGTCGTAAGACATGGCGAGGTAGTTGATCGGGCGAATCACGATTTGACCGTTTTCAACCACTGCACGATCTTTGGTGGCGTGAATGCCGAGAATCGCGGATTGCGGTGGGTTGATAATCGGGGTGGAGAGCATAGAACCAAACACGCCACCGTTAGAAATCGAGAAGGTACCGCCAGTCATTTCTTCAATCGACAATTTACCGTCTTTGGCTTTTGCACCGTATTCAGCAATTTTCTGTTCGATCTGGGCCAAGCTCATTTGGTCGGCGTTACGCAGAATCGGTACCACCAAACCACGGGGTGAGCCAACAGCGATACCGATATCGAAGTAGCCGTGGTAAACGATGTCGTTACCATCGACAGAAGCGTTCAGGACGGGGTATTTCTTCAGAGCATGCACAGCGGCCTTGACGAAGAAAGACATGAAACCGAGCTTAACGCCATGCTCTTTTTCAAACTTGTCTTTGTACTTGTTACGCATGTCCATCACGGGCTGCATATTGACTTCGTTGAACGTGGTCAAAATGGCGTTGGTGGCTTGCGATTGCAGCAGACGCTCAGCCACGCGCGCGCGTAGACGGCTCATGGGTACGCGCTGCTCTGGACGGCCTTCAGTGATACCGCTCAAGGCAACGGGGGCAGCAACTTGTTGCAGTGCCGGTTTGGCGCTGGCTGCAGGAGCTGCTGCTGCTGCGGGAGCGCTGGCTTTGTTGGCGGCTGCGGCAAGGGCGTCACCCTTGGTTACGCGGCCATCTTTACCCGTACCGGCGACGTTTGCGGCGCTCAGGTTGTTTTCGGTCAAAATCTTCGCGGCAGAAGGCATGGCAACGCCAGCTGCGCTATTGCTTGCCGGTGCGGCGGCAACAGGTGCGGGTGCAGGTGCGGCAGCTGGAGCTGCGGCGGGCGCGGCTGCTGCTGCAGCTGGTGTGGAAACAGCGGCACCGGCTTTACCTTCGGTATCAATTTTTGCAATCAATTGATCGGCGGTGACGGTAGCACCATCGGCTTCAATGATTTCAGCCATCACGCCCGCAGCGGGCGCAGGCACTTCGAGCACCACTTTGTCGGTTTCGATTTCGATCAGGATTTCGTCTTGTGCAACCGCTTCACCGGGTTTCTTTTTCCAAGAGAGCAGGGTTGCTTCGGCAACGGATTCGGACAGTTGCGGAACTTTCACTTCTACTAAGGCCATTTTAATTCCTCAATAATTCTGGTATTGAACATGTCAGCCCAGCGCGTGGACGGCTGGGCTGTGTTTCACAATCATTTGTTAATGACAAAACCTTTGAGTCGCGTAAACGCGGCTTCAATCAGGGCTTTCTGTTGTTCGTTGTGTTTAGCGTAATAACCCACGGCTGGTGAAGCAGAAGCAGGACGGCCAGCGTAAGCCAGTTTTTGTCCTTCATTCATGTTTTCCAGCAGGTTGTGCTGTACAAAGAACCAAGCGCCTTGGTTTTGTGGCTCATCTTGTACCCAAACCACTTCTTCGGCTTTGGGATACTTTTTGAGCTCGGCGGCAACGGCTTTGTGCGGGAAGGGGTAAAGCTGTTCCACGCGCAGAATGGCCACATCGTTCACCTTGCGGTTGCGACGTTCAGCAACGAGGTCGTAGTAAACCTTACCGCTACAGAACAGTACACGTTTAACTTCTTTCGCATTGGCTTCGCCGGAATCTGCGAGGACAGTTTGGAAACCGCCTTTCGCGAGTTCGCTCAGATCCGATACCGCTTCTTTGTGACGCAGCAAGGACTTGGGTGTCATCAACACCAGTGGTTTGCGGAAGGGGCGAACCATTTGACGGCGCAAGATATGGAAAATCTGGGCGGGCGTCGTGGGTTGTGCCACTTGCATATTGTTTTCTGCACAGAGCTGCAGGAAGCGCTCTAGGCGGGCAGAGGAGTGCTCTGGGCCTTGACCTTCGTAGCCATGTGGCAGCATCAGGGTCAAGCCAGACAAGCGGCCCCACTTCACTTCACCAGAGGAAATGAATTGGTCGATTACCACTTGTGCGCCGTTGACGAAGTCACCGAACTGGCCTTCCCAAATGACGAGGGAATTGGGTTCGGTCGTCGAGTAACCGTATTCAAAACCGAGCACGGCTTCTTCAGATAACACCGAGTCAATCACGAGGAATGGGGCTTGGCCTTCGGAAACATTCTGCAGAGGAATGTAGGTGCCAGAATCCCATTTTTCACGATTTTGATCGTGCAAAACTGCATGGCGGTGGGTGAAGGTACCACGGCCACAATCTTGGCCGGTAATGCGCACGGCATAGCCACTGGACACCAAAGAGGCAAACGCCAAGTGCTCGCCCATACCCCAGTCGAGTTTTTGCTCGCCTTTACCCATGTTGGCGCGGTCTGCCACGACTTTTTCAACCAAGCTATGGGGTTTGAAATCTTTTGGCAGGGTGGTAATGCGTTCAGACAAACGCTTCAGTTCGGCCAGCGGTACGGCGGTATCGCCAGCGTCTGTCCATTTACGATTAAGGTAAGGTGTCCAGTCGGTAGCGTATTTGCGTTTGAAGTCGGTCAGTACGGGATCAACCGTGTGACGGCCTTCGTCCATCGCTTTACGATAGGTTTTAACGAACTCATCGCCTTCATCCGCTTTGAGCACGCCTTGGGCAGTCAGTTTGTCGGCGTACAGTTTACGGGTGCCGGGGTGCTGACCGATTTTCTTGTACATCAGCGGCTGAGTCAGCGCGGGGGTGTCTTGCTCGTTGTGACCCAACTTGCGGAAACAGATGATGTCCAACACGACGTCTTTTTTGAAGGTCTGACGGAAATCCACGGCGATTTGTGTCGCGAGGATCACCGCTTCGGGATCATCACCATTGACGTGCAGTACGGGCGCTTCAATCATCTTGACCACGTCAGAACAGTAGATCGTGGAGCGGGAGTCGCGTGGGTCAGAGGTCGTGAAACCAATCTGGTTGTTAATCACGATATGTACCGTACCGCCGGTACCGTAACCACGGGTTTGGGCGAGGTTCAGGGTTTCCATAACCACGCCTTGGCCGGCAAACGCAGCATCACCGTGTACTAAGACGGGCATAACTTGTGAGCCATTGGTATCGCCACGGCGATCTTGGCGGGCGCGGGAAGAACCTTCCACGACGGGGTTCACAATTTCCAAGTGTGAAGGGTTGAAGGCCAAGGTCAGATGTACGGGACCGCCTTCGGTAGAAACATCGCTCGAGAAGCCTTGGTGATATTTCACGTCACCGGCTGAGAGGTCATCGGAATGTTTACCTTCAAATTCGGCAAACAAATCGGCAGGCATTTTGCCCAGTGTGTTAACCAAAACGTTCAGACGCCCACGGTGGGCCATGCCGATCACGATTTCTTGAATACCTTGTTTGCCCGCGCGACGGATGATTTCATCCATCGAGGCTATGAAGCTTTCGCCGCCTTCGAGCGAGAAGCGTTTTTGGCCCACGTATTTCGTGGCCAAGTAGCGCTCTAAGCCCTCGGCTGCCGTCAAGCGTTCCAGAATGTGTTTTTTCTGGTCGGCGGTGAATGCGGGAGTCGCACGGCTGCTTTCCAAGCGTTCTTGAATCCAGCGTTTTTGGGCTGGATCACTGATATACATAAACTCGGCACCAATGGAGCCGCAGTAGGTGTCGCGCAGCGCGTTAATAATATCGCGCAAGCTCATTTCTTCCTGGCCGAAATACAGATTGTTCGCATTGAACACGGTATCCATATCGGCTTCGTCCAGGTCGTAGAAGCTGGGTTCCAATTCGGGAATGGCTTGACGTTCTTGGCGATGCAGGGGGTCCAAATTGGCCCAGCGGCAACCGAGGAAACGGTAAGCAGCAATAATCGACTGCACATGCACTTGCTTACGGGCAACGGCCAGATCAGCAGTCGCAACCTTAGGCATCAGTGTGCCTTGTTTCGCACGCAATGCAAATGAGTCAACAATAGGAGCATGGGGGACATCACGTGTTCCAACAGCACCATCAGCGGCGGGAACATTCTGTAGCGCATCAAAGTAGGCACGCCACTTTTCTGGAACCGAGGCAGGGTTATCCAGATAGTTTTCATAAAGCTCTTCTACGTAGGGTGCGTTACCACCGAACAAATAAGAGTTGTTTTGGAACTGCTTCATTAACATATCGCTTCACCTTTCAAGTCGAGTTTCTCGCTTAAGATGCGGGTTGGTTACCTGGCTGGCAGAAAAAAAGCATTCTGCGGCAGCACCCTTCGCGACATGGCTACGCCATGTCCGACGAATTGCGACCCAGACAAATTGTGGACGGGTGTCTTACATATTGGCTGAAACTAGGTAAACGGACCGCAATCATACCCTTTTCTATGGCTGGCGGGTAGGGGAGTTGGTGAAAAGTTCTTGTGCGCTCTCGCTTTGCTGGCTTACTCTAGGCTTGATTTTTGTGCGGTGTGATAGCAGGAACCAGGATGCCGTCATCATGCTACGTGCTGTGCGGTAGCGCTCTGCGCAGTGGGTTGGATCTATCTTTGTGGGCGTGCTGTGTTGTCTTAGCGTCGCTTTAGTTTGACCAAACCTAGGGCTAAGCGGTAGAATGTCGCTCCTTTCTTTTGCTGTGTGCATTGCACAAAAGCGCAAAAATTAGGCATTTTAATCGTGGTATCAATTTTGAGTTAAGCATGACGCAGCGCAAAAAGTTAATTGCTGGCAACTGGAAAATGAACGGCAGTTTGTCGGCAAATCAGGCTTTGTTGTCTGGCCTGGTAGGGCAGTCGCAAGGGTTGGTGGCAGACGTTGCTGTGTGCGTACCTTTTCCCTATTTGGCGCAAGCTCAAGAAGTGCTGAAAGATTCGGCTGTTGCTTGGGGGGCGCAAACCCTGAGCGAGCGTGAGCCTGGCGCTTGCACGGGTGAAGTGGCGGCGTCCATGTTGCAAGAGTTTGGCTGCCGCTATGTGATTGTTGGTCATTCAGAGCGCCGTACCCTGTTTGGTGAGTCGAGTGTTGTAGTTGCGCAGAAGGCAGAGCATGCTCGTGTGTCAGGTTTGTGCCCAATTATTTGTGTGGGGGAAACCCTTGCCGAGCGCGAGTCAGGTGCGACGCTAAATGTGTTGAAATCTCAGTTGGAGCCCTTGAGGGCTGGATTGTTGACTTCTGCTGATTTTGTATTGGCTTATGAGCCTGTGTGGGCGATTGGGACAGGTAAAACAGCAAGTCCTGAGCAGGCGCAGGAGGTGCATGCCTATCTGCGTAACTGGTTAGTTGAGCGTGCTGCGGCAATCAGCCTCGAGGCACAGCAACGCATTGCTGGGGTGCGTATTTTGTACGGTGGCAGCATGAAGCCGGCCAATGCGCAAAGTTTGTTGGCGCAGCCTGATATTGATGGTGGTTTGATTGGCGGTGCCTCATTGGTGCTAGAAGAATTTTTGGCTATTTGCCGCGCGGCATGAGCCTTCCAGTTTCCTCAAGCTGAGGGGTGGGGGGTAAAAGCCTAAAAAATGTAAAGGAATGATGGTGAATTTTTTACATGGTTTGTTAGTGGTTTTGCAGGTTGTATCGGCGCTGGGCGTGATTGTCTTAGTGTTGCTCCAGCATGGTAAGGGTGCTGATATGGGGGCTGCTTTTGGTGGTGGCTCTTCGGGTAGTTTGTTTGGGGCGACTGGTTCAGCAAATTTTTTGAGCCGGACCACGGGTGTCCTAGCGACGATTTTTTTTGTGGCGACGCTCGGTATTACTTGGTTGGCAACTGTGCAGCCCAAGCAGGGTGAGAGCGTGGTTGATCGTGTCCGCGCGAACGCGCAAGAAGTTGCGCCTGCCGCACCGCAAACCAACGAAATTCCGAAGTAAAATATAGGCTGTAAAAAATATGCCGACGTGGTGAAATTGGTAGACACGCTATCTTGAGGGGGTAGTGGCGCAAGCTGTGCGAGTTCGAGTCTCGCCGTCGGCACCAAATAGAGAGGGCATCAGACGGGTTCTGGTGCCTGTTTTTTGTCTGGCTAGTATTGGCTAGATGGGTAAAAGGTGTGTATCTCAGTGTGGCGACCGCATGTTAAATATTGCTGATTATTTACCTGTTCTTCTCTTTATTCTTGTTGGCGCCGCGGTAGGCGTGGTGCCCATGCTCCTTGGCCGACTTCTCGGTGCTCACAATCCTGATCCTGCGAAAAATTCAGCTTACGAATGCGGTTTTGAAGCATTTGAAGATGCGCGCATGAAATTTGATGTGCGATATTACTTGATCGCTATTCTCTTTATTTTATTTGATCTTGAGACAGCCTTGCTGTTCCCTTGGGCTGTGGCGTCAAAAGAGTTAGGTTTTGAGGTCTTCCTAGTGGTGATGGTTTTTATTGCCGAGTTGGCGCTGGCTTTCTTCTATTTGTGGAAGCGCGGAGCGTTAGATTGGGAATAGGGCAGTTGTCTCTTGTAGGTTTGCAAATAGCAGGGCGATGATATGAGTATTCATGGGGTCTTGAATGAAGGGTTTATCACCACGCAGGCCGATAAACTAATTAATTGGGCGCATACTGGCTCGTTATGGCCAATGACGTTTGGCTTGGCTTGTTGCGCTGTAGAGATGATGCATGCGGCGGCAGCGCGTTACGATTTGGACCGCTTTGGTGCAGGGGTGTTTCGCCCCAGCCCACGTCAGTCTGATTTGATGATTGTGGCAGGTACGCTGTGTAACAAAATGGCCCCAGCGTTGCGTAAAGTGTATGACCAAATGCCCGAGCCGCGCTGGGTGATTTCGATGGGTTCCTGTGCTAATGGTGGTGGTTACTATCACTACTCTTATTCGGTCGTGCGTGGTTGTGACCGCATTGTGCCAGTGGATGTCTATGTGCCAGGTTGTCCCCCAACAGCCGAGGCTTTAGTGTACGGCCTGATTCAATTGCAAAACAAAATCAAGCGCAACAATACCATTGCGCGTAACCCTTCGGCTAAAGCCGCTTAAGTCAACGTGAAAGGGTGATGATGGCCGTGATGACAGTCAAACTTCAGAATCTCGAGCAAGCGCTGCGCGAGGTGTTAGTGGATAAGGTGCAATCCCTGTCCTTTGCTTTGGGTGAATTAACGTTGGTGGTCAAGGCGAGTGATTACTTGAGTGTTTGCCAGCAATTGCGTGATGAGCCTACCTTGGGTTTCGATACCTTAATTGATTTATGCGGCATGGATTATCAGTCGTATGCTGAGGGTGCGTGGGATGGCCAGCGCTATGCGACGGTCTTGCATCTCTTGTCTGTGGTGCATAACTGGCGTCTACGTGTCCGTGTATTTGCGCAAGATGATGAATTTCCTCTGTTGGATTCGGTGAGTCCTATCTGGCCTGCTGCCAATTGGTTTGAGCGTGAGGCCTTCGATTTGTATGGCATTGTTTACGATGGCCACAATGATTTGCGCCGCATTTTGACTGACTACGGTTTTGTCGGGCATCCATTCCGTAAAGATTTCCCTGTTTCTGGTTATGTTGAAATGCGCTACGACGCCGAACAAAAGCGGGTGGTGTATCAGCCTGTGACAATTGATCCCCGCGAAATTACCCCGCGCATTATTCGTGAAGAAACTTATGGGGGTAACAAGTAATGGCTGAGATCAAGAATTACACACTCAATTTTGGTCCCCAGCACCCAGCCGCACACGGCGTACTCCGCCTTGTGTTGGAGTTGGATGGTGAGGTCGTGCAGCGTGCCGACCCCCATATTGGCTTGCTCCATCGCGCGACAGAAAAACTCGCTGAAAGCAAGACCTTTATTCAATCCTTGCCCTACATGGATCGTCTCGACTATGTGTCGATGATGTGTAATGAGCATGCCTATGTCATGGCGATTGAGAAGATGCTCGGTATCGAGGTACCGATTCGTGCCCAGTATATCCGGGTGATGTTTGATGAAATTACCCGTTTGCTGAATCACTTGCTCTGGTTGGGCTGCCACTCGCTGGATGTGGGCGGCATGACGACCTTCCTGTATTGTTTTCGCGAGCGTGAAGACCTATTTGACTGTTATGAAGCCGTTTCCGGTGCGCGTATGCATGCGGCTTACTATCGCCCGGGCGGCGTCTATCGTGATTTGCCCGATAGCATGCCGCAATATCAGGCTTCAAAAGTCCGGAACGCGCGCGCTGTGAAAGCGATGAATGCGAATCGTGAAGGTTCCTTGCTCGACTTTATCGAAGACTTCACCAATCGCTTCCCAACTTATGTTGATGAATATGAAACCCTGTTAACGGATAACCGTATCTGGAAACAGCGCTTGGTGGATGTGGGTATCGTGACGCCGGAGCGAGCCAAAGCCTTGGGTTTTACCGGCGCGATGTTACGCGGCTCTGGGATTGCTTGGGATTTGCGTAAACAGCAGCCGTACGAGGTTTACGATCAGATGGACTTTGATATCCCCGTGGGTAAAAACGGCGATTGCTATGACCGCTATTTGGTCCGCGTGGAAGAAATGCGTCAGTCCAATCGCATCATCAAACAGTGTATTGACTGGCTGCGCAAGAACCCTGGCCCAGTCATGACGCAAAACCATAAAGTGGCACCGCCTTCGCGTGTAGGTATGAAATCCAACATGGAAGAGCTGATTCACCACTTCAAGCTGTTTACCGAAGGTATGCATGTGCCTGAAGGTGAGGCTTACGCCGCAGTAGAGCATCCCAAGGGCGAGTTTGGTATTTACCTGGTTTCTGATGGCGCCAACAAACCGTATCGGTTGAAAATCCGTGCGCCTGGGTTCCCGCATTTGGCGGCCTTAGATGAAATGTCTCGCGGCCATATGCTAGCTGACGTGGTGACGATTATTGGTACACAAGATATTGTATTCGGCGAAATTGATCGCTAATTGAGTCATAAAGGGCACTTCTAGAAATTTAGAATTTCGAGATGAAGTGCTAGGAGCCGCGGAACGAGAAGTGAAATAGTATGCGGTTATACAGTGAACGACGAGCGGGGTGTTGAAAATAAGTGCGACAACGCCGAGTTTTTAACATCTTGCTCGAAAAATGAATTTATAGAGGTGCCCAAACATGCTGCTCTCCGCAGAAGCATATAAACAAATTGATCGCGAGTTAGCGAAATATCCCGCAGAGCAAAAACAGTCTGCGGTGATGTCTGCGCTGCGTATCGCGCAAGTTGAAAAAGGTTGGTTGTCACCTGAGGTCGTTGAAGATGTCGCGAACTATTTGGGTATGCCGCCGATTGCGGTGCATGAGGTTGCGACGTTTTACACCATGTACAACAATCAGCCAGTGGGTAAATTTAAAGTGACGGTCTGTACTAATCTGCCTTGCGTATTGTCGGGTGGCAACAAGGCAGCGCACTATCTGCAAGAAAAGTTGGGCATTCACTTCAATGAAACCACTGCCGATGGCGCGATTACCTTGAAAGAAGGCGAGTGTATGGGTTCCTGTGGCGATGCCCCAGTGATGCTGGTCAATAACCATCGCATGTGCAGTTTTATGAGCAACGAAAAAATTGATGCCTTGCTGAATGAGTTGCAAGGAGCAGCGAAATGACCTGTTTACACGATCGCCACATTCAACCCGTGATTTTGGCTGGCCTAGATGGCCAAAATTGGCATTTAGCCGATTACGTTAAGCGCGGTGGCTATGAAGCCCTGAAAAAAATTCTCAGTGAAAATATCTCGCAAGAGCAGGTCATTGCCGAAATTAAAACCTCGGCCCTGCGTGGACGCGGCGGTGCAGGTTTCCCGACCGGCCTCAAGTGGAGTTTTATGCCCCGGCAATTCCCTGGGCAAAAATACTTGGTTTGTAACTCGGATGAGGGCGAGCCTGGTACCTTTAAAGACCGCGATATTCTGCGTTACAACCCGCATGCCTTAATCGAAGGCATGGCGATTGCCGCCTATGCAATGGGCATTACTGTTGGCTACAACTACATCCACGGCGAAATCTTCGATACCTATTTGCGTTTTGAAGAAGCCTTGGAAGAAGCCCGTGCTGCAGGTCTGCTGGGCAATAACATCCTCGGCAGCCAGTTTAGTTTCCAATTGCATGCCCACCATGGTTATGGTGCCTATATTTGTGGTGAAGAAACAGCCTTGCTGGAGTCGATTGAAGGCAAAAAAGGCCAGCCGCGCTTCAAACCACCTTTCCCCGCAAGTTATGGTTTGTATGGCAAACCGACGACCATTAATAATACCGAAACGTTTGCAGCCGTGCCTTTCATTATGCGGATGGGTGGGCAGGCTTATTTGGAAATGGGCAAGCCTAACAATGGTGGCTCGAAAATTTTCTCCGTTTCTGGCGATGTGGCTAGGCCCGGTAATTACGAAGTGCCGATGGGTACGCCTTTCGCTAAGTTGCTCGAATTGGCTGGCGGCATGCGTGATGGCAAAAAGATCAAAGCGGTGATTCCCGGTGGCTCATCTATGCCGGTATTGCCCGGTGATGTGATGATGGCCACCGATATGGATTACGACTCGATTGCCAAGGCGGGTTCTATGCTGGGCTCGGGGGCGGTGATCGTGATGGACGAAACGCGCTGTATGGTGAAATCTTTATTGCGCTTGTCCTACTTCTACTACGAGGAAAGTTGTGGCCAATGTACGCCATGCCGTGAAGGCACAGGCTGGTTGTATCGCATGGTTAAGCGCATTGAACACGGCGAAGGCCGTCCAGAAGATCTGGATATGTTGAACAGCGTTGCTGACAATATTCAAGGCCGCACTATTTGCGCCTTGGGCGATGCTGCGGCCATGCCCGTGCGCGCTTTCTTGAAACACTATCGTGATGAATTTGCTTATCACATTGAGCACAAGCGCTGTCTCGTGCCCGCTTATGTGTGATGGCACTTGTGCGTAATGGTTAAATAGTTAAGGTAACGCAATGGTTGAACTCGAAATCGACGGCCAGAAAATCGAAGTGCCCGAAGGTAGCATGTTGATGCATGCCACTGAAAAGCTGGGCACGTATGTACCGCATTTCTGCTATCACAAAAAATTGTCGATTGCGGCCAATTGCCGCATGTGCTTGGTGGAAGTAGAAAAAGCGCCAAAACCGTTGCCCGCCTGCGCGACACCGGTTACACAAGGTATGGTGGTCCGCACCGCATCCGCCAAAGCCGTGCAAGCCCAAAAAGGCGTGATGGAATTCTTGCTGATTAACCATCCGCTCGACTGCCCGATCTGCGATCAGGGTGGCGAGTGTCAGTTGCAGGATTTGGCCGTTGGTTATGGTGGCTCAAGCTCACGTTACGCGGAAGAAAAACGGGTGGTCGAGCCCAAACCAATGGGGCCGCTGATTTCTGCGCAAGAAATGAGCCGTTGCATCCAATGTACCCGCTGTGTGCGCTTTGGTCAGGAAATTGCGGGTGTGATGGAGCTCGGCATGCAAGGCCGTGGCGAGCATTCTGAAATTATGTCTTTCGTCGGCCGTTCGGTCGATTCCGAGTTGTCCGGCAATATGATTGATTTGTGCCCTGTCGGCGCGCTCACCTCCAAGCCTTTCCGCTACAGTGCGCGTACTTGGGAATTGTCCCGTCGTAAGTCCGTTGCGCCCCATGACAGCTTGGGTTCTAATTTGATCGTGCAAGTGAAGAACAACAAAGTCTTGCGCGTGTTGCCACTGGAAAACGAGGCGATTAACGAATGCTGGTTGTCTGATAAAGATCGTTTCTCTTACGAAGCCGTCAATAGCGAAGACCGTCTGCTCAAACCCATGATTAAACAGGGCGGTGAGTGGCGTACCGTGGAATGGCAAGTTGCGTTGGAATACGTGGCGAATGCTTTGCGCGATGTGGTCAATCAATATGGCGCAGATGCGGTGGGCGCGTTGGTATCCCCCCATAGCACGCTCGAAGAAATTTTCTTGGCGCATAAGCTGCTGGCCAGCTTAGGGGTAAAAGACGTCGATGCACGTCTCCGCCAAGCTGACGCCCAGCCTTTGGCGAGTGTGCCTTGGCTCGGTGCCAGCATTGCAGATGTCGCGCAGGCTGATCGTTACCTGGTAGTGGGTTCATTCCTGCGCAAAGATCATCCGCTGCTGTCCGCCAAAATTCGTCAAGCCACCAAGCGTGGGGCGAAGGTCAATGTGCTGCACGCAAGCAATGATGATTTGCTCATGCCCGTCGCGAACCAAGCGATTGTGGCCCCCAGTGCTTGGTTATCCACCTTGGCGGAAATTGCCGTGGCCGTGGCCCAAGCGAAAGGCGTAGCTGCACCTGCGGTCTTTGCACAAGTACAAGCCTCCGCAGCAGCCCAACAAATCGCGGCAAGTTTAGTCTCTGGCGAGCGTGCCGTTGTCCTGCTTGGTAATGCCGCTGCACAGCATCCGCAAGCCGCGCAATTGGCTGCCGTCGCACATTGGATTGCGCAGCAAACGGGCGCACGTTTTGGCTATACCGTCGAAGCAGCAAATAGTGTGGGCGCGAGTTTGGTGGCGGCCACTGCTTCTGGCCCGGCTGCGGCGAATACCGCACAACAAATTCTGGCTGCTAATAAAAAAGCGTATGTCTTGTTTGATGTTGAAGCCCAATTAGATACTGCTAACCCGGCGCAAGCGCGTGCGGCGCTCAGCCAAGCGCAAACCGTGATTGCCTTCACCAGCTTCCAGTCGGTTGCCAGTGAATACGCGGATGTGTTACTGCCGATCACGCCGTTTACTGAAACCGCCGGTTGCTTCGTGAATGCTGAAGGGACGGTGCAGAGTTTCCACGGGGTTGTTCGCCCTGCCGGTGAGGCGCGTCCAGGCTGGAAAGTCTTGCGCGTACTGGGCAATATTCTCGGTGCGAACGGTTTTGAGTACGAATCCGCTGAAGCGGTGCGTGAAGAAGCCTTGACGGCCATTGGGGATGTTGTAGCACGTCTGAGTAACCAGCCTGCCATTGCGATTGAGCAGGTCACCCTATCCGCTGCTACCTCAAGTCTAGAGCGCTTAGCAGATGTGCCCGTGTACTTTGCTGATGCCTTGGTGCGGCGTGCGCCTAGCTTGCAAGTAACCACAGATGCTGCCGCACCCGTCGTCCGTATGAATGCCGCAACTGCTGAGAAACAGAGTGTGGCAGGCGCTACGCAGATCACTGTTGTTCAAGAGGGCCAGAAAGTTTCCCTGCCGCTGGTGATTGACGCCGCTCTGGCCGATGGGGTGGTTCGCATTCCGGCCGCGCATCTGACAACGTCTGTTCTTGGCGCCCAGTTTGGTCAAATTTCGGTGGAGCGTGTGTAAATGAATGAACTGTTCACAACCCTCATGACTACCGTACAAAGCCAAGGCACAGTTCTGTTCGGCGCCTATTGGCCTGCTGTTTGGGCAGTGGTGTGGTCTTTAGTGAAAATCGTGGCGATTGTCGCCCCACTAATGTTGGCTGTGGCCTACACCACCTACATGGAGCGTAAAGTCATCAGTTACATCCAAGTTCGGATTGGACCTCAGCGTGTTGGCCCGATAGGTTTGCTCCAGCCGATTGCAGACGCGATTAAACTGATTCTGAAGGAAATTATTGTTCCTTCCGGTGCGAATAAGGGACTCTATATATTGGCACCTGTGATGGTGATTATGCCTGCCCTCGCCGCATGGGCGGTTGTTCCATTTGGCCCAGAACTGGTGCTGGCGAATGTAAATGCGGGTCTGTTATTTATTATGGCAATTACATCACTGGAAGTCTATGGGGTGATTATTGCAGGTTGGGCCTCCAACTCTAAATACGCTTTCCTCGGCGCCCTGCGCGCATCGGCACAAATGGTCTCTTATGAGATTGCCATGGGCTTTGCCTTGCTAATTGTGTTGCTGGTCTCAGGCAGCTTAAATTTAGGGGATATCGTCATCGCCCAGCAAAAAGGTTGGGGCGCTGAACAAGGACTCAACTTTTTGTCCTGGAATTTGATTCCACTGTTCCCGATTTTTGTGATTTACCTGGTTTCTGGTGTCGCTGAAACAAACCGCCATCCCTTTGATGTGGTTGAAGGCGAGTCCGAAATTGTGGCTGGCCATATGGTTGAGTATTCCGGTATGTCCTTTGCCATTTTCTTCTTAGCCGAATACGCCAACATGATTTTGATTTCTGCGCTAACGGCGATCTTCTTCTTGGGCGGTTGGTCGGCACCGTTTGCCTTTTTGGAATTCATCCCGGGTTTCGTCTGGTTAATTGCCAAAATTTTCTTTGGTTTGTTTTTCTTTATCTGGATTCGTGCCACCTTCCCACGCTATCGCTATGACCAGATTATGCGACTAGGGTGGAAAGTATTTATCCCCCTGACCTTGGTTTGGTTAGTTGTGGTTGCAATTTGGATGCAAACACCCTGGAATATCTGGAAATAATGTTGGAATAGCCAAACATGGAAGCCATTAAAGATTTTTTTAGCAGCTTAATGCTGCGCGAACTGTTAAAAGGCCTAGCGCTGACGGGGCGGTACCTGTTTGCGCGTAAGGTAACCATTCAGTTTCCTGAAGAAAAAACGCCGCAATCTCCGCGTTTTCGCGGCTTGCATGCGTTGCGACGCTACCCCAATGGCGAAGAACGCTGTATCGCCTGTAAGCTGTGTGAGGCAGTTTGCCCTGCAATGGCCATCACGATTGAGTCTGAGCAACGGGACGATGGCAGCCGCCGCACTACTCGTTACGACATTGATCTCACCAAATGCATTTTTTGCGGTTTTTGCGAGGAATCTTGCCCGGTGGATTCGATTGTCGAAACCCACATTTTGGAATACCACGGCGAAAAGCGTGGCGATCTGTATTTCACCAAAGAGATGTTGCTCGCAGTGGGAGACCGTTACGAAGCAGAAATCGCGGCGCGGCGTGAGGCAGATGCGCCTTATCGCTGATCATCTCGCTCAGCACTTCAATCTGCTGAAGCGCTTGTGTATTAAGGAATCGTAATTCATGATCAATTTCACTGCTGTCTTATTTTATGTGTTCGCTGGTATTTTGATACTGGCGGGTCTGCGTGTGATCACCGCACGCAATCCTGTGCATGCAGCCTTGTTTCTGGTGCTTTCCTTCGCCTCAGCAGCCGCCTTATGGATGTTGTTGCGGGCTGAGTTCTTGGCAATCGCGCTCATACTCGTTTATGTTGGCGCTGTAATGGTGCTGTTCCTGTTTGTGGTGATGATGCTCGATATCAATATCGATAAATTGCGTCAAGGATTCTGGACCCATCTTCCGGTGGCGGCGATTGTTGGCGTAACGATTGTGTTGGAGATGGCAATGGTCATTTTCCACACTTTCCGTGCTGACCGTTTACCGGCTGCCAACACCGTCAAGGATGTCTCCAGTATCAAAGGCTTTGCTGAACAAATTTTTGTCCAGCATGTATTGGCCTTTGAAATTGCTGCGGTTATTTTGGTCGTCGCTTTGGTCGCCGCTGTGGCCCTTACCTTGCGTGGCCGTAAAGACGCGAAGCGACAGATTCCAGGGTTGCAAGTCAAGGTAAAAGCGGCAGACCGTGTTCGATTGGTTAGCATGCCTGCCGTCAAGGACATCCCTGCTGCGATAGACGCAACCCCCAATGCTAATAGCGCCAACCCTACGGCCAACCCTAAATGAGAGCGTATTCAATATGGTGCCACTGACCCATTATCTTGTACTCGGCGCGATTCTGTTTGCCATTAGTGTCGTTGGTATTTTTCTAAACCGGAAAAATATCATCGTGTTGCTGATGGCGATTGAGTTGATGCTGTTAGCAGTCAACATGAATTTCATCGCGTTTTCCAGTTACCTGGGAGATTATGCAGGGCAAATATTTGTCTTTTTTATCCTGACGGTAGCCGCTGCAGAGTCGGCAATCGGGCTGGCTATCTTGGTCGTATTGTTCCGCAACTTGAATACGATTAACGTCGATGAATTAGGCCAACTGAAAGGCTAATGAGGCAGTTTATGACAATGCAACAGGTATATTTACTCGTCCCACTGGCACCCTTAGTTGGCGCGATATTGGCAGGGCTTTTGGGTAAGCAGATTGGCCGAATCGGCGCGCATACGGTCACCATATTGGGTGTGCTGATTGCCTTCTTAGGCTCAATTTGCGTATTCATGGATGTCCGTGCGGGGAATACCTTTAATGGCACTGTTTACGAGTGGATGCGTTTGGGTGATCTCAAGTTTGAAGTCGGGTTTCTCATCGACTCCCTGACTGCGACCATGATGTGTGTCGTAACCTCTGTCTCGTTGATGGTTCACCTATACACGATTGGGTACATGAAAGAAGACCCCGGTTACCAACGCTTTTTTGCCTATATCTCGCTGTTTACCTTTGCCATGCTGATGCTCGTGATGAGCAATAATTTCCTTCAACTGTTTTTTGGTTGGGAGGCAGTTGGCTTAGTGTCCTACCTGTTGATTGGGTTCTGGTATACCAAGCCATCCGCCATTTATGCCAACTTGAAGGCGTTTTTGGTGAATCGAGTCGGCGATTTCGGCTTTATATTAGGGATCGGTTTACTCCTCGCGTATGCTGGCAGCCTAGATTACGTTGAAGTCTTTGCGCAGCGCGAGCAGCTGGTGGCACAAGCCTTTCCCGGAACCGATTGGGGATTGCTGACGGTTGCTTGTATCTGCCTTTTCATCGGTGCAATGGGCAAATCAGCGCAATTCCCGCTGCATGTCTGGCTGCCTGATTCGATGGAGGGCCCAACGCCTATTTCTGCTTTGATTCACGCTGCAACCATGGTGACTGCCGGTATTTTTATGGTTGCGCGCATGTCGCCACTTTTCGAGCTTTCCGATACTGCATTGAATTTCATTATGCTCATCGGTGCGATCACCGCGCTATTTATGGGCTTTCTGGGGATCATCCAAAATGACATCAAGCGTGTGGTTGCTTATTCCACCCTGTCACAGCTCGGTTACATGACAGTCGCATTGGGCGCATCCGCCTACTCCGTTGCCATATTCCATTTGATGACCCATGCTTTTTTCAAGGCGCTACTCTTCTTGGGTGCAGGGTCGGTGATTATGGGTATGCATCACGATCAAGATATTCGTAACATGGGCGGGGTCTGGAAATACATGCCAATTACTTGGTTAACCTCTCTCTTGGGGTCCTTGGCATTGATTGGCACGCCTTTTTTTGCTGGTTTTTACTCGAAAGACTCCATTATAGGCGTCGTGATGGAATCGCACCTTCCAGCCGCCCAGTTTGCCCAGTTTGCGGTGCTTGCTGGCGTCTTTGTGACCGCCTTTTATTCTTTCCGCATGTTCTTTTTGGTCTTCCATGGTAAAGAGCGCTTCGGTCATGCACATCATCATGAGGAAGAGGGGCACGATGATCACCACCACGGTCTTGCCCCAGGTGAAAAGCCGCATGAGTCTCCTTGGGTCGTGACCTTACCGCTGGTTTTATTGGCGATTCCGTCAGTGATGATTGGTTATGTGGCTTTGGAGCCGATGCTAGCGGGTACTTATTTCAAAGACGTTATTTTTGTTGATGTCGCTAAACACCCGGCGTTAGCTCACTTTGTAGAACACCATGTAGAGCATGGCCCATTGGCAATGGCGCTGCATGCGTTTACTACCTTGCCTTTTATTCTGGCGCTTGCTGGAGTCATTACCGCTTGGTACTTCTATTTAGTGAAGCCGGCTATTCCTGCTTGGTTCAAAGCCAGGCTCGGTTGGTTGCATGCGGTCTTAGAAAATAAATATTTCCTCGATAAGTTGAATGAAGTTGTTTTTGCTGCGGGCGCTCGTGGCTTAGGGCGCGGACTCTGGAAAATGGGAGACCAGCAAATTATTGACGGTGTGATGGTTAACGGTAGTGCCAAGTTAGTCGGTTGGTTAGCTGGCGTTGTGCGCCATATTCAATCTGGCTATCTGTACCACTATGCCTTTGCTATGTTGGTTGGTTTACTCGCTTTGTTAACCGGGTTTGTTCTTTTCGCGAAATAAACGACTTCAGCACACGATATTGCCAGATAAAAATTTACAAGGGTAACCCTGATGCAAGCAACACTACCTTATCTTTCCCTCGCCATATGGCTACCAATTGCCTTTGGTTTGTTTATATTGATTTTCGGTCGTGACACCGCGCCTGCCGTGACCCGTGCAGTTTCTTTACTTGGTAGTGTCTTGAGTTTCTTAGTCACCTTGCCCTTATTGAGCCTATTTGACGGCAGCCAGGCATCGATGCAATTTGTCGAAAAGTCACCTTGGATTGACAGTCTTAACATTAACTATCATCTGGGTGTTGATGGGATTTCATTCTGGTTTGTGATCTTAACGGCGTTGATTACGGTCATTGTCGTGATTGCTGCTTGGGAAGTCATTGAGCAACGTGTTGCTCAATATATGGCGTCTTTCTTGATTCTCTCCGGTCTGATGATCGGGGTATTTTGCGCGCTTGATGGTTTGTTGTTTTACATCTTTTTTGAAGCGACACTCATTCCTATGTACATCATCATCGGGATATGGGGAGGGCCTAATCGAGTCTATGCTGCGTTTAAATTTTTCCTATACACGCTACTCGGTTCCCTGCTGACATTGGTCGCGTTGCTCTATCTGTATTTCAAGGCAAATCAGAGTTTTGATATCTTGGCATGGCATAAACTGCCGTTGTCACTGGATGCCCAAGTGGTTCTATTTTTTGCTTTCTTTATGGCCTTTGCTGTCAAAGTTCCGATGTGGCCAGTCCATACTTGGTTGCCAGATGCACACGTAGAAGCCCCGACGGGTGGCTCTGTGGTGCTGGCAGCGATTATGCTGAAGTTAGGGGCTTATGGTTTCCTCAGGTTCTCGCTCCCAATTCTGCCTGATGCCAGTCATAACCTTGCGCCGTTTATCATTACGTTGTCTCTGATTGCGGTGGTTTACATTGGTGTTGTCGCGCTAGTTCAGGCCGACATGAAAAAGTTGGTGGCGTATTCTTCTATTGCGCATATGGGTTTCGTCACACTTGGATTTTTCATGTTTAACGAATTGGGTGTGGAAGGGGCCATCATCCAAATGATCTCGCACGGTTTTGTATCTGGCGCCATGTTCCTTTGTATTGGTGTTTTATATGACCGTGTCCATTCTCGTCAGATCGCAGATTATGGTGGCGTGGTTAATACCATGCCAAAGTTTGCCGCCTTCTTCCTCTTGTTTGCCATGGCAAATTGTGGGTTGCCGGCTACCAGTGGTTTTGTTGGTGAATTCATGGTGATTCTCGGCGCAGTCGAATATAACTTCTGGATAGGTTTGTTGGCCGCAACAACCTTGATTTTTGGTGCAGCCTATTCGCTGTGGATGTATAAGCGTGTGGTGTTCGGGGCGGTGAGTAACCCAAACGTTGCTGCTTTAAAAGATATCAACGGCCGTGAATTTTTGATGTTGGCGATCATGGCTGGCTTGGTTCTTTACTTTGGCCTTTTCCCTAAACCGCTGACTGATGTTACGCACGCCTCTGTGGTCGAATTACTCAAACATGTGGCTGTTCCCAAGGCTTATTAATATGGAAATGAATTTATTACCGCTTTATCCAGAGATTTGCTTGTTATTGAGCGCCTTGCTCATTTTGATTCTGGATTTGTACCTCAAAGATGATCAACGCAATTTGACGCATTGGTTGAGCGTGGTGGCGCTGGGCGCAACAGCGCTGATCAGCTACGATTACTTACGTGCCGGTGAGACCGTTTACGCATTTAATAATATGTTTGTAACCGATGCACTAAGTAACTTGCTGAAAGTGCTGACCCTGGTCGCGGTGATGGTTACCTTGTGTTACGGGCGACTCTATACCCAGCAGCGTGACATGTTTAAGGGCGAATACTACGTACTTGCTTTGCTCGCCACACTCGGGCAGATGGTCATGATTTCGGCGAATAACTTGCTAACCATTTATCTCGGGTTAGAGTTGTTATCCCTTTCTTTATACGCTTTGGTTGCGATTCGTCGCGACACGCTCGCTTGTACTGAAGCTGCGATGAAGTATTTCGTTCTGGGTGCGCTGGCGTCTGGTTTTCTTTTGTATGGCATGTCGATGTTGTATGGCGCTACAGGTTCCCTTGATATCGGTACCATCAACAAGGCAGTCACCACGATCGCTCCCGATAACAAAATGATTCTTGTTTTTGCGTTGGTCTTTATCGTGGCTGGCTTGGCGTTTAAGCTTGGCGTGGTGCCTTTCCATATGTGGGTTCCCGACGTCTATCAAGGCTCACCAACAGCCGTTACGCTACTGCTAAGTGCCGCACCCAAATTCGCGGCGTTTGCGATTACACTCCGCTTGCTGGTTGAGGGGATGCTGCCACTTGCCAAAGACTGGCAACAAATGTTGATGGTGCTGGCTGTCTTGTCGATTGGCTTGGGAAATCTTGTCGCCATTGCGCAAAAGAATATCAAGCGGATGCTGGCTTATTCCACCATCTCTCACATGGGCTTCATGCTCTTAGGCTTACTCTCTGGGGTGGTGAACGGCAATACCTTTTCTGCCAGTGAGGCTTACAGTTCAGCCCTGTTTTATATCGTGATCTATGTGCTGACAACCCTAGGCTCATTCGGTATTTTGTTATTGTTGGCCAGAGCCGGTATTGAAATTGAACAGATTGACGATCTCAAAGGGCTGGGTAAGCGGCATTTCGGTTATGCCATCGTTTTACTGCTACTGATGTTTTCACTCGCAGGAGTCCCCCCAACGGTTGGCTTCTATGCGAAGCTGGTGGTCTTGAAGGCGACAATGAATGCAGGCCATATTTGGCTGGCCATTCTGGCTGTTCTCTTTTCACTGGTGGGTGCGTTTTATTACCTGCGTGTCGTTAAAGTAGTGTTCTTTGATGAGCCAAGCGACACTGAGCCGCTGCAAGCCAGTGCTGATGCACGACTAATATTAGGCGTGAATGGCGCGGCAGTGTTAATTTTTGGCTTATTACCTAGCGGCTTACTCAGCTTATGTGGTTGGGTCATTGTGCGTACTTTGGCTTCGTAACCCCATGGCGAATTCAAGTCTCAGTGTGGCGCTGATTATTCTCAGCGCCATTTTTTTAGCGAATTTGCCTTTCTTTTCAGAACGGTATTTCGGTATTTGGCCTCTGTCGCTTCAGCATAAAGAGGAACTCCGTACCAAATCATTGGCTTGGCGAATGCTTGAGTTAGTTGTGTTTTATTTGCTACTCGGGCTGCTCACGCGCTGGCTTGAGCAACAGCACGGTAATATTTATCCGCAAAAATGGGAATTTTATGCGATCACCGCTTGCATGTTTTTGGTGATGGCATTTCCTGGCTATGTCTGGCGCTATTTGCGTCGGCAGTCAGCTTCTTGAGCGACACGAAAGCCCCCATGGATATAACGGCCTTATTTGATACAGATGGTTTTGCCGAAACGCGTATCAGCAAACAGTCGGTTTTCGACGGTGTGTTGTTGCATGTGCAGGCAGATCAAGCGTTGCTGCCCGATGGCACACAAGCGGTACGCGAGTACATTGAGCATCCCGGTGCGGTGATGGTGATTCCGCAGTTTACGGATGGGCGACTGCTGCTCGAGCGGCAATTTCGCTACCCATTGCAGCAAATGTTCATTGAGTTTCCAGCAGGCAAGCTGGATGCGGGCGAAGACCCGCTTGTTTGTGCGCAGCGCGAGCTACTCGAAGAAACGGGTTATCAGGCAAGTCACTGGCAGTATCTCACCGCGATTAATCCTGGGATTTCCTATTCGACAGAGACTATCCATGTGTACTTGGCGCAAGGACTCACCGCCGGGCCAGCCAAACTGGATCAAGGCGAGTTTTTAGAAACCTTTATCACGACCTTGCCAGAACTCATGGCGCTGTTGAAAGCAGGAAAACTCACTGATGTGAAAACCCAAATTGGGGTTCTCTGGCTCTATGCGGGGTTGGCCCGCTAACTATTCCATGCCGGAGAGTTTCCTGTCCTTAAGCGGGAAAAATCAGTGCGGGGCGCGATCCGTCCAATACATAATACTGACGGTGAGTGCGGTTGCTACCAGCAAAGCCAGATTGCCCAATAACCAACTGAATAGCGGAATGCTATAGATCATGATACGAATGCCAATCGCGTAAGCGCTACCCGCACGTTGCAGATAGTTGGGTAGCGGGTCTGGCTGTGTTTCATGGCTTATGGCTCCATTGGGTGGTGTCGCGATTTGTGAGGCTTGCATCGCGTGGCGTAAAGCAGTTGGCATGGCAACCAAAAAACTGATGTGGCCATAATAACGAATAGCGGTTAGGAAGCAAAAAAACGCGCTGATTTGTAATGCAGCGAGCAATAATAACTTCAGGCCCACCGTTTGCGGATCGAGACTAATCAGCGGGACCCCTAAGAGCGTATTTGAAATCGCTACCAATTCCTGTCGTTGCGCGATCAAGGTGAAAACACCCAGCAGTATCAACATGGTGGCTGATGCTAGGGCAGTGCTCACCATAATCGCATTGCGAAGTGTTTGTACTGCAAGAATTTCTGCGCCAGTTTGGTTATCGAGTGTTTGCACCCACCATTGTCGGATGAGTCGATTCTGCGCTGGTGTGCTGAGCTGTCCGCGTTTATTCGTGCCAGTGCGATGATTAATCCAGTACCAATAGCCGATGACCGCAGTCAGACTAACGGTGAGGGAGATGAACTCAAGCCATGCAGACTCTGCTAACTGAGCAAGCAGTGACATGCTATTGCGACTCCTTTTTTGCGCATCCCTGACAGCTATTGATTCCCAGCCAGCCATAGAGTGGGCAAAATTTTAATAGCCCGGTTGCCAAGGGGATGAGACCCACCCAGCCCCAGACGCCAATCAGTCCTGCAAACATACTTCCTAATAGAGCCAGGCCCAGAACGATACGGGCAAGACGATCAATACCCCCTACATTTTGCTGACAACGCATGATGATTCTCCTAACGTGTGAAGTAAATTTCAAAAATCCACATACCCAACAGCATGCTAACGATAAAGAGCCACAGGGTAGGTTCCAAAAACTGGTTGCCGAGTACAACCAATGCGGGACCAGGGCAGAGTCCGAGTAATCCCCAGCCAATACCAAACAGTAAGCTGCCCCCAATTAATCGGTGGTCAATTTGCCGTTGGGTAGGTAAATGCAAGTCCTCGCCTGTCGGGGTATGGCTTTTCTTTTGCAGCCAATGATAGGTGGGCGCCGCCGTCATAATCGCCCCGAGCATGACCAACGCCAGAGATGGATCCCAGTGACCAAAAAGATCTAAAAATCCTAATACCTTTTGCGGTGAGGTCATGCCAGCGATAAGCAGACCTATCCCAAACAAGAAACCGGACAGGCCACCAAAGATTGTCGTTGAGAATGTTCGGTTTTGAATTTTCATGTGCTGATGTCTCAATGCTACTGAATACAGTAATGGGTTAAAAAGGCCGCTGTCATAAAGACCCCGACGGCAACGCCGGAGCGGGGTGAGAGGCGTGCCAGCCCACAAACTCCGTGGCCACTGGTACAACCACCACCTAGGCGTGCGCCAAAACCGACGAGTAACCCCGCAGTTATGACAACCCAGATCGGTTGACCGAACGCGCTGAGAGTGAGAACCGGTGGGCTGACCATTGGCGCGATGGTTGGGATGAGACTGCCTGCCAGCACTAAGCCCATAATGAATGCCCAACGCCATGCGTTTGGGTTGCCGGGGTGCGAGTTATGTCTGCTCGGTAGAAGCATCCCAATAATGCCGCTGATTCCCGCAATACGGCCCAGACTTAATGCCAGCACACTGGCTGCACCGCCAATCAATATGCCGCCGAGCAGCGCGGTAAAGGGCGTAAATGCCGGCCAATTGATGATCATCGTTGTGTTTCCTTTCCGGGCTGAGTCTAGTAAGGCTACTCGCTTGCTTTGCTGACGTCGGGACAAAAAAGTGCGTGCAAGGTTTGCAGTAACGCCAGCACCTCGGTTCGCGCGATTTGATAATAGATTTTCTTTCCCTCTCGGCGTGTTGCCACTAAGCCCTCTTGCCGTAATACGGTGAGTTGTTGCGATAGCGTTGGTTGCCGAATGTCCAGTAATGTTTCAAGCTCACTGACACAGCGCTCACCCTCCGTAAGTTGGCACAGCAGCAGCAGACGGTCAGGATTACTAAGCGTCTTGAGCAACGCACAGGCATCCATAGCGGCCAAGCGCAGCGCAGAGAGGTTAAGGTCTGTCGGACTATTCATTTAACGTGCTCAATAATATTTAACTTGAATATATTATATATTAATATATATTATTTACAAGTAAATTATTGGAGAAGCGTAAATGACTGCTCAAAATGACGTTTTAAAGGATGCTCCTATAACTTATCCCGTAGTTGGTAATAACGGGATGTACACAGCGGATCAGGGAGCCGTTGTCAAAGCCTTTTATGATCAGGCAACTTATACCATCAGTTATGTGGTGCATGACCCTGCTAGCAAACACGCCGCAGTCATCGACAGTGTTCTTGATTACGATCCAAACTCAGGACGTACTTCAACCAAACATGCCGACGCAATCGTGGCGTACATCCAGCAAGCTGGATTGCAATTGGTGTGGATTTTAGAGACACATGCGCATGCCGATCATCTGTCTGCAGCTGCGTATTTAAAGCAGCGACTCGGAGGGCAGATCGCAATTGGCGAATCGATACGTGACGTACAGCAAGTCTTTAAAAGAATTTTTGATCTCGAGCCTACCTTCGTCTGTGATGGTTCCCAGTTTGACCGCTTACTGCAAGATCAAGATACCTTACCGTTGGGCCAACTCTTAATTCGTGCATTGCATTTGCCAGGGCATACGCCAGCAGACATGGCTTACTGTATAGCTGATGCGGTATTTGTTGGTGATACCCTTTTTATGCCTGATGTGGGAACGGCCCGCTGTGATTTTCCGGGTGGTGATGCGCGTACCTTGTATCAGTCGTTACAGCGCCTATTTAAATTACCCAAAGAAACACGCTTGTTTATGTGTCATGACTATCCCGAGTACGCTAACCGCACGACGCCAAAATGGCAAACCACTATTGGTGAACAGCTGGCTCATAATATTCATGTGCATCATGATGTAAATGAAGCCACCTTTGTGGCGATGCGTGAAGCTCGCGATGCAAGCTTGGCCATGCCAGTCCTCATCCTGCCATCTATTCAAATCAATATCCGCGCAGGTGAATTTCCTCCCGCGAATGAGCAGGGACAGCGGTTTCTGAAAATCCCCCTTAATGCCCTATAAATACGATTGAACATATCGCCGTTCCGGCTCGTCTCAGTCTTGATATGTAAAAAACGACTAACGATCTGCCAAAGTATTCGTTCCCTCAATTAACGTCAATCGCTAAGCTTCATCCATGCTAATTTTTGTTATGGAGAAGACCATGAAATTGACACAAAAAATCAAGTTGGGGTTAGTTACTGCCGCCTTAGCGAGCACATTTAGTGCCTATGCTGCGAGCAGCTTGCTCAACGTCTCTTATGACCCTACCCGCGAGCTCTATCAAGATTTTAACGCTGCGTTTGCCAAACAATGGAAAGCAAAAACGGGTGAGGATATTAGCGTTAAACAATCACACGGGGGTTCTGGCAAACAGGCGCGCTCCGTGATTGATGGCTTGGAAGCCGATGTTGTCACGCTAGCTTTGGGTGCCGATATTGATGTGATAGCTGAAAAAGGCTTGATCCAAGGTGACTGGCAAAAGCGTCTGCCGAATAATGCCTCCCCTTACACCTCGACCATTGTCTTTCTGGTTCGTAAAGGTAACCCCAAAGGCATTAAAGATTGGGGCGATCTAATCAAACCCGGTACCAAGGTGATTACCCCTAATCCTAAAACATCAGGTGGTGCGCGCTGGAATTATCTAGCAGGTTGGCTGTGGGCCGTTAAACAGCCGGGTGGCAGTGAAGCTACGGCGCGTGATTACATCAGCAAGCTATACAAAAATGTGCCGGTTTTGGATTCTGGTGCGCGCGGCTCACTCACTACCTTTGCAGAGCGGGGTATCGGCGATGTTTTTATCTCATGGGAAAACGAAGCACTGCTAGCGATTAAAGAATTGGGTCCAGAGAAGTTTGATATCGTTGTGCCGAGTTTGAGCATTCTGGCAGAACCCCCTGTCGCTGTGGTCGATAAAGTGGTCGATAAAAAAGGTACACGTAAAGTTGCTGAAGCGTATTTGCAATACCTGTATTCCGAAGAAGGGCAAAAAATTGCCGCCGAAAATTACTATCGTCCTACCAATGCCAAGATTGCAGCGCAATATGCCAAGCAGTTTCCCAAAGTGAAGCTCTACGATATTGATGACGTCTTCGGTGGCTGGAGTAAGGTACAAAAATTGCACTTTGGTGACGGTGGTGTTTTTGACCAAATTTACCAATCTAAGTAACGATCCAGCGACGCTAGGCCTGTGCCCGCTCAGGAAATAACATGACAATATTATTGATCGCTGGTAGTCCAACATCTCCCTCACGTTCGGCCCGCCTGCTCTCTTATGTGGGTGACAGGCTGAGCGAGTTGGGGCATCAATTGGATCAACTGAATGTAAGAGATCTTCCTTCTCAGCCATTATTGCATGCAGATTTCTCACACCCGGCTATAAAAATCGCGCAGAACAAAGTGGCACTCGCCGATGCCGTTGTGATTGCCACGCCGGTTTATAAAGCCGCATACAGTGGGGTATTGAAAGCTTTCCTCGATCTGTTGCCACAGACCGGTCTTGCAGGTAAGTTGGTGCTGCCTCTGGCGACGGGCGGTTCCCTTGCTCACATGCTGGCGCTGGATTATGGTCTGCGCCCTGTATTAAGTTCATTGGCAGCTCGCCAGGTTCTGCCCAGTGTTTATGCGGTTGAGCAACAGGTTCAGTGGTCTGAAGAAGCTGGTTTAACACTGGATCCTGAAATCGAACTGCGTTTGCAAGACAGTGTGCAGCGTGTTCACCAAACACTTACTTTTGCTAGCACAGAAAATCAAGCCTGGCAGACGACCGTATTTGAACCCGTCAATTTTCAGACGGTTCGATGTAGTACCTAATTCTTTCGTTCCACATTTAATTTCCTTTATTGATGCCTACTTGGCAGGGTTAACTTTTGTCTGAATATTTAGAAAGAAATCTATGTTAAACACTCAATTCCGTCGCCAATTTTTAAAAAATATTATTGCCACTGCTGCACTCGGTTTGGGGCTAAGTTCCTCTGCGTTTGCCCAAAAGCCGGCAGAGCCACTACGCATTGGTTTTCAAAAATCCGCCAGCTTGTTAACTTTGTTGAAATCACAGGGTGCCCTAGAAAAGCGCTTAGCACCGCTGGGGGTGGAAGTGAAATGGATCGAGTTTCCCGCTGGCCCGCAATTGCTGGAAGGCTTAAATGTTGGCTCGATTGATTTTGGTTATGTAGGTGAGGCGCCCCCGATTTTTGCCCAAGCTGCAGGCGCTAATTTTATTTACATCGGTTATGAAGCCCCTGCGCCAGCCGCTGAGGCGATTGTGGTGCCAAAAGACTCGCCCATTAAATCCGTAGCGGAATTGAAAGGTAAAAAAATTGCCTTAAACAAAGGCTCGAATGTGCATTACCTCTTGGTGAAGTTACTTGAAAAAGCCGGTTTGAAATACAGCGATGTTCAGCCCGTTTTTCTCCCACCTGCTGATGCGCGCGCCGCGTTTGAACGTGGCAGTGTCGATGCCTGGGTGATTTGGGATCCCTTCCTCGCGGCAGCAGAAAAACAAATTGAAGCCAAAGTACTGGCTGACGGTAAAGGGGTGGTGAATAACCATGCTTTCTTCCTGGCCGCTAAACAGTATGCCGAGCGTCGCCAGGATGTCATCACACTTTTGTTTGATGTGCTTTCCAAGCAAGGTCAAACCATCACCAAAGACTATAAAGGTGCGGCACAAGCGCTGTCGCCTTTGCAAGGGTTAGATCCCGCCGTGATTGAACTAAGCTTGCGTCGCTACAGCCACGATGTGCGTCCTTTGAATGCAGCGGTGTTGGCGGAACAGCAAAAAATTGCCGATGTGTTTAGTGATTTACAGCTGATTCCCAAAAAGATCAATGTCCGTGAGGCAGCACCTTTATTGAAATAAGGGGATAGGTGAATAGCGCCGTCGCTGACTGCGCTAGGCCATTTTTATCATGCATAACATGGGGTCAAGAATGACTACGTTTAAACAAACTCGTCGTGCTGTAGTGCTTGGCGCTATCGGCGGTACAGCATTGGTGCTCGCTAGCAAAGGTCGAGCACAGTCTCTACCCGCCGTAGCGGTCGCGCCGGCACAGATCCGCATTGGTTTTCAGAAGAGTGCAGTGAATTTGGTCTTATTGAAGCAGCGCGGTGTGCTCGAGCAGCGTTTCAAAAATAGCAAGGTGAGCTGGATCGAATTTCCTGCTGGGCCGCAATTACTCGAAGCACTGGCCGTGGGTAGCGTTGATTTTGGTTTGACAGGCGATAGTCCTCCTGTATTTGCACAAGCCGCCGGGAAAGATTTGCTATATGTCGGAGCCGAACCGCCCAAGCCAGAAAGTTCGGCAATCTTGGTGCCGGCAACATCGTCCATCAATAATTTGGCCGATTTAAAAGGGAAACGGATTGCCTTTCAGAAAGGTTCCAGTGCGCATTATCTGGTGCTACGAGCCTTAGAAAAAGGCCAGGTGGCCTGGAGTGATATTCAGCCCGCCTATCTCACCCCGGCAGAGGCGCGCGCCGCATTTGAACGTGGCAGTGTCGATGCCTGGGCGATTTGGGATCCTTTTTATGCAGCCGCCGAGGTAGCCATTAAGCCCCGCGTATTAACGACGGGCAGTGGTTTGGCAGAAAACAACTCGTTTTACTTGGCTGCACGGGGCTTCGTCGAAAACAGCCCCCACACCATACGTGATCTGTTACAAGCCCTAACCGAGGCCGATCATTATGCGCAAACCAACCGTAAAGAAGCTGCAAAAATTATTGCAGAATTTACGGGCTTAGATTTAGCGACGAGTTTCCGCTTCTTGGGTCGCCGCCCCCCTTCAAAGGTGGATTTGCTGAGTTCCACCATCATTGCCCAGCAACAGCGCGTAGCCGATGCCTTTTTTAAGTTGGGTTTGATTCCTAAGTCGATTCGTGTCGCCGATGTGGTGTGGCAACCTAAAAAATAAAGGAGACGAACATGCAAGTATTTTGGTTCATACCCACGCATGGCGATAGCCGCTATCTCGGCACCAGTGCTGGCGCGCGGCAGGTTAATTTGGATTACATCAAACAAGTCGCCGTTGCTGCGGATAGCTTGAACTATGACGGCGTACTTATTCCAACCGGTCGTTCCTGTGAAGACCCATGGGTGATTGCATCGAGTCTGATTGCCGTGACCCAGAAACTGCGCTTTTTGGTGGCGGTTCGTCCTGGTCTGATGCAACCGAGTTTAGCGGCACGGATGGCCGCCACTTTTGATCGGCTCTCCGGCGGCCGCTTGCTGATTAACTTGGTGACAGGTGGGGATACGGCTGAACTCAAAGGCGATGGTTTCTTTTTAGATCATGCCCAACGCTATGTAGCTTCGGAAGAGTTTATTAAGGTCTGGCGTGAAGTATTGGCGCGCAGCCATGATGGCGAATCCTACGATTTTCAAGGGGAGCACATTGCAGTGGAAGGGGCAAAGTTACTCTTCCCTCCGATTCAAAATCCGCACCCCCCCGTGTACTTCGGTGGTTCTTCTGAAGCGGCGCATGAGCTTGCGGCGCAGCATGTGGAGACCTACTTAACCTGGGGCGAGCCACCGGCTGAAGTGGCCAAGAAAGTCGCGGATGTGCGCGCACGTGCCGCTAAATATGGTCGCACCGTGAAGTTTGGGATTCGCTTGCATGTGATCGTACGGGAGACTGATGCGGAAGCGTGGGCCGATGCCGAGCGCCTGATCAGTAAAGTGGACGATGCCACTGTAGCGCGTGCCCAAGCAGCCTTTGCCAACATGGATTCGGTGGGGCAACGACGCATGGCCGAACTGCATGCTGGCGGCACAAAGCGACGCCGTGAAGATTTAGAAATCAGCCCGAACTTATGGGCAGGTGTGGGCTTGGTACGGGGTGGTGCAGGGACGGCTTTGGTGGGCGATCCGCAAACCGTCGCGGCCCGCTTGCAAGAATATGCCGACCTCGGTTTGGATACGTTTGTGCTCTCTGGGTATCCGCACTTAGAAGAAGCCTATCGTTTTGCCGAACTGGTGTTCCCGCTCTTACCGGATCGCCTCAAGTCCAGCTTACCGGGGCGCATCTTGAATGGCCCCTTTGGTGAAGTGATTGCCAACAATATTGTACCGAGCGCTCCCCCTCTGCAAGCAGCGCAGGGCTAAGTTGAGAGAGTTGGCGCATGATGCCTAGAATGAAAGGAACGTCTGATGACCCTAGCAACTGCTAAATCTCGCACGCTAGGCCAAGCGCGGCAAAACTTAGTGCCGTGGTTAGTGCCCTTGCTGTTGCTATTGGTATGGCAAATCAGCGCCCAATTTGGCTGGTTGTCTACCCGGATTTTGCCCGCCCCCTGGGATGTGCTGAAAGCGGCCTATAAACTCGCCGCCAGTGGTGAATTATGGACACACGTCAAAATCAGTGCTGGACGCGCCTTAACCGGCTTTGCGATAGGGGGTGGAACGGGATTGATTTTAGGCTTGTTAACCGGATCACTACGCTGGGCCGAAACCTTGTTAGACACGACCTTGCAGATGATTCGCAATATCCCGCCACTCGCCTTGATTCCGCTGGTGATTTTATGGTTTGGCATTGATGAAACCGCGAAATTATTTTTGGTCTCGATTGGGGTGTTTTTCCCCGTCTATATCAATACCTTCCACGGCATTCGCAGTGTCGATAAAGGCTTGATTGAAATGGGCCGCAGCTATGGCTTGCGTGGTTGGGATTTATACCGCGAGGTGATTCTGCCGGGGGCCTTGCCATCTATTTTGGTTGGGGTACGGTTTTCGCTGGGATTGATATGGGTGTTATTAATTGTGGCGGAAACCATTTCCGCGCAAGCGGGGATTGGTTACATGACCATGAATGCCCGCGAGTTTCTACAAACTGATGTCGTCCTGGTGGGCATCCTGCTATATGCCCTGTTGGGTAAGTTAGCCGATGTCTTGGCGAAACGCTTAGAGCGCTATTGGTTGCGCTGGCATCCTGGTTATCAACCAGCGACGGCTACGTAATGTGGTGAGCGAGTTATGGGAGAACAAGCAATGCAAATCAGTGCGCTAGAACAATTTAAATTGGCCGATGCAGTGGCGGTGCAGCCAGAACCGACAGGGTTGCGCTTAAACGCCAATTGGCTAGGCAAGGCGTTTGGGTCGCGCCAAGTGTTACACGATATCGATCTCAGCATCCAAGCCGGTGAATTTGTGGCGATTGTCGGGCGTAGCGGTTGTGGCAAAAGTACCTTATTGCGTTTAGTCGCAGGGCTGGATCAACCCTCGCAAGGCGAATTACTGTTTGATGACCGTTCCCCCACAAGTCAGACTCGCGAGGCGACGCGCATCATGTTTCAAGACTCGCGCCTACTACCCTGGCGCAGTGTTTTTGAAAATGTTGCTCTAGGATTGCCGCGCAGTGCTTGGTCACTGGTGCGGCAGGTGTTGAGCCAAGTCGGCCTCGCCGAACGGGAACAGGACTGGCCAGCGCAATTATCGGGCGGGCAGCGCCAACGCGTGGCCTTGGCGCGTGCCTTGGTCCATCAACCGCATTTGTTATTGCTCGATGAGCCGTTGGGTGCCTTAGATGCCCTCACCCGCATTGAAATGCAACAACTGATTGAGAATATTTGGCAGCAGCATGGTTTTACGGCTTTATTAGTCACCCATGACGTGCAAGAGGCGATTGCCTTGGCTGACCGCGTGATTCTGATTGAAGAAGGGCGGATCACACTCGACCTCACCATCGATTTGCCACGGCCACGCGCACGAGGCAGTGCGGCGTTTGCCGCCCTGGAAGAAACCGTCTTACGACGGGTCCTGCAGCAACCCAATCCAGCACCAGAGAATGAACTCGGTGACCAATCGCTCTATGCCAGCTTTGCCAGCGTGGCATGGGCAGTGTAATTTTTTAAACTTACTTTTACTTAGGAGTGCAACATGGCAATTACCGCAATTAATGTTCGTAATCAATTTAAAGGTCGTGTGAAGGCGATTCATAGTGGCCCAGTGGTCTCAGAGGTAGAAGTAGAAACCCCGGCGGGAATTGTGTCGTCTGTCATTACCACCCGTTCCGTGCAGGATCTCGCTCTGGGTGTAGGCTCTGAAGTCGTGGCGCTGGTAAAAGCGACAGAAGTCTCATTGGCAAAACTATGAGGGCCAGATTAATCTAGGGAGTCGTCGATGACAGTAGCGGTGACACAGTTTCGGGATAAATTGGCACGCCAGCCTTATCCAGCAACGGCCATGGGCAAACCGCATGAATTGGGGTTTGATAGCGATCATCAGCAAGTGCTTGGGCAATTCTATGGGTGCCGCCTAGTCAGCACCTTCCAGCCGATTTATGCGCTTGCTGGTCATCATGTGGTCGGCTATGAAGCCTTTATCCGCAGTCATCATCACGAACTAGGCGGGCTATCGCCTTGGAATTTATTTGCATTGCAAGCGGAAGATGCAGATTTGGTCCGCTTAGACCGACTCTGCCGAACTGTTCATACCCTGAACTATTTTCTGACCGCTGAAGTTCCGCCCCTTTTTCTGAATGTGCATAGCCGGCTGTTGTTGGCGGTGAATGAGAATCATGGACAGGCCTTTCGCTGGGTGCTCGATTCATTGCAGATTGATCCTGCTTCCATCGTGCTCGAATTACCCGTGATTCACGCCAATGACTTCCCGCTATTGGCGAAGGTTGTTACCAGCTATCGTCATTATGGATTTAAAATTGCGCTCAACATTCGTCAATTGCCTGATGCCCTAGCCCTGGCTCATTTGATTCACCCTGACATCATCAAATTGGATAGCCTCCATGTGGCGACATTGGCTGATTTACCCGAGGTCGTCGCGACATTACAGCAGTTACAGATTCAAGTGATTGCCACCAAGGTGGAGCAGCCCGCTTATCTTGCGCTGATTCGTCAGGCAGGGATTGGGCTGGCACAGGGTCATCATCTCGGGGCACCATTACCTGCGCCGACACTGGGCGCGCCTGTTGACGTTGCGGTGAATTGAGGTCAGCACGATAACGTAAGGTCCGGGATGGCAGACCCAACAGTGGCATAATGGTCAGGGCTTTGCACAGAGATGAGAGAGTGTCATGACAATCACTTACCTGATTGTGCCGGGTTGGCAAAATTCCGGGCCAACGCACTGGCAATCCCATTGGGAAACACAATATCGTATGCAACGGGTGAACCAATCCGATTGGTTGCATGCCGAGCGCCATGCCTGGGTTGCCACCCTTGAGCAAGCGATCCAGAAAGTGGTGGCGCAGGGAAATCAGCCCGTTATCGTCGCCCACAGTCTCGGGTGCATGACCTTGGCGCATTTACCCAAAGCTGCCTTAGCAAGCGTGCGGGCGGCCCTGCTGGTGGCGCCGCCTGATGTTGAGCGCCCTGATTTACCCCCACAAATTACCGGATTTAGTCCGATCCCGCGGGACCCTTTGCCTTTCCCGGCGCAGGTGATTGCCAGCGATAATGATCCTTATTGCCAGTTGCCACGGGCGCAAACCTTCGCGCAGGCGTGGGCGGTTCCGTGCCAGGTCATGATTGGCGCAGGCCATATCAATAGCGAAAGTGGCTTGGGAGCATGGCCACAAGGCTATGAATGGTTACAAACTCTCTTACAGCCGACCCCGCACCCTGACGCTCCTTAGGCTACACTCTGGGCGATTGTATTGAATCATTCAGAAAGACCTGTCCTGTGACAAATACATCCTTATTTTGCTGTATTGCTGCCGTATTCACTGCGCGTCGCCTCGCCGCGCTGGCTAGCTTCATCTGTGTGGCGCTACTCGCCACGGGTTATGCATTGCAATACGGCTGGGGTTTGCAGCCTTGCCCGCTGTGTGTTGTGCAGCGCGGTGTGTTGTATGTGCTGGCAATCAGTTTTGCGGTAACCGCCTACTGGGCGAACGGTCAGCGTCGCTTGGGGCTGGTTAGTATTTGGTTGGCTTTGGTTAGTCTGGTCGGGCTGGGCTTAGCCAGCCGGCATATTTGGATTCAGAAACACCCTGAATTGGCTATTCCATCGTGCTTTGGTAGTTTGGGGGATATGTTTGCCGAGTTGCCGCTATTACGATTTGCTCAAAATTTACTGAATGGCACGGTGGAATGTTCCAAAATTGATTGGACCTTTGTCGGCTTAACGATTCCGCAGTGGACTTGGCTGTGGTTTTTGCTGTTTACCATTCTGGCTGGTTGCTTACCTCGCTTGCAAGCCCTTCATCGTCGGTCAGTGGACTAGCCAGCACTTAACGACTCAGCTCGATAGTCACTTGTCGGTTTTGTCCATTTGGCCCAGGAAAGTCTTTGAATAAGGCTTCCAGCAGCAGGGGTAAAACCGCGTTTGCATTATCAACTCCACTCACCGTTGAGGCTTCACCTGCCCACACCGGCTGGGCGCTGCGCTGCCCCGCTGTCAAGCTAAATAAGTCGATTTTCAAGCGCATCTCATAAGTGCGAATCAGCCGCTCGCGCTGTCCCCCATAGATCATTTGTGTGGTCCAAATAGTGGCGCCATTATTGGTCCGAATCGGCACACTCATGGGGATGTAATAGGGCTCCCAGACGCGCTTTTCTTGCATGGTTTTATGGTAACTGGGGGCCAGCTCTAAGACGGCGGGGGATGCCGCTTGCCCGTCTGTCAGTTGCCAAAACTGCATACTCAGAAATTTATCAATTTGTTGCTCCAGGCCAAGCCGCTCTTCATTAGATTGTTGGCTATCACTGGCAAAGCGATAGGGGAGTTGCAAGGTGGCGGGTAAATTGGCGGGAGGCCAGGTATGTTGGCTGCTGACTTGAGCGCGAAACTGGGTAGCACAGCCAGAGAGGAGTAGTACACATGCCAATAGGCTAGCGCGTTTAAGCGTTGGGACAAAACGTGAGAGTGAGCTTGTTTTCCAGAAGCCAAGAACAACTGAGGCACAATAGCAAGCAAATTGATCCATGGCATCTTTGCGCGAAAAGGAAAAAAACATTATGTCATCCAATCAACATTCATCATCTTCAGGCGCGCCAGATATGGCTGCCCAAGCTGCCGTGCCAGCGCAAGCAGATCGCTCTCCAACCTACTGGCGCCAAGCCTATCAGGTTTCAGACTATCTGATTGAGTCAGTCTCCCTGCGGTTTGAGCTCGACCCTGTCTGCACCCGGGTAAGCGCCACGCTGACCGTTTATCGTCACCCTGCAGCCGCACAGACAGGCGCTTTGCCCCCGCTGGTATTGCAGGGTGAGGCCTTGACCTTAGAGCGCGTTGCTATCAATAACGTAGAACTGGCGGCAACGGATTACACGCTCACAGAAACCAGTCTGACCTTGCCCGTTCCGGCTGCCCATTTCACAGTACAAACGACGGTGACATTGGCCCCAGCCCAAAATACGTCATTGATGGGATTATATGTTTCCAATCACAATTTTTTTACCCAGTGTGAAGCGGAAGGTTTCCGTCGGATTACTTGGTTTCTTGATCGGCCTGACATCATGGCCCGCTATCAGGTGCGCTTAGAGGCCAATCAGGCAGATTATCCTGTTTTGCTTGCTAATGGCAACTTGGTAGCAACCGCGCTCTTGCCGAATGGACGCCATGCGGCTGAATGGCAAGATCCTTTTCCTAAACCGAGCTATCTGTTCGCGCTTGTGGCAGGCCAACTCTCTTGCGTTGAAAGCACGATTCGTACGCAATCTGGCGCAGAAAAGCAACTGCAAATCTGGGTTGAGGCGCGCGATCTGGACAAAACTGAGCATGCCATGCAATCCCTGATACGGGCGATTCACTGGGACGAGCAACGCTTTGGCCGAGAGCTAGATCTGGATCGATTCATGATCGTGGCAGTCAGTGATTTCAATATGGGGGCCATGGAAAATAAAGGGCTCAATATTTTTAACACCAAGTATGTGTTGGCCAACCCAGCGATTGCCACTGATGTCGATTTTGCCAACATCGAGTCGGTCGTGGGCCACGAGTATTTTCATAACTGGAGCGGTAACCGCGTTACCTGTCGCGATTGGTTTCAGCTGAGCCTTAAAGAAGGGCTCACTGTTTTCCGTGATCAGGAATTTTCCATGGACATGGCAAGCGATTTCGGTGCTCAGCCATTGGCGCGCGCAGTCAGAAGGATTGAGGATGTGCGGGCGTTACGCTCAACCCAGTTTGTGGAAGATGCGGGGCCCATGGCTCACCCGATTCGCCCTGACAGTTACCAGGAAATTTCCAATTTCTACACCGCAACCGTGTACGAGAAAGGGGCCGAAGTGATTCGAATGCTGCAGACACTGCTGGGTCCTGTGGGGTTTCGTCGCGGCATGGATACGTATTTTGCGCGGCATGACGGTCAGGCGGTGACTTGTGATGATTTCGTGCAAGCGCTAGCCGATGCCAATCCAGAGAGTCAGGTTGATTTTACCCAGTTTAAGCATTGGTACAGTCAGGCGGGCACGCCTCGCGTGACGGTTGAGCAGCATTTTGACGCTGCGACGGGCACCATCCGATTAGACCTGACACAGCGCTGTCCACCGGTCGGCATTGAGCGCCAACAGATGGCAGGCAGTACCGATAAACAGCCTTATTTGATTCCCCTCAAAGTCGCTTTTTTTAGTACGGAGGGGCAGCCTTTAGAAACGGCTTGTTTCCAAGCCGCGGCTGCTGAGGTGATACAGCATGAACACTTGTTGCAGTTTACACAAGCCAAGCAATCCTTTGAATTTAAGGGGGTTCCTGCCAAACACCTCGCCGTGATTCCCTCACTGGGGCGTGATTTTTCTGCGCCCATTTCGCTGCAATACCCATATTCCCAACAAGCGCTGATCACCTTGTTGGCGCATGACACCGATCCTTTTAATCGTTGGGAAGCCGGGCAACAGCTGTTTCAGCAAGAAATCTTGCGGCTCTACACTTGGGCGCAAGAACAGGACGAGGCTGCTCTATCGCGTCATGCCGCAGGGGTTGAGGTGAATGCGGCGCTGCTCGCGGTTGTCGCTCAGCTCGCGCAAGATCAAACGCTGGCGCCCGCCTTTCGGGAAATCAGCCTTACGTTGCCCAGCTTTAATGTGTTGACAGAAACATTGGTGGTGATAGATCCCGCCCGCTTGCATTGGGCGCGTGAAACCTTGAGAGCCGCCATTGCTGGCGCAGTGGCGGCCCACTGGGAAACCTTGATTCAACAGACCTCACCTCATTTGCCCCCCGTGGTTGCCTATGCCCCGAATGCTGAGCAAGCGGGTTACCGCGCATGGCGCAATCTGTGCTTGCAATATTGGGTGTTAGCTGAAAGCGAGCTAGTCTCCAGCCCCGCGCGCGTTCTTGCCGAGCAACAGTATTGGGCTGCAACCAACATGACGGATCGTTTGGCAGCGCTCAGTGTGTTGACTCAGGAAAGCACTGCCAGTGAGATACTCACTGACTTTGCGGCGCAATGGCAGCATGAACCCTTGGTCATGGATAAGTGGTTTAGCTTGCAAGCGATGGCAGCCCCTAGCGCTACCCGTTCCCCTGTGGCTATTTTGCAAGCCGTCGAACACCTGCTACAGCATTCAGCCTATTCGCCGCGTAACCCAAATAAAATTTATGCTCTGCTGCTCCGCTATTTTGCCAATAACCCGGCTGGGTTTCACTGGCAAAGCGTAACGGGTGAGACGCCCAGTTATGATTTTTGGGTTGCTCAGGTAAGCGCGATTGATGCCTTCAATCCTCAAGTGGCGGCGCGCTTGGCGCGGACTTTAGAGCAATGGCAGCGTTATGTGGCACCGCTGGCACATGCGATGCAGCGGGCGCTGCAACAATTACAACAGCAGCCAGCCCTGTCAAAAGATGTGCGGGAGGTGGTTGAGAAGGCCCTGCAATGAGCGCTAATAGAGACCGTGCTGTGTAGCAGCAATAGTGTGCGTGCAGTCCGCTTAAAACAAAACCATATACCGTTCGTGGTGCTTCTCCATCGCCGGTAAGGCTGCTTGCAACTGTTCTTCACTTAAAGGAATTTGATGGGCTTGCATCATCTCAGCAGGCACCATTTGCAGGTGCTGGCCATCAATATGGTTGGCCATTTCATCGGCAAATTGCAAGAGCCCAACCAAGGGCAAGCCGGTGGTGTTTGCCGGTTGGTGATGCAGGCGGATGGCCTGGCAAACATCGGCGGGTAAATGCCACTGCTCTAGCAACGCGGCACCCAATTCGGTATGGTCAAAGCCAAACACCTCTTTTTCTGCGACACACAAAGCGGCATCATCACTGGTGACATTGGTGAGCACTCGTGCATATTCCTGGGGCCAGGCATTGGCAAATAATAAGCGTCCGAGATCATGCAGCAGCCCGCAGGTAAAGCCAATCCAGGGGGCTTCACGGACAGCGGTGCTGAGATATTCAGCGTTGGCCGCTGCCCAAATACTGTGATGCCAAAATTGGTTAGCATCAAAGCCGGGTAGTTTGGGGGCACGGGTATTGCTGAGCATGATGGCAGCAGAGATGAGTGGCCGCGCTTGTGTTAAGCCTAAAATCATGAGCGCTTCGCTGATGGCACTGACCTGTCGGCCACGTGAAAAGTGCGCCGAGTTGGCTGCACGCAGCACGCGTAGCGAGACGACCGGATCCAATCTCACTTTGTCGGCAATTTGCCGCAGATCCGCATCGGGATCATTCAGCATCTGTAGGAGTTGAATGGCGGCAGGCGAGACCGGCGCCAATTCTTCAGATTGGGTCAAGATACGCTGAATTTCATACGGTGCTGACATGCTAGCAACTCCTTGTAAAGCGGGGGTCATACTCAATGATTGCTGAAGTGACGAAAATACAGATTTAGTCCATCAGGTTAACAGCCCTGGTATCAACGACATGATCCGGATTTTCTTAACCTGCGGTTGCAGCTCGAACTTCTTCCAGTGTTGTTAGGCCCTGTAACACTTTTTCAATCCCATCTTGTTTCAATGTGCGCATTCCATCTAATAGCGCTTGCGCTTGAATCTCTTCAGCACGCGCGCCTTTTTGAATCAATCGCTTCACCGCACGGCTATTTTGCAAGAGTTCATGAATCCCTAGGCGACCTTTTAGGCCAGTGTGATTACACTCCTCGCAACCTTTGCACGTATAGCGCATGAATTGGCCTTTTTCGGCATATTCATCTACCCAACGCTGATGAATATCAGCGCGGGTTATGGGGCTGTCTTCGGCGAATTGATGACAGTAATCATCCAAGAGCTGCTCAATCCACTCCTGACTCGCTGGTTCAGCAACCTTGCATTCTTTACACATTTTTTTTACGAGGCGTTGCGCCAAGATGCCCAGCAGTGAATCACCAAAATTAAATGGGTCTAGTCCCATATCCAACAGGCGGGTGACTGATTCGGGAGCGCTGTTGGTGTGTAGTGTGGACAGCACCAAGTGTCCCGTGAGCGAGGCTTCTACCCCAATATGGGCGGTTTCTTCATCGCGCATTTCGCCCACCATAATGACGTCAGGATCGGCACGTAAAAAAGCGCGTAAGGCCGTCGCAAAGGTCCAGCCGATTTTGGGTTGGACTTGTACTTGGCGTAAGCCGGGTTGGGTAATCTCGACGGGATCTTCCGCAGTCCATATTTTTCGCTCGGGAACATTGATATATGAAATGGCCGAGTGCAGGGTGGTTGTTTTACCTGAGCCAGTGGGGCCACAAATCAGGAATAAGCCATAGGGCCGTTCCATAATGGCATGCATGCCCGTAACATTATGTTTTGCCAAACCCAAATGATCGAGCGGCACCGGTTTGGCCGAGGCCAAAATCCGCAACACCATATCTTCCAAGCCATTGGCGGTCGGAATGCTCGCCAGCCGTAATTCAATTCTGGCTGGGCCAAATTTAGCAAAATTGATTTTGCCATCTTGCGGTTTACGCTTCTCTGAAATATCCAAATCAGCCATGATTTTCAATCGAGCGATAAGCGCCGCACGGTGGCTCGCGGGTAGCTCTAGATAGGAAACCAGCGAGCCATCTTGACGAAAGCGGATCCGTACTTTTTCTTTGCCGGGATAGCACTCTACGTGGATGTCAGAAGCACCGCGTTGGTAAGCATCAAGAATCATGGAGTTCACCAAGCGAACCAGCGCATTGTCACTTTCCTGCACTTGACGATTGCCAGTGTTGTCGCCTTCTTCGTCACCATCCAGCTCTTTGGCAAGGTCTTTGATATTGCCACCAAACTCCATGTCGGGTAGCAAATTTCCCGCGCTAATCGTTTCAGGGGGAACTTGCCAGGGACCACTGCGCTCAACATACTGGCGATAAATCGCTGCCTCGACACTCCGCGGGGGAGCCATCACCGGGACGATTTTAAGTTGCGTTGCAAATTTCAACTCATCCAGCGCACTGTAACGCCAGGGGTCTTCCATCGCCACAACCAACATTTGTTGCCGTTTCAGAATAGGCAGAATCTTCAGGCGAGTCGCGGTTGTGGCCGGCACTTTCAGCAGCGCTTCATCTTCAACCGGGAATACATCGAGCTTAATCAGCGGAAAACCGAGCTTTTTCGCCAGCGCAATTTGCAACTGCTCTTCCGTGACGACCCCGGCATCAATCAGTAATTCACCCAAGGGTTTTTTACGCCCACTTTGCTGATCTTTCAGCGCGGAATCGAGTTGTGTCTTGGTAATGGCACCGGTTTCGAGCAGGGCTTCACCCAACTTCATCACAGGTTTGCTTTCTTGGCGCTTGATCGCGTCAATCAGGCTCTCTGCACTCACAATATTTTTCTCAACCAACAGTTCCCCGAGTTTTTTCTCGCGCAAATTCCGCTGTTGGTCCAGCGCTTCATCGATTTGTTGCGGTGTCACGATGTTTTCCTGGACGAGTACTTCACCCAGTTTTTGCCCAATATGAATCTCTTTCAGGTTGACTTTAGGCACAAACACCCGTTTGATGAATCCGGCTTTACTGCTGTCAGGTACAAACAAAAAATGGCCAAATTCGTGACTGATTTCGCCAATTGTGTGGCCTTGCCAGTCTTTGCCATCTTGGTAAACCAAATTAAACGGCAGCACAGTTGGTTGTGAGCGGTTGAGATCGGGCAACATGGTTTCTAGTTGCACGGGATTGGATAGCCGCAATGCACGGAAAGTATCAAAACGAATGGTGAGCGTCGTCCGCGAGGGCGGGATTTGCACATTCACGACTTGTTCTTCGGGCAAGAAAAAGACCAAGCGGCAGCTTAATTTGGCGCCATTGGTCATGATCAGCAAACAAGGCTCGGCGTCGTCCTGCTCGCGCGGCAGTTTTAGTTCTGCCCCGGGCGGGTGGGGCCAAGCAAAGTTCTGGCGCGTAATTTTTTCGCGCACAGGCAAACCCTCAGTGCCGCTTAGAGGGCTGTCTGGTGAGGGGGCTGTCGAATATTCCAAGGTTGCTGGTGCAGGGCTGTGGTCCATGGTCGTTTTCCATTCAGTAACTCTATATCGGCCTGCAAGCTGATAACTTAATTGTCTAATTATTAAGCTTTTGCAGATCGCTGCGCCTTGGCAATGGATTCAGGAAGTTATAATCAACCCACGTTAGTTTTTTGATTGGATACAGCTATGAACTTAGACCGCGTTGGTCCCGGCACCAAAGCCCCAGAAGAATTCAATGTCATTATCGAGATCCCCATGAATGCGGACCCGATTAAGTATGAGATCGACAAAGAAACAGGCGCGCTGTTTGTAGACCGTTTTATGATGACCCCAATGCGTTATCCGCTCAATTACGGGTATATCCCCAACACCATTGCGGATGATGGTGATCCGGTCGATGTCTTAGTGTTGACTCCTTTCCCGATTGTGGCTGGTGCGGTAGTCAAATGTCGTGCGATTGGCGTGTTAGAAATGGATGATGAAGCCGGCGGTGATGCGAAATTACTCGCTGTGCCCACGACAAAGCAGTTGCCTTTGTATGAGAGCTTGCAAAAACCCCAGGATCTGCCCGCGATACAACTCGATCAGATTCGCCACTTTTTCGAGCACTATAAAGACCTCGAAAAAGGCAAGTGGGTCAAAGTAAAAGGCTGGGCAGATGCAGAGGTCGCCAAAGCGGAGATCCGCAAAGGGCTGGCCAATGCGGCAGCGGCGAAATAACATCGCCACTTTAGACTGCTAGAGCTATTACTGAATTGAGTATAAGCTCAGTGAATAATCATGCTGCTCCAAGCGCAGTGCCTGAAAAGGCCTGCGCTTTTTCTTGCCGTTAAGATAATGATTGTTTTTTCATTGCTCTGTGGATGTCACTTATGACCCTTCGTCTGGCTCTGGTTCAACTCAACTGTGTTGTTGGCGACTTGCCCGGCAATCGTAAAAAACTACTGCGCGCGGCGCAACAGGCGGCCGCCCAAGGGGCCCACGTGGTGTTAACGCCCGAGCTATCGCTCACGGGCTATCCACCGGAAGACTTACTTTTGCGCACCGCGTTTTATCAGGCCTGTGCACAGGAGCTGGCCGCGCTGGCAACCGAGCTGGCGGAGTTAGAAGTGCATGTCGTTGTGGGCTACCCCGCGCAGAATCCTCAAGGCAAGGCTTTTAATGCGGCGGCGGTACTGTACCGTGGGCAAATTGTCGCGCAGTACCACAAACATGATTTACCGAATTACACGGTCTTTGATGAGCAGCGTTATTTCACACCCGACAATCGCCCCTGTGTCTTCGAGTGTCAGGGCGTGCGTCTGGGATTGAATATTTGTGAAGATACCTGGTTTGCCTATGCGCCTGAATGCGCGAAAGCGGCCGGTGCCGAAGTGCTATTGGTGCTCAATGCGTCGCCTTATCACATGGGTAAACAAACCACACGCCTAGATGTGCTGCGCCAGCGCATTCAGGAAACCAATTTGCCGATCTGCTATGCCAACCTTGTAGGTGGGCAAGACGAATTGGTGTTTGATGGCGCATCGGTAGCACTCAATGCACAGGGCGACTGCGTAGCGCAAGCCCCCAGCTTTGCCGAAGATATGGTGTTTGTGGATTATGCAGATGGCAAGCTGCAAGCTATTTCGAATGCTGTCGCTGAACCCGCCCCAAGCTTGGAAGCCGAAGTCTATGCCGCGCTGGTGATGGGCGTGCGTGACTATGTGCAGAAAAATGGCTTCCCCGGTGTGCTGCTGGGTTTGTCCGGCGGGGTGGATTCGGCACTGGTGCTCTGCGTGGCCGTGGATGCGCTGGGGCCAGACAAAGTCCGCGCCGTGATGATGCCTTCACCGTACACCGCTGAAATTTCCTGGCTGGATTCGCGGGCTTTGGTGGAAAACCTCGGGGTACGTTATGACGAAGTGTCTATTCAGCCCTGCTTCGATGCCTTCCTGCACACGCTCGCAGACGAATTTAAGGGCCTGAAAGCCGACACCACCGAAGAAAATTTACAAGCGCGGATTCGTGGCACGCTGTTGATGGCACTCTCCAACAAATATGGTTCGATTGTGCTGACCACCGGCAACAAGAGCGAAATGGCAACGGGCTACTGCACACTGTATGGCGACATGGCGGGGGGCTTTGCCGTGATTAAAGATGTGCTGAAAACCATGGTGTATCGCCTGTGCGCGTATCGCAATACCCTGCGCCCGGATATTCCTGAACGCATTCTCACGCGTGCCCCGAGCGCCGAACTGCGACCCGATCAAACCGATCAAGATAGCTTGCCGCCCTATGAAGTGCTGGACGATATAATTCGTCGCTACATGGAACAAGATGAGCCTGTCGTCGACATCATCGCCAGCGGCCATGCGGCGGAGGTGGTGAATAAAGTCGTGCGCTTAATTAAGCTGAACGAATACAAACGTCGCCAAGCACCGGTAGGCATTCGCGTGACCGAGCGCGGCTTTGGGCGTGACTGGCGGTATCCGATTACCAATAAATTTAGAGAGTAATCAGCGTAGTTTTTGTATTTGCCGATCATGCCTACGACTTAGCAGCGCCAAGGCGCAGCAAGCACCGAGTAAAGCCATCGCCATATCGGACTGCGTATCCCATATATCGCCCTGAGTGCCCAGAAATTCTTCGGCCCCTTGGCCGAGAATGAGTGCCGCAACCCACTCAATCAATTCATAGCTAGCGCTAGTCGCCAGGGCGATGCAGATGCAAATAAACGCGAGCATCTTGCGGCCTTGAACATAGGCTCCACCTAACAAAATTTCCCGTGCAATCAGCGCGGGGACAAAACCTTGGGCAAAGTGGCCGATCTTGTCGTAGGGGTTGCGGCTAAGATGAAGCCACTCTTGCAAGGTAAATCCAAGTGGCACACGCGCATAACTGTATGCGCCACCCACGATCAAAATCACCGCATGTAGGGCGAGTAAGCTATACAGCAATGGCGTCAGCGGCCAGCGGCGATAAGTTAGCCAGAGCAGGGGCAAGCCAAACAGCACCGGAAACACCTCCAGCCACCAAGTAATCCGATCAAAGGGCTGTAGCCCAGAGATTAGGAGCGCAAATAGCACAATCGCTTGCAAGACAATCAGGTAATTTTTTTGTGGCATCTAGGTATCCTTTAGTTTGCCTACATAATCTTGCCTGCATCATAAAACCAATTTCAACCTGATTGATTACTATGCCCACGCTACAAACCCTGGATCGGATTCTGCAATCGCAAGGCTTCGGCACACGCCGTGAATGCCAGTATTTAATTGAGACCGAACAAGTACAAGTGAATGGCGAGACCATTGATTCGTACCGCGAGAAATTAAACCCAACGGGCTATCAGCTCACTATCGCTGGCGAGGCTTGGCCTTATCAAGAGAAAGCCTATGTCGCGCTGTATAAACTGGCTGACTACGAGTGTTCCACCAAACCCAAGCACTATCCCAGTGTGATGAATCTGCTGCCGGTTCCGCTGCGGCAACGTGAGGTGCAACCGGTTGGACGTTTGGATGCAGACACCACGGGTTTGTTGCTATTCACCGATGACGGGCAGTTTATCCACCGCTGTACTTCGCCGAAAAAAATGGTGCCGAAAGTGTATGAGGTGATAACCAAGCATCCGCTCACCGAGGCGATGGCGCAACAGTTGCTAAATGGCGTGGTGTTGAACGACGACCCCGATACAGTCTGCGCCCATGCGGCAGACATTAAAGATGAATGCTGTTTGCACTTAACGATTACCGAAGGCAAATACCATCAGGTTAAGCGCATGTTGGCGGCGGTGAGTAATCGCGTGGAACAACTCAAGCGGATTGCGATTGGCCAGTTTGTAATGCCTCCCGACTGGGCGCCTGGGAGCTGGCATTGGCTTACGCCCGAACAATTAACGCAAATTGAAACGCCGCTGAAATAGTTGGCGTTTGCTTACGCCACGCGCAGGGTGAGGCTTGAATGATTGAGCGGACTATGTTCAGCCAGCTCATCCAGATAATGTTGCATGCCCTTGGTTTCAGCCGCCACAAAATCAGCCACCGCCTCATGAAAGCCAGGATGGGCCATCCAGTGCCCCGATAGCAGCGGTTCCGGCATAAACCCCCGTGCCATTTTGTGTTCGCCCTGTGCGCCACCTTCAAAGCGCTGAATGCCATGCCGAATGCAATATTCAATGCTCTGGTAATACGCCAGCTCAAAATGCAAATAGGGATAATCGCCCAGTGCGCCCCAATAGCGCCCATAAGCGGTGGGCGTGTCCAGGGTGTGATCAACCATCAAGAAAACAGCAGCCACGCGCCGCTGAGATTGCTGCGGATCGGTCGCAAAAATCACCTGCACATGTTCGGGTAAATGTTGCCCCAGCAAAGTGAAGAAGGCCTGGTTCAAATAGGGTGGATTGCCGCGTACATGATAGGTGTGGGCATAGCAGGCATAAAAATCCGCCCAGTCCTGTTCGCGCATCTCGGCACCGCTCAGGTGTTGATACTGGAGGCCATGCTGCGCGGCATAGCGCCGCTCTTGGCGGATATTCTTGCGCTTTTTCTGCGTCAGTCCTTGCAGATAATCTTCAAAATGCGCAAACCCTTGGTTTTGCCAATGGAACTGCACGCTGGTGCGCAGCGCCCACCCGGCTTCGCTTAAGGGTGAGGTTTGCGCGTTGGGCGGAAAGAGCAGGTGCAGGGATGACAAACCCAGTTCGCGCACTGCCGTTTGCAGGGTGCTGATGAGTAGCGCTTGCAAGGCAGGTGTTTCCGCCAGCAGGCGTGGCCCACGTACGGGCGTAAAGGGCACGGCGCAGAGGAGCTTGGGGTAATACGCCAAACTGTGCCGCTGATACGCCTCGGCCCATGACCAATCAAAAACAAATTCGCCATACGAATGGGTTTTTAAATACAGCGGGCAGGCGGCGACTAAGCGTGCAGCCTGATTCTCGGTGGCCGGTTCCCATACGGTGAGGTGGCGCGGCTGCCAGCCGGTTTGGCGGCTCACACAGCCGGCAGTTTCCAGCGCGGCGAGAAATTCATGCCGGGCAAACACCTGCCCACCCATGTCGGTATGCTTGGGATGAAGCAAAGCATTCCAAGAGGTGGCGGGGCAGTCGCTAATCGTGTTGAGCCATTTGATTTCGTAGGGTGACGCTGCTGCGCCAGTGGGTGTGATATCTGAAGGTGTTTGCATTATGAGAGCGTACCCCAAATCAGCATTTAGAGTGTCCAAGTGCAATTACAGCTAAATAAGTCATAAATCTTGCCACTATTTCATGCTTTTAAGGTGAAAGAGCTGGGTGTACAGTCAATCCATCGTAAACAAAGACCACCAAGGAGGCCACCATGACGATTTCCCTGCCCACCGGCATGCAGATTACTGCCGATATTTCCCCCGAATTTGCCCAGATTCTGACCCCGGATGCCTTGGCCTTGGTGGCCAAACTGCATCGGGAGTTTGAGGCGCGTCGCCAAAGCTTACTGGCTGCTCGCCAAACCCGCGTGGCTGAACTGGATGGTGGCAAACTGCCCGATTTCCTCACCGACACCCGTGCGATTCGCGAAGGGGATTGGACGATTGCCCCGCTGCCTGCCGACCTGCAATGCCGCCGGGTTGAAATCACCGGCCCGGTTGAACGCAAAATGATTATCAACGCGCTTAATTCCGGCGCGGATAGTTATATGACCGACTTCGAGGATTCCAACGCGCCGAGCTGGGATAACCAGATTCAAGGTCAAATCAATTTAAAAGAAGCGGTTCGGCGCACGCTGACGCTGGAAAGCGGCGGCAAAAGCTATCGCTTGAATGACAAAGTCGCCACGCTGGTCGTACGCCCACGCGGTTGGCATTTGGATGAAAAACACGTGACCGTCGATGGTCAGCGCGTATCCGGCGGTATTTTTGATTTTGCGCTCTACCTCTATCACAACGCCAAAGAATTGTTAGCACGTGGTTCTGGCCCTTACTTCTACCTGCCCAAAATGGAAAGCCATTTAGAGGCCCGCTTGTGGAACGATATTTTCGTGTTGGCACAAGAAGAGATCGGCATTCCGCGCGGCACGATTAAAGCCACGGTGTTGGTTGAAACCATTCTTGCCGCGTTTGAGATGGACGAAATTTTGTACGAGCTACGCGAACACAGCGCGGGCCTGAACGCAGGGCGCTGGGACTACATTTTCTCCTGCATCAAAAAATTCAAAGTCAATCAAGACTTCTGCTTGGCCGACCGCAAAAACATCACCATGACCGTACCGTTTATGCGTGCCTATGCCTTGCTGTTGCTCAAAACTTGCCACAAGCGCAATGCCCCGGCGATTGGTGGCATGAGCGCCCTCATCCCCATTAAAAATGATGAGGCTGCAAACGAGGTGGCCATGGGCGGTGTACGCGCCGACAAAGCCCGCGATGCGGGGGATGGCTACGATGGTGGTTGGGTAGCCCACCCAGGCTTGGTACCGATTGCGATGGCCGAGTTTCAAAAAGTGTTGGGCGATAGACCGAACCAAATCGATAAAAAACGCGATGATGTGCAAGTGGTTGGGGCGGATTTGCTCAACTTCCAACCTGAAGCGCCCATCACCGAAGCGGGCTTGCGCAACAACATCAGCGTGGGGATTCAATACCTCGGTTCTTGGCTGGCGGGCAATGGTTGCGTGCCCATCTTTAACTTGATGGAAGATGCCGCCACCGCCGAAATTTCGCGCTCGCAAGTGTGGCAGTGGATTCGCTCACCCAAAGGCACGCTGGATGATGGTCGCAAAGTCACGGCAGAGTTAGTTCGCCAGTTTATCCCTGAAGAAATGGCTAAGATCAAAGATGCCATTGGTGCAGAACGTTATGAGGCTACGTATGTGCGGGCGGCGGAGATTTTTGAACAAATGTCCACCAGTTCGCAATTTACGGAGTTTTTGACTTTGCCGTTGTATGAAGAGTTGCAAGGTTAACTTTCAGAAATAGCCACACCCAGCCCCTGCACCCTGTGCAGGGGCTTTTTATTAAACTTACTATCATCGCAGATAGGCGCATAATGGGCAGTCTTGGATGTCCATGCCTTTTCTTCTATGACTGCCACACGATGATCGAATCCATTCTACTCAGCGCGGTTCCCATCTTTACGTATGACATTGATACACCGCTGACAAATGCCAGTGGATTCTTCTTTGCACGGGATGAACGGCTGTTTTTGGTCACTAGTCGGCATGTGATTTACGATGAACCGAGCAAACATTTCCCCAGTCGTTTAGAAATTGAGTTGCATACCAATGCGCAGAACATGGCGCAATCCATTGGTTTTTCTATTCCCCTGTATCGCGATGGACAAAGCCTGTGGCGACAAACGAATGACGCGGCGGGTGAGGTGGATGTGGCTTTGATTGAAATTGACCGGGCCGCACTGCCCGTAACCGCTGTTTATCAAGCCTTTACGCCGGCCCATTTGGTGGCGATGAACCATCAAGTCGAAGTCGGCAGCTCTTTGTTGGTGGTGGGGTTCCCCTTGGGGTTTCACGATACCTTGCATCACATGCCGGTGGTGCGGCAAGCGATTATTGCCTCTTCCTTTGGCTTGCGGTTTCAGGGGCAAGGCTACTTTTTAACCGATGCCCGCACCCATCGCGGCACCAGCGGTGCGCCAGTCGTCATGCGCATTATGCATCCCACGGTGGACCAAGCTACGTTGCCTTGGCTTCTGCTGGGCGTGCATTCAGCCCGGCTCGATGTGGGGTCACGCGATATCGAAGTCGATGAGGCGCTTGGGCTAAACTGTGCCTGGTACGCGGATATTCTGAATACCCTAACGGGGCCATACTAACTGCGTTTTAATTTTTATATTTCACTTTTTTATCATGCCGCTTGAAAAATATCTCGATACCTTTCCGCACATCGCGGAACAGGTTTTTCTCCATGCCAGCGCACAAATCATTGGCGATGTCAAAATTGGGCAAGACAGTTCTATCTGGTGCCACGCAGTCTTGCGCGGCGATGTGAACCATATCCACATTGGGGTGTGTAGCAATGTGCAAGACCTGACCATGTGCCATGTCTCGCACAAGACGCCGAGTAAGCCCGAGGGTTCACCGCTCATCATTGGCGATTACGTGACGATTGGGCATAGCTGCATATTGCATGGCTGTACGATTGGCAATGAGTGTCTAATCGGCATGGGCACGACGGTAATGGATGATGCCGTGGTGCAGAACCAAGTCATGGTGGGGGCGGGGAGTTTAATTCCCCCTGGCAAAGTGCTGGAAAGCGGCTACCTATACATTGGCCGACCCGTTAAGCAAGTGCGCCCGCTCACGCCCGAGGAAATCGCCTATCTACGCTATTCCGCCGAGCACTATGTGCGCGTAAAAAATAACTACCTGTCAGCAAGCAAATAAGCTTGTTCCAGTAAGGTCGGCTGTAGTCACTTACAATAGCGGAGTTATAGATCCATCGGAGACCCCATAGGTCATGACTGCTGAAATGACGACAGCCACTACTGCTACTTTCCCCGTTGAATTTTGTCGCCACGACTCCACCGTGGCGCAGGCTTGGGCGCGGGTGCCCGAAGAGCCGGGTGCGAATGAGCGCACGGAACTCAAAGCCAAGATCAAGCGCTTGCTCAAAGAACAAAACGCCGTACTGGTGGCGCATTACTATACCGATCCCGATCTACAAGACCTCGCCGATGAAACGGGCGGCTGTGTTTCTGATTCGCTCGAAATGGCGCGCTTCGGCAAAGCCCATGCCGCCCAAACACTGGTCGTGTGCGGGGTGCGCTTTATGGGGGAAACGGCCAAAATTCTCAGCCCCGAAAAACGCATTTTGATGCCGGATTTAGAGGCCACTTGCTCCTTGGATTTAGGTTGTCCCGCCGATGAATTTGCGGCCTTTTGTGATGCGCATCCTGACCGCGAAGTGGTGGTGTATGCCAATACCAGCGCGGCGGTCAAAGCGCGGGCCGACTGGATGGTGACGTCTAGTATTGGCCTCAAAATTGTCGAACATCTGCACGCCCAAGGCAAAAAAATTCTGTGGGCACCCGATAAACATCTCGGGCACTACATTCAACAAAAAACCGGCGCTGATATGCTGCTCTGGCAAGCTGCGTGTGTGGTGCATGACGAATTCAAAGCGAATGAATTACTGGCCCTGAAAGACAAACATCCGCTCGCCAAGGTTTTGGTACACCCCGAGTCACCTGACAGCGTGTTGCAAATGGCGGATGTGGTCGGTTCAACCACGCAAATCATCAAAGCGGCCCAAGAGCTGGATGCGCTGGAATTTATTGTGGCGACCGATAACGGCATTCTCCACAAAATGCGGCAAGCCGCGCCCGGTAAAGTCTTTATTGAAGCGCCTACCGCCGGTAATGGCGCCACCTGCAAGAGCTGCGCCCATTGCCCGTGGATGGCGATGAATGGCTTGCGTAATCTGGCTCGCACCTTAGAAACCGGCAGCAATGAAGTGTTCGTTGATCCTGCTATTGGGCAACAAGCCGTGCGCTGTATTGACCGCATGCTGGATTTTGCGGTGCAAGCGGGCGTGAGCAAACCTGCCGAAACCTACAACCAAAAATATGCGCATGGGATGGGGCCAGCATAGTAATGGTATGCGCACGCTAGCGGCTAGCAATTGAGAAATGCTGAGAGGAGAAGTCATGAATGCACGCTGGCATACGCTGGTGCAACTATTAACCTTGTTGTTACTTGGTTTGATGGCAGGCTTTTTCTTTGCTTTTGCGTTTGACGTTGTACCGGCTACCTTGCAATTGGATGCAGAGCATTATGTATTGACACAACAAGCGATCAATCGTGTCGTACGTAATGTTGTTTTTGGCATGGTCTATTTTGGCTCTGCAGTGTTTCCATTCATTTTGTCGTGGTCTTATTATCAAAGAAAAACACTGTTATACGCCAAAGCATGGTTGATCGTAGCACTGATTTATTTTGTGATGGTTTTTGTATTAACGCGCTGGGTGAATGTGCCCATCAATCAAGAAATGGCAGATTGGAATCCTAACTTGCCGCCAGAAAATTGGCAGGTTTTAAGAGATCGCTGGAATATGAGTAACTACATTCGCACTGCTGCCGCAACAATGTGCTTTATCGCCGGACTATTTTTGACTATACGAATATCAACTCAAAATGCTTATGCAAACTCATCACTTAACAACTGAAATCGAAAATAACGTTACCGTTGCGCTGACGGAAGATGTGGGCGCGGGCGATTGGACTGCGATGTTGTTGCCCGCCGAACAGACCCGCAGCGGCAAAGTAATCTGCCGTGACCATGCGGTGTTGTGTGGGCAAGCGTGGTTTGAAGCTTGTTTCAAACGCTTAGACCCCAACATCGAATTAACGTGGCATATCGCGGAAGGCGCTGCCATGCAGTCGAACGATACGGTGTGTACCTTCACCGGCAAAACGCGTGCGTTGCTCACCGCAGAGCGTCCGGCCCTGAATTTCTTGCAAACCCTCTCTGGTGTCGCCACTAAAACGCGCGAATATGCGCAGGTCGTTGCGGGGACGAATGCAGTGGTGATGGATACGCGCAAAACCTTACCCGGCCTGCGTTTAGCGCAAAAATACGCGGTGCGGGTAGGCGGTGGCGCGAATCAACGCATTGGTTTGTATGACGGCATTTTGATTAAAGAAAATCACATCGCCGGTGCAGGCGGCGTGGTGCCGGCACTGAATGCAGCCAAAGCACTCAATGCCGGCGTGAGCATTCAAGTCGAGGTCGAAACCCTCGCGCAACTGAGCGACGCCTTAGACTGGGGCTGCACCTTGATTTTGCTGGATAACTTTAGCCTCGACCAAGTGCGCGAAGCAGTTCGCATCAACGCCGGTCGGGCCAAGCTCGAAGTCTCGGGCGGCGTGAATCTAACGACTCTACGCGCAATTGCCGAAACCGGCGTGGATCGTATTTCGATTGGCACCCTCACCAAGGATGTGCAATCGGTCGATTTTTCGATGCGCTTGGATTCATTCAACTGATGCAACTCGGCATCCTCTACGCCGCTGCCGCCTACTTTTTGTGGGGCTTGTTTCCCCTGTACTTCAAGCAATTACAAAGTGTAGGCGCGTTGGAAATTGTGTTGCATCGGATTATGTGGTCTGCGGTATTCCTGTACGTGATCTTGGCGTTTCGCCGCCAGTGGGCCTGGCTGGCGGCCCTACGCCAGCAACCGAGAGTGGTGTTGCGTTTTTTGGCGAGTTCTGCTGCACTTTCACTCAATTGGTGGGTCTACATCTGGGCAGTCAATAACGGCCATGTGGTGGATGGCAGCTTGGGCTATTTTATTAACCCGCTCATCAATGTCTTGCTCGGGTATCTGGTCTTAAAGGAGCGCTTGCGACGCGGGCAGTGGGGGGCGATTGCTTTGGCCGCGCTGGGGGTGCTCTGGCTAACCTATGATGCAGGTCAGTTACCCTGGATCGGGCTGGTGTTGGCGCTTTCCTTTGGTACGTACGGCCTGATGCGTAAAACCGCCAGTTTGGGTGCGCTGGAAGGACTTTCGCTCGAAACGTTGCTCCTCGCCCCTTTTGCCTTGGCGTATTGGGCTTGGTTAATTCAGCAGGGCCAAAGCGACGCGGTGTCTGCGCCGCTGAGTACGCAAGGGTGGTTGCTACTGGCGGGGCCGATTACTGCGATTCCGCTCTTGCTGTTCGCGGCGGGGGCACGACGGATTCCGCTCTCATTGCTGGGTTTACTGCAATACATTGGCCCCACGTTACAGCTCTTACTGGGTGTGTATTTATACAATGAGCCGCTGGAAGGACATAAGCTGTGGGGCTATGGGTTAATTTGGTTGGCACTGTTGGTTTACTCTGCTGAAGGTCTATTCAACAATCGGCAGGCCAGACAAATCGCGAGCCGGTGAACGTGATCTATTGACTGATTATGCATTGAACGATTGAGTTCACTTTCTGCGTTTTATGTAGTTTATCAACCGATTAACGCTCAATAACCCCCAATGATGCCGAATTACTGGCTGACTCAATTCTATTTAAGCGTTGAACTATCCTGGTTTGTTCGACTCTGATCGATTTAATGCTTCATTCATTGCCTTGAAGCACCTCGTCTTGACCAAGTTGTTGTGAGCTGATTAAACCACGATAAGAGTGAGCATATGGATATTTGGATCAGTATTGGGCTGGGCTTAGCGCTTTTACTCACAGGCGGCGAACTGCTTGTTCGTGGTGCGGTTGCCTCTGCTAAGTCTCTGGGTGTTTCACCGTTATTGATCGGTCTGACCCTAGTGGGGTTTGGTACGTCAACCCCAGAGTTGGTGACCAGTGTTACGGCTGCGTTAAATGGATCGCCAGGTATTGCTGTGGGTAATGTGGTCGGTTCAAATATTGCTAACGTTCTATTCATCTTGGGACTATCGGCACTGATCTATCCATTAACTGTTAATCCAAAGGGATTTAAACGAGACGCATTGATGTTAGCGGTCTCTACCCTGGCCTGTTTAGCAGTCGTGCTGCATGGCGAAATGTATCGGTGGGTCGGCTGTGTCTTTGTTGCGGCTCTCTTGATGTATGTAGTCTATGTTGCAATTCAAGAAAAACGAATCCCGGATGAGGCAGCTCTGGTGGCTGAGCATCGTGCGGAAGATGCGCGCAAAGGACCAACCAGCATCCTGCTTTCAGTCGGAATGGCGATTGTCGGTATTGCTATCACCATTTTTGGTGCGCGCTATTTAGTAGAGGGCTCGATTGCTCTAGCGAAAGGGTTGGGGGTTTCAGATACGATCATTGGCTTAACCATTGTGGCGGTTGGAACCTCTATGCCCGAGCTGGTGACTTCTGTTATGGCGGCGCTGCGCAAACATGCAGATGTCGCTTATGGAAATATCGTTGGTTCAAATATATTTAATGTGCTATTTATCTTAGGGACGACATCCATTATTCAACCCATTCAGATTCCTCAACAGATTATCCGTTTTGATATCTGGGTCATGTTAATGACCACCGTCCTGTTGATTTATTTTGCGCGTACAGGGGCAAAGCTACAACGCTGGGAGGGCTGTGTATTTATGCTGGGTTACGCTGCCTATACCGCTTATTTAATTGCGATTGCTTAATCTCTATGACTGCTCCTTCTTCTCATAAAGTATTGGGTTTTTTACCGCAAGAAGCCTTCCCTGGCGCTCTGCTGGTATTGATTGCGGCGTTGGCGATGCTGGTCGTTAACTCGCCGTTGGGCCCGCTCTATCAAACCGTACTGTCAACGCCCTTCAGTATTGGTCCAACGGGTGGTGGTATAGAAATGACCGTGGCCTACTGGATTAAAAATGCGTTAATGGCCTTATTTTTCTTTTTTGTTGGACTAGAACTGAAGCGCGAGCTGTTAGAGGGCCAGCTATCTAATCCCAAAGCGGCGTTCTTGCCCGTGCTCGCTGCTTTAGGGGGAATGGCTGCGCCCGCATTTCTGTACTGGGTATTTGCAGCGGAAGCTGGGTTCGCTAAGGGGTGGGCCATTCCAGCCGCAACGGATATTGCTTTTGCGCTTGGCGTTTTATCACTGCTTGGGAATCGTGTTCCAGTCGCCCTCAAGGCTTTTTTACTTGCAGTTGCGGTGGTGGATGATCTGGGTGCGATTTTGATCGTCGCACTATTTTATACAGAACAAGTTCTGACGGATTACTTGTTGATAGCGCTGGGTATTGCTAGCGTGCTGTGGATCATGGGCCGGTTTAAGCTGCCTTTTATTGGCCTGTATCTCTTGGTGGGCATTGGTTTATGGACGGTCATGTATCAATCAGGGATCAGTCCGACGATTGCGGGGGTGATCGTAGCGGCTTGCATTCCCCTGCGTGCAAAAGATGGGCATAGCCCTTTGCATGAAGCCGAACACCAGTTTCGGCCTTGGGTGTTATTTTTCATTATGCCGATATTTGCGTTTGCGAATGCCGGACTCAGTTTGAACGGCGCCAGTCAGTATTTGATGCATCCAATAACCTTAGGGACGGCACTGGGTTTGGCGGTCGGCAAGCCTGCCGGCATTGCGATCATGACTTATTTGGGTGCCACGCTTATGAAGGCAAGACCCCCAGGCAATTTAGGTCAAATTATTGGTGTGGGTTGTATTGCTGGCATCGGGTTTACGATGAGTTTATTTGTTGGGGCGCTAGCCTTTACTGAGCCGACGCTCGCAACACCGGTTCGGTTAGGGGTCTATACCGGGTCTATTTTCTCAGCCTGTTTAGGCTTAATTATTTTGACGCTAAGCTTGCCGCGAGCGGGGCGGATTCATTTTTTCTCAGCAGAGGACCAAACTCGCCCCTTTATCCGTGCCGAGCCGAAGTATGAGGCGCATGATCAGACAAAACCTTAATCTGATTGCTCTATGTCTAGCAAACTTGCTTTGCGATCCAAGCCCCAACGGTAGCCACCCAACCCACCATCGCCACGCAAGACGCGGTGGCAAGGAATGAGTAAGGCTAGCCGATTCGCCGCGCAGGCACTGGCAGCCGCCCGCACCGCTTTGGGGTGGCCAATTGCAGCGGCTACTTGCATATAGGTTTGGTGGGTGCCGGCGGGAATCTGTTGTAGGTAGCGCCAGACTTTGATTTGAAATACGGTGCCACGAACATCCAGCGGCAAATCGGGCAAGGCGTGCTCACCACGCAGGTACGCATTGAGGGCGGTAATCCATTCGCTAAAGGCGGGAGAGGGCGTGTGCATAGCGTCAATCGTAGCCTGTGGAAATTCGCGCTGTAAGGCCGAGAGCAGGGCGGCGTCATCCTCTCCGAATTGCACACAGCATAAGCCCCGATCAGTGGCAGCGAGGAGCATGCGGCCTAAAGGTGTGTCGGCAAGGGCGTAGCTGATGACCTCTCCGGCCGCGCCGCGCTGGTAACGGCGCGGAGTCATTCCCAGGGTTTGATCGATATTTTCATAAACGCGGCTGGTCGCCCCATATCCCGCTTCATACAGTGCTTGCGTCACTGGCACTTGCTGGCGCAATTGGGCCTTAAAGTATTGCTGACGCTGCGCCAGTTGGTATTGTTTGGGCGTAATGCCATAGCGTGCGGTAAAGGCGCGTTGCAGGTGGGTTGGGCTACCACCCACTTGTGCGGCAATGTCGCTGACGGAGTGGGACTCAGTCGCTGATTGGGCAAGGAGTTGGCGGAATTGTTCGAGCCGATCAAGTTTTTCCATGTGTGTACTGTAGCTTGATCGGCTAGATAAGCCTATCCGTTTTTTGCGTTGGGTAGTCAGGGTATTGAATTAGTGCCGATGCAAAATTGTGAAGCTAGGCGAGGCTTCCTTGTTTGGGAAATCCTTGGTGTAATGCAGTCCCCGACTTTCTTTACGTTGCACGGCGCTTTGCACAATTAAATCCGCGACGGTGGTGAGGTTACGTAGCTCCAACAAATCTGGGCTGATCAAGTAACGGTTATAAAACTCATCCACTTCTTCTTTGAGCAGGCTAATCCGCCGTTGGGCTTGAGCTAGGCGCTGGTTGGAGCGCACGATGCCGACGTAGTTCCACATCAGGCGGCGCAGCTCATCCCAGTCATGCGAGACGGTGACTTCTTCCTCGGCCCGCGTTACGCGGCTTTCGTCCCACTGCGGGATAGATGGAATGGTTTGCGTTGGGCGCGTCAAAATATCCGCGGCCGCCGCCTTGCCCATGACCAAACATTCCAGCAAGGAATTTGAGGCCAAGCGATTCGCGCCGTGTAAACCCGTGCAAGCGACTTCGCCCACCGCATACAAGCCTGTAATGTCCGTGCGGGCGTGTAAGTCGGTAAGCACCCCGCCGCAGGTGTAATGCGCAGCGGGCACCACGGGGATGGGCTCGTGTGTCATGTCGATGCCCAATTCTTTACACGTTGCGTAAATATTGGGGAAGTGGCTCAGTATAAATTTGGCAGGTTGGTGCGTAATATCGAGATACACACAATCCAAGCCGCGCTTTTTCATTTCGTAGTCAATCGCACGGGCCACCACATCACGCGGGGCCAGCTCTTCGCGTTTATCATGGCTGGGCATAAAGCGGGAGCCATCGGGCAGCAGCAGTTTGCCACCTTCGCCGCGCACCGCTTCGGTAATCAAAAATGATTTGGCGTGAGGGTGATACAAGCAGGTTGGGTGAAACTGAATAAACTCCATGTTCGCCACGCGGCAGCCCACGCGCCAGGCCATCGCAATGCCATCGCCGGTCGCGGTATCAGGGTTGCTGGTGTACAGATAGACCTTACCCGCGCCGCCCGTCGCCAGCACCACAAAGGGCGCGGTAAAGGTTTCGACCTGCTGCGTGGCTTTGTTAAACACATATGCGCCGACGCAGTGATTATCCGTTATGGCTTGCTCATTCCCGCCTTCCCACTTCGCTAGCTTGGCGGTGGTAATCAGGTTGACGACGTGATGACTTTCAAACAGGGTAATGTTCGGGTGCGCACGTACCTTGGCTTCCAGCGTGGTTTGCACTGCATGGCCAGTGGCATCATCGGCATGAATAATTCGACGGTGGCTATGGCCGCCCTCGCGGGTTAAGTGGTAGCCAGTTTTGCTGCTGGCATCGGGCGTGAAGGGCACGCCTTGTTCAATCAGCCAGCGAATGCTGCTAGGACCATTTTCCACAATGTAACGCACGGCGTTTTCATCGCACAGACCCGCACCCGCAATCAGCGTGTCTTGAATATGATCGGCGAAATTATCTTCGTCTTGGTCCAGCACGGCCGCGATCCCGCCTTGCGCCCAATCACTCGCACCTTCTATCAATGCGCGTTTGGTCACAATCGCCACGCGTTTTTCATTGGCCAGTGAAAGCGCCACGGTCAGCCCAGCCAAGCCGCTGCCAATAATGAGAACATCATGGGCATGCAAATCACTCATAATTCATTCAACTTTATGCACATATCAACATAAAGAGCATTGTAAGCGCAGATTGAGCGTCGCGTTACAATGCAGGCATGAGCAACAGCCAATCTAAATTTTCTGACTACACCCGCAGCCTTGAGCCCAGTGCGCGGCGCCGCGCATTGCCATCGACTGAATGGCCCGGTTTGTTGGCGGATTTTTCCCACAACAATTACTTAGGCCTAGCGCAAGATCCTGAGCTGATTGCCGCTGCGCATGCCTGTGCGCAGGCGTACGGCGTGGGGGCAACGGGGGCACGCTTACTGTCCGGCAATTTGCCCCCTCATGCTGCACTGGATGCGGCGATTGCCGCTGCGAAGGGCACGGAATGCGCGTTGACCTTTAATTCTGGTTATCAAGCCAATGCCACCGCGCTGGCAGCCTTGCTGGATAAAAAAGTATTGGGCGCCGAGCCACTGGTGTTTGCCGATCGGCTGAATCACGCTAGTTTGCATCATGGTTGCCAGTTGGCCGGTGTGCACCAGCTTCGCTACCGGCACAATGACCTCACGCATTTACGCGAATTATTGGAAAAGTATGCCCATGATCCCCGCCCGAAATTTTTGGTGGCGGAGACGGTGTTTGGGATGGATGGCGATTGTTTAGATATGCCCGCCATCGCCGCTTTGGCCGATGAATTTAATTTGTTCTTATTTTTAGATGAAGCGCATGCCACGGGTGTGCTCGGCACGCAGGGCTATGGTCTGGCTGCGCAGTGGATGGATGGAGGCCGTCGTGGCGCGGTAATGGGCACCTTTAGCAAGGCGATTGGCGTGTCCGGCGCGTATGTGGCGTGTAGCGAAGTGGTGCGCGATTATCTGCTCAACCGCTGCACGGGCTTTATTTATTCTACGGGCTTATCGCCTGCCGTAGTGGGGGCGGTGCAAGCCGCTTGGGCCAAGCTCCCCAGCCTACAAGCTACGCGCACGGCTTTGTTAGAAACCGCTGCGCAATTCCGCCACGCTGTGCAAGCCTTGGGTTTTGATACGGGCACCTCTACCACGCATATCGTGCCGCTGATTGTGGGCGCAGAAAGCCAAGCCTTGGCGTTGAAAGATTATTTGCTTGAGCGGGGTTTGCTGGCTTCAGCGATCCGCCCACCCACCGTCCCACCTCATACCGCGCGGATTCGAGTCTCGCTCTCGGCTTTGCATACGCCAAGTCAGATCAAGGCGCTATGTGATGCCCTGGCAAGTTGGTCCAGCAGGTTGTAAGTATTCCGTTTCTGTAGAACCCTATGGCTAATATCTGGGGGTTAGGCCATCAGCCAATGATATGCGCCATGCTCGCCAGCCAGGTAGCAGGCTGGCGACAAGGCCGGTCAATAAGATGGCACCGATTAACCACCATTCGTTATAAGTAGGCAGGCGTTGCAATACTACAATCCCGAATTGGGATTGTAGTAGGGGAGCCAAGCTGGTTATGCCGACAGCCAATAACACATAGCCCAATGCGATACCGAGTACCGTGATGAATATACCTTCAGCGGTTAGCATCAGAAATAGATCTCTTGGGCCTGCCCCGAGGGCTCGCAAGATGGCTAGCTCACGGCGCCGCTCGGTTAGCCCAGCCATCAGGGTTGCAGTGAGCCCGGCTAGGCCAACGATGACCACAAGGGATGATACTAATAACAAGAGATTCTCGACCATCGTGAGTGTTTGCCACAACTCATCCAGTGCAACACCGGGCATGACGGCCAGCAGCGGTTCTCCAGGGTCGTTATTGATATGGCGCTGCAGCTTAAAGACAGTCGATCGGCTGTTTAGCCCAATCAATATTGCAGTGATATCTTGCGGGCGTAAGTCGAATTTTCTGACATGTTCGGCGGGGATCTTCACCCCAGGTAATGGTACCCCACCCATCCAATCCAAATGAACCGCCGTAATTGCCTCAAGACTGACATGCACTGTACGGTCAATCGGCGTGCCCGTTGGCGCTAGGATGCCAACAACCCTAAAAGGCTTATCAGCATGCTCTGGCCCTAGAGTTTGCATGCCATGCGAGAGCGTGATTTTGTCTCCAATGGTATACCCCAGGGTTTTCGCTACCTGATGCCCGATAACAGCCTCAAACACCGTATCCACCGTACCGCCAAAACTTTTCCCTTTGGCGAAAAACAGGGGTTGTTGTAAACCATAACGTAAATGGGAGAAGTATTGCGGTGTTGTCCCTAGCACAGGAAATCCCTGGTGAGAGTCTCCCAGACTGAGTGGGATAGCCCAAGCGACGTCAGGGTGTGTTGCTAAACGCTCGACGTTATCTATCCTGATATTCTGGGTCGCATTACCGGTATGGAAAACGGCATACAGCATGAGTTGTACTGGGCTGGTACGTGCGCCCACCACCAGATCAACGCCAGATACCGATTGCGTAAAACTCGCTCGAGCATCGGTGCGTACACGTTCAACGGCTAGTAACACCGCCGTTGACAAGGCAATCGAAAATAGGACGATGATGAGAGTCTGCCGACGTGCCCAAGCGCTGTTGACTGCAAGCTTGATGATGGCTTTCATGCAGGCTCCCTATTGGGCTGATTGATGTCTGCGAGTGCTACCGTACGGTCAAAGTGTGTGGCCAGCCGAGCATCATGGCTCACGAATAGCAGGGTAGCATTAACGCTACTGGCTTCAGCTAGCAATAAATTAATAAAAGCCTGCTGCCTTGCGTCATCCAGCGCCGAGGTAGGCTCATCGGCAATCACAATTTCCGGTTTGCCAATTAATGCCCGGGCCGCCGCAACCCGTTGTTGCTGTCCGACAGACAGGGATGAGGCCGGGCAGTGCCAGAGCGCTTGAGATAAGTCGAGTTGAGTGAGTAGATGCTGTGCTTGCGTGCGTAAGTCACCAGCCTGGTGTCGGCGTCGTGCTGAAAAAGTGCCAGGCAACAACACGTTATCCATGGCAGATAACCATGGCAATAAATTGAACTGTTGAAAGATAAAGCCGATATGATCTGCGCGAAAGCGATTACAGGTAGCACTGGGTAAGCGTGTGAGATCAGTCCCTAGCAGATGAATCGTTCCAGATTGTGGTCTGGCCACGCCACCGAGCAACGCCAGCAGCGTACTTTTACCACTCCCCGATGGCCCATGCAGAAATACACGCTCGCCCTGTGCGACTGTGAAAACAGGGATGTCAATGCAAGCCTGTTGTTGCTGTGGCCAACTGTAGCGTAGTTGACTTAGCCGAATAGCGAGCGTGTCGGTGCTAGACATTCGTTCTACCAGTTTAGTCGGGGACGATTAGGACTTAAACGAGCGGCGCCTTGCCCGGTTGGTCCAATCCGCTGAACGTCAAGGCGATACAAGCGTTTGAAGGCTTTAAAGAGGGTGGTCTCGATTGATTTAAGCACGTTTGGATCGTTGCAGTGGAAAACATAGTCGGCGTTGATATCTGCATGTCCTCCCTCAAATTTGGGTAGGCGTACCTGGGTAGATTCAATACGGCAATTCGCAGCAGGGGGCAATATCCACAGCGCAGTAGCATCTCTCAGCGTTTTCTCCGCTAACGCCAGTGCTGCCTTTTCCTTGTCATTTTTGGGGGCGCGTTCAAAGCCAACCAGTACGTCTAAAGGGAGGGTCAACATGATTGAGAGGGTCGATTTTTCGATCGCGACATCTAGATTTCCTTCACCATGTACATGCTTCTGATGGGCGATCAGGGATGACATCCAAGACGTGAGTAGAAGGGCCATAAAAATATGTTTTTTCATATTCGTTCTCCGAAATGGCGTTAAGTATTAAAGCACAGAGATCGCGACGCCAGCGCCTAGCAGCAATCCATGCCAGCCGAGACCTTGCCATTGGGACTTGAGCCGAGGTAAAAGGTCAGCGATTGAAATATACAAGAAGCTAGCTGCAGCGAGGATGATGACATAGGGCACCCAGTCCTGAATCTGTTCAAGCGCAATATAACCAGCCAAGCCGCCCACTACCGATGCCAGACTTGATAGCGCGTTCCAGAAAAGTGCCCGTTTGTACCCCCACCCAGCCGCTAATAAAATCGCAAAGTCGCCCGCCTCTTGGGGGATCTCGTGGGCGATGACGGCGACGGCAGTTGTCCAACCGAGCGCTGGGTCAGTCAAAAAGGCAGCAGCGATGAGGAGTCCATCGGTGAAGTTATGAAAGCCATCACCAATCAAAATACTCACTGGGGCAGATTCAGCAAGATGATGAGGAAGCGAACGATCCTCCTCATGCAACAAAGCGGTGCCTGGGCCGCTATGTGGCTGAGCATGCCGCCACAATGCTAATTTTTCCAGGATAAAGAAACCAAGGACCCCGCCAAGTAGCACAGGAAAGCCTTCATGCGGGGTTAAACCAGAACTGAGTGCTTCAGGTAACAAGTGCAGCATTGCGGTGGCCAGGAGTATCCCCGTGGAAAAACTAACAGCGTAAGACAGCCATCGCCTTGAAAGACCTGCTATCACACACCCTGCAGCAAGTAAACTTAATACCCCACCAAGCAAACAGGCGCTAACGATCTGCAGAATTAATGGCATATTGGTACGATTCCATGATTGGTATCATTCAAACAAGATCTTCAACCCTGATTCAACCGCGACGATTTTTCTGCCAAGTAGAACCATTCTTGATTTACTTGTGCGTTTGGATTGGGAAAAACAATCCAGCCATCCCGATCAGCTATCAATGCCGTGCCATCATGACGATGAGCAATGAGATCGCCATACTGGACCGATTCAAAGCTTTGCCAAGCTCGCGAAAATGTATCGTCGGGATGAAGGCGATCAATCACCCGGTATAGTCGGATAACTTCGCGCGCAGCGGCGGGGGCTGGGGGCGCAGCATCACGGATCATGTTCAGATGGTGCAAGGTATTCAAGATCGCTTGATACGCGATTTGGGGCGCGGCATCCTCCTCGTGTTGACCACATTCCAGCGTGATCGCGATGCCGCCATAACGGCGCATGGTTTCGGTTGTGCCGACGCCATAATCAATATTCGCCTCTGCGCCACGGGCTTGTCGATCTTTTACGCCCTGGGCATACGTTTCCAGCCAGCCTTCCACAAAACGACTAACGCCTAAGGCCAAAGCGAGGGCTTCTTCTTCATGGGCGCGGGTAAACGGTTCAATTTCACCATGATTGTTACTTGGCCCAATGAGTGCAAATGGGGTGCCCGGCGTATGGAAGGAGTGCAGATCAAGTAAAACATCATGCGCTTTCAATAGTGGGCAGAGGACGTTGGCCAAGTGGTCCTCGAAGTCTTGTGGGGTAGCAGACTCACGCATATTGCGGTTTAGGTTGCGGTCACCGTGGCGACGTTTGAGCTGAAAAGCGAGTGGATTGGTGATGGGGACTAGCGTCAGGTGACCACGGGTGAGAATGAGGCGGCCCTGCTCAATATCGGTCATTAAGCGACGAATGGCTAAGGTGCCACACACTTCGTTGCCATGAACCGCGCCCAATATGATCAGCCTAGGTCCTGCTTGCAGGCTGGCAAATTGGTGAATAGCGATCCCAGTTGGGATGGTTAACTCAGACACAATTTTCTCATTTCATAAAATAGTGGGGTTAGGGGCATCACCGTAGACCTGCTTTGGATCAAAGGTCTTTGCGTTTTCTGCATAGCCAATCTTACCCGTTTGTAGTTCGATAGTACGGTAAAAGCAGCTACGGTAGCCAACATGGCAGCTCGCTGGTGCCGCATAAGTGCCGGCAGATAACGATACGCGCAGCCACACGGCGTCTTGGTCATCATCGATACGTATTTCAACCACGCGCTGCACCAAGCCGCTGGTAGCTCCTTTGTGCCATAACACCTGGCGACTGCGGCTCCAGTAGTGTGCCTCACCAGTCTGTATCGTTTTTTCCAAAGCGTCACGATTCATATAGCCCAGCATCAGTACCTCACCGCTGGTCGCGTCGGTAGTGACACAGGCGATGAGGCCATCCTGATCGAATTTCGGCGCTAGATCGTGGCCTTCTTCAACTTGTTCAATCGACGTGCGGGCCGCGAAGTGAATAACCTCTGGGGGATGGGTATCAGGCGTTGACGTGGTCATAAGTGAGCTCCTAGCTGGTTATGGATTGGTAGGCGTTTCTAAAAAGCGAATGGCCTGGCCTTGCGGTGAACCTTGCAAAGCTTCGTCGCGCATGATGACTTGACCACGAATAACGGTATGAATAGGCCAGCCGGTAATATGCAGTCCGTCATAGGGAGTCCAGCCACTGCGGCTGGCAATCCATTCGTTACGGATTGTTCTTTGCGCAGCTAAATCAACTAGCGTGAGGTCAGCATCAAAACCGAGCGCTATCCGGCCCTTGCCCTCGATACCAAAAATGCGCGCAGGTCCAGCACTGGTCAAATCGACCAACCGTTGCAGACTAAGGCGACCGGCATTCACGTGGTCCAACATCAGCGGGAGCAGGGTTTGGACTCCGGTCATGCCACTGGGCGACTGCGGGTAAGGCTTGGCCTTTTCCGCGCGGGTGTGCGGTGCATGGTCGCTACCGATAACATCCACTACCCCATTACGGATAGCTTGCCAGAGTGCATCCTGATGATGTTTTTCGCGCACAGGAGGATTCATCTGCGCCAAGCTACCTAAGCGCTCATAACAGTCGGGGGCATACATACTGAGGTGGTGCGGCGTGGTTTCTACGGTTACGCGGCGCTTGTGCTGGGCGAGAAACGCCATTTCTTCGGCTGTGGTGACATGCAAGACATGGAGGCGACGACCAGTTTCAGCGGCGAGACTGACTATTCTTTGCGTGGCGAGTAGCGCGCTATCAACATCACGCCAATGATGGTGCTCTCTTACATCGCCACTGGCTTCAACCAATGCCTTACGCTCACGCAGTCGTGTCTCGTCTTCGGCATGCACGGCCATGCGGCGCTTACCATGCCGCAAAATACGGCGTAGCACATCGTCTTCGTCGGCCAGTAAGTCACCGAAGGAACTGCCCATGAAAACCTTGACACCCGCGCAGCCTGGTAGCATTTCTAAAGTGTCTAGCTGTTCCGCATTGACTGCAGAGCCCCCCATATAGAACGCGTAGTCACACCAAGCTCGTCCTTGTGCGGCATCAAGCTTGGCTTGCAAATCGCCTTCCCATAATGTGAGCGGGTGGGTGTTGGGCATTTCGAATACGCCTGTCACACCCCCAAGCACGGCGCCACGGGTGCCACTTTCCAGATCTTCTTTGTGGGTGAGACCAGGCTCCCGAAAATGCACTTGACTATCAATCACGCCGGGAAGGACGTGTAGTCCGGTTGCGTCCAGCAAGGTTTCTGCACTCCAGTGATGACGCAGATCGCCGAGAGCGGCGATACGGCCATTGACACAGGCGACATCGATAGATTCAGGGCCATTGGGGGTGATCACGATGCCCCCAAGCACCAATAAATCGGCATGATTAGAATGAGGGTGATTAAATTGTATTGACATTCATTATGCTCCTGATCGTTTGGTTTGGGCTTCATCCTCTTGTAGCGGGTAAATCGTTGTTAGGTTTTGTTAGGGCTGACTGAAGTGATAGAGGTTCCTCTCTACTAGATTCAGCAAATCGCAGTCTTTACCTAAAGTCAGCCATAACGTGCTGTGATTTCACCTCATTATTCTTTGGTGAGGGCTCGCAATACTTGTCCTTGAGCGCTGTCTTCAACCATAAAGCCTGCTTCTGCTAGCGTGTCGCGCAAGGCATCAGATTTGACAAAGTCTCGATTTAAACGTGCAGCCGCGCGTTCAGCCAATAAGCCATTAATCATGGTTTCATCGATCGGCGATACTGGTCTCTTCGCAGTTTCTGGACGCAGTGTTGCCAGGGCCTCCAAGGGGGGCTGTTGCAACAGCCCCAGCATCCCAGCAGACGCCAGCAGCACAGACTTAGCGTGTGCCCGCTGGGTATCGGTTTCTGCATGATTCAGTTGCGCTAGCAACACGTGTAGTCGCACCAGTGCGCCGGGCAGATTTAGGTCGCTGCACAGTGCTTCTAGGACCCGTTCGTCGGGCTGGGTCTGCGGTATGACATCAATGTGCCTCACCTTATTCAAGCTCTCGTAATACTTGATCAGGGTATCTTTTGCACCTTGTAAGCGTTGCGCATTCCAATCTAACGGTTTGCGGTAGTGGGTTGAGAGCAGCGCTAAGCGAATCGCTTCTCCAGGAGCCTGAGCCAATAGATCGCGTACCAGCAAGACGTTGCCGAGAGATTTGGACATCTTCTGCCCATCCACGGTGACAAAACTATTGTGGACCCAAGTACGGCAATAGGGCGTACCGTGAGCGCAGGTGCCTTGGGCGATTTCATTCTCGTGATGCGGAAAGATCAGATCCTGCCCGCCACCATGAATGTCGATGGTATGTCCTAGGTGCTGGCTAATCATGGCCGAGCATTCGATGTGCCACCCAGGACGGCCCCGCCCCCAGGGGCTATCCCAGCCTGGGAGATCAGGGCTTGATGGTTTCCAGAGTACGAAATCCATCGGGTCACGCTTATATGGCGCCACTTCCACCCGCGCCCCCGCGATCATATCCTCAGTGCGCCGCCCCGAAAGCTGACCGTAGGCGGGGAAAGAGGGTACATGGAACAGCACATGTGCCTGTTCCACATAGGCATGGCCTTTTTCGATCAAGGTCTGAATCAGTTGAATGATGCTGGGGATGTGTTCCGTGACGCGTGGCTCTATGTCCGGTGTTAATACGCCAAGCGCATACATGTCTTCGTGATACGCATTGATGTAACGTTCTGTGATGGTCCCAATCGCTACGCCCGCAGCGCGAGCAGCTGCATTGATTTTATCGTCTACGTCGGTGAAATTACGCACATATACCACTTGAGAATACTGTTGACGTAGTAAAGTCGAAAGTACATCAAACACCACGGCAGGCCTGGCATTGCCAATATGCGCGTAGTTATAAACGGTGGGGCCACACACATACAATGTAACGCGCTCTGGCTGTTCGGTTCGCAGCGGTTCTTTTTTGCGTGTCAGTGTGTTGTGCAGGATGATTGAAGGGGTCATGCGATGGTTTCTTGCGGTTTTGGTTGGATTTGACGAAAAGGCGCAAAGGTTTTTTCAATCATGGCTCGCCCTACCTCTTGGGTAATGAATACCAAGCGCGAATGACGGTCTTCGCTCGGCCAAGCAGGTAAGGTGACCGGTGGATGAAAAATGTGTTGCACACCATGAATCACCACCGGGCGGGGATTCCCTTCTATATTGAGTATTCCTTTGACGCGCAGAATATTGCTGCCTACAAAAGCCGTCATTGTTTCAAGCCAGGCTGTTAGCACCTCGTCAGAAATCGGTTCTGCAAACGAATAACAGAAAGCGTGGATTCTGTCGTCGTGGCGGTTTACATCGTGGTTATGATCGTGGTTGTGATGATGTGCATGCGAATCTGCGCCCGCAGCATAAGCCTCTTCGTTGAGCCAGCGTTGCACATCGGGCGTTTTGTCGGTTGTGGCGAACAAACCGAGATTGAGCACATGCTGAGCACTGATTTCACCGTTTGTCACTTCCCAACGAGTAGCAGCGGGATTGATACTGTTCAGTCGTTGGAGCAGGGCATGACGTTGCACCTCGCTGGCCAAGTCTGCTTTGGTCAATAGGAGCGCATCGGCGACTGCCGCTTGCTTGATGGCTTCCTGGTGCTGATCCAGGGTATTCATACCGGTGGCTAAATCTATTGTGGTCACAATCCCATCAAGCCGATACTTCGAAAGAATTTCCGGATGACTCATTAGGGTATGAATAATCGGGGCTGGGTCAGCCAACCCCGTCGTTTCTATGATCACCCGCTGAAATTGGCGTTGGCCATTCCGCGCAAAGCGCCAAGTGATATCGCGTAATGTTTTTACTAAATCATGGCGAATGGTGCAGCATAGACAACCGCTGCTCATCTCCATGATCAAATTCTCAGTGCTATGTGCGACCAGCATATGGTCCAAAGCCATTTCGCCAAACTCATTGATAATGACCAAGCTATCGGCCAGTTCGGGCTGACAAACCAAATGGTTGAGCAAAGTCGTTTTGCCACTACCGAGAAAGCCGGTAATGAGGGTGACGGGAATGAGGTTCATGATGCCTTTTCTTATGTTGGTGAGGGGCAATGTGGTGACAGTGCTATCCTAGTTTGGCCAGCCTGGCAGCAGATTAGGCCATGTAGACCAGGTGGCAGGTCCTTGCTTCATTTCCGCATCAGTCAATAAACAAGCATCAAATTGGGCTCGTAACGCGGCTTCATCCATTGCCATACCAATCAGGACGATTTCTTGTCGGGCATCGCCGACGTCTTGGTGCCATTTTTGTAGAATAAGGTTGACAGCCTCTGAATCAGCCGGCCATTTTTCTTTTGGTACAGCAGCCCACCAATAGCCTGCAGGCTCATGCCTTGCTACGGCCCCTGCCTGTGACCATGAACCTGCTAAGGTAGGATGACTGGCTAACCAAAAATAGCCCTTAGATCGCACGACTCCTGGCCACTCGCTATCCACCCACTGCTTGAAACGGGTCGGATGAAATGGCCGGCGAGCACGGTAAACGAAGCTGGTGATTCCATATTCTTGGGTTTCCGGCACATGCTCACCGCGCATTTCTTTAAGCCAGCCGGGGGCTTGTGACGCTTGCTCAAAATCGAACAGGCCGGTAGCCAATACTTTATCAAGCGGAACTTGCCCAAACGAAGCAAGCTCAATTCGTGCGCGAGGATTGAGGCTCTTCAGGATGCCCGTCAGTTGCTCACGTTCAACGGTGTTAATGAGGTCTAATTTGTTCAGTACGATAACATCGCAGAACTCGATCTGCTCAATCAGCAGATCAACCACCGTTCGCTGATCCTCTTCCCCGAGTGACTCTCCACGCCCTTGCAAACTATCGCGTGAGCTGTAGTCCTTTAAAAAATTGAATGAATCGACCACGGTAACCATGGTGTCTAACTGGGCGACATGACTCAGGCTGCGACCGTCCTCGCCTTCAAACGTAAAAGTTTCAGCCACTGGTAGCGGTTCAGAAATACCGGTGGATTCAATCACCAGATAATCAAAACGCACCTCTTTGGCGAGGCGCTCGACCTCCAACAAGAGATCTTCGCGGAGTGTGCAGCAAATACAGCCATTACTCATTTCGACCAACTTTTCCTCGGTGCGGGATAGCTCCGCACCGCCCTCACGCACGAGGGCTGCATCAATATTGACTTCGGACATGTCATTCACAATGACGGCGACACGTCTTCCCTCACGATTGTTTAGGATATGGTTGAGTAACGTGGTTTTCCCGGCCCCCAAGAACCCAGAAAGGACGGTCACTGGCAAGCGCGTTGTCGATTGCATGGCTTGATATCTCCTTTTTTACTAATAGTATTGTATTCTCAATAAGAAGTTGGCACAATCGTATAATCTAGGTACTGTTAGTCCTACGGCAAACCAACCTTGAATCGCTATGGAACGCAAGACCCGACAACGTCAGGCTATTTTGGATGTGATTGTTGATGCGCAGCGGCCGCTACTGGCGCAGGAAGTCCTATTGATGGCCTCGGTAACAGTGCCGCGTCTATCACTGGCCACTGTGTATAGAAACATAAAAGGACTCTATGAGGAAGGACTGCTCAAAGTGGTTCACCTGCCTGGGCAAAACCCACGTTATGAACCTGCGAATAGCACCCACCACCACCACTTTCAATGTCGTCAGTGTGAGCGAGTCTTTGATCTTGAGTCCTGCTTAGGAAATATGGAGCAATTAGCACCTTCTGGTTTCTTGGTAGAAGACCATGAGGTCATCCTCTACGGGCGCTGCGGCGCGTGCGCGGGTTAGGCAATATCTCATCCAGACACTCGCTGGGTTACTCTCGCCGCTATCCATTACCATGGCGAATGGTGAAAGTATTAATGCTTACGTAGGACTAAAATGCTAATGCGATTACTGCTTGCCACCGTGTAGGCAACGAGCTAACCCCCCGCCGACACCTGCGCCAATGAGCTGCGCCATCACAAACCCCGCCACATCACTCGGGGCAATCCCGGCAAAGGTATTGGTGAAGCTACGTGCTAGCGTGACGGCGGGGTTGGCAAACGAGGTAGATGAGGTAAACCAATACGCCGCAGTGATGTAAAGCGCGACGCAGGCAGCGGTGAGTTCCAGTTTGCCACGTGTGGCGATGCATTGAATGACGAGGATTAAACCGGCGGTGGCCGTGATTTCGCCCAACCATTGGGGGCCGCCGGTACGGATATGCGTGGACTGCTGAATCAATGCCAAATCAAACATGCCATGCGCCAGCGCCACACCCAGCAATGCGCCCACTACTTGGCCGATCAGATAGCCCGGCACCTGTGACCACGTAAGTTGTTTTTGCCAGGCACTCAGTAAGGTCACCACGGGGTTGAAATGCGCGCCGGAGAGGGGGCCGAATAAGGTAATCAACACAAACAGGGCGCAGCCGGTGGCGAGGCTGTTCGCCAGCAGTGCCACGGCGGTATTGCCTTGGGCGAGTTGTTCACCCATGATGCCGGAGCCAACCACCACCGCGAGGAGAATGAGTGTGCCGAGCGTTTCGCTAAGATAGGCTGGATAGTGAACAGAATTCGAACGTGACATGCGGCGTCCTCTTTCAATCAGCAAATGATTGGCCAATGCGATCCAGCTCGGCCTTGAGTTGTGCTTTGTCTTCGACTAACTCGGCCAAGGGTAGGGCAAAGAAGGCTTCAATGCGGGCACGAATAATTCGGTAAGCCGTCATAAAGGCTGCATCAATTTCGGCATCAGTACCGGTGGCGTGGGCGGGGTCGGCCACGCCCCAGTGAGCGCGCATGACTGGTCCCAGATAAACAGGACATGTTTCGCCTGCCGCGCTAGCGCAGAGCGTGAGCACAATATTGGGAATGACAGGTAAGTTATCCCAGGATTTGCTGTGATAGCCCTCGGTGCTAATGCCTTCGCGTGCGAGTAGGGCCAAGGCGCGGGGATGCACCTGACCAGTGGGTTTGCTGCCCGCGCTGAGGGCGCGCCACCCAGCAGGGGCGAGGTGATTGAAGGTGGCTTCGGCCAAAATAGAGCGGCAAGAGTTGCCGGTGCAGAGCATAAGAACGTTCATGATATTTCCTAAAAATAGAGTCCGTGTTACTTAACAGCAACGAGCGCCGTTAGTGGAATTGGATGTGCTGCCGCAGTTCCCCGCGCGCTGGGTGCTAAGCTGGGGCAAGCCGACCTTGGCTACTGGGTTAGCAGCGGGAGCGCAGCAGCTAGATGGGGACGAGGACGCTGCATTTCCTTCAGTTGCGCAGGCGGTAGTAGTTTCCGCAGGGTCACGGCCCTGTGCACCGTATGTAGGGATTTGATTGAGGGTGTGAAAGGTTTCCCACGCGATGCCGCTGGGATCCACGCTCCAATGTTTATTCGATTCCGCATAACAGCACTGGCTATTCGTTTGCGCGAGATGGGGCAGGGCCGCCTGTGTAATGCGTTGCTCTAATTCGTTTAGCTCGCCGGCGTTTTCCGCCTGAATACCTAAATGGTCTAAACCGGGGGTTTGCCCGCGTTGAGAAATGGCAAAGTTCACGCGTGGGTCATCGAGCATCCACTTGGCGTAATCTGCCTCAACCTGGCTGGGCTCACTGGCAAAGAGCGCGGAGTAAAAGCCAATACTTTGCTGTAAATCGGCCACAGCGACATGAATATGTAAGCGTTTCATGGATATTCTCCCTTAAGTTTTTTCTGGGGTGGGGCAACAAACAGAGGGGACAGCAGCATCGCAACTGCTACCGCCACAGCAGTTTTCGGTGAGGTAGGTCAGCAAGCTCTGCATGTGCGCTAGGGCAACTTGGTAGCGCACATGACGTCCTTGAATATCTTGTTGGATGAGCCCCGCTTGCAATAGCGTCTTCGCATGAAAAGAAAGGGCACTGGGGGCACAGTCAACCGCTTTTGCCAGCTCACCGGCCAGCATGCCATTTTGTCCTGCGACCACCAGCAGGCGAAAAATGGCCAGTCGGTGGTGCTGTGCGAGTGCGCTCAGTGCGGTGACGGCAGCGGCATCATTCATTTTTATCCAATGGTCTAAATTTCAATATTTCTAATAATATCAAAATATAGGGCTTAAAAATAGGCCGTTCAAGCATGGCTTGTCAGCCTATTAAGCCTATCTGGAGTGGCTTCTGTCCTGAGCGGGGCAGGGCCAAATGTCTAATTTAGCGGCGGGGTGGCATGACAACGGTATCAATGACATGGATCACGCCATTAGTTGCTTCAATGTCAGCCTTGGTGACTAGGGCGTCATCGTAGCCTACAAAGTCACCTGAACGTGAGACGGTAACATTGGCACCATTGACCGTTTTAACGCTGGCATTAGTAACGGCTTTGCTCATTACTTTCCCTGGCAATACATGGAAGGTGAGCACATTTTTCAGGGCTTCTTTGTCTGCCAACAATTTGTCGAGTTGGGCTTTAGGAATCTTGTTAAATGCGGCGTCTGTTGGCGCGAAAACGGTAAAGGGCCCGGTTCCTTTGAGCGTTTCTTCCAAGCCGGCTTGTTTGATTGCTTGGCTAAGAATATTAAATTGACCAGCACTGGCGGCGGTATCAACGAGATTTTTGGGGGTGTTGTCAGGGCCAGTCGCACAACCTGCTGCGAGTAGGCCGGCACCAACGACCAGCGATAATTTTGCGAAAACTTGTTGAATAGATAGGCGTTTCATATTTTCTCCGTACGAGGTTGCTGATAAAAAGCTCGCCCAGATTACTGGAGATATATGACAAAAATATGAATGCTTCGTGACCCGTCTCCGATCAGGCTACTGCAGGGGCATAAAAGCAAGAAATAGAAAGCGACTTGTCATAGTGTTGTCATAATCGCTTCTTAGAATGCGTCCTGTTATCGCTTAGGTGTATTTGTTTTAACTGCGCAAGTTTCGATCTGTTTGAATCACAAGACGCAGCTAATTTTGAAAGGATGTACATGAAAGCTCTGCGAGTCAAGTTGTTAGCCGCAACAGTCTTGGGTGGTATGTTGGCGGTTGCTCAGGCAACAGAAATTACGGGTGCGGGTGCCAGTTTTCCGGCACCGCTATACGCAAAGTGGGCCGATGCCTATCAGAAAGCAACTGGCGTTAAGCTCAACTATCAATCGATTGGATCAAGCGGCGGCATTCGCCAGATCAAAGCGAAAACTGTCGATTTTGGTGCCTCAGATGCCCCGCTCAAGCAAGATGAACTGGATAAAGACGGCATGATTCAGTTCCCGATGGCAATGGGGGGCGTGGTGCCTGTCATGAACTTGGCGGGTGTTCAGCCCGGTCAAATTCGCATGACGCCTGCTATCTTGGCTGATATTTATTTGGGCAAAATCACGAAGTGGAACGACAAGGCATTGACCGATCTGAATCCCAGTGTGAAGCTGCCTGATCAGAACATTTCTGTAGTACGTCGTGCTGATGGTTCTGGTACCACCTTTATTTTCACAAATTACCTGAGCAAAATTAGTGCAGACTGGAAGCAGCGCGTTGGTGAAGGTGCAACGGTGAATTGGCCCGTCGGTCTCGGTGGCAAAGGCAATGAAGGGGTTGCTGCATTTATTCAGCGTATTCCAGCTTCGATTGGCTATGTTGAGTATTCCTACGCCAAGAAAAATAAACTGACCTTTGCGCTGTTGCAAAACAAAGCAGGTAACTATGTTGCACCGGATGATTTAACGTTTAAAGCGGCCGCAGCAGGTGCCAAGTGGAATGAGTCGTTTGCACAAATTCTGACTGATCAGGCTGGTAAGGACGCATGGCCAATCACGGGTGCCACCTTTATTTTGCTCTACAAAAATCAGGAAAAAGCTCAGCAAGGTGCTGAAGTGTTAAAGTTCTTTGATTGGGCCTACAAAAATGGCGACAAAATGGCAGAAGAGTTGGATTACGTTCCCATGCCAGAAAACGTCGCTAACTTGGTACGCGCACAGTGGAGCAGCAGTGTGAAAGATGGTGCAGGCAAAGCCTTATTCAGTAGCAAATAAGTCCGCATTGCTGTAGTAAAGATTGTTATAACAAGATACAACGCCCCGTCAGTTTCCTCGGGGCGTTGGCATGTGTGAGAAAGTCATGGCGAACTCTAAGCAAACTGCTGGCCAAACCGCTGATGTTGTATTTTTTAACGTCACCCGGGCAGCGGCGATCCTGACGCTGATTTTGTTGGCAGGGATTATCTTTTCACTGGTGGTGAGTGCGTGGCCCTCGATCGAGAAATTCGGACTTGGGTTTATGTTTACAACCGATTGGGATCCGCCAGCGGAAAAATTTGGTGCTTTGGTACAGATCTATGGCACCTTGGTCAGTTCTCTTATTGCGCTGATTATTGCTGTGCCGGTTAGTTTTGGAATCGCGCTGTTTCTCACTGAGCTTTCTCCGGTCTGGCTACGCCGACCATTGGGGACGGCAATCGAGCTGCTTGCCGCCATCCCAAGTATTGTTTACGGGATGTGGGGTTTATTGGTTTTTGCGCCGATATTCTCGCAATACTTGCAGTTACCGCTGCAGCGCATGATCGGCGACTGGCCTGTAATTGGTCAGCTAGTACAAGGCCCTCCGGTTGGGATTGGCTTGCTGTGCGCGGGCGTTATTCTCGCGATCATGATCATCCCTTTCATTGCATCAGTGATGCGTGATGTCTTTGAAGTCACGCCAACCATGCTGAAAGAAGCCGCTTATGGGATGGGCTCAACGACTTGGGAAGTGATGTGGAAGGTCGTGTTGCCATACACCAAAGTTGGGGTAATCGGTGGAATTATGCTGGGCTTAGGTCGCGCGATTGGCGAAACAATGGCCGTGACCTTCGTCATCGGCAATACCAATTTATTAAACAGCGCTTCTTTATTTGAGCCGGCCAATAGTATTACCTCGTCATTGGCGAATGAGTTTGCAGAAGCAGGCGGCATGCACACCGCTGCGTTGATGGAATTAGGGCTGATTCTGTTTATCATTACAGCTTTGGTTTTAGCGGCATCGAAATTGCTGTTATTGCGCTTGAGCCGCAATGAGGGAAGCAAATCATGAGCGCCCTTTTAAACGAAACTGCTGAATTGATGCGAGAAGATATGGATAGTCAATCGACAGCCACAAACTTTACCGATAACAATCCGATTCACCGTCAGCGCGTATGGCGCAACCGGATTGCACTAACGCTCTCCATTTTAGCGATGGCCTTCGGCTTGGTTTGGTTGATCTGGATTTTGGTGACGACACTGACCTTGGGGTTGGGCGGGTTATCACTCAGTTTATTCACCGACATGACACCACCGCCGGGTTCTGAAACAGGGGGCTTAGCCAATGCGATTTTTGGTAGTGCTTTAATGGTTGCGCTCGCGACACTCATTGGCGCACCGCTGGGCGTGCTTGCCGGGGTCTATTTGGCGGAGTATGGTCAGCACAATCGCTTGGGTGCTGTCACCCGCTTTATCAACGACATTTTGCTCTCTGCGCCGTCCATCGTTATTGGCTTATTCATTTATGCCCTAGTGGTCGCCAAGATGGGCAACTTTTCCGCTTTTGCGGGTATTTTGGCGTTAGCGCTGATTGTGATTCCTGTGGTCATTCGTACCACAGAAAATATGTTGAAACTGATTCCTGCTGCCTTACGTGAGGCCGCCTTTGCACTAGGAACGCCAAAATATAAAGTCATTTTGAGTGTGACGTTGCGGGCAGCCCGCTCGGGGGTGATGACCGGTATCCTGTTAGCGTTGGCCCGGATTGCAGGAGAAACTGCGCCCTTGTTATTTACCGCGCTCAATAATCAATTTTGGAGTGTGGATGTCATGGAGCCAATGGCGAACTTGCCTGTAACCATCTTCAAGTTTGCGATGAGCCCCTTTGAAGACTGGCAGCGTTTGGCTTGGGCTGGGGTATTCCTGATTACCTTGAGCGTCCTTATTTTGAACATCGTGGCCCGCGTCTTTTTGCGGCCAAATATGAAATAACCCGGCTCGCCGGATATCGATTGCATACTGAAGAGAAGAGACTGCTATGCCAACTATGACTACCGCACAACTGTTGCAAGATCAAAAAATTGCCCTCAAGGTACGTAACTTGAATTTTTATTACGGTAAGTTCCACGCTTTGAAGAATATCAATCTAGACATTCCCGAGAAAAAAGTGACTGCCTTTATCGGGCCCTCTGGTTGCGGCAAGTCGACTTTGCTACGGACATTAAATCGGATGTACTCGCTCTATCCAGAGCAACGCGCTGAAGGCGAAATTCTGTTTGAAGGTGAAAACATTATTACGAGTAAGCGCGATGTTTCTCTGATCCGCGCCAAAATTGGGATGGTTTTTCAAAAGCCAACGCCATTTCCAATGTCGATCTACGAAAATATCTCGTTTGGGGTGAAGTTGTTTGAGCGCTTAACCAAAGCTGAAATGGATGAACGCGTTGAGTGGGCGTTGAGCAAAGCCGCGCTGTGGACTGAAGTGAAAGACAAGCTACATCAAAGTGGTTTTGGTTTATCGGGTGGCCAGCAGCAGCGCTTATGCATTGCGCGTGGCATTGCGATTAAACCAGAGGTGTTACTACTGGATGAACCTTGTTCGGCGCTGGATCCCATTTCGACTTCAAAAATTGAAGAATTGATTCATGAACTGAAAAAAGATTATACCGTCGCCATCGTGACCCACAATATGCAACAGGCGGCGCGCTGCTCCGACTACACGGCTTATATGTATTTGGGTGACCTGGTCGAGTTTGGGGCGACTGACCAAATGTTTATTAAGCCAAGTAAGAAAGAAACTGAAGATTACATTACGGGTCGTTTTGGTTAAACCTGTTTCAACGTTTCTTTGCGTGCGCGATTGGTGGCTAGATGTAGCGCTTACCGGCTTACTCGGTAAAAGCATTGACACCAGCAAAAGCGTAAATCACAGCTTGCTAAAGTAGCTTTTTTCGCGCTATAATGCACAGCTCTCGGGGCGTAGCGCAGCCTGGTAGCGCACCTGATTTGGGATCAGGTGGTCGGACGTTCGAATCGTCTCGCCCCGACCAGTTTTTATTTGAGTATTCAACTCAAACCTCTGTTTGTTGACTGTCTTGTAGAAATCTGCCCGTAGCTCAGTTGGATAGAGCATCGGCCTTCTAAGCCGAGGGTCGCGGGTTCGACTCCTGCCGGGCAGGCCAACCCTCTTTAGTGGCGGACGTAGCTCAGCTGGTAGAGTCCCGGATTGTGATTCCGGTTGTCGTGGGTTCGAATCCCATCGTTCGCCCCAATCTCTTGTAACTTATAAATAAACGCCTACAAGCCTGCCATATTTGGTGGCCGCATGTGTTTGTGTGAAATTAGGCGGCGTTGTCACGCGATGCATCATGCTGGCTTGAAAAGCGTATCTTCATAAACAGAATCAAACAAGCAAGAACGAGTGTGATGCTGTTGGCAATGATAATCGGCCAAGATTGCAAGCACACGCCATAAAGAAGCCATAAGGCCACGCCCAAAGAGAACACGAAGTACATTGGTAAGGAGATGCTCGTGACATCCCGGTTTTTCCAGCAGTGCCAGGCTTGTGGGAAGAAAGCCAAGGTCGTGAGGGTTGCCGCCGCATAACCGAGAATGTCGCTAGGGCTCAACATGACAGACGAGTCTTTATTGGGCTGACTGATAGCGTGTTGGATCAGCCAACCCTGCTTGTTGAAAGCCAATTTTACGGAGCCGGCAGGAATCGCAGACACCACAAGCTTCGCCAGCATCATTCGCTTGATAGCAAGATACGGTCAGCCCATAGTCAACACCCAGTGCATGGCCTTGTTGAATGATTTCTGCCTTGGTGGCATGAATAATTGGCGTATGAATTTCTAATAATTGGCCTTCTATCGCCGCTTTGGTGGCAAGATTTGCCATCGCACTAAACGCTTGTACATAGGCTGGTCGGCAGTCAGGGTAACCCGAGTAATCAACGGCATTTGCCCCAAAGAAAATATGCTGGGCCTGATTTACTTCCGCAAAACCCAGCGCGATGGCGAGCATGATGGTGTTGCGGGCAGGTACATAGGTCACAGGAATCCCGCTGCTTAAGCCTGCTGTTGGTACGGCAATGCTCTCATCCGTTAAGGCTGATCCACCAAACCCCGCAAATGGCCGTAAATCGAGCTGGACGACTTGATGCCGATAAGCGCCCAGCGCATTTGCAATTCGCTTGGCCGCCTGTAATTCAGCGCGATGGCGTTGCCCATAGTCAAAGGACAAGCAGGCACAGTCATACCCTGCTGCGCGGGCAATCGCCAGCACGGTCGTCGAGTCAAGTCCGCCAGAGAGCAAAACAACAGCGCGCTGAGGGGACGAAGGGGCGGCATTCACGATTACTACTTCGGTAATTTGCTCAGCCGTTCTTTCGCTGTTTCGGCTGCGGGTGTCGTTGGATAATCGCGCACAATGGTCTCAAAGGTCTTACGCGCAGCCTTTTTGTCGTTCAGATCAAGTTGGCATGTTCCCATCGTTAACAACGCATCGCTGACGCGGCTATTGTTGGGGTAGGTTTGAACCAGCTTTTCTTGTGTGGTGATCGCGTTCTTACAATCTCGTAATGCATAGTAGGTATTGCCGAGCCACTGATAAATTTGTGGGGCATAGAGGCTTTCCGGAAAGCTACTTAGAAAACGGGGCAAGGAGATCGCCGCTTGTTTGAAATCGCGTGTTTGATAGGGGGCGATTGCTTGCTCATAGGCTTTGATTTCGGCTGGGGCAAGCATGGCAGTATTGCCATCAATCGTAACCGGCTTTGGTTCGAAAGCACTGATACGCTTATCTAAATCAGAATACAAATCGCGTTGCTGCTTTTGCGCTTTGCTCAATTCGTTGAGGATCAATTCTAATTGGCCCCGAAATTGGGCCAGGTCTTTTTGCAATAAGTCTGTCTGTCTGGCTGCTTCGAGCTGACCGCGTGCGCGGGCTTCCAAACCCTCTTCGAGTTTTTGTAATCTGGCTTTGATGTCACTCAATTCCTGATTTTGATCGGCATTGAAAGTATCCAGTCTTTGTCGGAGCTGCAAAATGGCTTTTCGGGCTTCGTCATCGGCAAAGATAGCGGCGTGTGTGTGACTGGCAACAAAGAAAAAGCCGAGCACGCATGCTCGGCATAAGTGAGTTTTCAGCATCATGTAATTCGTCGATAGAGCAGAGTAGATTATTTGTAAACAATATCAGCACGCCGATTTTCTGCCCAAGCCGCTTCATCGCTACCAGTGGCTTTGGGCTTCTCTTCACCATTGCTAATTGCTTCGAGCTGGCTATCACCCACGCCCAGGACGGCTAGCGCTTTACGCACAGCTTCAGCCCGTTTTTGTCCTAAGGCCAAGTTATATTCACGGCTACCGCGCTCGTCCGCGTTACCTTCGATGATGACTTTGGCATTTTTATTTGCCGTGAGATTTTTTGCATGGGCCTGAATCACTGCTTGAAATTCATCTTTAATGACATAGCTATCGTACTCAAAATAGACGCTGCGTTTAGCGAGCAGACCTTCAGGTTGTTTGGCGCCACCATCTTGATTGGCACGGACTGTCACGACATTGTTATTGGCATTGCCTGTGCTGCTGCCACTATTGGCACCGCTGCTGTTAACAGTGCTGACGTTGGCGTCTTTTACTTCTGCCTTTTTGTCGTCTAATTTGACGGATGAGCATGCATTAAGCAAGCTAACTGCGAATACAAGCGCGCCGAGACGCAAGAATTGAGTGGACATGGTTTTCTCCCTAAAAGTGATTAATCAATATATTACTAAAATTTGAGCAATGGCCCCCAGGCCGGATCTCGCGCATCATCCAATGGTAAACGCTGCCGCACCTTGCCGTCTAGACTTGCGCGCAGTAGCGTACTTTTGCGCCCCGCACTGTTTTCATAGACCAACATTCTACCGTTGGGCGCAAAGCTAGGGGCATCATCATTGTTAGAATCTGAGATCCAGATGTCTTGTTGGCTCTCGATATCGTAAACAGCGGCACGGTAAGATCCCTCGCGCCGGGTAATGTAAGCCATCCGTTTACCGTCCTGGCTGACCCTTGGACGGACATTATAGTCGCCCTTGAACGTGACACGGCTGGTCTCGCCGCCGTTCGCAGCGGTTCGATAGATTTGCGGCGAGCCGCCACGGTCTGAGGTGAAGTAGACAAACTGCCCATCGGGTGAAAAGCATGGGTCAGTATCAATCCCATTTGAATTCGTCAGGCGACGCAGATTTGTCCCATCGGCACCCAGCAAGTAAACCTGCTGCAATCCTTCGCGGGACAAGACAACCGCGAGTTGACGGCCATCTGGCGACCAGGCGGGCGCACTGTTGCTGCCTTTGAAGTTGGCGACCGGTAAGCGTCGCCCTTCGGTGATCCAATGAACATAGATAACTGGTTTCTTGGTTTCATAAGAAACATAGGCCAAGCGCATTCCATCTGGCGACCAGGCCGGAGACAAGATGGGTTCGCGTGAGACTAAAACCGCAATTGGGTTAGCACCATCATAATCGGCAACGCGAAGTTCCCAGCTCGTTGAACTTGGTTTGGTGACAAAGGCAATTTTAGTGCTGAAAATGCCGGGCTCACCGAGCAGGCGTTCGTAGATCAGATCAGCGATCCGATGCGCGGCAAAGCGTGGGCTATCGGCGGTAAAGGTTTGGTTGAACAAACTGGTTTGCTTCACCAAATCCACCAATCTGACTCGAATATCCCAACTGCCGTTAGCCAAGCGCTGAACGCTGCCGCTCAGTAGTACATCGGCACCACTGCGTTGCCACTCAGCGAAAGCGAGCGGCGTCGTTTCGGTGAGTTTGCTGTCCGCACTAATGTCCAGTAGCCGAAATGCGCCGGTGTTTTGTAAATCATTACGGATCAAGCTGCTGATCTCTGTATTCCCCTCATTATTTAAGGGGGCAATAATGATCGGAATCTGTGCATTACCGGTGCCACGAATGTCGATTCGCATCTGCGCCAAGCTCGTTGAGTGTTGAGCCAGAGTGAGTAAACCGCCGAGCCCCACTGCGCCTTGTAGATAATGCCGTCGCGTTAATTGCATAGATGTTCTACTCATGTTGTTTCATTCCTAAATCATACCGGATAAGGCCTAGGGTGTGCTGTCATCAAGAGGCCGAAAGCCAATGTCTATATGGCGCGGCATCGACCCTGTTTTCGGGCGGGGTAAGGGGTCACAATTCCGAATTGCCCTTTCCACTGTTTCATCCCAAGTACGCTGTCCGCTCGTTTTGAGCAGTTTTACTTCAATGTGTGTGCCATCGGGCAGTAATTCGATGCGGTACAGTGCTTCGGGGTTCCCGTTTAGCGTGGCTAATTTGCGTATGTGCGGGCGAATGCAGCCGCGTACTTGACTGGCAAACTCATTATCATTGCGCCCTTGGCTCCGGCTGGCTGTGCTTTGGCTGTCGTTTCCCTTCGCTTCCGGACTGGCTTTACCAAACAAACGATCTAGCTCTTGCTGGCGTAATTTTTCGCGCAGGGCCTCGGCTTGTTTGTTGGATTCCGATGCCGGAGTTTGTACAGGCGGCTTAGTTACCGGGGTCTTCTCGGGGGGGGGTGGTTTTTTTTCAGGTAAAGCGATAGCCGGTTTTTCCTGAATAGCCGGTGCTGGCCGTTCAACCGGTTTTGCAAGAGGAGTCGGTGGGACAGGGGGCTCGGGTGGCGGCGCTGGGCGCCCCGCAGTGACAGGCAAGCTAGACCAGATCTCAGCCTCAACTGCCTCAGTTTGCCTGCTGCGCCAATCAACATGCATTAATAGCCCCAGTAACAAGAGACTGTGCATCAGTACGGCCAGGCCGAGCGAACGGAGCTGCCAACGCTGCGAGCGCTGGATTGGATGCCGTGTATCAATCGTCAAACTCACAGACATAGCCTACGTTACCTTAGCTTACGGTGCATTCTCTGGGTTGACCAGGAGCCCGACCTTCTGAATTTGCCGCTTTTGTAAGCTGCTTAAGGTTTGCATGACCAGTTCGTAGCGTATTGATTTATCCGCCGCAATCACGACCGCCAACTCAGGATCTTCGCGCTGTAGTTCGGCGACTCGCAGGGGTAAATCATTTTTGTTGATGGGCTGCTCCTGGCTTTGGCCATTTTTATCTCGCTGGCGTAACAATAAATCCCCATTACTTTTGAGAATCACTTCGAGTGGGGGGCGCTGGGGGCTGGTAGATTTTGCAACACTGGGTAAATCGACGGTACCCGGATTAATCATGGGTGCGGCCACCATGAAAATAATCAGTAAGACCAGCATGACATCAATATAAGGAACCACATTGATGTCATTCATCATGCGCCGGCCACGGCCACCGCGGGAGCTTCTTTGCACAGCTGCCATTGTGATCTGTCCTTATTTTTGCCGCTGCAGAATATTGAGAAATTCTTCCATAAAACTTTCAAAACGAATTGCCAAGCGGTCAATTTGTGAGGCATAGCGATTGTAGGCAACCACCGCTGGAATGGCCGCAAATAGACCAATGGCGGTAGCAACGAGTGCTTCCGCGATCCCGGGTGCCACGCTGGCCAAGGTCGCTTGCTGCACATTTGCTAAACCACGAAAGGCGTGCATGATGCCCCATACCGTACCAAACAAACCGACATAAGGACTGACTGAGCCCACCGAGGCGAGGAAGGGTAAGTGCAGTTCAATCTCATCCAGCTCACGCTGATAAGCTGCCCGCATTGCCCGACGCGCACCGTCTAAACAGGCTCCTTGATCGGTATTTTGGAGCTTGCGGACTTTCAAAAATTCGCGCATGCCGGCTTCAAAAATCCGTTCTAAAGAACCTGCGTTTTGCAGATCAGAGGTTGCTTTTTGATAGAGCGCCGATAAGTCGCCACCGCTCCAGAAATTACGCTCGAAGTCATCCGTGAGACGTTTTTCGCGGGATAAACCAAATTTTTTACGGAATATGTAGGTCCATGACCAGAGCGACACGAGTAATAACAGCGCCATCACACATTGCACGACAAAGCTGGCATTCAAAATAAGGGAAAGAATCGAAATGTCGTGCGATACGTTCACAGCGTGCTCCAAATAATGAGTGTTCGTTCTTGAAATGAGTATCTTGCAACAGGGGGTGATTCAGTTATGTGTCTTGCAGCGCGGCAGTGAACAAACTGCGGAAAGGCTGTGCAATCGCTAGCGGCTTCATCTTTATTAAATCTACATAAACTAGTTTCACCTGCGCCCGGTTCAGCAATCTTGGTTCAGCCAGCACTTTACCACCGGATTCAATACAGTAAGTTTCTTGTTTCAGGGTTACAGAAGCATTGCCAACAGCTTCCACCACAACGGATATTGTCAGCAGATCATCTAATCGTCCTGCACGCAGATAATCTAGCTCCATTTTGACGACGACAAAGCCAAATTTCCCATTTCCACCATCATGGCCTTCCAATAATTCAGTTTGATGATGACCCTGGGCACGTAACCATTCGGTGCGGGCGCGTTCGTAAAAGCGCACATAGCTGGCGTGGTAAATCACCCCACCGGCATCGGTGTCTTCGAAATAGATACGGACCTGGTGGTTAAAGTGCGAAGGTGGCAATAGCGACATTACATTCATCTTGCCATTTTAAAGCAGGTGCACTCAGTTTTCGGTGTGGGCGTTACGAATCTTTACGATTCAATGTCTGATTGTGGAGCAATATCTGTGAGACTTTACGCACTGATCGTCATGGCGTATCAAATAACGAGTTTGTACCCACCTCTTTTGGCGCTGATAACCCAAAATGACGATACGCTGCTTGCGTCGCAATGCGGCCGCGTGGCGTGCGTTGCAAGAAACCTTGTTGAATGAGATAGGGTTCGAGCACGTCTTCAATCGTATCGCGTGCCTCCCCAATCGCGGCGGCGAGGTTGTCCACGCCGACCGGGCCGCCATCAAACTTATGCAGAATCGCTTCCAGTAATTTACGATCCATTAAATCAAACCCGGCTTGATCGACATCGAGCATAGATAAAGCCGCATCGGCGAGCTGGGCGGTGACGGTGCCGGTACTTTTGACTTCGGCATAGTCACGCACGCGACGCAGTAAGCGATTGGCAATCCGGGGGGTGCCGCGTGAACGGCGGGCGATTTCAATCGCGCCGCTTTCTTCCATGTCCACATTCAGCAGGCGTGCGGAACGCTGCACGATATGCGTCATGTCTTTGACATTATAAAACTCCAGGCGCGCCACAATCCCAAAACGATCGCGCAGGGGATTGGTGAGCATACCGGCACGGGTAGTCGCGCCGACGAGGGTAAACGGTTGCAAATCTAATTTGACTGAGCGGGCGGCAGGGCCTTCACCGATCATGATGTCGATTTGATAATCTTCGAGGGCGGGGTAGAGAATTTCTTCGACCACCGGTGACAGCCGATGGATTTCATCAATAAATAAAACGTCATTGGCTTCGAGGTTGGTGAGTAAGGCCGCCAGATCACCTGGGCGCTCTAGTACCGGGCCAGAAGTCTGGCGGAGATTCACGCCCAGTTCGCGAGCGATGATGTGAGCCAATGTGGTTTTACCCAGACCCGGCGGGCCAAACAGCAGCACATGGTCGAGCGCTTCTTTGCGTTTGCGGGCGGCCCCAATAAAAATATCGAGCTGCTCCCGCACTTTTTCTTGCCCCACATATTCATCGAGGAGTTGCGGGCGCAGCGCGCGTTCGACGACTTCTTCATTCGGTGAGGCGGCGCTGGGTGTAATCAGCCGATTGGAGGGGGAGTCGCTTTGGATGCTGTCGATTTGAATCATATTTTATTTTGCCGAAGCCCGGTTGTATTCAGTAGTGAAGGGTGCGTCAATTACTTTTCACGAGATGTCTGAGCGCCAGTTTAATCCCTTCTGCGACGCTAACATCGGCGGGTAGGGCTTTGAGGGCGGTGCTACTTTCCTTTTCCGAATAGCCGAGTGCGATCAGGGCTTGTAGGATGTCGTGCTGCTGGTCGCTGCCTGCGGTACCGGGACTGCTGTGACCAAGGTCGGCCCCCAGCTTACCTTTGAGTTCGAGTAGCAAACGCTCTGCCGTTTTTTTGCCAATGCCGGGAACACGCGTGAGCCGGGCCGCCTCTTGCAAACTGACTGCTTGGGCAAGTTCAGCAACGGACAGGCCCGACAAAATCGAGAGCGCCGTACGTGCGCCCACACCCGAAATTTTAATCAGCTGGCGAAAGGTGTTGCGTTCTTCTGCACTGCCAAACCCAAAGAGTTGATGCGCATCTTCGCGGATTGCAAGGTGAGTGAGTAGGGTCACGCTTTGGCCATTCGCCGGCAGGTTGTAGAAGGTGCTCATCGGTACATCGACCTCATAACCCACGCCTTGGACATCCAGCATAATTTGAGGCGGGTTTTTTTCGAGCAGGATGCCGTGGAGTCGACTAATCATAGCGGTGTCTTTCGCAAACTAAGCACTTGGGTAATTACGGGCGTGGGTTATCGAAAAACACATAGGTATTGAAATCGCTGATTTCAAAGTAGACGCGCTTTTCGCCGTTATCGACCACGCCGTTCAAATTTTCATCCAGCACGCCATAGCCATAGCGGTAGGCCCGGGGTTTGCCATCGTCGGTGCCGAGCGCGGTGCTGAGTTTATCAATTTTGAGGAAGCGTTTTACCAGCTTCTCGCCCGCATAAATCTCCAGCACGCCGTTGGTCCCGGTCCAGTTTTGAATTTCTCGGTGAATTTTATTTTGTTGTTCTTGGGTGCAGGCCAAGAGGGCTGTACTGACCAGCACTAGTAATAAAACACGCATGTCATTCTCCAATCTGTGTGGTGCGGTTTAGCTCTGTACCAAGCGGCCTTTACGTACGCGATAGCCTTTGGCGACCAAGCTCGGGGCCAATCCCCCCACCGCTCCCTGCATACTACTACTGTGTACGTGGCAAATCGCGGCAGCCAGGGCATCGGCGGCATCCCGCCCAGGTGGGGTAGGGAGCTTGAGCAGACGTTGCACCATGCTTTGCATTTGTTCCTTGGTCGCGCGTCCGTATCCAACGGTCGCTTGTTTAAGCTGTAAAGCCGTATATTCGGTGACCGGTAAATTCGCATCCACCAACGCACACAGGGCGGCGCCACGGGCTTGTCCGAGCAATAGCGTCGATTGCGGGTTGACGTTGACAAACACTTTTTCAATCGCCGCTAGATCAGGCTGGTAGGTCTGAATGACTTCTCGCACTCCCCGCAAAATCACGCCAAGGCGTTCTGCTAAATCGGCATCGGGTGTTTTGATGGTGCCGCTGGCGAGGTAGCTAATCTGGCTGCCGGTTTGCACAATCACGCCAAAGCCAGTGACGCGCAGGCCGGGGTCAATACCAAGGATTTTACGGCTGGCTGCTTGCATGAAAGTAAATGAGTGGGTTTATATACAGTATACGTTTATTTGAACAGCTTGTCCGGTTTCAAGAAAAAATGCCCTTAAGACGCTGGGTAAGCGTGGCATTTTTGCGTGCTGGCGGGAATTATTTGGGCCTTAACAGCCTAAAAATAAGGTATTTGCCCGTTGAAACTTGACCAAGAGGGGTTAAAACGGTATTTTTACGAGTTCTTTCCGCCGCGATAGTCGCGGATCGAAATGTTAATAGCAATTAGCTGTGTTTGCTTGTTGTCTGTTAGCGCTTTATCGGTGGGTTGGCGATTCTGCTTGCAGATAGCTTGCCTGCTCGGCTCAACGCCTACCACAAGTGGGTCACGAGTCATCCGATCAATCTCCAGTGGACCTTGAAAGGAACGCAAATGGAAACCCCTCATGGTGTTCTTAATGGCGCCGAAATTGTCGTGCGCTGCCTGCAAGAAGAGAATGTTGAGCATATTTTTGGCTACCCCGGCGGCGCAGTGCTCTATCTCTACGATGAAATTTTCAAGCAAGAAAAAGTAAAGCACATCTTGGTGCGCCACGAGCAAGCCGCAATTCATGCTGCTGATGGCTATTCACGTTCTACTCAGAAAGTAGGGGTGGCACTGGTGACTAGCGGTCCCGGTTTAACCAATGCCGTGACAGGGATTGCGACAGCCTACATGGATTCAATTCCAATGGTAATTTTGTCTGGACAAGTACCGACCCATGCGATTGGGCAGGACGCTTTCCAGGAATGCGATACCGTTGGTATTACCCGTCCCTGTGTCAAACACAATTTCCTCGTGAAAGATGTGAAAGACCTGGCGAGTACTATTAAAAAAGCGTTTTATATCGCTGCCACCGGCCGTCCCGGCCCGGTACTGGTTGATATTCCGAAAGATATTACGACGCATAAGTGCGAGTTTCATTACCCGCAATCGGTGAGCATGCGCTCATACAATCCCACCGTAAAAGGACATCAAGGGCAAATCAAAAAAGCCTTGCAGTTGTTGCTGCAAGCTGAGCGTCCGATGGTCTATACCGGTGGCGGCATTATTCTAGCCAATGCCGCGCCTGAATTAAATCGTTTGGTCGATACACTCGGTTTCCCCTGTACCAATACCCTGATGGGATTGGGCGGTTATCGGGCGACAGACGAAAAATTTATGGGTATGCCGGGCATGCATGGTACCTATGAAGCCAATATGGCCATGCAGCACTGTGATGTTCTGTTGGCAATTGGGGCGCGTTTTGATGACCGCGTGATCGGTAACCCGAAAGACTTTGCGACGCACCCGCGTAAAATCATTCATATCGATATTGATCCTTCCTCCATTTCCAAGCGTGTGAAAGTCGATGTGCCCATCGTCGGTGATGTGGCGGAGGTCATGCGCGAGCTGACTGCCTTGTTAGAAGCAAGTGAGCAAAAGCCGCGTGATATTCGCGCGTGGTGGGAACAGATCAATCAATGGCGAGGTCGTGAATGTCTGAAGTACAAAACCTCAACTGACGTGATTAAACCGCAGTCAGTCATTGAAACTTTATGGAAGGTGACTCACGGCGACGCTTTTGTCACGTCCGATGTCGGCCAGCACCAAATGTGGGCCGCGCAGTATTACAAATTTGATCAGCCTAAACGTTGGATCAACTCAGGTGGGTTGGGCACGATGGGTTTTGGCTTACCCGCCGCAATGGGGGTGCAAATGGCGAATCCAGGCGCGACCGTGGCTTGCGTAACCGGTGAGGGCTCGATTCAAATGTGTATTCAAGAACTGTCGACCTGCAAGCAATATCACCTACCGATCAAGATTATCAATTTGAATAATCGTTACCTAGGTATGGTGCGCCAGTGGCAACAGTTGGATTACGGCAGCCGTTACTCTGAGTCTTATATGGATTCGTTGCCAGACTTCGTGAAACTGGCAGAAGCCTATGGTCATGTCGGCATGCAAGTGCATGATCCCGCCGATTTGGAGAGTGCGATGCGTGAAGCGTTTGCGCTCAAAGATCGGGTGGTCTTTATGGATATTTACACCGACCGTACCGAAAACGTCTGGCCCATGGTGAAAGCGGGCAAAGGGTTAACGGAAATGCTGCTCGGTGCAGAAGAACTATAAGGAGCCAGCGATGCGACATATTATTTCGATTTTGATTGAAAACGAGCCCGGTGCCTTGTCACGGGTGGTTGGTCTGTTTTCCGCGCGTGGCTATAACATTGAGAACCTCAATGTAGCGCCGACAGAAGATGGTTCGCTGTCACGGATGACGATTGTTACCAGTGGTTCAGATGACATCATTGAACAAATCACCAAGCTCCTAAACCGCTTGATTGAAGTGGTCAAAGTAGTGGATTTGACCGAAGGCCCTTACATTGAGCGTGAACTCATGCTGATTAAAGTGCGGGCCGTGGGTAAAGAGCGTGAAGAGATGAAGCGGATGGCGGATATTTTCCGTGGCCGCATCATCGATGTCACCGATCGTGCCTACACGATTGAACTGACGGGTGATGGTCCTAAACTGGATGCCTTCATTGAAGCGATTGATCGTACGGCTATCCTGGAAACAGTGCGAACGGGCAGCTCTGGAATCGGACGCGGCGAGCGCGTGTTGAAAGTTTAGTTTTAAGGCGCGACTAGAAATGCAGAATTTCGGAATGAAGTGCTAGGAGCCGCGCAGCGAGAGCTGAGATAGTACTTAAAGGTACAGCGAAGCTTGAGCGAGCATGCGACAACGCAACTCATCCGGAAAATGGATTTATAGATGCGCCGTGGTTTTTGCCGCAGAGGATGCTGTGAAGAGTTTCCTCTGTGTTCTCTGTGACCTCTGTGGTTAATAAATTTGTACTGAAAGGTAATGTGATGAAAGTTTTTTACGATAAAGATGCGGATCTCTCCATCATCAAAGGCAAACAAGTTTCGATTATTGGTTATGGTTCACAAGGCCATGCGCACGCGCTGAACTTGAAAGATTCCGGCGTCAATGTGATCGTTGGTCTGCGCAAAAGTGGCGCGAGCTGGAGCAAAGCCGAAGCCGCTGGCTTGCAAGTGCGTGAAGTTGCTGATGCTGTTAAGGCGGCGGATGTGGTCATGATTCTGTTGCCTGATGAAAACATTCCTGAGGTGTACAACAAAGAAGTAGCGCCGAACATCAAACAAGGCGCAGCCTTGGCCTTCGCACACGGTTTCAACGTTCATTACAACCAAGTTGTGCCCCGCGCTGACTTGGATGTGATCATGATTGCCCCTAAAGGCCCTGGTCATACCGTGCGTTCCGAATACCTCAAAGGCGGTGGCGTACCTAGCTTGATCGCGGTGTACCAAGATAAATCCGGCCAAGCTCGTGATATCGCTTTGGCCTACGCGGCTGCAAACGGCGGTACCAAAGGTGGCGTGATCGAAACCAACTTCCGTGAAGAAACTGAAACCGATTTGTTCGGCGAACAAGCCGTTCTCTGTGGCGGTGCGGTTGAGTTGGTAAAAGCAGGCTTTGAAACCTTGGTTGAAGCCGGTTACGCGCCTGAAATGGCTTACTTCGAGTGCTTACACGAACTGAAATTGATCGTGGACTTGATGTACGAAGGTGGTATCGCCAACATGAACTACTCCATCTCCAACAATGCGGAGTATGGTGAGTATGTGACTGGCCCCCGCGTGATCGCTGATCAAGCCCGTGCTGCAATGAAAGAGTGTCTGCAAAACATTCAGAATGGCGACTACGCTAAAAACTTCATTTTGGAAGGTCGTACCAATTATCCATCCATGACTGCCCGTCGTCGTTTGAATGCGGAGCATCCGATTGAAACAGTCGGCGCACAATTGCGTGCGATGATGCCTTGGATCAGCAAAAACAAACTGGTTGACCAATCGAAAAATTAATTGGGCCTCGCAATGAGTAGAAAAGGCACTCAAATCTGGGTGCCTTTTCACTTTTCAACTTCTACCAAAAGCGATAACGCGGAGGGTATGCTGCTCAAGCAAGGCCTGTTGGGGGTGTTATTTTTGGGGGCGTTAACCGCCTGTCAGAAGCCTGAACCCCCTGGTCTTATGCAAGGGCAACGCGAAGCCTTGGAAAAAGCGAAAGCAGTGCAAGGCCAAGTTCAGCAACAATTAGAAGTGCAGAAACAATTGATAGAATCACAAACACGTCTGTCAGATTCTCAGCCGATATCGCCGCCTTCCTCCGGCGTAGCGAGTCATCCATGATGAATCCAACCTTCCGGTTGATATGACTTATCTATAAAGCAATTAATACAGCGCAGCGAATATGAACAATCCTTATCCTCATCCTATTATTGCCCGTGAAGGCTGGGCTATCATTACTGGCGCAGTGTTAGCCGCGCTGGTAGCGCAAGTGCTGGTGGGTTCCAGCTTGGCCTGGGCACTTTGGCTCTTTGCGGTGTTTTCAATTCAATTCTTTCGAGATCCAGCGCGGGTTATTCCTGCACAGGAAAATGCTGTGCTCTCTCCCGCCGATGGCCGCATTGTTGCCGTAGAAAAAGTACAGGATCCGTATGCGAATCGGGAGGCACTGAAAATCAGTGTTTTTATGAATGTCTTTAATGTGCATTCGAATCGTTCCCCGGTCGATGGCACGGTACGCAGTGTTCAATATTTCCCGGGTAAATTTGTCAATGCGGATTTAGACAAAGCGTCGCTGGAAAATGAGCGCAATGCCTTGATCATCGACACGCCACATGGGGTAGTGACCAGTGTTCAAGTGGCAGGCTTGGTGGCACGCCGGATTCTTTGCTACACCCAGGCACAAGCTGTTTTAGCCCGCGGTCAGCGCTATGGTTTTATTCGCTTTGGCTCGCGTGTTGATGTTTATTTACCGGTTAGCGCAAAACCACGCGTCAGCATTGGTGATAAAGTCAGTGCTACCAGCACTATTCTTGCTGAGTTTTAATTTAAGCGGGTTTCTCTTTGAGGTAACTATGCGTCCTATTCGTCCTTTACGCTTTACCCGTCGTGCGACAGACCGTTTGTCCGGTAGTGGTCTCCCCGGTGATTTTGCGCAACGCCATAAAACGATTTACCTGCTGCCGAACGCCTTTACTGCCGCAGCGCTTTTCGCCGGTTTTTTTGCAATTGTGCAAGCCATGAATGGCCGCTTTGAGCTAGCTGCGATTGCCATTTTTGCCTCCATGATTTTGGATGGCATGGATGGCCGAGTGGCGCGCTTAACGAATACGCAAAGTGCGTTTGGTGAGCAGTTCGACAGCTTGGCCGACATGACCTCTTTTGGTGTGGCGCCAGCCTTGGTCATGTATGAATGGATACTTAAAGATTTGGGCAAGTGGGGCTGGCTGGCCGCCTTCACCTACTGCGCCTGCGCCGCGTTGCGACTGGCGCGCTTTAATGCCAACATAGGTGTGGTCGATAAACGTTATTTTCAGGGCTTGCCCAGCCCAGCTGCCGGGGCCTTGATAGCCGGGTTTTTGTGGCTAGCCGAAGATAATAAATTTTCCATTCGTGAGAGTGCGATGCCTTGGCTGGCTTGGGCATTGACCATCTACGCTGGCGTGGCAATGGTCTCCAATGCGCCATTCTGGAGCGGTAAAACCCTGGATGTGCGACACAGCGTTCCCTTTTGGGTGATGTTGGCGTTGATGGCTGCCCTGGCGCTGATTTCGGCTGACCCGCCGATTGCCCTCTTCGCCGTATTTGTGTTGTATGCTTTTTCAGGCTGGGCGGTTTGGGCGTGGCGTGAATATCGAGGCTTGCCGCCATTATTCAAAGCCCCTAGACCAGCAGCCTTGCCTGATGCTGAGGAATAGCGTTCACAAGACGCACACTGCTGCCACCCACAAGGTGGTTAACGATTGGAGAAGACGATGACAGACAAAATCATTATTTTTGATACCACCCTTCGCGATGGCGAGCAGAGCCCTGGCGCTGCCATGACCAAAGACGAAAAAGTTCGGATTGCGAAACAACTCGAAAAGTTACGCGTCGATGTGATTGAAGCTGGCTTTGCTGCGGCCAGTCCAGGCGATGCCGAAGCGATTCATGCGATAGCGCAAGCTGTGAAAGACAGCACGATCTGTTCGCTAGCTCGGGCGACTGAACGCGATATCCGGGCCGCAGGTGAGGCGATCAAGCCAGCGCAGTCAAAACGGATTCATACCTTTATTGCGACGAGTCCCATCCATATGGAGAAAAAGCTCCGTATGACGCCGGATCAAGTTGTGGAAAATGCCGTAAAAGCTGTGCAATGGGCGCGGGAATATACCGATGATGTGGAATTTTCTGCGGAAGATGCAGTGCGTTCTGAACTCGATTTTCTATGCCGTATTTTTGACGCCGTGATTAAAGCCGGCGCTAAAACCATCAATGTCCCAGATACCGTGGGCTACAGTGTTCCGGCGATGTGGGGGGAACGCTTTAAACAGTTGATTGAGCGTGTGCCCAATGCAGATAAAGTTGTCTGGTCTACGCATTGTCATAACGACTTGGGCATGGCGGTGGCGAACTCTCTGGCTGCGGTGATGAATGGGGCCCGCCAAGTTGAATGTACCATCAATGGCCTGGGTGAGCGTGCTGGCAATGCGTCACTGGAAGAAGTGGTGATGGCGATTCGTACTCGACCTGATATTTTCAAGGTGGAAACCAGAATTGAGACCAGCCAAATTGTGACCACCTCGAAATTGGTCTCCACGATCACGGGTTACCCGGTGCAACCTAACAAAGCGATTGTGGGTGCCAATGCCTTTGCGCATGAGTCTGGGATTCACCAAGATGGGGTTCTCAAGCATCGTGAGACTTACGAAATTATGCGCCCTGAAGATGTGGGTTGGACAGCAAATAAAATTGTGTTGGGCAAGCTGTCTGGCCGCAATGCTTTCAAGCAGCGCTTGCAGGAACTGGGGATTGAGCTGGACTCAGAGCAAGCCCTGAATGAAGCCTTTGCGCGGTTCAAAGACTTGGCCGATCGCAAGTCGGAAATCTTTGATGAAGATATCCAAGCGCTGTTTAGCGATGGCAGGGAAGAGCTTGAGGCCTATCGTTTTATTTCTTTATCACAGCACTCGGAAACGGGTGAGCGCCCCCAATGCCGTCTGGTTTTTACCCAGCAAGGGAGCGAAGTCAGCAGCCAGTCAGATGGTAATGGCCCGGTCGATGCGACGGTGAAAGCGATTGAGCGGCATGTGCAAAGCGGTGCCGAATTGCTCTTGTTTTCCGTTAACGCCATTACCACAGGAACGGAAGCACAGGGTGAAGTGACGATGCGGCTGGCGCGTCATGGCCGCATTGTGAATGGTACAGCAGCCGACCCAGATATCGTTGTTGCCGCAGCGAAAGCTTACCTGAGTGCGCTGAACAAACTCGGTACTGATGAGCGCCTTAATCCACAAACAATGGCCACACCTGTCTAGACTGTCGCGAGTAGTACGACTTGCCAGCCCTTGATTCAATCGTGGATGACAGCGCTGGAAGTTTACTTGCCGATCTAGATCAACGGCGCCCCAGGCATTTCAGCTGGGGCGCCGTTGTATTAAGAAGGCGTACGAATGATGCTTTGCGTGTCATCAAGGCGAGGCAACTCTTTTTCCCAGCCAATCATGGCGGCGCGACCATGCTGCTTGGGAATGCGGTAATGGTCTTGTGTAACCAGATCGGTGCCACAGGGGGTTTCTTGCAGCCATTCGAAAAATGCGGCAACGGTGTCGCGCCCTTGCAGCCGCGGCCCACGCTGCGGAACGATTTGTGCAATATCCAGGTTTTCGAGCATGTTCACCCACAGTTGACAGACCCGCCGACTGTGAATATGCCGCGCATGCCATGCTCGTAAATTGTGTTGATGCGCCGGGAAGTGGTGAATATCAATTGCTTGACCCGGGTCAATATCACTGCAACCTAAGGGACCCGTAAACAGAATTTTGCTAATGGGGTCGTAAAGCTGAAAGCAGGCACTGTGGCCCAAAAAATGAGCGGATAGCAGTAAGTATTCAACCCCCCCGCATTGGATGACTGCACCACTATCAGGAATGCCGTGAATACGATTAACAATCCGATCTGGGTCGCACAAATGAGGCAGTTGAGGCAGCAAGTGCTGGCTGATCAGTAACTCTGTTTGCGAGCCGATTAACCAACGGCCGACAGAATGCAAACTGTCTGGCGCGCAATGGCTCACGACAAGATAACGTAAATCTTTGGGCGAAAAAAACCGGCTGGCCCCCATGAATAGCCCGCTGTATGTAGCAGTGCCACCGGGGTCGAGCAAGATACCTTGCTTATCATGTACCAATAAAAACTGATTGGATTGTATTAGGCCGATTTCACTGCTCGCGAGGTCACTCTGCGGCAATAGATCAGTGTATTGCTGCACAACATGGGTGGCATCACGGTATAACTCAAGTGGCATGGCGAACCTATTCAAGAATTTTCTTATTGTATCGCTTAGTGTGCGAATTGCCAGGGCCATCTGGCCTATTTGCCAGCCAACCTTAACCAAACGCTTGGTTTTGGTGAGACTTATTCCGAGGCAATAAGTTTCGACGCGCTTTCTTGGGCGCGGAGGGTATGGCGTTGCACTTTACCGGTGGCGGTAAGCGGCAGCGAGTTCACAAATTCAATACGTTTAGGATATTCGTAGGGAGCCAGCTTATCGCGCACATGGGCTTGCAATGCGGCCTGGAGGTCTTCATCGCCATGATAGCCCGCTGCCAACACGATAAAGGCTTTAACGACATGACCCCGCAAGCTATCCGGGCTGGGAACGATGGCGACATTGGCAACGGCCGGATGCTGTAGCAAACAATTTTCAATCTCCGCCGGGCTGATCCGGTAACCCGCGGCCTTAAAGACGTCATCGGTTCGACCCTGATACCAAAAATAGCCCGCTTCATCCTGGCGGGCTAAATCACCCGTGCGGCACCAGCGCGCCTGGCGTGGCGCTGGGGGCGAATGATTGGCATGATTACCACAGAACTTTTTCTGTGTGGCGGCGTTATCCTGCCAGTAACCAAGAAAGAAAATTGGATCGGGGTGCCCCTGCAGATCATGCGTGCAAACGGCGATCTCGCCTATCTGACCGGGTTTAACCGGGGCTCCACGCTCATCCAGCAAGGCGATTCGATGCCCTGGATAAGCTCGCCCCATGCTACCTTTTCGGCTGGGCCAGCAGTAGGCGCTATCGCCAATCAGATAATTCATTTCAGTCTGCCCAAACATGACATTCAACGGCACGCCAAAGGCCTGCTCTACCCAATCGCAGACGACCCCACCCACGGCTTCACCGGCGCTCATGATGGCACGCAGCGCACAGGGTTGGGCCTGTGGCGATAGATCAGGGTACTCACGCATGAGCATTTTGAGTGCAGTCGGGAACAGAAAGGTGTTGGTAATTCGATAGCGTTGCAAGAGGTCGAGCGTGCGCGCTGGCGTAAACCGCCCATGAAAGCCGACAATCGGCATACCGAAATAAAGTGTCGGCAGTAAGCCATCCATTAACCCGCCTGTCCAGGCCCAATCGGCCGGCGTCCAGAAGCGATCTTGGGGTTGGGGAAACCAGTTTTGTGAAGCGACGAAGCCGGGTAAGTTACCCAGCAAAACTCGGTGCGGCAGTAAAGCCCCTTTGGGTTGCCCCGTAGTGCCACTGGTGAAAAGCAAGAGTGCTGGCTCTTCAGCTCGGGTCTCTACGGCATCAAAGTGAATGGGCGAGCGTGCCAAGAGGTCGTGCCAGCGCAGACTGCCTTCGTATTCACCTCCAATCACAATATGATGCTCAAGCGTCTCGAATTGGCTTCGCAAGTCTCCTGCAGCGAGTGCTGCTAGCGCTGGTAAGGTGCTGTGGTGGCTGATCAATACCTTGGCCCCACTCAAGCTCAAGCGAACTTGTAGTGCATCCGGCCCAAACAAATGCGACAACGGCACAACGACGGCCCCGAGCTGGTAAACCGCAATATGGGTCACAGCCACCTCGGCTGTTTGTGGACAGCAAAGGGCAACCCGGTCACCCCGTTTGACGCCTAGTCGTTGCAGGGCCACACTCAGTTGATTTGCGCGTTGCCCTAGCTCGCCATAGCTGATCGTGCTGCGCTGTCCGGCCTCATTTTCCAAAAATAGTGCAATCCGCTGAGGTTTATCTTGCCAGCGCCGGCAACAAACCTCGGCGAGGTTGAAAAACTCGGGTACAGCCCACCCAAAATGGTTGTAAAGCTGCGCGTAAGCGTCGGCGCCGGGTATCGATGGTGCAGTGAACTTGACTGATTGCTCATTGGCCGCCACGTCATGGGGCTGAATGGGGATGTTTGATGCTGACGGTAACCGCTTGCTGAGGGTAGGGTTGGATGGCACAGGGGGCATAGCGTCTCCGGCTAAATGCTGCGTCGCACGATAAAGAAACACCGAAAGCAATCACAGGGTGATGCTAGAGCGACTTTGCTTATCACGCAAGCCACCGTGTTGCAGATCATCACCGGTATTCATCTTGAATCCAAGGGTTTGCGTGTCAGGCTACCGTCAGCGCAGTAAGAGACAGTCAACTATCCCCTGGATAGAAAGAGCTGATCATGGCGATCAATTTTTATGAGTGGTCTATCTCGCAACCTACCGCTTTTTGGGCCGAGCAAGCCCAGTTAATTGAATGGCAACAAGCCCCCCAACAAATATTGGATTTCAGCCACCCCCCGTTTACGCGCTGGTTTGTCGGTGGCACGACTAATCTATGCCACAACGCCGTGGATCGTTGGCTACCCACGCAAGCCCAGCAGCCCGCTTTAATTTATGTTTCGACAGAAACGGGCCAAGAGCAGACCTACAGCTTTGCCGATTTGTATGCGGAGGTGAATCGCTGGGCTGCGCTCCTGCTGCAGCATGGGGTCGAGCAGGGTGATCGTGTTCTGCTATATATGCCCATGATTCCTCAAGCGGCCTTTGCTATGCTCGCCTGTGCGCGGATTGGCGCGATTCACTCGGTGGTGTTTGGTGGCTTTGCCGCCATCAGTTTGGCGAGCCGAATTGATGATGCGCAACCCAAGCTCATTATTAGTGCCGATGCTGGTTCCCGCGCGGGCAAGGTGGTGGCCTATGCGCCTATGCTGAACGAAGCCCTACAACACGCCCAACATCAACCGCAAGCTGTACTGTGGGTCAATCGGGGTTTGGCTGAACTGCCGCTCAAACCCGGGCGGGACGTGGATGCCCAGGCCGCGCTGGCGTTGCTACGGCATGCGCAAGTGCCGGTCGTTTGGTTAGAGTCTAATCAGCCGAGCTATATCCTCTACACCAGTGGCACTACCGGTAAACCTAAGGGCGTGCAGCGCGATGTCGGCGGCTATGCAGTGGCGCTCGCAGCTTCGATGCGCTACATCTTTGATGGCCGTGCAGGAGAGACTTTCTTTTCTACTAGCGATATCGGTTGGGTGGTTGGCCACTCCTACATTATTTATGGGCCCTTGCTGGCGGGCATGGCCACCATCATGTACGAAGGGCTGCCGATCAATCCTGACCCCGGCATTTGGTGGCGTTTGGTAGAAAAATATCAAGTCACCGGCATGTTCTCGGCACCCACCGCGATTCGGGTGCTCAAGAAGCAAGATGAGCATTGGTTAAAACAAGCCAAGCTTTCTTCCTTGCGGGCTTTGTTTTTGGCGGGCGAGCCCTTGGATGAACCGACCGCACACTGGATTCGCGATGCCTTGGGCGTCCCGATTGTCGATAATTACTGGCAAACTGAAACCGGCTGGCCGATTCTCACCATTCCTCGCGCTTTGCCCAATGACATCCCTAAACCTACCCGTTTAGGCAGCCCCGGCTTCCCCGTGTATGGTTTTAATGTCCAATTACTCGATGAGCGCACCGGAGAGCCGGTTACACGTAATCAAAAAGGTGTGCTCGCGATTCAGCCCCCTTTGCCTCCTGGCTGCCTCAGTACGGTGTGGGGCGATGATGCCCGTTTTGTTAAAACCTATTTCAGCAGTGTGCCCGGCAAACACGTCTATTCCACCTTTGATTGGGGCATACAAGACGACGAGGGCTATACCTTTATTTTGGGTCGCACCGATGATGTGATTAACGTGGCGGGGCATCGCCTAGGTACGCGCGAAATTGAAGAATCGCTCAGCTCACACCCCAGTGTGGCAGAGGTGGCGGTGATTGGCGTGCAGAATGAGCTCAAAGGGGAAGTCGCCTGCGCGTTTGTGATTTTGCGCACCGCATTGCCAGAGAGTATTGCGGCACAAGCCTTAGAGGTCGAGCTTAAAAAGGTAGTCGAAAAACAATTAGGTGCGGTGGCGCGACCGGAGCGAATTTATTTTGTGACGGCGCTCCCCAAAACTCGTTCTGGCAAATTGCTACGGCGTTCGCTCAAAGCCCTCTGCGAAGGACGAGATCCCGGTGATTTAACGACGATTGAAGACCCCACCGCCCTCGCGCAGATTCAGCGAGCGCTTGGGCAGGCTTGATGGCGAATCTTCTAGTAACCACGTATCCAATCGACGATACCGGTGACAGTCTGCCCGGCTTCAATCTGCTGAATCTTGTGCGCAATCTGTTGCATGGAAGGTTGCGGCAGATTGTCCGCCGAGCAATGCGGGGTGAGGTACAGGTTTGGCGTGGTCCAAAACGGATGCGTCGCGGGCAACGGTTCTTGCGCAAACACATCTAGGCATGCGCCCGCGAGTTGGCCGCTGGTAAGGGCCTGTAATAGATCGTCTTCGACCACGTGCTGGCCACGTGCCACGTTGATTAAGTACGCTCCTCGCCGACAGGCTTGAAATAAAACCCGATTCAAAATACCTTGAGTAGCAGGGGTGAGCGGTAATACATTCACCAACGCGGACACATTCTGGGCAAAAACAGTGAGTTGATCCGTGCCGTGCCAGCAAGGGTAGGGTGCATGTGGGTCAGCCTGGCGTTTCCATACGCGGACTGGAAAACCCAATGACTGCAAGTGCAAGGCAATCGTCTGCCCCAATTGCCCACCCCCTAAAATACCAACGGTAAAGTCGCTTTTTTGTGGCGTCGGCAAGGCTTGCCAATGTGCTTGTTGCTGTTGCGCTTGATAGCGATCAAAGCCCCGAAAGAAATGCAGCACCCAGTGCGTGACATAGTCGCGCATTTGTTCTGCCATGCCCGCATCTTCCAAGCGAATGAGCGGCACCTGTTCTAATGCACGCGGCGCAGCTTGTGCGCGCAGTTGCGCTAAGTAATCAATGCCGGCCCCTAAATTAAAAATCGCTTTCAGGCGCTCGCGTTCCCCCAATATCGAGGCGGGTGGATTACGCACAATCAGGTAATCCGCAGCGGCCTGATCTTCTGCACTCAGCACGCGGATGGCGGCTGTGGGTAATGCCTGGCGCAAGGGCTGTAACCAGGTTTCGATTTGCTGCGGGTAGCCATAAAAGCCAATCTGCATGGTTATCCTTATGCGGTCGGGCGAATCGCTTGGGCGTTCATGGTTAACAATGCGCCGGGTTTAGGTAAGTCGGCCACCACAATCACTGTGCGTGCGGGTAAGTGCCCTCCAGCCTGTTTTTTTAGCGCCTGTTCATAGGCCACATTCATCGCGGCAAAGTCTTCGTTTTTTTTCAAAAATACCGTCACATGGACTAAGTGTGCCAAGGAGGCACCACAACTCGCCAGCATGGTGTGTAGATTCGCCATAATCTGCGTCGTTTGGCTACCCGCATCGGTACCCGCGAGCTGCCCCGTAGCGGGATCGACACCGGGTGTGCCCGATAACCAAATGAATGGCCCCGCTTGTGCTATGTGATGGTAGGGGCCAATCGGAGTGGGCGTATGGGCGGGATTATGTGTTTGGATTTCAAACATGGACGTCTCCTAATCCACAATAAATAACGTCGCGCCAGTGGGTGTGCTGGAGCGATGCGGCTCTGCGCCATCGGCCACCTGATAGCTCTGACCGGGCGTGAGGACGAAGTGGCGACCATCGGCGAGTTCGGTATGCAATTCTCCGCTCAAGCACAATAAGATATGACCCTTCTGGCACCAGTGGTCGGCCAGATAGCCCGCACTGTACTCCACCATGCGCACACGAATGTCGCCAAATTGCTGGGTGCGCCAATACGCCATGCCGTGGGTGCCGGGATGGGCGCTGCGTGAAACAGTGTGCCAATCGGTCGTCACAAATGGGAGATTCTCGATTTTCATGATTTCCTAGTCGCATCGAATAAAGTGGGGGAGATAGGCAAGTGAGAGCGCATCGTGCTCGTATGCATACGCAGCAAGCCGCGTAATTTCTGTAGCAAGCTTATCGCCCGTTGAAAACGAGCTTCTTTCCTATCTGGCGTCAGTGTAAACCGACTCAGAGATGCCGCCTCAATAACGCACAGTTTGTCTGGGCTGAGCACGAGCGACATCCCTGCCTCTAAAAAATAATCTGTTTTATCCTCGCTGAGGGTCACCCATAACTGTCCCTGCTGACAAGACAGGGTACGGGCGTGATGGCGGATATCGCTCGTGACCGCTCCGGCGGCCAGTTCGTGGGTTGTAAAAAGAGGGGGTAACATGATTGCCTCCATTTCTCGGTGACTGGGTAAAGGCATCATAGAAAAGTAGAGTGGGGTTGAGTAGGCATAACAGTTATATAAATAACCGCTAACAGGTGCTTTTTTTCGTGTTCTGTTATGGTTTTTTTTGAGTATTCCTGTATCTTTAATCGTATTCTGTGATGGTCCACACTGTGAAGATGGATATTCCTCTCTACCAACAATTGGCGCGCCATCTGCAAAGTGCGATTAGCAGTGGCACCTTGCAACCCGGTAGTCGCTTGCCCTCGGTGCGACACTTGGCGGCGCAACATCGGGTGTCAATTTCCACTGCCTTGCAGGTTTATCGGCAGTTGGAAAATTGGCGGTTGGTCGAAGCGCGACCCAAGTCAGGCTATTTTGTGACTGTCGCGGCTGACACAAAGCGCAGTGGGCCGCTAAAAGCAGACACGGTAGATCCGATAGCTGTGCAAGATCGGGTGCTTTCTTACAATCGAATTCGTCGCACATGCCGTATTCATTTCGATGTCGCGATTGGCCCTCCCGCACTCTATCCCGTACGTAAGCTACAGCTTCTGGGGGGGCAGATTTTGCGGCGGCAACCGAACCTCGTCAGCTCTTATGGCATGAATAGCACCGGCTATTTGCCTTTGCGTGAACAGGTTGCCCGTAGTTTGCTGAATGCGGGCTGCACAGTCAGGCCAGATGATGTCTTGATTGCCAACGGGTGTACGGAAGCCTTGAATTTAGCATTACGGGCAACCACACAAGTCGGAGGCACGGTCGCCGTTGAGTCGCCAGTGTATTTTGGCTTATTAGAGATTTTGGCCAGTTTGGGCTTGCGTGCCTTGGAAATCCCTACCAGCGCTAGCCATGGCATGTCATTAGAGGCCTTAGAACTGGTGACCCGACCCGATACAGCCGGACCAAGGGTCGCGGCGGTGGTCAGTATTCCTAATTTTCATAATCCACTGGGCAGTCTGATGCCAGATTCCCATAAAAAAAGATTGGTCGAGCTATTAAATGCCCGGCAGATTCCTTTGATTGAGGATGATGTCTATGGCGAGTTGCATTTTGGCGGGCAGCGGCCTTTCGCCCTCAAGTCATGGGATACCACAGGCAATGTCTTGCTCTGCGGTTCAGCGAGTAAAGTGCTGGCGCCTAATTTACGGGTGGGTTGGATTGTGGCAGGGCGCTGGCAGAACCGGGTAGAAGCCCTGAAGTTTACCCAGTCGATCAACACCGCAGAATTGCCGCAGGCCATGGTGGCTGAATTCATGGCCTCAGGGGGATACGACCACCATTTACGTCGTTTGCGGCAACAAATAAAAATACAAACACGGCAAACAGCCCAAGCCATCACCCATCATTTTCCACCCGGGACGGTGGTGCATATTCCCTCTGGCGGTTATTTATTGTGGATTGGTTTACCCAATGAAATCGACGCCTGGCAGGTGTTTGAACAAGCCGTGCAGCAAGGGATTGGGGTAACACCGGGAACCTTATTTACCGGTAGCGGTCGATTTAAAGACTATTTGCGGATTAGCTGTGGCAACGCTTTTGATGCTGAGGCTGAGCGCGCCATGGCACAGTTGGGGCGACTGGTTGCGGCTATGCAGGGGTAAGTGACTCGCTATACCGCTCGTTTTTGTCAGGCTGGGCGGGGTGCATTCCAACAGAATGGGCAAAATATCCTATCGTCTTTGCTAGAAGTGTTAAATTTTCTTTCCTGATTGTAATTCCTCGCGCTTGAGCCGTTATATGCTTGATTGCCGTTTGTGAACGGGTAAACAAACTTTTTAACGTCGATCTTATGCAAGCTCCTTTGATTCCTGATGATGAAGCCAGCCGATTGGCAGTACTGCGTGATCTGCTGATTCTAGATACGCCAGCAGAAGATCGTCTCGACATCATCACGCAGTATGCGACCAGTGTTTTTGAGGTGCCGATCGCTCTGGTGAGCTTGGTCGATGAAAACCGACAGTGGTTTAAATCGGCTTGCGGTCTCGATGCAACTCAAACGTCACGTGAGATTTCCTTTTGTGGTCATGCTATTTTGTCTGATCACCCCCTCATCGTTCCAGACGCGAGCCAAGATTTCCGGTTTGCCGATAACCCGTTGGTTACTGGCCCACCTCATATTCGTTTTTATATGGGTGCGCCGATCAAAATCCATCATAAGAATATTGGTACCTTGTGCCTAATTGATTCGATCCCCCACATGGTCGAAGAGCATCATATTCAAGCCTTGCAAGACTTAACCAAACTGGTCAAAGAAGTGATTCTCGATAAAGCCCTTGATGCCGGTGCCGTGGCATTACGTTTACCAAAACAGAGTTGATTGATGAAACGGGATCGCACAGATTGGCGAATTTTGACCCTGCTGCAGGAACAGGGGCGAATCACCAATCAACAATTGGCGCAAGCGATCAATTTATCTCCCAGTGCATGCTCGGAACGTGTGCGGCAGCTTGAGCAGGCTGGACTCATCCAGGGGTATCAAGCCCAGCTCGATCCCGCCCAGTTGCCTGCCCATGTGCAAATGATTGCGCAAATCACGCTACGCGATCAGCGTGCCGCAGCAACCGCTGCTTTCTTACAGCATGTCTTGAGCTGCCCGCAGGTCGTCAGTTGTGATTTAATCAGTGGCGAGTTTGATTTCCAGTTACGGGTGGTGTGTCCTGATGCGACTTGCTACCGTGAGCTAACCAATGCCTGGCTGGAAAACCTCAGCTTAAATATTGCCCGCATTGTTTCCTATCAAGTTTTGCAAACGCAGCGACACTTTAGCCGGTGGCCGTTAAAAGCGTTAAACGTACCCTGAGGCTGGCTGATTGCCCGATAACCGTCGTCTCGACGGCAAGCGCGTCCCAATAGCGTAACTGCTGCGGTTTTGGCCCCCGTATTTCGTCCTTTTTCCGGCGCGAACGATCTACCATCAAGTAGATCAATGTGATTGAGAAGGAGTCTCCCATGGGTGCCGCCGATTTAATTTTTTCCTCTCCAACCAAGGCTCAAGCAAGTGGGCTATCAGGGCTCTCGGCATCAAGCCAGCTCATACAGCGTGAACAGCAGGTCGCCGCTCATAATTACCATCCCCTGCCGATTGTGATTGAACGAGGCCAGGATGTGTGGTTGTGGGATGCCGACGGCAAGCGCTATCTGGATATGCTCAGTGCTTACTCTGCTGTGAGTCATGGACACCTGCATCCGACGCTCGTCGCAGCAATGCAAGCGCAATTAGAAAAGGTGGCCGTCGCCTCACGCGCCTTTCACAGTAGCGCACTCGTTCCCTTTTTGGAAAAGCTCTGTGCCATGAGCGGCTTCGAGCGAGCGCTGCCAATGAATAGTGGGGCTGAAGCGGTTGAGACCGCCATCAAAGCGGCGCGGCGCTGGGCTTATCAGGTCAAAGGGCTCCCCCCCAACAGTGCAGAAATTTTAGTGGCAAGACAAAATTTTCATGGCCGCACAACAGGGATTATCAGTTTTTCCAGCGAACAGGATTATCGCCACGGCTTCGGCCCATATATGCCAGGCTTCAAAAGCTTTACCTTTGGCGATATGGCAAGCCTCGATGCCCAGCGTAGTGGGCATACCTGTGCTGTTCTGATTGAGCCGATTCAGGGCGAGGCCGGGATTGTCTTACCGCCAGCAGGTTGGTTAAAAGCGGTGCGGGCATGGTGTGATCAGCATCAGATATTGTTGATCTTGGATGAAATTCAATCTGGTTTAGGCCGTACAGGGCGCTTATTTGCATACCAGCATGCTGATATTCGTCCCGATGCGGTGATTGTTGGTAAAGCCCTGGGCGGCGGGCTATTGCCTGTTTCCGCTTTTCTGGCAGACCGTTCTTTGATGGATGTGTTTAGCCCCGGTAGTCATGGGTCGACCTTTGGTGGCAATGCCCTCGCGGCAGCGGTGGGTTTTGCGGCGTTAACCGTGCTCGAAGAAGAGAATCTGATTGCCCGCAGTGCGGCATTGGGGCAGGTGCTGCTTGCCGAATTACACAGGTTGCAGCAACGTTATCCTACGCAGATTCAAGCCGTACGGGGCTTGGGTTTGTGGGCTGGCGTTGATATTCGCGCCCCGTATCGTGCCCGCGATCTGGTCGAGCGCCTGGCGCAAAAAGGCGTGTTGTCGAAAGAGACGCATGACACCGTGATTCGCTTTGCGCCACCGTTGACCATTACCCGGGCGGATTTGCTTTGGGCCCTCGCGCAATTTGAGGCTGTGTTGGCCGAGACAGCGCAATCGGAGAAGGGGCAATTCAGTGCGGAGCGGCCATACCACGACACTGGCAACGCCACCCCAGTGAGCACCGCGCCACAGGCAGCGCCTTCGCAGCCGCTTCCTGCGGCAAGCTCCCCCCGCTTTTTACTGAGCGCCCCGGATCATTTCACCGTGAGTTATTCCATTAACCCTTGGATGCAACCACAAGCCTGGGCCCCCCAGGCTGAGCGCCTCAAGCAAGATGCGCAGTGGGGCTGGCAGCAACTGCGCCAGCAATACGAATTGTTGGGCGCGCAGATCGAGCTGCAGCCGCCGGTTGCCGGGTTACCAGACATGGTATTCACGGCAAATGCAGGGGTTGTCCTGGATGGCAAAGTGTTATTGGCCCGTTATGCCTGCCCTGAGCGCCAAGGGGAAGAACCGCATGGTCAGGCAATCTTTACCGCGCTATGTCGCCAGGGGGTGATTCAGTCACTCCATTACACCCCGGTAGGCGTTCCTTTTGAAGGGGCGGGCGATGCGATCTGGGATGCCCAACGTCAACTATTTTGGTGTGGTTATGGGCAACGCAGCAGTTATGCCGCACGTCAGACCCTTGAAGCGGTCTTTCAAACTCCAACGCTGGCCTTAGAGCTGGTTGACCCGCGCTTTTATCACCTAGATACCTGCTTTTGTTTGTTAAGTGGTGGCGAAGTGATTTACTACCCCCCTGCTTTTAGCGAGGTCGGACGTCAGCAGTTAGCCGCCGTTGTTGGTTCCCAGTTGATTGAAGCTGGCGAGGATGATGCGCTACATTTAGGCGTTAATTCGGTGTGTATCGGTCAGGACATTGTCATGTGCCATTGCTCTCCGGCGCTGAAGGCCAAGCTCACTGCACTGGGCTATCGGGTCCACGTGATCCCGCTGGGTTCTTTCAATCGTTCGGGTGGTGCTGCCTATTGCCTGACCTTACGGCTTGATTCACGTCGGCGCGCTACCCTTATTTGAACAAATAGCTATCCAGGGCCAAGCCGGGCCATTCCCAGCCCTTGAATAATGGCTGGGCTTGGAGAGCCTGACCCGCAGTAAAAGCGGCCCCCAACGCGACGAATAGCGGTAGAAAATGTTCGGGGGTAGGGTGCGCCGTGGTTGCGGCAGGGGCGCTTTGTTCCCAGCTCAACAGTTGCTTACAGGCAAGCGCTTGGGTTGTTACGTTTTGGAGTTGATCGAGATGTGTCTGCAGCCAATCGCAGAATGCTTGTGCGTAGGCCGGAACCGTCTCGTCGTGCTGTTGCATTGCACGCATAGCAAGGCCCAAATTATGGGTGGTATGACCTGACGCCAGTATTAAGACCCCCTCGGCGCGTAACGATTGCAGAGCCTGGCCAATTTGCCAATGGTGGCTAGCGGGTAAAGCGGGCTGCACTGAGAGTTGTAGCACGGGGATATCCGCATCAGGATACAGATACCGCAGCGGCACCCATGCCCCGTGATCGAACCCCCGACAGCCTTCTCGTTGGCAGGGTAACCCAGCAGCATGGAGTTGGTCCTGAATCCGCTCGGCCAAGGCGGGCAGCCCTGGGGCTGGGTAGCTCAAGCGATACAGCGCTTGCGGAAAGCCAGCGAAGTCATGAATTGTCGCCGGGTTGGGAGCGCTGCTGATCAACGGTAAGGTGGATTCCCAGTGGGCTGAAATCACCAGCACCGCCGTTGGCCGAGTCCATTGATCACTCAGCTGCTGCCACAGGCGATTAACGGCACTTGGCGTTATCGCTTGCATTGGCGACCCATGCGATAAAAACAAGGTCGGTAGCAGGCTGTCTCGCGCAATGAATGGCTGCGGGAGTGAGGATACTTGGGGGCTTTCAACGGCGGTACGCATGGTCTGACCTAGGCCTTTACGCCCTCAGCCTCGAGGGCGGCGGCGACGGCGGGCAGCGTCGCTATGCGCTGGAAGTAGGCATGTAACACGGGCCATGCTTGCAAATCAATCTCTACCCATCGCGTCCAAAACAAGACGGTAAAGAGATAGCCATCGGCCACACTAAATTGATCACCCAAGAGATAAGGCTGAGCGGCGAGATGATGACTGACAACATCCAATTTTTTGCCCAATGTGGCCCTTACCAACGTTTTCCATTCGGCCGGCGCTTGGGGATTAAAGAGCGGAGAAAAGCCCTTATGCAGCTCACTGGTAATGAAATTTAACCATTCCTGTAGCCGGGTCCGCGCGAAAGTGCCATTCGCTGGGGCAAGATTGGCCGCCGGGTTGAGATCGGCAATGTACTGCACAATCGCGGGCCCTTCTGTAATACGCTCCCCGTTGTCCAGTTCCAGGCAAGGGACAGAGCCTTTGGGATTGATTTGATAAAAGTCGCGACCATCTTGCGTCTGCTTACTTTTTAGATCAACTTTTATCAGCTCAACGGCCATGCCGGCCGCACGCAGGGCGATGTGGGGGGACAGAGAACAGGCAGCGGGCGAATAGTACAGTTTCATTTTTTCTCCTTAAGCGAAGGTTGTGAGCAGAAAACATCAATCTAAGATCGACACCGATACAATAATCCTCAATAAAAATAAGATAAATAGTCTGTTATGTAATATATTGTCATATAAAGTGGGATTATTAAGTGGAATAGTGAAGGAGGGGATGTGGATAGACTAGAGGCAATGCGGGTGTTTTGCCGCGTGGTCGAACTAGGTAGTTTTGCCGCGGCAGCAGATAAGTTGGGGCAGTCTACCTCGGCCGTCTCGCGCTGGGTTGCGCAGTTGGAAAGCCATTTGCAGGTGCGTTTGCTCAATCGCACGACGCGTCGCATCAGCTTGACTGAAAGTGGTCAGGCTTACTATGAGCGTGCAGCACACCTGCTCACCGAGCTGGATGAAGTGGAATCCGCCGTCAGTGAACAAGCGGTGGTGCCGCGCGGCACCCTCAAAATCACTACGTCCACCGGGTTTGCGGTACACCACCTCGCGCCTGCGTTGGCCGCCTGTCGGCAGGTGCATCCGCAGTTGCAATTTAATGTCTCGATCAGCAGCCGTAAGGTGGATTTGGTGGAAGAGGGCTTTGATCTGGCCTTGCGCATTGGTGACCCTGGGTCACAACATGTGGTGGCCCGCCCAATTGGCAAAACTAAATTGCTGTACGTGGCCTCGCCGGATTACCTGAAACGCCATCCGCCCATTCAAACGCCTAGTGATTTAGCCGCACATAACTGTATTACCTACGAGCACGATAGTGATGGCGGCATCTGGAATTTTTACGATGAGCAGGGTAATAAACACGCCGTACAAGTACGGGGCGAGGTACATACCGATAATGGTGAGTTCATGGTGGAAGCCGCTGCGCATGGCGCGGGCATTGGCACCGGGCCGTGCTTTATTGTACGTAGCTACCTCGAAGCGGGGCGCTTGGTGCGAGTATTGCCAGCATACAGCGCGGACGAAATGACGATTTATGCCGTGTACCCCAACCGTAAGCATTTGTCGGCCAAGGTGCGCACGTTTGTGAGCTTTATTCAGCAGTGGTTAGAAAATCAAAATCAAGAGCAATCAGCATGTCCTTCATCACCACAATAGAACTCTATGCCGAAGGCGTGACTAGTTATCAGCTCCTAAACAAAACGGCCACTCAATGAGTGGCCGTTTTGTTTGAAACCCTGTTGATGCAAGCGAAAGGCTTAGCCCCCGCGACGCATCATGTCGAAGAACTCGCTGTTGTTCTTCGTGGATTTCATTTTGTCCAGCATGAACTCCATCGCTTCGATCTCGTCCATATCGAATAGCAGTTTGCGCAACACCCAGACTTTCTGGAGGAGGTCTTTCGGAATGAGCAGTTCTTCGCGACGGGTACCGGACTTGCCGAGGTTGATGGCAGGGTAGACGCGTTTCTCCGCCATGCGGCGTTCGAGGTGAATTTCGGAGTTGCCAGTGCCTTTGAATTCTTCGTAAATCACATCATCCATGCGGCTACCGGTGTCGATCAGCGCGGTGGCGATGATGGTGAGTGAACCGCCTTCTTCAATGTTACGGGCGGCACCAAAGAAGCGTTTGGGGCGTTGCAGCGCATTCGCATCCACACCGCCGGTCAAAACCTTACCGGAGCTAGGCAGTACGGTGTTGTAGGCGCGGGCAAGGCGGGTGATGGAGTCGAGCAAAATCACCACATCGCGTTTGTGTTCAACCAAGCGCTTGGCTTTTTCAATGACCATTTCCGCGACTTGCACGTGGCGTGCAGCGGGTTCATCAAACGTCGATGCAATCACTTCGCCTTTCACGGAGCGCTGCATTTCGGTTACTTCTTCTGGGCGCTCGTCGATCAAGAGCACGAACAGCTCAACATCAGGATGGTTGGTGGCAATGGCGTGCGCGACGTTTTGCAGCATCACGGTTTTACCGGATTTAGGCGGGGCGACGAGCAAGCCGCGTTGCCCTTTACCAATCGGGGCGATGATGTCGATGATACGGCCCGTTAAATTTTCTTCGGCGCGAATGTCACGCTCCAAAGGCAACGGCTTATCGGGATGCAGTGGGGTTAAGTTTTCAAACAGAATTTTGTTTTTGGTGGACTCGGGGCCTTGGCCGTTGACGCGATCCACTTTGACCAGCGCAAAGTAACGCTCGCCGTCTTTGGGCACGCGCACTTCGCCTTCAATGCTATCGCCGGTGTGCAGATTAAAGCGGCGAATTTGCGAAGGGGAGATATAAATATCGTCCGGACTAGCCAGATACGAGGTTTCGGGCGAGCGCAGGAAGCCAAAGCCGTCGGGCAAGACTTCAAGGGTGCCGTCACCAAAAATCGATTCGCCTTGTTTGGCGCGACGCTTGAGAATGGCAAACATGAGTTCTTGCTTGCGCATGCGGTTGGCGTTTTCGATTTCCAGTCCGAGAGCCATATCGACAAGCTGCGTGACATGCAGCGCCTTGAGTTCAGATAAGTGCATAAATTTATGAGTGACTTGCTAGTATGTGACTGCCCCAGTGTGATATCGATTTAATCGTTATCATTTCAATGACTTGGGCAAAACCAGTTTGGTTAATTAAGAAAGTGTTGGAATGGGGTCAGATGCGCAAGGATGCGACGTTGACCAGAAACGAACTACTTGCATCGTGCTGTTAGCAACCTCCGCGGTTGCCAAAACAACTTCAACCACAAGTTTACCTTATTTTCGGGCTTTGTGAGGGGCAGAGAGAGGATTCCTGATCGGTAGCTATTGCCCTAACGCCACGGTTTAGGCATTAGGGCTGCACTGGTATCACAGGTGGCTGTCTAAAAATGCCGTTAGCTGTGATTTTGACATGGCCCCAACTTTGGTCGCGACCACCGCGCCATTTTTGAACAACATCAGGGTCGGAATCCCACGGATGCCAAATTTCGCGGGCACTTCCTGATTTTCGTCAACGTTCATTTTCGCGACAACCAACTTGCCAGCGTAATCATTGGCGATTTCGTCCAGAATAGGGGCAATCATTTTGCAAGGACCACACCATTCAGCCCAGTAGTCCACTAGCACTGCTTGGTCCGCTTTGAGCACATCGTCATCAAAACTGGCATCGGAAATATATTTGATTTTGTCGCTCATGGCGGCTCCTCAACGATCAATAATAAAATAACAGAAGGAGTATAAAACGGATTTGCGGACTCTGCACTCTGCCTTCACAGGCAATACGTGGGGTGATATTCGTGCTTTTCAAGGCGAGTTTACGCTTTATTCGCCCGCAGGCTCGGTCAAGTCGGCCCGAAACGGGGTTTGGTGCTGCTAAATTGCGGCTGCAGTCTTAAAACCACAATGTTGGCAATAGCGCCAGAATCTTGGCTACCATCCTGTACCTTCTTGCCTCATGTCCTGGCTTGGTGGTTTCTAATCATGAGAGAAAATCTAGCGTTGTAAGCGTATGCCCCTCGTTAAAGAATCTTATTTTCCCACTGCTGACTGCTGGCCGCTTTTGCTGCAGGCGGTTCGTACCTGGGCGGCGCAACAGCAGCCCAGCCCGGTGGCGGACTGGAGCGCGCTTTGGTTAGTGCTGCCCAGCCATGCCCATATTCACCTTTTCCAGCGGCTTTTGCGGCAGGCTTTAGGGCCAATTATTCCCCCGCGCTGTTTCACGCTTGAAACGCTCGCAGAAGATATTGGTGCCGCCACGGCCCCCGCGCCAATCAGCGAAGACGCACGGCTATTAACCGTCTACACCGTGTTGCGGGCGCAGCCGCTGTTGCAAAAAATGATGGGGGCGCAGTCCCAAGAAGACGCGGCATCAACGACGCAAACGAATTTATGGCGGATCGCCCGGCAGCTCTTGAGCCTATGTGATGAGCTTAGTCTTTACTTGCCAGCAACCGCAAACCCGTTACTGCAGCCCGCGCAATTAGAGCACTTCTTGCAGCAACATTTTGGTCCTCGCGCTACGCTGCTGACCCTCGAAAGTCGCTTACTGCTCACGGTCTGGCAAGCTTTGCATGATCAGCGCAGCCCTGTAGCGGTGCAGTTGGCGCGGCTGGTTGGCGTTACTCAGCAGCTTGCTAATTGGCAGTGTCAGGCCTTATGGGTCATGGCGTTAGAGCCACTGCCACCGGTGTTGGCAGCCTGGCTCTCGTTAGTGAGCGAGCAACATGCGGTCCGCCTGTGGTTACCTGCGCCTGCCGCCGCCGCGCCCAGTGCCGAGCCGTGGTCGACATTACTCTCCCTCGCATGGCCAGAATGGTATCAGGGTGAGTGGTCAACGCCGGGGTCTAGCGCGGTCGAGCCTGCGCTAGTGCGTGCGCAGGCGTTTGCCACCCGCATGACCCAACCAGCGTTTCCCCCTTTGCCGTGGCAAATTGTTGCCTGCCAGAGTTTGGAAGAAGAAGCGCTCACCGCCACCCGCTACATCTGCGCGATGCAGGAACGTTGGTTGGCCGAAACTGAGCCTGTCCCGCGTCAGTTATTGGTCGTCGCGCAAGACGTTGTGGTCGCCCGTCGGACGCAAGCGTTGCTTACCCGCAAGGGGCTGGTGATTCGCGACGAAACCGGCTGGAAACTCTCCACGACAGCTGCCGCAACCATTCTGATGCGCTGGCTAGAGGCGCTAACTCAAGAAGCGCCTTGGACCACGGTGCTCGATTTCTTGAAATCTCCCTTTATGGGATTGCTGGGTGCTGATGAGCGGGCAGAACTGATCCAGCAAGCCGACGCGTGCTGGCGTCAAACGCAGACGCGCCAGGGGTGGCAGGCGTTATCAGCGGCGCTATCAACACACACTGGATTGCCGCTCCATGCCCAAACAGCATTTAAGATGCTGGCCGACACCGCCGCTAAGCATCCGACGCGGGCAACCCTCAGCGCGCATTTGCAAGCGCTGTTTGCAGCCCTTGAGTGCCTTGGGGTTACGGCCAACTGGCTAAGAGACGCCGCGGGCCTACAGCTATGGCAAGCGCTACAAAAAGTGTATTGGGATGAGGAGATTGGCTATTCTCAAGCTCAACCAACTCGCGAGGATCTGCCGCTGAGCGTGGCCGAGTTTCGCGCCTGGCTTGACCACTTTTTGGAAACGCATCCCTTCATTCCACCGCAACCTCAGCCCCTAATGAGTGATGCCACTCTACCCGCGACGATTGACATTACTTTTGTCTCTCTGGCGGGCGCACGCTTGCGCCCCTGTGATGCGCTGGTCATTTTGGGGGGCGGTGCCACGGTGCTACAAGCAGGGAATCAAGAACTCTTTTTCTTTGGCGAGCAAGTGCGCCGTGAGCTTGGCCTACCCACCCGCGCGCTTCGTCAAGCGTCTGTCGACTCAGCATTGTGCGCGCTCTTTGCCAGCCAGCGCCCGCTATGCTGTACTTGGCGTGCGCAAGAGCGGGGTGAACCCTTGGCGCTGGCTGCCCCCTTGGCCCGCCTGGATTTGTTTTGTCGTCTGGTGGCGGCCGCCCCGCCCACAGCAGGGCAAGTTACGGGGGAGGGCGCTTTGCTGCCCCCGCTGGTGCGGGCGTATGTTCCCGAATTGTTGTCGCAAGTGAGCACGCCGCGAATGGGGGCCGCCATTCCCATGCAAGCGGCACTTTTACCGCAGCAAGTTAGTGCCCAGGCTTGGGAAAAACTGGTTGCTTGCCCTTATCGATATTGGGCACAATCGGTCTGGCGGCTGGCTGAGCGAGCAGACATAGCGCCACTCGCCAGCCCTCGTGATTATGGTGCGCAAGTGCATCAGATTCTCGAACAGGCCCATCAACAAGCGGCTCAAAGCGGACGGGTAGATGCCCCCGCACTCGCAAAGCTCATCCCTAAGGTGGCGGCGACGTTATTTAACGAGTGGGCCAAGCATTTCGCCGATGCCTTTATTTGGGCGCATCGTTTTGGCCAGTGGTTGCCTTATTTTCTAGATTGGTGGAGTGCAGCATATACAACTGGCTGGCGCTGGCAGGCCAGTGAGCAGCAGGCAGAGCGACATTTGGACCTGGGGAATGGGCAGACACTGCGTTTATATGGACGGTTGGATCGTATTGATGCAAACCCTGTCGCCAAGGAATGGCGTGTTTTAGATTACAAAACGCAGCGAGGCGAGCGCCTGCGTGAAAAAGCCGCCCAGCCCGGAGAGGATGTACAGCTCTTATTCTATGGATTGTTGCTAGCTCAGAAACTCGCCGCCGAGGGGGCCGAGGCACGGCTGTGGGCGGCGTATTTACCGGCAAGCTTACCCAGTAAAAAACCTACCGCAGCGCAAATCACTCCGCCACCAGTTACCGCACGGACGGGCGCGGCGCACAACCCGACGCAATCGGAAACCACGGCGGGATTACGCTTGTATGCCTACTCAACCGCAGAGGAGGACCCCGCCACGGAATTTGCAGCCTTGCTCGCTGCAGAGGAGAAGCGTCTGGCAACGGTCTGGACACAATTGCAAGCTGGGGCGGCGTTACCCGCGCACGGGATTCCGGCGGTCTGTGAGTATTGTGAGGTAAGCGGCCTATGTCGCCGACGCGATTGGAGCGCGCCATGAGTGCCTACACCTTGAATCAAGAGCCGGTATCCCATGCCACGTTCGTTAGCGTCGCCCTAGATCCTGCGCAGAGCGTGACCGTTGAGGCGTGTGCTGGCAGCGGTAAAACTTGGCTCCTGGTGGGCCGGATGTTGCGCTTACTGCTGGCAGGGGCGGAACCCAGCAGTATCTTAGCGATTACCTTTACCCGCAAAGCGGCACAAGAAATGCAAGCGCGGTTGCTCACACTGCTAGAACAGCTAGCTGGCGCGCCCGCAGCCCAGGCACTCACGTTGCTAGAGCAACGTGGCTTACAACCAGCCCAGGCACACGCCTTGTTGACACGGGCCAGAACCCTCTATGACCTGGTTTTACAAGCCCAACCCAGCCTGAAAGTTCAAACATTTCATGGTTGGTTTTGGGAAGTCTTACGCCGCGCCCCCTGGCGGCTTGAGCCGCCTGACTTGCCACGTCAAGCGGGCCGCGCAAGCGTCAATCAATGGGGTCGGCCACGCTGGCCACAGCCACAGGCGGGCTTGTTGGAGCAGACAGAGCGCCTGCAAGAAGAGGCCTGGCATGATTTTCTTGCACACGCCAATCGTGACCTTAGTTTGCAAGCGCATTACCTCACGCTACTACAGTTTGTGACGCAGCCGCGTGACTTGCTGGCGTCACTCTTTCACCAGCGGGCAGAGTGGTGGGCTTTTGCCGCTGCTCAGGAAGCGCAGGGGCGGGAGCCGATTGAGGCCGCCCTAGCGATTTGGGCCGATATGCCCAACCAAGACCCGCGCCTGGACTGGCAACAGCCACCCCTACAAGCGGCCTGCCAGGCGATTATTGAGAGTGTGCCAGCGCACCCTGAGCTGAATGGCAGCGTGCGCGACTTACTGCAGCGGTGCCAAGATTGTCTGGCTACGATAACCCCCGCAGGGCTGCCTGAAGTGAGCGTGCTCGGCGCTTACCGCCATTTCTTTGCCGCCGTGTTGACGCAAAAAGGGCAAATTCAAAAAAATCTGATCAATCAAAAACAACTGGGATTAATCGGTGCGCGGCAGGCCAGTTATGTGCAAGCCCTGGAAAGCCTGGCTGCGCATTATCACGCGCTAGAAGCTAACTACGAAGACTGGCAAGCATGCCGCCTGAACCAGGCGGCATGGCCCTGTGCGCTGGCTTGGTTAGAAGCCTACCAGCAGCGCAAGGCAGCGCGGCAAGTGCTCGACTTTACGGATATTGAGTGGCACACACGCGAATTATTGCAAGACGATCGCTATGCTGCCTACATGCAAATGCGCCTGGATGCGCGCTACCAGCATTTGTTATTTGATGAGTTTCAGGATACCAATCCGTTCCAGTGGGGCATTATTCAAAGCTGGTTAGCCGGTTATGGGCGCGACGGTGAGCGCCCCAGTGTTTTTATTGTGGGTGATCCAAAACAATCGATTTATCGCTTTCGCCGCGCTGATTCACGTTTGTTTGCCAGTGCCGGTGCCTGGTTACAGCAGTATTTTCAGGCGCAAGCCCTGCGTACCAACCACACTTGGCGCAATGCAACGGCAATTATTGAGACTGTGAATAGCCTGTTTCTGGCCTTGCCAGAGGCCATGCGGCCACAAGATTTCGCGCCCCAAACAACCCAAGCCCAGCAACAAAACTTACCTCAGCCAGAGGGCACAGACAGCACCACTGCTATGCTTTCGGGCGTCTATTGTTATCCCCTTGCTGACAGTGAGCCAGCACCGCCAGGCCTCGCCGAGGCGGTGATTGAGCCCGTTGCTTCAACGACATTACCGCAGTTTCGTAACCCACTTTTACTACCAGCGACTGACGTACCCGATGAGCGCCGAGTGCAAGAAGCCACTGCGCTGGCAAGCTTGATTCAAGGTTTATTACCAACCCTCACCGTGACAACCGCACTGGGGGAGCGACGGCCTGCGAACTATGGCGATGTCATGATTTTAGTACGCACCCGAACACATATGGCTGCCTACGAACAGGCCTTGCAAGCGGCAGGCATCCCGTATGTCAGTGATCGTCGAGGGGGGTTGCTGGAAACGCCAGAAGTGCAGGACTTGTGTGCCTTACTGCGTTTTTTAAGCGAGCCCCATGACAACTTGGCACTCGCCCAAATCCTAGCCGCTCCCTTTTTTGCGCCAGTATTGACAGAGGCCTATGGCAGCACAGAAAATGGGTTGAATCATCTGGCGATGGCGGTACAAGCTCAGCGCCAGCACTGGTGGCAGGCGTTGATGCAACTGGCCAGCACCCTGTCTCAGCCAGTCTGGCAGAGGATTCGGGCGCAATTGCAAGATTGGTTGGAACACGCCGGGCGACTCCCTGTGCATGATTTGCTCGATCGAATTTATCACCAAGCAGCATTACTGGCGCGCTACACTGCTTGCGTGCCCGCAGTAAGGGTCGCCCAAGTGCAGGCTAACTTACGCGAGTTTCTTGCCCTTGCATTGAATTTAGATGGGGGGCGCTACAGCAGTGTGAGCCGTTTTTTGCAGGAAATCAGCTTGCTGCGTGAGCTGAGCCAGCAAGAATCGCCAGACGAAGCGAGCCTGATCGGCACCGAGCATGCCGTTGTACGATTACTCACCGTACACGCGGCGAAAGGCTTGGAAGCCCCCTTGGTGTGTTTAGCTGATGCGACCTATCAGCCCAAAGAAGGGCGACCCGGTTTGCTATTTGATTGGCCCCCAGCGTTAAATGCCCCGCGGCAAGTGTCATTTATAACCGGTGCGCAGGGCCTCGGTAAGCGGCGCGAGGCACTCTGGCAAACTGAGCAGGCCCTGGCGCAACGGGAAGCGCAGAATCTACTTTATGTGGCACTCACCCGCGCTCAGCAACTGGTGGTGGTGACAGGCGTTCCCAGCAAAAAAAATAGCGGGGAAGCGAGCTGGTATCAGCAGATTCAACCCCATAGCCAGTCTCTCGATACCCTAAATCTGGCTTTACAGTCTGCTTCAACTGCGGGCCTTGCCGCTGGCTTGAAGCATAGCGCGCGCGACTATGATGATTTCTGCCCACCAGCGATTGCCGATAGGTGCGATCCCCTCGCTTACATCACCACCCCGCAACACACACAGCCCTCGCACGACAATGAAAAAATATCCGTTGCGGAATCAGCCGCACAGCAGTTGGGCACTGCATGGCACGGTGTCTTACAGCGGATACGTACTCACCACCACGCTGAGGCGATCTTAACCACCATCTTACCGCGCTATGCCTTACCCCATGGGCTTCGCCAACAAGTGCGCCAAGCGGTAAAGCAAGTGATTTCTGCGCCAACATTAGCCCCATTTTTTAGTGATGCGGCGCTGCGGATTGAAACCGAGCTTTCGCTCCTAAATGAGCATGGCGAACTGAAACGCCTAGACCGTTTGGTGGAGCTACACGACGCTTATTGGATCTTGGACTACAAGTGGGCGGTTAGCGCGGCTAACTTGGCTGACTATCAAGCCCAACTGCAACACTATCGAGCCTCTTTCGCTGCCGTGCTATCCCGCGAACCTTGGCGTAACCCACTGCAAAAACCGATACGCTTAGGCCTGATCACCCCCGAAGGAAGATTGATTGAAGTGGTTTAACGGCGATTTGTCGTATCCAGTTTAGTAAACCCTATACTGTAATCCGCGTGGTCAAAAAGTATACACGGATGATAAAACATACATTACACCTGATGCAGATGGACACAATAGGGGAGTTTGGAAAATATTTGATGCTCAGGAAACAGGCTTGGAACCTATGATTCAGTTTAAACAAAATTGGGAAATGAAATGTTCGATATTGCATGTATAGAACGTAACTCAAAAATATTTTGCTCCACGACACTGAATGATCACACAGAGATTACCCCACTCACTTTGACATTTTGGAATACAGATCAATATATTGCGCAATGGCTTGATGCAATTAATAATTTAGTGTCAGGAACACATATGAAAGTTGGTTTAATTACCGACATTCAGAGTCCAGCAGATAGTTCTGGAGTAGTGTATTGGGCGGTATACCGAGATAATAGCGTGGTCTATTTTCAAGAGCATTTCTGTAGAAAAATCGATCACTCAAAAATTCAAAGCAGAGGGTACCTAGAAAGTTTGATCCTGCCGCGAAAAAGCAATGAAGAATTTTCTGAAGATGTATCTGAGTGGATTCTAGATATTCTTGATTTGAAGAATTGGCTTCACAAGTAATGAATATTGTTCATTACAGCTGTGTCTTGGATACAAACTAAAATACTTCAATCAACGTATAAATCGCCTGGTGTAAGCTTCTTCTTGTTTCTCGCTGTGTAGATAGTAGGTCAGCATGCTGGCAATCGCGGTAAATGTCCAGATCAACAGGAATCCTACTGTATAGGCGGCCATGCGGCTATCGGGTACGTAGGCACCATAGAGAATGAGATCGTGCGGATCGATCGCTGAAAAAAAGAGGCCTGTCGCTGCGGCCGCCATGAGAAACGAGGGCCACAAAATCACCATGCCTCGGTAAAGTATTTTGCGAATCAGAAATGTCAACATGGCGTGCTCCTGGCGCAGGCTGCCGGAAAGATTTTAGGGTGTCCCCAACATTAAGCTGGGGGTAGGCTGGTCAGCGCTAAGCAGCCAGTGCCCTTGCAGTCGCCAGCGAAATTCTGTGTCTTCAAGAAGAATAATCCAGCGCGTTGTTTGATGTTGCTCACCAAGCGTCGGCAGGGTGCCGAGCCATTCGCCAGTATGGGTTTGATACTGCAGAGCGATTAGCTGATCTTGCTTGGCTTGGGTGGGATGAATCAGCCGCAGGCGCAAGCCTTGTGGTGGCGTGTAGGCTGGTTTGTTTTCGAATAAATGGGGACGTACCACTAATAAATCTGGGACGAACAATAAATCGCGGGGTAAATAGGGGACGGGGGGGGAATAGCGAAGTTGAGCATGTACAAGGATATAAAAGAGGTTAGTGATTTAATAGGATTTTGAAGGCCATTCAATCACTTATACAAACTCAGTAAAAATGGATAGCCTCACGGATGACTACGTAATACTTGAACGCATAGGAATGCATAATGCCAAAGAAAACAGTGCAAATAACACTAAGTCGGGGCATGCCCGGGCATGCAATACTTGATCCAGTACTAGATTATTTACTGGCACAAGGTAACCAACTGGCTACAAGTTATAGATGGGCGAGTAACCCAACGGGCTTGGTTGCGGTGGTTCGTTTCCCGATAAACTTTAACCAACTCGAAGAAGAGTTTGATTTTCCACCGGACATCATTTTGGATAAAAAATACGGTTGTATAGATTATGGTTATGGACAAATAGTCATTCGTTCGAGCTCATAAAGAGAGAGCGATATCAGTGCGGTGTCAGGTATTGCAAGAGCTATCTTTTCTTAATAAATGTCTTAATTAACGCATAAATCGCTTGGTGTAGGCTTCTTCTTGTTTCTCGTTGTGTAGGTAGCGATACGGCACCTAGTTGTAGCGTAATTTATGTTGAATCATGACGATGATGGTCAATTTTTCTACCATGATTGTATTTTCAACACACTATTTTTAACGAGAATTCACTCAGGCCGCCGCTTCGATACTCTTATAAACCCTATTTTGATGTTTATTTTTTCGGAGCAATTAAGGTCTCGATGATTTTATCCGCATGGTCTCGAATCATGCCTCGGGAAGTCCCCATTGCAGTCGCATTGTTTGAGTCGATAGTGTATTCAGAGAGGACTTCACCAGTGGATTTGTTTTTTACTTTGACAACACTGTGCATGTTATCTGAACCAGCTATCACGCCAAGCATCGCGCGAGTTGCGCCATGGCGCATTCTGTAGTACATGATTTGGATATCAATCTCACGGGCATTTGCATCCGCATCAGAAGTGAGCAAGCCACTGGATGTAAGTTTTTCAGTAAGACGAGAGATAAAGATTCCACGTGCTTCTTCAGTAAGATTCTCTGGCGCTGTCACTTTGAATGTAACTTTTTCACCCTGGGCAAGTCTATACTCCGACTTAACGGCTGCCGTGGTCCCGGCGCAGCCGGAAAGGACAAAAATTAAAGTAATTAAAAGGCTAGTGAGTCTTCGCATTCAAGATTTCCTTGTTGAGTGCCAGTGGCTGGCTGAACCCTAAAGGGCGCAATAAGAAACGGGGGCATTAATAATTAGTTGATTAGTGCCTAAGCATAACTGAAAGCTTCTACTCTGCAGATCTTGATAACTGAGGTTGTATCGAGATAATTGCAACCGAGGAAGACAGTGCACAAGCAATTAAATAACTAACTAAATAAAAAATAAGTGTAGCTCAAAAATAGCCTTTGCTATGATCTTTCCGTCAGCTCCAATCTTCCCGATACTAGATACACACTACAAAAAACATCGCAATCAACGCGTAAATCGCCTAGTGTAAGCTTCTTCTTGTTTCTCGCTGTGTAGGTAGTAGGTCAGCATGCTGGCAATCGCGGTAAATGTCCAGATCAACAGGAATCCTACTGTATAGGCGGCCATGCGGTTATCGGGTACGTAGGCACCATAGAGAATGAGATCGTGCGGATCGATCGCTGAAAAAAAGAGGCCTGTCGCTGCGGCCGCCATGAGAAACGAGGGCCACAAAATCACCATGCCCCGGTAAAGTATTTTGCGAATCAGAAATGTCAACATGGCGTGCTCCTGGCGCAGGCTGCCGGAAAGATTTTAGGGCGTACCCAACATTAAGCTGGGAGTAGGCTGGTCAGCGCTAAGCAGCCAGTGCCCTTGCAGTCGCCAGCGAAATTCTGTGTCTTCAAGAAGAATAATCCAGCGCGTTGTTTGATGTTGCTCACCAAGCGTCGGCAAGGTGCCGAGCCATTCGCCGGTATGGGTTTGATACTGCAGAGCGATTAGCTGATCTTGCTTGGCTTGGGTGGGATGAATCAGCCGCAGGCGCAAGCCTTGTGGTGGCGTGTAGGCTGGTTTGTTTTCTGCAAGGGGCGGTGCTTTTGTTTGTAGCGTAACGGTGAACCGGCGCGGGGCATCGTTTGTCGTGGGTTGCAGTTGCAGTGTTGCGGTGAGTCCCCACGCCTTTGCCTGCGTATCACGGGCGAGATTTTGGTTGATTGCTTTTCCTTCTTTGTAATAATCGTCAACGACTAGGCCATCTTGGCCATGCCAAGCAATATAAGCGGTGATTAAGCCTGCAATCACGACCAGCCCTGGGCCAAGCATGAGAAACCACGGCCAACGATGCCGATACCAGGGTAGGGCGGGGGCCGGGCTTGAAGCGGAGGGAATATTCATCGTCAGTCCAGTCATAATGGGTTATTAGCGCGGAATATGAAAAACGGCTTTTTCGTGAACAACAGCGTGGGTTAGTGTAGCGGCGTCATTCAGCGGGATTCGCTCAATATCGAGTTGAATGGGATTCGCACCTGGTTTGCCAGTATGTGGCGGCACACGCAGTTTGATAGCAATCATACGGGTTTCGGTTGCCGCGAGCGTGAACTGCGGCTCGCCGACGATCTCAATGTGGTCCAATCCATGCGGTGTGAATTGAAACTGATACGGTTGCTCGTCGGTATTCATAATCTGCACGCGGTAAACATTTTCGATATAGCCGTCTGCGACTTCCCGCCCGAGGCTGCCACGGTCGCGGATGATATCGACTTTAAACGGATCACGCAGCAGCAAACTGCTTAGGGTGAGGCCTAGGATGATGAGCAAGATACCGCTATAGATGAGAATGCGGGGGCGTAAAATCCGGCGCAGCATCTGCGACTTATCCCATTTATGTTTGATCCCGTTTTCAGTGGAGTAACGGATCAGCCCTCGTGGATAGTGCATCTTGTCCATCACTTGATCGCAAGCATCAATACAGGCCGCACAGCCAATGCATTCGTATTGCAATCCTTGGCGAATATCAATCCCTGTTGGGCAAACTTGAACGCAGATGCCACAATCCACACAGCTACCGAGTCCGAGTGTCGCTGGATCGGCTTTTTTATTTCTAGCCCCACGCGGCTCACCACGGCCTTGATCATAAGTGATCACCATGGTGTCCTTGTCGAACATGGCGCTTTGGAAGCGTGCGTAGGGGCACATATATTTGCACACTTGCTCGCGCATGAAACCGGCTTGTAAAAAGGTAAAGCCAGCATAAAAGAGCATCCAGAAAGATTCCCAGCCCCCAAACCGTAAATTGCCATTGCTGCTATGGGCTTCGCGCAAGAGCTCTTGCATGGGGGTGAAGTAGCTCACAAACGTGAAGCCAGTCCATAACGCAATCAACCCCCACACGCTAAATTTGGTAGCCTTTATTCTGAATTTGTGCGCTGAAAATGGGGCTTCATCTAGTTTTTGGCGTGCGCCTCTTTCACCTTCTATTTTGCGTTCTATCCAGAGAAAGATTTCCGCATATACGGTTTGGGGGCAGGCATAGCCACAAAAAAGTCTGCCGGCCACAGCTGTAAATAAAAATAAGCCAAAGGCGGAGAGGATGAGCAGAATCGTGAGGTAGATAAAATCTTGTGGCCATAAAATCAACCCAAAAATATAGAATTTACGCTCGGCTAAATCAAACAAGACCGCTTGCCGGCCATTCCATTGCAGCCAAGGGGTTCCGTAATAGAGAAGTTGGGTTAACCAAACCAGACTCCAGCGCCAGGTTGCAAACCAGCCTTCTACGGCGCGGGGATAAATTTTTTTCCGCACTTCATACAAATCCAGGTCTGTATCGCGATCTGACGGGGCTTTGGTGGGGCGCTCATTTTGCAGGCGCTGTCGTTGTGCGACCGTCTTTTCTTTTAGATCTGCCGCTACTTGGGCGAGCGGTATCGTGGTGTGAGGATGGTGGGATGCGGCTGCTTGAGACTCGGTTGCTTCTGCCTGTTGACGGTCTATGTCGAGACCAGCGGCAGGGGAGAGATCATCAGCAGGCATGGCATTACTTTCGGCTTTCAAGATTTATCTCTGTGCCCACCGCATGAGACATCTGCGGTGGGATTCGGTGCATCGGGCTCTGGCAACGGTGCCCATTGATCGTTACTGAGCGGGCTTACTCTCTTGGTTAGATAAACTCCATACATAGGCGGCTAGCACTTGTATTTTGGCTTCGCCTAGCCTTTCTTTAAAGGCAGGCATGGCGTTACTCCGGCCCTTATTGATGGTCTCCATAATGGTGTCAATTGAGCCACCATAGAGCCACGTTTTGTCACTCAGATTAGGGGCGCCAAGCGCAGGGTTGCCTTTGCCATCGGCACCATGACAGGCCGCGCAGGCTGCAAATTTTTCTTTACCGAAACCTGCCTTGATGGAGTCATGGGCTGACCCCGACAAACTCAGTACGTAGTTAGCAACATTACGCACATCGTCTTCTCCCCCGACTGCTGCTGCCATCGGGGGCATCATGCCTTGTCGGCCATTGAGAATGGTTAGCTTAATGGTGGCAGGATCACCGCCATACAACCAATCTTTATCCGTTAAATTAGGAAAACCTTTGGAGCCCTGTGCATCCGAGCCGTGACATTGAGCGCAATAGTTGAGAAATAATTTCTCGCCCATGGCCCGGGCAGCAGGGTCCGCCGCGACTTGCTGAATTTCTTGCTGTAAATATTTTGCAAATAGAGGCGCGACTTTGGCATCCATTTTTTTCATTTCAGCTTCATACTGCCCTGCTGAGCTCCAAGCATAGGCGCCGCTGTGCGTGCCTAAACCTGGGTAAAGATACAAATAAACGGCTGCAAAGACCAGGGTAATAATGAATAACCAGAGCCACCAGCGCGGTAGCGGGTGGTCATATTCTTCTAGGGTTTCATCCCACACATGCCCCATTGTTTTGACGGGCTGATTTGGGTCTTGTTTCTTGCTGCGCAGGGCGAGTAAGAGCCAAAGACAACCAAGAATACTGATAATCGTAACGATGGTGATGTAGGTCCCCCAAAGTGAGTGGGTGAAATCAGCCATGATGGGTTCCTTTCAGATTTTGTTCGGTCGCCCAGCTAGCGGCGGGCGTTTCATCTTCTAAAACGGCATAAGCGGCGCGCTCAAAGCGGGCTTGGTGTTTTTTTGCCAGTGCCCACCAGATAATCCCGAGAAAGGTAAAGAAACTGAGTACGGTCACTGCAATGCGTAGGGTATTGATATCCATGTTTATCCTCGCTTTCAACCCATTAGCGACTGGTTTTGATGCTGGTGCCGAGCACTTGCAGGTAGGCAACCAGCGCCTCCATTTCTGTTTTACCTTGTACAGCAGCCGGGGCTTCTGCAATTTGTTGGTCGCTGTAGGGGTGGCCTAATTTGCGTAAGGCCTTCATTTTTGGCGCGATGCCCTGTGGGTCAAGGGTGTTTTTTGCTAACCAAGGGTAGCCTGGCATATTGGATTCAGGCACCAGATCACGGGGGTTGTTGAGGTGAATGCGGTGCCACTCATCGGAGTAACGTCCGCCCACACGCGCGAGATCAGGCCCGGTCCGTTTCGAGCCCCACTGGAAGGGGCGATCATAAACAAACTCGCCAGCGACGGAGTAGTGACCATAGCGCTCTGTTTCAGCCCGGAATGGTCGAATCATTTGTGAATGGCAGTTGTAGCAACCTTCGCGGATATAAATATCGCGGCCTGCCAGTTGTAGTGCGGTATAGGGTTGTAATCCTTGGACAGGCTCGGTCGTCGATTTCTGGAAAAACAGCGGCACAATTTCGACCAAGCCCCCGACACTGATTAACAGCACAATCAGTAGGATCATCCACCCTACATTTTTTTCAATAACTTCGTGTTTGCTTGCGTTTTGACTCATCATTATTCTCCCATTACGCATGCGCAACAGCATGAATTTGAGCGGCTGGAATCGGGGCGTTGTAAGCCCGCCCAGCGGCAACCGTTTTGAAAGTGTTGTAGGCCATGATGACCATGCCGAGCAGATACAGCAGGCCGCCTCCTAAACGTAGGACATAGTAGGGATAGGTTGCTTTCACACTTTCAACAAAGGTGTAGGTCAAGCTGCCATCCGGGTTGGTGGCACGCCACATCAAGCCCTGCATGACGCCAGCGATCCACATGGAAGCGATGTAGAGCACGATTCCCAGGGTTGCAACCCAGAAATGAACTTCGATCAACTTGGTGGAATACATGCTGTCACGGCCGAAAACTCGGGGCAGTAAGTAGTAAATGGAGCCCATGGAAACCAGCCCAACCCAACCTAGCGCCCCTGAGTGAACATGGCCAACTGTCCAGTCGGTGTAATGAGAGAGGGCGTTCACTGTTTTGATCGACATCATCGGTCCTTCGAAAGTGGACATGCCATAGAAAGACAGTGACACAATCAAAAATTTGAGAATCGGGTCTGACCGTAATTTATGCCAAGCTCCCGAGAGCGTCATAATCCCGTTGATCATGCCGCCCCAGCTCGGGGCCAAGAGAATCAGCGAAAACAACATGCCTAGTGACTGTGCCCAGTCGGGTAAGGCGGTGTAGTGCAAGTGGTGCGGGCCGGCCCACATGTAGGTAAAAATCAAGGCCCAGAAGTGAATGATCGAGAGGCGATAGGAATAGACGGGGCGATTCGCTTGCTTGGGGATGAAGTAATACATCATGCCCAAGAAGCCTGCCGTCAGGAAAAAGCCGACTGCATTATGGCCGTACCACCATTGCACCATGGCATCTTGCACCCCTGCGTAAGCTGAATAAGACTTCAGCAGGCTGACGGGCATAGCCGCACTATTGACGATGTGCAGAACCGCAACAGTAATAATAAAGGCACCAAAAAACCAGTTTGCAACATAGATATGCGGTGTTTTGCGCTGGATGATGGTGCCAAAGAAATTAATGGCATAGGCAACCCAAACGACAGCGATCAGTAAGTCAATCGGCCATTCGAGCTCGGCATATTCTTTGCCCGAGGTGATCCCCAGTGGCAGTGAAATCGCCGCGAGCAAAATCACGAGAGTCCAGCCCCAAAACGTGAATGCCGCCAGTTTGTCACTAAATAAGCGGGTGTGACAGGTCCGCTGAACCGCGTAATAGGAGGTCGCAAATAAGGCCGAGCCACCAAAAGCAAAAATCACTGCATTGGTGTGTAAGGGTCGCAAGCGGCTATAAGTTAACCACGGAATATCAAAATTTAAGGCTGGCCAGGCGAGTTGGGCGGCGATAATGACCCCCACTAGCATGCCAACGATCCCCCAAACGACGGTCATTACCGCGAATTGCCTCACAACCTGATAGTTGTAGGTATTGGCAACAGCTGTTTGATTTTGCATTTCACCTCTCCATGAGCCACGAATACAGCAACACCATAATTGAGGTGAGAAGGAATCGGGTTGATGTATGTCAAGCCCACCCTTCTTGCTTGGGCAAGTCGGCTAATCTGTATGAGAGGAGAAACACGCGCCGCAGTGATGTTGGGCGATTTGTTATAGACAGTTCGGGATGTAATGCGAAATCAGTGTCGAGCAGGCTAAGACTGGGTCAGTACAAGAGGGTTTGTGTGCAGCGAAAGAGTGCCAGCGTCTTACCGGTTTCTTCATGGCTGACAACAACATCCCAGACTTGGGTTGTTCGCCCCAGATGCATGGCCTGAGCGCGTGCCACGAGCTTCCCGCTGTTGGCGGTGCTTAAAAAATTAGTCTTCAGCTCAACGGTGGTGAAGCCACGGGCTTGAGGCGGTAAATGTAGCTGGGTTGCATAGCCTGCCGCCGTATCTGCGAAGGCGACCACGGTTCCCGCATGTAAATAGCCATTGGGTGCCATGAATTCGGGTTTGATCGCCATTTGTGCGGTCAACTGTTTGTCTGCTTGGCTCAGGACGGTAAAACCTAACAGGCCGGGCAGGCCTTCCGCGCCGCGTGCGGCGAATTGGGCTGTATCATGCGGGTTGGCTGGATGATTCATCGCATTTCCGTTTTATTCAAGGCGGTCAAGATATCCTGCTAAGTCACTGGTCGCGACACGGCAACTCGGATTGTTGGTCGATCAGTGATTGTTATTCAAATTAACGTTAACGTCAATTTTATCTCCATCAATCTGTTTTATTGGGTTAAACGTATGTCTCGTCAAGACTATGACCATGATTGCACCGCGTGCCCCAGATTGGCCTCAGCGCTAGCGATCGTGCGCAGCCAACACCCAAGTTATTTTGCGCGCCCCGTGCCCGCCTTTGGCGCGGCCCGGCCGGATTTGCTGATTGTGGGCTTGGCCCCAGGAATGCATGGCGCTAACCGCACCGGGCGGCCTTTTACCGGGGATTGGTGCGGGCCACTGCTCTACAGCACGCTACATCGGCATGGGTTTGCGAACCAGCCAGAAGCCCTCGCTCGCGACGATGGCTTGCAGTTACTGAATTGCCGGGTGACCAATGCAGTCAAGTGTTTACCACCAGAAAATAAACCTACCCCGGCTGAAATCAAGCAATGTAATGGGTATTTACGGGTCGAGCTGACGCAGTGTCAGCCGCGCGTTATTTTGGCGCTGGGTGCGGTCGCCCATCAGGCCGTACTGATGGCGCTTGACCTCAAAAGAAGTGCCTATCCTTTCGCTCATCATGCGGTGCATGAGCTGGTCAGCGGCTTGCGTTTGGTGGATAGCTACCATGTAAGCCGCTACAACACCCAAACTGGGCGGTTAACCCCTGCCATGTTTGATGCGGTGGTGGCAGATATTCGTGACTATCTCACGCATGCAGCCCGATAAACCCGATTCCCCCCCCGCTGCTGAAGTAGCCGCGCCAGTGCCCGAAGAAGCCTTTGATGCGACGGCATTTTTGCGGCAGTTGCCCCACTTGCCTGGCGTTTATCGCATGCTCGGTGTAACCGGTAATCTGCTTTATGTCGGTAAAGCACGCGATTTGAAAAAACGCGTGTCGTCATACTTTCAAAAAAACCTGATCTCGCCCCGGATTGCGCACATGGTTGGGCAAATTCGGCAGATTGAGATCACCGTCACGCGCTCCGAAGCCGAAGCGTTATTACTCGAAAATAACCTCATTAAAACGCAGCATCCGCGTTACAACATTTTGTTTCGGGATGATAAGTCGTATCCCTATTTAAAGTTTTCTGGGCATGCTTTTCCACGCGTGAGTTTCTATCGCGGGGCGACCGATAAGCGCAGTCAATTTTTTGGGCCATTCCCAAATGCCAGCGCGGTCAAGCATTCGGTGCAGATTTTGCAAAAAGTTTTTCAACTGCGGACTTGTGAGGACTCGGTTTTTCAGAATCGATCCCGCCCTTGCTTGCTACATCAGATACAGCGCTGTAGTGCGCCCTGTGTCGATAAAATATCGGCGACGGCGTATGCACAAGATGTTGCGCAGGCAATGCGTTTTCTACGCGGCGAAAGTCGGGCGATGCTAGAGGAAATGAGTGCGCGTATGACCGCCCTGGCGACAGCACTGCGTTTTGAGGAAGCGGCGCTGGTTCGCAACCAAATCACCGCCTTAACCACGATGCAACAGCAGCAAGCGATGGAAGCAGGGCAGGCGGTAGATGCCGATATTTTGGCGGTGGCGATTGAGGCCGGTGCCGCCTGCCTGACTTTGGCCATGGTGCGCGGTGGTCGGCATTTGGGTGATCGGACCTTTTTCCCGCAATTACCCGTTGATCTGCCATTACCAGAGGCATTGGACGTTACTGACGAGAGTCTGGCAGCAGAGCGTATGTGCGCTGCTGAAGAGGCGCCAGTCGCGACCCCCATCGCAGCGTTGGCCAGCGAGCTGCTCACTGCGTTTATTGCTCAACATTATCTTGAGGCACCAGTACCGCCTGTGTTGATCTGTAGTCATCCTGTCGCAGAGCCTGACTTATTGGCGATGCTAGAAAGCCAGGCGGGCCGTCGCCTGTTGGTGCAACATAAGCCGCAAGGTCAACGGCGGGCATGGCTGGACATGGCGAATTCGAATGCCAAACTGGCCCTCAGTCAATCGCTTGCGGAAGCCAGTTCGCAGCGTATGCGTACCCGCAGTCTAGCCGAGGTATTAGGCATGGGGCTTGATCCTGAGGCACTTGATCCATTGCGCATCGAGTGTTTTGATATCAGCCATACCATGGGCGAATCGACCCAAGCTGCCTGTGTTGTGTATCAGCAGCATGCCCTGCAACCCAAAGAATATCGGCGTTACAACATTACCGATATTACGCCTGGGGATGACTATGCCGCTATGAGCCAAGCCTTGCGCCGCCGTTACGAAGGGGTGGCTGCCGGCCAGGGAGCGCTGCCGGAGGTGATTCTGATTGATGGTGGTAAAGGCCAACTGAACATCGCCGTGGCGGTGTTTCACGAGCTTGGGCTCAGTACCGATTGTCTAATTGGGGTCGCCAAAGGCGAGGGCCGTAAAGTTGGCCTGGAAACCTTGTTCTTTACCGATGAGCGCGAGCCACTGAGTCTGGGATTAGAACATCCGGCATTATTGCTGGTTGCCCAGATCCGTGATGAAGCCCATCGCTTTGCGATTACCGGGATGCGTGCCAAGCGCGCCAAGCAGCGTAATCAATCACGTCTGGAAGATATTCCAGGAATCGGCGCGAAACGGCGGCAGCGGCTACTGGTTCATTTTGGGGGCTTACGTGGCGTACAATCTGCAAGTATTGAAGATTTGGTTCAGGTAGAGGGGATTTCTCGTCAGCTGGCTGAAGAAATTTACCGCCGCCTGCATTGATTGCAGCCTTGTTTTTCACACAATATTTATGCCTTTTAATCTTCCCATTTTGCTGACTTGGCTGCGTATTATCGCCATTCCCCTGCTGATTTTGTTGTACTACCTGCCTAGCGGCTGGTTGACGGCAAGCGAGCGTGATATCACGGCAACGGTCTTGTTTATTGGTGCGGCATTAACCGATTGGTTGGATGGTTATTTGGCCCGTAAGTGGCATCAAACCTCTGCTTTTGGGGCCTTTTTAGATCCGGTAGCCGATAAGCTGATGGTGGGTGCCGCGCTATTAGTGTTGCTGCATTTGGGGCGCACTGACATGCTCGCAGCCCTGATTATTATCGGCCGTGAAATCACCATCTCGGCCTTACGCGAGTGGATGGCCCAGCTAGGCGCCCGCAATAGTGTCGCTGTCAATTGGCTGGGCAAGGTTAAAACCATTGCCCAAATGGTGGCGATTCCGTTATTACTCTATGGCGGGCCGCTGCCGATTTTGGGTCAAGCGCTGGCGTTGGGCACCCTCTTGCTGTGGGTGGCGGTTGTTCTCACGGTATGGTCAATGTGCTATTACCTCAACCAAGCATGGCCAGTCATAAAAAGCCGTACATAACTAACAACTAAGCTGCCCGCCATCGGCGCGATACGGGCAGTGTTCTCGTCTTACCACCCTGCGGCGCGTAACTGGGTATAAATGTTATTGGCAAATTGCTGATGAATCGTACTACTAGGATGCACCGTATCGGCAAAGATATAGGTGCTCGCCGCATTGCTGGTGACATAGTCGATTTCATTACATGCCAGCGCTGAGGTCGTACGGTTCGCTGGGCTCGGCGTGCCGCCTGTGGCGTAGTCTGTAATCCGCGTGTACATTTTGGTTAAGTCACACGCCGTTGCGGTGTTGGTAACTGTAATCCCGTAAGTACTGGGACTGGCGAGCACATTATTCAAGAAAGTGTCCATCCGGGCAAACTGAACTTTAGTGTTGCCGGTAAAAGTGGTGACAAGCGTATTGTTAATGACGCTTTGCGACATGCCTTGCAAAAAAGTTTGTGCCGTCGGGTTAGCTAATCCCAGCGGCGTTTTTGATAAATCTGGCAAGGTTCCAATAACGATCCGCGCGGCCCCTGCCGTCAGTAAGCGGTTAATTTGCGTAACCAGTTGGCCAGCAGCCGTCACCACGTTTGCTTGTGCCTGGGCCGCAAAGGCGGCGGTACACTTGTTAATCCCGGTGAGCTGAACAAAGATATCGTTGGCCCCGCCTGAAATAATGATGGTTTTGTCAGCGGGAATCGTCGGGTTGTCGGCCAAGTAGCTGTCTATCTGGCTGGTGATCGACGTTGCCGTGATGCCCGTTGACACGGGTGTGCCGACAGTGGGAACGCAGTTGCTTCCCACAATCGTGTATCCCGATAAGGGTACACCGCTAGCATCAATCAGATCACCGGCGGTATTGGTAGCGAAAGCGCCAATGCCCGGCGATACCGCAACCCGGGCGCCGCCTTGCGCATAATTCGTGCCCCCGGCATTCACTGTTCCCGCGGTGCCACCTGGGCCAACACTTGGCCCAGTGAAGAGTTTGGGGCCCAGTACGGTTCCGTAACGCTCTGCCAGATATTCGACCCAAGTCTTCCCTGGATTGGTGGTGAAGCGACCCGCGGCAGAGTAGGTTTTGCCATTCACTGTTCCTGCTTTCGCCAGGCCAACCATGACATAGGTGCCTGCATCAGAGAGGCTATCGCCAAAAACAACGAATTGGCTGGCTGGTGCTGGGCTGCCGTTACCACTGGTGCTGCCACCGCCGCCACCACCGCCGCAGCCGACTAAGGCCAGGCTTGACAGCAGCGCGAGGCCACCCAGTTGGCGTCGTGTCTTGGCTAACTTAGAATGATTCATGGTCTGCCTCCATCAGGTTTTTTGCAGCGTAATCGAAGCGGGTCGCTTAAACAAGCGGCTTGATTATGCGCAGATAGAGAAGCTGCTCTAGGTGTGGTGCTAATGTCGCACAATTATGCGGCAGCGCACTATTCGGCATTTTTTATGCAGAGGCTGGGGGCTATCAGCGCTTCAGCGTATAATTCTGGCCATTGTCTGTTATGGCGTTAATCCTTCATCGCGCAGCGCAATGAAGGATTGTGTCCTCCTGTTTATGTCAAAAATTGCTCATAGGCTGGCCAGCCTCAAGGCGCAGGGCCGCAAGGGCCTTATCCCGTTTATTACGGCGGGTGATCCCCACCCTGAACTGACGGTACCACTGTTACACGCCTTGGTGCGTGGCGGCGCAGATGTTATTGAACTTGGTGTTCCTTTTTCTGACCCGATGGCCGATGGCCCGGTAATCCAGCGTGCCAGCGAACGGGCGCTGGCCCAGCAGGTCGGGCTGAAACAGGTTTTTCAGATGGTCACGACTTTCCGCCAGACCGACACAGAGACCCCCATTGTTTTAATGGGGTATGCCAATCCGATTGAGCGGATGGGTTATGAAGCGTTTACACAAGCCTGTGTGGCGGCGCAAGTTGATGGCGTGTTAACCGTCGATTATCCGCCTGAAGAATCAGTGGCGCTGGCCGCGCAGCTTCGGTCACAGGCAATTGACCCGATTTTTTTACTCGCCCCGACCTCAACCCCAGAGCGGATTGCGCATGTTGCCGAACAAGGCTCTGGCTATATTTACTATGTCTCGCTTAAGGGTATTACCGGGGCGGGCCATGTTGATATTGATGCCGTGGCGGCACGAGTGCCCGTGATTCAAGAGCAAACTCGATTGCCAGTCGGCGTGGGTTTCGGTATTCGTGATGGTGCCACCGCAAAAGCGATCGGGGCTTGCGCCGATGCGGTGGTCATTGGCAGTCGGATTATTCAAGAGATGGAGCAGGTTGGCCCCGCGCAGGCGGTGAGTGCGGTTGAAACATTTCTCCGCGAGATTCGAACTGCGCTGGATAGTTAATGGAACTTGGGCTACGGGTTAGGAGAATAGGCAAATGAGTTGGTTAGAGAAATTATTACCCCCACGCATTAATACTCAGCGGGAAGAAGAAGGCCAAAAGAAAAACAATATGCCAGAGGGCTTGTGGTTAAAATGCCCGAGCTGCGATGCGGTACTTTACAAAACAGATGTGGAAGCCAATTTGGGCGTTTGCCCGAAATGTGACCACCATATGCGGATTGATGCGCGCGCCCGAATCGAGATGTTGCTCGATGCCGAGGGCCGTTACGAGATTGGTCAAGAAGTATTGCCGATCGATAGCCTAAAGTTCAAAGACAGTAAAAAATATCCTGAGCGGATCGCTGCTGCGATGGAAGACAGTGGGGAAACCGATGCGCTGGTGGTGATGGGCGGGACGGTTCTAAGCTTGCCCGTGGTGCTGGCGTGCTTCGAGTTTGATTTCATGGGCGGTTCCATGGGGTCAGTGGTGGGAGAGCGCTTTGTGAGAGGGGTGCAAACGGCTCTCGAACAAAAGGTCCCGTTTATTTGCGTGACGGCCTCGGGCGGCGCACGCATGCAGGAAGGGTTGCTTTCCCTCATGCAAATGGCTAAAACAACGGCAATGCTGACACAATTAGCGGAGGCCAAGCTGCCCTTTATTTCGGTGTTGACCGACCCGACTATGGGTGGCGTCTCAGCCAGCTTCGCGTTCCTGGGCGATGTGGTCATCGCCGAACCGAAAGCCCTGATTGGTTTTGCCGGGCCACGGGTGATTGAGCAAACTGTTCGCGAGAAACTGCCGGAAGGTTTCCAGCGCGCCGAATTTTTACAGCAAAAGGGTGCCGTCGATATGATCGTTGATCGACGCCAGCTCAAGCGCGAAATCGGACATCTGTTGGCCCTACTGCAAAAGCAGTCTGTGGAAACGTTAACCGCCTGAACATTCTTGTCTGCTCAGTGACCTTTATCTTCAAGCTGAATCGAGAGGCTTATGTTCGCGCAATTAGCTGACTGGCTGGGGTATATCGAATCGATTCATCCCCGCACCATCGACATGGGCTTGGACCGTGTTAACGCGGTAAAAGAACGTCTGAATCTGCAGTTTGAGTGCCCTGTCATTACCGTTGGCGGTACCAACGGTAAAGGTTCTACTTGCGCCATGCTGGAAGCGATTTTGCTACGTGCAGGCTATCGTGTTGCCTTGTATACCTCGCCGCATTTAGTGCATTTCAACGAGCGTGCCAGACTACAAGGTCAGGCTGTTTCGGATGAGCCTTTGATGGCACAGTTTGCCGCGGTGGAAAACGCACGTCTTGCCCCTAGCCCCATCGAGCTGACTTATTTTGAGTTTACGACCCTTGCTATCCTGCGCTTATTTCAAGCAGAGCAGCCCGATGTAATCATCCTCGAAGTGGGGTTGGGTGGCCGTCTGGATGCAGTGAATGCGGTTGATGCGGACTGTGCGATTGTCACGAGCATTGACCTGGATCATATGGAATATCTCGGCGATACGCGCGAGGCGATCGGCTGGGAAAAAGCCCACATCTATCGCACGGGGAAGCCCGCAATTTGTGCTGATCCTTTGCCACCGGAAAGCTTGGTGCAATATGCCCAGCAAATCGGCGCAGACCTTTGGCGTGCCGGTCGCGATTTCAATTATGCCGGTGACAAACAGCAATGGGCTTATGGCGGGCGGGCGATGCGTCGTGCTGGGCTAGCTTACCCAGCTTTGCGTGGGGCCAATCAACTCCTTAATGCCGCAGCCGTACTGGCTGCGCTGGAGGCTCTCAAACTTACTCTGCCAGTCCCTAACCAAGCCATCCGTGAAGGGTTTGCGTTGGTTGAATTGCCGGGCCGATTTCAGGTGCTGCCTGGGCGACCAACACTCATTCTAGATGTCGCCCACAACCCCCATGCCACCGCGACCTTGGCTCAGAACCTCGACAACATGGGCTTTTATCCCTACACCCATGTGGTCTTGGGGATGATGCAGGATAAAGATATAGACGGGGTGTTGCAGGCTATCCGCGAGCGCGTTGATTACTGGTATTTATGTGATCTGCCACCGCCTCGCGGAGCCAGTGCAGCCAGTTTGGCGCAACGTCTCACCGCGTTATTGGCAACGCATTCACCGGCTGCGGCACCGGCGATCCAACTATTCGCTTCGCCAACAGAAGCATTGGCAGCGGCGCAATCGCAAGCAGCGGAGGGTGATAGAATTGTTGTCTTTGGATCGTTCATGACGGTTGCGCCGGTTTTAGCGCAGCGAACCGGGCTGCAGTCATGAGTTATTGTTTTCTTGCTAGCATGCTTTTCCATGCCTATTTTTAAGCGCCAATCTACTGACACTACTGATCCGCGTGCGGCGAGATCGGGCTCCTTGCCCCAAGATCCCGCGCTGGCGTTGAAGCGACGGGCCCGTCATCGTCTCTTGGGCGTGACAACCTTGGTGATGACATCAATCATTGTTCTGCCGATGATTTTTGATAGTGAGCCTAAGCCACGGACTCGCGAGATTGCCATCACTATCCCGAGTAAAACAGTACCGGCCTCCAACCAGCGTCTGGCCAATGAGCGCCCTTTATCCGAGGAAGCAAACCCGGCGCCAGCGACTTCTAAGGAGACGCCGCAGCCCATTGGGCTGCCATCAGCTGATTCAACCGAGAATACAGTGAATAAGTCTGTTGATAACCCGGTGAATAGCACCCTGAATAACGCCGTGAATAAACCCGCCAAAGCGGCTGTGGAAGCGTCCGCTAAGGCTGTTGAGAGTAGCGCCAGCGTCGCCCAGAAAGAGAAAGCTGCCGTTGACGCCACACGCGAGTCAAGTCAGCAGGCCCGTGCCCAGGCATTACTGGAAGGCAAAGGGGCGAGCCCTGCCGCCGAGGCGGTAAAGCCGCAAGACCGCAAACCGGAGAGTGGTGGCGAACGCTACTGGCTACAGATCGGCGCGTTTGCGAATCAAGAGAAGGTCGATCAGTTATTAACTAAACTGCGTGGTAGTGGCTTTCATCCACAAACAGCCGTGTTAGAGACGTCTGGCGGCCCGCGCACCCGTGTCCGGCTTGGTCCGTTTTCAAGCAAGGCCGCTGCGGAAGCAGCGCAGAAACGTTTGCAACCCCTGGCATTGAATGCAGCCCTGGTTATCGAAAAATGACAGTCTTTGACTATCTGTTCCTGTTTATTTTGGGCTGTTCGATCTTGATCAGCGTCTTGCGGGGCTTGGTGAAAGAGCTCATGTCTTTGGTGGCTTGGGGGGTGTCCTTTGTTGCTGCTAACGTCCTGGGGGCACCCTTCGCGGCGATGTTGCCGACCGTGATCCCGGGTGAGTTAGTGCGTTTGCTGCTGGCGTTTGTCATTGTGTTGATAGTGAGCCTGCTATTGTTATCGCTGTTGAGCAAAGTGCTGGTGCAGTTGATTCAATCAGCGGGTCTGACATTGGCAGATCGCGGTTTAGGCATCATATTTGGTTTCTTGCGCGGTAGCGTGATTATTTTAACCCTCGTCTTGGGGGCAAGTTTTACCGCTTTACCCCAACAAGCTTGGTGGCACGAGGCCATTTTTCGGCCCTATGTGGAAGGTGCGTTGTTATTGGTACAGCCCTGGTTACCTGAGGCGATTGCGGCCCAGGTGGCCCGGCTTGGGTAGCTTGTCGCTACGTGCTTGGTGTTGTCCTCTGAATCGATTATTTATGTTTTAAGGAGTTGGCTATGTGCGGGATTGTTGGAGTCGTCGCCAAAAGCCCTGTGAATCAGTTGCTTTACGATAGCCTGTTGCTGCTACAACATCGTGGCCAGGATGCAGCAGGGATTGCCACCGCGCATGGTAAAGCATTCAATATGTACAAAGGCAATGGCTTGGTCCGTGATGTCTTTCGTACCCGCAATATGCGTTCCTTGCCCGGTAATGCGGGGATTGGTCAAGTGCGCTATCCGACCGCGGGTTCAGCCGCCAATTCGGAAGAAGCCCAGCCATTTTATGTGAATGCCCCCTTTGGGATTATTTTGGCGCACAACGGTAACCTGACCAATGCTGAACAGCTCAAGGACGAGATGTTTCGCATTGATCGGCGCCATGTCAATACCGACTCTGACACCGAAGTGTTGCTGAACGTCTTTGCCCATGAGTTACATGACAGCAGTTCCGGGCTGTCTCTAGATGCCACCACCGTATTTAAGGCGATTGAAGGGGTACACCGTCGCGTGCGGGGGTCGTACGCGGTTGTGGCAATGATTGCTGGCTATGGCTTGGTTGCCTTCCGTGACCCCTATGGCATTCGGCCTTTGATTTTGGGTGAAAACCAAACAGCGGGTGGGATGGAATATATGCTGGCCAGTGAATCGGTAACCCTCGAAGGCATGGGCTTCACGGTTAAACGAGATATCCAACCGGGTGAAGCGGTCTACATCACCTTCGACGGCCAATTTTTTAGTCAGCAATGTGCGCCGGTCGCCAGCCTGAATCCTTGTATTTTTGAGTATGTGTATTTGGCCCGCCCTGATTCTGTGATTGATGGCGTCTCGGTGTATGCCGCCCGTTTAAAAATGGGAGAGTCACTCGCTGAACAGGTGCGCCAACGCTTTGCCCCCGGTGAGATTGATGTCGTGATGCCGATTCCAGATTCATCTCGCCCCGCCGCCATGCAATTGGCCAAACTACTCAATATTGATTACCGTGAAGGGTTTATTAAAAATCGCTACATCGGCCGCACCTTTATCATGCCGGGGCAAAGTACCCGCCGTAAATCAGTTCGGCAAAAGCTCAATGCCGTTGGGATGGAGTTCAAGGGCAAAACCGTGATGATTGTCGATGATTCGATTGTGCGTGGTACGACGTCACGCGAGATCGTGATGATGGCCCGGGAATCTGGTGCGAAAAAGGTAATTTTTGCGTCAGCGGCCCCCCCTGTGCGTTTCGCCAACGTCTATGGGATTGATATGCCGACCCGCGGTGAACTGATCGCGCATGGTCATACTGACGAAGAAATCTGCAAGTTGATTGGCGCTGACGCCCTGGTGTATCAAACGGTCGATGACATGAAGCGGGCGGTGCGGGATTTAGCCCCGCAAATCAACAACTTTGAGGCTTCGTGCTTCGATGGACATTACATAACGGGCGATATCACCCCCGAATACCTTGAAAAAGTCGAATATGCACGCCTGAACCCGACTGAGAAAGAAGGGGTCGGCAGCCAGCTCAACCTCGGCTTTATGGGAAACGATAGCTGAGTCTGGCGCAGCCCTTTACCGGGGGCTTGATGTTGCGCTATAATCTTGGTCTTGCTTTCCGAAGTAAGTTTTTTTCACGGCACGCCCATCCAGTGTGACCGCCTGTTTCTAAGCTAATTAAAGGATAAAAAATGTCTGTTGCAGAGATCAACAAAAAAGAAGTGATTGCACAATATCAACGTGCTGCGAGCGATACCGGTTCCCCCGAAGTGCAAGTCGCTTTGCTGACCGCCCGCATCAACGAGTTAACCGGCCACTTTAAGGCACATACTAAAGATCACCACTCCCGCCGTGGTTTGTTGAAACTGGTAAGCCGCCGCCGCAAGCTGCTCGATTACCTGAAAGGTCGTAAGCCTGAGTCTTACACCAAATTGATTCAAAGTTTAGGTCTGCGTAAGTAATTGTCTCTTGCGCGATCAAGTTGGTTAATCATGGAAATGCCTGCGTAGAACTACGCGGGCATTTTCATTTTTAAGCGGTGTTCTGAGCCACCGTGGATGCTCAGGAGGGACGCGCAAAATGCGCGCCCAGATTGAAAGGAAATAAATATGTTTAATGTTGCAAAAGTCAGTTTTCCCTACGGCCAACATACCGTCACCCTCGAAACGGGCGAAGTTGCCCGTCAAGCCAGTGGTGCAGTGGTGGCCTCAATGGGAGACACCGTGGTCCTAGCGACCGTCGTGGCCCAAAAAGAAGCAAAACCTGGCCAAGACTTTTTCCCTTTAACGGTTGACTACGCGGAAAAATTCTATGCAGCAGGTCGTATCCCCGGTGGTTTTTTCAAACGTGAAGGTCGTGCTAGCGAAAAAGAAACGCTGACCAGTCGTTTGATCGACCGTCCGTTGCGCCCGCTGTTCCCCGAAGGTTTCTACAACGAAGTGCAAGTGATTGTGCATGTGTTGTCGCTCGATCCGGAAATTGATGCGGACATTCCCGCGCTGATCGCTTCCTCTGCGGCACTGTCGATTTCTGGTGTGCCTTTTAATGGCCCGATTGGTGCCGCCCGTGTGGGTTATATCAATGGTCAGTATGTGTTGAACCCCACCGCTAGCCAGCTCAAAGAAACCCAGCTTGACCTCGTGGTTGCCGGTACCGAGCAAGCTGTGTTGATGGTGGAATCCGAAGCGCATCAACTCACTGAAGACGTGATGTTGGGTGCGGTGGTGTATGGCCATGAGCAAATGCAAGCCGTGATCAATTCGATTCATGAGTTGGTCGCGACAGCAGGCAAACCCGCTTGGGATTGGCAGCCTGCGGCGAAGAATGAAACTCTGATTAGCCGTGTAGGTGCCTTGGCCGAAGCCGCGTTGCGCACTGCCTACCAAATCAAACAAAAACAAGCCCGTACCCAAGAAGTGCGCAAAGTGTATGCGCAAGTGCATGAAGCCTTGGCGGCCGAAGCCGCTGCGCAAAATGCCGCCGCACCGGACAGCACCGAAGTGGATAACTTGCTGTTTGATCTGGAAGCCAAGATTGTGCGTAGCCAGATTCTGGAGGGCGAGCCACGGATTGACGGCCGCGATACCCGTACCGTACGTCCGATCAGCATTCGTTTAGGCGTCCTGCCACGCGTCCATGGTTCCGCTTTGTTTACCCGTGGTGAAACCCAAGCCTTGGTGGTGACCACCTTGGGCACGAAACAAGATGAACAAATCATTGATGCGCTGGCTGGTGAATACCGTGATCGCTTCATGTTCAACTACAACATGCCCCCATTTGCCACCGGCGAAACTGGCCGCTTCGGTGCTCCTAAGCGTCGTGAAATCGGCCATGGTCGTTTAGCAAAACGGGCTTTGGTGCCTTTGCTGCCGTCCGCAGACGAATTCGGTTACTCCCTGCGCGTGGTCTCTGAAATCACCGAGTCCAACGGCTCTTCTTCAATGGCCTCCGTGTGCGGTGGTTGCTTGTCCATGATGGATGCGGGCGTGCCTGTTAAAGATCACGTGGCGGGTATTGCCATGGGTTTGATTAAAGATGGCAACAAGTTCGCGGTGTTGACCGACATTCTGGGTGATGAAGATCACTTAGGTGATATGGACTTTAAAGTGGCCGGTACCGCAAATGGGATTACCGCCTTGCAAATGGATATCAAAATCCAAGGCATTACCAAAGAGATCATGCAAGTGGCCTTGGCGCAAGCTAAAGAAGCCCGTATGCACATTCTCGGCCAGATGCAACAAGCGATTAACGGTGCGCGTACTGAACTGTCAGATCACGCTCCCCGTATGATCACGATGAAAATCAATCCTGAAAAAATCCGTGATGTAATCGGTAAAGGTGGCGCGACGATCCGTGCGCTGACCGAAGAAACCGGGACTCAGATTGATTTGCAAGATGATGGTACCGTCACCATCGCCTGCTTCAGCGCGGAACAAGGTGAGCTGGCCAAAGCCCGTATCGCCGCGATTACCGCGGAAGTAGAAATGGGCCAAATCTACGAAGGCCCGATTACCAAGCTGCTCGACTTTGGCGCGGTCGTATCCTTACTGCCCGGTAAAGAAGGCCTCTTGCACATCAGCCAGATTGCCAACGAACGTATCGCTGACATTAAATCGGTGCTGAAAGAAGGTCAGGTTGTTCGCGTAAAAGTGATCGAAATGGATGACAAAGGCCGCGTGCGATTGAGCATGAAAGCGTTGCTGAATGAAGGTGCTGAGCAGCAACAGCAGCAACAGCAGCAACAGCAGCAGCAATAAGCCAGCGTCGCGCTAGAGATAAACGCCAGTGATGTGAGTCACTGGCGTTTTTTATGGTAATTTCAATTACCAGCAAGCTGTCAGCCAGAGAGAGAGGGATAGAGGTATGTTGAAAACGGTGCCAGGAGCAAGTCGGATCAGCCGCATGAATCGCCGCCAGCGCAAAAAGCTGCACGTGGCAGAGTTTAAGGAAGTCGGTCTATTTATTGCGCTTCACTTTAAGCAGCCCCTAGACGAAACGGCATGGGATGATTGGATCGTCCGCTGGATCGAAACGGCAGCCGAATTTGGTCTTGAAGTTGGGGGCTTTGGTGGTAAGTTACCGCTTGCCATGACGCAAGGATGGTTGTTCCTGCATCCACATGGCTCAGTGACCCCGGAATTGGCACAGCAAGTACAAGCCAAGTTAATACAAGACCCAGCAATACAAACACTGCAAGCCGTCTTGGCTGACGGCTGGTATGAGCAACCCACATTAGGGTGATCACGGCCTTGATGCCCGCATCGCCAGCGCTTCGCGTCATTGGCGAAGATCAATCCCTGTTTCCTTAGCGTAGGAGAGTCGATTGTGAGCCAGAGTCAATTTCAGCTACTCACGCAACGGCGCTTTGCCCCGTTTTTCTGGACGCAGTTTTTAGGCGCAGCGAACGATAATATTTTCAAATTTTCATTTACGTTGCTGGTTACTTTTCATGCGGCGGAAATTTCAACGTTACCACTAAGTGTGCTGGCGAATGCGATTGCAGGCCTCTTTATTCTGCCGTTTGTCTTATTTTCCGCTACCAGTGGCCAGCTGGCCGACAAGTACGACAAAGCCTTGATTATGCGCAGCGTCAAGTGGCTTGAATTGCTCATTATGGCGGCTGCCACCTATGGTTTTATCGACAAAAATGTCCCGGTTTTATTAGCCTGTACGTTTATGATGGGCTTGCACTCCACTATTTTTGGGCCTGTGAAGTATGCCTATTTGCCGCAGCATTTGGTGCGAGAAGAAATTGTGGGGGGCAATGGCTTGGTTGAAATGGGGACTTTCGTTGCCATTTTGCTGGGCACGATGTTGGGCGGTAGCCTGGCGAATTTGGGCGAGTACAGCGCCTACTTCGCAGCAGCGGCCTCCCTGCTGGTAGCGCTAGTGGGCTTGCTCACCAGCCATTTCATTCCACGCTCACCGGCAATCACCCCCGATTTAGCGATTAACTGGAATCCTGTTTCGGAAACCTGGACAAACCTGCGCACGGCTTACCAAAACCGAGTTGTTTGGCTTTCCATGTTGGGCATTTCCTGGCTCTGGTTTTTTGGTGCTATTTATCTCACCCAATTCCCGGCATTTGCCAAAGAGGTCTTGCACGGGGATGCGTCGGTCGTCACGCTCTTGCTCGCTGTGTTTTCTTTTGGGATTGGCCTCGGCTCTCTGCTGTGTGAGCGACTCTCAGGGCGCAAGGTCGAAATTGGCCTGGTGCCATTCGGGTCAATCGGGATGACGCTCTTTGCAGTGGACTTGTACTTTGCAAGCCAACTCGTGACCCATTTGGTACAGCCTCATACCTGGTCGAGCTTTATCCAGAGTTGGGCGCATCTACGCGTGTTGGCCGATGTCTTTTTGTTGGCGATGTTTGGGGGCTTCTACAGTGTGCCTTTGTATGCCCTGATTCAAACCCGTTCCGAGGCAACGCATCGCGCGCGGATTATTGCCGCTAATAATATTTTGAATGCCTTACTGATGGTGCTTTCAGCCGGTTTGGCGGTCTGGCTACTGAATGGCATTGGCTTAAGCATGCCGCAGTTGTTTTTGGTGGTGGGTATCTTAAACGCCGGGGTGGCGATTTATATCTACTCCTTAGTGCCTGAATTTCTGATTCGTTTTCTCGCTTGGTTATTGATCCATAGCTTGTACCGCTTGCGGGTTGAAGGGGCCGAGAAGATTCCCGCAAAAGGGGCGGCAATCTTAATTTGCAACCATGTCAGCTTTGTCGATGCCGTGGTGTTGATGGCGGTCAGCCCGCGACCGATTCGTTTCATCATGGATCACCAGATTTTCAAAATCCCGCTGCTGTCATGGATGTTTAAGCATAGCGGGGCGATTCCGATTGCCTCGGCTAAAGTTAACCCTGAACTCATGGAAAAGGCTTTCGCACGGGCCTCCAAGGTGCTGCGTGACGGCGAACTGCTCTGTATTTTCCCCGAAGGGCGCATTACCGATACCGGCGAACTCTACCCCTTCCGGCCTGGCATTACGCGCCTACTGAGTAATGATGCGGTGCCAGTGACGCCGATGGCGCTTTCCGGTTTATGGGGTTCTTTCTTTTCTCGTAAGGGGGGTAAAGCGTTTGCGTGGAAAAATTTTCATGGCATTTTTCTCCCCCTAGTCGTTCGGGTCGGCGAGCCAGTGCCGCCTGAGCAGGCGACACCGGATGCCTTGCAAGAAAAAGTTCAAGCATTGCGTGGAGAGGTACGTTGAATCGCGCCGTACAGCAGGCTTCTCCTCACTCAACGCTAAAAAAGCCGCTTAACCTTGCTTTACAAGGTGGCGGTTCCCATGGGGCCTATACCTGGGGTGTATTAGACGCCTTACTCGAAGATGGGCGGATTGAGATAGAGGCGATCAGCGGCACCAGTGCAGGCGCGATGAATGCGGCGGCGCTGGCAGCCGGGTGGGCCAGCCACCCACAAGACCCGCATACAGGCGCACGCGAAAAACTCGCCACGTTTTGGCAAAGCATTAGCGATGGCCCTGGCTTCGGTAGCTGGAATGCGGCCACCGGTAGCGATTATTCGATGGAAGGCAATCCCTTTTTTATGGGGTTTGATTTACTCAGTCGGATCGCTTCTCCCTATCAACTTAATCCTCTAAACCTCAATCCCTTACGTGATGTCGTCGAGGCCCAGATTGATTTTGAGAAAATCAAGCAAGTGTGCCCATTTCACCTTTACCTCTGTGCAACCAATGTGCGTACTGGCCATGCCAAAGTATTCACGGGTGAGGAGTTAAGTGCCGACGCGGTGATGGCCTCGGCCTGTTTGCCCTTTGTTTTTCAGGCGGTCGAAATTAAAGGCCAAGCGTACTGGGATGGCGGCTTCATGGGGAATCCATCGTTGTTCCCGCTATATGCCACCAATGCACCGGATATTTTATTGGTCGCCATTAATCCGCTGGAGCGTGCGCAAGTGCCGGATACGGCAGCAGAGATCATCGACCGTGTGAATGAAATTTCGTTTAATTCGTCGTTGATGCTGGAAATGCGGGCGATTGAATTTGTGCAGCGTATGCTCGAAGAAGGGCAGATTCAAGAAGCCTCCCCTAAAAATCGTACCCCACGGTTTGTGCAGCGCTTATTCCGCCGTAAGTCAGCGCAAGAGGCCCACTACAAACGCATTTATATGCACATGATTGATGGTGGGCAAGACCTGCTCGAATTTGGCGCTTCGTCAAAATTCAATACCAGTTGGGAATTTCTCAGCAAGTTACACGATCTCGGCTACCACGCCGCCAAACAATGGCTGCGTTATCACTGGCGTAGCGTCGGTGAAAAATCCAGCCTCGATATTGCCAAAGTCTTTTTATAAGGAAACACCATGTTCAAGCGCTGTGTGGTCGTCATGTGTTTAGCTTGGCTCCCGTTCAGCCATGCCAGTGCGGCTTGCCTGAGTGATTTAGAAGCGGCACAGCTTGCCAGCCGCTACGTCAATAAAGAACTGATTAGCCTTGAGGCCAGCAATATCACTGCAGCCGACGCCCTGTGCAGCCAACAGAAAGTGGTGCGCTATTTGCAGCAAGCGTTTGGCCCCGTGGCAGGCTACAAAGCCGGTTTGACCAACCCCGCGACGCAAAAGCGTTTTGGGGCGGACGCGCCGGTGGCGGGGGTATTGTTCAAAAATCTCTTGCTCACTTCCCCCGCCAAACTGCCCGCACAATTCGGTGCCCGTCCATTATTTGAAGCCGATTTATTAGTGGAAGTGAAAGACGCTGGCATCATGCAAGCCCGCACGCAGGCCGATTTGCTTAAACATGTAAAAGCGGTGATTCCCTTTATTGAATTGCCCGACCTAGCCTTTTCCGATATGCGCCAGGCCAATGCGAATAGCATTACCATCATCAATGTCGGCGCCCGCCAGGGCGCGCTCGGCAAACCATTGCCAATGACGGCTGAGCTGGTGCCGTTGTTGGCCAGTATGCAAGTGAAACTGCTGGATGATTCGGGTGCGCAGCTTGACAGCGCCCCGGGAACCGCGATTCTTGATCATCCGCTTAATGCCGTGCTGTGGCTGGTGCAAGAAATGCAACGGCGTGGGGTTAGGCTTAAAGCTGGAGACTTATTAAGCCTAGGCTCCTTCTCCAAACTCATCCCCAGCGCAGCTGGTAAAACCATCATGGCAATTTATGATGGCTTACCTGGCAATCCTCAGGTGGTGGTGAGGTTTGAGTAATCACCCTTGCGCGCCATATCGCGCCAGATAGTCTGGCATGACAACCCAGGGGTTGAGTTTTTCATCTGCTTGGGGTTGCCCCCACACCTGCTGAGTTGGAATGACGCCAGCCCAATGCGGTAGCAACATGTCAGCCTCATCATCAATCGGTGGGCCGCTGCGAATCTTGGCAACGGCTTCCTCAATTCTAATCATGAGCACACTCGTGGCGGCAAGCTCATTGGCTGTCGGTGGACGCATATCTTGCCACCGACCGGGTACCAGCTTTTCATAAAATAGTTGCATTTGGCGATACTTTTCTTCTGCGGCTTCAACCTTTTCAAATTCTCCATACAAGCAAACCGAGCGATAGTTCACCGAACCATGAAACGCCGAGCGGGCGAGTACCAGTCCATCTAAATGGGTAACAGACACAACGGCGGGGGCACCGCTAGCAAGGTGTTGGATTAAGCGACTCCCATTGGAGCCATGAATGTAGAGCCATACGTCTTCGCGCCAGATGGCGGTTGGAATCAGGTGCGGTTGGCCATCAATCACGAATCCAATACTGGCAAAAATGGCGGCATCTAAAATATCATAGACGGTTTTTGCATCATAGCGCCCCCGATTACTTTTACGCTTCAAGCGCGTCCTATCGGTAGGAGAAAAATCTTTACGGTTAGCCATCATGGTTCCTTGGTGGAGTCGGAGCCTTACTGTAAAATTTTTCTGTTACCTTAAAAAGAGACAGTTTTTTTAATTTATTAGAACCAGTTTGGCGCGCTTGATGACAGAGATAACGACGAAAAATGCTTGGGTTACTGCCACTTGGCTAGAGGTCATTCAATCGCGCTTTCAAGGGTTACTGACCGCGCCGAGTGCCGCTGAGCGCTATAGCAAGCCCAGACAGCTCTATGCGTGGATGCGTGAAGATATTTTATCGGCCCGTGTCGCTGCCGGAACACGCTTGCCGTCTTCACGGCAGTTGTGGCAATCGTTGCCGATGGGACGCAATGCGGTGCTCGATGCGCTTGGGCAGTTATTGGCTGACGACCTGATCGAGAGCCATCCACGTCGTGGTTTATTTGTCAAGTCGATGCCGATGGTGGCCCAGCGGAGTCTGCCCGAGACAATATCCCTGCCCGTAACGCAAGACCTATGGCTAAGCCAGCGGGCACAGGGCATCAATCAACAGGGAGCACCTTGGGGGCCGATGCGCGGGCCTTTTGCGGTGGGGGTTCCCGATTTAAGTCGTTTTCCGCTTGAGAGTTGGCATCGGTATCTGAACCACTACCAAAAAAATCCCAAGCTGGAATGGCAGGGGTATGTCGCGAATGGGGGTGAATTATCGCTACGACAAGCGATTGCTGAACATCTATTACTGACACGGGGGATTCATTGCACGCCAGCGCAGGTGATTATCACCGCTAACACCCAGCAGTCGATTAAGCTTATGGCAGAGTTATTGGCCGATGTTGGCGACCTTGCCATCATGGAATCGCCCGGTTATGGCGGCGCGTATGCGGCGCTGAGCGCTGCAGGCTTAACTGTTGTGCCCTGTCCCGTCGATGCTGAGGGCTTGTGCGTTGAGGCACGCGCTACTGCGCAATGGGCCACGGCCGCGCTTTGCTACATTACCCCCTCACACCAATACCCATTGGGGTCTGTGATGAGTCTGGCACGACGGCAAGCGCTCTTACAGCTTGCGTCCCAGCATGATCTGTGTATTTTGGAAGACGATTATGACGGTGAGTTCCGCTATGCTGGACCACCGTTGTTATCGTTATATGGTTTGGCACAGAAAACGGACTCCCTCGCCAAGGTCGTCTATTTAGGGACGTTTAGTAAAAGCTTATTTCCGGCTGTACAGATTGCCTACATGGTGGTTCCGACGTCTTGGGTACCGTCGGTGGTCGCTTGGCAAGCTCGCCAGTATCGCGAACCGGGTTATGCCAAGCAGGCCGCCCTCGCAGCCTGGATGCATGATGGTCATTTCAGCAGGCATTGTCAGCGCCAAAAACAACGTTATCAAGCCCGCAGCCGCTACATTTCACAGCGATGGTATGCGGCGTTTGGCGATGCTTTTCCCCTAACCGGGGAACAGGCAGGGCTGCATCTTTGCGCCCATTTTCCTGCCGGTATCGATGATGTGTTGATCGCGCAGGCGCTAATGACATGTGGCATATATGCGCGCCCGCTATCGTCTTATTCCATCGCCCCCCGTGAAGCGCACCACGATACAGACTGGAACCGCCAGTTGGCCCAGCGCTGCCAGCGTCGTGGTTTGGTCATTGGCTTTGGCGATGTTGACGACAAGATGCTGCCTAGCATGTGTTCCTTGCTCGTGAAAACCATCACGCAAGCAATCGCAAATGGGCTGCCCTAGTTAACCGTATTGCCATCTTTAATTTCACTTATGCAAAAAACAAATAAGTAACTAAGAAATTATTCGTTTACTGCTTATTACAAAAACGCGTAAGCTGCGGCTTCCGTTATGATATTTATGGAGTCACCATGTTACGTCGCCGTTTTGTAGGGTCACGAATCATCCATGCGGTTGCTCAGTCGCTTGCTGGCTTGGCTGGCATCGCTGCGATCAGTTTACTCAACCCCGTTCAGGCTCAAGAGCAAACCATCCTTAACGTCAGCTATGACGTCATGCGTGATTTTTATAAAGATTTAAATCCCGCCTTCCTGCAAGACTGGAAAGCCAAGGGGGGCGCCCCAGTTAATGTACAAATGTCACATGGTGGCTCAGGAAAACAGGCGCGCGCGGTGGTGGATGGCTTGGAAGCAGACGTGATTACCATGAACCTGGCCAGTGACATTGACATCTTGCACACCAAAGCTGGCCTGATTCCCGCAGACTGGAATAAGCGTTTGCCAAACGGCAGCGTGCCATTTACTTCTGCCACTGTATTTATTGTACGTAAAGGGAATCCCAAGGGGGTAAAGGACTGGTCTGATCTGATCAAACCAGACTTAAAACTGGTTATTCCTAATCCAAAAACTGCGGGTAATGGCCGCTATACCTACCTGAACGCTTGGGCTTATGCGCTAAAGCAAAATAAAAACAGTGAAGCCAAGGCTCGCGAGTTTGTCAGTGCCGTATTCAAGAACGTGCCGGTGCTGGATACGGGAGGGCGCGCAGCAACCACCACCTTTATGCAGCGCCAAATCGGCGATGTTTTGATCACCTTTGAAAACGAAGCAGAGATGATTGCCCGTGAATTTGGGCGGGGTCAATTTGAAGTGGTCTATCCCAGCTTAAGCGTCCAAGTCGAGCCGCCCGTCGCTGTGGTTGATAAGGTCGTGGACAAAAAAGGCACCCGTAAAGTGGCCCAAGCTTATCTCGAGTTTCTCTACACCCCGGCTGGGCAAGAAATCGCTGCACAAAACTACCTGCGCCCTCGTAATCCTGAGGTTCTGAAGAAATATGCTGCGCAGTTTCCTAAGCTCAATTTCTTCACGGTGGATGAGGTTTTCGGTGGCTGGCAAAAAGCCCAAAAAACTCACTTTGATGATGGTGGGACGTTTGACCAGATCTATACCAACAAATAATGACTGATGCCATGTCTTCCATGTCTGTTTCTGCACAAACTACACCCGCCAATGCGCCAACCACAAGCTCGCCTGTGGCTGGGCGTCGTTGGGGGGGGCGGCATTATTCGGTATTACCTGGTTTTGGCTTATCACTGGGTTTTACCTTGGTTTATCTCTCGCTAATCGTGTTGATTCCGCTCTCAGCCGTCATTTTAAAAACCGCGAATTTAAGTTGGGCCCAGTTTTGGGAAACCATCACGACCGAGCGCGTGGTCGCTTCCTATCAGCTCAGTTTTGGCGCTTCTCTGATTGCCGCACTGTTAAACGTGATATTCGGGGTGCTGCTCGCTTGGGTCCTGGTGCGCTATCAATTTGTTGGCAAAACGGTGATTGATGCATTGGTCGATTTGCCTTTCGCTTTACCCACTGCCGTCGCAGGGATCGCCCTAACCGCCATATATGCCCCCAATGGGTTAATCGGCCAATATCTGGAACCGCTAGGAATCAAGGTTGCCTTTGCGCCGCTCGGGGTGGTGCTTGCACTGACCTTCATCGGTTTGCCGTTCGTCGTGCGCACAGTGCAGCCCGTGTTAGAAGACCTCGAAATAGAGTTGGAAGAAGCGGCTGCGAGCTTGGGAGCCAGCCGTGCGCAAACCTTTTTGCGGGTGATTTTGCCAACCATGTTACCGGCGGTGCTAACTGGCTTTACGCTGGCATTTGCCCGTGCTGTCGGTGAGTTTGGTTCCGTCGTCTTTATTTCCGGCAATTTGCCCTTTGAAACTGAAATTACGCCGCTATTGATTTTGACAAAATTGGAGCAGTACGACTACGTGGGGGCTACCGCACTGGCGGTTTCAATGCTTGCCGTGTCGTTTGTATTGTTACTGTTGATTAACGGATTACAAGTCTGGAGCCGCAAACGCTCTGGCATGAAAGTATAGGAATCGCTATGGCAGGCGCAGTTGGCAGTTCTTTAGTCGGGGCGGGCGCGCGGCGGCGGAGTATCGCGGTGGAAGAGCCGCGCTGGCTACGCTATGTACTCACTACCGTTGCACTACTTTTTGTCTTGGTTTTCTTAATCTTGCCTTTGGGTACGGTATTTTATGAGGGGCTGAAAAAGGGCTGGGATGTTTATCTGGCGTCCTTGGTTGAGCCTGATGCGCTGGCGGCACTCAAGCTCACCCTGTTAATCGCTGGTTTATCGGTGCCGCTGAATATTGTGTTTGGGGTTGCGGCGGCTTGGGCCATTACCAAGTTTCAATTCCGTGGCAAACAGCTTTTAATTACCCTAATTGACTTACCGTTTTCAGTCTCGCCGATTATTGCTGGCTTGATTTTTGTCTTGTTATTTGGGGCTCAGGGCTGGTTTGGTCCATGGCTGCAGGCGCACGATATTAAAATTATTTTTGCAGTGCCGGGCATTGTGCTGGCAACCATTTTTGTGACCTTTCCATTTGTCGCCCGCGAGCTGATTCCACTGATGCAAGCACAAGGCAGCGAAGAAGAGGAAGCGGCAATTACCCTCGGCGCTTCAGGATGGGCGATGTTTTGGCGTGTGACCTTGCCCAATATCAAATGGGGCTTGTTGTATGGTGTCATCCTCTGTAATGCGCGGGCGATGGGCGAATTCGGTGCCGTGTCAGTGGTGTCTGGCCACATTCGCGGTATGACCAATACATTACCGCTACATGTTGAAATTTTATATAACGAATATCAGTTCGCCGCCTCGTTTGCGGTGGCTTCTATCCTGAGTATCTTGGCCCTGGTCACCCTAATTCTAAAAACCCTGCTGGAATGGCGAGTGCAGCAACAGCTCACCCAGCCTTCAAATTAGTGGAATCTATTATGAGTATTCAAGTTAAAAATATTATCAAGCGTTTTGGTACTTTTACCGCACTCGATAATGTCTCCCTCGATTTTCCTCAAGGCCAGCTCACTGCTTTGCTGGGGCCATCTGGTTGTGGCAAAACCACCTTGTTGCGGCTGATTGCCGGGCTGGATATTCCCGACAGTGGGCAAGTGCTCTTTGATGGTGAAGATGCAACTCAAGATCATGTGCGCGAGCGTAATGTGGGCTTCGTATTCCAGCACTACGCTTTGTTTAAACACATGACTGTTTTTGAAAACGTCGCCTTTGGCCTACGTGTTAAACCGCGCCAGGAAAGGCCAAGCGAAGCTGAAATTGGCGAACGAGTACATCGCCTTTTAAATCTGGTACAACTGGATTGGCTTGCAGACCGTTACCCAGCACAACTATCGGGCGGGCAGCGTCAGCGTATCGCCTTGGCCCGTGCTCTCGCGGTAGAACCGAAAGTATTATTATTGGATGAGCCTTTTGGGGCGTTGGATGCAAAAGTGCGCAAGGAATTGCGCCGTTGGCTGCGTCGTTTGCATGATGAGTTGCATGTCACCAGTATTTTTGTCACGCACGATCAAGAAGAAGCGCTCGAAGTGGCCGATCAAGTGGTCTTGCTCAACCATGGTCGAATCGAACAAGTCGGCACACCAGATGCCGTTTATGCCCATCCCAGCACCCCCTTTGTGTACGGCTTCTTGGGCAACGTTAACCTTTTTCATGGTCGCGCTGATGGTCAGCACCTGGACTTGGGCGAAACACGTTTGCCGTTATCGACCTCTATCTCATCTGCAATTGCTGATGAATCAGCGCCGACTACGTTGACGACAGGTAGCGAGCCCGTTGCGGCAACTGCCTACATTCGCCCGCATGAAATCAATCTGCTTAAAGTCAGCGAACATCCCGCTGTTGAAGGAGCCATTCGCGCACGTTACATTCGTGCTTATATCATTGGTCCTTCAGCGCGTCTGGAGTTAGAGCGTAGTGAAACCGGTGAGTGGATAGAAGTGGATCTGCCGGTCGCGACTTTTCAGCAGCTTGGGTTACAAGCAGGTGAATTAGTCTGGGCGCAGCCCTCCGGCTTTCGTGTGTTTGCACAACAAGCCGCCTAGCCATGAACTTTCAGCAACTTCGCTCTGTCCGTGAAACAGTGCGCCGGCAGTTTAATCTGACCGATGTTGCGCAAGCTCTTTATACTTCACAGCCTGGTGTGTCGCGCCAGATTCGCGAACTGGAAGAAGAGCTAGGCTTTGAGATTTTTGTACGTGCCGGCAAGCGCCTGCTAGGGCTCACTGAGCCAGGGCAGGCGGTGTTACCGATTATCGAACGCTTGCTGCAAGAACAAGACAATCTCAAGCGTGCGGGCGAGGAGTTTACCGGCCAAACCCAGGGCCGCTTAACCGTTGCAACCACTCATACACAAGCGCGCTATGCTTTACCGCAAGTGATTAAAACTTTCCGCGATGCTTTTCCCGGGGTGACACTGGCGTTGCAGCAAGTTGCACCTTCACACATTGTCGAGCTGCTACAAACTGGCGAAGCGGATATTGGTATCGCGACGGAAGGCTTGGAAAACATTCCTGAACTGGTCACCTTTCCTGCTTACTCTTGGCACCATGTGTTGTTGGTCACGCCTGACCACCCTCTAGCAACGGTCAAGAAACTGACTTTGGCACATTTGGCAACCCATCCTCTCATCACCTACGACGCCGGTTTCACTGGCCGTAAAAAAGTCGATGACGCCTTTCAACAAGCACAGGTCGTTCCTGAGATCGTACTCACTGCAATGGATGCCGACGTTATTAAAACCTATGTTGAAGTAGGTTTAGGGGTAGGGATTGTGGCATCCATGGCCTATGACCCGAAAAAAGACCACGGTCTGGTATGTCTCGATGCCGGCCACCTCTTTGCCGACAATATTACCCGTGTCGCCATTCGGCGCGGGCGCTATTTGCGGGCGTATGCCTATCAGTTTATGCAGACACTCTCGCCAGCGCTCACGCGTGAGGTGGTGATGCAAGGGTTGGCGATTACCTAATTGGGGCTACTCGCCTCACCAGATTCTTTAGCAGGCCTTAAAAACAGACTCGGTGGCACCCCAAAGGCTTTTTTAAACATAGCGCTAAAAGCGCTCGCACTTTGGTAGCCGAGTGCTTGTGCAATCGCTTGATAAGGGGTGCCATCGCTGGCGAGTGTTAGTGCCTGCATGAGTTTCAATTGCGTACGCCAAGTGGTAAATGGCATCCCTAACTCTTTGAAAAAGAGGCGGCTGATAGTGCGCTCACTCGCGCCACAGTCTGCCGCCAACGCCGCTAGCGTCTGCGTTGTGGCGGGGTGGTGGAGCAGGTATTCGCACAAGTTACGCAAGCGGCGGTCTTGCGGCAGCGGCAGGTGCAAGGGGAGGCGCGCTGCTTGCGCTAACTCTTCTAGTAAAAGTATGGCCAGCGCCTCTTCGCGCAACGTTCTTTCGTGCTGTTTGGCTAACTTCGCCAGCTCACTGATTAGGCTACTCATGAAGGGCCGCACTTCAATCACACAACAGGCCTGATGGCTAATTGGCTTCATCGCCGCATCAACGTATAAGGTATGCGGGTGGGCTCCCGAAAAAAGCTGCACTTCATGGGGAATGCGGGGTGGAATCCAAATCGCGCGGGTCGGTGGCACGATCCAGGTTGCGCTGGGGGTAGAAACCCGCATCACGCCTTTCAAACTATAGGTCAGTTGCGCCCAAGGATGCTGGTGCAGGGGCAACCCTGCAATACTATCTTGCGGCCTGACGCGCACCCGTATCGGGCGCGCTGGCGTGGGAATGGGCACATCATCGCCTTGGCTGATTTCGGTAATGCCCAGAACAGTATGTTGGCGAGCAAAAGTATGGGGGGGCGGCATAGGGGTATTGTGCAGGTAACGCGGTAAGCTTGGCGGGTTAGCGATAGTCTTTGTCTGTTTGTTGCATTTTAGACTATGTCGATTTGTTTTATCGTGATGATTACTCAATCATGCTCAGTCTTGGAGTCTCTCATGACAACTTCCCCACTACCACTGGGTGCGTCTTCTTGGCGGGCCGATACCCATATCATTGCAGTGATCGGAATCGCCCATGGCACCTCCCATTTTTTCCAGCTCGCCTTACCTGCACTCTTTCCCGCACTCAAGCAAGACCTGCAACTGACTTACGCTGAGCTCGGTATGGCGATGACCTGTTTTTACGTGGTCTCTGGGGTGTTTCAGGCCCTCAGCGGTTTTGTGGTTGATCGTCTGGGCGCGGTACGAGTCTTACTATTTGGTCTATTGTGTTTAGCAGTCGGGGCCGGGGTCGCTTCACTGGCGCAAGGTCAGGCAGGGTTATATCTCGGGGCCGCACTGATTGGCTTGGGTAATAGCGTGTTTCACCCGGCCGATTTCTCGCTACTTAATGCGCGCGTCTCCCTCAGCCGCCTTGGCCATGCTTTTTCTACGCATGCTTTATCTGGCAACTTGGGGTACATTGCGGCGCCGCTCACCATGCTGGCGCTCTCACACAGCTTAGGCTGGCGGGTGGCATTACAAGTGGCGATGGCGATTGCGATCGCCGTTGCCTTATTTGTCTTTTTGCAGCGGCAGATTCTGGATGGCGGTCACCACGCGCAGCAAAAAGCCAATCATCAGCCGCTGCATCTGCAGGCCTTACTGACACGCCCAATCATTGCTTGTTTCTTTTTCTTTTTATTCGCGACATTTGCTGTCATGGGTCTGCAGAACTTTTTGCCTACCTTGCTACAAAGCGCCTACGCTTTAACGCCTGTGCAGGCAACGTCGATGCTAACCACGCTGTTACTCGGCGGGGCTACTGGCATGTTGCTGGGAGGCTTTGCGGCCAACCGGGCGCAGCACCATGAGCGCATTGCAGCGGGCGGCATGATTGCTGCAGCCCTAATTGCGGGTTTACTTGCCGCGCACCTGATTCCCACGCCGGGGTTATTACCCGTGCTTTTCCTGCTTGGCTTGGTCGCGGGCATCACCAATCCCTCGCGCGATATGCTGGTTCGCAAAGCCGCACCGCCAGGGGCTAGCGGGCGGGTCTATGGCATGGTCTATGCGGGCCTCGATACTGGCGCTGCAACCGGCCCGGCGGTGCTGGGCTGGTTGCTCGATCAGCAATCGCCGCACTGGGCGTTTCTGTGCGTTGCTATCGCTTTTAGTCTGAATGTCGTGTTGGCAGGGTTTGCGCGTCAGTCAACTATGCCAGTAACGCGCTAGCTTCCAGAGCGGTACCGCTGTTGAGTGAGGGGTTTGACCCGTTGACCAATGCCCTTGTGCAATTAGCCAGCGGCGAAGCCATCTTCACTCGCCGGCAAGGGTAATAAACTCACAATGACGGATATTGGGGGTGGGGGAGATCGATTGCAATGGTCATTGCCAGGTGAAGCGTTACCTATTAACGAAAAACTCCGGCTCATTCAAATGCTGGATAAATTTGGATACCCCGATACAGCGGCTGACTATCGCGCCTCTCTTGCGAGCCAACTCGGTGCCATCCCCGACCAAAGCCCAGCTGAAGACGCCCGCCTAGCACGCTATGCAGAAACCAGTAGCGCCATGCCCCCGCAAGCGCCTAGCGAAGCTGGCTTACTGACCTTTACCAGCAATAACCCCGCGCTCACACAGCTGTCACTAACCCGGTTAATAGACTCAGAGAAGAAACGCTTGCCTTCTTTGTAAGACGCGGTGCGCAAGCCCCTGAAGGCAGCCTAGCCTATCGGTTCTATGGCACTGGCTATGCTGTGGTAAGCGCTCTGGCCCCAGAGACCGTGCCTGAGTTTATGGCAGGCGCAGCGCTAGGGCCAGTGGGGAGTAAAGTCGGCGGGCTGGGTATTAAACAACTCAACCGACTGCCCGTGCTGGGTGCTGATGTAGGTGAAGGCATTGCGCAAGGAATCCAAGGCTCAGCCAAGTACTTGCGTGATTTGGGTGTGCCGGATTGGAAGATTACCCCACGGCCTTTTGAGTATGGTACGCTGAATGCTAATCCGTTACCATTCTCGTTGCAGAGGGTGGGGAGTGGAGTAAATACGACATTAAAGCCCTATTCATTGAGCAATGAACAAACACGCATTTGGTATCACAATCAACTTGATGCAATTCCAACCCAAATTGATTCAACTCTCTCTCTTCGTGAACAAGCGCTGCAATCTTTTCAGATGCGCAATGAAATAAAACTTCAGGCTCGCGAATTAATGAGCGATAGAGCAGCCGCAGCAGAGCTTCCGGAACCTAAAACATTGCAGGATGTTGTACGTAAAGCTTATGAGCAGGGGTTGCGAGGCGATGATGTTTGGATCTATGTTCGCGATGGTGCTACTCGGTCAAATAAAAATGTTGACGATGCTCTAGGATTAACAAGGAAATAACCATGAACGCGCATAGAAAACCTGTTGTTATACTGGAACGAGGAAATGGTATTGTTGATGTTGATGTACCAGCAGTTTCTGGGTGGGATGGATTTGATAAACTTTTTCTATTCTTGAAAAATGAATATCAAGCGAGGGCTATCAATACAATAGATGGCCCAGATGCTCGCAAATGGGTAATTGAGATTGAAGGGCATTCAATTAAAATTTGCCATGATGATTATGGAAATTCTATTCACTCATTAGCAGAGGAATCAGCTGATTTAGTAAGACGAATCGGTTTAGATTTAGAAAAAAGATTGGCTAATTGCTAGTCTGGCCCAAATAACACTGTAACAATTAATGCTTGGTCTGGCCGATTCGGTGCTGGTGCAGGGATAACTGAAACGCAGTGGGCTGCTACCAAAAAGCTATGGGAGTCCTTAGGATACAAAGTAAATGTCGTGCCATTAAATGAATAATTTGGGAGGCTTTATGAAAATATGGCAACTGGACTCTATCTTGAATGGCGAATAAACGGGGACGTACCACTAATAAATCTGGGACGAACAATAAATCGCGGGGTAAATAGGGGACGGGGGGATAGCGAAGTTGAGCATGTACAAGGATATCGTCCAACTCAGCAGCCAATCCATCCAATTTCTTGTCAAAGAAAGCGGCGACGTTCTCCTCAACCCTGGGGCCTGGCAAGACCAAGGCGACCACTGGCAACAAGCACTCCCGCTGCACCTGCCCGATGGTGCCTGGGGCCCAGTAAACACCCTTGGCCAAAGCTACGACGCCAACGGCTACCTGCTCTACAACGGCGTTGAAGGGCGACTCCACTCCCGGCGAGTGATTATCTTAGCTCGCTATGTCTTATATAAGATATAAGATTATTTCATATTGTGAAAGGCGGATTTTATTATCTGAAAAGCGCTTGTGCGTCGCCACAAATTGATATTTCATTAGCAAAAAAGTCTTTCCGCATTATAAAAATAAATTTTTAAGTGTTTGATTTCAATGAATTTATTTATATTGCCTAACCTAAAAATAGCGCTTGTTGCAGTTGCGCTGAAAAATTAATATGAATGCAGGGTGATCGATGTTGATCATGACAGGTGAGTGATCTGAAGCCGTTTTTAAGGTGATGCATTTTTTAATTGATAGGGAGAGCAAGATGAGCGCACGTGAGTTAGCTGCACAGAAGTTGCAAAAAGAGTGGTCAGAAAACCCCCGCTGGAAAGGGATCAAGCGTCAATACAGTGCGGCAGAAGTGGTTCGCCTGCGTGGTTCATTACCGATTGAATATACCTTGGCTAAGCGTGGCGCTGAGCGTTTGTGGCAAGACTTGCAGGGCCAGCCATTTATTAATGCGCTTGGGGCGTTGACGGGCAATCAGGCGATGCAGCAAGTTAAGGCAGGCTTACGGGCAATTTATCTTTCTGGTTGGCAGGTAGCGGCCGATGCCAATATTGCTGGAGAAATGTATCCCGATCAATCTTTGTATCCCGCGAATTCAGTCCCCGCGGTTGTCCGCCGAATTAACAATACTTTCCAGCGTGCTGATCAGATTCAGTGGATGGAGGGTAAGACCCCGCAAGACGCTGATTATGTAGATTATTTTGCGCCGATCGTGGCGGATGCGGAGGCGGGCTTTGGCGGCGTGCTGAATGCATTCGAGCTGATGAAAGGGATGATTGAAGCGGGCGCGGCAGGGGTTCATTTTGAAGACCAATTGGCCTCAGTCAAGAAATGTGGGCACATGGGTGGCAAAGTGTTGGTGCCGACGCGAGAGGCTGTTGCCAAGCTGAGCGCAGCGCGTCTGGCAGCTGATGTGATGGGTACGCCGACTTTGTTGATCGCGCGGACAGATGCGGAAGCCGCAGATTTGCTGACCAGTGATGTGGATGAGACTGACCAGCCATTCTGCACGGGAGAGCGCACGGTTGAAGGGTTTTATCGTACACGCCCTGGGCTGGAGCAGGCGATTTCTCGTGGTTTGGCCTATGCCCCCTATGCGGATTTAGTCTGGTGTGAAACCGGTAAGCCTGATCTGGCTTATGCGAAAGCGTTTGCTGAGGCGATTCATAAACAGTTCCCCGGGAAAATGCTGGCGTATAACTGTTCTCCCTCATTTAACTGGAAAAAGAATCTAGATGACGCCACGATTGCCAAATTTCAGCGTGAGTTAGGAGCCATGGGCTACAAGTTCCAATTTATTACGCTGGCCGGTTTCCACAGCTTGAATTACGGCATGTTCAATTTGGCTTATGGCTATGCCAGAAACAACATGAGCGCCTTTGTTGAGCTGCAAGAGGCCGAGTTTGCCGCTGCTGAGCGGGGGTTCACCGCAGTGAAGCATCAGCGCGAGGTGGGTACTGGTTATTTTGATGCCGTCACCCAAACGATTGAGGGCGGGCAGTCGTCCACGACCGCCCTTAAAGGCTCCACGGAAAATGAGCAGTTCTTTGAGCATAAAGTGGCTTAGTGACTGCTGTTTGTACTGATTGATATGAATAAAGGGGAGCGTCGCGACGAGGAGACAGACCTACCGATAACGAGACTGAGCGTCGCTTGATGTTAATCAGTCCAGTAAAACGGTAGTCGATTCCCAGTGCTCGCCGCATGTAACCGTCAGGTTCATGCGGCTTTTTTTTGGGTATTTAGTTTTTATGGAGGTTGCCGTAATGTCAGAAAGGTGAATCATGCGGGAGGTGGAAATGAGACTGGCTCAATTAATCATTAGCTTGGGCGCAGGGCTATTTTTTGCATCTGTTACGCTTGCAGAGCAGGTATGCCAAGGCGCAAAATTGACGCGACCCGATAGCCGCTATGAAAGCGGCTTAGGCGGCTTAGAGGTGAAAGACACCGTGTCGGGCCTGATCTGGCGGCGTTGTGTCGAAGGTCTGCAATGGGATGGCAAACAATGTGCGGGCGAGGCAATCAAAGTCGGCCTGAACGAGGCACAAGAGTTAGCAAAAAAGGCAGCCACAGCGACCAAGCGAGCCTGGCGTTTACCAACCCATGCTGAAATGCATAGCCTGGCGGAGAAGGCCTGCAAGCACCCAGCAATCAACGCCAAATGGTTTCCAGAGACGCCACAAGCGATGCACTGGTCATTTTTGGCGGAAGAAAATAATGGCAAAAATCCTTTTCTGGTGGATTTTGCCAGCGGCGAGTTTGCCAATTGGATCAATAAAAGCCCAACCAATTACGTCCGTTTGGTGCGCAATCCTTAGTGTTATTGCGTAACCTTGCCGGTGAGCCAGTATTCTGTATCGCCGTAAGTTTGTTTAAAGAAATCAATCAGCAGGCGAACCCGCAGCGGCAATAGTCGTTTGTCTGGGAAAACCGCATAAATCCCAACTGGTGGCGCGGCGTATTCATTCAATACGGTAACAAGCTGTCCACGGCTGAGGGCACCGCGCACTTCCCACATAGAGCGCCATGCCAGCCCATAACCCTTAATCGCCCAATCAAGCAGGGCCGAACCATCATTGCAGGCAAGGTCACCTCGAACTTTTATATAGCCGAGCTGGCGCGGATCATGGGGGCTTGATTTAAGCAGCCAGCCACGATGCTGGGCAGATTCCTGGCCCAGAGTCAGGCAACGATGTTGTGTGAGGTCTTGCGGCGTCTGTGGTGTGCCATGTTGACTGAGATAGCTGGGGCTGGCAACGATAACGCGTGGATTATCAGCTAATTTGACGGAGATCAGGTTAGAGTCTGGCAGTTGCCCAATCCGAATAGCGAGATCAATACTTTCGTTAATTAAGTCCACATAACGATCGCTCAAATCCAAATGCAGCTGGACGGCGGGATGCCGGTGTGTGAATGTGGGGAGCAGGGGAGCGACATGCTGTCGTCCGAAGCCACCTGGGGCGCTGAGTTTGATCTGCCCACCCGCCTGCACACTTCCGAGGGCGACCGCATTTTCAGCGGTGTCTAAGTCCTGCAGAATCCGCTCACAATTCTCTAGGAAGGCTTGGCCTTCCTGAGTGAGTGTGACCCGTCGTGTCGTTCGAATAAGTAATTTGATCCCGAGGCGGGCTTCGAGGGCATCGATACGCCGACCGATAATCGCCGGCGCAACGTTTTCAAGTTTGGCCGCTGCGGATAGGCCGCCTTTGGTCGCGACGGCCACAAACGTTTCAAGCTGTTTGAATTTATCCATTTACCGGTGCTAGGGTCGTGTCGAGGTGGGAGGCAAGCCAAAACGTGCCAACAAGACGGGTAACAAAAACAGGGTGAAGCAGGTCGCAGAAATGATACCCCCAACGATCACAATCGCAAATGGGCGCTGCGTTTCTGAGCCAATGCCATTAGACAAAGCGGCAGGTAGCAGGCCGAAGCCAGCCATGAGTGCAGTCATTAAAATAGGCCGAAGTCGAGCGATCGCGCCTTCAACTAAAGCGGTTAGCGGGGCTTCCCCGTTCTGTAAATTATCCAGATATTGCTCAACCAAAATCACTCCATTTTGCACAGAGATACCCGCTACGGCGATAAAGCCGACGGCAGCTGAGATCGATAGATTTAATCCTGCCAGGCCCAGCCCTGCCAGACCGCCAATCAGAGTAAACGGTACCATGCCTAGAACCAGCAATGCCAGCCGGGTCGAGCGGAAGGCCCAAAATAGAACAATAAAAATACCCAGCAGACTGATCGGGACAATCACTGCTAAGCGTTTGGAGGCGCGTTGCTGATTTTCAAATTGCCCCCCCCAGGTAATGAAGTAACCGGGGGGTAAGTGAATTTCTTTTTTAACTTGTTGCTGTGCTTCGCGCACAAAGCTACCCATATCCCGCCCACGGATATTGGTTTTTACGATGCCTACCCGGCCGCCGCCTTCGCGGGCGATCCGCGAGGCGCCTTGCCGGATTTCGACTGTAGCAAGTTCGGACAAGGTTAAGTTACCCCGTTGAATGTTGCCATCAATGGCGCTGGGGATCGGGACTTGTAAATTTAAGATGTCCTCCATCGAGTCCCGGTATTCTGCGGGGAGCCGTAACGTGACATCAAATTTACGGTCTCCTTCAAAGAAGTCGTTCACATCGGCCCCGCCAAACGCAGTGGCAATGACCCGGTTGATGTCGGCGATATTGATACCGTAGCGGGCCATCTTGCGGCGGTCAGGGGTGATGGTGACTTCGGCTTGCCCGCCAACAGGAATCGCGGCAACATCGGCATTGCCGGGAATCCGCTTGAGAATAGTCTCAATCAGCTCTGCTTTATCCTGCAGAATTTCTAGATCGGGGCCGAAAATTTTGACCGCAATTTCGCCTTTAGCGCCAGAGAGCGATTCTTCAACATTGTCTTGAATCACTTGCGAGAAATTGGTGGGTAAGCCTGGTATTTGACTCAGGGCTCGTGACATATCTGAGACCAATGCCTCTTTGTCTTTGAATTGGGGGCGCCAACTGCTATGAGGTTTGAGATCGGCAAGAATTTCAATATTATTGGGGCCTTTGGGATCGGTCCCGTCATCCGGGCGGCCAACTTGGCCAATCATCATATTTACCTCAGGGTAGGTACGCAGCACGCTACGAATAGTTTCTTCCATTTCTTTGGATTGCACTAAATTCGTCGATGGCGCTAGTGAGATGGTCAACCAGATATTGCCTTCATCCAGCTTGGGTAAAAACTCGGTTCCCATTAAAGGGACGGTACTGAGTGTCAGGGCGAGTATGACTAAAGAGCCATAGATGACGCGATTTTTGAACATCATCGCTTGTTGTAGTTTGTGTCGATAGCCTTTCTGTAGCGCTTCCATCCAGGCTAAATGTTTTTCGCCCATGTCACTGCGATGCATAGTGAAAGCGAGTAATACAGGCACCAGCAGCAAGGTGAGTAGAATGGCGCCAATCAGCGCGGCAGAGAGCGTAAACGCAACGGGAGAAAAAATTCGCCCCTCAACGCGTTGAAACGTAAAGATCGGTAGAAATGCCAAAATAATGATGATTTTGGAAAACAGGATCGGTTTCGCCATGTCTGCTGCAACTGTACGTAAGGTGCTCAAGCGCCAGCCGAGCGCCCGCTCTGGGGTGCGGATATTCATGGCTAGATTTTGATGTTCCATGGCCAGCTTAACCATGAGTGCTTCGACCATCACCACCGCACTGTCAATAATGATCCCGAAGTCAACGGCACCGAGCGAAATGAGGTTGGCTGAAAGACCTTTGAGATCCATCGCAATAAAGGCAAACAAGAGGGATAGCGGGATTACTGCGGCAACAATCAGCGCTGCTCGCCAGTTACGTAGAAATACGAGGAGAATGCCGACAACCAATGCCGCCCCTACCAGTAAGTTATGGCCGACAGTATGTAGGGTGTTGTCAATCAGCTTGGTTCTATCGTAGATAGGTCGAATGCGGATTTCTTTCGGTAATCTGCCATTGATATTCAGCAATTCAATTTTTTCTTTCAGTGCTGCAATCACGACTGCAGGGTTCTGGCCTTTGGTCATTTGCACAATGCCCTGCACAACGCTATTTTTCGATTCTTCCGTGTTGGTGAAGGAGACAACGCCGGTACGCGGACGATCGCCAATCTGGACTATCGCAATATCACGTACAGTAATCGTTTTACCTTGGCGGTCAGCCACGATGACATCGCCAATATCATCCAGTGAGCGGAAAATGCCCACACTGCGCAGGACGTAGGCTTCTTCCCCAGTACGGATAGTCCCACCGCCAACATTGCTTGAACCGGCTTCTAGGGCTTGCGCTACGTCGTTGATCGTGACGCCAAATTTTTTCAATAATGAGGGATTGATACGAACTTGATACTGTTTAATCGTGGCACCATAACTGACAATATCTGCCACCCCTGGCACAAAGCGTAATTCCGGGCGAATGACCCAATCATGTATCGCACGCGCTTCACGCAGGCTCATGCTTTCTGGGATTTCAAGAATGTAACGATAGATTTCGCCAACTGCGGTCGTTAGCGGCGCTAAGACCGGTTGCGCGTCAGGGGGCAAACTTACTTGTTGCAGTTTTTCGAGTACCTTGGCCCGTGCAAAGTGATCATCGGTGCCATCGGCAAACGTGAGGGTAACGATTGAGAGACCGGTAATAGAAATGGAGCGCATTTGGGTCATGCGCGGAACACCGCTCATTTCACGTTCAATCGGTAAGCTGATTGCCCGTTCCACTTCTTCGGGTGCTTGCCCTTGGTATTGCGTGACGATTTGTACCTGAACATCTTGGACGTCAGGAAAGGCTTCGATCGGAATCGCTGAAAAAGAACGAAATCCGAAGACAGCTAACAGGCCAGTTAACAGTAGGATAAAGGCCCGTTGTTGGATTGCAAAAGCAATGAGCGCGCGCATCAGAGAGTCTCGTCAGTCAAGTTAATTACCGGCCAGTAATTCGGCATTGAGCAATAGAGCGCCTTTCACAACCACGCGTTGGCCACTTAGGTTGCCGCTAACATAGCTATAGCGATGGTCTTTGCTGAGGATATCAAGCGAGCGCTTTTCATATTCCCCAGGTTGGAGTTCGATAAAAGCATATTGTTGAATCCCCTGTACGATTAAGGCTGAATTGGGAATTCGCCAGACATCCAGTGAGTTTTTAGCGGCAAAGGTGACTTGGGCAAACATTTCTGGTCTTAGCCGCAGTTCAGAATTTGGAAACAGACAACGCACGGTAAAGCGACGTGTCGTGGGATCTAACACAGCCGATACTTTTTCGACTGTACCGCCAAAGCGCTCAGCAGGATAAGCGTCAGCCGTCAGAATCGCATTCATCCCGGGTTCGACTTTACCCAGGTAGCGCTCCGGTAAATCAACGTAAACCCACAGGGTGTTCAAATTAGAGATCACAAACAGGGGTTGATTATCCCCCGTTCCTACTTCGCTGCCAGGGTTGATGTGGCGTTCCACAATCGTGCCATTGAGGGGCGCACGCAGGGTAAGTAATCCTTGCTGCGTACTGGCCTTGTCGCCATGGGTCAGGTTCGCCAAGCGCTGTCGTGCGCGCTGAGTTTCGGCAACAGCAACTTGAAAGTCAGCTTCGGCATTATCTACCTCACGGCGGGCGATGGCTTCCCCGCGCCAGAGTATTTCAGCGCGTTGACGTTGCTTATCTTTGAGTGCTAAGTCGGCTTCTGCTTTACGGACATCGGCGACAGCTTGTGCGTAGTCTGGGGCATCCAGCGTCACCAGCCCACTGCCTTGCTTTACGTTGTCACCCAGTTCAGCTTGAATTTGGATAACCCGTGCCGCGATCGGGCTGGTGATTCTGGCGGTGTTGTTTTCGTTGTAGGCGATCCGAGCGTTGAGGGGTTCAACCAATGGGAGCGGAAAGGTCTCAGTGGGTTCACTTTTGAGATACGCCAATTGGGGTGCGCCTGCGGTAATGGCGATACGTGAGGGAGACAAGACCTTGATATGGCTGCTGGCTTCTTTGGCAAGGGGAGCTGGCGCTGTGTTGGATTGCCCGTATTTGATTACCAAGGCAACACCGATGCCAAGCAGAGCCAGTACAAAAAAGGTTTTACGCGATACATTGCGGATTGAGGCAGAACCGAACATGACTGAGAGTGTCCTTTTAACGGCAATGATAGGAGTTTAGGGCGCAGATGTCGGCGTGCGGGGGGGCGAATCAGCGCTCAAGCCTAAGGTGGCTTGTACGACCGCCCGTGCCCGTGCCAGCTGTGCATCAATTTGGGCGGCATCGAGTTCGACTGCCCGCAAGGTTCGGCGTGCATCCAGCCAGTCTAGTAATGAGGCTGCCCCATTCCGCCAGGCGAATTCAGTGGCCTGCGTTGCCTTACGCGCGGCAGGCAGAATCTGTTCTTGATATTCCTGCCAGCGATTGCGCGTGAGTTGATAGCGCTGCTGAGCCTGGCGGATTTCAGCAGCGGCAATTTGCTGGGTTTTTTGTAGTTCGTAGTCGGCTTGGTCGAGTGAGGCTTGTGCGCGGCGGATTTCACCCCGGTAGTCATAGCCTAAAAAGAGCGGAACCGACACCCCAATGCCGTAGGTATTTGGGCTGTTGGGCTGAAAGCGCTCATACTGGGCATTCACACTGACATCGCGGCTGCGTAGCGATTGCGCTAAGGCATAAGCTTGCTGCGCGGCTTGCCGGCGCTGCTGCGCAGCCACGACATCACTGCGCTGATTCACTAAACGGTCTAGTTCTGGGTTATCCGGTAAAACAGAAGCCGTGCTGGTATCACTGAGCTGGGGCCAAGGGTCAATCGTCTGTAGCGCATCGCTGCAGTTTTCCAGCCCCAATAGCAACGCCAGGCTGGCTTGCGCTTGGCGGAGTTCGAGGGTAGCTTGTTGTTGTTCGCTTTTTGCCCGTAATGCATCAACCCGGATACGGGCAAGATCAGCGCCGGCAATATCGCCGGCTTGCAGCCGCAGTTGTTGCTTTTGTAAGGTGTCGGCGAAGAGTTGGGCGTTATCACGGGTGATACTTAATTTTTGCTCGGCCAGTTTGAGGTCGTAATAGGCAATATCCAGCGCCAGTCGCTGTTCCCGTAGGGTATTTGCGTAGTCTGCTTCACTCGCTTGTTTATTGGCATCGCTAACCGCAATTCGTAATTCTCGCTTGTTGCCGCGTTCAATTAATTGATCCAGGCGGACTATCTGGTCAATCCGCTTATCTGGCCAAGCCCCGCCACCGATCCCACCATTGGGGTTGATACTAGCCATATTATAAGAAAGCTGGGGATTCGGACGAGCCGCCGCGCTGGCTTGGTCTGCGCTGGCGAGTGCGATATTGTTTTTGGCTTGTCTGAGCTCGCGGTTACCTTCTGCTAGGCGCTGCCGCGCATTTGCTAGGCTCAAAGGCACGGTCTTGCTGCATTCATGCAGTGAATCGAGGCTTTCCCTATGAGTAGGATGCGTTTGACTGTAGTGACGAATATCTAAATTTAACGCGGAAGCGCTGTTTGAGACTAATAGCACTGACAATATCAGTCTGTAATCTGATAACAGATTGAGCGCTACTTTTAGTGCGCGTCTATCCAGACGCGAACGATTCCTCTTCGAGACGAGGCGAATACCCATAAACTGATTTCCTGAGCGGCGTTGGGCACGATTATGTTTGTGTTTTGCCCAAGGTGACTATCGTTTTTATCTGTCATTTCCTCATTGACAGTACAAATGCATCTTAGCATGCTGTCTTTACAGCCAGTGTGGCGTTAGGCTGACGACTTGTAAGCAGGTGTTGCATCAGCCTATGGGCGTTTCCGCCTTAGTCAACCCCAGCGGGCAGTCTTTCCCAGCGTGTAAATGAAAATCTAATCGGCGGCGTGGTGCTGTTGACATGGGTTTCGCGCCAAACCTCTTTAAACGCTGGGGGGATCGGTGGGAAAAAGGCATCTCCCGCTACGTCCAGATCAATCTCGGTGATGTACAGGCGCTGTGTCAGGGGCAGCGCTTGTTCATAGAGCATGGCACCGCCAATCAAAAAGACTTCTTGCTCCTGCGCGCAGGCTGCAAGGGCAACATCCAGCGTGTGAAAAACGCTAACCCCCTCTGGGGCATAGCTCGTTTGGCGGCTGATGACGATATTGCGCCGGTTTGGCAAGGGCTTCCCTATCGATTCATAGGTTTTGCGCCCCATGATGATGGTATGGCCGGTCGTGAGGGTTTTGAAGTAGCGTAGGTCTTCCGGTAAGTGCCAGGGCAGGGTATTGTTAATGCCGATGGCCCGATTTTTTGCAGTTGCAACAATTAAACTCAGATTAGGGTAGGGCATCATAACAAGGTAATCAAATAAGACGACGATGCATAAAATAGAGCATGATTATACGGATAATGCATTAGATCATGCTTAATCGGTTGGGGAAAATGGCCGATAAGACAGTCCAGAGGCATTTCTGTAAGCTACTCGCACTTCTTTTTGCAGTTTAACCCCCTTTACATGGTTAGCCAGTCATGACTGAACAAAATCTCAAGCAAACACTGATTCGCGAGCTTAAAACATATGCGGCGGGTCGGCTGAATGATGCCACGCAGGCACTTGCTAATCCTTTTCTAGAGCACTATTTCCAGAATGTTGACAGTGAAGAGCTGCAGTCTCGCAAAATCGCTGATTTGTATGGCACCGCATTATCTCATCTGCAGCTAGCGCAGCAGCGTAAACCGGGTGAGGTGAAAGCCCGTGTTTATCAACCTAATGCGGATGAGCATGGCTGGGAATCGACACATACGGTCGTTGAGATTGTCAATGACGACATGCCGTTTCTGGTTGATTCGGTCTCCATGGAAATCAACCGCAGTGGCTATGCCTTGCATTTGATTATTCACCCGCAGATTCGCGTTCAACGCGATGACCAGGGACGCCTGCAACACATTTTGCCACGCGATAGCGATGTCGCAGGATCGCACCTTGAGTCCTACATACATATTGAGTTAGACCAAATTGCTGCCGAAGCCGAGCGCGAGCGCCTGCAACAGGCACTCATTGATGTGCTGAGCGATGTCCGCTGTGCTGTTGAAGACTGGGCAACCATGTGCGACAAAGTGCGGGCCGCCGCTGCCGCTTGCGCTGGGGCCAATTACGGTCAGGAAGAAATCGCCGAGAGTCAGGCTTTCATTCAGTGGTTGCTGGAAGACCACTTTACCCTTCTGGGCTATCGCGAGTATGACTTGGTGCAGCAAGGGGGCAAGAATTATCTACAGATTGTTGCTAAAACAGGTCTCGGGATTTTGCGTGATGAGCGAAATAGTGAACCCTCCCTGGCTGAAGCTCCCGCTTATTCTGAAGCAATCATTCAAGCGCCAGAATGCATTTTCTTGACAACCGCGAACACGCGGGCGACGGTTCACCGTCCCGGCTACTTAGATTATGTTGGGGTGAAACGGTTTGATGCGCAGGGTAAAGTGATCGGTGAAGCGCGGATTATTGGTCTTTACACGTCCACGGTGTATACCGAGCATCCAGAAGAAATTCCGCTTATTCGCCGCAAAGTATCACAAGTCATGCAAACAGCTGGTTTTTTGCCGCGCAGTCACTTGGCTAAATCGTTGGAAGCGATTTTGGATACGTTCCCACGGGACGAGTTGTTCCAGAGCACCACGGATGAGTTGTTTGCGACTGCAACCGGTATTTTGCGTTTGCAAGAGCGCCAGCGCACTCGCTTGTTTGTCCGGCGTGATCCATTCAACCGCTTCTATTCCTGTTTACTCTTTGTTCCCCGTGAAAAATACAACACGGAGTTGCGCCAGCGCATTCAAAGTATTCTGCTTGAGGCTTTTCAAGGCTATGCCGTCGAGTTCACACCGCATCTCTCGGAGTCCATGCTGGCGCGGATTCACATGGTGGTTCGCACGCGCCCCGAAAACACCGCCACTGAGCAAATTGATGTTCGTGCAGTCGAGGCGCGCCTGATCCAGGCAGTCCGGCGTTGGGTCGATGATCTCCAAGAAGCGCTGGTTGAGCGTTATGGTGAGGCAGAGGGCAATGCCCGTTACCGTGCCTATGCAATGGCATTTCCAGCCGGTTACCGTGAAGAGTATCCAGCCATTGGTGCGGTTGCAGATATTGCGCTGTTTGATGCCCTTAGCGATAACGCCCCGCTTGCCATCAACCTCTATCGCCCGCTTGGTGCTTTGCCCGGCATGTTGCGTTTCAAAGTCTGTCATCGTGGTGGGCCGTTAGCACTCTCTGATAGTTTGCCGATGCTGGAGCGCATGGGGGTGCGCGTGTTGGATGAACGTCCCTACGCCATTACGCCCGAGGGCGCCGAGCCAGTCTGGTTGCATGATATTGGTTTGCAAGTGCGGCCCGATACCCTGCAGCATGTCAGCGACAAATTAGACCATGACCTTCCAGCGGTGAAGGCGCTTTTTGAAGGGCTGTTTGAGCAAGCGTGGGCCGGTGCTGTTGAAAACGATGATTTTAATTCACTCGTGCTGGCTGCTGGTTTGGAGTGGCGTCAGATCGTCTTGTTGCGCGCTTATGCCGCTTACTTCAAGCAGTTGGGGTTAACGTACAGCGCGAGTTACATCGCGAATACCCTGGCCGCTTATCCACACATTGCCCGTCAATTGGTGGCGCTATTTGTCACGCGCTTTGAGCTTAATGAATTGAGTGTGGCGCAGCGTGATGAGCTGGCCAATGTCATCGTCAACCAGCTACGTAGTGATTTTGAGGCAGTCGCCAACCTTGATCAGGATCGGATCGTCCGCCAGTACCTGGAAACGATTTTGGCGACACTGCGGACCAACTACTATCAACTTACCGCACAGGGAGAGCATAAGGCCTACATTTCATTCAAGTTCGACCCTTCTAAAATTCCGAACATGCCGGAACCACGGCCCATGTTTGAAATTTTTGTCTATTCAGCGCGGGTCGAAGGGGTTCACTTGCGTGGCGGTAAAGTAGCGCGGGGCGGCTTGCGTTGGTCAGATCGTCGCGAAGATTTCCGCACCGAGATTCTTGGTCTGGTCAAAGCGCAAATGGTCAAAAATACGGTGATTGTCCCCGTTGGTTCCAAAGGCGGCTTTGTCCTTAAGAAAGCGCCCCCAATGAGTGACCGCGAAGCCTATCAGCGTGAGGGCATTGAATGCTATAAAACTTTCTTGCGTGGTTTGCTTGATCTCACGGATAACTTGGTTACCGGTCAGCTTGTGCCACCTGCTCAAGTCGTTCGCCATGATCCTGATGATCCCTATCTGGTGGTGGCGGCAGACAAAGGTACTGCAACCTTTTCCGACATTGCAAACAGCGTTTCTGAAGAATATGGCTTCTGGCTGGGGGACGCCTTTGCATCAGGCGGTGGTAATGGCTACGACCACAAGAAAATGGGGATTACCGCACGCGGCGCCTGGGAGTCCGTGAAGCGGCATTTCCGTGAAATGGGTCGTGATACCCAAACGCAGGACTTTACGGTAGTCGGCGTCGGCGATATGAGCGGCGATGTGTTCGGTAACGGGATGTTGCTATCGCGGCATATTCGCTTGTTAGCTGCGTTTGACCATCGTCATGTTTTCCTTGATCCGAATCCGGATGCGGCACGCAGTTTTGAGGAGCGTGAGCGCATTTTTGCCTTGCCTCGGTCTTCTTGGGAAGATTACAACCGTGCTTTGATTTCCGCAGGCGGTGGGATTTATCCGCTCTCGGCCAAGACGATTCCTCTATCGCCTGAAGTCAAGGCGGTATTGGGGATTGATGCAGATAGCCTGACCCCGAATGAATTGAAAATGGCGATTCTGAAAGCGCCTGTTGATCTGCTCTATAACGGCGGCATTGGCACGTATGTCAAGGCCAGTACAGAAACACATCAACAGGTTGGTGATCGCGCCAATGATGCGATTCGTGTCAATGGGGCTGACTTACGTTGTAAAGTTGTGGGGGAAGGCGGTAACTTAGGCTGCACCCAGCTTGGGCGAATCGAAGCCGCGATGCACGGCGTCAAGCTCTGTACCGATGCGATTGATAACTCCGCAGGGGTTGACTGTTCGGACCATGAGGTCAATATCAAAATTCTTCTGAATGGATTGGTTGCGGCAGGGGATATGACGCTCAAGCAGCGCAATGAACTGCTGGCGAACATGACTGAAGAAGTCGGCTTGTTAGTGTTAGAAGATAATTACTATCAAACACAGTGCTTATCGGTGACCACGCGCCGTGGCCTGCAGTTACTCGAAGGCCAAACTCGTCTAATGCATGCGCTAGAAGCCAGCGGTCGCTTGAAGCGTCGTATTGAGTATTTACCGACTGATGAACAGTTATTGGAACGACGCAAAGCTCGCCTTGGCCTCTCAACGCCAGAGAATGCGGTGTTGCTAGCCTATGCCAAGATGCAATTGTTTGATGATTTGATTGCCAGCGATATCCCGGATGATGCGTTCTTCCAGCCGACTTTGCTGCAATATTTCCCCAAACCCATCCAAACAGGGTTCGCTGATGCGGCGACAAAACACCCGTTGAAGCGCGAAATCATTGCCACTTGCATCACTAACACCATGCTGAACCGCGTTGGTGCAACGTTTGTCCATCGTGCTCAGGAAGAAACCGGCGCGGCCCCTGGCCCGATTGTCCGAGCCTATATCCTGACCAAAGAGCTCTTTGGCCTTGAGCAATTGTGGGCGCAAATTGATGGCTTAGACAACCAAGTGAGTGACAAAGCGCAAGGTGATATGCTGATTCAGATTTCCCGTTTTGTTCAAAAAGCGGTTGTCTGGCTGATGCGTCGCAGTGCCCAGCAGCCTGAGTTGCTGGCACAGTTGGGCAGTAATATTGCTCGCCTGCGTCCTCATGTGGCTGAGTTGTTGGAGCAGGCGTTGGCATGCATGACCGAAAGCGGCCGTCAGCCAATACAGCGTATTGTTGATGATCTTATCGCCCAGCGAGTGCCAGCCGGCTTGGCTGACGCTGTCGCGGTACTGGAAACCGGTGCGGCATTGTTGGATATTGTCGAGTTGGCAACGGAGCATCAGCTTCCCGTTCAGACCGCTGCCCGTTTTTATCATGCAGTGGGGGCTGAGTTGGAACTCGACTGGGTGCGTCAACAGATTGCCGCATTGCCAACTGATACGCACTGGCAAACGCTGGCACGGGCGGCGCTGCGCGATGATTTAGCCCTGCAACAGCGCAATTTGACACTCCAGTTAGCGCAGCAGGCCAGTGATACCAGCGACTTGGCTGCGGCATTGATTCAATGGCGTCAGGCTGGTCAACGTACCTTGCATAGCGCGCAACGTTTGCTGCGTGATCTGCAAGTCTCCGACCACTGTGATCTCGCGATGTTGTCTGTCGCCTTACGGGAGCTACGCGCTATTGCCTAAGTGACATCCACTAAGGTTGTTCCAAGTTAAAAAGCCAAGTGAATAACTTGGCTTTTTTATTTTGCCGTTCGTGATGAGGCTTTTTTTGGTTTAAAGCTGCGTTTGAACCGGTAGAAGACCTCCACACAGGCGATCGTGATGAAACCGGCTGGGACGCCGAATACGGCGGCAGCAACCGGTTCAATGCCTGCCCATTTACCCATTTGCCAACCCAGTAAATTAGCCGATAGTGGATAATGCGCAAACATATAAAACAGACATAATGCGGTTCCCGTTAACATACCCCAAAAGATACTCCGTGGGCTGTAATGTGGGAAAAAGACGGCCATGATCAAGGCTGGGAATAAGCTTGATGCCGCGAGTGAAAACGCAGCGCCGACGACGCTCAAAATATTCCCAGGCTTTAACGAGGTGACATAAGCGGCGAGCAGGGCCACTACTAGTAAGGTGATTTTGGCAATCGTGACCCGTCGTTGAGTGCTGGCCTGAGGGTGTAAGCGAGCAAAGTAAACATCGTGCGACATGGTGTTGGCGAGCGTGAGTAACAGCCCATCAGCGGTAGAAAGGGCAGCCGCAAGCGCCCCCGCAGCAATGAGCCCTGCAATGACAGATGGCAGACCAAACATGCTGGGCAAGGCGAGCATGACAATATCGGGATGTAAGCTTAGCTCTGCATATTGCAAGATACCATCGTGATTCCAATCGGTGAAATGGGCGAAATTCACATCAAGCTTTTTGAGGCTGGTTAGCCAAGTTGGCAACGCTTTCAGTGAGCTACCAACGAGATCCGTCATCACGGCAGCTTTAACCAGCGCAGCTAAGATTGGCGTAGCAAGGTAAAGCAGCAAAATAAAAAATAAGGTCCAAGCCACCGATTGCCGGGCACTGGCAACGGTGGGCGTGGTGAGATAGCGCGTCAGGATATGGGGCATACTTGCTGTGCCCAGCATTAAGCAAAACAGCAGGGCGATAAAATTTAATCGGTTTTGCTGACGTGCCGCCTCAGCGCTGACGTAATGCTGCGTCGAAGCCTGCGCCAGGTTGCTGCTGTGGGTATAGGGTTGGGCGTAGTCTCCCGGTGGCTCGGCCCGTTTTAGATATTGATCCCGCGCTTCTTGCCAGCGTCGGTTGGCTTCCTCCGGTGAAACGGGAAACTGGCTTAATTGCTTTTCTGCCGCCTTGATTTCACGCAGCGAGGCATGATCTTGACGCAGATGCATGATCTGCATTTCAAGTGCCTGTTTTTCAAGGTTGTAACTTACCGGTAATTGATCGATCTTTGCTTGGTAATTGGCAGCTTGCTTGCGCAATGCTTGCTGGACTTGCTGCTCTGCCGGGTCATCCCTTAAACGACTTTCTTGTGTTGCAATGGTTGCCAGCGAGCGCTGCAAGACGGTCAGCGGCGACAGGCTCGCCGTTTGTTGCCATGCTACCCAGGCCGTTGGCAAAACAAAAGCAATCAGTAAAATGAGGTATTGCGCGACCTGGGTCCAGGTAATTGCCCGCATGCCCCCTAAAAATGAGCAAACCAGGACACCCGCTAAGCCCAAAAAGACGCCGACAGTAAACTCCACCCCAACAAAGCGCTGGGTAATCAAACCAATTCCTTGAATTTGCGCTACGAGGTAAATGAAGGAGCAAAGCAGAACAGCGAGGACTGCAGCGAAGCGCACGGTGCGACTGGCAAAACGGCGGCCTAAAAATTCAGGAACTGTAAATCCCCCTAGCTCACGTAGATAAGGGGCGATCAGCAGGGCGACTAAGACATAGCCGCCCGTCCAACCCAGAACATAAGCCAAGCCATCATAGCCCGTGACATAGAGCGTGCCGACCAGACCAATGAAGGATGCGGCACTGATCCAATCTGCCGCAGTCGCCATGCCATTGAAAACAGCAGGAATCCGCCTACCTGCAACATAGTATTCGTCAATTTGACTGGTACGACAAAACAAGCCGATGATGGCGTACAGCGCAATGGTGGCGAACAGAAAGAGATAGCCCAGCCAGGCAGCGGAGATCCCCTGATTTTCGAGCCAAGCTGTGCTTGCCAAAAAAATCAGTAAACCCAACACAAGAAGAAGATAATTGCGGACCAGTGCCGCAGGGGGGTGGCGCATTGCCGTACTCTGCGCCAGCCCTGGCTATGTGTAAAGAGTATTGGCTCATGCTTACCACACTCATTACAGTGCAGACTTTACTTTCCCCCATTCAAGGAGCCGCAGATGTCAGCACAAACTATTCGGATTGAGAGTGATTTGTTAGGCGATCGCGAGATTCCGGCAGCAGCCTATTGGGGCGTACATACCCTGCGTGCGGTTGAAAATTTTCCCATTTCAGGGATTCAGATTGGCTCCATTAAAGAACTGGTTGTAGCACTGTGCCAAGTGAAAAAAGCCGCAGCCCGAGCAAACCAAACATTGGGTTTGCTGCAAACCGAAAAAGCGGCAGTGATTCTCAAAGCTTGTGATGACATCATTGCCGGCAAGCTACATGAACAATTTGTAGTCGATGTGATTCAAGGTGGGGCGGGGACTTCCACCAATATGAATGCTAACGAAGTCATTGCCAATCGTGCCCTCGAAATTTTGGGTTTTGGCAAAGGTCAGTACGAACACCTGCATCCGAATGATGATGTGAACCAATCGCAAAGCACCAATGATGTTTACCCCACCGCAATTCGTCTGGGTTTGGTGTATTTGATCGACCAACTCTTGGTGGCCATGGCTCAACTGCGTCAGGCATACGATGCTAAGGCCAAAGAGTTTGCCGATGTGCTCAAAATGGGCCGTACCCAATTACAAGATGCGGTGCCCATGACCCTCGGGCAAGAGTTCAGCACCTACGCCGTGATGTTGGCGGAAGACGAACAACGGGTGCGCGAAGCGCAAGCCCTGATGCGCGAAATCAACCTCGGGGCCACCGCGATTGGGACGGGGATTAACACCGATCCTGAATACGCGGGCCTTGCCACGCAATACCTCAGCGAAATTACCGGCCTGCACATGATCAAGGCCGACAACATGATTGAAGCCACCCAAGATACCGGCGCCTATGTGCAGCTTTCAGGCGTACTCAAGCGTGTGGCGGTCAAGCTCTCCAAGGTCTGTAACGATTTACGCTTGCTTTCTAGCGGCCCACAAGCTGGTTTAGGTGAAATTAACCTGCCTGCTAAGCAAGCTGGTTCCAGCATCATGCCCGGCAAGGTCAATCCCGTGATCCCTGAAGTCGTGAACCAAATCGCCTTTGAAGTGGTCGGCAATGATATCGCTGTGACGATGGCGGCAGAAGGTGGGCAGTTGCAGTTGAATGCGTTTGAACCAATTATTTTCTGGAGCTTGGTCAAGAGCATTCGCCATCTCACCAATGGCTGCCACACCCTGCGCCAGCAGTGCGTACAAGGTATTACTGCCAATCGTGAACTGCTCTTGCAGCGTGTGCAGCAATCCGCTGGTTTGGCGACGGCACTCAATCCCTATATCGGCTACAAAAACGCGACCAAAGTGGCACGTACTGCTGTAGAGACAGGCCGCAGTGTCGGTGACTTAGTGCTGGAATTAGGCTTGCTCACGCAAGCGCAATTGGATGAGATTTTGCAGCCTGCGGTGTTGACCCAGCCGGTGAAGTTGAAGAAATAATTTGAGTTAGTTTGGAAGCAAAAAGCCACGCGGATTGCGTGGCTTTTTTGTCGGGTTAGTTTTCAAAAATAGGTAATAAGTGTTGTTTCAATATGCGGGCTGTTTGTACTGCGCCGGTAGCGTGTTGGGCATCCGTGGATTCAGCGTTAATGGCCACAACGAGTTTTTTGCCGGGTACAACATAAATTAATTGCCCGCCATGACCAGATGCAAAAAAAGCCGCTGGTGTGGTGGCATCGGATAAGACAATCCAGAACAGATAACCATAACCTAACTTTCCCAATATGCCAGATGAAGGAACCGGCTGATAAGCTTGCGTGGCTTGCTGCAAGTATTGTTTCGGGATAATTGCCTGGCCTTCCCAGAAACCGTCTTGTAGCCACAGTTGGCCTAATTTGGCCATGTCGCGAGTGGTGAGTTTTAGGTCAGTCGAGCCAATCGTATCTATTCCCGCCGAGGGCCATTCATATTGCGAAATTTGCAGGGGCAGAAATAGACGTTTAGCAGCGAATTCGCGGGCCGTTTGTTGTGTGAGCTGCGTCAACAGTATCGAAAGCAGATGAGGTTCTATATTGTTATACACGAAACCTTGGCCAGGCTGAAATAAACGAGGGCGTTGCCATGCTTCCTGTAGAGCAGCGCCTTTCTGGATCGTTCGCTTAAAGGCAAAATAATCACCCGAACGATCACGTACTTGTGCTGCGTAGCCTGTGCTTAAAGTCAGTAAATGCCACAGTTGTAATTCTGTGGGTGCGGACATGTCAGGGGATACTTGGAGCGTTGGGTATTGTTCCATGGAAGCCCTGATCCCAGCTTGCAGGTTCAAATGATGCGTCTCGGTGGTAATCCCGATTAGGCTGGATAAGACGCTTTTTGTTACGGAAGCTGCATCATGCAAAGTGTGCTGATTTAGTTCTTGCCGGTAGTATTCAAATTGTAGTTGCTCATTATGAATGACTACAACGCCTCGGATACGGCTATCGTCACTGAGTGCTTGCCTGAGATTTTCAAAACCCTTGCCGTAGTCTTGCATGGCTGACGATTGCCAGTTTATTTGTGCGATTGCAGGGGCACCGTATAGGAGGGTCACTGCCAAATATGCAACCACGTTAGCAAAATAGGCTTTGTATAGCTGAAATAAATTTTTCATCATCTTCTCCCTGTGTCTAGCATTGTAGAGAGAGGAGAGAAGGTGTTAATTAGGGCAAACCCGTTCTGCGTTGCGGTAAATGTCTATTATGTCCAGAGATGCAAATTTTCTTGTTTAATAAATTTCAATTTCATACACGGTTTTGAATATGGCCACTGTGCCTCGCTTGTTTCACTTGCTATGCAAGCTAGCCTGCACCGAAATCTGGCTATCTGTACCGCTGGGCCCAGCGGTACATGTTTCGTTTACTGCGCCACTTTCAGTTGATCCAGAATGGCCGGATTCTCAAGTGTCGAAATATCCTGCGTAATCTCGGCACCTTTGGCGAGGTCACGCAGCAGGCGGCGCATGATTTTTCCGGAGCGGGTTTTAGGTAGGTTTTCGCCAAAGCGAATTTCTTTGGGTTTGGCGATGGGGCCAATTTCTTTGCCCACCCATTCCCGCAGTTCTTTGGCGATTTTCTGGCCTTCTTCCGCGTTGGGGCGTGATTGTTTGAGCACCACAAACGCAACCACTGCTTCACCGGTCAGGTCATCAGGGCGGCCCACCACAGCGGCTTCCGCCACCAGTGGGTTCGCGACCAAGGCCGATTCAATTTCCATGGTGCCCAAGCGGTGGCCAGAGACATTCAGCACATCGTCAATTCGGCCCATGATCCAGAAGTAGCCATCTAAGTCGCGGTTGGCACCATCACCTGCTAGGTAGTATTTGCCATTGAAGTCGGCGGGGTAGTAGCTCTTAACAAAACGCTCAGGGTCGCCCCAGATGGCGCGAATCATGGAGGGCCAGGGTTTTTTAATGACGAGGAAACCACCTTTGCCTTTTTCCACATCGTTGCCGGTTTCATCCACAATCGCGGCGGCAATGCCGGGGAAGGGCATGGTGCAAGAACCGGGTTTGAGGCCATGCACGCCGGGCAGGGGGGTAATCATGTGGCCGCCGGTTTCGGTCTGCCACCAAGTGTCCACAATCGGGCAGCGCTTGCCGCCGACGTTTTCGTAGTACCACATCCAGGCTTCGGGATTAATCGGTTCACCGACCGAACCCATCAGGCGCAAGGAGCTGAGGTCGTAATTGCGCGGATGTGAAGCAGGGGTAGATTCACTGGCTTTAATCAAGGAACGAATCGCGGTGGGCGCGGTGTAGAAAATGCTGGCTTTGTGTTTGGCAATCATTTCCCAGAAGCGCCCGCTGTGGGGGTAGGTTGGAATGCCTTCAAACACAATTTGCGTCGCGCCAACGGCCAGTGGGCCATAGGCAATGTAGGTATGGCCGGTAACCCAACCGACATCGGCGGTACACCAGAAAACATCATTCGGCTGAATGTCGAACGTCCACTTCATGGTGAGCATGGCATGCAGCAAATAGCCGGCGCTGGAGTGCTGTACGCCTTTCGGTTTACCGGTCGAGCCGGAGGTGTAGAGGATAAAGAGCGGGTGCTCGGCATCCACCCAAGTCGGCGCGCAATCGGTAGCTTGGTTGGCGGCAAGTTCATGCATCCAGACATCGCGATTGGCATCCCAATTGACTTTGCCGCCAGTGCGTTGATACACAATCACTTTACGCACATGCTCGCAACCGCCCATCGCAAATGCTTCTTCGACAGCGGGTTTGAGCGGAATGTTTTTACCGCCACGCACTTGTTCGTCGGCACAAATCACCAAGGTGGCATGTGCATCCACAATCCGTTCTTGCAGGGACTTCGCTGAGAAGCCGCCAAATACCACGGAGTGCGTCAGGCCCAAGCGAGCGCAGGCGTGCATGGCGCAAATGGCTTCGACGCTCATGGGCATGTAGATAATTGCGCGCTCGCCTTTTTGGTAGCCCAGTGACTTAATGCCGTTCGCGAGTTGACAGACTTTTTCATAGAGCTGCCGATACGTGACTTTGTTGACCTCGCCGCCGTCACTTTCAAAAATAATTGCGACTTTATCGGCATTGCCGTTTTGCAGGTTGCGTTCCAAGCAGTTGTAGGAAACATTCAGCTCGCCATCGGCAAACCACTTAAAGAAAGGCGCGTTGCTTTCATCGAGTGTTTGGGTAAAGGGCTTTTGCCAGAGCAAGTTCTCACGGGCGAGGCGTGCCCAGTAACCTGCGTAATCTTTTTCTGCTTCGGCACACAGTGCATCGTAGGCGGCTTGGCCGCTAATCGTGGCAGCGCTCACGGTCGCTGGGCTCGGGGGGAAAAGGCGGTTTTCTTGCAAAACGGATTCGATGCCGGACATGTCTCACTCCAGGTTATACGTTAGGGTGACTGAGTCTTATTGCGCTCAGTTTTGATCAATACTAAAAATGCTAAGCGCACTTTAACGGGATTGACTGACTATTTTCTTACAGAAAAAGGCCTTAAATCCGTCTTTTGCTCTGCATAAATCGCATGGGATCAATGCTTTCTTGCATCGTTTGGCTTAGGCAATGGGGCAGCCCTAATAGACTATCAACCAAACTTTCGCCACTGAGTGGGGCGGTAATCAGCCCTCGCGCACCGTGGGCTAGGGTTAAGCCAAGGGGGAGTTCGTTGGGCTGCGCTAACCAACCTACAATCGGTTTAAAGTCGGGCGTGGCACAGCGGAAAGCGGCTCGCCCTTGTAATGCTGGGGCTGATGTGCCAGCGCCGAGATAGGGGGCGGCACTCTGGCTGAGCGCGGGGGAAAGCTGGGCCAGCGCCATCAAGTTTTGTAGATGGTCTGCGCTGCGCACGCTTAAATCGCGTTCGGACTTGTCAAACGTCGCGCCACAGGTATGCCAGCCTGCGCTGGCGGGGGCACAATACCCTTCCGCACACAGCACCGTGCGCAGGGGTTGACTCGCTGGTAAAGCCGGAAATTGGGTAATCTGTCCGCGTAAATATTGCATGGGCAGCACCGGAAGCCCCTGTTTACCCAGCAAGAGATTTGCTTCATGCGCGTTGGCGAGGATCAAATGATCATGCCTTGAACGATACCCGAAGCCGTTTGTCTCCGCCAATTTGCAGCGTACCTCCCATTGGCTCTGCCCATTGATGATGAGACTTGGGGCGAGACCAGCGGTTACCCCAGCCGCTACTCCAGCAGCGCTAACACAGAGCTCAACAGCCGTGGTGGTGAGGTGGGTCTGTATCTGCGTATGTTGGGTGAGCGCACGGCACCAGTAGGGCGGGCTGGTCCAACCCGCTTGTGGATAAAACAGGCCAGGATAGCGGACTTCAATCCCAGCAAGTTCACTGGCTTGAGCCGCACTGACCCACTGCACTAAATTTGTCGGTAGCCCGGCTCCTAAAATGCCTTGCGCGCGGCTTAATTCAGCGTCGTTGAATGCCAATTGCAACACCCCGGCAGGCGTACTGGTTGGCGCGGTGGCGGCCGTTCCTGTTGTGTTTGCTGGGGCAAGCCCCAATAGCAAGCGGCTGCTGTATTCCAAGCCTTGAAGGATGAATTTGGATAGGGCGCGTAGCTGCAGTTGCTGCTCTTTAAGTTGCGTTGACAGTCGGGCATATAAAACCCCAACGGGGTTCCCTGAGGCCGCGCTGGCAACGGCTTGACCTTGCTCAAACAGACTGACAGACCAGCCATATCGAGCCAACGCAGCAGCAGCATGGCAGCCCGCCAAGCCCGCACCGACAATCGCTACTGACTGGGGGGGACGACAGGTGGCACGCCAAGTCCGTGCGTCGCTGCTTGTTTGATCCGGCAGATAACCACATAGCATGTCACGCTTACGGCCATAGCCGGGCACTTTTTGAACGTCAAAGCCAGCGGCTTGCAGCCCTCGTTTGACTTCGCCGGCACTGGTAAAGGTGGCAAAGGTTGCTCCAGGCTTAGAGAGTCGGCGCATCTCCTGAAATAACGTAGGAGACCACATATCAGGGTTTTTCGCCGGGGCAAAACCATCCAGAAACCAGCAGTCGGCTTGTGCTTGTAGCTGGGGCAATAACTGATTCATATCGCCCACCAGCAAGGTCAGGTGAATGCGATCTTGCGCGAAATGATAGCGATGAAAGCCTCGGCTTGGGAGTTGATACTGTGACAGTAACGCAGCACTTTCGAGACTTAGGCTGGGCCAGAGCTGCAACGCCTGCTGTAAGTCAGTGCGGGTGAGGGGATACCGTTCCGTTGACACAAAATGCAGGTGACTGTCGGCAGGCGCTTGAGCCAGAAATGCTTGCCAAGCACACAAGAAATTCAATCCTGTGCCAAACCCATTTTCAATGATCGTGAAATGGCTGTGGCTCGGCAGGCGATGCCAGCGGGCCAGGAGCTGATTGTGTTGAATAAAAACATAATTCGTTTCCGCTAAGCCATCGACAGTTGAAAAGTAAATGTCATTGAATTGTTGGTTATGCGGTTGTGTTTGTGACCAGTCTATGGCGGCGATGTCAGGAGCGGGCTGGGCGTGTTGTGCGAGATCGGCAGGGGTGGCAGCAGGGGTTGGCATCACAAAACCAGTAACAAATCCACGAAAAGAGCACTACAAAAGAGCACCATACAACAGACATAACAGGCCATAACCAGCGTATCACGCGGCAACCAGCCAGAATTTGTTAAATTGCGTCAATCTCTCACGACAAAGTTATGTTTGTAAGCCATCTCAAGCGGTTTTGCTGACGGGCTATGCGTATGAAGCCTGGCGGCTCGGTTACAATCGCGCCTGACGGTGACCATTCTCTTATTTTAATGCACTTCTCTTTTTACGCCCCGCCTTTTTTGAGGCTGACCCGACGACGCTGCAACATAGCGGGGTTGATGACGGTTATCTTCGCGATAGCATTAGCTGGTTGCGGCGGGGGCACGGACGAAGACAGCAGTGCAACGACGTCGCCGGTTGGCTCGACCCCGGCTTACCCCAAGCCCAGTGATGCGCCCTATGCCGAGCTGCTTGCGGCCGACAACACGGGTTTTAGCGACAGCGATAATTACACCCGCAGGCGTACGTTGCGCTACAGTGTGACCTTACCCGTGGATGGCGCTGGGTTGGAATACAGCACGAATTTCGGTGGCACGTGGATAAATTGGAGTCGCAATATCCCCCTGCAGCGAGATACGGTGACGGTCAGTTTCAGCACTGATGGTGATAAAAATGTACAGTTTCGGGCCACCAATGGTCCTGCTGGCGAGTCTAAAGGCCCAGTTTTTTCGGCATCGACAATAACGATTGACACGATTGCACCCACCACGCCTGTGTTTGAGGTTCCCTCTGGCGGCACCCTGACCACCACCGATAAACGTTTTCGCTGGCAGTGGGCGAAAGTCTATGGCGGTGCGAATGAAACCTACTTTGATGTTTATTTAGATGGCGTCGCGGTTAAGTTGGGGACGAAAGATAACTACTATGCGCCGACGACCGATCTGGCCGTTGGCAATCATGTGTTGCGAGTCCAAGCCTACGATTTATCGGGCAATCCGGCACCCGCAACCGTGTCTTCTACTGTGACAATCCAATAGCTTTTCTTGCATAATACTGTTTTTGTTTTTGGGCTCTTGCACGAGCCATTTCTATTCGCTTGATTGTTATGAACACGCCAACGCCACCTAATCACGCTTCAGCTCGTTTACGCCCCTTACCTGCCCTGATTTTCGCCAGTCGCTGGTTACAACTTCCCCTGTACTTAGGGTTGATTCTCGCGCAAGCTGTTTATGTGGCGCATTTTTGGGTTGAGCTGGTTCATTTAATTGAAGCCGCGTTTGGCTCCGAGACGGCGGTGGCGGCGATTGCCAAGGCCGTGAATCTCACCGTCGTTGAGGGGCAGAGTACCCCAACTAAACTGAATGAAACCATGATCATGTTGCTGGTGCTCGGGTTGATTGATGTTGTCATGATTTCTAATTTGCTGATTATGGTGATCGTCGGTGGTTATGAAACCTTTGTTTCACGGATGCGGTTAGACGGTCATCCCGATCAGCCTGAGTGGTTATCGCATGTGAATGCCTCCGTCCTCAAAGTCAAACTAGCGACTGCGATCATCGGCATTTCCTCGATTCACTTACTGAAAACTTTCATTAACGCCCCGCAATATGATGTCAAAACGCTGGTCGCCCAAACGGGTATCCATGTTGTCTTTTTATTCTCTGCACTCGCGATTGCGTATTGCGATCGTTTATTGTCTCCTGCTCAGCATTAATTTTTTAAGGGTATCCGATCATGGCACTGATCAAACGTGATGATTTTATTCAATCGATTGCAGATGCATTGCAATTTATCAGCTACTACCATCCCAAGGATTACATTCAGAATTTGTATCAGGCTTATCTGAAAGAGGAGTCCCCGGCGGCAAAAGATGCCATGGCGCAGATTTTGGCGAACTCGCGCATGTGTGCCGAAGGCCACCGGCCGATTTGTCAGGACACCGGGATTGTGACCGTGTTCCTGAAAATCGGCATGAATGTACAGTGGGAAGGGAATATGAGTGTGGCGGACATGGTGAACGAAGGTGTACGCCGAGCCTACAACCATCCCGACAATAAACTGCGCGCCTCTGTGTTGGCCGACCCCGCCGGTAAACGCACGAACACCAAAGACAATACCCCGGCGGTGATTAACTACGAAGTGGTGCCCGGTAACACAGTCGATGTGATCGTGGCGGCCAAGGGCGGCGGCTCCGAAGCGAAGTCGAAATTTGTGATGTTGAACCCTTCAGACTCGATTGTGGACTGGGTGCTGAAAACAGTGCCAACCATGGGCGCGGGCTGGTGCCCACCCGGTATGTTGGGGATCGGCATTGGCGGGACTGCTGAAAAAGCCATGCTACTGGCCAAAGAAGCCCTAATGGAGCCGATTGATATTCAAGACCTGATTGCACGTGGCCCGCAAAACCGGGTGGAAGAACTGCGCTTAGAACTGTATGAGAAAGTGAATGCACTGGGGATTGGCGCGCAAGGCTTGGGTGGCCTGACTACTGTGCTGGATGTGAAGATTAAAGACTACCCAACCCATGCGGCGAACCTGCCCGTGGCGATTATTCCCAACTGTGCCGCTACCCGTCATGCTCACTTTGTGTTGGATGGCAGCGGCCCTGCCGAGTTAGAAGTGCCGAGCCTGGAAGACTGGCCCGACATTACCTACAACCCGACCAACGGCAAGCGGGTGAATTTGGATGGGATTACCCGTGACGAGGTGGCGAGCTGGAAGCCTGGCGAAGTACTGCTGCTGAATGGCAAGATTTTGACGGGCCGTGATGCTGCGCACAAACGCATGACCGATATGCTGGCCAAGGGCGAAAAACTGCCGGTGGATTTCACCAACCGCTTTATTTACTACGTTGGCCCCGTTGATCCGGTGCGCGATGAAGTCGTCGGCCCTGCCGGTCCCACTACCGCCACTCGGATGGATAAATTCACCCGGACCATGCTGGAACAGACTGGCTTACTAGGGATGATTGGCAAGTCCGAGCGCGGTCAAACTGCGATTGATGCGATTAAAGACAACAAAGCGGTGTATTTGATGGCAGTCGGTGGTTCGGCCTACTTGGTGTCTAAAGCGATTCGTGCCTCTAAAGTGCTGGCCTTTGCTGATCTAGGTATGGAAGCGATTTATGAGTTTGAGGTGAAAGACATGCCCGTGACGGTGGCAGTGGATAGCTTGGGTACCTCGGTTCACCAAACTGGACCGAAAGAATGGCAAGCTAAGATTGGCAAAATTCCGGTGGTTGTAAGCTAAGCAACTCTGTCGGCTAAATGGATAAGGGCCGCCACGCTATTGGTGTGGCGGCCCTTATCTTATCTGCTCCCCAGTTTTATGGGCAAATGTGCTGTGAGCTAATATTCTGGCTTGTCGTTAACTTAGATCCACAATTGCAACCGCTATATTGCCCTTACCTTGGTATTCGATGCTGTGAAAGCTGAACATTTTTGCCATAGCAATACCGCGCCCGTGGGTATCGAAGGCCCGTTCAGCCGAAAGCTCTAAATAGCCTTCTGGATTAAAGCCATTCCCTTGGTCGGTGATGGTGAAACGGATCTGATTGGTCTCACGCTGTAGGGATACCGTGGCGAACTTCTCGGCGTAAAGCGGTTGTTGCAAGCGTAACTCGATTTCGTCGGACCACCGGCCCTCGGCATTTAACCGGCTTTTTTCACTGTAGGTAATACCGAGATTGCCATGCTCGACCGCATTGATCATGAGTTCCGCGAGTCCTGTCATCGCTTTGCTGGGGTTCGGGCAAGTCTCGGCCAGTAAAGCGGCCAAGCGGCGTGCTTCTTCCAATGTCCTAAAGTGATATTCAGCCTGGTGTAGCAGTTTCATTAAGCCCGCTTGGGCTTTGAGCTCCTCGCGTAGATTTTCAAGGCGCTGTTGCTCCCCGAGTGCGGATTCAACAATCGAGCGCAGAATTTCTTCTTCATAGGGTTTGGTCAGGTAGTAATACGCGCCTTGCCGAAGTCCCTCCGCGACTTGCTCTTTACTGGCTGCGGCGGTTTGCATGATGACCGGAATTTTACTGAACCGGCTTTCCGCTTTGAGTTTATGCAGCAACTCCATCCCATCCATCACGGGCATCATGCGATCGAGGACAATCAGATCGAAAGGGGGAGATTGTTGTAGCTTTTCCCAGGCTTCCTGGCCATTTTCGGCAAAGGTCAGGACAAAACGTGGGTCGTCGAGATACTCGCCAATAATTTCCAGATTTAAGGGTTCGTCATCAACGACCAAAATCATTGCTTGGTTACCTGGGTTCATGGTGCCCTTTCATGCCAAAAATAGGATAGAAAAGCTGAATTAAATCAATCAGACATTGCCAATCGTCTCGTGGTGTCTGGCCCCCTGGCCGGACGTGGCACTGGCTGCTCTCATCTAAGCTTCTTGTAAGAGAAAAATGGACTATCTCTGTTAACGTCACAATTCTTTGTTTGTTAATGGCAATCTAATTTCGAAGGCGGCGCCTGGTCGTGAGGGGTTATCGGGCGAGGCATTGTTATGGGCACTGATACGACCGTGATGCGCCTCAACGATTTCACGGCAGATAGCCAAGCCCAATCCTGTC
>NZ_QPGB01000001.1 GCF_003335215.1 Parvibium lacunae | reverse complement strand
TCAAACGGGTCACCGACATCATGGCCGAGATCAGTGCCGCCAGTCGAGAACAGAGTGACGGTATTGAACAAGTCAACCAAGCGATCACCCAGATGGACAAAGTCACACAACAGAATGCGGCCTTGGTCGAACAAGCGGCAGCGGCGGCCGAGAGCATGGAAGAGCAGGCTGGGAATCTGGCGCGCTCAGTCTCGATCTTCAAACTGGCGGGGCATCTGACGGGGGGCGGTGGCAATAGTGGTGGTCATGCTGGTGGATTGCGCCCCCGGGCCTTACCCCAGCGCACCCCCAAGGCCCTCCCACCCGCTAAACCCCAAGACGATGAGTGGGAAGAGTTCTAAATCTAACTGGTAGGTAATTTATTGCAGAAAGGCAAACAGTGTCTCTATCAAACGACCTCTCGGCGCTTGCAGATGCCACCCGCGAATTTGACTTTAGCGCACAGGACTTTGCCCGTGTTCGGAAGTTGATATACCAGCATGCCGGTATCTCTCTGAATGATACGAAGCAAAGTATGGTTTACAGCCGTTTGGCACGTCGTTTACGGGCGTTGAAGTTGACCAGTTTTGTGGCCTATCTCGACATGTTAGAGAGTAATCCTAGCGCTGCCGAATGGCAGGAATTTGTGAACTCATTAACGACTAACCTGACCTCATTTTTTCGAGAATCGCACCATTTCCCAGCATTGCAAGATCATCTGTTGAAAATGTCAAAACAGGGAAGAATCAATATCTGGTGCTGTGCTTCATCAACCGGGGAAGAGCCCTATAGTCTTGCCATCACCGCGATGGAAGCTTTTCGGAGTATGACGCCACCGGTACGGATTTTAGCAACGGATATTGATACGAATGTGCTGCGCGCGGCCCAGGCCGGCGTATATCGTGATGAAGTTGTTGCCAAGATGGACCCTCAGTTACTGAAGAAATATTTTCTCAAAGGCAGTGGTGAACAGGCTGGCATGGTTCGTGTCAGGCCAGAGTTACAGGAAATCATTAGTTTTCGCCAACTTAATTTGCTCGAAAATGATTGGAAATTACGGCCAGGGTTTGCCGCAATTTTTTGCCGCAATGTCATGATTTATTTCGATAAAGAAACGCAATTGAAAATTATCCGGCGCTTTGCGCCACTGTTAAATCCTGAAGGCTTGTTGTTTGTCGGGCACTCAGAAAATTTTTCCCAAGCGCGTGAGTCATTTGTTCTCAAAGGGAAAACAATCTACGAGGTGGTGCGCCAATCTGCCGCACCAATAGGGGCGCCAACGCGTTTGGGCGGCTAGTGCCGTAAAAATAACCCATGATAGGGATTCTATGAGCCTAGAACATGAAGCGCCCAACCTCTATTTTGATACGCATTTCAATGTCGAGGCCGCCAAAATTTTACCGGGGGAATACTATGTTTCCAAACGGGAAATGTTGTTGGTAACCGTATTAGGCTCGTGTGTGGCTGCCTGCATTTGGGATTCGCGTGCGCAAGTTGGTGGGATGAATCACTTCATGTTGCCAGATCTCGCCGTGGATAAAAAAGGGGAGATGGGAGAGTCTGGACGTTATGGGGTGTATGCAATGGAGTTATTGGTTAACCAGCTTCTTAAGCTCGGTGCAAAAAAAGCCAATTTGCGTGCCAAGGTGTTTGGTGGCGGTAATGTGATGAAAGGTTTCCAGAATTTTGATGTAGGACAACGGAACTCGACCTTTGTAAAGGAATTTTTAACGACCGAACGGATTCCATTGGTCGCCGAAGACTTACTCGATGTGTGGCCCCGAAAGGTCTATTTCTTTACCCAGAGCGGCAAAGTATTGGTTAAAAAACTCAAGTCGATGCACAACGATACGATCTTCAAACGTGAAATTGAATACCGGAGCAAACTGCGCAACACCCAGGTGTCGGGTGATGTGGAGCTTTTCTAGTGGTGAGGCAAGAAATGATTAAACAAAAAATCAAAGTCTTGGTCGTAGACGATTCAGCTTTAATCCGTAGCCTGCTCAGCAAAATCATCAATCAGCAGCCGGATATGGTAGCGGTAGATGCGGCACCGGATCCCTTCATCGCACGCGAAATGGTAAAAACACATGACCCTGATGTGATGACTTTGGATATTGAAATGCCGCGCATGGATGGGATTGAGTTCCTCGATAAATTGATGAAACTTCATCCCATGCCGGTCGTCATGGTGTCAACCCTGACCGAGCGTGGGGCCGAGGTGACCATGCGTGCGATGGAGCTGGGGGCAGTTGATTTTGTGACTAAACCCAAGCTCGACATACAGGCCGGTATGACAGAATATGCGCAAGATATCACCGACAAAATTCGTGCTGCTGCACTGGCTAAGCACCGCATCAAGCGCCGGATTTCCAGCCAGCAAACCTCACCCGTTCGTGCCCCGGTGGTTGCGAGCTTAGGCAGCCAATTCGCCAGCACCGAAAAATTAATCATGATTGGGGCGTCTACTGGTGGCACCGAGGCCATTCGGGAAGTGCTGATGGGGTTTCCGCCGGATTCTCCTGGCATCATGATTACTCAGCATATGCCTGCTGGATTTACCAAGAGTTTTGCAGAGCGCCTGGATAAGGTCTGCAAAATAACGGTGAAAGAGGCCCAGCAAGGCGAGCGTGTGTTGCCGGGTCATGCCTACATTGCACCGGGTAGCCACCACTTATCCTTGAAACGGAGTGGCGCGAATTATTTGTGCGAACTATCCGATGGACCGCCTGTGAATCGCCATCGGCCTTCAGTGGAAGTTCTTTTCCGTTCGGGTGCTCAGGTCGCGGGCCCCAATATCGTTGGGATCATGCTAACAGGCATGGGTAAAGATGGTGCAGCCGCGATGCGGGAGCTACGTGATGCTGGCGCCTATAATTTTGCACAAGATGAAGCAAGCTGCGTCGTTTTTGGGATGCCGCGTGAGGCGATTGCCGCTGGCGCAGTACATGAAACGCTGCCATTGCAGGAAATAGCACGACGGGTAGTCGAGCATCTATCTCGCATTGGCGCCCGCACCAATCGGGTCTAGCGATAAAGGGGTGTTGCAGCTTCAATGAGACGCTCAGTGCTGAAATTCATCTTGATTACGCTGCGCGACTTGTTTTTTTAGCCGATTCGACTTAGTTTATCAGTCGCAATGCCGATAATTATTCTAGGGATTTATCAGTGTGTGTAGCCATTTTAGGGGAGCCATCGAATGAATATCGAAGTATTCCACAATGACAATTTTTCCAAAGTTGTATTGAATGGTCGCTTTGACTTTACCGCACACCGTGCGTTTAAGCAGGCTTATGAGACTGCCTTAACCGAAGGCTCAACCTCGCAAGTGAAAATCGATATGAGTGCTGTCGATTATCTGGATAGTTCTGCCTTGGGCATGTTGTTAATTTTGCGCGATAGAGCCAAAGAAACCAGTAAAAGTGTGAGCTTGATCAATTGTGGCGGTAGCGTACGTGAAGTGCTGCGCGTCGCGAATTTCGATAAGCTGTTCACCTTGGAGTAAGGGGCTATCATGCCGCTTGAGTCAGGCGTCAGTAAGCGGCCAACCCTTCTGCTACTCACCAACAATAGTATTGTTAGCCACAGTGTGGCCCATTATTGCCAGCAGAAAGATTGCTGGCTTGATCAACTGGCTGATGTTGGTATGTTGTCGGCGGCATTGCAACAACATCGTCCTTGGCTGATTGTTCTTGATCTTGACGTCACGGGTAGCCAGTTTGCGCAATTGATTCAAAGCATCAAGCAGAGTGATTCGATGGATCTGATCCCCATCATTCTGGTTGGGCCTGCTTACATGCAAAGCCAGATTGTCCCGGCTGCCTTGCATGCTGGCGCTAATTTTTATCTAGAAACCCCACAAGAAGCCGCTACCTTCGCGGCGCTGCTATCAGCGACGTTAGAAACAGCGTTGCGTCATCGCCGTGCCATGCTGCAATTATTTGACCAAGTTGCCGAGCTAGAAAGCCTACAACAAGAGCAAGAAGAGGAAAAGGCACTGGCGAATAACATCATTAATGATGGTTTGACGATTGATCCTAAATTGGCATCAGATATCCAACGTTGGGTAGCGCCAGCCCAGCGTTTTAGTGGCGATTTAATCATGGCCGAAATGGCCCCAGATCACAGTTATCGAGTCATCCTGGCCGATGGTGTTGGGCATGGTCTGCCGGCCGCGTTAACGGTGTTGCCACTGGTTCGCACCTTCAGAACAATGGCTCGCGCTGGTTATGGGGTACGTAGCATTGTGTATGAGTTGAATCGGGTGATCCGTGAAACCTTGCCTCATCATCGTTTTGTCGCGGTCAGCCTGTTACACATCGATCCACAACAACGAACCCTAGAATGCTGGAATGGGGGTAACCCCCCGGTCTTGGTCTATGACGAGTATGGTGAGGAAGTCTGGCGTTGCCGCAGCAGTCACTTACCGTTAGGTATCTTAGAGACCGAGCAAGTGGATTTGAGTACCGATGCCTACCTCTACCATAGTGAATTATATGCCTTCCTATGTTCAGATGGTTTGCCAGAGCTAACGGGCCAGAATAAACAGGCTTTGGGGATGAACGAGATAGAAATGCTTCTCAAACGTAGCGATCCTGAGGAGTGGATCTCGGCAATTCAATCATTAAGCACGGATCATCTCCAAGGCATGGCGGCGCATGATGATATTTCTGTGGCTGCAGTGCGCTGCCGCACAGTCGTTAATCAATCTGTACCTGAGGCCATCTCATCGCCTGTGCCAGTACAACACCTGAGAACGACAACAACCACCTTACCGGTTGCCACAGAAATCACGGCTGATGCCTTGGTCAGCCCCTTGCCCCGCGCTGATCTAGCGGGGTTGGATCGTGCTCAGGCCATTGAGCACATGGCTTTTGCGATTCGCATGCCGGTCGCGGATATTCTCGCGCGTGATTTACTACCCCTGGCGCGCCGAATTTTACGGCAGATTGGCCCTGTTTATGAGCACGACCCACTGCTGTTACAAGGGCTTCAAGTTTTATTTGGACAGGTTGCTGCAACCCTACAGACACTACAAATCGGAACCGATAATATAGCGACAGGACCAGCAGCAGATAAAAAGCTGGCATTACCGATTGCGGTCAACGTGAAACAGCACTTAATGGCTGGCCAGCAGTATGTGGGTATGGCAGCACAACAAGTTGGTCTAGGCGTCCGGATATTAAGTTGGGAAACGGCTAGTGCGGTTGAGATTGAGGTAACCCACACGGGTGCGGCATTTGCTGACAGTGTCGCGCTACGGGAAACGCTCTTGATGAGTGGCCTTGATCCTGAGCATTTGCTCCTAGATACAGCAGGAACACAAGCCGTTTTACTGATTCCCTTGCCGCAACAAGAAGCAACAGAGGAATGATCGTTAGTAACTGTATGGGGCAGCAAGCTATTTATGAGTAATGAGCAGCAGGACCTTTCTGTCATGCTGGCACGCCAACCGATTCTGGATGGGCAGGGCGCGTTAGCGGCATTTGAACTCTTATTCCGTCATCCTGATGGGCGTCCTTTTATTCCCAGCACTGAGCTTACTAATTTCGATGCCACTGCACGGGTGCTGGTAAATTTATTTGCAGAGTTAGGTTTGCAGGAAGTGTTAGGACAGTATCAAGGGTTTTTGAATGCCGATGCGCGCTTTTTGCTGAGCGATATCCCAGAGTTATTGCCAGCTGACAAAATCACCTTAGAAATATTAGAGACGGTCGAGATCACCCCTGATATTCTGGATCGTATCAAAGCCCTAAAAGAGCGCGGTATCCGTTTTGCGCTCGACGATTACACCGGCGCCGCCGAGCGCTACAAAGAGTTGATTCCTTTGATTGATATCGTCAAAGTCGAAGTACTCAATATGCCGCAAAAGCAGCTATTTGCAACGACGCGGGAGTTTGCGGGTAAAAAACTGTTGGCGGAAAAAGTCGAAGACAAAGCCATGGCGGAGAATTGTAAGTTACTGGGTTATCAGTTCTTTCAAGGATATTTCTTTGCCAAGCCAGAAATCGTGCCCGGTAAACGAACCAGCCCAGCCAAGCTGGCGTTGTTGAATATCTTGCGTTTAGCCATGGCCGATAGTGATACAAAATCAATGGAAGCCGAGTTCAAGCGGCATGGTGACTTAACCTACAACTTACTACGGTTGGTAAACTCGGCTGCCTACTCGTCTATCCAAAAAATCAGTTCAATTCAGCATGCCGTCACTATATTGGGCCGCCGCCAGCTCATCAGTTGGCTACAACTCTTGATTTATGCCGACGAGCGGACCGGCGTGAATGCCAACCCGCTATTACAAACCGCTGCAATGCGTGGTAAGACCATGGAGCTATTGGCACAGCGTCGCTATCCTGCTGACAAAGCACTACAAGAAATCGCGCTGATGACAGGGCTTTTCTCGCTGATTGACACCTTATTAGGAATGCCAAAAGCCGAGCTGCTCAAGCAGTTACGGCTTGATGAGCGGATTGAAAATGCCTTGCTCCATTATCAAGGCGACTTAGGGTTACTCCTGCGTCTCGTTGAGCACCTTGAAACAGGCGGAGATAACTTAACACTCTTACAACCAGACCTGGAAGCCTTGCAATTGAGCATTACTGACGTCACCACAGCTCAGTTAGATGCGTTGCGCTGGGCCAATCATCTGGGCGGTAAGAACTGATTTTATAGTTATGACTTATTCCCATACTTCTACCCCCAGTCGGGGCTCTTCAGAACGCTTGCAGACCTTGCGCGCCACCGGCCGTTTGCCGTCACCCAAAGGGGTTGCGCTTGAATTAGTGCGGATCTCGCAAAATGAAGAGACAACACCCAATCAAATAGCGCAGTTGGTCAAGTGTGATCCGGCCCTGGCGGGCCGTATTCTGAAAGCAGCCAATTCCCCGGTATTAGGCTCACGGCGTCCTGTCGTGTCGATTTCGGAAGCGGTGATGCTATTGGGCATGGCCGTCGTCCGTCAACTTGCGCTCAGTTTTTCGCTGGTAGAAGACTACAAAGTCGGTAAGTGTCCTGCGTTCCACTATGAGGAGTTTTGGCAAACGTCTCTCCTGACCGGCATTGCTGGGCAAATGATTGCCCAACGGATGCGTATCGTGATTCCTGAGGAGGCCTTTGTCTGTGGTCTGCTGGGCGAGGTGGGGCGATTAGCGCTGGCGACAATTTATCCTGACGAATATACCGATATTCTGGAACGATGCGAGCCGAATCAATGGGGCGCGCTCAAGCAACAAGAGCAAGCTGCCTTTGCGACAGATTTTATTGAACTAACGGCCATGATGCTGCAAGACTGGGGCTTGCCTTCACCCCTGATCATGGCGGTAAAAGCACACTTTGATCCTGTCGAGTCTAACCTCGACGAGGGGGGGCGCACTCGACAAATGGCCAATGCCTTGAGCCTGGCCCGGCAGCTCGCTACCATTGCCTTGCTAGAGCCAGTACAACGCCGCCCTTATCTGAATACGCTGTTGTTTCAGGCGGCCAAAGTTGGCATTGATGCCGAAAGCTTGGCGTTTCTGGCAGATGAAATCGTCAAGGGCTGGAAAGAGTGGGGTGCTGTGCTTGATATACCTACTACCGAGCCAGGGAAATTAATCGACCTAAGTCTGCCTGCCTATCCCGCCCCTGGTGCGACCAATACCCCTAACTCTGCCCCTTCAATACCCATAGGGGATGGCGGGAACGAGCAACCACGAGATGTATTGCGCGTCCTGATCGTAGATGATGATCCTTCTATCCTGCTGCTGCTTAAAAAAATGATGCAAAACGCAGGGCATGAAGTGATCACTGCGCAAGATGGCGAAGAGGCTCTCATGCGGGCGTTGGAATTTCGTCCGGAACTGGTGATCGCCGATTGGGTGATGCCGAAAATGGATGGTCTTCAATTGGTTCGGGCACTGCGGGAAACAGAGATGGGGCAGGGGATCTATATCCTGCTGTTAACCAGCTTTGGGCAAGATGAAAAACTGGTTGAAGCCTTCGATGCGGGTGTCGATGACTATGTAACCAAACCATTTGTGCCGCGAATTTTGGCTGCCCGTCTCCATGCGGGTGAGCGCTTTATTCACCAACAACGTGCGTTGTCCCACGATGTTGAAGAAATCCGTAAATTTGCGACTGAGCTTGCAGTGAATAACCGGAAATTACAGCAGGCAGTCATGACCGACCCGCTCACCGGTCTGCCGAATCGACGCTATGCGATGGACCGACTGGAACAAGAAGTGGCTGCTGCCCGCCGGCGTCAAGGGGGCGTGGCAATTATGATTGTCGATATCGACCATTTCAAAAAGGTGAATGACCAGTTTGGGCATGATGCCGGTGATGCCGTTTTACGCCATGTTTCTGGCTTGCTGCGGGCGAAAGCGCGTTTGCAAGATGCGATTTGTCGGCTTGGTGGTGAAGAGTTCTTGGTCGTGTGCCCAGATTCAGCGCTGCAAGATGTCCACCGCGCGGGCGAACGACTACGCGCCGTAGTTGAATCCAGTCCCTTCATGCTGGGTGATCGCAAGCTGTGGCTGACTATCAGCGTGGGGATCGCTTGCTTGGGTGATCAAATGCAGTCAGCCGAGCTGATTAAAGCAGCTGACATCGCCGTTTACCGCGCGAAAGAGCAAGGGCGTAATCGCGTTTGTGGCTAGCCAGGATGACGGTACTGGCTAGCTCATTAAGTCTAGCGCGTGTTTATGCCGCTGGGGGCGGCACATAGCCTTGGGCTTGGTCAGCGCCATCACCAAAAAAGTGCTTTTCTGCTTGTTTCATCAAATACTGACGGGCTCGCGCATCGGCTAAATTTAGGCGGTTTTCGTTCACCAACATGGTTTGGTGTTTCAACCATGCGGCCCAGGCTTCCTGCGACACATTTTCAAAAATCTTTTTACCCAATTCGTTGGGGTAGGGCGGGAAAACCATGCCCGGCGCTTCTTTACCTAATTTAATGCAATTCACAATACGGCTCATTGTCATTCTCCAAATGAATACCACCACATTGTAATCTTTCTTCTTAGGGTGTTTCCAGGAAGCAACCCCAGTGCGGCCGATAACCCTATTTGAAATCTGAGATATCAGGTAATTCCCTATTGCAGGCCCGATTGTTGCAGTGCATGATTTGCTGTAAGGCTCATTAAAGGCTATCGATTTAGGCTTTGAATGCGCTTATACCCCAGCTTAATGATTATTTCATTGTCACTTACAGAAAGCCTCGTCATGAAACATATCCGCAGCCTGCTCGTCGCTAACCGCAGTGAAATTGCCATCCGCGTCATGCGTGCCGCGAATGAAATGGGGATTCGCACCGTGGCGATTTACGCCAACGAAGACCGTTTCGCCCTGCATCGTTTCAAGGCCGATGAAAGTTATTTAGTAGGCGAGGGCAAAAAGCCCATTCAAGCCTATTTGGACATTGACGACATTATCCGCATTGCCAAACAAGCCAAGGTCGATGCGATTCACCCCGGCTATGGCTTTCTGTCTGAAAACCCCGAATTTGCAGAAGCTTGTGCCGCCAACGGCATTCTCTTTATTGGTCCTAAACCAGAAGTGATGCGTACGCTGGGTAACAAAGTTGCTGCTCGCAACGCCGCGATTGCCGCCGGTGTACCCGTGGTGCCCGCCACCAGCGCACTGCCACGTGAGTTGGAAGAAGCCAAAAAAATGGCAGCCCAGGTGGGCTACCCGCTCATGCTCAAAGCCAGTTGGGGTGGCGGTGGCCGTGGCATGCGCGTGATTGAAACCGAAGCCGATTTGCCGAGCCAGCTCGAAGTGGCGCGGCGCGAAGCCCTCGCCGCTTTTGGCAACGACGAAGTTTATTTAGAAAAACTCGTGCGCCGCGCTCGCCACGTAGAAGTGCAGATTTTGGGGGATACCCACGGCCAGGTAGTGCATTTATTCGAGCGCGATTGCTCGGTGCAACGCCGTAACCAAAAAGTGGTGGAGCGCGCCCCTGCACCTTACCTGAATGAAACTCAACGCCAAGCCCTCTGTGCCGCCGCCCTCAAGCTCGCGAATGCAGTGAACTACACCCACGCCGGCACGGTGGAATTTTTGATGGATGCGGATAGCGGTGAGTTTTACTTTATTGAAGTCAACCCGCGCATTCAGGTGGAGCATACCGTCACCGAACAGGTAACGGGCATTGATTTGATCAAAGCGCAAATTCGTGTCAGCGAAGGTGCTGCTATTGGCAAAGATGCCGGTGTGCCCCTGCAAACCGACATCAAGCTCAATGGCCATGCGCTGCAATGCCGCGTGACCACCGAAGACCCTGAAAACAACTTTACGCCCGACTATGGTCGTCTCATGACCTACCGCAGTGCCGCCGGTTTTGGTATTCGCCTGGATGCCGGGACTGCTTACGCCGGTGCCGTGATTACCCCTTACTACGATTCGCTGTTGGTGAAGGTAACGGCCTGGGCGCCGACCTCGGATGAAGCGATTCACCGTATGGATCGGGCGCTGCGCGAATTCCGCGTGCGCGGTGTTTCCACCAACCTCGCGTTCTTGGAAAACGTGATTAACCATGCCCAATTTAAATCGGGCGAATGTATTACCCGCTTTATTGACAGCACTCCAGAGCTATTCCATTTCTCTAAGCGCCGTGACCGCGCCTCCAAGCTGCTCAAATTCATGGGCGAAGTGGTGGTAAATGGCAACCCCGAAATGAAAGGCCGCAAAGTCCCTGAGGCTTGGAAAGAAGGCCATCTCGGCCCGGCGATTAAACCCAAGATTGATCTCAGTCAAGCGATTCCCGATGGCACCCGCCAGCGTTTCCAAGCGCTGGGCGCACAAAAGTTTGCTGAGTGGGTGAAAGCACAGCCACAAGTATTGCTCACCGATACCACGATGCGCGATGCGCACCAATCCCTCTTCGCCACGCGCATGCGTACCTACGATATGCGCGAGATTGCGCCGTACTACGCCCACATGCTACCCAACCTGTTTTCAATGGAATGCTGGGGCGGGGCGACGTTTGATGTGGCGATGCGCTTCTTGAAAGAAGACCCGTGGGAGCGCTTGGCGCAATTGCGTGAGCGTATCCCCAATGTGTTGTTCCAGATGTTGCTGCGGGGTTCCAATGCCGTGGGTTATACCAACTACGCCGATAACGTCGTGAAATTCTTCGTGCAGCAATCGGTGCAAGCGGGCATGGATGTGTTCCGCGTATTTGACTCGCTCAACTGGGTGGAAAACATGCGCGTTGCGATTGATGCGGTCAATGAAGCCGGTGGCCTGTGTGAAGGCACGATCTGCTACACCGCCGATTTGTTCGACCCCCAGCGCAGCAAATACAACCTGAAATATTACGTCGATATGGCCAAGCAGCTTGAAAAAGCCGGGGCGCATATCCTCGCCATTAAAGACATGGCCGGTGTTTGCAAGCCGCGCGCGGCGCGGGAGCTGGTGCAAGCGCTCAAGCAGGAAATCAGCCTACCCATCCACTTCCATACCCACGATACCAGTGGCATCAGTGCTGCCTCCGTACTGGCTGCCGCCGAAGCCGGGTGCGATATTGTCGATGGGGCGCTGGATGCCATGAGCGGCCTCACCTCGCAGCCCAATCTCGGCTCCATCGCCGCTGCATTGGCGGGTAGCGAGCGTGATCCACAAGTTAGTGTGGAAAACATGCAAAGCCTCAGCCACTACTGGGAAGGCGTGCGCAAGTTCTACGCCCCATTCGAGGCCGATATTCGCTCTGGCACGGCTGATGTTTATCAGCACGAAATGCCCGGCGGGCAATACACCAACCTGCGCGAGCAAGCCCGTGCGGTGGGCTTGGAGCATCGCTGGCCAGAGGTGTCTAAAGCCTATGCGCAAGTCAATTTACTGTTTGGCGATATCGTCAAAGTCACCCCGTCTTCCAAAGTGGTGGGCGACATGGCGCTCTTCATGGTGGCGAACGACCTCACCCCTGACGATGTGGTGAATCCCGAGAAAGAAATTGCGTTCCCTGAATCGGTTATTTCGCTCTTCAAAGGCGAGCTTGGCTTCCCGCCTGATGGCTGGCCCGTCGCGCTCTCGCGCAAAATTCTCAAGTCCGAGCCACCCAAACCCTATCGCCCTGGCGATAGCCTGCCCCCCGTCGATCTCGCTGCCACTCGAGCCGAGCTTGAAAAAGCCATTGGCCGCAAAGCCAGCGATACCGACTTGGCCGCCTACTTGATGTACCCCAAAGTATTCAAAGACTTTGCCGATCATCAAAAACACTATGGCGACACCAGTGTGCTGCCCACCACCGTGTTCTTCTATGGCCTGCAAGACCGCGAAGAAGTCACGCTGCATATCGACCAAGGTAAGTCGCTCATCGTCCGCCTGCAAGGCAAGGCCGAGCTGGATGAAGATGGCCAGTACAAACTCTTTTACGAGCTGAATGGTCAGCCGCGCCTTACTCGCATTGCCAAGGCTGGCATGGCCGCCAACGCCAATGCCCATCCGAAAGCCGTGGACGGTAATGCCGCCCATGTGGGCGCGCCGATGCCTGGTATGGTCGTGACGGTAGCGGTTAAGCCCGGCCAGAAAGTCGCGAAGGGCGATCCTTTAGTCTCCATTGAAGCCATGAAAATGGAAACCATGATCCGTGCTGAACAAGACGGCGAAATTAAAGCTGTGCATGTGAAGCCGGGTAAGAACGTTGCCGCTAAGGATTTGTTGGTGGAGTTGGTCTAGCTAAAGATAAAAAAGTGCTTGATTGGTAATTAGACCTTACTAATCAGGCACTTATTGATTATCAGTGGCTGTAAATCAAGTACGCAGATTGAAACTTAACTCAAGCTTTAGTGATTTCGCTGATGAGTTCGGCGTCGTAGTAATTGTTTTCGCCTTTATCCATATACGTAGCAATCACCCTAAACCCTGCCTTGTGAAGTAATTCACCGTACCCTTCTTGACCAAGAGAAATACATTCAAGTCCCGTATTTAAATCCTTCCATGTGCCAGTTTGAATGGGGGCCATGAATAGGAATCTACCTTTGGGTAGGAGCGTTTCTGCAATACGGGTAATTAAGTCTGCTTGTTCAGTTGCGGGGAGTAAAAAAAGCAGGCCTACTGCTATCGCTGCATCAAACTTGCGTCCAAAGAAGGTGCTATTTTGTACTTTTTCACATTGAATTGGAATATTTGGAAAACGGGACTTGAACTTAGCGACTAGGGTTGGTGAGCTATCGATAGCCCAAAGTTGCATGGCGGTCTCTGCGAGGGTACGTGTGATTGGATATCCACCACCACAGGCTAACTCGATAACCGAAGCTTTTTTTTCGAGGCTGTGGGCCCATTTTTCCACAATTTTTGAACCGATTTCTGATTGATCCCGCCCTTCCAAAAACGTCAGTGCGTTAAGTTCGTATGCTTCTGCTGAGTCCATGGTCGATTCTTTCTGGTTTGTTTGCCTAGAGCCTTTTAACTGATCTGATGATTATGTAAATGACATATCCATGCAAGATCTGATTCAGAGCTAGTTTAGTGTTGGGAGATAAAACCGCGCTGATAAACTGTCTTGCAAGCCCAAGGTGCTGAGCATCGCTTGTAGGCGCTCGGCCTGCTTGCGGTTAGGCTTGCCTTTCTTTTCTGCCGATTTTGTGGCGATAATCAGTTCATTCTTCATCGAGTGTTCCCAACCCACCAGTTCAGTCACCGTCACTTGGTAGCCATGCGCTTCGAGTTGTAAGCAACGTAGAACGTTGGTGAGGTGGCTGCCAAATTCACGGGTGTGTAGTGGCCGCCGCCAAATTTCTCCCAATGGGTTGTCGTCATCCACGCCGCCGACTTTTTCCGCTTTAAGCTGGCGCAGCAGGCTCGCCACTTCCGCTTGGCAGCAGGGGACGAGCACGATGCTTTGCGCTTGTTTTTCCAGCGCAAAACGAATCGCATCATCTGTGGCGGTGTTGCAGGCGTGCAGGGCGGTGACGATATCCACCGTGGCGGGCAGTTCATCTGAGGTGATCGAATCGGCCACCGAGAGCGGCAAAAAGCGCATGCCTTGCTGGGTACCTTTCGCAAAGCCTAGTTCGGTGGCGAGAGCACGTGATTTTTCCACGAGTTCGGTGCGGGTTTCAATCCCAATCACTTGGGCGTTGGGGGCGGCTTGTTTGAAAAACAGGTCGTACAAAATAAAGCCGAGGTAAGACTTACCCGCCCCGTGATCCACCAAACACATGTTATCGCCGTTGGGTTTTTTGTCGAGCAGGGCCTTAAGCAGTGGCTCGATGAATTGGTACAGGTGGTAAATCTGTTTGAGTTTGCGGCGGCTATCTTGGTTGAGTTGCCCATCGCGGGTGAGGATATGCAGCGCTTTGAGCAGGGCGATGGATTGCTCGGGCCGGATGTCGTTTTTCTCTGTTTTAGTGGTTTTTGACCGGGTTTTTTCTTTATTTTTTTGCATTTTCAAGTCTTTTCTGCGCTGCAATAGATTTGTTTCAATAAATGTAACTGTTTGAATCATTACGTTGAAAGTGTCGGGTTTACGCTTATATTGCAATGCAATAAAAGATATTTTTTGGTTAAAAATGACCAGTGAATATCAAGCTATTCCTTATCGTTAATGCAATGGAGTAAATCATGACACAGTTACTAGAAAATATTGCTCGGGTTATTTTGAGTGAACAAAATCGCGTCGATCATGCTTTGTGCGGTAGTGCCGCCGATATGCACGGACAGACTGATCGTTTGGCATTGGCCCAGTCAGCTCAAGTAAGGCAAGCTAAAGTCGCTTTAGCTACCATTCCCCAAACTGCTTAAGCGTTAACTTAGCCTAAGCCAGTATTGGCAGCCAACGCATCACAAGGTTTTAACCAGCACCAACGATTTTCGTTGGGGGTTGTAGGTACGCTGCCGCTCAGCGGGTAGGGCGCTTACATCCGCCTGCACAAAGCCACGTTTGAGAAACCAATGCATGGTGCGGGTGGTAAGCACAAAAATTTTCTCCAGCCCTTGGGCGCGGGCGCGTTGTTCGATGCGTTTCAGCAGCCGTTCGCCATCGCCCATGCCTTGTGAGCTGCCGTGTACCGTGAGACAGGCCATTTCACCAATTTTTTGCTGCGGGTAGGGATAGAGCGCAGCGCAGCCAAACAGCACGCCATCGTGCTCAATCACCGAGAAGTGTTCAATGTCCCGTTCAATGGCGCTGCGGCCACGCGGCACTAAGGTGCCATCGGCTTCTAGCGGTTCAATCAAACTCACAATCCCGCCCACATCATCTGCCGTGGCTTCCCGCAGCGATTCCAGCAGGGTGTGCGTGACCATGGTGCCCACGCCATCGTGGGTAAAGGTTTCGAGCAGAATACTGCCATCCAAGGTGTAAGGCAGGATGTGGCTGCGGTTAACCCCGGCCTTACAGGCTTCAATCGCGTGTTGTAGGGTGTAGGCGGTGTCAGCGGCTAGGGTGCCTTGGCGCAGAGCGGCTTGCGCTTGTTCTAGCGAGAGTTCGAGATGCAGCTTGCCCTGGGCATCACGCACGCCATCGGCATCCGTCACAAACAACAGCTTGTCGGCTTTGAGGGCGCTGGCCACGGCGGTGGCGACATCTTCCATGGATAAATTGAACGCTTCGCCGGTAGGGGAGAAACCCAAGGGCGAGAGCAGCACAATCGCATTGGTATCGAGTGCATGGGTGATGGAGTTCGCAGCAATTTTGCGCACAATGCCAGTGTGCTGGTAGTCCACGCCATCCACAATCCCGACCGGGCGGGCGGTGATGAAGTTGCCCGACAGCACGCGAATTTCAGCATGGGCCATCGGGGTATTCGGCAAGCCTTGAGAGAAGGCGGCTTCAATGTCCAAGCGTACTTCACCGGCGGCTTCTTTTACGCATTCCAGCGCAACGGTATCGGTAATGCGGATGCCATTGTGAAAACGGCTTGCGCTTTTGCGCAGTTGAATTTGTTCTTCTACCTGTGGCCGCGAGCCATGCACTACCACCACGCGCACGCCCATGGCGTGTAGCAGCGCCACATCTTGCACCAGCGCATTGAGCTTACCGGCTTGTACGGCTTCGCCACAAAACCCAATCACAAACGTTTTTTCATAATAGGCATGCACATAAGGCGCCACTCGGCGTAGAACCGCAACAAACTGGTTGGGTTCGACCGGGAGTACAGGAAATAAGTGGCTGGAGGGCATGGTGTGGCCTTTTATGCGGATAAAGCACGGCAAAGAGATGCTGCCGATTATAATCCCCGCTTATTCTTGTGGGCGCGGTCGTGGACTTTTTGTGGCCTTTGTTGCCCTGTTTTTGTCGCGTAACCCGCATTATCGTGTAACGCTTGTTGTGGATTGGTTGCAGTGTGACCTCAGCTGAGTCTTCTTTATCTTCTTCGCTTCCCGCTATTGTGGTGGATGAAAGCATTCAAACCGTCAGTGGCATTGCCGTGAGTTTTCCCCCTGACTTGCCTGTGTCTCAACATTGGCAGGAAATTGCCGAGGCGATTCGTACTAATCCGGTGGTGATTGTGTGTGGGGAAACCGGCTCGGGTAAAACGACCCAATTGCCCAAAATTTGTTTGGCCGCTGGGCGTGGTGTAAAAACGCCGCAATCGCAGGGCTTGATTGGTCATACCCAGCCGCGCCGCTTGGCTGCCAGCAGTACCGCTAAGCGCATTGCGCAGGAACTGGGGTCGGAGATTGGGCGTAAGGTCGGGTACAAGGTGCGCTTTACCGATAAGGTGGCGACAGAGACGCGCATCAAACTGATGACCGATGGCATTTTGCTGGCAGAAACGCAGGGCGATCCGCTGCTCAAGGCTTACGATACCTTGATTATTGACGAAGCCCATGAACGTAGCCTCAACATTGATTTCTTGTTGGGCTTCCTCAAACAGCTGTTACTGAAGCGGCCTGATTTGCGGGTGGTGATTACCTCGGCGACGATTGATGCTGACCGTTTTGCCCGCCATTTTGCGCAAGGCGATCGTCCGGCGCCGGTGTTTAATGTGTCGGGCCGTCTGTATCCGGTAGAAGTGCGCTATCAGGCGATACAGGCGGAAGCCAAGGATAAAGAGCGCGATTGGACCGATGCGCTGGTCGATGCGGTAGATGAACTTGCGCGTATCAGCACTGGTAGCGGCCCCCGCGATGTGTTGGTGTTTTTACCGGGTGAGCGGGAGATTCGCGAGGCGGCAGAGGTGCTTCGGAAGCACCATCCTGCACATACCGAAATTTTGCCTTTATATGCACGGCTCTCAGCGCAAGAGCAGGAGCGCGTGTTTGCGCCGCATAACGGCCGCCGCATTGTGCTAGCGACGAATGTGGCGGAAACCTCACTGACCGTGCCCGGTATTCGTTATGTGGTGGATACCGGCTTGGCGCGGGTGAAGCGCTACAACTATCGTAACAAGGTCGAGCAGTTACAGGTGGAAGCCATCTCGCAAGCGGCGGCGAACCAGCGCGCCGGGCGTTGCGGTCGGGTCGCATCAGGCGTATGTATTCGTTTGTACGACGAAGCGGATTACAAAGCGCGGACCGCGTTTACTGATCCGGAAATTCTGCGCTCCTCGTTGGCAGCGGTGATCTTGCGCATGAAAGCTTTACAGCTGGGCGCCATTGAGGATTTTCCGTTTATTGAGCCGCCGAATGGGCGGGCGATTGCCGATGGTTATCAACTGCTGCAAGAGTTAGGCGCGCTGGACGAACGTAATGTGCTGACACCCCTTGGGACTCAGCTGGTTAAGTTGCCACTCGATCCGCGTATAGGCCGCATGATTTTGGCCGCGCGCGAGCAGCATTGCTTGCGCGAAATGTTGATTATCGCCAGTGCGCTTTCGGCGCAAGACCCGCGTGAGCGCCCAACCGAGGCGCAGGAACAGGCCGATCAAGCTCATGCCAAGTTCGCCGATGAAAAATCAGAATTTATCAGCTACCTGAAATTGTGGGCGTGGTTTCACGAAAATGTGGCGCATAAGAAATCGAATCGCCAGTGGCAACAAACGTGTCGCCAACATTTCTTATCACCACTGCGGCTGCGCGAATGGCACGACGTGCATAGCCAGCTGCATACCTTGGTCGCTGAGCAGGGCTGGCGCCTGAATGAAGCGGATGCCACGTATGAACAATTGCACAGCGCACTTTTAACCGGACTGCTCGGCAATATCGGTTGCAAGGCCGATGACGAGGCGCATTACAACGGGGCACGCGGCATTCGTTTTTATATTTGGCCGGGTTCGCGCTTAGCGAAAAAGGCGGGGCGCTGGACGGTGGCGGCAGAATTGGTCGATACCAGTCGTCTCTTTGCGCGCTGTGTGGCGCGGGTAGAGCCGCAGTGGATTGAGCGAGTGGCCAGCCATCTCATTGCCAAGCAATATCTCAACCCGCATTGGGAAAAGCAGCGTGGCCAAGTGGTCGCCAGTGAGCGTGGGACGCTACACGGCTTGGTGCTGTATAACAACCGCCCGGTGAATTTTGGGCGGATTCAGCCCCAGGAAGCGCGTGAGATTTTTATTAAAGATGGCTTAGTACCGGGTGAGCTGGCCCCCATGCCGGCTTTTTTGCAGCACAACCGCCAGTTGATTCGCGAGATTGAGCAACTCGAACACAAAGCCCGTCGCCCGGATGTGTTGGTGGATGAGGCCTTGATTGCCGCTTTCTACGATCAGCATTTACCGGCTGAAGTGGTGAGCGTAAAAACGCTGGAAAAATGGCTGAAAGCGCAGCCGGATGCCGCCGAAAAGCTGCGCCTGAGTAAAGCCGAACTGATGCGCCACGAAGCAGCGGGGGTGACACTGGATGTCTTCCCCAAGACGCTCACGCTGCGTGGCCATGCGTACCCGCTCACCTATCACTTCGAGCCAGGTTCCCCCCGCGATGGCGTGACCTTGACCGTGCCTTTACATGCGCTGAATCAAATCGATGCGCTGCGTGCGGAGTGGTTAGTTCCCGGCATGTTGAAAGAAAAAGTGTTGCTGTTGCTGAAATCGCTGCCGCAAAAGCAGCGCCGCCACTGTGTGCCTTTGCCCGACTATGCGGCGGGGTTTGTTGAGCGGCAAGCGATTCCAGAACAAGGCGTGGGTTTGATTGAGGCTTTAATTGCCGATGTACGGGCGCAGAAACAGTTGCAATTGGTGGCGAGTGATTTCAAGCTGGAAACCTTGCCTACACACATGTTCATGAACTTTAAAGTGTTGGATGAACATGGGCGACAACTCGATATGGGCCGCAATTTGGCGCAGTTGCGTGCGGAGTTGGGCGGGCAAGCGCAGCGGCGTTTTCAAGAGATAGTCAAAGCGGAGGGCGCGGTCGCGCTTACCCCCTCCGACGCAGAGACGAGCATCCAAGCTAACGGGCAACTGGGTGTGAAAGCATCTGCCACGCAGCCAGCGCGTGAGCTGGATGAAAGCCTGCAAACCGAATGGCAAGTCGGGGAGCTGCCAGAGCTGCTAGAGATTAAGCGCGGCGGCAAAACCCTGATTGGCTTTCCCGCCTTGGTGGATAAAGGCGCGGGCGTGGTGCTGGAAGTATTTGATGAACCGGAACAGGCCCAGGCCGAGCATCAGCGCGGCATTCGTCGTTTGTTGTTGGGGGCGTTGAAGGAGCAAGTACGCTATCTGGAAAAAAACCTACCGAATTTGACCCAACTGGCGATGATCACCATGCAGTGGGGACAACAGTCGTTGAGTTTGGAAGAATTACGGGCGCAGATTATTGACTCGGCTTTGCTACGTGAAGGCTTGCAAACGCCGTTGCCGATGAACGAGGTGGATTTTCAGGCGCGGGTTGCGAGTTGCAAAGCCAAACTGAATTTGTTGGCGCAGGAAATGGTGCGGCAGGTGGGGGCGGTGCTCACCGAATATCAAGCGGTGCAGAAAAAGTTGCCGCAAGCGAAACCGCATGCCGACGCCTACGCCGATATGCAGCAGCAGTTAGGCGCGTTGGTCCACAAACAGTTTTTACTGCACACGCCGTATGCGCAACTTAGCCATTTACCGCGTTATTTAAAAGCGATACAGCTTCGGATTGATAAGCTGCGCAATGATCCCGCACGGGATGCGCGCTTACAGGCAGAACTTAAACCGTTACTGGTGAACTATCAACGCTTGGTGCAACAACGCAAGGGTCTGTTGGATGACGCGGCCGTGCAGTTTCGCTGGTTGCTGGAGGAGTTGCGCGTGGCGCTCTTTGCGCAGGAGTTGCGCACGCCGATGCCGGTGTCGGTGAAGCGGGCGCAGAAGGCTTGGGAAGCCTTGCTGCGTTAGGCATGTTGGCTAGACTGTCGCCCAGTTTTGTTTACTTTGCAGCAGACTGTCGACTGAAGCACCATCTTCTGGATAGAGTGAGATTTGTAAACCCGCTTCTACATTCAGGGCAAAAGCCCCAACTTCGTAACGCGTTTCAATCGATTCCTTGAGGCGGATGCACAATTCGGTTGCCAGGGTTTTGTCAATCACACGGTGAAAAACAACCGCTAGCTGGTCATGATTCAAGCGTGCGGCATAGTCGCCAGCACGAATCACCCCGCGGATTCGCTGCGCAACTTCAATCAACAAAGCATCTGTCATCCCTTGACCATGTTCATGGGCGATCTTTCTCAAATTCAGTAAATCGATACGGGCCACAGCAAGACTCTGCGCACCACCACCCTGTAGTTTTCGTTCCTCCGCACGTTGCAGCTGCAAATCCAACCGATTGGTCATGGCCTCTCGATTGAGTAGGCCGGTGAGTACATCGTAGTCAGAGCGTTTAGGGGCTTCTTTGATTTGCTCACATTGACTGCTGGTGACGTCACTTTCCAAGCTAATGTACCCCGCTAACCCTTGTGCATCCATGATTGGGGTTACACGTCGCTCGATAAGAATCGCTTTGCCATTGCTCCGTTTGGTGCTGTCTGTACCCCAATAAAGATGGCCTAGATTTAACTCACGCCACGCGTCTACCGGAAGATGGGCGGTTTCTGTTCCACGTTCGAGGAAAGGATTTTCGGTGCTTTCACAGACGTTTGCTGGGTAACCATACAAGCGAATGCACGCTAAATTCGCCATCGTCTGTTGCTGCCGTAAGTTGACCGCAACCATGGGCTGGTCAACGCTCTCTAGCGCTTGAGCCAAGAAGTTAGATTGTGAGAGCGCGTCATCTAGAGAGTGTTTAAGCTGCGCACTTTCTAGTTTGCTACGGTCGAGCGCTTGTCTGAAGCCGCTGCGCTCTTTTCGGTGCTGCTCAATCTTGGTTTTGAGCGCACGCACTTGTTCTTTAGCTTCCGTATATTGCTGCTTTTGTTGTCGCAGTCGCCACATGAGCCAACCGCACAGCGCACTTGCTATCAGCAAGCCTAAACCGAGTAACCACACCATAAATACTCCAACCCTTTATGCCCAATGTATTCTTGGATAACATGCGAAACTGCCTTACGAATGACATGTAGTCGTTTTATTATGAATTTGTTACACCCAATAGCTCCCAAAGATGCTACAAAATGCTGGCGCTGGCAAGGGTCATTAGGCCTGTATAGGTGATTCAGTCGTTGCGGTAGGGCCTTTGCTGGACGAAATGGTGTTTTTCTGCACTAAAAATGGGCAATGCGGGGCGATATGGAAATTGGTTTGATCATTATTGGGGACGAAATCTTGTCTGGTCGTCGTACCGACAAGCATTTCGCCAAGGTCCTGGAATTACTGCAAATACGCGGACTAGGCCTTAGCTGGGTGCGCTATTTGGGTGATGATCGAACCCAGATCGCAGCGGCATTACGGGATAGTATGAGCACGAATGCGGTGGTTTTTTGTTGCGGTGGAATTGGCGGCACACCGGATGACCATACGCGCCAAGCCGCAGCCTTGGCGCTTTCTCTGCCCTTGGTGTTACACCCGGAGGCAGCTGCGTTGATTGAGCAGCGCTGTCAAACCACCGGAGCACCTCTGACGCCAGCGCGTTTACGCATGGCTGAGTTCCCTGCTGGGGCAGCGCTGATTCCTAATCCCTATAACAATATTGCGGGCTTTGCCTGTGGACGGCACTATTTCGTACCCGGGTTTCCCGTGATGGCTTGGCCAATGATTGAGTGGGTCTTGGATCAATATTATGCCGATCACTTTCATGTCGCGACCGAGGCAAGCCAAAGTTTACGAATTTACGAGGTCATGGAAGCGACCTTAACGCCGCTGATGGAGCAAATTGAGCGAGAGTTTCCCGCAGTGAAGGTATTTAGTTTGCCGTCGATCGGGGAGGATGGTCAACGTCGCCATATCGAACTAGGGGTGAAAGGTGACCCTTCGGTTGTAGAGGCGGCTTTCCCGGTTTTACTGGCAGGCCTCGCCCCTTACAGCCAAAATATCGAGATATTGTCGCAACAAAAAACCGGCTGAAAAGCCGGTTTTTTGTTTGAACTACAGCGCTTTGTCGTCAGCGCTGTGTAGCTTACCGTTAGGCTGCTTTTTTACGTGTGGCACCGGTTGCTGCTGTCGCGGCAGAGGCTGCTTTAACGGCTGTATTGGTGGCAGCAGACACATTCGCTTCAGTCAACTCAACAACTTGTTTCGCGGCTTTGGTAACGGTTTCGTAAGCGCTGCTAGCTGCAGTAATCGCAGATTTAACCAGTGCTACGGCTGTTTCAGAGCCTGCTGGGGCATTTTTAGTTGCGCTATCAACCAAGGCGACTAATTGCTTGTTGCCTTCAGCCACTTTACCTTCAGCAAACTTGGCAAATTCGCTGCTTGTGCTGTTAGCGATGTCATACACTTGACGTGAGTAGGACAAGACTTTTTCGGTTGTGGGTTGTGCTAGCGCTGTGTTGAAAGCAACCAGTTCTTGTAGATCTTTAACTGAGAGCAGTTCTTTGACTTTGTCGGCGGATTCTTCAAGAATCGCTTTGCTGGCGGTCAAGTTCAGTTCCACCAGTTTTTCAACACCTGAAAACGCTTTTTCGCCCAGGGAGAAAAACGTTTCAAAAGTATTTTTTTGTGCTGCGAGAAGTTGTTCTGGGGTTGCGTACATGGTTTTCTCCTTAGAAAATTGAAACACAAATATCAAACACGAAATACAAACTACCGTACGGCTATCTCACTGGCATTGTGTAGGGTGACACTTTGTGTTTCTGGGTTCCCTAATTCCCGCCTGAGTTTTCCTCATTTGGGCCCTATGATGCGCCGCAACAATTCAATTTTATCTGAACTATATTCCCTGTCAAGCATTTTTTATTGCGATGCACAAATTAATTTTGTGCATATAAAATCAGCGGCTTTATTCAACCTAACGATGAAGAGCGCATATGCTCAGTGGCGCAAGGCTTTCTCAGGAATGTTAGCATCCAGAGAACATCATTAATCGGGTCGAACTAGCGGAAGCTGCATGCAAGCATACTACTGTGACCATTTTGTCTTGCCGTTGCCCGATGGCCATCGCTTTCCGATGGATAAATACCGTCTGTTGAGGCTCGCAGTGGGCAATCAACTGCCAGAGGTTAAGTTACTCGACCCCCCGGCTGCCTCCTTAGGGCAGCTCGCTCTAGCGCATGATCCCGCTTACATTGACCAGATTGTCACCGGCACAGTGAGCGCGGCGCAAATGCAGGCGATAGGATTTCCGTGGTCAACGGCCATGGTGACGCGCTCACGCCACTCCGTTGGCGCGACGATTGCCGCGATGCGGGCTGTGCTAGAACCCGCTTCAGTCAGCGCCCAACCTTGGATTGCCGCAAATTTAGCGGGAGGCACACATCATGCGAAGCGTAATCAGGGCGAGGGTTTTTGTGTATTCAATGATGTAGCGGTAGCGGCCAGGCTAGCCCAGGCTGAACGCCTCGCCCAAGAGGTCATCATTCTCGATCTGGATGTGCATCAAGGTAATGGTACTGCCGCTATCCTCGCAGCGGATGAGCGCATTTTGACGGTTTCTCTGCATGGGGCAAACAATTACCCGTTTGCCAAGGCGGCGAGTGATATTGATATTGCGCTGCCAGATGGCAGTGGTGACGATGTCTATCTTGCCGCGCTTGATGATGCCCTGCTACAAGTAACCGCTTGGTTGAATGGCATACGCCCCCGGGGCAGTGTTCTGCCTCCTCTGGTTTTATTCCTTGCTGGGGTAGATCCACATGAGCTGGATAGATTGGGAAAGCTACGTGTAACGACGGCGGGTCTGGCGACTCGCGAGCAGCGTGTCTTTGCGTGGGCTTGGGAGCAGGGCTGTCGCGTCGCATTGAGTATGGCGGGCGGCTACAGCCGGGAATTGAATCAAACAGTGGCCCTGCACTTGCAAACGATTAAACTCGCTGCGAGTTGGGCCGCCAAACCAGCAAAAAAGTAAAATAGATTCGAGTTTTGCATGAGAAATGCTAGCTAACTAATTGATCGTCCTGGCTTTTCTGCACTACAATCGAGGCATTGGCGAAGGAGAAGGAATGCATAAGCTTGCCTTTAAGGTTCAGGTTGTCGTGTTGATTGGCGGAGTAGCAAAAAGATTGACATGGCGCTATGCAACGTTAGTCGTTCTGTTGGCCGGCATGCTAGGGGGCTTTGTTGACAGCGCCGTTGCTGCTACTAGCGCGGGCGCAACGTCTAAGGTCACTAAGCAGCGCGCATCCTCCACGAAAAATGCTGGCGCAAACGTTTCCTCACGCAGTCAAGTGGGAATGCCGACACGCTATTCAAAAGTCGCCAGTTCTAACCGCGCTCGGCCAGCAGCCCTCGCTCGAACAAAAAGCCAGAAATCGCGATTGGGTTTGAAAAACGCCGGCCGGGCCCCCATGCAAATGGCGCGTCCTTCCCAAGGTATGAAGGCGGGGCTGCACCTTACTGAAGACCCGCTCGCGCTCAAAGCCAGCGTCGCCCTTGTTCAAGATTTGGCAACCTCCGATGTGGTCTTTGCCAAAAACTCTGACGCGGTATTGCCAATCGCCTCGATTACAAAGCTGATGACCGCCCTAGTCATTACCGATGCCATGTTACCCATGGATGAATGGCTTGAAATCAGTGATGAAGATGTTGATTATCAAAAGGGTTCGCATTCGCGCTTACCGGTTGGTACCCGTTTAACCCGCGCAGATACCTTGCATATTGCCCTCATGGCCTCTGAAAATCGGGCGGCCCACGCCTTAGGGCGTACTTATCCAGGGGGGCTGCAGCGTTTTGTTGCCGCGATGAACGCTAAGGCAGAGCTGCTTGGAATGCGCAATACCCGTTTTGTGGATCCGACTGGGTTGAACAGTGCAAATGTGTCGAGCGCAGGTGATTTGGCGCGGCTGGTGACCGCGGCGTACACTCAGCCACTTATTCGTCAGTACTCTACTGATACGGAGTATTGGATCGATACGGGAACAAAGTCGCTCCGTTATCGCAATACTAATGCGCTGGTTATGAACCCAGATTGGCAAATTTCCCTTTCAAAAACGGGCTACATTGCGGAAGCAGGGCGTTGTTTGGTGATGCATGCCAATATCCATGATCGTTCGTTTGTGATTGTATTGCTGGATTCACTGGGCAAATATACGCGCCTGGGTGATGCGGGTCGGATAAAACAGTGGCTAGAGGCAAGCCTCGCGCGCCTGCGCTGACTGGAGAGGCAAGGTCAAGCGTTGCGATCAAAGTGGGCTACTTTTTTTCCAGCCCAGTCCACTGGAAATAAGATCTGCCGTCTCGGCTAACGCGGCTAGCCATTCTTCTTGCATTCTTTCTGCCGGGGCAGAAATTGACAAGCCGGCGACGAGTTTGTTGTTGTCATCCCGAATAGGAGCGGCAATGCAGCATACGCCGAGTTCTAATTCTTCATTATCTTTGGCAAAGCCGTCGTGTAGTGCATTGCTTAATTCACGCTCTAATTGTGCGAATTGCGTAATGCTGTTTCGGGTATGGCCGGCGAGCCCCGTTCTGGTCGCGTAGGCGCGTACCTGTTTCGGATCATCGGCGGCTAAAAATAATTTTCCGGTCGACGTCAGGTGTAATGGTGCCCTCCCGCCGATTGCCCGAACGACCTGCATACCAGAACGTTCACTGTAAGCGCGCTCGATATAGACGATCTCGTCACCCTGGCGTACCGATAGGTTAATCGTTTGCCCGGTGGCACGATGCAAATTGCGCATCGGTTCTAGCGCTATATCGCGCACATTCATTCTGGCTTTGACTAAATTACCCAACTCCAGCAAACGCATGCCTAAGCGATAAGTGCCGGTATCTGCGCGATCGACAAAGCGACCAATCACCAAATCATTAAGGATGCGGTGGGCTGTGGACGGATGTAGTTGAGTTGCTTGGGAAAGGGTTTTCAAGCTCACCGCTTCACTGTGCTGGGCGAGTATATCCAGTAGGGCAAACGTGCGTTCCAGCACTTGAATAGCCGTGTTATTACTTGCGGGAGGCATTTCCATTTTTAAGGCACCAATTGGGGCAAGAAATCATTTTCTCATAGTATGAAAAAATGATGCGCTGCGCAAGGGCCTATTTCGATAGGGGCAAGGTTTTACACTGTGCAATACGGAATTGTCCCTATGTTACAATGTAGGGCTAATAAAGGTACGGATATCCACAGGATAACGGTCGCTCATTGAGGCTGTTTGAAAGTAAGAGTTGGCTACCGGGAACGAATTTATAACACGGAGTAAAAAAATGGCGATTGAACGCACCCTTTCTATTATTAAACCCGATGCTGTTGCAAAGAATGTCATTGGTCAAATTTATAGCCGCTTCGAGGGCGCTGGGCTGAAAATTGTGGCTGCCAAGTTAGCTCAGCTCTCACGTGCGGAAGCTGAAGGCTTTTATGCCGTTCACCGTGAGCGTCCTTTCTTCAAGGACTTGGTTGATTTTATGGTGTCAGGTCCCGTCATGATTCAGGTGCTGGAAGGCGAAAATGCGATTCAGCAAAATCGTGATTTGATGGGCGCAACCGACCCCAAAAAAGCCGCTCCGGGCACGATTCGGGCAGATTTCGCTGAAAGTATTGATGCCAATGCAGTTCATGGTTCTGACAGTGCTGAGAATGCAAAAATTGAAATTGCTTATTTCTTTGCTGAGTCAACAGTTCACTCGCGTTAATCAATGATGTTTGACGCCGCGCTCTGCGATAAGCTGGCGCTGCGTAACCTGTTGGAAGGCTAGCTGTTGTTTAACAGCCGGTCGCAGTAGGTTAGTTTCCGCCGCAGTTACGCTGCGGCGGTGCTATTTGTGGAGTAGGGTCTGAGATGGCTGATCTGGCTTGCCAAGATGTTAATTTGCTTGATTTTGATCCAGCGATGATGTTGGGTTATGTGACGCAATTAGGTGAAAAGCCTTTTCGCGGACGTCAACTCTTGCGCTGGATACATCAACATGGCGTGGCAGATTTTGCTGACATGACAGACCTCGCCAAAGCGTTTCGCCATAAGCTCGAGGCCCAAGCCAAAATTATTGCGCCTGCTGTGATTCAAGACCATACGTCAGCGGATGGAACGCGCAAGTGGTTGCTGGATGTTGGTAATGGCAATGCGATTGAGAGTGTGTTTATTCCAGAAGCCCGTCGCGGAACGCTCTGCATTTCTACGCAAGCGGGTTGTGCGGTCAATTGCCGTTTTTGCTCAACGGGCCACCAGGGCTTTAACCGTAATTTGTCTATCGCTGAAATTATTGGGCAGCTTTGGTGGGCAAATCGTGCTTTACGTACAAGTGCTGCGGCCAGCCAACCTCACGCAGGAGCCGACAGCACATCTGAAGATGAGTTTGAGCACGATGGGCGTTTGATCAGTAATGTCGTCTTGATGGGAATGGGCGAGCCCTTGCTCAACTATGAAAATAGCGTTGCAGCCATGCGCTTGATGCTAGATGACCATGCGTATGGTTTATCTAAACGCCGGGTGACACTTTCTACCTCAGGCGTGGTGCCGATGATGGATCGGCTAGGTCAAGATTGTCCGGTTGCCTTGGCAGTTTCTTTGCATGCCCCAAATGATGCTTTACGCGATGTCTTGGTGCCATTGAATAAAAAATATCCATTGCGTGAGTTGATGCAAGCATGCCAGCGTTATCTGGATTATGCCCCGCGCGATTTCATTACGTTTGAATATGTGATGCTAGATGGGGTTAATGATAGCGATCAGCATGCACGTGAACTGATTGCACTGACGCGAGAGGTCTCATGTAAATTTAATCTGATTCCTTTCAATCCTTTTCCTCAGTCTGGTCTGCGGCGGTCACCTAAAGAGCGAATCCGTCGGTTCAGTGAGATGCTGCAACAAGCTGGCTTGGTTACCACGACTCGTAAAACTCGAGGCGATGATATCGATGCGGCTTGTGGCCAGCTTGCAGGAGAGGTACAGGATCGTACTCGGCGGCAACAGCGTATGGCCGGTAGTTCTGGTGGTCAAGTCATTATTCCAATTCAAACCAAAACATAACGGGTGGAGCAAATGGCAGTGCAAAAAAGAAGAGGTATGGCAAGCAGCAGGCAACCCCTGAGCGCAGTTGCGATTGGTATGTTATTCCTGAGTCTGCTGGGGTGTGGCACTAACGTCCCCAAAGGCAATACAGATCCATCCAAAGGCGTGGTGGTGCCAACAGCGGAAACCCTGCAAGAAACAGACGCGCGCCGCCGGGCAAGGCTGCGGCTTGAACTGGGTACCAGTTACTACCAACAACGTCAATTTGCCGTTGCGCTGGAAGAAACAAAGCAAGCGCTACTGATGGATCCTTCCTATGCCGATTCTTATTCGGTGATGGGCTTGATCCTGATGGACTTAGGTGATCGACGCCAAGCAGAAGACTATTTCCAGCGTGGCTTGGCGCGTGATGCGCAGCACTCTGATTTGAATTTGAATTATGGTTGGTTTTTATGCCAAAACGGCCGTGAAAAAGAAGCCATTGAGCGTTTCTTGGTCGTGGCTCGGAATCCGTTGTATGCCGCACCGGTCAAGCCTTTACAAAATGCCGGTATTTGCGCCTTACGCATGGGTGACAGGCTGAATGCAGAGCGCTATTTTCTGGCCGGCTATGAAACTGATCCCAATAGTGCGGTAGTCCTCTACCAGTTGGCCAACTTAAATTACCTCCGGCAGGATCTAACCAAAGCCCGTTTCTATGTTAATCGCTTACATTCAATCTATGATCCCAATGCACAGACGTTGTGGCTGAATCTGAAAATTGAACGCTTGGCGGGAAACCGCGATGCCGAGAAAAGTATGGCTGACCAATTGCGTCAGCGTTTTCCAGTGAGTCGTGAAACGGAGTCTTTGAATAAAGGGGCATATGATGAATAAATCTCTGAATCAGGAGCATCAGCCCGCTTTTACCTCAAGTCCGTTACCTTCGATTTACGAAGGCTATCAGTTTGAAGTCGCCGCATCTGCTGCGTCTAATGTTGAAGCAGTCGCAGCGCCAATGGCAAGCGCCCTAACGCCTTGGCAGCGCTTGGCTCAAGCACGGCAAGCGGGTGGCTGGACGGTGAATACGCTGGCAGACCGACTTAAGCTGTCTCCCAAGCAAATTGCGGCACTCGAATCAGGCGCATGGGCCACGCTGCCCAAGGGCAGTCTATTAAAAGCAATGTTACGTAGCTATTGCCGTGCCATCAACATTGATCCTAATCCTTATTTGGTTGAGCTGCCGCTGGATTCAACAGATCTGCCTGTTCAGATTCAGCCTGTGAAGGCGATTGAGGCCCCATTTAAACGTGAATCTAGCCAGCATCACGCAAAAACACAAGCTTGGTGGTTGTGGTTACTGCTCGTCCTCTTGCTAGTTGCTGGGTGGATTGCCTATGCGATACAAAATCAATCTTTGCCTATGTGGATGGCATGGGGCGACAATCCCGAACAGGCCGCAATGAACGTGGCACCGGTAACAGAATCAACGACTGCGGGGGCCCCCACATTGCCGTCAACTGCCCCAGGGGAAACGGCTGAGGGGACTGCCAGTGTGAACCCTTCTGCAAGCCCCCCAAGCGCTGTGGATACCTCAGTGGCAAGTAGTGGTCCGCTAACTTCGACAGTAACGACTGCGTTGCCACCAGAGCGTAGTGCTCCAGTTACACCGGTAGCCTCTCCCCCGTCTGCGAATGTCGTCCCTGCTACGTCGACCGCGATCGCTGCGAGTCCTCGCCCAGCCAATCCTGATGGTCCAGTTAAAACAGAAGCTGCGTCTAGCGTAACCCCACCCCCGCCAAGTCCCGCGCCTAACAAAGCAGCCTCACTACAGCTTGTATTCAAGCAAGCCAGTTGGGTTGAAGTGAGACAAGCGAATGGCAAAGTGGTTTTTTCTGGGTTACGCAAAGCCGGTGAAAAAGAACAAGTAGAAGGGCTGGCTCCCTTGAATGTTGTGGTGGGTAATGCCGCCGGTGTGGAGCTGCGGTATCGTGGCCAGCGCGTCGAATTACCGGTCGAGAATGAAAAAAATGTGGCTCGCTTAACGCTTGAGTGATGATGTTGAGGAAGTGGTCAGTATGTCAGTGCAAACCCAGCAAGTAAATTCTGTAGCAACCGGGCCGTTGCCACGACGGCGCAGTCGGCAGGTCGCGATCCGGCATGGTGATCATGTGGTTAAGATGGGGGGCGATGCCCCTATCTTGGTGCAGTCCATGACCAACACGGACACTGCCGAAGTGGTTGAGACTGCGATTCAAATTAAAGCGCTGGCTCGCGCCGGGTCCGAGGTTGTCAGAATAACGGTGAATACGCCAGAGGCTGCCGCCGCGGTGCCAGCAATCCGTGAGCAGTTGGATCGTATGGATGTGATGGTGCCTTTGGTTGGTGATTTTCACTACAACGGCCATAAATTATTAACCGAATATCCTGAGTGTGCTCAGGCGCTCTCTAAATATCGTATCAATCCGGGCAACATTGGCCGGGGTGAGAAGCGGGATAGCCAATTTGCACAAATGATCGAAGTGGCTTGTCGCCATCAGAAACCCGTTCGCATTGGCGTGAACTGGGGTAGCTTAGATCAGGCCTTACTGGCGCGCATGATGGATGAAAATGCGGCACGTGCCGAGCCATGGTCGGGGCAGCAGGTCATGTATGAAGCGCTCATTACTTCCGCGCTCGATAATGCGCAACGTGCCGAGGAATTGGGTTTGCCGGGTAATCAAATTTGCCTCTCGGCAAAAGTCAGTGGCGTGCAGGATCTCATTACCGTTTATCGCCAGTTGGCAAGCCGCTGCGATTATCCTTTGCATCTCGGGTTAACCGAAGCCGGGATGGGGAGCAAAGGTATTGTTGCTTCGACGGCAGCTTTGGCGGTCTTGTTACAAGAGGGTATTGGCGACACGATTCGCGTTTCTTTGACGCCAGAACCGGGGGGGGATCGGACTCGGGAAGTCACGGTCGCGCAGGAGATTTTGCAAACGATGGGGTTGCGCGCGTTCACGCCAATGGTGATTGCCTGTCCTGGGTGTGGTCGCACGAGCAGCACGTTTTTCCAAGAATTAGCGGCGCAAATTCAAAGTTACTTGCGTGAACAAATGCCTTACTGGAAAACCCAATATCCCGGCGTGGAAGAGATGAATGTGGCTGTGATGGGTTGCATCGTCAATGGTCCGGGTGAAAGTAAGCATGCTGATATCGGTATCAGCTTACCCGGGACCGGTGAAACCCCTGTTGCCCCGGTGTTTATTGATGGGGAGCGTCGCTTGACCCTTAAAGGGGAACATATTGCCCAGGAGTTTCAGCAGATCGTCGCGGACTATGTGGTCAAGCGATACGGTCAGCCGCAATAATCTGCCAGTAGCAGCTTAGGCATGCTTTGATTGGTTGTGACGGCTAGGCCGAGGGGGGCTCTCGCTCGTCGACCTGGCCCGCGTAATCAGCCTAGATAAACGCAACAACCTCAAGGCATAACTGACTGGGCGTCGCTCAATCAAACTCAGCCAGCAAGTCAATGGCATATGAACAAACTAACGTGTAATGTAATCAGAATGACAGGAGATTGGCGTGTCAGTAACGACTGAAAAAGAGCCCAAGAAACCCAACCTATTAACTGGGGTCAAGGGCATGAATGATATTCTGCCTGTGCAGGCGGCGGCATGGGAGGGCTTGGAAGAAACCTTGAGAGTCTGGCTGCATAGTTATGGTTATCGCAATATGCGCACGCCTGTTTTAGAACATACGGCGCTATTTGCACGCGGAATCGGTGAAGTCACTGATATTGTTGAAAAAGAGATGTTCTGTTTTACTGATCGACTCAATGGTGACGAATTAACGCTACGACCTGAGTTCACAGCCGGAGTAGTGCGCGCCGTTGCCGAACATAACTTACTCGAGTTTCGGGGGGAGCAGTTCAGTCAGCCGCAACGGCTCTATAGTTATGGCCCTGTCTTTCGTCATGAGCGTCCACAAAAAGGCCGTTATCGACAGTTTCATCAGTTAAGTGTTGAAGCGATTGGCTTTGCAGGGCCGGATGTTGATGCTGAGATTATTGTCATGCTGGCGCGCTTATGGGAAGAGCTGGGGCTTTCGCAGATTCGGCTCGAATTAAATTGTCTGGGCGATCTCGCTGAACGGCAAGCTCATCGGGAAGCCCTGATTACCTATTTTACCGCGCATGCGGATCAGCTAGACGCCGATGCTCAGCGGCGCTTGCACAGTAATCCTTTACGCATTTTGGACAGCAAGAATCCTGCCTTGCAGTCGCTCTTGGAAGCAGCCCCTCGTCTCAGTGATTTTCTTGGGCCGGCGTCGCTCGCTCACTTTCAGACATTGCAGCGTTATCTCAAACAGGCTGGGATTGCCTATACCTTAAATCCCCGCTTGGTTCGTGGGCTGGACTATTATAATTTGACCGTATTTGAGTGGGTAACAGACCAGCTTGGTGCTCAAGGGACGGTATGTGGCGGCGGGCGTTATGACGGATTAATGGCGACCTTAGCCGGCAAACAGGCTCCCGCGATTGGGTTCGGGATCGGGATTGAACGGCTTTTGTTACTGCTTGAGTCTATTGGCGGGATTGAGCCATCAGCTGGGTGTGATCTCTATATCGTCCATCAGGCCAGCGACGCTTATCAGGCAGAGGTTGCATTACGCGCTTTCGCTGTGGCTGAAGAGCTGCGAGGACTGGGTTTTGCCGTGGTGTTGCACTGTGGTGGTGGGAATTTCAAGGCGCAAATGAAAAAAGCCGATGCCAGTGGCGCGCACTATGCCCTGATTATCGGCGATAATGAATGGTTATCAGAGACAGTGACTTTAAAATCCCTGCGTGCCGGTGGTAGCGCTGCCGATAACGGCGTGCAGTCAGATGGCCGTCCCGTGCAGCAGACGGTGGCACTGGCTGAATTGGCGCGGGTTTTGTCTGAGCAATTGTATGATCAACCAGATTAATCATTGATCTCAAGCCATTAGGCCCACATTTGTGGCGAATCAATGAATCGATAAAATGAGAGAGCAGTATGGCATATGATTTAGAAGAACAAGAGCAGCTTGCAAATTTAAAAGCGTTCTGGGCCAAATATGGCAACGCAATCACGGCTGTCATTACGATTCTGGCGCTGGTTTTCGCCGGTTATCGTGCCTGGGACTACTATCAGCAGCGACAAGCTGCACAGGCATCGGTTGTCTATGATGCCTTGCTGGATGGGGTAAAGAAGCAAGATATGGCTAAGGTGAAAGAGGCGACCAGCGAGTTGCTGGACAAATATAAGCGGACGACCTATGCCCAGATGGCGGCACTAGTCGCGGCTAAAGCTTATGTGACCGTAGCGGATACTCGCGCAGCCAAAGCACAGTTGGAGTGGTTGATTGGCCATGCTCAGGATGAGTCTTTTACTCACATTGCCCGGATTCGGCTGGCTGGCCTTTTATTAGATGAAAAGGCCTTTGAAGATGCGCTGAAGTTATTGCAGAAAGACCCGCCTGCTGCATTTATGGCTCAATACGCAGATCGTCGTGGTGACATTTATCTGGCCCAAAATAAGCTAGCGGAAGCCAAGGCCGAATTTAATAAGGCCTATGAAGCCTTGGATGCAGAGAGCCCACTGCGTAATGTGATCGAATTAAAACGGGATGCGATTCATGCCTCTTAAGCTGGTCCAACTTCCCCGAATCTCTCGGTTAGCTGGTTCTGGTCCACTGGCAGCGAGTGCGCGTTTATTGTTTGTCGGCCTCGCTTTAGTGCTGGGCGCATGCAGTTCGAAGCCGACTTACGAGAAAGCCGAGCTGCGGCCGATTCAAACAACGCTCGGGGTAAAACAAGCTTGGCGTGCCGAGTTGGGCAAGGCGCGTAGCGCTTTATTTCAGCCTGCTGTCGTGGGCGCCGCTGTGTTTAGCGCTGGCGATGGCCGTGTTTATCGTCTTAACCTTGAAAACGGCACGCGTGTCTGGCAAGCCGAAATCGGCAAAACGCTCAGTGCCGGTGTCGGTGCTGACTCTCAGATAGTGGTGGTCGCAACCAATAAAGGCGAAGTCATTGCGCTCGACAGCAGTACCGGTAAAGAGAAATGGCGAGCCCAAGCATCCAGTGAGGTTGTCCAGAGTCCTGTGGTGGGTTATGGGTTGGTCGTGGTGCGCAGTCAAGATAACCGTATCCATGCATTTGAAGCCCAATCGGGTAAGCGTCGATGGGCTTACCAACGACAAACTCCCAGCCTGATTTTGCGCGTGGCTTCGGGGCTGTTGCTGACAGAAACTGCGGTGTATGCCGGCATGCCTGGAGGCCGTTTAATTGCCCTTACCCTCAATAATGGCTCACCGCGCTGGGAAGTCGCGGTGGCTTTCCCGAAAGGCGCGACCGAACTCGAGCGCGTAGCGGATGTGGTTGGGATGCCTATGCTACAGGGCCGCGCGGTATGTGCGGTAACCTATCAGGGGCGCCTAGCCTGTTTCGATATGGCCACGGGCCAGCAAGACTGGGGGCGTGACTTTTCCAGCAATAACGGCCTGAGTGTGGATGCCCGCTTTGTCTTTGCCGCCGATGATCGTTCCATCCTGCATGCCTTTAGTCGTAATGGTGGCGCCAGTGTTTGGCGTAATGACAAGCTGGTTTACCGGGACTTAACCGCGCCGCTGTCTGTCGGGCGAGCTGTTGTTGTGGGGGATAGTGAGGGATTCGTCCACTGGTTAAGTCGCGAAGATGGCGCATTTATGGCGCGCAGCCGTGCCGATGATGCCCCGATTGTGGTCGCCCCGGTCGCCACCGAGCTTGGGGTACTGATCCAATCTCAGGATGGACGATTGGTCGCTTATATTTTTGAATAACGGGATGGGCAGGGGGGCGTGCGGCTCTGCCTGCCTAATGTAAACATGTTACCTGTCATTGCCTTGGTCGGCCGCCCCAATGTGGGCAAATCTACTCTTTTCAATCGCCTTACCAAGTCACGCGATGCCTTGGTTGCCGATTTTCCTGGTCTCACTCGGGACCGCCACTATGGTCATGGCAAAGTAGGACCTCGTCCCTATCTGGTTGTCGATACCGGTGGGTTTGAGCCGGTGGTCAAAGAGGGCATTCTGCATGCTATGGCAAAGCAGACCTTGCAGGCGATTGATGAGTCAGATCTGGTGATTTTTTTGACCGACGCACGGCAAGGTCTTACCCCACATGATCACGAAATAGCCGAGAAGTTGAGGAAAAGTGGTCGCCCGGTCATTCTGGCTGTCAATAAATCCGAGGGCATGCGCCTTAGTGGTGCAATCAGTGAGTTCTACGAACTTGGGTTAGGCGAGCCGATTGCCATTTCATCGGCGCATGGTGAAGGTGTTAAATCCTTGCTCGACTATGCCCTTGAAGAGGTGCTGCCAGATTATAACGCGGCCGAGGAAGGTGCCGATTTAGAGGATTCAGTGGCCACTGCCGAGGCAGTGGCCCTGCCGGCTAGTACCGAGCCTGGACCAAAGCCCGTGCCTTCAACGATTAAATTAGCAATCGTCGGGCGTCCTAATGTGGGTAAGTCAACGTTGGTAAACACCCTCCTCGGTGAAGAACGAGTGATTGCCTTTGATATGCCAGGCACAACCCGAGATAGCATCTATATTGACTTTGAGCGGGCTGGCAAGCAATACACCCTGATCGATACAGCGGGATTGCGCCGTCGCGGTAAAGTATTTGAAGCGATTGAAAAATTCTCCGTCGTGAAAACGCTGCAGGCGATTGCTGATGCGAATGTAGTCGTGCTGATGCTGGATGCAAGCCAGGACGTTTCCGAACAGGATGCGCATATTGCCGGCTTTGTCGTCGAGTCCGGTCGGGCCTTGGTAGTGGGGGTGAATAAGTGGGATGGTGTCGATGATTACACCCGCAGTCGTATCAAAACCGATATTCTGCGCAAAATGCAGTTTTTAGATTTTGCCAAGTTCCATTTCATTTCTGCGTTAAAGGGAGCTGGAGTTGCGCCACTTCTCAAATCGGTCGATGCCGCTCATGCCGCTGCCTTTGCCAAGCTCTCAACCCCCAAACTTACGCGCGTGATGCAAGCAGCTGTGGAACATCAAGCGCCGCCACGCAAAGGGATTTTCCGTCCCAAAATGCGTTATGCTCACCAAGGCGGGCAGAACCCGCCGATTGTTGTTATTCATGGTAACGCGTTGGATGCGATCAGCGACAGCTACAAACGTTATCTCGAAGGGCGATTCCGAGAGGCCTTTCAGCTGCAAGGGACCCCGCTGCGGATTGAGTTACGCAGTACGAAAAATCCCTATATTTCCGACAAAAAATAACGCAACACGCCGCCAATAATCTGTTTGGTATGTTGCCCATCCCCAGTCATTATTGAAAATTTTGCCCTCAGGCTGTTTTTACTATCGGTTTATGGCATGATGTGAGCATCAAGCGGTTGATGCAACTCGGTGAGTCAGTGTCAACGTTTGATTGCAGTGGCCACCAGATTGAATTAAAAAACCAAAAATATTTAGGAGTTTTCCATGAGCAATAAAGGGCAATTGTTACAAGACCCCTTCCTTAATGCTTTGCGTAAGGAACATGTACAGGTATCGATTTATCTCGTTAATGGGATCAAATTGCAGGGCCAGGTCGAGTCTTTCGATCAATATGTGGTCTTGCTCAGAAACACGGTCACCCAAATGGTATATAAACACGCCATTTCTACGATTGTTCCTGCTCGCCCTGTCAATTTCTCGTCTGATCAGGGTAGTACAGACGGCAACTGATCTGGGATGTCAGGCGATGCATGTGTTACCGCCTGACTCTAGCGAAGCTCCTCTTTCATGTAACCCGGGCCTATTCATCGTCCGGGATTTTGTCTTTTAGGTACAAATACTTTGCGTGTTGCTATTGTTGGTGTCGATTTCGGTCAAGGGTTGACAGGTAGTGCTTTCCAGTCGGCGATGGCCGAACTGGCTTTATTGGTCGAGTCGGCTGCAGCAGAGCCTGTGGTTGAAGTAACCTGCAAACGTCAGCGTCCCGATCCTGCACTGTTTATTGGAAAAGGCAAGGCGGATGAATTGCTGGCCTTAATTGCCGCCCAGTCACTCGAAGCGATTGTATTCAACCATGCGTTAGCGCCAGCACAACAGCGGAATCTTGAAGATCACCTCCAGTTGCCCGTCATTGATCGCACTAGTTTGATTTTGGATATTTTTGCCAAGAGAGCGCAAAGCCAAGCCGGTAAACTGCAAGTCGAGCTGGCCCAAATGGAGTTTATGGCGACTCGCTTGGTACGCCGCTGGACTCATTTGGAAAGGCAAAAAGGCGGGATTGGGATGCGTGGTGGCCCAGGCGAAACGCAAATTGAGCTAGACCGACGTATGATCGGTGAGCGCATCAAAAAACTTAAAGCCGATTTATTAAAGTTAGAAAAGCAGCGTGATTCGCAGCGCCGCCATCGGCAGCGCCGGGATGTCTTTACGGTGTCACTCGTTGGTTACACCAATGCCGGAAAATCAACGCTTTTCAATGCCCTGACTCACGCCGAGACTTATGCCGCGAATCAACTCTTTGCGACGCTCGATACCACCAGCCGTCGCGTTTTTTTAGGCGCGATGCCGGCAGAGGCAGAAAAAGCAGAATCGGTCGACCCTGCCCAAGTCCACCAGACCTATCAAGCAGGCGTCCAGCTCGTGCTGTCTGATACGGTCGGCTTCATCCGCGATTTACCTCACACCTTGGTCGCGGCTTTCCGCGCGACCTTGGAAGAAGCTATTCATGCCGATTTGATCTTGCATGTTGTGGATGGGGCTGCAGCGGAGCGTGATGAGCAAATTGCCGCAGTGAATGCCGTATTAAAAGAAATTCAAGCGGAACATCTGCCACAAATAATTGTCTGGAATAAGATTGATTTACTGGATATCGCCCCCAGAATAGAGCGAATTGAGCAGGCAGACAGTACAGCCCGATCCGCCGAGCAGGGGGATGCTGCTGATCGTGCCGGCATGGGCGCGGTATGGCTTAGTGCGCGTACCGGGCAGGGATTGGATTTGCTCAAACAGGTATTGAAAGACTATGCTTTGGCGGCTCGTCATGCGCGGGCAGCGCTTCCAGCAAGCAAAGAGTCTTGGGAAATATAACCGAGCGGTATGGCAGTGTAGAACTGGTAAGATTTATCGTAAATGTACCGTCAGTATCGACGCTGACAAACTTGATCAACAAATGTAACTAAATGAGGCATTTATGTTGCTTGGAACACTGGGAGCCTTAATGTCTCTCAATGACCCCCGCTGGGGTAATAGCGGTAAGGGCAGTGAGAGCGGAGAATCTTCTCCTGAAGAGAACGGGGCATCCCGCCCACAGCGGCCTGAGCGTCCTGAACCGCCTGAGTCACGTCGTCCGGGGGCGAACGATGGTCCCCCCGATCTGGATGAGTTATGGCGCGACTTTAATCGCAAACTCAACCAATGGCTCGGTAAGGGCCGCACCGGTCAGGGCAGCGGGGGTACGGGTGGCTTTGAACCCAGCATGAAGGGTGCGGGTATCGGTGCTGGCTTGGTTTTGGCCGTCGTTGCCTTGTTATGGCTAGGTAGCGGTTTTTTTATCGTTCAGGAAGGGCAAGTCGGCGTAATTACCACTTTTGGTAAATACAGCAGCACGACCAAGGCGGGTTTTCAGTGGCGCATGCCCTATCCGATCCAGGCGCATGAAGTAGTTAACATATCGCAAGTGCGTAAAGTTGAAATTGGCTATCAAGGCGATGTACGCACCAAGGTTGGGCGCGAGTCTCTGATGCTGACGGAAGATGAAAACATTATTGATATTCAGTTCGCAGTGCAGTATCGGTTAAAAGACGCGAAAGATTATCTATTTAATAATGTGAAGCCCGATGAGGCGGTCAAGCAGGCAGCAGAAACTGCGATGCGAGAAATCGTTGGCCGTAGCAAAATGGATTATGTGTTGTACGAAGGGCGTGAGCAAATTGCGATTCAAGCCGCGCAGAACGTACAAAAAATCCTAGATGGCTATAAGGCAGGTATTTTGGTGTCGAATATCACCGTTCAAAACGCCCAGCCACCAGAGCAAGTTCAGGCCGCTTTTGATGATGCAGTTAAGGCAGGGCAAGATCGTGAGCGTGCTAAAAATGAGGGGCAAGCTTATGCGAACGATGTTATTCCTAAAGCCCGCGGAACCGCAGCGCGTTTATTGGAAGAAGCTGAAGGGTACAAACAACGGGTGATTGCGCAGGCAGAGGGTGATGCTATTCGCTTTAAACAGGTTTTGGCGGAATATAGCAAAGCGCCAGGAGTGACCCGTGACCGCATGTATTTAGATACGATGCAGCAGATTTTTGCAAACACGACAAAAGTACTGGTTGATAGCAAAGGGAATAACAATCTGCTGTATTTGCCCCTGGATAAACTGATTCAGCAGGGAGCCCAAGCCGTCGTGCCATCGTCAAACAGTGGCGCACCGCTCAGCGATAAAACCGTACCTAGCAACCTGCAAAGTAATGAAATTCCAGCATCCAACGACGCCATGCGCGCCCGTGATGCCCAGCGTAGCCGAGATCGGGAGGGGCGTTAAATGAATCTGAATCGCATTATGCCGGCTTTAGTCATTGTTGGCCTTGTTTTATTGTTTGGCTCTTCTTGTATCTATGTGGTCAATCAACGTCAGTACGCCATTGTATTTGGCTTGGGGGAAATTAAAGAAGTGGTTAAAGAGCCAGGATTGTTCTGGAAATTACCGCCTCCATTTCAAAATGTGGTGTATCTGGAAAAACGGATCTTGACGATTGATACGCCAGATGCGGATCGCTTTATCACCGCAGAAAAGAAAAACCTTCTGGTTGATTCCTTCGTGAAATGGCGCATTGCTGATCCCAAACAATACTACATCAGTGTTTCCGGTGATGATCGGCGGGCGCAAGATCGTCTATCACAAATTATTAAATCAGCGCTTAACGAAGAAATTACCAAGCGCAGTGCGCGTGATGTTGTCTCTGGTGAGCGGACTAAAGTCATGGAGATTATCGCCAAGAAAATTGGCGATGATGCCAAGCAAATTGGAATCGATATTGTCGATGTACGCTTGAAACGCGTTGATTTATTGCCTGAAGTGAGCGAGTCCGTTTATAAACGGATGGAAGCGGAACGCAAGCGGGTCGCCAATGAATTGCGATCAACTGGGGCGGCAGAGTCAGAAAAAATCCGCGCGGATGCTGACCGGCAGCGTGAAGTGATTTTGGCAGAAGCATACCGTGATGCCCAAAAACTGAAAGGGGAAGGGGATGCGAAAGCCTCTGCCACGTATGCCCAGGCATTCGGTGCGAATCCTGAGTTCTATGCCTTTTATCGCAGCTTGGAGGCGTACCGAGCCAGCTTTAAGAGCAAGCAAGATGTGTTGGTTGTCGATCCGAGTTCTGAGTTTTTTAAGTTCATGAAACAAGCGGGTAAAACTGGAAAATAAACGTACGACAACATCATGATTGAGTGAAGGGTGATTGATGTCAGTTAATCCTGTTATTGGCCATAAAGCCAGCACTTTCACCGTCACTCGAGCAAGCAGTTTTGTCGGCGAACGCCCATGGGATGCGAGACAAATTGCTCGTTTTGCGGATACCGCTGTCCGTTTACATTGGACGGATCAGCCCTATCAGTGGCATGTGAATGATGGCCAAGAAGTATTTGTGGTTCTAGATGGATTAGTCGCCATGCATTACCGCGATGCTCAAGGTATTACGCAGGTGGTTGAACTGAAAGCGGGTGATATTTTCTATGCTGGTGAGGGACTGGAACATGTCGCGCACCCCTGCGGTGAGGCGCGAATTTTGGTGATTGAAAAGTTAGGTTCGATATGACGTCTTCCGTGTGGCTCCTGGCTTTGGGTATGCTGCTCGTTTTTGAAGGCATCTTGCCGTTGCTCATGCCGCAAGCTTGGCGAGAAACTTTTCTACGGCTCACGCAACTCCGCGATGGTCAACTACGCTTTTTTGGCTTGTTGTCGGTTGGGCTGGGTTTGCTGCTCGTTGCGGTATTTAGTTAATCTCAACGATCACCGGCGTGTGGTCAGACGGCTGTTCCAATTTGCGCGGCGTTTTATCAATCCAGCAGCGGCTAACATGAGGTAACAGCGCGTCACTCACTAAGATGTGATCGATACGCAGCCCGCGATTGCGGCGGAATGCCATTTGTCGATAATCCCACCAAGAATAATGTTTGTCACCCGCTTCTAGGTGACGAAAAGCATCATGGAGTGGCAAGGCCAATAAGTTTTTAAATGCGGTGCGCTCTTCTTCCGAGCAGTGGATTTGCCCCGCCCATTCGACCGGATCGTACACATCCCGGTCATCGGGGGCAATATTGAAGTCACCGACAAAAACCATTTTTGGATATTGGGTCAGCTCCGCTTGCAACCAGGTTTGCAAACCCGCTAGCCAAGCCATTTTATAAGCGAATTTTTCACTACCGACGGCTTGTCCATTTGGGAAGTAGGCGCAGATTACCCGCACGTCGCCATAAGTTGCTGCAATGACGCGTTTCTGCTCGTCTGCAAAAGTAGGTAGATTGATTTGTGTGGCAACTGCTGCCGGCGTACGGGCAATTCGCCGTAAAATAGCGACCCCGTTATAGGTTTTTTGACCAGCGAAAACGGCGTCATAACCAGCTTCTTGTAATGCAGCCAAGGGAAACTTTTCATCGACCATCTTGAGTTCTTGCAAACACAAGAAATCAACGGGATTTTCAGCTAACCAACCCAGTACGTGAGGTAGTCGAACATTCAAAGAATTTACATTCCAGGTGGCGATTTGCATGGTGTTGGCTGAACGTGCAGAGCAGAAAATAGAAACAATATTGTACTGGCTACTGTAACTCACAGTAGTCAACTTCCTAAATATAAGGTTAAGCATACGTGGCAACTCTCATTACCCTCAGCAATGCTCAGTTAGCGTTTGGTCATTGGGCCTTACTGGATCAGGTTGGTTTTTCCTTGGAGTCCAATGAGCGTGTCGGTTTAGTTGGGCGCAATGGTGCAGGTAAATCCAGTCTGCTTAAAGTCCTGGCGGGCGAGGTGGCCATGGATGACGGCCAGCTCGTTCGGCAGCAGGGCGTGCAGTTGGCTTATGTACCGCAAGAGCCTGAACTAGACGCTGATTTGATGATACTTGATTGTGTGGCAGCGGGTCTGGGCGAACGCTGGCAGTGGTTGCAAGAATGGGAGCTATTACATACCCAAGCCGAACTGGACGAGGCTCGCATCCATAAGGTACAGCATTGGCTGGATACCCATCAAGCCTGGCAAGTTCGTTCTGAAGTGGAGCGCGTGCTCAGCCGCTTACATCTCCCTGCGGAGGCGATTGTGGGAACATTATCCGGTGGCTTACGCAAGCGGGTAGCACTGGCAAGAGCGCTGGTCGCGGAGCCGGATGTGTTGATCTTAGATGAACCCACTAACCACCTGGATTTTGATTCGATTATCTGGCTTGAAGATTTGTTGCTGAGCTATGCCGGTGCCTTGGTCTTCGTTACCCATGATCGGCAGTTTTTAGATCGGGTTGCGACGCGGATTGTGGAATTGGATCGCGGCCAGTTGCGTAGCTACCCCGGTAATTTCACTGCCTGGCAGCAGCGTAAAGCGGATGAATTGCATGCGGAGGCGCTGGAAAATGCGCGGGCCGATAAATTATTGGCGCAAGAAGAAGTGTGGATTCGCAAAGGCGTTGAAGCCAGACGTACCCGCAGTGTGGGGCGGGTGGCGCGACTAGAAGAATTACGCAAACAGCGTCGTGAACGGCGTGAGCAAGTCGGTCAAGTGAAGCTGGAAATAGATCGTGGTCAGCGCTCGGGGAAAATCGTCGCGGAGTTACAGCACGTTTCCAAGCAGTTTGGTGATAAGTGTGTGGTGCGTGATTTTACGGCGACGATTCTGCGTGGCGATAAAGTCGGTTTGATTGGGCCAAATGGGATTGGTAAAACTACCTTGCTCAAATTGATTCTGGGTGAACTGGCGGCCGATGCAGGGCAGATCAAGCTCGGCACGCAACTGGAAGTCGCCTACTTTGACCAAATGCGGGCCGGGCTGGATTTAGATAAATCGCTGGAAGATACCATCAGCCCTGGCTCGGAATGGATTGAAATGAATGGCCAGCGCAAACATGTGATTGGCTATCTCGGCGACTTTTTATTCGCCCCTGAGCGCGCGCGTTCACCCGTGCGTACCCTGTCCGGTGGTGAGCGCAACCGCTTGTTGTTGGCCCGTCTTTTTGCCCGCCCTGCGAATGTCTTGGTATTGGATGAACCAACCAATGACCTGGATATTGATACGCTAGAACTGCTTGAAGAACTATTACAGAGCTATACCGGTACGGTGTTTTTAGTGAGCCATGATCGGCAATTTCTCGATAATGTGGTGACCTGCTCATTCGCCGCCGAAGCGCAAGACGCGGCGGGCAACTACAACGGCACTTGGCGTGAATACCCCGGTGGTTATAGTGATTGGCTGCAACAGAAATCCAATTTTGATGCCAAGGCGTCAGCTAAAGTCGCTGATGCGGCCGTGGCGGAGCAAACAGCCGCCTCTGCTATCCCTGTTATTCCCGCTACGGCGAAGAAAGCTTCACAAAAGCTAAGCTACAAAGAGCAGCGCGAGTTAGATGCCTTGCCGCAAGAATTAGAAAAGCTGGATGCCGAACAGCAAGCCCTGCAAGCGCAGTTAGCGGATGCCGATTTCTACACCCGACCTACAGTGGAAGTCCAGGCGGCAAGCGCTCGTTTAGCCGAATTAGATGAACTTATTCTCGACAAAATGACCCGCTGGGAAGAATTAGAAAGTCGCAAAGCTTAACGAATCGCCGACTTTCTCTACCCATGTTTTTTGGTTTCGGGTTTTTCCTCGCCCTCCTGTAAAATACGTTTTTTGCCTAATCAGGAATGGCTATGTCTGCGCCAAAAGTTGGTTTTGTCTCTTTGGGGTGCCCCAAAGCTTTAGTGGATTCGGAACAAATTCTCACGCAGTTACGGGCAGAGGGTTATACCACGTCGTCTTCCTACGAAGGCTCCGATTTGGTGATTGTGAATACCTGCGGCTTTATTGATGCGGCGGTACAAGAGTCGCTGGATGCGATTGGTGAAGCCCTGCACGAAAACGGTAAAGTGATTGTGACCGGCTGCCTGGGTGCCAAGCAAGGTAGTACGGGTGGTAATTTGATTACCGAGGTTCATCCCAAGGTATTGGCCGTAACGGGACCGCATGCATTAACCGAAGTAATGGAAGCGGTGCATACCCACTTGCCCAAACCGCATGATCCTTTTACCGATTTAGTGCCGCCACAAGGGATTAAGCTGACACCCAAGCACTTTGCCTATCTGAAGATATCGGAAGGCTGTAATCACCGTTGTACCTTCTGCATTATTCCGTCGATGCGGGGCGATTTAGATAGCCGCGATATCGGGGAAGTATTGCGTGAGGCAGAAAACCTCATGAAGGCTGGTGTAAAAGAAATTTTGGTCATTTCGCAAGACACCAGTGCGTATGGTGTCGATGTGAAATACCGGACGGGTTTCGTGAATGGTCGCCCGGTTAAAACCAAACTCTATGATTTATGTAAAGAGTTGGGCGACTTAGGCGATCAGTATGGCGTCTGGGTGCGCTTGCACTACGTCTATCCCTATCCGCATGTGGATGACATTCTGCCGTTGATGGCGGAGGGCAAGATTTTGCCTTACCTCGATATTCCTTTCCAACATGCCCATCCGCGTGTGCTCAAGGACATGAAACGCCCGGCGAGTGGTGAGAAAAATATTGAACGCATCCAGGCATGGCGCAAAGAGATTTCGGAGATGGTGATTCGCTCGACCTTTATTGCCGGCTTCCCTGGCGAAACCGAAGCCGAGTTTGAATATCTGCTGGACTTTTTACGTGAAGCCAAGCTAGACCGCGTAGGCTGCTTTGCTTATTCACCGGTAGAAGGCGCAGCCGCCAACGAATTGCCGGGTGCCTTGCCCGATGAGGTGCGTGAAGAACGGCAGGCGCGTTTTATGCAAGTGCAAGAAGAAATCAGCGCACAGCGGCAGGCTGAGCGGGCTGGGATGGTCATGCAAGTTTTGGTGGATGAAATTAACGCAGATGGGGCGATTGCACGTTGCTATGCCGATGCCCCCGAGATTGATGGAGTGGTGTATGTCGAGCCTCACCCTGATTTGAAGGTGGGTGAGTTTATTGATGTGCTGACCACGGGTTATGACGCCCATGATTTGTGGGGTGAGGTCTATCTTGAGGCGGAGTAAGGCCGCATATCAGAGAGGCCCAGAGCAACCGCAACCGAGTGCTTTAGAGCGTCGCACCGTATTAACTCGTTTATTCGCCTATCCAATGATGCTTGCGGGCCTTAGCGGCGCCGCTCGTCGCCTGGCAGCGCAGTCTGCCATGGTCGATATACGTCAAGAAGTCGCCGGGGTTTACCGTGGCAAGCTTGGCGATAACTTGATTCAGCTCTACTTGCAGCCCAAGCAAGATGCAGCGGACAGTTACCAAGGCCACTATTTTCGGTTTGGGACTGGCGTTACCGTTCAGATTGTGGCCGAGGTCGAGCTCGATAGTGTGCTCAGCCAGCAAGTGAATACGCCTGTCTTTGAATTTTGGGCTGAAGAGTCTATCGATGGGGTTACTGTGATTGGCGAATGGCAAGGGCGCTGGGTGCGATCTACGTCACAGCAAGCGGCGCAAATCCTGGCGCAATGGCAGGATGCGCAAGCAACTGGGCCAGCGATCAAACAGCCCGTTGTTCTTACTCGGGTTAATCGTGCCAGCCGCTCAGCCAGTGCAGGGCGTATCTAATTGATTTCCTCTTGTTCTGATTGACCACAGAGAAATAAAAAAGGCCACTCAGTTGAGTGGCCTTTGCTTAAGGGCGATGTTATAAGTACAGCGACTTAGCCGCCTGGTTTTGTCACGAGCAGGTCTGGCAGGATGGTCACAATCTCAGGGAAGATGGTAATCAACGCAATCGCAACCAAAAGCATGCAGAAGAAGGGAATCGATGCCTTTGCCACTTCCATGCTGTCTTTTCCTGTCATGGTTTGCAGCACGAAGAGGTTAAAGCCAACTGGTGGAGTTACTTCCGCGATTTCAATCAACAAAATCAGGAAAATACCAAACCAGATAAGATCAAAGCCTGCTGCTTGCACCATCGGGATCACGATAGCCGTCGTCAGCACAATCATGGAAATACCATCCAGTGCCGTTCCCAGCAGTAAATAAACAATGGTTAAGGCAGCGATCAATTGCCAGGGGCTGAGATTCAAGCTTGCAACCCATTCTGCCAAGGCTGTGGGCACCCCAGTAAAGGCCATGGCTTTAGTCAAGAAGCCTGCCCCAGCCAGAATCATGATGATCATGCAGGATAGACGTGTCGAATTCATCAGACTTTCTTTGAACGTTTGCCAGCTCAAGCCACCGCTCCACCAGGCAATCGCAAAAGATCCAACTACACCAAAGGCGGCGGCTTCAGTCGCGGTGGCATAGCCTGCAATCAAGACCCAGACAATAAAAACGATCAAGCCAGTGACAGGGATCAACTTTTTTGATTTAGACAGCCGCTGCATGAAGGGCATTGAGGGTTCAGCTGGCGGGCATTTGTCTGGGTTACGCAATGACCAGTAAATGATGTAGCCAGAAAACAAGGCCATCAACAAGGCACCGGGGAGGAAGCCAGCCAAGAAAATTTTGATAATCGAGGCATCTGCGGCGACCGCATAAACCACCATGGTAATCGATGGGGGAATCAAAATACCCAATGTTCCTGCGCCAGCCAGTGAGCCGAGGCAAACGTTAAAATCATAACCTCGCTTTTTCAACTCCGGTAAGGCTACTTTCGCAATCGTTGCACAGGTTGCGGCAGAAGAGCCAGAGACAGAGCCGAAAATCCCGCAGCCCAGAATATTGACGTGCATTAATCGCCCAGGTAGCCAATTGAGCCAGGGTGACAAGCCTTCGAACATCTCTTCAGAGAGCTTGGTACGAAACAGAATCTCTCCCATCCAAATAAAGAGGGGGAGGGCAGCGATTTCCCATGATGCCGCAGATTCCCAGAAAGCACTAAAGAGAATGCCTGCTGGTTGTGCATTGGTAAACGCAAAGATTCCAATCCACCCTGTAATTGCCAGGGCCAAGGATACCCAGACCCCAGTGGCCAAGAAGAACGACATCACAACCAGCAATACTAATCCCACCATAACGGTACTCATGTTTATGCTCCTTCACCAAATTCGCCACGTGCCAAACGCTCTTCGGCTTGGACAACATAAGTAGGACGATTGCCACGTAGAACCCAGATCAATTCATCCACAATGGCAATAAAAAATAGAAATACACCAGTGACAGCGGTCATTTGCGGAATCCAGATAGGAATAACGAGTAAGCCCTGGGTTGGTTCATTAGTGATATAGCTCTGATAAACATAGCTACAGATGGCATACAACATGTATCCGCAAGCTATTGTTGCGGTGGATAAAGTGAAGATCTCGATAGCATGTCGTTTAGCCGGATTAAGCTTCTCAATCCACAACCCGACACGAACCATCTCCCCATTCTTGAAGGTTGCGGCGATGGCCAGAAAAACGGCTGCTGCGCTAAACCAGGCGGTCAGGTCGTCTACCCCTGTGGTGGGTAAATTTAATTCTCTGCCGAGTGAGGAATAAATCATTAAGCAAAGAATCGTAAACATACAGGTGGCGGCCAAGACTTCCGCCGTTTTGTAAACATAGTCGAGGAAGCGGCGCATACCATGTACCTTCCGATTGGCCAGCTCATCATCCAACACATCATGGTGCGGCTTGAGTAGCTGGTTGAGATGATTGGGCTCAGCCATAGGATTCTCCAGCAAAATAAAAAAGGCAGCGGCTTAACAATGTACGAGGAGACATTGGGTGGACGACGAGCCGCTGCCTGTAAGCTACAAATTACAAATTAAGACGTCAATCAAATTATTTCTTGGCGTTGTATGTGTCAATAATTGCTTGACCATCAGCCCCTGTTTTTGCCAACCAATCTTTCAGTGAGCCAACCCCAAAGCGAATCATTTCTTGGGAGAACGACTGGCTTGGTGCCGCAACCTCAACACCATTTTTCTTCAACGTTTCAATGGTGTCATTGGTGTAGCCTTTCATGCGGTTCCAGCCCTTGACTTCAGTTTCTTTGGCGGTTTTCACGATGGCGGCTTGCGTTGCGGCATCCAATTGATTGAACGCTGATTTACTCACAATCACCATGTTTTTAGGCAACCAAGCATCGACAGTGTAAAAACGATTTACACCACCTTCCCAAACCTTCGAATCTACCCCGGTTGCGGCAGAGGTCATAAAGGCTTCAACCACACCGGTAGCCAGTGCTTGTGAGAGCTCTGAAGCCTGAATCGTGACAGGCTGAGCGCCATACTCTTTCGCGATCCGTTGTGTGGTTGGGTTGTAGGCGCGCCATTTGAGGCCCTTGAGGTCGGCGACTTCGTTGACCGGTTTTTTGGCGAACATCCCTTGGGGAGGCCAAGGCACGGCGTAGAGTAGTTTGATCCCTTGTGCATCGAGGATTTTTTCAACTGCAGGGCGCTGAGCATTCCATAAGCGTTCTGCTTGACCAAAGCTGCTTGCTAGGAATGGCACGGAGTCAAGACCAAAAATTGCATTCTCGTTTTCAAGAATACTCATAATGACTTCACCCATGGCAATCTGGCCGGAAACCATCGCCCGTTTGATTTCAGGTGCTTTAACCAGCGAGCCGTTAGGGTGTACGGTCACTTTTAATTTACCCGCTGTCGCTGTATCTAAATCCTTGGCGAACTGCTGCAGGGTCACGGTATGTGGATTGCTGATTGGGTAAGCGCTTGCCAGATCCCATTTGGTCTGCGCAAAAGCGAAGAGGGGGGCCATTAAACTAGCGAGTAAACTCGCTTTAACTGCACGACGTTTCAGGGTTTGCATCGTCTGTCTCCTATGCAAGGTTAAAAAAACCGCATTGTCAAAAGCCAAGTGCTTATGGCTTTTGACCCTTCGGTAGGTTAAAGCGCTCTACTTCGTACTGTAATAGGACAGTTAAACCGTCTTGTCCAGCCGTTTTGAGCCACTCTCGGGTCAAGGTTTCACCCAGACGCCGGAATTCTGAATACAGTATTGCACTTGGTTCGATAATCTTCTGGCCCTTAGCAGCCAGTTGTGCCTGGAATTCACGGTTTTTTTCTTCGCTTGCTCGCCAGCCACGCTCTTCTGCCGCTTGAGAAATTTTCATCACCAAGCTTCTTTCCTCAGGAGTGAGTTTGTTAAACGTTTCTCGATTAACAAAAACAACATTTTTTGGAATCCAGGCATTAACAGGATGGAAATATTTCACGGTTTCCCAGGCTTTAATATCCAAACCAGTAGCTGCCGAGGTAATTAGCGCATCGACCTGTTTTTCTTGTAAATATTTCTGGACATCGGCAGAGGCAACATTCACGCCCTGCGCTTTAACCAGCTCAGAAATGCGTTGGGTTGCATTGTTATAGGTTCTGATTTTGCTACCTTGCAAATCTTTAATGCTGCTGATGACTTTGGTTGAATACAAACCTTGTGGGGGCCAGGGTACACTAAATAATAAAACTACCCCTTCTTGCTCCATCGCTTTAACGATTTGAGCACGAGAGAGCTGCCACAAGCGTTTTGCATCTTCATAGCCAAACAGCAAGAAGGGAATGGAATCGACCCCAAATAATTGATTGATATTCGCTAAGCTTGAGAGAATTACCTCACCGCCTGCGGCTTTTCCCGCCTTAACGCCAGCGAAGATCTCTTTTTGTTTAATCAGGGTGCCATTAGGAAAAACCTCAACTTTGATTTTTCCATTGGTCGCGATTTCGAGCTCACGGGCGAATTGTTTGATATTCGCAGTGTGAAAGTTATCTTCTGGGTAAGACGTGCTGAATTGCCACTGGGTTACCTGCTGGGCGTGACTAGACTGCATCCCAACCAGCAACACTAATGACAAATTGAGTGCGGCTAATATCTGCAGCCGCTTGGTATAAAACCAGGACCTGTATTGCATGGGCGTCTCCGAACTACCGCTAAGTACAGATTTAAAAATTATTTTATTTTGTACTTGAAGTTTATATACTATGACAATAAAATGTCAACAAATTATTAACAACATGCAAAAATAATTTCGGTTAATCTCTCGGGTTTTGTTATTACCCATTTATGGAGATTGTTGAAATGCGCAAAGGAACAGGAAACGCGAACAAAATGCTGCAAAGCCAAACCACTGTCCCCCAAGTGGCTGATGATATTGATCTGAATTTGATCGTTTCGTCAGCACATTTGGTCTCACCGAAAAGCCGAGAGCTCTCCGAGTTTGAGTTTGGGATGATCATCGCTTCCAATGCCTTTAATCGTTGGGTGATGCGTTGCATGGCAGCGGCTGGGTTGCGTGATTTAACCACCATGGATGTGCTGGTTTTGCATCACGTTAATCACCGGGCGCGTTACAAAAAACTGGCAGACATTTGTTTCATATTGAATATGGAAGACACCCATGTTGTCAGTTATTCCCTTAAAAAATTAATCACACTCGGCGTCGTTGAGGCGGAAAAAAATGGCAAGGAAGTGACCTATGCCACCACCGAGTTAGGGCAGAAATTCGTTAATAAATATCGTGATATTCGTGAGAAATGTCTCATTACTGGCTTGGCGCCTGATGGTTCAGACAATCAGACCCTGGGTGAGTTGGCGCGCTTCTTACGAATGATGTCGGGTCTTTACGACCAGGCGGCACGAGCGGCTAGTTCACTATGATGAAAGGAAAGGCGTGATGAGACAAGACCAAACGCAGCAGGATAGATGGCAATTCTGGATTGACCGAGGCGGTACCTTTACCGATATCGTGGCCAAAAAACCAGACGGGTCTCTCATCACGCACAAATTACTCTCGGAAAACCCTGAACAGTACAAAGATGCTGCTGTTGCTGGGATTCGGCATTTATTAGGGCTAAAGGCGAATGAGCCGATTACCCCGGAATTAGTCGAAGCCGTAAAAATGGGCACGACCGTGGCGACCAATGCCTTGCTTGAGCGCAAGGGTGATCCCACCGTACTCTGTATCACTAAAGGTTTCCACGATGCCTTGCGCATTGCCTATCAAAACCGCCCACGTTTGTTTGACCAGAACATCCAGTTGCCTGAATTGCTGTATTCAGAAGTCGTGGAGGCGAATGAGCGGATTGGTGCCCAAGGTGAAGTGGTTGAAGCTTTAGATGAAGCTCAAGTGACGCGCGATTTGCAAGCCGCCTATGGTAAGGGACTGCGGGCCTTGGCGATTGTGTTTATGCACGGTTATCGTTTTACGCAGCACGAAAATCGCGTGGCCGAAATCGCGCGTAAAATCGGCTTTACCCAAGTATCAGTTTCTAACGAAGTTAGTCCCTTGATGAAGCTGGTCTCACGCGGCGATACCGCTGTGGTCGATGCTTATCTGTCACCCATTCTGCGTCGTTATGTGAATCAAGTCGCCAGTCAGATGGAAGGCGTGCGCCTGTTGTTCATGCAATCCAGTGGTGGCTTGACCGACGCGCATGCTTTTCAAGGTAAAGACTCCATTTTGTCTGGCCCAGCTGGCGGTATTGTCGGTATGGTGCGGACGGCGCAATTGGCTGGCTTTGACAAAGTGATTGGTTTTGATATGGGTGGTACTTCCACCGACGTATCGCACTTTGCCGGTGAGTTCGAGCGCGAATTTGAAACGCAAGTTGCCGGTGTGCGGATGCGTGCGCCGATGATGAGTATTCATACGGTTGCCGCCGGTGGTGGTTCTGTACTGAACTTCGATGGCAGTCGCTATCGTGTTGGTCCCGATTCAGCGGGTGCGAACCCCGGCCCTGCTAGCTATCGTCGTGGCGGTCCATTAGCGACGACTGACTGTAACGTGATGCTTGGCAAAATTCAGCCAGCCCACTTCCCCAAAGTGTTTGGTCCGAATGCGGATCAAGCGCTGGATCGCGACGTCGTAGTGCAGAAATTTAGCGAGCTGGCCGACAAGATTTACCAAAGCACCGGGATTCGTAAAACTCCTGAAGAAGTCGCTGAAGGCTTTATCGAGGTGGCGGTTGGTGCAATGGCCAATGCGGTGAAGAAAATTTCCGTGCAGCGTGGCCATGACGTCACGGAGTACACCTTGTCTACCTTTGGGGGAGCCGGTGGTCAGCATGCCTGTTTGGTCGCCGATGCATTGGGTATGACCCGTGTGTTTGCACACCCCTTTGCGGGCGTCTTGTCCGCGTATGGCATGGGCCTAGCCGACCAAGCAGCGCTGCGTGAAAAGAGCTTGGAAATCGAATTGGCACAAGGCAACTTGGCCAAGATTGAAGCCGAATTGAAAGCCCTGGCCGATGATGCCCGTGCCGCGATTCTGCGCCAAGGCGTGACGGAAGACCGTATTCGCGTACTACAACGCGTTCATGTCAAATACGAAGGTACCGATACCGCCTTGATGGTGAACTACGAGCGTTTGGACCAAATCATTGGTCACTTTGAAGCTGCTTATCGCCAGCGTTTTGCCTTCTTGATGCCCGACAAGCGTTTGATTGTGGAAGCGATTTCGGTTGAAGCGATTGGCGCTTCCGATGCACCGGATGAAACCGCAGAAAATCTGGCCCCCCGTGCTGGTCATGTGCAGCCTGCTGAAACTGTCAAAATGTATTCAGCCGGTGAATGGCATGACACCGGCCTGTACAAACGTGAAGATACTCGCCCAGGTGATGTCATCAACGGTCCCGCGATTATTGCGGAAAAAAATGCGACCACCATCGTCGAACCCGGTTGGCAAGCCGAGGTGACCGCGTTGAATCATTTGGTTCTGAACCGTGTGGTTGCCCGCAAGCAGAAAAAAGCCATGGGCACCGAAGCGGATCCCGTCATGTTGGAAGTGTTCAATAACCTGTTCATGAGTATTGCTGAACAGATGGGCTTCCGTCTAGCGAATACGGCTTACTCCGTCAACATTAAAGAGCGTTTAGACTTTTCGTGCGCGATTTTTGATGCAGCGGGTAACTTGATTGCCAACGCACCACACGTACCCGTTCACTTGGGTTCGATGGGTGAAAGTATTAAAACGGTGATTACCGAGAACGCCAGCAGCATGCAACCCGGTGATGTGTATGTGCTGAACGATCCTTACAACGGCGGCACCCATTTGCCGGATGTTACGGTGATTACCCCCGTCTTTGATCGTACAGGTAAAGAAGTCTTGTTCTATGTGGGGTCACGTGGCCACCATGCCGATATCGGCGGCATTACCCCCGGTTCGATGCCTGCGGATAGCAGCCATGTGGAAGAAGAGGGCGTCCTCATTGATAACTTCAAGCTGGTTGAAGCCGGTCGTTTCCGTGAGAAAGAAACCATTGAGCTGCTGACTTCTGGCAAGTATCCCGCCCGTAACGTGGAACAGAACCTGGCCGACTTACGCGCGCAAATTGCAGCTAACCAAAAAGGCGTGGATGAATTGCTGTCTATGGTTGATCACTTCAGCTTAGAAGTGGTGAAAGCCTACATGAAGCACGTGCAAGACAATGCGGAAGAAGCGGTGCGCCGTGTGATTACCGCACTGAAAGATGGCGAGTACAGCTATGCCTTCGATAATGGTGCCACCATTAAAGTGAAGGTCAGTGTGGATCAAGCAGCGCGTTCTGCAGTGATTGATTTCACCGGTACCGCTGAGCAACAACCGAATAACTTCAATGCCCCCAAAGCAATTACGATGGCTGCAGTACTGTATGTGTTCCGTACCCTCGTGAATGATGATATTCCGATGAACGCCGGTTGCTTGAAGCCCATTAAGGTGATCGTGCCGGAAGGTTGCATGCTGAATCCGCGTTACCCCGCTGCTGTGGTGTCGGGCAACGTTGAAACGTCGAGCGTGATTACCAATGCGCTGTACGGTGCATTAGGTGTTATGGCCTCGGCTCAAGCGACCATGAATAACTTCACCTTCGGTAACGAGAAGTACCAGTACTACGAAACCATTTCTGGTGGTTCGGGTGCCGGCCCAGGCTTTAATGGTACGGATGTGGTGCAAACCCACATGACCAACTCGCGTTTGACCGATCCCGAAGTGTTTGAGTGGCGCTATCCGGTCCGTTTGGAAAGCTACGCTATCCGTCATGGTTCTGGTGGGGCCGGGCAGTATCACGGTGGGAATGGCGGCGTACGCAAAGTACGTTTCCTGGAGCCTATGACTGCTTCGATCCTATCGAATAACCGTGTAGTTCAACCTTTTGGCATGGCTGGTGGGCAACCTGGGCAAGTCGGGAAGAACTATGTCGTTCGCGCCAATGGTCAAGTCGAGATTCTGGGTTCTACCGCCAGTATTGAAGTTGGGGTCAATGACACCTTTGTCATCGAAACCCCTGGCGGTGGTGGTTACGGTAAATAAACGATAACAAAAAAAGGGGGGGCATGACCCCCCTCTCTTTTTTCTTGACTGGGGACACGCATGCAAAAGTCACATTGGGACAAAATATTTTTTGTCCGCATCGCGCTATTGATACTACTACTCTCGATTTTCGTGTTGATGCAGCTTGATAGCGCGCACCTGGATTGGTATCTCTATGGCGTATTAGCGGTAGGTGTTGGATTAAATATCTACGATTTGCTGCGTCTGATCCAGCAGCAGCAGGCGCGACAACATTTAGCGGCGACATTAAATGCCATTGATGCAGACTATGGGAATGTTGCGGTTGAGTTGGATAGTCATTCTCATCCTGATTATCGACCCATTATTTCTGCGTTGAATGGGCTGCTAAAGCGTGTCGCGAGTTTTGTTGCAGATATTCGGAATAGCAGTATTCAAATCGCGATGAGCTCAGCCAAAATGCAGGAGAAGATTACGCTCACCAGCAAAGATGCGGAACAACAGCGGGTATTGATTGATCAGATGGTCGCGCTAAGCGCCCAAGCAAAAACTGCCATTTCAGATTCTAGTGACTACGCGAAAACGATTTCAACGTTGACAGATAATAATTTGCTCGCCGCCGAAAGTTCGGTGACAGATCTCATTCAAGTGCAAGAAAAAATTATCGAGAGCACACAAAGTGTCGATGATTTGATTCAGACCATTCAAAGCTTGAATGAAAGTTCAACAAAAATAAATCAGATTGTCGCCTTTATCCGTGATGTTTCACAGCAGACTAATTTACTTGCTTTAAATGCTGCTATCGAAGCGGCGCGTGCTGGCGAGGCAGGGCGCGGGTTTGCCGTTGTGGCTGATGAAGTCCGGGCATTGGCAGAAAAAGTTGCGACAGCAACAATTCAAATTGCTGAAAGTACGGGCCAAATCGTTGATGCGATTGAAGAAACCAGTCACGATGCCAATCAAATTCGGCTCAATACGCAATCCACACGAGGCATTGTAGACTCGGCTGTTGGAAAATTTCAAACGATGTTACATGATTTCAAATCGGTTGGGACAAATCTCCGAGGTATTGAGCATGGCGTGACCCGTTTGGTTGAAATGAATGAATATTTGTATACCTGCTCCGGCGAGATTCGGGGGGCAGCCGATTCGGTCTCTGCCAAAATGCAGGAATGTCAGCGTTATGCATTAGATCTTTCCGGTGCCACTGAAAGTGTGCAAGAGTTTAGCTCTCGTTTTACCCTAGAGGGCAGCAAGTTTGATCAAATTTGTGCCAAGTCTCGTGAGTTTCGCGACCGCATCAGCACTTGGTTGACGGCGCTCGCTGCTGAGCAAGTCAATGTTTTTGATCAACAATACATCCCATTGCCGAATACCAATCCGCAAAAATTTAAAACAAGTTATGACCAGCGCGTTGAGTCCCAGTTACAGGCTTGGTTTGATGCCATGCTAGAAGAGGTGAATGGGCTGACCTTTGCCGTTTGCTTTGATGTGAATGGATATATGCCTGCACATCATAAAAAGTTTTCACAAGCACCAACCGGCAACATGCAGCAAGACCTTTTATATTCCAGGCATAAACGCATCTTTAATGAGCCGAGTGCCGTACGAGGGGCGAAAAATCGTCGCCCTATGCTTCTCGAAACTTATGCGCGGGATACAGGTGAAATCATTAATGTGCTGTCTCTGCCGATTATGGTCAATCAGCAGCATTGGGGGGCCGTCAGAGTTGGCTTCGACCCGCAGATTTTATTAGAGACACAAGTAACCCAACATTGAAAACTATTTCAGATAACCTAGTGTCACTGCAACATAGAGATGAGGTACTTGGCGGAGAGGGGGGGATTCGAACCCCCGTTAGGCGATTAACCTAAACACGCTTTCCAGGCGTGCGACTTAAACCACTCATCCACCTCTCCGCGATCGATGAAGGCACTGAACAGTGCGGCGCGAATTATAACAGGGATACGCCCTCAAGTCATGAAGGCGCGACAGGATAAGACGATTCAGCCTAGATAAGGTAGGGTAGCGTCTTACCGCTGCCTACCAGCTTGTTTACAGGTATTTCTTGAACCATTGCGTCAAGGCTGCCCAGCCGGCTTGCGCAGCCTCGGCGCGGTAGCTGGGCCGGTAGTCTGCATGAAAAGCGTGGGGGGCATCAGCAAACACGCGGATGCGTGAACGCGCAGCATGGGGGTGGCCTTTTTCAGCTGCAGCATCGATTTTTTGTCGCATCCCCTCGACGCTCTCAAGGGGGATACCACTATCTTTCTCGCCATATAGCCCCAGCACAGGGGCATGCAGGCGACCTGCAACATCTTGCGGATGAGTGGGAGTAAGCGCACTCGTTGCACCTACTAAGCGACCATACCATGCCACTGCAGCACTGATTGTTGGGTTATGCGCAGCATACAACCAAGTAATTCGCCCGCCCCAACAAAAGCCTGTAATGCCAATCCGCTCTGCGTAACCGCCTTGGCTCACAACCCATTTCACACAGGCATCCAGGTCTTTCATCACTTGCTCATCAGGCACTTTGCTGATGACCTCGCGAATAATCGTTGTGTTATCTGTCATCTGGCTTGGGTCGCCCTGGCGCTTAAACAAATTGGGTGCCACCGCAAAATAGCCCTGCTTGGCGAGCCGGCGGCAGACATCTTGAATGTATTCATGCACCCCAAAAATTTCTGAAACCACCAACACCACTGGAAAGCGAATTGCCTCTTTGGCCGACTTCGGCGTGGCTGGGCGCGCAAAGTAAATCGGTAACTGGCCATCAAAGGTGGTGATATCGGCCATGCCTACTTGCAATCCTTGGCTATCGGTTTTAATCGTGCTGGCACTGACAGGCAGGGTCGCCAAGGCAAAGCCACTAACGCCAACATAACCTGCACTTTTCAATACCTGGCGACGTGTCGTATCAAGTGAGGTAACAGAATCTGTGGTGTCAAGATGGTCAGCGTGCATAGTGGTTTCCTTGTGGTTAGCGTTGGTCAGTCATTTGACATGGTTAGCGGTGCGCTAAGTATGACATGAAGCTCTGGCGAAAGAACGAGGCTTTCTGAGTGGCAACGGTGAGGTGTCTATTGTCAGCGACATTTTTCCAGGCTTGCCAGCTCGCTTGCAGTGAAACCCGCCGCCAAGCGGGCAGGGTGGTTAAAGGGGCCGCGTTGGCGGGGGGCTTGATACTGCGTTGCTAAATGAGCGGCATGTGCAATCGGGTCGAAACCCTGTTGCCTACAAAGCCAATTAAACCAGTGATTACCGATCTTAACGTGGCCAATTTCATCGCGCAAAATCACCTCTAAAATCGCTGCGCCGGCATCATCCCCTGCTTGCATGAGTTTGCTACGAATCCCGGGTGTCACATCCAGCCCCCGCGCTTCCAGCACCCGTGGCACCAAGGCCAAGCGAGCCAGCACATTATCGCGAGTCAAGGCTGCCATTTCCCACAAACCATTGTGGGCGGGGAAGTCGCCATACGCATATCCCAGGCTATGCAAATGCTGATTGAGCAAACAAAAATGATGCGCCTCTTCTTGCGCAACCCGCAGCCAATCCCTATAGAAATCCGCAGGTAAATCGGCAAATCGCCAAACGATATCCAGCGCCAGATTAATCGCATTAAACTCAATATGGGCCAGCGCATGAATCAACGCTGCGCGCCCGGTCGTGGTGTGCAAACTGCGTTTAGGTACCGCACTCGGCGCGACCAATTCAGGCTGCGCGGGGTGGCCAGGTTGTGCCATGTCTGTCGTTATTAACTGTGGTTGGCCGAACGTTAAATTTTGTTCCGGAGCAAAGGAAAACGCTTGAATCGCTGCACATTTTTCCTGTGGCTCGGTCAGTCGCCAGCAGTCATAGCTAAATTGTCGCCAGCCAAGTATCGAGATCGCGTCGATTGCATGCATGGTAAAGAGGGTAGAGGGATCAATTAACGCCGAATTTTACGTGGAGCCATGTCACCCCCACAAGCAAACACAGTAAAATGGTAGTCTTGAATTTTTTTGCTGCCTACATCATGTCTGGTAATACCCTCGGTCATTTATTTACAGTTACTACCTTTGGTGAGTCGCATGGCCCAGCGATTGGCTGCGTCGTGGATGGCTGCCCCCCCGGACTGGCGCTCACGACGGCTGATATTCAGGCCGAGCTAGATCGCCGCAAGCCCGGCACCTCGCGTCATGTCACGCAGCGGCAAGAATCCGATACTGTAGAAATTCTCTCGGGCGTGTTTGAAGGGCAAACCACCGGTGCGCCGATTGGCCTGCTAATTCGCAACGAAGACCAGCGCAGCAAAGACTACGGCAATATCGCCGATACCTTCCGACCCGGCCATGCCGACTACACCTACTGGCACAAATACGGTATTCGCGATCATCGTGGTGGTGGCCGCTCTTCCGCTCGCCTCACCGCGCCCGTGGTGGCGGCCGGCGCGATTGCCAAAAAATGGTTGCACGAAAAATTTGGCACGCAGATTCGCGGCTACATGGCGCAGTTGGGTGAGCTGCCTATTCCTTTTGTGAGTTGGGGTGAAGTGCCCAACAACGCCTTCTTCGCCCCCAATGCTGAGATTCTGCCCCAGTTAGAAGACTACATGGACGCCCTGCGTAAAGATGGCGATTCGTGCGGCGCACGCATCAACGTGGTGGCTGAGAATATCCCAGTTGGGCTGGGCGAACCCCTGTTCGACAAGTTGGATGCCGACATCGCCTACGCCATGATGGGCCTCAATGCGGTGAAAGGCGTGGAGATCGGCGCGGGCTTTGCCAGTGTTAGCCAAAAAGGTTCCGAACATGGTGACCCGCTTACCCCGCAAGGCTTTGTGGGTAATAACGCGGGTGGCGTCTTGGGTGGTATTTCAACCGGCCAACCGATTACGGTGTCGATTGCCATCAAACCCACCTCCAGCATTCGCACGCCACGCCCTTCGATTGACAAGCAGGGCAACCCGATTGAAGTACAAACCTTTGGCCGCCACGACCCTTGCGTGGGTATTCGCGCCACGCCCATTGCCGAATCACTGCTCGCGCTGGTGCTCATCGACCACGCCTTGCGTCACCGTGCTCAGTGCGCCGACGTGCGGGTGGAGACGCCGGTGATTCCGGGTGCAATTGCGGGATCGGTGAAGCCATAGTCGAGCTGGCGTGAAGCAGTTACTGCAACTCCCCGGTGCCACCGCTTTGGTGGCATTTTTTACTTTGTACTTCGCGTACATTGGGATGTTTGCGCCGTATTTTCCGTTGTATTTAGATGCCCGTGGTTTGAGTGCGGCGGAAATTGGTTTGATGCTCTCGGTGTTGCAAGGGGTGCGGATTGTAGGGCCGTGGCTGTGGGCTTGGGTGGCTGACCATACCGGTCAGCCAGCGCGCATCATGCAAGCGTCATTGGCCATCAGTTTGTTATTCTTTGTAGGTTTGTATGTCTTTGCGGGCTGGTGGCCGATGTTGTGCTTGCTGGTCGGCTTTACGCTGTTTAGTAGCGGGCAGGTACCGCTTTCTGAGGTGCTCACGCGCCAAGTGTTGGCTCAGCATTACGACCAATATGGGCGGCTGCGCTTGTTCGGCTCCATCGGTTTTATCGTCGCGGTGTGGGCGGTGGGCCCAGCGCTAGACTATTGGGGGATAGAGACTTTGCCGCACTGGATAGTGGCGTGCTTCCTAGTGCTGCTATGGGTAAATATGAAATTGCCACGCGCCATAGTCGATCATGCAGCATTGCCCACGGCTTCATTCTGGGCACAATTATGCCAGCCGGGGGTGGCATGGTTTATGTTGTCGGCCACGTTAATGGTGGCAGCACATTCTTGTTTGTATACGTATTTTTCGCTGTATTTAGATAGTTTGGGCTACCGTAAAAGCCTGATTGGCTTTCTCTGGGGGGTAGGGGTGGTGGCTGAGGTGATGTTGTTTTACGGGCAACATCATTTGCTGCAGCGTTATGCTGGTTCACTGTTACTCACCTTGTGTTTTGGCGCGTGCGTGCTACGCTGGCTGCTGGTGGCGTGGGCTGGAGAATGGCTAACGGTGTTGTTATTCGCTCAGGTTTTACATGCTTTAACTTTTGCATTACATCATACCCTTACCATGCGGCAATTGCAGCGTTGGTTTCATGGTCGCACGGCAGCGCGGGGGCAGGCTTTGTATGCCAGTCTCGCCTATGGCGTTGGCGCTACCTGTGGGGGCTTGTTGTGTACATACTGGTGGACAAGCTATTCACATTCCACCGTTTTCTTGATGAGTGCCATGGTCGCCCTTCTGGGGGCGCTCGCATTGTGGTTCAGTTTATTGACTCTATCTAAGGAAAGCAGATGAAACGTATTGGATTTTCTCGGTTTAATACGCTAAAACTTGCGATCTGTTTGGCGTTTCTTTCTGCCTGCAGCAGTGTGAATACCACTGATAGCGGCGCTGTCGGCATTGAACGTAAGCAATTGATGAGCCCCCTGGTGAGTGAAAAACAGATGGATGCAACAGCCTTGCAAGCTTATCGAGATATCTTGGCCAAAGAAGCTAAGCAAGGCGATTTGAATAGTGACCCAGTGCTGACCCGCCGCGTGCGTGCAGTGGCTGCACGCCTGATTCCGCATACTGCCGTTTTTCGGAAGGATGCACCTAGCTGGCAATGGGAGATTAATGTCATCAAATCAGATGAGTTAAATGCTTGGTGTATGCCCGGTGGCAAAATTGCCTTTTATTCCGGCATTATTCAAAAGTTGAATTTAACGGATGACGAGATTGCCGCTGTCATGGGCCACGAGATTTCCCATGCGCTGCGTGAGCATTCAAGAGAGCGTGCCTCAGAGCAAATGACGGCAGGACTCGGCCTTAATATCTTGGCAGCGGTTACTGGCGTAGGGCAGGGTGGAGCTGATTTAATGGGCGCGCTGTATAACGTGACGTTCAGCTTGCCCAATAGCCGTACCCACGAAACGGAGGCTGACCGTATGGGTGTGGAGCTAGCTGCACGCGCCGGTTACAACCCCCATGCGGCGGTCACCGTGTGGGAAAAAATGGGGAAGTTTAGTCAAGGCCAGCCCCCACAGTTTCTCAGTACTCACCCCTCGCATGAAACCCGCATCGCGGATTTAACCGAATACGCACGCAAAGTGCAGCCCCTCTACGAGCAGGTGCGGCGTTAATGATGCTAGCCTTCGCTAACTACGAAGGCTCGGTGTTACACTTAGTAATTCTCATTTGCTAAGGGATAGCCTACTATCCCTGCAGAATTGCTTGCGATGCGCTTTGACCTTACTTCCCTGAATTTAATCCTCGCTATCGCCGAAACCCGCAGTATTACGCAGGGGGCACAGCGCATGCATTTGGCCTTGGCCGCTGCGAGTAAGCGCGTGCAGGATTTGGAAACGCGTCTGGGGGTAACGCTGTTTACCCGCCATGCACGCGGTGTGCAGCTCACGCCCGCGGGTGAAGCGCTGGTGCGGCATGTGCGCAGCCTGCAAGGCGCGCTGGTGGCACTGGAAAGTGAAGTGAGCGAGTTTGCCCAAGGCGTACGCGGCCATGTGCGAATTGCGGCGAATGCCTCGGCCATTGCCGAGTTTTTACCGGCAGAACTTGCCCGCTACGTGGCGCAGTATGCCGATGTACGGATTAGTCTGGAAGAGCAGGTGAGTACCGAAGTGCAACGCATGGTGCGCGAAGGCTTTGCCGATATTGGGATTTTTGTTGCGGCCGCTGATTGGGCTGCGCCCGATGGCTTGTATGCCAAACCGTATCGCCAAGGGCGGGTCGCAGCGGTGGTCCCCAAGGCTTCGCCATTAGCGAAGAAGCGAACATTGCGCCTCGCCGATATGCTGCCCTATGACTTTGTGGAATTACAGGCGGGGGCGGCGATGCAAGAACAGTTGTTTGCAGCCGCAGCCGAACTGGGCTTACCTTTACGGGCGCGCATTCAGGTGCGGGGCTTTGAAGCAGTGGCGCAGTTAGTGAGTGCAGGCTTGGGGGTGGCGGTGATGCCGGAGTTAGTGGCGAAGCGTTTAGCAACTTTGTTTGAGATTAAAGTCTGTGCCTTGAATGAACCTTGGGCGACACGCCATTATTGGTTAGCGAGCCGCCCGCTAGAGAGTATTTCTGCCGCTTCGCGGCGTTTTGTAGAATTGTTAACAGAAGCAAATTCAGAAACGAATTTAGAAACGAATTGAGCACTCATCGAGAGTTAGGAGAAGCAAGAATGGCGAAAACCCTGTACGACAAATTATGGGAAGCACATGTGGTGCATACCGAAGAAGATGGCACCGCTTTGCTGTATATCGACCGCCACTTGGTGCATGAAGTCACTAGCCCGCAAGCCTTTGAAGGCTTGAAAGTCGCGGGCCGTCAGCCTTGGCGTATTTCGTCGATTGTGGCCATGCCCGATCACAATACCCCCACCGATCCAGGTTTTACCAGCATTGCCGACGCTACCTCGCGTACGCAAGTTGAAACGCTCGATGCCAATGCGCAAGCGCACAAACTCACCTACTTCAAAATTGGCGATGTACGGCGCGGGATTGTGCATGTGGCTGGGCCAGAACAGGGCGCGACGTTGCCGGGCATGACGATTGTGTGCGGCGATTCGCACACCAGTACGCACGGTGCTTTAGGTGCACTCGCGTTTGGGATTGGCACCTCCGAAGTCGAGCATGTGTTGGCGACCCAATGCCTGTTAATGAAAAAAGCCAAAAACATGTTGGTGCGCGTGGAAGGCAAACTGCCCGCTGCCTGTACCGCCAAAGATATTGTGCTGGCCGTGATCGGTAAAATTGGTACAGCAGGCGGCACCGGCTATGCGATTGAATTTGCTGGCAGCGCGATTCGTGATTTGAGTATTGAAGGTCGCCTGACTGTGTGCAATATGGCGATTGAAGGTGGCGCGCGCGCGGGTATGGTGGCGGTGGATCAAACCACACTGGACTACGTGAAAGGTCGCCCCTATTCCCCACAAGGCGCGGAGTGGGATGCGGCCGTGGCTTACTGGAACACCCTGCATAGCGATGAAGGAGCACAGTTTGATGCGGTGATTGAGATTGACGCGACCCAATTAAAACCGCAAGTGACTTGGGGTACGTCGCCTGAGATGGTCGTCACCGTGGCCGATAAAGTGCCCGATCCCGCCCAGGAAACTGATCCCGTCAAGCGTGAAGGTATGGAGCGCGCCCTGCAATACATGGGTTTGCAAGCCAATACGCCGATTGAGCAAATTCAGATTGATAAAGTCTTTATCGGTTCTTGCACCAACTCGCGGATTGAAGATTTGCGTGCAGCGGCAAGCGTAGTCAAAGGCAAGCAAAAAGCGGCCAATGTGAAGCGCGCCTTGGTCGTGCCCGGTTCCGGTTTAGTTAAAGCCCAAGCCGAAGCCGAAGGCTTGGACAAAATTTTCCTCGCCGCCGGTTTTGAGTGGCGTGAGCCAGGTTGCTCGATGTGCCTAGCGATGAATGCGGATCGCCTAGAGCCGGGTGAGCGCTGTGCATCTACTTCGAACCGTAACTTTGAAGGTCGCCAAGGGCAAGGTGGGCGGACCCACTTGGTCAGCCCTGCGATGGCCGCTGCCGCTGGCGTAGCTGGACATTTTGTTGATGTCAGCACTTGGAAATAAGGAATAGAAAAATGCAAAAATTTACCACGCACACCGGTTTAGCCGTGCCCTTAGATCGCGCCAATGTGGATACCGACGCGATTATTCCCAAACAGTTTTTAAAGTCCATCAAACGCACGGGCTTTGGCCCCAACTTGTTTGATGAATGGCGTTATCTTGACCACGGCGAGCCGGGTATGGATAACAGCCAGCGCAAAATCAACCCCGATTTTGTGCTGAACCAGCCGCGTTACCAAGGCGCGAGTATCTTGCTGGCGCGTAAAAACTTTGGTTGTGGTTCTTCACGCGAGCACGCCCCATGGGCATTGGAACAATACGGCTTTCGCGCCGTGATTGCCCCCAGCTTTGCGGATATTTTCTTTAACAACTGCTACAAAAACGGCGTGCTGCCGATTGTGCTGAGCGAAGAGCAAGTTCAGCATTTATTTGAAGTGGTGGAAACGAACCCCGGCTATCAGCTCACGATTGATCTGGAAAATCAAACGCTGAGACTGGCCGATGGCACTAGCTATACGTTCGATATCACCGCCTTCCGCAAGTACTGCATGCTGAATGGCTTTGATGATATTGGCCTGACTTTGCGCCATGCTGACAAAATCAAAGCCTTTGAACAGCAGCGCTTGCAACAGCAGCCGTGGTTAGCGAAAGTGATTGCCTAAATCATCGCTTCGCACACTGCAGAGACTCAACATAATTTCGTAATTGAAAGCACAACATGACAAAGAAAATCGCAGTCTTGGCCGGTGATGGTATCGGCCCCGAAATCGTCGCTGAAGCGGTGAATGTACTCAACGCCCTTGGCGAATCGTTTGAACTGGAACATGCGCCTGTGGGTGGCGCGGGTTATGAAGCATCCGGCCATCCCTTGCCCGAGGCCACGCTCAAGCTCGCCAAAGAAGCCGATGCGGTGCTGTTTGGTGCGGTAGGGGATTGGAAATACGATACGTTGGACCGTCCCTTGCGCCCCGAGCAAGCCATTCTTGGTCTGCGTAAAAATTTAGGCTTATTTGCCAACTTGCGTCCGGCCATTTTGTACCCCGAGCTCGCGGGCGCGTCCACGCTCAAACCCGAAGTGGTATCGGGTTTGGATATTTTGATTATTCGTGAACTCACTGGTGATATTTATTTTGGTCAGCCACGCGGCGTACGTGAGTGCCCGGATGGCCCCTTCAAAGGCGAACGCGAAGGTTTCGACACCATGCGTTATGCCGAGAGCGAAGTGCGCCGAATTGGCCATGTCGCTTTCCAAGCGGCCCGCAAGCGCAACAAGAAAGTTTGCTCAGTGGATAAAGCCAACGTGCTGGAAACTTTCCAGTTCTGGAAAGACATCATGATTGAAGTCGGCAAAGAATATCCCGATGTCGAACTCAGCCACATGTATGTCGATAACGCCGCCATGCAGTTGGTGAAGAATCCCAAGCAGTTTGACGTGCTGGTCACGGGCAATATGTTTGGCGATATTCTCTCCGATCAAGCCTCCATGCTCACCGGCTCGATTGGTATGTTGCCCTCCGCGTCGCTAGATGCGAATAACAAAGGTTTGTACGAACCTTCACATGGCTCCGCGCCGGACATCGCAGGCAAAGGTATTGCCAACCCCCTCGCTACCATTCTTTCCGCGGCAATGATGTTGCGTTACTCGCTGAATATGGCAGCCCAGGCAGATCGTATTGAAGCAGCCGTGAAAAAAGTGCTGCAACAAGGCTTACGCACGGCGGATATATACGAGGCCGGCACCACCAAAGTTTCGACACGTGAGATGGGTGCGGCGGTACTTAGTGTACTGTAGGCGCTTTAGGCCCTGTAACGCTTCGTTGCAGTTAATTTTCTGCCGATAAATGAGAGCCATGTAAACTTTCTAGCGAGGTTTACATAGCTCTTTTTACATGGAGGCTAATATGCAATCAGCGCGGAAAATTGGATGTGCGTTTACCCTGTTATTGATCTTGTGCAGCACTGTACAAGCTGGTCCACTCCGCGACCGTTTCATGGAGCGTATGCAAAACCGCCAAGACACGTCGGCGAATAGCTCTGAAGCGAATGACGAAGCGGGAAGTGAGTTAAGTGACATGGGCGGCGGCAATGCCCAAAGCTGTGCGGATTGGTCTAAAAAAGTGAAACGTTTGGGCCGCCTACTGGGCGACAAAGCCGCTGGCCCACCGCCCGATCAAGCGAATATTGCCTATGGCCCCAGCGCGCTGGAAAAGCTGGATGTGTTTTACGCTAAAACTAATACGCAGAACAGCGCGCAGTCTGCGCCGATGATTGTGATGGTGCATGGCGGTGGCTGGTGCGTGGGTGATAAGAGCATGAGCGGCGTGGTGGCGAATAAAGTTGCGCGTTGGACGCCCAAAGGTTTTGTGTTTGTGTCGGTCAACTACCCGATGGTGGCCGAAGGGGCGAATGCCTTAGCGCAAGCCGATTACATTGCCAAGGCGGTGGCGTATATCCAAAGCCATGCAGCGCAGTGGGGCGGCGATGGCAAGAAGGTTATTTTGATGGGCCATTCTGCGGGGGCGCATCTAATCTCTTTGGTGAATGCCGATGCCCGCATCCGCGATGCGAACCGCATGCAACCGGTGTTGGGCGCCATTTCACTGGATGCCGGGGCGATTGATGTGGTGAAGCAAATGCCCAATGTGTATTCCTTCCTGAAAGTCCGCTACCAAGAAGCCTTTGGCAATACCGAAGCGGAATGGATAGCCGCCTCGCCGTACCACCAGTTACGCGCTGGTGCTGCGCCATGGTTGGGGGTGTGCTCAACACAGCGCAAAGACAAACCATGTGACCAAGCGCAAGCCTATGCAGAGAAAAGTACGGCCATGGGGATTGCCGCGCAAACACTGCCACAGGCTAAAGGGCATGGTGGTTTGAATAAAGACCTGGGCTTGGAGAATGACTACACCCGCCAGGTAGAGCGATTTATGGCTGGTCTTAATGCCGAGGTAGCGCGCCTGCTTCAGTAGTTTCCCCAGTGCTGCCTTGTGCACAAAATCCATGATTTCGGTTAAAATCTTCTTCTGATTGGTTTTCCTTAATTTTGCTGCCATGTCTTTTGCATTCGCTCACGCCGTTTCTTCCTTCGCTGCTGTTCAAGCAGTGGTTGGCGTTCGCACAGCCAAAATTTCTACAATTAAAACCATTAAGACCATTATCGGATAAGCGTTTGGCATCTGCGGTCTGGCGTGGGTGCTAGACCGGGAAAAAATCCAGACACTTAACATCGTAGGTGATTCCATGAAACGAGTAGGTTTAGTCGGTTGGCGCGGCATGGTGGGTTCCGTGCTGATGCAACGTATGCAAGCGGAAAATGATTTCGCCCATATCGAAGCAGTTTTTTTCTCTACCTCCAATGCCGGTGGCACTGCGCCTAGCTTTGCTCCCAACGCCGAGCCCACGCTGAAAAATGCCTTTGACATTGACGAGCTGAAAAAGCTGGACGTGATTCTGACTTGCCAAGGCGGCGACTATACCAATGAGGTGTTCCCCAAGCTGCGTGCAGCGGGCTGGAACGGCTACTGGATTGATGCGGCATCTTCATTGCGCATGAAAGACGACAGCATTATCGTGCTCGACCCGGTCAACCTAAACGTCATTAAAGATGGCCTTGCTAAAGGCGTTAAAAACTACATCGGTGGCAACTGTACCGTGAGCTTGATGTTGATGGGCTTGGGTGGCTTGTTCCAACAAGGTTTGGTGGAATGGGTCAGCGCCATGACTTATCAGGCCGCTTCCGGCGCGGGCGCACAAAACATGCGTGAACTGCTCAGCCAAATGGGCGCGTTGCACGATGCAGTGAAAGCCGAGTTGGCAGACCCGGCTTCGGCGATTTTGGATATCGACCGCAAAGTGGCTGAAACCATGCGCGCCGAGAGCTTCCCCACGAAAAACTTCCGCAACACCGCCTTGGCGGGTAGCTTGATTCCTTGGATTGATGTGCCGGTTGAGCATGGTCAAAGCAAGGAAGAATGGAAGGGCGGCGCTGAATGCAACAAAATTTTGGGTAACCCAGCTTTCCGTAGCGCAGGCAGTATCCCGATTGATGGCCTGTGTGTGCGGATTGGCGCGATGCGCTGCCACTCACAAGGCTTGACCATCAAACTCAAGCGCGATGTGCCATTGGATGAAGTGAGCGACATCATCGCCAAGGCCAATGATTGGGTCAAAGTGGTGCCGAACGAGCGTGAAGCCACCGAAAAACACCTGACTCCAGCTGCGGTAACAGGTACATTGACTGTGCCGGTCGGGCGTTTGCACAAATTAGCGATGGGCGGCGACTACCTCGGCGCGTTTACCGTGGGCGACCAACTACTGTGGGGGGCGGCTGAGCCATTGCGCCGCATGCTGCGCATTTTGTTGGCAGCTTAGTGGATGACTGTGTTGCTCGCTGGATGGCGGTACGCCTTGGCCTGTACAACTGGACTGATCCGGGGTTTGGCCCACGTCTGTAACCAATTCAGGGTTTGAGCGCACATTTGTCGTTCGCTAGCCACATAAAACAAGGGCGTTGCCAAAAGCGACGCCCTTGTTTATTGGCATTTAGGTTAAGCTAATGCTCCCAAGCTCATGTTTTCATGGGCTTTTTCTCTCTATTTGTTGGCAATAGGCAATATGTCTTGTTGCTACAGATTACTAAATGCCTTGAAATATGAGGTTGGCAGTATGTTTAGCCTTTCTCGCTAGGCTTGGAAGAAACGAGAGTGTAGGTTTTCAGTCGAAAATAAGGTAAACCGTGAACTTGGCATCCGTTGAGCGGAATGAAAAGCTTGACCTTCTTGTTACGGTGAGAGATAACGGAAAACAAACGGGGTTCACCAGTTAAATAGGGTAGCAGGGTAAACGCATGAAATTCAAACCAACACAACTCGCTCTGGCCATTGCACTGGCAACCGGCTTAACCTCAACGGCAGTTAATGCTGCCGGCCTTGGCAGGCTGAATGTTCAGTCTGCCTTGGGTCAGCCTTTGCGGGCAGAGGTTGAAATTACCGCTCTCAGCAAAGAGGAGGAAAATGGGCTGACAGCGCGTTTGGCGCCCCAAGAAGCATTCAAGCAAGCGGGCATGGAGTTCAATCCGGCTCTGTTAGGGATCAGGTTGAACGTTGAAAAGCGCGCGGACGGTAAGCCAATTGTCCGCGTTACCTCAACACGGCCGATTAACGAGCCTTTTTTGGATGTATTGCTTGAGCTGAATTGGGCCACAGGCAAACTAATCCGAGAATACACACTTCTGCTTGATCCACCAGAACTCAAGTTGTCCCGACCAGAGAGCATTGCGGCGCCCGTGGTCACGAATATCCAGCCTGCTCGTCCCGTTGAGTCAAGCGGAACGCCGGGACAAACAGAGGTTCGCCCTTTGCGTTCGATCAATACAGACAGTTCAATTCAGCAATCCGCTATCTCTCCGGCAGAGGCACGGGCGCTAGCCCGTGAGCAAGCTAGATTAGCCGCAGAGGAAAAAGCTGCGGCGAAAGCTCAAGCGAAGGCGCAAGCGGCTGAAGAAGCGCGTGCCGCTGCGGAAGAGAAAGCGGTTGCCCGCGCCCGTGCGCGTGATGAGGCAAGAGTCGCTGCAGAAGAGCGTGCTGCAGCGAAAGCGGCGGCCAAAGCTGAGGCGAAGGAACGTGCTGCTGCCAAAGCCGAGCAGGCTAATGAACGCAAAGCAGCTAAATCTGTTGCTGCGGAGAAAGCTGAGCGCCCCAATGAGCAAAGTGGCCAGTCCTACACCGTCAAAGCGGGCGATACGCTGAGCAAAATTGCTCGCACAGTTGGTCCCCAGGGGGTTTCGCTTGATCAGGCATTAGTTGCACTGTACCGTAACAACGAAGATGCATTTATTGGGCGCAATATGAACCGCTTGCGCGCAGGGCAGATACTGACGTTGCCGTCTGCTGAGGAGGCGCGTAGTGTTTCCACCAGTGAGGCGCGCCAAGTCGTGGTTGCACAAACTGCAGACTTTGCGGCCTATCGTGAGAAACTGGCTGGTGTGGTTGCGGTCAATAAAGCCAGTGGCAAAGCGGAACCAGGCCAGCAGGCTGCAGGGAAAATCACAGCTAAGGTTGAAGATAAGGCCCCGGTTAAAGAATCTAGCGATAAACTTAAGCTGAGTGCTGCAAATAACGACGCTGACAAGAAAGCCAAATCAACCGCGTCGAGCGGTAATGAAAAAGCGATTGCAGAGAAAAAGGCTTTGGAAGAAACGCAGAGCCGAACCAAGCAGCTTGAAAAAAATGTTAACGATCTCGCGAATGCCGTAAAACTTAAAAATGAGCAGCTAGCCAAATTGGAAGAGGCTAAGAAAGCCGAAGCACTCGCTAAAGCTGCGCAAGAAAAAGCGGCTCAAGAAAAAGCAGCTCAGGAAGCTAAGGCGAAAGCGGATGCGCAAGCAGCGAAAGCGAAGTCAGACGCTGAGGCCAAAGCCAAGGCTGACGCCGACGCTAAGGCTAAAGCAGACGCTGACGCAAAGGCCAAGGCCGACGCAGAAGCGAAAGCTAAGCTAGAGGCCGAGAACAAGGCCAAGCTTGACGCAGAAGCCAAAGAGAAAGCGGATGCCGAAGCGAAAGCCAAAGCAGAGGCGGAAGCGAAGGTAAAAGAAGCTGCCAACGCAACGCCATTGCCCGCAGATAAGCCTGCTGAGCAACAACCTGCTGCACCTGCAGCGCCGGTTGCGCCAGTGGCGCCACCCGCTCCTGCACCCGAAGCCCCCGCCATGAGCAGTCCTCTGGATATTTTGCGTAGTCCCTTTGCATTGGGTGGCATCGGTTTGCTGGGTTTACTTGCCGCAGGTTATGCCATTTATCGCTCAATGCGACGCAAGAAGTTCCAGCAATTTGAAGACAGTATTATTACTGGAACTAACCTCCAGGCGAACTCCGTATTCGGGCAAACGGGTGGGCAAAGCGTTGATACCAACAGTATGTTCAACTCTACTTTTGGTCCCGTTACCACCTCTGCGCTCGACTCTAACGAAGTCGATCCAATTGCAGAAGCGGATGTATACATTGCTTATGGTCGCCAAGCACAGGCAGAAGAAATTCTGAAAGAGGCCCTGCGCCGTGACAATGAACGTCAAGCCGTACGCCTAAAACTGATAGAGCTGGCCGCACAGCGCGGTGATGTGAAAGTCGTAGAAACCCTCGCCGGTGAGATGTATGCAATGACGAATGGCGACTGTGACGAGTGGCCGCGAGTGCTGTCGATTGGGGCTGCAGTTGACCCCAATAATCCCATGTATGCCAATGCTCCTGTCGTCACGCAAGCTCAAGCGGTGAGTACGCTCCCAGTGGCTGGCGCTGCGACCGCTGCGGTAACAGCGGCAGCAATCGCTGCGATTGATCCTGCGGAAACGGTGAAACTGCCGAATGGCTTGGCTGCGCAGCAAACGCCTGATGTTGATATGCCACTCGAACTGGGCGGCGATACTGACTTAGATTTAGACCTGACAAAAGAGGTATTGGATACACAACCTGCGGTGTTTGAAGCAAGCGGTGATTTAGCGCTGGATTTACCCACATCGTTGCCCGTTGAGGACAAAAATTCGACACTTGACTTTGATCTGAACTTTGATTCCTCAGGGACTAATGTTGACTTCACTGCACCACAGATTGATGTTGACCTCAGCAGTTCAGTCGCCAGTACCACACCCGAAACAGTTAATGAGCCAGAAAGCCAGGTTGATTTCGATCTTGGTGATTTAGAGGTACCTTCGTTGGGTGATCATGCTAAATCTGATGACGCATTAGCTATTGAAATTGATGTGCCAGCGCTGGAAGCTGCCAGCGACGTTTCGATCGTGCCACCAGCGCCTCCGGCACTTGATACAGCCGGCCTCGACCTGGATCTTGACTCAATGGTGAGCACCGAGGAAGAAGTGACGGATAATCCGTCTTACTGGCAAGAGATCGCCACCAAGCTTGATCTAGCGAAGGCTTACCTGGATATTGGTGACAAAGAGGGCGCTCAAGAATTGCTAGAAGAGGTCCTAGAAGCGGGGGATGCGGCACAAAAAGCCAAAGCCCAAGAAATGCTTGCTGAGATTGCCTAAGGGCTAGCTTGGCTTTAAAGTGAGCTAGAGAGCTAACCGCTGCACTTGCATTCAGTAAGATCGCCTTTGTTCTTACTTTGACTTGACGTATCAGGCCAGCTTGGTAACCCGAGCTGGCCTTTTGTTTGTGAAACAACTATGCGAATAGCGCTAGGTATCGAATACGATGGCCAGCCTTGGCAGGGCTGGCAAACTCAGCCGAGTGGACTGACGGTACAGGATACCTTAGAGCGGGCACTCCGCCAGTTTGTCGGCGATGATACGTGTATCCCCACGATCTGCGCCGGACGAACCGATGCTGGGGTGCATGCCACGGCGCAAGTCGTGAGTTTTGACATTCCCGATGTTGCGTGTAACCGTCCGGCCCATGCTTGGATCCGTGGTGTCAATGCGTTTTTGCCCCCCAGTATTGCGGTGCGCTGGGCGCAGCCCGTGGCGAGTGAGTTCAATGCCCGCTTTTCTGCCACGGCACGGCGTTACGAATATTGGTTGTACACTGATCCAGTCCGTCTGCCGCACTGGCACGGGCGGATGGCATGGTATCACGAGCCACTGGATATCGCGGGGATGCAGGCAGCTGCGACGAGTTTGTTGGGCACGCATGACTTCAGTGCTTTTCGGTCTTCACAGTGCCAGGCGAAGTCGCCGGTACGTACCCTAAAAGAGTTACGAATTAGTACTTTTCGGCCAGAGGCCGTTGGCCGCGCTCAGGCTAAGGATGGTGTTCAAGCAATCCGCAGTACGCAAATTTTGTGCTTTAGCTTGCAGGCGGATGCCTTTTTACACCATATGGTGCGCAACCTTGTTGGCAGTTTGATTTATGTTGGCAATGGTCGGCAGTCACCCGCTTGGTTGAGAGAGGTATTGGCATGTCGTCAACGCTGCTTGGCCGCACCTACCTTTGCGCCGGATGGTTTATATCTGACACAGGTACAATATCCTGTTGCCTTTGGTCTGCCGGATGCAGCCCAATCTCCTTTTCGTTTTTATCCTGATATCCAATGAAGACTGATACTGTGTTATCTGTTTCCTCCACTTCGGTTGCTTTTCGGCCGCAGCGAACCCGTATCAAAATCTGTGGGCTGACCCGTGCGAACGATATCGCGGCGGCAGTCGCGGTAGGCGCTGACGCCTTGGGCTTTGTGTTTTATGAAAAAAGCCCGCGTTACGTCACTGCAGCCGAGGCAGCGGCACTGGTGCGTGAGATTCCGCCCTTTGTGATGACGGTCGGCTTGTTTGTGAACGCCAGTGTCGCCGAGGTGGCAGCAGTGTGTGCGCAGGTACCCTTACAGCTCTTGCAATTTCATGGTGATGAAAGCCCCGCCGACTGTATGGCGATTGCCCAAGCCGTACAACGCCCCTTTATTCGAGCGGCACGGGTGCAGCCTGAGCTAGATTTGTTAGAATACCAAGCTCAATATACCGCCGCTCAAGCGCTCCTACTGGATGCCCATGTGACAGGTTATGGCGGTGGTGGAAAGGTCTTCGATTGGTCTCTTATTCCAGAAAAACTCGCGCCTCAGGCCGTTTTGAGTGGTGGCTTGAACGTACAAAACGTGGCTACCGCCATTAAACAGGTTCGTCCTTATGCAGTAGATGTCTCTAGCGGCGTTGAGTCCGCGAAAGGCATCAAAGACCATCAACTGATTCAGCAGTTTGTTGCCGCTGTCCGGCAGGCAGAGCAATAAACGGCATGAGAAAGACATTCATGAAATACGATTTACCAGATGCAAAGGGCCATTTTGGCCCATATGGCGGCGTGTTCGTTTCCGAAACCTTGATGCAGGCATTGGATGAGTTGCGTGATGCTTATGAGCATTATCGTAAAGACCCTGCATTTATCGCCGAATTTAAAGATGAGTTAGCGCATTTTGTCGGCCGTCCAAGCCCCATTTATCATGCGAAGCGTTGGAGTGAGATGTTAGGCGGGGCGCAGATTTATTTTAAGCGAGAAGATCTGAATCACACGGGCGCCCATAAAGTAAACAACACGATTGGTCAGGCGCTACTCGCCAAGCGGATGGGGAAACCCCGGGTGATTGCTGAAACTGGGGCCGGACAGCATGGCGTCGCGTCTGCTACTGTGGCTGCTCGCTACGGCATGGAGTGCGTCGTTTACATGGGGGCAGAGGACGTGGCCCGCCAAGCACAAAATGTATTTCGAATGAATCTTCTGGGGGCTAAAGTGGTCCCTGTGCATTCTGGCTCGCGTACGCTGAAAGACGCATTAAATGAAGCGATGCGCGATTGGGTCACGCATGTTGATCATACTTTTTATATCATTGGCACCGTTGCCGGGCCTCACCCTTATCCCATGTTGGTTCGTGATTTCCAGAGCGTCATTGGGGAAGAGTGTATTGCACAGATGCTGGGTCGGGCTGGTCGTCAGCCTGATTATGTATTGGCCTGTGTTGGGGGGGGGTCGAATGCGATGGGGATCTTCTATCCGTATCTCGGCTACGAGGAGGTGAAACTGATTGGGGTAGAAGCGGCGGGTGAAGGGATTGAAACCGGGCATCATGCGGCCGCCTTATGTGCTGGATCACCTGGGGTCTTACATGGGAATCGGACTTACTTGTTGCAAGATGCAAATGGGCAGATTGTAGAAACCCATTCCGTCTCTGCGGGCTTGGATTATCCGGGTGTGGGCCCCGAGCATGCTTATTTGAAAGACAGTGGTCGTGCAGCGTATGTTGCTATTACCGACTCTGAGGCGTTGCAGGCGTTTCATGATTGTTGTCGGATCGAAGGCATTATTCCTGCGCTTGAATCCAGTCATGCGATTGCACAAGCTATAAAATTAGCGCCTACCTTGGCGCGTGACCAAATCATTTTGGTTAACTTATCTGGCCGTGGTGATAAGGACATGCATACTGTGGCAAGACAGTCCGGTGCCGCGTTCTGGTGTCACCCAAGTTGCAAACCTGCTACGGGAGTGAGCATTGCCTGTGCTGATTGACCTACTCAAAGCCATCCAAGCGAATTGAACCTAAAGTAGTGAATCTGCGCCAAGGCTGGTTAAAAGCCAGTCTTGGCGTTGTGCTGTTAGCGACGCTGGATTGTGGATGACGCTACTCTTCGCCCTGTAAAGGTAATATTTTTGCTAAGTTAAGCGCATCACGTGCGAGTGAGCGATTGAAAAATACCTCATCGGGAGCTTGTTGGTTATCGCATAGGCTTTGCAAAAATAGCATGCCGCTTGGTGTGCCCCAATGCTGCCAGATTTTATCCATCAGCTCGGGCATTTCATCCAAGCCGATTTGAAAGGCTTGGCTATCATAGGTTGCCCAATCGGGCATGCTGCGACCAAAGCGCCGCTCGAAGACAATCATTAGGGACTCATAGACAGATTGGCGATCTGCCTGTCTGTATAGGTCGAACAGGGCTAGCCAAGGGGCGGCCGGTAGACTTTTGTTTTCATGCACTTGATGGCGCAATAGGCTGATCGCCTGATCAATTTCTCCTTGACCCGTTAACTTCTCACTTTCTTCCAGTAAGCCCGCACAGGTGCTCAGGGTTTCTTGTGCTTTTTTAGCTTGTGCATAGCTGATTCGCTGCTCACTGTAGTTGTCTACATAGGCCATGGTGACCGCAGCCAGGGTGATTTTATAAGGACTCAGGGTCAGGAGCTTATCGAGGTTTTCTACTGCTTTATTGGTTTTTTCCGCTGTGCTCAGTGCGCTGCTTGGTTGCGGGTTTTTGAGTAGGCTGCTGGGGATCGTCAACTCGGGCTGCCCATCCGGCAGCGTTAAGTCGGGTGCCAAAGGTGTAATTGTTTGACCGGCATTCGAGACAGGAATGAGTGGTTCATCCAGTGCCAGTTCAAGTCGCGAGTCGGCTTGCGCCCAGGCATCATCCAGTTTAGGTGACACTGGAGTGCTCTCATGTGTGTCAATGGCCTCTGCATGAGGCGTAGCATTTTCAAGATTAAATGTTGATCCTAGCCCTGGCTTGTTTAGATTGCTGTCTGGCAGTTCCTCAATGCTGACATCAAATGAGGGTAAGGGGCCATGCGTTGGAATATCTAAGGGTAACGAGGCTGACCACGGACTGTTCGTGACCGGATCTTGCTGGGCTTGTGATGCGCGTTCAAGCGTGAGGATGTTGGTATCGACATGTTGACCCTGCGTAGGGCCCGCTGGCGGCACAAATGCCCCGATGATTGGTCTTGCATCTGTGCCTGTATGTTGCCATTCGTCGAGGTCAGGGGCATGCGTACTGGCTTGAGTTACTTGCGCGTCCCACCACGGTTCACTTAATTTATGCTGATGTGCTTGACGCAGCCGATACAGTAACCAAATGACCAACCCAAAACCTAGGAAAGCGGCCCCACCAAACAGGAACAAAGCGGTTATGTCGCCAGATTTACTTTGGGTGGTTGCTTGTGCAGTGCGCACGTCATTGAGCTGCTTATCAAGCTGCGCAATTTTTTCTTTTAGCTCAGTTTCATTTTTCAGTGATTGCGCTAAGAGATCCTCGTCACGTAAAAATGCGGCTAGCTTACGTTGCTCGCGACGGATTTCCTCTAATTTCTCTGGGGTTAGACTGGGCGGGGAAATCAGGCCATCGGCATTGAGTTGAAGCGTTCCAGCCAATCGCAGCCCAGTTGTGCGGGTAATCTCAGGCAAAAAACCATCAATATCGGGAGCCAGCAATTGGAGCTTGTCACCGCTCACGAGCGGTTCTTTTGTTTTGCTTTGGCGCGGTGCAGGAAGAATTTTTTGTTTGCTAGGTGGCAGGACACCTGGTTCGAGCAAAGGAGAAATAGCTTTCTCTGAGGGGGGCGATACGCTGGTTTTTTTGGTGGCCTGGCGACTTGCTTTGCTGTCCGCTACTGGGGTTGTCGCGTCTTGAGGCTGATCGACAGCAGGAGCCGCGACCATTTTTTCAGTGGGAATGTCATTCGACTTGGGTTGGCGGCGGCTTGAGGGCCGAGGCGTAGGGGCATTTGTAATGCTTTCAAGCGGTGCTCCCGGCGGGGTTGTATTTGTAGGGGCGAGTGTCGCTGTTGATGACTCTTCAGCCGAGGCTTTATCGCTAGGGGGATCGAGTAAAACGATGTATTCACGTTGAACCGGGTTGTCGCAGCCAATTTGTAGTCTCAGGCGCAGGGCAGGTTCATCGATTCGTTGGGCAGAGGTAATCCAAATCTGAGCGCCGTTAGCATTGGCTTCCAAGGAGGTTCTTCCGCCGAGCAAGCCTGGTATATCATCAGCGCGGGCGCTGTTACTGAGGATTCGAACGCAATTGGCAGGCAGTTGTTCGCCTGCTTGCAAGGTGATGTTTATTGAGCCCCGAAATGTTTGCCCGAGTTGTGAGCGAACATTTAACGGGCCGACTGTGAGCGCTTGAGCATGAGTCGCTGCAACACAGGCAAACAGGCAAGCCAGCGGACGCAGCAATCGCGTTTTCGCCTTTGAATAAGCCCAGCCTGTGCTGTTGATATGGTAAAGCCATGTATGCAAAATAGTATGGTGCGGCATGCTGCTTGTCTCTACCCCGGATGGATGCAGGGTGCATGTAGTCTTAGTGCACTTAATCCCGCAACAGTTTTTTATCTGCTATCAAATTCTTACTAATCTTAAAGAAAAACCCCCCGTCGCGCTGCTACTGGCAAGGTAATTTGCCGCAATTCAGCGTATGGCGGCGATAAACTGCAGCAATTACGCGACGTTGTAGGGCTGTATGGAATGGTAACGGCATACTTTTCACGGCGCACTGCTAGCCAGTGAATCTTTCTATGATGGCCTTCGCAACTGCGTTACCGCTGCGAACGGCACTTTCTAGTGTTGCTGGATAACGCGCTAATAAGTAATCGCCGCACAGCCAAATGGCCGGGTGCAGGGTGTTGGGTGAGGGAGTGACGCGTGCGGTATCGCATTGGAAGGTCGCGCGCTTTTCTTGAATCAACTGATAATCCAGCGCTTGTGAGGGCAATTGTAGATGACTGAATTCGCGCTGCAATTGCAGGCATACGGCACCTACCAAGTTTGTCTGCGTCAGCTTAATCTCAGTCTGAGTGCTGATGACGACAGCAAAGAGGCCTGCTAATTTGGGATCAAGTTGGCCTTTATCAATCACCCATTGGCCAGGATTGTCAGTATTTTCTCGAAGCGCTTGAATCGGTGCTGGCAGGCGGTAGTGCGATGGATAGCGCAGATAGACGGTTGTAATCGGTTGGGCGGGCTGCGCGCTGGTTTGGTGTTGCTGCGCTGTCAGAATGGCGGGCGGCAGTATCTGTGTTAACTGCTGCCAGCGGGTAGCGATGACACAAGCACGGTGTTGAAAGATGTGCTGCCTTGTTTGGACAGAAACGCCTGGCGCATTCCCAGAAAGAGGGCGAACTGCCGTGACCAATTCGCCAAGAAATACGTCGTGTTGCTGCTGCGTTAACCAAGCGCAGATTGGTTCAGGAAGCAATTCGCCCAAACTGCATTTGGGTAGCAGGTAATCGGTGGGGTGACATTTTTCCCGCTTGATCATTCGGGTTGCGGGCGGTAGGTCGTTCGCCAGACCAGCCGGCCCAAAAAAAGTGTCATGTAATACAGCCAGAAAGACGCGGGCACTGGCAAGCTCAATCGGGGTATTGAGGGCCGCAACACAGAGTGGTCGCCATAGGCGATCAACCAGATTGGCAGGTTGCCGGTACTGACGCATGAGCTGAATCACTGATTGGCCATCAGGTGCCTGCCAGCGGCAACCGAGCGCGTAGCAAAAAAAACGCACGAGTGCCCATTTTTCAGTGCTGGATTGCGTGCCATTAAGCCATGCGATCAAGAGTTGTAACGACGGTGGTAGGTAAGCCTTGATGGGGGAGCCTTCTACCCAGGCGGGCGGCTTAAAGCCATAACCGTCAACATAGCAAAAGCGAAAGGGGCTGCGCTGCAGTTGTGTCAGGGTTCCCAGTTCGGCAAGTAGGCTCAGTGTGGCATGGTAAGCCCCAATCAGCAGATGTTGGCCGTTATCGAGCATGAAGGCTTCTTGGTTCTCCCAGTGCCATGTGCGTGCCCGCCCTCCAGGTTGCGCTGCGGCATCATAGAGGGTAACGCGGTAGCCTGCTTGCGCCAGCCTATAGGCCGCCGTACAGCCAGCCCAGCCCGCACCGACAATGGCAATCGACTCTTGCATCTTTACTGCTTATTGAAAGTTGATGTGACGCCAGCGCCAGACCCAGGTGCTCCAAGCGAGCCAAAGTTTGCGAATCGGCGTCAGGCTGATGCGCTGGTGTAAAACCTGAAAGTCACTATCGGCGAGTTCTTGAAGCAGCGTGTGATAGACCGCCGCCATGATTAAGCCAGGCCGCTGCGCACGTCGTGCTTCGTTTGGCAGCGCCTGCAGTGCGGAGACATACGCTTGCTGAGCGCGCGTGTATTCAAACTGCATCAACGCACGAAAATTATCATTGTATTGACCGCTCAAAATATCATGTGCTTTGACATTAAAACGCTGTAAATCTTCAATCGGCAAATAAATTCTGCCTTTTCTGGCATCTTCGCCCACATCACGCAAAATATTGGTGAGTTGTAGTGCTTGACCAAGCTGAGTCGCATAAGCAGCCGTCGCTGGGGATTCTTGGCCAAAAATACGGGCTGCCAAAATACCCACTGCACCCGCGACGTGATAGCAATATTTTTCCAGTTGTTTGAAATCCAGGTAACGAGATTGCTCAAGATCCATTCTCATCCCCTGCAAAATATCCAACAAGTAACGGCGTTCGATTTGATAGCTCAGGATATGTGGCGCAAGGGCTTGCAGCACAGGGTGAGTGGCGATCGGTTTTTCGGTGTCAAGGCTGTCATAGAGCTGATGAATTTGCTTTTCCCACCAGGTAAGCTTGGTTTGCGCAACACTGGGGTCCTGACACTCATCGACAACATCATCGACCTCGCGACAATACGCATACAAGGCAGTAATCGCCCGCCGCTGCGCGGAGGGCAAAAAAAGAAACGCATAATAGAAACTCGACCCACTTTGGGCCGCTTTATGCTGACAATATTCGTCTGGAGTCATGGTGCCTTGGTTGTATGCTGGGAATGGTTAGCGCAAAAGGAGTCCCTTAGGCAGAGAGCGGGCGTGACCAGCGACAGGCACGCCAGCACAAGCCCAGCCAATCTGATTTACGTAAGCGGGGGCGATGTCGAAACACGTCTGCTTCTTGTTCCAGCCGCTTCAAAATAGTCAGTCCTCCCAAGATCACCAGTCGCAGTTCAAAGCCAGCGCGGCCCGGCAGTTGTTGGGTTAATTCTGCTCCGCTCAGCAGCAGTGCTCGGGTTCGTTTCACTTCAAACCACATTAATTTGTACCAATTACTGTGGGCTCGCTGTTCGCCAATATCCCATTCTTCCACACCAAAAGCGCGCATGTCGGCTTGCGGTAGATAGATTCGCGACTTTTGCCAGTCTATCGCGACATCTTGCCAGAAGTTAATCAGTTGGAGTGCCGTGCAAATGGCGTCGCTTTTTTGCAAAGTATCTGGGGTTGCCACCTGGTACAAGTGCAGTAAGAGTCGGCCAATTGGATTGGCTGAGCGGCGACAGTAATCCAATAAATCGGTATAGGTGGCGTACCGCGTTGTGGTGACATCCTGTTTGAATGCATCCAGCAAATCAGCCAAGAGGTTAAGAGGTAACTGATAACGCTGAACTGCGTCAAATAAGGGGCTAAATATGGGCTGTAGTTCTGCCGGAACCGCTTGTGGCCGCTCTTGGCGCAGACAGTCTAGGCTCCACTCATACTGCTTGAGCTTGCTAAGGCGCTGCTCTGCTGTGTCATTTCCCTCATCGGCAATGTCATCGGCGCTGCGCGCAAACGCATAGATGGCCCGTATTGCCTGCCGATAAGCCCGTGGCAGCAAAATGGATGCAACCGGAAAATTCTCATAATGTCGGCTGTAGGCCTTGATTACGGAGGGGGTTGTGGTAGGCGCGGTCATTACGGGGAAGTCGTCCAGCAAAAAATGAAACCTTTCCATTCTAATGGCTTTTCACGTCTCCCTATCATGAGGCGGTGAGCTTGGATTTTCTTCAGTTGTTGTTAAATTGTGCAATAGTGCCGCGCACTTATTGCTTTACGGATCAGCGAGACTTGAATAAAATAACTGACTATTCAGTCATTTATTTTTGGCGACCTATGTTGACATTTTTTGTACCTATTCGCATTGGCCTTCCCCCTTATTCCAGCGCGGTGACGCAAGGTCATCGAGCAAGCCGGGCTGGCACTGGCGCAAGATTTATAGGCTACAGCCTCATAGGGATGCTGCTGCTTGGCTCGCTGGTCGGCTGTGACCGTGCTGTGCCACCGCCACCGGCGGATCGTCCAGTGAGAACGCTGATTTTGGGGCAACAGACCCAGGGGGGGAGTAATCCAGTCGCGACAGAAATGGCTGGGGAATTGCGACCACGGTTAGAGAGTAGGCTGGGCTTTCGCGTGGGCGGCAAGTTAGCCAAACGTCTGGTAGAGGCTGGCCAGGCGGTCAAGCCCGGGCAAGTCGTGGCTGAGCTTGATAGCCAAGATTTAAAGCTGGCGCTGCAAACAGCCCAAGCGCAAGCCCGCAGCGCCCAGTCCGAACGACAGCTGGCCCAGGCAGATTTGCAGCGATATACCGAGTTGCGCGATCAAAACTTCATCAGCCAAGCGGAATGGCAGCGACGCAAAACGACCTTCGATTTGGCTCATGAGCGCGATTTGCAAGCCCAGGCACAGTTGCAGCAGCAGCAAAACCAGCTTGCTTATGCCACCTTGCGCAGTGATGTGGCCGGCGTGGTCACTGCAATCGATGCGGAACCAGGTCAAGTGGTCGCCGCAGGTCAATCGATTGTGCGCGTCGGTGTGAATCGTGCGGAATCGGCGCTTGATGTACATATCGCCGTTCCTGAGCAGCAGCTGTCACGCTGGTCAGTGGGGCAGGGGGTAGAAGTGGCTTTAGCGGACAGTGAAGTTAAGTCAGGGTGGTATCCAGGTAAAGTCCGTGAACTGGCCGCTTTGGCTGATCCGGCGAGCCGCACCTTTACCGTCAAAATTGCGGTAACGAGTGCGCCAGAGGAATGGCGCTGGGGTATGTCGGCCCGCGTTCGACATGGGGAAATTGCGCCGCGGGCGACTGAGTGGGTTGTTCCGCTTAGTGCCATAGTCAAAGATAGTGAGAATCGCGCTACTGTTTTCATTTATGACTCAGCTAAACACCAAGTTAAGGCAAAGCAGGTTGGGGTGGTCGGCTGGCGCGGGAATGCCGCTGCATTGGCGGCCGGGGAGCTTGCTGCGGGTACCGAAATCGTGATTGCCGGTGCTCATCTGTTGCGAGACGGACAAGTCGTGAAGCGCCTCTCTAGCGTTCCCAAGTGATAAGAATGTAACGTCCACTCGCGTGGTCTCTCTCAATTAATTTCTCGACTGCAATCGCTATGCTGCGTTCAATCAATCTCTCTCGTTGGGCCTTAGAGCATACTGCCCTGGTTCGTTATTTGATGGTCGCGCTCTTGATCGGCGGCGTATGGAGTTACGGCCAGTTAGGGCAGGATGAGGATCCGCCGTTTACGTTTCGCATTATGGCGCTTCGAGTTTTTTGGCCTGGCGCGAGTGCGCAACAAATCAGCGAGCATCTGGTCGATAAGCTGGAAAAAAAGCTTCAAGAAACGCCTTACATTAACAAAATCACCAGTTACGCTAAACCTGGTGAGACGCTGATCTTGCTCGATTTGCAGCAATCTACGCCCCCTAAAGAAGTAGCAAACAGCTGGTATCAGGTACGCAAGAAAATTGGCGATATTCGCCATACCTTGCCTGCAGGAATTCAGGGCCCCGTTTTTTTGGATGAGTTTGGGGACACCTTCGGCAGTATTTTTGCTTTTACCGCAGACGGGTTTAGTTACCAAGAGCTAAAGGCTTATGTCGAGCGGGCGCGACAGGAACTCCTACGCTTGCCAGATGTCGCAAAAGTCGACCTCTTTGGGGTGCAAGATGAAAAAATCTGGTTAGAAGTATCACAGGCGAAATTGGCCAAGCTTGGTTTGACTGTCTCTCAACTCTCTAACTTACTGAATGCGACGAATGCGATCGAGCCAGCAGGTGTTTTACCGACGCCGCAAGATAATATTTTTATCCGTGTGACGGGCTCATTTGAGTCGCTCAGCGACCTGGCTCAGTTAGTGCTCAGGGTTAATGGGCGCAGTTTCAAATTAGGCGATGTGGCACGTATCGAAAAAGGATATGTTGATCCACCGCTCAGTAAAATGCGTTATGGGACAGGCCCAAACACAGGAGGTACTCAGGCAGTAGCCGTTCCTGCGCAAGAAGTCATCGGTCTTGGCGTTTCGATGGTGAAGGGGGGCGACATAATCGCCTTGGGGCAGGCTTTAGAGCAGGCGCGTCTGCGGATTGAATCAGGTTTACCTGTTGGGATTCAGATTCATCGCGTACAAGATCAGCCGCAAGCGGTCAAGCGCTCGGTGAGTGAGTTTGTTCGGGTGCTGATTGAAGCGGTAGCGGTTGTTCTGGTGGTCAGTTTTATCAGCTTGGGCTTACATACTAAGCCATGGCGCTTGGATCCTTATCCTGGCTTAGTAGTCGCCCTCACGATTCCATTGGTACTGGCGATTACCTTTTTATGCATGCAACTTTTCGCCATCAACCTCCATAAGATTTCCTTGGGCGCGCTGATTATTGCCCTAGGTCTCTTGGTTGATGATGCCATTATCGCGGTTGAAATGATGGTACGTAAGATGGAAGAGGGCTTATCGCGTTTTGATGCCGCAACCTATGCGTATACTTCGACCGCATTTCCCATGCTAACCGGAACGTTGATCACCGCAGCCGGCTTTTTACCGGTTGGTCTGGCCAAGTCAACTGCGGGCGAGTACACCTTTTCAATTTTTGCAGTGACCACGATTGCGCTATTGATTTCATGGGTTGCGGCAGTCATCTTTACGCCCTATCTAGGATATTTGCTCCTCAAGACCAAGCCGCATGCCGCCCATGCTCATGAAGCATTATTTGCAACCCCGTTTTATGAGCGATTCAGACGCGCGGTGGCTTGGTGTGTCTGGCATCGCAAAACCGTGATTGGATTAACGCTGGCAGCCTTGCTTCTAGGGGGGCTAGGCTTCCGATATGTCGAGCAACAGTTTTTTCCCGATTCTAGCCGCCCCGAATTAATGGTGGATATGTGGTTACCGGAAGGGAGCAGTTATCAGGCGAGTGAAGCAGAGGCGAAACGTTTTGAGGCATGGCTGGCGCAGCAACCTGAGGTGGAGAGCTTTGCTACCTTTGTTGGTGTCGGCGCTCCCCGTTTTTACTTGCCGATGGACCAGCAATTCAACCAGAGTAACCTAGCTCAGCTCATTGTTTTGCCGCACGATTTGCCCGCGCGTAATCGGTTACGACAAAAAATTACAGATTTATTTGCGCAAGATTTTCCCGCCGTACGGGGGCGGGCCCGCTTTTTACCGAATGGGCCGCCTGTCCCTTATCCCGTTCAATTCCGCGTGACTGGCCCAGAAATCGAACAGGTTAGGCAAATTGCTGACCAAGTAAAAGCAATTGTGGCGAAAAACCCGCACACACTAGGCGTTAACGATAACTGGAATGAGGCGATTAAGGTCCTGCGGTTTCAGGTTGACCAAGAGCGTGCGAGCGTGCTGGGGATCAACTCACAGCAGATTGCTAGCGCGTTGCAAGCGGTAACCGCAGGCTACACAATCGGGCAGTTTCGTCAGGGTGATCGGTTGATTGAAATTGCCATTCGAGCGCCGCAGTCTGAACGGGCCCAAATTGATGCGCTGAATAATATTAATCTGGCGATCGGTGAGGGGAAATCTATCCCGCTGAGCCAACTCGTTCGCCCGGCGTTTGCCTGGGAGCCAGGGGTGATTTGGCGCTATAACCGCGACTATGCAATCACAATTAATGCCGATGTCCGCGATGGGATTCAAGGTCCAACCGTGACGCTGCAGATCGACCCTCAGTTAGCTCAATTACGGCAGCAATTGGGGGCAGGGTACCGCATTGAAATTGCCGGGGCGCTGGAGGAGAGTGCGACAGCAGGCAAATCGATCGCTGCGAACGTGCCTTTGATGATTTTTATTGTGTTGACGCTGCTCATGTTGCAGCTGCAGAGTTTTGGCCGTACGTTGTTGGTGTTTATTACGGGGCCTCTCGGCTTTATCGGGGCTGCAATGATGCTATTGATTATGCGGGCACCCTTTGGTTTTGTCGCGCAGCTTGGGGTAATTGCACTGCTAGGAATGATCATTCGTAACTCAGTTATTTTGATTGACCAAATTGAGCACGACATCAAAGCGGGTGTGGATGCCTGGCAGGCGATTGTTGAAGCGGCTGTAAGACGTTACCGGCCCATCATGTTAACGGCGGCAGCGGCCGTGTTAGCGATGATTCCGCTATCGCGGAGTGTGTTTTGGGGGCCGATGGCAATCGCCATCATGGGTGGGCTAATCGTGGCCACGGTACTCACCCTATTCTTTTTACCTGCGCTTTATGCGGCCTGTTATCGGGTTAAACGACCCGTGCAATAGTCGCCCCATGCATCAACCGCACTGGTTTCTTGCCCTGTACGGTCAAGCATAAGCAGCGTCCACGAATCTGCTCGATTAGGATTGGATAGCCCTTATGAATACGTTATAATGACAGGCTTGATTGGATCGACTTACTAGGCAGTGATGGTCAGTGCTGTCTGGTCAGGTTCAGTAGAGACGTTCCACTTGCGAGGGTGGCGAAATTGGTAGACGCACCAGGTTTAGGTCCTGACGCCAGCAATGGTGTGGGGGTTCGAGTCCCCCCTCTCGCACCAAATTTTTGGTCGAAATAGCCGTTCAAATGGTTTATTGGACCACTTTATTTTTCGTGTTTGTGTCGGTCTGGCTGCATATCAGACCACGCTCTGTTTGCCTTTTCAGAGGTTATCCATGTCTGCTTCAATCGAAACTCTAAGCTCACTAGAGCGCCGTATTCAATTAACGCTGCCTTCTGTCAATGTACGGCAAGCAATTGATGGTCGGCTAAAAAAACTGGCTCGTACCGTCAAAATGCCCGGTTTTCGTCCTGGTAAAGTGCCCCTTAAGATGGTCGAGCAGAGCTACGGCCCACAAGTTGAAAACGAGATTCTGAACGAACAACTTGGTCGGGCTTTCAGCGAGGCGGTGCAGCAAAACCAACTCCGTGTCGCTGGTTTGCCAAGCATTGAACCCGTGAATCCCCCAGCGGACAGCCAAGCGTTGCCTGAAACATTACAATTTACAGCGACCTTTGAAGTCTACCCCGAGATTAAATTAGGTGATCTGGGTACCTTGGCAATTGAAAAGTCGGTTGTCAATGTGGGTGATGCGGAGGTCGATCAAACTATCGACGTGATGCGCAAGCAACGTGCTACCTATACCCTGGTTGAGCGTGCCGCTGCTGATGGTGATAAGGTCACCATTGATTTTGTTGGCAAGATTGAGGGCGTCGAGTTCGCAGGTGGCGCTGCGCAAGACTTTGATTTCGTAATTGGTCAAAAACAAATGTTGGCCGACTTTGAAACTGGGGTATTGGGTGCTCGCGCAGGCGAGATTAAGTCTGTAAATGTGAGTTTCCCTGAAGACTATCATGGCAAAGAAGTCGCGGGTAAAACAGCTGTTTTCGAGATTACGGTCAAGCAGGTACAAGGCGCTGAGTTGCCAGCGCTAGATCAGGCTTTTGTGCAGTCGCTGGGGATTGCCTCCGGTGCCGTTGAGGATTTACGTCAAGATGTGCGGGCAAATTTGCAGCGAGAAATTAATCATCGCCTTTCTCAGCGCAATAAAAATGCCGTTATGGAGGCGCTGAGTGGGGCTGCCGAGCTCGATATCCCCAAGGCACTTATTCAGCAAGAAGCAGAGCGTATGGCTGAGGAAATGAAAGCCCAGTTTCAACAGCGCGGTGGAAAAGCTGATATGACGATTCCTGCTGATATCTTCAAGCCCCAAGCAGAGAAAAGCGTCCGCTTGGGTCTCATCGTTGCTGAGTTGGTCAAGCGCGAAAAATTGGAAGCAAATCCTGAGCAGATCAAAGCGCGGGTTGAAGAGTTTGCCCAAAGCTATGAAAAACCAGAAGAAGTTGTGCGTTGGTATTACAACGATCTCCGTCGCCTGGATAACGTTCGGGCGGTCGTGCTGGAAGATAATGTGGTTGACTTTGTGCTTGCTCGCGCAACAGTAACCCAAAAGACACTCAGCTTTGATGAGATTATGGCGCAGCAACAGCAGTGATACCGCGCTGATTGTTGTGTATGAATAACGATTGTGCCCTGCGGGGCACAATTGCTTTCTGGGGCCTTGAGGCTTGAGCCTCACGGGTGTATTGTGACTTGGTTGTGACGCACAATTTAAACAAAGTGACGTTGTCCAGTAGACGAGGGATAACGCAACCTTTTCAATATCTGATGGCGTAGTTTCGTGAGGTAGGTATGGCTGATTTTTCATTCGTAGGAAGTGGACGTAACCCTAGCTTGGGTGCCCAAGAGGCGCAATTATTGGGCTACGTGCCGATGGTTATTGAGCAATCTGGCCGTGGCGAACGTGCTTATGATATTTATTCACGGCTATTGAAAGAGCGCGTGATTTTCTTGGTTGGGCCTATCAATGATCAAATGGCTAATTTGGTTGTTGCTCAGCTTCTCTTTTTGGAATCAGAAAACCCTGAGAAAGACATTTATCTGTACATTAACTCGCCTGGTGGATCGGTGTCTGCGGGTTTAGCCATCTTTGATACGATGCAGTTCATCAAGCCGGATGTGAGTACTCTATGCACAGGTTTGGCCGCCAGTATGGGTGCCTTTTTACTGGCAGCCGGCGCAAAAGACAAACGTTATTCCCTGCCTAACTCTCGGATTATGATCCATCAGCCACTAGGGGGGGTGCAAGGGCAAGCATCGGATATTGAAATCCATGCAAAGGAGATTTTGTATTTGCGTGAGCGTTTGAATAGTATTTTGGCGCAACAAACTGGCCAGCCCATTGAGAAAATCGCGAAGGATACTGATCGAGACAATTTCTTGTCGGCCGCTGAAGCGGCATCATATGGGCTTATTGATAAAGTGCTTACCCGTCGCGCTGATGTGGCAGCGTAAAGCGAAAAGTATTTTGAGTGGTAAACGTATAAAGTTTGCAGTGGCGTAGGAGAGCAATATGTCAGAAAAGAAAAGCAGTAGCGAAAAATTATTGTATTGCTCGTTTTGTGGCAAAAGTCAGCATGAAGTGCGTAAGCTCATCGCCGGGCCGTCGGTCTTCATTTGTGATGAGTGCATTGATCTTTGTAATGACATTATCCGCGATGAAGCTGCCACTAGCCCAGAGCAAGCGCAGAAAGCGGCATTGCCTGTGCCTGCTGAGATTTATGGGATCTTAGATCAATATGTGATTGGTCAAGTGACGGCTAAGCGCAACTTATCTGTGGCTGTTTACAATCATTACAAGCGCCTGCAGCATTTGGGTAAACAGGATGAAATAGAGCTATCAAAAAGTAATATTTTGCTAATAGGCCCAACCGGCTCAGGTAAAACTTTGCTGGCTCAAACGCTTGCACGTTTGCTCAATGTGCCCTTTGTGATTGCTGACGCCACCACATTAACGGAGGCTGGTTATGTGGGCGAGGATGTCGAAAATATTATTCAAAAATTACTACAGAATTGTAATTACGACATCGAAAAAGCCCAGCGTGGGATTGTGTATATTGATGAAATCGACAAGATTACGCGTAAATCAGATAACCCCTCGATCACGCGCGATGTGTCCGGAGAAGGCGTACAGCAAGCTTTGCTAAAGCTGATTGAAGGCACGGTTGCCGCTGTTCCGCCACAGGGGGGGCGCAAGCATCCTAATCAAGACTTTGTTCAAGTGGACACCACGAATATTCTGTTTATATGTGGTGGGGCATTTGATGGCTTGGAAAAAGTTATCCGTAATCGTACCGAAAAAACCGGTATCGGCTTCGGGGCCGAGGTGCGTGCGCCTAGCGAACGCGATGTTGGGCAGCTCTTTCAAGATGTGGAGCCTGAAGACCTGATTAAGTTTGGTCTTATTCCCGAATTGGTAGGGCGGCTGCCAGTGGTTGCGACGTTGGATGAGTTGAATGACGCTGCTTTAGTGCAGATCTTGACTGAACCGAAAAATGCCTTAGTCAAGCAATACCAAAAGTTGTTTGCAATGGAAGGCGTTGAGCTTGAATTGCGCCCTGCTGCGCTTAAGGCGGTGGCCGCTAAAGCGCTCAAGCGTAAGACTGGCGCCCGTGGGCTGCGCTCAATTTTAGAGCATGCCTTGTTGGATACGATGTATGAATTACCCAGCCTGGAAGGGGTTCAGAAAGTCGTCATTGATGAAACGACGATCAGTGCGGATGCCAAGCCTTTGTTGATTTACGAAGAGAAAGCAAAAGCGGTCGGCTCCAACTAAAGCAGGGTTTTATCCATCAATTTAGGCATATCGAAGGCTGTTCATGTGCTACATTGCATGAGCGGCCTTTTTGTTTCTACGCTCACTTGAGTTTCGATCATGTGTCCCCAACTGTAACGTTGGATTAACCAAACGGTGCTAAATATGTCTAGCGTAAAATTGCTCCCAGAAGAGAAAATCGATCTTCCAATGCTGCCGCTGCGGGATGTGGTTGTATTCCCGCACATGGTTATCCCACTCTTTGTGGGCCGGCCTAAGTCTATAAAAGCTCTTGAAAACGCGATGGAAAGTGGCAAAAGTATTCTGCTCGTTGCCCAAAAATCCGCCGCCAAAGATGAGCCAGGTCCCCATGATGTTTTCGCGGTGGGGTGCATTGCCAATATTCTACAGATGCTTAAATTACCGGATGGAACCGTTAAGGTTTTGGTTGAAGGTAGTCAGCGCGCACATATTCAAGCCGTCGAAGAGCAAGAGAGCCATTTCGTCGCAACCCTGATTCCGGTTCAAATGAATTTGGATGAGGCTGCCGAGATTGAGGCACTGCGCCGCGCGGTTGTGAGCCAGTTTGATCAGTATGTGAAGTTAAATAAAAAAATCCCGCCAGAAATTTTAACGTCGTTGACCGGCATTGATGAAGCAGGGCGCCTGGCAGACACGATTGCAGCACATCTGCCGCTCAAAATAGAACAGAAGCAAGAGGTTTTAGAGATGCTAGATGTCGCTAAGCGTCTGGAACATCTCTTAAGTCAGCTCGAAACCGAAATCGACATTCTGCAGGTTGAGAAACGGATTCGTGGTCGAGTCAAGCGCCAAATGGAAAAGAGTCAGCGTGAGTACTATCTGAACGAGCAGGTGAAGGCGATTCAGAAAGAGCTGGGTGAGGGTGAAGAAGGGGCCGACATCGAAGAAATCGAGCGCAAGATCAAAGCTGCGCGTATGCCGAAAGAGGCCAAAGACAAAGCCGATGCCGAGCTTAAAAAACTGAAACTAATGTCGCCAATGTCAGCCGAGGCGACCGTCGTACGCAACTATCTGGATGTGCTCACTGGATTGCCTTGGAAGAAAAAGAGCAAAATTATCAATGACCTTAAATCGGCGGAGAAGGTGCTGGATGAGGACCATTTCGGCTTAGATAAGGTTAAAGAGCGTATTCTGGAATACCTTGCGGTTCAGCAGCGCGTTGATAAGGTCAAGGCCCCTATTTTATGTCTTGTTGGGCCACCAGGCGTCGGTAAAACCTCATTAGGGCAGTCGATTGCTCGGGCGACCGGCCGTAAATTTGTGCGGATGGCGCTGGGTGGCGTGCGTGATGAGGCTGAAATTCGCGGTCATCGGCGCACATATATCGGCTCGATGCCCGGTAAAGTCCTGCAGAGTCTCAGTAAAGTCGGGGTTCGTAATCCCCTGTTTTTACTGGATGAAGTCGATAAAATGGGGATGGATTTTCGCGGTGATCCCGCTTCGGCTCTGCTAGAGGTGCTTGACCCAGAGCAAAATCACACGTTCGCCGATCATTATGTCGAGGTTGATTTTGACTTGTCGGATGTAATGTTTGTGGCAACGTCGAATTCCTTCAACATTCCTCCGGCTTTATTAGACAGGATGGAAGTGATTCGCCTTTCCGGTTACACCGAAGACGAAAAGGTCAACATTGCGCTGCGCTATTTGTTACCGAAGCAAATGAAAGTCAATGGCGTCAAGAAAACCGAGCTGGTCGTGGCCGAAAGTGCGATTCGTGATGTCATCCGCTATTACACGCGAGAAGCAGGGGTGCGTTCTTTGGATCGAGAAATTTCAAAAATTTGCCGCAAAGTTGTCAAACTGCATTTGTTGAAAAAGCAAGAGACAAAAACCCAGGTGACGGCGCGCAATTTAGACAAATTCTTGGGGGTCCGTAAATTCAAGTTTGGTGTTGCCGAAGCGGAGAATCAGATTGGTCAGGTCACTGGCTTGGCCTGGACTGAGGTAGGCGGTGAGTTGCTAACCATTGAAGCCGTCGCGGTGCAAGGTAAAGGTAAGACGATTACGACCGGTAAGCTGGGCGATGTGATGCAAGAATCGATTAAGGCTGCCTTGACGGTCGTTCGTAAGCGCTCGCGGGCGCTGGGTATTCCTGATGATTTTTATGAAAAACGAGATTTACACATTCATGTGCCAGAAGGGGCAACGCCGAAAGATGGCCCGAGTGCCGGGATTGCCATGACAACAGCGATTGTCTCGGTACTGGCGGGTATTCCTGTGCGTAGCGATGTGGCGATGACTGGGGAGATTACCTTGCGTGGCGAGGTATTGGCGATTGGCGGGTTGAAGGAAAAATTATTGGCGGCGCATCGAGGTGGGATTAAAGTTGCGCTCATTCCCGAAGACAATGTGAAAGACTTGACTGAGATCCCCGACAATGTCAAAAACCAAATTGAGATTATTCCAGTGAAATGGATTGATCGGGTGTTAGAAGTTGCACTCGAAACCGCGCCAGTCCCGCTCCCAGAAGCAAGCGAACCAGCGCTGCTTCCGGCCGCGTCTAGCGCTCCCCCGGTGGTCGTCGATGAAGTTAAGCACTAGGCATTCTTATGATTACGAATGTCTGTTTGGGGCTAGACAAGCAGTAAAAACATCGGCTATAATAGCTGGCTGTTGTAGATAAGCATGGGTGCTTAGCTCAGCTGGTAGAGCGGCGCCCTTACAAGGCGTAGGTCAGCGGTTCGATCCCGTTAGCACCCACCACATGCTTTATTGTCACACCGCTGCGGAGCGGTAGTTCAGTTGGTTAGAATACCGGCCTGTCACGCCGGGGGTCGCGGGTTCGAGCCCCGTCCGCTCCGCCAAATTAGTCAGCAAGCTACCGTCATGGTGGCTTTTTTTTTATTTGTACTCGTCTGAGGTGGCTGCTTTATGGTCGCTTTTAGTTGCGCTTCTAGCAGATATTCGTGGCTCATTCGTATCGATTTGTCTTTACGTCTCCTTACAGAGGCGCGGTGCGATTGGTTATAAGGTTATTGCTAGGTATACTCTCAGGCTTTGGCAGGATAATCGTCCTGTAATTGTAAATCTTCATTCATATTGGACAGAGGCATGTTAGAAGCGATTCGTAAGCGTCCCCGCTTGATGTATTTAATTTTGCTTGTATTGATTTTTCCGCCGTTTGTCATGTTTGGTTTAGAGGGCTTCGCACGCATGAATGAAGGAGCGCAGAATTTAGCCACGATCGACGGCAAAAGCATCACCAAGGCAGAGTTTGATGAGGCGTTGCGGAATCGCCTGGACGAGTTGCGGAACCGCTTCGGTGGCAACATGGATGTGTCGCTGTTCAATACCCCGGCTTTGCGTAAAGCCATGGCGGATCAAATGGTGCGCGAGCAGTTGCAGCTTAACTATCAAAATAAAGCGCTCTTGGCAGCATCAGATCAACAGGTTTACGATTGGCTGGCGGCCCAGCCGCAGTTCCGTGGCGCGGATGGTAAATTTGATGCGAAGCGCTACAAGGAGTTGCTGGCTGCGCGGGGCATGAGTGAGCCGATGTTTGAAGCGCGGTTACGTGCCAGCCTCGGTGCGCAGCTTTTACCCATAGCTATAACGAGCACCGACTTTGTGCCAACCGCTGTTGCCAATCATTTATACGATACCCTATCGCAGCAACGTTCGGTGCGGGAGTGGGTCTTGCCTGCAAGCAGCTTTTTATCGAAAGTTACCATTGATGAGCCAAAGATTAAAGCTTACTACGATGCTAATGTCGCTCAATTCAAGGTCGAAGAGCAAGCAGATATTGAGTACCTTGTGTTGGACGAGGCTGCCGTAGCGAATTTAATTACAGTCAGCGACGCGGACGTGGCGGCATTTTATGAGCAAAATAAGCGTCAGTATGCGACTCCTGAGCAACGCCGGGCCAGCCATATTTTGATCCAAGCCGAGAAGTCGGCGAGTGCCACGCAAAAAGCCGAGGCAAAGACGAAGGCGCTCAGTGTCTTGGCCGAAGTCCGACGTCAACCGGCACGGTTTGCGGATCTGGCCAAACAATATTCTGATGATCCCGGCTCTAAAACTCAAGGTGGTGATTTGAGCTTCTTTGGTCGCGGCGCGATGGTCCCGGCGTTTGATCAAGCAGTATTTGCCATGAAAGAGGGTCAGATCAGTGATTTGATCGAAACAGAATATGGTTTTCACATCATTCAACTGACAGCGATCAAACCTGGGCAGTCAAAACCGCTGGCAGAGGTAAAAGACGCTCTTGTTGCTGAGCTACGCAAGCAGCAAGCCGTGAAGAAATTTGCTGAGTTTGTCGATCAATTGAATGAGCTGGTGTTTAAGCATCCAGAGAATTTTGCCCTCATCGCGCAGCAAATGAAGTTACCCGTGCAGAAACTACAAGGTTTAACGCGGCAGACTACTGGTGAAGCAAAGTTAGCGGTCTATCAACCCAAATTCTTGCAGGCAATTTTCAGTGAAGAGTCGATTAAATCTAAGAAAATTATCGAGCCCGTTGAAGTGGGCGCGGGGGCTATGATTACGGGGCGCGTGTTGCAACACCGTGCTGCAACGACTCGACCGCTGGTTGAGGTTGCCTCTTCCATTCGTACAAAATTAACTCAGGATGGCGCGCAGCAGGAGGCTGAGGCGGCCGGTGCTAAGGCGCTTAAATCACTTCAAGAGACTGGCGCGGTTGCGGGGGTGAATTTTTCAACACCGAAAACAGTGAGTCGCGAGCAGCCTGCTGGCTATGATGCGGCTAGTTTGAAAGCGATTTTTCAGGCAGACCAAAAACAACTGCCCGCTTACAAGGGTATTGCCCTTCCTGGTCAAGGTTACCGTATTCTGCGCATTGAATCTGTCGTTACGCCAACTGAACAGGCTCAAAAAGAGCGGCCACAGAAACAGCAGCAATTGACGATGCAGCTGGCGCAAGTGGGTGGTGAGTCTGCAATGCAAAGTCTCTTCAATCAATGGCGCAGTAAGGCGAAAGTCAAATTAAATGAAGCCTTGCTGGATGAAGTAAAGGAGTAAGCCTAGTTGTCCTAGACGCTGGTTTCTCGGGTGAGTGGCTGTTGCTACGTTTGCAACAAGTATTATTAAATTTTGTCAATCTAGACAGTCACACTCCCCCTTCTTGTTACAATCGATTCGCTTAGCCTGACAGAGTAAATGCGATCACGGGTAGGACAAATACTTGTCATAGGGAGTAGAAAAATGCAACAGACGTCCGCAGACCACAGCGAAAACTCAGTTGGCTTACTTGGTTATTTTTCTAAGTTGGGATATTCGAAAAGCTGGTCGCCATTTTTGATGGCGCTTAGTACGGAGTTCTCCCAGCAATTATCTGAACTTGAGTTACGTACACTGATGCGTCGCGTTGGTGTTGCCATGGCTGAGCGTGAGGCACTTCCCCCCTGTGACGCATTGCCGGCGGTAGAGCAGGCGATTAATGAGGTGCTAGAAAAAATGTCCTGGGGGGTAGTGTCGGTTCAAGATCTCGGTCATTCACTGAATATCAAGCACGCTGCTTGTCCCCTCGTTAACGCAATGGGTCAAAATTCTAGGCCGTGGGTGGGCGGTATCTTGGAAGGGCTTTACCAAGCATGGTTCAAGGCTTTAGGGGCGCAAGATGCGTTGGTCGTCAAGCAAATTGGGGAATACAATGATTTGCGACGAGAATTTGAGTTTAGCTTAAGTGTTTAATGTGATGCGGCGCGAGGTGGGCGATGAGCACAGCAGATGATGTAGCAGCCTTATTTCACCGTTTTGGTGGGCGATCAGAAAATTATCAAGAAATCGGTCGTGAACAAGAGCAGCGGGACGCGGTGATGCGCTGGCCGCTGATCAATGCGGTATCGATTGAAAATTTACCCGATGTGCCCTCTGTGCCGACGGCCCTGTCTCCTACCCCGCTGCCAGCCTCGACTCCGGCTCCCGCGCCAGTGATGCCAATGCCTGTGCCAGTTGTGTCTGTCAGTACTCCATTAGAATCCCTGCGTCCTGTTCCTGTAAATCCTTCCCCGGTGGTGTCGCCGCTTGCACATTTATCACCCTTGGCGCAACGTCTCGGTCGGCCCATAGAGCCAAGCTTAACGCAACCCGCAGTTGCTCAGCCTGCTCGCCCCGACGTTTCACTGGGGCAGGTATTTGAGCGGCTGGCAGCGGCTGGGCAACACGTGTCAGCGCCGTCGGGTCAAGGCTTTTTCGGTCGACTCGTAAAAAAATAATCTTGGTGATCGTCTCTTTATGCGGATAGTCTGGTGAAAATTGTTGCGGTTGTCTCAGCCAAAGGTGGGGTAGGCAAAACCACCGTATCCGCTAACCTATGCGCGGCGCTGCGCCAATGTGGTGCTGCGGTGGTTGCCCTGGATTTCGATCCGCAAAATGCCTTAAGACTGCACTTTGGGGTTCCCCACGCCGAAATTAATGGCTTGTCCCGCAGCACTCTAGCAGCAGCGAGCTGGATCAATGCTATGTATGACACCGCGGCAGGGGTCCAAGTTATTCCATATGGTTCTGTTAACGAGGCCGATCGGCAGCGGTTTGAGCATCATCTTGAAGCTAGCCCTAATTGGCTGATTGAAAATTTACAGAAAATTGGCTTGACGAATGATCATGTGGTTGTGATTGATACGCCGCCTGGTCCTTCGGTCTATATGCAACAGGCACTCCGTGCCGCGAGTGTCGCATTAGTGGTCGTGTTGGCAGACCCTGCTTCTTATGCCACGGTGCCAGGGATGGAGGTGCTGCTGCATGATTACTGCTATCAGCGCCCGGACTTCCTAGGGTCTGCCTATTTGCTAAACCAAGTTGATGCAAGTAAAGCACTCAACCGCGATATTGTCGCCGCTTTCCGTGCGCACATTCCAGACCGAATTTTGCCAACCTCCGTTCATTTTGATCAAGGTTTAACGGAAGCGTTGGCATATGGACAGACTGTTTTTCAATACGCGCCACACTCTCAGGGTGCGCACGATATCCTAACCAATGCGCAGTGGCTTGTGCAGGCCATCCTACCTACTAGCGGGAGAGGGTGATGGATTCACGCCGCATACGCCCAAGAGGCCTCGCGACTCAAAAGAAACGCAAGCTATATATTCCTCACGATACGGGAGAGTGGCTGAATGCGGCGCTGATGTGGCCGATGTGGAATAACCGCTTGGTACGTTTTGCTGGGGCGCTCCTGGCCAGCCTGCTCTTGTTCTATGCGGTGACGATTCCATTGGAACTGAAATACCAGGTCATGTTTGCGACGCTATGCGTTTGTTCTGCTTTGCTAGTAAGGCAATTTCCAGGCCGCTTTGTGGCCTTGATCTTGATTCAGTTTTCCTTATTGGCTTCGACTCGTTACATGTATTGGCGGATCACCGAAACCTTAATACTCGAAAACTTTATCGATTTATTTTTTGGTGTAGGCCTGCTATTGGCTGAGTTGTATGCATACAGCGTACTGGTATTTGGCTATTTTCAGACAGCTTGGCCGTTGGAACGCCGGCCTGTGCCATTGCCTTCTGATCGTTCGCAATGGCCAACCATTGACATTTTTATTCCCACTTATAACGAACCCCTCAAAGTGGTTAAGCCGACGGTGTTGGCAGCTAAAGCACTTGATTGGCCCGCAGACAAGCTTCGAGTCTATATTTTAGATGATGGTCGCCGTGACGAATTTCGAGAATTCGCGATAGAGGCTGGGGTAGTCCACTTAACACGACCCGACAATAAACATGCAAAAGCGGGGAATATTAATCACGCGCTCACCTTAACCGATGGCGAATATATCGGCATTTTTGATTGCGATCACATGCCGACACGGAGTTTCTTGCAAATTTGTTTGGGCTGGTTCATGCGTGATCCCAAGCTGGCCATGCTGCAAACTCCGCACCACTTTTTTTCTCCCGATCCCTTTGAAAAAAATCTTGAGACATTCCGCCGCATCCCCAATGAAGGCGAATTATTTTATGGGCTGGTACAAGATGGCAATGATCTTTGGAATGCAGCATTCTTTTGCGGTTCTTGTGCGGTATTAAAGCGCTCTGTCGTTGAGGAAATTGGTGGCATTGCGGTGGAAACCGTAACCGAAGATGCACATACAGCCCTCAAGATGCATCGGTTGGGATACAACACCGCTTATTTGCAGATCCCTCAGGCGGCTGGTCTTATTTGCAGATCCCTCAGGCGGCTGGTTTTGCGACAGAGAGTCTGTCTGCCCACGTTGGCCAGCGTATTCGTTGGGCCCGCGGGATGGCTCAAATTTTTCGAGTTGATAATCCTTTCCTGGGCAAAGGCTTAAAGTTAGGTCAGCGACTCTGCTACGCCAACGCGATGTTGCACTTTTTTTATGGCTTGCCACGGATTGTTTTTTTAACGGCGCCGCTTGCTTATTTATTTTTTGGCGCCCACGTTATTAGCGCCAGTGCCATAACCATTGCTGCTTTTGCCTTGCCGCACTTAATGCATGCGAGCATTACTAACTCTCGAATGCAAGGTAAATTTCGCCACTCTTTTTGGGCAGAAGTGTACGAGTCAGTGTTGGCTTGGTATATCTTACGCCCAACTTTAGTGGCGGTTATCAACCCGAAACTGGGTAAGTTCAACGTTACCCCTAAGGGCGGTTTAACAGAAAAAGAATTTTTTGATTGGGGTATTTCAGCCCCGTACTTGATCATGCTTGGCCTCAATATAGCGGGCTTGCTAGCAGGTTTTGGGCGGTTTTTTTGGTGGAGTACGCACGAGCTTGATACGGTCCTTTTAAACATGATCTGGACTGTTTATAACCTGGTTATTTTAGGCGCCAGTATTGCTGTAGCCAGTGAAGCTCGCCAAGTTCGACATAGTCACCGTGTGGCGATGCAACTCCCCGCTGCGATCCGTTATCCCAATGGACATATTCTGCGAGCACAGACCGTTGATTATTCTGATGGTGGGGTGGGCATACAATTACCGATGGCCTTGGATTCAAACACTGAGCATCCGCTGCACTTAGAGTTATATGATCGCGTGAGTGTACTGTTATATCGGGCTGATCAAGAGTACGAATTCCCCGCTACGGTGGTCAGTTTACCTAATCGCCGTGATCGCCTGGGCTTACAATTTGATGAGATGGATACAGCGACCATGTATCAATTTGTGCAGTGTACATTCGCACGTGCAGATACCTGGGCAATTTGGAGTGATGATCGGGTTCCAGATAAGCCATTACGGGGCTTGGCTGAAGTTGCGGGTGTTGGGGTACTGGGTTTTAGTAAGCTCGCGCGGGCTTTGGTGGCGTATGTCTGGCAACCGAAAAAACAGGCGCTGGTGGGGGCCTCGGAAACATCAATGTCCGGGCAACCTTCACCAGCCGAACATCGCAGTTCCCAATTTATTCGTTTTATGACACCTTGGCGTAAACAGCGCGTTGCAAAGCGTGCCGCGCTACACAATTAAACTATAGAGGCAATTATGATCCGTCAATTATTTGCAGGTCTTGTGCTCGGTGTTTTGGCATGGGGGCCATCCGACTACTTTAACGAGGCCGCTTGGGCGAAAAAGCGCGACGAGAAAATACGCGATTTCGTGCCTGTTGAGGTTCGAAATGATGGCAAAACGCCAAATGACGTGTATGTGCGTTCTAATTCCACCGGTGAATTAGGGGTTGTCAGGAAATATGGCTTCACCCTCAAGCAACTGGGCACTTACGATGCGTTTGAGATTCGTGGGGTTGATGGTAGTTACAGTGTGCCATTCAGCATTCCTGCAGATGAAGTCGTGAGCGAAATCAAACTCAAACTGAACTATACCTATTCGCCAGCCCTGATTTCACAGATTTCTCACCTCAAAGTGATGATGAATAGTGAGGTTGTCGCAACCATTCCACTCCCCAAGGAAAATGCGGGCAGCCCGGTCAGTCGTGAAATCAGTTTGAATCCCAAATACCTGGCTGACTACAATCAGCTACAGTTGCAATTGATTGGTCACTATACCTACGAATGTGAAGATCCACTCCATTCCTCACTGTGGTTGAAAGTCAGTAATCAGAGTGAACTCGAATTTACCGTCACCCCGTTATCGCTACAGAATGACCTGGCTTTATTGCCGCTGCCGTTTTTCGACAAACGCGATGGCCGCCGGCTAGAGCTACCTTTCCTTTTTGCTGCGGCTCCTTCGGCGGCGACCCTGGAAGCGGCCGGTATTACTGCTTCATGGTTTGGTAGCCTGGCAAGCTATCGTGGCGCCTTGTTCCCCGCTCATCTCAATAACTTACCGAATCAAAATTTGGTTGCCTTTGCGACCACTCAAGAAGCCCCTGCTGGGTTGAACTTGCCCGCGATTTCTGGCCCGACGGTTGCTGTCATCAGTCATCCTAATGATATCCGCTACAAAATATTGTTAGTCATGGGCCGCGATGGTAAAGAGATTAAAACAGCTGCGTCTGCATTGGCGTTTGGTAAAGGCATGATGAGTGGAACCTCAACCGTTGTGACCCAACTCAAGGAAGAGAAAGCCCGCAAACCTTATGATGCGCCGAACTGGTTGCCAAGTGATCGGCCCGTTAAGCTGGGCGAGTTGAATGACCTGCGTAGTCTCAATGTGGCGGGTCTGCGTCCCGACCTGGTGCGGGTTAACACACGCATTCCCCCTGATCTCTTTGCTTGGAAGAGTGAAGGGATTCCACTGGATTTGAAATACCGTTATACCCCTCGTCCTCAGCGCGATAAATCAACGCTGAATGTCAACGTAGATCGGTATTTTGTGACCTCCATTCCTCTCATGTGGGTTGAGCAAAACTCGATTGATGACTACGATCGCACTATCGCTCGCTTGAAAAAAGCCTTGCTACCGGATGGGACGATGCCAGTCCAAGAACGGGTATACATCCCTCCCTACATGATGCCAGCACGGGCTCAATTGCAATTCCACTTTGCGTTTGACTACCTAAAACATGGTCACTGTAAAGATGTTTTAGTCGACAATTTGCGTGCCGCCATTGATCCAGATTCGACCATTGATCTGACGGCATTTCCGCATTACCTCGCGATGCCCAATTTGGCCGCTTTCGGTAACGCCGGCTTTCCTTTCACCCGCATGGCTGATCTTTCAGAGACAGCGGTGATTTTCCCAGATAGCTATAGCAGCTTAGATTTAGGTGCTTACTTAACATTAATGGGGCGCATGGGGGAATCAACGGGGTATCCGACAACCGGGGTCGTCGTCGGTCGTGCGGCGGATGCGAAAAACTATGCCAATAAAGATTTATTGATCCTTGGCTCCGCATCCAATCAACCGCTCTTCTCGCAATGGGCGAAATATATGCCTTTCAGCACCAATGGCGAAAGTCGTAATTTCGAAGTGTCTGACCTGTTATTTAAGTTTAACCACTGGCTAGAAGGATTGGGTGCCTCCGAACGGATTCCACGCCGAGCTGAAATTTCCCTGAGTGGGGCATCCAACGAAGCCGCGTTATTCGGCTTTGAATCGCCGCTGAGTAGTGGTCGCAGTGTGGTGGCGGTCATGACCAGCCGTGCCAATAACTTATTTGATTTGCTCGGTGTCTTGATGGACCCTGAGTTGATCACTAAAGTGCAAGGGGCATTGGTTGTCGTGCGTGGCAAAGAGGTCGAGAGTTTGGCGGTGGGAAGCACCTACTATGTGGGTAGCTTGCCTGTATGGACGTACATACGCTGGTTCTTCTCCAATAATCCCCTGGTCTTGGCCTTGTTAGGATTGTTGGCTGCCATTGTGGTCGCCGTGCTCTTGTATCGAATACTGCGTGTGCGTGCAGAAAAACGTCTCTCAGGTAAAGTTTAATGCGTGTAGAGGGTGATCACCCCCCTCGCTCAAGCGCCTCTCTCACCCAACGCCGTCAATATTTATTGGCGGCGTTGGGGAGTTTGGCAGGCGGGTTGTTCCAGCCGCGCGCAGCCGTGGCGAGCCAACCAGCCCTTCCAAGCTGTTCTGCGTCCGCGAAATCCACGTGGGCAGACTGGTTATCGTATAAAAGTCGTTTCATTCAGTCGGATGGCAGAGTCATTGATTTTTCGACCCCTGAGCAGCAATCAACCTCTGAGGGGCAGGTTTACACCTTGTTCTTTGCGTTGGTGGCGAATGACCGCGCTATTTTTGAGCGGGTACTAGCTTGGACACAATCCAACTTGGCGGGGAATGACCTAACGGCTCGTTTGCCAGCCTGGAAGTGGGGGCGTCGCCCTGACAACACCTGGGGGGTATTGGATCCCAACGGGGCGAGCGATGCCGATTTATGGTTAGCCTATACCTTGCTAGAGGCAGCGCGTTATTGGCAAGAGCCGCGCTATGCTGCCTTGGGTTCGAGCGTCATGGCGCTGATCGAGAAAAAGTTGTTCGTCACCGTGCCGGGGCTTGGCATCATGCTCCTGCCGGGCGAGCAAGGCTTTAAGGTCACGGACAAAACAGGGCTAACACGCTGGCGTTTTAATCCGAGCTATTTGCCCCCATTTAAGTTACGCTATTTTTCGGCAAAGTCGCGCAGCCAGAGCTGGATTCAGCTTGAAAAAAACAGTCTCACGCTGCTGCGGCAGACCACCCAACAAGGCTATGCTGCAGATTGGGTAACCTACCAAGTCAGTGCAACGGGCGAAGGGCAGTGGCTAGCTGCGGATACTGAAAAGGGCCCGATTGGCAGCTATGATGCCATTCGCGTGTATAGCTGGTTGGGGATGAGTGCGGGTCTGTGGTCGAGTCGTGAAAAGCAACAGTGGCTGCAACTCTACCGTGGGATGCAGCAAGCCCTGCAAACGAATTTGGCGCCACCAAGATTGGTAAATTTGCAGACCGGGCAGCAACAGGAAGAGGGGGGAGTCGGATTCTCCGCCGCGTTGTTACCCTATCTCTCTGCCTGGCCAGAAGCACGATTACTGGCCCAGCAGCAAACCCGTATTGAGGCGTTGTGGGACGGCTCACCGGCGAGAGTGCAGAGTTGGAATTATTACGATGCGGTATTGCTGTTATTTGGTCGAGGTTGGCTGGAAAAGCGTTTTCGTTTTCAGCGAGACGGGGCCTTACAGCTAAGGGGGGCCTGTTAATGATTACCCCCTCATTAAGGTAAATCGGGAGTCGAGTCTATGCAAACAAAACAACTCATCAGCTCATTGATGCTGGCCTTACTTAGCACAACGCTGAGTCAGCCTGCTCTGGCTCAGGATGCGGCCATCAAAGTGCTGATTGAACAAGGTCGCTACTGGAGTAGTCAAAATCGTCCAGATCGCGCCGCTGATGCTTGGTCGAAGCTGTTGCGTTTGCAGCCCGATAATCCTGAAGCGTTGGCCGGGATGGTGCAATTTGAGCTAGACAATAATCGTCAGGATACGGCCCGCAGTTATTTCACCCGTTTACGCGAGAAGCATCCTAATTATGCCGGTATCAAAAAACTCGAAGAAGCGGTTCTATATCGCACGAGCGACAAACAAGTCCTTGAGCAGGCACGGCAACAAGCGCAAACCGGGCAGTCAGAGCAAGCCTTAACAACCTATAAACAAGTGTTTGGCAGCAAGGTCCCGCAAAGCGGGCCTTTGGCTCTGGAGTATTATCAAACGCTGGGCGGCAGTGCCGCTGGCTGGGAAGAGGCCCGTAAAGGCCTAGAACGCTTGCAAAAAGAAAATCCTGGCAATCCCAAATATGAACTCGCTTATGCACAGCATCTTTCCTATCGCGAAAGTACGCGGCGTGAAGCTATTCGTTTACTGGCGGCTCTGGCAAAAAAGGAAAGCACGGCTAAAGCGGCCACGGAGAGTTGGCGAAAATCCCTGATTTGGCTGGATGCGCGGCGTGCCGATGAAAACTTGTTTGAGGCCTACTTAGCGGTCGAGTCGAAAGATGAGGCCATCTTGAATCGCCTAGAGGTCCTGCGTAACCCGCCGAAAGTGGAAGTCAGCGAGCGTGACCAATCCCTTAACGCTGCGTTTAATGCGCTCAATAAAGGCGACTTGGGGCGTGCCGCAGCCCAATTTGAAGCAATATTACAAACCAAACCCAATGATGCTGATGCCCTAGGTGGGCTGGGTGTCATTCGGTTGAAACAACAGCGCTTCACCGAAGCTGAAAGTCTCCTGAGTCGTGCGCAGCAACAAGGCAGTAGTAAAAAGTGGGCGCAGCCATTGGCCTCTGCGCGTTTTTGGGGATTGATCACCCGGGCTGACAGCGAACGCCGCCAGGGCAATGATGAGCGTGCCAAAGGGCTTTATCTCCAGGCCGCCCAACTCGATAATACCCAGCTACTGCCACTGTTAAATGTTGCCGATCTGTACTTGGATGATGGGCAGTATGCGCAAGCCGAGCAAATTTATCGCCGGGCGCGTGAGCGTCATCCCGACAACTTGCAAGCGATCCGCGGTTTGCTAAGTGCCCTGACATTGCAAGAAAAACATGATGAAGCGATTCGGATTGCAGAAGGGTTGACCGAGTCGCAGCGGGAAAAAATGGGTGGCTTTGGCCAAATTCGTGCGCAACAACTACGGGCGCTGGCTCGTGCCAGCGATAAGCGCGGCGATATTGATTTGGCCATGCAGTATCTGGAAGATGCGATCTTGTGGGACCCGGATGACGCGTGGTCGCGTCTGGATCTGGCTCGCTTATATCAAAAGCTCAATGCCCCCACGCAAGCGCGTGCGGTGGTTGATGGTTTATTGATCTCGCATCCCGACCTACCGGAAGCCTTGCAAGCCAGTGCCATCTTGAGCGCGGAGTCGAAAGACTGGACAGAAGGGCTGTACACGCTTGAAAAAATTCCTGCCAATGTTCGCACGAAAGAAATGGCACAGCTGCAGCGCCGACTCTGGATTAATGCTCAACTTGAGCGGGCTAATCTGGCTTTGCGCGATGGTCAGCTTGCTGTCGCGCAGCAGATCGTTCGTCAAGTTGAGCCGGTTGCAGGCAAAGAGGTTGAATACCTGGGTTTGTTAGCAGGCATGTATGCCGAAATGGGCGATGAAGCGCGCGCGCTCGCCACAATGCGTAGTTTGATGGGCCAGTCATTGCGCATTGATCCGGGTTTACGGGTTCAATATGCGGCTATTTTGCTAAAAACCCGTCAGGATGCCGAGTTGGTAGCGCAGTTGCGTCAGCTTTACAGCTTACCGTTGTCCGAACAGCAGCGTGCTGATCTCGACAATATTCGGATTGCTTACACCTTGCGTCAAGCTGATACCTTGCGCGAAGCCGGGCAGTATGCCGCCGCCTATGAGGTGCTGGCTCCCGTCGTGGCCGAAAGCCCCGACGAACCCCGTTTACAGCAAGGGCTGGCCAGACTCTATGTCAGCGCAGGCGATTACACGGAAGGCTTGCGTTGGTATGAGCCCAGCCTGATCAAGGAACCGAACAATCTGGATGCGCGTGTGGCATTCGCCGGCGCGGCTTTAGCTGATAAGCGTTTGAAATTGGCCGCCGAAACGATCGACACAGCGTTGCGGCAGGCACCCTCTAACCCCCGGGTGCTGGCGATGGCCGGTCGCATCGCTCGGGCACAAGGCTTGACTCAAAAAGCTGCCGAATACTACCGTGCGGCACTCGCGGCAGAGCGCAGTAGCAGTGGCAGTCAAGGCGGTGCGCTGGGCATGCGTTTTGTGGATTATCGCCTGCCCGCAACAACCATCCCCACACTCAGCGGAGAACAGGCCTTGACCTATGCCCAGGCCGCAGCTAACAGCAAACCCTATATTCCTAGCCCCTTGCTGAATCAGACCAATACGGTGCCCCCAGCCAGTGCCAATCCAGCGTCACGCAATACTGGCCCAGCCGCAATACCGGGCATGCCACTGCCCACCGTAAAACGTGAAATGGCCCCAGTCATCCCGATCCAGCCGGTGGGGCAGCGCCCAGAATCCGCACTGCCCAAGCCAATTGTGCCGCAGAGTTTTGATACCGCACCGAGCCAACAGTCATCTGGGATCCCGGGCGCACCTGCGCGCAGTCTGCCAAACGCATTCTATCCACGTCAGTCTTCTTCTGCGACAGTGGCTGAGCCTCCTGCCCATGCGTTGGTGCGACATGACCCCCTCATGCGCTTGCAACAAGCCCTGGTGAGTAAAGCGACTGTCCATACCCCGGCACCGGCGATGCATTCCACCCCAGCTACCCCAGTGCAACGCGAACAGGTGTCAAGCGCCGTTGGGGTGTCAATAACGTCCACGCCGCCGCGCGCGACCAGCCATGCCGAGATTGCGCTGTCGCTCCAGCCAGCTCAGCAACCCGCGGTGTCGGCACCCGCTCGCGCTGAGCGTCTAGCAGAGCCAACCGCCGTCGCGGCGCGTGGGTCGAATGGGTTACAACTGAGCCTGCAACTAAGCTTGCCAGCCAGCGCCCTGCCCACGCCCGTCGCCGAGCGCCAGATAGCGCAAACAGCGGTATCTTTACCGCCTGCGGGCTTGGCGGCACCTGCCTCAACGGGGTCAGCAACAGCCCTGAGCGCATGGCAGGAACCAACCTTGCTAGAAAAGCAAACACAAGCCCAAGTTCAGTCAACGGCAACGCCGCTCACTCTTGCTGCCAACATCTCAGCACCACGGGGGTTAGAGGAAACCCTGGCACAAGCCAACCAAACCAGCAGAATTCAGCCCGGTAGCCGTTTTTTTGTCGCAACTGAGCCGCGTCAACTGGCTGGTCCCGCTGTCTCCCCGGCCCCTGCGGCCTTGCCCGCCCCAGTGACACCGGCTAGCCCCGTTATCCCGGCCGCACCTGTGCGGATTGCCCCGGCGCAGCGACAGTTTCAGCCTGCCCCTGCAGCAATTCCTGCGATTCCAGCGCCGGTGATGCCTGGCATGAGCTACACCCTAACGCCGCTGACGCCAACGTTACCCAACAGCTTACAGCCTTTGCCAAAACGGCAAGATTCAGTTGCCGATGAGCTGGCTGACATTGAAGCCAAACGGGCTGGCTCGTTTTCAGGCGGTGTCTATGCGCGCAGCCGTACCGGAGAGGCTGGCCTGGGCCAACTTTATGAAGTACAGACGCCGCTCGAAGCCCGTTTCCCGATTGGTTATGAGGGCCATCTAGCGTTGCGCTTAGCCCCCACGCTACTGGATGCAGGCAGCTTGAATTTCAATAATCCTGCTCGTGCGACCCGCTTTGGGGTGGGTACCGGATCGCTGGGAAATATTGGCTCCCGTTCGATCAATGCCTCTGGGGTCGGCATGGGCTTGGCTTACGAAGGGGAGCGTTTGGGCGTTGATATTGGCACGACCCCATTGGGTTTTGAAGTGGTGGATGCAACCGGCGGAATTCGCTGGCGTGATCGCGCCGACCGGCTCAATTATGCGGTTGAGGTTTCGCAGCGCCCCGTCACAGATAGCGTGCTCTCCTATGCGGGGATCAAAGATCCGGTTTCTGGGCGTATTTGGGGGGGCGTTCGTGCTTCTGGGGTTCGGTTGGACTTAAATTATGAATTAGGGCGCAGCGGGGTCTATGGGTTTGGTGGATACCATCTCCTGACCGGTCGCAATGTGGCTGATAACACCCGCTTTGAGTTCGGGGGCGGGGCCTATCACAAGGTGATGCAAAAAATTGATGAAGAATTCACCGTCGGTTTCAACGTCAATTTTTTAACCTATGAAAAGAATTTGAGTTACTACACCTTTGGGCATGGGGGTTATTTCAGCCCTCAGCGCTATCTGAGCATTACCGCGCCAATGGATTACTCCGGTCGCAGTGGTCGTCTGGCATACCAATTACGCGGTGCCATCGGCTTACAGACCTTCACCCAAGATGCGGCCAGCTACTTTCCAACCGAAGGCAGCTTACAAGCCGGTGTTGATGGGGTAGCCGCTGCAAATCCGAGTTCTGGGATCAAGACGCGCTATGACGGTCAAACAAAGACAGGCTTAGCGTTTAACATCGCGGGACGTGCAGAGTACCAATTAGCGCCCAAAGTCTTTGTGGGTGGCTATGCCGGTTTTGACAATGCGATTAACTTCCGTGAATCGGCAGGAATGGTTTATGTGCGCTACCTGTTTGCGCCGAGCTACACCCCGGTTAGTTTCCCACCCCGTGGGTTACGCCCTTACTATTGATGAAGGAGTGAAAAATGACGCTTGGTTTTTCACCAGACTTACGCCTCCAGTCAGCCAGCGCCCCCCGTCGTGCTGCTGTCTTGCGCTCCCTGCGGGCAACCTTATTTACAGGGTGTTGCTTACTGACCAGTGCGCAGGCGATTGCACAGTATTTTCCTAGCACTGTTCCCATTGGGCCAAGCACGAGTGCCGATCAAGTGCGTCGCCAAGCCACTGAACAGGCCTGGCAGCAGGGTAGTGTGGCGCCCGCCGCTGGTGCGCCTATCTATCTCCCGCAACCGGCGGCGTCAGCTAATCCGTATGCTTTACCCAGTGTGCCAGTAGGGGTTAATGGCGCGGCCCAGCCCGCGACTTATGGCAGCAATACCCGAGATACCGGCAATCAACCTCGATTGTCGATGGCTGAAGGTGAGCCCTGGAAAGCAGTGCAAAACTTGAGTGAGCAAGCGCGGCTCAATCCCTTTGATCCGATCGCCCTCAACAATCTTGCCGTGGCTCGAGCCGCACAAGGTGAATTGCAAGCGGCGATGCAACTGCTGGAACGGGCTGTCAAGTTGGCACCCAATCGCGCTGATATTGCCAATAATTTAAATAATTTACGGGCCTGGTATGAGCAGGGCGTGCCTAATTTCACGGCGCGCAGCGTTGAGCTAGATTTACCCCGCGCCGAGGGGGCATTGCCCCCCATTCCCGCGCTCTGGCCCCAAGCCATGGCATTGGCTGAGAAAGCGGCGACGCCTAACACGGTGGTGAGCAAAGAGGGGGCAAGCCGTTCGCTACCGCGTCTTAAGTTCCCGGCGGCTCAGCCGGTGAAACGAGCGGTCAGCGTGACGCCCGTCAAGCGTTCGAGCAATCGCACCGAATACCTACAGATTGAGGCATTAACGACACCGCTCTCGTTAGACTCCGGACGTCGTTGAACGTCATCACTGCCGTTGTACAGGGCGCTGCTGGAGCTGTTTTTCCAAAACCGGCAGCACATTATTGGCCATTATCGGCTGTGCTTGCTCGTTGGGATGAATGCCGTCTGCCTGAAAATAACTCGCATAATCAGCGCGATCGGCGACGCCTGCTAAGAGAAAGTTCACCCGCATTACCTTGTGGCGGGTCGCCAGTTTCTCAAATAACGCCGCATAATCTGAGGTGTAACGTTTGCCATAATTCGGCGGGATTTGCGTACCAATCAAGATAACCCGCGCCCCTTGCTGTTTAGATTGCTCAATCATGGCTTGCAGATTGGACTCAGTTTGGCTGAGATCAAGACCGCGCAGCGCGTCATTTCCCCCCAGTTCCAGTAAGACAATATCAGGCCGATGCTCGTTTAGTAATTTGCCCAAGCGTTGTTTACCGCCCGCCGTGGTATCCCCACTGATACTGGCATTGTGCCAAATGAGGCTGTCTTGGGAAAAGCGTTTTGCCAAGCTTTGCTGTAACAACTGAACCCAGCCTGTCCCACGGCGTAAACCATATTCGGCAGAGAGGCTGTCGCCGACGACCAAGATCCGAGTCGGGTTAACGCGACCGGCGTCGGTGCGGCTCGGTTGCGCCACCACAGATAACGAATGCAGTAACCCTGCAACCAATAAGAATGACCACAAAAGAAAAATGAGCGCCCGGGCAGGGGCCTTTTTTCTACCGAACCAGCCAAAGAAATCCACCCGAGAAAACAAGACGTAATGCCAGAGTCGTTTAGTATGCATGATTAAACCTGAAGGGATACCATGGATCAAGATTCTACGTCGTCTGTACCGCCTGAGATTCTCACTGCCGTAAATTTATCCCAGGTGATTGCCGATGCGGGTCAGCCACTCACTATCTTGCAATCGATCAATCTCTCCATTCGCGCTGGCGAATCGGTTGCGATAGTCGGGGCCTCCGGCTCTGGCAAATCCACCTTGCTAGGTTTGTTAGCGGGGCTGGATTTACCGACATCAGGCGATGTGCTATGGCAGGGAGAAGCCATCAATCGTTGGTCTGAAGATGCACGGGCCGCCTGGCGTGCGACCCAGGTTGGGTTCGTGTTTCAATCTTTTCAGTTACTTGGGCACTTAACCGCGCTGGAAAATGTCCTGCTGCCCCTTGAACTCATGGCTACGGGGCAGGGGCTTAATGCTCGCCAGGGGCGCGAGCGTGCTCTGGCGCTGCTGGCACAAGTGGGGTTGGCCGAGCGCGGGCATCACTTTCCCAAACAACTGTCTGGGGGAGAGCAACAGCGGGTCGCATTGGCACGGGCATTTATGATGCAGCCGCGCTTACTCTTTGCCGATGAACCAACCGGAAGTCTCGATGAACATGCCGCTGCACGGGTCATTGATTTACTGTTTGAGATTAACCAAGCCCAGGGAACGACGCTGGTATTAGTGACCCACGATCGGCGATTGGCAGAGCGCTGTCAGCGCCAATTCAGGCTACAAGCAGGGCAATTGGCTGGGGCAACCCAGCCAGAAGTTACGCTTGAGCTTTGAGGTAGGCTAACAACCCGAGGGTCGAGCTGTCATGGGGAAATTGTATGGTCTCGGCAACTAAATCCCTTTCGAGGTTTTGTGCGAGAGATTTACCCAGCTCAACCCCCCATTGATCAAATGAATTGATCTGCCAAAGGACGCCTTGAACAAAAATTTTATGTTCATAAAGTGCCAGTAGCATCCCCAGCTCATGAGGCCCCAGGCGCGGTAACAACAACATATTGCTGGGGCGATTGCCTGGAAAATGCCGTTGCTGGGCCATTTGCCAGCTGGCTGTGGCCACCTCTTCTTGGCCAGTGCTAGCCACGGCAGTGGCATCAACGCTGGCCAGTGCGGCGTCAAATGGGCGGCCTTGCAACAGCGCTTCGGCTTGGGCAAGGCAATTGGCCAGCAGGCTACGTTGTTGTGCAACATACGGATGGGCTGCTTGGGCAGCAGCAATAAAATCGACCGGGCAAATTTCGGTGCCTTGGTGTAGCAGTTGAAAAAAAGCATGTTGGCAATTCGTGCCGGCCTGGCCCCAGACAATCGGTGCGGTGGGTGTCGCTACGGGCAGACCATCTCGCTGTACCTGCTTGCCATTGCTTTCCATATCTAGTTGCTGCAGGTAGGTCGGCAGTGCCTCCAGACCGGCATGGTAGGGCGCAATACAAAGGCTGTTGTAACCGAGGATGCTGCGGTTCCAGTAGCCGATTAGCGCCATCAGAATCGGCATATTCTGCGCGGCGGGGGCGCTGAAGAAATGGTTATCGATCTGATGTGCGCCGGCGAGAAAGGCATCGAAATGGGTTGGCCCGATTGCCAGCATTAACGCCAAGCCAACGGCAGACCAAACGGAAAACCGTCCCCCCACCCAATCCCAAAACTCAAATATATGCTGCGGTGCGATGCCGAAGTCTCGCACCGCCGTTTGGTTGGCGGAAATCGCAACAAAGTGTTTTTCCACCGCGCTAGCCGGGGCCTGTTGTGTGAACCAGTTTCGTGCGGTCGCTGCATTGAGCATGGTTTCACGGGTTGTGAAGCTTTTTGAGGTCACAATAAACAGCGTGGTGGCGGGGTTTAAGGTTGGGAGCAGGTGATGTAACTCAAAGCCATCGACATTCGCGACAAAATGGCAGCGCAAGGATTGCTGATACGGCCGCAGGGCCTGGGCGGCTAGCCTCGGCCCTAGATCTGAGCCGCCAATGCCGATGTTGACGATATCGGTAATGGGGTGATCACGGTAACCTCGATATTCCCCGCTCAAAATGGCATGGCTAAAGTCACGCATCCGTTGCAATACAGCATGAATCGCTGGCATGATGTTCTGCCCATCTACGCTGTAACCAGCCATCAATGGGTGGCGTAGGGCAGGGTGTAATACGGGGCGCTGTTCACTGCTATTGATATAAGCACCCGCCCGCATTTTTGCTTGCCAATCAGCAACCGGTGCGGCGAGCTGCAAGAGCGTATGGTAGGCGGCTTCATCAATCAGATTTTTAGAAAAATCAAACAATATGCCTTCGGCTGTGATCGAAAAACGTTGAAAGCGCTCGGGGTCATGCGTAAAGAGGGCGCTGAGAGGTTGGGACTGCAGTCGCTCGGCGTGCTGCTTCAGCATTGTTACGATAGGTTCAGGTTTCCGCATGGTTGTCCGATAACCGTCAAATAGCATGGATTAATTTCCCTAAATTATGCGGGTATCTGGATCAGAATGGCAGGATATCTCGTTAATCGAGGGTTTCAGCGGCTAATTTTGTGGACAATTTGCCAGTATTACGCGCTCAAAAGGAATGATGATGACTGACACCCTGCAAACCCAACCGAACATCATGATCGTTGATGACAGTCGTGTCTCACGGATGATGTTGCGGGCGATGGTGCAAAATTTATGTCCCACCGCCACCATTCAAGAAGCGGCAGACGGTGAAGAAGCCTTGCAGGTCGTCGCCGGTTTCAAACCAGACTTGCTGATTATTGACTACAACATGCCCAAAATGACGGGTTTGGATTTTGCCCTCGCCTGCCAGGCACAGCATCCGCAAGCCAAGTATGCGTTGCTAACCGCGAATGTGCAGGACTCGACGAAGGCGCGTGCCGAAGAGATTGGCGTCGTTTTTTTTCGCAAGCCCATCATTGAAACCACGGTTAAAGCCATTCTGGCGTTACTGAATTAGTCGCTCACCCGGTCTTGAGAATAGCTGAGTATGTTACCCACCCCCCCTTTTTTCAGATGGGCCAATCACATGATGCAATTAACTGAACTGCAGCAAGACGCATTGGCAGAGACGTTTAATATCAGTCTTGGAGAAGCTGCTGCTGCCTTATCAACCTTGGTCAATGAAGAGGTTTTACTCTCCATTCCAGTGGTTGAACTCATTCCGGCGGCGGAGTTGGCCGAACGCCTAGACCCCCGATTCACTCAATCAGACCGTGTCTGCGGTGTGCATCAAGAATTTACGATGCCGGATCAAGCGAATTTCAGAACCGACACCCTATTACTCTTTGGGGAGCGAGGGGGCATGGAGGTGGTGCGATTGATGTTGGGACATGCCGCGCCGATTGGCCAAATTACGGAATTGGAGCAAGAAGCGCTCTCTGAAGTGGGCAATATTATTATTAACGCCTGCACTTCCGCGATTGCGAATCTGTTTCGCAAGGAAATGATTGGCTCGTTGCCAACGATTGCGATTGCAAACAATGGTGAAGCCATTTTGCCTAAGCACGATCCTCAAGATACGATTCTGGTCAGCAAAATTAATTTAGAAATCAAAGCGCGTGAAGTCAATGGTTATGTGGTTTACATGATGGATTTGGCTTCATTGGGCACCTTCGTTAAAAATGCGACCCAAGCTTTCGGGTTGCCAGACGGGGCCTAATCAAGCACCACGGTTTATGCGCAATCACGATTTTCCTTATGTCGTCATTACTTAACACCCTCATTCCAGGGCATATTTTGGCGGTACTGAATGCCGGTGTGATCGTCGTCGATCACCTCCAGCGCATCTGTTACTGGAACCGCTGGATGGAAATTCACAGCATACACGCCGCTGACACGGTGTTGATGCGACCGTTTTATGACGTTTTTCCAATGCTCAGTGTGAGCCGGGTGGCGCAAGCCATCACCGGGGCCATCCAGCAAGGGCGCTCTGCCTTGCTATCACATGCGCTCAATCCCCACCCATTCCCGCTCTATGCCTCAGTCGCCGATCAACAGGCAGAAATGCGCATGCAACAAGCGCTGGCAATTACCCCGATTCACATGGAGGAAGGGCAACGCTATTGTCTGATTCAAATTTCCGATATGACCGCAGCGGTTCGGCGGGAAACGATTTTGCGTGAACAAGCGATTGAGCTTGCCAATAAAATCCAGGCGATTTCTGAAACCGAGGGCCGCCTCCGCGAGAGCGAGGCACGCTTCCGACAATTGGCCGAGGTTGCGCCCGTTGGCATTTTTGAGGCAGGTGAAAATGGTCGTCTGCGTTACATCAATTCCCGTTTACGTGAGTGGTGTGGTTTAGCGTCTGACGAGCAGCCAGATACCCTGTTGCCGCTGGTGCATCCGGAAGATCAAGCACAAGTGCGCCAGGAGTGGCAGGCCGCGCGCAATCAACAGCGTGCCTATGAAGGCGAATTCCGTTTTGTGGCCAAGGATGGCAGCAAAATCTGGGTGCATACATTGGCAGCGCCGATCTTACAAAAAGCGGCACAGGCGACTGAGCAAGCGCGTTTCGACGGCTTTGTCGGTACGGTAACTGATATTTCTGAGCGCAAAGCGCTGGAAATTCACCACGAATATCTGGCCTATCATGATGGCTTGACCGGCTTGCCGAACCGGCTCCATGTGTTAGAGCGAATCCGTACGACCCTGTTGCAGCGGCATATGGATCAAGGTCGGCTAGCCTTGCTTTATCTCGATTTAGACAAATTCAAAGCGGTGAATGATCAGCATGGTCATGCGGTCGGTGATTCGCTCCTGATTGCGGCTTCCCAACGCATGCTGGCATGCGTTCGTTCAAGCGATTGCGTTGCTCGCCTAGGGGGGGATGAATTTGTCGTGCTGCTCAGCAGTTTGCCGGGGCCGGAGGTCGCAATCAAAGTGGCTGAAAAATTGATAGAGGCCTTGTCATTACCCTTCGAACTGTCAGGCTTAAGCTTGCGTGTCGGCACCAGTATTGGGATTGCCATGACACCCGAGGATGGGCAAGAGGTGAATGAGCTGATTGCCCATGCAGATGCCGCCATGTACAGCAGCAAGCAGCATGGTCGCGGGCACTACCGCTTTTACAGCCAATTGCCTGCGGCTGAGCGGGCGGACGCCATCAATGCAACCACTGGTTCAGCGCTATACGAATGAATTTTCCCAGTTCTGTTGCGGTTAGTCCGCGCAAGCCCTGGGCGCTGTTGGGCGTAGGGCTAGGTTGTGTGCGATGACTATCCGCAAAGGGACGATCGCCCAGCCGTGTGGCGGGTGCGGTGAAGGGGCGTTGCGCGGCGGCGGAGTGAGCAAAGTCTGCCCAAGCCAGTTCTGCGGCATAGCCGTGTAACCAGACGGCAGCTTGAATTGCCGGCAATACCGACATCCCCTGCGCGAGTAAGCTACTGAGGGTGCCGGTCAGAATATCCCCTGTGCCAGCGGTGGCAAGGCTAGCGTTCCCGGTTACATTGATCCAAACACGCTCATCCGGGCCACAAATCACGGAGCCACTGCCTTTTAACACGATCCATGCCGCATATTGCCGCGCCAAAAGGCGCGCAGCACTGAGTCGGTCTGCTTGCACGGTCGCCACATCACAGCCCAATAAGCGAGCTGCTTCTAATGGATGGGGCGTCAGAATACGACTGCCACTGTACTGTTGCAGGGCCTGACGTATTGCGGGGTGATTGGCCAGCAAATTTAACGCGTCCGCATCCAGAATGAGTGGCGGTAAGCCCCGTTGCTGCCAGTCTGTGCTAGCCGAGGGGGCTGTGTTGGGCGCATTTGGGTGCGCAATCTGTCTGGCCAAGCCTGGTCTGTATTGAAGCAGGGCGAGCAGATGTTGCTGAGCGGCAGTTGTTTGTCCCAGTCCCGGACCAATCGCAATGGCTTGGGCGTGTTGCAGCGTGTGTTCGAGCGTGGCGCTCCACCCGGTAGGCAGGCCCAATAACTCAGGCTGTGCCATGCGCATCAGCAGGTTAGCGGTGTCCGCCTGCGTCGCTAGGGTTTGTAGATAGACTTTACCGGCCCCGCTCAACAGAGCCGCTTGTGCGGCAAGCAACAGGGCGCCTTCCATGCCATCCGCCCCACCGATCAAGCACGCTGTGCCCGCTATGCCTTTATGGCTATTGGCTTGACGCTGCGGCAGCAGCGCTTGAAAGCACGCCAGGCTATTCAGCCGTGCCTGCTGGGTTGCTTCGGATGGATGATTGATCTGATCAGATTCATCGGGAGAATGCGGCCATGACGCGAGCCAGAGTTCGCCGCGATAGTCTGCCGCTGCCCCGGTTAACAAGCCGGGTTTGAGTGATAAAAACGTGAGGGTGGCGTCAGCACGCAGACAATTCTCGCCGTGTGGGTTGCCGTTGTTGGCATCGAGGCCTGAGGGAATATCGAGCGCCAAAACCCGTGTTTGTGACACCCGCTGGTAGACATGGACCTCGCTGATCCACTGCGCGGCCTGGCCCTGTGGCGCACGGTTTAGGCCAATGCCAAAAAGGCCATCAAGGATCCAGCTGGGTCGCTCGTTCGCGAGCGTCGAGGCCAGCGGGGGGAATTCGGTTTCAATCTGCCCACCGTCTTGTAACCATGCGGCACGCGCCAGCTGCGTTGCGGTGCTATTGGGATTCAGGCTAAAGAGCCTGACCGTGTAGCCCCGATTGTGCAAGTGTCGGGCGCATACATAAGCGTCAGCCCCATTGTGTCCTGGCCCGGCAAGAACCCAAATGATGGCGTTTGCGACTAGCTCCCCATTTTCTTGCAACCAGCGTGCAGCACAAGCACCCGCCCAGGCGACCAGCTGCTGATTCGGGAATGTCTGTTGTAAGAGCTGCTCATCGTGTCGTACTTGGTTGACGGTTCGCACTGGCAAGCTAGGGCTCTGTGCATTGATTCGTTCATCGTGTGGGTGCAGACCAGTGGGAGTGACGTCTTGTTTTGACATGAGAGGATTCGCAGGGAGTGTTTTTCGCTACGCTCATTATGGTATCTTGCCGCCATGATTCAATGCGCTCTCTGCCGCAATATCGTCAGTCAGTTGTTCCTTTGCCACGTGATGCATCAATACGGGGTGCGTAACAGGTGGATAACGAGCGGATAAACACAGTGGCGGTCGTGCTGGGTCTTGCTGGCTTGATAAAACCCCCCGTTTTTACGGTTCCTTACTTCAATTTAATGAGTTGCCATGCCGTTCCGTCATGCTCGTCCTCTGGTTGCTGAAGTGTCTCATTCTGCTTTGCAGCATAATCTTGCGGTGGTCAAACAACAGGCCCCCTATTCACGGATTTGGGCCGTGATTAAAGCCGATGGCTATGGCCATGGTGCGCTGCGGGTGGCCGACGCTCTCCCGCGGGCTGATGGCTTGGCCATGCTGGAAATGGAAACTGCGCTAGCCTTGCGTGAAGACAAAGAAACGCGGCCGATTTTGCTTCTGGAAGGGGTGTTTAATGCCGAAGAGTGGCGCTTGTGTGCGCAACATCAGTTGCAAGCAACACTGCATAGCGAAGCACAATTACGCTGGCTGGAAACACAGCGCTTACCGGCGCCCGTTGTCGTTCATGTCAAAATTAACACGGGCATGAATCGCTTGGGCTTTTTACCAAACCAAGTAACAACGGTGTATCAACGGCTGCTGGCCAGCAAGCAAGTCGCCGATATTCGCTGGCTCACCCACTTTGCCAATGCGGATCATGATGCGCATGACACACTGTCAGTCAGCCAACAACTGACTGCCTTTGATACCGCCCTGGCAGGTTTACCTGGGTTGCGTTCGGTATCCAATTCTGCCGCCATCTTGCGGCACGCGGGCCACGCCGCAGATTGGGTGCGACCGGGGATCATGCTTTACGGTGCCACGCCGTTTGCCGATCAATCGGCGGCGCAGTGTGGCTTACGGCCAGCGATGACCCTGCGTAGCGAAATTATTGCGATTCAAACCCTGACGCCAGGGCAGGCAGTTGGCTATGGCAGCCGTTTTGTGGCAACGACAGAGACAGTAATTGGCGTGGTTGCCTGTGGTTATGCCGATGGCTACCCGCGTCATGCGCCCGATGGCACGCCGGTGGCGGTTGCCAACCTACCGAGTCGGCTGCTGGGCCGTGTCTCAATGGATATGTTAACGATTGATCTCACCGCTATTCCACGGCCGCAGATCGGGATGCCGGTTGAGCTGTGGGGGCAACAAGTCCCGATTGATGCTGTGGCCCAGGCTGCAGGCACGATTGGCTATGAATTAATGTGCGCGGTTGCCCCGCGCGTTGATGTCGTGGATGTTCCGTAATGGCACGCGCAAAATCGATTTATGTTTGTACTGAATGCGGTGGCTCAAGCCCCAAGTGGCAAGGCCAATGCCCGCATTGCCAGCGTTGGAATACCCTGGTTGAAAGTGTGGCTGAAAGCAGTCCTGCACGCTACCAAGCGCTGGCTAAAAGCGCACCAGTGCAACCGTTGGCAGCGGTGCAAGCCCTTGAAGTGCCGCGCTTTGGCAGCGGTTTAGACGAATTCGATCGGGTCTTGGGTGGGGGGCTGGTGCCGGGAGCCGTGGTCTTGTTAGGGGGCGACCCGGGGATCGGTAAGTCCACCCTGTTATTGCAAGTGATGGCGGCATTGGCGCAACAAAGAACGGTGTTGTATGTGAGCGGTGAAGAATCGGCTGGCCAGATCGCCCTGCGGGCGCAGCGTTTAGGTTTGTCTGCCGCCACGCTACAGGCATTGCATCTGCAAGCTGAAATTCAGTTAGAGCGGGTTTTGGAAACCCTGGAGCAGCAACGCCCGAGCGTCGTGGTGATTGATTCGATTCAAACCCTGTATGCCGAAATACTCAACTCCGCGCCTGGCTCGGTTGCCCAGGTGCGTGAGTGTGCTGCCCGCTTGACACGCTACGCTAAAGAGTCGGGATGTGCCCTGATCTTGATTGGTCATGTGACCAAAGAGGGAACCCTGGCTGGCCCACGGGTGCTTGAGCATATTGTGGATACCGTTTTATATTTTGAGGGCGATACCCATTCTTCATTCCGGCTGATTCGGGCCAACAAGAATCGCTTTGGCGCTGTCAATGAACTCGGCGTATTTGCCATGACGGAGCGGGGGCTACGCGGCGTCAGTAATCCATCGGCCTTATTTTTGTCGCAACACGGAACGGCAGGGCAGGGTAAGCCAGTTTCAGGGGCGTGCGTCATGGTCACCCAAGAGGGATCGCGGCCACTGCTGGTTGAAGTTCAGGCATTGGTGGACACAGCACATGTGCCGAATCCGCGCCGGCTTAGCGTTGGGCTGGAGCATAACCGGCTGGCGATGTTGTTGGCAGTCCTGCATCGGCATGCAGGGATCGCCTGTTATGACCAAGATGTGTTTGTCAATGCGGTTGGCGGGGTGCGGATCAGCGAGCCCGCAGCTGACTTGGCGGTGCTGCTGGCGATTGTTTCCTCGTTGCGTAACCAGCCGCTGCCCAGAGGCTTGGTGGCCTTTGGTGAAGTGGGGCTGGCAGGGGAAATACGCCCTGCACCGCGTGGGCAGGAGCGACTGAAAGAGGCTGCGAAATTGGGTTTTTCGGTGGCTTTGATTCCGAGTGCAAATCGACCCAAACAAGCGATTGAAGGCTTGGAAATTTGGGCCGTTGATCGTTTGGAACAAGCGCTAGATCATCTGCGCGGGGCGGCCTCTCAAGCATAACCCAGCACCGACGCTGGCCTATGCAGCAGCATCTGTACTATGGCAAGCGCTCAATGGTGGTTTTGGAGTGTGGCAGGAAAGCCGGCCTGCTGTAACGCTTGCAGCACCTGATCGATCTGCTGGCGGTTACGGGTTTGGATCACGACTTCCAATTCCGCATTTTGTGCGGGCAGCACCGTGAATGCCCGCTGATGCATGACTTCCTCAATATTGGCCTGCTGGTCCGCAATAATTTGGGTGATTTTCGCCAATGCCCCGGGTCTATCGTGGATCGCAATATTCAGTCTCGCCAGCCGCCCAAGCCGCACCATGCCACGCTTAATCATGTCAGCCAGTAACAGGGGGTCGACATTGCCACCGCACAAGACCACGCCAACCTGCTTACCCTTGAAGTAATCTGGGTAACGCAAAATCGCAGCCAACCCTGCTGCACCGGCGCCTTCAACAATGGTTTTTTCAATATCCAGCAAATACAACAAACTTTGCTCGATTTCGCCCTCACTCACGAGCAGTAAATCATCTACGTATTGCTCAATCAGCTTGCGGGTATGTTGACCGGGCGTGCTGACCGCAATCCCCTCGGCAATCGTGGTGCGCCCACCTGGGTGCTGTGTCCCTTTAATGGCATTCACCATGTGCGGAAATTGCTCGGTTTGCACGCCATAGACTTGAATACCTGGTTTGATTTGTTTGGCCGCGCATGCTGAGCCTGCGATCAGTCCGCCGCCACCAATCGCAATGACCAAAGCATCGAGACTCGGGACGTCTTCGAGCATTTCCAACCCAACCGTACCCTGGCCACAAATAATATCCAAATCGTCATAGGGGTGAACCCATGTGAGCCCACGTTCCTCTGCCAAGGTGATGGCTTTACGACGCGCTTCATCAAAGGTATCCCCAGCCAGCACTATTTCCGCCCCAAAATGTTCTGTGCGCTGCACTTTAACGGCGGGGGTGTAGCTGGGCATCACGATGACCGCATGAATTCCTAATCGCTGTGCATGGTATGCCACCCCTTGCGCGTGGTTGCCAGCAGAGACGGCAATCACGCCAGCGTCGCGCTGGACCGGGCTTAACCGCGACAATTTCGTGTAGGCACCCCGTTCTTTGAACGAGGCCGTGAATTGCAAATTTTCGAATTTAAGAAAGAGCTGGCAACCGGTCAGCTCAGACAGTGTTTGCGAGTAAACGAACGGCGTGCGCAGAATCTGCCCTTGTAATTGACGACTGGCATATTTGAAACTACTGAGTTCCATTCTCTCTCCTTTGCATGCCCAGATAACGCAGATTGCTTGCCTGATAGCGTTAAAGCGTAACCGATTCGTCAGCAATGAATCCACTAAATTTCAAGGCAGAGCCCATAAGAATCCCTATGCGATTGGGATTTATTTCAATCGCACAGTGAAATCTTATAAAGCAAAAAGCATAGCTAAGTTAGCTGGGGTCATACGTTTTTGGCATCGCTGCCAATCTCGCCTGACTGGGAGTGAGATTGCGTACTGACCCTTAGCGTCAAGCTGCAACGCGCCAAGTGCGACTTAGATGAGGAATGCGACCCAAAGGTAAAGCGCGTGTAGGGGCAATGGGTAGCGGTTGGTGGTGTCGAATACGTGTTTGTTGAGGCAGGCATAACCTCGTTTGTCGCTGATTTTGATTGATACGGCGTTGGCTGCTCATAGCATTGAATGGGCCTAGAGCTAGCGCAGCAGCGCTGGTCGGCGTGCAGGCGGGCAGCGGAATCAAGATGGGGGCAAGCTGAACGAGGCTCCGTCTTTTAATGCATTGCCAAATCAATACAGGCCCTTCATCAGCGTCAGTGAGCGTGAGGGTTGTACGAATTGCTGCTGGCGAAGCGTGGGAAGCGGCCTGTTGCGGACGGACACAAAAAAAGAGAGTCTGTGGTTGCGCTTGGTCCAGCCAATATTTCATCTGCGCCAGGGTGTCTGCACCATGAGAAGGCGGCAGAACACAAATGACGACGGTTCTTTGGGTGGGATGCGCGTCATTTTTCTGAATCCCTAACCGCCAACTTTTGTGTTGTGCCGGCTGGCTGCTGCTGATCAGATGCAGACAGGAAAGCCAAGTTTGCGTCCCACCTGGGAGGGCTGAGGCCTCAACCTGCCCAATTCGCTCAACCTGCTCAATCCAACTCGGTGGTGCCACCAGATAAATGGCGGTTAATGCATGCTGCTGGTGATAGGTTTCCAGGATTGGCGCCAGAAATGACAAAAGACAAGCGGGATGTTGGTAAACCGAGTCGCTCAAAATTTCATTGACGACCCCAAGCGGCCAGCCGAACGGCCCTTGCCCCGGCAACTGGGCGTGCAGATGTTGGTAGGCTTGATTGGCGCGAGCTTGCTGTGCGAGCGCTGCCACCCCGGCATCTTGCAGGGGCTTGCTGGTGACGGCGCGTGGGGTGGTGCGCAGGGTGGTACTTAAGGCTGGGGAGAGCCGTGTTGCGAGGCTAGTGTGGCGCAGGGGGAGGGGGGCGACGCACATGGTGGCTCCTTTATTGCAACCCATCAGGGCGGATCAAGCCGACAGCTATCCCTTCGATTGCAAAGTTGCCTTCTCGCAAGTCAACCATGATGGGCTCGTAGTCAGGATTCTCGGCAATCAATTCAACCACATGACCTTGCTGATGTAGGCGTTTCACCGTGACTTCTTCGCCAACCCGGGCAACCACAATTTGCCCATTACGGGCATCCGCAGCGCGCTGCACTGCTAGCAAGTCACCGTCCAGAATACCGATATCACGCATACTCATTCCCCTGACTTTCAGCAGGTAATCCGCTTTGCCATTGAACATGGCCGGGTCAACTTGATAGGTGCGTTCTACGTGTTCTTGCGCCAGGATCGGGCTGCCAGCGGCAACCCGACCGACCAGCGGTAAATTCAGCATGGCCCCAAATTTATCCGCCAAGGCTTGGGCTTGCTCTTGCAGTTCAGCGACTAATTTCGCTTGGTAAGCCGCCGCGTATTTGGTTTCGACTTGTTGACTGATTTCTTCGCGCAGGCTGCTTTGCCATTGCGCTGCGTGCGGCACATCACTGTCACCCAGCGCCTTGAGGCCGGCTGGGGTCACTTTAATCGCACGCGATGCGCCAGGGGTGAGCTCTAGCAAGGCTTTGCGCGCCAGTGCTTGCAAGTGCATTTCAGCCGCGTTGGCCGAGCGAAAACCAAAATGTGCGGCAATCTCTGCGCGTGTCGGGGGCACGCCTTGTTGCTGTTGTTGTTGCAGGATAAAACTCAGAATTTCTGCTTGCCGGGAGGTAATGCCACGCATGATGACTCCTGATAAATGATGCAAACACTGTTTTTAACAACATGTATTTTTATACAGTAATTTTATTTTGGCAAGTCTTTTTTGTCGTCGGTTGGTTTCTTGGGAATCTGGCTCAGGGCGTGACCAGCAGAGATCGCCCGGTTCTTCTACAATCACACGATGCTTACGAGTACTTCAACCTTTCTATCCATCCGTGGGTTGCGCTACCACGTTCGCCAGTGGGGGCGTGTTGGCGCGCCGCAAGTGTTTATGCTGCATGGCTGGATGGATATGTCGGCCACCTTTCAGTTCGTTGTCGAGGCGCTGCGCCAAGATTGGCACGTGCTAGCGCCTGACTGGCGCGGGTTTGGTCAAACCGACTGCGCCCCAGCCTATTGGTTTCCTGATTATTTGGCTGATCTTGATGCCTTGCTGGCGCATTACCAGCCAGATACCCCTGTGCGCCTGGTTGGGCACAGCATGGGCGGAAATGTGGCCATGTTCTATGCAGGTATTCGCCCGGAGCGAGTGGCGCGGGTGGCAACGTTAGAAGGAATTGGATTGCCCAGCATTAGCCCACAACGTGCGCCCGCCCGCTATGCGCGATGGCTCACCCAACAACGCGAGCCGCTACCAAAGATGGGGCAATATGCTTCGCTGGCGATGGCGGCGGCGCGGCTACAACAGCAAAATCCGCGTTTGACGGCTGCGCAGGCCAACTTTTTGGCGACCGAATGGGCGCAATCGATTCAGGTTGCACAGACACCCATGTGGTCGTGGCAAGCTGACCCTAAGCATAAATGGGTGAATCCGATTCTGTTTCGTTTAGATGAAATGCTCGCTTGCTGGCAGCAAATCAGCGCGCCGGTGCTTTGGGTCACGGGTGAGAACTCAGATTTTCTGGCCGATGTCAAACGCAGCGGCGATTATGATTTACGCTGGCAAGCATTGAGCAATGTCACCCAGGTAATGCTGGAAAATGCTGGTCACCTGTTGCAGCGCGATCAGCCAGCGCAACTGGCCAAGCATATCGAGTCGTTTTTTGAGCCAACCCGTTAAGGAATGGTGGATCACAGCCGATGGACTGTTATAGCCGTGTTTCTCGAGTTCCAGAGCAGGAGTGCAATTGTGAGCAAAGCCCGTATTGAATGGCAGCATCTTGAGGAGTTAGGGGTCGATTTGCATTGCCATTCCAATGTGTCTGATGGCGTGCTAGCGCCAGCAGATGTCGTCAGCCGTGCCGCAGCGCGTGGCGTTCACACCCTTGCGCTCACCGATCATGATGAGCTAGCCGGGCTCGCCGCCGCCCAGTCTCAGGCAGAGTCATTGGGTCTTAACTTTATTGCTGGGGTCGAAATTTCCGTTACCTGGGCACATGAAACGATTCATATCGTGGGGTTGCAGGTGGACCCTGACTCGCCCGAATTACAAGCTGGCTTGGCGCATACGCGTGGTGGGCGACAACGCCGTGCAGAGGAAATGGCGCTGGATTTGGCGCGGGTTGGCATCGACGACGCCTATGCCGGGGCACTTAAATATGTGGGCAACCCAGACCTGATCAGCCGGGCGCATTTTGGGCGGTATTTAGTTGAAATCGGCATTGCCGAGAGCACCCAAGCAGTCTTTGAGCGTTACTTGACCCCCGGCAAACCAGGCTATATTCCACACACTTGGGCCAGTTTACGTGACGCAGTGCAGTGGATTCAGGCCGCAGGAGGGCTGGCTGTGATTGCCCACCCTGCGCGTTATCGGCTATCGCCCACCTTACGCTGGGCTTTATATGAAGAATTTAAAGCCTTGGGCGGGGTTGGGTTAGAAGTCGTGACGGGCAGTCATCATCCTGGCGAGTATCCCATCTACGCCCAACACGCCCGCGACTTTGGGTTTTTCGCCTCACGTGGGTCCGATTTTCACGGGCCAACCGAAGGCTGCGCCGAGTTCGGGAGCCTCGCTGCAGGGCCAGCTGGGCTCACTCCCATTTGGCATGCTTTTCACTAGCTCACGCTGCGCCGAGGGCGGCTAGGCCAGCCTGCGCAATCGCAACATCCTGGTCTGGTTTCACGCCCGAAACGCCAATCGCGCCGATACAGAGCCCGTCTTGAATGATCGGCAAGCCGCCTGTCAACATGCCTTGCAGGGCGGGCACTGACAGAAACGCTGTGCGCCCCTGATTAATCATCTCCTCATAAACCTGGCTGGCTTTGCCGCTGAGTGCGGCAGTTTTGGCTTTTTCTGGGGCGATATGGGCCGAGATCGCCGGTGCCCGATCCATACGCTGCAGCGCCAACAAGTGCCCGCCTGGGTCACAAATAGCGACAGTAACAGCCCATTGCTGCGATTGCGCATAGGCGAGGGCGGCATTAATGACAGTAGTTTGTTGCGCGTGATTAAGGGTCGTCATGATCTTTCCTGTGTAAAAAGCAAATGCAGTCTGAGCCATTTCTGTCACTTTGCCAAGAGCAAGAGTACTGACTACAGGACACGCTGACCAGGGGGTAACGATTAAGAAGCGCCTCGCGATTGCCGATATAGCCATTGACGAAGATTTTTATAGGGTGAGAGTGCCATGCGGATAATGTGGTGGCTGGCTGTGTCCTGGTGTTGCGGGCTGGTGACGATAGTCTGGGCTGCGCCAGAGAGCCGCGCTGGGGCGAATGAGCAAAATCGGTTGATAGAAAATCGACCGGATGTGATGGAGCGTATTCGCCAAGCGGTTGAAAACATGGGGAAACAGAAAAGCCCGCCTGCGCCCGGCAAAACCAGCAACCAGGCGGCAAAGCGCCCCGACAATACCAAGAACGCAGCCACCAACCCAGTGCCGGCCACCAAACCAGCTTGGGGCTACGCCGCCCACAACGGCCCAGCACTGTGGGCGAGCTTGCACAAGGATTATCGGCTGTGCCAGGAAGGCCAGCGCCAGAGTCCAATTGCGATCCAGGATAGCGAATCGCTGTCCTTACCCGGCATGGAAGCGTTGGCATTTGAGTATTATTTTGCCGGTGGCCTGGTGACGCAACATGAAACCGGGCTGCGGGTCATTCTGCCTAGCAGCGACGGTGAGGCCCCGCAATTCCATGCGCGTGGGCAGCGCTATCGCTTGCAAGAGATTCAGTTCCATGCGCCGGGCGAATTTGAAATCAACGGCAACGTTTCCCCATTACAGATGTATCTGGTCCATCAAAACGCGATGGGGGAGTCGGCTATGGTGGTTGTGCCCTTCATTGTCGGCGCCGATCACCCGGTGATCGAGGTGATTTGGGCACACTTGCCCCTCGCCACAACCGATCAAGTGAGCTTACCGCCGGGCGCATTGGCATTGCAAGACTTGTTGCCAAGTGACCGCCGTTACTATCAGTTTTTAGGGTCGCTCACGCAACCGCCCTGTCGCGAAGGGGTGCTGTGGCATGTGTTCAAGCAGCCGTTGTCGATAAGTCAGTCGCAACTGTCGGTCTTGATGCGATTAATCCCGAACAATGCCCGCCCCTTACAGCCGCTCAATGGCCGGGTGATTAAAATGACGCCCTAATTTTGACGGTTCATCAGCCCGCACGGTGATCACAATGGCAACTGGTCCGGTAAAAAAACAAGAACCCTCGCTCAGCTCGACAAAGCCAGCGGCGGCCCGTGCTGCAGCCAACTCGACGCCCGCCCAAAGCAAAACCCCAGCGTGGATTTACTTGTTACTTGCAGTCGTATTGCTATCCCCTGCATTAATCGGCGGGTTTTGGTGGGTCCGCGAAAATCCTGTGTCGATACCAGAGCTAAAGCCTAACCTGCCTCCCGCGCCCGGATTTTTGGATGTAGGGCTATTGAAGCGAGAGATTATTACCGGCGATATCGTTCAGGTGAATATCGTTATTCGCACAGAGACCAAGGCTGACGCCGAGTTGCTGAAACACCATTTGAACGATTTGAGGCGTGCTGCAATTGATATCGTTGGCCGGCAATATGGTAAAGAGATTGCAGAATATGAAGGTAAGCGGGATTTAAGTAGAACCCTGAAAATCGGTTTTCAGGAAGTGATCGACCGCGATCGAGCCGATCTTATCAAGGGCGTTGTATTTACAGACTTTTTGATTATTCAATAACGCAGCCCACACGCATACTGGCAGTCAAACTAGCGCGCAGCGGATTGTCCTTTTTTTGCGCGCTTGGCCGCCATTTCATCCGCATGGCGCTTGGCTTCTTCAAGTTTCTTGGCATAGGCTTCACGATTTGCGGCACGTTCCAAAAAGGCTTTTTCAGCGGCTTGCTGGGCTTGTTCTTTTGCAGTCACTCTGGCCTTAATCTCGGCTTGCTTAACTTGCCCGCGCTGCGCGGCGAGGTTGGCTTCAATCTCACGCACCGCCTCGGCAGCTTCTTGCGCTTGCAACCGTTCGCGGTAAGCTTGTGCTTGTCGTTGTCGCTCTGCGGCTTCGGCGGCAGCCCGTTCTAAGCTTTCTGCCTGCTTAGCCGCAATGCGTGCTGCATCTTCCTGAAAGCGGGCTTCACGCAACACGCGCCTCGCCTCGGTATCCACCGCAAATAAGGCCCGCTCTGCATTCACTTCATCCTGCCGCAAGTCATTCAGGCAGTTATTGGCATAAAACTTTTCGTAGCATTCTGCACGCCGCTGGGCGGCGGCTTGCTCTACCCGCAAGCGCTCAGCGGCAACGGCTTGGCGGGCGGTGCTAGCCACGCTTGTATCGGCCAAACTGGCTAGGGGATATTGCGTGGCGATATCCGTGCGCACCACCCCAAGCTGGCTACAACCGGCCAGTAAAACAACGCCAGCCAGGCACCACAGCCTGCGGCCCCCGTAAAACGGGATGAGCGCCACAAGCGGTTTGCGAATTAAATAATCAGTTGAGAAAGGCATGCAAGTATTGTAACTGAGTGAATAGCCGCCGCATGCCCTGCCAAACCAGAGAAAACTCAGCTCAACGATACTGACTGGGGGCGAGTTATGGCACAATCCGCCGCCTTGAGTTTAAGTCAAAGAAAATCAATGATGAATTCTGTTGCTACTGCTACGCCAACCTCGCTAACGCCAATTGAACCCACCTTGCTGACGGAAGCCGAAACCCAACAAAAGATCGCCCTGGCCTTGGCCGGGGAACTGAACGTGCGCTTGGCCCAAGTGGTGGCCACGATTGAATTACTGAATGAAGGCGCAACGGTTCCGTTTATTGCCCGCTACCGTAAAGAAGCCACGGGTGGCTTGGACGATACGCAGTTGCGTAACCTGGATGAGCGCTTGATTTACCTGCGTGAGCTGGAAGAGCGCCGTACCGCCATCTTGAAATCGATTGGCGAACAGCAAAAACTCACAACGGCCCTGCAAAACGAGATTCTGGCGGCCGATACCAAACAACGGCTGGAGGATTTGTATTTACCGTACAAACCCAAACGTCGCACTCGGGCCCAAATTGCGCGTGAAGCCGGGCTGGAACCCTTGGCACTGGCGCTCTGGCAAGACCCCACCCAAGACCCGCAAGCCTTGGCGGCCAACTATTTCAATGCTGAAGCGAATATCAACGATGCCAAAGCTGCTTTGGATGGTGCCCGCGATATTCTGGCCGAATTGTTTTCTGAAAATGCTGAACTGCTGGGTAAGCTGCGCGGCTATTTGTGGAGTAACGGCTGGGTATCCGCCCAGGCCGTGGACGGCAAACAGGAAGAGGGCGAGAAGTTCCGTGACTACTTTGAGTTTGCCGAAACCATTAAAACCATTCCTTCCCATCGTGCCTTGGCCTTGTTCCGGGGCCGTAATTTGGGGGTGTTGACCTTCAAGCTAGACTTGGAAGAAGCCTTAGCAATCCAAGTGCCGCATCCTTGTGTCGGCATCATCGGCGAGCACATGAATATCGCCCAGCGTAACCGCCCGGCGGATAAGTTTTTGCAAGACTGCTGCGTGTGGGCCTGGCGCGTCAAAATTCATCCCTCACTCGAAACCGAATTGCTCACGCAGTTGCGCGAAGCGGCGGAAAACGAGGCCATCAAAGTCTTTGGCCGCAATTTAAAAGACTTGCTCCTGGCTGCGCCCGCTGGTCCCAAAGCTGTGCTGGGCCTAGACCCCGGCATTCGTACGGGGGTGAAGTTGGCCGTGGTGGATCGCACCGGCAAGCTACTGGATACGGGCGTCATTTATCCGCATGAGCCACGGAATGATTGGGAAGGCTCGCAAATGAAACTGGCCGCGCTGATTGCCAAACATCAGGTGGATTTGGTGGCAATTGGCAACGGCACTGCCTCGCGTGAAACCGATAAATTAGTGGGCGAGTTGCTCAAGCGCTTCCCCGATATGCGGGTGCAAAAAGTCGTGGTGAGCGAAGCGGGCGCATCCGTGTATTCCGCATCTGAGCAGGCTGCCAAAGAGTTTCCTGAACTGGATGTGAGCTTACGTGGCGCGGTCTCCATTGCCCGCCGCCTGCAAGACCCACTGGCCGAGCTGGTGAAAATTGATCCCAAGTCGATTGGCGTCGGCCAATACCAGCACGATGTAAATCAGCGTGAGCTAGCGCGGCAATTGGATGCGGTGGTGGAAGATTGCGTGAACGCGGTCGGCGTAGATGTGAATACGGCATCAGCGTCGCTGTTGGCGCGGGTCTCTGGCTTGAACGGTATTTTGGCCAAAAACATTGTGGACTATCGTGACCAGAATGGCGCGTTTGATAGCCGCGCCGCGTTGAAATCGGTCCCGCGCTTGGGCGACAAAACCTTTGAACAAGCCGCTGGTTTCTTGCGCGTAAACAATGGCACGAATCCGCTGGATTGTTCGTCTGTCCACCCAGAAGCCTACCCTGTGGTCGAGCGCATTCTGGCCAAGCTGCAAAAAGGTATTCGCGACATCATGGGCCAAAGCACCGTGCTGCATAGCTTGTCACCCAATGAATTTACCGATGAAAAATTTGGTTTGCCCACGGTCAAAGATATTTTGAATGAGCTGGAAAAACCCGGCCGCGATCCGCGCCCCGAGTTTAAAACCGCGCAGTTCAAAGAAGGGGTCGAAGAAATCAAAGACCTGAAAGTGGGCATGATTCTCGAAGGCGTCGTGACCAACGTGGCCAACTTTGGCGCGTTTGTCGATATCGGGGTTCACCAAGATGGCTTGGTGCATATCTCCGCCTTGTCCACCAAGTTTGTGAAAGACGCGCACGAAGTCGTGAAAGCCGGTGAGCTGGTGAAAGTGAAAGTGCTGGAAGTGGATGTCAAACGCCAGCGCATTGCCCTCACCATGCGCTTGGATGACGTGCCCGGTGCAGAGCGCTCAATGAGTGGTGCTGGCGGTGCGGGTAGTGGTCGCGATAGCCGCTCAGGCTCACGCAGTAGCAGTGGCGGGCGAGACCGCGAGCAAGGTGGTGGCATGGGGGCAATGGCCGCTGCCTTTGCCAAATTAAAAAAATAAAAACCGCAGATCGCGAATTTCTGATTATTTAAATGCCGATGATTCATCGGCATTTTTATGTCGGCTACACCTGTATCTTTTTTGTTGACGATGAGTGCTGCCGAAGTCTTACAGGCACTAGCCTAGTGATTAAATATCATGCTACAGTCATTCGATGCTGTTCGAGTGGGGTAACCGGGGCAGTCGCCTAGGTGTCCTGTTTCTTGTCATGAGTTCCATTTGTTCAAGCGCAGCCAATAAAATCAAAAGGTTATAATTTTCAATTGTTTCGCACACCGATTAGCCAACTAAATATGCACTTGTAAAGGTACATCTTGCGCGTTAGTAGTCTAGAGGTTCGTTTGTAGATACTTCGGGTTTGAGCGGCGGTCCAATAAGGAATTCTATATGTACATTAAGAGCTTTGAAGTCATCGGCCTGTTCGGACGAGACACCCCTCTCAGAGTTGAGTTCAATCGCGACTTGAACATTGTCACCGGCAGAAATGGCGCAGGAAAGACAAGTGTACTAAAGCTTGCGTGGTACATCATGAGTGGCAACATCCTTCAGGCACTAAAAGAAGTGAACTTCAAAAAGGCCACACTCGAGACTTCTGATTACAGCTGTACAGTCTATCGATTGTCTTCAATGACGTGCCGCATCGATTGGAGAGACTCACAAGGAATGTCGACTTTCGAGGATTTGGAGGATGATGAAGGCGATGTTGTTTCTAACGCCGAGGATCAGGCAAACCATAAGCTGATCGCTATCGGCTCATCAGTCTTTCTTCCGACCTTTCGCCGCATTGAAGGCGGCTTCACATTGAGTGATCGGAGCAACGTGCTGTTACGTGCGAAGAATGACATTGAGGAGTCACTTGTGGCTCTCTCCAAGCGGCTTACTAATGCGAATCATGTATTTGTCGCAGCATTGAGTACTGTCGATGTCGTTAATCTTCTGGTTCAGCAATACACCGATCTTTCAGAGGAGTACAACAAGCTCCAGCAAAGAACGTCGCAGGATGTGATTATGAAGATCAAGACCTATAAGCGCGAGGCTGGAGATGCCGACAAGCTTGATAATGCAAATCAGCTGTTAGATGACATTCGAACAGAGATCGAAGGGATGGAAGCTTCTCGAGAGGAAATCATGCGTCCTCAGGAAGTCATCAAAGATTTGGTAATGCGATTGTTCCGTCATTCAGGTATCAAGCTTAGTCGCAATCTTAGTTTTGGTGATGCTGCCAATGCCGTCAACTCTGACGCACTCTCGGCTGGTGAAAAGCAAATGTTGAGTTTCATCGCTTACAACGCCTTTTACCGGGACGCCGTGTTTCTCATAGATGAACCTGAGCTTAGTCTTCATGTCGATTGGCAACGCCAGCTGTTTTCGATCTTGATGAGCCAGCACACGAGCAACCAGTTCGTCATTGCCACGCATTCACCCTTTATCTATAGCAAGTATCCAGACAAGGAACTTTTGATTGATCCGTCTCGCGGCGACGAGGATGTGTAGTCGTGCCATCCGCACAAACTGCAAAGGCTCAGCCCACGGTAGATGAGCTCATCGCTGTTCTTAAGCGTACAGCGTTACCCACAGTCGTTTGTGAAGGTGACGACGATCTAATTGTCTACCGCCGCCTTGAAGATCAATTGAGACACCTCGGGGTGTCTGTACTTTCCGCGGGGGGGCGTGAGAATGTGCTTCAGATTTTTAATCGACGTAGCGAAATCCCAAGCTCAGTGCGGCTCGCCTTTATCGCTGATCGTGATACGTGGATCAATACTGCAGTGCCTGCTGCCTATGTCTCGCCGCTGCTGTGCCTAACTTCTGGGTATTCGATTGAGAACGACGTCATTGCTGACGGAAAACTAGAGAGCCTCTTGGTCGGTGCCGAGGTGTCAACCTACAAAGAACAACTGGAACTCTTTCTAGAGTGGTATGCTTTGGCCCTTAGTCGGCACCTAACTAACCCTTCAGACCCAATCGCATATCATCCTAAGTATGTTCTGAATTCGAAAGAACGACCCTCGCTCATGGCGCTTCGATTTGGAGAAACATACCCAACCATCATGAGGGAGACTCTCTCTACCAAGTACGGAACGCTTGTTAGAGGAAAATCCCTGTTGTTGCTTTTGTTGCACAACCTCAACACCCGCGACGGTCTGCCGAGGTATACAGACAAGGCTCTGCTAGAGATCGTTGCTGCTAATCCTGGCGAACTATTGACTAAGATCACCAATGCAGTTGCATCAGTTTTTGCGCCTTGAGACATTGCAGAGGCGCGATACCTAACCCTTCCGTCATGAAGACCGCACATCGCCCCTTCAGCAATAAGAACCTAACGTAACCAACACTAAGGAGTTGCTTAGTCGCTCAGGCTGCTCAGCTGAGTTTGAGCTTAGCTGCCCGTTGCGGGAAGTTTTGTTTTAACACTCGGTAGTTATCATCCCGCAAATCTTTAATGCCGAGTGCATCGTAGGCTTGCACAATCACGACCAGCGCATCTTCTGTGCTGGGGAATCTAATTCTGCGCTAGACTCCACGCCCATCGGCCGTTACCTTTTAATTGAGCGGACCTGTTCAAAAGGCCGTATAGTCTATTTATTTCAACCTCAGACAGATAGAACAGGGTGTAACCATGGATAAGCGAGTGAGGATATTCTTTATTGTTTGTCTTATTGCGTTTATAAGTTCTTTCATCATCCAGACAGTATTTCAGAAAATTGTTGCAGGTAATATGTCGACTTGGGGTGGAAATCCGGGCTGGCAAAGGGAAATTGCGTTTTGGAATGTTGGCTGTGCAATTGTATCTATCGCTGCGCTGCGCCTAAAGACAACAAAAGATTCGATCTTGATCGTTTTAGGTTTCACCGTTCTTTTCTTGCTTCTAGGCACAAACCATGCGTTTGCTCTATTTGTTGATTCTGTTAATAAATTTCATTGGCCGCCCTTTATTGCAAATGCCGTTGGTGCGTTCTTTGGGTTGAAGACACTTATCCTATTTCAACTCAAAAAGTTGAAATGATGAAAAAATCTCTACTGCTCCAAAAACCCTGTAACTCGGCTGCTGAGCGGGACGGCCACAAGCATATGCTTATGCTGCCTTATGTTTCGCTTCGGCCATATCTGACTTCCCCCTTAGTCAACCCCGTGCAATTCTTATGCCCCTAAACACTTGGCTTATTTTCGTCGCGGCTGTCTTTGTACTCACGGTCACCCCAGGGCCGTCGGTTCTCATGGCCGTTTCCACATCCGTTAACCGGGGGTTCCCCCAAGCGCTACTTCTCTTACGTATGATTGTAGGTGTGCGCTATATGAGCTTATTATTTTTCACAGCCGTTAGCATGTCTGCCGTAGCTGCACCCATTCCGTTAGAGGCGCAATCACTAATATCAAAAGTACATGTTGCGGCAAGGAAAAAAGATATAGACACATTGAAAAAACTTATGGCCACTGAGTTTGTCTGGAGTTTTGGTGGTGATGGTGACGCAGAGCAGGCCATTCAAGCATGGAAAGCTGATACGTCTATTTTAAAAAAACTCTATCGTGTTACTGGCCAAGATTGTGTCAAAAAGAATAACCAGTTCATTGAGTGTCCTAAAAATGCTGGTACAAATTATCGTGCTGGTTTTAAGCAGACCAGTGAAGGCTGGCGTATGATTTATTTTGTGGCAGGTGATTAAGTATGCCTAACCCATCATTCAACGGGACGCGATAGGGCTGAACTTTTCTTGCATTACATAGCACTAGGAAACAGCAGACTTCTCATCAACTATTTTCATGCTGAAAGCTTCTCTCGTGGTGACCTGGAAAATTGGACGCGTTTACTCTCTGGGCTGAAGGAAAGACAATAAGCTGTGCCTTTTTCCCTATCCGGACATCTTCGGTGTCGGTTGATTTGAGGAAAATATGCATCGTATCAGAATAGGTTTTTACATTTCACCAGCAATAACTGTAAGTTTGGCAACGGTAATGTATGGTGACTACTGGCTTTTTGGGATTGCCTTATTCTTGGCATACCTGTTTGCCTTTCTGATTGGCTTGCCTATGTTTGTTTTATTCAAGAAGTTTAGATGGCTGGCATTATGGCAAGTCGCTTGCGGCGCCGCTATATCTGGACTACTTGCTTCGTTATTGCTGTTTGGTACTGGCACCGAATACGCTAGGCAATATGGATTTAACAATATGCTTTTGGTTATCACTTATGCAGTAATTACCGCTGTAATTTTTTGGTTTATTGGCGTGCGGGGCAATACCGCGTTAACTAATCATTAGGCCTTGCATCTGAGTCGCGATTGATTTTTGAATGCTGCGTTGTTTTAACCATGAGTCTGTGACTTCTATTCTCTGCCTCTATGTTCGAGTGATTGCCACTGCGCAGCGACACCCTATTTATGCTTCCTTCACCCTATGGTAAGGTGACGCAGTGGGGCCGTTCGTCAACTTTGCTGCCTTATTCAACTATAGCTCGAGGAATTTTATGAGTCATTCTGTTGCTGTGCTTCTCACTATTTTCCTTCTTTTCTTTTCGCCCTTGCTGCGTGCAGATCGACAAATTCCAATTGATCAGATACCTATGTATGGGGGTATGGATAGGAGCATGATTCCTGAGTTAAAAGCCGGCGATGAAAAGTTTATTGCTGACACGACTAAACACTATGGAACCCGAGAGAAGGCAAGTGCTGCATTTGTTAATAATGGCTTTGCTTACTACCAGCGCGACGATCTAGTGAATGCAATGCGCCGCTTCAATCAGGCATGGCTGCTTAATCCACAAAACCCAGAGGTATATGCTGGCTTTGGCGCTGTATTGCATGACCAAGGAAAGAATTGCGAAGGCATGCAAATGATGGAAAAGGCAATCGAATTGAATCCGCCCACTTTTCAAGGCATCTACCCTGATGCGGCAAGACTTATCACCCTATGTGCCATTAGTGATAAAAATCTAACCTCGGAAGCCAAGCTCAAATTGTTTGAACGATCTGAGTCGCTTTATAAGAAGGCAGAGGAGATAGAACCTAATAAGCGATATGTCTATGGGTCTTGGGCAACGGCCTATTACTGGCGCGGACAGTATTCGGATGCGTGGGCAATGGTCGTAAAGGAACGTGCTGCCGGCGGTAAGCCCAATGAGAGGTTCTTAGGACTGCTCCGCGAGAAAATGCCAGAGCCTGTGCCGCGATAACGATCCGAACCATGGCGCCCAACCCCGCTTCTTGCGATCGCGCAACGCTGAGTGATAGATACATTTATCTACGCCCCGTAATTGCAAGTCTGACCGCCCCAATTGCTGCGCTGCTGCCTCTGCTTGCGCTAGCGGTCTACGAATTTAACTCACCGGTGGCCATCATCAATGGTGAAGCGGATGATGCCCCGACACGAGGGTTAGCTTCACTGTTGGTAGCCTTCCCAGTCATTTACGTCATTTTGGCATTGGTCGCATTTTTTGGTGGCTGGGTGTTTATTCGTATTGGCCTCATTTCACTTCGCTGGTTTTTAGTTGGAGCGGCAGTGCTATCGGTGTTGCTGGCGGTTCCTTTCGGTATTATTTTTGGTAACCCAGGTCAGTATGGGCTGCAAGGCGTTGCCGTTGCGCTTGCTTCTTGCTCTAGGCTATTTCTATTCATGGCATTACCTGGAGCTATATGTTGGTGGTACGTTGCAAAATGCCATTTAGCTTTTCGTTCAAGTTTCCATCCTAGTCAACCCTGAGCAGCCCTTATGCCCCTAAACACTTGGCTTATTTTCGTCGCGGCTGTCTTTGTGCTCACGGTCACCCCAGGGCCGTCGGTTCTCATGGCTGTTTCTACATCCGTTAACCGGGGGTTCCGCCAAGCGGTGCTAGCTGCGCTGGGCAGCACTAGCGCTATTGTGTGTCTGATGGTGTTGTCTGCTGTTGGCTTAGGGGCTGTTTTGTCCACATCCGAGTTGCTATTTTCTGTGCTCAAGTGGGCGGGGGCTGGGTATCTCGCCTACCTTGGCCTGACGTCGCTTCTTTCTGCTGGTGGTGGCTTGTCATTCTCTGAAAAGTCGGTGTCTGCCCAGCCGCGCAGCTTCGTGCGTGGGTTTCTGGTGGGCGCAAGCAATCCCAAGGCACTGGTCTTTTTCACGGCGCTGTTTCCGCAGTTTCTTGATCCCGCGCGTCCCCAGATTCCGCAATTCTTGGTGTTGTGTTCTACGTTCATAACGTTTGAGCTTTTTTGGCTGATCACCTATGCCGCCCTGGGCAGTCGTGCCAAGCAGTGGCTGCAACAGCCTGGCCGCGCGGTATTATTCAATCGTGCTACGGGGGGCGTCTTTTTGCTGGCTGCAGGCGTGCTTGCGACGGCAAAGCGCAGCCCTAACTAAGCCTTCACCGCTGCTTAACTGTTCCCACTTCTTACGTCTGCGAAACCATGAATACACGAACACTTATTACCCGTATTGCAACGCATCTCGCAGCGGGCGCAGTTGGCTTTGCCGCAGGCATTTACACGCTGCCTATTCTTACCGCGCCAGCTTCGCCAACGGTTGACGAAATCAGCGCCGTTGCCGGTCAGGCTCTGTTCACAGCCCATTTCAAACGTGATTTGAAAGACAGCGACGCGCTGCATTGGGGGGAGGGGCCGGTGACCGTCGGCGCGACATTCATCTCGCTAGCGGGAAAGCTGGCACCAGGGCCAGACTATAAGCTCTATCTTTCGCCGGAGTTTGTTGAAACAGAGGCAGACTTCCTGCGCTTGAAAACGCAGATGGTGCGTGTCGGTGATGTAAAAACATTTGAGAATTTTATTGTCACCATACCCGCCGGCATTGATCCAACCAAGTATTCGGCTGTTATTGTGTGGTGTGAGACCTTTGGCGAGTTCATTACGTCAGCCAAATACAGGTAGTGTGGGTGTAGCCTAGCCGCTCACCTCGCCCTTCATGTCTGTGCCCGGCTGGCTCAGCAGCATTGCGCCTTTAATTGAGCTTTAGCTTGGCGGCGCTGGCGGGGAAATTACGTTGCAGCACACGGAAATTATCATCTCGCAGCTCTTTCATTTTGAGCGCATCATAAGCTTGCACAATAATCACGAGCGCCTGCTCTTGGGCGGGGGCTTCAGGGTATTGTTTGATGGTCGTTTGTGCGCGGGCTAATGCGGCCACATAGGCGCGGCGTTTCATGTAATAGGCGGCAACATTAACCTCGTATTGCGCCAAGGCATTAACCAGATATTGCATGCGCTCTAATGCATCCGGGGCGTATTTGCTTTCTGGAAAGCGCGTAACAAGCTCTTTGAAGGCATCAAAGGCATCGCGCGTGGCCTTGGGGTCGCGGTCAATCCGGTCTTGGCCAAAAATGCGGGAAATCAGGCCCACGTCGTCATAAAAATTGATCAAGCCGCGCAGGTAATAAGCGTAGTCAATAAAAGGGTGGCTGGGGTAAAGACGGATAAAGCGATCAACGGCGGCCAGTGCCTGTACGGCATCATTTTGTTTGAAATAGGCGTAGGCAATTTCGAGCTGGGCTTGTTGTGCGTAGCGCCCAAAGGGGTAACGGCCTTCCATTTTTTCGAGTAGCTTGACGGCTTTTTCAAAGTTACCGCCATCAATTTCTTCGCGGGCGGCACTGTAGAGTTTCTGCGCTGACCAGCCTTTGGTTTCGTCGGCTTCTCCTTGGTCTAAAATCCCGCAGCCGGTCAGGCTGGCAGTAGCCAACAACAGACAAGCGACCCCAGCGGGCCAGCGAGTTAGGGCGCGAATAAAGCTGGAAGTCAGTTTGCAGGCAAGGCGTGGGAGGGAGAGAAAAAACAGAGCAAGACGCATACGGGGGTCACCATTAACGCTAAAATCAAAGCCGAAACGCATTATAGCGACCAAAGTGAGCCTAAGTGACGCAATCAGAGAGATTCCCATCAGATACCTGGCACGAAGAAGAGGTGCAGAGCCACGATGCGGAGTCGGCGCTGGCCGAAGGCTTGGGCGAGCCTTTAACGGCAGTGATTCCGATGGCCGCGACCGGAGAGCGCCTGGATAAAGTGGTCGCGCAGCTGTTCCCCCAGTTTTCACGGGCGCGCTTACTCAGCTGGCTACAAACTGGCTTGGTCGAGATCGATGGTCAGGCGCTGAGCGATTACAGCAGTAAGATCAAAGCCAAAGGCGGCAGCCGTTTGACAGTAACGCCAATGGCCGCGCCCGAGACAGCGGCCTATGTGCCTGCCCCTTTAGCGCCCGGCATGCTAAACGTGATCGCCGCCGATGCCGCCGTGATTGTGCTGGATAAACCAGCTGGGTTGGTGGTACACCCCGCAGCGGGAAATTGGCAGGGAACCTTGCTGAATGGGTTGCTGCATGCTTATCCGGAGTTGGCAGAGATTCCCCGCGCTGGCATTGTCCATCGCTTAGATAAAGAAACTAGCGGGGTCATGGTGGTGGCGCGGACCCTAACCGCGCAAACCGAGTTGGTGCGGCAATTACAGGCCCGAACAGTCAAACGCGAATACCGCGCTTTGGTGTGGGGGCATGTGCCCGCAGCGGGAAAGATCACCGCGCCGATGGGGCGTGACCCCCGCGATCGACTCAAAATGGCGGCCTTTCCCGCCACCGAAGCGGGCGCAGAGCCGGCTCCAGGCACGAAAACAGCGGTTACGCATTATCAGCCGCTGGCTTATGGGCTGCTGTGCGATACCCCTGTTACCTGGGTGGCTTGCCATTTGGAAACGGGTAGAACGCACCAGATTCGGGTACATATGCAGTCTCAGGGCTGGCCGCTGGTAGGCGATCCGCTCTATGGCAAACCATTAAAAACGGCGCAGTCTGCTACGGTGGTGAAGGTGCCCGCGGCCATGCCATTTGCCCGGCAAGCCTTGCACGCCTTACACTTACAGTTTATTCACCCCGGTGAGCCACATGCGGAGGGCACGCCGCCAAGCGCCTACACCGCCCCCTTGGCCAGCGATTTACTGACCTTACTCAGTCAGGCGGGAATTCAACCATGCTAGGAACCCGAAGCATCGCCGATTTCATTAGTCCGATTCTGACAGCCATGCCAGCAGATTGGGTCGTGCCGGACTGGCCGGCACCGGCGAATATTCGAAGCTTGATCACCACGCGCAATGGCGGCGTCAGCCAAGGGCCTTTCGCGGGCCAGCATGGCAGTGGGGGGATGAACCCTGGGTTACGCTGTGGTGATGCGGTCGAGTTTGTGCAAGCAAATCGAGCCTTACTCCGTAAATATCTGCCAGCAGAGCCTTGCTGGCTAAAACAGGTGCATGGCACCACCTTGGTTGCCGCCCATGCGCCGCCCATCCGTGGGCATGCAGGCTACGAGGAACCGGAAGCAGATGGTAGCTATACCCATAAAAAAGGGCGTGTCTGTGTGGTCATGGCGGCCGATTGTTTACCCGTGTTACTCACTAATCTTGGTGGCCATGTTGTCGCTGCCGTGCATGCGGGGTGGCGAGGCTTAGCTGCCGGGGTGCTTGAAAATGCGGTTAAAACCCTGCAGGAGACGCTGGCGCGGTATGCGATTCCTGTTGAGCAGCGCACCCTAATGGCGTATTGCGGTCCGGCGATTGGCCCGACAGCATTTGAGGTTGGCGCAGAGGTGCGGCAGGCGTTTACCACCGTACACGCTGATGCCGCCGCCTATTTTGCAGCGCACCCGAGTGTGGCAGATAAATATTTTGCCGACATAGTGGGTTTAGCCAAGTTGCGTTTAGGCCATGCGGGGGTAACCCAATGCTATGGTGGTGGGCTTTGCACGGTCAATACCCCAGCCCGTTTTTATTCCTACCGCCGTGATCAGGTGACAGGCAGAATGGCTGCGCTAATCTGGATCGACGATTATGCCAATCTGCCTGCGGCAACAAGGTGATTGACAACGGCTGGACTAGGGCTGTGCGCCGTCCGATAACAGCCAATGCAGCGAAATGCAGTGAAAAACAGCGACAGAGTGAGCGAAATGATGCTGGACAATTGGAAAAAAAGTTTCATTAACTATTATTTAGCGATGCCGCAGCCGCAGCGCAGCCGTTTCTTCAAGCACATGCTGATTCAGTTTGTGCTGTCGATGGTGTTGCTGTGGATGACCATGAAATCTGCGAAGCAAGGTTGGTTTTTATTTTTTCTGGTTTGGACGGCGATTGACATGATTTTATTGCAGTGGATGCGCGAGGCCGACAAACAGCCGCCGCGTTCCTAATGTCGCAGCGCTAAGTCGCTTGAATACCTTGCGTTTCTTGCATTTAGGAGGTTTGCATGACAATGCCAGTTTCTTCGCAGCAGAAAACAATTCATGAGGCAGCTTTGGCAACTTCTTATGTGGTGCCGGATGTCACTTCACGCAAAAACCAAGGCTTGGCGCACGCCGAAGATTACACCTTGCCGCAGCCCTTAGACCGCTACAGTGACCAAGACCACCAGACTTGGGAGCAGCTTTATCAGCGGCAACATGCACTGTTACCAGGGCGTGCCTGCGATGCTTTTTTAGCTGGTATGGATTTGCTGCCGATGGGGGCAAACCGAATTCCGGTGTTTGAGGAATTGAACGAGGTCCTGCACCAAGCGACTAGATGGCGAATTGTCGCGGTACATGGGCTGATTCCCGATGAGGTTTTCTTTACCCATCTGTCGCAGCGCCGGTTTCCCGTGACTTGGTGGATCCGTGAACCAGATAAGTTGGATTACTTGCAAGAACCCGATGTCTTTCATGACTTGTTCGGTCATGTGCCGTTGTTAATGAATCCTGTCTTTGCCGATTATTTACAAGCCTACGGCCTGGGCGGGGTAAAAGCCCAGCACTTGGGGGCATTGCCAATGTTGGCGCGGCTCTATTGGTACACCGTTGAGTTTGGCTTGCTAAAGACCTCGGCTGGCCTACGCATTTATGGCGCTGGCATTGTCTCAAGCCGCACCGAATCGCTTTACAGTCTAGAAAGCCTGAGCCCGAACCGGGTGGGTTTTGATTTGTTGCGCGTAATGCGTACCCGTTACCGCATTGATACGTTTCAGAAAACGTATTTTGTGATTGATGATTTTCAGCAATTATTCGCTGCGACCGCGCCGGACTTCACGCCCTATTATGAGGACTTGAGCAAACGACCTGCCTTGGGGGCAGGGGAGTTGATCGCGAGTGATGAGGTTTTGCAGCGAGGTGATCAATCTGATTGGTCGGATACCGCGGATATTTGAGGCTTAGATTGCGGTGCTTGCGCATGGGTCTTGGCCTCATCCGTTGCCTGAGTTTGGGCACGCAGTTGGGCTTGATATTGACGCCGCTTTTGCCGAATTGGCGTCGCTAGCAAATAGAGCAGGATGCCAAGTGGCAAAACGCCATAAAAAATGAACGTGCCAAGCGCAGCTGCGATGGAATGCTCACTCAGCGCCATGAGCGTCACCACATACAGCCAGCCGATTGCAACGATACCTATGTACATTTTTTCCCCTAGTGTGAGAGGCCCGTGGCAGAAGGGGTTGGTAGGCTAATTCGGGGGAATGTCACGACGTGATCCGCGTCCAGTTTAATCCCAATTTTTTCACCGATTGCATGGTTATGATGACTCGGTACGTTGGCCAAGATTAATTGTCCTGAGCTGAGTTTCAGGGTGTAAACAAAGTCGGCACCGCGAAACACTTTTTTAACCACCTCTGCTTGGAGTGGGCTCGCATCATCGTGCGTAATGTCATCTGGCCGCAGTAACACATCCACTTCTTGCGCTTTTGAGCGGGCGGCAGACGTGCTTGCTGCTTCAGGTATCGTGCTGACATCGGCTGACTGAGCGGCACTTGCCTCAGCCATCACCAAGGCCCCAATTTCAATATCTACTTGCGCTGTTGTGTGCCCAGCTGCCTCGCTTGGCGCAGGTATGCGGCCAGGCACAAAGACCCCTTGCCCCACGAAATCGGCAACAAAGCGGGAATTGGGCTGGTGATACAGATGGTAAGGTGTATCCCATTGCAAAATTCGGCCTTCATGCATCACCCCGACTTGATCGGCGACCGCGAAGGCTTCCTGTTGATCGTGTGTGACTAAAATTGCCGTGGCATTGGCTTCTTTCAAAATATTGCGCACTTCCAGGCTCAAGCGTTCGCGCAGGGCGACATCAAGGTTTGAAAAGGGTTCATCCAATAGCAACAGCGTTGGCTGGGGGGCGAGAGCGCGTGCCAGTGCGACGCGCTGTTGTTGCCCGCCGGAGAGTTCGTGAGGAAATTTGTGGGCATGAGCGCTGAGCCCGACCAGGCTGAGCATGGCATCCACCCGCGCTTGCCGTGCGGGCTTGAGAAGCCGCTGCAGGCCAAAGGCCACGTTGTCGGCAATCGTCAAATGGGGAAAGAGCGCATATTCTTGAAATACCAGCCCAATTTGACGATGTTCCGGTGGGGTATGGTGGTGGGCGCTGGCGATCACGTTGCCACGCAGACGAATTTCACCTGCTTGCACCTTTTGGAAACCGGCAATCGCCCGCAATAAGGTTGTTTTGCCACAGCCTGACGGGCCAAGCAAGCAACCGATTTCACCCGCTTGCAGGTTTAAAGAGAGGCCTTGCAGTACGCGCAAAACCTGGCTTTGACTCTGACGGGCTGGCAGCGTAAATTCGATACGTAAATTTTCAGCGTGGAGCAGTGGGCTTGTCATAATCCGGTCGAGCAAGTGAGCTTGTCTGATCAAATATCAACGATTAATTCGCCAAGCGGGCGAGCAATTTGATGAGATCAGAATGTTCCATCAGTATAATTGAGAATTAAACTCATTTATATTTTGCCTGTACTGTAGCTGCTTGGCTGTGCCGCGCCTGCGTACACTTGACCCCACATTTATGGTTGCCTGGTTATCACGTCTCTTTCCTACCTTTGTTGCCTTATTGGTGGCGATCCCGGTGCTTGGGGTGCTCTCTAATGTGCTGGATCACTCGTTGGTGAGTGCGACGGCGCAGACGACTTGGCAACATCTGCTTGATACGATCTTGCCTGACTACACGCGGGTTACCGGCGCATTGGTGCTGTGGGTTGCGCTTGGGGTGATTGCGGGGGGCAGCATGGCGGCCTGGTTGGTGGCGCTCTGTGAATTTCCCGGGCGCAAATGGCTGGAGTGGGGTTTGATTTTACCCCTCGCGATGCCGGCTTATGTGAGCGCGTATGCCTACACTGATTTTTTACAGTTCACCGGTCCTGTGCAAACCGCTTTGCGTCACTATTTTGGGTGGGAATATGGCGACTATTGGTTCCCTGAAATTCGCTCACTCGGTGGCGCGGCACTGATGTTTATTGCGGTGCTCTATCCCTATGTTTACCTGCTGGCACGCAATAATTTTCTCGAACGTAGCCCGGCCATGCTGGAGGCTGCACGCAGCATGGGGTATCAGCCTTGGCAGGTTTTTTGGCGAGTCTCACTCCCCTTGGCCCGCCCGGCGATTGTGGCGGGGGCTACCTTGGCACTTATGGAGGTGTTGGCAGATTACGGCACGGTGGCCTATTTTGGGGTCACGACTTTTACCACGGGTATTTATCGGGCTTGGTTTAGCCTAGGGGATCGTGCGGCGGCGGCACAGCTTGCCTCGATGTTGTTGGGGATCATTTTCTTGTTGGTTGTGTTCGAGCAGCTGAGCCGTGGCCGTGCGCGGTTTTACACAACCGGACAGCGCTTGCATGGGCAAGCTGTGCGGCCATTAACCGGATGGTTGGGGTGGGGGGCGACCCTGTTTTGTTTTCTGCCAATCCTGTTGGGATTTTTATTACCCACATTTCTGCTGCTACGGTTAGCGTGGCAAGAGTGGCAACTTGGGCAGTTACTGGCCGATAGTCGATATCTGCACTGGTTATTCAATAGTGTGTTGTTGGCATCGCTAACCGCAATCTGCGCGGTGATGGCGGCTTTATGGTTGGCTTATGCGCAGCGCAGTCGCCCCAGTCGCTGGCAGTCTATGTGCAATCGCATCGTGAGTCTCGGTTACGCGGTGCCTGGGGCGATTATTGCGGTGGGGGTCCTGATTCCTCTGGCGAAGTTAGATAATTTCCTAGCAGATTGGCTGGCAGCGCAATGGGGCTGGCAGGTTGGGTTATTGTTTACGGGGACCATGATCGCGCTCATTTACGCTTACCTGGTCCGTTTTTTTGCCGTGGCTTATCAGGGCATCGATGCGGGCTTGCAAAAAATAACGCCGGCGATGGATGCCTCGGCACGCAGCCTGGGATACAGCCCGTTGGGGGTGCTGAGAAAGGTTCATATTCCTTTACTGTGGCGTTCGCTGCTGGCCGCTGGGCTGTTGGTGTTTGTTGATGTGATGAAAGAATTGCCCGCAACGCTGGTGCTGCGCCCCTTTAACTACGATACGCTGGCGGTGATTGCGCATCAATTTGCCACTGATGAACGTCTGGGTGAGGCGGCTTTGCCAGCGCTGACCATTGTCTTGGTTGGCTTATTGCCAGTCATGCTGCTATCCCGTACTATGCTAAAGAATAATTCATAACTGTTCAGGAAAACGATTATGCCTGATGCAATCCAAGCCCCCGTCGTTACCCGTATTCCCGTTGTTGACAGTGCTTTAACTTTCCCCGTGCATCGTATCTATTGCGTTGGCCGCAACTATGCCGAGCATGCCAAAGAAATGGGGTTTGACGCGCGTGAACTCCCGTTCTTTTTCACTAAACCAGCCGATGCTGCGCTCTACGTTGCGCCTGACACACTGGGTAGCATGCCGTATCCGAGCCAAACCAGTAATTTGCATCATGAAATCGAGCTGGTAGCGGCGATAGGCGTTGGTGGCCGCCGAATCCCTGCTGCGCAAGCGTATCAGCACATTTATGGCTTTGCCGTAGGGCTTGATATGACGCGGCGTGACTTGCAGTTTGCCCTGCGAGATAAAGGCCGGCCCTGGGATGTCGCGAAAGGCTTTGATTATTCCGCCCCCATTGGGCCGATTACGCCGCTCGAAAAAGCAGGAGAGATGCAGCAGGGACGAATCTGGTTGAATGTAAATGGCCAGTCTCGTCAACAAAGCGATGTCTCCAAATTGATTTGGAGTATTGCGGAGACGATTGAGCATTTGTCCGGTTTTTTTGCGCTGCAACCCGGAGATTTAATCTTTACCGGCACGCCAGAAGGGGTGGCTGCGGTGGCGCCTGGGGATGTGCTTGAAGGCGGGATTGATGGGCTAGGTAGCTTAAAGCTACAAATTACCCCTGCCGTTTAGTGGTGCAAGCGGCGAGCGCGCGGAGAAGTCAGCGCGGCGAGGCGTGTTACGCCATGTCTTTTTACTTTCACGAAGAGATCTGCCATGAAAAAAATAACTGCGATTATCAAACCCTTCAAAGTGGATGAAGTACGGGAGTCTTTGGCCAGCGTGGGTATTACCGGCATGACCGTCACCGACGTGAAGGGTTTTGGCCGCCAGAAAGGGCATACCGAGCTATACCGTGGTGCGGAATATGTCGTTGATTTTTTGCCCAAAGTAAAACTGGAAATGATTGTGGCAGAAAGTATGGTTCAAGATGCGGTTGATGCAATCGTGAATGCGGCGCGTACCGGTAAAATCGGAGATGGTAAAATCTTTGTGGAGTCGATTGAGCAGATCATCCGTATTCGCACGGGTGAGATGGGGGAAGCCGCGGTATAAGCAGGCCCTGGCGTATTAGCGCCAATGTCGCGGCGCTTAACACAGACGCTGAGGCTGCTAGGTGGTGCTATTAATCGAGGCTCAGCAACACAATCACCGCACCTGCGCCACCATCGGCAGGGCGAGCTTGGCAAAAAGCCAATACTTCGGTTTTCTGGCGGAGCCAGCTAATCACTTTGCGTTTGAGGACTGGCTCTTTGTTAATCGAGCCATGTCCTTTTCCATGAATAATCCGCAAACAGCGTTTTTCACGGCGGCGGCAATCCCGGATAAACGCCGCGAGGGCATCGCGCGCCTGATCCGTGCGCAAGCCGTGTAAATCCAATTGCGCTTGAATCACCCATTGTCCACGGCGCAACTTTCGGACTACGTCCTGACCAACATGAGGTTGATGAAAGGACAGATTTTCATCGGTTTCTAACAGACTGCTACTGTCCAGTTCATCGGAAAGCGTGGCTTTGAGTATTTCGCGTTCGGTTTGTTGCCGCTGATGGGCAACAGGTGCGGGATAGGGTGGCGGCGAGGCATGCCGTGGCGCTGTTTTTAAGGGTTGGGCATCTTTCACGGCCGCTAAAAATAGCCCTTGTTCCGCTTCTTTCTGCGCTTGTGCGGCGGCGGCTTCTGCAGCCGCCTTAACTCGCCTGGCGGCTTCGTCACTCAGTGCTGTGCGCAGTGCTGCAAGTTGCGCCCAGCCCGGTTCTTTGCGGCCGCGGCTGGCCATGTCATTCTTGTGATTCGAGGTAGCGTTGTGCGTCCAGTGCGGCCATGCAGCCAGTGCCAGCACTGGTGATCGCTTGTCGATAGACATGATCTTGCACATCGCCAGCCGCAAAAACCCCGGGAATACTGGTTTGGGTTGCCATACCTTTCAACCCGCTTTGGGTTACCAGATAGCCATTTTCCATCTGTAGCTGACCCGCAAAAATGTCGGTATTGGGCTTGTGACCAATCGCAATAAATACTCCCTTCACGCTGAGCTCTTCGGTCGCGCCGGTTTGCGTGTGTTTGATCCTCACGCCGGTCACGCCGGACTGATCTCCCAGCACTTCATCCAGGGTATGGTGCCACTTGATCTCAATCTTACCGGCAGCCACTTTTTCATTGACTTTGTCGATTAAGATGGCTTCCGCACGGAATTTGTCGCGCCGGTGGATCAGCGTTACTTTGCTGGCAATATTGGATAGATAGAGGGCTTCCTCAACGGCCGTGTTGCCGCCCCCGATAACGCAAACTTCCTGGTTGCGATAAAAGAAACCATCGCAGGTGGCACAGGCTGAGACGCCTTTGCCCATGAACGCTTCTTCTGAGGGTAACCCTAAGTATTGGGCTGATGCGCCGGTCGCAATAATCAGGGCATCACAGGTATAAGTACCGCTGTCGCCAATCAGGGTGAAGGGTTTTTCGGTCAGGCGGACAGTATGAATGTGATCAAAAATAATCGTGGTATTAAAGCGCTCAGCGTGCTCTAAGAAACGCTGCATCAACTCGGGTCCTTGCACGCCGTTGACATCAGCCGGCCAATTGTCGACTTCCGTTGTTGTCATGAGTTGTCCGCCCTGGGCTAAGCCAGTGATCAAGACTGGTTTCAGATTAGCGCGGGCAGCGTAAACAGCGGCGGTGTAGCCTGCTGGGCCAGAGCCGAGAATCAATACGTTGGCATGTTGGGTGGGCGTTTGGCCGGTCATGAAACATCCTTCCTATAGGCAATGCAGGCTTGATAAGACAAGTGAATATGTCTCTTTTTTGATCGAAAAAGTAAAAAAACACCAAAAGAAGCAATCTTGGGTTAGGTCGAGTAACCCCGAGTAAACTAACTCAAATTATACTGCTGTGGTTCTAAGTGCGCAGGCTGCCTCACTATTCGTAGCCGTAAATTATTAAAAACGAAACACAGATAAATTTGGGGTTAAGCATGGGAATTCAAGAAAACAAAGCCTTACTCAAGCGTGTCCCGCTATTTTCCGTGTTGACGGATCCGCAATTGGATGAATTATCATCGGTTGTCGTTAAACGTGCTTTTCCGAAAAACCGAGCGATTGTCACCGAAGGCGAGGCAACGCAGTGGCTCTACATTCTGCTCAATGGCAAGGCCAAAGTTCAAGTGTCGGATGAAGAGGGGCGCGAAGTCATTTTGGCGATTTTATCGGCGGGTGAGTTTTTCGGCGAGATGGGGTTGTTGGATGAGTCGCCTCGCTCTGCCAGTGTGATCACTATTGAATCTTGCGAATTTTTAGCGATTGCGAAAGAAGACTTCAACCGTTGTTTGCGCCATAATTTTGAGATGTCTATGTTAATCATGCGCGGCCTGGTGAAGCGCCTGCGTGAAGCTGACAAAAAAATTGAGACGTTGGCGCTATTGGATGTTTATGGCCGTGTTGCCCGGGCGTTGATTGAAATGAGTACCTTGGTGAACGGCGAGCGGATCATTAAAAAACTTCTTCCTCGCCAGGAAATTGCCAAAATGATTGGGGCCTCACGTGAAATGGTCAGTCGGGTGATGAAAGAATTCGAAATGGAAGGATTAGTCCTTGAAAATCCAGATGGCAGTGTGACGATCCGCGATAATATTATTGCTGCCCGCTTCTGATACAGTCATTACGTTGTCGGGCAGTCATTCCTGACCATTACCTTTTAAATCTGAATGCGGCAACAAATTTCCCCCGGCCTAGCAGGCCAAGCGACCGAAAAAGTCATTGATATTTCTCAGCGCATGCGGCGCTGGCTAAGCGAAGCAGCCTGGATACTCTCGTTATTTTTGGCGGCGTACATATTTCTTAGCTTGATAACCTATCACTACGCTGACCCGGGTTGGTCACACGCAGCGGATAGTCTTTCGGTTCATAACCGTGCTGGCTACGTAGGGGCTTGGTTAGCCGATCTACTCCTCTACTTGTTTGGCTGTTCCGCTTATTGGTGGGTGGTGTTGTTTTTCAGTATTGCCTGGCGTAACGCAACCCGTCTTTACCGACAGCTCGAATCCAGCCCTTCGCTAGATGATGCCACGCTAGGTCTGTCTGGCTCAGCCCGTTTTTTAGGAATACAGCGTGGCGTTGGTTTTTGCTTACTGCTGATTGCCTCGATTGCCCTCGAAGCGGAGCGTTTACACAGCCTGACAATGACCTTGCCCTACGCGCCCGGCGGTGTTTTGGGGGAACTATTGGGCCAGCCGATGATGGCAGGGTTTGGTTTTACCTTTGGGACATTAGCCCTCTTTTTACTTGGCTTATTGGGGGCGCGATTATTTACCGGGGTGTCATGGCTGGCTTTCGCTGAGCGGATTGGCTTTGCTTTGGAGTGGTTTGTTCTGCTCTGCCAGCGTCGCCTTGAGTCGCACTCTGACCGAAAAATTGGTGAGCAGGCCGCAGAGCGTCGGGAGCGCGAGGTTCAAGAAGACCGGCACCGTATCGAAGAGCACGCCCCCATTCACATTGCGCCTACCCCTGAGATCGAGCCATCGGTTCGGGTGGAAAAAGAAAAACAGGCCCCGCTCTTTAGTGAGATGCCCGATTCGACTTTGCCAGCCGTTAATTTATTAGATGCTGCCGCTGTCCAGACTGAAACCGTCAGTGCCGATACCTTGGAATTTACTTCACGGTTAATTGAGAAAAAACTCTCTGATTTCGGCGTTCAAGTGAAGGTGATTGCCGCTTACCCTGGGCCGGTGATTACGCGCTATGAAATTGAGCCTGCAACGGGTATCAAAGGCAGCATGATCGTGAATCTCGCCAAAGATTTAGCCCGCTCCTTATCGTTAACCTCGATTCGGGTGGTGGAAACCATCCCAGGTAAAAATTTAATGGGCCTGGAACTGCCCAACCCCAAACGGCAAATGGTCAAGCTGTCGGAGATTATTGGGTCCAAGGCCTACAATGACAGCGCCTCTCTGCTCACGATGGCATTGGGTAAAGACATTGCGGGTCAGCCTGTGGTGGCCGATTTAGCCAAAATGCCGCATTTACTGGTTGCCGGGACAACCGGTTCGGGTAAATCAGTGGGGATCAATGCCATGATCCTATCGTTGCTGTACAAAGCCGATCCCACCCAAGTCAGGCTGATTTTGATTGACCCCAAGATGCTCGAAATGAGTGTCTATGAAGATATTCCGCACTTATTGGCACCGGTAGTCACGGATATGGCCAAAGCAGGGCATGCCTTAAATTGGTGTGTGGCTGAAATGGAGCGCCGTTACAAGCTGATGAGTAAGTTAGGGGTACGCAACCTCGCAGGCTACAACACCAAGCTTGCTGATGCAGAAAAACGGGGAGAAGCGGTGCCGAATCCGTTCAGCTTAACCCCAGATATGCCAGAGCCACTTCAACGATTACCGCAGATTGTGGTGGTGATTGATGAGCTGGCCGATTTAATGATGGTGATTGGCAAAAAAATTGAAGAATTGATCGCCCGGCTTGCACAAAAGGCACGGGCGGCAGGAATCCATCTGATCTTGGCGACTCAGCGCCCCAGTGTCGACGTGATCACCGGACTGATTAAGGCAAACATTCCTACCCGGATGGCTTTTCAGGTCTCCAGCAAAATTGATAGTCGGACGATCCTAGATCAGATGGGGGCTGAGACTTTGCTGGGGCAGGGCGATTTACTGTATTTGCCAGCGGGTACGGGCCTGCCTCAGCGCGTGCATGGTGCTTTTGTCAGTGACGAAGAAGTCCACCGGGTGGTCGAGCATTTAAAATCACAAGCTGAACCGGACTATATCGAGGGTATTTTAGAGGGCCCTCAGGAGGACACGGCGCTCGGTGGCAACGGGGCTGGCGCGGCCGATGCGGAGAGCGATCCGATGTATGACCAAGCGGTACAAGTTGTTTTGCAGCACAAACGTGCCTCCATTTCTCTGGTGCAGCGGCATTTGCGGATCGGTTATAACCGTGCTGCACGGATTTTAGAACAAATGGAAAAAGCCGGGCTGGTATCCGCGATGGCAACCAATGGGAATCGCGAGATTATTGCCCCCAACCAAACCAGCGAGATAGGATAATGAATCGGCGAACTTTTTTTTCTGGGCTAGTAGGTTTCTGGGTATCGCTGCTAGCAGTGCAAACAGGATTGGCTGCTACCCCGTCTGCACTGGAGCAGTTGCGCCAGTTCACGAGTCAAGTTAAGGCCGCGCGAGGTGAGTTTACACAAACGCAAACCAATCGCGCCGGCAAGCGCGAAGTTTGGCGGGGTGAGTTTACTTTCGCCCGCCCAGGTAAATTCCGTTGGCGCTATAGCCAGCCCTATGAACAATTACTGGTAGCCGATGGCGAGCGTTTCTACCTGTTTGATAAAGATTTGAACCAAGTGACAGTGCGTAAACTGACTGAGGCTATTGGGCAAAGCCCGGCCGCGATTTTGTTTGGTCAGAGTGATCTCGATAAGCACTACACCATAAGCGAAGACGCTGCGCAGGAAGGCTTAGCATGGCTAAGTGCCCAACCCAAAGCCAAAGATACCCAGTTCGAGCGGATTCGGATCGGCTGGCGCAATGGCTTGCCTGAGGCCATGGAGTTACATGATACGCTGGGTAAGGTAACCACTTTACAGTTCGTTCGGGTTGAGCGCGCCGCCAGCATTGATAGCAGTGTCTTTCGTTTTCAGCCTGCCAAAGATGCCCCCGGGGCCGATGTTCTACAACCCTAAGTCGTAGGGCATCATTGGCTGTCATCCTGCATTGGGTTCTTGAAAGCCCCCTGCGCGGTAAGTTAACACCAAGGTATCACGGTAAGCCGGCAGGGTTGATTGTGCTGGCGTAATGGGCGAGGTCTCATGCACGACCCGGGTGTCATCCAATAGCATCAAGGTCCCTGGGTGGCTCAAGGTCGTGGCTTGCAAACACTGGCCCGCTTGGTCATAAATCCGTGTTAAGCCCCCCTCGACGTTATCGCGGGCCAGCAATAGGAGGGCGACAAAATCGACGCCATCGCGGTGTGCGCCTTCTGGCGTGGGTTTTCCCATGCCTGTGCTGGCATCAATACGGAATTGGTGCGCCTCAATAAACCAGCGCTCAACCTCCTGACCTTGTGCTGCTCGCACTTGTTCAAACAAGTGACCCAGCCATTCAATCAAGGCACTCAGCAGACTGGGAGGGTGCCACAAGTGTGCTTCGAGTGGCTCAAACCAGCGCCGGATTCCACCATGCAGCGCGTTGTAGGTCGTCGGTTGCCAGTGTGGTCGATAAGGCATGAGTTGTAAGCGGGTTGGCGTGGTCTGGCCAACTTCCTGGATCAAGGAGTCATGTCGCCGCGCTCGGTAGCTGCCCCCGTCTTTAAGGTAGCGATCTTGGGGCAATCTCTGCCAGGTGTCTTGTAACGAGGCGAACTGCGGCGCGGTCGTCAGTGCAGAGGGCAGGGCCCCCAATGCACAGCCTGAGGCAGACAAGGTTGTTCGCAAATGATCGATATCTGGGGGCGTAAAAGAAAAATCCGTCGTGAGAAAATCAGGCATATCCACTCATCTTCAATTGACCACAACACATAAGCCATGGGCGAGGCTGGCAGGGCATTCTGGGGAGAATTGGCAGGCATTTGCCCGCTTTATTGTGGTTTCGATTCCCGACAAACCGCTCATACTAAGGCCGTTATTATCCGACCATTGCAGGAGGCAGCATGCTTGCCGAACAGCATCTTACCCCACCGCACAACGCAGAATCCTCGATTGCTGGTTTATTCGATCATGAGCCACAAAAGCAAGGTTTACGGGTTGCGTACTCAAGTGGCAACGGGGCCGACTTTGCAGTGGCTGAAAAACCTTCCCTGAACGCCAACGAACAGTTAGCCGCCTTACGTCTCGCCTTTGCCCGGGTTGAGTCTGAGGCGAAAGCGGCCGCCGCCGCCGAAAATCGGGCACAAGTTGAAGCCGCCGCCCGTGCCGCTGCAGAAGCAAGAGCACAGGCTGAGTCGAAAGCGACCGTTGAGGCCTATCAGGCGGTTAAAGTAGCCGAGGAGGCGCTGGCGGCGACACAGGCCCGCATCGCCGCCGAGCAAGCCGCACGGCAGGCCAAACAACAGCGGATTGAAGCTGAAAAACGGGTGCGCGACCTCTTGCAGAAACTCACGCTAGCGGAGCAAACGGCAGCGACGCAGCAAGAGGCGCGGGCGCGTGAAGAAGCGGCAGCATTGGCGGCTGCTGAAGAACGAGCACGGGCTGACAGCATGGCGGCGCTTGCGGCGCAAGAGAAACAACAGCTTGAGCAAGAGCAGGCGCAGCTGTCACAAGCCAAGGCCGCGGCGACTACGCAAGCCATTGAGACCATACAACAGCGGGTTGAGGCTGAAAAAACACTGCAATCAGAAGCACAGCAACGCTTGCAGTTAGAGTCTGAAGCGGCCCAGCAGGTGCAACGACGTCTTCAGGCTGAACAACAGTTGCGCCAAACTGCCGCACAGCGTCTACAACATGAGCAAGCCTTGCAAGCCGAAGTGCTTAAGCGTGTTGAAGCAGAAGCTCGGGCAGCTGCCATTGCTGCCGATAAGCTGCAGCAGGAAGCAGCAGCGACTACAGCGGCGCAAGCTCGGGCCGAGCAAGATCAGGCTGCGCTACAGCAAGCCCAACAGCGGATTGCTGACGAAAAGCGGGCGGAAGAATACGCGCAGCGGCGGGTTCTGTTGGAACAAGAAGCGGCTGCCTTGGCCGTGGCCCAGCGTCAGGCAGAGCAACAAGCGTTGCAGGATGCAGAGGACGCCGCAAAGTCAAATGCAAAAGCTGCCGCCTTGGCCCAGCAAAAGGCGGAACAAGCGCGCTGGCTGGCATTGACAGCGCAAGAGCGCTTGGCCAGTGAGCAAGCGGCAGAAAAAGCGTTGCAAAATAAACTGCTTGCAGAAGCAGCACTGCAGCAAGCTGCCCTGGCCCGTGCAGAGTCTGACCAGGCACTGGCACAAGCCATGACGCAGAAAGCGACGCTAGAGAGCCAAACCGCTGCTGCCCAGCAAGAAAGATTACTGGCTTTGAAGCGGGCTGAACAATCGATTCAAACGCTCGCACGGAAAGCACAAGAACAATTGGAGACCCAGCAACGGGCGACGCTTGCTGCCGAGGCGCGTGCGCGCGAGGCAGTTGAGCTGGCACGCCTGGGCCGTCGTCGCGCCCAGGCGCAACAGCGCTTATTGCAGAGCATTCAACAGCGGCGCCAGCAACAAGCAGCGCGGGCAAATGCTGAGCAGCTCGCCTTGGAAAGTGAGCAGTGCCGGATTGCGGAAGAAAGACGCCTTGCCGAAGCAGCAAGCGAAAAACGCCTGCTCGATGAACAATTGGTTCAGGCGTTACGGAGAAAATTAGCCGAACAGCAAGCGCTCAAGGCAGCAAAACGACGGCAGATCGAGGCAGAGCAGCTCGAAATGGCGCACCTGGCTGAACAAAAATCGCTACAAATACACGCGACCGAGCAAGCGGAACAGCGGGCGCTTGCGGCTACTGCGCTGCTACAGACACAGCAAGAGCAGGCGGCTGCTTTAGCGCAGGCTATTGCGGCATTGAATCAGGCACGCGAAAGCCATCAGCAACAGATTCAAGCCTGTATCGCCGAGAAAAGGAGCTTAACCGAGGCTGAGCAACAGCAGGCTTCATTGAAAGCATTCGAAGCTAAAGAGCTGCGCCGAGTCTCCCGTTTGCAGCAGCTTGCCAATGCAGCGCAGGAGCAAGCGCGCGCTGCCGCGCAGCGTCAGCGTGAGTTGGCGGCAGAAAATGCCAAGCAGGCGTTGGAACAAGCCAGACGGGATCAGGCTTTGGTGCAGGCAGAAGAAGTCGCACAGCTTGCGGCACGACGCTTGCTCGATGCTACTGCCCTGAAAATTCAAGAAACGCAAGCTGCTGCAAGAGCCAGTGCCGAAGAGGCTCAGGAGCAGGAACGACTGGTACAGATTGCGCAACAAATTGTTCAGGATAAGCAATTTGCGACGGCTGCATTAAAAGCCCGGGTCGCACAACAAACACAACTGGCTGACGCGATTCAGCGTAAGCGGGCGCAAGAGGAGGCGCTACAGGGCGCGATTGCGGCACAGTTAGCCGCTGCCGAGCTGGCGCAAGAGCTAGGCGCACAGACCTTGGCACAAGCCCAATCTTTAGCTCGCTTAGAAGATGAAAAAGTGCGCCAGCAAGAAAGCTTGCGTGCCGCACAAGTCCAGCGCATTGCCCATGAAGAAGCAGAGCTAGCTGCCTGTTTGGCTCAACAAATGGCAGAGGAAAAGACGATTCAAGCGGCAGCAGAACGTCGCCTGGCTCAAGAGCAAGCACTGGAAATGGCGAATGCGCGATTGCAGCAAGTCACCATTGAAAAAGAAGCTGCGCAAGCCCGCCAGCGCGCTGAAGCCCATGCCCTGAACTTGGCGCGTCAACTGGCGGAGCAAGCGAGCCGTGAGGCGCAAGCCATTGAACAAAAAAATCAGGAACAAGCGACCTTGTTACGTTTGCAAACGCAACGTGCGCAGCATGAACAACAATTGGCGTTAACCTTACAAGCCAGTCGTGAGGCTGAAGAACAAGCAAGTGAGGATCAGCGTTTACGGCTGCAGGCCGCTCAAGAAACCGAGAAATTGGCGCGGCAAAAAGCCGAACAAGAAAACCGGGCGCGGATGCAAACGGAGGAGGCGACTCGACTAATGGCCTTGGCCCAAGCCAAAGCCGCCGAAAACCTTCAGCTACAGGAACAGCAACGTTTATTGGCGACTGAAAAATTGACTCTGGAAGAAAGTCTGGCCAGTGATTTAGCGGCACGCCAGCAGCATTTATTGGCAGAACAGCAAGCGTTGAAGGCGAAGTCCGTGGCCGAAGCAGCAGCCAATGCGGCCTTGCACCAGGCGACACAATTGGCGCAAGAGCAAGCTCAGCAGGCGGCGTCGCTAGAGCAAGCGTTAAGCATGGAAAATCGTGAGAAACAAGCGCGCCTGCTGGCTGAAAAAGCTGCGACTGAAGCCGCCAAAGCCCGCGCAGATGCCGAGCTAATGGCAAAGCAAATGACCCAGCAAGCGCAACGTCGTCTAGACGCCCAGCATAAAGAAGCTATGTTGTTGGCTTCAAGTTTGCTGGAATCGCTGCAGCACATCAGTCGCGAACACGCCGCATGGATTGATCGTGCCGAGGCATTGTTGAATACTCAGCCTGAGCAACATGGAGCATCTTTTCCGCGCCAGCCAAAGCGGGTAAGCAGCTTAGAGGGGCTCGACACCGCACCAGCGCTGTAGTTGTCTGCATCGGATAGCGGTTATTTTGACGGGATAACAACCGTGCGAGTGCTCATCCCACCAAAGAGAAGAGCCAGCCCGCTGCTCCGCATAGCAGAATGACTGGCAGCACATTGATTTGATACCTGAAAAGTGCCAGCGCCGCACCCGCCATGATGAGCAGGCTGACCCAAGAGGGCGGATGCGCCAAACCTGTGGGCCAGATCACGTGGTAGGCAAAAAAGCAGGCGAGGTTGACAATGACGCCAACTACGGCGGCGGTGATCGCCGTTAAGGGCGCGGTATAAGCCAATTTACGGTGCGTTGATTCAATCAAGGGCCCACCCGCAAAGATGAAGATAAACGACGGTAAAAACGTAAACCAGGTAACGACACACGCCGCTAATACCCCAGCCCAGAGCGGGGAGGTGTGTAAATTAGCCGCGAGTGCTGGATGTTGATAACCACCAACAAACCCCACGAATGTCACCACCATAATCAATGGCCCAGGCGTGGTTTCACCCAAGGCTAGCCCATCTATCATTTGCGGCGCAGTAAGCCAACCGTAATGGCCCACCGCACCCTGGTAAACATAAGGTAGAACAGCATAAGCCCCGCCAAAAGTCAGCAATGCAGCTTTACTAAAGAACCATGCCATTTGCGGCAAGGTACTTTGCCAAGTGTGCGCATAGGTCAGGGTGGTTAGTGGCACGGCCCACAGCAAGAGCCCGATAGCCAACATGCTGAGCAGGCGAACCCAGCGGAATTGGGCGTGAGCGGGGGTGGGGGTATGGTCATCAATTACTGCTGGGCTGTCCCCATGCTTGCCATTTCCGTGTGCTGTTGCCATTGAAAACTGCGTCGGTGCGAAGTGTCCTCCCAGCCAGCCAGCCAGCGCACTGACGGCAATGATCAGCGGGAAGGGGGTATTGAATATGAAAATAGCAATAAAACTGGCAGTCGCTATCGACCAGAGCCATTTATTCTTTAAGGTGCGGCCACCGATTCGATAGGCGGCATGCAGAACGATGGCCGTGACAGCGGGTTTGATACCATTAAAGATCCCGGTAAGCCAATCAGTATGGCCATATGCCATGTAAAGCCAAGAGAGGGCAATTAAGATCAGCAGCGAGGGCAAAATAAAGAGTAGCCCCGCGACCACTCCCCCCGCAGTGCGATGCATGAGCCAGCCAATATAAGTCGCCAGTTGCTGTGCTTCAGGGCCGGGTAACACCATGCAGTAGTTGAGTGCATGCAGAAAACGCCCCTCACTAATCCAGCGCCGCCGCTCGACGAGTTCGCGGTGCATGATCGCAATCTGCCCGGCCGGGCCACCAAAACTAACAAAGCCAAGTTTTAACCAAAAAGAGAAAGCTTCCCAGAAGGGAATCTTAAGGCGGTCGGCATCATGAGAAGTAGGAGGGCGGTCATTACTGTTTGTCATGCTAATCATGGGCGGCTGGGTAGAGTCTTTTTCGGGCTGGGGGCAATCGCTGCAGGCCACTTATCGTAGCCCACCTTGGCTTGATGAAGTCTAATTCTTGTGGATTTATTGATCGCTACGCTGGATCTGGCTGGCGTTGCCCGACGCGGATGCAGCCCCCTTGCCAACGATCAATGATCTTTACATTCAGGGTATTTCATGGGCATAATTAAGTGAATGCTTAAAAGTTAGCGAGGACAGGATGACCCATATCCCCAGCGTTACCCCGGAAAAACGTCGAGTTGGACTGTTTGTCACTTGCTTGATTGATGCCATGCGGCCTTCGATTGGTTTTTCGGTGATTGAGCTACTCGAATCGGCGGGGTGTGAGGTAGTGGTGCCTGCCAATCAAACCTGTTGCGGGCAACCTGGTTTTAATTCGGGCGACCATGCCGCAGGCGTCACCTTGGCCCGTAAATTTTTAGACGAGTTTGAATCGTTTGATTATGTGGTGGTGCCGTCAGGTTCCTGTGGCGGCATGCTCAAAACGCATTCGCCTGAATTGTTTCCCACTGAGCCAGCGATTGCCGAGCGCCTGCGTGCACTCGCTGCACGCACGTATGAGCTGACTGATTTTCTAGCCACCGTCATGCAAGTCAACACGGTACCGGCGTGCGCGAACCCTCAACCCAAAACCACCGTGACTTATCATGACTCCTGTAGCGGCTTGCGCGAACTGGGGGTGCAAGCGCAACCCCGCGGTTTGTTGGCTTTGGTTCCCGAATTAACACTAACCGAAATGAAAGACTGCCGCGCCTGCTGCGGCTTTGGCGGTACTTTCTCCGTGAAATACGGCAATATTTCCAGCGCGATTGTGGATGAGAAGATTGCCAATATTCAAGCCACGGGTGCGCAAGCGGTCGTGCTGGGTGATGTGGGGTGCATGCTCAATATTGAGGGGCGTTTGCGTAGAGTCGGTGACAACAAAACGCAAGTGCTGCATATTGCCGAAGTCTTAGCAGGGCAAGCACAACTTTCAAGCATAAAGGCATAATCATGGAAATTCGCTCAGTCCACTTCCAAGCCTCTGCCGCGCAAAAGCTGGCGAATCCGCGCTTACAGGAAAACCTGAAAAAGCTCTCGACCAAGTTTGTGTCAGGCCGGGCCAATGCCATTACCGAACTAGATGACTTTGAGGGCACGCGTGATGCCGCGAAAGAACGTCGTAATCGCGGTTTGCAAAATCTCGATGTCTGGTTAGAAATCTTTGAAGACAATGCCCGTAAAAGTGGGGCTACGGTGCTGTACGCCGCCAGTGCAGCAGAAGCGGCAGAGCTTACCGTCAAAATCGCGCAGCACCATCAGGTGCGCAAGGTGATTAAATCGAAATCGATGGTGTCGGAAGAGCTGGCGCTGAATCGTCAGCTAGAAGCGGCAGGTATTCAATCGGTCGAGACCGATTTAGGTGAGTACATCCTGCAAATCAATAATAACGAACCGCCTTCACACATCATTGCCCCTGTTGTACATAAGGACAAAGAAGAGATTTCCGACCTCTTTGCCAAAGTCCATCAAAAGCCGCGCTTAACGAATATTGAGGCGATGACCCGCGAAGCCCGTGAGGTCTTGCGTCCTCATTTTTTAAGTGCGGACATGGGCATCAGTGGCGGTAATTTTTTAATTGCCGAAACGGGATCGGTTTGCTTAGTGACGAACGAAGGCAACGACCGCATGTGTACCACCTTGCCCAAGGTGCATGTGGCGATTACCGGGATTGAAAAAGTCGTGCCCACGCTCAACGATGTGGCCACCCTCATGCGCTTGCTGCCGCGCTCGGCCACGGGGCAATCGATCTCCAATTATTTCACCTTACTCACTGGCACCAAGCAGCCGAATGAGAGCGATGGCCCGGAGCACATGTACTTCATTTTGGTGGATGCGGGGCGCAGTGAATTGCTGGGCGGCGACTTTCAAGAAATGTTGCGCTGTATTCGTTGCGGGGCTTGTATGAACCACTGCCCGGTGTATCAAAAAATTGGCGGGCATGCTTATGGCTGGGTTTATCCTGGTCCAATGGGTTCGGTGCTCACCCCCAGTTATGCCGGGCTGGCGAATGCGCTGGACTTACCTCAAGCCGCGACGCTGTGTGGCGAATGCCATGTGGTTTGCCCGGTCAAAATTCCCTTGCCCGATCTGCTGCGGAAACTCCGTGAAAAACAAGTGGAGCAGGGCCTGAGGCCGTGGACAGAGCGCATCGCGCTGCGCGTCTGGCGTTGGGCGGCCTTACATCCTAAGATCTATCGCTGGGGTAGCCGTATCGCAGTGCGAGCACTCAAAGTCTGGGCGAAATGGCAGGGGGGCAAGATTCGGCAGCTACCGGGCGCAGCAGGGTGGACGGATTATCGCGATTTGCGCGTGCCGGAGGGGAAGACCTTTAGAGAGATGTATGCTCAAAAAAAGCAAACCAAATAATTGCGAGGATGATGATGGCGTTAGTTAGGGTGGATTTTCATGAATCTCGACCTCCCGACTTTCAGGAAAAAATCGGTGAGATCATCACGCAAGTGATGCGTGAGGTATTAAAGGTCCCTGACGCTGAAAACTATGTCATTGCAGAGGCGCATTCGCATACTGCTGTTTGCCATCAGCCTGGTGTATTGGATGACGCACAACGAGCGCAGATTGTGTTTATTCAAATTACTTTAAATCAGGGGCGTACTACGGATCTCAAGCAAGCGTTTTATGCAGAATTGAAACAACGCATGCAAGAGCAGCTTGGGGTTTCTACTTCAGCCATTTATATCAATTTAGTTGAAGTGGATCGGGCAAACTGGGCGTTTGCCTGATTTATGTCAGCTATTGGGCTTCGCACGGTGGCCGAATTATCGGGATTTACGTATGCTGGAGGGGAAGGCGTTTAGATGGACGTATGCGGTGTATCGTGGAAGCGGTTCTGATAGCCAATTTTGTATGTTTTTATAAAATCTAGCGCATCTGTTTTTGTTTCGCAGATAAAGCTGTTATAGGGCTCTTCTAGTATCAATTTAGAAATGATGTTCATAAATTCTGTTAGGTATTCAAAATAGTCATTATCATTATTTTTGCCGAATTCGGCAAAGTATGGGTCTTGTAAAATTTCCTCTAGATCATTGTGTGAGCTATATTTATTTCGTGCACTTTTGAAACTACTCGTGAAATCCAAATCATTCATTTTCTTCTCTATATTGAGCAGCTGTGACTTGGTTTGATTGTCCCAAGTGTATTTATTAATGATCAGCGGAATAGATAAATTTGAAAATATCTTGTCTTTATATTTAGTGGTGGCTGGATCGTGCAGTTTAGAAATTTGTGTAATTAATTGCCAATGCAGCGCAGTTTTAATTGCGTGAAAGAAATGCTCATTTCTTGGTTGCTTAAAAAAATCTATGTATTCGTTATTGTCAAATAATTCAATCAACAATGTCCACGTTTGTATGGCTGAGGTACATAAATCTCGTAAAGCGACCGCGGTATTAATATCCAGTCTTGGGTTAGAAGTCTCTTGCATGCTATTTAAGTAGATTGATGCTTTCACTAATTAGCCCCGGCCCACGATAAATCAATCCCGAATACAGCTGCACCAAGCTTGCACCAGCTTCGATTTTTTCTTTCGCATCGGCCCCGCTCAAAATTCCGCCCACGCCAATAATCGGTAGGGTATCCCCCACGGCTTGCTTGAGTGCGCGAACGACTTGCGTAGACAGCGCTTTCACCGGGGCGCCGCTGAGGCCGCCGGTTTCGTCGCCATGCTGCATGCCTTTAACTGCATCTCGGCTGAGGGTGGTGTTGGTGGCGATGACGCCGTCGATTTTGTGGCGGAGCAAGGTATCCGCAATTACCCTGATTTGCTCGGCATCTAAATCGGGCGCGATTTTGAGCGTGAGCGGCACATAAAAGCCATGTTGTTGTGCGAGTTTGTATTGCGTGGTTTTGAGCGTGGCGAGTAGGTTATCCAGCTCATCACCGCCTTGCAGTTGCCGCAGGTTTTTGGTGTTGGGCGAGGAAATGTTGACAGTGACGTAGCTGGCATAGGGATACACACGCTCCAGGCAATGCACATAGTCATCCACAGCCCGCTCAATCGGGGTATCGGCATTTTTACCGATGTTCAGCCCAAGAATGCGAGGCTGCGTTTTCCGCTCGGCATAAAACTGCGAGGCTTGCACATTTTTCACAAACTGTTCGACCCCGCTATTGTTAAAGCCCATGCGGTTGATAATGCCTTGCGCTTGCGGGAGTCGGAACATCCGTGGCTTGGGATTACCGGGCTGTGGTCGGGGCGTAACGGTGCCGACTTCAATAAAACCAAAGCCGAGGGCGGCGAGGGCGTCAATATAGCTGGCGTCCTTATCCAACCCCGCCGCTAAACCAACCGCATTTGGAAACTTCAGCCCCATGACGGTTTTTGCGTGAGTGGGATTAGCCTTTGGTGCGCTGAGTAAACCGCATTGATGCAAGCGCTTTAGATTGTTTAAGGTGAAATGATGCGCGGTTTCGGCATCCATTGAAAACAGCAACGGGCGAGCGAGGGGGTAGAGTGGCGAGAGGACGGGGAGGGTAGACAGCATGATCAAGGATTCGTGTAGGTAAGCAGAACCCGAATGATAGCGGATCGTAGCAGGAGCAATGCCTAAACAACTTGCTTTCTGCTTATGCGTTGTCGGATTGTAGGGGGATCCATTGGCCTTCTTGATACGCTTCTAGCGGCTGAAAATTGGCTTTGTAGGCCATCTTTTGACTCTGTGCAATCCAGTAGCCCAAATACACATAGGGCAGTTGTAAAGCGCTTGCTGCGGCGATTTGCCAGAGGATGTTGTAAGTGCCGTAACTGGCTTTAGGGTTGCTGGTATCAAAGAAGGTATAGACCGCCGACAGGCCATCTTCCAACACATCCACCAGCGATACCATCCGCAGTGTGCCATCGGGTTCGCGGAATTCAATCAAGCGGGTATCAATCCGGCTATTCAGCAAAAACTGGCTGTACTGCTCGCGGTCGTCTTCATCCATGCCACCGCCTGCATGGCGGGTTTGTTGGTAGTGCTGGTAGAGCGCGAAATGTTCTTCATCAAAGTGCAGCGTTTTCTCAAAGACTTGCAAGCGCTGTAAGCGTTGCCAAATGCGGCGTTGCGTGCGATTGGGCTGAAAGCGCTCAGAATGAATCCGCACCGGCAAGCAGGCGCGACAGCCATCGCAATGCGGGCGATAGGTGTATAGCCCGCTGCGGCGAAAGCCATTGCGCACCAGTTCGGTATAAACAAAGGTGTCGATTAAATGCGTGGGGGTGGCAACCTGCGAGCGTGCTTGTTGGTCGGGCAAATAGCTGCACGGGTAGGGAGCCGTGGCATAAAAATGAATCTGCGCGAGCTTGAAGGCTTTGGGGTGCGTCATGGTGTGAATACAGTAAGCATTGCTTTTAGATTACTGTGTTTTGCCGCGTTTTGCCAGTCCATTTCCGGTTGTACCGTGCTGCTGGCCAAATACGCTTTAAACGCAGCCCGACAGATGGGCGCAGCGCCGAGCGAAGCCAAATGCCGTGTTTGCTGCTGGCAGTCGATCAACGCGCAGTCTTGGGTGCGCAAGAATGCCACCAAGGCGGCGAGGGCGATTTTAGAGCCATCGGTCACCCGCGTGAACATGGATTCCCCGTAAAACATGCGGCCAATCGCCACCCCATATAAGCCTGACACCAGTTTGCCTTCGTGCCAAGTTTCAACCGAATGGGCGTGCCCAGCGTGATGCAAAGCGGAGTAGGCTGCCACCATCTCGGGCACGATCCAGGTGCCGGACTGCCCGGCGCGATGTTGTTCAGAACAGGCTTGAATCACCTCAGCAAACGCCGTGTCGCAGCGAATTTCCCAAGCGGGGTCGAGGCTGACTTTTTCCAGAGTTTTGCGTAGGCTGCGATGGCAGCGAAAATCGGCACAGCGTAAAACCATGCGCGGTTCGGTGCTCCACCACAAAATCGGCTCACCTTCGCTATACCAAGGAAAAATGCCGTGTTGGTAGGCGTTTAGCAAGCGCGGTACGGATAAATCGGCTCCGGCGGCGAGCAGGCCACTGGGTTCTTTGAGTGCGCGCTCAATCGGTGGGAAAGGCGTGTGGGTATCGAGCCAGGGCAGCATATCGTGCGTGGTCGAGCTTGAGATTAGTAAGGCGACTGCTTGTGTGGCGCATGAATGCTAGCAACGTAGCACATCGGCTGGTCTACTCCGGTGTTCTGTTGGTTGCGGCGGCTGGCAAAGTAGTGTTCCAAAGTCAGCCGTACCGAACTAAAGGCCAAGTCCGCCCAAGGAATATCGCTCTCCTTGAATAGGCGCTGTTCAAGGGTTTCGGGGCCGGGTTGGCAATCGGGCGAGTCGAGCTGAGCTAGATAGAACAAATGCGTTTGCCCGGCATGGGGAATATCAATCAGGCTAAACAAGGGGCCGAGTTTGACGGTTGCCCCGGCTTCTTCCTGCGTTTCGCGCACGGCCCCGGCTGCGGTGGTTTCGTCGAGTTCCATGAAACCGGCGGGTAGGGTCCAGTAGCCGTAGCGTGGCTCAATCGCACGCTTACAGAGCAGGACTTCATCGTTCCAGATTGGAATGGTGCCCACCACCATACGAGGGTTTTCGTAGTGAATGGTGTGGCAGGCGGGGCAAACCGCACGCAACCGGTTTTCGCCATCGGGGATACGATGCTCAACCGCATGACCACACGCAGCACAATAAACAATGGTTGAAACACGCATAGCAGTATTCAGAGGGAGACACGCACCGTTGGCGTAATTATTTATTTTAGCGGAGACTGTGGGGTACCAGCGACATGAAGATGATTTTATCTCAGCGTCACCAAACTACAGTGATCGTCAGACTAATCATCAGCCTGCCGGGCACGCGTTCGGCAGCGCAGCCTGAAGTGCCGATGAGCTTACTAGAATAAAAACAGGGAACCAGTTGGTTCCCTGTTTTTTACTTGCTCGGTGATGCGTGCAATTGGATAAGCGTAATTTATTTCTTACGCCCATACTTTGCCGTGAAGCTGGCCTTGGCTAAGCGATTGGCATTGATCATGTAGCCAATGAGTGCGGCGGTGGCGTCGGCAGGCACTTCGATCTTTTCAGTTTTCAATGCATGCACTGTAAAAATGTAGCGATGCGGTTTGTCGCCCACGGGTGGGCAGGCGCCACCGAATCCTGCGCTACCAAAGTCAGTGCGGCCTTGCACGGTGCCTGCGGGCAGGGCGCCGCTGTTTGCACTCCCGGCATTCTCGGCTAGGCTCGTGGTGTTGGCGGGTAGGTTGTACACCACCCAGTGCCACCAGCCGGAACCAGTTGGGGCATCCGGGTCGTACACGGTCACCGCATAGCTTTTTGTCCCAGCGGGGCCGGGTGTCCAAGTTAGCGCGGGGGAAATGTTTTGGCCGGTGCAACCAAACCCGTTAAACACTTGTGCGTCGCTGAGGGTGCTATTGGGTTTAATAGTGGGGCTGCTGAGTTTAAATTCGCCGGCGTGAGCCATGGAACCAAACAGCATGGCGCCCGTGAATAACGTCGCGCTGAAAATACTTGTGAGGGGGCTGGTTCGCTTCATTGACATCTCCTTGGTTGAGGGAAAATCAGTATTTATCTTGAGCTGAAATAATCGCATCAATCGTGCAAAACTGCATAACGATTTTCTTTCAATCTTTATCCATTCTCAATCAGCTTGCCCGCACACTAGAGGGCGCGGCACCCCAGCGCTTTTGAAAAGCAGCGCTAAATTGACTGTGTGATTCCCAGCCGCAAGCTTGTGCTACTTCGCCAATCGGCATGAGGGTGGTTTGCAGTAAATGCAGCGCATGCTCTAGGCGAATTTCACGTACGATGGTGGCGAGAGTGAGTGGATGGTTCTGTAAGCGTCGGCGCAGACTGGATTCACTCAGGTTCAGTGATTTGGCCAAATTGGCTGCTTGCCAATCCTGGTGTGGCGCGCTTTGCACTAAATGCCGGATGGCATCCAGCCAATCGGTTTGCGTCGTGTGGGGAAAGTGATAACCGGCTTCCGCAATCAATAAAAGAATTTCTAGCTGGCGATGACGGAAAACTTCAGGGCTAATTTTGGTACTTGTTTTGGTACTTTTGGCGTGCGCGCTGGTGTGGTCTGTTTGCTTAGGGAGTAGCCGCTGTGTGGCTTCAAGTAGGGCGCTGGCATGATCCAGTTTTTGCAGAAGGGCGATCGGTTGTGTCGTCAAGTGCATGCTACTACGCGCCGCATCTTGCAAACAAGTTGCGTCAAAGCCAACAAAAACTGCTTGGTACGAGTGATCTCGATCCGGCTGATTGGTAATATCCCAGACCGTATGTTGGGCGAGTAGAATAGCTTGCTTGGGTTGCAGCGTCACCGTATCGCCGCTGGGTAGATGAATCATCTTGGTGCCGGACAGCACAATGCACAATGCAGGTTGGCGAATGGGCACGGTTTTTAAGCGATAGGTTTGGCTTGCAAATATCGTTGCAGCTTGCAGGTGGTTCATTGATGGTGGCTCACGTTTCATTAGCAGCGCTTGTTTATAAATTCACTTTAACCGAAAAACATCCCTAGTACGCGAATTTGAACGGTCAGTATGGCAGATCTCTTTGAGCAACCTTTATCGCAACGGCAAGCGGTTCCGCTGGCAGAACGGCTGCGCCCCACCACGATTGAGGATGTGGTCGGGCAGTCGCATTTGCTGGGGGCGGGCAAACCATTGCGGATTGCTTTTCAAAGTGGCCAGCCGCATTCCATGATTTTTTGGGGGCCGCCCGGCGTTGGCAAGACCACGCTGGCCCGCTTAATGGCCGATGCCTTTGGTTTGCCGTTTATTGCCCTCTCTGCGGTGCTCTCTGGCGTGAAAGAAATTCGGGAAGCGGTGGTGCAGGCCGAACAAACGCGCTTACTGAATGGCAAGCCGACCTTGCTGTTTGTCGATGAAGTGCATCGTTTTAATAAAAGCCAGCAAGACGCTTTTTTACCGCATGTTGAAGCGGGGTTGTTTGTGTTTATTGGTGCCACCACCGAAAACCCCTCCTTTGAGGTGAACAACGCTCTGCTGTCGCGGGCGGCGGTGTATGTGCTTAAAGCGCTGGATCAAACCGAGCTGCGCCAGCTACTCGCGCGGGCCAATCAGTTAGCTTATCCGGATTTAGCGGTGGCTGATGCCGCCATGGAGACGTTGCTGGCCAGTGCCGATGGGGATGGCCGCAAACTCCTGAATAATTTTGAACTGGTTGCGCGGGCCGCACAGCAAGCCGGATTAACTACGATTGAGGGTGAGCTGATTGCACAAGTACTCACGCAAAGCTTGCGCCGCTTTGATAAAGGTGGCGATGCGTTTTACGATCAAATCTCCGCCTTGCATAAATCGGTGCGCGGTTCCAATCCCGATGCAGCATTGTATTGGCTGGTAAGGATGCTGGATGGTGGGGCGGACCCGCGCTATCTCGCCCGGCGCATTATCCGCATGGCCTCAGAAGATATTGGCCTGGCCGATCCCCGCGCCCTACGGATTGCGCTAGATGCGGCGGAAACGTATGAGCGCCTTGGTTCACCCGAAGGGGAGTTGACGCTGGCGCAAGCCGTGCTGTATTTAGCGTGCGCGGCGAAATCCAATGCCAGCTACCTGGCTTACAAAGCGGCCAAAGCCTTTGTCGCCAACGATGCCAGCCGCCCCGTGCCAGAACATCTGCGCAATGCCCCCACCAAGCTCATGAAAGACTTGGGCTATGGTAAAACTTACCGCTATGCACACGATGAACCCAATGCCTATGCCGCCGGGGAAACGTATTTGCCGGAAGGAATCGACGAACCAGGTTGGTATCAGCCTACGCCGAGAGGGTTGGAGGCAAAAATTGCTGAGAAGCTTGCTGTATTGAAACAGTGGGATGAAGATGCTGGCTAAGTTGGATCAAATCAAACGGGCATTGGAATGAAGCTTATCGTTAATCTAGAGAATTGTTACGGCATCAGCGAATTAGTGCATGAGTTTGATTTCAGCAACACTAATAGCTATGCAATCTACGCACCGAATGGCTTTATGAAAACATCTTTTTCAAAGACGTTCGATGACTTGGCAAAGGGTAGAGATACCAAAGATTTGATATTTCCAGATAGAGCATCAAGCAGAGTCATAAAAGATGATGCGGGTAGTGACATTGCCGCTGATTCAGTATTTGTCGTTGAACCCTACAATGCTGACTTTTCATCGGAGAAAGCATCACTGCTTCTTGTTAATGGTGCAGTTAAGCAAAAGTATGATGATGCTCTCAAGGAGATTGCAGATAAACAGGCCGGTTTGTTTGCGAAGCTGAAACAGTTGTCAGGCTTGACTGGTAGAACCGTTACTCCTGAAACTGAAATATTGAAATGCTTTGGAAATAAGTCGCTTGCTGAACTTGTAGAGTCATTGGAAGAACAAGTAAAGGCCGCCCCCCCTTCGCAGCTTTCCACTGTGGTCTATGCAGAAGTTTTCAATGACAAGGCAGTTGGGCTTCTGGATTCTGGGTCAATCAAAGATCAGCTAGAAGAATATATCCAAAAATACAACGAACTGGTTTCCAAGTCTGACGTCCTCAGTAAGCAATTCAATCACTACAGCGCATCGACTGTTAACAAGCAACTCAAAGACAATGGATTTTTTGAGGCAAAACATTCAGTAAATCTCAGAACCAAAGATGGGATGAAAGAGATTTCGACTGCTGATGAGCTTGCTGAAAAAATTGAAGAGGAACGAAAGAAGATTCTGACCGACAAGGATCTTGCTACCAAATTTGATGCCATAGATAAGAAAATCCAAAACATTGAGCTACGGAAGTTCAGAGATTATCTCTTTGATAATCAGCACATCCTTCCCTATTTGAAAGACTTCAAGAAGCTTCAAAAGGACCTTTGGATTGCTTATCTGGTTGATCAGAAGGATCTCTATAGCCAATTCCTAGATGCCTACAGAACTAGCAAGGTCACTATTGAAGAGGCTGTTGAACAAGCCAAGAGTGAAAGAACAGAATGGGAAGCAGTTGTTGATGCTTTCAACAAGCGGTTCTCTGTTCCGTTCAAGATGAGCGTGGCAAACCAAGATGATGTGATCTTGAAAGGGTCACAACCAACAATTACATTCAAATTCAAAGATGGCGATGGAGAGGGTGATGTTGCTAGAGACTCTTTGCTGAAAGTGCTTAGTCAAGGTGAAAGAAGGGCTCTCTATATATTGAACATCTTGTTTGAGATTGAGACAAGAAGGAAGCAAGGTGCAACAACTATCTTGGTAATTGATGATATTGCGGACTCGTTTGACTATAAAAACAAGTATGCAATCATTGAATATCTCAAGGACATTTCTGCTACCGGGCAATTCCTGTGTCTCTTTCTTTCCCATAATTTCGATTTCTACAGAAGTATAAGTGGACGGCTTGGGTTAAGGCGTGATTACAAACTGCATGCAGCCAAGACAGGTAGAAAGCTTAAGCTGATTCAAGAAAAATATCAGAAGAATCCTTTTGGTCACTGGAAAGATAATCTCACAACGCCCTCTTTTTGTATTTCGGCAATCCCATTTGTTCGCAACTTGGCTGAATACTGCGGTTTGAAGGCGGAATGTCTCAAGCTCACATCATTGCTTCATGTCAAAGGTGATACTGACACCATGACTCTTGATGAACTCTGCACGATCTACAAGAAAATTCTAGCTGATAAGCAGCAATTGTCATTGAATCCAAAAACGAAGCTTGTAATAGATTTGATCAATGAAGAGGCGGAATCAGTTTTTAATGCTCAAGAAGAGGCTGTAGAACTTGAAGGGAAAATTGTTCTTTCGATTGCTATCAGATTGGTTGCTGAACGGCATATGATTAAAACCATTAACAATGCCGCTTTTGTAGGCCCCATTGAGGAGAACCAAACAATTAAGCTCCTACAGGAATACAAAAGGTTGGGCCTTGGTAGACCAGAAGATGTGTTGGTACTTGAACAGGTGAACTTGATGACACCAGAAAATATTCATTTAAATTCATTTATGTATGAGCCCATCCTAGACTTGGGAATAGGTCACCTGAAAAGCCTATATTCAAATGTAAAACAACTTCCATGAAGGGCAGTATCTTTATGTGCTTATGTATTGAGGCACAGGTAAGTGGAATCGTAAGCTAAAATGGCGGAAAAGCTGGCGTGGCTGCGTAGCCTGGATGACGAAGCCCGCTCTCAATAATTTATTCACTGTTAAAACACTCATGCTTGATATTCAACTTCTTCGTAAAGATTTAGATGCCGTGGTGGCGCGTTTGGCGAGCCGTGGCTTCACTTTCCCCCAAGAGCAGTTCGTTGCACTGGAAGCCGAGCGCAAACAAATTCAAACCCGTACGGAAGAGCTGCAAGCCAAGCGGAATAGCTTGTCCAAACAGATCGGTATCGCCAAAAGCAAAGGCGAAGATGCGGCACTCATCATGGCGGAAGTGGGTGGGATTGGCGATGAATTAAAAACCTCGGCAGCGCGTTTGGATGAAGTGCAATCGGCGATGACGGCGCTATTGCAAAGTATCCCCAACTTGCCGCACGAGTCTGTGCCCGTGGGTAAGGATGAGCACGATAACGTGGAAGTACGCAAATGGGGTACGCCCAAGGCGTTTGACTTTGCGGTGCGCGACCACGTGGACATTGGCGCGGCTTTGGGCCTAGATTTTGAAACTGGGGCCAAACTCTCTGGCGCACGTTTTACCGTTTTGCGGGGGCAAATTGCTCGCCTGCATCGGGCACTCGCGCAGTTTATGCTGGATACGCAAACGCAGGAGCATGGCTACACCGAGTGCTATACGCCTTACATTGTGAATGCTGATTCTCTCCGTGGTACGGGCCAGCTCCCGAAATTTTCGGAAGATTTATTTGCCGCTAAAAAGGGTGGGGCAGATGCCGAAGCCGATGCGCTGTATTTGATTCCCACAGCGGAAGTACCACTGACTAATTTTGTCCGTGATGAGATCGTGGCGAATGATGCGTTGCCCATCAAGCTCACCGCCCATTCACCCTGCTTCCGTTCCGAAGCGGGCAGCTATGGCAAGGATACGCGCGGCATGATCCGCCAGCACCAGTTTGATAAGGTGGAAATGGTGCAGATTGTTGAGCCTAGCCAGTCTTACGAGGCGCTTGAAGCGATGGTCGGTCATGCAGAAGCGATTTTGCAAAAATTGGGTTTGCCGTACCGGGTGGTGTCGCTCTGCACCGGCGATATGGGCTTTGGTGCCGCTAAAACCTATGACCTTGAGGTATGGTTGCCAGCGCAAAATACCTATCGCGAAATTTCTTCGGTATCGAATTGTGAAGCCTTTCAAGCCCGTCGCATGCAAGCGCGCTTCAGAAATGCGGATGCCAAGCCAGAGCTGCTGCATACGCTGAATGGTTCGGGCTTAGCCGTTGGCCGGACATTGGTGGCCGTGTTAGAAAACTACCAGCAGGCCGATGGCAGTGTCGTGGTGCCGGAGGTGTTACGTGCCTATCTTGGCGGGCTAGATGTACTAAAGGCGGCGTGATTGATTATCAGGAGTGGGGTGGATTTGTTTGCTGCGCAGGGAGTTTGCTTGGCGAACCTGGGACTGCCTTTGCTGTGATGTTGCTAGTTCAGTCTTTGCATTTGCAATAGAACGAAAATCATGTCATAATGCTTTTCTACTGACGCGGGGTGGAGCAGCTCGGTAGCTCGTCGGGCTCATAACCCGAAGGTCGTAGGTTCAAATCCTGCCCCCGCAACCATGATTAGAGATGACGGCTCAGCAATCGCTGGGCCGTTTTCTATTTCAGCGCACACACCGCCTTCTGCTGGCACCAATACTACTTTACCAAGCAGTTCAGCCAATAGCGTTCTCGCGTGGTTGGTGTCTTTAGCCAGCGCGTTTTGCAGGTCTAGCACCATTTCTTTATAGCGGGCCACCATCGCGGCCATTTCAATGCTGGGCTTACCTTGGGCTGGCGCTTCTTTCAAAGCAGCCTTTTCGGCCTCTGCCGCTTTCAGTTTCTCGGCAAGGGCGGGCGATACCCCGACTGCGGCAATCGCATCGACCAGTCGGCCAATCTCTTTGTCAATTTCTGCAAGACGTTTTTTGGCAGCATGATGGCTTGCGCTCGCGCTACTTTGCTCACTCTCGATCAATTGCTTGACGGCGTTTTGCATCTCAACTAAAGCTGCTGGCGATAGAAGCTCTTCCCGCACTAGGCTGAGTAGCCGCTGGTCAGTTTTTTCCCTGCTCACTAGCAATTTGCTATCGCAGACAGCATCCCCACGGTCTTTATGGTTTGCGCAACCGTATTTGTGGGCGTTTACAGCGATCATCGGGCCGCCGCACTGGTGGCACGTCAGCAGCCCCCCGAATAGTGTCCTGGCGGGCCTTCCAGCGCCTTTGCTGCCACCTTTGAGGCTCGGCTTGTCGATGCGGTTACGCACTTTCTGCCACAGGGCATCATCAATGATGCGTAGCTCTGGCCGTTCCATTATCTGCCACTCTTCCTTTGGCCGGTCTATTCGTACTCGCTTGCCCGTGTCCGGGTGTTTTTCCCAGCGTGAGCGATTCCAAATATAGTGGCCGACATACGTGGCATTGTTCAGAATGCCGCTGCCCTTGGCTGGGCAGCCGTATAGTGCAGATACAGCCCAAGTAGAATTTCTAGGGCTAGGGATGCGGTTTAGATTAAGTTCGGCGGCAATCTTCTGGCAGCTCTTGCCAGCAGCATATTGCTCAAATATCCAGCGGACGTGTTTGGCCTGCTCTTCGTTGATTGTCAGCTTGAAGCCTTTGCCATCGGGCACCGATTCATAGCCATATACGCTTCCCCCCGCGTGATAGCCTCGATGCACTTGGCCAGATAGGCCGCGGTGGGTTTTCTTCTTTAAATCGCGCAGATACTGCTCATTCATTAGGCCGCGAAAGCCGCGCTGCATTTCTCGATCATCACGCAAACTGTCGTAGCCGTCGCTGGTACTCACGATACGCACCCCGGAAAACTCTAGCCTACGGACAATGGTTTCTTGATCAACCAAATTGCGGCTCAGCCTATCCAGGCTCTCTATAATGATTGTTTTAACTTCGCCGCGCGCGCATGCAGCCAGCAGCTTTGCCCCCTGCGGGCGGCGTTCTACTGTCATGAAGCCGCTCAGTTCTTCATCCGAATACACCCCGCAAACGCGCAGGCCATGCCTTTCGGCATACTGCATGGCAAGACGCATTTGGTCTTGCGTGCTGGTTTCGTCTTGATTATCGGACGAGTATCGAGTGTAGATTGCCGCTGTCATTCTTTACTTGTGCGCTCGGGTCGTTTGCGGGTTTGGGCGTCGGTAATTCTATAACTTGCTTTGCAAGTATTTGGATTAGACCGAGAATTGCCGGGTTAACTGGGTGTCGAGTCATGTTGTTCCTCAATAAATTTCAAACCATTTGCTTGGCTTATTCTGAATGTGGTACGGATTTACCCGAAAGCTAACGTATGGGAAGTCAGTGCCAACCTGCAAATGGCGAACACCGAACCGCCAGTTCATCCATAAGTTGCTCATGCTTGCTCCCTGTCGATGAATACAAAATTACTCAATGACTAATAATCTGCGGACGGCTCTGGCGTGGCCGTAGCTGTTCTTGCGGCAGCAATTCTGGCCGCCACTGCGGAAACCCTGAACCCACGCATAACTGCTATCCTTTGCGAGCGTTTCGCATGACCAGTACCAGCTTCCTTTAAACTCATCTTTGCGGTTGGCGAAAAGAAGTGACTGTTCGCGCTGGGTTGGCAAATTCCCGCCAATACTCTTGGCCCAATCCATGGCGGATTGCCACTGAATATCGGTGTGCTCGCCCGGTAGCAGAAAGAGGTGATAATCTGGCTCTTCGTTCCCTAAAATAATCCCTGCGTAAACTTCGCCTTCCCGCAGGTTTTCTTTAAGAAACTGGGCTTTATTGGATTTCATTTCGCTGGCCTCGTAGACTGCTTCGCTGGCTAAAGCCGAGCGTAGAGCAGCTTTATTCTCGTATGTCTTTATTACAGAGCACCACTGTACGACCACGCCCGCGTACATGATGAAGCACGCCGCGAATATTGGGTCAAGCCAATGCAGGAACCGTTCGCCGAAAATTATCTGCTCAATCATCGCTTCCAGCGCGTTAAACCCGATGTAAAAAATGGCGACGAGCACGCAGGCAAAGACAGGGTTTCGGTCTGTAGAGTTTGCAATTACAAACGCAGAGCGGCGCACTTTCTGAATTAAAAAGTTAATAATCACGATTGCTCCTTTGCTTTGGCTAGTACAGAAACAATAAAGTTTTTTTCTTGGTTTATTTCTTCAGTTGCCCACTGCGAATTTGATGGGCTTCTCGCATCTCTCTCCATAATAGGCAGCGCCCATTTGCTAGAAGTTGTTAGCGCATCAACCAACTCCGCATTAAGCTTACGAAGTCTATCAACTTCAGACAATGCGGCTTGAGAAAATAATCTTGCCTTTATTGGAAAGGACTTCATTATCTTTTCTAGTTCTTCACTCATGCTTGCTCCTCTGGCGGCTTTCCATGTTCAAATAAATACTGGCAAATAGATTGATGTGCTTTTATTGAGTTCTTTGCACCTTCTGCTTGATGCAATATGTACCCTTGCCGCTCACTCTTTTCTACATTCCATTCCCAAACCAATGTTTCAGAGTAAATATTATTTCCAGCCAGTACCGCTGATGATTGCCGGTTAATCGTGCTAACAAAGAAACATTTATCCCCATAAAAAATATGAGATTGAGCTAACGGCTCGTTTATGCTTTCCGTCATGCTTGCTCCTTTGCTTTCAAAGCCACGCGCCCCTCTTGCGCGACGCAGTACAGTTGCAAGAATTCATCTACTGTCGGCAAATCTTGCTTGTAGAAAGCCTTCCCGGCTTGTGATAGATGCTGTTTGAACTGCTGCAGCATGAATGCCAGGGCTTTCTCGCGAGATCGTTCGAGGGCTTCTGCGGCTTGGTTGAGCATGCCCTGGTAGTCGATCAGCATTCCTTGCTTGTCTGCTGCCAGCATTTCTGTATTTCTAGTGCCCCACTTACTGCTCAAGAGATCAAAAAATATCTTCGCACTCTCGTGCATGTCACCGTCAAATACCATTTTGCCGGTATTGAAATCCAAAAACCCCACCCTTCCGAGCTCGTGGTGCTCGAAGTAAATGCGATGTGTTTTGTAAGATAAATCTTGCATGCGCTATCTCCTTAATTTTTGGTGGCTTGCTTTGTTAGAACCGGCACGCTCTTTACATTTGCTGCGTAGTGCAGACGGACTTGCAGCCATAGGTGAGGGTTCATGGCGTCACCCGCTTAAATTCGACTACCCAAACCCACGGATTTGCATCCCATGATTCGGGGCCGTTAATGGATTCCCACAGCGAACAAAAAGATGCAGAAGCAGTGCCACACGGCGTAAGTCCTGCAGCCTCTTGCTCGGTATCGTTGCAGTAACGTCGCCAAGCGTCACCGATTACTGTGCGCTCAACGCCCTCCGAAATTGCATCCGCTTCGCTAATATCCTGCAACCGCTCAACGCGCACGCCTGTAATTTCAAGAGTGATGCGGCTGGCCCAACGGGGCATGTGGATTGATGGACGCATCTTCGGCTTATGCGGACCGTTCGGCCCGCTTAGCCATACATCATCAGCGCCGTAAACTACGCGAGATTCTTCTGGACTATATGAAAAACTTTTCATACTTGGAGAGCGAGGGCAAAAGCAATGCGTTTCCCGCACCCAAAGGCGGTCGCCTGGCCGTCCGTAAGGGCTGAACTGAGAAGCGATGATGTTATGCGGATGTATATTGCCAATGCCGCCGCTGTGGCTTCCCAGCACGCCCTTAACTGGTTTAGTGAAACGAACACTCCACGTCACTATTCCACCGCTCTCTCGTTTGATTTTCAAGTCACTTATCGGCGCTACTCGCCGCGTCTGCGTCTTGCGACCGCCAAGAATTGCGCGAACCATTTCGGAATAAAATAAGATAGGGCGCTCTTTCATATCGCCCCCCCTTCGCTCATGAAGATTTCCGCATGCCCCGCAGCGTGCTCATAATCGCCGTGTTTGATCTTCTCGACAACGATCATTCTGTTTCGCTCAGTTAGTTTGTCGGCAATGTTGTAAATACCGAAGCAGGGCTTCCACAGCGATGCTCTGTGTAGTTCAAAGTCGCGCCCATTAACCAAGATGCCCGACACAATCAGCACTAAAAACGGGCTGATTGATACAATTGCCCCGGTGATTTTTTTCGGCGAAACTTGGCATTGGCAATTGCGGCCTTGGTTGCAGCGTTGATTGCATTTCATTTTCTTGGCTCCATGTCAGTGACTCATTAACACTCTGCTCACAAACCCCAAACAAACTTTTGATACTCGCGCGCGCTTGGCGCTCGTTAAAACCACTGCTCAATAACAGGTTGTACTTGCTGCGTATTGCTTCTTTGCTAACGATGTTCATGCTCTCAATGCCTCAATTTCATATTTAATTTGTACGGTCCTAACTAAATCTTTTGCTTCACCGGCCCGCATGTCTCCGGCTATCTCACGCAGCTCATGCAGGCAATGTCTGGCTGCGTTTATGTGGCTCTGTTGCAGCGGCGTGCTGGTGCGCAAGCAGTTTGCCAAGCGCTTGATAGGCCCGGTGTCAATCTCAACGCCATGGCGGTTTGCGTAAACATCAAACACATCGTAAAAGCCCTCAATGGCAGCGGCCATCTCGTAATATTCGCTATCACCAAACACCCGCATGATCGGCACGCCCTTGTCTGTGGCTTCCACTTCGCCGGTGGTCTCGATGTGGTTGAGCAAGTCGAGCATCGGCTGAAAAGCTGCATGCAGCTTGTACGGCTGGGCGCGCAGCTTGACGTTAGCGGCACTAACGCCGCCACGGTATTGCTTGCGGGGTTTTTTGCTAGCGGGCATGGTGGTGGCCCTTCATGAATTTGCGATGGGCCCACATGCTCACCACTATGCCAAGTGGCCCGCCGCAGAGATAGGCAGCAATTTCTATCCAGTTAGCGGTGGGCGCTAGCTTGTACAAAATCATCTGCCCAGCGCCAATCGCCAAGCTGGTGATGGCTGCGCTCTTGTAGTGGCCGCCGTTCACGTTTTGGCTTTGGAAACCTAGGGCAAACACGAGTACAAAGGTGCTGAAGAGTAAGGCGAGGGCTGTCATGCTGCATACCCCCTGAACACCACTTGCAGCGCCCGCAGCAAAGAAGCCCAGCGCCCGCGCAGCCCGCGTCGGTAGAATTGGTAAAGAGAGATTATGCGGCGCATGGTTTGACCGTGATTTTGGAGTTTTCAAGCGCCAGGGTTTCAAGAGCAAAATCAATAGCATCGATGGCGCTCATAAAAATGCCCTTGTAAAAAAGGTTAGCGGTCTTGGTGATGACTTTGATTTCAAAGGTTCGCATCGTTTTTCTCCAGGCGTAGGATTTCACGGTCAATGTACCAGCGGGCTTTTTTAAGGTCTTCAATGTGCGCGGCTTGTTCTTTTCTCCCCGCCCGCCAAAGGTACTTAATGGCGTTGCCAACGCAAAAATTCATGTGCTCGGTAATCTGAATGCACTCTACGCCGCTCGGGTGTTCTGTGTAGTGGCTCGGGTGGTTGACGGCATCGCCTGTGTTATTGTTGTTGTTCTTATCTATGGTGGGGTTGGACATGTCAGATTCTTTGGTTAACGATGCAACGGATTGTTTTGATAGATACATTGAAATGATTTCAGTAAGAAAAACAGGCATTCCTGCTGCTGAAACTGATTGCGCGATAGCGGTTAGGCAGCGCCTAAAATTTGCTTCGCTAATTGCAGAGGCAGAGTTCGGTTCTGCTACAACACAGCAAGCGGTGCTGGCCGTTTTTGCTGCGCTCAACGCCGCTGCCTTATCTGCGGAAAAGTAAATAGATGCGTCGCAGACTTCATTCAGGCATTCCAATATCTTGCCGTATGGGCGTCTTTGTAATGGGTGGCCGCACTTTTCACATGACCGCACGGCTGCGGGTATAGGGTCTAGCGGCGGCAAACGTGAGTGGTGGCGCGTCATTCAAAGTCTCCCGCGACAATTTTCTTAATATCTGGTTTTGGTTTGTGCGGTGCGCGTTGTTGGCGGCGCAAAATGGCCGCACCCTCTAGGGCCAGTGCGCGTTGAAGCGCATCGCTAGCGGCGTTTAAATCGGCTATGCCTTGCTCTGCGCAAAGCCGATTAAGGATGGATATAGGGGCGGCGGCGCGCATGGTCAGATGGCCGTCCCAAGAAGCTCATTGATGAGCTCTCGACAAAGCTGGCTTGCTTCAACTTCTCTGCCAATTAAAAATAAATGCCTGATTTTGTGCAGATCGGCTGGGTCAATAAAAAACCGAGTTAAGTTTTCATCATCGAAGATGGCTTTTTGATTTGCCGCTTTTCGATAGGCTATTTCAGAGGCTAGTTCCTCGTCAGTAAAAACGCTTAGGCTTACCTCAACGTCAACCGACTCGGTTGTGTAATGAACTGGGCTGCGGTATGGCTTGGTGACTGGCTGCTGACTTGAGCTGGTTTCCATGATTTCTCCCGTTTTCGTGGACTGCGGGAGAACAATAGCAAAGCTATCAAATTAAGTCAATAGCAATGCTATATTTATTTGTGAAAAAAAACCCGCCGAAGCGGGTGTTGTGTTCGAGCTAATTATTTGAAGTTTTCAGGTATTGGGGGTGGTTTAACGACTTTGCCGTCTTTAATAACGATTGACACGCTTCTAGAGCCGCTAAATGTGTCGGCGTAGCTCCACACCCAAACCATGCCTTCCTGGCTGCTTTTCACCAGATACGGGGCGCCCATGATCTTTGTCACTTCGGCTTCTGTCATGCCTTCTTTGATCTGTCTGGCTTGATCCCACTTAAATGGGGTGCCTGCGCAGCCTATTAAGGCAAAACAACAAACGAAAGTAGATAAAAGTTTACGCATTATTGCTCCTTTAGTTGTCGGTGTATGGGTTGGGCGCAGCACCATTTGTTGCTTACTCCGGTTGCTTGTCTTGCGCTTGCGCACGTTTAAAGTTTTCATCGTTTTTGCAAAATGCGAGCGCGTCATCTAACAGCCCTGGGATTCTGCTTAAAAGGTCGGGCTTATCTAGCACCAAGCTGTCACTGCCCATCATTTCAATTTTTGCGCGCTTGATTTCCAGCCGATGTTGTTCGGTGAGCGGCATGCAAAAGTTGAGCGTGGGGCGTTTTTTGTTAGCCCAGTAGCGAACCAGCCAGCGGTTTGCCTTGCCTTCATATAGCACCGAAAAATAACTTTCTGTATCTTTGGCAACTAAGGGTTCATTAGGCAGAATGTCTGTGCTTATTTCAAGCAAGCGTTTTTCTGCGCTTGTAGTGACGATTTTGGAGTTATTAGGGTCTATTGTAGGGGCGTCGGGGTCAAATGCGGGTGGTGGTGGCGGGGCCGTCTCATTGGCGCTAATGTCGGCTTGGCTTGGTTTGGTGAGTGATGTGGTCACCATGTCGCTAATCGCTTTGACCACAGCCTGTTTCATAATTGGCTGCACTGTCTCAATGAAGCGTGCAGTAAATGTTCGCTGAATGCCCGCTCTGGCGGCCATGTACTTGACGAAATCAGTGTCGCATTCGCTAAGGATGTGAGTGATTGCGTTTTTGAAAGCCGAAAGGTAGGTGTTTTCTTCCGCCATGGCGCGCAACGCTTCTGGTTGAAATTTGTCATGGTGGAACTGGTTTAATTGAAGTGCAGCTTCAGTTTGGCCTTGGTCAAAGCGGACAGTTAGAAATGGCTCGCTATCCATGATGTTTTTGTTAACGAGGTCGGTAAAAAAACGCCACTCACGACCGTTTGTTATGGCCCCCACGGTTACGTCTGGTGTGGCGTTGTAATATCTTGAGAGCTGCGGGCAATGGTTGTTTAGGTTAGAGCTAAACGGCTTAGCTTCAATAAACATAACCGGCTTGCCGTTGCAAAAGAGAGCGTAATCAACGCGCTCACCAGCTTTGGCGCCGGGGAAGTCAGCGGCGTGCTCGGCCTTCACCTTGGTGGGGTCGTATGGGTTAAAACCCAAAATATCTAGCAAGGGTAGTATCAGCGCTTGCTTCGTCGTTTCTTCAGTGGTGCAGTGCTCGCCGACTGATGTTACGTGCTCTATGTGTTTGGTTACTCTTTGTAGAAATTCGTTCATATCTGCCTCTTTTTAATACGCCGCTAGCTTAGTTTAAATCGGTGGCGGCTTGCCAACCGCCCTGGCTCGTTGTGTTTGGTTTTTGATGCGTCGATAGTATATGTGAATGAAAAGACCAATCGCCGTCGCTAAAGTGGCCGAGGCTACCTGTAGGTGCATATTTTGGATGTGCGCAATAAGATAAACTGCCCCGGCTGTAGCCACCAACCACCGGGCCAAGGGTAGCCACCGCTTGAGTCGGTGCTTCTCTTCTCGCGCACGCCAGTAGTATGCCAAGTCCGATTTGCAAAGGTCGTTTGGGCAGTGTTTTGCGATTCTTGGCACGGGTGTTTTGCAAACAGGGCATTTACCCACCATTCTGTGTGATAGCTTTAGCGGCCTGCTTTCTGGAAAGTCAGACTGTAGGCCCGCTGGCGGCGTGAAATCAATCTCTAACTGATTTACAGATAATCCGTTGTGTTCTTTACTCATACCTCACCCAATAGGCCCGTTTGTTGGTTTTTGGCCTTATTGGTGTTTACGGTATGTTTATCCAGTCCGTGAGTAGGGCTGATTCTTAATCTTATGTAGCAGTTCTGCTACTTGGTCTGGTGTGCCGCCCTTGATCTTAATGGTGCCGATGGCGATCCCACCTGGGCCAGCCTTAACGCTACTTTTCTTTACCCGTTTTTTTGGGCTCGGCGTCACGGGTTCAAATCCATCCAAAACAGCTTGCCTCAATGCTGCGTCAAAGTCATTCATGCCTCAATTGCCTCTGTGTATTTTTTATACACATTAGCAAGGCGCAAATTCATTGTCACCTGTCATTTTTGATAGCTTAGGAGGGGGTTAGGCATCATCCTTGGCTAGGCTTGCTATCTGTCCAATCAGTCTTGCTGAATCCGTCCAGGCTTGGCTCTCTCCGCGCTCGATTAATATGCGCAATACTTTTGAGCGTAAGCCGGGCTTGGCTTTGTAGCCAAAACCAGCCTCAATAGCGGCGATGGCTTTGTCAACGTTTAAGAGAATTTCTCCATAGAGATCAAGCAGGTCTGTGTTGTAGGGAGCCGTTGGTTCGGCGATACGCGGTTTGGCGTGGTTTGAAATGCGGGCCGCTATTTCTGCAATTCTAGGGCTGAATTCCTCTATGCCGACGCCTAGCCCTTCAGCGTAAAGAAGGGCTGCCTCAAGGCTAATAGGCCGCAACCCTTCCATGTGCTGGTAGATCAGATTTGGGCCGCCGGGGAAATTCATTTTTTTTGCGAATACCGGGCGTGTGAGTTTATTTGCCCGTTTTTCCCGCTCAAAAATTTCTTTCAACTTTTGGCCTTCGGCCTCTTGGTATGTTTTTGCGCTCATATATAGCGATGCTATCCAAAAAAAACGATAGCAGGGCTTGCAAAATATAGAATAGCTATGCTATTGTTTTGGCATGCAACTTAAAGATTATTTATCAGAAGACAGGACCCGTCGCACATCGCTCAGCGCGGCGCTTGGTGTCACAGCCCCATTTTTAGATCAGCTATCAAATGGAACGCGGCCAGTGCCGCCCGCTAGATGTGTGGAGATCGAGCGGGCGACACTCGGGCGCGTAACGCGCAAAGACTTGCGGCCTGATTGGGCATTAATTTGGCCCGAATTAGTTGATTAGTCATTTCTGCCTCTGAGCATAGTTATGTAGTGACTGTAGTGTGAGTTAAGTCGAAGTGAGTGGCAACGCGAGTAAACAGGGGGTGTTTATGAATGCAGTGGAGTATATGGGTGTTAAGACAGCGGCACATCACACGGTGCATGGTTTTCCGGGTGGTGCTATGGCGCTGGCTTCGGCGATTGGTATTAGCTCTGGTGTGCTGAGCAACCAAGTTTCACTTACCCGCCCGCAAGATAATCTTTCTTTGGTGTCGGCCATGCGGGTGATGCGGGCGACGGAGAATTATTCAATACTGAATGCCATGGCGCAAGAGCTTGGGCACGTGGTGATGCAGGTTGGGGTAGCGCATTTAGATCAGCCTCACGCACAGATGATGGCGCGGCTTTTTAAGGAGGTGGGTGAGGCGGTTTCTGCGCTGGCACAGTCATTGGCTGACGGAAAGGTTTCTCGCAACGAAATGATGAACATTCACACTGAGGTGGATCAGTCTATTGTGATGTTGATTGAGGCCAAGCAAATGGCACAGCGATTATATGACGAGGGGGCGCGCTGATGCCTCGCCCTCTTTCCCCGGAGTCGATTATGGTGTTGCAGGCCTTACGTAGTGGCCCTGCCATTATGCATAACGTGCTTCCAAACACACTTCAAGCAAGACAGATGATGCGACGTTTGGTGTGCTCTGGCCGGGTGGTAGTGGTGGGAAAAGAGCGTGTACCCCATGCGAAGCGCCCTGTTTGTGTTTACGGATTACCGGAACATAAGCAGTCAACGCCGCAAATGTTCGGCAAGTTTGCGATGCTGTTTAGGTAGCGGGGGCGGGGTGGATAAATTGGATTTTAAGAGCATTGCTGATGCAGCGTTGAGTGCCGCCAAGCAGTTGCTTTCAGAATGGTACCCGCAGGGCCGCTTTGATGGTAGAGAAATGCGCTGCGGGGATGTGCAGGGTGGTGAGGGTGATAGTTTTTCCGTGAACATTGTCACTGGAATGTGGGCCGATTTTGCGGGCACAGAAAAGGGGGGCGATTTAATTAGCCTCTATGCGGCCCGCTTTGGCGTGAGTAATTTAGAGGCCGCAAAGGCGATAGCTGGCCGCTTGGGTATGGCGGTTGCGCGTGATTTAGGGGTGTATCAATCTAAGGCAGTAGCCCCGGCTGTCGTTCAAATTAAACCAGATTCTATCGAGCGCTCTGCGCGCACGCCCTGGTGCCCTGTGGTGCCCGTGCCTGCAGATGCGCCAGCTTATCCGCAGGCGCACATCAAGCGCGGCAAGCCAGAAATGCAGTGGGAGTACCGCAGCTATGCTGGTGAGTTGCTGGGGGTGGTGTACCGTTTTAAAACCAGCGATGGCGGCAAAGAGGTGTTGCCGTGCGTATATGCACGAAATAGCGAAACAGGCCGCGAAGAATGGCGCTGGATGCAATGGGCAGAGCCGCGCCCGCTGTACGGCCTGGACCGCTTTGGTAGTGGGCAGTGGGCGCTGTTGGTTGAGGGGGAAAAGTGTGTGGATGTATTTAATTCCCTCGCCCTTAATATCAATTGTGTTTCTTGGTCTGGCGGCAGTAAAGCCTACGCCAAGGCGGATTGGCCTTCTTTAGTTCCGCTGGTGCCCAGCAAAAAGATTGTCATATGGCCAGACCATGACGAGCCGGGCATGAAGGCCGCAGAGGGCATCGCAAAAATACTCGCTCGCCTTGGATTTGAAGTGCGCATCTTGGCGATACCGGCTGATAAGCCTGAAGCATGGGATGTGGCCGACGCAGTTTTGGAAGATGGCTGGACGCCCGAGCAGGTGCGCAGCTTTATTACGGAGAAGGTACAGGCCGCATCAAGTTATGTTGAGCAAAGCCCTGCGCCTACGGGTGTTACTGATACGCCGCCAACCGCTGATAACGCTGGCGCGGAGCCGGTGAGTTGGGATGCCCAGCTAATTCGGAATAGCGAAGGCGTGGCGAAAGATGTGTGGCATAACGTAGCTTACATTTTGCAGCTGCACCCAGCATTGGCTGGCATGGTGGCTTACGATTGTTTTTCAAACAAGGTGGTCAAGCGACTTACGCCGCCCTGGGTGGGTGGCAAGCAGGGGGAGTGGACGGATCAGGATGATCGTGAGCTTTCTTTTTGGATTGCAGCAAAGTGCTATTTGACCATCCGCAGCATAGAAACCATTGGCCAAGCGGTGATGCATGTGGCTAAGCGCAATCAATTTAACCCAGTCGAAAATTACTTGAATGGGTTGGTCTGGGATGATTTTGATAGGACCGCATATTGGCTGCATGAGTGTGTTGGTGCGGCTGATAATGAGTACACTCGCTTGGTGGGGAAGTTATTTTTACGCGGGATGGTGAAGCGTGCTATGCATCCTGGCTGTAAATTTGATAACAGTATTATTCTGATTGGTTCGCAAGGCTTGGGTAAATCCACGGTGTGGAAAATTCTCGGCGGTGAGTGGTTTGCTGATACGCCTTTCAAGCCGGGCGATAAAGATAGCTACATGATGGTGCAGGGCGCTTGGCTTTATGAGCTAAGTGAGCTTGAGCAATTCAACCGGGCCGAATCTACGGCCATTAAGGCCTTTACGGCGAGTAGTACAGACCGTTTCCGCTTGCCGTATGGTAAGCGCGTCGAGGCGGTACCGCGTGTGTGTGTGTTTGGCGGTACTACGAACAATCTTGAAATATTCAAAGACCAGACTGGGAACCGCCGCTACTGGCCGGTAGAGATTCCACCCGGCAGTCGCCCTAATTTAGAGTTGTTGGCCGAGTGGCGCGATCAGCTCTTTGCGCAAGCCTTGCATGAGGTCCGTGCGGGTGAGCGTAGCTATGCGACGCCAGATGAATCGCTGCGTCTGATTGAGCCAGTTTGCCAGAACTTTGAGGTAAGCGATGCCTGGGCGGAGGCGATAGAGGCTTTCTTGTCTGGCAACACTCGGGCAGAAATAACGACGCAAGAGATCATGAGTGAGGTGTTGCGGCTTGATTTAAGCGCCTTAGGAACGCCTCGCGCAGCGGAGACGAGGATAGGGCAGGCTATGAATAAATTGGGCTGGCGTAAGGTCCGTAAAGTGGTTGGGAACCGCAGGTATTACGCATACGTACGGCCTGCGCAAGCATTGGTAGGGGTGGAGGCGGTGGATTGCATACAGGAAAAAGAATATGCAGATTTGCCACTTTGATTTTTTTGCTGAAATTGCCCAGAGATCGGGGAGCCTGATGGCGCAACCGGAAAAGGGTATTTCTGAGAAAAACTCTGCCCTACATAGCAAGGTTAGGAGTGAGGTTAGGCAGTGCCAAGCCGCGCCAGATAAGGCTACGTCCAACCTCCTAACCTACCTAACCTGTTTTCTCGTGTGCGCACATGTGCGTGCGTATGTGGGTGCGCGGGCGCACGCACGCACGCACACACACACGCAAGATAATCGGGTAGGGCAGGTTAGGAGGTTAGGTAAAGTAAGTAAATTCAAGGCTTTGCAGTGCCTAACCTATAACCCAACCTGATTGAGGTTAGGCGTGCAGAAAAAAAACTACCGTGTTTTGATGCCGGAATGCACCAAGTTTTTTGATGAGATGCGCGAGGCGTTTGGTAAAGAGGTAGTGGATGATGCTATTCGGTCTGGTCGGTTTTATGCCAAAGAGGCAGGGCATGAGCTGGGCGGGTTAAGTGATTGGAGTGGATCTATTGCTGTCAGGGATATGGTTCTGAATACGGGGGTGAGTTGTGGCATTAAAAGGTGATCTGCATCGAAGAATGGTTATGTGGGCGCAGTGGTCTAGCGGCGACAGTGGCTACAGAAAGATGACACTAGAGGCTCGGCTCTCGGCTGGAATGTTTGTGCCCGGTAATTCAGTGCCCGCGTCTCATGTGCCGATTGAGTCGTTAGAGGCTCACGAAACAGACAAGTTTGTGGCGGGCTTATGTAAAGATTATCAAAACTTGTTAACGCAGGTTTATCGCAAAGGTTATGGTGCCCGCGCTGCGGCTTCTATGCTGGGAATTAGCTCAGCTACTTTTGCTGAGCGTGAGCGACAGATTCAGTGGCTTTGGGATAACCAGCGCAGCCAAGTGCAAGAGGCAAGATATGCCTATGTAAAAAAACGTTTAGCTACCTAAAACATGATCTGATAATATTCATACACTAGCAATAGCTACGTGCAAGCAGCTTTGCCGTTTAACCCGTCTCCATGTGCCAACCCCTGGCACCCCTATGCGCCCGGTCAGAGATGATCGGGCGCTTTCTTTTGAAATGATCAATATCAATTTCTCTATTGACGCTGGGGGGGCATTGGAAAAAATCAGGAGCCTTGGCGGTGAGTTTTATAACAAGGTGGTTGTTTCTGCATTGAATGCAACTGCTGCTAAAGCCCGGGCAGAGATGACTAGGCGTATCACGGCTGAATACAACGTCAAGGCTGGCGATGTCCGCTCGCAATTGTTTGTTTCAAAAGCGTCAAGAAAGAACAACAAGCTTTTTGTCAGCTTGCAGGCATTTGGTCGGCGTCGAGGTCGGAGTAGCAGAAACGTAATTATGTTTGACGCTAGGACGGTAGAGGGACGCGGGCCGGGGAAGCGTGTCAATGTTCAATTCCCTAATGGTGATTGGCGCTCCATTGTAGTTAAGCCTGGCGGCGGGGTTTCGATAAAAATTAAAAAGGTTGGCGGTAGAAAACTCATACCTGGGGCATTCATTGGCAACAAGGGCAGAACTGTATTCGTCAGGACTGGCAACGGGCGAGATATAAAGGCAGTAGAGACCTTAGATGTTCCCGGCATGTTCAATACAAAGAGAATCACCCAAGCTGTAGTCAGCAAGGTAGTCCAAGACTTAGACAAAGAGGTTGTCAGGTCAATTAACTACTATTCAAACAAAATTTAGCGGGTCCTTTCTAGCGTATTTAGCTACGGCGCTAAAAGACCCGAAAAAGCTCTAGTTTGCAGATATTCAGGGGGGTTGTATTAATGGCAACGCAACAGCAGATTGCCGATCATCTTGGAATCACGCAGCAAGCCGTAGCAAAGCAAATGGATCAGCTTGGCATTGATTGGCGCCAGTCCACGCTTGATGAAATTCGATTGAAGTATTTAGATTCACTTCGTGCGCAGGCGTCTGGTCACCAGACTTCTAGCGGCGAAAGTTTGATTGCCGAGCGAATTGAAACCGAAAAGGTGGATCGAGCACTCAAGCTGCTGATATTAGCTGAGAAGCGTGGGCTGCTTGTGAATGTAGCTCAGCTTGAGCCTGAGCTGATAAACATGGTGGGGGCGTTTAAAGCTGAATTGCTTGCGCGCGACGACAAACTTAAAACCGAGCTCGACGCGCTTTACGGCATTAATCTGGATGTGTCCTTACTGAATGAACATACCCGCTCAGCACTTCAACACTTCGCTCGATACTACCCAAGCGATCAAGAGCTTACTGTCCCGAATGGCAGCTCAGCTTGCGCCATCGGAGCAGATCAGCACAACGGAGTGGTCACGGCGTTATCGCCGTCTTAGCGCCAAAGCTTCGGCAAGACCGGGACGCTATAACCCTGACTTAACGCCCTGGGTCGCTGGTATGCACGCGGCGTTGGATGATCCTACTGTCAGTAAAGTGGTGGCAATGAAGTCTGCGCAAGTGGCGTGGACGGATGGCGTGCTCATGAATTACTTGGGCAAGCGGATTGATATAGATCCGTGCCCGATGATTGTGATGTTTGCCAAGGATCAGGCCGCAAAGCAATTCAACGACGAAAAATTCACGCCGATGGTGGAAGCAACGCCACGGCTCGCTGCGATCATTCCTGTACATAAAACTCGTGATCGAAATAATCGTTCAGAGTTTAAAAGCTTTCCCGGGGGATTTGCCAAGTTTGTTGGCTCGAACTCGCCCAGCTCTGTTAAATCGACCCCAGCACCGGTGGTAGCGATTGAAGAGCCAGACGATTGTAACGACAACGTGAGTGAGCAGGGTGACACCATTACCCTACTCGAAGAGCGTACCAAGACCTTCACGCGCCGCAAAGTGATTTTTGGTGGTACTCCCACAATTGAGGGGATCAGCCGAATCGAAGCGGCTTACCGGCTGAGTGACCAGCGCAAGTTTTTTGTGCCCTGTCACCATTGCGGCGAAAGTCATGTACTTGAATGGTCAAACGTCCACTGGTCAGAAGAATCGGCACAACTGCATGAGGTATTTGGTACAGCTGATCCACAGTCTGCCTACTACGTCTGCCCGCATTGTGGTGGTGTTTGGGATGATGCCGACAAAAATCGGAACGTACGTAAAGCCGATTGGCGGGCTACAGCCGCCTTTCATGGAGTAGCTGGGTTTTACATTAACGAGCTATACAGCCCGTTCCCTGGCTCGACGCTGCCGCGCTTGGTTGAGAAATTCTTAGTCGCTCAGCACGCGCTCTCGCAAGGTGATGACACCAAAATGCGGGCCTTCCGCAATAACACCGAAGGTCTGCCCTATGCGTATCAAACCGACTTACCCGATATTGACGGTTTAGCGAAGCGAGCTGAGCACTACGGTGAACTAACCGTTCCGCGTGGCGCGCTGGTGCTCACGGCGGGAGTCGATGTTCAGCATGATCGTATTGCTGTAGCAATTTGGGCTTGGGGACGTGGTGAAGAAAGCTGGCTAGTTTATTGGGGCGAAATTCACGGCAAAACCATGGTGCCAGAACATGGCGCGTGGGTTGACCTAGAAGCATTGCTGTCGCGACAATATGAGCATGAAATTGGCGGCCACTTGCAAGTGCGTGCGGTCTCTATTGATAGCTCTGACGGCCAAACGTCTGATGCCGTTTATGCGTTTGTCCGCAAGCGTATGGGTCGCAATTACATGGCGGTGAAGGGGGCTAGTAGTGATGAAGGGCGCGAGATTTTTAGCCCGCCCAAGGTAGCGATAGATACCAACCGGCAACAAAAAGCGCACAAGTACGGTTTGCGGCCATTCATTGTTGGCACGCAGCGCGCAAAAGACCTCATCCTTGGTCATGATGCTGGGGCGGGTCGCCTCAAGTTGGTAGGAAATGGCCCAGGCCGAATGCACTGGTACAGCGGCGTGCGCCCAGATTTCTTTGAACAGATGACCAGTGAAGTAAAGGCCCCGCACCGAACGATTCGCAATCGTAAGGTGTGGCAAAAAAAAGCCGGGGTCAGAAACGAAGCGCTAGATTGCACCGTTTATGCACTCCATGCCGCCCGCAGTTTAAAGATCAATCTGTGGAAAGAAGACCGCTGGCAAATTGAAGAAGCGAGGTTGAACCAACCTACGCTATTTGATCAGAGCGAAACACCTGAAACAAAACCAAGTAAACCCCAAACTTTCCAGCCCGCCCGTAAGTTTTCCGCAACGCGCTGGTAGTAAAGCCAAACATGAACGACGCCACGAATCTACCTGCTACCCTCGTTGCAGGTGATAGCCTATCCTGGACTGATGATGTGTATGTGGACGATAACAACAAGTCCTACACGTCAGCTACATACACGCTCACCTATTATTTCCGAGGCCCCGGCGCCGGAATCAATGTGGCCGCCGTGGCCAACGGCAGCGGCTGGAAAACGACACTCACCGCCCCTAATTCCGCACCTATGGCAGCGGGACAATGGTTTTACGTTGCAGTGCTCTCTAATCAAGCGGGTGAGCGCGTAACAATTTCAAGCGGACAAATCGAAGTCACTCCTGATCTGACTCGAATAGATACGCCATATGACGGTCGAAGCCTCGCCGAAAAAGCGCTGGCTGATGCAGAAGCCGCCCTAGCCAGTTTCAAAAGTACGCAGGGAAAAATCAAGCGTTACACCATCGCTGATAGAACCATGGAATTTGCCAGCGTGCCGGAATTGTTACAGCTAATTAATTACTGGAAAGTCCGAGTAAATAGCGAGCGTACCGCCAAACAAATTGCTAACGGCCTCGGTGATCCACGCCGACTCCTAGTGAGGTTTAGATGAAACCTTGGTACAACGTCGAGCGAGTTAAGCAGCCCGGTAGCGTCGTCTTGCGGGAATGGATGGCTAAGCGTTTGCAGGCCAGTAAGCCAGTCCAAAAGCGTTTTTTTGAAGGGGCTGAATTTAGTCGCCTTACCGCTAACTGGCAGGCAACCAATACAAGCGGTGATTCAGAGATTCTGACGAGTTTGCGGACGTTGCGTGCCCGTAGCCGCCAGCTCGTGCGGGATAATGAATACGCCAAAAATGCCATGCGCATTGTACAAAACAATGTCATTGGCTCAGGCATTGGCATGCAAGCGCTCGTTGCTAGTAGCGCAGGTAAACTTCAATCGCGCTTTAACGATCAAATCGAACAGGCCTGGCAAGACTGGGCCGAGGCGAAAACCTGCCACGTCGCGGGTAAGCTCGCCTTTGCCGATATAGAGCGCTTGGCGCTTGGGCAGCTATTTGAAGCTGGTGAGGTGCTCATCCGTAAAATCCGCCAACCATTCGGCGGTGGCCAAATACCGTTTGCAATTGAGGTAATTGAAGCAGATCGACTAGTCGATCAAATCCAAACCGCCAAAGCCCCCAACGGCAACATGATCCGCATGGGCGTCGAGGTTGATGAGTGGGGCCGTGCCGTCGCCTACTGGCTGCACCCCAAGCATCCGGGCGACTACCAGTTTATGTCATTCGATGTACAGCGATTTATTCGCATCCCTGCAGATGAAATCATTCACTTGTACATGATTGAGCGCTGGCCGCAAACGCGCGGCGTGCCATGGATGCACGCCTGCCTGCGCCGTCTTAACGACATGCATGGTTATTCAGAGGCCGAAATCATCGCTGCGCGCGCTTCAGCCAACATCGTCGGTTTTTTCACCACGCCCGATGGGCTGCCCGGCGATGACGTGCAAAATAACCAGCGCATTTACGACGCAGAACCCGGCACCTTCCAGCAGCTCAACCCCGGTGAAAACTTTGTCGGCTTCAACCCCAGCCGCCCTAATGCTGCGCTAGAACCTTTTATGCGCTTCATGCTGCGCTCCATGGCCGCAGCCGTGGGGGTGAGTTATGAGAGTTTGAGCCGCGATTACAGCCAAAGTAACTACAGCAGCAGCCGCTTGGCATTGTTAGATGACCGCGCCTTGTGGCGCATCTTGCAAGGCTGGTTTATTCGCTCGCTGCGGCAAGAAATCCACCGCGAATGGCTGGATGCTGCCGTACTCAGTGGTGCCGTCACCATCCCCGATTACTTCAGCAATACCAAAAAATATCAACGCGTGCGCTTTAAGCCGCGCGGCTGGTCGTGGATTGATCCAACCAAAGAAGTCACCGCCTACAAATTGGCGGTGCGCAGTGGCTTTACCACCGTTAGCGATGTGATTGCCGATACAGCAGGCGGGCTGGATGCCGAAGACGTATTCAAAGCTCGTCGAGATGAGCTGGACATGATGGCTGATCTTGATCTCATCTTTGATACCGACCCCGCCCAAGTCAACGACAAAGGCCAAGCCCAAGCGGCGACCCCGGCGAATGAAAGTGATACCAGCCCCAACGCCGCTGATGGTGATGTTGCTGGCAATACCGATGACGCAAGCGATTCGTCGAATGACTCTACCGATGACACCAGTAGCGGACTAGATAGCAGCGAAACCTAAACCACCCAATTTCAACCCCATGCAAAGCCCTCAGAGCGATCTGAGGGCTTTTTTTTTGGAGCACTCATGCGCAAGCAAGCCCCCAAAGTTAACGAGCCGCAAAAGCGCAGTTTTTTGCGCGCCGCCGAAGATCAAAAATTCATTGTTGATACCGAAGCGCGCACCGCTACCTTTCCATTTTCTAGCGAAGAGCCGGTAGAGCGCTGGTTTGGTGACGAAATTCTTAGTCATGCACCTGGCGCGGCTCGCATCGGTCAGCGGCAAGGTTATCTGCCTCTGCTCTTCAATCACAACATGGATGACCTGCTGGGCGTCGTAGAGCGCATCTGGCTAGAAAACCAGCGCTTGTATTGCACCGTCCGCTTTGGCAAAGACCAGCGAGGCGAATGGGCCATGCAGCAAGCCGCCGATGGCGTGCTGGTCAATGCCTCATTCATGTATCGCGTTTACACCTACACCGCCCAGACCGATGGCGATGGTGACGCCGACACCTACACGGGCACCGATTGGGAGCCCTACGAAATCTCGCTAGTGACTGTACCTGCCGACTCCACTGTGGGTATCGGGCGCAGCCACGGCGCAGACCAACCGCATGCGACCTCTTCAGCCGCAAGCGTCAATCAACCGGCAACCGCCGAACCTTCCGAGGATACTCAAATGAAATTTAAACACTACCCAGTGCGCGACCGTGCGCACGATGATGGTGCTGCCGGTGGCGCTGCCGGTGGGATCAATATTGAAAACGAGCTCAAAAAAACCCGCGACGAAGCGCTTGCAGAAGAGCGCAAGCGGATTACAGAAATTGAAGCGCTGTGCCGCAAATTCAACGTTAATCAGGAAACCCAGCGTCGTTTAGTTGTCGAGGGTGCCAGCATCGAATTGGCTCGCGGTGTCGTGCTTGAAGAGATGTATGCCCGTGGGCAAAAACCCGCTGGTATGGGTACTGAAATTGGTTTAACTGACGCAGAAAAAGGTCAGTACTCCATGATCAGAGCTATTAATGCTGCGATTGGGAACGACTGGCGGCAAGCTGGCTTTGAGCGAGAAGTTTCAATTGCCATTGAAAAACAGTCGGGCCGCAATGCAAGTGGTCAAGGTTTTTTCCTGCCAAGTGATTTACCATTTGCCCCAACTAAAGACCATATACGGGCGCTTGGTGGTCTGATTCCACCTGGACTGCAATCTCGTGCTCCATATTTGGTTGGTACCGCGGCCCAAGGTGGCAACCTAGTGCAAACTCAATTGCTATCTGATAGTTTTATTGAAGTATTGCGCAGCGTCTCTGTAACAGGCCAGCTTGGTGCTCGTTACCTGACTGGTTTGGTGGGTAACGTGGACATTCCCCGTCAGAATAGCGTTACTCAAACTTACTGGGTGGGTGAGTCTGGAGGTTTAACGGAAGCAGAGGCTACCTTTGATAAGGTTTCTCTCCGACCCAAAACAGTCGGTGGACTAAGTAAAGTTTCTCGGCTGATGTTACTGCAAGCAACTCCTGCAATTGAGATGCTCATACGCCAAGACATGATGGCTCAGCTTTCGTTGGCTTTAGATTTGGCATCGATTTCAGGTTCTGGAACTAGCAGCCAGCCCACTGGTATTGTTAACTCTGCTGGGGTTGGTTCCGTTATCGGCGGAACTAACGGTGCGAATATTACGTTTGACCATTTGATTCAGTTGTACAGCGCACCAAAAATTGCTAACGCACCGATGGCCAGTTTGGGGTTTGCTTTCAATACGAAAGTGTCTGGATATCTTTCTACAATCAAGTCTAGTACGGGTCAATATCTCTGGAGTCAGGATGGTGGCGTAAGTGGTGCTATGCCGACTACTGTAAAGGGATATGCTTACGCTGAATCTAACCAACTTCGCTATAACCTCACCAAGGGTACTTCTAGTGGTATTTGCTCCGAGTTAGTGTTTGGTAACTGGCAAGAATTGCTGATTGGCGAGTGGGGCGCAATGGAAATTGCTGTAAACCCCTACGGCTCCGTTAACGATACGTTTGCAAACGGCGATGTGGTCTTGCGCGTCTTGCAAACTATTGACGTTGGCGTTCGCCACGCTGCTTCTTTCGCCGTCATGTCGGACGCCCTCACACCTGGCTTCTAATCATCAATAAGTCAGCACCTCTTTTTGATTAAGGGACTTACCCCGCGCTGCGCCGCATCGCTGCGGTGCGGCGGGGCTTTATTTTGGAGAAAAACATGAAATTCACAGTCCGCGATGGTTTTGTAGTTCACGCCCAATCTATTCGGGATTTATCGGATGGTACAAAGCAATTGGTTGAGCGCAGTTTCTATCCTGGTGACGAAATCGACTTCACCGCCGAAGAGGCTGAGCCACACAAGCACAAACTCGTGCCGCTAGATAAAGAGGCTACCAAGTACCTCAATCAAGCGGTATCCCAGCCTGTTGAGGCTGCAGTGCCGATTGATCAGGTTAAAGAGCTTATTGACAAAGCGGTGGCCCAAGCCTTAGCCGCTCAGCAAGCGGCACTGGTTCAAGCTAACCCACCTGCTTAGTTGATATCAGCATGTTTGTAGAAGACCTCGCCCTGTTGTTTGCGGACTTTGGCGTTCCTGCGTCTATTACTGTTAATGGTGTTACGCAAACTGCCACGGTCTTATTCAACAAGGGCGATGCCAACATTTTCGCTGACATGCAATCCTCCACCGATTACAACATTATTTACCCAGCTGCATCCTTGCTTGGCATCAAGCACGGCATGCCAATAGTTGTCGATGGTGTTCAGTACACGGTGCGAGAGGCGACCGCAATCAATGATGGTGCCCTACACCGAGCAACACTAAAGTTATGACTAAGCGCGAAAAAATTCTTCAAGCATTGCTGCTATCCCTATCAAGCAATTCACTCGGTTGTCCTGTGTTTCGCGGGCGGGTTGAATCATTTAATCGTGACGAGTTGCCTGCAATTGTCATTGTTCCGGTTGGTGAGCAGAATCAGCTTTACGGCGCAGTAACTAACCGCTGCGTCTTTACTGTGCAAATTCACTTACACGCGAGAGCGAGTGATAGTTCTACAGCAGTAGAAACTCAAGCCGATCCGCTGGTTGAAGCGCTTCATGCAAAGGTCCTTAGCATCGGTGGGGTGCCAGGACTAACTGATGTGGCCAGGGTAGAGCATATCTATTCTGATTACGAGTTTGAAGACGGCGACGGTACTGCATTGCTTTTTAAAAGTGAGTACCACTTTCATTATCTGCGCCCAGTTGGCGAGGCGTAACCACATTCAAGGAGAAGTAAATGTATAACTTTGGCGTAGGTTCCGTGATTCTCAAGCGGACAAAAGATGCTGCGGGCAATACGATAGCCATTCCCCAAGCAGAGCAATTACTGGCTTTGCAGGAAATCGAGCTGGGCATTGATATTGAACTCAAACAACTGAAAGGGTCTGGAGTATTCCCGCTAGCAGTAGCGCAAGCAGGCGGGAAGATTGAGGTTAAAGCAAAGGTGGGAGATATAAATACGTCTGCCTTTGAAACCTTATGGGGTGAGGCGGCACAAGCCACATCAACCCTTGTTCAGCAGGGTGAGGCATGCTCGGTGCCAGCCAACTCGCCATACACGATAACTGTTGCGCCCCCCTTATCGGGCACATTCCAGGAAGATTTGGGCTTGATCGACGTGGCCACTGGCCAGCCACTTCGCCGCGTCACTGCAACCCCGGCGGCTGGCGAGTATAGTGTGAGCGCAGGTGTTTACACGCTTCACTCCAGTGCTGCGGGCAAAGCCCTGCTGCGCTCTTATGAGTACACAACCACCAGCGCTGGGGCAAAAACATACAATATCAATAACCGCCTCATGGGCGCTAGTCCGCGTTTTTCAATCGTCATGTGCAACCGGTTCGATGGCAAGACTGTAGCGGTGAAGCTGCATAGCTGCGTGTCGAGTAAATTCATGCTGCCTTTCAAGTCAGACGATTTCGCGCAACAACCTTTTGAAGCGCAAGCGTTTGACAACGGCGCTGGCAGTGTTGGTTATCTCTCTTTTTGGTAAGCAACCATGGGACTTATATCAACTCTAAATAAGTTCAAATTGTCGAGAGAGTTAGCTGCAAAGCAGGTCCCCTTCGAGGGGCTTGCTTTGGCGCTCGGTCAGACGCAGTTGATTGTGCCGTCGCTCTTGTTATCCGAGGCTGATAAGTTTGATCGACTACATCAACTTGTTGAAGAAAACGCCAGCGCCCCTAGCTCAGAGACGTATTCACAAATGCAAGCGGCGCTTGTTGATGTTCTTTTTCTATCGCTAAAACGAAATTACCCCAGCATTACGTCGGAATACATCAAAGCGAATCTAACAACCGATCAATTTCTATCTGCCGTACTGATTCTGCAACGGATGAATATGCCCGAGGTCGGTCGTGATATCGCCAGCGAAACCAAGAGTAAGGTCCGCTCCAGCGGAAAGTAAATTGGCCCTATCTTGTGGCCCATATCGCCACAGCGTGCGGAATGTCGCCAGCCCAGGTGCGGGCCAAATTTACACTTAGCGATGCATGGTTAATGCTGGACTACTGGAATGACTTTCCACCAGTTCACATACAGGCAAGACGCATCGCCGTCAGCATTGGCGCGTATGGAAAAGATGGAGCAGGGGCGCTCACGCCTAAATTCATTTTAAATGAAAAGACAGAGGTCGATGTGGCGGGTCAAATGCAAGCCTTAATGTCGATTTTACCAACTACGCAGGGGCGCCCGGATGACCCTGATTTAGATTTCTTGGATGCTTTATGAGCGATGCTGTAATTAACATTGGGGCTGATAGCACCAAGCTTCGGCAAGACCTTGAGCGCGCAGCAAGAGAGTTTGCAGATAAAACCAATGCGATGAGAGAGCGCGCAGAGCGTGCGGGTGCCAGCTTTTCAAAATTTACTGAAAAGGTCAAAGAGGTAACGCCCCAAATACTTAGTTTGTCTGGCGTTATCGGTGGTGTTTCATTCTCAGGCATCATCATGGAAACCGCAAAGGTGGCTGGGCAGTTGAGCGACTTATCGCAAAAAGTCGGGATTGGAGCGGGCAACCTTAGTCAGCTGGCCTATGCTGCGCAAGCAAATGGAATTGGATTCGAGCAGCTTGAAACCGGCCTTAAAAAATTTAGTTTAAATATCTCTGAGGCTGCGACTAAGTCATCTGCAATGACCCAAGAAAGCCGAGATGCAGCCTCGGCGCTTAAGGCAATGGGTATCTCCACTACCGATGCCGAAGGTAAACTAAAAAACACCGAAGACCTCTTGATCGAGGTTGCCGATAAATTTTCTGGGTACAACGATGGGGCCAATAAAGCTGCTCTTGCCACCGCGCTATTTGGACGCGCTGGGGCCGATTTATTGCCATTTCTAAACCAAGGAAAGCAAGGCATAGCAGACTTGAGAAAGGAAGGCATTGAGCTCGGGGCAACCATGAGCGATTCGATGGTCAAGGCCGCTGACGAATACGGCGACAATGTTGATAAGCTTCGCTCCGCATTTAAAGGCCTGGTCACGACCATCGGCAATTCGGTTATGCCAGCTCTAACCAAAGTAACCACCGAGTTAATTGAGGGCAGGAAGGCGTTTGGCGGCTGGTGGTCGGCGCTGGTGGGCATCGGCTTATCAACCACGACCAGCCTACCCCAAGCGCGAGCTGACATTGAAAAGATTAACAAAGAAATAGCTAAGCTTGAATCGCAGCGGGCAACAGAAGAGGCGCGTGGTGGAATTGGCAGCAAAAATATGCTGGCAGCTTACGACAAAGCGCTTGCTGAGAAGTATGAGGAATTGCAAACAGCAAACAACCGGCTTCGATACTATCAAGCACTGGCAGATCGCCAGAATGCCCAAGGGGCAAAGGATGCGGAGGATGCATTCGATTTTGGCAAGCGTCCAAAGAAAAAGGGTCGCAACGCCCCCGAGTTTGGGAGCGGTGGCGGGTCGGCAGGTGAAAAGTCAGCTGACAATAAATCCAGCATGTCCAAGTGGGACGCCGAGCTAACCGTACTCAAGCAGCAATTCGAGTTGCAGAATCAGCTCAAAAGCTACGACCTGAATGATGAGTTTGCTTATTGGGAAAGCAAGAAAGGGCAGGTAAAAGCGGGGTCAGATGATGTGTTGGCAATCTTGTCAAAGCAAAATGCAGTCCGAATCCAGCAACTTAAACAATCTATTGATGCTCAGCAAAAGTCAGATAAGGAAGAAGCGGCGCTATCTGCAGCGTCTATTGACGGGATGTATTCCCGTTGGGAAAAGCAAATTGAGCTAGAGCAAGAGGCCACCGAGGAGCGTCTCATCCGCGGCGAAATCTCCCAAGCGGAATATCTGCAATTACTACGCCGCTTTGAAGAGCAGAAGTTTGCTGTTCAACGTGATGCGCAATTGGCCAGAATCGAGCTAGCCAAGCTTGACCCCTCGAAAGACCCAGCAGAGTTGGAACGACTGAACCAACAGTTAGCCCAAGTGCATTATGCGCACTCAATGCGGATCGCCGGCATCCAGCAGCGCGAGACCAAGCAAGGAATGCAGTTTTACGAAACCCTCGTTTCATCAATGACAAGCCTTTGGGATAAAGGCTTGCAAGCAATGATGAACGGCACGCTGACTTGGAAGGGGGCAATGCGCGCAATCTATGCCGAGCTAACCCGTGTTTTTATTCAGCAGGTAATCATGGAGCAACTCAAGCGCTGGCTGATGATGCAATCAACCAAGTTGATGGCCATGATGGGTTTTGAGACTAAGAAAAGGCTGCTTGAAGGTGAGGGCGCTACTAAAGCAATTGAGGCAACGGCAACCGAGGCAACTGCAAAAATTAGCGGGCAGGGTGCCAGCGCGGCGGCGGGTGCGGCAGCATCACAAGCGCCCATTCCGATTGTCGGGCCGGGTCTCGCTGTCGCAGCTGCGGCGGCCATGTTAGCGCTGGTGCTCGGCTATCGCGCCATGGTCAAGTCCGCATCAGGCGGGTTTGATATTGGCTTTGGTGACAACCCGCTAACCCAACTTCACCAAGAGGAAATGGTGTTGCCGAGAGTGTATGGGAATACGCTGCGCGACATGGCCGAAGTTTATACAAATAGTAAGACCGGTGCCGACACGCAGGCGGCCTCAAATGCCGCCCCTATTGTTCTTGGGGGCGTTTCTGCGGGCGATTTCTTCATTGCACATAAACGTGAGCTCGCCCAAGCGCTTAAAGCAGCAACTCGAAACGGAGTTCGCTAATGCCACTCGCCGTTTACCCAAGCCTGCCGGGCCTCAAGTTCGGCAGCAAACTCAAGCCGATGTTTTCCACAAAGATTGCGGAAAGCAGCAGCGGCGTGGAGTATCGACAAAAGCGCTGGGTCTATCCCAAGTGGTCCATTACGCTTGAGTATGAGTTCTTGCGCAACCGTAGCGATCTCGCCGAGCTAGAGACCCTGCAAGGCTTTTTTTTGGCCCGGCAGGGTGCTTATGAGCCATTCCTAATCAGCCTGCCCGAGCAAAAGACGGTCTCGCTGCAAGCGGTAGGCGTAGCCGATGGCGTGACGTCGATCTTTCAGCTTGTTGCGAATATCGGCGGTTTTCTGATGCCGATTGATGAAGTTAAGGGGGCCCCGGCTGTTTACGTCAACGGCGATCAAGCCTATGGCTTCTCCTTGCTCGACAAAGGCCGCATTCAATTCATCACGGCGCCCGTTGCGGGGCCCATCACCTGGTCGGGTGAGTTTTACCACCGCGTGCGGTTCAAAGATGATGCCATGGAGTTTGATAACTTTCTCAATCAGCTTTGGTCTGCCAAAAAAGTGGAAATGGTGAGTGCGCGATGAAGACAGCCAGCACCCAGCTGCGGTCGTTAATCGAATCGCACAGCTTTGTCGCTACCGCCAACCTGTACCGCATCACGCTGGCCAGTGGCACCAGCTACACGCTCACAGACCATGCTTACGACTTGTTTTGGTCCGGCAGCAACTACATCAGCACGCGCATTGCGCGTGAAAAAGTGCAACTACGTGTTGGCATCGAAGTCGATAGCTTGCAAGTCACGATCAATACCGACGCCACGCAGGCCGAGCCGTTGGCGTTCACCGCAGGGGCGCAACTCGGCGTGCTCGATGGCGCGGCGGTGAGTGTTGAGCGAGCCTATTTATCTGGTGCCGCACCGTATCAAGTTGCGGGCACGGTTTATGTTTTTTCCGGGGCGGTGGCCGAGGTCGAGTGCGACAGCTACAAAGTACGCATGACAATCAACAGCCAGCTCGATCTGCTGAATATCGAGATGCCGCGCAACAAGTTTCAGGCGGCGTGCGGGTACAGTCTTTACGACCAAGATTGCGGCGTCAATCGCGCCAGCTACATGTTTGCCGCTACCGTGCAGGCTAACAGCACACGGGCGCTGATTAAGACCAATGTTACCCAAGCCGATGGTTGGTTTGACGGCGGCTCAATCACCTTCGTGACCGGCAACAACGCGGGCAGCAGCGTCACTATTTTGAAGCAAGTCGGTGGTGATCTAACGCTGGCCCGCAATGTAATTTTGCTGCCTCAAGCCGGGCAAGTCGCGCAGCTCTATCCAGGCTGCAACAAGACCCAAGCGGCCTGTGCGGGCAAGTTTAACAACCTCGCCCGCTTCCGGGGCATGCCTTATCTGCCGCAACCAGAACAAGCGTTTTAACCATGACAGATCGAGAAAACATCCTCGCTATTGCAAGAGGCTGGCTGGGCACGCCTTGGCACCACCAGGCGCGCTGCAAAGGGGCCGGGGTGGACTGCGCGCAATTTCTGCTTGCGGTGTACGCCGAAGCGGGGCTGATTAAAGCTTTCGAGCCAGACGACTATTCACAAGACTGGATGCTGCACAGTGATCAGCCCTTGTTTGTTGAAGTCTTAAAACGCTACGCCACGCCGGTGGACTTCGGTTTGCCGGGCGATGTGGCCATGTTCACCGTCGGCCGCCAGCCCGCGCACGCGGCGATTGTGGTTGACTGGCCCACCATTATTCATGCCTACCGGGCTGAGGGCATAGTGACAGAAAGCCGCGCCGACACCGGCCCGCTGGCTAACAAATTCGCTGGTTTCTACCGGCTAAACCAATTCGTTTCAGGGGCCGCTTGTGGGGTTCGCTAGTACACCGACCATCAATACCGAAGATCAGCGAATTGACCGCCTACGCATTCAGCAAAGCGCGGCGGGTCAAGCGGTACCGGTGCTGTTTGGGCGCAACCGTATCGCGGCCTCATTGCTTTATTACAATGATTTCGTCGCTACCCCCCATGTCGAATCGCAAAGCGGCGGCGGGGGCGGCGGCAAGGGCGCAGGTGGCGGCGCGCAACCCACGCGCACTAGTTACACTTATTCAGCCGCTATCATGCTTGCCATCGCCGAGGGCACCATTGAAAGCATCGAGCGCGTCTGGGCCGACAAGTCAAACTCAAGCCTTGCGGACGCCGGGCTGTCACTGTTTAACGGCCAAACCAGCCAAGCCGTATGGGGCTACTTAACGGCGAAACACCCAGATCAAGCGGTGCCTTATTCAGGCCTCGCATACGCCGCTGCAGGCGGTTTAAGCCTGGGCAGTGATGCCAACCTACCCAATTACTCATTCGAGGCTCAAAGCGCCGTAAAACGCGCGGCAGAGAGGGCCAGCGGTGATGCCCACCCGGCAGACTGCATAAACCAACTGCTTACCAACCCGCGCTACGGCGCAGGCTTCCCCGCCGCCATGCTGGCCAGCGATGCTACCTACCGTGCTTACTGCACGGCCAACGGCTTTTTTATTTCGCCCGTGTTGAGTGAGGCGCGGCCCGCAGCAGACTGGTTGCGCGAATGGCTCGACATTACTAACAGCGCTGCGGTCTGGTCGGAGGGCAAACTAAAACTGGTTCCCTATGGTGACGAAGCCGCCACGGCCAACGGGGCCAGCTACGTGCCCAATAACGCGGCGGTGTATGACCTGAATGCCGATCATTTCTTGAATAAAGACGCGCCGATTCAAGTCAAGCGCAAGCGGAATGCGGATGCTTACAACAGCGTTAAGCTTGAGTACGTCAACCGTGCCGATCAATACAACGTCGCCACCGTCGAGGCGCAAGACCAAGCCGCGATTGACCTGTACGGCAAGCGGCCCGCCTCTGGCCTTACGTATAAAGCCATCACCACCACCGATTTGGCAACTAAAGTAGCGCAGCACAGGCTGATTCGCTTTCAGCAAGTGCGCAACGAGTATGAGTTCCGCGTTGGTGAGCAGTTCGCTTTGCTAGAGCCCATGGATATTGTGACGCTCACGGATGTGGGCTTGGGCTTAGATAAGCTGCCCGTGCGTATCATCGCGATTGATGAAGATGACGACGGCTATCAAATTACCGCCGAAGATTTTCCGCGCGGTGCGAGTGGCGCCAGCTATACCACTCAAGTACCCACCAGCTTCGCACTCAATAGCGACATTGCGCCCGGCCCCAGCAACACGCCGGTACTGTTTGAGCCGCCTAATGTCATGGTCGCACCGAATACGGAGCTATGGATTGGCACCAGCGGCGGCGCCTATTGGGGTGGCTGCGAGGTGTGGGTGAGCCGTGATAACGCGTCATACCGGCGCATTGGCACGATTACCAGCCCCGCCCGCCATGGCGTCTTATCCGCAGCCTTGCCCGCAGGCGCAGACCCCGACACTAGCAACCAGCTCAGCGTCAATCTCACCGTCTCTGGTGGCGTGCTGGCGGGCACGACCCAAGCCGGGGCCGACGCTGGCGATACGCTCTGTTATGTGGATGGTGAGATCGTTTCTTTTCAAACCGCGCAGCTCGTCGCGCCGAATCGCTATACCCTCGGCTATTTGCGCCGTGGCCAGCGCGGCAGCAACATCGCTGCACACCCCCAAGGTTCGGCGTTTATGCGGCTCGATGCGGGCGTGTTTCAGTTCCCGATTCCGCGTGAAGAAATCGGCCAGCCGCTGTGGCTGAAATTCCCCGCTTACAACACCTTTGGTCGTAGCCTGCAATCGCTCGCAGAATGTACCGCGTATCAATACACCCCCACCGGTAATCGGCCTGCAGCGCCCAGTTCGCTCACCACCACGGCGGGCTTGTTTGAAGTCGCGCTGTCCGCTGCTTATGCGCCCAAGTCAGATCTCCAATTCATTGAGTTTTGGGTGAGCGGCACCAATGACCGCAGCACTGCCAGCCCGTTTGCCAGTATTCGCACACCGGGCAACACCGCCCGACATACTGGCCGCCAGCCGGGTAGCGTCGCGTACTATTGGTGCCGTCTGATCGACAGCGGCGGCAATGCTTCCGAGTTTTTCCCCGCCAGCCCCCTAGCGGGCGTGGCAGGGTCGCCGAGTGCGGACCCTTCGGCGCTGCTCAATCAACTCAATAACAGCATTACCGAGGCCCAACTAACCGCGCCGCTGCGCTCAAGTTTTCAAGCGATTGCGCCGCTGACAGAGCAGGGCAGTGACACGCGCAACCAACTCAACAGCGCAGCGGATGCCCTGTTTCAAGCGATCTTGCAACTAGATCGACAAGCAGATCAACTGCGGGCCGAGCGCCGCGTATCGACCGCGACAGTCGATGTAAACGAGGCCACGGGCCAGATCGTACTCAAAGCCACGGCGCAGATTACGACCGACGTGGAAGCACGCTTAACCAGCGTGCAAACACAGATCAACGGCGTCAATGCTACGCAATCCACGCAAGCCAGCCAGATCGTTGTGCAAGACGGGAGACTAACAGCGGCTGAAACAACGCTACAGCAGCAAGCAAACTCGATTGCGCTGCGGGCTACACAAGCGTATGTCGATACTCAGCTCGCCATTCTCTCCGGGGCGCTTGACCCACAATTGGTTAAAAATGAGCTAGGTCTGCTAGCCCAGGCGCTGCAACGGCTGGCGTTGTTGAATGATGACGCCCGCAGCCTGACGCGAGAGCACAATCTGCGCTTGGCCACGGCTGAGTTCAATATCACGGCCAACACCACCGAGCTACAAGCACAGGCCACGGCACGGCTGGCGTTGGCCGCACTGGTGGCAGATCAAGCGGCGGCATTACTGGTCGAGCAAACCGCCCGTGCCACAGCAGACAATGCGCTGTCCAGCCAGCTCACCGCCCTGCAAGCGCAAAGTAATAGCAATGCGTCAGCAATCAGCACCGAAGTGCTGGCAAGAGCCAATGCCGATAACGCCCTCAGCAGCTTGATAACAACGCTACAAGCCCAAGCCAATGGCCTGCAAGCAGCCATCAATCAAGAAGCCAGCGTTAGAGCGAGTGCCGACGGGCAACTGCAAGCGCAGTGGGTGTTGACGCTGAATGCCAATGGGCACATCTCCGGCATCCAGCTTGCGAACAACACGCAAACTGGTAGCTCCATGCTGGTCACCGTGGATAAATTCGCCGTGGTACTACCCAGCGGCAACGGGGGCACGCCGCAATACCCCTTTGTTATTGGCTTGGTGAATGGTCAGTCAACGGTCGGCATTAACGGCGCGCTGGTGGTCGATGGGTCAATCGTGACGCGCTCACTCGCAGCCAATTCGGTCACAGCAGAGAAGATCGTTGCCCAGGCGATTACGGCTGACAAAATGAATGTAAACAGCTTGTCGAGCATCACGGCGAACATCGGCAAGGTAACAGCCGGGCGCATGCAAAACACGGGGAATACCAACTTTATTAACCTGGGCGCAACGGGTGGGCAGAATTTTCTGCGCGTAGGCAACAATATTATTTTGAATGCCGATGGGTCCGGTTACTTTGCCCGCACGCTGGTTAGCGCGCCGAATGTGAAAGCCAGTGGTAGTTATGCAGTCATCAGTGATGTGCTGGGCATGAATAGCACTTGGTCAACGATTATTGACACCGGCATCAATTCAACAGGCGATTGGGCCACTGCGAGCACTGAGAAGTATTTGGCATCGTGCAACATTAGCGACCAAATTAGCTGGGGTGGTGGGCTAACTGGCATTGCCAGCGCAACGGTGTTTGTCGGCGACGGTGCTGGCACTTCCCCCAACGGGTATACCGAGGGCCGCTTCTATATCAAGTTTGACTGGATTGGCCCCGGCAATTTAAGCGACCCGACGCGGGCTATTCAAATTCGCGGCATCGCCTGGACTCTCGATCAAGTTTAACTAGCAAACGTAATTCAACCCGACATAACCCGCTCCGGCGGGTTTTTTTATTGGAGCCTCAAAAATGGCAGCAACAAGTTGGTACAGAGTTGGCAGCGTCGCGCTGACCAACGGCAGCAAGACCGTCACCGGCACCGGCACGGCATTTACGTCAAACGTGATAGCCGGTGATCTCTTCTTTGCGCCAGACGGCAAAATATACGAGATCGACATTGTTACGAGCGATACCGTGTTGCAGCTCTATAGCGTCTACGGTGGCACAACAGCCAGCGCGCAAGCGTATGGCATCGTGCGAAACTTCACGGCCAACAGCCAGTCACAAGTTGCTGCAAACATGCTGGCGTTGCAACAGAAATATAACAGCACGCTCGACCAGTTCGACAGCTTCATGACGTCGCCCAACTCGACGTTTACTTACTCCGGCGTGGCGAAGGCCACGCTAGCCGCACTCGCCAGTGCGTGCGCTAATGCGCTTGATCGAATCACAACCGCAGCGCAGACGATAGCCGGTCAGGTTACATTTAATCAGAACGTGGGGATTGCGAGTACGATACCTGCGTGGGCAGGGGATAAAGCCCTGCAGCTCCCATGGGGCGCAATCTCAAGCGGTTATGAATACAGCTTGAACGTAGCCACTGTTGCGTACAGAGATAATGCAAGCTGGCGGTATCAAGTGACTGGTCAACCAGCAACTTTATACAGAGCCATTAACGGCGCACATTCTTGGTTCACCGCCCCGTCTGGCACCGCAGGCAACGCTATTAGCTTCACTCAATCCATGACGCTGAATGCAAGTAGTCAGCTTCTACTCAACACGACCTCTGCACCCGCGTATTCCTCCGTCATGCGGATGAATGGCGGCTTGGAGATTCACAATAGCCAACAGCTAAACGTAGTGCCTGCTAACGCAAACCCATTTGAGTTTGTTAACCGCGCCGGTGGCGGGTTCGACTTCTATACAACCGGCGCAACGCTTGGCGCAAGGCTAGATAGCTCTGGGGCTCTCTTGCTGGGCACTGCGTCAAATGGAGCCAATGCAAGACTGGTGTCTTACGGTAATTTTGCCTTGTTTCAAGATGGAACATATACCGGCTACCTTGGGAAGGCAAGTACATTAGTAAGCGGTGGCGCGGCTTCTGATTTGGCTTTGCGTTCCGACACAAACCTAGTCCTTTGCGCTGGCGGCTTTAACGAAGGGGCCAGACTGGACACAAACCGAAACTTGTTAGTTGGTATCAGCAGCGGCTCTCAGCACACAATCCGCAAATCTGTAACTTCCAACGCTGGCAACGCCACTTTATTCGTTAATGGCGATGTTGAAACCTCTCTCGCGGTGTACGGCGTGTCTGGTGGCTCTGTGGGTAATGCGGCAAATGCAGCGGTCAAAGTCAACCGAGACGCGACTACGCTGCGCAGTATCAACGCCCACGGCACGATTAACGCCAGCGGTGCGGACTACGCCGAATATGAGCAGGCAGACGCGCAATCGGTCGGGCTGCTTAAAAAAGGTGACTTGGTTGGCCGCACTGCGGAGGGCAAGCTGACGCACCTGTTTGACAGCGCCGTGACATTTGGCATCAAGAGTACAGACCCTTGCTTGGTGGGGGGAGATGTGTGGGCAGATGAGAACGTCATCGGCAAGCGACCAGACGCGCCCCAGCTTAATCTTCCCGCTTACGAAGGCCCTGCAGACCCTGGCGAGAAACCCGAAGCGCCAGCCGATGCAACAGAGACAGAGCAAGGCGAATCTGACTTTGATGTGCGCTTAGCAAAATGGGAAGCTGATAGCGCGGCTTATCGTGCTGCTAAATCTCAACATGAAAGCGAGTGCGAGCAGAGCAGGGCGGCGCATCAAATCGAGCTTGATAGCTATGAGAAAGCCCTGGCAGCATTCTTAGAAAAACTCGAAGCGGCCAGACAAACTGTTGACCGTATTGCTTACGCGGGTCGTGTGCCCGTGAACGTGCCCAGTGATGCGACGTGGGCGGTGGGTGATTATCTGGTGCCCGTCAAGCGCAAAGGCCGCATCGTCGCTGAATTTGTCTCGCCAGATAAGGTGTCGTTTGATCAATACCGTCGCGCTGTCGGGCAAGTGTTCGGGATCTATCAAGACGGTCGGCCCTTTGTTGCTGTCAAGACTATTTAATCAACCAAATCAACCGCTGCACCAGCAAACCCGCCGCAGAGCGGGTTTTTTATTGGGTAAACAAAAATGCAATCACTTCAATATATTGGGCCGGAGCGCCGCAACCAACAGCCGAGTAATCAAATGATCGACCCTCGAGAATATGGGCGCTTAGAAGCCCAAGTGCAGACCCTGCAAGCCGACGTTAAAGACATTGCAACCAAAGTAACTCACCTCACCGCGATGGCTGACCGCAGCCGGGGCGCGCTGTGGGCGGGCATGGGCCTTGCCAGCTTGTTTGGCGGCTTGGTCACATTTGTGGTTGACCACTTTTTGCGGCGCTAACTATGCAGCTCACTGTCGAACAACTGTGCGCCGCTACGGGCGCAAAGCCCGCCAATGCGGCGCTTTATCTTGCGCATATCAACTCGCTGAAAGACAAATACGCAGCAGATACCGCAGCGCGTCTCGCGGCTTTCCTCGGTCAAGTTGCGCATGAAAGCGGGCGTTTTTCAGCAGTTGAAGAAAACCTACGTTACAGCGCCGAAGCCCTGTGCCGGGTGTGGCCCAGCCGGTTTCATAACGGCGATGCGCGGCAGTTATTGAATGGTCGCAGGCCCGCTGCAGACTTCGCGAATAAGCCGCAGGCGATTGCGAATTACGTCTATGCGAATCGCGGGGGGAATGGCCCCGAAAACTCAGGCGAGGGCTGGAAGTATCGAGGCCGGGGGCTGATTCAAACCACCCTCAAAAACAACTACGCGCAGACCGGAATCGCGCTCGGGCTGGACTTGATTAACACGCCTGAATTGCTCTTGCAGCCTGTTCACGCAGTGCAGAGCGCCCTGTACTACTGGCAGTCACGCGGCTGTCAGTACCTTGCCGACGCAAACGACTTGCTCACCCTTTCGCGCCGCATCAACGGCGGCACAAACGGACTGGCAGAGCGCATTGAGTTAACTAACCGGGCACGGGCCGTCTTCGGTCTTGCGCCCATTTCTTCGGAGAAATTATCATGAAAAAACACTATTTCTTAGCTGGGCTGCTGCTTTCAATGCCCGTGTTCGCGTGGGCTTGGTCTGCGCCCGCACTCGATCTACCCAGCCCCCGGAATCTGATTATTTTTACCGTGGCTGGCATGGTGGGCATGCTAGCCCACTTTTACAAGAAAAAAATGCGGGGAGAGATTGCGGGCAACTTAGCTGATTACTTGGTGCGTGATCATGCTGATGCCACGTTGCTCATGCTGCTCACCTTTGCGGGCACGGCGGCAACAATGTGGCTAACCGGCCAGCTCGTTATGAGCGATGGGGCGCTGATTGCCCTGGCATTCAACAGTGGCTGGGCGATTGACAGCGGCGTCAATAAAGGGGCGGGGGCATGATGCTGGCGCTCCGGCAATTCTGGCCAGCAGCGGTGGCGCTACTGCTTTTGGCTGGTTTGGGTTACTTCGCTTACCAAGCTGGCTACGACGCCAGCGAGGCCGCTTGGCTTGAAAAAGAGCGCCAGCGTACCGAGGGCGAAGCCAAGGCCAAAGCGGCTCAAACAGCGAAGCAAGACACGCTCGCCGCGCAGCTATTGCAGCGTGAGCATACTATTAATGAACTGAATCGGAGCTTACACAATGCCCTTTCTAAAACGACCACTGGCCGCCAGTGCCTTAGCGCTGGCACTGTCAGCTTGCTCAACGCCGGAACCGGTTTACGTTTACCCGCACATCAACCCGGCTCTGCGCCAGAAAGTGCCAGCGGAACTCCCACCGATTCCAACGACGCAGGCAGCACCGACACCCAAATAGCAGGCTGGATAGCCGACGCCCAGCAGCAATACGCTGTGTGCGCAGGCCGCTTGAATGACCTGATTGAGGCAACGGATTGGAGTGTGGGCCATGCCCGATGAAGCCGATTTGGGGAACGATCAAGCGGAGAAAGCCCTGGCGGCATCGCTCAAGGCGCAACTAGGGCGGGCTGGATTGGTGTACAAAGGCCGCTGCTACTATTGCGACACGCCGACGCCACAGGGCCAGAACTTTTGCGATGTGGACTGCCGCGACGACTTTGAGCGGCTTGAGTGGGCGCGGAAGATGGGGCCGGTTTAGGCTGCGAGGCTGTCAAGTGCTTGATCTAGTTGTTCCCAAGAATCAAATACCCAAGCTTTGTTTTCGCCGTCAAATTTTGCGCCAGCAGCCTTGAGTTGTTCTTTAACTGGGTATGTATTACCAGTTACGCCGGGTTTACCGTAGCCACCCAAGCCACGTAAAGCTTCACCAGCTTTTAGGCCGATTGCAGCAGCTTTGTTGTTGATGGTTTCTTTTCCGCTGACGTTTCCGATGAACATTTTGAATCTCCTAGAGAACCGGCTTGCCATTTGCTACCGGAATGACTGTATTCTAGTTCGGGAATGCGAACAAGTCAAGGGGGTTTTGAGTTTTTTTTTCAAAAAATTACTGACCTCCAGCCCAAAGCCCCCGCATCATCTCGCTATCGAGCCTATCCCCAAGCCAGGCACGGTAAGCTGGGGCATCAAACCGTACCGCTATGCAGCCGTATTCGGCGCAAAGCTGGGCCACCGCCGATTGGTGCGGCCTGAATAGTATTGGTTCTCTGTCGTTAAGTGTCGCCCAATCGTCCACGGTGTCATACCACAGCAGGCGCACAGATTCTTGCTCACCCCCTTCCTGCGCTGCTTGAGCCTCTTCGAGTTGGTCATGAAACGCTTGAACGGCATTGCTGCGCCACTCAATCAGCGACTCAATCTTGTCCGCAACATCTTGCGGAATCGGGCGGTCACCGCGCTCCCAAAACTGCCAAGAGCGTTCGGTGACATTGCCAATCAGTGCCGCCGCCTCTGGCTGGGTAAAAAACAGTAGTCGCCGAAGGGCTGATAAAGTTGATGGGGTCATGGTCTAATCTTTTTGAAAAAGGCGGGTTGCCCCGCCGTTTGGTTATTCGCGGTCTTCAAAGTCACCTTTAACCACAGGGCGACCGTTAATCCATAAGCAGTACAAGCCGCGCGCATCAATCGCAGCTTGCTCACACTCTTCGCGGTGGCCGGTCATGATGAAAGTGCCGTCTTGGTTAAATGCGGCTGCGTCGAATTGTTCTGCGCCTTCTGGGTATTTGAATTGAATCATTTTGAATCTCCTAGAGAACCGGCTTGCCATTTGCTACCGGAATGACTGTATTCTAGTTCGGGAATGCGAACAAGTCAAGGGGGTTTTGTAATTATTTTTCCGCTATATAATACTGTTCATTTATACAGTATTTTATATGGACCACCCCGAAGCCGAGCGCCCCGCAGAATACGAACCGCCCCCGCCGAAATGGCAGTGCGTGTGCGGCTGTCGGCAATGGCGGCTCACAGTTCGCTCTGCGATAGCGAAGCCGAGCGGGTTTGTTGAGTGCGAAGATTGCAAGCTTGTGTATCACCGAGAAGACTTGGTTGATCATCACTTTGCGGTGCTCCGCATTCGAGAGAGCAAGCGGAAACGGCGGGAGCCTGGGCTTGACTTGCCGGGGAAAAATATACCTGTTGGGAGGTTTGACTAGAGTCGCAATTGTCTATATTATTCGGATCCTGAATGCAGGGGTGGTGTTTCGTAGGTAATTACTAAATCGCGCCCCCGCAACCAAATTCTCAGCGACACAGTCGCGGCCAGTAACTTCAAGTGCAGCAAGTTGATTTACTAAAGATTATTCTGCAGCCGCATAAATCTGTGTCAGTTTGCTGCAATGCTCTGATTCCTTGGCCGATTTTCAAGATTCACTCATCGCAGCGTTGTACCCTAAAATAACCCCATCGAAGCAAGCTAGTTTTCTTTACTTGAGTGGCGCTCTGTAGAGGTTCGTTGTTTGTTCCAACCTCTTTGCAGTTGTCTTAATAGCTCTGTTCCATGGTCATAGATGTGATTAGTTGCCTTGCTGGCTAAGCAAGTGAGATACCTACAATACATTTCCTACTGAGAATTGCTGAATGACAACGCCAGAAACGTTATCAGAACAAGAACCCGGCTCTACTGAAGGGATGGGTATCACACCAACAGCAGTGACGCCCGCCGATGAGAATATTCAGCTGGAAACGCCGTCCCACTTATCCAGTGAGTCAGTCAGCGATAGCGCCAATGATCATCCGCTAACGGGGATAGCCGAGCAGACTAAACAGGGCGCGCTGACTTTGCCTGTTAAGGTGGTACTGGAAACGGCCTTGCTCTGCGCTCAAGAACCTCAGCCCTTGAGCGAGTTACGCAAGCTGATTGAACCTGAGTTGGCGCAGGAAATGGGGCCCGATTTTGGTAATGACGTGATCCGGGCGTTACTCGAAGAGATTAAAGCTGAATGGCAGGGGCGGGGCATTGAGCTGGTCGCCTTGGCATCCGGCTGGCGCTTTCAATCGCGGCCTGAGATGATGCGTTATTTGGATCGATTAAGTCCAGAAAAAGCCCCTAAATATTCACGCGCTGTGATGGAAACGCTGGCAATTATTGCGTATAAGCAGCCGGTTACGCGTGGCGACATTGAAGAAATCCGGGGTGTTACGGTCAATACACAAGTGATTCGAACCCTCGAAGAGCGAGGTTGGGTCGAGGTGATTGGTCACCGTGATGTGCCAGGGCGTCCGGCTTTACTGGCGACCACAAAATCTTTTTTAGATGACCTTGGCTTGCGGTCATTGGAAGAACTGCCAAAATTAGAGGGGGCAGCACCAACGATGCTGGCGATGCAACTGGAGGCGATGGAGCAACAGAGCATTCAATTTGATGCGCCAGCCCCTGCACCTGATTTGCCGGTTGTGACAGATCCTGCTGATTCTTCGGTGCCCGTTTTCTCGGTTGCTGTCGCAGAGCCGATTCCGTCCGCTACCTCAGAGCAAGCCATGTTAAATGCTTCGCCGGAAACAGCTTTGCCAAGCGCTGAGTCTGATCCTGCGGTCATCAGTCAAAACGACGCTGCGCCTGATCGTGGCGCACCGCCGATGTGATAGTCCCACCGATTATTGTTCTTATCAATCCACTACTTGCAATCACTGATTGCGATTGAGTTTACGAGTGAATACTGAAAACCAACCCTTGAACACGCATGAGTCAGAAACCGTTACCACGGTGAGTCATGCCGACGAGAATGCGCCTGAATCTGGTGCCTCTACTAATCGTCCTCGTTCCAATCGATTGTCGCGAGTACGCGGCCCACACAAGCGTTTACAGCGTAACCAGCTAGACCGTGAGCGCGCGACTGAAGCGCATTCAGATCAGGCTACATCTCTGCCTGCGGACACTGAAGATCCGGCCGCAGCATCGTCCTCTGAGGCAACACCAAGACCTCCGCGCGAGAACACCAAAGGACTGCGTCGCGGACCACGGAGTTTGCGTATGCGTCATCAGCAGCGCCAAGCACGTCAAGAGACCCCTCCTGTTGAGTCTCAGCATGTGGCAACAACAGAGAGCTTGGTAGTGAATACAGAGGGGTATAGTCCAGATGCAGAGGGCGACCGTGCCACCACCCAAGTAAGCCAACCGATCTTGATCGATGAAGCGGATGGCCTCATGGTGCCAGTCGCTAATTTGCGAGCGAACTTAGGGTTGCGGGGCCAAGTCGATGGTCGTGGTCGTTCAAGTCGCTTTCTGGGCGGGCACTCACAAAACTCAAAAGGGGCTCGTGCGCCCGCATTGACCGATGACTCAGAAAAACTCCACAAGGTGTTGGCCGATGCCGGGATCGGCTCTCGCCGAGACATGGAAGAGTTAATTCTCGCCGGGCGCGTGTCAGTGAATGGCCTGCCAGCGCATATTGGTCAGCGGATAGAGGCCACTGATCAAGTTCGGGTAAACGGTAAATTACTGCATCGGAAAGTCAGCAAACGGCCTCCGCGCGTGATCATATATCACAAGCCTGCCGGCGAGATTGTGTCGCAAGATGATCCCGAAAAGCGTGCCAGTGTCTTTGATAATCTACCTAAATTAAAAGGCTCGCGCTGGGTGGCGATAGGCCGTCTTGATTTCAATACCGAAGGGTTGCTGATTCTGACAACGTCAGGTGACTTGGCTAATCGTTTTATGCATCCTCGCCATGGGATGGAGCGTGAATATGCAGTACGAGTGTTAGGCGAGTTGACTGAAGAAACACGCCAGGCCCTGCTACAGGGCATCAGCCTTGATGACGGCCCAGCCCAGTTTGCACAAGTGGAGCCCTTGGGCGGTGAGGGCGTGAATCAATGGTATCGAGTCGTGATCAGTGAAGGGCGCAATCGGGAGGTAAGGCGGATGTTTGAGGCGGTTGGGCTCACGGTGAGCCGACTGCTGCGCACGCGCTTTGGTCCGATTCCGTTGCCCCCCCCTTTGCGTCGGGGCCGCTGGCAAGAATTACAAGAAGATGAAGTGAAGGCACTCTTGCATCTACTGAGCGATAAAAATGAACAGCATGGGACCACGCAGGCGGGCTTAAATCAGGCGAGAAAAGCGATGCGCCAGCCCCCACGTGCAGCAAATCGTCATGGCCGCAGCCAGAATGGCAATGCCCCGTCTCGTAATAGCCGTCAGCCGGACCCGATGCAAACCAGTTTTGGCGTGACGACCTACAGTACCACGTCGAGTTTATATGACAACCCGACCTCAAATTCTCGCCATGCAGGCGGGGCGGCACGAAGCTGGAACAGTGGTCATCCCAGTGAGTTTACCCAATCAGGTTATAACGCGGGTGGCAATGCGCGCCCTGGTCAGCGCACAGCGGGTCGCAACCCTGGGCGACAGGCGAGCCGAGATGTGGATGGGAATACGCAACGCCCAAGTACTGGGGCTAATCGCTCTGGTAATCGGGCTGGTCGACCTGCCAGTGGCAAACCAGGACGCAGTAAACCCCGCAATTCCTATTAGATGCCTAACAGCGTTTTGGTTGAGTAAAATCAGTTAAAATACTATGTAAATTTGATTGGCCGCTAGCGCTTCATGTGACGAATTTACGTGAATCGAGCGGCCTTATTTTTTGCTTGGCGTTTCCTACCTCTGTGAGCGAAGTTACTGCCTTTTGTTTCAAGTTTTGCTTAATAGAACCTGAATGCCTATGTCTGCTTGGCTATTACCCGAGAACATTGCCGATATGCTGCCGCGCGAAACACGCGTGGTCGAGCGTTTGCGTCGTCGGGCTTTGGATTTATGCGAGCGCTATGGCTACGAGCAAGTGCAGCCGCCTTTATTGGAATATCTCGATTCCTTGTTGACGGGCGCTGCTGGCGATGCACGCAATGAATTAAATCTGCGTACTTTCAAGTTGGTGGATCAGCTCAGTGGTCGGACGCTAGGTGTCCGCGCTGACATGACGCCGCAAGTTGCCCGAATTGATGCGCATCTTTTGAATCGTCCGGGCGTGACGCGCTTGGCCTACGTGGGCAGCCTCTTACATACGCGTGCCTCCACTTTATTGGGGTCGCGTGAGCCGATTCAATTTGGCGCAGAAATCTATGGCGAAGCCGGTGTCGGGGCCGATTTAGAAATTCTGGATTTGCTCTTGGCCGTATTGCAGTCTGCCGGGGTTGAACATTTACGCGTGGACCTATGCCATGTGGGTGTTTTTCAAGCCTTGCTGGCCGCTGCGCCGGAATTAGCTGCATTACAAACTGAATTGTTGACTGCACTCTTGGCGAAAGACAAAACCGCGCTACAGGCACTCACGGCGAATCTAAAAGCATCACAACCTGCTTTAGCGCAGGCACTGTGCGATTTGCCCGATTGCTATGGCGCTTTACAGGGTGAAGATTCCGCTTTGGTGCGTGCGCAAGCCCGCTTACCCGCGCTAGCTCAAACTGCGTTGGCACAATTAGCGGCGTTTGCTAACTTGGCGCAACAGACTCTGCAAGTGCGCTATCCACACGTCCAGTTCAGTTTGGACTTGGCCGACTTGAGCGGTTATTCGTATCACACCGGTTTTTCGTTTGCGGTGTATACCGATGGTTTGCCGAATGCGCTGGCACGGGGTGGTCGTTATGATGCTGCGTTTGCCAGCTTTGGTCGGGCACGCCCCGCCACCGGATTCAGTTTGGAACTGCGTGAGTTAGCGCAGGTGGTGTGTCAGCGTGGCGCGGTCAAACGCCAACCGCAAGCAGCTATTTTGGCTCCTACATTGAATACGGCCGCAACCGATGAAGCGACTTCGCTTTGGGAAACTATTCAGCAATTACGAGAAGCGGGTGAGGTGGTCGTCCAGCAATTAGCGGGCGATGGTGATGTGGCCACGCTCGTACAAGCTTCCACAGAATTTGTTTTTGATCGTCAACTCGTTCGCACGGCTGCGGGTTGGGTAGTCCAGTCTTTGAAATAAGGAATGAACATGAACGCAGGTGTCGTAAAGAGTGCGGCTAAGAACGTCGTGGTGATTGGCACGCAATGGGGTGATGAAGGCAAAGGTAAAGTCGTCGATTGGTTGACCGACCATGCTCAAGGTGTGGTGCGCTTCCAAGGGGGGCACAATGCGGGCCATACCCTCGTGATTGGTGGCAAGAAAACCGCACTACACTTGATCCCCTCTGGCATTATGCGCCCCGGTGTGAAGTGTTATATCGGCAATGGCGTGGTGCTGTCACCGAGCAAATTGCTCGAAGAAATTCGTAACCTCGAAGCCAGTGGTGTGGATGTTCGTTCACGTTTGATTATCAGCGAAGGTTGTCCACTGATTCTGCCTTTCCACAGTGCGTTGGATATTGCGCGTGAAGCCGCCAAAGAGCGTAAGGGCGTGGAAAAGATCGGGACGACCGGGCGTGGCATTGGCCCTTCATACGAAGACAAAATCGCCCGCAGGGCCTTGCGTGCGCAAGACCTGCGTTACCCCGAGCGCTTTGCCGAGAAACTGAAAGAACTGCTGGATTACCATAACTTCGTGCTGCAAAACTACTTGCATGCCGCACCGATTGATTTCCAAACGGTGTACGACGAAGCCATGCAGCAAGCAGAAGAACTCAAACCGATGCTGGCAGACGTGTCTAGCCTGCTCTACAAAGCACACTGTGCTGGTGAAAAACTCTTGTTTGAAGGCGCACAAGGTACGCTGCTGGATATCGACCACGGCACGTATCCTTTCGTAACTTCCAGCAACTGCGTGGCGGGCAATGCGGCAGCCGGTTCCGGCGTTGGCCCCAGCATGTTGCATTACGTACTAGGCATTACCAAAGCCTACACCACACGTGTGGGGTCTGGCCCATTCCCCACCGAATTACCGATTGATGAAGACGGTTCCGTGGGCTACCACCTCTCTACCGTCGGCGCCGAGCGTGGTACGACGACGGGCCGTGCCCGTCGTTGCGGCTGGTTTGATGCGGCGGCTTTGAAGCGTTCGATTCAAATCAATGGCGTCACGGGCTTGTGTATTACCAAGCTGGATGTATTGGACAAGTTACCTACGCTGAAACTCTGCACTGGCTATGAGTTAGATGGCCAAGTCGTTGATATCTTCCCTTACGGTGCCGAAGAGGCCGCCCGCTGTAAACCAATTTACGAAGAACTCCCCGGTTGGGATAACAGCACGGTCGGCGTCAAAACCTTTGAGGCGCTGCCCGCGAATGCGCAACGCTATTTGAACCGGATTGAAGAAGTAGTGGGTGTGCCGATTGCGATGGTGTCAACCGGCCCAGACCGCGAAGAGACTATTGTCCGTACGCACCCATATCTATAACTGTGTGTACAAAACTACTGCACCGTGTTGATTTGAGCTTATCGCCTGTGAGAAATCCTCATGTATTTTTATATACACGCCGGGTTTCTCCCAGACTGCTGCACTCAACTGAACACGGCTCGCGACGTTTTCTAGCACACAGTTTATCTAACTAAACACTATGTCCGATAAGCGCTTCGTAAACTGGGAAGAGTATTACCAATTATGCGAAGCGCTTGCCTGCCAGATCGCTGCCAGCGATTGGCGCTTCAATCATATCGTCGGGATTGCGCGCGGTGGTTTACGCGCAGCCGATGTGCTGTCACGCGTCTTCAAAATTCCGTTAGCGATTTTAGTCACCAGTTCTTACCGTGAGGATGCAGGTACGGCGCAGGGTGAGTTGCAGATTGCAACGAGCTTGAGTATGGTCGCTGAGACTTTACGTGGCCCGGTTTTGTTGGTCGATGACCTGGTGGATAGTGGCATTACCCTGCAAGCCACGGTGCCGGAGTTGTTGAAACGTTATCCTGACATCACCACTTGCCGTACCGCAGTGTTATGGCAAAAAGCCCAGAGTGTATTCGCGCCAGATTATTGTGTGCAGCGCTTACCGGACAATCCCTGGATTGTGCAGCCCTTCGAGCACTATGATCAGCTCAATATTGCTCAGTTGCAGTCTGATGCGAATCTATCTTGATTGCTAAACCTAGTTGCTCAGCGTGAAATAAAAGCACGCCCCGCCTTCGGGATTATTCTCCGCCCAAATCTTCCCTCCATGGCGACGAATAAGATGTTGCGTTGTCGCTAGGCCGATCCCGTAGCCAGATAAACCACTCTCTACATGAAGCTTCTGGAAAGGCTGGAATAGTCGAGCGATTTGATCTGCGGGGAAACCCAAGCCATTGTCTTTGACATAAAAAACAGTGGTTTCAGCTGGCTCACTATCCGCAACATTTTTCTGTCCTATTTCAATCTTAGGATGTACTTGTGATTGAGAAAATTTGACTGCATTGCTAAGTAGATTTTGTAATATTTCACGCAGTGCAACCGGGTCAGCGTCAGTTGATAACCCCGACTGCACTGTAAAGTTAATCTCAGATTCGGGGTAGTTGGTGCGCAAAGTTTGAATGACATCCTGCGTCAGTGCAGTCAGGTCAATCACTTGTTTACGCAACTCATGTTGCTGGTTAGCCAATTGCAAGAGACTATTGATCATCAGCTCCATGTCAGCCACTGCGTGTTGTATCTTGAATAGAAAATGATCTAACGTTGATTCTTTACTTTCTTGCTGAGAGAGGTTGTTGATCAGCTCTCCCGTGTAACCACTGATCGCGCGCAATGGGATGCGTAAATCATGCGAAATCGCATTTGAATAGGTTTGAATCTCCTGGTTTTTTTGCAGTAATTCTTGTGAGGTTAAATCCAAGCTACGCGTGCGTAGGTGCATGTCACGGTCATGCTGGGTATAGGTTTGGTCAATGTAGGTTAAAAAATGTTCAAATTCACGTAGAAGCATACCGACATCGCGGGGGAACGTGCTGACGTCATAATGCCGCAGCCGGGTAATAAATTGCTGAAATTGGTCTTCCGTGGATAAGCCGAAGGCACGTTTTAGTTGACGCAATAAAAGCTTGCTCGGGATCATGCCGCGGCTCCCGCAGGCGCTTCATAAAGATAGCTGATGGTCATGGTTTGGTTATGAAGTCGGCAGTCTGTGCTGTCGAGAAACGGGCTAATTTCTCCATAGGAGTAAAAACCAACCGGCTGACAATGATTGCCGAATGTCTCAGCGACCGCTTCAACTTCTTCATCAACCCGTGCGCCCATCACCATGCGACGCCCCACGCAGCTGATCAGCAGGGGCAATCCTGGGGTGGTTTGCATCAGCATCGTTTGTGTCGCTTTTGCGGCCGCTTGCGCACCATCAATCAAGCTATCGGTACTTGCATGCATCAGTCGCACATAGCTATTTTCTGAAATATCGCCTGCCAGTGTTAGGCTTCCTTGTTCGTTATCAATCCCGAGGATGGTACGAATCAAGCCAGTTTGTCGATGGTCTTCACCCAGAATCGCAAACGGAAACAGTAATCCAGCCCCTGGGAGTTCTTGCGCGTAATCGCCCAGATAATGTTTGTACACATCCAGCGCGGCTTCATGGTCAAGTGAGAAAAGTTGATTACCCACAGCTCGCGTTACTTTACGCGGTGGCCCAAACGCTTGCCAGCCACCGAATGACCCATGGGCACAGTGGAGGTGTGGGCCATAAAAGCCGACCGCAACGACTTGGCGGCTATCGATTTTGTTTTGATAGAGCGTAAAAGTCTGAGCGAATTGCCCGTTGTCTCCGGCCAAGCCTCCAATAATTTTGACGGGCCGACGCAGGCTGTGCTGGATTCCCTCAATGAGCGCACTGCCATTGACGTCCAAGCCTGGGGATAGTATCAGCACGGTATGTACATCCGCTCGTGCCAACTGACTGGCTAAACGTTCCCCGGCTGCAAAAGAGTCACCGCTATCACGGATCAGCGTACAAGCTGAGACAAAGTCTGGATGCTCAAAGTGAATACCTTGAACGACAGCCGTATTTTCATGAACGTTGCGTCCCGCTATTTCACCCGCAGTAGAGCAGCCTATTAGGAGTTGTCCTTCAGCCAGATCATTCAGTGATTCAGTAAAGAGGGAATTGCTAAAAAAATGAGGGGCGGCAAAAACCAGCCAGAGCTGTGCTGGGAAAGGTTTCAGTGCCCGTAGATTCAGCAAATCATTAGGATTCTGCAGTAAGGCTTGTTTTAATTCCATGGTCATTCTCAATCACCCGTATCAGGTTAGATAACGACGCATTTAGGCCAAACTTGATCACTCAGCTTTGTATCCAGGGCAACCCTGCGGCACACCACCCGTTAACACTTTTACGCTGGCCCAAGGTATTTTTATCGCCCTCAAAACCACTCAAGATATTATGCGAAGGGTAGCCTAGGCGTTGAGCTAGCTCTGCCGCTGCGTGAGAGCGGGCCCCACTACGACACAAAAAGAGTAGGGTGGGCATGGCGTTAGTCGGCGGTACGGCGGTGGTGAGCTCTTCTTGAAAATGAGGGTTCCTGCTCCCCGTGCTCGCCAAGTTCCACTCGATTTGGCGGTACTGGGCAGCGGTAATCTGTGGTTGCCCCACCCATTGCCATTCAGCCCGTGTTCTCACATCGACCAGAATCACGTGGGGATCTTGTGCTAACCAAGCAGCCGCTTCTTCTGGGGTGATCGCGCCAGCGTAAGGCAGTTGTGAACTGATTGCCCGCTCTTGGGCTTTGGCTTGGATTGTTTGTGGATTCATCCGGTTTTCCTATCCATCGCTAATAAAATAGGGATTGTAAGACAGGGGCTTGAGAAACGGTATTTAACGATAGCGGGAAATACCGAAAGACACGCTGCTAGCTGCCCACCCCTCAATGTCACCATTGACATCTTGATGCCGATGATGTCGTTATGGGGTCATCCATTGTGCGGCGACGAGATCGAAACGCTCTGGACGATGAAGGGCATACCCTTGAACATAATCAACCCCGATCTCCCGCAGTTGGCTCACGATCGCTTGATTTTCAACAAATTCGGCGATGGTTTTTAGCCCCATCGTCTGTCCAACATGATGAATCCCACTGACCATGGCCCGGTTAATCGGGTCTTCCACCAAGTTTTTAATAAAAACCCCGTCAATTTTGAGAAAATCGACCGGTAATGTACGCAAGTAAGCAAAAGAACTCATGCCACTGCCAAAGTCATCTAGGGCAAATCTGGCGCCCAGCGCTTTGATACTCTGCATCAAGCTGGCGGCACGGGTTAAATTAGAGACTGCTGCCGTTTCCGTAATTTCAAAGCACAAGTGCTTGGCTAGACGCGGGTAGGCACTCAGTCGCAGCTGAATAAACTGAATCAGGCTATCGTCAACAATCGAGTGACCGGAAAGATTAACGCACAAAAGACTATTGAACGATTGACCATGCTCGGTCAGGAGCATTTCGCCTCGATTAAAAATTTCCGTGACGACCCAGCGATCAATTTGACCCATCAGGCCATAGCGCTCAGCGGGCGGGATAAAACTCATGGGGGGCACCCGTTGCCCTTGTTCATCAATCATCCTGACCAGGACTTCATAGTGCGTTTCATGCCAGACAGCTTGATCCTGCGTGGTGGGCATAATCAGTTGCAAATCTAACTCGAAGCGGTTTTGCTCCAGTGCGGCATGGATGCGTGGCAGCCATTCCATTTCCTGTTTTCCCTGATTCTGGCTGTGGTCCCCCGGCGTATAAAAATTAACCCGATTGCGTCCTAATTCTTTGGCGGCATAACAAGCGTAGTCTGCACAGCTAAACACGTCTTCCAAGGTCTGCTCATGCCTGTCGAGAACGACTGCGCCAATGGAGACCCCGACCCGAAAAACTTTATCTTGCCAAATGAAGCGAAAATCTTGAACGACCTGCCGCAGTGATTCGGCGACGCGCCCGGCTTGCTCGTAGTCACAGCTGTCGAGTATGACAGCAAATTCATCCCCCCCCATCCGCGCCAGCATATCGCTTTTGCGAACTTTAGCTTGCATGAGCAGGGTGAGTTGTTTCAAGAGCTCATCCCCGGCAGCATGGCCGCAGGTATCGTTCACAATTTTGAACCGATCAAGATCTAAAAATAGCACCACGTGTTGCTGGTTCAGCTTGCGTACCCCCTCCAAGGCAAGCTCTACCCGTAATTCAAAACTGTGACGGTTGGGGAGTTTGGTAAGCGCATCATGGCGCGCTTGCCAGGAGAGCTCTTCCGACAGGCGCCGTTGTTCGGTTACGTCACGAAAGACCATGACCATGCCCGTTGGATCGTCTGCCCCAGTCTGACCGTTCAACAGCGACAGTGAAAATTCAATCGCTCGTTCATGGTCATCAGCATCGCGCCAGAGGCCAATTCTATTTTCATGATGCACACTTTCACCGTGCTCGGTGTGCCCGGCTAGGTCAGGATTCATGAGATCAAGATGCTTGAGCGTTTGTGGGTGGCGCAGGGTTAAGCACTCGGGAAGGCTGTAACCCAGTAAGTCCATTTCACGCAAGCCCAGAATTTGCAGGGCGACCGTGTTGGCGAATTCAATGTGACCATGGATATCAACGCGGATTACCGCATCGGCGATCGCTTGCAGGGTAATCATGGCGCGTTCGCGCTCGGTTTCCAGCGCGACCAAGAGTCGTTGGATTTGCTGTTGTTGCTCTCTGCGTGAGGTGATGTCTTGCATGATGACAATCAAATCACGGCGTTTTTCCATTTGTTGTGGGCTGAGCGTACGGCCATTTAAGGGAATCGCCAGCGGGCTAATTCGTAAGCTAGCCCAAAACGTACTGCCATATTTGCGCTGCAGGGTGATATCGCCATCCCAATGCCCGTCGTGCTCGATTGCACGTAATACCTCATTGGCGAAATAAGCGTAATAGTCGGGATCCGCTAAAAAATGTGCAAACGGACGGCGGATCACTTCATGAATTTGATAGCCGCACAGTGTGGCAAAGGTTTCATTACAACGTAAAATTCTATCGTTGGTTAAAAATGCAGCGCCAAATACGGTGTTATCGAGCAGGGCGTCTTGCTCTGAGATCAGTTGTGCAATGCGGGTATTGGTGCGTTCGCGATCGGTAATATCTTCAATCAAAATGATTCGGCGTGTTTGTGCGGGTGTTTCGCCCATAATTTCGGTGAAACGCCATTCACAAATGACATGATGGCCTTGTTTATTGATGCAACTCAGCACAACTGGCAGTGCGAGCGGGGCTTGACCGGGTTCAGATAAGATCGACCAACTGGGGTTATCTTCAAAGTGTGGCGCCCGTGGGCATAAAAAGTCTGCAGGATGTCGCCCTAAGACTTCTTGTTTGCTATAGCCAAAGAGACGTGTTGCCGCCGGGTTCCAATTGCCAATGCGTGCTTCTGCATCGAGCTCGATGAGGGGGAGGGTACACGCAAAAGCAAAATGATCAAAAGAAATGGCGGACACGGGCAAGGTCGTCATAGAGGATATCTCCTTCTACAACGGCCTAGATGTACTGAACTTAAGGTGCGGCGTTGGTTAATGGCTCAATTTGTACCAAACCAGGGCAATATCCCGTCGAGGCCAACATGATTCAGGCGATGACTCGCTGCTTGCCGCACAGCAGGTTTTGCATGAAAGGCTAGGCTGACTCCTGCCAGAGCCATCATTTTCAGGTCATTGGAGCCATCCCCCATCACGATGGTCTGCTGGGTCGATAACCTGAGCTCGGCGCAATACTGTTGCACTGTTTCCGCCTTAACCTCATCATTCACAATCTGCCCTTGAACCCGACCAGTCAGTCTGCCATCGACGATTTCAAGGGTATTCGCACGGGTGTAATCGAGACCTAATCGTTCTTGTAACTTTTCGGTAAAGAAAGTGAAACCGCCCGATACCAAGAGGGTTTTCAGCCCATGGCGCTGCACGCTTGCTAGCATGGTTTCAGCTCCCGGCGAAAGCTGCAGGCGTTCGTTGTAGACCGCTTCCAAATTGTTGGCCGCCAACCCAGCGAGAAGTCCGACGCGGCGCGCTAGGCTTTCGTTGAAATCCTTGATTTCACCGCGCATGGCGGCTTCCGTGATTGCCGCAACCTCCGCTTTTTTGCCGCAAAAGTCGGCAATCTCATCAATGCATTCAATCGTGATCAGGGTCGAATCCATATCCATCGCAACCAGCCCATACGCAGACCAGTCCAGTTTTTGCGCGAGCCAGGTGCAGTCTGCCTGGGCGTCATCGCATATCACGTCAATCACCGCTTTTTCGCTCGCTGGCAGGGCATTCGTGGTCTGAAACTCAGCCAATAAGTGAGGGCGGGGGAGGGGATGACGCTCAAAGCGGACAGGTGCTGGCCAATTCTGTTCGAGCGCAATCCCGGCAAGGCGCTGATTGAGCGCGCATGCTAATTGCTCGAGCGTGGCTTGATCTTGACTTTGAATGACACAGTACAGCGTTGGCATGATTACTTCTTTCGTTTAGCGGAGTGGGGCACAGCAGGGATGTTAGATGGTGTGTTTAAGAGCGCGGCAGCTTCTTTGATTCCTGCTTGTCGTGCCCGTTCCAGATATTTCCTAGCTTTCTGCTGATCGGCCGGAATACCCAAGCCATACCAATAGCATAACCCCAGCTCATAATCAGCGGCTCGATACGCTTGATTACTGGCGAGTTCATACCACAGTGCTGCCGAGGCTAAATCACGCGGCATTCCCCAGCCTTTTTGTAGGGCACGGGCGTAATGAAACTGCGCTACCGGCTCACCCTTAAGTGCGGCTTTGCTAAGCCAACTAACACTGGTTTCGCGCAGCAGCCGGCGAGTCTCTGGCTCTGTTTCAATTTGTTCGGCCTGCAGTTGTAACAACCGGCCAAGCTGTGCCTGCGCTCGCGCAAGATCATTATTCGCGGCACGCTCAAGCCACAGTTGCCATTCGTCTGCTTGCAGGCTGGCAATCTGATCACGAACTAACATAAGCGACAGATTGTATTGCGCTTCTGGATGATTTTTTTCAGCAGCGGCGCGATAGAGCTGGCCTGCTAAAGCCGTATTCCGAGGAGTGGCAATGCCTTCAAGGTACAGGCTTGCCAGGTTGTTTTGCGCGCCCAGGTGACCGAGGTCAGCCGCTTTTTGGTAGGACTGGATCGCCTGTTGCCAGTCTGTTTGGCTGGAATTTGGGCCCATTATTGTAGAGGCCAAACCCGATGACGTTGTGGTAGCACGATATTTGGCACGCGCTTCATAGAGCTGGCCTAAGAGAAACCCAGCCTCACTATTTCCGCTGGCTAACTGTTTTTCCCAGTCATCAATCTGGGTTTGGATCTGAGTTAATTGGCTTAAATTCGCTTCCGGTACAGTTTTTCCTACCGTTGAACCTATCGGCGTAGGCGATTGCGCCATGGCGTATTGCCATGACATCAGCAATAGGCAGACACTGATCATGATACGCTGCAAGTCGCCAAGGCTCGGGATTAACGCTGTGAGCGAGTCATTGGCGAGATAACGCTTAAGTAGCCGATGCATCATCTTGAATCTCTCTTAAAATTTGCCGAATCGTGGTGCTGCGTGCGCTGAGCTCAGTTTGTGGCGGTTTGAGTGCAATCCGTAGTTTATCTTGTCCCTGAAAGCTGATATGGCGTTGCTTCTGAATCAATAAGATCACTTTTGCGGGATCAATACGGGCTTGTTTGGTGAAGGATAGTGTAATCAGTTCGGCGCTGGCATCAATCTTTTGTACCGCAAATTGCTCGGCTAGCAGACGTAAGCGGTGCGTTTCCATCAGGGCTTGGCTGGCAGAGGGTAGGGGGCCAAAGCGGTCGATCAATTCTTCCTGCAAGGCATTTAGGTTGTCGGTATCAGTGGCGCTGGCGAGCCGTTTGTAGAGTGATAGCCGTTCATGCACATCGGGGCAATAGTCATTGGGTAATAGCGCAGGCGTATGCAGCTTAATTTCCGTGGTGGCGTGCAGGGGCGCAAGTAGGTCTGGCTCTTTGCCATTCTTCAGCGCCTTCACAGCCAGGTTGAGCATGTCGGCATACATCTGGAAGCCCACTTCCTGCATATTGCCAGACTGATTATCACCTAGGACTTCCCCGCAACCACGAATTTCTAAATCGTGCATGGCCAGGTAGAAGCCACTGCCGAGCTCTTCCATGTCTTGAATCGCTTGTAGGCGCAGTTGCGCTTGCTTAGTCAAGGCCTCTTCGGAGTGAATGAGTAAATACGCATAGGCCTGGTGATGCGAGCGTCCAACCCGGCCACGCAACTGGTGCAACTGTGCTAGGCCAAACTTATCGGCACGGTGCATGATGATGGTATTGGCAGTCGGCACATCAATCCCGGTTTCAATAATGGTCGTACACAGCAGAATGTTGTAGCGCTGCTGATAGAAATCACGCATCACCCGTTCTAGCTCGCGTTCACCCATTTGACCGTGGGCGACAGCAATGCGCGCTTCCGGAACAAGTGCTTGCAGGCGCTCGCGGCGGTTTTCAATGGTTTCTACTTCGTTATGCAGGAAATACACTTGCCCACCGCGTTTAAGCTCGCGCAGCATCGCTTCGCGGATGGTGGCTTCACTTTCGCGGCGTACAAAAGTTTTAATCGCCAAGCGTTTTTGCGGGGCGGTGGCAATCACCGATAAATCGCGCAAACCTTCGAGCGCCATGCCTAAGGTACGAGGAATCGGGGTGGCGGTGAGGGTGAGCACATCAACCTCGCTCCGCAGATTTTTCAAGGCTTCTTTTTGACGAACGCCAAAACGATGTTCTTCGTCGATGATGACCAGCCCCAAGCGAGCAAACTGCACACTCGGTGAGAGGAGTTTGTGTGTACCAATCACAATATCCAGCTCACCGGTATTGAGCGCCGCAATCGCCGCATTGACTTCTTTGCTGGTGCGGAAGCGAGAGAGTTCGGCGAGCCGCACCGGGAAGTTGGCAAAGCGATCGACAAAAGTTTGGTAATGCTGTTCCGCAAGTAGCGTCGTGGGCGCGAGTACAGCGACTTGCTTGCCACCCATCACGGCAACAAAGGCGGCGCGCAAGGCCACTTCGGTTTTACCAAAGCCGACATCACCACACACCAGCCTATCCATAGGTTTGGCAGCCACCATGTCTTGGATGACGGCATGAATGGCGGCGAGTTGATCGGGCGTTTCTTCAAAGCCAAAGCCTTCGACAAACTCTTCATACTCTTTGGCTTCAAAGCCAAAACTATGGCCGGGCCTTGCCGCGCGGCGGGCGTAGAGATTGAGTAATTCCGCGGCCGTGTCACGGGCTTGTTGAGCCGCTTTTTTACGGGCTTTTTCCCATTGGCCAGAACCGAGTTGATGCAGTGGTGCTTCGTCGGGCGAGCTACCGCTATAGCGGCTAATCAGGTGCAGGTTGGCAACGGGGACATACAGTTGGGTGTTGTGCGCGTATTCGAGTTGTAGGAACTCGCTATCGCCGTCACCCATATCCATTGAAATCAGGCCGAGGTAACGGCCAATCCCATGCTGTTCGTGCACGACGGGGTCGCCAATTCGCAGCTCGGCGAGGTCGCGCACCATGGAGTCGATATTGCTGCGGCCTTCTTGCCCTCGCTTGCCTGATTTACGGCGGCTTTGGCTGCTGTAGAGTTCGTTTTCGGTAAGGACGGTGATTTGTGCCAGGCGGAAGCCATTGAGCAATGGCCCCACGCCCAGCATGGCGGGGGAATCACTATGGCTAAAGTCAGCCAAGGTGTCGGCGGTAGGCAATACCAAGCCATATTCCGCGAGTGTTTGCCGTACCGTTTCGCGCCGTCCGGCAGATTCCGCCAGAATCAAGGTGCGCATGCCTTTATGCCCCAGCGATTGACTGAGGGCGTCGCGTAGCGCTTGCACGGGATCTTCGGCGCGGCGTTGAATGGCGACGTTGGGTGGCGCGGTCGCTTCACCGTTGGGTTGATTCGTTAAGGCAAGCCGAGCATAGGGTTGAGCCTGTACAAAAAATTGCTCGGCACTCAAAAAGAGTTCGCTAGGGGCGAGTACGGGCCGTGAACTATCGGCGCTGGCAAAACGATGGCGGCTTTCGGCATCGGTCCAAAAAGGGCGAATCGTTTCTTCCAAGTTACCATGCGTGACGAGCAAGGTATCGGTGGGCAAGTAATCAAACAGTGTCGCCGTTTGCTCAAAAAACAAAGGCAAATAGTATTCAATGCCTGCCGCAGGGATGCCATTGCCAATGTCTTTATACACGCTGCATTTGCTGGGGTCACCCTCAAACACCTCGCGCCAACGGCCACGGAATAGGGCACGCGCTTCTTCCGTGAGTGGGAATTCATGGCCCGGCAAAATCCGAATGTCTTTGACTGGATAGAGACTACGTTGACTATCGGGGTCAAAGGTTTTGATGCTCTCAATATCATCGCCAAATAAATCGAGGCGATACGGCAAGCTACTGCCGGTGGGGTAGAGATCCACCAAACTGCCGCGCACGGCATATTCGCCGGGAGCCATGACTTGGCTGACGCAGGCGTATCCGGCCACAGTGAGTTGTGTGCGTAGCTTCTCAATATCAAGCTTGTCGCCTTGCCGGAAAAAGAAGGTATGGCTGGCCAAATAGCTGGGTGGTGCCAAGCGATACAGCGCGGTGGTGGCGGGTACCAGTAGCACGCGGGTGTTGGCTTGGGTCACCGAGTAGAGCGTGGCTAAACGCTCGGAGACCAAATCGCGATGCGGGCTAAATGCATCGTAAGGCAGGGTTTCCCAGTCGGGCAGCACATGTGCAGCGCAATCGGGCGCAAAGAAAGCAATTTCATCTGCCAAACGCTGGGCATCTGCGGGGTTGGTGCAAATGACCGTGAGTAATTTGCCCGCATAATCCTGTGCCAGCGCGGCGAGGAGCAAACTATCGGCCGCGCCATACGGCATCGGATAGGCGTAACGCTGCCCTGCTTTCAGGTGGGGCAGCAGTTCAGCAAAGGGATGGTTAAACACGATAGTTGCGGGGGCGGGGCTCACAATGGCACTTCCAACATGCAGTCATTAGCAACAAAGCAATCGGGCCCGCAGTTTAGCATTGCTGGTATGTACTCCCATTTTGCTTCATGAAAATGCGATAACAATGCGATAATTTAAAAATGAATCCAACTCCCACACCACCGCGCTATTTTGTCATCATCCCCGCCGCTGGCGTGGGTAGCCGCTTTAGTGCAGGAAAACTACCTGCCGGGGTAGATGCAACCTTGCCTAAACAGTATCAGCGGGTACGGGGACAGATCATGTTGGATTGGGCGATTCATGCCTTTTTAGAGGTGCCGGATATTGCGGCAGTCTATGTCGTGCTGGCCCCTAGTGATGACTACTTCAACCAATATTCAACGTTTGCGGGCGCAGGACATCCCTTGGTGAAAGTCTTGCGACAAGGTGGGGTTAGCCGTCATCAATCTGTTCTAAATGGCCTGCAAGCGCTTGCCGATATGCAAGAGCAAGATTGGGTGCTGGTGCATGATGCAGCGCGCCCTGGTTTGACCAGTGCCTTGGTCAGACGTTTAATTGCCTCACTCAAAGAGGATGCCGTGGGCGGTCTGCTGGCTTTGCCCGTTGCCGATACCCTTAAGCGTGCGGAAGATGGCCGTGCAGTACAAACGGTACCCCGTGAGGGCTTTTGGCAAGCCCAAACCCCGCAAATGTTCCGCTACGCAGCCTTGCGTTATGCCTTACAAAAAATGTGGCAAGAGGGCCGGGAAATTACCGATGAAGCCAGTGCGATAGAGATGATGGGACAAACGCCCAAACTGGTGATTGGTAGCCCTCGTAATTTCAAAGTAACTTTCTCGGCGGATTTAGTGGTACTCGATGCCTTACTCACAGACAATCTTGCTCTGAACGGGGAAAATTCATGACTCAAGTGATGCAACCTGCAACGCTCCCTTATCGAATTGGCCAGGGTATGGATGTCCATGCGCTGGTCCCTGATCGCCCCTTGATTTTAGGTGGAGTCACTATTCCTTATGAGCGCGGTTTGCAAGGTCATTCAGATGCAGATGCCTTACTCCATGCCATCACCGATGCTTTGTTTGGCGCAGCGGGCCTGGGTGATATTGGCCGGCACTTTCCGGATACGGCGGCAGAATACAAGGGCGCAGACAGCAGAGCGTTGTTACGTGCCTGCGTAGCTAAAGTACGTGCAGCCGGTTTTGAGATTGGCAACATTGATAGCACCATCATCGCCCAGGCACCGAAAATGGCGCCGCATATTGCGCAGATGCAAGCTAATATTGCCGCCGATTGTGGCATTACTATGGAACAAGTTAATGTGAAGGCCAAAACATTTGAAAAACTCGGCACGCTGGGGCGCGGTGAAGGCATTGCCACCGAGGCCATTGCATTACTATTTCGCGTAGCGGGATGAGTGACTCAGTGGCACCCCGTTTGCCAGCTGCTACTTGGGCCGCGGTTGTGCAGCATGCTCCGTTAGTTTCAATTGACCTTATCCTTGAAGATACCCAAGGTCGTATTTTGCTTGGTATGCGCAATAATCGTCCCGCACAAGGTTATTGGTTTGTACCGGGTGGTGCGATTCATAAAGGTGAAACGCTGGATGTGGCTTTTGGTCGAATTGCTGAGCAAGAGCTTGGTTTAACACTTTGCCGCCGCGATGCTGAATTTATCGGTGTGCAGGAACATCACTACGCAGATTGCTTCCTAGGCGAGCAATTTGGTACCCACTATGTGGTGTTGCCGTACAAAATCTGTCTCAGTGATACTAGCGGTTTAACAATGGATAACCAACATCGAGAGTGGGTGTGGATGCCAGTGGCGGAATTGCTGGCGCATCCGCAAGTACATGAGAATGTGAAGGCGTATTTTGTATTGGTTTGAGATTAATGTGAGACGATTATTGAGTAATTATTTTCTTTATCTTCGATAGTCTAGAGCTTAAAGATCCACTGCTGATATAAAACTGAATTTTTTGAGATTTTAAATAGTTTTTCAGCCATTCATGCTGGACTCCCTGAAAGGTTTCATTTCGTCTTGTTCCATCCTGTTTAAAACCGAAGTCTGGCTCACACAGAAACACAAAATCGTAACGTTTTTCTTGTGCTAATTGCAACAATTCCCAAGACACAAGACTAAAATCATGCTGGCAATAAAAAAGGGTGCTGGCTGGACTAGTGTCACAAAATAAATATTGATTACTGCTCAGTAGCTTTTTGTTTTCGATTTCAATTTGTTTTTGCGCAATTTTAAGCATGTCCGATTGAGTTAGTTTTCCTCCATTTTCTTCCCATAGTTGCCGACCGTATTCCGGTGCCCATTCTGTTTCATATGTGTCAGCAAGGTGCTTAGCCAAGGTGGTTTTTCCGCTGGATTCAGCGCCCAGAAAAACAACCTTCTTAATTAACGAGCTATACACCTCATCGGATAAGAACTGACGGTATAAATATGGGTTACTCCTGATTCTTGTTCCCGATATATTAATTTTTGTTCTTTTCAAATCAACGCTCTCATGGGCGACATTTGACTTTTGAGCTTGTTGAAGTTGGGCGGCAAAGCCATCACCATATGGTTCACTGGTGAATACTGCATCTACTTTAATTTTAACAATATTCATTAAAAACCAAGCGATAAACTCTCGTTGCTCAAAATCAGAGGCATGATCGTTAGGGATTGTTTTAAGATCACTAACTTGATTTTGCTGACTTATGATTTTTAACGATTCATCACACAGCACATAGTGTGTATGTTGTGGAAAGCGCTGATTGAGCCATTTCTGGCGCTTAGTTGTTTCATAGCCTTGAAAACCTGGTTTTGTATAGCTTAGGATAATAACCTTATCGCAAAGGTGTGCAGCCTTATTTATTAAATACTCGTGTCCAAAATGCAGTGGGCAAAACTTACCAACAACTAAACCGCAGCGATATTGCATGTCACTTTATTCCGATAAATATTCTGCCAATTTCGTATGCCGAAAATTGCATTAATCAAATAAAAAACGTAAAGACCACTTGTCAAATATAGATCCTTGCTCATGTAAAGCGGTATGGCAATCAAATTGATGGCTATCCAACAGAACCAGGCTTGCAGGTATTTTTTTACCATCAGTATCTGTGCCAAAACACTGAACATCAGAATAAAAGAATCTGCGTAAGGGGCATACGCATCAGTAAATTGATGAAGTAGGTATCCATGAATGATGGATAGCAGCGTTGAGATCGCAATCAAAATTGAAAAAACTCTTGCTCTCATGACAAGAATATCTGTATAGATTTTTTGTCGCTGCCAGAAAATCCAGCCAATAACACTACTTCCGATAAAAAATATTTGGAGCACAATATCCGCATAGAGTTTGCTTTGATAAAACAAAAAACAAAAAACAATACTGCCTAATATGCCAGTCCACCAAGTATGTATTTTATTTTTCGCTGCCAAGAAAATGGATAGGCTCGTTGTCAGATTTGCAAAGAATTCCAAGTAATTCATTGTCAGATTAACGTTCTTCAAAGAGTAAATTTGAAGGTAAGCCAAGTAGAGCGACGCTCACCAGGGAATAATAAATCAGCGCTGTATGCTTCACTGACGTCACGCCAGTAGTATTTATTAAATAGATTTCGTATACCCAGGGCGATAGCCACCTCTCTCCCTCTGATATCAGTTTGATAGTTTAGTGCCAAATTAAATAAGCTATATCCTGGGACTGTTACGGTACCGTCACGTCTTGCGTTGCGCTCTCCCCGGTAAAGCCATTCAAGCTTCGCTTCTAGTGGTGTATTTTCTGTTAACCGATGGCTAACAGAAAAATTACTACTGAATTTCGGTATGTTAGGAAGTTGAATGCCATTATCTTGTGCACTATTATTTGCGCGGGCACGAATAAAGGCCAGAGACCCACTGACTGTGGTGGTTTTTTGAATGCGATAGGCCCCGTTCGCTTCTAGTCCTCGATGTATTTCTTGACCGCTCTGGATATAGTTGCCCAAGCCCGCCCATGAGCTTCCATTCACTTGTGTATATTCATACGGACGTTGCATCTCAAAAATTGCAGTAGACCATTTGAAATTCTCGGTTTTAAATTTCCAGCCAACTTCATTTTGCTGTGTGAGGCGTGGGGGCAAGAGTGCGTTTGAATTTTCTGCAACTAGCGGCGCTTGACTTCCAAATTCCATACCACGCGCATGCGATACATAAATCTGATTGGCTTTATCAAAATGCCAGGACAAAGCGAGAGCAGGTAAAGCTTTCTGGATACTCAGATTCGCTGTCTGTGAAATTCTTGCTAAGCGGACCGCAAGCGTAGCATCTATATTTTGATAAGTTATTTTGTCACTCAAAGCCAGGTTAGTCTGAACTGATTTTGTCACCGGCAAATCTTGCCCTGCACTTGATGGCTCAATCAAGCGATTATCGTAGTTGTAAATGTTATTTGAGAGGGCGTTATTGCTGGTGTCGTAAATCGTATTTGAGTAATAGTCTCGTTGAGAAATAGTGCGCTTAATCTGTTCTATGCCCAGGGTGATTTTTTGTTGAGCAGGGCCAGTATTCCATGCGCCCGTAATGTTCATAAATGCGTGATCCGTTTGCCGACGCTCTTGGGCATGATATTTGTAGACAACAAAATCTCCATTAGCGCAAAAATATTGAACCGGAGATGTATTGCATCCCCAAGGCGTTGCCAAATTATCATCAATTCTGGCCAATGTACTTGAGAACCCAACTTTACTGTTTAGGAGGTCACTAATTTTGATGTCTGTAAGAGTACTAAAATGCGTACCCTCATTTACCACTGGTTTTGCCCAGCTTTGAGAGCCAATGTTTACATCTCTGACTGTTTTTAAATCCGGCGTTTGTGTGCCTCCTAATAATTGAAACCCTGGAATGACTAATTGGGAACGATGCTGATAAATAAAATCATTTTGTACCCTTAAACTTTGTATCGGTGTGATATCTACCGAGAAACCCACAAGGCTTCGCTCTCCTCCTTTACTTCTTTGCGGTGCGCCCAATTCCGATTGGGAAAAAGTTAGGCCATAGCCAATAGTTTTTGTACTATTAAGACCCCCAACATAACTACTGAATAAACGGTTGCCATAGTTATTTATTTCTGTGTATATCGATTGTTCTGGGGTGGGGCGCTTAGATACGAAATTAATCAGCCCCCCTGCCGAAACCATCCCACCATTTAGGCTGCTCACCCCTTTCAAAACTTCTACCTGATTTATGTTATCAAGAGGGAGATGAAATTCAGCAGGAATAGCGAATCCATTTAAGCGGTACGCACTGCCGCGATCTAGTGTAAAGCCACGAATGCTAAAGTTTTCGTAATATCCATATGTCGCGAAATTTTCAGCCAGGCTTGCATCCTGACTAAGAAAATCCGCTAGTCGGGAATTTTTTGATTGTGATTCGAGTACTGAATATGTACTGATTTGAAGTGGTGCGCTGAATTTCTCCGAGTCATCACCCACTATGCTTTGACTACTCTGATTAGGTTTTACACCATATACTCTTATCTCATTAAGTTGCAACTCATTTGCACTAATTTGAAAATGAAAAAAGCTGGATGAAAATAGAAAAAAAGTGCGAATGCAGGTGTGAATTTTCATGGCAACTCAGCGGAGATACTTTGTACCTCCGCAGCCCTTGTTAGTGGAAGATAGGCTAATTAGCTTGCTGCTCGGGCACGTATTGCAGCCAAATTCCACTCTTTTAAGAGTTGTCCATCTTTCCACACCTCAACTAGCACTTCCTCGTATACGGTCGAATCAACAGTTTCAATCTGTTTGTCTGACCATGCAGCTTGATCTGCCAGTTTAATAGTGCGATATTCTCCGGTCTGTTTATGGCGATATAAGCTTAGGCGACCACGTTTAGACGTTTTGCCAGGGTCTGTAATTGGATCTTTGTATACTTCAATCCATTGTTCTCCTAGTTTGACGGCTGAACATTTCATAGCAAAACGTTGCGTATCGCGATCCATTCTTTGCAGTAAAGCACCACCCATGCCAAAGGCAACGTTATCCGCCGCAAAACCGGCCCGTTCTAGGTTGGTCAATATGTCACGGATGCTCGCTTCGCATACACCGTCGCCTTGAATGATGCGAACATGGTTAAGCACTTTGTAGCCTTTGCCATTTTTAGTGGAGCCAAAGTAGCCATCTAGGCGCTGTGCTGTGGCCAGTACGATTTCTGCAGGGTCTCCAGAATCAGGGCGAATCACTAGCATTGCACCAGAGTCAATAATTTGTTGGCGGAGCTCGGTTCCCCATTTATCAATGGCGCCAAACAAATCATAGGAATCAGATACAACGGCTAACAGAGCATTGGGTTTGGCAAACAGATTGAGCATGTTACGGTAAGCGCTGAGTTCTCCTTCTCGTCCCCAGCTGGTGATAGTGGAGTGCTCCGCAGCGGGAATGGAGAAAGCAGCCATAGGTTCGTTGTAATACTGATTTGCAGCCATAACACCCAGCACGGTATCACTACCCATAAAGTTAACCAAGTGCGCCATGCCACCAATAGCAGAAGATTCTGTGCTCGAAACCCCACGTGCGCCAAAGTCGTGGAGTTTAAATGCGATCTGTCCAGCTGGGTCATCGCTGGTTTTGTCTAAATATTCGCGAATGACTTGTTTAATGTGCCAGCTTACGGTTGCTACCGTGATTGGGTACCACACGCGGAGAAGCAGTGTCTCTAAATAGGAGGCAACCCAAAATACTTTGGGATCGGTACACTCAATTGTCATCAGCACATTTTTGGTCGGTACGACAGTACCTTCTGGTACGGCTTTGATTGTGACGGGTAAAAAGCCTTGATAGCTATCAATGATATAGAGCCATGCGGCTTCATTAAATGGCTCGCCGTGGGCTAAAAAGAATAACTTGGCTTGTTCAACCATTTCACGAGTAATAGGTTGAGATAAATACTCTTTGAGAATGCTTTGCAATCCAAAAAAGACTGTTTTATCGTATTCGCCGCCACGTGATTCTATGTATGAAAACATGCCGCATGTGCCGCTGCGGTATTGCTCCCAGTGTGAGGCCTTATATGAGTCAGTGTTGAGGATGAGATTGTTTGTAAAGCTATTAAGAATGGAATTGCTCATTTGGAAACTCCTTCCAAAAGTGCCCTATTGATCGGGCGTTAGTGAAATCACAGGTCTATCCTGTGATGAAAATTAAACAGCGCCTAAGAAATAACTGCCAATATCAAAGTGATCTTCATACATTTGATCACGCATTCCAAAAAATTGTGAGAGCGGTACCCAGCGTGCTTTGTCGGCATCATCAGAGGCACGAATATCAGGTAAATCTCCCGTGGGAAACTCGAATAAAAATGCATGGGTGATCGTTCTGCCTCGACTGGAGCGATCTGGGTGGTCAAATACACGCTGCGCTTTGATCGAACCGCGTAAGACCGGTGCCGGGATTTTCAGACGCGTTTCCTCACGTAATTCACGAATACAGCAATCCAGAATACGCTCATCTTGATTCAAAAAGCCACCAGGCCATGCCCATAAGCCTTTGCCTGGCTCAGCTCGCCGCCTTACTAGCAACACATGACCTGAATGTATAACAACAGCATCAGTAGTAACAAATGTAGGCGCATAGGGCGCAGCAGACCAGGCTTGTTTGTATTGTTTGATAAATTCGTGTTCTTTAACCAGCTGAGTGTAGGCTGGCATACGTTTAAAACTGAGTAAGAAATCATAAACAGGGCGCGGGACGGCTGACTCAATTAGCATGTCGTTACCATTCTGGTTGCTATTGTTGTCTAGCCATGCATCGCGAACTTGAGTAGCGGACAATCCCCCCATGTCAGGAACATCTATTTTTTCCCATTGCGGGAACATATTTAAATAGTATGAAGAAGCGTCTTTGTCGTGCCCAATCAAACCAACACGTGCGCTCTCATTGCCGCTTTGCTCTAAAACTGCAGTATTAACTTGATCTTGTACTGAGCGAATCCATTGCTCATCGTTATACAAAACGTCGCAAACAGTTGTAAAAACTAAGGATGCCTGAAGCTCTTCGGGAAACGAGCGACGGATCATAACAATCCGTTCATCAACATTCCACGGGTTTTTGAGTGTGCGGGGCTTTTTATCGGAGCCAATCACAAAAACAATTTTGTTTGCTATTGTTAATGCTCGATCAACGACCGCTTTGTGACCATTGTGGAATGGTTCAAACCGACCAATAAAAACAAGAAAATCAAAACGTAGATTGTTATTGCTAGAGATATTGACTACAGCGTTGGCTGCATTGCCTTGCGTCTTCATGGGAATCCCCCAAAAATATTGATTGGCTTGTGTCTGTCACTCACCATAAACTTATGGTACGTCAAAATGATTTCGATAGCAAGTACTTGTATTGCTCGAATATCTGCTTGAACTTAAAAAAATGCCCTGTAGCGTTTTATAGATGCTACGGGGCATTGTCCTGATTTAAATTAGCTTACCAGTTGCTGTAACCTGCACGGCCACTGCTGCGACCGCGGCCTTGGCCGTCACTACGGCTGCGGAATGAACGTTCGCTGCGTTCACCTTGACCCCCATTGGGGTTGCTGAAGCGGCGGGGTTCGCCTTGACGGGCGCCTTGAGCGGGACCGCCTTCACGCTTTTGAAATGGCGTACCTTCGGTGCGAGCAGGGCGATCACCACGGGCGTTGAACTGCGGTTTGTCGCCAAAGTTTCTGTCGCCGAATGGCTTGTCACCGAAACGTTGTTCAGTGGGCTTACGATCACCAAATTTACGCTCGCCAAAGCTGCGCTCGGCGGGTTTACGGTCGCCAAACTTGCGATCTCCAAATTTACGCTCACCAAATTTTCGGTCGTTGGGGCGTCCGTTTCCTTTGAATTCCTTTTCTGGCCGTTCGACATATTTAGACTCTAATCCTGCAACGGTCTGAACCGGAATTTTGTGTGTGGTAAAGCGTTCGATTTGTTTTAATTTAAAGCGCTCTTGAGGTGAAACAAGCGTAATAGCGATCCCATTTTTCCCCGCACGTCCTGTACGACCGATACGGTGGACATAATCTTCTGCTTGCATTGGCAGATCAAAATTAATCACATGAGTGATGCTTGGTACATCAATGCCGCGTGCGGCAACATCGGTGGCGACGAGAACACGGATTTGCCCGCGACGTAGTTTGTTCAGGGTGCGGGTACGCGCGTTTTGCTGCATGTCGCCATGTAGTGCTGCACTGGCGTGGCCTTGTTCATCCAAAATGCGAGATAAGCGATCTGCTTCACGCTTGGTACCAGTAAAGACAATCGCCTGATCAACCGTTACATCTCGTAGCCAATGGTCTAGCAAGGCTTCTTTGTGGTTGAGGTTGTCAACATAGTGCATGTGTTGGGCGATATTCGTATGCTGATCTCGCTGGGTTGCGATTTCGAGCTTTTGTGGATTACGCAGAATGCGTTGAATCATGCCTGCGATTGCTCCGTCAAAGGTTGCGGAGAACAGCATGGTTTGACGGTTCGCTGGTAGTGCTGCCACGACCTTTTCGATGTCTTCTTGGAAGCCCATGTCGAGCATGCGGTCTGCTTCGTCTAGCACCAATAATTCGAGCCGAGAGAAATCAACACTGCCGCGCTCCATGTGATCGAGTAGGCGACCTGGTGTGGCCACCATGACATCCACGAATTCTTTTAAGGTTTTTAATTGGGCCCCATATGGCATGCCCCCTAAAATACTGGCAACCCGTAAGCGAGGCAGCGCACCGCCATAGGTGGTGCAGGCTTTGGTTACTTGTTGTGCCAATTCACGCGTGGGTGTGAGGACCAGAACGCGGGGGCCTTTGCTTTTGATCGGGTTAGTTTCTGTCAGACGGTGAAGGGCGGGCAACATAAAGGCGGCTGTTTTACCACTTCCGGTTGCTGCAGAGACTTGCAAATCTTTCCCTGCAAGGGCGAGGGGTATCGCAGCGGCTTGAACTGAGGTGGGGTCGGTATAGCCGGCGCGTTTAACGGCATTAACGAGGGCAGGGTGTAAACCTAATGAATCAAATGACATAATGACTTTCAACAATAAACAGCCGGCGCTATAGCAGCCAGCTATATGGAAAAAGCAGAAACTAAACCTGAGAACGTATTGATAGGATCAGGACATGACCTGCAGATATCTTTTCTAAAGAGTATCCTGCAAAAGATTTCCTGTTTACCCAGCAAACAAGTAGATCGAAATAGTGATGATCTGTTTGTGCGGCAATCTGGTTAACTCTGCGCGACATCGACGCTAACCAGATAACTGCCGAAATGGAAGTTCAAAACTGCGAGCAAGAGGGCAATAGGGCCAGAGGCGATGAAATAAGCTTTTAACAACAAAGCAAAAGGATTATCCCATGAAATACTTTTTTTTACCAGCAATATCTACTGTGCGCGGGAAGCCTGCCGTAACTAAGGGATTATCAAGCTAAGTCATTTTGCCGCAAACAGCGAATAACGGTGTCATCAACTGCCAAAACGGATATTTCGCCATTTAAGTCTGTGGCACACTGATACACTCTAAAACATAATTGAATAATACTGACTATGGCATGGGCACATCTTGTCGAACTAATTTTACTGGCGGCAATTTGGGGCGCCTCTTTTCTATTTATGCGCATTGCAGTGCCGGTATTCGGGGCGGTTTGGCTGATTGAGTATCGCGTATTGTTTGCCGCAATTTTTCTTGGGCTGATTGCGCTTTGGCAGCGGAGGCCGCTATCTCTACGCGGGAATTTGGGCCATTTTCTGATTGTTGGGGCAATCAATACGGCCATTCCTTTTGTGCTTTTTGCGTATGCTGCACAGACATTGCCTGCCTCACTGCTATCAATATTTAATGCGCTTGCCCCGATTTTTGGCGCGCTTGCTGCGGCGCTCTGGTTGCGATCCCCGCTCACGTCGCAGACGATGTTAGGGCTGTCGCTAGGCTTTCTAGGGGTTGGGGTGCTGACCGCAGACTATGTTCAGCAAGCACACCTCAATTTTCACAGTAACCAAGTCTGGTATGCCTTACTCGCTGCAACGTTAGCACCATTGTGTTATGGCATTGCAACGGCTTATACCAAGTGGCGTAGTGCGCAGGTAGAGGCTTTTTCTAACGCGCATTTGAGTATGTGGGCGGCGGTATTGATTTTATTTCCCTTGGCCTATCTTAGTCCTGCGCCACAAGTTAACGCAGTATCTGCTTGGCTGCCATTGATCGCTTTAGGCGTGATCTGTACCGGTTTGGCCTATGTACTCTACTTCAGGCTGGTTGCTGCGGTTGGTCCGGTCAAGACCCTTACCGTCACTTTTTTGATTCCTGTGTTTGGCGTTTTGTGGGGGGTGTTATTTCTCCATGAATCTTTAACCTGGTGGTTACCGATTGGCGGTTTCTTTGTCTTGCTTGGGAGTGCGCTCGTCAACGGGATTGTGCCTACCCGATGGCTGCCGAAATAGTGGGCTGGGACTTGATCCAATGCGTATCACGCCACAAAAACAGGATAGGGCAGTGCATGACAGGCGCGAATACCGCTCCTGTCTGCATGCCTATCAATCCTTTGCTATCCGACTGATTAATATCACTTACTGGGGCTTATAGTTCGTGATGGCGATTTCTAAACTCTTATATTCAGGACAGCTTTTGCCACAGATCTTCTCGAGGTTAGCGAGCAACTTTTGCGCTTCTTCTGGCTGTTTATTCATTAAGAAGGCTTTGCCCATGTATTCGTGCGTTCCACGATGGTTGGGATTGAGTTCCAGAGAGCGGCGGTAGTGCTGGAAGGCTAATTCTAATTGACCCTGCCAGCGATACGTGTAACCCAGCATGTTGTGGACATCGGCATTGTTAGGCTCTGCCGCCTCCGCTTTTTTCAGCTCTTTCAGCGCTAAGGACCAGTTTTTATCAAGTGCGGCTTGTTTGCCAATTTCATAAGCCGACTGTGCGGCTGTTACTGCTGCTGGCGCTGTATCGAAGGGCGCAGCTTGTAACAAGTGACTCGTAGACAGGGCACTAACTAAACATAGCTGAATAAAAGACTGACGCATCTGCATGAAATTCCTCACTGAGTAATTGTTGAAGTCCCCCTGTGTTTGTCATTCCATACCAGTGGGTCTTCTTTATACGAATCTCAGTGTCAGATGGATGCAGGGCTTACCAAAATTTTGCGCAATCTCCGCTAAACAGGGTGTTCTCTGCGTTTGGAGCGCGTCCATCCTTAGTCAATGCCAGTTTGTTGACCTTGAAGAAGATTTTTTCTGCAGGCTCACTCAGCGTTAAGTCTGCTTTACCTGTGGGCGGGATTTGTCCTACCAGGAATGGTTTGCCATCAGCCGGAATGGCCCAGAGCGTTAATTGAGCCTCAGCCGGTAAACTGGTGATTGGTTTTAGCCATTTGATACTGAGGGTCTTGCCATGGCGCAGTGCGCTTGTGATAAGGAGTGGGGCATGGTTGGCATCATATAAAAAACCAACGTAGCTGGCTGGCAGTGTCGTTGGGCGTGGTTGTAAATTGAGCCAGCCTGGGTTCTGTATAAGGATACCCACCGTAATTAATAAACCACTCGCAAAAGTCGCAACCGGGATTAGCATTCGCCACCAATCTTTATTCGGGCTTGTGGGCTGTATGCGTTGATAAATCTTGTCCCATACTTGTTTATTTGGCGCCACGGGCGGGATGCTGTTGCTCAACATCTGGATTCGATTCTCCCAGCCTTGAACACTGATGCGGGCGGCATGTGATTCGTTTAAAAGCGTTTCAAAACGTCGGCGAGCACCGCCACTAAGCGTACCCAGCACATATTCAGCGGCCAATTTATCGAGTAGGGCAGGGTGCTGATAATTCATTCTTGACCTTCCGCTGCTGGCTGCGATTGAGGTTGACTGAGACTATTTAAGCAATGTTTCATCCGCTCTAAACCTCGGCGGACCCATGTTTTGATCGTGCCGAGAGGGGTTGTCATGTGCGCGGCTAACTCCGCATGAGACAAGCCATGATAGTAGGCGAGTGCCAGTGCCTGTCGCTGCGCGGGGTTTAGTGTTTGCATGCAGTTTGCAATTCGCATCGTGTGACATGCGCGGTCAAACAGTCCCAACGGGTCTTGCGCTTCATCTGCTATGTCAAAGTGTGTCTCGCTATCCTCTAAGGTGAGTTCTTGGTGTTTGCGCTGTCGTAACACATCCAATGCCTTATTGCGGGCAATGGTGGTCATCCAGGTCATTGGCGCTGCCAGGCTTGCGCGATACTCTCCTGCATGCGTCCAAATACTGACGAACGCCTCCTGCAAGACTTCCTCGGCGCGAGCCCGTTGCGGCAATATACGTAGAATCACGCCAAGTAGTTGCGGTGAAGCGAGTTGATAGGTGGCCGCAAAGGCTTGGTGGTCTCCTAGCGCACTGCGCGCCAGGAGTTTTTCAAGGAGTAATGGATCGATAGTAGCCATGTATAGCGCTTAGTTTCTTGCTTTTTCATGAAGGTGACCAGCAATATCAGGCAAAATCATACCCGTTCATCTTCATTCAAGGAATAACCATGTTCGGTATTTCAGAAGAGCAAATGACACAATTGGGTGTTACGGTAGGGGTCGGCGGTTTAATCGCCTATATGTGCTTCATTATTTTCAAATTGGCCAAAGAGTCCAACGCCGGTAAAACCGGGACGTTTGTCCTGTTTCTGGTGCTTTCCTTCGGGATGTTGGGTTTTGTAGCTAAAGGTGTTATTGCTAAAATATTGGGCATTGACGGCTAGTTGACCGCCCTGTTATAGTAATTAACAATCAACTTAATTTAATCAATCAATTTTACGTATCATTGAAACCGCTTTACTATACGTTCAACGTTAGCAGTGATTTAAAACGTTCTTCTCTTCTTCAACCAACAGGAGCATTTGTATGTCACTAATCAATACCCAAGTTCAGCCCTTCAAAGCGCAAGCTTTCCACAACGGTAAGTTTGTTGAGGTGACCGAGCAGAGCCTCAAAGGCAAGTGGTCTGTTTTAATTTTCATGCCCGCCGCTTTTACCTTCAACTGCCCAACCGAAATTGAAGATGCGGCAGAAAACTATGCCGAGTTCCAAAAAGCCGGTGCGGAAGTGTATATCGTGACAACCGATACTCACTTCTCCCACAAAGTGTGGCATGAAACTTCCCCAGCCGTGGGCAAAGCCAAGTTCCCATTGGTGGGTGACCCTACGCATGCACTGACCCGTGCTTTTGGCGTACACATCGAAGAAGAAGGCTTGGCACTGCGCGGTACGTTTGTGATCAATCCTGATCTGGTCATCAAAACTGCTGAAGTGCATGACAACGCGATTGCTCGCGACGTGAAAGAGACCGTACGTAAACTCAAAGCAGCGCAATATGTGGCTAACAACCCTGGCCAAGTATGTCCTGCGAAGTGGAACGAAGGCGCTAAAACTCTGACGCCTTCATTGGACTTGGTTGGCAAGATCTAAGCTTCAGTCAGCCTAGAAGCCCCGCTGTTTGGGGCTTCGCTGTGAGGGTCTAGTGGCTGTTCGCGTGGTTACTGGGTCTTGGCACCGAAGCCTCTGAAATGAAACGATTGAAAACGACTAACGAGGCGTCGGGGTTGCCCGCGCCTGTATGAAAGGAACCATCATGCTGGATGCAGACCTCAAACAACAACTCGGCGCCTATTTGCAACGTGTTTCGCAGCCCTTTGAGCTGGTTGCGCATTTGGATGATTCTAGCCAAGCCCAAGAAATGCATGGCTTGTTGCAAGACATTGTCGCCCTCAATGAAAAAATTACTTTGCGCGTCGCGGATGCTGCTCAGGATGCATCGGATGCGAGCATCCGTCGCCCTTCCTTTAATCTGCAACGCACCGATCAGCCCTTCAGCCTCAATTTTTCGGCCATTCCCCTAGGGCATGAGTTCACATCACTGGTCTTGGCTTTGCTTTGGACCGGTGGCCATCCGCCCAAAGTCGAACCGGCGGTGGTTGAGCAAATTCGTGCGCTGGGCGGTGACTATCACTTTGAAGTGTATATGTCCTTGAGTTGCCATAATTGTCCCGATGTCGTGCAAGCTCTGTCTTTGATGGCGATTTTGAATCCACGCATCAAAACGACGGTGATTGATGGTGGCCTGTTCCAAGCCGAAGTGACTGCCCGCGAAATTATGGCGGTGCCCAGTGTTTACCTGAATGGGCAACACTTCCATGCTGGCCGTATTACGGTTGAAGAACTTGTGGCGAAATTAGACACTGGCTCCGCCGCCCGTGAGGCCGCGCAATTATCAGCGCGTGACGCCTACGACGTGCTCATCGTAGGTGGTGGCCCTGCTGGAGCCGCAGCGGCCGTGTATGCCGCCCGTAAAGGCATTCGGACTGGCATTGCGGCTGAGCGCTTTGGTGGTCAGGTCAACGATACCTTGGCCATTGAAAACTTCGTTTCGGTGATGGAAACGGACGGCCCGAAATTCGCTGCCGCCTTGGAAGCCCATGTCAAGGCATACGACGTCGAGATTATGAATCGCCAGCGCGCAGCCCGGCTCATTCCTGCGAGCGAACCGGGCGGGTTGGTCACCATTGAATTTGAAAATGGCGGCACCTTAAAAAGCCGGAGTGTGATTTTATCGACCGGGGCACGCTGGCGGAATGTGAACGTACCTGGCGAAGCCGAGTACAAAAACAAGGGCGTGGCTTACTGCCCGCACTGTGATGGTCCCTTGTTTAAGGGCAAGCGGGTCGCCGTAATTGGGGGCGGTAACTCCGGCGTAGAAGCGGCGATTGATTTGGCGGGCATCGTGCAGCATGTGACCTTGCTGGAGTTCGGTGAACAATTGCGTGCGGATGCGGTGTTGGTCAAGAAACTGCAAAGCTTGCCGAATGTCACCATCCACACCATGGCGCAAACCACCGAACTCACGGGTGATGGGAATAAACTGAATGGCATTACCTGGCTGGATCGACGCAATAATGAAAGCCAGCACGCTAACCTCGAAGGCGTATTTGTGCAGATTGGCTTGGTTCCCAACACCGAGTGGGTCAAGGGGACGCTGGAATTATCCAAACACGGGGAGATTGTGGTGGATGCCAAAGGGCAAACCAGCGTCGCGGGCGTCTTTGCGGCGGGGGATGTGACGACCGTACCCTATAAGCAAATCATTATTGCAACGGGAGACGGCGCCAAGGCTGCTCTGTCCGCCTTTGATTATCTAATCCGCACGCCTTCGGCACACTAGGCTAGCAATGACAATCGCTGAAGGGATAGTCCTTTTACCCTTCAGCGACCAGTAAGAGCGCATCCGTAATCGGTGTTTAGTGTTGCTGTTGGCAGTGGGTCTCACGGATACGCCAGCTGATCACAGCGGCCAATAGCGCAAAACACAATAGGCAGGTAAAGCCTGTTGCATAGTGTTCGGGCTGATATTGCCTGACGCCACCGATCACCGATCCGTCCCACGCCCGATCCATCAAGCAGCCAATTAAAGGCAGCAACAAGGCACCACCGGTAAAGCCGCCCATATTGGTCACCGCCGTGGAAATACCCGAATAAGCCGGGTCATTGACTTCTTTAGCGCACGGCCATGTTAGAACAAAGGTCGCTGTAAGCAGACCGAACAGCGGCGCGCAAAGATAAAAATAGCTTACGCTCGGTAGCCAGTCATTCCAAATAGCGAGCCAGCAACAGGCATACAAATGGCTACCGACGATTAAAAAAGGTTTACGGCGCTGATAGCGATCTGAGAGTGTGCCAATTAGCCACGTGCCAATCGCAAATCCGCCGAAGTAGAGTGATAACAGTTGGCTGCTGTCGCCTGCTGTCAAACCATGCACTTGTTGCAGCCAGGGGCCAGCCCACAAGCCGCCAAAGGCAAAGAAGCTGCCAGAAATACCTAAATTAATCAGGACAGCAGGCCATGTTTCGCGATTTTGAATCACATTCGCCAGCGCGCGAATCATTGTTTTTCTTACGGCTTGTTGTGGTTGGTTCGAGCCAGTACGCGCTGTGTTAGCGGGCAGAATAATTGGGGGCTGTTTGAGCAGTCGCCAACATAAGCCGGCGAGTAGAAGGCTAAGCAGAGCAAGTCCAGCGAAAACCAGGCGCCAACCGATTTGCTGTGTTAGCCAAGCGAGTGGGGTGCCGGCAAAAACAGACCCCAGATTGCCGAGCAACATACAGAGCCCGACCATGCTGCTAAAGCGTCCAGCCGGATAGCTTTGTGCCAGGATTTTCAGCATTGCAATAAACGTCACCGAAACGCCCAGCCCAATTAGGGTGCGTCCGATCACGGCGTACTCCAATGAAATCGCCAAGGCAAAGATCAGACTGCCAATACTGGCGACAATGCCACCCGCTGTGAGGACCACTCTTGACCCTAAAGCGTCAACTAGCACGCCCGTGGGAATTTGCATTACGGTATAGACATAGAAGTAACTCGATGCCAGGATGCCTAGTGCAGTCGCGCTGCTATTGAGGCTCACCGCGAGTGTCTGGGCAAGGGCTGCCGGTGCAAAGCGATGAAAAAAAGACAGCATGTAACAACCGATGACAACAGGAAGAATCAGGCCCAAGGCATTTTTTCGCGTCATGCTCACGCCTGCTGATCTGGTTGTGACGTGTTGGCAGGCAACCGCATTGGGCTGCTATTAGGTGTTCTCTTTTTGGCTTGAAGCGGAAAATGCAGTTCAAAGGCCAGCCCGGATGGCGCCGCATTGCGAATGATCAACTGCCCCTGATGGCGGCGCACTATCCTGTCGACTATCGCGAGGCCAAGGCCGGTTCCTTTTGTGTCGGTACGGGCGCTGTTAAGACGCCGAAAGGGTTGGGTGAGTATGGGTAAGGCGGATTCAGGAACGCCAGGGCCATAATCGCGCATGGTCAGGATAACGGTCTGCCCCTGTTGCACCAAGCTGATATCAAGACGAACAGGAATAGCGGCAGTGGGCTGGTCTAATGAACTTGATAGGTGGCCATAATGGAGGGCATTTTCGATTAAATTAATCAGCACTCGCTGTAACTCTTGCGGGTTGCCTCGAATCGGTGGCACTGAATCAAGCGCTGTATGTAGGCTGAGTGACGTTTGGTCGATCTGTTGGCGTTGCAGATAGGGTTTTAGGGTCTCTTCGATTAAGGTGGCTAGTTCAATATCTGTTTTTAGTAAATCGGTATGTTGTAGCCGTGCGAAATCGGTGAATTGCCGCACAATACCTTCCATCTGATCCAAGTCACCAACCATGCCATCCCGACTGGACTGATCAAGTGGCGCCATTTCTAATTCCAGCCGTAAGCGTGTGAGTGGGGTGCGTAAATCATGAGAAATCCCGGCAAGCATCAATGCTCGGTCTTCTTCACTTTGACGTAAGTCTTGGAGCATGTGGTTAAAGGCGCTGGTGAGTAAGCGAATTTCCATCGGGCCGCGCACAGGGAGGGCCTCAGGCAGTTGGCGATTGGCTACCTGCTTGGCGGTTTTAGTTAACTGTGCCAGAGGGCGATTTAAAAACCGTCCGATAATCAGCGCACCAACGACAGAAAGCAAGATGGCAATTAAGCCCCAGCTCAGCCATTCCAACGCAGGAATGCGGTTGACTTTCTCGGCTGGAAAATAGACCCAGTACCAATCATCTTCGATCGAAAAGCTCACCCAAAAACCGGGTTGATCATTAACCCGACCAACGATGCGCGTTTCTGTACCCAATTCAAGCTGGATAAAGCCCCGCACCATCTGAATTAATTTACGATCGGGGAGGGGCGTAGTCACATCATTGGGTTCCAGCGGTAATACCCGTATGCCTTCATTAAAAGCCAACTCGCTTAATAAGTTTTGTCGCTCACGCGGGTCAGCATAAATCAGGGCGGTACGGGTGAGGTTAACGACGCTAACGAGTTGCTCGGCAAATTGCTGGGCGCGGGGGCCGCGCTCAAACCAGACAAAAAAACGATACCAACCAAACAGACTCAGTCCGAGTAGCAGGGCAATCAGTAAAAAGGTCCGCCAGAACAGCGTTAATCTGATCTTTCGCCAACGCGAAATCGGGTTAACCCTTTTGACTTGTTTTAAGCGGGTCAACCAGTCAGTAACAGACTTGGGGTTCATGAATCAATCGGCTGGCGTCCAGAAACGCTCGTCTGCACAGTCTCTGTAGGGCTAGTGACATCATCGGGCACGAACACGTAACCCAATCCCCATACGGTTTGAATATAGCGAGGTTTGGTTGGGTCTGGCTCCAGTAATTTGCGCAGTCGGGAGATCTGGACATCTAAGCTGCGATCAAAAACTTCGTACTCCCGTCCTCGCGCCAATTCCATCAGTTTTTCGCGTGATAGTGGCGTCCGTGGGTGTCGTGCGAAGACTTTTAACACTGAAAATTCACCCGTAGTGAGCGGAATATCCTCCCCATTCTTGCTCAGTTGGCGTGTCGCCAAGTCTAAAACAAAATCGCCAAAGTGAATAATTTCTTGGCTTTGGGATGGCGCTCCTGGCACTTCAGTTGGCGCTTTACGACGCAACACTGCATGAATTCGGGCCAGTAACTCACGCGGGTTAAAGGGCTTGGCCAGGTAGTCGTCGGCGCCAATTTCTAGCCCAGTTATGCGATCCGCTTCTTCGGCTCGCGCTGTCAGCATAATAATCGGGGTTTGATCATCAGCAGCACGCAAGCGGCGGCAGATTGATAAGCCATCCTCGCCCGGTAACATTAAATCCAAGACCAGCAAGTCAAACCTTTCTCTGATCCAGAGCTTATTCATTGCGATGGCGTTTTCGGCCACATAAACATTGAAATTCTGCTCGCTGAGATAACGCCGTAATAAGTCACGCAGACGCTGGTCATCATCAACAACCAAGATACGGGGAGTGGTTTTGGTTTTATCCATCGAAGTTATCCTCTCTGTTCGATACTGGGTGGGCGTTGATCTTGTTGTGACCATAACCCAAGCTGCCCCCCCTGTAACAAGCCAAGAAACGGCTTGTTACAAAAAGACAATCACTTTCTCCGGCGCTGGTGAAACAACTTAAGTATCGACAGAGTATGATTCATTAAATGTTATTTTATCGCTGTCTGCTCTGCTATGAAGCCAGTTTTTTCATCAACATGTTGGATTTCGTTTTTGGTTGGCGGCTGTCTGTTGCCAATCGAATGTTGCCTTGCTTCGGCGAATACAGAGCCTTTGCAGCGGCCTTATCCAGCGGCAGGCGTGCGGCATACTTTTCCTGAAACCCGTCTTGGTGCTGACCCAGTCTATGGCACGCCGCGTGCCTCCCGTTTACCCGCTCATTCGCCCAATTCTCGGATGATGGATGCGTATCGGCCCTCGGGTTTTACGGCGGAAGGGCGTAAAGGGTTTCGCCATCAGGAAATATCTGACTACGGGGCCAGTGTATTACCCCCTTTACCCAGTCGCCGACATTTATCGCCTGATGAGCGTCATGCTTTGCGGCAGTCGATCCGACAAGCGCACCAACGTCGTTTGGAGCGGCCAGCTCAACCCCCTGTGCAGGCCGTTATCGATACGCCTGAGCTGCGTTAAGTTTAGCTTGCTCGCAGCTCACAGTGGATAGCTGTCTGCATTCGACTAAATAATCGCGTTCCGCAAAGCGCATCCTTTACAATAGGGGCATGACCTTATCTTCTTTCTCCCTGCCTCCTCGTCGGGATTCACTTGATCTTGCTGCTATCCGCGTTTCCCGTGGTGATTTTGCGGGGCAGCGCTTGCTGGCCCTGGAAACATCAGGGGATTACTTGTCGGTGGCGGTTGCACATGGGGATCAACTCTTCAGTTATCACCAGCCTGCACCACAGGAGCACTCGGGGGCAATTTTGACAGTCATCCATGCCTTGCTTGAACAGGCTGAGCTTGCTCCCCACGCTCTGTCTTGCTTGGCAATAGGGCAGGGACCAGGCGCATTTACGGCATTAAGAATAGGGGTTGCTTGCACCCAAGCATTGGCCTGGGCATGGAACAAACCCTATTATGCGGTGTCCAGTTTGGCTATTCTTGCTGCTGAGATGGCGGCCGAGATTTCGGGTATCTCTGTAGCCTCTGCGTCTGCCGCCCAAGAGCCGGTTTATTTCATTCCGGTCTTTGATGCCAGAATGGGTGAACTCTATGCGGCAGTCTATCAAGAGGCCTCCTCGGGTACGAATGCTTTGCAATGCGTGGTAGCACCAAGCCTGATGTCGCCCGCTGATTTTCCATCATGGTTCTGTCAGTACATTCACCCTGGAGCCGTTCTCTATTTTTCTGGATCAGGTGTTGCTAAACTCGACAGTCAGCTGTCTGAACTGCAAACGCACTTTCCAACCATGCACATATTAGCTTCAGCTTTGCAGCCAAGCGCAAGGCAACTCGTGCAGTTAGCAGTAATGGCGCAGGGGAGCTGGCAGCATGATCCGGCAAAGCTAGAACCTCTTTATGTGCGCAATAAAGTCGCTCAAACCGTTGCAGAGCGTGCGGCTAAGGGGAATCCTGAGTATCTGGGCAGGCCAGATTTGCGGCAGTCTCAGTCATGAGAGGCTTTGTCAATACGCTAGCGGCGACATCATTAACCGCCCGACCTATGCGAGTAGAAGACTTGGAATCTATTTTGCCTGTGGAGCAAGTGTTATATCGATTTCCATGGACGCGGGGTAATTTCATGGATTCACTTGCGGCGGGTTACCAGGGATGGATGCTATTTAAGCAAGAATACTTGATCGGCTATGCTATGGTTATGATCAGCTTGGATGAATATCATTTACTGAATTTCAGTATTGTCCCGGCAGTGCATCGTCAAGGGTATGGCCGCCAGTTTTTGGGATATTTGCTGGATTGGGCTAAATCAACACAGGCGAGTCGCATGTTGCTCGAGGTTCGTCCTAGTAATCTTGCGGCGCTTGCCCTATATACCTCGATGGGATTCAGTGCGGTGGGGCGTCGCAAAGGATATTACCCAGCTGGCCTCGACGCTAGCGGCCTTGCGCAGCGCGAAGATGCGATTGTCATGGCCCATTCTTTTTGTTGATTCGGTATGGTTGATATTTCCTCTCTCTCCAGCCGTCAGGCTCTGTTAAATACTTTGGGGCCTACTTGGCGCTTAAAAACTCAGACAGCGGTCCAGCCTGAAGCTGCCCTAGCGGTTGAGCCTTCTCTGGGGAATATTGAACACAGCGGCTGCACGTCAGTGCAGGCATTATCTGCGCCTTCGATGACCTTACCCGTGTTGACTGAGACTGTTAAAGCTTGCCGCTTATGTGGTTTATGTCAGACCCGAACGCAAACGGTGTTCAGTGCGGGCTACGAACAAGCCGCATGGATGTTGATTGGTGAAGCCCCGGGTGCCGAAGAAGATCAACAGGGCCAGCCGTTTGTGGGCCAAGCTGGCAAGTTATTAGATAACTTGCTGTTCAGCATCGGCTTGAGTCGGCACGCAACGACACCCAGTGAGGCCGTTTATATTGCCAATGTCTTGAAGTGTCGGCCCCCGAATAATCGTAATCCAGCGCCCGAAGAAATTGCGGCGTGTCAGCCTTATCTGACACAGCAAATTGAGCAGGTGCAACCCAAAATATTAATTTTACTAGGGCGCTATGCAGCACAAACAATTTTAAATACAGACTCGGCGATAGGGGCGTTACGTGGACGGGTGCATCATTATTCAACCCAAGGAGGACAAACGATCCCCACGATAGTGACCTACCATCCAGCTTATCTGCTGCGCGCGCTGGGAGAAAAAGGGAAAACTTGGGCCGATTTACAATTGGCTCGGCGCACCTACCAGCAACATGTGCGTTAGTTAATGTTTGTGTTCGCCGATTAAGGCTGTTGCATCAAAGGCGCGCTGGTTGGCTTGGTGCCAGCGGATAACCAAATACATATTCACCGCCACAAAAACACCAAAACTGATAATAACAATATCGACACCGATATCTACTTTCAAAAGTAGGGCATAAAGCCCAAGCATACTCAGCACACTAAGGTTTTCATTAAAATTTTGCACAGCAATCGAGTGGCCTGCACTCATCAGGATATGTCCTCGGTGTTGCAAAAGAGCGTTCATGGGGACAACAAAAAAACCAGCAAACCCGCCGATAATCATTAGGAGAATACCTGCCACCGCGAGATATAAAGGCAAACTTAAAGCATGCCCAAACAGGTTGAAGGAAATATAGTGCCCAACAAAGAAAGTGTCATCGTAGAACCCGAGTCCCGCAGATAAAACCCCCATAGCAACACCCATCGGCAGAACGGATAGTGAGCGTTTTAATGGAATCCGTGATGCCGCACTGATAGCGCCTACCGCGATACCGACTGCCACGATACCTTGCAAATAAGTGCTTTGATAAAGCGGTAAGTGCAATGACTCTGACGCCCAATCTAAGACAATGAACTGGAGTGTGGCGCCAGCACCCCAAAAGAGCGTGGTGACCGCCAATGAAATCTGGCCAAGCTTATCCTTCCAGAGTGTTTGGCAACAGTGGCTAAATTCCACCAATAGTTTCAGTGGGTGTCGCTCTTGGTGCGGATAGCGCGCCCCGGTATCCGGGATGTGCAGGTTGCAAAATGCGGCCAGCAAATAAATGATGGCAATAATGACAATCGCTGATTCTGCGGGGCTATCAATACCCGTTTGCACGAACGGTAAATCTAAGCCAAGCAAGGTAGCAGATAGTTTGGGGCTAATCAGTAACCCCCCCACGAGGGTCCCCAGAATAATCGAACCCACTGTCAACCCTTCAATCCAACCGTTCGCTGCAACCAGCTTTTCTGCCGGGAGTAATTCAGTCAAAATGCCATATTTGGCTGGGGAGTAGGCGGCGGCACCAAATCCTACGACGGCATAGGAAAGAAGGGGATGCACACCAAAAAACATCATGCTGCAGCCCACAATTTTGATGCTATTTGTAATCAGCATGACTCGGCCTTTTGGCATTGAATCCGCAAAGGCACCGACGAAGGCCGCTAAAACCACATAGGAAATAACAAAAAAGAGCTTGAGCAGGGGGCTCATCCAGGCTGGGCTATTGAGTTCTGCCAGCAGCGCAATCGCCGCAATAAGTAAGGCATTGTCGGCCAACGACGAAAAAAATTGCGCGGCCATGATGGTATAAAAACCCGGCTTCATAGTCTCCACTTCTACCCTGTGTGAGGGATTTCTACCTGTATTGGGCAGATTTAAGTTGTTTGGCTTTATATCATGATTCTGTGTCCTATCCTGGCCAAGCAGGATGAATTCCCCATGCCCGCAAATGGGGATAGATTCATTTTGGTGCAAATTAAATCCCTTTTTTGGTGCGCAAGCTGGTAGTTCGAGCACAATTCCGTTGCTGTTCGGCGCAGATCCCCTCTGAGGGGGCATCAAATTGGGCGGCCGCCCCTCCGCTTTTGTGGCACAAAAAGTGCTAATGGGGTACTTGGTGTGCTGAACAGTCAGCTTTCTGCATCATGCGGGATTGTACTGATGCGAGGTGGATGTAATTAGGCACGAATCGGACATACAATGCTGCAGGCAGCACTGTTCCGACTGTAAAGATTTTTTAGACCCAACCAGGAGATAGGCATGGCAACAGCCAACGACGTACTAAAGCTGATGACTGATAACGATGTGAAATTCGTTGATTTGCGTTTTACTGATTTCAAAGGCAAAGAGCAGCATGTCTCTGTACCCAGCAAAATGTTTGATGCGGATAAATTTGACTCAGGTCATGCCTTCGATGGTTCTTCGATTGCAGGATGGAAAGGGATTGAAGCATCTGACATGCTATTGTTTCCTGATGCCGATACGGCTCGCCTCGATCCATTCCGCGAAGAGTCAACCATGATCATCACCTGTGATGTGATTGAGCCGTCAAGCGGTAAAGGTTACGATCGTGACCCCCGCTCAACCGCGAAACGTGCTGAAGCGTATCTGAAATCGACTGGCATTGGTGATACCGTCTATTTTGGCCCAGAACCCGAATTTTTCATTTTTGATGGTGTTGTCTGGGGTGACGACATGTCGGGCAGTTTTGTAAAAATCAAATCTGAAGAGGCCCCTTGGTCAACCGGTATCGACTACGAAGGTGGTAATCTGGCTCATCGGCCTGCAAAAAAGGGCGGTTACTTCCCCGTTCCGCCGACCGATTCTTTCCAGGATATGCGCTCGGAGATGTGCTTGCTGCTGGAGCAACAGGGGGTTCCTGTTGAGGTTCATCACCATGAAGTTGCTGCACCTGGGCAGTGTGAAATTGGAACTGTCTTTAGCACCTTAACAAAGCGCGCAGATTGGACTCAGATCCTGAAATATACGGTTTGGAATGTTGCTGCCGCTTACGGTAAAACAGCCACCTTTATGCCGAAACCAGTGGTGGGAGATAATGGTTCAGGGATGCATTGCCACCAATCGATTTGGAAAGATGGGAAGAACTTATTTGCAGGCAATGGCTATGCTGGATTGTCAGATTTTGCGCTGTATTACATCGGCGGGATTATCAAGCATGCGCGCGCCCTGAATGCGATTACTAACCCAGGGACCAATTCTTACAAACGCTTGGTTCCAGGCTTTGAAGCCCCGGTTAAATTGGCTTACTCAGCGCGCAACCGTTCCGCTTCTATTCGTATTCCTTATGTCGCTAGCGACAAAGGGCGTCGAATTGAAGTACGCTTCCCAGATCCATTAGCGAATCCTTATCTTGCCTTTGCCGCCATGATGATGGCTGGTTTAGATGGGGTACAAAATAAAATTCACCCTGGCGATGCAGCCGATAAAAACCTTTATGACTTGCCACCGGAAGAGGATGCAAAAATCCCAACCGTATGCTCATCTCTAGATCAAGCGTTAGAAGCTTTGGACAAAGACCGTGAGTTCTTGACACGGGGTGGGGTATTTAGTAACGACATGATCGATGCTTATATTGCCCTGAAGATGGAAGAAGTAACCCGTTTCCGTATGACGACGCATCCTATCGAATTCGATATGTACTATGGCTCGTAATCAATGGCGATTGGTTAAATAGCAAGTAACAAGGGGCGGCTTGACCGCCCCTTGTGATTTATACGGCACTAATGTTGGATTTAAGCTGTCAAATAGTCACTTAAAATCCGCAGTTTGGCGGGCGACTTGTCAATCCCCCTCTCTGCCCATACACTGCGGTTGGGTAGTTACATTGATTTCTTTTGATTGCTTCAGATGAATACTGTTATGTTTCAGCGCTGTTGGTTTCTTTTGGCTCTTTGCCTGTTCAGTTCATGGGCTCATGCTCAGAATGAAATTTTTCTCTGTGTTGATGAGCAGGGCAATCGCACCTATCAAAATGTCGGTACGGGAAAAGGTTGTCGAAAATTGGAATTGCAGCCACTGAACACGGTGCCTGCCTCTAAACCCAATAATCCTGGTAATACGGGCGCAAATGTCGGGAATCCTGGGCAGCGTGGGGTAACGACAGGAGGGGGTAGCAGTAATTTCCCGCGTGTCGATACCAGTTCCCAGCGTGTGCGTGATGAAGAGCGTCGTCGAATTTTGCAAGAAGAGTTAAAAAGCGAAGAACAAAAACTCGGTGACCTACGTAAAGAGTTTAATAATGGTGAGCCGGAACGTCGTGGCGATGAACGAAACTATCAAAAATACCTAGATCGAGTGCAAAAAATTCGTGAGGATATTGCGCGGAGTGAAGCAAATATTGAAGGGTTGAAGCGCGAATTGCGTAATATACCGCCAAATTAATCTCGCATGGCCTCGTTTATATCGTCTAAAAACTGGGCTTTAGGTAAGCGTCGGATCGCAAAAAAATGGCGTGAAGCCAGTCCATTTTGGGATTGGCTAACCACTGGCGTCGTTATTCTCAACCAGCGCGGGGAGGTTGACTACGCCAATACTACGGCGCAAGATCTCCTTGAATTGTCGGTATTGCAGCTCGGTGAGAAACCGTTTGTACAGCACTTTATTTCGGAAGAACAATTAACCAAAGTTCTGGCAGAAGTCCGGCAGGAGAGCTATGCGATCCATCGTTTGCTGTTTAACCTGCAGAAAATTGGGCGCCCGGAGCCTCTTCCTACGCTGCTCACAGTTTCTTCTATTCTTGAAACTGACAGCGTGCTATTGGAGTTTGTCACAGCAGAGCAGCAGTTACGTCTGGATCGTGAAGAACGAACGCTTGAACAAAGCCAGGCCAATAAAGAATTGATACGTAATTTAGCGCATGAAATCAAAAATCCTCTGGGAGGAATTCGTGGCGCAGCACAGCTCCTAGAGAGTGAGCTGACTAACCCAGAGCTTACTGAATACACCCAGGTCATTATCAAAGAGTCTGCAAGGTTGCAGAGCTTGGTAGATCGTTTATTGGCACCGCATCGAAAACCAAGAATTATTGGGGATGTCAATATTCATGAAATCTGTGAAAGGGTGCGCAGTGTATTGTTAGCACAGTACCCAAAACAAATTCATATTATTCGTGATTACGATATCAGTATTCCTGAGTTTCGCGGTGATAACGAGCAGCTCATTCAAGCATTGTTGAATGTTGCCCAGAATGCGGCTCAAGTATTGGCGGACTTCAGTCCTCAAGCCTTGCCAGGCTATCAAGCCACTATTACTTTTCGCACGCGGATTGCGCGCCAAATTACGATTGCGCGCCATCGCTATAAGCTGGCATTGGAATTGCATATCATTGATAACGGCCCGGGTATCCCTGTTGACCTGATCGATAAAATTTTCTTGCCATTGGTATCAGGACGCGAAGGTGGTAGTGGGCTTGGTTTGACACTAACACAAACATTCATTCAGCAACATGATGGGATGATTGAGTGTGTCAGTGAGCCGGGCTATACCGACTTCAAAATTTTGATTCCCTTACCATAGTCGATCATGCGTGATGATGGCAAGGCTGAGCTCGACAGTATGGCTGATACACAGTGAGCGGTAGCGTTAAAACGCTGTCGCGTTTTGGGGCTACAGTTGGATGGAAAAAATGAATAAATCCGTTTGGATAGTCGATGATGATGATTCAATTCGCTGGGTGTTGCAGCGAGCTTTAACCCGCGAAAACATCCCTGTAGAGGTGTTTAGTAGTGCGTATGCGGTATTAGAGGCATTACAAGAGTTGCCCCCCCCACAAGTGCTGGTTTCTGATATCAGAATGCCCGGAACCAGCGGTTTGCATCTGCTTGAAAAAGTAAAACAGGCTCTGCCCAATGTACCCGTGATCATTATGACGGCGTATTCTGATCTGGATAGCGCAGTGGCTGCTTTTCAAGGGGGCGCTTTTGAATATTTGGCTAAACCGTTTGATATCGAGCCTGCTGTTGATCTGATCCGCCGTGCTATTCAAGAAAGTTTGCGCAGTGATGAGGAAACCGAACAGTTAGACGATGTGCCGGAAATTTTAGGGCAAGCCCCCGCGATGCAGGATGTTTTCAGGGCAATAGGTAAACTAAGTCAATCGAATGTTACCGTCTTAATCACGGGTGAATCAGGCTCGGGGAAAGAATTGGTCGCACGTGCCTTGCACAAGCACAGCCCACGAACACATGCGCCATTTGTTGCAATCAACACTGCCGCCATACCCAGAGACCTTTTAGAGTCCGAACTGTTTGGCCATGAACGGGGTGCCTTTACCGGGGCGCAGGCAATGCGACGTGGACGCTTTGAACAGGCGGAAGGGGGAACCCTCTTTCTCGATGAAATTGGTGATATGCCGGCAGAGTTACAGACTCGCCTGTTGCGCGTTCTTTCGGATGGTCAATACTATCGTGTCGGTGGACATCAGCCCATGCGGGCCAATGTGCGTGTGATTGCAGCGACACATCAAAATCTTGAAGAGCGCGTTAAGCAGGGCTTGTTTCGAGAAGATCTCTTTCATCGCCTGAATGTGATTCGTTTGCGCCTGCCTCCCTTACGTGAGCGTGCCGAAGATATTCCGCTATTAACACGGTTCTTTTTGCAAAAAAGTGCAAAAGAATTGGGTGTCGAGTCTAAACGTATCAGTGATACTGCAACAGAGGTATTGATGCGTTTCCCCTTTCCGGGAAATGTACGTCAACTTGAAAATGTTTGTCATTGGCTGACTGTCATGGCACCTAGCCAAACAGTAGAAATTAAAGATCTTCCTGAAGAGCTGCGTGATCAGCTCAATGCCTCAATTAATCAACGACCAACGACAGGGAAGTCATCGGCACCCTTTGGGGAGAACCGTTCTGCTGAAGAAACGGTATCGGGACCAGAAAATTGGCTTAACTTATTGGCACGCCAAGTTAGCGAATCTCTCAAAGAGGGAGATCCTGAAATCATGGACAAGTTAACTCGAGAGTTTGAAAAAGTCTTGATTTTAGAGGCGCTTCGTTTCACCCATGGCCGTAAATTGGATGCCGCTCTACGTTTGGGTATCGGTAGAAATACGATCACTCGCAAAATTCAAGAATTGAATCTCAACCCGTCTTAGGCTGGAGAGTACGCTGCCAAAGGGCCTAGGGAGCGGCTGCGCCGGAAGAGGGCAGACCGTAGACGCGAACCTGGTTACGCCCATTATGCTTGGCCTCGTAGAGTGCCTCATCGGCTGCCTGTAACCAGGCTTCATGGTTATTAAACTGTCCGTTAACAGAGCACAAGCCTATGCTGGTGCTAACTTTGATCGGTGTTTCACCAAACATAACAGGCTCGGCTTGGATCGCAAGACGGATTCGCTCTGCTAGCGTCATTGCCCCAGCTTGATCAGTATCGGGCAAAATCAATGTGAATTCTTCACCGCCATAACGACCAAAGACATCGTGGGCTCGAATCAATGATTTGACGCGGCTGGCTACAGTTTTTAGTACCTCATCCCCACCTACGTGACCATAGGTATCATTAATTTTCTTGAAATGATCTAAGTCAAACATCAACATCGTGAGGGGTTGAGGGCTTCTTTGTACCCGCGCAAATTCGCTGGCAAGGCGTTGCTGCAGATAGCGGCGGTTATACACTTGGGTCAAGCCATCCGTGATGCTGCTGATTTCCAGTTTTTCGAGTGCTTCGGTTAGTTGACGCTGATAGATTGCAACATCTGTTACATCGAACAAGGTGACACAAATATGCTCGATTTCATTTGTGTCAGTATTTTTGAGTGGCATAAATACGCAGTTTTGCTGCATGTAATCCACGCCGCCAGTAATCGGACGATTATGCGAGAAAGGGAAAAGCCAGGGTCGCTGTTCCCATGAGGTAAATGCAAAATTTTTTAGAACGAGAACACTACGTAATTTTTTTTCTAACCAGATTTTTGGCAAATCAGGGAAAGCGTCAAATAAATTCTTACCTAAGACCTCTGGCGCGGACTTACCGCTGCGCGACGCCATGTAGTTGTTCCACAGCACCACTTGCATGTTTTTATCTAAAACAAAAATGCCCGCTTCGAAATTATCGACAATGGCGGGCAAGAAATGTTGTGGGTCAGTCGTCACTGAGCAATCCTATTTATCAGAAAGACTCCATGAAAGCATCGATAGACTCGCGTAGTTTTTCGATGGACGATTCAGGCATCAATTGAGTTAAATGACAGGTAAAGTTGCGCGCTTCAAGAGCAAAATTGACTTCAATTAGAACTGCGTATTTCCAGGTCAATTGATCCAGTTTCATCAAATCATTGACAGGTACGCCTTTAGCCATGATCGACGGGGCCGAGAAACTGATATCAACCCCTAAAATCTGGGCGACACCAGATTGAAAGGAGCCAATCAAGACATTCGCGACATCAAGCAATAGCTCGCGTTCAACAGATTCCTCAAGCTTGCCATCATAGCCCCATAAATCGGCTAGATCTTGATAGCCTTGTTCGTTAAAAATGGCAATTGATTCACCGCGCATGGGACCGCTAAAGGCTTGCCGAACGGCTGCCACCATTTTGCCGTCACCCACCATGCGGGTCATCGACTCATTAATAAGATCCGCCTCAACAATATTGATACGAGGAATAGAGAGTTGTACAAAAACACCCAAGAGTTCAGCCAGCGATTTACCTGCCTGTCCCATGGCAATATTGTTGACTTCTTGCAGCGCATCACGCTGATCTTGGTTAAGCAAGTCGGCGCTCATAGTTCGACCCCATATTGTTTTAATACCGCTTCCACTTCTTGGGGATTAACGGGTTTTTTCAAAAAAGCTATAGCGCCTAAGGATAACACTCTTTCTTGTGCCATTGGCTGGATGTCAGCGGAGACAACGATAACAAATGTATTTAAGTCTTCTTTACGCATCTGCTCAAGGGCCTGATAGCCATCCATTTCTGGCATTTGTAAATCCAGAAACATCACTTCCGCTTTGCCGGCCCGGTAAGCGTCGAGCGCTTCAATCCCATTTGCTGCTTGGGTAATTTCGACATCCCAGGTGGAAGGTAATGCTTTAATCAGCATTTTCCTGGCCATCGCAGAATCGTCAACAACTGTGATAGGTGTTGTCATCGTAGCCCTGTCATTCTCTAAATATTTAACGCTAGCCTATAGCAAAAAGCCGTGCTTTTCATACTCTGCCTGACGTTCTGCCGGTCATGTGGCATGTAACGAGGAAAAATTACGACACTTTTTCATGTGACCTGCTGAATCCGAACAGCAGCTCCTTTTTCTTCGAGACATCTTGTTTTACCGTTTGCAGCGGTAGTTTAGTAAAACAAGCTCCACGGGATATACTATCGGCAGGTTTGTTAAGCTCTTGAGTGCAAAATGACACTGCCACAAGTTTCATCGATTAGCCCCATTTCTGGGCCAAAACAGTCGGCTATTCCAGCCTCCCTGCACCAAATTAAGACACATTGTGCCACGTGTTCAATGCATGATCTTTGCCTGCCAGTCGGTCTGTCAGAAGCGGATATCAGTCGTTTGGACGACATTATCCGTCGCCGTCGTCGAATTAAACGGGGCGAAACGCTCTATCGCATGGGGGAAAAGTTTCAATATCTCTATGCCATTCGCTTTGGCCATTTCAAAGCGATTCAGGTAGAGAGTTCAGGGGCAGAGCAAATCACCGGCTTTCAAATGTCAGGCGAATTGCTAGGCCTGGACGGGATTGCCACCGACATTCATCAATGTGATGCCATCGCTCTTGAGGATAGCGAAGTGTGTGAAGTTCCGTTTGTGCAACTCGAAGACCTCTTTCGCGAGATTCCTGGCTTACAGCGGCACTTCCATCGAATGATGAGCCGCGAAATCACCCGTGAACAAGGCGTGATGTTGCTGCTGGGCAGTATGCGAGCAGAACAACGCTTGGCTGCTTTTTTATTGAATTTATCGGGTCGCTACGCGGCACGTGGGTACTCAGCAAATCGTTTTCAGTTGCGGATGACGCGGGAAGAAATCGGTAATTATTTGGGACTGACTGTCGAAAGTATCAGCCGCTTGCTAACGAAATTTAGGCAACAAGATTGGTTAAAAGTAGAGCAGCGAGAACTGGAAATCGTAAACCATGATGAGTTAAAAAAGCTCATTTCTGGCACCCCAGATGAGGACTGCAGTAATGCCTGACCCTCGATTTTTGCACACGAACAATCTCAATTTAGTGAGAAGAAGGGCGGTCGTCGTCTTGTATCACCCGTTCTGCTGGGCCGCGTAAATCATCAAATTGACCACTATCAGTCATTTTAAAAAATAACCAAATCGCGATGCCGACAATGAGCAGGCTGATCGGAATCAAAATAGCTAGGGTCTCTGTCATTAATGGCTAGGTAATTTTGTGACGCGGCGCGCATTTAGCACCACAAACAACGAACTGAGTGCCATTCCTAGGCTGGCTTGCCAGGCACTGAGCCAACCACAAGCGGCGGCTGGAATCGCTATGCCATTGTATAGCAAAGCCCAATACAGATTTTGGCGCATCACGGCGTGCGCCTGGCGTGCAACTCGAAGCACTTCACGCACGGGCGATAAACCAGGAAATTGACAGACGATATCGGCATTTAACTGGGCCAATGCCGCGCCATTCGCCATGGCAATGGAGACATCCGCTTGCGCTAATACCGGTGCGTCATTCAGCCCATCGCCCAGCATCGCAACAATTTGACCCTGCTGTTGATGTTGGCTCACCCAATGACGCTTGGTTTCCGGGCTGCAGTTGGCTATCCAGCGTTCAATCCCAGTCTTATTGGCCAAATCCCTGACTGCTGCTGTGCGGTCCCCAGACAATAAGGCGACATTCAGGTTACGATCATGTAAATACTCAACGAAATCCAGTGCCTCAGAGCGAGGCTGATCCGTCAAGATAAAATGTGCGACAGGCTCCCAAGAGGTCTCTGTCTGGCGACTCAGTATCAAATTCAGGCTAGTCGATTCTTCCGGTGGGGCATCTGAAGCTTTCACGTTCCACAACAGGCTGGAGTAGGCGGTGAGATCGCTTTGGTCCTGATGAGGCAAGGAAAAATTGGCTACCCCCAGTCGATAGACCCGGCCTTCATATATCCCTTCTAGACCCGTGTCATGTTGTCCTCTGCTGCCTGTGATGCTCAGTTGCTTGACCTGGCTGGCGGCGCTGGTTGTTGTAGTAATAACAGTATGCCGGTGGAAGGCTTGCGCGATCGGGTGCAGACTATGCTGCTCAAGGGCACAGGCAATCTGCAATACGGCCTCAGTGCTGTAGCCGTTTGCCGCTTGAATCTGGTTAATACTGAGGTGGCCGGTAGTGAGCGTACCGGTTTTATCAACAACCAGCGTATTAATTTGGGCCAATTTTTGCAGGGCTTGTGGGCGTATAACCAAGACTCCATGGCGCATCAGTTGACTGAGTGCGCAGGCCTGCACAGTGGGCACGGCCAGCGACAGTGCGCAGGGACAGGAAACGACCAACACCATGATGGCAATAGTGATTGCTTGATCTGCCCCCTCAAACCACCACCAAACGCTCCCGCAGAGAAGTGCAAACAAGAGCAATGAAACAGTAAAGTATCGTGCAATGCGTTCACTGAAAAGCGCCAGCATGGGCTTATTCAGAGCGGCGCGTTCTGCTGCTGCTGCCAATTGTGCCAGCATGGAGCGTTGTGGTACGGCGCTAATGACAACTTCAACCGTTTGCGTGATGTTGACACTACCTGCAACGACTGCGTCACCAATCTGCTTATCAATCGGTAGGCTTTCACCCGTCAAAACAGCTAAATTGAAGCTTGATGGCCCAGTCAATAAATGGCCATCGGCGGGGATTGTGTCTCCTGCCTTGATCAGAATACGATCTCCGACATTCAGGGCTGAGGTCGAGACCGATTGCCATTGCCCTTGTTGGAGACCTGGCTGAGTCACGGCATCTGCCTGCCAACGTAGGCAGGAGGAGGGCAAGACGGTTTGTAATTTATCGAGCTCTGCAGCCGCCTGCTGGCGCATCTGCGATTCAATATGCCGAGCCAGAAGTAGAAAAAAAACAAACATGGTGACAGCATCAAAATAAACTTCGCCGGCACCTTGATCCTGCCATAGCTTAAAACAACTCCCGAAAAACGCGGCAGCGATGCCGATTGCAACCGGGACATCCATACTCAGTTGACGATGCTTGAAATCACGCCATGCCTGGGTAAAAAAGGGGGCTGCACTATAGGCAACAACGGGTAATGTGAGTATCAAACTTGCCCATTGCATCAGCCAATTTGCGCTTTGATCTAATGTCGTTGTGTCGGCTATGTACGCCGGGTAGGCATACATCATGACTTGCATCATGCCCATAGCGGCAACAAAGAGTCGTTTCAGGCGCTTGCGGCTATCCGCTTTGGCCTGTGCCGCCCGAATCAGTGGATCGAACGGTCTGGCTTGGTAACCCAAGCGATCTAAGGTTGATAAAATAGGGGATAAGCGGCATGCATCGGGTTCCCAAATTAAATGCAAGCGCTCGTTGCTGTAATTGACTTCTGCCCGCAATACCCCTGGTATGAGGAGCAGTTGTTGCTCAATCAACCAAAGACAGGCGCCGCAGCGTAATCCAGTAATAACAAAATAGGCTTCCAGTGCCATTTTATTAGTGCCAGCAAGCGCATACGGGGTCGCGAAATGTGCCTGAGTGGCTGGGGAATCATACAAACTCCACGTGTCATCCATCGCGGTTGAGACCGCCTCAGGCAATGCAGGAAACCAAAGATTCTGTGCCTCCGCCACAAGCCCGGGTAAAGGCGTCAACTCGCTCGATAATCCTAATGCATGGCGCTGTCGATAATAATCACCCAGTCCGCTGCGCAAAATGGTATTTGCCGCTGCTTGGCAACCGGCGCAACAGAGTATTGGCGGCGAGGGTGGTGCGCCATTCTGAGAGGGCGGCATCAATTTTTCAGCGATGGCCTGAGCGGTTTCGTCCAGATAAAAAACTGGGGTGTCGAGTACCTCTTGTCCGCAATGGAAACAATAACCTAAATAACCTGCTTTGCTTGTCATAGACGTCTGTGCATGAGCGGGATCATTAACGAGCGGCACACCAGAGGTGATCAACTTTTCTAGGAACATAAGCTGGCCAAACCAGGGATATGAGCAAACGGATGAATTTTAAAAATACCGAGCAGACCAAAGACTAAAATTATTAATCCGGCAATTTTGTGGCTCCTGGGATCACGTAGCATCCTGATAAACCCCGCGGCCAGCCGCTGATAATTTATCCAAACAATATCCTTCTGTTCGCGTTGATGCCTCTTGAGGCTAGACGCAGATTCTACCTCTGGCATAGCCGATCGGGCTGGCCATGCCTGAGACATCGCCATACCCAATGCAAATAGGGCTGGTAAGGTTCCTAGGCCAAAGGCGAGCATGACGGCGCCACCTCGCCAGGCACTCCCGCTGGCTAGGGCGCTAAAGAGCATGGAGTAAACTAATCCGCAAGGTAACCAGCCCCACAGCATGCCTGCGATAAAGATCCGTGGCTTGCTATCGAGCGGTAAGCATTGTTGTGTATAAGGTTGAATCAGAGGCCAGATACGAGTGCCGATTTTTTCTAAAATTAAGACCCCTTGCCACCACCGTAGTAAATATAATCCCATTGCAATTAGCAGCAAATTAGCGAGGGTGGCGAGCCATTGTTGAATGGGCAGCAACCAGCCCACTGCCACCGAAAGACTACCTAGTCCGCCGATCAATATCCCGGTCAAGGTGTATGTCGTGAGCCGTCCCACGTTGTAGGCCAAGCTGAATTGGGTGGCGCTAAGACATGATTTATCTGTAGCGGGTTGTCTCGTTACGCCAATTTGGGCTACCGGACTATTCAGTAAAACGGGAGAAATATTGATTTGCTGATGACTAGGCCGGGGAGGGCGGCGTTGTGCAGCGAGGGCACTCACAATGCCGCCGCACATCCCAAGGCAGTGAACGCTACTTAACAGTCCCATGGTAAACAGGCTCAAAAGCTGTGCAATAAAGGTCGGGAGATCAGCAGACATCGTCGAGATAACGTATGGGGATGAATATACGCAATGGGTTCATCACACGGTTTGGGAATATTGCGCTAGCGTCGGCTGGCCTTGCCGCAAGTAAGCATCAAATACCATGGCCACATTTCTAACGACTAGACGCCCCTTTGGGGTGACACTTAACCAATCCCCCTCATGTTGAATTAACCCATCTGCGATAAACGGTTTCAAGGCAATTAATTCGCTTTGAAAATACGCGTCAAAATCGATCGGGTAAATTTCTTCGACGGCGCTTTTGCACAATTCAAAGTGACACATTAAACTCTGAATGACAGTGCGCCGGATCCGGTCATCCATGGTCATGTGCAAACCACGCTGAATGGGTAGCTGTTTGTTATCCAAGAGCGCATAATAAGTCTCTAGGTCGCGGGCATTTTGGAGATAGCTGCGTCCCATTGCGCCAATCGCAGATACCCCGATGCCAATTAAATCCGCTTGCGCATGCGTGGAGTAGCCCTGGAAATTGCGATGTAATCGACCTTGCCGTTGCGCAATCGCAAGCTCATCTGTTGGCAAGGCAAAATGATCCATTCCAATGTAGGCATACCCCGCAGCAGCAAGTTGCTCAATCGCTAATTGCAAAATCAATAATTTTTCTGCTGAGCTTGGTAACGCCAGTTCATCAATACGGCGTTGTGGTTTAAAGCGGCTGGGCAGGTGGGCGTAGTGGTAGAGCGCGATGCGGCTGGGCCGAGCGGCGATAATGGTATCGATGGTTTGCCGGAAGCTGCTAACAGACTGATGCGGTAAACCATAAATCAAATCAATCGAGGTCGATCTGAAGCCTAGGCGCTGTACCATGCCCATGACATCTAAAGTCTGCGCAATCGGTTGAATGCGATTAATGGCCTGCTGTACCTTGGGGTCAATATCTTGTACCCCCAAGCTGACTCGATTAAAACCCATACTGCGTAGGGCGCTCAGAGTACTAGCATTCACCGTTCGGGGGTCGATTTCGATGCTGTATTCACCGAGTTCATCACTGGCAAACTGAAACGATTCGCGCAGAGATTGCATCAGGCGATGCAACTGAGCGGGTTCCAGGTAGGTTGGAGTTCCCCCACCCCAGTGCAACTGGCTGACGATGTCTTGGCCGTCATAGTGACGCGCATGCAGTGCAATCTCTTGTTCTAGGTAATTCAAATAATGATTGGCTTTACGACGATCTTTTGTGACTACTTTGTTACAGGCACAGTAATAGCAAACACTCTCACAAAAAGGGATATGAATATAAAGCGATAGCGGCGCCCGCAGGCCACGTTCACGTCTTTCGCGTGTTGCCAAAATATAATCTTTTTCCGTGAAATCAGAGGCAAATCGGTCTGCGGTTGGGTAGGAGGTATAACGGGGGCCGTTGGTACTCAAGCGCTGTAGGGTGGCGAGATCAAAGTCTACCGCGAGGCTAGGTGATCCAACGGCAATTAGGGTGGGGGTCATAATGGCGATACCATCCAAAAGTCTCATGAGGATAGCGCCAATGTAGTCAAAAAAAGGCGTGAGGTTATTGCGCCATGTCAACCTTTCGTGCTTTGGTGGTCAATCACTGCAGCAGTATGGCGCCTATCACCCAGCGTTATTGGGCCATCCACCCACCGTCCATGTTCCAGGCTACTCCCCGTACCTGATCGGCCGCAGCGGAACACAGAAAAATAGCCAAAGCACCGAGTTGGGCTGGGTCGACAAATTCTTGCGAAGGCTGTTTTTCTGCAAGCAGCCTTTTTTTTGCTTCTTCCAGTGAGACAGATTCTTTCGCTGCGCGGTCATCGACTTGGCGTTGTACGAGGGGGGTTAAGACCCATCCTGGGCAAATGGCATTGCTGGTAATGCCGGTTTGCGCGGTCTCAAGGGCCACCGCCTTGGTAAACCCAATGACACCATGTTTGGCCGCAACATAGGCAGATTTTTGTGCAGAGGCGACCAAGCCATGCACAGAGGCAATATTGATGATTCGTCCCCAGTTTTTCTGTTTCATATAGGGGATTGCGAGCCGAGTTGTATGAAAAACAGCACTCAGGTTAATGGCTAAGATAGCATCCCACTTCTCTAAAGGAAAATCTTCTACATTCGCCACATGCTGAATACCGGCATTGTTAACCAAGATGTCGATACCCGTTAATTCGCGCTGTGCTTGTGCCATCATGTCAGCGATTTCCTCTGGCTTGCTCATGTCCGCTGCATGGTAGAGAACCTGGATGCCATAAGTAGCCTGCAGGCGTTGTTGTAGATCGCTGATGGCGGATGGCTCGCCAAATCCGTTTAGCACGATATTCGCGCCCTGGGCTGCTAGGGCTTCAGCGATTCCCAGGCCAATCCCACTGGTAGAGCCGGTCACCAGCGCAGTTTTTCCTTGCAACATCATGGCATTCTCCTCAATCTCAATAAAATTGTGTCGTTAGTCATAAAGCATAGTTCTTACGAAGACTGGAGCGGCCTGTCACGCGGTCTGGTCAGCGGAATGCCACTTTTGTCGGAAACTAAGACAAATGATATGCTGTTTTAACCTCTATTTTGGGTATCTCTATGCGCGTTTCCAACACCAATCGGCCTCGTCAAAAATCCGTACAAGTACTGTGTCCGGCAGGCTTGCATCGCATGGCTTATGTGGAATGGGGTGATCCGCTGAATCCACAGCTGTTAATCTGTGTGCATGGCTTAACACGAACAGGGCGTGACTTTGATACCTTGGCCAGCCAGCTTTGCCAGGAATACCGCCTTATTTGTCCGGATGTCATGGGACGCGGCCAGTCTGATTGGTTGCGCGACGCCAACTATTACGAAGTTCCTCAATACGTAGCGGACATGGTGACGTTAATTGCCGCTGTTAGTGCGCCCTATGAAGAGGCGGGAGTCACGCCAACGATTGACTGGCTGGGAACCTCAATGGGAGGGCTGATAGGCATGGGGCTTGCTGCCACCCCCAATAATCCGATCCGTAAGCTGGTATTGAATGATGTCGGGCCTGTGATTAATGGTCAGGCATTACAACGCATTGCCGAGTATGTAGGGCAACTCATCAGTTTTGCCAGCTTGGCTGAAGCGCAGGCCTATATCCGCGCAATAAGTGCGCCATTCGGCCCGCATACTGAGGCCCAGTGGCAAATACTGACTGAGCATGTGGTGATCGAGCGCGATGGGCGTTGGTTATTACACTACGATCCGGCGATTGCTATTCCCTTTCGGGAAACAGCGGCCGCTAATCCCAGTGGCCACGATCTCACTCTATGGCCAATCTATGATGCAATTTCCTGTCCAACACTGGCCATTCGGGGTGAGCTATCCGATCTACTGCCGCTGGCTGTTCATGCCGAGATGGCACAACGTGGGCCGCGCGCAACACTGGCGACGATTCCCGGTGTTGGCCACGCGCCAACCCTGATGCAAGCCGAACAAATTGATATCGTTGCGGCATTTTTGGCAGACCCTCAATAACGATATCAAGCTATCGCGGTCCTGGCACAGATAGTGCATGTCCCATTTCAATACTTGGGGATGCCTTCGATGTCTTTGTATTTGATCTTCTTCTTGGTGCTTTGTGTCATTGCCAGTTATGGGTTTTTGCGGCGATTTTTAACCCGCTATGGCTTAGCGCTCGCGGCAGAGTCTGCGCGTCAACGCCGCACGCAAGCGTTTAGGCATGCCTTTGATTGTTTATCCGACTTGATGCGTTTGCTCAGGTTAATGCAGCAATACCGTGGTTTGTACGCAATTCGCTACTTGGGTGTGGATCAGCATGAATTGTTGGTCGAGCGCGCGATTGAAATCGAACGTTTATTTAGCTTGCTCTTGCAACAACTGCTTAGCCAGGATGAGCGATTTTTAGCGGTTGTCACGCCCAATAACTTCAAGCTAGTTCGCTATCAGTGGCAACTTGCCGTCAATCCTAGCTTCACCGTCAGTGCGGAACAGAGCTTCCAGCAACAAACCCAATTAATCGAGAAAATCATTAACTGGTTACGCGAGTTAGCACGTAAACAAATTGAGCCAGAGCTACCGAGTTTGGCGCAGGGTCAACAGGCTGACCAAACCCTATTGCGTTTACGGGAAACCATCAAACAATTTGCCCATACGCTCCCCGAACTGGCAGAAATGGTTGCGCGCATGCGTGGCTTGGCGATGATGCTGGCTTTAGCGCGGCATACCGATATCGGCAAACGGGCACAAATTATTCATTTGATGCAGCAAGCCGAGACCTTATTGAACAAACAAAGCACACTCGGCGGGCAGCTTTGCACCACGATAGCGCAGCCGGTAATCCATGAGGCTGAGCAGGCCTGCCACTATTTTTTACGACGACTGCGTGAGCAGTTGTTGGCAGATCAACCCAGTCTGGGGGTTGAGGTCATTTATCAGGAAGGAACCGCGGCTGTAGACGCACTTTTCGTCTGGATGGATCAGCTAAAAGCCGGTTTGCTGGGGCGCCTTTAAGGTTTGAGTAAAGAATGGTGAGAATTTGGCTATCCAGCATCGCGTGGCATAGATGCAGTGTTTGTCATGCGCCAACTTGGTAGGAACTTTTGCATGGTGCGCTCTAAATTTTCGGGGGAAATCGGCTTAACAAAATAAGCATCACACCCCGCCATGGCCGCTTTGGCTCGGCGGAGCAGCGAGGTGTCATGCGTCAACAGGATCGTCGCTGTCCGGCGTCGATCTTGTCGCTTTTTGATCAGCCCACACAGTGCGATACCGTCTCTATCGGGTAGCTCTGTATCACTAATAACAATGTTGTAGCGGTTCAAAGTGAGGAAATCGAGAGCTTCTTCGGCGCTTTTTGCCCAGTCTACACGGTATAACTGCCCAGCTAATTTGGCACTGATATACAAAAAACTCGCTTCGTCGGGGTCGACCACCAGAACACCGGGTGCCGTTTGGAACGTAATCGGTTCCTGGTGTTCAAACCAGTCACTGATCGATGATATTTCGACCTCGTTGGCGATCGCATCAATCCCTTCATCAGCCACAAAATCTTCTACGAGTTCCTGCTCCTCATTGGCTTTCTGATTGTGTAGTGCGCGCACTTGGTTATCGAGGGCCAATAAAAACTCAGACCAACGAATGGGACGATTAACAGTCGCACAAGGCACATCGCGAGGCGCCCCTTGATCAAAAACCACCAAAACGATTAATGCCGGTTGCGCAGATAACCGTGCCGCGAGTTGCTGTGCATAGTCAGGTAGGTTACTGTCTAGCACCAGACAGTCTGGTTGGGTGGTATCACCTCGGCTAGGTTCGTGATAACGGTGGGTTCGTAATTGAGATAACCGGAAAATGGAGCTAAATAAAATTCGCTCTCGTTCAGTAAAACCGAGAATTTCAACGGTGTGTGAGGTGATTTTTTGTTCCATACCTGCGCTCCGATGATTGATCTGGTAAAGAAGTTGATATTTCAGCGATAGTTTTGACGCATGACACGTGCTTTTTCACGCTCCCACTCGCGTTCCTTCTCACTTGCCCGTTTGTCATGCTGTTTTTTACCTTTGGCTAGACCGATTTCGAGCTTGATACGTCCTTGTCGATAATGCAGATTAAGCGGCATCAAGGTATAACCAGACTGTTCCACTTTTCCGATCAACCGCTTGATCTCCGGCCCCTGTAACAAGAGCTTACGCGTACGGGTAGGGTCCGGTTGAACATGGGTTGACGCAGACTCAAGGGCAGAAATATGGCCATTGAGCCAATACAGTTCCGCCGCCCGAATCACCACATAAGATTCTTTCATTTGAGCACGCCCAGCTCGAATGGCCTTTACTTCCCAGCCATTCAAGACCAAACCTGCTTCGTAGCGTTCTTCGATGAAATAATCATGAAACGCTTTACGGTTTTCTAAAATCAACTTATCCGACATAAACACCCGCATGCCCATTAGGCGCGATCAGTTACAATGATGCCAGTGTAGCAAATAGTCTGCCGCCTAAGCGCAATTTGAACATGGCAAAAATTCACAAAACTGTATTAGTTCCCTATGCGGCCGAGAAAATGTTTTCTTTGGTCGAACAGGTGGAACACTATCCTGAGTTCTTACCCTGGTGTGCAGGGGTTGACCTCATAGAGCGCGAACCGCTGCGTCAAGTAGCCACACTCAAGATTGCATTTAAGGGCATTCGTCAGAGTTTTACCACGGAAAATCGACATGACCCGCCACATACTATGTCGATGCAGTTACGGGAGGGCCCCTTTCGCCAATTACATGGCGGCTGGCGTTTTACCCCCCTAACCAGTGATGCTTGCAAAGTCGAGTTTGAACTGGAGTATCACTTTGCTAGCAGCCTACTAGAAAAAGTGATTGGCCCCGTTTTCAGTATGATCACCAGTACCTTTGTGGATTGTTTCGTAAAACGAGCGGAGCAGATCTATGCCTGAAATCGCTAAGCTATGGCTTTATCTTGATACCGAGGCAGGCCTACGCTCGACAGAATTTCCTTTTCTCGACAAGGAAACCTTAGGGCAATGGTTCGAACGCGACAGTGTACAAGCCTGGCTGGTGGCTCAGGGAGCGTCAAATATGAAGCCAGATATGCTGGTTAGCCAAAAACGCCTGGGCATTTATGGCAAATCACGGCATCTGGAAACAGTATTGCACCCAGGGGATCGGATTGAAATATACCGCCCACTCTTGTGTGATCCAAAAGAGATGCGTCGACAACGGGCGCGCAAAAAATAAGGCGATACTGCCTATTCAACGTTATTTGCAGTGTTGCTCTAGGCTGCGGCGCACGCGCTCTTGCTCGGCATTGCGGTCGCCATCTTCCATCACCACCCGTTCACCACTCGCATCAAAGCGACTCATCCGCTGCCCAGATTCCAGTGCTGCTAGCTGATTACGCTGTTGCTCACAGGCGGCTTTGCGCTGTGCGTCTTGGGCCTCTTTGTCCGCCTGTTTTTTTGCTTTTTCAGCATTTTCAGTCTGGCGCTTGCGGAATTCCATCTCACGTTCTGCCAGTGAAGCAGGCTTGCTGCCCCCTTTGTCTCCAGCTTGTGGGGCAGGGCTTGAGGGAATGGAGGGCGTCGAGAGACTCCGAACTGGCTCCATACCGCGCGGCCGTCGGATGATATTGGCTTCAGGAATATCTCCTGGCGGTGGCCGATCACTGAATTGCATATTGCCATTTGCGTCGCGCCATTGATACTGCGCTAACACAGAAAAACTGCATAACAAGCCACAAACTAACAATCCCCTCACTGTCTTAGCGCGTGTCGTTTTCATCCTACCCCACCGATTGACGAGTTTTATCTGGCTTTAGGATAGCAGACTCCAGGCGAATTTTAATAATTTGGCCTAAACTCAGGCCTTTTTCTGGCAAACTAGCCTTATGAAAATTCCTTACGAATTACAAATTGGCTGGCGCTATACCCGCGCGGGCCGGCATGGTGGGCGCAAAAATCGCTTTATTTCTTTTATCTCAGCGATCTCGACCGCAGGCATCGCGCTGGGCGTGATGGCCCTCATTGTCGTCCTCTCTGTAATGAATGGTTTTCAAAAAGAGGTACGTGATCGCATGCTTTCGGTGCTCTCGCATATTGAAGTCTTTGCAGCAGATGGCGATTTAGTCGATTGGCAAAAAACGGCAACTGAAGCCCGGCAGCACCCTGCCGTGCTGGGTGCCGCCCCATACGTGGGGGCTCAGGCGATGGTCATGCGTGATGAAACTGTGCGGGGTGTCATTGTGAGAGGCATCGACCCTGAACTAGAACCCCAAGTGTCAGAAATTCAGCAACAGGTAGTTGCAGGGAGCCCGCGCGAGTTGGCCCCCGACGCCTTTAATATTGTTCTGGGCGGAGCATTGGCGCAAACGCTGGGCGTAACGGTGGGGAGTAAAGTAACCTTGGTCGCCCCACAGGGCAGCACCACGCCAGCAGGCTGGGTTCCACGCTTAAAAACCTTTACCGTCGTTGGCCTGTTTGAGTCAGGACATTACGAATATGACAGTAGTCTTGTGTTGATTCATTTAGCAGACGCGCAAAAATTATTTCGACTCAGTGGGGTGACTGGGGTTCGCCTAAAAACCAATGACATGCAAGCGGCGCCGCTCATCACCCATGAACTGGCCCGTCGTTTGTCGGGTGATCTGTTGCTACGAGACTGGTCGAGTCAGAATCGAAATTGGTTTGCAGCTGTTAAAACTGAAAAACGGATGATGTTTATTATTTTGACGCTGATTATCGCTGTCGCTGCGTTTAATCTCGTATCGATGTTGGTGATGACCGTGACCGATAAGCGCGCAGATATTGCGATTTTGCGGACATTAGGGGCAACACCACGCAGTATTCAAGCCATTTTTATTGTCCAAGGCGCCTTAATCGGATGGCTTGGGACCCTAGTAGGCGTGCTTAGCGGCTGTTTAATTGCGGCGAATGTCGGTGCCATCGTGAGTGGCATTGAATGGCTCTTTGGCGTGCAATTTTTACCGCGCGAGATTTACTTCATTTCGAGTATGCCGAGTGAATTACGACTACATGATGTGCTGACTATTGCGGTCATCTCGTTTTTACTCAGCTTGCTGGCGACGCTCTACCCAAGCTGGCGAGCCGCGCGCATTGAGCCTGCGGAGGCCTTGCGTTATGAATAACCTGCTTGCTGCTGGATCCGCTCCCGTCGCGACAGCATTTGCTTTAGAGTGCCGTGGTGTGAGCAAAACTTTTCATGACACTAACCAAGCGGTTCAGGTATTAAATCGGGTTGATTTGGCCGTTAAACCTGGTGAGCGTATCGCGATCGTTGGCGCTTCTGGTTCGGGTAAAAGTACTTTGTTACATTTACTAGGCGGGTTGGACAGCCCAAGCCATGGCGAGGTCTTGCTAGGCGGGCGGGCGTGGGGAAACATGAATGAGCGAACCCGCAGCCAGTGGCGTAATCAGGCCTTGGGTATGGTCTATCAGTTTCACCATTTATTGCCAGAATTTACCGCGCAGGAGAATGTCATGATGCCCTTGCGTATCCGGCGGGAGCCGGATGGTCTGGCCCAGGCTCAAGCTCAGGCAATTTTGGAACAGTTAGGGCTAGGACATCGGTTGCATCACCGACCTGGGCTACTGTCGGGCGGTGAACGCCAGCGGGTTGCCATGGCGCGCGCCCTGGTAACGCGCCCACTGTGTGTGTTAGCCGATGAGCCAACCGGGAATCTGGATCGAGAAACTGCCCAAGACGTGTTTGCGGCAATGACACAGATGGCCCAAGCCACCGGAACCGCGTTTGTGGTGGTGACTCACGATATGGAGTTAGCACAGCGGACAGACCGGGTGTATCGCTTGCAGCAGGGCGCTTTACTCTGAATGCTTGCCGGTTACGACGACCCATCTCCAGTTAGCTTACCTGAACGCTGTAAAGGGGACGGCTTGCTTGTAGCCTAGAAAGGCTGAAGCTGGCATACGTTTATAGATATTTGAATGCCAGCCCAGCAATAACGGTCGGCGGTAGCGCAAATAGCAACAGCGCCAGAGGATTCACCGCTTTTTCACTAAAGTGTTCACGCAAAATGGCGACGCCCGCCGGGTTTGGCGCATTGGCGATAATGGTAAGCCCACCCCCAGTTACCGCACCTGCTACCAAGGCATATTTAAATTCTGTGCTCAGCCCTTCAACCAACGAACCCAAATAGGTCAGCGCAGCATTATCAGTAATTGCAGTCAGGGCTGTTGCCCCCATGAAGACGGCATCGCTACTCATGCTGAGTAAAAGCGGTTGCAGCCACCATTGTTGTTGCCCACCCAACACCACCAAGCCGGCCAGGAAGAAGGCCACCAACAAGCCTTCTTTGAGAATCAACGGACTTTGATAACGCGCATAGGCATGGGTAACCCCCAGAAAAAATAGCAATAACCCCATGAAAATCGCGGGATGGTGCGCGAAGAAAACCACGCCACTCAAAAACAGGAGATGCGTCAGTGTCAGGGTAATGGGTATCGGGTTAGCGGTAGCTGGGGTGAGCCCCGCACGGACCGCCAGCTGGCTCAGTTCGCGACTGAAGAAAAGGGTGAGCAGCGTACTGTTTACCACGACCGCCAGGGCTGCTTTCCAGCCAAACTGGGTGAACATGAATAGGGTATCCCATTGCCACTTCGCGGCAACCATCAAAACAGGTGGTGCGGCAAAATGAGTGAGGGTGCCCCCAATCGAAATATTGACAAATAAAACGGCCAGCGTGGCATAGAGAAAGCGCGAAGACATGCCATTGGCAAAATAGCGGTCACGCAGAATCAGTGCGGCTAGGGTCATCGCCGCAGGTTCGGTAATCAGTGAGCCAAGCAGCGGGACTGCCGTCAGCGTCATCCACAGATAGGTCATCGTGGCGGGTAGCCGGATCAATTGTGCGAGAAGTTGGCTGCTTAGATTGACGGCCTGCGCAGCTAACTGCAAGATAGGTTTTGTGCCTGCGACCACCATAATCGCAAAGACAAATAAGGGTTCGGTGAAATTCCGTGAGTCGATATAGTTAACCGCTGAGGCTTTGCCTGCTAATAGGAATAACCCCAACATAAAAATAAGTGCCCAAAAACCAAAGACAACTTCCACTTCACCGAGTAAGTGAAAAATTCCTTCATGATTGGGATAGCGGTGTGCCAAACGCTCAAAAAATTTTGTTGCGAAAGTATGCAGAATCGCCAGACCAAATAAAATCGCAGCAAATAATTCAATCACAGTGGGTTGGGCCATTTAATCTCTCTCTAGCGGGCAATGATTGGCAATCGCCTTATTTCAGTTGCTGATGCTGGGCTAGTCGCCGCCACCAAATTCGCCGCAAACGCCAATTCCAAACCAGCGTGATGGTCAGATAACTTGACAAGGCGAGGGTACTGGCCAGTAAGAGAATCCCGACAGCCAGGGGCGCCCCCAAACCAGATGCCCATTGCATCATTTGTTCGGTAGACTCACCGATTGCCTGCCAGTTCCAATTCGGAATAGATAAAGAGTGAGCTTGATGCTGCTGATCGCCCATCACCAGCGCCCCGTAATGGTAGGCCACGTAATACAAGGGCAAAATCGTGAATGGATTGGTATAAAAGGTACTGAGAATCGCTAGGGGCAAGTTACCTCGTAGGTACAAACAGGCAATGGCCGATCCGAGCACTTGTAATGGCCCTGGAATTAAGCCACAAAAAAGCCCAATGGCTACCCCTTTGGCAACGGTGTGCCGGTTAATTCCCCACAAAGCAGGATGAAACAGCCGCTCACCAAACAAATGCAGAATTTTATAAGACCGAATTTGCGCGCTGTCTGGCAAAATATGGCGTAGTTTACGTCGCACGATTCGAAGCCAGGAGCGTTGCGCTACTGACGACACAGGCGGCGGATTAGCGTTTGACATGCGTCCTCTTTGATAATACTTGATGTTAATTGATACCCACTGCCATCTTGATGCAACTGAGTATGAGCATCTTAACCCAGCGCCGCTGGCTGGAGAGACGTTAACGGCTTTTTCGGCAGCGCTGCAGGTTGCACATGCCGCCGCCGCGGCCGGGGTCGGCTTGATCATCATCCCTGCTGTGCAGGCTCATGATTTTAGCCGGGTTGCTCAGCTGGCCCAGTGGGTGAGTGAAAACACCCCCGTCGCGTGTGGTTATACGCTAGGGATTCACCCGCTCTATACCCTGCAGGCAACCCCAACCGATCTTGAGCGATTGAAACTTGCCATCACTCAGGCGTTGTCCGATCCTTATTTTTTAGGTGTCGGCGAAATCGGTCTCGACTTATTTGTTCGCAAGTTGCCCCTGGCCCAACAACAACGCTATTACGAGGCGCAACTGCGTCTGGCTGCAGATTTTTCTCTTCCGGTTTTATTGCATGTGCGGCGCGCCCAGGATTTGATTCTCAAAGCCTTGCGCCGCTACCGCGTTAAAGGTATTGCACATGCGTTTAATGGCAGTGAGCAGCAAGCACAGCAATTTATTGCGCTGGGGTTCAAGCTGGGTATCGGGGGCGCAATGACCTATCCGCGTGCTTTGCAAATTCGGCGCCTAGCGACCCAACTGCCGCTGGAGTCGCTGGTCTTGGAAACAGATGCGCCAGATATTCCGCCAGCATGGCTTGGCCAGCCCAGCCCTGATCCTGCTACAGGCATCCGTCAGTCGCTCAAGTCGCTCAATACACCCGCTGAATTGTTTGGGATTGCCGCTTGTCTGGCCGAATTACGCCAACTCTCTGTCAGCGAATTGATTCAACAGACCGCTCAAAATACCTATCAGGTGCTGCCGCGTGTCCCGTTACTGCTGCAATCACTGGGCAGAGCATAGAAGAGGGCTATGTCGGCAGCGGATTCGTCTCGATCAAACTGGCTGGCATTTCGCCCCAGCGAAAAGCGGGGTGAAGCGGCACACTCAGGGACAGTTAGCTTACCCTTGGTGCTCTTGGCTTGGTGCATGGGGATTGCCTACATACAGACCCAAACGAGCTTATGGCCTCTGCGCAGCGCAGTGATACTCGCCGTGTTACTGGCCAACGGTTTATGCGCCCTAGGGCTAGCCAAGTCTTATGCCAAACCACCACCCAAGTTGTATCAGTGGGGGGCAGGCCTGGCTCAAGCGCTATTGGCATTTGCTCTGGGCCTGATTTGGGCCTGCTGGTGGGCCGATACCCGACTGCAAGCACGGCTACCTGCCGTGTTGGAGAATGAGCCCTTGACCTTAGTTGGTGTAATCGATAGCCTACCGCACCCCCTGGATCGGGGACAGCGCGTTACCTTACGGGTTGAAGCGCTGAGCCCGATTACTGCGCTTAATGGAGATAAGGCGTACCCTATATCACCCCCGCTAGGGGTTGAGACAGAGCATGACCAATTCTCGTGGCCGGATTTCCGCTTACCGGCACGGGTCAGCCTAAGCTGGGCTGATGGTTTGGCAGATCAGGTTCGCCCAGCACAGCGTTGGCAGTTTCAGGTTAAATTACACGCGCCCTATGGCAATCAAAACCCCGGCGGGTTCGATTATGAGCGCTGGTTACTGGAAGAAAACGTGGGGGCTATTGGGCAAGTCATCCGCCCACGTGACCCCGCTGAAGCCGCGACTATTGCGCTAAAACGGCAAGAATTAGTCTGGAATCCGCTCGATCGATTGCAACGAGTACGCGGGATATTACGACACAAAATCCTCCAGGCCTTTGTGACCCGCGACGGATTGGCCCCTTATCGCGGCGTGATTACCGCGTTAGTGATGGGCGACCAGCGTGCGATTGATCCAGCCGATTGGCGCTTGTTTAACCAGACTGGGGTCGGTCATTTGATTGCCATTTCTGGTTTGCATATTACGATGCTGGCAACGTTTGCCGCTTGGTTGACCGGCGGGGTGTGGCGTCAACGGCTGCGCCAAGGTAACCGACAGGCGGGTTCAGCCCCGCAAGCCGGGTTGGTCGTTGGAGTGTTGGTCGCGGCGGCTTACTGTAGTCTAGCGGGGTGGGGCATCCCGGCGCAGCGAACTTTTTTGATGTTGCTGGTCGTTGCTTGGGGAACCTGGCGCTACGCGGGTTCACAACCTTTATTCAGCCTGTGTCTGGCGGCCGCGCTCGTCCTCGCGTGGGACCCTATGGCTTGTCTGGCTCCTGGCTTTTGGCTATCTTATGTTGCTGTGGCGATCTTGCTCTGGTTGGGGCAGCGTCGGCGTCTGGCATTGGTCACTCCAGCCCCACCAAACGGTGTGCCAGATAAATATCAAGCTTGGCGTCGCTTTGGAGGCTCATTACAAGAAGCGTCGCGTTTGCAGTTAGCGATTAGTGTGGGGCTGGTTCCCTTAACCGTCCTTTTTTTTCAGCAAGTGAGTTGGATCGGCCCCATCGCCAATGCGATAGCGATTCCCGTGATCAGTTTCGGTGTCACCCCACTGTCGCTATTGGGGGCGATTTGGGTTTGCCTGCCCGGAATCGGCAGCGATCTCGGGCTGCAAGCCGCGCATGGTCTTTTGGCGGCACTCATTGCAGGCTTGGAAGTCTTGTCTGCCTTACCCTATGCCAGCACTAGCTTGCCACTGCCCGCATGGCCGGTATTGCTCTTGGCGGGGCTAGGGTGTGTTTGGCTCTGCTTACCGCTCCGCTGGCCCTGGCGTTTACTGGGCATCGGCTGGTGCTTGCCACTGCTGCTGGCACCCGCAGATTGGCCGAGCTGGGGCGAATGGCGTATTACTGCCCTAGACGTTGGACAGGGCAATGCCGTACTCATCCAAACCCAGCAACACACCTTGCTATATGACACCGGCCCCGCTTACGGCAATCATCAAGATGCCAGTACCCGAGTGATTCTGCCTTATTTGCGGCATCAGGGGTTACTACCATTGAGTGCGCTGGTGGTGTCGCACCGTGATCAAGATCACGCAGGGGGCTTAATCAGCCTGTGGCAAGCAACGCCCCCAGAACAGTTTTACACCAGCATGTCGGCTGCAGAACTGCCCGCTTTCATTACTCAGAGTGGGCGTTACCAGCCTTGCCGCGCTGGCATGCAGTGGACTTGGGATGGGGTTCACTTTGCCTTTCTGCATCCACAAGAGCCTGCCGATTGGTCGAGTAGTAATGAGAAAAGCTGTGTCTTGGCGATCTGGACTGCCCGCGGACGGCAAGAGCAAGGCCTGTTATTGACGGGCGATATTAGCCAGCGTGTTGAGCAAGCGTTACTGACACGGGCTGCCACCGATCCGTTCATGGCGGCTCGGTTAAAACAACCTGTCTTGCTGGTGCCGCATCATGGCAGTGCGACGTCTTCTTCAGCTGCCTGGCTCGCGCACGTACAACCACGCTACGCCATACTTCAAGCTGGTCAGCATAATGCGTATGGGCATCCTCATGCGCAGGTGCTCGAACGCTATCGTGCGCAAGGGGTTCAGTTACTGGAAACCCGCCAGGGTGGGGCATGGCGGCTGGACTTCAATACGGCTGATGTATTACAGCCCAGCGCCTGGCGCCAGGAAAACTGCCGGTATTGGCATCATCATTGTTGATGACTGCGTAGTAACTTCATCTGATTGGCTGCAGACACCCCTCAGATAACGGTAAAATAAAGGCCTAATTTATTTAAAAGCGCACGGTTAGTTGACCTGCGATGACTGCTTAGCATGGCACGCATTTACAGCGTTCATCCCGAAAACCCGCCGTTACGGCAATTGCAACAACTTGTGGCGATCATTGAGCAGGGTGGGGTGGTCGCACTGCCGACAGATTCCAGCTATGCCTTGTGTTGTCATTTAGACGATAAAGCAGCGGTAGACCACCTGCGGCGAATACGCGGTTTAGATGACAAGCATTTATTGACCCTGTTATGCCGCGACTTATCAGATATCGCGCATTATGCAAAAGTCGATAATCAGCAATATCGTTGGCTGAAAGCGGCAACGCCAGGACCTTTCACCTTTATTTTGGCGGCGACCAAAGAAGTTCCTCGTCGGGTTTCGCACCCTTCTCGTAAAACGATCGGCCTGCGCGTCCCCGCCCACCATGCCACGCAACAGTTGCTGGCAACGCTGGGGCAGCCGTTACTGGCAACCAGCCTGATTTTACCGGGCGACGATTGGCCTTTGAATGAAGCCTACGCAATTCAAGATGCCCTGGATCACCAGCTAGATGGCATTTTAGATGCTGGCCCTTGTGGTCTGGAACCAACCACCGTCGTTGATTTAAGCGAGTTGCCGCCACGTTTAATCCGCCACGGGTTAGGGGATCCAGGACTGTTAGGATTGAGCGCAGAATCCAGTAGCGATTAACTGTCGCGATTATTTTTGGAGAAACATGCATGAACATGCAGGATACTGAAGCGCTTAAAATAGTACTCATCGCCGCGCTGCCACTGATCTTTACATTAACGCTGCGCGAGGCGGCAACAGGGTTTATGGCATATCGGCTCGGTGACCGCACAGGCCTGGCGCAGGGCCGTTTGAGCTGGAACCCAATGGTGCATCTTGACTGGTTAGGCACGGTAATTTTGCCTTTGGGCATGATGCTATTGGCGGGTGTCACGCAATTCCCCCTGATTTTTGGCTGGGCCAAACCGATGCCAGTTGACTATCGGCAATGTCAGCAGCCGCGTTTGGCCTTTCGCTGGATTGCCTTGACAGGTCTAGGCGCCTACCTCCTAATGGGCTTAGCGTGGAGTCTGTTAGGGGGGATATTACGGGGGGTAGATGCCCCTGACTTCTTTCGCTCGATGGCATTTTGGGGCTTGTGGATGAATGCGGTTTTTTTCGCGTGGAGTTTATTGCCATTACCACCGATGGATGGGGGACGATTATTGATTACTTTTTTACCGCCGCCGTTGGCCCTAAAACTGGCGCAAATTGAACGCTATACCTTCCTCATTTTGATTGGTTTTATCTTATTAGGCTTGCATCGCTATACCGTTTTACCGATTGCGTTCGCCGTATCACAACTCTTGACTTTTCTCTGACTGGCACAACTATGTTTCCTGATCGTGTTCTTTCCGGCATGCGTCCCACTGGCGCGCTTCACTTAGGCCACTACCATGGGGTCCTCAAGAACTGGGTGCGCTTACAACAAGAGTATCCCTGTTTGTTCTTTGTCGCCGACTGGCACGCCTTAACGACGCATTACGATAACCCACAAGTGATTGAGGCATCTGTATGGGATATGGTGATTGACTGGCTGGCAGCTGGGGTTGACCCAGCACAAGCGACCATCTTTATTCAATCCCGGGTACCCGAGCATGCCGAATTGCATTTGCTGCTTTCGATGATGACGCCCCTAGGGTGGCTAGAACGTGTGCCAACCTACAAAGATCAGCAAGAAAAACTGACAGATAAGGATCTCTCTACCTACGGTTTCTTAGGTTATCCCTTGCTGCAATCAGCCGATATCTTGATCTACAAAGCAGCACATGTGCCGGTGGGTGAAGATCAGGTTCCACATATTGAAATGACCCGTGAAATTGCCCGGCGTTTCAACCATTTCTATGGACGCGAAGCGGGTTTTGAAGAAAAAGCCCTCGATGCAGCGAAAAAACTCGGGGGGAAGCGCAATAAACTCTATCTGGAATTACGTACTCGTTTCCAAGAGCAGGGGGATGAAGCCGCACTGGAGCAAGCACGTGCCCTATTACAAGAAGCCCAGAGCTTGTCATTGAGTGACCGCGAACGGTTGTTTGGCTACATTGAGGGCGGGCGTAAAATTATTCTGCCAGAACCCCAGGCCTTGTTGACTGAAGCTTCACGTATGCCAGGGTTGGATGGTCAAAAGATGTCAAAGAGCTACCATAACGTGATCACCCTACGCGAAAGCGCTGAGAGTGTTACCAAAAAAGTTCGCACCATGCCAACCGATCCGGCTCGCATTCGCCGCACAGACCCAGGTGATCCCGCCCGCTGTCCGGTTTGGCAGTTGCATCAGGTGTATTCCGATCAGGCAACGTGTGAGTGGGTCGAGCAGGGCTGTAAAAGTGCGGGAATCGGTTGTCTGGAATGTAAACAACCTGTGATTGAAAAGATTTTGCAGGAACAAGAACCGATGCGAGAGCGGGCGCAGCAATATCTAGATGATCCGCAACTGGTTAAAAACATTGTGGCTGATGGCGCTGAAAAAGCCCGCGCGCTGGCCCAAGAAACCATGCGTGAAGTGCGTGATGCTATGGGCTTGAGTTATTGAACGCCAGTTGAGCTGGAATGCTGGCGCTATGTCGCGGTCAGCGTTAGATTAGGGTGGCACGAATTAGGTGTTGTATGCTCTCAAGCGGCATCGGTTTGCCGATGAAGAATCCCTGTGCGGCATGGCATTGATACCCACGCAGGGCTTCCAGCTGTTCACTGGTTTCTACTCCTTCGGCAATCACCTGCAAATTCAAGCGTTCACAGAGGGTAATGACTGACTGCACAATGGCAGCATTACCGCTATCTTGCGGCAAGCCCGTGATGAAAGCGCGGTCGATTTTGAGGGTGGTCACGGGCAGATTTTTAACGTAAGCCAGTGAGGAATAACCGGTACCGAAATCGTCAATGACTAAGCGTACCCCTAAATCTTGGATACGCCGCATAAGCAAAATGGCGCGCTCGGGGTCACGCATCCAAGCGCTTTCAGTGAGTTCGAGTCGCAACATTTCCGGTGGCATTTGTAACTCACGTAGAATCCGTGAGATATGCTCAGACAGGGCGGGATCATTTAACTGCTTGGCCGAAAGGTTAACACTTACCGCAATATCACCTAAGCCGAGGGCACGTAGCTCTAAGTGGTCCAGACAGGCTCGACGGATTGACCAATCGCCCAGGCGCGCAATCAAGTTGCTTTCTTCCGCCACGGGAATAAAGCGAGTCGGTGCAACAAAGCCCCATTCCGCATGGGGCCATCGGGCTAAGCCTTCCATCGCAATAATCTTACCGCTGGCTATATCAATAACGGGTTGGTAATACAGTTGCAGTTGGTCTTGTTCAATCGCTTTATCAAGTTCTGTTTCTAAGCGCAAGAAATCTTCTCGCTCGGCCTGAATCGCAGCATTAAAAACTTGAATCCCATTGCGCCCGGTCGATTTCACTCGATACATGGCTGTATCCGCATTTTTAATCAAACTAAAGGCGGTGCGTCCATCACGGGGAGCAATCGCAACGCCAATACTGGCTGAGAGCGAATGGGTCCGGTCATGCCAGGCCAGCGGTAATTCAATTTCGCGCAAAATTCGGCGGGCGACAGCTTCAGCAGCACGATCATTGATGACACTGGGGACGACCACCACAAATTCATCGCCACCCACCCGTGCTACGACATCTTCGGTTCGCAATAGCTGAGTAAGACGGCGTGCGATTTGACGCAGAGCATCATCCCCCGCCTCGTGGCCGAGCGTGTCGTTAATGTTTTTATAGCGATCTAAATCGATAAAGAAAACACTAAAACTATTGGTCTCTTCGCTCGTTTGGCTGGGCGCCGGAATCTGTGCCAATCTCTTTTCGATCAGATCAATCAGCATGGCCCGGTTGGGTAAATTGGTTAAGGCATCATGGGTGGATGCAAATAATAAGCGTTCTTCTGCACGTCGGCGTTGCAGATATTGCGCGACGGAGCGGCTGGTCACCTCAGCAACCTGATAAATGAATTGATCTGCCTCGTGATTTTGTGTGCTGAGGAAAACCATCACACTAATCACGGTCTGTCGATCGACAATCGGAATATAAAAGGCACTATGAAAACCGAGTCGCCGTGCGGCATCGGCGCGCGTAAAGCCCGGGTGCTCGCTTAAATTCTTGACCCAATGCGCTTTACCGGTACGCCACACTTCAGCCTGTAATGTATCGCTTTCAACCGCGATCACCTCATCGGGATAAGCCAGGTATTGCATGTAGCGGGCATTCCCAAAACTTTCAGCGCGAGCAACCGTACCACCACCATGCTGTCGATACCAACGTGAGCCGCCCGCCCAACCCATTTGCTCACATACCACGCGAATGAAATTAGTCACCGCTTGTGCGGGGCTTAACTCTTGGTGCATGGAATGCGCTAAACCATTCTCGATTTGCAGGAGAATCTCTTGACTGCGCTCTTCAGTAATGTCGCGGGCGACCCCCCGATAACCTAAAAATTCTCCCGAATGATTAAAAAACGGACGACCACTGACGGTGGCATGGGAAACTCGACCAGTTTCATTCACGATTGAAAAACTAAACCCTTCAAATGCCAATCGCGCTTCAAGAATATCTCGATGACGTTGCCAGTCGGTTTCATCGACCCCAAAGATGGGTAGATCCCAGCGTCGCTTTCCAATCCCTGTTTCCGCCATGAGGCCAAGGGTTTTTCTCGCACCGGAAGAAATCCAGGTGAATCGATGCTCCTGATCCGTTTCCCAATACCAATCAGAGCCCATATCGGCGAGTGCCTTGAATTTAGCTTCGCTGTCTTGAATGGTTGCAAAGGCATGCTGTGAGTCAGTGATATCTCGTACAACAGCCTGAATACGACGGGTTTTTCCTGCTTGATCTTTTTCACAATGACCGTGACTACGAACCCAGATCATCTGGCCATCGTGGCGCTGAAAACGATAGACAACATTAAAATTTTTCCCCTCGTGCACGGCGCCCATACGCGCATCACGTACTAGGGCTCGATCATCCGGATGAACTTGCAGTAAAAAATCTTTAAAGCTCGGAATGGGGGCTGCCGGTTCATAGCCATACAAATCATAAGTCCCCCGCGTCCACCAGATTTCCTGGGTTTGCAGGTTCATGATCCAGGAACCTAATTTGACAACGCCTTCGGCGATTTCATACTGACGTCTTAAAAAGCGTAACTCAGCAATCGCTAAAGTCCGGATTTCATGCCGGCGGCTGAGAATCAGGTAACGCACCCCCAGTAAGGTCGTGATGGTGGCAATGCCAATCGAGCCGAACAACAAGATCCAGGTCGATTGTGTTGCCCCCGCCGGAAAGGCTGCCACAAATGGAAAGGCACATACCCACAGCCAGGCAACGGCAATGCAGGCTGTGGCAATCAGATTGCCGCGCCATGCTTGGCTGGGAAGGGGGCGATTTAATGAACCTGGATTAGGCATGTGACCCAAATAAAATACCAATTAATTTTATGTACTGCGATGTTCAAGTGATTCTGGCTGCCCATAATCCCTTGAGAGCTCTATTTTTGTCGATTTTGATCAACAAAGTCGAGCAACGGTCATCAGTATCATCGGCCTCAATAACCGCTTGCCCATTTAACGGCTAAATTCACACTTACTTGATTTACCTATGGGCGTCGTAGGATTCCGCTGCACCTCGGCTACGCACAGCCTGCATTCAGTTTCGCAACTGCAGCAATTCAAATAAAAAAGGGCAGGGGAAACCTGCCCTTTTGCTGTGTAGCGGCTGTTACTGCACTTTTGCTTTATCTTTGAGCGTTTCCCTGAACTTATCAAGCTTGCTCTGTTTGAGTCTTTCGCTCAGTTGCCCTTTGACTTCTGCCAAGGCAGGGATTTGGCTTTCGCGAATGTCATCGAGTTGAATCACATGCCAGCCGAACTGGCTTTGTACTGGCGTATCAGTCATTTTGCCTTTCTCCAACTTCACGAGCGCATCCGCAAAGGACTTCACATAAACCCCAGGGCTTTGATAGCCAAGATCGCCGCCATTTTGTGCTGAGCCGGTATCTTTCGATTTTTTCGCTTGTTCTTCAAATTTGGCGCCGCGCTTTAGGGCCGCAATAATCTCTTTCGCGCTTTCTTCGCTATCTACTAGGATATGGCGAGCTTTGTATTCTTTACCGCCCATTTCACCCTTAATGCGGTTGTACTCTGCTTCTATTTCGGCATCGCTAACCGGGTTTTTCTGCATTTCATCTTGGACCAGGGCGCGAATCAGAATCGATTGGCGGGCCAATTCAAGTTGCGTTTGCACATCTGCTCGGCCTGCAATACCCCGTTTCATGGCTTCTTGCACCAGGATTTCACGATTAATCAACTCTTCACGAACTGCTTGTTGCAGTTCCCGACCATCTTGCTGGCCGGCTTTTTTAAGCTCGTTAATCATGTTATCTGCGCGTGTTTTGGGAATCGGCTTACCGTTCACCACCGCAATGTTCTGCGCTGCCACTTGCATACCAAAACCAGCCAATAGCGCACAGCATAATGCATGGCGCACAAAAGTCGAACGCATAGGAATCCTCTTATTAATTCGGGTTAGTCATTTTTAAGCTGACTGTGGGAGGCGTGCCTCTATCGCTAGCGCATGAATTTCGCGTCGCATCAAATCAGCCAGCGCATCATACACCAGTCGATGCCGCTGCACGGGGCTTAAACCGACGAAATGTGGGCTGGCAATGATTAAACGGTAGTGCCCACCCCCCCCTTGCGCGCCAGCATGCCCAATGTGCTGATGGCTTTCATCCATGATTTCCAGGTGCTGTGGTGCCAGTATTTGCAAACGCTCGCGCAGGGTTTCAATTGCAATTGCCATCAGCGTTACTCCTGATCTTTTTTAAGCGGTGCGGGGGACACGTTTGCAGCGTCTGAAAGATAGCGATTTAAGTAGAGCCCTTGCCCTATGGCAAATGCCAGTAATAACCCTATGCCGCCAAACAGCTTAAAGTTGACCCAGGTATCTGTACTAAACACGGAGGCTACCCACAAATTTAAGGCCGCCATCACCGTAAAGAATCCGATCCACAGCGTGCAGAGCCGATCCCACACGGCTTGCGGTAAGCTCAGCTGGGCGCCCATAAGCTGTTGCACATAGTTTCGGCCAAAGAGCCGCCCGCTGAGCAAAATAAACGCAAATAGACCGTATAAAACCGTGGGTTTCCACTTAATAAATGTCTCACTGTGAAGCCAGATCGTCGCGCCACCGAAAACGGTAATCAAGATTAAGCTGATCCATAGCATCGGTTCGACTCTGCGCTGGCGTAGCAACAAATAGCTAACCTGCCCAATCGTCACGACGATGGCCAAGGCTGTTGCCAACAGAATCGGCGCTTCTTGAGGGCTGATCACGCCCTCGGCCACCCATGGGCCCAGCCAGTCGGTGGCAAAAGTAGCGGCCTCGGTAGGGGCTTTTTCTGCCCACTTAAAGGCCGCAAAAAAAAGTACGATGGGTAGAAAATCAAACAAAAGTTTCATTACATTTCTCAGCGAGTCGTTGTGGTATAGCCGTCTGGTAAAGATTCAGTCGGCACAAAGGTCAAGGAGGCTGAGTTTACACAATAGCGCAACCCTGTCGGCGGCGGACCATCATTAAAGACGTGGCCGAGGTGGGCATCGCAAACTTTGCAGATGATTTCAGTGCGGATCATGCCGTGACTGTGGTCCGGTAGATAACCCACATTCTCTTCATTGAGGGCTTTGAAGTAACTTGGCCAGCCGCAACCCGCATCAAACTTAGCATCAGTGGCAAACAATGGGGTCTCACAGCAGACGCAATGATAGATCCCCGTCTCCCAATGATTCCAGTAACGACCAGTGAATGCCCGTTCAGTCGCCTTTTCACGGGTGACTTGATAGTCTTGGGGGCTGAGTTGTTGACGCCATTCAGCAGGACTTTTTTCAACTTTTTTCATATGGCTCTCTGGTTAGCAATAGTAGAGATTAAGAAGAACAGCTTACCGCAAGCGTTTGCGCCCATGCAGGTGGTGCCGAGGCGTAAGCGGCATACTCCGGTTGTTCGTCGTAGGGGTGTCGTAAAACTGACAATAAACGCGCGATTTCACTGAAGTCACGGTTGTGTGCGGCTTGAATCGCGAGTTCGGCCAAGTGATTCCGCAAAATATACTTGGGGTTGCAGCGCAGCATCGCCGTTTGCTGGGTAGCCCAATCTTGCCCTGACGCTTGGCGTAAATGCTGGTAATCCGCTAGCCATGCGCGTAATTGGGTTAGGTTAGCCCAATACGGCGCGAGCAAGGTAACACATTGTTCAAGCGCCAGAGGGGCATGCGGCGCAGGCAAGCGACTTAGGGTGCGAAAGAAGAGAGTGAAGTCACTGCTCGCGCTTTCCATGTCGTTAAGTGTGCGTTGAATAAAACGGTCGCGTTCGGTAGCCTGCGGGTCTGTCTTGACAGCAGTAGCAAGCGCCTGTGTCGCAGATAAAAACCCAAACTTAGCCCACCAGCGCTGCTGCATCGCCTGGCGATAGCGCACCGGAAAGGTATCTAGGATGGACTGAACCTGGGTTTGCGCTGCATGCTGCGGTTGCTGGGTGGAAAAAAGCGGCAGCAAGGCTTGCCCAAGCGCATAGAGGTTCCAATAAAAGATATCCGGCTGCGCAGCATACGCGTAGCGTCCCTGGGTATCGGAATGGTTACAAATGTGGCCCCAAGCAAATTGATCCAGGAATCCAAATGGCCCGTAATCCAGCGTCAACCCTAGGATTGACATATTGTCCGTATTTAAGACGCCATGACAAAAGCCGACACTCTGCCATTGTGCGACGAGCTGGGCAGCGTCATCAATGATCTGTTCCAGCCAGGCTTGGTAGCGTGGATAGCCTGGGTCCAGCGACATTAAATGCGGAAAATGGCGGCTAATCACAAAGTCAGCCAGTTGCTCTAATTCGCGGTGTTGATGTCGCGCGGCGTAATGCTCAAAGTGCCCAAAACGAATAAAGCTAGGGGCGACTCGTGCCACCACGGCAGCAGTTTCAGTCGTTTCGCGAAAGACAGGAAAGTCGCCGCCGATGAGTGACAGGGCACGCACGGTGGGGATACCCAAGCCGGCCATGGCCTCGGCGCAGAGAAATTCACGGATTGAGGAACGTAATACCGCACGACCATCGCCGCCACGGGAATAAGGCGTTTTTCCTGCGCCCTTGAGCTGAATCTCATAAGAATGGGGAGGGTGCCCAGGGAGTTGCAAGCGTCGCTCGCCGAGACACAATGCGCGACCATCGCCTAATTGACCTGCCCATACCCCAAACTGATGGCCCGAATACACGGTCGCCCGTGGCCAATCGCAGGCTGCCAGATTGTCACGCTGCTCATGCGGAGGGTCCCATGGCGTTGGATTGCCACTTAAATAGGCAATAGCGGCTGGCGTCTGCAGTTGTTCAAGCGTCCAGCCTAATCGCGTTGCGACCGCTTCGCTGCCCGCTACCCAATAAGGGGCCGCTGTTGCAGGAAAGGGAGTGGGCAGTAGGGGGGTAGCAAAATCGCTCGGTAGCGACGCCCAGATATCCGTACCCTCATGCTGCCAACCCCAGTCACCTTGGCAATCAGATGGCGCCTCCTGTAGCTGTGGCGGGCACTCATAGGGGAAAGCGCGGGGGGTCGAATCACGTGTCACGCTCACGTTGTTAGCCCACTTTTATATTTAACAAATTGCGTTAAATGACTTAAATAAGAATTTGTTTCTATGGCATTTTCTTCAGGCGCCCAAGGTGCAAATTCAGCCTGGGTGAGGGCTTGGTAAGGGCCCGCTTTGGCTTCAAAAAAAACAGTGTTAGGTGCTAGTGCCAATACGGTATGAAATTGCCCCAACGGCAAGTGATAACCATAAATCGGCCCACCGGGCTGGGCGATTTGGCTATCGATTATGTCGCCGTTATCGTTAAACAGGACAATCCCTAGCTTTCCCTGTACCATGATTAAGGTTTCATCTTTTTGTGGTGCCAGATGACGGTGAGGGCGAATATACGTACCAAGCTGTAACGCATTAAAGAGGCGATTGCAAGGGTGAGATTCCTCTGCATGAAAATTGAAATTTTTCCGTAATCGAGGGCTCTCTTGGGCTGCTTGGCAGAGCTGATCAAGCTGCGATTGAGTAATAAAATTTTCCATTAAAACCGCTTTCTAGAAGCAATGCTTGATAAACAACTTGAATTTTTACTCAGGGCTGTCGCGCGGGCAAAAGCAACCGGCAAACTCTTGCCTTATGAGGCGCTGAGTGTCAGTGCGGCCCGCCAGCAATATGAAAAAGCGGCACCAACACTCGATATTCTACCCTTGCCTGTGCATGCCGTAGAGACAACGCAAGTGCCCGCAATGTTCCATCCAGAGCAGATAACCCTAGCTGCCCGCTGGTATTGGCCTGGCGAGGCGAGCTGGTTTAATCCACTCCCGGCTTTGCTCTACCTGCACGGCGGGGGCTATACGCTTGGCAGCCTGGATAGTTTTGACGCAACGTATCGTTTATTTGCCCATCATGCCAAGTGTGCTGTGCTAGCGCTGGATTACCGCCTAGCGCCGGAACACCCTTTTCCTGCAGCGGTTCATGACACCTTCGCCGCACTCAACTGGCTACACCATGAGGCAGAGTCATTGGGCTTAAATCGCCAATGCCTGATGATTGGCGGTGACAGTGCTGGCGGTACTCTGGCCGCCGTCGGGGCCTTGTATGCGCGCGAGCAAAACTGGGCGTTGGCAGGGCAACTCTTGCTATATCCTGGCACGCAAGCCAGACACACTAGCCCATCGCATGCCCTTTTTTCACAGGGCTATTTGCTGGAAAGTACCACGCTGGATTGGTTTTTTTCGCATTACATGGGCCCAAGTGCCACCTATGAGGACTGGCGCTTCGCCCCCAGTTTGGCGGCTAGCCATCGTGGCTTGGCCCCCGCCTGGTTGGCGGTGGCGGGCTATGACCCCTTGCGCGACGACGGACTCCGTTATGCGGCACAATTGATAGCCGCTGGCACTGAGGTGACGACCGTCAATTACACCACTTTGGTACACGGCTTTTTCAACTTAGGTGGGGCAGTAAATGCGGTCCAAGCCGCGCATCGGGAAGCGCTCGACTTTGTGCAGCAGCGGATAGCGCTTAGTACTCGTTTAAATTAAACAATTAAATTCAATGATTTCAGTATGTTAGAGATAACTATTAATGTCGATTCTTGGGCGATTATCGGGCCGCAGGCAGCGGCTATTCGGCAGCAGGTCTTTGTCATAGAGCAGGGTATTGATGCCACGGAAGAGTGGGACGAGCAAGATGCGTTGTCACGCCATGCGATTGCCCTAATTCAATTACCGAGCCAAGCGTGGGCCGCGGTAGGTACTGCCCGACTTTTGCCCAGCGAAAAAACAGCGCATGGCACGACACTGAGTAAAATTGGCCGCATGGCGGTGTTACCCGCTTACCGCAAACAAGGGATCGGTGCGCAATTATTGCAAACCCTAATTGCTGAAGCGCGGGCACGCCAGGATGATGAGATCTGGCTGCATGCGCAACGCCATGCTTGTCATTTTTATGCAGCACAGGGTTTTACAGAGATTGGTCCTCCTTTTATTGAGGCGGGCATTCCCCATGTCAACATGCAACTGCTACTGAAATAAGGCTTTTCGCCGACACAAATTTACTGGGTCAACGATGTCAACTCCCGCCTCTCCGGTTATTGCCGATAGCCCTCGACACAAACGCTGGCTCGCCTACAGTTTGTTATTGACCGCCAGTCTGCTTTGGGCGGGCAACACAATTATTGGGCGTGGGTTAGCACAGCATATTAGCCCGCTTGGCCTTTCTTTTTGGCGCTGGTTACTGGCGTTTGGCTTGTTGACTTTGTTAAATTTGCCGCGCTGGCCCGCCTATTGGCGCGACTATGGTGAGCAAATTCGAGAACGCTGGAAAACCCTTGTAAGTCTGACTTTTTTTGGCGTTGTGTGCTACAACGCCTTTCAATATTGGGCATTACGGCACAGCCCGGCGATTAATGTCGCCTTGGTCGCCAGCGCTATTCCAATTGTTATTTTGCCGCTGTCGGTGGTGGTCTTGAAGGTACGCCCGGCCCCCCATGCATGGCTGGGCGTTGGGCTTTCTTCGCTTGGCGTCTTGGTTGTACTGAGCCGTGGCGAGCTGGGCAATCTATTGCAACTCTCGGTCTCTAAAGGTGACGCCATCATGTTTGTCGCCGTGATAGCCTGGGGAATTTACACCATTATTCTGCGCAAAGCGCCGCTGAATATGCCCATTAGACTGTCTTTGAATTTACAGATTGGGCTGGGTTGTTGCCTGCTCTTCCCGGCTTATGCAGTCGAAATACTCTTCAACCATGACGCGCAGCCGCCAGGATTGACGCTTGGGCTCCTGCTTCCGCCACTCACCCCAAATCTGGGAGTAGCTTTGCTCTATCTCGCGGTGGGACCTTCTTTGCTGTCCTACCTTTGCTGGGATAGAGGGGTGAGTTTAATTGGTGCGCCTGCTGCAGGCGTTTTTATTAATTTCATCCCTATCTTTGCGGCATTTCTCGCGGTCATGTTTCTAGGCGAATCGTTTCACCTTTATCATGCGCTGGGCTTAGGGCTGCTGCTGGCAGGCGTTGGGCTCATCAATAAACACAAAGCTGCCTAAGTTGTATTAGGGGGTGGTGACAAAAACCTCAACGTGGCGTTCTCCAGAGATAAGCTTCTGTAAGGCCTTATTCGCCTGCTTGAAAAGTGCGCCATCAAGATTGGCAGGAACATGTTCATAAATTTCGAGCCAGGTTTGCAGGCTATCGACCGCCAGCAGTTCCTGCCGACACTGCAAGCGACCACTCAAACTGTATTCTGCGGCCATCTCTGCCAACTGCAGTTGAGCGGCCTGCATGACAGCGGCAGAGTCTTGATAGGGCGCCTTGAAATAGACGTAGATGGTGCGCTGGAGCATGGAAGCCGACATGACTACTTTCTCAATACACAACGATAAACCTACAAACGATGCACATCAATGACTACTTGGCTGATCCTGTCACTGGCTTGTGCTAAGCGGCTGTCGGGTTGGGCACCGTATAAGGTAATTCAAGCGGTAACAGTGCGACACGGCGTGTTGGCGCATCCGCCACTGGCGCAGTCAAACGGAGTTCAATTCCCCCCTGATGATGCAATTCTGTAGGAATTTCAAGCAATAGCTCATAAGCCACGGAGTCTGGCTCAGCCGCTGGCGCTGCAAGGGCGCGCTGAGTTGCTGCCACATTAACGACCCGGCCAACAGGTTGAGCCGTTTCCCCAGTATGCCACACGTCTATGCCCGCTGATATTGCCGCACGTTCCGTGGAAGACAAACGGGTAGGTGGGGTTGCATAGCGATACATACGTCGCTTCAGTTTGCCCAGATATTGACTGCGGGCCACCACTTCTTGACCAGGATAACAACCTTTTTTGAAATTAACGCCCCCGATCAACTCATAGTTCACGATCTGCGGCACAAAAGCCTCTTGGGTGGCCGCTTGAATGTGGGCAATACCCGCACCGATTAGGGCTAGACGCCAGACCGCGCTCGCTTGACAGGGGGTATCTTGGAGCGCTGACACCAGCGCGGGGAGGGCGGTCTGCGATGCCACCCAGAGTGACGAGCTCGCTAGCTGCCCACTCAATGGCATAGCAAGGCATTGCAAGCCTGTCTCTGGGTGGCTAACCTGATAAGGCTGGCTGTTATGCTGAGTTATGGCAGCCAGATTGCCCCAGCTGGCCAAAATCAGATCATCAGTTTGGCTCACTGTGGCTTTCGCTCGCAAAACGTACATGCGGAGCCGCTTAATCAGATTACTAACTAGCCCAGTATCCGCGAGTAAATGGACAGTCGATTCAGCATCCGTTGCGCCAGCCGTTTTCCACAACAACATGGTCGCTAGCAGGCGGCCTTTAGGGCTGCAATATCCTGTCCATTGGGCTTGGTTTAGCGGGAGCAGGGCGACATCATTAGTGAGCTGCCCTTGCAGAAAAGAAACTGCATCCGCACCGGTGACCGTCAGATGACTCAAATGGGGTAGGCTGGTCCAGCCAGCCCCCCCCACACTAGGCGCTGCTGGTGTGCTAGCGTGAGGCCAGAAATCCCAATCATCGTTTTGTAACGCACAACTTCCCCATGCCTGTAGCTCAGCGGGTAATGTAAATGCAGTAGGGGAGCTTAAATTTGCTAGCGCTGCGCTTGGGCTTGAGGAAGCGGTGGGCATCATTATTGGCATCCGGTAAAATATCATTAAGACGTATTTTATATGAGCGCTGCTGCGATCCTATGGATAACCTAAAAACGATAAGGAGACGGCAGCAGCCGTGTTAGCGACTACCTGTCGAGAGTTTGCCTAATGATGACCAATAATAAAGTGAGTTGCCCTTGAGTCGCATCTCTCCCGTTTCTTCTCAGCCTCATCGCTGGCGTCTTTATTTTCTGCCGGCCATACTGACTGGTAGCCTAGCAATCCTATGTGTGTTGATCTATCTGGCGTGGGCCATACATCGCCCGCTTACTTTAAAAATGACCGAGGTGGAGGTCTGGATTGCGCCCGGCTCTAGTGCCAAAATGGTGGCACAGACCCTGCAAGACAGTGGGGTTCCGCTCTCTGTCACGGTGTTTACCTGGGTAGCACGCTTAAGCGGTCAGGCGCATAAGATCAAAGCGGGTAATTATGTTTTGCGAGCGCAGACGGCAAACGAACCCGCGCCAGCTAACGCCAATACAGCCGCCGCTCCACTCAGTTTGTGGCAAATTTTAGGCAAATTAACCCGTGGCGATGTCTCACAGCGTGAGATCCGCTTCATTGAGGGCTGGACGTTTCGACAATGGCGACAAGTCTTGAACCAACATCCAGATCTGCGGCATGACACGCTGAACATGACCGATCAGGAGATTATGACAGCCTTGGGCGAGCCCCAGCTTGCGCCAGAAGGCTGGTTCATGCCGGATACCTACCTGTTCGATCGCCAAACCAGTGATTTAGCCATTCTGCGACGGGCCTTCCACATGCAACAGCAACTTGTCGCGCAACTTTGGTCGCAACGGCCCGCTGTTAGCCCCCTCAATAGTGCTTATCAGGCCCTGATATTGGCGTCGATTATTGAAAAAGAAACGGGCCTAGCTGCCGAACGGGCGCAAATTGCAGCGGTTTTTCACAACCGCTTGCGGCGGGGCATGCTATTGCAAACGGACCCGACCGTAATTTATGGCCTGGGGGCCCAGTTTGATGGCAATTTGCGTAAACGAGATCTGCTATCAGACACCCCCTTCAATACTTATACGCGTCCAGGGCTACCGCCAACGCCGATCGCGATGCCAGGGCGCGCCGCATTACAGGCAGCCATTCATCCCGCTATATCAGATGCTTTATACTTTGTGGCGCGAGGCGATGGCAGCAGCTATTTCTCGCGCAATCTGGAAGAACACAATCGAGCGGTGACGCGCTATCAACGAGGGAATCGTCCTTGAAGTGCATGCCTGCTTATTTTTCAATACAGTTGCAAGACTATGTTGGCATCGATCTTTGCCTGCTAAGAAGAAACGATATCTAAATGACAGCCTTCTTTTCTGCGCTTCCCCTCACGTCGCGTTTCGTCAGTTTTGAAGGGATTGATGGCGCAGGTAAAACGACGCATATCTACGCCGCTGCGGACTTTTTGCGGCAGCAAGGCGCTGAGGTTATTTTGACCCGGGAGCCCGGTGGCACACCGCTAGGAGAAAAACTGCGGGAGCTGTTACTGCAAGACGCGATGACGCCAGAAACCGAAGCGCTGCTGATGTATGCGGCACGTCAGGAGCATCTGAAACAGGTCATTTTACCGGCACTGACGGCAGGGCAGTGGGTGTTAACAGACCGATTCAATGATGCTTCATTTGCTTATCAGGGCGGGGGACGTGGTTTGGCAACCGCTCAGCTTACTTGGCTAGATGCTTGGATTGTCGCGGGGCATCAGCCTGCCTGTACTTTTTTGTTTGATCTGCCGACGAGTTTGGCCGCCGAGCGGATTGAGCGTAGCGATCGTGCTGCGCGCGACCGTTTTGAACTGGAACAAAGCACGTTCCATGAGCGAGTCAGGCAAGCCTACCGCACGCGTGCCCAAGAAAATCCAGCGCGGTTTGTCACCATTGATGCCAGTGCCGATCCAACTGAGGTGGGGGCAACGATTTTGGGCGCCATAAAAGCCCACTGGCAAAAACAAACATTGGCATCATGATTGAGCCGCCAAGCCATCTAGGCTTATTGCCCTGGCAGGAAGAGACATGGCAAACCCTGTCTCACTGGCATGACAAATTGCCACACGCGCTCTTGCTCCATGGACCAGCAGGGATTGGCAAAACGCAATTAGCGCATGTTTTTGCGCAAAGCCTGCTGTGCTCAGCGCCCACGTCCACGGGGCTGCCTTGTGGTGCCTGCCAGTCTTGCCACTGGTTTGCGCAAGGTAATCATCCGGATTGTCGGGTGATTCGACCCGACAGCCTGGAGGCCGAAGCAGGGGAGAGTGATGCCGAATCAAACAACCAGGAAAAAACCGATAAAAATAAAACACCTAGCCGTGAGATTCGAATCGAACAAATTCGCCAGCTAGCCGACTTTCTGGCCATTGGGACCCATCGCGGTGGCCGCAGAATTGTTTTTTTATACCCGGCACAGAGTCTGAATACCTATGCGGCGAATGCCTTGCTGAAAATGCTTGAGGAGCCGACAGCCCACACCATTTTTATTCTCGTCACAGATCAGCTTGATCGTCTGCTGCCAACGCTATTATCGCGTTGCCGTAAAGTGGCAATTGCGCCACCGCGAGGGATAGCAGCGCAAGAGAGGGCGCAACAGTGGCTGGTTCGTCATGGCTATGATCATACGCAAAGCCACATCGCCCTGACAGAAGCCGGTGGCATGCCCCTGCAGGCACTTAGCCTACTACAAAACAGGACGGAGACCGCGTCGTCAGCACAAGGGGGCGCAAGCTTTAATACCGACGCTTGGGTGCGGGAATTGGCCCGGTTGCTGCTTGAGCCGAATGCCGATGCCGTCTTGAAACTAGCGAATTATGGGCACAAAGAGTCGTTGCCGCTGCTCTTACAAACAACACAACGCTGGGCCCATGATCTCTCGCGACTGGCCATTGGTTTGCCCGCACAGTTCTACCCCCACATTGCCAAGCAAATCAATCGTCCCGCGCAGAAACTGGCCTTACAAGCCGTAACGACATGGGCGCAGGCGTTGCGTGAGCGCCAACGAATTGTCAATCATCCACTTAACCCGCGCTTATTTGTGGAAGAATTATTGCTTGAATACAGACAGAAAGTAGGGCGCTTATGAGTACTCCCGGTTCCGCCATTCCCGCTTCTAATCCAGCCCCGAATGGCGCTGCTCCAGCCGCACGATCGACCGTTCTTTCCTTAGCCATCAAGGAAAAAGCAGCGCTCTATGCGGCCTACATGCCCTATTTGAAAAATGGGGGGATTTTTGTCCCCACCAATAAACCCTACAACCTAGGGGATGACGTTTACCTGCTGCTTCAGTTGATGGACGATCCCGTCAAGTTGCCCATACCTGGAAAAGTGGTATGGATTACCCCTGCCGGCGCCCACAACAGCAAGGCACAGGGCATCGGGGTGCATTTTCCAAGCGATGCTACGGGAGAGGTGGCAAAAAATAAGATTGAGGCGATTTTAGGCTCGGCCATAAAATCTACTCGCCAAACGCATACCATTTAGTCCACGGCGGGCAATAGTGCTGCCTAACTGGCCTCCTGTGAGGTACCACGCGATTGTTTCATACGACGTTATAACTGGGTTGGCCATTTATGTTTGTTGATTCCCATTGCCATCTTGATTTTCCTCAGTTCAGTACTGAGTTACCCCAGATTTATCGCAATATGGCTGCCCATGCGGTGACGCATGCTCTTTGTATTAGCGTGAATTTGCCGGACTTTCCGCGTGTGCTTCAATTGGCTGAGAGCCAGCCTTTTTTATTTGCCTCTGTTGGGGTACACCCGGACTATGAAGAGACGCCAGAACCGTCTGTTGAAGAACTGGTTCGCTTAGCGGCGCACCCGAAAATCGTGGCAATTGGTGAAACCGGCCTAGATTACTATCGACTCAATGGCCGCACCATTGAAGAGATGGCTTGGCAGCGGCAGCGCTTCTGTACCCATATCCAAGCTGCCCGCCAAGTGAAGAAACCACTGATTATTCATACTCGCCAGGCGGCAACTGACACGCTTGAGTTGATGCGCGCCGAATCTGCCCATGAAGCGGGCGGGGTGCTGCATTGTTTCACCGAAACGGCTGACTTTGCCCGTGCGGTTCTTGATATGGGTTTTTACATTTCCTTTTCGGGAATTGTGAGCTTCAAAAATGCCGCCGATTTACGTGAAGTCGCGCGCTGGGTCCCGGCAGATCGGTTGCTCATTGAAACGGATTCGCCCTATCTCGCCCCGGTGCCGATGCGCGGCAAGGTTAATCAACCTGCCTATGTGAAACATGTGGCGACTTGCCTCGCTGAGCTGCGCCAAGTCTCAGTCGATGCGCTTGCCACGCAAACTACGGCTAATTTCTTTCGCCTTTTTCGTCATGCTCAACCCACACCCCAGTCATCATTCCAATAATCCTTCATTGAGCCACCCCAGTCATGCTATGAGCGAAGATTCATTAAGTTCTCGGCGGTCATTCAAACTGCCCTGGTTGCTTGCTTATGCTTTGATTTGCCTCAATATGTTGAGTGCGGATTACAGCCACGCAGGGGCGTATGAAGATTTCTTTCGCGCCATCAAAGAAGACCAGGTAGATACGGTGCGATCCCTGATGCGGCGTGGCATGCAGGCAGAGATGCTGGACCCGGCCCTGACGCCGGCTTTTTTTGTTGCGGCACAGCAGCGTGCTTGGGAAACCCTCAAGCTTTTTTTAGGCGATGAAAAAATTGATTGGAACTATCGCAGCCCAGCGGGCGAAACCGTATTGATGCTGGCGGCCTTGCATGGCGAATACAACCTTTGCCAGGCACTGCTAAAACGGGGCGCCAAACTCAACCAGCCAGGCTGGACCGCTCTCCATTACGCAGCCACCAGTGGACAAGACAACATTATTCGGCTGCTGCTGGATGCGGATGCCTATATTGATGCGGAATCACCCAATCAAACCACGCCACTAATGATGGCGGCACGCAGTGGCAACCGTGCAACTGTACGTCTGTTAATCGATCTCGGTGCAGATCCCAGCGTCGTCAACCAACAAGGTTATTCAGCAGCGCGCTTCGCGCACGAGTTTGGGGATATGGAATTGGCTGCCTGGCTGGGCCGTCAGGATGATAATTTTCGGGTTAAGCACGGCTTGCCGTTGCGCCCAGAGGCTCCATAAATTTTCGCCAATATATATTATGTTAAATAAATGACGGGGAGGTAAAGAAATGAGCATTAAATACGCGGGAGAACGCCCTGACCGGCGACAACAACAAGATACCCAAGTACAAGCCCAGCAACGCTCCCGCTGGCTCATTAGCCTCATTTTCAGCTTGGCGATACTCAGCGCGGGACTTTTGGTTTTACAACCATTCCTACTGGCGATCTTGTGGGCAGCCATCATTGCCACCTCGTCATGGCGGCTGCATCGTGGTATCTACAAACGCTTACAGCGACGTCGCAACCTAGCCGCTTTCTGTACTACCTGCCTGATTGGCTTTGCCTTGGTGGCGCCCCTCGTGCTGCTGATTACGTTCGCCGTGCGTGATGTGATTGCGTTGTCTGAGTATCTGATTGAAGCAGATACGTATGGAACGGCAGCACCACAATGGCTGATCAATGTACCTATGATTGGTGACTATCTGCTGCAAAAATGGCAAACCTATCTCGCACAACCTGACCAAATTTCTGGTGTGCTACGGGACTTACTGTCAGCCAAACTGAGTGTTTTACAAGGAGCAGCACAATCGATTTTGTTTGAATTAACGGGTCGTGTCGCCACACTCTTCTTTGCTTTGTGGGTGCTGTATTTTTTCTACCGTGATGGCGCCGGAATCCTCAGCCAAATCAATCGAATTGGCTATAAGTGGCTAGAGCGTCGCTGGCCCGCGTATGTCCATATCATGCCAGATGCAATCCGTGCAGCGGTCAATGGCCTGATATTGGTGGCGGTTGCTGAGGCCGTCTTATTAGCTGGCTTACTCTACTTCGCGGGCGTACCTAGCGCTGTTTTATTGGGCGCACTGATTGCGGTACTGGCATTTATACCGATGTTGGCGCCGGGCATGCTGGTCGTGATTGGCTTTCTATTATTTGCCAGTGGCGCAACTGTGGCGGCTTTTTTTGTCGTGATTGGGGGTAACTTGATCGTGCTGGCGGCAGACTATGTTGTTCGCCCTGCACTCATACAGGGCGGCACACAATTGCCATTTATCGCTATCTTGTTTGGCATATTTGGTGGGATTGTCACCATGGGAATTGTCGGCCTGATTATTGGTCCAGTTCTACTGGTCGCATTGCTGGTGTTTTTCCGCGAGGCGGGGTTGGATGAAGCAGCGGTAAGCCTGGATTTCAACACCACAACCCAAGCTGACAAATATTGGTAAGCAACCTTAAATAAATCACCCAACGTATTGATATTATTGAATTTTTATCCAATCAAAGCCCTGCTCTTGGCAAGCGATGTGTAAGCGATCTGTCAAGCCCAACGGCGCTAAAACGGGTTCTAGCGCAGCCCGTGCCAAAGCGGGCCGATTGTTCTCTTGGCTCAGATGGGCGGCAATCACGCATTGCAGACCGCTGTGTGCAATATCACGCAAAATGGCTGCCGCCGTGCAATTTGAAAGGTGCCCAAAACGCCCACCAATACGCTGCTTTAATCGCGCCGGGTAAGATGATTCATCAAGTAATGCAAGCTCATGGTTACACTCTAGCAATAATCCGTCAAGCGCCTGCAGAACCTGCGCAAGATGGGGGGCGTAGTGACCCACGTCAGTCAATAAGCCAATTTGTTTATCCTGATAACGAAAAACGTACTGAGCTGGCTCGCGGGCATCATGCGGAATGGCATAGGGGAATACCGTTAACAAGCCAATCTGTTGGGCAGCATACCCTTCGATGAATTGAAAGTTCAACGCGTCCGGTTTAGACCATCGGGTGGCAAGCCACGTGCCGCGGGTCAAGTAAATCGGCAGCCCATATTTACGTGCCAGTCGCTCTACTCCACCCACATGATCACTGTGCTCATGCGTGACCAGAATTGCCTCCAACTGGGCGGGATCTAGGCCGTGCCGGGCAATCCGAAGTTCGGCTTCCTTTAGGGTAAAACCACAATCAACCAATACCGTTGTGGTTGAGTCGGCGCGAGGCAAGGAATCGGGCTGCGATGAACCTGCAGCAATCAAAATCCCGTTCCCTGCACTCCCACTGCCCAAGCCTGCCAATCTCAGCATATTATTTCAGCTGATCTTGGAGTAATTTAAGGATCCGTTCTGCGACCGCTTGGTTATCTGGATTGACTTTGACAGGCCGCACATCAAGGCGAGTGACCTCCCCCGCCTCAGTAGTGAGCTTGATTTGAAACTGTTGCTGCTGTTGTTTATTGTCTTTAGCGACAAAGATTTTCTCAAAAAAACCACGCCGCTTTTCAAGCTCACCGGACTCATCTGGATCAACATAGCGCACAAAATAGATGCCATCAGCACGATTTCGATCTTCAACGGTAAACCCTACCCGATCAAGGGCCAACCCTGCGCGCCGCCATGCACGCTCAAACGGCTCTTTAACCAGCAGATAGGCGTTCTGATTTTGCGCGGAAGGAACGAAGTCAGCCCTAGATGGCGCGTCAGTTGGATTAGCGATGACTTTTGCCTTTGCAGTTTGCTCATCATCACCGAAACGAAGTAACAAGCGCCTGAGAAATTCAACTTCTAGCTCAGGATCGCTGTCGCGTGGCTGCCAAATCGAGCTATCTTGTTTAGAGTTGACAACCTCTTGCATACCTCGGTGTGTAATGAAGATCTCCGCCCCCTGACCATTGCGTTCGATCCGGGTACGATACTTGTCGCGTTCGCTGGTAGACCAGAGACCATCGAAGACCTTACCAATCGTGCGCCGAATAATATCTTGTGGAATTTTGGCGCGATTCTCTGCCCAATCGGTTTCCATGATCCCCAGCTCAGGTTGATCAATATTGAGTAAAAACCCGTTATCCAGCCAGAAAGCTTTGACTTCAAGCCACACTTTTTCGACGGGTTGATTGACGACCAACCAACGCTGTGTACCTGCCCGTTCAATCCGCGCCGCATTAAAAGTAGGAGCAACGTTTTTCCCATCAACTTGCGTCGGCGCGTTCTCTTTTCCTTTCACAAAGCCAGAAAAAGTCGCTGTGGCACGGTTCGGCCCTTGTGGCACGGTGAAGCGCTCTTCGGCTGGTAAACTGGTTAGGTCTGGCGGCACATCGAGTGTTTTACTCTTACCAGCAGATTTATATTGGATTTCCCCTTTTTTGCTGAGGTTGTCATAGCTTCCACATCCCATCAACAAAATTGAGATTGCCATCGACCATAGCCCAAACTTAAAGCGGGTCTGATTCAAATTAAAACGGATACCCAACAATTTATACTCCTGCTTCAACGAGTGCTTGTTTAATAACTGCCTGTCCACTCACGCTCAGCTCAACCAACGGTAAACGGATGCCTGCGGGAATTTTTCCCAAGTGGGCAAGAGCCCACTTCACCGGGATGGGATTCGCCTCGACGAATAAATGGCGATGTAGAGGCAGTAATTCATAATGCAGGCGCATTGCGGTTACTAAATCGCCGGCCAGAGCGGCTTGACAGAGTTGATGCATGCGCCGGGGAACCACGTTTGCCGTCACGGAGATATCCCCTTTGCCCCCTGCCAGCGTTAAAAAAACGGCAGTCGCATCATCCCCACTGTAAACGGCAAAGTCTTGGGGCGCTTCTTTAATCAACCACGCTCCCCGTTCTAAATTACCTGTTGCGTCTTTTATCCCAACGATGCCAGGAATTTGCGCTAAGCGGAGCACTGTTTCGTTTGACATATCCGCAACCGTACGACCTGGCACATTGTAAAGAATTAAAGGCAGGTCAACGGCTTCCGCAATCGATTTGAAATGCTGATAGAGCCCCTCTTGAGTGGGCTTGTTGTAGTAAGGAACAACAGAGAGTGAATAGTCTGCACCAACCTGCTTGGCATAGGCAGTAAGTTCTATCGCTTCCGCAGTCGAATTACCGCCGGTGCCAGCGATGATGGCAATGCGACCAGCGCTCTGCTCCACCGCGACGCGAATCAGTTCACAGTGTTCTTCAACGTTGACGGTGGGAGACTCCCCGGTGGTGCCAACAATCACCAAACCGTCGCTCTGTTCAGCGATATGCCAATCAATTAACTGACGAAATGACGACCAGTCAATCTCTCCCGTTGAGGTCATCGGTGTCACTAAGGCAACAATACTACCTTGAAGCATGGCGTACTTTCTGTTGAAAGAAGAAATCAAATTGTACCGGAATGCGCAGCCTTTGCCGCACTCTAGCAAGATACTTTCTGCACGAAGATGTTACTAAAGAGTGTGGTTCAACGCTCGCCCCGCTCGATTGGCTGACAATCGAATTGCCGTATTCGGGTAGATCTGATGGCGGGCAGAAAATGAATCGATCAAACAATTGGTTCAATCTGATTTGACAAACCCTAAAAAAGTCTTTATAGTTTCGTTCTCTGTTGTTAAGCACTACAACAACAAACTATGCGGGAGTAGCTCAGTTGGTAGAGCGCAACCTTGCCAAGGTTGAGGTCGCGAGTTCGAGACTCGTCTCCCGCTCCAAACGCAACGAAGGGAAGCCATTGCTTCCCTTTTTTAATGGAAAAGCAAACTTAGACAGATTGCGTTACCATTGTGCATATGGCGGGGTAGCAAAGTGGTTATGCAGCGGCCTGCAAAGCCGTCTACGCCGGTTCGATTCCGGCCTCCGCCTCCACTTTGACGGTGTCGCCCGGGTGGTGAAATTGGTAGACACACAGGACTTAAAATCCTGCGGGCCTAACAGCTCGTGCCGGTTCGATTCCGGCCCCGGGCACCACAATTTTTGTTTTCTGCTGCGCTGCTGCCTGTTAATCAGCGCAGCGCGCGGGGCCGGAAATAAACTAGGGTTTTGCGCAATGGTAAACCCCACATTCTTCTTGTATCCTCTAAATTTTTTTCAATAAATTATGGCTCTGATCGTACATAAATACGGCGGCACGTCGATGGGTAGCACTGAGCGCATCCGCAACGTGGCTAAACGTGTGGCGAAATGGCATCGCGCCGGTCACCAGATTGTGGTCGTTCCTTCTGCGATGTCAGGAGAAACTAACCGCTTACTAGGTCTCGCTAAGGAATTGGACAGCAATGCTAATCCGCGTGAGCTCGATATGATCGCCGCGACAGGGGAACAGGTGAGCGTAGGCTTGTTGGCCATTGCCTTGCAAGCAGAGGGCGTCAAAGCCAAAAGTTATGCTGGTTGGCAGGTTCCCATTAAAACCGATTCTGCTTTCACCAAAGCCCGGATTGAATCGATCGATGCAGAGGCGATTCGTGCTGATTTAAATGCAGATCAAGTGATTATCATCACCGGCTTTCAGGGTGTTGACCCCGATAACAACATTACCACTTTGGGTCGAGGCGGCTCTGATACGTCGGCGGTTGCGGTTGCTGCTGCGATTGATGCGGATGAGTGTCTGATTTATACAGATGTCGATGGGGTCTATACAACTGATCCCCGAGTCGAGCCTGATGCACGCCGCTTAGATCGTGTCACGTTCGAAGAAATGCTGGAAATGGCGAGCCTGGGGTCAAAAGTATTACAAATTCGTTCCGTTGAATTCGCTGGCAAATATCGCGTTCCAACTCGGGTCCTCTCTAGTTTGACAGATCCCCTTATGTCGCTTGAACAAGAAATGCAATCCGGTACTCTCATTACCTTTGAGGAAGAAAATAATATGGAAAAGGCTGTTATCTCTGGCATCGCATTTAATCGTGATGAAGCCAAAATCACGGTCCAGGGGGTTCCTGACCGTCCAGGTATCGCTTACTCAATTTTGGGCCCTGTCGCCGCCGCCAATATTGATGTTGATATGATTATTCAAAATCAATCGGTAGATGGCTTGACCGATTTTTCTTTTACGGTACACCGTAACGAATATCAAAAGGCCCTGGACGTCTTAAAAACTCAGGTTGCCCCAGCTATCCACGCAAAACAACTGTTGGGTGAAGATAAAATCGCCAAGGTATCTGTTGTCGGTATTGGTATGCGCTCGCATGTAGGCATTGCCAGCCTGATGTTTGAAACGTTATCGAAAGAAAACATCAATATTCAGATGATCTCGACCAGTGAAATCAAAATTTCTGTGGTGATCGACGATAAATATATGGAATTGGCGGTGCGGGCCCTACACAAGGCATTTGGCCTAGACGCACAATAAATTCTCAAACTGTCGCAGTATGGCAGCCCTTTCTCGATGTGATTCGATTAAGGATTGACCGTAAGCGGACAAACCGCTAAACTGCGGCCTCTTTTGCTGTAAGGCAAATTGGAGACGTGGCCGAGAGGTCGAAGGCACTCCCCTGCTAAGGGAGCATGCGGCCAAAAACTGCATCGAGGGTTCGAATCCCTCCGTCTCCGCCAGATTGCTTTCTGGTTGAAAAAAAGATCGATGTCTGTCATAATATCGTTCTTTGCATGCACCCGTAGCTCAGTTGGATAGAGTACTTGGCTACGAACCAAGGGGTCGTGGGTTCGAATCCTGCCGGGTGCGCCAAACTAAAACGCTGACTTCTCGGTCAGCGTTTTTTCTTTTCAAGCCCCCCACAACATTTACTCCGTCTCTTGCTGTGCTCAAGTTTCAGCCAGCAACTCCGATAATTGGTCAGTTAAATACGAAAAGCTGATTGGAGAGAGTTATGGCAACACTAACAGTGCGAGCACGATTAATTCTTTTTAGTTTAATCGCTCTATTGGGGGTGTTAATAAGCAGTGCTTGGATGGTGATTAGCGCCCGCCATGACAACAAAGCAGCTAAAGAAATCCAAGTCAGAAAAATCGTTGAAGCAGGAACAAGCATGGTGGCTTACTACCATGAACTAGAAAAAGCAGGGAAACTTGATACGGCGGCAGCACAATCAGCGGCCAAAGAAGCATTAAGGAAAACCACCTTTAGTGACAGCGGTTATTTTCTTATCAACAGCATGGATATGAAGCGTGTCATGCATCCGCTTAATCCACAACAAGAAGGAACTGATCTATCCCAGAAGAAAGAAAAGAATGGATCAATTGCGGCAAAGCTCTATGTCGAGGCTGTTGAAAAAGGCCAAGATAATTTTGGCATTGTTTACACCTATGCGAAAAAGGTGGGGATTCCAGGCGATGAAGAGTTCCCCAAATACAATGGTGCGAAACTCTTTAAACCATGGAATTGGATTATTGTTTCCGGGGTCTACGTTGATGATATGGAGGCAGATAATCGAGCGAAATTAGTACAGGTTTCACTATTCACACTCATTCTATTGGGAATCATTTTAAGTTTGGGTTTTACAATTAGTAATTCACTGTTGCGGGAACTCGGTGGAGAGCCAAAACAGGTCGTTGCGCTCACCAGTGCGATTGCGAACGGTGACCTTACCCAAACCGTCAATAATCCTTTACCAGGTAGCATGCTAGCCAGTGTTGCGGCCATGCAAGAAAAGTTGCGTACCCTGATTAACCAGATTCGTGCTAGTGCAATGGCCGTTAATGAGTCAACCACGACTTTGCAGCAAACGTCTACTCAACTAAACCATGCCGCCACTGAAAATGCCGACTCGGTGGAACAGATGGTGCAGTCGATTAGTGCACTAGTCGGCGATATCGATGCAATCTCTGATTTAGCCCAAAATAGCCATCGCTACTCGGCAGACGCAACGAAACAGACTCGCGCGGGAGAGCAGGCAGTACACGATGTTGCCGATGAAATGCAAAAAATTGTAGGCTCGGTGGATCAAGCCAGTGCCACGATTGCCGGATTAAGTCAGCGGGCGCAGGAAATTACCAGCGTGGCCAATGTGATTAAAGGCATTGCCAACCAGACCAATTTGTTGGCCCTTAATGCAGCAATCGAAGCCGCGCGCGCCGGTGAGCAGGGGCGAGGTTTCGCGATTGTTGCAGATGAAGTCCGCAAACTCGCTGAACGCACCGCTGATGCGACACTGGATATCACGCGACGGATTGAATCTGTACAGGAAGAGACCGCAACCGTTGTTGAGGCGATGCAGTTGGTGAGACCACAAGTAGAGCGTGGCGTTGAGCAAACCAGTAATGTGACGGGGGTTTTAGCACAGATCCGTCAGAGTACGGAAGAAACCTTAACCCAAATAGACCAAGTCGCATCTGCGACGACCAGTCAGACAACCACCAGCCAAGCTATTTCTTCACTGGTACGACAAATTTCAAACACATCGCAACATTCTGCCAGTATCACGAACGATGCCGGTCGGGTGATTGTTGATTTAAACCAGCAGGCAACCATGCTGCAAAATGCTATCAGTGCATTTAAGGTATAAGAGTCTTACTATCGCTCATTCCCCCCTCCCCCCTTACTGAGATGCAGCAAGCAGTTAGGGCAAGAAATATGCTTGCCCTAACTACTCAGCTTGCCTTCCAGCGTAAATCTAAGGTACAAGGATAGGCTGGATTAACTTCTATCGGTGGCACGGTGAGCTGACCGGGCGTGTGTCCGAAAGGCACAAAACGTGCATGCCGCCGAGCCTCAGCTTCATTGGCATTGATCGGGAAGGTATCGTAGTTACGGCCACCGGGGTGGCTCACATGATAAGCGCAGCCACCAAGAGAGTGTTCATTCCACTGATCGACCAAGTCAAACATCAGCGGCGTTTGCACCCCAATTGTGGGATGCAAGGCGGATGGGGGTGCCCAAGCTCGGTACCGAATGCCCGCCACATACTCACCTGGTCGCCCTGTGGCCATCAGCGGCACGCGCTTGCCATTACACAACACAGCATGCCGCGCATCCAGCATGCCAGTGACTTTAAGCTCAAGTCGTTCCACGGAAGAATCAACATAGCGCGCGGTTCCCCCAGCACTGATTTCTTCGCCCAGAACATGCCACGGCTCTATGGCTTGTCGCAATGCCAGGGTAACGCCATCATAACTAACAGCACCATAGCGCGGAAACCGAAACTCATAAAAGGCAGCAAACCACTCTTGCTCAAAAGCATAACCCGCGTGCTTAAGATCGGTTAAGACCTGAGCAAAATCTTGCATGATAAAGTGCGGAAGCATAAAACGATCATGCAAGCTCGTTCCCCATGGGATCAAGGGTTTTTGATAAGGCTGTTGCCAAAACCAAGCGACCAGTGCTCTGAGCAATAAGTGCTGTAATGTACTCATCTGCCAGTGCGGTGGCATTTCAAAGCCACGGAATTCCAATAAGCCTAATCGACCTGTTGCAGAGTCTGGCGAATACAACTTGTCGATGCAGAACTCTGCGCGATGTGTATTGCCCGTCAGGTCAGTGAGTAAGTGGCGAAATAAGCGATCAACCAACCAAGGCTGAGTATGCTCCTTGCCACTCTCGACTGTTCTTGCCAGTTGCTGAAAAGCGATTTCCAGCTCATACAGACGGTCATCGCGCGCCTCATCGACACGTGGCGCTTGGCTGGTCGGGCCGATAAAGGTCCCTGAAAACAGATAGGATAATGCTGGATGATTTTGCCAATAGCTGATTAAACTGCGCAGCAAATCAGGGCGCCGCAAGAGCGGCGAGTCTGCAGGCGTCGGCCCGCCGAGGGTGACATGATTACCACCACCTGTACCCGTGTGCCGACCATCCAGCATGAACTTATCGGTTCCCAGTCTCGTTTGTCGGGCCAAGTCATACAAACTTGCCGTTTGCTTGACCAAAGCCGCCCAACTTGGTGCGGGCATAATATTCACTTCAATCACACCCGGGTCAGGCGTAACCGCAAAATGGAGTAAACGGGGATCTCTGGGTGGCGCATAACCCTCGATGACAATCTGTAGATTGAGCTTGGCGACGCTGTGCTCAATCGCAGTCAGTAGTGCCACATATTCCTCTAACTGGGTGAGTGGCGGCATAAATACATGAAGATGCCCGCGCCGCACTTCGACACATAACGCCGTTTTAATCACCGTATCTTGAACCCACTCGCCCATCGCCACCGGGGGCGCACGGCGCTTACCAGGGGCAACAGCTGTGGGTAGCGCATTGCAGGCAGCAAACGGATCACGAGGATAATTGACTGGATCGTCCTCCGGGGGCTGCCATGGCAGCGCGTCCAAGGGTAGGCGTAAGCCCAAGGGCGAATCACCCGCGAGTAAATACAGCCGCTCTCGGCGCAGTGGCCAACGTGAGGTTTGCCAGATAGTTGGGCTGGAGATTTCGGGTTCAGCGGACCGGCGGCGACGTTTGGTCGTCGAGATACTCGCGGCATCGGGCTTGGCACGCAAAGGAAGCACCAAGCCTACGGGCGTTTTTAAGCCACGCTGCAAGGCTCGGGCCAAGCTTGCCCGCCCCGTTTTTTTGCTCAGGTCATGCTTCAAGGGATCTAGATTCTTGGGTAATCGACTTTCTTGAATCAAGAGTTCCGGTATATCTTCATAAGCGGTTAAGACCGCCTCCACAGGCAGTCCCAAGTGACTAAGCAACGTCTGCATAAACTGCGCTGCATCCTCTGCTGTGTGCTGGCCTGATTGTGCTGTATTGGCAAATAACTGGGGCCGATGCCACAAAGGCTGCCCGTCTGCACGCCAAAAAACATTCATTGCCCAGCGTGGCAATGGCTCACCGGGATACCATTTTCCCTGACCAGAATGCAGCAGATAACCCTGTGCATAATGTGCTGCCAAGCGCTGTGTCAATTGTGAACCCAACGCATATTTCGTCGGTGATAATGCCGTGAAATTCCATTCCGGGCCATTCATATCATCGATAGAGACGAAGGTCGGTTCCCCCCCTTGAGTCAGGCGAACATCCTGCTTTTTCAACACCTCATCAACCTGCATACCGAGCTGGTCAATGGCTTGCCACTGCTGTTCTGTAAACGGCTGCGTCACGCGCGGGTCTTCATGTAAACGGGTGACCTGCATGGCAAATGAAAAATCTACCTGAGCGATATCGCTCGCACCAATAATGGGTGCGGCGCTTTGCGGGCTGGGGGTTGCCGCGAGGGGAATGTGTCCCTCCCCTGCCAATAAACCGGAAGTGGGATCAAGCCCCACCCAACCAGCACCAGGAATATAGACCTCACACCAGGCATGCAGATCCGTAAAATCTTTTTCTGGACCGCTTGGCCCCTCGATCGGTGTCACATCGGCTTTCAGTTGAATCAAATAGCCAGACACAAAGCGTGCAGCGAGACCCAAATGGCGCAAAATATGGACAAGTAGCCATGCGCTATCGCGACAAGAACCACAAGCTAGACCAAGCGTTTGCTCGGGTGTTTGCACGCCTGGCTCTAAGCGAACTAGATAGCGAATATCTCGATACAGGGTGGCATTCAAATTGACCAACATATCGACAATGGCAGGCCGTTTTTCTAGCTGTGCTTGCTTAAATTTGCTTAGCCAAGCTTGTAAGCGCCGACCGGGCTTGCCGATTTCCAGATAAGGGGCCAGTTCTTTCGCCAGAAGCTGGGGGTAGCGAAACGGATAATGCTCCGCATAACTTTCAATAAAAAAGTCAAATGGATTGATGACAGTCATATCTGCCACCAAATTGACCGTAAAGGACAAGGATTGAGTCCGCTCGGTAAAAACAAATCGTCCAACCCAGTTGCTAAAGGGATCTTGTTGCCAATTAATGAAATGTTGATCGGGCGTCACCGCAAGGCTGTAGCTCAATAGTGGCGTACGCGCATGCGGTGCGGGCCGCAATCTGACCTCATGTGGCGAGAGTGTGACCAAACGATCGTATTGATAATGGGTAGTATGCGTCAGCGCGACACGAATAGTCATAATTGAGCCAAGCGAGGTTGATATTGAATGATATTTTAAATAATTGTGCGGCTGAGTGGTCTGGCGCTATTTCAATTAATCAAACCCAGGTTGGATCTGGCAACCGGCGAAAAACCTCACGTAGTCCATCACCCCAGGTATTGTGGATCATCTGGAAGTATTCGTCGTTATCTTCGATCCGTTTCTGTAATTTGATGGCATAGCTATCAGTTTCATACATCAACAGATCAATCGGCATCCCGACTGAGAGATTACTGCGCATCGTCGAATCAAAAGAGACCAAGGTACATTTGGCCGCATCGACAAGCGGCGTATGTCTCTTAACGACCCGATCTAAAATCGGTTTGCCATATTTGATTTCGCCAATTTGGAAATACGGGGTATCGCCTGTTGCCTCAATAAAATTGCCTTCTGAATAAACGAGAAACAGACGTGGCCGTTCCCCTTGAATTTGCCCCCCCACAATAAATGAGGCACTGGCATCAATATTGCCTGCTGCAAAAGCAGGCCCATCACGGCGCCGCACATCACGGAGTGATTCCCCTAATATGGTGGCAATGTCAAACATGGAAATCGCATTAAACAGCGTAGGAACTAAGGCGTTTCGCTCGCGCAGTTCTAAAATACTCAGCGCATTTTGCGTTACCGAGAGATTACCCGCCGACATCACCACAATGGTGCGATCCCCATCTTGGTGATAAACCTTCATTTTTGAGAAACGGGCGATGTTATCAACCCCCGCATTGGTGCGGGAGTCTGAGGCGAAAATCATACCGGCATCTAACAACATTCCAACGCAATAAGTCATGCCAAAACCCTCGAAGATGATTGTCATTCCTGTTAACAATACTGCCAAAATGAAAAAAATAGCAAGCAACCTAGTCATTAGTGGTAAATATGCTGCTTGATGATCCATGGCCCTTGCCTAGTCTGACTAACAACGCAAAAATGAAGGAAGGCGAGTAGCAGAAAATTGTGCTAACTCTAAAAACAAGCTGTGACCGAGGCCTCTATGAATCCAATTTATGACGAAATGTACCAAGCCTACGCCTTGGTAACAGGGAAATCTGCCGCCACAAAAGAAATGACGGGTACCACGCGGGAACATTACCAAGCCTACCATGCGTGGCTGGGGCAGCAGGGGCAAGCTAAGCTTGATGCCAAACGGGCTGAGGCCGATTCAATTTTCCACCGCGTGGGCATTACCTTCGCCGTTTATGGCGACGAAGCAGGTAAAGAGCGGCTGATCCCCTTCGATATCGTCCCCAGAATTATTCCCACAACAGAGTGGCGGCAATTAGAGGCGGGCCTTCGGCAGCGCGTCAAGGCGCTGAATCTCTTTGTTCACGATGTCTATCACGAACAGAAAATACTCCGCGCAGGTGTCATCCCAAAAGAACAGGTTTTACGTAACGCTCAATATCGCCCTGAGATGCAAAACATTGATGTCGCTGGCGATATTTATTCGCACATCAGTGGTGTCGATATTGTCCGTGCAGGAGCGGGCGAGTTCTACGTCCTTGAAGATAATCTGCGCGTTCCCTCTGGGGTGTCGTATATGCTGCAAAATCGCAAGATGATGATGCGCCTCTTCCCTGAGCTATTTGGTAAAAATAAAATTGCCCCTGTCGCGCACTACCCTGACATGCTTCTGGAAAATTTACGCGGGGTTTCACCGCGGGGGATTGATAACCCAACCGTTGTGGTGCTCACCCCTGGCCAGTACAACAGCGCTTATTACGAACACTCTTTTCTGGCCCAACAAATGGGGGTGGAACTGGTTGAAGGCCAGGACATGTTCGTTCAAGATGACATGGTTTACATGCGGACAACCCAAGGACCACAGCGGGTCGATGTCATTTATCGCCGCATCGATGACGATTTTCTAGACCCCAAATATTTCCGCCGAGATTCTATACTCGGCGTGCCGGGCCTCTTAGATGCCTACCGTGCGGGGAACGTAACCCTGGCCAATGCAATTGGAACCGGGATTGCAGATGACAAATCGATTTACCCCTATGTCCCCGACATGATTGAGTTTTATCTGGGCGAAAAACCCCTGCTCAATAATGTCCCAACTTACCAATGTCGCAAGCCTGATGATCTGGCTTACGTACTCGCCCATCTAGCCGAATTGGTGGTCAAAGAAGTGCATGGAGCCGGGGGATACGGCATGTTGGTAGGGCCAAGCGCCAGCAAAGCGGAATTGGCGACGTTTCGCGAGCTCCTAACCAAACACCCCGACAATTACATCGCCCAACCCACCCTAGCGCTGTCAACTTGCCCGACCTTTGTCGAACAAGGTATTGCGCCACGGCATATCGATTTACGCCCCTACGTGCTGTCTGGCAAAGAAATTACTATGGTGCCAGGGGGGTTATGTCGTGTGGCGCTGCGTGAAGGCTCGCTCGTGGTGAACTCCTCACAAGGCGGCGGCACCAAAGATACTTGGGTGTTAGAAGCTTAATCATTCATGAGCACCGTTTTAGACAGACTACATTAACGATTGGAGCAAGCATGCTAAGCCGCACTGCTGATCATTTATTCTGGGGCGCCCGTTATATGGAACGGGCGGAAAATAGTGCCCGTATCTTAGATGTAACCTATCAAACCACCCTGCTCCCGCAATCGACTGAAAGTGCCGAACATAACTTAGCCGCATTGCTCAAGCTGTCGGAACTCGAAACGGCGTTTGCAGCGCGCTATAGTCAGCTCACGATTGATAACATTCTAGAGTTCATGATCTGGGATAAGACCAACCCTGCCAGTATCTATAGCTGCATGCGAGCAGCGCGTGAAAATGCCCATGCGGTGAGAGGCTCGGTGACTACCGAAGTCTGGGAAACACAAAACAGCATGTGGCTAGAGCTACAGGATTATGCGAACAATCGTAAAGCCTATCTTGATCCCACCATGATTCTTGAGTGGGTCAAGTACCGTTCGCACCTTTCCCGTGGGGTAGTGATTGGGACCATGCTCAAAGATGACGCCTGGTGTTTTACCCGCCTGGGGACGTTCCTAGAACGGGCTGATAACACTGCGCGTATCTTGGATGTTAAATATTTGGCGGAGGAAGGCAAACGAAAAAATGATGCCCATCACGAGTTTTATCACTGGAACGCCCTACTGCGCTCAGTATCTGCCTTTGAAATATACCGAAAAGTCTATCGGGACGTCATTACCCCAGAACGGGTTGCTGAATTACTGATACTACGCCCTGATATGCCCCGTTCATTGGTTGCCTGCTTACAGGAAATCATTACCATTCTTGGTCTAATCCATAACCAACAATCACAAGAAACTGAGCGTCGCGCTGGCTTCTTGCATGCGGAACTCAAGTACGCGCGAATCAGTGATATTTTAGACACAGGACTACACGCCTATCTGACTCGTTTCTTAGACAAAATCAATGACCTGGGGTCTCGCATCAGTCATGATTTTTTAGCGCCGACGTTAGAAAAAGCAGCTTGAATTTTTATTACTCTATAAACAAAAAACCCGGCATCGCCGGGTTTTTTGTTCGTGCTGGATGTGATGCTCGATACTTAAGATAGAGAGTCTTCTTGTGTTTTTGATTGAACCACACCATGGAAGATGGACGAGGCTACCGCAATGCCGACAGCCCATGATGCAGCAAATGCCCCTTTGACTACGGGTGCGCCCCAGTCATGCAAGGCTTCTACACCAGGAACCTTAAAGTGCCCTGGGAAGACAAACAATACACAGAATATTCCTACCACTGAACTAAACAACCAGCCAGACATTGCCTGCCGATCGCTCACATAATAAGCTAATGCGTATGCAAAAAAGCCTAATAACAAAGATAACAGTGAATAAGTTGTCATAGCTTCCTCCTTGTGCAAAGTTACACCTGTATAACGGTTACAAGACAGGGGACTTAATAGCCAATTCGCTAATCTTGATGTAAGAAAAACTGTTAAATAGATAAGACGATCAGGCTAAAAATTTCATGGTTAATGCTTAAATTTACTCAAGTTTGGCCTTGCTATGTCGTAGTTAATATTCCAGGCAGTCATCAACAATCCACTAATAACAAGCAGTTTTTGATGAAATTGGGTAGCCGGAGACACATGGTTAGTTAGGCATTTCTCGGAGGCCCCGTGAGTACTTCTTTTGCCGATTTATTGTCCAAACAGCAAGTTGCGATGCACCCAGGTTTGAACTTGGAAATGGAACTCGCAACCGGGAAAACCCACTATACCCAGCGCCTGAGTGATGCTAGCCAGCATACCGAGGTGATTGCTCAAGAAGATATTTATTCCGATCGCGGCTTGAAATTAATTAGTGCAGGCTCACGGTTAACACCGGAATTACGCGAGCGTCTGCTGTTACACAAGCTCCACAAGCCGCTTGAAAAAACAGTTCAGATTGGTACGCCGGCTGTCGTCGATCGGCTAATCAGCGCGGCAGAGCAAATTTTAGCCGAACGTACTGAGTTATTACCGTTAATAGGTTGGCGTCATGGCTCGGTCACCAGTATTGACCTGATTAGTCAAATACGCCCCAATCGGCATACACTCTCTGCCCTGGCGCTGATAGAACAAAGCGCCGGTTTTGGCTTGTTGCATAGCGCCCTTGTTACCCTGATCGCACTTGGCATCGGTAAAAAACTGAATCTAAGTTTTAATGAGATGCAGCAGCTATGCCAGGCTGCTGTGTTTCACGATTTGGGCCAGTTATATGTCAATCCAACGCTATTTCATGGGGGCAAAAAGCTAGCCCCTGCTCAATTTAGGCATATTGCCGTACATCCGCTGGTGGGCTCGCAAATTATGCAAAATGTACTCGGTTTGCCTGAACCCATTTGCCGTGCCGTGCGCGAAAGTCATGAGCGAATTGATGGCTCGGGGTATCCCCAGAGGCTCACAGAACCCCATATCTCTAAATTAGGAAAAATACTTAGCTTCGCGGAGCAAATTTCTGGCGTCGCGGCAAAGACACAAGGTAGTTTGTCACGATTGATCATTGCCGCCAAAGTCATTCCCTATGAACATTCACGCGATGTCCTTAGCGCATTTATTCAGCCTCTAGCAGACAATAATGCGCAACCCATTCAAGTGACCCACAGTATTTCAGACCATTTGCATGGTTTTTTTGTTCGCATCGCCAATACCCTAACAGTGCTCGCTCATCTCGAAAACCGGCATGGCCTCACGCCTGAGTATAGCTTTATACTCGATAAGTCAAAAAGTCGGTTTGATACCGTGCAAAAAGCCTTTTCTAGTACAGGCTTGGACATGGCAGCTAACAACCAAAATTGGCTGACCGATATGGAAAATTCTTTACATGGCATTGAAGCGCAAGTTGCGCTTGATGAACTATTGTGGCGCTTGTCTGAATTAGCGCGAGATGTTCATCTGCGTTGCGACGGGTTGAGTGACAATCAAATGCAACTCTTTGAACCCCTCATTGGCGCCTTGGATGGCACCATGACGCATAGCTTGGAAGTTGGCCTAAATCAAGAGATTGATCTATTTTGATCGCAGCATGCAGGTTAATGACGTTTTTCTACCCGCGCTGCAAACGTGGCGTTAACACGGCCCTGGTCGTCAATACTCTCCAACTCGACATCAAATTTCCATAAGCGGGCGACTTGCTTCAAGACGTCAGCCGTATGATTATTCAAGGGCCGATTGCGATGTTTGTAGTGCCGCAACGTCAAGGTCCGGTCGCCACGCAAATTCACGTTATAGACCTGAATATTTGGCTCACGATTTCCAATATTGTATTGAGCAGCGAGCGTTTCACGCAAATCCCGATAGCCTGCTTCGTCATGAATCGCTGAGATATATAAACGCTCATTTTCCTCATGATCCAGCACCGAGAAAAGCCGTAAATCACGCATCAGTTTAGGGGAAAGATACTGCGCAATAAAGCTTTCATCCTTAAAGTTACGCATCGCATAATCAAGTGTGGTTAACCAGTCTTTGCCGGCGATATCAGGAAACCACTGTCGATCTTCCGCTGTCGGCTGTTCGCAAATACGCCGAATATCTTGAAACATCGCAAACCCCAAGGCGTAGGGGTTGATGCCACGATACCATTTGGCTTTTACTGGCGGCTGATAAATCACGCTCGTATGGGAGTGGAGCACTTCCAGCATAAACCCATCGCTTAATTTTCCTTCTGCATACAATGTCTGTAATAGGGTGTAGTGCCAAAAGGTGGCCCACCCTTCGTTCATCACCTGAGTCTGGCGCTGCGGGTAAAAATATTGGCTAATTTTGCGAACAATCCGCACAATTTCGCGTTCCCACGGCTCAAGCAACGGGGCGTGCTTCTCAATGAAATACAGGATGTTTTCTTGAGGCTCTGGCGGGAAAAGCACGGCAGTTTCGGTTGGCACTTTTTCTGTCACGGGCGGTAAGGTGCGCCATAGATCATTCACTTGTGATTGTTGGTAGGCTTCCCGCTCTTTCTGGCGGGCTTGTTCTTGGGCCAGCGAGAGCCGTTTGGGGCGCTTGTAGCGATCCACCCCATAATTCATCAAGGCATGGCATGCATCTAAAATTTCTTCTACCGCATCCAAGCTATACCGCTCTTCACATTCCTTAATATACGTTCTCGCATAGGCCAGATAGTCAATGATTGAACCCGCATCAGTCCAGGTCTGAAATAAATAATTGCCTTTGAAGAAAGAGTTATGTCCAAACGCCGCATGGGCAATCACCAAGGCTTGCATAGGCAGTGTATTTTCTTCCATCAAATAAGAAATACACGGGTCTGAGTTAATCACAATCTCATAGGCGAGGCCCATTTGGCCACGGCGATAGGCTTGCTCAGTAGCGATAAATTGTTTGCCGAATGACCAGTGATGGTAATAAATCGGCATGCCAACGGCCGCATAAGCATCCATCATCTGCTCAGCGGTAATTATTTCCAATTGATTGCGATAGGTATCGAGTTTGTAAGCAGCAGCGACACGCGCAATTTCATCGTAATAACGCTCGATCAAACCAAATGACCACTCAGAGGGTGACGGCAGCGGCGTCTGGGTTGTCGGACTCGCCCCACCCTGGCCTGCTGGGGGTTCTGGCATGCTGGTTTTCACTAAAATACCCGACTCAGGCAGCGTAGGATCAAAAGAATCATCTGTCATGGCAACCCTCCCTCGCTATCTCTCTCACCGTGGCGTCCTTTATGCGCAACTAGAACAAGGCCTGTTGCGTTTGCTTTTTGAAAAGCTCACGAAAAACAGGAAAAATATCCGCTCGCTGAGTGATGCGCTGCATTGAAAAATAACGCTGCGTCTCTTTCAATTTTTCATATTCAAACCATAAATTTTGAGGCTCGCCATCGGTAATCTCAATATAAGCAAAGTACTGTACCAGCGGCATGATTTGCTCATGAATCAACTGACCGCAGAGTGGCGAATCACCGCTCCAATTATCGCCATCGGAGGCTTGTGCCGCATAAATGTTCCATTCATCGGGCGCATAACGTTTCGCCATGATCTCGACCATCAGCTTCAGTCCCGAGGAAACAACCGTCCCCCCAGATTCGCGTGAATAGAAAAAGTCCTGCTCACTCACCTCCTGCGCTTGGGTGTGATGCCGAATGAAAACCACCTCAATTTCTTCATAAGCACGCTGTAAAAACAAATAGAGCAAAATAAAAAAGCGTTTTGCCATATCTTTTTTATCTTCATCCATCGAACCAGAGACATCCATTAAACAAAACATCACCGCTTTATTATTCGGCTTCGGCTGTTTCACCCGATGGCTGTAGCGCAGGTCCAAAGGGTCCAAATAGGGAATCCCCAGAATACGCCCCCGCAAGACATGGATTCTTGCCTCAAGGTCTGCAATTTCTTGAGCATGATCGGCGGGATCTTCTTTCAGTATTTGTAATTCTTGCTCCAAGGCTTTTAATTTTGCGGCGAGCGGTGTGGCGAGCGCCAGCCGCCTACCAATTGCACCTTTCATGGAACGCACTACATTAATATTCGTGGGCGAACCATCATTAGTAAAACCAGCGCGAACTAATTTAGTTTCTTTACTCTGCGACAAATGGGTTTTGACCAGATTCGGCAAGGCCAAATCATCAAAGATATAGTTCAGATATTCGTCGCGAGAGAGCGTAAACGCGAATTCATCTTGCCCTTCCCCATCCTCGCTTGCTTCACCGCCCCCTTTGCCCTGACCGCCTCCCTGGGGGCGTTCAATTTGATCACCGGTCACATAGTCCTCATTACCGGGGTGTACCGTTTCCCATTCGCCCCCTTGGCCATGCCCAAAATTAGGTTCACGAATATCTTTAACTGGGATAGAGACGCCCTCACCACTGGTGACATCTGTAATCGAGCGTCCTTTGATCGAACGATTGACAGCCTCTTTGATTTGAGTGCGATAGCGGCGCAAAAAGCGCTCTCGGTTAATCGCGCTTTTATTTTTACCATTCAAGCGACGGTCGATTACTTGGAACATGGCAGTCCTAATCTCGCTAAAAATGCAGCTATCGGCACACAATACGCAGAAGGTTTACTGCGCTAAGCGCCCGCTTTTTCTCCGCCGAGTGCAGTGTCCATCACCTATTCACACCCTTCTCTAATGCGCTTTACGCACTCGCAAATACCATTCGCAGAGTAACCGCACCTGTTTAGCGGTGTAGCCTTTCTGCACCATCCGATTAACGAAATCATCATGCTTTTTCTGATCGTCTGCACTGGCCTTGGCATTAAATGAAATCACAGGTAGTAACTCCTCGGTATTGGAGAACATTTTTTTCTCAATTACCATGCGCAGTTTTTCATAACTGGCCCAGTGCGGGTTATTGCCGCCATTATTCGCGCGTGCTCGCAACACAAAATTCACCACTTCGTGCCGGTAATCTTTCGGGTTGCTAATCCCGGCAGGCTTCTCAATTTTTTCCAATTCATTGTTCAGCGCCCCCCGATCAAACGCCTCGCCCGTGTCAGGGTCACGAAACTCCTGGTCTTGAATCCAGTAATCAGCAAAGGTGACATAACGATCAAAGATATTTTGCCCATATTCGGAATAAGACTCCAAATAAGCGGTCTGAATCTCTTTACCGATAAACTCAACATACTTGGCAGCCAAATACTCTTTCACATAGGCGAGATACTTTTGTTCGGTTTCTGCGGGGTATTGTTCACGCTCAATGCTCTGTTCCAGCACATAAAGCAAATGCACCGGATTGGCGGCCACTTCAGACATATCAAAGTTAAACACCTTCGACAGCACTTTATATGCCCAGCGTGTTGAGGTACCACTCATCCCCTCATCCACACCAGCGTAATCCCGATATTCTTGAATAGACTTGGCTTTCGGGTCCGTATCTTTTAAGTTTTCACCGTCATACACCTGCATTTTGCTGAAAATGCTCGAGTTTTCAGGGTCTTTAATACGGCTCAAAACTGAAAACTGCGCCATCATTTTCAGTGTACCGGGCGCACAGGGTGCCTCTTTCAAGGAAGAGCCACGTAAGAGCTTTTCATAAATTTTGACTTCTTCGGTCACCCGCAAACAATACGGCACCTTCACAATATAAATACGGTCTAGAAAGGCCTCATTATTCTTATTGTTCTTAAACAGTTTCCATTCCGACTCATTAGAGTGCGCCAGAACAATCCCATCGAACGGAATCGCCCCGAAACCCTCGGTTCCTTTGAAATTATTTTCCTGGGTTGCGGTGAGCAGTGGATGCAACACCTTAATCGGGGCCTTGAACATCTCCACAAATTCCAGCAAACCCTGATTCGCCAAACACAGCCCCCCAGAAAAGCTGTAGGCATCGGGGTCATTTTGCGAATATTGTTCGAGCTTGCGAATATCCACTTTCCCCACCAAGGAAGAAATATCTTGATTGTTTTCATCACCCGGCTCGGTTTTTGCAATACCAATTTGGTTTAAGACTGAGGGATAACGCTTCACCACCCGAAATTGCCGAATATCGCCATTAAACTCATGCAAGCGCTTCACCGCCCAGGGCGATAACACTTTATTCAAATAACGGCGCGGAATGCCATATTGCTCCTCCAGAATCGCGCCATCTTCATCACTACTAAACAACCCCAAAGGCGACTCATTAACCGGAGAGCCTTTAATGGCATAAAACGGAATCCGCTCCATCAACTGTTTCAGTCTTTCCGCAATCGACGATTTCCCGCCTCCCACCGGGCCCAGCAAATACAGCACTTGCTTACGCTCTTCCAAGCCCTGCGCCGCATGGCGGAAATAAGACACCACCTGCTCAATGACTTCCTCCAGCCCATAAAACTCGCGGAAGGCAGGATAAATTTTCACCACTTTGTTCTGAAAAATACGCGACAGGCGAGGGTCATGCCGGGTGTCGAGTAACTCTGGCTCGCCAATCGCCTGTAGCATGCGCTCTGCGGCGGTCGCATAGGTCAATGGCTCGCGTTGGCAGAGCGCCAGATATTCCTCGAGCGAAAGCTCTTCTTCACGGGTGCGATCATAACGTTCGGCAAATTTACTGAAAATATCCATCTCGCCTCCTACCTATTCGGTTAATCCAGCTAATGAGCATCCCTTTGCGATCAAGGGACATTAAGATCACCTGTACTCACATTCAGTCTACGTCGTAAAATGCCATAACTAAAGGTAGTGATACCTCAAATACCGTAACAAAATCCCCTCTAAACTCCCGTTAGGTAATTTATGGACCCGGTTGTCCTCTTTTTTTTACTCGGTATCGCTGCGCGATTACTCAAATCTGATTTGCGCTTACCCGAAGCACTCTACGAAACCCTCTCGATTTTTCTGCTGCTGGCGATCGGGATCAAAGGCGGTGTGGAGCTTGCCAAACAGCCATTGGCCGCCCTTGCTCCACAAGCTATCAGCGTCATTCTCATGGGCGCACTCATTCCCTTTTTACTGTTCCCGATTCTCAGCTGGCTCGGTAAACTCAGCCGTCCTGATGCGGCCTCTATTGCGGCGCACTATGGTTCGGTGAGTGTCGTCACGTTTGCGGTTGCCAGTGCCTATCTGCTCAAGCAAGGGGTTGCGGTAGAGCCCTACATGCCACTGTTTGTGGCCTTGCTTGAAGCCCCCGGCATCATCGCCGGGATTTTGCTGGCACGCAGTGCTAACCTGAGCAGTATTCGTTGGGGCGAACTGGCTCATGAAGTATTTTGTGGAAAAAGTGTGTTGCTCTTGGTGGGCGGCATACTGATTGGTGCATGCGCAGGCCCCGACGGCATTAAACCAATAGCGCCGCTCTTTCTCGATCTGTTTAAAGGAGTGCTTGCCCTTTTCTTGCTGGAAATGGGGCTGGTGGCGGGCGGGCGATTGCCCGATTTACGCCAGGCCGGGGTATTTCTTGTCGCCTTTGGGTTAATCACCCCAAGCCTGCTCGCCATGTTGGGCATGGGGGTTGGTTACGCGATTGGGCTTACCCCTGGCGGCGCTACCCTGCTCGCCTGTATGGCTGCTAGCGCCTCTTATATTGCCGCCCCAACGGCAATGCGGATCGCCGTGCCAGAAGCCAACCCCGCCCTTTCGATTGGGGTTGCATTAGGCATTACCTTCCCCTTTAACATTACTGTGGGGATTCCCCTCTACCACCGCTTGGCACAAACACTATTCAACTAAATTGCCCCACTCTGGAGACACCCATGCCTACCCATGCTCGCCAATTACTGGTCATCATTACCGAGGCCGCACTAGAAAAAAACTTGATCAAAGCCGCCCGCCAACATGGGGCGCAAGGCTACACCATTTACGATGTGCGCGGTGGCGGCCAGCACGGCACCCGTGAAGATAGCTGGGAGGCCGACCGCTCGATTGAAATGAAAGTAATCTGCACCCAAGAGGTCGCGCAGCAATTGAGCCAATACATTCTCACCACCTACTGCCCCCACTACTCAGTGTCGATGTTTATTGCCGAAGTGAGTGTGCTGCGCCCAGAAAAATACTGACTATTTGTCATGCAAGGAAAGCAACGTCTGAAATGTAACTCAGCAGGCCTCCTCTATCCACGCTGCTTGAATTGCTTCTAAAATTTTCTCACCAGAGCGATTCGGGTCATCGGAAAAATCTGGCAGCTCACACACCCAGCGATGCAGGTCGGTAAAGCGAATCTGCTGTGGGTCAACCTCAGGATGCGCATCGCAGAGCGCAATGGCGATCTCAAGCGTATCAGTCCATTTTAGGCTTGGCATCAGTGGTTCTCCCGCGCATGGTTGAGGGTGTATTTAGGAATTTCGACTGTTAGGTCAGTCTCTGCGATGATTGCTTGGCAAGACAGACGAGATAAAGCGGTTAATCCCCAGGCCTTGTCTAGTAAGTCATCTTCGAGTTCATCACTTGGCGCAAGCGAACTAAACCCCTGCCGCACAATGACATGACACGTCGTGCAAGCGCAGGACATTTCGCAAGCGTGTTCAATCGAAATATCGTTTTCCAGCAGGGCCTCACAGAGCGAAGCGCCAGGAGTCGCCTCAAATTCAGCTCCTGCTGGGCATAAGGTTGGGTGGGGAAGAATGGTAATTTTTGTCATTGCGATTCAATTTCTTGGATTGATTTACCTGCCAGCACACGTTTAATCGATTGATCCATGCGACGTGCCGCAAAGTTTTCAGTCAGCTGGCTGAGCTGTTCGGTGGCTTGTGCCAGCAAGTCCTGCGCTGCCGCTGGTAAGAGTGACTGTAAGGTGGTAAGTGCGGCCTCAATCTGCCCTAGCTCAGTAGCATCGAGCAAGTGCGCATCTTGTTCTAGAGCGCTTTGCACACTTTCAATCAAACGCTGGGCATCTACCTGTTGCTCACGCAAAGCACGTGCATGCATGTCGGCCTCTGCGCTATTGAATGCAGATTCCAACATGCCACGAATCTGCTCATCACTCAGGCCATACGATGGCTTCACTTGCACCGTGGCTTCGACGCCAGACACTAGTTCTCGCGCACTGACCGCCAGTAAACCATCCGCATCTACTTGATAGGTAATTCGTACACGCGCCGCCCCAGCCACCATGGGGGGAATGCCTTTTAATTCAAACCGGGCGAGTGAACGGCATTCGCTGACCAGCTCGCGCTCACCCTGCAACACATGGATGCTCATGGCGGTTTGGCCGTCTTTAAACGTGGTGAATTCCTGCGCGCGTGCGATGGGTAGAGTTGCATTCCTCGGAATGATTTTTTCCACCAGCCCCCCCATCGTTTCCACACCGAGCGAAAGCGGAATCACATCCAGCAATAACCAGTCATTTCCTGCTGAAGGCTTATTCCCTGCTAACAAATTGGCTTGCATCGCAGCGCCCAGCGCCACCACTTTATCGGGATCCAGGTTGGTCAAGGGGGTTTGTCCAAAAAACTCGCCAACCGCTTGTTGTACATGTGGCATGCGGGTTGAGCCACCAACCATCACCACACCGTTGACCTCCGCTTTTTCTAACCCCGCATCGTGTAATGCCCGCCGACAAGCTTGCAAGGTTTTTTGCACGAGCGGTTGCGTCATGGTCACAAACGACTCTGCTGTGAGCGTCAAATTAAGCTTCTCACCGCTTTCCAAAAGAACACTGACTGGCGCTTCACCATGTGTACTGAGGGCTTCTTTGGTTTCACGCGCCAGCATGGTTAAGCGCCGCTGATCATGTGCAGAAAGCGGCCCAAATTGACCCTGCTCAATCAGCCAACAATAAATTCGGTGATCAAAATCATCTCCCCCCAGAGCACTATTACCCCCCGTTGCAAGCACTTCAAAGACACCCTGGCTCAGGCGAAGAATCGAAATATCAAAGGTCCCGCCCCCTAAATCGTAGACGGCATAAATCCCCTCCGCGGCATTATCCAAACCATAAGCAATCGCTGCAGCCGTGGGTTCATTCAACAGCCGCAGCACATTCAAACCAGCGAGTTTGGCGGCATCTTTTGTGGCTTGACGCTGCGCTTCGTCAAAATAAGCTGGCACCGTAATCACTGCGCCAACAAGCTCACCACCTAGCGATGCTTCCGCACGGGCTTTTAAGGTCCGTAGAATTTCAGCTGAAATTTCAACGGGTGATTTGACCCCGGCAATGGTTTTAAATTGGACCATACCAGGGCTATCAACAAACACGTAGGGGCTGTGCTCGCTGTAAGCCACATCACTGAGGCCCCTACCCATGTAGCGCTTAACAGAAACGATCGTATTACGTGGATCGCTCGCTTGCTGTTTCTGCGCTGCCCGCCCAACTAAGGTTTGGCTTGCTTGGTAGTTCACAATTGATGGCAATAATGCATGACCCTGCTCATCGGGTAGCACAGTGGGAATGCTGTTGCGGACTGTGGCTACCAGGGAATTGGTTGTCCCTAAATCAATGCCCACGGCAAGGCGATGTTGATGCGGTTCGGGCGAGAGGCCAGGTTCTGAAATTTGCAATAAAGCCATGTTATGCCTCAAGTTGCGCCAGCGCAGATGTCACTTCTTGGCTGATTTTATCGATAAAAAAAAGTTGTCGGATCAAGCTTGCTGCAGCTGGATAATTTCTTTGCTGATCGATCAAGTCTGCTAATTCCCCATAAGTTTGATTGCGATAAGTTTGAATCTCGCCCTCCAAATCCATAAGGGCTGGCGCTGCACCAGCTGCTTTAGCCTCGGCCAGGGCTTCTCGCCAGGTCATCTGCAAGAGCAGAAAAGATTGGGGCATCGTTGTATTACTGTCTAACTCAAGTGCTATCGCATGCAGTTCACACAAATATACCGCGCGCTTTAGGGGATGCAACAAGGTTTGATAGGCTTCATTGACGCGCGTCGCTACTTGCATAGCCAGCCGCTGTTCCGTGGCGCTTGCTTGCACATAACGATCAGGGTGAACCTGCGCCTGCAATTCACGCCAACGTTTCGACAAATGCTCACGGTCTAAAGCAAACTGCTGGGGCAAGCCCAGCAGTTCAAAGAAATTAGCACTCAACAATGCTGAAGCATTCACGACCGTCATACTCGAAAAGACTCCCCGCAGCCGCATTTATCTTTTTCACGTGGGTTATTAAATTTAAACCCCTCATTTAACCCCTCGCGAGTAAAGTCTAATTCCGTACCATCCAGATAGGGCAAGCTTTTAGGATCAACCAATACGGTTACACCATGGCTCACAAATTGATGGTCTTCTGCCAAGGCTTCATCGGCGTATTCAAGCTTATAAGCTAAACCAGAGCACCCGGTTGTGCGAACGCCTAAACGCAAACCAATCCCTCGGCCGCGCTTAGCCAGAAATTTCTGAATATGGTTAGCGGCACTTTCAGATAGGGTGACGGCCATGGATACCTCGCTTAATTTGACAAGAGCGCAAATACCGCTCAATGGCTATGTTTTTTCTTGTAATCCTCGACAGCAGCTTTAATCGCATCTTCCGCCAAAATTGAGCAATGGATTTTAACGGGCGGCAATGCAAGCTCCTGCGCGATCTGTGTGTTCTTGATTGACAAGGCTTGATCTAGGGTTTTGCCTTTAACCCACTCAGTAACTAAAGACGAAGAAGCAATCGCAGAACCACAACCATAGGTTTTAAACTTGGCATCTTCAATCACACCCGCTTCATTTACTTTAATTTGTAATTTCATCACATCACCGCAGGCAGGGGCGCCAACCATCCCTGTGCCTACTTGCTCATCGCCCTTTTCAAAGGAGCCGACATTGCGTGGATTTTCGTAATGATCTAATACTTTTTCACTGTAAGCCATGTGTGTTACCTCAGGTTAGTTAGTGTGCCGCCCACTGAACGGTACTCAAATCAATGCCTTCTTGATGCATTTCCCACAAGGGTGAAAGCTCGCGCAATTTGCCGATTTTTGTTTGCAAAAGTTTGATAACAAAATCGATTTCTTCTTCTGTTGTAAAGCGCCCAACACTAAAGCGAATTGAACTGTGCGCCAATTCATCACTGCGCCCCAACGCCCGCAACACATAGGAAGGCTCCAGACTGGCCGAGGTGCAGGCCGAGCCGCTTGACACGGCCACATCTTTAATCGCCATAATCAGCGACTCACCTTCGACATAGTTAAAAGAAATATTAAGGTTGTGGGGAATGCGGCGGGTCATATCGCCATTCACATAGACCTCATCCATGACTGTTAAGCCTTGCCAGAGTCGATCACGCAAGCGGCGAATACGCGCATTTTCAGCAGACATCTCAATTTTGGCTAAACGAAAAGCCTCGCCCATACCCACAATTTGATGGGTCGGTAACGTGCCAGACCGCAATCCCCGCTCATGGCCCCCGCCGTGCATTTGCGCTTCCAGGCGCACCCGCGGCTTACGGCGCACATAGAGGGCCCCCATCCCTTTCGGCCCATAAGTTTTATGCGCTGAAAAAGACATAAGATCGACTTTCAAAGTTTGCAGATCAATCTCCACCTTGCCCGTCGCCTGCGCGGCGTCAACATGGAAAACAATACCGCGCTCACGACAAATTTCGCCGATTTGAGGAATATCCTGAATCACCCCAATTTCGTTATTAACAAACATCACGGAAACCAAAATAGTGTCAGCACGCAGCGCTTGCTTGAAGGCCTCAAGGTCGAGTAAGCCGTTATCGAGAACATCCAAGTAAGTGACCTCAAAACCCTCGCGCTCCAACTCTCGGCAGGTATCCAAAACCGCCTTGTGTTCGGTTTTGACCGTAATGATATGCTTGCCTTTTTCTTGGTTGAAGTGAGCAACACCTTTGATCGCAAGATTGTTCGATTCGGTTGCCCCAGAGGTCCAGATGATTTCACGAGGATCGGCATTGACCAAGGCCGCAACTTGCTCACGAGCTGTTTCAACGACCTGTTCTGCCGCCCAACCAAAGGCGTGGCTACGTGAGGCTGGATTGCCAAAATGTTGCCCGAGCCAAGGAACCATCGCGTCGACCACTCTCGGGTCTACCGGCGTTGTCGCGGAATAATCCATATAAATGGGCAAAGATAGGGTCATGCTAAACACTCCAAACTAAAGCGTATTGTGAACAACGACTGCGCGTTGTGTAGGAACCAGATTTACCGTAGCGGTATTTGCCGCTTGGCTGCGTTGCCGCTCGCGCTGCTGCTGAACCAAATCATCTAGCGAGACCGAGTCCAAGAAATCAACCATCTTTCGATTCAGACTGGCCCACAAGTCATGTGTCATACAGCGTTGCTCGTCATGACAATTTTCTTTGCCCCCGCACTGGGTCGCATCAAGGGGTTCATCAACCGCATAAATAATGTCTGCTACGGTGATTTGTGCCAACTTTCGGGCCACGGTATAGCCGCCACCGGGACCACGCACACTCTCAACCAACTGGTGGCGACGCAAACGCCCAAATAACTGTTCAAGATAGGACAGAGAGATTCGCTGCCGCTGGCTGATTGCAGCTAAGGTTACCGGGCCATGATCTTGACGCAGCGCCAAGTCGATCATGGCAGTCACTGCAAAGCGGCCTTTCGTTGTCAATCGCATCGCATCCTCGCCTTAAAAAGGGCAATAGCAGCGGCTGTTTGCTTGAGCCAAAGCTATTCCCGATAATTTAAGTCAAGTATATTAATTCCCACTTATTTAGTCAACTATCGCAGTGCAATAACCATAAAAAAACCCCGCCGCAGCGGGGTTTTTGGCTGGATCTCCGTTTAAGCAGCGGCAAATTGCAAGCTCCGTTTGCGGGCCACTTCCAATAAACCCGCGCAAGCGTCTTCGACAAAATTAAGCACTGTCTCAAAAGACTCGGGGCCGCCATAGTATGGATCTGGCACCGTCGCTTCATCGTGCTCTGTGGCGAAGCGCATCAAGAGTTGCAGTTTATGCAGATAAGCCTTGGGGCATAATTGCTGCAAAGCAGAGAGATTATCCCAATCCATGGCTAAAATATAATCAAACTTGGCGAAGTCGTCTGGCGCAATCTGACGCGCCCTGAGTTCTGAGAGATCATAACCACGCTTACGTGCTGCCGCGCGGGTACGGGGGTCAGGCGCTTCGCCTAAATGATAGCCGTGGGTTCCTGCGGAATCGACCATGATTACGTCGTCCAAGCCAGCTTGCAAGACCATGTCTTGGAATACCCCTTCAGCGGTAGGTGAGCGGCAAATGTTGCCCATGCAAACAAATAAGACTTTAGTCATTACAGTTCTCTCTTTTTTCCGTAATTTTCCCGAATTTTTACCAATTTGCCAATGCCTCCGTAGAGGCTTTACAAAAAAACACAAAAAACACTTGCCTTTTTAGGCAGCATGACCTCCAGGTGAGGCAACAGCTCCGTCGATTGGCGGCAACTCAGTATGTCCATCATTGGCAACGCCAAATAGCTGGGTTTTGAGTTGTGTGAGCTGGTCTCGCACTTGCGCGGCTTTTTCAAACTCGAGGTTACGTGCGTGTTCCATCATCATTTTTTCCAGTTTTTTAACTTCAGCGGCCAATTGTTTCTCTGAAAGGGCGTCATAGTTAGCCACGGCCTGAGCGACTTTGCGCTCTTGTTGCAGCTCACGGTTGTCATACACCCCATCAATCAAGTCTTTGATTTGTTTGACAACCCCACGCGGGACAATGCCGTGCAGCGTATTGAAAGCGATTTGTTTCTGACGGCGGCGCTCTGTTTCATCCATGGCGCGCCGCATGGAATCGGTAATCCTGTCTGCATACAAGATCGCACGCCCGTCCAAATGGCGTGCCGCCCGGCCGATGGTTTGAATCAATGAGCGCTCAGATCGCAAGAAACCCTCTTTGTCGGCATCTAGAATCGCGACCAGAGAAACTTCCGGAATATCCAGCCCCTCACGCAATAAGTTGATGCCAACCAGCACATCAAACACCCCCAGGCGCAAATCGCGAATAATTTCAACCCGCTCAACCGTGTCAATATCGGAATGCAGATAACGGACTTTGACCTGGTGCTCAGAAAGAAAGTCCGTGAGATCCTCGGCCATCCGCTTGGTGAGCGTCGTTACCAAAACCCGCTGCCCTTGTTTGGTACGGATTCTGATTTCGCTTAACACATCGTCAACTTGGCTGGTTGCAGGCCGAACCTCGACAGCAGGATCTATCAGCCCCGTGGGTCGAACCACCTGCTCCACTATCTGCCCACTCTGTTTTTTTTCATAGTCTGCCGGGGTTGCTGACACAAAAACACATTGCCTCAACTTAGCCTCAAACTCGGGAAAGCAGAGGGGCCGGTTATCCAATGCAGAAGGTAAGCGAAAGCCAAATTCGACTAAGGTTTGTTTACGTGAACGGTCACCTTTGTACATCGCACCAAGCTGACCAACGGTGACGTGACTTTCATCGATAATTACCAAGGCATCTGCCGGTAAATAATCGATTAGCGTCGGGGGTGGGTCCCCCGCCTTGGCACCCGACAAGTGCCGGCTGTAATTCTCAATCCCCTTGCAGAAACCAAGCTCTTGCAATAGCTCTAAATCAAAGCGTGTGCGCTGCTCCAAGCGCTGCGCTTCGACGAGCTTGCCCTGTTGATGAAAGAAGGCTAAACGCTCGCGTAATTCAACTTTGATATCTTCAATCGCCCGTAAAACGGTCTGGCGGGGTGTCACATAATGCGAGGAGGGATATACGGTAAAGCGCGGAATTTTTTGCCGAATTTTCCCGGTTAATGGGTCAAATAGTTGCAGGCTTTCTATTTCATCGTCAAACAACTCAATCCGTATGGCTAACTCGGCATGTTCAGCGGGAAAAACATCAATCGTGTCACCCCGCACACGGAACGTGCCACGCGCAAAGTCAAGTTCATTGCGGGTATATTGCATGGCGGTAAGGCGGCTGATGACATCACGCTGACTCAGCTTATCGCCTACCCGCAGAATTAAAATCATTGCATGGTAATCCGCTGGATTGCCGATACCGTAAATCGCAGATACGGTTCCCACAATCACAGTATCACGCCGCTCTAAAAGAGATTTGGTCGCAGATAAACGCATTTGCTCGATATGCTCATTAATCGACGAATCTTTCTCAATGAAGAGATCGCGTTGCGGCACGTAAGCTTCGGGCTGGTAATAATCGTAGTAAGAAACAAAATACTCGACCGCGTTGTGCGGTAGAAACTCACGCATTTCTGCATAGAGCTGCGCGGCTAGCGTTTTATTCGGCGCCAAAATCAAGGCTGGGCGGCCGGTTTGAGCGATAACATTGGCCATCGCAAAGGTTTTACCTGAGCCGGTTACCCCCAATAGGGTTTGAAAACTCAAGCCGTCATATACACCAGAAACAAGCTGCGCAATGGCGGTAGGTTGATCGCCAGCAGGGGGGAAAGGCTGATGCAAGGCGTATGGGCTGCCCGGAAAGTAAACCATCTTTCCTTGCGAACCAGCAGGTAGCGGCGAGAGTTGCGGAGTGAGCGTTTTCACGAGATAAATAGAAACCGTTTCGAAGTAAGCAAAGAGAGTCGATACGGCACAAAACTAATAAGGCATTCTGCTATTATCTCAAATTACGCAAAATTTTGCACTGCTCAATTTTTTACTGGTCAAAGCAAAGCGCATAATTGATTAAAAATAAATCAAATACGCGCAAAAATCATGTTGATACAGCATAAGACTATGGGCAAAGAGTGATGCAAAATCAAAAAGTATTTATTTTCTTAGGTATTGATCATGAGCCAACATCTGTTTTCACACGTTGAACTAGCCCCCCGCGATCCTATTTTGGGCCTCAATGAAGCTTACAACGCTGATACTCGTGCCACGAAAGTGAATCTTGGTGTCGGTGTTTATTACGACGCGAATGGTAAGTTACCTTTGCTAAAAGCCGTTCGAGAAGCCGAAGCCACCAGAATTCAAGGAGCTCCCGCCCGTGGCTATCTGCCGATTGAAGGGATCGCTGCTTACGATCAAGCGGTACAAAATCTATTATTTGGCGCTGAATCCTCCCTCATTTCAGCCGGCCGTGTCGCGACGTTTCAAGCAATTGGTGGGACCGGTGGTCTGAAGATTGGTGCAGATTTTCTGCAGCGCCTGAACCCCCAAGCCAAAGTGCTGATCAGCGACCCAAGCTGGGAAAATCACCGCGCTCTTTTTGAGAACGCAGGCTTTACGGTTGAAACCTATCCTTACTACGACGCACAAACCCGTGGCGTTAATTTCGCGGGAATGCTGCAAGCCCTCGAACAGGCGGCAGCGGGAACGATTGTTGTGCTACATGCCTGCTGCCATAACCCAACTGGGGCAGATTTGTCAGCAGAAGAATGGCAAAGAATCATTGCTGTAGCCCAAGCCCGCGAGCTGGTCCCGTTTTTGGACATGGCTTATCAAGGATTTGGCGACGGCATTAAAGAGGATGCTATCGCTTTGGATTTGTTTGCAGCATCGGGTCTCAACTTCTTTATTTCCAGCTCTTTTTCAAAATCATTTTCTCTCTATGGCGAACGCGTCGGTGCGCTGACTGTTGTCACCGACGGCAAAGACGAAACCGCGCGTGTCGTTAGTCAGGTGAAACGCGTTATTCGTACCAATTATTCAAACCCTCCTACGCATGGCGCAACCGTCGTTGCGACGGTACTGAACACGCCTGCATTACGCAGTATGTGGGAGAATGAATTGGCAGAAATGCGCGAACGCATTCGGGCAATGCGGGCTGGCTTGGTCGAGAAATTGCAGGCCGCCGGAGTCACCCAGGACTTTTCTTTTGTCTTACGTCAACGCGGCATGTTCTCTTATTCCGGCTTGACTGCAAGCCAAGTAGATCGCCTACGCGAAGAGTTTGGTATCTATGCTGTCAGCTCTGGTCGAATTTGCGTTGCTGCACTAAACCAGCAAAATCTAGACTACGTCGTGCAAGCAATCGCCAGCGTCGTGCGCGCGTGAGATTTGTACAAAGGCTGCAAACGTAACAAAGACGCCATTGCCACGCTTGACGTGACAGTAAAAAGCTGGCTATAATACGCATCTATTCCCTGATAGCTCAGTCGGTAGAGCGACGGACTGTTAATCCGCAGGTCGCTGGTTCGAGTCCAGCTCGGGGAGCCAAATATAAACGGGTTCACTATAGTGAACCCGTTTTTTTTTTCGCCTAGTCAACCCTAACCATCGCGCTAGGCAGATAAAATCAATCTGGTTAAACTCTTGCAGGAAACGTCATGCGCCATACTCTTTACTTACGTGGCGGTCTCCTACCAGCAACATGGCTCGATCAACTGGTTACGCCGGCGCAAAGCCAAAGCCTGGCGCACGCACTGGGACTCAATCGCCCAAAAGGAACGGCCCACTCTATTGCCGATACGCAAACGACGCGGCTTTGGCGCACACTGCTCAACCGCGCCAGTCACACCCTCCACGATCACTGTACGCGCGCTCATCAGCCGACAAGCTTTTTTGATGATTGGCTGAAACAACATTTTTTTTCTGCCGCAACGCATAGTGCTGACTTACCCTATGCAACACTCAGACTGCATCAGGCTAAAAACCTACCCCCCGCAGTCGCGTTGCAAAACCCTGCTGCCTATCAATGGTTTTGCTGCGATCCTGTGCATTTACAGTTAACCACCAGCCACGTGGAACTGGGTCAAACGATTACCACAATGAGCACCGAAGAAGCCGATGCATTAGCCCGTGCGATTGAACCAATCTTACTAGCAGCCAATTTATTCCTGTGGTGCCCAACGCCGGATCAATGGTTGCTGGCTTCACCGTTGAATGCTGATGGCAGCCCGAATTTGAACCTTCGAACCTGTCACCCTACCCTGGCCAAAGATAACAACATCCATGATTTTTTGCCGCGAGACTATTCGCCGAAGATACACCAGCCCGCAAATAAACACGGCACTGCACGACAATGGCGCCGCATCCTCAATGAAATCGAGATGACTTGGCATGATCACCCGGTGAATCAATCACGACAAGCGCAGCAACTACCCGCCATCAACAGTGTATGGCTCTATGGATCCAGCTTGATTCAAGAGCATGAATTACCGCACTCCCCCTTTCTGCAAATCCAAAGCAATGATGCAACCGTGAATCAGATTAGGGCATCTCTTGGCCCACAAACAGATCACGCCATCGCGGTTGAGCAATCGCTCTACCTCTACAACGATTGTTGGCAAGCGACTCAGCAAAATGACGATAGGCAATGGATCAAGGCTTGGCATACCAACTTAATCAACTATATTGAGCCGCATCTGGCCCTGCTAAGACAGGGGGTGATTGATGAGCTGGAACTCCTGATTGATCAAGTCGATGCCTGCCAACAGCTAACACTTGGGCGATTTCAATTACACCAATTTTGGCGTGATTGGCCCTTTTTATTACAGCCCGCAGCGAAGCTCAGTGATCGCCTGATTCAGTTCCTCGCTGCTGACGCTGAATCAAGTGACCCTGCTTAGGCCAAAGTCATGAAAAAAATAATCTGTAGTCGCCCTCAATCATCCGCAACGTTTCAACACGAAGTAATGTTAAATGAGCATGGGGTACACCCACTACTGGCCAGATTATGGGCAGCACGTGGCATTGACAGCACGGCTAACATTAGCCTTGAATTGAATCAATTGCTGCCACCTCACGGGCCAACAGGTCTCAAGGGCATTGATAATGCGGCAGCGCTACTAACCACGGCCATTCTGACGCAACAAAAGATACTGATTGTTGCCGACTACGATTGTGATGGTGCGACTGCCTGTGCAGTCGGCGTGCGGGGCTTAAGGATGTTGGGCGCACAAGTTGAATACTTGGTTCCTAATCGCTTTGACTATGGGTATGGCTTAACACCAGAAATCGTTGAGCTTGCGCTCAAGAACCGCGCCTATCGCCCCGATCTCTTGGTCACGGTGGATAATGGCATTGCGAGTATTGAAGGCGTTGCGCATGCCCGCACAAATGGCCTCCCCGTCATAATCACAGACCACCATCTCCCCGGTGATCGGCTGCCAGAGGCTGCCGCTATTGTTAATCCCAATCAGCCGGGCTGCCCCTTTCCAAGCAAACATCTGGCGGGCGTTGGTGTCATGTTCTATGTCTTACTGGCGGTGCGGGCGGCATTGCGCGAACATGGGCAGTTTACAGCCGCAACACAACCCCGTATCGATAGTCTGTTGGACCTGGTTGCGCTAGGCACTGTCGCCGATGTGGTAAGACTTGACCACAATAATCGAATCCTGGTTTACCAAGGTTTACAGCGTATTCGCCGTGGTCGAATGCAAGTGGGTCTGCAAGCCCTCATGCAAATTGCGGGACGCCAGACACACCGTATCACCGCTGCCGATTTAGGGTTTGCTATCGGACCGCGTCTCAATGCAGCAGGGCGTCTGGCTGATATGGGTTTAGGCATTGAGTGCTTGTTGGCGGATGATCGCGAACATGCCTTGAAAATTGCGACGCAGCTCGATCAAATTAATCAAGCGCGTCGTCAAATCGAAAGTGAGATGCAAGCCAGTGCCCTTGAAAGTCTGGCGGCAATTGATCCTGATGAATGGTCTGCACGTACCAGCGTCACCCTGTTCGACCCAGATTGGCATCAAGGGGTAATTGGCATTGTCGCAGGGCGCATTAAAGAGCAAATGTGGCGGCCAACCATTGCCTTTGCCATGGCCGATACGCAAGGAGACACCTTAAAAGGCTCTGGGCGTTCCATTCCCGGCATTCATTTACGCGATGTACTGGATTTGGTGAGCAAAAAAGTGCCCGGCTGTATCCTCAAATTTGGAGGGCATGCCATGGCGGCAGGCCTCACGATCGTGGCCGATGACTTGGATGTGTTTGAGTCTGCCTTTGAAGAAGCCGTGCAAACGTTTATTGCCAATAATGGCAATCCGACTGTTCTGCAAGCAACACTCGAAACCGATGGCCAATTAAATGAGGAATGGCTGCAGCCTCATATCGCACAATTACTGGATGACCAAGTCTGGGGCCAAGGCTTCCCAGCACCAGTCTTTTGTGACCAATTTAGGGTGGTCAATCAGCGGCTTTTGAAAGAGAAACACCTCAAACTGCAGCTAGAAACAACCAATGGCACCCGAGTAGAGGGAATCTGGTTTGGACACGCGGACAATTTACCCGCCCAAACCACCCTTGCTTATCGCCTTGCGTTAGACGAATACCAAGGCCAGCCGCGTCTACAGATCATGGTTGAAGCCGCTGCCTGATTCACTCTGAATAACTGACTCAACCATTCGATTTAATAGCAACTACGTTAATTAACGTTTCCTCACGCTGCCCCGCTGGTTTGGGTTTACAACGAAAAAGCCATTCCATTAATCCTAGATCGGCGCGACTCCACCATAAGTAAGGAGTGGAAATTTGGGTTTCATCAACTTGAAACCCGGCTTTTCGCAGCATTTCAACGTATTCTTCGGCTGTCCGTTGTTTGTCCATAGGGTGCTCAAATAACCAACGGATAAGCCAAGAATGAATATAAGCTTTTGTTGATTCCGCAAATAATAAAAGGCCGCCTGGTTTTAAGATTCGATAAAACTCAGCTAGAGATTCCTCTTGCCGCACGAGATGATGGCAAACTTGGTGACAAAAAATAATATCTGCGGTGGCATCCGGCAGAGCTATTGCAGCACAATCGTTCTGCAGTAATTCGATCTCAAGCCCAAGCTTTTTTGCACGCGTCGCTGCTACCGCTAGCGAATGCGCATCATATTCCACACCGATAAGACTAGTGGGACGAAAAAAACGGTGCAACAAGGAAAAACTCAAGCCTTGACCGCAGCCAACATCGACCACGACTGAATAACTTTTCTGTCTATGTTGAATGCGTGGAATAAGATCTTTCAAGGCCACTTTCAACACTTGTTCTGACCACGTTTTGGTGCCTAGAAACCAAAATCCAAACTTTGTATCAGCAACATAATCTGGTATCGAGATTGACCTCGACTGAGTAGCAGGAATTGACATGCTTGCCCTAGAAAAAAGCACGAGATTGTTCGCAATGAGGTACGGAGCCAGTAAAATAGATAGGTTGATTACTCACTTATTTTAAATGCAAATGGAAGCCGAACGCCTAAACCTACTCAGTAACCTTATTGCTGGCTTGGCCACCCGTTGCCATGACCTTCGGGGGTATCTTTGACTTCGCCGTTAAGGCTGAAAGACTAATCGTAGTTAATCAAGCGCTGGAAGATCCTGCTATCTGGAATGACAGTAAACGCGCGCAAGAGCTTGGTAAAGAAAAAAAGTCGTTGGAAACAGTTGTGCATAGCCTTACAGAACTCGGTGCTGGAATCAATGATGCGCAGGAGCTGTTTGAACTGGGCCAACTCGAAAACGATGACGCCATGCTCGAAGCTGTAGAAGCCGATGCGCAAGCGCTGGATAAGCGCGTTGCCGAGATGGAATTCCGACGGATGTTTAATAACCCGATGGATCCCAATAACTGCTTTATTGACATCCAATCGGGCGCTGGTGGCACCGAAGCACAAGACTGGGCATCGATGTTGCTGCGCCAATATCTCCGGTACGCTGAGCGCAAAGGGTTCAAAGCAGAAATTCTGGAACAATCCGACGGGGAAGTCGCGGGCATTAAAAGCGCCTCGCTCAAACTAGAAGGTGACTATGCCTACGGTATGTTGCGCACTGAAACTGGGGTGCATCGCCTAGTGCGTAAGTCCCCATTTGATTCCAGCGGGGGCCGCCACACCTCTTTCTGTTCGATTTTCGTTTACCCCGAAGTGGACGAATCGATTGATATTGAAATCAACCCTGCCGATTTACGCACTGACACCTTCCGTGCCTCCGGCGCAGGGGGCCAGCATATTAACAAAACAGACTCTGCGGTACGGATTACGCACTTACCCACTGGCATCGTTGTCCAGTGCCAAAATGATCGGTCGCAGCATCGTAACCGCGCCGAAGCAATGGCGATGTTGAAATCCCGCCTATACGAGGCCGAGCTGCGTAAGCGTATGGCCGAGCAGCAAAAACTGGAAGACAGCAAAACCGATGTCGGCTGGGGTCATCAAATTCGCTCTTATGTTCTAGACCAATCGCGCATTAAAGACTTACGCACCAGTGTTGAAATCTCAAACACCCAAAAGGTGTTAGATGGTGATCTGGATGCGTTTATTGAAGCCAGCCTCAAACAAGGCGTGTAAATAATTACGTAGCCATATAACTTTCAGCTAACAGAGAATCTTACCGAGAAGGTAAACAATGACACAAGCAACCCCAAACAATGAGCAACCTATTGTCGATGAAAATCAATTGATCGCGGAAAGACGTGCCAAACTCGCCGCATTGCGCGCGCAAGGTGTCGCCTTCCCCAATGACTTTGTGCCACTAAATAAAGCCGCTGATTTGCACGCAGCGTATGACGAAAAAAGTAAAGAAGAACTCGAACCCCTCGGCGTTACCGCAAAAATCGCGGGCCGCATGGTGCTCAAACGGGTGATGGGTAAAGCCAGCTTTGCGACACTGCAAGACAGTACAGGCCGGATTCAAATTTATGTGAGCAATGATCTGACGGGTCAAGAGACCCACGATGCCTTTAAACACTGGGACTTGGGCGACATACTCGGTGCCGGGGGTACGCTCTTTAAAACCAAAACGGGTGAACTGACACTGCAAGCGACCAGCTTGCGTCTGCTGACCAAATCGCTGCGCCCGTTGCCCGATAAATTTCATGGTTTGCACGACCATGAAATGAAATACCGCCAGCGTTACGTGGACTTGATCACTACGGAAGAAACGCGTAAAACGTTTATCGCTCGCAGCAAAGCCATTGCCTCGGTGCGTCGATTCATGACCGATCACGACTTTTTAGAAGTCGAAACCCCCATGCTGCACCCTATTCCCGGTGGCGCCTCGGCCAAGCCATTTACCACCCATCACAACGCGCTGGATATGCAAATGTACTTGCGCATTGCGCCAGAGCTGTATCTCAAACGCCTCGTCGTGGGTGGCTTTGAGCGGGTGTTTGAAATCAACCGCAACTTCCGCAATGAAGGCGTCAGCCCACGGCACAACCCCGAATTTACCATGATGGAGTTCTATGCGGCCTACACTGATTACCAATGGTTGATGGACTTTACCGAGCAAGTGATTCGCCAAGCCGCGATCGATGCGACCGGCAGCGCGGTGCTGACTTATCAAGGCCGTGAACTGGATTTATCCAAGCCTTTCGCTCGCCTCACCATCGTACAAGCGATTCAAGCACATAGCCCACAGTACACGCTAGAACAACTGAACGATAACGCTTGGTTACGCACCGAACTCAAACGCCTAGGTGCGGATGTCAATGGCCCGCAGCTTGCCAACGCCGCACTGGGTGCACTGCAACTCGCGTTGTTTGAAGAAACCGCCGAAGCCGAGTTATGGAACCCTACCTACATTATTGATTACCCGGTCGAAGTCAGCCCCTTGGCGCGTGCGTCTGATACCCGCCCCGGCATTACCGAACGCTTTGAGTTATTTATGACCGGGCGTGAAATCGCGAATGGCTTTTCAGAATTGAACGATCCCGAAGACCAAGCCGCTCGCTTCCATGCCCAAGTGGCCGCCAAAGACGCTGGCGATGAAGAAGCCATGTTCTTTGATGCGGATTACATCCGCGCCCTCGAATACGGTATGCCTCCCACGGGTGGCTGCGGAATTGGGATTGATCGCTTAATGATGTTGTTGACCGATGCACCGAATATCCGCGACGTGATTCTGTTCCCGCACCTGCGTCGGGAAGACTAAGACAGGGCTTGGGTATTGAACATGCGGATCTAGCTTTGCCCGCTTATAACGCGCGTTTAGCTATATAAATACCCGTCAGCACTAAACCAGCGCCAACAATCTGTATCCCACTCAATTGCTGGGCCAAAATTAACCAAGCAAACACTGCGGTTAACACTGGCTGTAGCAATAAAGTAATTGAGGAAAAGGTTGCGGGAAGATGGGCAAAGGCATACGCAATGACCACTTGGCCTGACAATTGAGAAATCAGTGCCAAGCCAATTACAACACCCCACCCTGTCACGGTAATTGGCCATAATGGTTGCTGCCAATAGAAATAGGCAAAAATCGCGGCAGGGAATAAAACCGCAGCCGCACTCAAACCACACAGACACATGGCCCGGAGTGTGGGAAGCTGTTGGCGGGCACGCTGCAGCGCCAGGATATACAGTGCATAAAACACCGCTGAAGTAAGTCCGGCTAAATCCCCGAGCCATTGTTGGCTTGCTGCCGCTGGCTTAAGCAGGTTGGGTAAGGCGATGCAGACAGCACCTATGAGCGCGAACAGCATACCGAACCAGGTTAAGGGTCGAGGCGCAGCTCCCGTCAGATACCACAGGCCAAGGGCGACAAAAATTGGGGCTAAATTTGATTCCAGTGTCGCCGCAGCGACCAGGGTATTGACTGCCGCATAATGAAAAAGAATCAGGTCAATCGCAAACCACACGCCCGCCCAATAGGCGGCACGTTTCGCTTGATGTAGCGATACCGAAGAAATGCTATCCGACAGCGTGTTTAGGGTGCGAAATCGGGGCCAAGCCAATATGGCCGTCAATATAGGTAGCGCCAGAAACATACGCCAAAAGGCACTGGCGATGGGGCCCGTCTCTGCCAAACGAACAAAAATACCGGCAAATGCAATCGCCGTTGCCCCTACGATCAGGGCCAAGAACGGGGCTCCTCTAGCCATGCCCAGCTGACACAGGCGTTTTACTTGTATGAATAGGTAAACGTTGCCGGCACGCCTCAAATAAACAAATGCCACTCGCGACCGATACGTTTAGGCTTTCCACTGTGCCCTGCATCGGGATTTGAATGAGCGCATCACAGGTCTCGCGAGTTAAACGACGCAGGCCCTCGCCCTCTGCCCCCAACACCAGGGCCAACGGTCCAGTCAACGCTGTCTGATACAAGGTTTGGGTCGCTTCGCCAGCCGTACCAATAACCCAAATACCACGAGCTTGTAGGGTGCGTAACGTTCGCGCTAAATTAGTCACCATGAAGTAAGGAACACTGTCTGCGGCACCCGATGCTACTTTATGAACCGTGGCATTCAACCCCACGGCACGATCCTTGGGAGCGATCACCGCATGAACACCTGCGGCATCTGCAACCCGTAAACAAGCGCCCAAATTGTGGGGGTCTGTTACCCCATCGAGAATCAATAAAAAAGGCGTTTCCTGCTGCTGTTCGAGGTCTTCAAGCAAGTCATCTAAATGCTGTGCCAGCACAAGAGGCTGAACACGGGCGATTAACCCCTGATGGCGCTGCCCTGCTGCCAATTGCTCTAGCCTTGCACTATCAACAGCAACCAGTTTCACCTTAGCGGCGGCAGCCTGCTCAATAAAGCTTTGCATTCGCTGGTCACGCCGACTGTTGTCGTAACATATTTCTTCAATTGAGCTGGCTGACTGTCTTAAGCGCGCTGTTACCGCATGAAAACCAAATAAAATTTTACTCATTATTTTTTACCAGATTAGCGTCTTTTACGTCGGCTTGAGCCCTTGCTGCTCGCAGCCACTTTAGCGCTTTTTCCTTTGCGCTCAGCCGCGGCGACTGCGCCTTTTTTACTGCGGGTAGCGCGCTGGGGTTCGAGGTGACGACTCTCCGGGTCCGACATAGATCGAGCAGAAATGCGTTTCTTTTTTGGTTGTGCAGGCTGCTGACCGGAAGAAGTTGGCCCTTCAGAGGCGACTGTTTTTTTACGCTGAGAGGGTTTCTTGACTGGCAAGCCCTGCTCTTCTAGCAAAGCCCCCGCCATTATTTGTTTGTAGGTTAATCGCTTAACCAAGCGGAATTCGATTTTTCTCGCTTCAATATCCACCCGAGAGACTTGCACATTGAGCGGATCGCCCAGACGGAACCGCTGCCCAGTGCGCTCACCACGTAATTCATGATTAATTTCATTGTAGTGAAAGTACTCATCCCCAAGTTCTGTCACATGGACCAGCCCCTCAACGAACATGTCTTTCAAGGTCACAAAAACGCCAAATGGTGCAACCCCGGTTACCTGCCCGCCATATTGTTCGCCCACATGCTCTTTCATATAGAAACATTTTAACCATGCCTGAACATCGCGCGAAGCATCGTCCGCACGGCGTTCATTGGCAGAACATAGTAATCCGTATTGTTCCCAAATCGCCTGCGCTTTCTCGCGCTGTAGATCACGCTTGGTTTTGCCGGTTCCCTGCTCAGCTAAGGGAGGCAAAGGATGCGAAGGCAACATCTCTTCACGACCGGCAATCGGTGCCGGTAAATAATGCCGCCCGTGCAACAATGCTTTAATCACCCGATGGGTCAATAAGTCAGGATAACGGCGAATCGGTGAAGTGAAGTGCGCATAAGCAGGATATGCCAGTCCAAAATGCCCGACGTTGTCAGGGCTATACACCGCTTGCATCATCGATCTAAGTAACATGCTCTGCAGTAAGCTGGTATCAGGCCGATGCTCAATTTGACGCATCAAACTTGCATAATCGGCGGGGCTGGGAGAGTCGCCACCACCTAAATTGATGCCTAGCGTTTTTAAAAAAGCCCGTAGATTACGAAGTTTGTCTGGCGACGGGCCTTCATGAATCCGATACAAGCCAGGGTGTTGACTGCGTGCCATGAAATCAGCCGCGCAGACATTCGCAGCGAGCATGCATTCTTCAATCAAGCGATGCGCATCGTTACGAACTCGTGGAATAATTTTCTCAATCCGTCCCAGTTCATTACAAACAATGTAAGTTTCAACCGTATCAAAGTCGATAGCGCCACGCCGATTTCTTGCTTCCACTAAAATTTGAAATAGTGCGTGAAGCTGTTGAAGATGCGGAAAAAGCGCTTGATAACGCTGGAGACTGGAGAGATCAGCACCACTTAGCATTCCCCAAACTTCGGTATAAGTTAAACGCGCATGAGAATAAATAACAGCAGGATAAAACTGGTAGCCCTTGATCGCGCCACGAGGACCGATCACCATGTCACAGACAAGACAGAGTCGATCTACACGTGGATTCAATGAGCATAAGCCATTGGATAACTTTTCTGGCAACATCGGAATGACGCGACGAGGAAAATACACTGAGGTACTGCGCGCTACGGCATCCTGATCAATTGCGTCGGCAGACTGAACATAATGGCTGACATCGGCGATCGCCACCAATAATCGATGACTGCCTGTGGGTTCCTGCGTGACTGAATCAAGTATCGGTTCGCAGTACACCGCGTCATCAAAATCTCGCGCATCTTCACCATCTATGGTGACAAAGGGAATATCGCGCAAATCAACGCGTCCTGCTAAATCGGCCTGCTGTACAGTCTCCGGCAGTTGTTCAGCTTGTTTGATTGCTGCGCTAGAAAACTGATGTGGCACATCAAATTTACGCACAGCGATTTCAATCTCCATACCAGGATCGTCAATCGCGCCCAGTATCTCAACCACGCGACCCAGTGGCTGTGAGTAGCGACTAGGCTGCTCCAAAATCTCAACCATGACAACTTGGCCAGCTTGTGCATTGGCAATCTCATTGGGGGGAATCAAAATATCATGTTTGATCCGTTGATCTTCAGGCACAACCACGTAAACATTGCGCTCATTGAGCAAGCGCCCGACCAGTTTATTGGTCCGCCGCTCGGTAATTTCAACAATTGTCCCTTCCGGTCTGCCACGCTTATCCGTTCCACTTATTTTGACTAATACACGATCTCCATGTAACACCTTGAGCATTTCGCGTGTGCCTAGGTAAACGTCTGGGCCTCCATCATCACGCAGCAGAAAACCATAGCCATCACGATGCCCCGCAATTTTGCCGGCAATGAAGTCCAAGCGGGTCGCCAACAGCAGCGCACCTTTACGGTTACGCATCAATTGGCCATCACGCTCCATGGCATCCAATCGTTTTTCCAAACCTTCCAAATGAGCGGCAGGCAAAGCTAATAATTCAGCCACTTGTGCGGGAGGCAGCGGTGTATCTTGCTGGCGAAACAGTGCCAAGATCGCTTCACGACTAGGAATGTCATAATCAAAGTTAGGCATAGGGCAGAAGGTCATCCATCGTTTAAATCAGCTATCCAGTATAGGGCAAAGCGACTGTCAAACATGGGCTTGAATCAACTCACCGTATGATACTCACCTATCGCTGGCTGAAAATCATGGTTAACTGTCCCCTTAGAGCCGCAGGCAAGCCTTCATGATTGACAAAATAGCCCGCTTCTATATAATCTCGCCTTCTTTAGAAGTCGGTCTTATGACTTCAAGTTGTGCCCAGATGGCGGAATTGGTAGACGCACTAGGTTCAGGTCCTAGCGGTGGCAACACTGTGGAGGTTCGAGTCCTCTTCTGGGCACCAAAGCAGCCTGTAGCAAGGAAGCGTGGCAGAGTGGTTGAATGCACCGGTCTTGAAAACCGGCGGGGCTTTACGGCCCTCGTGAGTTCGAATCTCACCGCTTCCGCCAGATCATTAGTATTTTCAAGGCTTCGAAAGGGATAAATTTCAATATCCCTCATACAGCCCCACAAAGAACATCTTGTTTAATACAGACAGTTTTAGGTGGGCATTCTTATTGAGCCACGGCAACGACAACCGTATCGGCTGGACGGAAACTCCCCTTTGTGGCCCTTGTTGAGAGAAAACTCCTTACCATCTAACTTAGAATGCTCTGGGAAGTCACACAATAATTCGCAGTATCTCCACACAAAGCGTTTTTCACCAATTTCTGCCAACCTGTAGAGATTTATTGCCTCATGACCACAAGATGTGATTTTTGCAATTCCATGAGTAGCGTCCCGCTTAGTTTTAAATACCTTAGGAACCAGTTCATTCAAAAATGATTTCGACCGAACACCGGCAGCTAAGCATCGAATAGCCTCTTTTTTAGTTTCAGCTATAAGCGCATCATCACAATGCCAAGGTATGTGAAAATTATTTATCGCTTTCTTCGCAACATCTAATAACCATGGCTCCGTCTCGAATAAATTAAAGGTAGGAATTGATTTAGACTGAGAATCAAGTAGCCCAATACCCATAGATTTTGGCTGACAGATCGCTTTGCTCTGAGATATGCCATTGATCATGAGCCTAAGATTTTTAAGGAATCCCAAAACTAATCTCCAATAAAAAAAATTTTTAGAAACTAAACCTAAATGATTTTACTCTCCTCTACCCGATGTCGGAAAATGCCCTTTTTTACTGAGTAAGGAAATGCCCGTTATTGGCACAATACACACTCTAAACGATACAAGGCCACCTGTTGCCGCTGCATCATTCGGTAAAGCGCTCTAAACGTCCATAGCTTGCCCCTACTGCTCAATAGCTGCATCGCGTTCAGGTTGGCGGCTAACTCTTTGTAGCCCATCTTGATGCGTGAGCGGTAGGGGGTGTTTAGCTTTAGTCTGAGCATGGCGCAAACTTGCTCTATTACCTTTTGATTGTGTTGCTGTATTTCTTTTCGGTTCATAATTCAATAATCCTCATGCGTCACTCTCAATAAATAGCGTACAGCGCTGAAAAACGTCACTCTCTGGCACGCGTTGACTGCACCCCTCCCTAGTCATGAATTGGCACTCAAAACACAAGCGCCTATCGTCATTCATGCGGTCACGGTAGGCCATGCGCTCGGCGTGAATATCAGCCAGTCCATCTGTGAGGCCCAGCTTAATCATACGCGTATGGCGTTGCTGGAATGCCTGCACCTCTGGCTCACCCCATGCCGGAAAATGCAGGCTATGCCATTCTGTATCGCTTAGAAACGGGTTAGGGCTGGGGGTGAGTTTTGGTGCGCGTTTGTAGTTGTCAATAATCTGTTGCTTGGCCTCTTTGATTGTTGACACCCAGCGCTTGACTGCCTCATCCGGCCCCGTCACTTTCAGCTTATCCAGCGGGGTCACTGATACCGTCACACCTTCGTCTTTCAGCACAAAAAGCAGATCGTGGATATTCATAACTCCACCTCGATATTTTCTCCGCCTGCACCTCCGTTTTTATCCGTAACAACGTCACAACCCCCGTCCGTATTAGGTTTGCACGTTACTTTTTCGGATTGTGTTACGGTAACATTATTTCCATCCGTAACATCTAAACCCTCTTCGGTATTGGGTTTGCATGAATTGTTACCTTGTGACGGTAAATTTAAGGGGGGGCCGAGATAACGGGTAAAGGCATCGGTGAATTGGTCTAACTCAAAACCTTTAGCAGTGCCATAACCTATCCGTACCGTTTTCGATTTAATCCCGTAACCATTTAAGCGTGTTGCAATTTGCCGCGCAGTTATTGATTTGCCTCGGTTGTAGGTCGCCCATGATTTTTCATCATCATCGGTCAGCGCCTTGATTAAGTCTGCGGTGCTGATTTTAGCTAGACGCTTATTCTCAAAAATTTCCTGAATGTCAGCCAGTAATTCATTCCCTGTGCTGACGGTCTTATCTCCCGCGCCGGATAGTGTTAAGGCTGCGACTGTTGCCCGTTGTAGCCATTCTGTACCCGCACATCCCGCTATTGCTAACAAAGGCTCCCAATTATCTTGGGCACGGTCGCCTAATTCATCGGGCAGCGTTGGACGTGCTTGTCGTACCTGCTGTGCGTAATCCTCAGCGAAGCGGGCGAGTTTAGCCGCTACACCATCAAATAGCCCGCCCTCGGCATGACGCAGGCGTGTGACTGATTCGTGAGGCAATTTGCGCCGCAATTCAAAAATGATTGCGCGGCTCATAGTGGCATCGGGTAAATGTTTTTCTAGCGCTATCCCTGCCAATGCTTTAGCGCCCCATACTTTGAATAATTTGGGTTCATGGTTGTCACCCACTACACGCAATACAAACGCATTGGCGCGGGTATGTCCGGCATTGATTAAGCCTTTTAACTCGTCGTTTTCACGGATAAAAGTGTCCGCCTCATCAATCAGTACCGTGGGTTCCCAAAGCTCTACCGCCCTGAATAGGCCTGCCGCCGTTGAATTGGATGCGGGTAACGGCTTCGCAGATAAGCGGCCCATCAGGTCAAGTAACTGCGATTTACCGCAGGCTTTCTCAGGGGCATTGATGATTGCTAAAGGTGCGACGGCCACCACATCCACAAACCATGTAAAGGCCACCCATAAGGCAGCCGCATCAGCTTGTACAGGCTCCAACACAATGAAGCGCCGAATAAGGTGAGACACCTCATTGAGCAATTCAGCTGGGTTGACGGGTTCGGGGTGTGGCTCCACTCTGGCAAAGGGTAGGCGCTCGGATTCGCTTTCCTCGTTACGCGCCGTTTTGACTAAATCGTCTAAGGTACTAACTTGCACGCCTAGGGCTTTGGCCTGTTCTTTTCTGATGCGGTCATATTCCATCGGCTTGAGGCTAGATAGCCATGCAATAGCCTCATCATCCGTTTGCGGTTTAGTTAATAAAGTAGGGGCAGATTCCGTGCTTATTGGGTTTATTTCTGGCAAGTTATTCTGTGCAGGTAGCAAGGCCAACGCACGCAGATCATCGGCACATGGTTTGCGCCCGTGTGTTTGCTCAAAAGCACTCAGCCAGTCCACGCAGTCACCTTTAGCGGGCAGATTAAGCGCGGCCACGTCAATCGTTTTGATCGTTGCGGCAAGCCCAGCTAAACACGCCGCTACCTCTGCGGCATATTGTTGGCCTGCTGGGTCGTTATCTGCCCAGATAATCACATCACGCCCATTTAATGCCTGCCAATCCGCATCTTTGGCACTGGTCGCCCCGCCGGAAGTTATGGCTAACAGCCCTAAGCGTTGCAAGCTATCGGCGCATTTTTCACCTTCGACGATATAAACCGGATGCGCGGGATAGAGCGCGAGCAAATGCAAACCGTAGAGGGGTTTGCCTTGTGAGGGTTTAGGCGGTTCTTTCATTTCTACCTTGGCCCAATCACCTCCAATCGGAATAAATGGCCTTATCTGTTTGCTGTCTGACGTATCGACACGATAACGGGCATATAAGGCTTGGCCTTGCGCATCACGGTACACATACAGCCCGACAGGTTTACCGCCATGCTTAACGAGGGTTTGGGTTATTTGTTTGGCGGCGGCTTTGATTGCTTCTAAATCATCATAGATCGGCAAGGTAATCGGGGTCATTCGTCACCCCCTACCCATGCACCTAGGGCTTTAGCGGCAGCAATAAAGCCTAAGCCATAGCGGTGCATATGAAAGGCTAATACATCCCCACCATGCGCCCCACAGACCATGCACTTATACCCACCACGTTCGACGTTTACCCGCAAGCTGGGCTTGGTGTCTTGGTGGAATGGGCAGAGCGCGTCACGCCATGCGCCTGTCCCCTTTAGCTTAATGCCTTGGCTTTGATAATACTCAATCGAGTTGGGGAGATTTGACCGTACAAAGCGGCCTTGTGCGCGTAGTTTTTTCGCGTGCATAGCTTTCCCCCTTTACTTGGTACGAGAAAGCATCCACTCGCGGATACTCTCAACGGGCCATGCAGTCACGCGCTCGGATAACTTAACGGGCGCGGGGAAAGTGCCTGCTTTTACTTTTCGCCACAACGTAGCCGACGAAAAAGGAATAATTGCAGGGATAAGCTGGGCTTGCCGAATATAGCCGGTTGCGGGTAGGTTGATGCTAATCGGAGAACTATTCTCGCTTATGTACTGCAATGCAGGGGTTACAGGTTGGTTGCTGGTACTGAGTTTTTTTGACATTACATATCGCTCCATGAGTTAGAACGATACGAACTATCTATTTTATTTTTTGCTCAAGCGTTAGAGTCGAGCAGCTATTTTTTCCCGCCATTTAAATATTTCCGCGCTGTCGACAGCCCGAGCAGCTTAGCACGGTGTTTTTCACGTATTTTTTTCTCGGCTTCTAAATGGTTTAGATCGGGATTGCCGCTCTTTTCATTACTAACATCATCATCAAATAATTGGGAATGATCTTGAAATACTTTCAAAATTGCATCGTTACGACTTAAACTAGGCAACTTTCGTAATACGCCATCAACTAAGGCAGGGAATTCTTTAGGAAACCCTCGAATAATTTTCATGGCAAGCGGGAGTTTTTTTAGCTTTGGGTTATTATGTTTTTCAATCGCAGCAAGCACTAGAAAATCGCTCCTTTTTCGATCTCCATCTGTTTTATTTTTCTCCCCTCCCCGTTTTCGACCTATCTCATTTTTTATTTCCGCTTCTACGTACTTCGATTCCATAAACCTCAAAATAAAATCCCTAACACTCTCAATCTGCGGATGATCTTTCCTTTCATTAAAGCGCCAACGATCTAGTAAATATGCCTTGATTGCCTCTACCTTAAAAACATTTTCTGCCCAATCGCCCACCGGCCCGTCAACAGACCAATACTTTGGGTGTCCATCACTCACAGTGAGGCTAAACTGCGCCAATTCTTCGAGCGTCAAGCCTGTTTTTTCAATTACCAGCGGAGTTACTCTATCTCCTGAAAATAATTCGGTTTTACTGATGCGCTTGCTCATGCACTCACCTTTTTATTCAATGAAATAACCTCAGCACTTAGGCTAATCGTGCCGCAAAACTTAGCCCATTCAGCCATTAGCCGCGCTCGCTTCTCGAATAAGTCCCCGCGCCTATAGGCGGCTTCTACCTTGTTATCAATCGCATGCGCTAGGGCCATTTCTGCAACCTCTCGCGGGTAATTGGTACATTCCGCACACCAATCCCGAAAGGTTGAACGAAAGCCATGCGGTACGGTGTCTTGCCCCATCCGGCGCATGATTGCGGTCATTGCCATATCAGACAACATGCCACCACGCGGGGCTTGAAAAACGAGCGCACCATCATCAATCCGTGGCATTTCCCGTAAGATTTTGAGCGCAGGTTCAGAAAGGGGGACTCGATGCTCTTTTTTAGCTTTCATGCGTTCGGCTGGAATAGTCCACACGCCTGCATCAAGATCAATTTCTGCCCAAGTTGCACCCCTCGCCTCACCTGATCGCACCGCCGTTAAAATCGTAAACTCCAGTAAGCGAACCGATACCCCTACTTTGTGCCGTAGATCGGCCATGAATTTGCCTATTTCTGTATAGGCCATGGCTGGGTGGTGCTTTATTTTTGCCACTTTGCTAGGGTGAGGGAGTAGCTTATCTAAACGCCCCTGCCATTTTGCGGGGTTCTCTCCGGCTATGTATCTGGCAGCAATAGTCCAATCTATCACTTGCTCAATGCGACCACGCAAACGTGAAGCGGTTTCGGTTTTAGTGCCCCAAATGGGTTCTAAAATCTTAAGAATATGCGGTGATTCAATATCCTTTACCTGCATTTTGCCGATTATGGGATAGGCATAAGTTTTGAGTGTGGCTGACCATTGCGCGGTATGTTTGGCGTTTTTCCATCCTAGGGATTTTGTATCAATAAAGAGCGTCGCCGCTTTTTCAAAAGTTATCTCTTTGTTTCTGGCTGCGATGAGTGCGCTCTTGTTGGCATTTCTTGCGGCAATCGGGTCTATGCCTTTTTCTAGGTCTGCGCGGACTTGCCTTGCTTTATCACGGGCTTGGGCCAAGGTCACATCAGGAAAGCCCCCCAGCCCCATATCACGGCGCTTATTGCCGACGATGACGCGCAATACCCATGAGCGAGCGCCTGAGGGAGAGACTTTTAGGTACAGGCCAGCAACACCCCCTACAGAGTACCGCCCTGCTTTTGTGTATTTCTCTTTATTGAGGCCAAGCGCCCCGACTTCATTAGCTTTTTTGGGCATAGCATCCTTGTCCCTCATAGATTCCCACATAATAAATGAGATTTTATGAGATGACAAGAAAGCCAATGAAAATAAAAATCCTTTTATTTACAATGACTTGAAATATATATTGATTACTTATGAGACAGCCTGAAAGGCTAGAATAGCGGACACCGCTTCCGCCAAATCCCCTATTCGTCATTCATGCTTGAATTGTGCGGGGCGTTTCTCGAGAAACGCTGACATTCCCTCTTTTTGGTCGTGCGTCGCAAAACAAGCCTGAAATAGTCGGCGCTCGTACAACAAGCCCTCTTGCAGTGGCAACTCATAGGCGCGTTGAATAGACTCTTTAATCATCATCAATGTTTGCAAAGGGTAAGCAGCCATCTGCTGCGCTATTTTTAGCGTTTCTGGTAACAATTCAGCTGCCGGAAATAAGCGTGCAACCAATCCTGCTTGCTCGGCTTCTTGTGCCGTTAGCATGCGTCCTGTAAAACATAAATCCATGGCCTTCGCTTTACCAACCGCCCTCGGGAGACGCTGCGTTCCCCCTGCACCGGGCAATACGCCTAACTTAACTTCAGGCTGCCCGAATTTTGCATTATCGGCCGCGTAGATTACGTCACACATCATGGCTAATTCGCAGCCGCCTCCGAGTGCAAACCCTGCAACAGCAGCAAGCACAGGTTTTCTAATTCGCTTTAAGGTTTCCCAGTTGCGAGTAATAAAATCTGTTTGGTAGGCCTGCATAAAGCTTAAATCACGCATTGCAGCAATATCTGCCCCCGCCGCAAAAGCTTTGTCGCTTCCCGTTAATACGATCACACGAATCTCGGCTTGCTGCTCAAAAGCGGTGAGTGCGTGGCCTAATTCATCCATCAATGTATCATTGAGCGCATTAAGGACAGCCGGTCGATTCAACCGAATCAGCCCAACGGCACCCTGCTCTTCCGTTAATAAAGTGGTATAGGTCATAGCTAGTCCTTTCTGTTTATGACATTACTTTGACGACAAATCGAACTTTGTTGTCATCGTTGTGTCATATTTCTGTCAATAAGCAGTAATCTGTCCTCGTTAAGGTTGCGATCAGTCACTCAATCGTCAAGGAGAAAGTATGTCGGCATTAGTGAACTCTGCCTCTACTTTAATTGAAAATTTGCAGGAAACCGTCAAATCAGGCTTGCCTATTGCTCAAGGCAATCCAATCGGCGCCGCAGAATTTGATGCGAGTCGCTTTGCAGTTGGTTTTACCAATAATCTGGACGAAATTCGTGAAGCGCAACGCCTACGCTATCAGGTATTTACCGAAGATATGGGCGCCCAGTTGAAAACCAGACTGCCTGGCATTGATGAAGATATATTTGATGCCTGGTGTGACCACCTGATTGTTCGTGATCGAGAAACTGATGAAGTGGTTGGCACATATCGTGTTTTAACACCCGAGCGTGCAAAGCAGCTAGGTTGTTATTATGCAGAGAGTGAGTTTTTTATCAATCGGCTGGATCGACTGCGCCCCAATATGGTCGAGCTGGGGCGCTCCTGCGTTCATGCTGACTACCGCCAAGGTGGCGTGATTATGCTGCTATGGTCCGCATTGGCCCAATACATGCAACACCGGGGCTATCACTACCTAATCGGTTGCGTGAGTGTCAGCATGCGCGATGGGGGCCACCAAGCAGCGAGCCTTTATCGTCAGCTCGCCAACAAGTACATGGCTGCAGCCGAATACCATGTTTTCCCAAAACACCCCGTGCCATTGGCAAAACTTGATTGTGGGATTGAGATTGATCCTCCCCCCTTGGTAAAAGGCTACTTACGGATTGGCGCTCAAATCTGTGGAGACCCCGCTTGGGATCCTGACTTTAATACCGCAGACTTTTTGATGTTATTCAACATGGCGCAAATGAATCGGCGCTATGCCAAACACTTTGGTCTTGCCTAAGGACTGATCGCAGTCAAATACCTTTAATTTGCAGCTGAACCCCCAGTTTTAGCCACTCGCTGGCTTCTTGAGCCAAACTGAAATCCGTCAGCGGGTGGCGCTGGAGATACTGTTTATCGATACGCAGTAGATATCCTGGGCCGGCTTTGGCTGCCCTTTCTTCAAGACTAACCTCTGGTAAGCTATCGAGGCTACGTCGGCGGCAAAATAAAAATCCCAATCTCAATAATAAAACCAGGTGCCAATCTGCCCGGCTGATTTCACCGCGTGTTAATTTCGCCAGTTTACCGACATGCCCCAACACCAACGTTGCCAAATGTTGCTGTTCGCGCTTCGCAAAACCGGGCATGTCGGCATTCGCTAAGACATAGGCAGAATGCTTGTGGTAGCTGGCGTGAGCAATACTCAATCCGACTTCGTGTAAAAGCGCAGCCCAATGCAGTAAATGGCGTTGATAGAGGGTAAGCATCGGCAAGCCCGCTGCCAAACGATCGACCATACCCGCAACAGCGAGTGCATGACGCTCATCCACGGCGTAGCGCCTCATGAATTGTTTGACGGTCAACTCACGCATATCGTGAGGTTGGTCACGTCCCAGCAAATCGTAAAGAACACCTAAGCGTAACGCGCCCTCTGCATAGTCCATATTCTGCAGATCCAACTCAGCAAAAATGCCTAACATGATCGCTAAGCCACCGGGCATCACCGGCATTCGGTCAGCCTTTAAGCCCTCCAAACGGACCAACTGCAACTGTCCCGCCCGTACTAGGTGATCACGCAATTTTTCCAGACCACGGCGGGTAATCCCAGTCGTATTGGGTGGATTAAACTGATTGAGTTCCAAGATCTCAGCCAATGCTTTGGCCGTTCCTGAAGAGCCAATCACCTCCTGCCAACCTGCGGCCATGTAGTTATCAGCCAGCGTTTCAACCTCTTTTCTTGCTGCTAGCTCGGCCTGCTTAAATGCTTCTTTCGTTAATGCCCCCTCCGGGAAAAAACGCATGGTGTAACTCACACAGCCCATTAGCAAGCTTTCCGTCAACCGGGGCTCGTAATTACTCCCAATGATAAATTCAGTGGACCCGCCACCAATATCAATCACCAGTCGCTGGGCCTGCGCGATGGGAAGCAGTGGCAAACTATGGGCAACCCCCAAATAGATTAATCGTGCCTCTTCGCGCCCAGCGATCACCTCAATAGGAAAACCCAATGCCGCTTCAGCCGTTGGCAAAAAGTCAGCCATATTTTTTGCGACACGAAAGGTATTCGTAGCAACCGCTCGAACTTGCTCGGGCTGAAAAGCACGTAACCGTTCCCCAAAGCGCTGTAATGCGTGGACGGCCCGCAATTGCGCAGCAGGATTCAGTTTTTTGTCTGCGTCTAGACCAGAAGCCAGTCGCACGGGTTCTTTCAAACTATCGACGGGATAAATTTGGATACCATTTGCCGTCTCTTCCAAGCGGCCAATAAACAGGCGAAAACTATTTGATCCTAGATCAACGGCAGCAAGCAAGTTACGATTAGGCATAGTGTTAAGGTTAGTATCAATTCCAATATTTTCTCATGCAAGCTTGCATTTTGAGAGAATTGTCCGTTATTCCAAAATAAGAATTCCGTATACTGTCATTTGCTTGTCACAATCGAAACACATAATCATCGCTTGCTTATGTTATGAATGCATTACACGTGCCTGACCATCCCCTGCTCAATCGTGAACTCGGTATTCTTGAGTTTAATCGTCGTGTCCTAGCGCAAGCCCATGACCGGACCTTACCGTTACTTGAGCGGCTACGCTACTTGTGTATTGTGAGTAGCAACCTGGATGAGTTTTTCGAAATTCGGGTTTCAGGCATCCTTGAGCAAATGCGGCAAGCCCCCCATATGCGTGGCACTGATGGCTTATTACCGCGAGAAGCCTACCAAGAAATCTCGCAGGTAGCCCATGAATTAGTGACTGAACAGTATCAGTTATTCAATCAAGTCTTAATGCCTGCCCTAGAACGGGAAGGTGTCTTTTTTCATTTAGTGCAAACCTGGGAAGAGCGCCATGCCCAATGGGCTAAAGATTACTTTCAGCGTGAAGTTTTACCCGTTCTCACGCCAATTGGTCTTGATCCGGCTCACCCTTTTCCCCGCGTACTTAATAAAAGCCTGAACTTTGCGGTAGAAATGACTGGGCGGGACGCGTTTGGGCGTGATTCAGGGATTGCGATTGTTCAAGCGCCACGCGCTTTACCGCGGCTCATTAAGGTGCCACCAGAAATATCAGGATATCCACACGGTTTCATGATGCTCACCTCAATCATGCAAGGTTTTGTAGGAGAGCTCTTCCCCGGCATGGAGGTACAGGGTTGCTACCAATTTCGGCTAACGCGTAACAGTGATTTATATGTTGACGAAGAAGAAATCACGAATTTGCGAGATGCCTTAAAGGGTGAACTCTCTCAGCGGCATTATGGAGATTCCGTGCGCTTAGAAATTCATGAAAGTACGCCGGAACCAATGGCGCGATTACTACAGCATGAATTTGGGTTGCAGCGTGAGGATTGCTACCGGGTGAATGGTCCAGTTAATCTCGTGCGCTTGATGCAGGTGGTGGATTGGGTTGATCGACCCGATTTGAAGTTTCCAAGTTTTACGCCTGGCTTACCAAGCAACTGGAACGTGCGTGACAGTGCTGATGTGTTTCACCTTATTGCTAAACAAGATATCTTGCTCCACCAGCCCTATCAATCCTTTGATCCTGTACTGCAATTCTTAAAAGCCGCTGCCACTGATCCAGACGTTGTCGCCATCAAGCAAACAATTTATCGTACAGGAAATCAATCTGAATTAATGGAAGCCCTGCTTGCTGCGGCGCGAGGTGGGAAAGAAGTGACTGTTGTCGTTGAGCTCATGGCGCGGTTTGATGAAGAAACGAATATCAATTGGGCAGCTCGATTAGAAGAAGTGGGTGCGCATGTTGTCTATGGGATTGTCGGCCATAAAACTCATGCGAAGCTGTTAATGGTGGTGCGCCGTGAAAAAGAAAATAGTCGCGATAAAAATAGCAAATACCATTTACGTCGTTATGCCCATCTGGGCACAGGAAACTACCACCCGCGCACCGCTAGGCTCTACACCGATTTCGGCTTATTCACGGCTAATGATGAATTAACGGCGGATGTTCATGAGGTATTTCAACAGTTAACCGGCTTAGGGCAAGCGAATCGCTTGCACCAGTTATGGCAATCGCCCTTCACCCTTCATCGTAAGATTTTGCAAGCCATCAAACAAGAGAGTCAGTATGCGAAGGCGGGCAAGAAGGCGCTGATTATGGCCAAGATGAATGCCCTCCTTGAACCGGAAGTGATTCAGGCGCTATACGAAGCGAGCCAAGCAGGGGTCAAGATAGAGCTGATTGTACGTGGTGTGTGTGCTTTACGACCTGGGGTACCGGGACTCTCAGAGAACATCAGTGTGCGGTCGATTGTCGGACGATTTTTAGAGCACCACCGAATTTTTTATTTTCATCACGACAATGAACAATTAGTGTATCTATCCAGTGCAGATTGGATGGATCGAAATTTCTTTCGTCGAGTTGAAGTTGCCTTTCCAATCCTGGATAAAAAACTGAAACAACGCGTGATTGAAGAAGGCCTACGTGCGCATCTCAAAGACACGGCACTGGCATGGATTATGAATCATGATGGCAGCTACAGTCGTCGCAAAGCGCGTGGGAATGCCCGCTACAGTGGCCAGGAAAGCTTACTGAGTCAACTAAGTTTGTAGCTGCTACTTTCTGCGCACTTCAAAGACTCCCACAACCTCTCGAATTAAACTCATTGCGCGCTGAAGACGAGCGGTGTCGAGCACTTCAGTCGTAAAAAGCATTCTTGCGACCTGCTTTTGACTTTGGGTATTAACGCCGATTACATTGAGTTTTTCACGTGCAAACACTTCCGAAATATCTCTCAACAAGCCTTGGCGGTCACTGGCTAGGACTAAAACATCAACTGGATAGACCAACTCTTTGTTATGCCCCCAAGTGGTTTCAATAACTCGCTCTGGATTACGGGTGCATAAACGTAAAAAGGTTTCACAATCACGGCGATGAATTGAAATCCCCCGACCACGCGTCACAAAACCGGCTATCTCGTCAGGGGGGGCGGGACGGCAACATTTAGCCAATTGCGTGAGGACTGCATCGACCCCCACAACCAGGATTGCCCCTTGCGCACCCCCATTGACTCTGGGGGTTGGGCGTCGTGTCGGCATCTCCTCTGAGGGTTCTGGCGCTGCCGTATCACCTAAAACAGCAAGCTCAATAGCGCGGGCTTTAACCTCCTCACGCGCCAGGGCAACACAGACATCTTCAACCTGCTGATAGCCCAGGCGCTGCGCCAAGTCTTCCAGCTTGAAACTTGTCTTGCCTAGGCGGGCTAGCTCTTTTTCTAGCAACTGACGACCACGTTGAATATTTTCTTCTAGCTCAATGGCGTTAAACCACTGGCGCACTTTTTGTCGTGCTCGCGGGCTAACCGTAAATCCCAATTGGGGATTCAACCAATCGCGCGACGGACCCGCATTCGCGCTGCCTTGCTTAGCTGCAATAATTTCAACGGTTTGACCATTTTTAAGAGGCGTATTTAATGGCACCATTTGACCATCTACACGCGCGCCACGGCAGCGATGCCCAAGATCGGTATGCAAATGGTAGGCAAAGTCGATGGGCGTGCTGCGGTTTGGGAGCTCAATGATGCGCGCTTGGGGTGTCAAGACATAAATGCGGTCATCCAACGCGGCATCTTTGAGTTTCTCTGCCCACTCTTGCGCATCAACAACGGTACCCGCAACTTCATTTTTCCAAGCCAATAATTGACGCAAAAAGGCAATCTTGTCATCGTAGACATCGTTCGCCATGCTACCACCCGCATAGCCGGCAGCCCCTGCTTCTTTATATCGCCAGTGTGCCGCAACGCCAAACTCGGCAAATTTATGCATCTCTTGCGTGCGAATTTGAACCTCAAAGGCTTGTCCATTTTCATGGAAAACCACAGTATGAAGAGATCGATAACCATTCGCCTTCGGACGAGAAATGTAGTCGTCAAACTCTTTCGGGAGGGGTTGCCACAGATGATGGACGACACCCAGTGCGGTATAACAATCCTTTACATCTTGCACAATCACCCGTAATGCACGCACATCATAGACATTGGCAAAATCGAGTTGTTTGCCGCGCATCTTGTTGTAAATGCTGTAGATATGCTTAGGCCGCCCACTGATTTCTGCGCTAACGCCGGCTTGCAATAACTCTTGGCGTAGACGGGCCATCACTTGGGTGATGAAGGCTTCACGCTCTGTTCGTTTTTCCTCTAATTGCTTGGCAATGCTCTTATAGGTTTCTGGCTCCAGAAAGCGAAAAGCCAGATCTTCTAGTTCCCATTTGATCTGCCATACGCCTAATCGGTTTGCCAATGGGGCGTATAAATCCATGGTTTCACGCGCGTAATCAGCAATGTGCTGGGCTTTGACAGCCGCGAAATAACGCATGGTTTGCAAACGTGAGGCTAGTCTGACTAACACGACACGAATATCTGCAGCCATTGATAAGAGCATTTTGCGTAATGTTTCCGCTTGCCCTTCGAGACCGCGTTGGGGGTTAACTGTTTCCTGCACGATCCGAGTTACTTCGCCTAACCGGAGCAACTTCTGAACAGCCAGCACCATACTGGCAATACCTTGGCCAAATAACTCCGTCAGAGTCGCCTCAGGTTGAGGTAAATGATCGGCGGCAGCAAATAGCAAACCTGCAATGCGGGTATCTGCATCAGCGCGCAAGCCTGACAATATAAGCGCAATCCCGCAGGCATGCACCAGGGTTTGCTCACCTGTTGCGCCCTGATCAGCTTGGTAAAGCGTTTGGACAAACTGATACGCATGGCGCAAGCGCTCTACCTCTGCGGGGGCCAGATCGGCACTCGCCTGAAGCAAAAAATGCTCAATGTTATTGTGTTCAGCTAGGTAGGCATGGGAGACAGAAACCATACGAAATTTTAGCGCTAAAGGGGAGACTGTTTGAAAAAATGCGCTGAATTCGTGTTTCTACAGGGAAGCTGTTACAGATTACCTACCGTATCATTTGCCTCTGTCTGGTGACTGGTTTGTATGTCATTGGCATGCAGCATTGCAAGAATAATCAGACATACCGTGCCACCGAGCGCAGCGAAAAAGCATTGTCCTAGAAGTCCCGCGCCCGTCGCAGCCGCAATTCCCCCTACCAGCGCAGCCACGATAGGCACAATGAAGCGACCGGTAAGCGTGAGCATTTCAATCAATCCGAATAAAGCCATTGCAAAGAACCAGTACTTCATTACCTCTCCTAAAGAAAAAATAGGAAACAGGGATATTGCTCTTACTGTATAAGAACATTATGGCACAGAAACAAATCAGGTTTAGCTGGTTTACCCTGCCAGATCTGACAGGGTAAAAGCAAGCTAATCTAAACCAGTGACCCCGCTTACTGAGCGAGACCGTTCCAAGTATCGACAACCGTGTCAGGATTCAGTGAGATTGAACTGATCCCTTGCTGCATCAACCACTTGGCGAAGTCAGGGTGATCTGACGGCCCTTGGCCACAAATCCCAACGTACTTACCTTGTGCCCGACACGCTTGAATAGCCTGCTGAATTAGGGCTAATACCGCAGGATCACGTTCATCAAAGTCTGCCGCTAAGAGTGCCATGCCGGAATCTCTATCTAGGCCGAGAGTGAGCTGTGTGAGATCGTTAGAGCCAATCGACATCCCATCAAAATGCTGTAAGAACTGTTCAGCCAACACAGCATTTGATGGGATTTCGCACATCATGATCAGTTTTAGACCGTTTTTGCCGCGTTCTAGACCATGCTGTTTTAGTAGCCCGACTACTTTTTCTGCCTGGGCTAGCGTGCGGACAAAGGGAATCATGATCTCGACATTGGTTAAACCCATGTCTTCCCGAACCTTGCGCAACGCTTCACACTCCATTTGAAAGGCTTCAGCAAAATCACTGGAGATATAGCGTGCCGCACCACGGAAACCCAACATCGGATTCTCTTCCTCAGGTTCGTAACGAGACCCACCAATTAATTTGCGGTATTCATTCGATTTGAAATCCGACATCCGAACTATCACAGGTTTTGGATAGAACGCAGCGGCAATGGTGGCAATACCTTCAATTAATTTATCGACATAAAAAGCGCGTGGGCTGGCATGACCGCGGGCAACACTCTCTACCGCTTTTTTGAGGTCACTGTCTATGTTTGGATATTGCAAAATCGCTTTAGGATGTACGCCGATATTGTTGTTGATAATAAATTCAAGCCGCGCCAGGCCCACGCCTGCATTCGGCAGCGCCTGAAAATCAAAAGCCAGTTGCGGGTTACCGACATTCATCATGACTTTAACTGGAATGTCGGGCATTGCCCCGCGCTTGATTTCACTGACTTCGGTCTCTAGCAGGCCTTCATAGATATGGCCTGTATCGCCTTCGGCACAACTGACCGTGACGAGAGTACCTTCTTTCAGCACCTCCGTCGCATCGCCACACCCTACTACAGCAGGAACGCCAAGTTCACGGGCAATAATTGCCGCATGGCAGGTCCGCCCTCCGCGATTGGTCACAATCGCCGACGCACGCTTCATCACGGGCTCCCAGTTTGGATCTGTCATGTCAGCCACCAAGACATCCCCCGGTTGAACACGTTCCATTTCTGATGGGTCATGAATCACCCGAACGGGACCTGTACCAATTTTCTGGCCAATGGCACGGCCAGAAGCCAGAATTGTCGATGCTCCTTTGAGTTGAAAACGCTGCTGCACATCGCTCGGTTTTTGCTGGGACTTCACGGTCTCAGGGCGTGCCTGCAAAATATAAATCTGTCCATCACAGCCATCTTTACCCCATTCAATATCCATCGGGCGACCATAGTGTTTCTCGATAATCATGGCATATTGCGCCAGCTGTGCCACATCCTGATCGGTAATGGAATAGCGGTTACGCTGATCAACCTCAACCTCAACCGTTTTCACCGAGCGGCCAGAAATGCGTTCTGGATCAAACTCCATTTTGATGAGTTTTGATCCGATTTGACGGCGAATAATTGCCTGTTTACCTGCCGCCAAGGTCGGTTTAAAGACATAAAACTCATCGGGATTCACCGCCCCCTGAACGACGGTTTCACCCAGCCCGTAGCTGGATGTAATAAACACGACATCCGGGAAACCTGATTCAGTATCAATCGTAAACATTACCCCCGCCGCGCCAAGATCGGATCGCACCATACGCTGAATCCCCGCTGAAAGCGCCACCTCAGCGTGTGCAAAGCCCTTGTGAACGCGGTAAGAGATAGCACGATCGTTATATAGGGAGGCAAAAACATGCTTCACTTTATCGAGCACATCGTCGATACCGACGACGTTCAGATAACTTTCCTGCTGACCGGCAAAGGAAGCATCGGGCAAATCCTCTGCCGTTGCCGAAGAGCGAACCGCTACTGAGATTGGATTTGTACTATCAACGAGCATGGATGAATAAGCACTGCGAATTTCAGCTTCTAAGGCGGGCTGAAATGGAGCATCAATAATCCATTGCCGGATTTCGGCACCGACTTGTGCAAGCAGTCTCACGTCGTCTGGGTTTAGTCCATCCAGGCGTTGATTGATACGATTAGTGAGATCGTTATGGGCTAAAAAATCGCGGAAAGCGGCGGCCGTGGTGGCAAAACCGGTCGGAACCCGAACACCGGCGCTAGCCAGTTGAGAGATCATTTCTCCCAAAGATGAGTTTTTCCCGCCGACACTTTCAACATCATGCATACGCAGGTCTTCAAAGGGAACCACCAACCGCTGTGGGGTATTTGCTAAATTAGACATAGTTAAGGCTCACTAAAGTAAAAAATCTGATCTAGAAAAGCTGGGGATCGTTTTCTACCGACCGAGCTGATAACTGGCTAAATCTGCCTGCTTTTCTGGATGAGACTTCGCATTTTGCAACAAATCCAATATTGTACTGGAGTTCAATAGATTGGAGGCGTTACACTCATTAGGATCATACTAGGGCTTGCCCTTATTTGCTTTCGGTTTCGGTCTGAGAGGCAAACCCTATTAAAGATTGTCATTAACTCAAGTCAAACCAAACTTGATTGCTAACCCATTATGCCCAATTCGACCCGCAATATACTACCAACCAAACCAACCAGAACGGTTTTTATCATCTCGGATGGCACGGGCATCACGGCTGAAACCTTTGCCCATAGTGTGCTCGCTCAATTTGATGGAATTGCGTTACGGCAAATGCGCCTGCCATTCGTTGACTGCGTGGACAAAGCCCATGACAGTGTGCGTATGATTAATGAGGCGGGGCAACGAGATGGCTTCCGACCTATCGTTTTCAGCACTTTGGTTGACCCCGCGGTCAACCAAGTAGTACGGCAAGCGAATGCGATGTATCTGGATTTATTTCAAACCTTCGTTGAACCGCTGGAACTAGAATTTGGCGTCAAGTCGACCCATACGATAGGCCGTTTTCACAATATATCTGACAGCGAGCAATATAAAAATCGGATCGAGTCAATCAATTTCACCCTGGCCCACGATGACGGTCAAACTGACCGCGGCCTAGAAGAAGCCGATATCATTTTAGTAGGCGTATCACGTTGCGGCAAAACACCGACGAGTCTTTATTTAGCCATGCAATTCGCCCTCAAAACAGCCAATTATCCTTTGATTCCTGATGATTTTGAGCGCGGCAAACTCCCAGATGCACTCTACCTGCATAAACAAAAAATTTTTGGTCTCTCCATTACCCCCGAGCGTTTGAGTGAAATTCGCAATGAACGGCGGGCGGGCAGCAAATATGCATCACTCGAAAACTGTCGTTATGAAATTAATGAGGCAGAGGCCATGATGCGGCGAGAGGGCATTCGGTGGCTGTCATCAACCAGCAAATCAATTGAAGAAATCGCGACCACTATTCTGCAGGAACTCAAGATTAATTGCTAGAGCAGCCGGATGCGCCAGGCGTTAACATCCGTTGGCGCACGGTTTCAAACAAGCAAATACTGGCAGCAGCACCAACATTTAAGGACTCTAGGCCCCCGGGCTGAGGGATGCAAACGGGCTGGGCAAGCGACAGAATATCTGCACGAACCCCCTGCCCTTCATGCCCAAAGACCCACGCATGCGGGCGACACAAGTTAAGTTCGTAAAGCGATTGCGTTGCATGAGAACTCGTTGCAATAATAGGAATCTGAAGGCGTGGCGCTAACGTCTTCCAATCTGTTTCCCACAACGTTAAGTAGCAATGAGCCCCCATGCCAGCGCGCAACACTTTTTGCGACCACAAGGAAGCCGTCGCTTCTAGTGCAAAAACCTGTTTCACCCCTGCTGCTGCCGCAGAGCGCAAAATGGTGCCGACATTACCCGGATCTTGCAAACCATCCAGCACCAAGCAATCGCTTTTAATCTGATCCGGCAAAGTAGCCTGCGCGATTGGGACCTCAAACCAGACCGGTATTCCATTTTCGACCTGGGTTAGCTGTTGACACAAGGATTGACTCAAGAGGCTAACAGGAATACCGGCCAAGCCTTGCAACAGGGCCATGATTTCCGCTTGTGCTTGCGCAAGCTCCCCCACAATCACTTGCCTGGGCTGCTTACCGGCTTCTAGGTAGGTCTTGCACAAATGAATCCCCTCTAGCAGGGTGATGCCCTGCTGAGCGGAGGCCCGGGACTTTTCCATTAATCCTAACCAGCGCTTGAATTGTGGGTTTGCTCGTGATTGGATTAATGTCATGATCAAAAAGGTAAATTCTGCTGGGCTTGTGCGACGGTTGCGGCAACGCGGCTGCCGCCGCTAAAAATCACCGGCTCCGCGTGTTTGAATGATACGGCCTTCTCACTCAATTCAGCAGGCTTTAATAACGAGGCAACCGGGGCAAATGATCGACGATGCGCAGAACAGGGTCCGTATTCTTGCAAACGCGCTAGGTGCAGTGCAGTTGGATACCCCTTGTGTTGATCAAAGGCATAGACTGGAAAGTCTCGATGCAACGCTAGAAGGGCCTGATCACGCGTTGTTTTAGCCAGAATTGATGCAGCAGAAATTGCCGGTTCGTAGACATCTCCTTGGACAATCGTGGTGACGGGGACCGCCAATGATGGAGCCCGATTACCATCAACCAAGACTTGAGTAGGGATCACCTGCAAGGCATTAACCGCCCGCTGCATGGCTAAGAGCGTGGCTTGTAAAATATTGATTGTATCGATTTCTTCAACCGTCGCCGAAGCAATCGACCACGCCAAAGCGCGTGTCTGAATAATCGCAGCTAATTTGAGTCGTTTATTCTCACTTAGTTTTTTGGAATCCGCGAGTCCCTCAATCGGCGCAGAGGGATCCAGAATCACAGCAGCCGCATAGACTGGACCTGCAAGCGGCCCTCGGCCAGCCTCATCAACACCACAAATAAACTGAGCCATGATCTGCTGCCGTTATTTCAAAAATTCTTGCATGACAGCCGTCACCTTGCTAGGCATATCTTGCCGTAAAAGCTCATGCAGGGCCGTGAACCGTTCCATTAAGTCGATACGGTTACGCTGATCATCTAATTGTTGTAAACATGCTTGAGCTAATGCGGTTGGCGTTGCCGCATCTTGTAATAGTTCGGGCACCACTGTTTGATTAAGTAAAATATTGGGTAACCCGACCCAGGGTAGGTAGGCTAATCGCTGCATCAATGAAGCAGCCACACGACCAACAACATAGGCAATCACCATGGGCTTTTTGAATAACGCCGCTTCTAATGTGGCCGTACCACTCGCAACCAATACCGCATCCGCTGCGGCCAGGATTGAATGAGACTGCCCCTGCACAACGGTAACCGGCAGATTCGGGGCAAGACGCTGCAATTGTTGTTGAAACTGGCTCACTAACCAGGCGTGCGGCAGCGGTACGATCATCTTGAGACTCGGGCGCTGTTGGTGAAGCAGCAGCATGGTTGCGATAAATCGAGGACCAATCTTCTCCACTTCATGGGTACGACTACCGGGCAAAACGGCCAGTAACTGTGTTTGAGAGTCTAAACCGAGCGCACTACGTGGTGTCAGTGTATCAATCACCAAGGGAATAGCATCAGCCAACGGGTAGCCCACATAGGTCGCTGGGATACCTGCTTTGTCATAAATGGCCGGCTCGAATGGGAAGACACATAACATGTGATCCACAGCGTGCGCAATTTTTTTAATTCGGGAACCGCGCCAGGCCCAAATAGAGGGGCTGATGAAATGAATCGTGGGAATCCCTTTTTTGCGTAATTTTGCTTCAAGGGCAAAATTGAAGTCAGGGGCATCAATCCCGACAAACAGATCTGCGCGCTCGGCGATGATACGCTCATAGAGCGCCGCTCGAATGCGTAATAACGCTGGCAAACGCTGAAAAACTTGCCAGTTAAACCCGCTGACAGCCAAACGCTCAGAAGACCACCAAGCCTCGCAACCAGCGGCAATCATCTTGGGACCTGCAATGCCAGCAACATCCAATTTCAGGCCATTCAGAGCCGAGGGGGCCGCCAGTTGTTTAAGTAACATCGCCCCGAGCATATCGCCTGAAGCCTCACCGGCAACGACGCGCAGTCGCCGCTGTTGCACAGGCGCGCTGTTCGGCATCGTTACCTTATTGGCCAGCGCAGCATAAGCATCAGACATGATGTCACCGACGGTTAACGCGCGATGCCACGTGTTGAGGTTGCGAGAAAATCAAGAAGTAGCGACAAAGAAGGCGCGCATTGTTCATCTGTCATCGCTTGCTCACGTATGCGTGTCTGAGCTACATCGAGGGTAAGGTCTTCACGATACAGTGTTTTATAGGCACGTATCAAACCACGAATGGCTTCTTTACTAAATCCGCGACGTTTTAGCCCCTCTGCATTGATACCATGCGGCGCAGCGGGTTGGCCTGCATATAAGACAAAAGGCGGTAAATCTTGCGTTAGGGTAGTATGAATCCCAGTCATCGCGTGGGCACCGATGCGAACAAATTGATGCACCCCGGTAAAACCGCCTAAAATCACCCAATCACCGACATGGACATGCCCAGCCAACTGTGTACAGTTAGCCATGATGGCTCGATCTCCGACCTGGCAATCATGGGCGATATGGACATAGGCCATGATCCAGTTATCTGATCCAATCCGGGTTATCCCTTCATCTTGAATGGTGCCGGTATTAATCGTGCAACACTCGCGAATGGTATTGCGGTCTCCCAACTCTAAGCGCGTCGGTTCGCCGGCATATTTCTTATCTTGTGGCGCCCCACCCAGCGCGGCACCAGAGAAAATATGATTCTCCGCACCAATTGTTGTGTGTCCCTCTACCGTGACGTGAGCTTCCAGCCGAGTACGAGGGCCAATTTTTACATTCGGGCCAACGACTGTATAAGGGCCAACTGCTACGCTACTATCCAACGCCGCCTTTGAGTCAATAATCGCTGTGGGGTGGATAAGGGGAGTTGTCATTTAACCCCCTTCATCCAAACGTCGCACCGTACACATCAATTCTGCTTCTGCGACAACTTGGTCATCAACCAATGCTTTGGCCGCAAATTTACCAATGCCCCGTGATTGTCTGATCACCTCACAGGCTAAAACCAGTTGATCACCCGGCACCACCGGGCGTTTGAAGCGAGCGCCGTCAATCCCGACAAAATAATAGACAGTATTGGTATCAGGCTTTTCTGATGAGGAAAATGCCATGATCGCCGTTGCTTGAGCGAGGGCTTCAAGAATTAATACCCCTGGCATCACAGGATGATGGGGGAAATGGCCAGGAAAAAACGGCTCATTAATGGTGACGTTCTTAAGCGCTCGTATTGATTTACCCGGCTCGCAACTGAGGACGCGATCCACTAAAACGAATGGATAGCGATGCGGCAGATAAGCCAAGATTTGTTTTATGTCCATTTGATTCATAGGGAATACTCTAAAAGTAGTTACTCTGTTTCTTTGGGTTGCTGTTTTTCTAGCATGCGAAGGCGATCACGCATGCGTCGCAATTGACGAATAACGGGCGCATTGCGCTCCCATTCGCTCATTTTATCGAATGGGAAAATGCCAGCATAGATCCCGCCCGCTTCATGAATGCTATGTGTCACCGTCGTATTTCCGGTAATAACGCAATCATCAGCGATTTGAATGTGCCCCACTATATTGCATGCACCCGCTATTTGACAATGACGACCAATTTTTGTACTCCCCGCAATACCGGTATTGGCAGCAATCACGGTATGCGCACCTATCCGAACATTGTGAGCAATCATCACCAGGTTGTCGATCTTAACGCCTTCTTCAATCACGGTATCTTGTAATGCGCCACGATCAATCGTCGTGTTCGCACCAACCTCAACATCATCACCCAGAGTTACTCGGCCCGTTTGGGGAATTTTGATCCAGGTCTTATTGTGGGGCGCAAACCCAAATCCATCGGCACCAATGACGGCACCACTGTGAATAATATTGCGGGCACCAACCTGACAGTCCTGATAAATAGTGACGCGAGGGTAAAGTCGGGTCTTCGTCCCGATCGATACGTTATCACCAATCACAGAACCAGCACCAACCCAAACATGCTCCGCAAGGTGTACTCCCGCACCGATCACGACATGTGACTCAAGAATCGCCGTCGGTGCGATAGTAGCCGTCGCGTCAACCTGTGCAGTCGGATGCCGATACCCCCAACGAGGCTCGCCCTGCTTTAAGTGCTGCAGCCATGAACTTAACCGAGCAAAGTAAACATAGGGATCATCACAGATAATATAGGCAGCAAATTGACCCGCCCCTTGCTCCAGGCAGAAATCATAATCAGCTTGACGGCACAACAAAACGCTGGCTTGCGATGATTGCAAGTTAGCCCGCCACTTTGCGCTGACGATGAATGTCGCTTGAAGATATTGCGCCTCAGAAAGAGGCGCGACAGCAGCAACTTGAACGCTTGACTCACCAATTAACCGGCCACCGAGCTCTGCAACGATTTGCTGGGCCGTAAGCCTAGGCGATGCATCTGTTGAACGAATACCTGAATCAACCACAACACTTATTTTGTACTGGGTGTTGCATTTAATATTTTGAGGACGCGGTCTGTAATGTCGATTTTAGGATTGCGATAAACCGCTTCTTGAAAAATGATGTCGAATTTTTCTTTCTCAGCAAACTCAGCAATCACTTTGTTCGCACGTTGAATAAGTGCGTTGTATTCTTCTTGGCGGCGCTGATTGAGATCCTCTTGAAATTCGCGACCACGGCGCTGTAGATCTCGATCCATCTCAGCCAACTCACGCTGCTTCGCGTTTCGATCACGCTCGGTCATAGTTAGAGAATCTTTGTCAAATTTCTCAGAGAGCGTTTTCAAACGATTTCCCATGTCCTGCAGCTCTTTTTGTCGCTTAGAAAACTCACGATCAATTTTTTCAGTTGCTGCTTTAGCCGGGGTCGATTCGCGCAGAATTTTTTCAGTATCAACAAAACCAATTTTGCCACTTTCTTGCGCAACAGTGGTGGTAGAGATAACTGCAAGCAGTAGGATTGGTGATAGGAATTTAATCATTTTTTAAGCCTTTTTAATGCGACACTCAATTCTCTCATAATTTACATGATTACTCTGACTAAAATCCGGTACCAACTTGGAACTGGAATTTCTGCAGACGATCACCCTCTTTCTTATTGAGCGGAAAACCCAAACTTAGCTTCAACGGGCCTATCGGAGACAGCCAATTTAGACCCAAACCGGATGAATAGCGCAATTGATTGAAGGACAGGGCCCACTCATCAGCGAAAACGTTACCGCCATCCAAGAAAGTAAAGAGACGAATCCCTTTGTCATTGCCAGTACCTGGCATGGGAAACAAAAATTCCAAATTCGATACGAAACGACTTTGCCCGCCCAAAATAAATCCATCTGCATCGCGCGGACCTAAGGACGAGGTTGTGTAACCACGCACACTACCAATACCACCGGCATAGTAATTTCTGAGAACAGGATAGGGTTTGCTGCCGTAGGCAACGCCTGTGTTGTATTCTGTATTGAATGCGAGTGTATAGTCTTTGGTAATTTTGTAATACTTCTGTGCGCCCAATGCAGGTCGATAAAAAGTGAGATCGCCACCAGGCAACGCCACATCAATGACGGCGCGATACACGCCACCCGTAGTTGGGTTTAGCGCACTGTCTCGCGAATCGCGAATCCAGCCGGAAGTTGTCACGTAAGCATCACTGAAGTTGCCATAATCATTTCGATAGCGTAGTAATCGCTGGGGGGCATTATTACCCAATATAAGCTGGGTGCTTTCGTAGCCTAATCCAATAATGAACCGGTCGTGCTCGGTAAAAGGAATTCCAAATCTAACCGCTGCCCCTCGATTCGCTGTCCGATAATCCCCTAACCCAAGAAATGCTGCATTGAATTCTCGATGATAAAGGTCATAAGTGCGGGCAACCCCATCTTCCGTAAAGTAAGGATCTGTTAGCGAGAGAGAATAAACACGATTTAATCGACTGGAATTAACTGAAAGACCAAGTGACTGACCGGTACCCAAAAAGTTAGATTGGTTGATGGCTCCTGAAACGATCAATTTCTCAGCTGATGAAAAGCCGAGACCGAAAGTCAGTGCGCCCGTGGGTTTTTCCGTCACTGCCAAATTGACATCGACCTGATCCGATGCCCCGGCGACAGGCTCTGTGCCAATTTGAACATCTTTGAAATAACCTAGACGGTCCACCCGATTTCGAGACGCTTTAATTCTGTCTGCGTCGTACCATGAGTTTTCAAACTGCCTCAGCTCACGACGAATCACTTCATCTTTGGTACGGGTATTGCCAGAAATATTAACTTTACGCACATAAGCGCGACGGCCAGGATCAATATAAACAGTAAAGGCGACTTGACTCTTCTCACGATCAATCTCAGGGGCGGCATTGACATTCGCAAAAGCATACCCAAGTTGACCGTAACGATCGGTCATGGCTTTTATTGATTGATTGAGTTTTTCACGATTAAATACGTCTCCCTTCCTCAGCGTGAGCAAGCTGGCGAGTTGTTTTTCTTCTCCTAGCATTTCGCCCGCCAATTTCACTTCAGAAACAGTATATTTATTTCCCTCTACGACATTCACTGTGATATAGATTTCTTTCTTGTCGGGTGTAATGGAAACCTGTGTTGAATCAATTCTGAACTCCAAATAACCTCGATTCAAATAAAAGGAGCGAACAGCTTCCAGATCTCCCGTTAATTTTTCTTTAGAGTATTGATCATTCTTGGTATACCAACTTAACCATGTTGGGGTCGAGAGATTGAGTAAATCGAGTAGCTCAGCTTCTTTGAAGGATTGATTACCTACAAATTTAATACTTTTAATTTTTGCCACTTCTCCCTCAGTCACGGCAAAATTAACAGCGACGCGATTCCGTTCAAGCGGTGTAACCGTTGTCACCGTTTGTACTGCATATTTACCCCGACTGAGATACTGACGCTTTAACTCCTGCTCAGCACGATCAAGTGCAGCTCGGTCAAAAATGCGGGACTCGCCAACACCCACAGCCCGCAATGCTTTACGTAATTGTTCCTTGTCAAACTCTTTGATGCCGACAAAGTCAACCTGTGCAACGGTTGGTCGCTCCTCAACACTCACCACCAACACGTTACCTTGTAACTCCAAGCGAATATCTTTGAAAAAGCCACTCTCATAGAGCGCCTTGATGGCTGCTGCACTTTTATCTGCTGTGAGTGTGTCACCGACTTTAAGCGGCAAATACGTAAAAATGGTTCCAGGCTCAATCCGCTGAATGCCCTCAATGCGAATATCGCGGATGACAACCTCTTGTGCAATCGTAGGACACAGGCATGCCACGTATAAGCCTAAAAATACAAGGACAAAACGAACTGCGGAAGAGGAAAGAATTTTTTGCATCAGCTCAGAAAAAGTAACGAACAATATCATTGGTAAAGGCCAAACTCATTAAACCGAGCAACAACACAAGGCCAAGTTTCTGGGTCAACTCCAACCATTTCTCGTTTGGTGGATGACCTGTGAAAAACTCGACGCAATAATACAGCAAGTGCCCACCGTCTAATAGCGGAATAGGCAGTAAATTGAAAATAGCGAGACTAATACTCACCATCGCCAAGTAACTCAAATAAGCAATCCAACTGATCCGTGCCGACTGACCGGCTGCATCAGCCATCGTCAATGGCCCACTCAAATTTTTCAGTGAGGCATGCCCGGTCAGCATCTTACCGAGTAGTTTCAGGGTTAGTGCACTCATATCCACTGTTTTTTGCCAGGCTCGAATCAAACCCAACCAGCCAGGGTAGGCAACCCATGTTGTTGGAAAATCATAGGCAATGCCAATACCCAAACGCCCTTGCTGAGTCTTTTCATCGAGGCGCGGAACTGCGGTAAGCTCGCGCTTGACCCACTCTTTTCCCTCCATCCGCTCAAGCGTGAGTGTGACGGCCCGATTTGCCAAAGGCGCGATCAGTTGTGGCAAAGGCTGTTCTGCATCAGGGACCCTGTCAGCAACCTTTAAGATACGATCCCCCACTGCCAATCCCGCGGAACTGGCTGCACTATCCGCCTGCACCTGCGTCACCCTCGCCGCCGGCAAGGCCAGCACAAACCCTAATTTCTTCAGTGTATCTGGCTCGACTTGCAAAGGTACTGATGAGGATTCGGGTTGCCAACGCCCACTGAATAACATTGTTGATTGAGCAGGCGAATCAGATTGACGCTGCCAGCGCAACTCAATCTCCTCTTGGCTAATCCAGGCCGCCAACAGCGATTCACTAAAGCTGCCCCAACTCACGACTGCTTGACCGTTGATTTCACTGATTTGATCACCCCGTTGCAAACCTAGCTGAGCTGCGATCGTTTGAGGTGGCGGCGCGGCTACAATCGCTGTTGGCTCTTCGGTTCCCTGCCAGAATGCCAGCCACAATAACAGAATAGCCAGTAAAAAATTAGCCAATGGACCAGCAGCTACAATTGCCGCACGCTTTCCCAAAGACTGCCGATTAAAGGCATAGGGCAAGTCTGGTGTCGCAATCGATTGAGAAGGATCTCGTTCATCGAGCATTTTGACATAGCCCCCCAAAGGGATAAGACTAATTACCCATTCTGTTGCATCTGGGCTGGCTTGATAACGCCATAGTACCCGACCAAAGCCAAACGAGAAACGCAATACCTTGACGCCGCAATAACGGGCAATCCAATAATGACCCAACTCATGAAAGGTAATCAAGATTGCCAGTGCGAGTAGAAAAGCGATCAACGTAGACATATCTGCGATTCCCAATGCCTCTTCTGTATTTCAAGATAATAACTGCGTGGCCAACTCTCGCGATTCACGATCGATTTCCAGCAAATGCGCAACGCTCTCCAACGCAACCGTAGGCAACCGGTTCAGCACAGCCGCGACAGTCTTGGCAATGCCAGTAAAAGTTGAATGCCCCGATAAAAAGGCTGCGACAGCAACTTCATTGGCGGCATTCAATATAGCCGGGGCACTGCCTCCGGCTGCCAAAGCAGCATAGGCCAGGCGTAAGCAAGGAAAGGTAACTTGATCAGCAGGTTCAAACGTCAACGCTGCCAGACGTGTAAAATCCAGCGATGTCACCCCGGAGTCAATGCGCTGGGGCCATGCAAGACCGTTCGCAATCGGGGTGCGCATATCGGGCTGGCCCAATTGTGCAAGTACTGAACCATCGGCATACTCAACCATAGAATGAATCACCGACTGTGGATGAACCACCACTTCAATTCGAGCAGGTTCCATCCCAAACAGCCAGTGTGCTTCAATGACTTCCAAGCCTTTATTCATGAGCGTTGCGGAGTCCACCGAAATTTTGCGCCCCATCACCCAATTAGGATGAGCACATGCCTGTTCGGGGGTAACGGTGCGAAGCGCTGCCGTATCCCAACCTCGAAAGGGTCCTCCAGACGCAGTTAACAATAATCGTCGTACGCCATTTGCAGCAGTCGCGCCTTCTGAAGGCAAACACTGGAAAATCGCGTTATGCTCGCTATCGATCGGTAACAAACAGGCTTTGCCTTCTCTGACCGCCGTCATGAATAATGGCCCCGCCATCACCAGCGCTTCTTTATTCGCAAGGAGGATACGTTTCCCCGCGCGCGCCGCCGCAAGGGTTGGGGGCAAACCCGCCGCACCAACAATGGCAGCCATCACAATGTCAACCTCCGCGGCACTCGCAACGGCAACCAATGAGTCTGGACCCGACAAAACCTGCGTCAGGCAATGCTGCTCTTTAAGTTTTAGGCGGAGTTGTGTCGCATCCTCTTCTGTGCCGACAACCGCATAGTCAGGCTTAAACTCAAGGCAGATCGGTAATAGAGCTTGCCAACGCTGAAACGCGGTCACTGCATAAACTCGAAAGCGTTCAGGATGGCGGCGAATTACCTCTAGCGTGCTGCCGCCAATCGAACCCGTCGCACCCAGAATAGTGAGCGACTGCATGGTGCTCTCGGCCATATCTCACCTTGGTATTAAAGTTGATTTAAAAAATAAGTTATTAACATCGCTAGCGGCAAGGTTGGCAATAGCGCATCAATTCGATCAAGTACCCCACCGTGCCCCGGCAATAATTGACTGCTATCTTTTACATTGACGGCACGCTTCAATGCGGATTCAAATAAATCGCCTACGACAGAAAAGAAGAGTAGTGTCAGCCAGGGTAAACAGGCAAAGTAGCCTAACTTCTGCCAGCTTAGGCGAAAGAAATTGTCCCAGGGAACATACTGGATGAAAATAGCAGCAGTCAGTAGCACCCCGACAGCCCCTCCCAATACACCTTCGATGGTTTTACCAGGGCTAATCGTTGGAGCAAGCTTATGCCGCCCTATTGCGCGTCCAACAAAGTAGGCAAAACTATCTGCAGCGATCACCAGAAAAATGATGGAGAGCAAATAACCAATCCCAATTGCACGCGCAGCAATGACCGCCCACCATGCGGCAAGTAATAAAAAAAGGACAACCCAGAGTGATAATCGATGGACCTGCTGATAACGCATTAGCGGAATCGCAGCGACAATCCAAAAAAGACTCACGGCACAGTAAAGGAAGAGATCAAAATAGGCGGGGGTGATATTGGAGAAAAGACCATACAAGGTCAGCCCACCAATAACAGCCATGACAACCACGCCTCTGGGCCATGTCATAACACGAGATAGCTGAAAAGGCATTGGTTTAATTAAACGTTGCCATTCCCAACTTGCCGCAAGTAAGAAAATTAGGGTAACACTAGCCCACCACCAGGCACTCCCTAAAAATAAAATGGGGAGTAGTACGGCAGCGAGTGCGGCGGCGGTGAATAAACGGCGGATTAACATCGTTTCTCCGATGACAGGATCAGCGTATCCCATATAGTTAATTCAGAAAACACCGTCATAGACTATGTCGATGCGGTTTGAATCTGCTCACTCGTCCGGCCAAAGCGACGCTCTCTCGATTGATATGAATTAATTGCACGCTCAAGCGCCTTACGATTAAATTCAGGCCAATAGGTTTGGGTAAAGTACAACTCGGTGTACGCCATTTGCCAAAGTAGAAAATTACTGATCCGTTCCTCCCCTCCAGTGCGGATGAAGAGATCAGGGGGGGGCGCATAAGCCATAGAAAGATATTGCTCTAAAGCAGTCTCCGTCAGCGCTGAGCAATCGGAATCTGGGTTTGCTTTTACCCAAGCTTGTGCTGCCTGCAAAATATCCCAGCGGCCACCGTAGTTTGCGCAGATAGTTAAGGTCAGCTGTTCGTTAGCGGCCGTTTTTTCCTCGACTGAACGGATTAACGCTTGCAACCGCGCATCAAACGCCTGTATGTCGCCTACCACCTTAAGCCGAATGCCGTGCTGATGCATCTTATCGGCTTCACTTTCTAGGACAGTGATGAATAATTTCATCAGTAATGACACTTCTTCAGCAGGACGCCGCCAGTTCTCTGAGCTAAAGGCAAACAGTGTCAGATAGGGAATGCCTAAATCATTACAAGCACGGACAATCTCACGAACCGCATCGACCCCTTTTTTATGCCCCGCAACACGGGGAAGCAGGCGCGCCTTCGCCCAACGCCCATTACCATCCATAATGATAGCGATGTGCCGAGGCAGATGGTTAGGCGTGGATAAGTCAGGCGACAGTGCGAGAGGCCCTGTTTTATTGACTCGACGACGCAGGAAAAAGCCCATATTTGAGAGGCGCAATAATCAATAAAGACAGTGCAAACTACACTGTCATAATTTCAGCTTCTTTTTGCTGCGCTAATTTATCAACCTCGGCAATATGCTTATCGGTTAACTTCTGTACATCATCTTGCGCACGGCGCTCGTCATCCTCAGAAATTAGTTTTTCCTTGACTAATTTCTTGAGCTGCTCGTTCGCCTCACGGCGAATGTTTCGCACCGCTACTTTCGCATTTTCACCTTCGCTTTTTACCACTTTACATAGTTCACGGCGACGCTCTTCCGTGAGTGCAGGCATTGGCACACGAATCAAGTCCCCTTGCGTTGCCGGGTTTAGGCCTAGGTCTGATTCGCGGATTGCCTTTTCAACTACTGCAACCATTTTCTTTTCCCAGGGCTGCACGCCAATGGTTCGAGCATCAACCAATGTTAAGTTAGCAACCTGACTGATGGGAACAGGGGAGCCGTAATAATCGACTTGAATGTGGTCTAGCAGGCCAATGTGCGCACGACCGGTCCGAACTTTTTGATAATCATGCTTTAAGGCATCAATCGCCTTTTGCATTTTTTGTTCCGCTGTTTTTTTAATTTCCGCTACTGACATGATTCAGAATCCTTTCACACATGAACCAGTGTACCCTCATTGGCACCTTCAATAATCTGCTTGAGAGCCCCTGGCTTAACAATCGAAAATACCTTGATTGGTAATTTTTGGTCGCGACATAAGGCAAAGGCAGTTGCATCCATAACTTGTAAATTTTTACTGATCGCCTCATCAAAACTAATCGTCGCATAGCGAACTGCATTGGGATCTTTTTTGGGATCAGCGGTATACACCCCATCCACTTTAGTGGCTTTCAGTACTATTTCTGCACCAATTTCAGAACCACGCAGTGCCGCAGCAGTATCAGTCGTAAAGAAGGGGTTACCGGTGCCAGCCGCAAAAATAACAACCTTGCCCTCTTCCAAGTAACGCATCGCTTTGGGTCGAATATAGGGCTCTACGACTTGTTCGATATTCAGAGCGGACATGGTACGCGCAGTCACACCAACCTGCCGAAAAGCATCTTGTAGAGCCAGCGCGTTCATAATCGTTGCCAACATCCCCATGTAATCGGCAGTCGCACGGTCCATACCTGCAGCGCCAGGCGCAACGCCACGAAAAATGTTCCCCCCGCCAATTACAATTGCTAATTCGACGCCCATACGCACGACATCTGCAATTTCTGTGATCATGCGCTCTATGGTGATTCGATTGATACCATAGGCATCATCGCCCATTAACGCTTCGCCAGAAAGCTTTAGCAGCACACGCTTGTATGCCAAGTTAGACACGGTCATTGATTGTTCTCCTTATTTTCTAAATGACGATGATAGAACTACCCATCACGACTTCAACTCGGTATCTGAAGCAGATAGCCCACTAGCACGATCGCAAACGCTAGCGCGACCGAGGGTATCTTTACTCCCTATAAAAAAGCCTGACGTAAGTTTACGTCAGGCTTATTTTACGCTATCTACCTAGTATTACAGGCAATCAATGGATATTTACTGCCAATTAGCGTGCCGCTGCTGCAGCCGCAACCTCTTCAGCAAAATTCTCCACTTTTTTCTCAATGCCCTCACCGACGACATACAGCGTAAAGGCAGAAACAGTCGCGCCTTTAGACTTGAGCACCTGCTCAACCGTCTGCTTGTCATCTTTAACAAAGGCCTGGCCTAACAGGGTGACTTCCTTGAGATATTTAGTCACAGCACCCTCAACCATTTTGGCCACGATATCAGCCGGTTTGCCCGACTCAGCCGCTTTAGCCGCCGCAACAGCGCGTTCTTTTTCGATCAACTCGGCTGCCACTTGCTCTTTGGACAAAGCCACCGGCTTGAATGCCGCAATGTGCATCGCCAAATCTTTAGCAAACTCGACATCACCACCAGCGATATCCACCAGCACACCCACTTTGGCACCACCGTGAACATATTGTGTGACCTGACCTTGTGCGGCAATACGCACGAAGCGGCGGATAGCCATATTTTCACCAATTTTACCGATCAGCGCCGTACGGACTGTTTCGACTGGCTCACCATTCAGGTTCAATGCCGACAGAGCGGCCACATCAGTCGGGTTTTGTTCAGCCACGAGTTGTGCCAAATTACGCGCAAAACCAATGAAGTCTTCGTTTTTAGCCACGAAGTCAGTTTCACAGTTCACCTCAACCATCGCAGCCAACTTGCCATCCGCGCTGATAAAAGTACCGACGATGCCTTCGGCGGTCACACGGGTGGCGGCTTTGCTCGCTTTGCTGCCGAGTTTTACACGCAGAATTTCTTCTGCTTTCGCCATATCGCCGCCAGCTTCGGTCAGCGCTTTTTTACATTCCATCATGGGCGCGTCAGTTTTTTCGCGCAGGTCTTTTACCATGCTTGCGGTAATTTCCGCCATTGCAAACTCCTTGATTATCTACGTTTAATGCACTAGGGGCAGATGCGGTTCGACTGAGTGACCACAAGCACCGCCCTCTAGACAAAATTAAAGCGCTTAGGCTGAAACCTCAACGAACTCTTCTTCCCCTGCCTTGATGGCCTCAACCACTTGCTCGACCGCATTAACTTTGCCCTCGAGAATCGCATCGGCAATACCACGCGCATAAAGACGGATCGCACGGCTTGAGTCATCATTACCAGGAACAACGTAAGTAACGCCTTCTGGCGAATGGTTGGTATCAACCACGCCGATCACTGGAATACCCAGCTTGTTAGCCTCTGTGATCGCCCCCTTGTGGTAGCCAACATCAACAACAAAGATGGCATCGGGCACGCCACCCATTTCTTGAATACCCCCAATAGACTTCTCGAGCTTCTCGAGCTCACGGGAAAATTGTAGCGCTTCTTTTTTAGACAAACGCTCCAACCCACCCTCTTCGACCAACGTCTGCATTTCTTTCAGACGCTTGATCGATTGTTTAACAGTTTTGAAATTGGTCAGCATGCCACCCAACCAGCGCTGGTCAACGTAAGGCATACCTGCACGCTGCGCTTCTTCAGCCATAATCTCACGGGCTTGACGCTTGGTGCCGACAAACAGAATCGTCCCCCGGTTAGCCGCCAATTGTTTGGCGTATTTCGCTGCATCCAAGAAGTTGGCAAGCGTTTTTTCGAGGTTAACAATGTGAATTTTATTGCGATGACCGAAAATGAAAGGGGCCATCTTGGGATTCCAGAAACGCGTTTGGTGGCCAAAATGCACACCGGCTTCCAGCATTTGACGCATGGTCACAGACATGAAACACTCCTTGGGTTAAGTCTGTTGCTTGTTTCACAACGCCTCTTTTTTAGCGTTTATATTGCGCACAAACCGAGCACAACACCCAGATGAAATAAGCAAGGGATTAAAAATAAGTCGACCCTGATACTGCGTAGGACCCAACTTTTACCGTTTAGCCTTGGTACTGGCTAGCGAACAACCCCGCAGCAAGAACCAAGACAGCCTATAATTATAACGTTTTTCTTTCTACTTAGACAAGTCCACTATGGCCATCACAATAAAAAGCCCGACCGATATTGAAAAAATGCGTGTAGCAGGACGCCTTGCCTCGGAAGTACTTGATTTTATTACGCCCTTCGTCAAACCCGGTGTGACCACTGATGAACTAGATCAGCGGTGTCATGATTACATGGTTAATGTCCAACAAAGCATACCCGCGCCACTTAACTATTGCCCCCCTGGCTATCAACCTTATCCTAAATCGATTTGTACCTCGGTAAATCACCAAGTTTGCCATGGCATTCCCGGTGAAAAAGTACTTAAAAGTGGGGATATTGTAAATCTAGATATCACAGTCATTAAAGATGGCTACCACGGCGATACCAGCAGGATGTTCATTGTGGGGGAAGGCTCGATTGCCGCTAAACGGTTATGCGAAATAACTTATGAGTGCATGTGGCTGGGCATTGATCAAGTCAAGCCTGGCGCTAGACTAGGCGACATCGGACACGTGATTCAGCGACATGCAGAAGCACAAGGCTACAGCATCGTGCGCGAGTTTTGTGGCCACGGCATCGGCAAAAAGTTTCATGAAGATCCACAAGTTTTACACTATGGCCGCCCCGGAACACTCGAAGAACTCAAAGCAGGCATGATTTTCACGATTGAACCGATGGTCAATGCAGGCAAACGTGACATCAAAGAGCTGGGTGACGGCTGGACAATTGTTACCCGCGACCGCAGCTTGTCAGCGCAGTGGGAACATACCGTTTTAGTCACCGAAACAGGCTACGAGGTGTTGACTGTATCGGCTGGCTCCCCTATGCCGCCAATACATCTCCTCCAATCACCGCAACATTAACTGCATGACCACACCCGCCAGTCAAGAACAGCGTGATGCCCTGCGCGCGCAACGCCAAGCGCTGTTCAATGAGTATCAGGCTCAAGCCAAACCAAATTCAGTGGCTTTGCTGCATCGCCACACATTACTCATTGATCGGCATCTGTGCTTGGCCTGGGAACAACATGGTCTGCCGAATACATATAGCCTGATTGCTATTGGCGGGTATGGGCGTGGGGAAATGTACCCCTATTCTGATGTTGATTTATTGATTCTTTTGCCAGAGGGGGAAGAAAACCTACCCCATCCCGCACTCAGCAACTTGGTCAGTCGCTTTTGGGACATAGGCTTAGAAATTGGCCACAGCGTTCGGAGTATCAGCGAGTGCTTAATTGAAGCGAGTAAAGATATTTCTGTACAAACTGCCCTTCTTGAATCCCGTTTACTCGCGGGCGATCGAAAACAACATGTAAAACTAAAAAAAGTCTTGCGCCAGCAACTTAACCCGCAACAGTTTTTTCGAGCAAAAGAACTGGAACAGCGCCAGCGTTATGCCAAATACCAAGACACGCCCTACAGCTTAGAACCGAACTGTAAAGAAAGCCCCGGCGGATTACGTGACTTACAGGTGATTCTATGGGTAGCCAAGGCAGCTCAGCTCGGTAAAAATTGGGCTGAGCTGGCACGCAAAGGATTACTAACGCGAGCCGAACTCAAAGAATTGCGCCGCACAGAAAAGCAATTGCGAGAGATCCGTATCGCCTTGCACTTGCAATCTAGTCGCCACGAAGATCGTCTGGTGTTTGATATACAAACAGCCATCGCACAGCACTTTGGCCTGAAGCCAAGCGGTAGCAAGCGCGTCAGTGAAGTATTGATGCAACGCTATTACAAAGCAGCCAAAATCGTGATGCAGCTGAACACGCTGCTGTTGCAGAATATAGAAGCGCAGCTATTCCCGATTGAGCATGCCAATCTCTCACCCCTCGATACCGATTTTGCAGAACGCCAAGGATTGCTCGAGATTCGTCAGCCAGATCTTTTTGAACATCGCCCTGCCGCTCTCCTAGAAGCGTTCCGATTGATGCAGATCCACGGCTTACGAGGCATGACGACCACAACCCTGCGCGGTATCTGGCATGCCAAACATCGGATTGATCGAGCCTTTAGAGACGATCGCTATCACCGTCAGCTATTTTTAGCGCTATTACAAGCAGAAAAAGGAATCGTTCACGAACTGCGCCGCATGAATCAGCTGGGCGTTTTGGGCCGCTATCTGCCCCCGTTTCGACGTATCGTGGGTCAAATGCAGCATGATTTATTTCATGTTTACACGGTTGATCAGCATATTCTCTTTGTAGTTCGTAACGTGCGACGTTTTACGATGCCCGAGCATGCTCATGAGTTTCCGTTTTGCAGCCAACTCATGGCCCACTTCGATAAACCCTGGCTTTTGTATATTGCGGCCCTGTTTCATGATATTGCAAAGGGCCGAGGTGGCGACCATTCAGCGCTCGGTAAAGGAGATGCACGACGTTTCTGCCGCGCACATGGATTAGACAAAGCTGACACCGATCTGGTCGTGTTTCTGGTAGAGCACCACTTAACCATGTCGACGGTAGCGCAAAAACAGGACATCAGTGACCCCGACATCATTGCCCGCTTCGCCCACTGCGTAAAAACCGAACGCGCCCTGACCGCCCTGTATTTATTAACTGTCGCAGATATTCGGGGGACCAGCCCCAAGGTGTGGAACGCCTGGAAAGCAAAATTATTAGAAGACCTCTTTCGCCTTACCCAGCGACATTTAGGCGGCAGCCCCAGTAACATTCAATCGGCATTTTCAGAGCGCCAAGCCGAAGCTGAGCGGATATTGCGCCTGAACGGTCTGAGTGCAGATGCGCATCATGCTTTTTGGCAGCAACTGGATGTCAGCTATTTTTTACGCCATGAACCCGCTGATATTGCCTGGCAGACGCGGTTTTTATATAGCCGCTTTGACACGCTAGAACCGATTATTCGGGCACGCCTTGCACCCATTGGCGAAGGGCTTCAGATTACCGTTTATCTACCAGACCAACCAGATTTATTCGCGCGCATTTGTGGTTACTTTGAAAGTCGTAGTTTCAGTATTCTGGATGCGAAAATTTACACAACAAAACAAGGTTATGCCTTTGATACGTTTTTAATTATTAACCGTACACTAGCCGTCGAATACCGAGACATTATTGCTCTGGTAGAAAGCGAATTACAACAGCGACTACGCGAGCAAACGCCCTTACACCAACCCATTAAAGGCAGACTCTCTCGCCTTTCGAGGCATTTTCCCGTTCCCGCCAATATTGTTTTACAACCGGATTCCAAAGGGCAATACCACCTGATGGACCTCACCGCGACGGATCGTCCGGGGTTACTGTATGCCATTGCTTACACCTTGGTTCAGCATCGCGTTAGATTACGTAGCGCTAAGATATTGACCTTAGGGGAGCGTGTAGAAGACAGCTTTTTGCTCGAAGGAGACCTTTTCAGCCATCCAAAACAGCAAATCAAATTCGAGCAAGAACTACTTGCCGTATTGGAAGAGGCCGGGCCAGGAAAGCGCTAAACGTTGGCAATAACGGGTGTTAAGTGACTAATCGACACTCACGGGTTGCGCCACAAAAGCAACAAGAATTTTACGAACGCGATGCATTGCCTGTTCAAGCGTTTGTTGAATACCCTCTTTTGAAACAGTCTCACGCGAATCACCCTTGCCTGCTGCCCAATTCGCCACAATCGCCAAGGTCGCATATTTCAACCCCAACTCTCGCGCTAGCGCGGCTTCTGGCATGCCAGTCATGCCAACGATATCGGCACCATCGCGCTCCAAACGGCGAATTTCAGCGGCTGTTTCAAGTCGGGGACCTTGCGTACAGGCATACGTAGCACCCAACACACAGGCTTCGCTGACTCCATCCACCGCCGCAAACAAATGGGCGCGCAATTCCTCGCTGTAGGGTTGGGTAAAATCAATATGGTTGACCGGCTGCTCTGGGCCTTCAAAGAAGGTGTGTTTGCGCCCAAAAGTATAATCAATAATTTGATCGGGGATCACCAGGGTGCCAGGTTGCATATCTTGACGAATACCCCCAACGGAAGCAATCGAAATAATGCCATCGACATCTAATGCATGCAGTGCCCATAAATTAGCGCGGTAATTAATTTCATGCGGCGCGATGGTGTGACCATAGCCATGGCGCGCAAAAAAGACCACATCAACGCCATTAATCTGACCAAAAGTCAGGGCGCCAGAAGGTTCGCCATAAGGGGTCCGCATCACTTGGCGTTTGCTGACCTCAAGATTGGTTAACTTTGCTAGACCACTACCACCAATAATTGCAAACATAGATCACTCGCTGATTAATGAGAAGACGCGGCTCGTTGTGTTAGAAATTGTTGAAACTCTGCAGCCACTTCTGGGTGTTTCAAAGCGAGATCAACCGTTGCTTTCAAAAATCCAATTTTTGAACCACAATCGTATCGTACCCCGTCAAACTTGAACGCAAAGGCAGGTTGTTCGGCCAACAAAGCGGCAATCCCATCCGTCAGTTGAATCTCGCCGCCAGAGCCGGGCGGAATATTTTTTAAGTGATGAAAAACCCTAGGTGAAAGGACATAGCGGCCAACCACGGCCAAATTAGAAGGGGCCTCCTCTGGCTTTGGTTTTTCTACCATACCGATGATGCGCTCCGAATTGGCATTCCAAGGCTGGGTGCTGACAATCCCATAGCTTTTCGTTTCCTCGCGAGGTACCGTTTGCACCGCCAACACACTCGCTTGCTCTAAATCATACACATCCACCATCTGCTGCATAACAGAGGGCTTGCCTGCGGCAACATCCATCAAATCGTCCGCCAGGAGCACTGCAAAGGGCTCATCATTCACCACCGGCTCTGCACACAAAACAGCATGCCCCAAGCCCAATGGCTCGTTCTGGCGAATATAAATGCAGTTAACATTTTTGGGAACAACACTGCGTACAATTTCAAGCAGCGCTGTTTTTCCCTTTGCTTCAAGCTCATTTTCTAGCTCATAGGCCTTATCAAAATGGTCTTCAATCGCACGTTTGTGGCGACCTGTAATAAAAATCATCTCGGTAATACCCGCGGCTACCGCTTCCTCTACCGCATATTGAATGAGCGGCTTATCAACCACGGACATCATTTCTTTCGCTGATGCTTTGGTTGCAGGCAAAAATCGAGTCCCCATACCGGCAACCGGAAAAACAGCTTTACGAACTTTTTTGAGCATGCTGACACTCCCTTCATTCAATTAATTTGTCGATTTAGTGATTGATGCGGGCAATAATGCCAAGAAAGCTGGCTCATCTAGCACAGAGACACCGAGCTGTAAGGCTTTATCCAATTTCGATCCTGCCTCGGCTCCAGCTAGCAAATAGTGCGTCTTCGCTGAAACACTACCGATTACGCGCCCCCCCGCCGCTTCAATCATCGCTTTAGCTTGTTCTCGACTATACGTGGGCAGCGTGCCAGTGAGTACAAAAGATTTACCAGCGAGTGGCAATTCGCCAACAGCCTGCAGCGCATCTGTCGCATCAGGAGGTGGCCAATGTATGCCCGCTGCGCGTAAGCGCATGATTACCTCGCGATTATGGGGCTCAGAAAAAAAATGTTGAACTGCATGAGCCACGACCGGACCAACATCATTCACCGCCAGCAGCCCTGCTTCATCAGCATCCATCAGCGCCTCGAGTGAGCCAAAATAACGTGCCAAATCTTTGGCGGTTGTTTCACCGACATGGCGGATACTCAACGCAAACAGGAAACGCCCGAATGTCGTCTGTTTTGAGTGCTGGATACTATCCAATATGTTCTGTGCTGATTTTTCTGCCATCCGGCTTAGCCCTGCCAGCGTAGGTAAGTCGAGAGAATATAAGTCGGCAGGATCATTTACCAATTGACAATCCACCAACTGCTCCACCAGCTTTTCTCCCAACCCTTCAATATCCATCGCTCGTCGTTGTGCAAAATGCAAGAGCGCCTGTTTGCGCTGCGCCGCGCAAATCAGGCCCCCAGTGCAGCGCGATACCGCCTCGTCGGGCTCACGATAAACCTCAGACTGACAAATCGGGCAGGCGGTCGGCATCACAAACACGGCCGTGTTTGAGGGCCGACGCTCAAGTAATACCCGTACTACTTCCGGGATAACATCACCAGCACGACGCACAACCACGGTATCACCAACGCGCACATCCTTACGCTTAATCTCATCCTCATTGTGTAAGGTGGCATTGGTGACCGTTACCCCACCAACAAAAACCGGCGCAAGTCGCGCTACAGGGGTCAATGCCCCAGTGCGACCAACTTGCACCTCAATATCCAGCACCGTGGTGAGCGCCTCTTCCGCCGGGAATTTATGGGCAATCGCAAAACGCGGGGCACGGGCAACATAACCGAGCTTTTCTTGTAAAGCACGGGAATTCACTTTATAGACAACACCATCGATGTCATAAGGCAACTGTGCCCGCTGCGTCGCAATGCGTTGATAAAAAGCGAGTAACTCACTGGCTCGACTGACGACGGACCGTTCCTGGCAAACAGGCAAGCCAAGCGTCATCAGCCAATCCAATAAGTAGCTGTGGCTGGTAGGGAGAGGTTGTCCTGGATTGTGATACTGTCCGACACCGTAAGCGAAAAAGCGCAGGCTACGGCTGGCAGTAATACGTGAATCAAGCTGGCGTAAAGAACCGGCGGCAGCGTTGCGAGGGTTAACAAACTCTTTTTCACCCAAGGCTTGTTGACGCTTGTTCAGGGCGACAAAGTCGTCGCGGTACATCAACACTTCTCCGCGCACTTCAAGAACCTCGGGTGGGCTGTCTGTCATTAAGGTCAGTGGAATAGCACGAATTGTTCGAATATTTTCTGTGACCGCTTCGCCAGTTTCACCGTCACCCCGTGTGCTGGCCAGGGTTAGCTGCCCCTTTTCATAGCGCAAATTAATCGCCAAACCATCGAATTTGAGTTCTGCGGCATATTCAATGTGATCTGGGGATTCGCCTTGTTTTAAGAGTGCCTCTTGAATACGTTTTTCAAACGCATAAACATCTTCATCACTAAAAGCATTGTTTAATGACAGCATGGGCACCGCGTGACTGACTGAGCCAAAAACTTTCAGTGGCACCCCACCCACGCGTTGGGTCGGGGAATCCGGGCTGATGAGATCGGGATTAGCTGCTTCCAGTAACTGCAAGCGTTGAAACATACGGTCGTATTCAGCATCAGGGATGCTTGGCGCATCTAACACGTAGTAACGATAGTTATGTTCGCCTAGCTCACGGCGCAACTGTGCCACTTCGACCGCGGCGGTTAGAGGCTGCTCGACAGACTCGTTGGGCAAAGTTAGTTTTTCGTCTGCCGTAACGGATGTTGGTTCATCCGCAGCAGGAAATAGAGGCAACGTCATTGCGACTTGAAAGAATTAAGTGAAGAGCCGGGTCGCTAAAGGAGAGCCCGCAGGAATCGCAGCTTTCTCCATTTCCTCATACAAGAGTCCTAATTGCTGAGAAATATTATTCAAAGCCAATTCAGAGAGGGGACGCTGGTTATCATCCACCAACACCCCTTCTACTTTCGCTGCAAGCGCTTTAGCTTTTTCTGTCATCCGTGAAAAGGGCCGGCTGTGTGCTGGCACGCGCGGCAGATCCAGTTGGAAAGAAAACTGAGGTGCAACAACATTGACGGCAATAACAAACAAAACACGGCCATGCTCATCAAGCCAAGCATACTTGCCGTCGGGGCGGGGCGTACACCCCTCTCCTTCCAATAGGCTTTGCAGAGTTGCTAAATTGAAATTATTGTTGGGGATCATGATGTTCAATCCCATCTGAATATCCACGCGAGCACAAATTTGATCCATTGCCTGGGCAAGGCTCAACGTTTCTTGCATATCCGGATGGTGGGGTAGAAAATCAAGCTCATCCCCGAGCCGATCAACAACCTGAATAAAATCTGAAAACTCGATTGCATTCAGTGGACCATTACGATTAGCGAGCAATACCCCAATTCGTAAGGCAGTGTAGACATCTCCCGGACGCGGTCGGGTCCAGCACGCGGTCCCATCAGGCTGCGCTTGCAGCCCTTCCATCACAATCGGTTTAGACCCCGCATGCCGATAGCGTTGAGCAAGAACAATCAAATGGTCACCCGAAATCGAACGTGCGGGCGTTGCTTGAATAATACAGTCAATAATTGGATCCAGCACACCCGAACCAGTAGCAACACGACGCTCAGCCGATGCTTTCGACGCAACGTGATCCTGCGTAAAAGCTTTATCAGCCTGGTCGATAGCGGATAACCGTGGCTCGCTCCGTAGCTCCCCCGCTGTGCGAGCGACCTTCGACACATGACTATGATGCGCGTGTGCAATCGCGGCTTCTAGGGCATCGAGATCGGGATTTGACATATCCTCAATGGGAACCGTATCAGCATAGGCACGTTGCAAGGTATTGGGACCAAGCACTTGGGTTGCTGTGACTGTAGGCAATACGTCAGAAAGTGAGGCGCTAGCAGGGCTATTTTCACGCAGATCCGGCTCACTAATGGTTTTGAGCGGCCCGATAGGTTCTGATAAAGCACCAGCAATCGCAAGCTCTTCCGCAATTTGGCTTGGCAGTGTATTGTCGGTTCGTCGATAGGCGGGGGCCTCAGCCATTTGCTCGTAATCAACGGGCGTTGTGCTGCCAAAGGTGTTGGGATGCAAGTCAAACTGCTTGCGGCCACCGGCGACATCATCCAACAAAGCATCATGGTGGGCGGCACCCGCACCACCAAATGCTGTTTGTAATTGTTTACGCAGCTTGCGCTCTTGCCACCAGTTATAGCCCCATACCCCAGCGATAACTAACAGCCCAACCCCCAGTAATACCAATTGCAGTTCCATCATGACCGTTCCGTTCAGGCTGCTTCTGCGACTTTACCAATTGGGTCAACAAATTTAATCGCCGCCTCCATATCGACGGCGACGATACGCGACACCCCTTGTTCTTGCATGGTAACACCGATCAACTGCTCCGCCATTTCCATCGCAATCTTGTTGTGCGAGATGAAAATAAACTGGGTTTGCGTTGACATCCGCTTAACCATTTTGGCATAGCGCTCCGTGTTCGCATCATCTAATGGTGCATCTACTTCATCCAGTAAGCAAAATGGGGCTGGATTCAACTGAAATAAGGCAAAGACCAGCGCCGTGGCGGTTAGTGCTTTTTCACCCCCAGAGAGTAAATGAATCGTACTATTTTTCTTACCTGGGGGTTGGGCCATCACTTGCACGCCGGAATCCAGAATTTCTTCCCCGGTTAGAATTAATTTAGCCTCACCACCCCCAAAGAGCGTCGGGAACAGCTCACCAAAATGTTTATTGACAGTATTGAACGTATCTTGCAATAAATCACGACTCTCACGATCGATTTTACGAATAGCATCTTCTAAGGTCGTGATGGCTTCATTCAAATCCGCCATTTGTGCATCGAGAAAATCTTTCCGTTCACGGGCAGTCTGTAATTCTTCCAGCGCCGCTAAATTCACAGCACCTAATGCATTAATCTGCGCGTTGATTCGGGTAATTTCTGCTTGCAACCAGGCGGGTTTGGTATCGGGCGCAATCTGCTCGGCCAACTGCGCCAAGAATAACGCCAGGGTCATCGCCTCTCCCTCAGGCATGACCTGAGTGAGCTGTGTATCGTATTGCTCTCGATTCAACCGTGCCGCTTGTTCTTTTAATTGCAATTCAGTAATTTTGTCGCGTAATGGCTGCTGCCCCATTTCCGCTTGCATCCGCTTTTCTTCATACTCGCGCAATTGCCCGATGATCGCATCCAGCGCCGTCCGCGCACGCGCCAGGGCTTCTTCTTGAGTCACTCGCAAAGCCAGCGCATCTTGCAAGCCAGCGCGGGCCGCTTCATCATCCAAAATCAGTAATTCCTCTTTACCGGCAGCCACACTTTCTGAAACACGCGCAAGTTGCATCTCGGCGCTGTCAGCATTGCGCTGCAATTCTGCAACCCGCTGGTGTGCCGTTTGCAGCGCAAACTGTGCCGCCTGAACCGCACGTTCAGCCTCCCGCGCTGCATCACGCACCCGTGCCACTTCGCGCTCAAGAGCCTCGTACTGTAACTGTGCCTCTTCGTAGGCGGTTTGTTGTTCTGCGAGCGCCAGGTCTAGTGTTTCAAATTGGCTTTCTGACTCTTGCAAGACAATTCTTAACTCTTCCTCTTGCACAGCCAATTCATCCAGTTCAGCCATCAGCTGATTATTACGTTGACGGTAATTATCCGCTGCCTGCATGAGTTTAAGCAGCCCCATTTGGCCCTGATGCTGACGCTGCGTGATCTCTTCCAGACGCTGACGTGTTTGCGCTAACTGCTGATTGGCCGCCGTCAATTGCGCTTCAGCACGGGTCAGTGCGGATTGTGCCTCCTCAGCCAGCATCCGCTCCGCACGCAATTGGCGCTCCAAATTTTCCATTTCCTGCTGGCGGGCCAACAGGCCAGCTTGCTCCGAATCCGGCGCATAAAAGCGCACACTATGACGCCCAACTAAATGGCCATTCGGCAACACAAACCAAGCACCATTCGGCAAGGTGTGGCGCTGTTGCAAAGCCTGTGCAGCGTCCTCGGCGGTAAAAATATTTGCCAGCCAATCATCCAGCAAGGTCCGCAAAGCAGGGTCCGTGACTTGCAACAGGTGGGACAGTGGCGTTAAGCCAGATATTGCTGCTGGCGAGGGCTGACTGGCAGGTGGTGCATAGAAGGTTAACTTCGCTGGTGGGGCATCATTAAAAAACGCTTTTACCCATTCTAGCTGACTCAGCGGTAATGCCCCCATTCTTTCCTGCAGAGCCGCTTCCAACGCACTTTCCCAGCCGGTCTGAATATGTAACTTCTGCCACAAGCGTTCAAGCTGGGTTAACTCATGCTTGGTTAGCCATGGCACAAGCTTTCCTTCGGTTTGTACACTTTCCTGAAGCTGCTGCAGTGCTGATAGACGGGCTTCAATTTGGGTCATTTTTTGCTGCCCCGCTTGCACCTGCTCAAAGGCCAGCTGTCTGGCTTGTGCAGCCAGGGGCTGCGCGCTTTCAGCGGCAGTAAATTCGGCCAGTAGGTCTTCGCGCTGAGCGGTCAGTTCGGCTTGCGTCGCCTGCAGCGCTTCCAGGGCAACCTCGTCAGGACGCTCCAAAGCATTCGATTCAGCTTGTAGACGCTCGCGGCGCAAAGCAAGGTTCTGTAACTGCCGGTTGGTGTTGCTTTGGGTTTGTGCCGCTAAGGCAATCGCTTGCTCAGCTTGTAAAGAAGCGGCACGGGTTTCATTCACCTGTTGCAAAGCATTGCGCAAAGCTTGCTCTGCTTGCGGCACCGCAGCTTGGCGTTCGTGGAGGGCCTCTTCGCTTAGGGCCAATTTTTCCTGGGCAATTGCAATCTCTTCAGCAGCCAGAGCTTGCCCCTGTTCAGCCTCTTGCTGCAGGGTTTGCCAATGGGCCAACTGATCTTGTAGCGTGGCAAGCTGTTGTTGGATACGTTGGCGCGAATCGACAACAAAACGAATTTCGGCTTCTAACTTGCTCACTTCCGCATTTGCAGCAAAGACCGCCCCTTGAGCGGCATGCAGCGTTTCATTCGCCTCATATTGACTGGCCCGAATATGCTCAAGCTCAGCTTCAACGTGCCGGAGCGCGGCGACTTGCCCTTCCAGATCAGTTTGAGCACGCTCAATCGCCAGGTGCAGCCGTTCTTGCTCCGATTGCGCCTCTTGCCGCCGCAAATACCAAAGCATCTGCTGTTTGGTTTCGCCATCAGCTTGCAGCTGCCGAAACCGTTGTGCGACCTCAGCCTGACCTTCGAGCTTTTCAATTTGCGCATTTAATTCACGCAGAATGTCATCCACGCGGGTCAAGTTTTCACGAGTATCTGCAAGCCGGTTTTCTGTTTCGCGGCGTCGTTCTTTATATTTCGAGACGCCAGCCGCTTCTTCGAGGAATACCCGCAGCTCTTCAGGCCGTGCCTCAATAATCCGAGAAATCATGCCTTGACCAATAATCGCATAGGCACGAGGCCCCAACCCGGTTCCTAAAAAGATATCCTGAATATCACGCCGACGTACTTGTTGATTATTGATGTAGTAACTGGACGTTCCATCGCGGGTTAATACCCGCTTTACCGCGATCTCGGCATATTGAGACCACTGCCCCCCGGCACGCCCATCTTGATTGTCGAACACCAGCTCGACACTTGCACGGTTACCGGGTTTACGCGATGTCGAGCCGTTAAAAATCACATCTTGCATCGATTCGCCACGCAATTCAGAGGCTTTGGACTCGCCCAAAACCCAGCGCACGGCATCGATGATGTTGGATTTACCGCAACCATTCGGGCCAACAACCCCCACCAGTTGACCAGGGATTTGGAAGTGGGTCGGGTCAACAAAAGATTTAAAGCCCGCTAATTTGATATGCGACAGTTTCACGGCAGCAGTATGAAGGCACAATTTAGTAAGGCCGCTATAATACCATCCGCGATTTAGCCTCTATTTTGATTTCGACATTGATCATGACCGATACGACTGCCACATTTACCCCGCCCACCCCGAAACATCGTCCTAGTAAGCAGCTTGACACCTTCCCCAACCCGAATCCTGAGCGGGATTATCACATTCACATGGAAATTCCCGAGTTTACGTGCCTCTGCCCATTAACTGGGCAGCCCGATTTCGCCACGCTGATTCTGGACTACATTCCTGATCAAAAAAACGTCGAATTGAAGAGTCTCAAGTTTTACATGTGGAGTTACCGCAATGAGGGAGCCTTTCATGAAGCGGTGACCAATCAGATCTTGACTGATTTAGTGGCGGCAACCGCCCCTCGGTTTATGCGCCTAACCGCAAAGTGGTATGTGCGAGGCGGTATTTTTACTAACGTCGTCGCCGAGCATCGGCAAGCAGGCTGGGCCCCCTTACCCCATATTGAGTTCAGCCAGTTTGCACCGCAATCCAATACACGGGGGTAATCTCCCGCTAGCAGTAGCGAGTTGGGCCGCACTCACGGTATTGTTGACACCCTTGCGTCGGCCTTTTCCAAGCTGCAAGCGTTGCTAACCGAAAGACTCCTCTGGGCGCAGATAACGCCATGCACCCAGTGGCAAGTCGGCCAACGTGATCTTACCGATACGGACACGCTTTAAGCCAATCACGCGCAGTCCAACCAGCTCGCACATACGGCGGATTTGTCGTTTACGCCCTTCCTGCAAGACGAACCGAAGCTGATTTTCATTTTGCCAACTCACCTGCGCCGGCTTGAGACGAATGCCGTCCAAGCTTAGACCATGATTCAATTGTGCCAAGCCTACTGCAGAGAGCCGGCCACTGACCCGCACCAGGTATTCTTTATCAATGGTTGAATCCGCATCAATCAACTGCCGCGCAATTCGACCATCTTGCGTCAATACCAATAAGCCGGTTGAATCTATATCGAGCCGGCCTGCTGGTGCCAGCCCCCGCGCATGCTGCGGTTTGAAGTGGCGCTGAGCCTCCGTGCCAGGGTGATAGAGCCGTTCAGGCACAATCAGCACGCTAGCTGGCTCATAACCATCCTCTGCCTGACCAGAGACATACCCAATCGGTTTATGCAACAAAATCGTGACCCGCTCGCCTTGTGTCCGTTGGGCTGCGGGCAGGAGACCAATCTCGACCGCCTCTGGCACTTTTGTTCCCAACGTCTTTACCACCAGGCCATTGACAGTGACCCAGCCATTCTCGATATATTCATCGGCCTCCCGGCGCGAGCATAAACCGCGTTGCGCCATTAACTTGGACAAACGCTGCAAAGAGACGCCTGGCGCTTGGTCTATCGCAACCGTGGGCGGTGACTGCGTGACGAGATCACCTGCTGCGTCTGCCGCAGCCACAGTTACGGCTGCACGCCCGGCGATGGCGGGCCGTTCTGGCACGGCGGTTTGGCGTGGCGCAGCGATAGCATCGCGGCGACGTTGGTGCGGTAATGCTCTGCCACGGACTTGGTGGCCGGTTTGTGCAGGCTTTGTGCGCGCAGGTTGGCCCTGTAAGCGTAATGTTTTACGTGGTTTTTCTGGCGCTGACATGATTAATTCCTAAGCTTATTCCATCTAGTGTGAATTATTGGTTATGGCACGCCATAGCCAACTTATTCTCTGGCTGCCAAGACACTGGCACAGGCGATTAAACACGCCCCCGCAAATTCTTGCCAACCAAAATGCTCTGCTGCCAATAGCCAACCACTGGCCCCGGCCACAATTAACTCAAACAAGTAAATCACCGCGACTTTATTGGCAGGCAAACGCTCAATTCCAAATTGCACGACCCAATTGGCCAACACCAGCACCCCGCCCAGCAGGAGCAAGCAAACCAGCACCAAGGCTGTAACTGAATGCGGTATCGCAATCGATAAGGCTGGCTTGGCGCCCCCCTCAACGGCGGCGCCCACTAAACCCACCAGCGCACAGCCTAGCAAGACCCAGCAGGTTTTTAGCTCTCGGGTTGGCTGCCTGATTTTACGTAGCAAAACATTAGATAAGGCGAACATAATCCCTGCCCCTAGCCCAACCCATTCTGCTAGAGTTTGAGGAAAAGGCCAGCCTTGATCTGGTTGCCACAGCATCACCAGTGCGCCGAATAAGCCCAACAGAATCACCCATACACCTCGCGGCGTGATTGGCTCGCGCAGCAAAAAATGTGCGAAGAAGGCGGTCCATACTGGACATAAATAAAACAGCAGCACGACCCGTAAGACTGCGCCATGAATCGTTGCCCAAACAAAGCTGACATTAGTTAAGCCGACCGCCAATCCCAGCCCCAGCAACGGCCAGGAAAAAAAACGTTCTGCGCGGTAAGCGGGCAAACGCCAACACAGGCAAGTGTAAAGCGAAGCCGCGAGCATCAGGCCAATACTGTATGTCAGGGCCGATGCAAGCGTGCCGCTGATACCCTGCTGAGCTAAAAATCGATAGGGAAACCAAATCAGGCCCCAAATCGTTGCACCGGTCAGTAAGCTCGCAATCGCGCTAAGATATTCACGTCTCTGCATAAAAATCAACCAAAAAACGCCGGTACCGTGTGTATGAGATGGTTTTTGATTATCCCATTACACACGTCACCGACAGGCACCTCGATCCGCTTAAATTTAACCGAGACATGCCTGGCAAGCGCTGTACGCCGCATTTTATAATCCTGTTTTGTCAATTTTGGACTGGAAGCGCCTTGAATCCCGACCTCGCTGCCCTGCACCCTTACCCCTTTGAAAAACTGCGTCAGCTCTTTGCCGGGGTCACGCCAAATCCAAACTATGCTCCCATCAACCTTTCGATTGGTGAACCCAAACACCCAACCCCGGCGCTGATCAAGGCCGCATTGACTGATCACTTAAATGGCTTAGCCAGCTATCCCACGACCCTGGGCAGCGACGCGTTACGCAGTGCGATTGCCGCATGGCTCAGACGTCGCTATGGATTGGTCGACATCAATCCTGCAACCCAAATTTTGCCGGTGAATGGGTCTCGTGAAGCGCTATTTTCTTTCGCACAATGTGTTCTAGATCGACAGCAACCCGCCCCCCTGGTTCTTTGCCCCAATCCGTTTTATCAGATTTATGAGGGTGCCGCCTTGCTGGGCGGCGCTCAACCTTACTACCTGCAGACCACGGCAGCGCAGGGCTGGCGTGTTGATTACGCGAGCATTCCAGAGGAGATATGGCAACGCACCCAGCTCGTTTTCGTCTGTTCACCGGGCAATCCGACAGGGGCCGTGATGCCACTTGATGATTGGGCGTTACTCTTTAATAAAGCCGACCAGTACGGTTTTGTGATTGCCGCCGATGAGTGCTACTCAGAAATTTACTTCCGCGCCGATGCCCCATTGGGTGGATTACAAGCCGCTCAGCAACTGGGGCGCCATGACTATCGTCAGCTTTTAATGTTTACCAGTCTTTCCAAGCGCTCGAACGTACCAGGCTTGCGCTCTGGTTTTGTGGCGGGGGATGCCAATCTCATCAAACCTTACCTGCTCTACCGAACGTATCATGGTTGCGCCATGAGCCCGACGGTACAGGCAGCCAGTATTGCAGCATGGAACGATGAAACACATGTGATCGACAATCGCGAGCAATATCGCAAAAAATTTAGCGCTGTTACGCCACGTTTGGCTGAGGTGCTCAATGTGCAACTCCCCGATGCCGCATTTTATTTGTGGGCCGGTTTACCCGCGCAATTTGGTTTGGATGACACACAATTCGCACGCCAGTTGTTAGAACAATATAATGTTACTGTTTTACCAGGCAGTTACCTTGCCCGCGACGTCAACGGCACCAATCCTGGTCAGAACTACATTCGTATCGCCCTGGTCGCTGAAGCGACAGAATGTGAAACAGCCGCCGAGCGCATCGTTGATTTTATCAAGACACTCAAGACAAGCTGAAAACAGTCAATCGAGGACGACTGACACAACCTTAGGCAACATTAGCTGCCTGAATGAATAAACGATTTTTAACCAAGAGTACGCTATGACAACTGAACTACAGCAAATTATTGAACAAGCCTGGGAAGATCGGGCTACCCTATCCCCCAATACTGCCCCAGCCAAAATTGGTGAAGCAGTCGCCCATGTTATCAATGAACTGGACAGCGGCAAATTACGGGTCGCCGAAAAAATCAATGGTGACTGGACGGTTCATCAGTGGGTCAAAAAAGCCGTTTTGTTGTCCTTCCGCTTGGAAGACAATGTGCCCCAATCTGCCGGCGGTTACGCACAGTTTTACGATAAGGTGCCGACCAAATTTGCGAACTACACCCAAGAAGACTTTGCGCGCGGCGGTTTCCGTGTGGTTCCGCCTGCGGTTGCCCGTCGAGGCTCCTTTATTGGCAAGAATGTTGTACTCATGCCCTCTTACGTCAATATCGGCGCGTACGTGGATGAAGGCACGATGGTGGACACCTGGGCAACCGTCGGCTCGTGCGCGCAGATTGGTAAGAACGTACATTTGAGCGGCGGTGTTGGGATTGGTGGCGTACTCGAACCACTGCAAGCCAACCCCACCATCATTGGTGATAATTGCTTTATCGGCGCACGCTCAGAAGTCGTCGAGGGTGTGATTGTGGAAGATAACTGCGTCATTTCGATGGGCGTTTACATTGGTCAGTCCACCAAAATCTATGACCGCACAACCGGTGAAGTCATGTATGGTCGTGTGCCTGAAGGTTCGGTGGTGGTTTCGGGTAACTTACCCAGCGCGGATGGCAAATACAGCTTGTATTGTGCGGTAATTGTCAAACGGGTAGATGCACAAACCCGCTCTAAAACCGGTATCAATGAACTGTTGCGTGGTGATTGAGCACGCGCATCAGACCAACAAACTCTCGCTGGGAGTTTTTACGCATTAGGGGGGTGTCATGGGTGCAGCAGAAAAACTGTTTCAGTTAATGGCGGAGAAAAAAGCCTCGGATTTATTTGCCTCGGTTGGTTCACCGATCACCATCAAAATCGGGGGCATTCATGTACCCGTCAACCAGCAACTCATGACCCCTGATGGCATGTGGAGTTTTCTCGAAGAAATCACCACACCAGAGCAAATTCAGCAATTCAGACAGAGCAATGAATTGAACTATGGCTACCCAGTGCCAGGCATTGGGAGCTTCCGCGTCAGCGTCTTTCAACAACGCGGCACCCCTGGTCTGGTGATTCGTTTTATTCCCTTCCAGATTCCAGAATTTGAGAGCTTGGGTTTACCCAAAACGCTTCGCGATATCATCAATGAACAGCGTGGGTTGCTCCTGTTCGTGGGCGCAACAGGCTCCGGTAAATCAACAACCATTGCGTCGCTGATAGAAGCTCGTAATCAGAGTAAAACTGGCCATATTCTGACGTTAGAAGACCCTATCGAGTTTACCTTCCGCAGTAAAAAATCCATCATTAATCAGCGCGAAGTGGGCTTTGATGCACTGGACTACAAAGTCGCCCTGAAAAATGCTATGCGCCAAGCACCTGACGTGATTTTTATTGGCGAGATTCGCGATCAAGAAACCATGACGGCGGCGATTTCCTATGCCCAATCTGGCCACCTGTGTATTTCGACCATGCATGCCAACAATAGCTATCATGCCCTGGGAAGGATTCTCAGCATGTACCCGCTCGAAACTCGCGGCGCGCTGCTAAATGATCTCTCAGCCTGTTTGAAAGCGATTGTTTCCCAGCGCCTCTTGCGCTCGAAGAAAGGCGCACGGGTTGCCGCATGTGAAATCTTGCTGAATACCAAACACATTTCAGGGCTGATTGAGCAAGGTGACGTGAATAATATCCGTGACGCGATTGAGAAAAGTCTGGCTCCTGGGTCACAAACCTTTGAACAGTCGCTCTATCGGATGGTCAAAGAGGATCTGGTTCATCAAGATGATGCGCTGGCGGCCTCCGACTCACCCAACAACTTACTATGGCTGCTGCAAAACGCAGACGATAATAAACTTAACCAAAACAAAGTCGCCCCAACCCGGACCAGCCATCAAGATACTGCGTTTGGTCAGTCATCTAGCGCAGGCCCGCAAGATGAGAACGAAGTGGTGCCGAACCAAGCCGGCCAAGCAGTCTACGAAGAATTCACGATGGATGTATAAGCAGATCCCCCATGACATCGATTCAACTATTTGGTATTCCCAACTGCGGCTCGGTTAAAAAAGCCCGCAGCTGGCTCGACGCGCGGCAACTCGACTACACGTTTCATGACTTCAAAAAACAAGGTCTTGATAGCGCAACTTTAGACGCTTGGTTAAAACAGGTAGACTGGACCCGCTTACTCAATAAAAAAGGCACCACTTGGCGTAATCTAGATGTCGCCACGCAAGCCCAAGCCGACACACTGGCTGGGGCTAGAGCCTTGATGCTACAAGCCACCAGCGTCATTAAACGTCCTGTTTTAGTCACGGGTCAAAAAATCCTGGTTGGGTTTGATGACAGTGAGTATGCTGCGATCTTAAAATAACCGTCTCTGATTCGCTCCCCGGCGTCCGCCCAGTATGGTGGATAGCCGCTTGGCCAAACGGCACGGACACCCTGTGCCATGACTGATTTTCTCGAATACGCTTATGTCTGCCACACTTGAATTCACCAAACAACTCATCGCCCGCCAATCCGTTACCCCGGAGGATGGCAACTGCCAAGCCCTAATCAGCGAACGCCTTAAGCCGCTGGGTTTTGTCTGCGAAAACATCGTGAGCGGACCAGACTCTTTCCGTGTGACCAACCTTTGGGCCAAACGTACCGGCTCACAAACCGGCCCCACCGTGGTATTTGCCGGGCACACCGATGTCGTGCCCACGGGCCCACTTGAACAATGGCACTCGGACCCTTTTGTGCCCACAGAACGTGACGGCAAGTTGTATGGCCGTGGCGCAGCGGATATGAAAACTTCGCTCGCCGCCTTTGTCGTTGCCACTGAAGAATTCATCGCCGCCCACCCTAACCACCCCGGCAATATTGCTTTTTTACTGACCTCGGATGAAGAAGGCCCCGCCCATGATGGAACAGTCGTTGTGTGCAACGCCCTCAGCGCGCGCGGCGAAAAACTGGATTACTGTATTGTGGGTGAACCCACTTCGGTCAATACCATTGGCGATATGATTAAAAATGGCCGGCGTGGCTCCCTCTCCGGCAACCTCACCGTGCGTGGGGTGCAGGGCCATATTGCCTACCCGCATTTAGCGAAAAATCCGATTCATTTGCTGGCCCCCGCGCTGGCTGAACTCGCTAGCGAAGTCTGGGATCAAGGCAATAACTATTTTCCGCCCACCACCTGGCAAGTTTCCAATATTCATGCGGGAACCGGCGCGACGAATGTTATTCCGGGTGAGATCAGCCTGCACTTCAATTTCCGTTTTTCCACCGCCAGTACCGTTGAAGGCTTGCAAGCACGCGTGCATGGCATTCTCGATAAATATGGCTTGGACTATCAGCTCGATTGGTCGCTCTCGGGTCTGCCCTTCCTGACCCCCAAGGGCACGCTATGCGATGCGCTGAGCGCCGCGATTCAAGATGAGTGTGGGATTCAAACCGAGCTATCGACCACGGGTGGCACTTCTGATGGCCGCTTTATCGCCAAAATTTGTCCACAAGTCGTCGAGTTTGGCCCACCGAATGCCAGTATTCATAAAATCAATGAACACATCGATCTGGCTTTTATTGAGCCACTCAAAAACATTTACCGCCGTGCGCTAGAAAAGCTCTTGCTATCATGAATCACAACACACCCCTCCCACGCCCGCTCGCCGCTGGCACCGAGCAATTGCGCACCATTCGGGACTTTTTGCGCTACGCCGTTTCGCGTTTTCATGCGGAAAAGCTGGTATTTGGACAAGGCTGCGCCGACGCCGTCGATGAAGCCGCCTATCTCATTTTGCACACGCTGCATTTACCATTAGACCGGCTCGAACCTTTTCTGGATGCGCAACTCATCCAACATGAGCGCGAACAATTACTGCAACGCATTGAGCAACGTGCCCAGTTAAAAATCCCCGTCGCATACATCACCCACGAATCTTGGTTACAAGGCTATAAATTCTATGTCGATGAACGCACTCTCATTCCCCGTTCATTCATTGCCGAACTACTGAAAGAGCAGCTCAGCCCGTGGGTCGATGAACCCGATCAAGTGCGACGCGTGTTAGATTTGTGTACTGGCTCCGGTTGTTTGGCAATCATGGCCGCCGATGCCTTTCCCAATACACACGTCGATGCCGTCGATATTTCAGCGGATGCGCTCACCGTTGCCACTCGCAATGTGGCCGATTATGGGCTACAAGACCGCATCACTCTCTATCAAAGTGATTTGTTCGCGACACTACCCGCACAACGCTACGACCTGATTATCAGCAACCCCCCCTATGTCAACGCCGACTCCATGCAGGCCCTGCCCGCCGAATTCAGGCACGAGCCTGCGCTAGCCTTAGCGGGTGGCGTGGATGGCATGGACTTGGTCCGCCGTATGCTGCAACAGGCCCCCCACTATTTAACTGACGAAGGACAAATTCTGGTCGAAATTGGCCATGAGCGCAGCCACTGCGAAGCGGCATTCCCGCAACATGCTTTTACCTGGGTGAGCACCTCCGCCGGTGATGATATGGTCTTTCTACTGCGCAAAGATCAGCTCGTCTAAACCCCTGTCGCAAACCACAACCTTAACGCATAAAAATAAAGAATCAGCGCGAACATGCTCCGTCTCACTCAACTCACGCTACGGCGTGGCACCAAAGTATTGCTGCAAGAAACCAATGCCACCCTGAATCCTGGCGAACGCGTCGGGATAGTGGGCGCGAATGGGGCGGGGAAGTCCACACTCTTTGCTTTATTGCGCGATGAAATACACGCCGATGGTGGCGATGCAACCTTGCCCCCGCACTGGCGCGTTAGCCATGTACTGCAAGAAACGCCCGGCGTAGAGCAGCCGGCGCTTGACTATGTCTTGGATGGCGATGTTGAGTTGCGCCGCTTGCAAGCCGCGCTGAGCGATGCCGAAGCCGCGGATGATGGCCACGCCATGGGTGAACTACACAGCCAACTCGCCGATGCCGGAGCCTATGATGCCCATGCGCGTGCCGCTACCCTGCTCTTGGGCTTGGGTTTTCGCGTCGAGCAACTTAGCGCCCCCGTGGCGAGCTTTTCTGGCGGTTGGCGCATGCGCCTGAACTTAGCGCGGGCGCTACTCTGCCCCAGTGATTTGCTCTTGCTCGATGAACCGACCAACCATTTAGATATTGAGGCCATTTTGTGGCTAGGCGACTGGCTCAAGCGCTACCCTGGCACGGTCCTCGTCATTTCGCATGACCGCGAATTTTTGGATACCGTGATTGAGCGCGTCTGGCATTTGGATCAACAACGCATCACCGAATATCGTGGCAACTATACGGACTTTGTGGCTGCACGTGCCGAACGCCAAACCCAACAACAAGCCGCCTACTCACGCCAGCAAGAACACATTGCCAAACTCAATCGGTTCATTGATCGATTCAAGGCTAAAGCCTCCAAAGCCAAGCAGGCCCAGAGCCGGGTCAAAGCACTAGAAAAATTAGAGCGCGTCGCACCCATTCAGGAAGACAGTGCCGCGAGTTTTAGTTTTGCTGATGTGGCCAATAGTCCCAGTCCGATGCTGGTGATGGAAGACGTGGCTTGCGGTTATACAGTCGATGATCATGTACACACTATCTTGCAGCCGCTTTCCATCAGCCTCGTTCCCGAACAACGGATTGGCTTGCTAGGGATTAACGGGGCAGGTAAATCGACGTTTATTCAAACGCTGACTGGCGATATTGCCCCCCTCAGCGGCCAGATGCGACGCGGCAAAGGCTTGCAGATTGGCTATTTTGCACAGCATCAAGTCGATACCCTCCGCGCCAATGAAACGCCACTGCAACATCTGGTACGACTCGCCCCGACCGCGCGCGAGCAAGATTTACGGAGCTTCTTAGGCCGTTTTCGCTTCAGTAATGACAGCGTCTTTCAGGCGATTGAAACCATGTCGGGTGGTGAACGGGCACGTTTGGCCCTCGCCCTGATTGCCTGGCAAAAACCGAACTTGCTGGTACTGGACGAACCCACCAACCACTTGGACCTCGACATGCGTCAAGCTCTCGCGACCGCACTGGCCGAGTTTGCAGGCACCGTGGTGCTGGTATCCCATGATCGCGCGCTACTCGAAAGCACAGTAGATGAATACTGGGTGATTCAAGATGGCAAACTACAAGCCTTTGAAGGGGATCTGGACGACTACCGCCGTTGGCGACAAGAACAACTCAAGCAAGCAGAAGCCAAATTGCAAGCAACCCCAGGCGATGCCACTGCGACTGACGCAGTGGTGACTATCGAAGACACTGGGGAAAGAAGCAATCGCAGGGCCGAACGTCAGGCCACTGCGGCGCAGCGCCAAGCACTCGCCGTGCAACGTAAACCACTCGAAAAGGCAATGGCGCAACTGGACAAAAAGATTGCTCAACAACAAACCCTACTACATGAATTAGAAGCCAACATGGCTGCCCCCGAACATCTGGCCGATGGCAAAAAAATGGCGGAGTGGGCCAAGCAGCATGGCCTACTGCGTGCTGAACTTGACGCGCTAGAAGTGCAGTGGCTCGAAGTGGCGGAACAACTTGAGGCAATTAACCTAGGCTAATGCCACACAGATTTCACTGAACTGTCATGGTTTTGCAGTAAAGTAGCGGCCATGCTTTTTTTGTCCCGCCTTTTTCCCACGCTCGCGTTGATGGTGAGTCTACTTGTGCTTGGTCTGTGCCCAGCTAGCTCAGCCATGGCGGATGACAAACCCCTCAATGTAGATCTGCCCGATTATCTATCACTGCATGGTCAAGCAACCTGGGTACGCCAACGGAAAGCGGGTTTTAATGCCGCCTACAGCGGCCCAAAAAGTTTAGACAGCGGCAAAGAGTGGGCCTACAGCACTACCCTGACATTGTTTGCAGGGCTGCGGCTCCCCAACGACTGGGAAATCTATTGGAATCCAGAAGCGTCCGAAGGCCGCACCATGAGCAACTTGCAGGGATTAGGGGGATTTACCAATGGTGAATCACAGCGCACTGCAGGAAACTCATTGACTTGGTATCGAGCGCGCTTGTTTACCCGTAAAACTTGGCATTTAAATCAAGAGTATGAGCAAGTCGCGAGCGAGGCGAATCAGGTAAAAACGCAATATGCGACAGAAAGAATTGTCTTCACAATGGGAAACCTGAGTGTGCTAGACATCTTTGACGCCATGGATTACAGCCGAGATCCCCGCACACAATACAGCAACTGGAGCAGTCTCACGTACGGTGCATTTGATTATGCAGCCGATGCTCGCGGCTACACCTGGGGCGCGGCCCTTGAATATATCCGTCCTGACTGGTCTCTGCGAATCGGCCGCTTTGCGATGCCGAAAGAGTCGAACGGACTGCCACTCAACTTGCAACTACATCGTCAATACGGTGACGTTATCGAATTTGAGAAACCTTATCATTTAGCCGGACAACCTGGAACATGGCGCATTCTCGGTTTTCACAACCGGGTATTCGCCGGTGCGTTTGATAATGCGCTCACCGCGCAACCAATCAATCCAGATATCAGTCAAGTACGCCAACGCCAAAGCAAACGGGGACTTGGTGTCGGGGTGCAACAGCAAATCATTCCCGACTGGGGGGTCTATTTCCGCTTAGCCCAGAGCGATGGCAAAACAGAAACCTACGCATTTACTGAAATCGACCGCTCTCTCGCACTCGGATCGGTCTGGCAAGGTCGCTTCTGGCGACGCCATGCCGATGCATTTGGCCTGGCAGTCTATCAAAATGGACTCAGTAGCAGTCACCGACAGTATTTAGCAGCTGGGGGACAAGGATTTTTCCTGGGTGATGGCAAACTCAATTATCGGCCCGAACAAATAAGTGAAGCATATTACCGCTGGCAAGCGCATCCCACTTTTTCCCTCACACTTAACTGGCAGCATATTCAGAATCCTGGCTATAACGCTGACCGTGGCCCTGTCAACGTCTGGTCATTTCGCACTCATGTTGAATTCTGAACAACATAATGCCTATCAACTTACCGACTACTGGGTTTGGCTGGATCGACCACTCTTAAACTCAACGCCTCGCTTCACTGGCTCAGTGCTCTGTTTCCAAATTGGTCAGGCTGATGTGGCTTGGCAGCGCTTTGCCAGAGAACACACTATTCAACAGGCGGCTATCATTACTGCAGATAACCCCATGAGTAAGCGCTGCAGTCCAGAGGAAAACAAGCAAGCGCAGCAGCAACTAACCCATTACCTTGAGCAGCAGCAAGCCTGGGCGTATGCGAGTCAGCATGTGGCGCAGCGAGGAGATTGGCCTGACGAAATTGGCTGGATGATTCTCGGCATTAGCCTCGAAGAGGCCACAGCACTCGCAAAAAGATTAGGCCAAGCGGCGATTGTTTGGCTGAACCGTGAAACCATTACATTGCACTGGTGTATCGAATCATCAAAGAATTAGGCAAGCGTTGTAGACAGCTTTTTGACGATTGATAGTGCCGCCTTGTAATCCGCCGCACTCACATTCAGTTCACTCGGTTGCAAACCCAGGATCCGGCTCACTGACGTTGCAGGGGTGTCCCAAATTAAATGTTCTAGTAAGGAATCAGCCTGATCTGGCGCGTTGCAAACCAGCACCATATCGCAACCGGCTTGCAGTGCCGCATTCGCACGCGCCACCACATCGCCCGCGACCGACGCGCCTTCCATGCTGAGATCATCACTAAAGATCACGCCATTGAAATTCAGTTGCTTACGCAGAATTTTTTGCAGCCAGACTTTAGAAAAACCAGCCGGATGTTTATCCACTTCAGGGTAAATGACATGGGCGGGCATGATTGATGCCAATGCGGGGGATGCCAAATAATCGTAGGGCAGCATATCGTCCACCAAAATTTTTTCGAGTGGACGGTTGTCAACGGGAATCGCGACATGCGAATCGGCTTTGACGTGGCCGTGACCAGGGAAATGCTTGCCGCAATTTTTCATCCCCGCCAATAGCAGTCCGTGATTCAGCGCTTGGGCGAGTTGCGCCACCACTTTAGGTTTGCGATGAAAGGCACGGTTACCAATCACCCCACTACGACCAAAATCTAAATCAAGCACGGGGGTGAAGCTAAAGTCCACCCCACAGGCCCGTAACTCAGTGGCTAACACTAAACCACAAGCCGTCGCAGCTTTGCTGGCTGCTAAAGGATCTTGATCGTACAACTCACCCAGTACACGCATCGGGGGCAGATGCGTGAAGCCTTTTTTGAAACGCTGCACGCGCCCGCCCTCATGGTCCACCGCAATCAATAGCGGTGGGGTACGCAAGGCGTGAATTTCTGCGGTGAGCGCTTGAAGTTGTTTCGGCGATTGATAGTTGCGTGAAAATAAAATCACGCCACCGACGCTGGGGTGCTGCAAGCGTTTAACTTCATGCGCAGTCAAACTCGTGCCCGCCACATCGACCATGACCGCACCCGGTAGCGATTTTGTTGCACGAATTTTTTTAGGCGTAGTGTGTGTTTTCATTTTTAGAGTCTCGTTATTTATTTTTCCAGAATGACGGTCGCGACAACATAATGCGTTTCATCGCTTAATGAGACATGATAGCGGCAGTCAGACAGGCTATCTGCCAAGGCGTCGGTAACTTTAACGTAAGGCTGACCACTGCTGTGGTTTAAGGTTTGCATGTTCTGAAATGTCATGGGTGCGCTAATGCCCGTACCCAAGGCTTTACCAAATGCCTCTTTGGCGGCAAACCGGGTTGCCACATAACTAATGCCACGCTGAGCATTCGCCACCGCACGACGCTGAAATTCCTGCAACTCTTCTGGCCCCAAAATACGCACTGCAAACGCATCGTCCTTTTCGAGCAAACGCGCAATTCTCGCAGTCTCAACAATATCGGTACCGATGCCAATAATCACCGCTGAGCCCCTCTGCGTTTACTTGTTTGCCAAAGCGTCCAGGCGCGCTTTGGTCATGATCGCCTTCATCTCACTCACGGCTTGCTGCCAACCGACCAAGACCGCATGCGCCACAACCGCATGTCCAATATTCAGCTCGCTGATGCCGGGAATCGCCGCAATTGCTTGTACGTTGGTGTAATGGAGACCGTGGCCCGCATTCACTTTTAAGCCCTGCTGCAAACCCACTTTTACCCCCGCTTGAATCCGCGCCAGCTCCGCTTCTTGTGCGGGCCCTTGCGCATCGGCATACGCGCCCGTATGCAGCTCAATCACGGGGGCACCCGCTTCTTTCGCGGCACGAATCTGTTCGGCATCGGCATCCACGAACAAGCTCACACGACACCCAGCGGCTTGTAAGCGCTGGCAGGCATGTTGTACGCGGTCGAATTGGCCGCGCACATCCAAACCGCCTTCCGTCGTGAGCTCCTGCCGATTTTCCGGTACAAGACACACATCATGCGCCTGCAAACGAATTGCGATGGCAATCATTTCTTCGGTCACGGCACATTCAAAATTCAAGCGTGTTTGCATTTGTGGCCGCAAACGCTCCAAATCGTGATCTTGAATATGACGGCGGTCTTCACGCAAATGCATCGTGATCGCATCCGCACCATATTGCTCCGCCAGCAATGCTGCTTGGACTGGATCAGGATAGGTTGTCCCACGTACTTGGCGCAGCGTGGCGACGTGATCGACATTGACGCCGAGGTCAATGGTGGGGGTCGTTTGAGTAAACATCATATGCACCTCTATAAATTTATTTTTCGTGGCGAATTGCGTTGTCGCTTGCTCGCTCAACCTTCGCTGTACTTCTCTGTACTATCTCAGCTTTCGCTGCGCGGCTCCTAGCACTTCACCAGAAATTCTAATTTTCTAAAGGTGCACATCAGAGCCTCATCACAATTTCTGTAAATCAATCAAAATTTGACGGGTATTTAAAGGCTGCCCGGCCAGTAAATGGTTAATCAAGGCACGCATCACCAGCTTGGCTTGTTGGGTGCGTAGTTTGTCTTGGGTATCAGCATGATTATGCTCCAAATCTAAAAGCACTTGCCCTGGCACGACCAACGCATCGCCTTGTGATTCAGCCGACTGCAGCGGTATCGCGCCCGCTTCTGGGTCGATTCGATAAGCAGCATGAGGCTGAACAGCGTTACCGTATATGTCTTCCGTGTAATGAATGGCATACCCCAGCTCGGCCAACAAGGCGCGCTCAAATCGACGCAATGCCAGGGTGGCCGCTTGGCTATTATTTAATTGTCCAAGGGTCGCTAGATAGGCATCAAACAGCTCAGGATGGGCATCGTCGCGGGGTAATAGTTTGAGCAGCAATTCATTTAAATAAAACCCCATTAATAAGGCATCCCCCCACAACGGGGTAAAGCCCCCTAGCCATTCGGCTTTTGTGAGTGTCCGCACCTCGCCCCGACCCGACCACGACAAACTAAGCGGCTGAAAGCTAGAGAGGACACCACGCAGGGCTGAACGTGGACGCTTGGCCCCTTTAGCAATAAGGGCCACACGACCATGCTGACGGCTTAGCACATCTAGAATTAAACTCGTTTCGCTGTAGGGATAACTATGGAGCACCACCACGGTTTCGTCTTCGATTCGAGTTTCCGAGCGAGGTGCAAGACGGCGCGTGCCTTGGGTCTTTGTAGATGCTTGAAGTTTGCCGGGTGTCTCAATAACCCCGCTCTCTGCTTCCGGGGTCGGCGGGTTGAGACTTTCTGCGAGTGACAGGAATCGTAAGGGCTGAGCTGAATGGCTTTTCACTGCATATCCTATTCACGCCACATCACAACAGAGATCATTTATTCATAACCCAGTTGACGTAAACTGGCTTCACTATCCGCCCAACCACTGCGGGTTTTGACAAATATTTCGAGATAAACAGAGCCACTAAATAAACGCTCAAGATCTTGTCGGGCCTCCATACCGATGCGTTTGATTCGCTCTCCTTGGCGTCCCAAAATAATCGGCTTGTGAGCGTCTTTGTCAATCAGGATGGCGCAATAGATGCGGCGTAATTGACCCTCAAGTTCATATTTCTCGACCACCACGGTGCAACCATAAGGTAGCTCTTCCCCCAGCAGGCGGAACAGTTTTTCTCGCACAAACTCGGCTGCAATAAATCGTTCATTGCGATCCGTAAGATCATCTTCGGCGAAAAGTAATTCGCCCCAGGGTAAATGCATTGCAATTTCATTTTGCAGGTGATCCAGTTGCAAGCCTTTGTGGGCAGAGACAGGAATGATCGCTGCAAAGGGGTAAAGCTGCTGCATTTCAGCCAAAAGCGGCAGCAATTTTTCTTTGGGTTCGACTAAATCGACCTTGTTTAAGACCAGTAAAACAGGAATCTGTTGCGGTAGCAGTTTAAGGACCTCGCGGTCGGCTGGCGTCACCCTCCCCGCTTCACAGACCAATAACACCACATCGATATCGCTAAGTGTTTGAGTCACCACCCGATTCATGACGCGATTGAGAGTGCCACCGTATTTGGTTTGAAAGCCTGGGGTGTCAACAAAGACAAACTGCGCAGACGCTGTCGTTAATACCCCGTGAATGCGATGTCGCGTCGTCTGTGCCTTGCGAGAAGTAATGCTGACTTTTGCGCCAATCATGGCATTCAGTAATGTCGATTTGCCCACATTGGGCCGCCCAACGATGGCCACATAGCCGACCCGACGCGGGCCATGTGCAGGCATCTCATTAGATACAGTAACGTCGGCAGGCAGTGAATTAGACATGGCGTTATCGACTCGTTAGCACAATCACATTAAGGGGACTGCCGTGCTTTACGCACGGGAATAGAGGCTTTTTTTTGGTGAGCAGACTTGGGCTGCGCCAGCGCACGAGCAGCTGGCGCTAACGGTGACGGTAATTGCGCAAGTGCGGCCTGTGCTGCTGCTTGTTCCGCTGCACGACGTGATTGTCCTACACCAGGAACACGGATACCCAGCGAAGGGATGTCACATAAGACATGAAACGCTTGGGCATGGGCAGCACCACTGATTTCCGTCACAGCATAAGTCGGCAACGGTTTCTTTTGCCCTTGCAGTAATTCTTGCAATTGTGTTTTCGGGTCTTTCGCTGTGATCTGAGTTAGCGCGATTTCACTTAAGAGCGGGGCATAGAGTTCGCGCACTAACTTTTCTGCAGCAGCGAAGCCTCCGTCCAGAAGCATTGCCCCAAGTAGCGCCTCAAATGCATCAGCCAAAATGGAAGGTCGTTGCAAACCACCACTGCGGAGCTCCCCCTCACCAAGGCATAAAAACATCTCCAGTTGTAAGGTTTGGCTGAGTTGATGCAGAGTTTGTTGCTGAACAAGATTGGCCCGAATTCGAGACAAATCTCCCTCCGTCTCGGTCGCAAATTTTTCATAGAGAATCTGCGCTACAGCACAATTCAACACGCTGTCACCCAAAAACTCGAGTCGCTCATTGTGTGGCAGGCTGTGACTGCGATGGGTCATTGCCTGGCGAAGCAAAGCAGGCTGGCGAAAAGAATAGCCAATACGCTGCTCAAGAACAGCCAACGCAGTCATAGGGAGAAGGTTGCGTGCATCATCACACCGCTGGCAAGCATCACTATTTCAGTTTCTCAATTAATTTTTTTGCCTCAGCCGCGGTATCTGTGGTGCCTGTAAAGTCGAAAACCAGGCGTGCGTTATTCCACTCCATCAGCTTGATTTCACGCGAATAGGCAAAAGAAATTTCATAACCATCGCCGCTCTTGGTCTGCTCGACAACGAAGTCTTTCGCCGGATCAAACGTTCGAATTTCATTGATATATAAAAACTTACCTAGCGAGTCTCTGACGGCAGAGGGTGTTTTGTGATTCAGGTCTCGGGTTGCTTTGATGGCACGCTGCAGCGTCCAATATTCATTCAGGACAGGAAACAGCTTCATGACAAACACACTGCCAAAAATCAACAGAGCGCAAATAATGATTAACTTCAGAAAGGAAAACCCACGCTGCTGCTGAATCGATGATCTTGTATGCATTCTCGCTCCCTCTAAAATATCAATGAACTAGTAAGCTGAATCGACGGCTTAATGAAAACGACCAATACGAGTGATATCAGAAAAATTCATCCAGACAAAAAAAGCTTTACCGACAATATTGGCATCAGGCACAAAGCCCCAAACCCGACTGTCTTCGCTATTATCGCGGTTATCGCCCATCATAAAGTAATGTCCGGCCGGGACTTTGCATTTAAACCCGATATTGCTGTATTCGCAATGATCGCGATAGGGGAAATCCAATACCCGATCGACATATGGGGGCCGATAGTCATCATTTAATATCTGATGCTCGACATTGCCTAATTTTTCGGAAAAATGTTTGGCATAACTCACGCGCTCTTTGTCATAAAAATCTGGCAAGGGTGTCATGGCTAGCGGCTTGCCATTGATAGTGAGCTTCTTGTTCCGATACTCCACCACATCACCCGGCACACCAACAACGCGCTTGATAAAATCGACAGTCGGGTTGGGGGGGTGTTTAAATACCATTACATCCCCACGCTGAGGGTCATTGAGCGAGATAACTTTCTTATTGATCACCGGCAAACGAATGCCATAGGTGAATTTATTCACCAGAATAAAATCACCCACCAATAAAGTAGGAATCATAGAGCCTGATGGAATCTGGAAAGGTTCCACAATGAACGATCGCAACGAAAAAACCAGCAAAATCACCGGAAAAAAACCAGCCGTCCATTCAATCCACCATGGTTCGCGTAAGCGGGCTATTTCAATCGCTTGTTTTTGCCGCGCAACCTCGGCCGGCCCGGATTCAGTCTCCACGCTGGCAGCCGTGATGCGTTCGAAATCTTGCACCGCTTGTCGCGCTTGCTGCTGACGCTGGCGGCGAAAAATCAGCTTATCCAAAACCCAAAAAATGCCGGTGAAGACCGTTAATATAAATAACAGCAGGGCAAAATTAAAATCCATGTTTTTCCTTATTTATCATCAACTTGCAAGATCGCTAAAAAAGCTTCTTGCGGAATTTCCACCGTCCCGACCTGCTTCATGCGTTTTTTACCGGCCTTTTGCTTTTCAAGCAGTTTTTTCTTACGGGTGATATCGCCACCATAGCACTTGGCCAATACGTTCTTGCGTAATGCTTTAATGTTTTCGCGGGCAATAATATTCGAGCCAATCGCCGCCTGAATCGCCACATCGTACATCTGCCGCGGAATCAATTCACGCATTTTCGCGGCTACTTCACGGCCACGGCTTTGCGAATTGCTACGGTGGCAAATCAAGGACAAGGCATCGACCTTTTCGCTGTTAATCAGCATATCGACTTTAACCACATCGGCCGCTCGGTATTCTTTAAACTCATAGTCCATTGAGGCGTAACCACGTGAGGTAGATTTCAAACGATCAAAGAAATCCAGCACAATCTCGCCCAAGGGGATCTCATAGGTCAACACCACTTGGCGACCATGGTAAGCCATGTTGATTTGAATACCCCGCTTCTGGGTACAGAGAGTAATGACAGACCCCACATATTCTTGCGGGGTAAAGATTGTCACGGTGACTATCGGTTCGCGAATTTCTTCAATCTTGGCCGGGTCCGGCATTTTGGAAGGATTTTCCACCTGCGTCAGCGACCCATCCCGCTCAATCACCTCGTACACTACCGAGGGCGCCGTGGTAATCAGGTCCATGTCGAATTCGCGCTCCAAGCGCTCTTGCACGATATCCATGTGCAACAAGCCCAAGAAGCCGCAGCGGAAACCAAACCCCAGTGCGGAAGACACTTCGGGTTCAAACATTAATGCGGCGTCGTTCAACTGGAGTTTTTCTAAGGAGTCGCGCAAAGCGTCGTATTGATTGGATTCAACCGGATACAAACCTGCAAACACCTGGGGTTTGACTTCTTTAAAGCCGGGCAACGGCGCTTTCGCGGAGACTTTACCGGCCAAGGCGGCGTGGGTAATCGTATCGCCCACCTTCGCGCTTTTCAGCTCTTTAATCCCAGCGATAATGAAACCCACTTCCCCCGCGGAGAGATGATCACGCTGCACCGACTTGGGCGTAAACACACCGACCTGCTCACATAAGTGATTGGCGCCGGTCGCCATGAACAGCAAGCGCTCTTTGGGGCGCAAGGTGCCATTCACCACGCGCACCAGCATCACCACGCCCACGTAATTATCAAACCAGGAGTCAATGATCAATGCTTGCAAGGGTTCTTCAGTACTGCCCACCGGCGGTGGCACTTTATTGACCACGAGCTCCAGAATTTCATCAACGCCCATGCCGGTTTTGGCGCTACATGGAATTGCGTCCATCGCGTCAATCCCAATCACATCCTCAATTTCCTGCTTGGCACCATCGGGATTGGCCTGCGGCAAATCCATTTTATTGAGCACGGGCAAGACTTCCACGCCTAACTCAATCGCGGTATAGCAGTTCGCCACGGTCTGCGCTTCTACCCCCTGCGAGGCATCCACGACCAGCAATGCCCCCTCGCACGCAGACAGCGAGCGGCTAACTTCATAGGAGAAATCGACGTGACCAGGGGTATCAATCAGGTTCAGGTTGTAGACCTTGCCGTCTTTGGCCTTGTAGTGCAGCGCCGCCGTTTGCGCTTTGATGGTAATCCCGCGCTCTTTTTCTAAATCCATGGAATCCAGCACTTGCGCTTCCATTTCACGGTCAGACAGGCCCCCGCAACGTTGAATCAAGCGATCAGCCAAGGTGGATTTACCGTGATCAATGTGGGCAATAATGGAAAAATTACGAATATGCTGCATGGGTGTGGGGTTGTCCTCGATTTCCCCTACTCGGCGCGAATGGCAGTTCTCGCCATAGGGAATTAAGCAAACGAAACGGTTAAAAGTTAACCCGCTATTCTACCGTATCGCATTCGTGGGGTGACAGCACCGCTCTCGATAATTGCCCCTGAAGCGATTTTTTTACCGTCACGCGCCAGACTAAAGACATGCACACTGTTGAAGCCTTCTAAATTAATCTAATCCTTGAAACTTTTCAGGCTAACCCTTACTCTAAGTGTCATGCCGGAAACGGTATTTTCAGATGAGGAAAACAATGAACCAACCCTTTGGTCAGATGCAGGAATATGGCTACTCACAAACCCGCGATTCGCTACTCGTCCGTAACCGCGTACTACGCAACACTTATCTGTTGCTGGCGCTGTCCTTAATTCCAACCGTATTGGGCGCTTGGCTGGGGATTGCAACTGGCTTGCGTCAAGTCATGTCCGGTAGCCCGATTTTATCGCTGATTGTTTTTTTAGCAGGGGCATTCGGTTTCATGTTTGCCATTGAGAAAAATAAAAACAGCTCTTTGGGTGTGGTGTTACTCCTTGGCTTTACCCTCTTCATGGGCATCATGTTGTCACGCCTCGTTGGCAGTGTCTTGGGCCTGGCAAATGGGGCGCAATTGATTATGATGGCATTTGGCGGCACCGCAGCAATTTTTGGTGTGATGGCAACCATCGCCACGGTCAGCAAACGTAATTTTTCTGGTCTTGGTAAATGGCTGTTTGTGGGCGCATTGGTCTTACTGGTAGCCAGTGTTATCGGCGTTGTTTTTCAACTCAGCGCGATGATGATTGCGATGTCAGTGTTGGCAATTGCCATTTTCTCACTTTACATGCTGTATGACGTCAACCAAATTGTTAATGGTGGAGAGACCAACTACATCAGCGCAACGTTGGCACTTTATCTGGATATCTATAACGTCTTTAGCAACCTACTCGCCCTGCTAGGCATCTTTGGTGGGGATCGCGAGTAAGGATTGTCATTACATGGTTCACTGGGCGTACTAGCCACCAACTAAACTGGCTTCAGTACCCAGTGAACCATATCCTACAAAACAGAACTACCTAGCCTACGTCTTTTCATTCTGTATACCTAGAAGCCGTTATTGACAGCGCTCAACCGGCAAAGACCGCCATAGACTCGACATGAGAGGTATGCGGGAACATATTCACCACGCCCGCTTTCAAAATGCGATAACCGCCTTGATGGTGCAAAATGGCCGCATCGCGGGCCAGTGTCCCCGGATTACAAGACACATACACAATCCGCTTTGGCCGTTTATCGGCAGGGGCCGCCGCCAAGGCTTCGGCCACCGCTTGTGAGCCATCCCGCGGGGGATCAATTAACAAGCGGTCAATCTGACCCAAATCCTGCCAAAGCGCTAACCAATCGTCTGGCGTAAATTCAAATAAATTGCGGCATTCAAAGCGGGTTTTATCCGCCAAGCCATTCTTCACCGCGTTTTCCTGCGCGCGCGTCGTCAGCACCGTGCTACCTTCTATGCCCACCACCTGCGCGGCTTGCGTCGCGAGCGGCAGGGTGAAGTTACCAAGGCCACAAAATAAGTCCACCACCCGTTCACCGGGCTGCACATCCAGCAAACGCAGCGCCCGGCTCACGAGCACACTATTAATCTGGTGATTGACCTGTGTAAAATCAGTCGGTTTAAACGGCATGCGCACATTAAATTCGGGCAAGGTATACGCCAATTCAGGCTCTAATGGGTAAAAAGGATAGACGGTATCCGGCCCTTTGGGTTGCAACCAGAATTGAACGCTATGCTCATCCGCAAAGGCTTTCAGAATAGCCTCATCGGCTGCGGTAAGCGGCTCCATATTGCGTAACACCAGTACAGTAACTTGATCGCCCACCGCTAACTCTACCTGCGGCAATCGGTCACGAATGGATAATTCTGCAATCATGTGGCGCAAAGGCATGATCAAGTTGGAGACATGCGGTGGCAACACATGACATTCTTGTAGTTCGGCCACATAGCTGGATTTACGCTCATGAAAGCCTACCAGTACCCCGCCCTTTTTCTCCACATAGCGCACGGATAAACGCGCACGGAAACGGTAGCCCCAAGTAGGGCCATACACCGGCGGCAAAATTTGTTCTGACTTGAGCTTACCGATATGCCATAGATTGTTTTCCAGCACCCGCTGCTTCACCGCCACTTGGGCGCGTGCTTCAAGGTGCTGCATGGAGCATCCCCCGCACACGCCAAAATGCGGGCACCCCGGCTTTACGCGCTGCGCACTCTCGCGCAGAATGGCCTTGGCCTCGGCAATTTCGTAGCTAGGTTTATTCCGAAACGATTTAAAGCGCACCCGCTCGCCGGGCAAGCCACCTTCAATAAAAGTGGCTTTTCCCTCCACATGGGCCACGCCACGGGCTTCCATGTCCAGCGATTCAATCTGTGCAATGGGGAGAAGGTCTAAAGGGATGTCTTGCTGTTTTTGTTTTCTACTCATGATACTTTTAGTGCGCATCTATAAATTCATTTTTCGGGCCTAATTTAAACATTCGGCGTTGCCGCGCTTGTTTAACACATTCGGCTCAAATCTCGATGTATACCACATACTATCTCACCTTTCGCTGTGCGGCTCCTAGCACCGCATTTTGAATACTAAGCCCGAAATTCTGAATTTCTAAATACGCCCTTTAATCTGAAAAATTATTATTGTTGCGTCTTAAAATTATTGCGGCCAAGCGGCCAAATATTCTTGCCAGTGTGCATCTGGCAAAGCAGCTAGGCTGTCCCGCACCAATTGCACTTCGGCCTCGTATTGCGACGGCTGCCACGCGCCACGCAATAACTGAAAGCGGGTGTACATCAGGTAGGTGTTCACCACATCGGTTTCACAATAGGCGCGAATCTCGGGCAATTGCCCCTGTTGATAGGCTTCCCAGACCTTACTACCGTCCATCCCCAATTTACCGGGGAAGCCACAGAGTTTGGCCAAATCATCTAAGGGCGCATTCGCCCGGCCCGTGTACAAGGCTAATAAATCCATTAAATCCATGTGCCGCGTATGGTAGCGACTGAGATAGTTGTTCCACTTGAAATCACGGTCATCATCGCCCATTTCCCAGTAGCGTGGGGCGACCAAGCCATGAACCAAAGCACGATAGTGCAGCACCGGCAAATCGAAACCGCCACCATTCCATGACACCAGCTGCGGTGTGTATTTATCGATGATTTTGAAAAAATCCTGCACTAGCTTGGCTTCACCGTCTTCAAGACTACCAAGCGAGCGCACCTGGAAACCTTCGCTATTGCGAAACACGCAAGAGATTGCCGCCACCCTTTGCACGTGGTGCTGCAAAAACTCGGAACCCGTTTTTTCTTTGCGCGCCGCAAAGGCTTGGGCGGCCACCTCGGCATCACTTACCTCGGCCCCCAAATGATTCAGGGTACGCAACCCTGCTACATCAGGAATCGTTTCGATATCAAAGACAAGGATGGGAGTCATGCGTTAATAAGAAAAGAGATAGGCAATAAATAAACCACAGAACGCACAGAGAGCACTGAGGAAACTCTCACAGCGTTTAGAGCTTTGATATATCTTAGTGAACTCAGTGGTGAATACTGTTCAATCAAAGCACAGCATCGCGCCCGACACCTTTACTGATGAGCTGCTTTTTCAGTTTAACCAGGGCTTCTTGCTGAATTTGCCGGACACGTTCACGGGTCAACGTCAATTCATCGGCCAACTCTTCTAATGTCGCAATATCGAAATTATTCAAACCAAAGCGGCGTTGCACCACATAGCGCTGCTTATCACTGAGTTTTTCCAGCCAGCCACTCGCCAAGCCATTGAGTTCTTGTTGGGTGACCGTGTTTTCTGGCGAATGTCCGCTTTCATCGGCAATCAAATCAACCAGCGAAGAGCCAGGATCAGCATCCAGAGGCGTATCCAGTGAGGTTGTATTTTCACCCAGCGCCAGTAATTCAGCCACTTCGTCAGCCGGACGTTGCACTAGCTCAGCAATGTCTTCCAAACGGGCATCGGCATTGTGCTGACCTTTTTCAGGTAATAAATGGGTTTCTAAATGGCGCTTCGCCCGTAACACCTGATTCAACTCGCGCACCACATGCACGGGTAAACGAATGGTGCGCGATTGATTGATGATGGCCCGCTCAATTGATTGGCGAATCCACCACGTGGCATAGGTAGAAAAACGAAAACCACGATCGGGATCAAATTTTTCCAATGCATGAATCAAGCCCAGATTACCTTCTTCAATCAGATCCAATAACGACACCCCACGATTGAGATAGTGCTTGGCAATCGACACAACCAAGCGCAAATTGTGCTCAATCATCTTTTGCCGGGCATTAAAGTCGCCGCGTTTTACGGCCTGCGTATAAGTTTTTTCCTGCTCGGCAGTCAGCAGTGGCTTAGCCCCAATCTCTTGCAGGTAATGCTGAGTGGTATCTACCGCCATTTCTTCTGCCAGCGCATGCAGCTGCTCACCCGCAGCGGGGCTGCCAGTCAGCCCTTCCGCCGCATCAAGATCAATCTCCAGAGGCTCGGCGTAGTCCCCTTCCTGGTTGTCTACCGCAGCAGAAAAGTCGTCTTGTGGCTCTGCAGCCTCTAAATTGGAATGATTCATAAACTCACTTCATGTGATGAGGATCGATCCAGCATGAGCCTCACGTTACGGCAAAAACTTTGCCGGATCGACGGGCTTACCCTGGCGACGGATTTCAAAATGTAATTTTGGCGATTCACTATCGCTTTTACCCATTTCGGCAATTTTCTGGCCACGCTTAACGGTTTGGCCCTCTTTCACGAGAATTTTATCGTTATGAGCATAAGCCGAGAGGTATAGCTTGTTGTGCCGGACAATCACCAGATTGCCATAGCCACGTAGCGCATTACCCACATAGGTAACCTCACCATCAGCAGCAGCCAGCACACTGTCACCTAGCTTGCCTTCAATATCAATTCCTTTGTTACGGCTCTCTTGGAAAGGTTCCGTGATTTTGTTTTGCGCTGTTGGCCACGCCCAGGTAATGCCCGCCTCCTCATCTACTTTGGCGGCAGGCAACGAGGCACTCACGTTAGGGGTTGCCGTGGGAGTAGGGAGAGCCGCGGGAATGGACTCCGCTTTGGGCTGCGACTTGGCCGCAGCTTGGCTAGCCGCAGGGTTGGGCGACGGTGCCGTTGCTGGATTTGCCTGCGTTTTTTGCCAGGCCGCCTCGCTGTAGGGCTGTTTTACACCACTTGGCTCGGTTCGTGTGGCGGCGCCAGCAACCGCTGGGGCGCTGGGAGCGACGGGAGCAGCCGGTAAAGCCGGTACGGCAGCGCTACTACTGGAGGGGCCACTACTCATGCTCGTGCTCATGCCTGGTAACTTAACCGTGTTCACCGCGACCACGGCACTGCCATCCCCCCCAGCGCTGCTGCCCGCCAGCTCCGTTTCAGGCTGTACCCGTAACACCTGACCAATTTTGATCAAGTTTGGGTCTGCCAGATTATTCCAGGCCGCCAGATCGCGATAGGTTTGTCCATTTTCCAGCGCGATTGAATATAGCGTATCGCCTTTTTTGACCTCATAAAAACCGGGTTTGATCTCAGGTTTCACGGACGCATCAGTTTTTACCGCTTTGTCAAGGCTGGGACTGGCGCTAGGGCTGGCAGGCGCTTTGTCTTCATTTAAGCGAATAATTTTAGGCCCGCCGGGCTGACTCAGCGTGCTATTCGCCTTGCGTTCTTCGATTGGCGCTTGATTCAACGAGACAGAACTGCAGGCAACCAACGTTGATAACAGGGGCAATAACCATGGCCAACGTGCGCGGCTGTGTATGAACGTTAGCGCTGCATTCTGCATCTTGTCGCCACCAATTGTTTGATCTGTCATGAATCAGTACTCCCATTTTCCCACATCAGGTTACAGAACCCCATGCAATAGAGGCACAAAGCGTACAGCTTCCAATTGCTGTTGTACCCACTCACCCGGTCGGGGCTGTTCGTATAACCATAAATATTGTTTACCATCCGCATGCTGCACTGGCGCCAAAATACGGCCACCAGGACGAATTTGCGCCAGCAACGGCGCAGGGAGCGCCATGCCTGCTGCGGCCAAAATCAAGCCATCGAAGGGGGCTGCTTGCGGTAAGCCAAGCATACCATCCCCAAATGAAAGTCTGACATTCGGTAAGCGTAGCGGGCGTAAATTTTGTCGTGCCAAATCATGCAAAGCCCGAATCCGCTCAATTGAATACACCTCAGTAAACACGCCGCCTAATACTGCCGCCTGATAGCCGCAGCCGGTGCCAATTTCCAGCACTTTTTCGATTCCTTGGCCGGCACGCAGATATTCGATCATGCGGGCCACGATGTAGGGCTGAGAAATCGTCTGCGCATGGCCAATCGGCAGGGCTGTATCTTCATAGGCTCGGCTGGCCAAGCCCTCTTCGACAAAGTGATGGCGCGGCACCTGTAACATGGCCTGCAGGACTTGCGGATCGCGGATACCCTGCTGTTGTAACCGTTGCACCATCTGCTGGCGCGCTCGCTCCGATGCAATCCCAACATCTACCCGTAGCATGGCTGAAGCCGCAACCGTCCGGCCCGGTGAAGGTGTAGCCACCTCACGATTTTCCCTGACAGCCGACTGCCTGGTGGAACCTATCGGCTTATTTGTCGCTTGCAAGGGCGCGGGTTGCACCGGGCTGCGATGACCGGAAACCACACGGCCAGCCCCTTTATTGAGGGGCTCAGTGGCAACGCGCTGGGCGACTCCATAGCGTGGGGTCACCCCAGCTAGGGCCGCTGGTTTAGCGGGTGTTGCACGAGCACTGTGAGGGGAACGCGAGGTTTTTTTCATGTGATCAGGCTTGTGACGGATCAGCCGTTAGCCAAGTCTGCAAACGTGGAATCAACTCATTCCGGGTCAAATCCATTTGCAAGGGCGTAATCGACACCCGCTGCTGCAAAATCGCATGAAAATCAGTCCCCTCCCCCGCATCGCGGGCGCTCCCTGCCGGCCCGACCCAATAGATCGTGTCACCGCGTGGGTTCGTCGTTTTAACCACGGGCTCGGCGTGATGGCGTTTGCCCAGGCGGGTGATTTCCCAGCCTGTCAACGCGGCTAGCGGCACATCAGGCACATTCACATTCAATAAAAACGGTGGTTTCAACACCGCCTGTTTATCGTTTTCAGCCTGACTCAAGTAACGCGAAACAACCTCATGCGCGACCGCCGCCGCCGTTTGAATATGCTGGCCTCGATGCCCGGTGAGCGAAATCGCAAAGCTCGGCAAGCCAAAGAGATAGCCTTCCGTCGCCGCGGCGACTGTGCCGGAATAGATCGTGTCATCGCCCATGTTCGAGCCCAGGTTAATTCCTGATACCACAATGTCTGGCAAGCTATCCAACAACCCCGTTAGCGCCACATGCACACAATCGGTCGGGGTGCCATTGATATAGATAAAGCCGTTCGCTGCGGTGCGTACCGTTAAAGGCCGGTCTAAGGTCAGTGAGTTAGACGCCCCGCTACGGTCCCGGTCCGGCGCCACCACCGTTACCTCGCCAAAATCTCGCATGGCGTTGGCCAGAGCCTCTATGCCCGGAGATAAATACCCATCATCGTTACTAATTAAAATTCGCATCACATCACCAAAGTTTGTCCACTCATCAAGAGTCGCGCACTGCGTGCCAAGCGCACCCGTTTTGCCACCCACTGTCCCGCTTCTTGCAACACCTCGGCTTCTACCGGCGTAATACCAGAGGGGTGGCCAATGCGAGTTGCCAAACCTGGCAACGTACGCGCGACGTCCGACACCACCGTGCCAGGCAAGGCTGCCGCCACCGCCAGCGCAATCGACGCTGTTCCCGCGATTGCATGATGGGGCTTGCCCATAGAGAGCATGCGTGCCAGTATATCGACACTCTCGCGGCTAATCTCATTACCTGCGCTGCTACGGTACGTTACCGGTGGGGCCACCAAGCAAAGTTTCGGGGTTGCAGGTCGCACTCGACTTGCTTCGCTGGCTGTTTCTGCCAAGCCCATTTTGACTGCAGCGAGCGCACGAACTTGTTCGAGTTTGGCGAGTAGTTTGCCTTGCTTGGCTAGCTCTTCCGGCATTTCTTTGCCTTTGAGGCCGAATTTCTCTGCTCTGACAAAGACCATAGGATTGCCCGCTTGCAGCAAAGTGACGGGTAATTTACCAAGTTCGGGCACACTCAATTCATCACAAGCGCGCCCAGTTGGTAATAGCGGCGCCTCCGCGGCGGGCTGCAGAAAATCTAGCATCACCTCGACCCCCGCAACCCCCTGCGTGGGATCATGTCCCGCCGCCGTCAGCACGGGGAGCTGGGCGACCCCATCTTCACCCACCACCCCCTGCCAATGCACTTGGCCATCGCGTAGGGCCACCTGTGCATCAATCCGTTGCGCTGTATTCACGCAATACAAACGCACGCATTGTCTGCTGGCAGCCTGGCTGTATAGGTCATGCTGCACGGTGACCATTTGGTTAAACAGCGCAAAAGGCCCAATCGCTGCGGTTAGGTTGCCGCAATTACCTGACCAATCAATGCGCCCACTCACCACATCGACTTGTCCAAACCAATAATCAATATCGCAATCGGCTTGCTGGCTACGCGCCAGTAACATCACCTTGCTGGTGCTTGAATAGCCTCCCCCCAAGCCATTAATCTGCTTGCCATAAGGGTCTGGTGATCCAAGCAACTGAGCCAACAAGCGGTCGCGCTCGGCTGGGTGGGGCGCACAGGCGGCCAGCGCTTCTTGCAATAAGAATAGGCCTTTACTGGTGCCACCACGCATCCAGGCGAGGGGTAACATAAGCGGCTGCGGTTTAAGCTTATCCATCGCTGTGAGACTCCCCATTCGCCTCGGCTGTTGTCAGCGCGGTTGAGTTAGACTGCGCCAACATCGCCGTACATAGGCCCCGCAATAACTGCCATTCTTCCAGCTCAGGTTGGAGCCGCCCAAACAACCGGCGTAAACGCGGCATTAGTTTTTTGGGGTGAGCGGGGTTTAAAAATCGAACCGCAATCAGCGCCGCCTCAAGATGCGCATAAAACTGTTCCATCTGCGCCAGGCTCGCGTAGCGCGCTTGCGCATCAGTAGCCTGTTCAGCAGGGACGAGTTGCTGTGCGGCAAGACGACACTCATACGTCAGAATCTGCACAGCCTGTGCCAAATTGAGCGAACTGTATGCCGCGTCAGTTGGAATCATGCAATAGCGCTGACACTGCATCACTTGTTCATTTGACAAGCCATAGCGTTCACTCCCAAAAACTAAGGCAACGGTAGCCTGTGGCTGTGCCTGCAAATGCTGAATCGCCTGTTCGGCAACCGCGCGTGGCGTTGCCAATGCAGGGCTCAAATCACGCGGGCGGGCAGACAATGCAACCGCATAATCGCAATCCGCCAACGCTTCTGCCAGAGACGGCAGACAACGCATTTTTTCCAAAACATCCGTGGCGCCGCTGGCAAACGCAATCGCCTCAGCTTGCTGACAAACATCGGCATAACGCGGCTGAACTAACACTACTTGGCTAAGACCCATATTTTTTGCCGCACGGGCAACCGCGCCCACATTACCGGGATGACTGGTTTCCACCAAGACCAAACGAATCCGCGCTAAACAAGCCATGCCCGTCTGCCCATTTGCGGTCACTGCTAATGCCTGAGGGTACATATTGGCATTGCCGTCTGGTGCCCCATCATCCTGCAAAAAATCACTCATTACCTTCGACCCCAATCAGGGAAATATTCAGGAAAGACCGGCCCAATGCGCATGAAGCCGGCGCAGAAAGCTGGGCGAATTGGCCAGCTTGCGGTAAAATCACGTTTTTCGTGTTTGCCCGTAGCGATTCCTCAGGTTTCCTGCGGTTTATCATGGCAAGCACCTCGCTTCTTTTACACACGCTGAGTCTCTATCATGCACCCGATGCTTAACACTGCGGTCAAAGCCGCGCGCCTTGCTGGCAAAATTATTAACCGCGCCAGTCTGGACATTGATCTCGTCAAGGTCAGTCGCAAACAACAAAATGACTTCGTGACAGAAGTTGATCAAGCGGCTGAAGCTGCGATTATCGACACCCTGCTACAAGCTTATCCAAACCATGCGATTTTAGCAGAGGAGTCTGGTCAAAGCCGCTCCGGACAAGCCGATTCAGAATATGTCTGGATCATCGACCCGCTCGATGGCACCACCAATTTCATTCATGGTTTCCCACAATATTGCATCTCCATTGGACTACAGCACCGGGGGCAACTGACTCAAGCCGTTGTCTACGATCCCAGCCGCGATGAACTCTTTACCGCCAGCAAAGGCGCGGGGGCCTATCTAAATAACAAACGCATCCGCGTCTCTAACCGCACCCGCATGAATGAAGCCTTGATCGGTACGGGCTTCCCCTTCCGCGATTTAGATACGCTCGACCTCTACCTCGACATGTTCCGCACGATTACTGCTAATTCGGCAGGCATTCGCCGCCCTGGCGCCGCCGCGCTGGATTTAGCCTATGTTGCTTGTGGTCGCTTTGACGGCTTCTTTGAGATCGGCCTCATGCCCTGGGATATCGCCGCAGGTAGTTTGCTGGTGCAAGAATCAGGCGGGTTGATTGGCGATTTCTCTGGCAACAGTGGCTACCTAGAACACGGTAACGTGCTGGCCGGCACGCCTAAAATTTTCGGGCAGTTAGTGCAGCTGCTAGAAAAGAATGCGGGGCAGATTCCGGCGGATAAAAATATCTGAGTCGGCATGAATCAGATTACAAACAAAAAGGGTAGCTCAGCTACCCTTTTTGTTTTTAAGCGTTTAACCCAGCACTTTAAACAATGCCAACGCCTTTTCCCTAGCCACCGCATGCTCCACAATCGGTGCCGGATAATCGGTGCCAATCACACAGCCCGCCAGCTTTTGTTCCAGCGACGGCATGGTCCACGGTGCATGAATAAATTTGCTGGGTACCTTTTCCAGTGCAGGTAAATAGCGCCGAATAAATTTACCCTCGGCATCAAATTTTTCAGATTGCATGACCGGATTAAAAATACGGAAATACGGCTGCGCATCGCAGCCCGTCGAAGCCGCCCACTGCCAGCCCCCATTGTTGGCGGCCAAATCAAAGTCGTTCAAATGCTCGGCAAAAAAGCGTTCGCCCCAGCGCCAGTCAATCAGTAAATGTTTGGTGAGGAAGCTCGCCACAATCATGCGGAGGCGATTGTGCATGAAGCCAGTTTGCAAAATCTGCTGCATGGCGGCATCTACGATTGGGTAACCGGTACGCGCTTCACACCAAGCGGCAAATTTTTCGGCGTCGTTTTCCCAAGCCAAGTTTTCATATTTGCGCTTAAACGCATGGCCCACCACATGCGGATAGTGCGTGAGAATATGAAAATAAAAGTCGCGCCACACCAGCTCATTTAACCAACCGGACGCCCCATGGGTATTACGTTGCCACGCCAAGCGCGCCAAGTAGCGCGGGCTGATAGTGCCGAAACGATTATGGACCGACAGGTACGACACCCCGCGTACCGCGGGGAAATTACGCTGATCAAAATACCGATCCATGCGCGGCATAAATTCATCAAAGACTTGCAGTGCACCGCGCATGCCAGTGGGAATCGGGATCGACAGCAAATTGGTTCTGGCGAAACCCATGGCCTCTAAGCTAGGTAAATCGTCTGTCTGCGCCAATCCCTTAGTCGGTGCAGCCAGCTTGTGCCAATAGTTCTCACAGGGATAGGCGCGCACATAAAAGTCTGAGCCGTGTTCATTCAGCTTACGTAGCCAGGCATTTTTGTAGGGCGTAAACACCGAATACGGCTGCCCGGTTTTACTCATGACTTCATCGGCCGCAAAAATCGCATGGTCTTTAAACGCATGAAACGCCCTGCCCTGCGCGGCCAGTGCGGTTGCCACACTGTCATCACGCACTAGCGCACTTGGCTCATAGTCTTCATTCGTAAACACGGCTTGCACGTCGAGGCTGGCGGCCAGCGCTGGAATGGCTTGCTCGGCATGCGCATGCAGCACGATTAAATCGCCCCCTGCCTCACGCAACGCAGTTTGCAGCTCACGCACGCTTTCCCAAATAAATTCCACGCGGCGATCTGCCTTGTTTGGCAGCGCATCCAAAATGGTTTTATCAAACACAAACACGCAATGCACTTGCGCGCTTTGTGTGAGCGCTCGATACAGCCCCGCGTTGTCGGTATGGCGCAGGTCACGGCGAAACCAGAACAGACTGCGGGGATAGGGATTGCTCGTTGTCGATTGCGAAGAGGTCATTTGTTCAGTGTTATTTATTGAGTGTTATTTCTCAGTGTTATTTACTAACGGTCATTTTTGGCAGAGGTTTTAGCTGGGCTTGCCCGCCGTCAACCGGAATCACTTGCCCGGTGATAAACGCGCTGTGGTCGCTCAGTAAAAATGCGAGCAGCGCGGCAATGTCTGCCGGTTCGCCAATGCGTCCGAGGGGAATCATACTCGCTGAGCGGGCCTCGGCTTCGGGCGTAGCAATAAAACGCGCCGTGAGGTTGGAACGGGTCAGCGCAGGCGAGACGGCATTGACGCGTATGCCGCGATCCGCATAGGTAGCCGCCGCCGATTGCACTAAAGCCGCCACGCCCGCCTTGGCTGCCGCCACGGCCTCATGGTTAGCAAAACCCGCATGCGCCACGACTGAACTGACCAAGGCCGCGCTGCCGCCTTGTTTGGCTTTGAGCCGCTGTGCCACAAACGCCTTCAGCACTAAAAAAGCCGATACCGTATTTTGCTCATATTGCGCCATGAAATCGGCCAAGGCCGTTAAGTGCAAGGGCTTGATGACCGTGCTGCCCACACAGTGCGCGAGTGCCGTGGGTGGCGCTGCACTGGCGGCCAGCGTGTCGAACAGCGACTGTACCGCACTCTCCTGTGTTAGGTCGGCACTGTAGGTGGCGATGTGCGCGGCGGGCTGTACCGCCGCTAACTGCACGCTAAGCGCGGCTAACGGCTCGGCTTGCCGTGCAACGAGATGCAGATGAATGGGCGCAGTGGCTTGCTGTAAAACTTGTTGCGCCAGGGCACTGCCAATCGCGCCAGTCGCGCCTGTGATTAAAATACTTTGCATCATGATTTCCTTTTTGCTCTCAAGTGACTTACAGTTCATTCAGCCGGGCGCGGTAATCGGCGGCGCACGCCGTGATCTCGGCGCGTTCAGCGGCGCTCAAGCGTTCTAAATTTTTCAGCATCAGGCCCATGCGCGGGTTGCCCTGCAAACGGCTTTGGTGGCGGTTTAAAAAATCCCAGTAAAACGTGGTGAACGGACAAGCCTGCGGCCCGGTCTTTTGTTCAGGCCGATAACGACAGCCGCCGCAATAATTACTCATGCGCTTGATGTACGCGCCACTGGCAATGTAGGGCTTGGTCGTAAAGCGCCCGCCATTGGCATACAGCGCCATGCCCAGCGTATTCGGCATTTCTACCCATGCCACCGCATCCACATACACTGCGCGGTACCACGCGCTGACGGCACTCGGCAAAATCCCGGCGAGTAGCGCAAAATTGCCCGTCACCATCAAACGCTGAATGTGATGCGCATAACCGTGTTGCAGGGTTTGCCCAATACTCTGGCGCAGGCACTGCATCTGGGTTTGGCCGGTCCAGTACCAATCCGGCAAGGGATGCTGATGATCAAAATGATTCGCCTCGTCCAGCGCGGGCATACTTTGCCAATACACCCCTCGAATGAATTCGCGCCAGCCCAATATTTGCCGGATAAAGCCCTCGGTGGCTGCCAAATCCGCCACGCCTCGTTCATACGCGGCTTGTGCGGCATCCAGCACTTGCTTGGGGGATAACAGCTTGAGGTTGAGCGGCACCGCGAGTAGCGAGTGATACAGAAACGGCTCATCCGTCCACATCGCATCTTGATAACGACCAAAATCAACCAAGCGATGTTGAATAAAATCATCCAGTGCCAGCGCCGCCTGGGCGGGCGTCACTGGCCAATTGAAATGGTCCAGTGATCCGGGGTGCTGCGGAAACTCACGAGCAACCAGCGCTAACACCTCCTGGGTAATCGCATCTGGCGTAAACACCGGCAGCGGTGGACGCAAACCGGGGCCTTGTTTACCAAAGGCTTGGCGATTTTCTGCATCAAAATTCCAAGCACCACCAATCGGCTGATTACCTAGCATCAAGTAACCCGTGCGTTTGCGCATCTCGCGGTAAAAGCCCTCCATCAACCACTGGCGTTTACCCTTGGCCCAGCGCGCAAAATCCGCCCGCGAACACAGGAAATGATCATCCTCCAGCCACTGTACCGCCACGCCCTGCGCCGCACAGGTATGAATCAAGGTCTGCTCGACGCGCCAATCCCCCATGCTGAGTGCGCGCACCTGCTGCGGCTGATACCGGGCCAAGGCCGCCGTCCAGACACTCGTCAAATCGGGATACGCATGGCGACCGAGCGCCAAGTACCAAACCGGCCAGCCCCGCGCGGCGAGTGTCAGCGCAAAGTGCCGCATCGCACTGAGAAACACGGCAATACGGGCGCGGTGGCTCCAAACCTCGGTGGCTTCGGCGGGGACTTCCGCTAGCACCACTACATCTTGCTGGGGATCAAAGCCTTCCCACAAGGCGCTATCGAGATTCAATTGGTCGCCCGTTACCACCACCAAGTTTCGGCAAGCCACCCCCGTTGGCCGCGTCGGTTCCGGGATGGCAAAATGGCTAGGGGCACTCATGGAAGTGTTCATGGTATTGGCTCCTGCCAATCAAAACTCAGTTGTTCTGAAGATAGGGATGCGGAGCTTGCGCGAGAAGCACGCCGACGTGGCGCATCGTCCAAAGGGTGATCAGGACGCCGTTGCTGCGGGGTCCAGCGTCCGGCGCGGCTGCCGTGTTTTTCCAGCACCGCCAGGCTATGACTGCGTTGCACCTGTTCACGCCATGCGCTGTAACGCGCGCGTGCCAGCCGGGTGGCTTGGGTCAGGTCAACCAGCGGCGCGGGATAATCTCGACCAATCCGCACGCCTAATTTATCTTGTAAGGCCGAGGGCATCAGCCAAGGCTGAAACATATACGGTGCAGGCACACGGCGCAGAACGGGCAACCAGCGCTTCACAAAATACCCGTCAGGATCATGGTCTTGCGCCTGTTTAATCGGGTTATACATGCGCACGGCGTTGATGCCGGTGACACCGGATTGCATTTGAATTTGCGGGTAATGAATGCCCGGTTCGTAATCCAAAAAACAGCGGGCGAGATGCCAGGCGGGCGCTTGCCAAGGTTGCCAAAGCTGATAACTACAAAAGCTAATCAGCATCGCGCGCATCCGAAAATTCAGCCAGCCCGTTTGCCGTAGCATCTGCATGCACGCATCAATCAAAGGGTAACCTGTCGCCCCTTCTGCCCATGCGGCTTGCCAATCAGGCCGGAGATGGTCTTCGCGCACGCCCACCCAATCGGGATGCATATTGCGGTGTTCAATCGCGGGTTCGGATTCGAGCTTTTGCATGAAATGGCAGTGCCAGTGCAAGCGGCTTTCAAACGCGCGCAAGCCCGCCAGCCGGGCCTTGCTGTCAGGGCTATTGGGCATACTGCGTAACTGTGCCTGACATTCCCACCCAGCTTGCAGGACTTCGCGCATGGAGAGGGCACCGTAGGCCAAATACGGACTCAGGCGCGAACAAGCACGCGGTGCCGTGCGTGGGCTGGAGAGGCCATACCGATACTCACGGACGTGATCGGCGAGAAACGCATTAAAGCGTGCCCAACCCTGCTCACGGCCACCGCGCTGACGTAGCGGGTTCCCTTCTTTTGGGTCCAAACCAAGTGCGCTGCGGCTGGGCAGTAGTAGTTGTTTGGCAACTGCACGCCCTTGCTGTATTTGCGGGGTGGGCCAAGACGCAGCGGTCATGCGTGCTTGCCAGTGTGCCGTCCATTGCGCCCGACCGCCCTGGGCAGCTAATCGACGCACCACGCCATGCTGCGGATATTCGTGCCAGGTCACGCCGACATCACGACACCAGCGAGCCACCGCACGATCACGCTCAAACGTCAGGCCATTGCCCGTTTCTTCGTGGCTGTGCAGGGCTAGCTGTGGCCAGTGTGTATACAGAGTTTGCAGCACTGGCAATACCTCAGCGCGCACCACCCACAGGGGAATATTCAAGGCGTGCAGCGCGGGCTGTAAATCTTGCAAACACTCGTAAGCAAACTGCCCATGCTGATCCGCATAGTCGGGGGCGGTTTGTAAGCTCGGCTCAAACACATACAGGGCGAGCACCGGGCCAGCGCGACTGGCGTGATACAGCGGGGCATGATCCACCACCCGCAAATCACGCTTGAACCAGACGATTTGCCAGACCCAATCACTCGGCAGCTGAGCGATGGCAGCGGGCAGCGATACCGACGAGGGAGGCGCACTGATGTGGGCGGACATAGGCCTAGGCTTGCCCCCAGGCCGCTAAATATTGCTGCGCACATTGCCAGCCACTCCACCAGGCATCTTCGATGCGACTGCCCCGAGCTAACGCAGCAGGTGGCGCTTCAGGCTGCGCGTGTAACGCTAGATGGGCATAGCCCAGATAATCGCCGCAACAAGCCAAGCCTAGCTTTTCATCCACCCACGCTGCTTGCTGTAACTCAGCCGGTAGCGCCGCAGCAGGCAAGCCGGCCCGCGCATACAGCCAGCGATGTGCGGCTTGATAATGGACAGTTACCTCACGTGCCGCTGGGCCAAGTAAATCACGCCACAATCCCTGCATGGCGCTGGCGGCCTCTGCGGCGGGGAGATCAAGGTGGGCCGTGGTCCACGCTGGGCTGGCTTGCACGACCCACGCTTCTTTACCCTTTGCCAATTGCCGACTGGGTTTGTGGTGATTACGGGCCACCCACGCCAGAGGATGATCCAACAGCTGCACGCTATCGACGCTAGCCCAGCCTTTGCGGTGAATGTCACTGGGCGCGATTTTGATTTCATCCGTCAGGGCCATCCAGGTCCAGCACGGGTCCATCGGCCATTGGGTAAGATGGTTTGCCCATGTGGGTTGATACGGGGCGCACAAGACAGCGGCTTGTGCGGGTGGCATCGCCAGCACCACGGCATCCGCCGTCTCCAGGGTAGCCCCCTGCTCATCTTGCACCGTCCAGCTAAGTTCGCCTGCCGCACTTCGCTCCATAGTCAGTGCCGCCGCACGGGTATTCACCCGCACCGTCATCGGGTTGAGCAAACTACGAATCCAGTTTGGCATATCGGGCACCGCGACCCAGCGCGCTGCGGGTTCTGTATTGTCGGGCGTGAGCGGTTCGAGGTTCCCCGCCCCTTCTACCTTGCCATGCCTGGCGGCCCATGGGGCCACCAAACCCTGCTGCTGCGCCAATGCCACCCGACGCTGAAACTCCGGGTGGCGCGCCCGAAAATACTGAGCGCCATGATCAAAGGTCACGGGCACCAAGCCTAAACCGCTTAATTCAGTGGAAATGCGGCGAGTGCTCATGCGGCCGCCCACACCACGCGCCTTTTCCAGCACCACTACTTGGTGGCCTGCGGCGTGCAAAGTCTGGGCACAGACCGCGCCAGCCAGACCGGCACCAATCACAATAATTTTCTTGCGCATACGCTGAATAGAAGAAGGAAATTAAAACTCAATAATCCTATTCTAGCGGTAAAACCATTATTTTGTCTTAGACAAAATAAATTAAAAACAAACCCGTAGGGCAAGTCAAGCGTGCGACAGAAAGACAATGCCCCGCTGCACTTCCCGCCCCTGAGCGAGGGCGGCGACCAGCAACACCACCTCAGCGGGTTGCGCATGGCCCCGATATTCCTGAGAAGCCGCCGCGCGCAACGCCGCCTCAATGGCCTCACCGTCATAGGTCAGCAGTTCCGCATGGGCGGGCTGAGCCTGATCTATCGAGGCAAACCAATGGGCTCGGCTTAACACGGCCCAGCGCAGGTCAGGGTAGTCAGCTAAGATCGGACAGCGAGCCACCGACGTCGCATGCCAAGGAGCGGGGTGGAAGGAAGTGTTGGGGGCCATCGGTAAGACATACCAAAAACCACGCAGATGCACCGGATTGAGCAGGCTTTGCCAGGCCGGGCTTACATCTGGGGCTTGCTGGCCCCAGGGATAGAACAGCCGGCCCGGCAGCCTGAGCTGGGCGGGTTGCATTGATAACGACGTCAACGGTAGCGCAGCCGACGCCATCCAACCCTCAATCGCCGCTTGCCCAATCGGGGTGGTGCTCCACCCCAATTGCTGTTTTAAGCGCTGTAACTTATAACGCAAACGATCTTGGCCACGCGGGCCAATAAAATCTGGGCTTGGAGCGACTGCCGATGATCGATACACATAAAACTTTACCGCCAGCTCTGTATGCTGCACGCTGTTGGGGGTGGGCGCCTCAGGGGTGGGCGGTGAGCTCCAGACAAGATCCAGTTCGCCCAGCGTTTTCCCAGCCGGCTCGCGCAAAGGCAGGTTACGCCCAACCCGCAAGCCCAAGCCCTCTATCAAAAAATAGGCAAACAGCGCCTCCGCGTAACGCCCGAGGCGGGGGGCTGGCCACGGCATGGCGTTATCAAGTGAGCGTGCATGCGCTGAACGCTGCCAATCTGACTGCAACCATTGCCACAACACGGTCGGGGCACGTAACTGTGCGTCCAACCAAGCAAATAAATCGACCGCATGCTGGCTTGCTAATTGGCTGATTGCCGCAGGGGTGAGGCACACCGACTGCCAGGCTGAATGTGCTGGGTTTAATAAACAGGGGCTGGTCAGCAACCACTGCAAATCTAGGGCAGCCTGATACGCCGCAGCCTGCTGCTGGGCTTCTAGCATGACGGGGCGACCCAATGCCCAGATTTGCCCCCGTACTTTTCCAGCAATTGAATCTCGCTCATCACCATGCCCTTATCCACGGCTTTGCACATATCGTAAATCGTCAGCAACGCGATCTGTACAGCGGTAAGGGCTTCCATTTCCACGCCAGTTTGGCCGACGGTTTCGGCAGTCGCCCGTACCGTCACGGCACTGGCTTCCAGCGCAAACTCAACGGCGACATGGGTTAACGGGATGGGATGGCACAGCGGAATCAGCTCGCTGGTACGCTTGGCCGCCATAATGCCCGCAATCCGCGCAATACCCAGCACATCGCCTTTGGCATGTTGCCCGGCCTCAATCAAGGCCAGCGTGTTTGGTAGCATGCTGATGCGTCCGCCCGCAATCGCGCGGCGCGCTGTGCTGTTTTTTTGCCCCACATTCACCATGTGAGCTTGGCCTTGAGCATCGAAGTGAGTGAGTTCGGACATTGCTATTTCCTCGTTCCGTCTATTTCCTATTTCTCACATTCTAAAGGCAGATCCAGCCAATAGCGGCAAGCTGGCTTGCTATCATACGCGGCTAGCTTTCTTTACCGACCCTGATTTGCATGAGTACTGCCGATAAAAACACCGCCACGCATACGCCCATGATGCAGCAGTACCTGCGCATCAAAGATCAGGTGCAGCGCGAACACCCGAATACGTTGGTGTTTTATCGCATGGGGGATTTTTACGAGCTGTTTTTTGAAGATGCCGAACGCGCCGCGCGCCTGCTCGGCATTACGCTGACTACGCGCGGGCAAAGCGCGGGCCAGCCGATCAAAATGGCCGGGGTGCCGTTTCATTCGATGGAGCAATACCTCGCCAAGCTGATTAAGCAAGGTGAATCGGTGGCGATTTGCGAGCAAATTGGCGACCCCGCCACCAGTAAAGGCCCGGTAGAGCGTAAAGTGGTGCGGATTGTCACGCCGGGTACGCTCACCGATAGCAATCTGCTGCCTGAAAAATCCGACAGTCTCTTGCTCGCTTTGTGTCCTCACGCTGAGCAACCCACGCAACTGGGTTTGGCCTGGTTAAACGTCGCCAGCGGGGCTTTGCATGTGCTGGAATGTGGCTTGGAGAGCCTGCCCACGCAACTCGCCCGCCTCAACCTCGCTGAAGTATTGGTGCCGGATGGGTTGGCGGCGCGCATCAGCCAAGCGTTGCCGGCGACCCTGCGCTGTGTGCGCCTACCGGTGTGGCACTATGCCCAGCCTGCGGCGAACGAGCAAGTGGCGCGCCACTTCGCCGTGCAAAATTTACAAGGTTTGGGGTTGGATGCCCTGCCCACCGCCGTGGCCGCCACTGCCGCCCTGCTGCGCTATGCGCAGGAGATGCAGGGGCAAGCGCTGAGCCATGTGCAGGGTGTGGTGGTGGAAGACGAAAGCGCCTTCATTACGCTCGACCCGGCCACGCGCCGCAACTTAGAAATCACCGAAACCCTGCGCGGCACCGAGTCCCCTACCCTGTATTCGCTGCTGGATGTCTGCGCCACCCACATGGGCAGCCGCCGCCTGCGGCATTGGTTGCATCATCCGCCGCGCCAGCAAAGCGTGCCACAGCAACGGCATGCCGCCGTGGCCGAGCTCTTGGATACACCACAAGCGCTCGGACCACTGTATGAGCCGCTACGCAGCGAACTACGCCAGCAAGCCGATATTGAGCGGATTGCCACGCGCATTGCCTTGCGCCAAGCGCGTCCGCGTGACTTGTCGGGCTTGCGCGATTCGCTGCACGCCCTGCCCGACCTGCAACAGATTCTGGCCACGCGCCAAGCCCACTACGAAAACAGTGGGCAGCCGCTAGAAAGCCTGCAACCGTTCATGACCCATCTGCATGCGCCCCCCGCGACGCTGGCGCTCCTGCAAGCGGCGATTGCCCCGGAACCCAGCACCAATCTGCGTGATGGCGGCGTGATCGCAACTGGCTTTGATGCGGAGCTAGACGAACTGCGGGCGATTCAAACTAACTGCGGCGAGTTTTTGCTGGACCTCGAAACCCGCGAACGCACCCGCACCGGCATCGCCAATTTGCGGGTGGAATTTAATAAGGTGCATGGCTTTTACATTGAAGTCACCAATGGCCAAGCCGATAAAGTGCCGGAGGATTACCGCCGCCGCCAAACGCTGAAAAATGCCGAGCGCTACATCACGCCCGAGCTAAAAACCTTTGAAGACAAAGCGTTATCGGCACAAGACCGGGCGCTAGCGCGGGAAAAATACCTGTTTGAGCAAGTGCTGGAACAACTCCAGCCGCACATCGGCGCCCTCCAGCAGCTCGCCCACTGTATTGCCGAGCTGGATGTGCTGTGCGCCTTTGCCGAACGGGCAGCGCGCTACAACTGGGTGCAGCCCCAGCTCAGCCCACAACTGGGTTTACAGATTGAAGCGGGCCGCCACCCGGTGGTCGAACCGCAAATCGAAAACTTTATTGCCAACGATTGCGTGCTCAACCCCACGCGGCAAATGCTGCTGATTACCGGCCCGAACATGGGCGGTAAATCCACCTACATGCGGCAAACGGCGCTGATTGCGCTGCTTGCTTACGTCGGCTGTTTTGTACCGGCCCAGCGGGCGCAGATTGGCCCGCTCGACCGCATCTTTACCCGCATTGGCGCGGCCGACGATTTAGCCGGCGGGCGCTCGACGTTTATGGTGGAAATGACCGAAGCGGCACTGATTTTGAATAGCGCCACCCCGAATAGTTTGGTCCTCATGGATGAAATCGGGCGCGGCACCTCGACCTTTGATGGCTTAGCGCTGGCTTGGGCGATTGCGCGACGGTTGGTAGAAACCAACCGTAGCCTGACCCTCTTTGCCACGCATTATTTTGAACTGACGCAACTGGCTGAGCGTTATTCGCAGCTTGCCAATGTGCATCTCGCCGCCGTCGAGCATGGCGACAGCATTGTGTTTTTGCATAGCGTGCAGGCGGGTGCGGCCAGCCAAAGCTATGGTTTACAGGTGGCCAAACTGGCGGGGGTGCCCGGCTCGGTGATCCGCCAAGCGCGGCAAAAGCTAGCCGAGCTGGAACAACTGGCGCAAGCGCAGGTCCAAACGCCACAGTTTGATTTATTTAACACTGCGGCCGCTGCACAAGCGGCACCAGCAGGCGAACATCCCGTCCTCACTCAATTAGCCGATTTGCGCTTGGATGAACTTAGCCCCAAGCAGGCGCTGGATGCGCTGTATGAACTCCGAAAATTACTAGCATGATTCGTTTTGCCGTTTGCCTCACCCTCTGCTTTCTCGGCTGGCTGACCCAAGTGGGTGCCGAGGAAAGAGCGACACCCAAGCGTTTCAGCTTTGCCGCCCTGGGCGATGTGCCTTATGGCCCGCGCGATGCGCATTGGACACGAGAAGTGTTACGAGAAATCGATCAGGAAGAATTGCAGTTTGTCTTGCATGTCGGCGACTTAAAAAGCAGCAGCGAACCTTGTAGTGATGCGTTGATCTTGCAGCGTAAGGCCTTGTTAACCACAACCCGACATGCGCTGGTTTATCTGCCCGGTGATAATGAATGGACTGACTGTGAACTCAAATCGAACCCGCCTTTTGCGCCGCAGGAACGGCTTGAGCGCTTGCGTGAGTGGTTTTATCCCGATGAGATGACGCTCGGGGGGGCCCCATTCCGGTTGCAACGCCAGAGCGAGATCGCCAAATTTCGTCAGTATCGCGAAAACGTACGCTGGGAAATGCATGGGGTCTTGTTTGTTGGTCTGAATATCCCCGGCAGCAATAATAATTACCGTAAAGAGGCCGGGCGCAATGGCGAATTCGAAGAACGCTTGTTAGCCAATGAATATTGGCTGCAACGAGCATTTGCCCAAGCCCAGCAACGGCAACTGCCGGCCATCGTTATCGCGTTTCAGGCGAATCCTTTTTTTGAACGCCACGAAAACCCCAAAGCCCTCTATCGTGATGGCTATCAGGAATTACGGCGCCTTTTATGGCAGCTCGCCAGCCAATACCAGGGGCATGTGCTGCTGATTCATGGCGACACCCACCGCTACCGCTTTAATCAACCCCTGAATTGGGGTAGCGGCAATAAAGAGAAGAGCCTGCCGCACGTCAGTCGCTTAGAAGTATTTGGCTCGCCCTCAGCCCTGAACTGGGTGAAAGTGAATGTCGACCTTAACCGCAGCAATCCTTTTTCGGTTGAAGTCAAGCAAATATCAGTTAACTCCCCCGACTAAAGCGAGCGCTGAATCAGCTTGGTGAATAGCCAACACGACGCATGCTTCCTCAGCGACTGGCGCTGAGGGCGGCATTAATGCAGCGTCCGCGGGCGCTGGCGAGCAGCGTTATGCGCAGAGGTGTCGTTCTCGTCCTCCTCGTCTTCGTCATCATCGGGATAAATTTCCGTGGTTGTGCCAATGGTTAAACCACTGGCGTCACTGGCGAAACCCTGCTCAATTTCCTGCTCACTCGCTTCTCGTACCGCGAGCACACGCAACTCGAAACGTAAGGCCATACCCGCATAGGGATGATTACCGTCTAATATCACCTTATCTTCGGCAATATCGGTCACGGTGTAGACGTGGCTGTCCACTTCATCGGCATCACTGGGCACGCCTTCAAACTGCATGCCTACTTCGAGCTCGGTTGGAAACAACTGCCGATCTTCAACCCGCAGCAGCTCGGTATCGTAGTCCCCAAAGGCGTCTTGCGGGTCTAATTGAATCTGGGCGCTATAGCCCTCTTCTTTATCCAGCAAGAGCTCCTCAATCCGTGGGAAAATCTCGTCATAACCCCCATGCAGGTAAACCATGGGCTGATCACCGTCTTCGAGCACATGACCTTGTGTGTCTGTGACTTTGAACTGTAAAGAGACGACGGTATTTTTTTGAATTTTCATAACAGGCTTTCTTCCAAACAAGCCGCTATTTTACGCCATGCCAAGCAAATCCAAACAGCCTGCTACCTCTGCCCCCAAGAAACGTCTTGGCACGCCCGCAATGCTTGATTCGGGGGCTGGAAATCCTCTTCTAAATGGCCTTAGCATTAATCAATTTCTCTACAAACACTGGCATAAAAAACCACTGTTGATTCGGCAAGCCCTTTCAGTAGCAGAGTTGACCGCGTTGCAATGCGATCGGGAACGACTCCTGACCTTAGGTCAGCAAGAAGGGGTAGAAAGCCGATTGATTGTCGCCGAGGGGAAACAATGGCAATTTACCGCCCAGCCCAGCGCTCTGCCACCACTGACACAGCGTCAGTGGACCCTGCTCGTGCAGGGAATGAATTTGCATCACCCCCCAATCGCAGCGCTATTACGGCGGTTTCGCTTTTTACCCGATGTGCGGCTGGATGACATCATGGTCAGCTACGCCACTGATGGCGGTGGGGTCGGCCCCCATTTTGATTCTTATGATGTCTTTCTATTGCAGCTTGAAGGGGTTCGGCGCTGGCAGATTAGCGCACAAAAAGACCTCACGCTCAAACCCAATTTACCCCTCAAAATTCTGCAAAATTTTACGGTAGAGGATGAATGGTGCCTGGAACCTGGCGACATGCTGTATTTGCCACCACGCTACGCCCATAATGGCATTGCGCAAGGCGAGTGCATCACACTTTCAGTGGGTTTTCGTGCGCCAGCATTTAATGAATTGGCACAGCAGTTTTATACCTGGCTTGCCGAACAATTGGATATTCCGGGTGCGGTGCATGATGCTAATTTACTGACCGAAACCGCAGAACCGGCGCGGATCCCTGGCTGGCTCGTTGAACAATTTACCCAGGCGTTACGCAAAGCAGCGCCCACAGCGGAAGATATTCAAGCCTTTGTGGGTGAATACTTTAGCGAACCCAAAGCCACCACCTTTTTTTCAGCGCCCGCCAAATCCCTCAACCTGAGCCAATTCAAACAACGGCTGCAACGAGATGGCCTAGCGCTGAGTGCCCGCAGCCGCCTGCTTTACGATGCCGATAACATCTATTTCAATGGTCAAAGCCTTTATGCCAGCGGGATAGAGCGCAAACTGCTGACGCGACTGGCGAATCAGCATACGCTTAGCCCGACTGAGCTCGTGAGCGTGCTCACGCTGCCAGACTTCATGGCACAGCTGCACGATTGGTATCTGTCAGGTTGGCTCTTGCTAGGCGAAGGGCAGGAATCACTGGCGCCATAACCGGCGGCAGTTTCTGTCTTAGTAGCAAACAGTTACATAATCGGACAAAAAAGCCACGATTCAATCCCAGCATGGCTTAAATACAGCGTTATTCCTGGCATATTCGGGTTTACATGCGTGAAAGATGCGCGGCAAATTCGACAGCACGGAGTTTGTTTTGTTATAATCTTGGGCTGAGTTATCTAACATTGCCTGTCAAGATTTATTCACGACAGTCTTTGAAACAACTCAAATAAGCAATTGATAATTACCGGTAATTATCCATTCACACTTTCAAAGAGGAAAATCACATGAAGAAGTCCCTACTCGTCGCTTCCCTGTTAGCCATCGCTTTGGCTGCTTGCGGCAAAAAAGAAGAAGCTGCTGCTCCTGCACCAGCACCTGAAGCTGCTGCTCCTGCTGCTGCCGCGCCTGCTGCTCCTGAAGCTGCTCCAGCCGCACCTGCTGCTGACGCAAAACCAGCTGACGCTGCCGCTCCTGCTGCTGCCGCTCCTGCTGCTGATGCAAAACCAGCTGAAGCACCAAAACAGTAATTCATACTGTTTCCGCAAAAAAGCCAGTCTGCAGACTGGCTTTTTTGTTTTCTCGGCACCGCGTTGCTATCCTGCCTTGTTACCAGCACCTCAATACGCGCTAGGCGGTCGCCATCACCTCAATAGCAGCCGTTGTAGCGTGGGGAATCGTGAGATCAATCATGCCCCCGATTGGCAAACAGGTTTTCTCATACACATGACCAAATGGAAAGCCGGCGATAATCGGTACCGCAACCTCTGCTTGAACCCGCGCCAAGGCTGTTGGCAAATCATAGCCTCGATCAAACTCAGCCAATCGGTACGCTGTCACCTGGCCCACTAAAATCAACTGCTGACGAGCCAATATGCCAGCTTGCGCTAGCTGCAATAGCATGCGTTCAACCCGGTAGGGATGCTCATTGACCTCTTCCAAAAATAAAATCCCGTCCGTTATCGTTGGCAGCCAAGGTGTGCCGATTAAGCTGCATAACAAACTTAAGTTCCCGCCCCATAAACGACCCCGATAATGGCCAGCCAAGGTTACTGGTGTTGCCTCCAGATATGTCGGCATAAACGAGAAATTAACTCGCCCAGTTTGCATTGCCTGGCTGAATTGCTGCCACATAAACGGATTGACCGGTGTCGCACCAAGATCAAAACAAGCCATCGGTCCGCACCACGTTACGGCTTGTGTTTGCGCCAACAGCGCCAATTGCAGCAAATTCAGATCACTGTGCCCGACTATTTTTTTGGGCCGAGCTAGAAGCTGTGCAGCGAGATAAGCTAAATCCAGCTGTGGTAGCAAACGCGTCAGGCCATAGCCACCGCGGGTTGCAATCGCGATATCGTAGTGAGATTCAAACACACTATGAAGGTCAGTGAGACGGGCTTTGTCATCACCGGCGAAACGCTGCGCCTGGGCTAGCGTGTGTGGTTGATAGCTAAGAGCGTAACCTTGCTCTTGCAAAAAAGAAGCCGCCCGCTGCAAGGCGTCAGCATCTTGCACCGAGCCTGATGGTGAAAAAAAACATAACGCTGGCGCTGTCATCCGTTAGCCACTCCATCCCCAGAGAGATCGGTAAAAAGACCTGCTGCTGCGCGAGCCTGGCTGGTACGACGTGCTGCAAAAAATTCTTTCAGCACCTGCCCACACTCGTCTGCCAAAATGCCACCGACGATCTCGGTCTGGTGATTGAGCTGCTTTTCGGCAAACAGGTTCACGACACTTCCCGCTGCCCCGGTTTTCGGGTCATAGGCCCCAAACACTACCCGCGCCAAGCGCGCATGCAACATAGCGCCAACACACATCATGCAGGGTTCTAGGGTGACATACAAGGTACACCCCGGCAAGCGATAGTTTCCTAATAAATGTGCGGCAGTTCGTAATGCCTGAATCTCCGCATGGGCAGTGGGATCGTGATTACCAATGGGCTGGTTAAACCCCGTTGCCACCAACTGCCCGTCGCGCACCAGCACTGCACCCACGGGTACCTCGCCCAAGGCCCAAGCGTTATGGGCTTGATTGAGCGCTTCGCGCATGAAGATGATGTCTTGTTGTTCTTGATTCATATTAAGGGCACTTCTATAAATTCATTTTTCGAGCGAATTGCGTTGTCGCGTGCTCGCTCAAGTCTCACTGTATACCGCATACTATCTCGCCTCTCGCTGCGCGGCTTCTAGCACTTCACCCGAAATTCTGAATTTCTAAAAGCGCCCTCAAGGTTTATCCGCTTCATCTTCTAAATGAAAATGATGAAAAAAGCGATGCACCACCGGCGCAAAAATAATCCCGGTTACCAAGATAACCACTAGCCCGCTATACAGCGCATAGGTACCGGCAAAGGCTTTGCCACCCACGGTCGCGGGGTTATGCAGCGGCCCCATGCCCGATAAAATCATCGCGGCATTCAGGTAAGCATCCAAGCAGCTTAAGCCCTCGTAGTGCCAGTAACCCCACATGCCCACCGCCAGCGATACTACGACCAGCAGGAAACCCAACACGAGCGATAGCAAAACGCGCCGCAAAAAGACGGCGCGTGTGGCAAGGGTATGGTGACGAGATTCAAACATACGGGCTGAATAACCGTACACAGACGGTGTTGGATAAACAGCCCTTAGTGTAATTTAATTCTGGGGTTCTTCACACGACCAATCGTTTCAATCCACGTGCCGAGCCAGGTTCTAAACCAGCCGTTGATCGCCACTTGATGCTTTTTATGCAAGGACCAGTACATCCACTTCGCCATCAGGCCCTCGATAAACACCGAGCCACGCGTAATGCCGCCCATCAGGCTGCCCACTGTGGAATACTCGCCCAAAGACACCAGCGAGCCATAATCGTGGTACTTGAACGCAGGCAAGGTTTTGCCTTGGATTTTGAGCGGGATGGATTTTGCCAACAGCATCGCCATTTGGTGTGCGGATTGCGCACGGGGTGGCACAATCGGGAGGTTTTCACCTTGCGGGCAAGCGGCGCAATCACCCATCGCAAAGATGTTGGCATCGTGCGTGGTTTGCAGCGTTGGCAACACCACGAGTTGATTGGCACGATTGGTTTCCAAGCCATCAATCTCTTTTAAGAAATCGGCGGCTTTAATCCCTGCCGCCCACACTGTGAGCGCACTGGGGATGAATTTACCGCTGGCCATTTGCACGCCATCGGGCCGCACTTCGACTACTTTCTCATTGGTGTGAATATCAATATCCAGCTTGCGTAACTCCCGCGCCACGGAGGCCGACAACTGCTCGGGCAACATCGGCAAAATACGGGGCGCGGCATCGCAAATCACAATTTTTAAATCCTGCTCAGGATGCACATGGTTCAGGCCATAGCTACTCATAATTCGCGCCGTCATGTGCAGCTCCGCCGCCAGCTCCACGCCGGTTGCGCCACCGCCGATGATGGCCAGCGTCACCCGGCCCTTGCCCTGCCCCAGCGGCTGGGCCTGTACCTTGAGGAAGTTATTGATGAGCTTTTTATGAAAGCGTTCAGCAGCCTGCGCCGTGTCCAGCAAAATGCAATGATCTTTCACGCCTGCCGTGCCAAAGTCATTACTCTGGCTGCCCAGCGCCAACACCAAGGTGTCGTAGGGAATCGTCTGGCGCGGCAGCAGCATTTCGCCATCTTCATCTTGCATCGGCGCTAAGTAAATTTCTTTGGCTGCGCGGTTCAAGCCATCCATCCGGCCCAACCGAAAATTAAAATAATTCCAGCGCGCTTGGGCAATGTACTCCACCTCATCCGCATGATGATCTAACGTACCCGCCGCCACTTGGTGCAGCAGCGGCTTCCACAAATGCGTGCGATTAGCATCCACCAGCGTAATCTGGGCTTTGCCTTTGCGGCCCAACTTTTTACCCAGTCTCGTGGCCAGTTCCAAGCCCCCTGCGCCCCCGCCCACAATGACAATCCGATGCGCCGAATCGGCCGCCGCTGTTTGATTTGCTTGCATGTTTCCCTCAATGTAGTGATGTATTCGTTATTAAGCGAAAGACTACCAGAAGGTGATGACAGATTAGTAGAAACCCTAATACAAAAGACGTAAACCCAACAAAAAACCGCAAAATTCACGCGCCACCGCTCTATACTCCCCACACAACTCACCGGCATCCCCAACACCCATGAAAAAACTAACCCTCGCCGCCCTGCTCCTCATCACCGCCCTCTGCGCCCTCACCGCCTGCTCGACCCTCGATTGGCCCTTTGCTAACTCACGCACCATCAGCATTCAAGCCGATACTGATGCCAATCAGAACAGCGCCACCGCAATCGACATTGTGCTCGTATACGACCAAGCTGCACTCAGCCAGCTACCCCAAACCGGGCCAGAATGGTTTACAAAAAAAGCCGCACTAACAGCGGGCTTAGGCGACGCGATGAAGGTGGTGAGCCTACAGATTCCGCCTGCCAAGTTGATAGATGATGTGCCACTCCCCAAGCACGCCAAGAAAGCCGTGGCGGTGTACTGCTATACCAATTACCTCAGCATAGGCGGGCAAGCGATGGGGGATTTAACGAACTTTAAAAAAGTAAGGATTAAGCTGCAGGAGCAGACCGTGGGGTATGAAGCGTATTAGCTAAATACGGCTATTCACCAATCAAACATGGTGGGGATTCGTGATCTGCAAGGACTCATAAGCAATCTCAATGCTATCCACTGCCACCTCATTACCTTCTGATTTAAGATCAGTGCTGGTAATTTTTGTCGGCCAGGCATTGCTCAGCGTCCATTGCATGGTGACCTGGTTGTTCTCATCAAGTAAGCGGATGATCACCGTGCGCCGTGCAATCGTATTCATCTTGATCTGGTTGATCCAGTTCCAGAATGTCATATCGCCTACAAAAATGCCGCGCTTCATGGTGACATTGCCATGCTTAACAATACCGGGCATTTTGATCGTTGAAAAAAGTGGATTGTTGCTGGCTCGGTATTCAATCACCTGAACTTCTTTATCCATGCCAGAGACTTCCTGAAAGCCAATGTTGGTTAGCTCCGTTCCAAAATCCACACTAAAACGAAACTTGGGCAGCGGCCATATCGAACCTGCGTTACTTTCATCATCCGCCATCATTCATCCTAAATAAAAAGTAGTGGTAAAAAGAATTTCCTCGCAACGCCATTGTGAACCTGCTGGCGACGCACCGTCACCAACGCACCATTACCAACTCTGCGGCGCACTGCGCGGGAAAATAACCGGCCCACCCAGAGATTGAGCCGCCCCTGTCACCGGGTCGGTCGTACTCAGCGTTACGTCGAAGCTGAGGGTTGCCACACCTTGCTGTGTGCTTTCATTGGTGGGGGTTGCACGACGCACTGGAACACGAAACTCAATCGGCCAAGCCTTTGCCGATGGCCCCTGTGCGCCGCTGCTTGGGCGTGCGGCCCACTGCTCAAGTAAGCGCAGCATAGCCCAAGGGCCATTAAAGTCAAAGTTAGCGGCAACGCCTTCCGTCTGCATGCCCTCAGTATTCGCCTCACCCTCAGGGCGCCACAGCGAGCGGTCGGCCCACGTTAAATTAAAGGTTAAGGCTTGCCCAACCGCCCAGTAAAGCTGCGTGGTTGCGCCACTTGGTGCGACGATTTGGCTACTACTGGTACTTAATGCCCAGCTCACTAACTGATTATGTCCGGGCATCAGATTTTTCTGCGGCGAGTTTCGTAGCGGTTGCGCTTGAACGTTAACCAACACGGACGAGCCAACTAACTGCCCACCGCGCAGGAAGTCGGCCACCGCATTAAGCTGCGCCACAAAGCTTAAAGCAGCGCGCCACTTATCACCCTGACGGCTTGAGAGTTTTTCACGGAGAACTTCGCGTTGCACAGCGTAATCGGCAAAGAAAGCGCGCACCGTCTCCGGGTTAGCGTCCCGCGCGTCCAAGCCCGCAAATGGATAACGCCCGGCCAGCTCGCTGTTAAAACGCGCAGCCAGTGCTTGATATTCCTCAAGTGCCACCGCAGACTGTCGATCATCGCATCGCCATGAAAGCATGCTCATCAAGCTCTGCCGCCGCTCAGAGAACAAATCATTGTCAAAGGGTGGCTGCTTCATGTCTGCAAGTTTCTGGTGACAGTTACTGAAGGTAAGGCCGGGCGCATCCGTTTGTAGCAAGGTTTCTTCAAGCGCGTTGAGCTGAATCGCCTCCCCCGTGGCTTGCAAATAGGTGTTCAATTCATTGAGGGTATTTGACCAATACGATACTAGCGAGGCGGCACGCAGGTCACTCGTACGGGTCTGTTGGTCGGTATGATTCAGCCAATGCACATAGGGCATGGCATAGCCCGCCAGCACCTGCACACGCGCTCGGTTTCGCTCCAGATGATCTTGCAATATTGCAGAAGGCCAATCGAACCCTAAGCTATCTGGATCCGAAGCAACAAAACGCGGTGTGTACAACCGGCTTTGCTCGGCCAAGCTCGACACCTGCTGCAAAGCCCCAACCGCACGGCTACTCACACAGTGCGCCACCGCTTGGTAACTCTTCGCCAAACCAATTTGCTGATAGCTAGCCAGCAACGACAACCAATCTTCAGTTGACTGCGCAAATTCGGCACTGTGCTGCGCCAAAGCGCGCTCTGGCATCACTATTGATTTATTTAGAGATGGAACTAAGGACAACGACTGATCGCCCACAGGCATTTGCGCGGCCTTCAAACTCGCGTTCATGGCTGCTTCAACATGCCACTTCGCCAAACGCAAATACAGGGGCAGCGGGAACTTAGCCCCTACCGGCGGCGCTAGGGTAGGCGAGGCTGTAAAGGCCTGATAGGCTTTTACATAGCGCTGCGCTTGCGCGAGGTTGGCCGGCTGCCAGCTAGATGCGGCGGGGTTGCAGGCAAACGAAACGGACTGTCCTGCATGCGCAGCGGACACAAACGGTTGCACCCACAGCGCCCGCAAGCCTTGCAGCTCCTCATTCACCCACGGCGTAAAGGCCAAGCCTTGCGCAGTTGAATCGAACAGCGCCCCCTGCGGTGCTAGCTGCATGCCGCGCAAGCGGGCTAACACGGGTTCAACACATTGCGCAGGGCCCAGACTATCCAAACTATTCGCCAGCGCGCTGGGGTATCCATGCACTTGCACCAGCGCCTGCAATAGCGGGCGTAGCTCGCCATCCAGCCGAGCGCAGGGGTTGGTGTTCTTGGCGTCTTGCAACCAATCGCGTTCAACCCCCGTCAGCCAATCCGTCACATGCTGCGCATCGACTGGCGCGGTAGACCCCATCGCCGCCACAGACTGCAACAGTGGCGCGCCCTTTGCGGCTTCAGTTTGAAGAGCGGCTACATATTGAGGAATCGCCTTGCTGATCCACGCCGAAGCCTGCTGCCGGGTTTGCCCAGCGCGAGCAGGCAATGGCACGACGCGTTCATCTAGCGCCTGGAGGAGAAGCCGCTGACTTGAAACCGCTTTGCCCAACACAGGGCGAGACCACAGATATTGCGCCGCTTGATAAAGCGCACGCAAACGCACGGCGGGCGAATCGGCATGGTTAGCCGCACGCTGCAAGTTAGCCACGGCCTCCTCTAGCGCCACCAATGCTTGTGTGTTTACCCGTAGCTGCTTGCCCATCGCTTCGGGGTCGGCAGGCCCATCAGTAGTCAGCTGAATGGCCCAGATCGCACGCTCGCGCAATTGCAGCTGGCAAGCCATCGCCGCAAACACGCGCTTGGGCAACACTTTTTCCGACACCAGCGCAACCGCCCGCTGCTTCTCTCCACCCAGCAACCAAGACGGCACGAAGGCCACACGATCCAAGCTTGCGCTAAGCTCGCCCAAACGGGATAAGGTTTCATCCACCGCAGTGGTGCTTAAACACCCGCTGCCGTCAGCCACAGGGGCGGCATCGCTCGCTGCGAGCTGGGTTTCAAAGCGGGTTGTTAGCTGCGCCAGCGCATGGTGCTCGCTGAATAACCAAGCCCCACCGGCAATCAGCGCTAGGCCCAGCCCCAACCACACATACACAAACGATTTAGACGCTGTAAGGGGGAGCCGGATGTTTGTCATTTGTTCTCTTATTGCAAGTTAGTTGTGGTGTAGGCAACGGAACGATTCTAAATCAAAGCCTTGCAAGCAAGGAGTGAGAAGTTAGACGGGTTATAAGAACGTATTAATTGGATTAGTGGAGAAAAATGTTATGAAACAACCGAGTGAATATACGGATAAAACTGTTTGATTTAGAAGAGACTCTCAAGCAAATCCATAAGTTGATATTCAGACTAAATACCAGATTGATTATTCGAGAGGTTTATAGATGGACTGAAGATATCTGTTTTAACTAGCTTAATTTATAATCACGTCGTATCATTAATAATGACTTAATAATTAGCAATAGACAGTAAATCTTCTAACTAATGAGGCAGGAAAACTTTTGAAACTTTCAGCCGTAATTCTTGAAAATTTTCGAGGCTATTATCAGAAGACCCGAATCTCTATAGATGATCTCACTGCTTTTATTGGTAAAAATGACGCAGGTAAGTCAACAATTTTAGAAGCGCTTGATATCTTCTTGAATGACGTGAAACCTGAACGCAGCGACGTCTGTGTCCACAGCACTGAAACTACGATTCGCATCGGTTGCACATTCACAAATCTATCAAATCCAATAATCATTGATGCAGCAGCTCCTACTAGCCTCGCTGCCGAATATCTGTTAAATGAAAATGGTGAGTTAGAAATCATCAAGGAATGGGACTCGTCAGCAAAAACACCAAAGGAATCAATTTTTGCTGCAGCACTACATCCTACTAACCCTAATGTAGCTGATTTGCTCACTTTGAAAATCAGCGATCTAAAGTCTCGCGTAAAGTTATTAGGAATTGACGAAACCACCGTAAATCTAAGCATCAGTGGCAGCATGAGGGAAGCAATTCGCGAGGCCTGCCAGCCACTAACGCTTGAGCGGAAGCTATTACCACTTGACAAAGACGATGCCAAAAAGGTTTGGGACCAGCTCAAGCCCCAACTGCCAATGTATGCGCTCTTCAAATCAGACCGCCCAAGCCAAGACGGAGACGAGGAGGTTCAGAGCCCGCTCAAGTTTGCTATCACTCAGGCATTGAAGGAAATGGCAGACGATTTAAAAAGAATTGAAGATTCAGTGCGAGCCCGAGCCGAGGACGTAGCGAAACGAACGCTGGCAAAGCTGAATGAAATGGATGGCCGTTTGGCAAGCGAACTGAAGCCATTTTTTAAGACTGACCCCAAATGGGATGTTTTCAAATTCGGACTGGTGGGGGACAACGACATCCCTATCAACAAGCGAGGGAGCGGCGTCCGGCGTCTTATTCTGTTGAATTTCTTCCGGGCTGAAGCAGAACGGCGGCGCACCGAGAAGGGAGCCTTGAACGTAATCTATGCCATTGAGGAACCGGAGACTTCGCAGCATCCTGACAACCAGCGACTATTGGTCCAGGCGCTCAAGGACCTTGCGGCGGATGAGAATACACAAGTGTTGGTCACATCGCATACGCCAGGCTTGGCTGGCCTCCTCCCAAGCGACAGTCTGCGATATGTTCGCAAGCAAGCTGACGGCACAGCAGCCGTTTCTCATTGCAGCGATACCGATTTGACCGTAATAGCAAATGAGCTTGGCGTTCTACCAGATCGAAGAGTTCAGGTTTTAGTTTTCGTTGAAGGAACGAATGACATCGAATTCCTTGAGCGTGTAAGTTCGATGCTCAAGCCTAATTTCCCCAATATCGTAGATTTCACTAGCGACAGCCGTGTTGCACTGGTACCCCTCGGTGGAGGATCATTAAAGCAATGGGTTGCCAAACATTACCTGCGCAACCTAGGCATTCCAGAAGTTCACATATACGACAGGGATGAAGGCACTCCACCGAAATATCAACAGGAATGCGATGCTGTCAACAAACGAAGTGACCGCTCATGGGCTGTTCTCACGACAAAGCGCGAACTTGAGAACTATCTTCATGCAGATGCGATAAGGGAAGGCATGAACGGAATTGTGGTTACGTTCACGGATACATGTGATGTACCTGAAATAGTAGCCCAAGCGGTACATACGGCATCTGGTACCGGAAGAGCATGGGCCGAAATAACCAATGATAACAAGTGCCTAGATAAGAAAATTAGTCAAGCCAAAAAGCGACTCAACCGCGATGCTGCCGGGAAAATGACAGTAGCCAGGCTTGCTCAGAGCGATACGTCTAATGAAGTAATTGGTTGGTTAACCAAAATTTATAGCATGTTGAAATAACTGGTTAGATACGAGGATCTATCACCAAGAAAGCCCGCATTAAAACGGGCTTAAATATGTTTGATTATCGGCGAGATAAACATACGAGGCGCAGCTCACTCCCACTCAATCGTCGCGGGGGGCTTGCCTGAAATGTCGTACACCACGCGGTTGATGCCGCGTACTTCGTTAATGATACGGTTAGAGACTTTGCCGAGCAGCTCATGCGGCAGGTGTACCCAGTGTGCGGTCATCTCCGTTTTACCCCCCCCTCCCTGTGGGAGAGGGTTCTACACAGGCATTACGCAGCTATTCAATAAAAAAACGCTACTACTGCGGCTGCACCACCCATTTTTTATTCCGCCTTCTGCGCAGGCATTTGAATCTCATAGGCTTGGGCGATACGGCTGACCAGCTCGGCGACGGAGTTGCCAAGCCCCAATGTTTTCGGGTCAATCGCGGGGTCGGCAGCAACGGCAAGAAGGAACCGCGTCATGTCGTCGCTCATCTTTTTGTCGAGCGCAATGCGCGTGGCGGGGGCGAGCAACTGCGACAGGCGCAGCACATCGTTGAGGTGCTTACGCACGTCCTTGGCGTCCACATTGGCACCCTGCGCTTTTCGCGCAGTCAAATCTAGCCACGCGATGGCTTTGAGTGGGATCAGCCGATCTTCGCCAACCCAGGGTAAGCCATTGACTTCACGGCGCCCAGCCATGATGAATGCGTAGTAGCTGTTATCTAGCAAGATGGCGGACAAGCTGCTGATGGCTTCGTCTAGCGGTATGGGGGTGAGGCGACTGTTTATGGCCGGTTGCAACCCATCAGGCGCTCTAGCGAATAGCTCGAGCATAGCTGGGTAGCGGGCATCAGCGGGCTTTTGAAAGCGGTAGAAGATTGGCTTTCCGGTATTGCTGGCTTGGCGGATTTCGTAGCCACCCTCCTCAACGAATTTCCAGAAAGCCTCGCCAAACGCTGGGGTGAGCGCCTCCACATGCAGGACGATGTCGAGGTCTTTGGTGGCACGAAATGCTAGCCCGGCCTCTTCCATGGTGAGGCTCGCGGCTGTACCACCAATCAGAACATACTGATCGGCGTATGCCGCGAAAGACCTTTGAAAAATATCCAACCCTCTCACCATGGCAGTTGTCCTTTCAGCTCGTCCAGTGCAAGCTGGATACGGTCATCAATGTTATCCCGTAGGCTGAGCGTTAGCGAGAGTGGGTCGACCGTATGGGCGTCTGCCCACAACGCGGGGCTATAGCTCCATAGTTGCCACTCTTGGGCACCGGCTTCGGGTTCGGGTAACTCACGCACACCAGCATCCGTCGCGGCTTTCCAGTCATTGACGAACAGCGCATACACCGGCAACTTGGGTTCGGCCAGCATGGAATAGGACGCAAGCGCACTCACGCCAGCGATGCGGCGGGGTAAGTATGCAGGCACCGTATCACCCGCCACCCAGACCGTGCGTTTGACGGGTGTTCGCAGTAGGGGCGTTGCGCGTTCCCAGACTTGCTCAGGTGGAAGCGCCATTCGCAGCCAGCGCGAGCGGCCGACTGTGTATGCGTCTGCCAGCCCAGCCGCAGTCAGTTCCCTAACCGCACGCGAGAGCGTCATCGGCGTGTAGCCCAAGGCGGCTGCGACCTTGGCAGGCTGCCAATCAGATTGCCAGGGTTGGCTTAGCAAAGCGGTGATGAGTATGGCCTGCGCAGCTGGGCTCAGAGGCGCTTCCGTGGCGGATGCACGCTGACGAAAGTATTCACGCAGGTCTAAGCCCAGATCGGGCAGATAGAGCTGGTTGCCCGGCACAATGAATGGGACTTTTTGCTCAATCAAACGCCGACGCTCATAAGAAGCTAATGCATGCGTAACGTAGACCACAGGCTGGCCCGCCTGGGCGTTGATTTTTCCTAACCAGCTTCTGACCTCGCTGAGGGACTGCTTGACCTCGCCGCGCCCTATTGCCAAAACGACGCTATGCCCCAGTATTTCCAGCATTTCTAACTCGAATGCGTCTCTCAGAAAATAGGGAAGCGCATTGGCACCGGCCCACGGCTTGGGTTCGGGCACGCTAATCCCCAAAACCTCGTTGAGATAATGAGCAACGGCAATCGCGAGAGTTTGCACGGTATATCCTATTTAACATATTTTTAGCACGATAACACAATTGTAGTTATCGTGCAAAGTTACGTTATATTAAACTCAGGGTGCTATACCGCATGAGCCGATGAAGAGAACAAATAGCCTCTAAACAAAAAAGCCCGCAAAATCGCGGGCTTAGCTGTGTTTTAGTGCCTGTTGGGCAAGCACCGTCAGACGCGAGATCACTCCCACTCGATTGTGAACCCTAGCAAAAACGTGGATTCTGTAGAACCGTGTCGCGTGCGGCTGGACGATAGTTACGCATCGTCCAAGGCCGTCCATACCGTCAGTTTTACCGTTAGCGCCAGCGTGCTTGCCGCCCACGCTCGCATCAAGTGGATTTCGCAGGCTGTCTCTGCGAAATCTGGCCAATGAAGGTGTTGCACAAATGCAACCACATAATTATTTTTCTAGAATTATAGAAATTTAATGCTATAGTGCAAGCATGATCCCCTCAAAATGCTCTCCCAGCCTCACTGATGCCCAAGCCGCTCCAATGCTGGCTGCGTTGGGCAGCGAGGTGCGCTTGAAGCTGTTTCGCGTACTGCTTCGCAGCGGGCACGAATGCCTGAGTGTGACGGGGCTGCAGCGCCTGATGGACATTCCGCCCTCTACGCTGGGGCATCACATCAGCGCTTTGGTGGCGGCGGGTTTGGTTTCTCAAGAGCGGCAAGGGCGCGAGCTGATTTGTCGGGCTGAGTTTGCAGATATACGCCGCCTCAGTGCATTTTTGCTTAACGAATGCTGCGCTGGCAATTCAGAAAGCGATCACGCGGTGCGCCAGGTGAATAGGAACGATTTAAACCAGCAAACAGAGATAGCGTGATTCTCCTCGCCAACGTGTTTGCTTTTTTTTGCCTGTTATTTTCTATTTTATTAGAAAGGTAGATGATGAAAACACTCTCACCCCCCATCACCACCAGCCGCTCGCAGCGCCTGTATCAAGGCTTCAAGGCCTATCGCCTTGATCGCGTTTGGCTCACCATCGGTTTGATTTTGTTGGCTCTAGCCGCGCTGGATCAGCCGCAACTGCCCGCTACATTGGCTTTTGTCAGCAAAGCGGCTCTCAATACCTTTGGATTTCTGCTGCTATCAGTGGGACTCACTGCGTACGCCAAAGCCAGCGGAGTCGATAACCTGATCTCGCGCGCCTTCAGCGGCCCACCCTTGCTGGCCGTGGTGAGCGCGGCGCTGATGGGAGCAGTCTCGCCATTTTGCTCCTGCGGGGTGATCCCAATCATTGTGGCGTTGCTGGCCATGGGCGTGCCACTCGCGCCGGTGATGGCGTTTTGGCTGGCTTCACCATTAATGGATCCCTCGATGTTCATCATGACGAGCGCAACTTTGGGGCTGGAATTCGCGGTGGCTAAAACCATGATTGCCGTTAGCATCGGTTTGCTTGGCGGCTGGGGGGCTTTTATGCTCACGCGCCAAGGCTGGATCACTGATGTGCTCAAAGATGGTGTGGGCAACGGTGGCTGCGCAGGCTCCAAAATCCGCACACCCAAGCCGGTGGTCTGGGCTTTCTGGAAGGACTCTTCACGACTTAGCACGGCGCTCGCCAGTTTCAAAACGAACGCGCTGTTTTTGGTGAAATGGCTGTTGCTGGCCTTCGTACTTGAAAGTTTGATGGTGGCTTACCTGCCACGCGATTTGATTGCACAAGTCGCTGGCGGTACGGGCTTCATGCCAGTTTTGCTGGCCACTTTGGTGGGCATTCCTTCGTATCTCAATGGCTATGCTGCATTGCCCTTGGTCAGCGGTTTGATGGGGCAAGGTCTTTCGCCAGGCGCAAGCATGGCATTCTTGGTCGCAGGTGGCGTCACATCCCTGCCCGCTGCAATGGCCGTTTGGGCAGTGGCTCGTGCGCGCGTGTTTGCTGCCTATCTCGGCTTCGCTTTCTTGGGCGCGCTGGCAAGTGGAGTCTTGTTCGGGTTGTGGAAAGCTTGACTCGAAAGTCTCTGTTATTTTGTCAACTGGCCTGCTTTGGATCGCAAGTGGCACGCGCCTCCATTGGAATTCTCTAGACAGTGTCTGGAGAATTCGGGCTCAAAATTGACGTGAATATGACCTCCGTCAGCCCTGATTCTGTACCGTCCCCAATACCGTCAAAAGTCGACGCTGGGAACGCAACTCCTCGACAGTTGATGAAGCTCCCGCAGCAAGAATCTCCATACAAAACAGGTACTTAACGAAACTGGACAATTCGTTGACGATGCAAATCGCGTCATCGCCAAGACTTCGTAAATTATTGATTTACATAGACTTTCTAAAAATCGTCACTCCCACTCAATCGTCGCGGGGGGCTTGCCTGAAATGTCGTACACAACGCGGTTGATGCCGCGCACTTCGTTAATGATACGGTTCGAGACTTTGCCAAGCAGCTCATGTGGCAGGTGTGCCCAGTGTGCGGTCATGAAGTCTTGCGTTTGCACGGCGCGCAGGGCGACCACGTATTCGTAGGTGCGGCCATCGCCCATGACGCCGACCGATTTCACGGGCAGGAACACGGCAAAGGCTTGGCTGGTGAGGTCGTACCAATTTTTGTTGGTGGCGGGGTCGATGGTGTTGCGCAGCTCTTCAATAAAAATCGCATCGGCGCGGCGCAGCAGGTCGGCGTAGTCTTTTTTAACTTCACCTAAAATCCGCACGCCCAGGCCGGGGCCGGGGAATGGGTGGCGATAAACCATTTCGGGCGGTAGGCCGAGCGCGACGCCGAGTTTGCGCACTTCGTCTTTGAAGAGTTCGCGCAGTGGCTCGAGTAATTTGAGGTGCAGCGTATCGGGCAGGCCACCGACGTTGTGGTGGCTTTTAATGGTGGTGGCTTTTTTGGATTTTGCGCCAGCGGATTCAATCACATCTGGGTAAATGGTGCCTTGCGCGAGCCATTTAGCCGCGGTGAGTTTGCCGGATTCGGCTTGGAACACTTCGACAAATTCTTTGCCAATAATTTTGCGTTTGGCTTCGGGGTCGCTCACGCCGGCGAGCTTACCCATGAACTGGTCGGTGGCATCGACGTGGATGATTTTCATGCCAAAGTTGCGGCCAAACATGTCCATCACCATTTGGCCTTCGTTCAGGCGCAGCAGGCCATGATCGACGAACACACAGGTGAGTTGATCGCCAATGGCGCGGTGAATCAGCGCGGCAGCCACGCTGGAATCCACGCCACCGGATAAACCGAGGATGACTTCTTCTTTACCAACTTGGGCGCGGATTTTTTCCACGGCTTCGGCAATGTAGTCGCCCATGATCCAGTCCGCTTTGGCAGCGCAGATTTTGAGGACAAAGCGCTCGAGGATCGCCGCGCCTTGCTGAGTGTGGGTGACTTCGGGGTGGAACTGGACGGCGTAAAACTTGCGGGTTTCATCAGCCATACCGGCAATGGGGCACGCGGGCGTAGAGGCCATGACTTTAAAGCCAGCGGGGAGTTGCGTGACTTTATCGCCATGGCTCATCCACACTTTGAGCAGGCCGTGGCCTTCGGCATTGGTAGCATCTTGAATGCCTTCGAGCAGCGCGGTGTGACCATGTGCCCGCACTTCGGCGTAGCCAAATTCACGCGATTGGCCCGGCTCTACCTTGCCGCCCAGTTGCTGCGCCATGGTTTGCATGCCATAACAAATGCCGAGCACGGGCAGGCCTAACTCAAACACGGCGGCGGGCGCTTTATCGGTACTTTCTTCATACGCTGACATGTGGCTGCCAGAGAGGATGACGCCTTTGAGGCTGCCGTCTTTGGCGTAGTCACGAATAAAGTCGTCGGTGACATCGCAGGGATGCACTTCGCAAAACACATTGGCTTCGCGCACGCGGCGGGCGATGAGCTGAGTGACTTGAGAACCGAAATCGAGAATGAGGATTTTGTTGTGGGACATGGCAAACGCTGTATTAGTAAGGACAGCAATCAAAAATCATCAATTTAAATGCTGATGATGCTGGATGGATATAAGGAGCTTGTTAAGTTGGGAGGCTGCGCTAGGCGCTGAGCCGCAGATAGTACAGGTAGTACAGCAAGGCGAAAGCAACGCCGCGCAGCACCCAAATTAACAAACTTTATTCGACGTGGTAGTTAGGGGCTTCTTTAGTAATCTGCACATCATGCACGTGCGATTCCCGCATACCGGCCGCCGTAATTTCAACAAACTCGGCTTTTTGGCGCATTTCATCAATGCTCTTGCAGCCGCAGTAGCCCATGGATGATTTAACCCCACCGACCAACTGATAAATAATTTGCAGCACGGAGCCTTTGTAGGGCACGCGGCCTTCGATGCCTTCGGGCACGAATTTATCGTTGTTGGGGTTGTTGGGATTGTTGTCTTGGAAGTAGCGGTCGGCAGAGCCATCTTGCATCGCGCCCACGGAACCCATGCCACGGTATGACTTATACGAACGGCCTTGGTACAGAATGACTTCGCCGGGGGCTTCTTCGGTCCCGGCAAACATGCCGCCCATCATCACGGTATAGGCACCGGCTGCGAGGGCTTTGGCAATATCGCCAGAATAACGAATGCCGCCATCGGCAATCAGGGGTACCCCGGTACCTTCTAATGCTTTGGCCACATTGGCAATCGCGCTAATCTGCGGCACGCCCACACCAGCCACGATACGGGTGGTACAAATCGAGCCGGGGCCAATCCCAACCTTGACACCGTCTGCGCCATGCTCGAGCAGCGCACGGGCGGCATCGCCAGTCGCAATGTTGCCGCCAATCACTTCAATATGCGGGAAGTGTTTTTTCACCCAACGCACGCGGTCCAGCACGCCTTTGGAATGGCCGTGCGCGGTATCGACCACAATCACATCCACGCCAGCGGCATTCAGCAGCTCTACACGCTCTTCAGTGCCCTCGCCTACGCCAACGGCAGCGCCGACGCGCAACTTGCCGAATTCGTCTTTACAAGCATTGGGGTGGGCGGTGGATTTGGTAATGTCTTTGACGGTAATGAGGCCGCGCAACTCAAAGGCATCGTTCACCACCAGCACGCGCTCCAGGCGATGTTGGTGCATGAGGGCTTTGGCTTCTTCGGGGTTGGCACCTTCACGAACCGTCACCAAGCGGTCACGGGGGGTCATGACGTTGCGCACGTCTTCATCTAAACGGGTTTCAAAGCGCAAGTCGCGGTTGGTGAGAATCCCGACCACTTCTTTACCTTGCAGTACGGGCAGGCCTGAAATGCCGTGCTGGCGTTGCAGGGCAATCGCATCACGCACTTTCATGTCGGGGGTGATGGTGACGGGGTCACGCAACACACCGGCTTCGTGGCGTTTCACCTTGGCCACTTCAGCGGCTTGCTGTTTGGCGCTGAGGTTTTTGTGCACAATACCAATCCCACCCTCTTGCGCAAGCGCAATCGCGAGGCGGCTTTCTGTCACCGTGTCCATCGCAGCGGACACAACCGGAATATTCAAGGCAATATTGCGTGAGAGTTTGGTCTTGAGAGACGTGTCACGCGGGAGAACTTCAGAATAGGCAGGAACGAGGAGGACGTCATCGAACGTCAGGGCCTTTTGCAATAAGCGCATAATTCACCTTTCGACGCAAAAGCGAATTATACAGAAATCACAAGGGCTCCGCGGTGCAGGCCAGCTACAAGAGGTAACAATAGCGTCATGCGGCGTAAAAAAGCAAAAAGCCGTTCCAAAAGAAACGGCTTTATCACTCAAGAGCATCATGTGTTGATTTTCTTTGGTCGGGGCGAGAAGATTCGAACTTCCGACCCCTTGCACCCCATGCAAGTGCGCTACCAGGCTGCGCTACGCCCCGACTGAAATCAAATTATATCATGGTGAAACAGGCCAACTAAACGCGCAGCAAAAATTAACTGCGCAAAATATGTAGGGCCATTTCCAATTGTTGTCGAACGCCGTGCAGGTCAGTGTATGCCGGGAGCGACTCAACAGGCGTAGCGACTACCGCTTGTTGTAAACGAGTTTCAATCGGCGAGAGCGGATCTTTTTGACTGGCACTTGTCGGGGTTGCTGCTATCGCGTCATTGCGCAATTCGAGTTTATTGCGCGCACCACTGATGGTAAATCCTTGCTCATAAAGCAATTCGCGGATACGGCGAATCAGTAGCACTTCATGGTGTTGGTAATAGCGACGGTTACCCCGCCGCTTGACAGGTTTAAGCTGGGTAAATTCTTGTTCCCAGTAGCGCAGTACATGTGGCTTAACGGCACAGAGCTCGCTGACCTCGCCAATCGTGAAATAACGTTTGGCTGGAATCGCAGGTAGCTCAATAGTGGGAGTCTCTTCGCGGGCCATAATCGGTTGTTATGCTTAGGCAAAATCTGGGGTGTAGAGGGCTTGCGTTTCCGCTGCACTGGCGCGCACTGAGCTCTGACGCGAGGCTTTATCGTCAGTCACTTCAACCATGGCCTTGAGTTTTTGGCTGGCATGAAAGGTGACAACCCGACGGGCGGTAATCGGAATGATTTCGCCTGTTTTTGGGTTACGGCCAGGCCGCTGGGGTTTGTCGCGCAGCATAAAATTACCGAAACCTGATAATTTAACGCTGTCTCCATGCACGAGGGCATCTCGAATTTCATCAAAGAAAAGGTCAACGATTTCTTTGGCCTCTCGCTTGTTTAATCCAACCCGTTCAAAGATCATTTCAGCCAACTCGGCTTTGGTCAACGTCGCCATATTGGCAGCGTTGCTTAGATCGCCCAATTCTGTCACAGAGGCCTCAGATACAGTATTCATGTTGTCATTGCGGGAGTGTTCGCTTAAAGGCTGCCGTGTTGACAAGCCCCAGGGATGAATTAGCGCAAACGTGCGTCACAGTGCTGCGTCCAGAGTTGCGTCACTTGCGTGATAGCAGCATCGACGACGGCATCATCTAAAGTTTGCTCAGTATCTTGCAAGGTCAGGCGAAATGCAAGCGATTTTTCGTTTTGCATCAAGCCCTTAGCGGGATCTTTTGAACGAAATTCGTCAAACAAACGCACGTCTTGCAACACGCCTAACGCTGAACTCTCGCTACGCGCTGTTGCGACGACATCTAGCAATACCTGTACCGGGGTTTCTATGGGTACCACCACTGCCAAGTCACGCACGACGGCCGGGAAGCGGCTGATTTCGGCGAATACCGGCACGGCAATCTGACGCAGCGCCTCGGCCTCGATTTCAAATAGAACCGGCGCGGCTTGTTGGGGCAGATCGTATTTTTGTTGCCAGCGGGGATGCAATTCGCCCAGCCAACCGACCACGCGGCCATTCACTTCGATGTTGGCCGAACGCCCTGGGTGCAAGGCGGGATGGGCCTCATCAGGACTAAACGCAATGCAGCGCACGGCAGCGGGAGCGAAGAGTAGTTCGAGGTCGGCCTTCACATCGTAAAAATCGACGGCACGGGTGGGGGTGCCCCACTGCTCTTCCTGCGCGGGGCCAAAGGCTAAGCCACCGACATGCAAGGGCTGATCTAGCCCGGCGACAGTTGCAGGGCCATCCACGACAACAGCATCGCGCTTGAACACGCGACCAATTTCAAATACGCGCACGCGGCTGGCTTTGCGATTGAGGTTAAAGCGCAGAGTTTGCAGCAGGCTACCGACCAAATTACTGCGCATCACCGCGAGCTGGCTAGCGATAGGGTTGAGCAACTTGATCGGATTGTTATTTGCCGCAAAATCGGTTTCCCATTCGGCTTCGACAAAGCTGTAGTTAATCACCTCTTGGTAATCGGCCTGGGCGACCAATTGCCGCAACTGACTGAGAGTACGCTGGCCTTCAGGCTGACGCAGCATTTTGCTAGGGGCGACAGGCGGATTGGCGGGAATATTGTCAAAGCCATACACGCGGGCGATTTCTTCAACCAAGTCCTCTTCAATCGCAATATCAAAGCGATACGAAGGCGGGGTTACGGTAAACATGCCGTCTTCCAGCGTAAAACTGAGTTGCAGGCGTTTAAAAATCGCTGCCATTTCGCTTTCAGGAATCGCCACGCCAATGATTTTTTGTGCGCGGGCCACACGCATCTTCACGGGTGTGCGGGCGGGCAGGTTCACGGCTTGATCGTCGATGGGGCCGACTTGCACTGGCTCACCATTCACGCCACCGCACACTTCTAGAATCAATTGGGTTAAGCGCTCGATATGTTCGGCGTTGGTCGCAAAGTCCACCCCCCGCTCAAAGCGGTGGCTGGCATCGGTGCTGAAATTATAACGGCGGGCTTTACCGGCAATAGCTTCGGGCCACCAGAAGGCGGCTTCGAGATAAATATTGCGGGTCTCGGTGCTGACCGCCGTCGCATCCCCGCCCATGATCCCTGCCATCGCTTCCGGGCCATTGGCATCGGCCACCACCCCAATATCCGCGGCGAGTTCGATGGTTTGTTCATTCAGCAGTTTGAGAGTTTCACCCGCTTTGGCCCAGCGTACAGTGAGGCCACCACTGACTTTATCCAGATCAAAAATATGATTCGGGCGTCCTTGCTCCAACATGACGTAATTGGAAATATCGACCAAGGCGGAAATCGAACGCTGACCACAGCGTTCTAAGCGATCTTTCATCCACTGCGGCGTTGGCGCAGCAGCATTCACCCCGCGCAGCACGCGGCCCGTAAAACGGCCACATAAATCGGGTGCTTCAATCTTGACGGGCAATACTTCAGCCATATTGCTAGGCACTGGAGTATTGGCGGGTGCGCTCAAGGGGGTATCGGTGAGCGCCGATACTTCGCGTGCCACGCCGAGCAAGCTCAGGCAATCAGCTTTGTTAGGCGTGAGCTTGATGGTGATGAGGCGATCATCTAAATCCAAAGCCTGGCGAATATCCTGCCCGGCAGTGGCGCTGGCGACGAGAATATGCAGACCATTGGATTCTTCGCTAATGCCCAGTTCCTTGGCGGAACACAACATACCTTGGCTATCCACTCCACGCATAGTCACAGGCTTAATCGCCATGCCGCCAGGTAAACTGGCACCGATAGTGGCGCACGGTACCTTGAGCCCCACCGCCACATTCGGCGCGCCACAGACAATTTGCAGCGGCTCAGCTTGGCCAACATTCACTTTACACACCCGCAAGCGATCGGCATTGGGATGGGGCGCGACTTCTAGCACTTCGGCAACCACCACGCCCGTGAAAGCGGGCGCGACGGGATCATTTTCTTCCACTTCCAAACCCGCCATGGTTAGCAGGTGGGTGAGCTGCGCATTATCAAGCGCGGGGTTCACAAAAGTACGTAACCAGTTTTCAGAGAATTTCATAATTTCTCACAGAGATTTTTTCACTATTCCAACGGCCACCTGCATAGAGGCAACGATCAAGTTCGCATTTAGACAAATTGCTTGAGGAAGCGTAGGTCATTGTCATAAAACATCCGCAAATCATTGATGCCATAGCGGAGCATGGTCAAACGATCTGGCCCAATCCCAAAGGCAAAGCCGATGTAGCGCTCTGGGTCCAGACCATAATTGCGCACCACTTCCGGATGTACTTGACCAGAACCCGCAATTTCCAACCATTTACCCCTATTGGGGCCGGTGGAAAATTTCATGTCGATTTCTGCACTCGGCTCAGTAAAGGGAAAGAAAGAAGGACGGAAACGAACTTCTAAATCATCGGACTCAAAAAAGTTGCGCAAGAAATCGGTAATCACGCCCTTGAGGTCGGCAAAACTTACATCCTCAGCAATCCACAGCCCTTCTACCTGATGGAACATGGGGGTATGGGTGGCATCGCTATCCACGCGATACACGCGGCCCGGGGCGATGACTTTGATCGGCGGCTGGTGGTGTTTGGCGTAGCGCACTTGAATCGGGCTGGTGTGGGTACGCAGCACCAGCGGCAAGCCGGTGCTGTCTTTATCTTCCACGTAGAAGGTATCTTGCATCGACCGGGCGGGGTGATTCAGCGGATTGTTCAGCGCCGTGAAGTTATACCAGTCGGTTTCAATTTCTGGGCCATCGGCCACCGCAAAACCCATACTGGCAAAGAGTTGTTCGATCCGCGCCAAGGTCCGAGTGGCTGGGTGCAAGCCACCGCGCGTGCGCCCGCGACCAGGGAGCGTTACATCAATCGCCTCGGCATTCAAACGGGCTTGCATTTGCGCATCGGCCAATGCCTGGCGGCGGGCGTTGAGTGCGGCTTCAATTTGCCCTTTCAGGGCATTGACGGCGGCACCTTGGGTTTTCTTTTCTTCGTGACTCAGGCTGGCCATGCCTTTCAGCAACTCGGTCACCTTGCCGGTTTTACCTAAAAATTTGGCTTTTTCATTTTCCAACGTCGCGGCATCTTGCGCTTGGGCAAAGGCTTGCTCGGCTTCTTGGTAAAGTTGTTGAATATCCATATCGATTCCGCAGTAGTCGTCACAGCATATTGGCTATGGCGAGGAAAACAGGCATGTATAAAGAGTTTTAAAACAAACGCCAAAAAAGGCTTTTTAAAAGCATAAGGGCCTTACGAGAAGGCCCTTGCTATTGTGTGTCCACTATCAGCGGCACACCAGTCCGATGAGATCGGCTAAATTAGTTTGCTGCGAGGCTGGCCTTCACTTGATTAACGATGGCCGCAAATGCGGGCTTGTCGTTAATGGCCATGTCGGACAACACTTTACGGTCGATCTCAATCGACAGCTTTTGCAAACCGTTCATGAATACGCTGTAAGTCAAACCCAGCTCACGCACACCGGCGTTGATACGGGTAATCCAAAGTGCGCGGAATACGCGCTTTTTGTTACGACGATCGCGGTAGGCATATTGCCCAGCGCGCATGACCGCTTCTTTAGCGATGCGGAATACATTACCACGACGACCACGATAACCTTTAGCAGCGTCGATGACTTTTTTATGACGGGCTCTTGCTGTCACACCACGTTTTACGCGAGGCATAATTAACTCCTAATATCCTGAAATTTTAAACAATCGAAATAACGTGATGCCGCAATTAAGCAAAAGGCATCATTTGTGCAATCCGCCCTAAATCAGACGCATGCACGTTCACTGCTCCACGCAGATGACGTTTGTTTTTCGTGGTTTTCTTGGTCAGGATGTGGCGTTTAAAAGCCTGGCCACGTTTGACAGTACCGCCAGCACGCACGATAAAGCGCTTGGCTGCACTTTTCTTGGTTTTCATCTTTGGCATACAACAACTCCAGTTTTAGATGCTGATCCAGGTGGTTATGTACTAACTCATAACGCTTCTTTGACCTGACCGCACTTGTTTTCTGACGTACTCTGTATCACAACAGTGGGTTGATCGAGTCAACCTCAACGTACAATCAGCTTAGGGGATCAAACATGCTGATCAATCCCGAAAAGCCCATGATTATAACACAGATTATTTCTTCTTCTTCGGTGCCAACATCATCACCATTTGCCGACCTTCGAGCTTGGGCATGGCTTCCACTTGGCTGATTTCCTGCAAATCCGCTTTAACCCGTTCCAGCAGCTGCATACCTAGTTCTTGGTGCGCCATTTCACGACCACGGAAGCGCAGTGTTACCTTGGCTTTGTCGCCCTCTTCCAGGAACCGCGTTAAGGCACGAATTTTGGTGTGGTAATCGCCTTCATCAGTACCAGGGCGGAACTTAATTTCCTTCACTTGGATGACTTTTTGCTTGAGCTTGGCTTCGTGCGCCTTTTTCTGCTCTTGGTACTTGAATTTGCCGTAATCCATCAAACGGCACACCGGCGGCGAGGCCTGAGCGGAGATCTCAACCAAATCGACGTCGGCTTCTTCAGCCATACGACGTGCGTCACCCAAACGGACGATTCCCAACTGTTCGCCGTCTACCCCAATCAATCGCACTTCTGTGCCGGTAATTTCACCGTTAATGCGATGTGTCTTATCTGTAGCGATGTTACGACTCCAAAAAAAGAAAAAAATAAGCCGCGCTTAAGCTCCGCTGGGTGTTGCAGCAGGTGTTGCAAGCTCTGCTTGCACACGAGCCACAAATGCATCGACCGACATTACGCCTAAATCGACACCCCCACGGGCACGCACGGCCACCGTTCCGGCTTGCATTTCCTTATCCCCGATGACGAGCAGATAAGGGACTTTTTGCAAGCTGTGTTCGCGAATTTTATACGTAATTTTTTCGTTACGCAAATCTGCCTCAACTCTAAGCCCTTGTTTTTTCAGGGATTGTGCTAATGCAGCGACGTATTCAGCCTGACTATCGGTAATATTCATGAGCACAATTTGCACAGGTGCTAACCAAACCGGTAAGGCCCCCGCGTAGTTTTCAATCAACATGCCGATAAAGCGCTCCAATGACCCCAAGATGGCGCGGTGGAGCATAACTGGTACGCGGCGGCTGTTATCTTCAGCCACATATTCCGCGCCCAAACGCACGGGCATGGAGAAATCGACCTGAATCGTGCCGCACTGCCATGAACGGCCAATCGAGTCTTTCAAGTGATATTCGACTTTCGGGCCGTAAAACGCGCCCTCGCCATCTAAAATGTCATATTCGACGCCAGAGGCTTTGAGTGATTCGGCCAGCGCGGCTTCGGCTTTATCCCACACCGCATCGTCGCCCACCCGTTTGGCCGGACGAGTCGCTAGCTTATACGCCACTTGCGTAAAGCCAAAGTCACCATACACCTTCTTCACCAAGGCAGTGAAGTTCAAACATTCTTGCTGAATTTGGTCTTCGGTACAGAAAATGTGACCATCATCTTGCGTAAAGCCGCGTACCCGCATGAGGCCATGCAACGCGCCGGAGGCCTCATTCCGATGGCATTGCCCAAACTCACCATAGCGAATCGGCAATTCACGATAAGAGTGCAAACCAGAACGGAAAATTTGCAAATGCCCAGGACAGTTCATGGGCTTGAGGGCGTAGTAACGGTTTTCAGATTCGGTCGTGAACATATTGTCACGATAGTTTTCCCAATGCCCAGTTTTTTCCCAGAGGGTACGATCCAAAATTTGCGGGGCTTTCACTTCTTGATAGCCATTGTCCAAATAGACTTTGCGCATGTATTGCTCAACCGCCTGCCAGACCGCCCAGCCTTTGGGGTGCCAAAACACTAAACCGGGCGCTTCTTCCTGAAAGTGGAATAGATCAAGCTCTTTACCAAGCTTACGGTGATCGCGTTTTTCCGCTTCTTCCAGCATGTGCAAATAAGCTTCTTGATCTTCTTTTTTAGCCCAGGCGGTGCCATAGACCCGTTGCAGCATTTCGTTTTTGGCATCGCCGCGCCAGTAAGCGCCGGCCACTTTCATGAGCTTAAACACTTTAAGCTTGCCGGTTGAGGGCACGTGCGGGCCACGACACAGATCAATAAAATTGCCTTCGCGGTACAAGGAGATATGTTGATCGGCGGGAATCGACGAAATAATTTCGGCTTTGTATTTTTCGCCAATTGAATTAAAAAATGCCACCGCATCATCACGCTTCCACACTTCGCGTGTAACCTTTTCGTCTTTTTTCGCCAATTCCTGCATACGCTTTTCAATCGCCTGCAAATCCTCGGGCGTAAAGGGACGCCTGTAGGAAAAGTCGTAATAGAAACCGTTATCGATCACGGGGCCAATCGTCACTTGCGCATCAGGGAATAACTCCTTCACTGCATAGGCCAACAAGTGCGCGGTGGAGTGGCGAATAATGTCTACGCCATCGGCATCTTTGTCCGTCACAATCGCCAATTTGGCATCCTGCTCAATCAGGTGCGAGGTATCGACCAATTCACCCTCCACGCGCCCAGCCAGTGCGGCTTTCGCCAGCCCGGCGCCAATTGAAGCGGCCACTTCCGCTACGGTAACGGCTTGCGGGTATTGGCGTTGCGACCCATCGGGTAAGGTAATGGTGACCATATTGAACCTCTATCGGTATAAGCTTGAAATCAGAAGATATAGACGTAAAAAAAGCGCGAACCACGTCGCGCTTTTTCAAAATAGCTAGGCGTGGTTTAGTGAACAGGGAACAAAGTCGTTCGCGGTGTCATAACCAGTTTGCCTTTCTCTATTCTTAAATAAGGATGCAAAGATTGGAAGTGAAGCTTGGTAGGCACGATTGGATTCGAACCAACGACCCCCACCATGTCAAGGTGATGCTCTAACCAACTGAGCTACGTGCCTGTCGTTGTAAGTTCGTTACTATAGCATAGCTTTGGCTTCCATTGGCAACTACTGCAAGGCTTGCAGCCAAAACGGCTTGCCCACCTCCGCTGGGGGTAAACGTCATCAAGATGTCATGCATCCGCACTAAGGTATGCGTTTATTTGCTTATGGCGTTTACGTTTTGACCTATGTCTGCCATTCCTGACACGCTCCGTATTACCCCTCCGTATGATGCTGCGATTGGCGCCACGCCGCCGCGCATCGATTCAGGCAAGGAAGCCCTGACAAAGCGCTCACACACATTGGACGAGGTTGAGCCAGTCAACAACAATACGATCGATTTTCTTGTTAAGCCAATCGCCTTGCTGCCTGGCTCAACACGCGTACTTGCCCTACACGATAAGTTAATTCAACATCCAGACACCCAGTGTGTCGCGATTGCAGCTGACGAGCAAGTGACGGGGCTGATCTATTGCCGTCAGTTCTTAAAGAGAATGTCGGAGCCTTATCAGCGCGAATTGAATGAGCGAAAATTGCTGAGTGATATCGCAGAAACAGGCTATTTTTCACTCCAAGCCAGCGAGACAATCACGACCGCACTAGAAAAGCTGCTAGCGCATGACCCCAGACTCAAGCTAGATGCTGTGCCTATTTTTAGGGACACCAAGTTAATCGGTCAGATCGCGATTCCTGCGCTGATTTTAGCCATCTCTCGTAACCAGACCGCCCTCTACCAGCAACTGGCTGAGATGAGCCAACGCTTACATAGCGAAGTTTCTAAGACTGCCGCCTTGCAAGCCGAGCTATTACCTGCGCAACAAGCGCGCTTAGATAACATCGAGATCGCCAGCCAGGTCTTTACGTCAACCGAAGTCGGCGGTGATTTTTTTGACTATTTTGTGCTAGACCAGAACCATATTGGGATTGCAATCGGCGATGCCTCGGGCCATGGCGTTCCCGCTGGCATGTTAGTCAGTGCGGCTAAAGGCGCTTTGCATGCACTACCAACAGAAACGCGCTTGAACCCTGCTGTAACTCTCCAACAGCTCAATCAAGCAATCTTAGCCACCGGCATGCGGCAATTGCTGATGACGTTTTGCTATGGCGTCATTAATACTCAAGACCTTGTCTTTGAGTATGCCAATGCGGGACATAATTTTCCATACTGGCTACGCAATAACGATAACACCCCACTCATGCTTGATACTGAAGGAGAGGCCCCACTGGGTTTGGATAATCAGCCAACGTATCAAATACATTCTGTGCGGTTACAAGCAGGCGATAAACTCTTCTTTTATACAGATGGCCTGATTGAAAATACCAATACTCAGGAAGAAGAATTTGGCTATGAGCGGCTTGAATCGCATTTAACCAACTTCGCCAAGCAAACCTCTACCAACTTGGTAAAAGGTGTTGCAAGCTATGCCAGCCAGCATTTCCAAACCCACAAACCTGATATTGATGATGATGTCACTTTACTCTGCATCGAAGTTGCCGCGCCAGCGCAATATCAACAGCGTCAATCAATCTCTATCGGGGTGGCTGATTTTGAACTTCGCACCACCACGATAGAGCAACAGCTTCAACAGACGAAACTACCCTTCCAACGGCTATCGAGGCAGCATATCGCAATGCATGATTTGCCGTCACCCACGATACTCACACAGCATTTCTTTAATGCCAATTTCCGCGAGTTAGTAGCGTTTAAACCAGGACAATCACCCATACTGCTCACCGCAAGAAGTTTAAGTAAGCAAATTTCGCTACTGCGTAATCTTGGTGTTTTACGACTGATTCAGGAAGCGGATCCGATTATTGATTATGTAGGCTGGCCAACCCTGCTGCTGGGACATATTGGTGACGAGTTTATTAATTTGCATCAACTCTGCCAACCCATCAGATTTTATTTATCGCAGACAGCCGATAAGGAAATTACCATTCAGCAACTGATTGCTGCTATGGAGCGGGCGCAGTTGGCGCAGACTCGCCCTGAAATCATCGAAATTGCAGCCTTGATCGCAGATGAGCTGTTAGAGAACGCTTTCATGGCCAGCAGCAAGCGACATGCCCAACCTTATGCCAAAGGGCAAGACCTAGTCTTTCAAGACCCTCAAGGCATCAGCCTAGCGCTTGGCTGCGAGCCCCATTTAATTGCGATTCAAATCAGCGATGACGGCGGCAACTTTGATGGCGACAAATTACTGGAACGGCTGCAACGCAATCTCTATGGCGTTGGGGTGCAATCTCATGCCAGTGAGAATGGCATGGGCGGAGCAGGTTTATATATGGTGTGGCGCCTTGCTGATTACTTGCATATTCATATAGCGCCAGGCAAACGCACCAGTATTACAGTCTTTTTTCATGCAAATGGCATCGCTGATGACGTGCATGAAAAAAGCGTCCAAATTACCTATCAGGCATCTAATTGATGATCTTATTTTGATGAGGAGTTGATCATGTCAAACTTTCCGATGAGCAAACCCTACACCATTTTGCTACAAGGGGTGATTAGTGCTGAGTCAGCCAGTTTTTTTCAAAAGGCGGTTGCCAGTGTCGGTGGCTACAGTGAAGTCGTTTTTGATTTTTCTCAAGTGATCAGAATTAATTCAATGGGCATTGCATTGCTGCTCAAAACACTGCGCGAACTTCGTTATCTGAACAAGAAGGTTGCAATTTTTGGGGCCAACAAAATGACCATGATGCTTTTCAAAATGATGGGGGTAACGCAACATGCGACGATTCTGGATGCCCCAAGCCCATCTGCTCAAACCCCCAACCGCAATGGCTTTATTCGTACTTCGCTGGCTTAACTGCAAACAGTGGCTGTCATCTAACTTTAAACAAACTGTCATGAGGATGACATGTCACCGCAGTGTAATACGGGAAACTACTCCTACCTGACCAGGATGACAGACCACCACGACTATCCCGCCACCCTAAATACGAGCGAAGATCCCCCTACACATCATTACCGTGCGATTTGGATTTCAGATGTTCATCTCGGTACAGCAGGTTGCAAAGCCGGTTATTTGTTGGATTTTTTGAAACACAACGAATCGGACAAGCTTTACTTGGTCGGCGATATTATCGATGGTTGGCAGTTGCGTAAAGGTTGGACATGGCAACAAACACACAACGACGTCGTACAGAAAATTTTACGCAAAGCCCGTAAAGGAACCAAGGTTTTCTATATCCCTGGAAACCATGATGAGTTCGCCCGAGATTATCTGAATATCAGTTTTGGCGATATTCAAGTATGCGATGAAGCGGTGCATACCTGCCTAGATGGCAAGCGCTTGTGGGTCACGCACGGAGACTTGTTTGATGGGGTGATTCAGCACGCGAAATGGCTTGCTTACCTAGGCGACACCCTATACACCTTTATTCTTGCGCTCAATCACTGGTTCAATCGGATTCGACATCGCTGCGGCTTGTCTTATTGGTCACTCTCCCAATACCTAAAGCATAAAGTCAAAAATGCAGTCAGTTTCATTACTGACTTTGAAGAAGCCCTGGTAGAGCAAGCGCAGCGACGTGGCTATGACGGAGTCGTTTGTGGCCATATCCATAAAGCAGAAATCCGTGAGATTAATGGCACGCTTTACTGTAATGACGGGGATTGGGTTGAAAGCCTTACCGCACTGGTTGAAACACATCAAGGTGAGCTGAAGATTATTACCTGGGCTACGCTGGCTGAAAGCTCAAAAAAACTGAAAACCATTCCCGCGCTCACTGCCCCAGTCAGCCCCAGTACCTCGTCAACACTGCGCAAAGCACTCTTTAACTCACGCACAACACCCTCGACGTCTCTTTGATCCCGAAAGGAATACCCATGAATATTTTGATCGTCACCGATGCCTGGGAACCACAAGTCAACGGTGTGGTACGGACGTTGAAACAAACTCGTCATGAACTCATTCAGATGGGGCATAACGTCGACTTACTTACTCCCCTTGAATTCAAAACCATTCCCTGCCCCACCTATCCTGAAATTCGACTCTCCATTTTTCCAGGTAAAAGGGTAGCCGCACGAATCGCCGCCGCACGGCCAGATGCCTTACACATTGCAACCGAAGGCCCTCTCGGATTAGCCGCTCGCGCTTACGCCTTGCGCCACAATCTTCCCTTCACAACCGCTTATCACACCCGCTTTCCCGAATATGTCAAAGCCCGTTTCGGTATTCCTTTATGGGTTTCTTATCGCTTTTTCAGTTGGTTTCATAATGCCGGCCATGCCTGCTTGGTTCCCACCCAAGTGGTCCGAGAAGATTTACGGCAAAATGGCTTTGTTAATCCGGTGATTTGGTCACGTGGGGTAGATTTAGACACATTTAGCGTTACAGGCCGCACGGATGCGATTGAGACTGAACGTCCCCGCTTTCTCTATGTAGGCCGGGTGGCTGTAGAAAAAAATGTCGAGGCATTTTTAGCACTTGATCTCCCCGGGTCAAAATGGGTTGCAGGAGAAGGCCCAGCACTCGCAAATATCCGTCAAAAATACCCCGATGTTCACTTTACAGGGGTACTGAAACAGCCCGATTTAGCAGATTTATACCGATCCGCCGACGTGTTTGTGTTCCCCAGTCGCACCGACACTTTTGGCCTAGTGTTATTGGAAGCGATGGCTTGTGGCTTACCCGTTGCGGCGTATCCTGTTACAGGGCCAATTGATGTGATAGGCCAGAGCGGTGCTGGCGCACTGCATGATGACTTACGCACTGCTTGCTTGGAGGCCTTAACAATCCAGCGCAGCCAAGCCAGAAAACAGGCAGAGAAATACTCATGGCAAGCCTGCACTGAGCAATTTGTTTCTTACTTAAAACCCATTAAACTGAGTGCTAACAGCCCTCGATCAGAAACTGCAACGGCATGAAACCGCTTCCCCCTTCCCCACCCAACCATCCACCAGCAGCGCTGACTGACAACAACTCGATTGATGAAACAGGGACAGAAAGCCCCTTCAAAGGCAATATTGGGATCAAACGCGCCTACTATGCCCTGTTTCATTCATGCAATGGTTTGATGCTCGCGATTCGCCATGAAAGTGCGTTTCGTCAGGAGCTGACGCTGGCAATATTGTTACTACCAGTGGCCCTGTTGTTGCCCGTTACAGCGGTCGAAAGGGTGCTGTTGATCGGCTCGGTCATCTTAGTTCTGATTGTTGAATTGCTTAATTCTTCTGTTGAAGCAGCGATTGATCGTATCTCGTTAGAGCGTCATCGGCTCTCCAAGCGCGCCAAAGACCTGGGTAGTGCTGCGGTGCTGCTCGCGCTGGCGCTTTGCTTGTTAACCTGGGGCTGTTTGGCAGGCCCGATTTGTGTGTCTTTACTCAAAAACGGCTTATGAATCTCATCCTCTGGCGTCACGCAGAAGCCGAAGAAAATTTACGTGAAAGTTATGCTACCGACCTGCGCCGTCAACTCACCGACCGCGGTCATAAGCAGGCCCAAAAGGTTGCTGCCTGGTTACAGCAACATTTACCACCCAGTAGCCTGGTGATTGCAAGTCCCGCCATTCGTACCCGCCAAACTGCCAGCGCGTTAACTGATAGCTTCAAAATTGATGAAAGCCTTGCCCCTGATGCTGACGTCAGCGCGGTATTGGCTGCGGCTGACTGGCCGAATGGACAAATCAGCGATAAGCAGCAGAGTCAGCGGTATGACACGGTCGTGATTGTGGGGCATCAACCGACACTGGGCTATGTGGCTAGCCTCCTATTGGCAGGCGAAGAACAACGCTGGAGCATTAAAAAGGGGGCCGTATGGTGGCTCTCAGCGCGCCAGCGTGAGCGCGACGCTCAAGTGGTACTGCGTACCGTCATCAGCCCGGATTTCCTGTAACGATTCGCATTTCATCGCACAATTTCATCGCACAAAAAGGCTAAAATGGCTGGTGCAATGTAAATGTGGGCCGTTGACCCACGCTGCGTTATGTTTTTTGGGAACCGGTCCGCGTGAGTTACAGCGTTAAAGAAATTTTTTATACCCTGCAAGGTGAAGGGGCACAAGCTGGCCGCCCGGCGGTCTTTTGCCGCTTTGCCGGGTGCAACTTATGGAGTGGCCGCGAGGCCGACCGCGCCAGTGCTGCCTGCCAGTTTTGCGATACTGATTTTGTTGGCACCGATGGCACCCTAGGTGGCAAATATGCGACTGCCGCAGCGCTAGCCGCAGAAATTGCAGGGCAATGGCCAAGCCTGACGACCGCCCCCATACAACGGAAAGCGCCACCCCGCAAATATGTTGTGTGTACCGGCGGTGAACCGCTGCTACAGATCGACACCGCCCTCATCGAAGCGCTACACGCACAGGGGTTCGAGATCGCGATAGAAACCAATGGCACCTTACCTGCACCCGCTGGAATCGATTGGATTTGTGTCTCCCCCAAAGGCAATCAACCGTTGCTGCAACCGAGCGGGCATGAGTTGAAAGTGGTGTATCCGCAAGCTGAAACCAATCTGGATGCCCTGGGCCAACTTGATTTTCAGCATTTTTTTATTCAGCCGATGGCCGTATTGGGAGATAGCAGTGCGACTCAAGCGAATATTGCTGCGGCTACGGCCTATTGCCTCGCGCACCCGCAATGGCATTTAAGCCTACAAACGCACAAAATGATCAATATTCGCTAATCGGCATCAATCGCTAGGGCTAATCACAACCTGTAGCACTTGTTTCCTTGCCCTAGGAGAGCAGGGCATACCCCGCCTCTGCCGGGCTTACTACTGAAATAATCTGCAAAGGTTCTTGCCCATTGTTGAACACGCCATGCACCTCATTGGTGTTCGCTATAACGATATCGCCTGCAGTAATGGGTTGACTGACGCCACGGGTATTAATGGTGTACTCCCCCTGGCCTCGAATCACCATCCACGTATCTTGCCCATGCGGGTGAACATGAGGCAGAATTTTTTGACCTGGTAAAACATGCCATGCCACCACGACGGCATCGGGTGACTCACTAATCACTGAACGGATCGGCTCTCCTTGATTGGTCGCCGTTGCCTGAAAATAAGCCAGGCTATTAAAAATTCGCTCACGGTACATGCGTTTTCTCACCCTATTTCAAACGATCCCATATCAACAAAAGCAAGGAATACGCCAGCTTAGTAACTGCTCAACAAATCAAGCGATCTTGTCGTTAAACATGAGACTTGACCTAGCGCAAGGGTCGCCCAAGAAAATTAGGGTGGAATGGAGGCCTACTCTTTAGGTCTTACATCATGCCCAATTCGCAAACCGCGCAGCCCTTGCAACCCTTGTTACACGCCCTCAACAATCTCAACTTGCCCTATTTGCGCTTAAAAGCGCACGAGGTATTACCGATTGTTCAAGGCGGCATGGGCGTCGGCGTATCGGCCCATAAGCTGGCGGGTGCGGTGGCTGCCCAGGGAGGTATCGGCACCCTCTCCAGCGTCGATTTACGGCGCCATCACCCCGACTTGATGGCGCAAACGCAGGGGGATCGCAACGATGCCGCACTGAAAGACAAAATCAATGCGATTAATTTAATTGCGCTTGATCGCGAAATTCAACTTGCCAAAAAAGTCGCAAACGGGCTGGGACTAATCGCGGTGAATGTCATGCGCGCCGTGAGTGAATATGCCGAATACGTGCGCCAAGCCTGCCGCAGTGGGGCCGATATGCTGGCCGTAGGCGCCGGATTACCGCTCGATTTACCCGAGCTGACGCAAGACTATCCGCACGTTGCGCTCGTTCCGATTATTTCCGATGCCCGCACCGCGCAACTCATTTTGCGCAAATGGGAAAGAAAAAACCGCTTACCCGATGCCTTCATCATTGAACACCCCGGCTATGCGGGTGGCCATTTAGGCGCAACGCAAATGAGTGAAGTCCATGACGCCCGTTTTGATTTTGAAAAAGTCATTCCCGAAACCTTGGCCGTGCTTGAAAAGCATGGCCTCAGTGCGCAAAGCATCCCACTGATTCCGGCGGGCGGCATCAATTCTCACGAACGAGTACAACAGCTCTTTGCGCTAGGCGCACGCGGTGTGCAACTCGGCACGGCCTTTGCTGTGACGCAGGAAGGCGACGCCCACGTCAATTTCAAAAAGGTATTGGCCGAAGCCAAACCCGAAGACATGGTGGAATTCATGAGTGTCGCGGGCTTGCCCGCACGGGCGGTGCGTACCCCGTGGCTGGATAAATATCTCAGCCACGAACAACGCATGCAAGACAAAGCCAAGGCCAAACCACGCTGCATGATGGCCTTTGATTGCTTGGCGCAATGCGGTCTGCGCGATGGCAACCCCAAGGCTGGGCAATTTTGTATTGACCATCACCTCGCCGCTGCCTTACACGGCCAAGTCGATAAAGGGTTATTCTTCCGAGGTGGCAGTAGCTTACCGTTTGGTGAACAGATTCGTTCTGTGCGGGAATTGATGCAATACCTACTCAATGGCATCAAACCCGATTTAAGTACACATAGCACCTTACAACTCGCGTAATTCATCCAACAGAAAGGGCCTTAGTATGAATATCGTTAGCTTTCCTGGCCTCGCCAAATTAGAAGCCGGCTTTGATGAACCGCTTGAAATGCTAGATGCTTGTCACCTACGCGTGAAAAAATTTTCCAGCTTGCTCGGTAAAGTCGATGACCATGTGCAGCAACGTGGTTACGATGATGAAGCCCGCCAAGCTGTGCAACGTGTTATGCAATATTTTGATCATGCTGGCCCAGTGCATCATGCAGACGAAGAAAATGCACTCTTTCCGGCGCTGCTCCAGCATCCCGAATTGCCAACCGCCGTTCGCCGCGTGATTCTTACCCTGCAAAGCGAACACCGTACGCTAGAAAATCTCTGGCAAAGTATTCGTGCCAAATTAGTGCTGGCAAATATGACTGGAACATGGCAGGCCGATCGCAAAAAAATTGATAGCTTTGCCCAGCAGTATGCGCAACATATTCGCTGTGAAGAGCAAGAAGTACTGCCCTATGCGCAACAGCTACTTGATCCCGCCGTGCTGGCCGCCGTTGGCTTGGATATGGAAAAACGCCGGGGTGTCGCGGTTCAATGAATTAGTGAATACCCAAAGAGGTTAGGCGTTCAGCCACTGGGCTAAATCTGGGTGGCTCGCCACCGCATTGAATTGCACCACCTCATACGCTGCCACACCCGACTGATAAAACGGATCAAGCGCCAAGATTGCCTGCAAGGCCTCAGCGCTTTCCGCTTGCGCCAAAATCACCCCACCCGTGCGCGGCATCTTTGGACCCGATAATAAAAAATGCCCCGCGGCATACTGCGCTTTCAAAAAAGCCCGATGCGCTTCTAGCAGCGCATCCACTTCGGACAAGGGTTTTTGGTAGGTCAAAAGAATAAGGAACATGAATACCCCTACTAAAAAAGATCATAACTGAATAGGCAATACTGGTTGCCTCGGGAAATTGGGCCTTCTGCCTGCCCGCAGCGCCCCACCAGAACTTGGGCAGCAAAGCGCTGCTTTGCGTCGTGTGCAAAAGCTGTTTGAGCGACCTAGGCGTAGCCTTGGACGCGAGTTCTTTTGCACACTCCCAAGGCTGGTGAGAAGCAAGGAAATGCAGGCGGAGGCTGGCTTTTTCTTTGGGTACTTTCTTTTGGCCACGCAAAAGAAAGTACCTCGGCAGCGGGCCGAGACCCGCAAACACTTCCAAAATTAACACTAGCATTATTAAATGTTTGGCTTAAATTTTGGCCATCTGTTATAACCAATAGCAGGATTATTTGATTGATATTTTTTAATTAATTCTGCTTCAACTCGATTAATTTCTTCCGTACTCTCAGATTCAAAGATGATTTCTTTTCTAATAACAAAATCTCGTTTCTGTTCATCGGTGAAATCATTAGCAACAATATTGGCATCTACGCTACCAAAATAAGTAAGTGTATTTGTTAAATCTTTACCTATATATATTTTTCCGTTTGGATAGGTGATTTTATAAATGACTTTTTTCATGTAGTAGCGCTATAAGAAAAAAGGCTTCCAAACTGAAAGCCTTTTATTGATTTACCCCACCCACTTCCGCGCATTCCAAAACATCCGCATCCATGGCGAATCTTCACCCCACGCTGCGGGGTGATAGCTCATCTGCACAGTACGGAATACGCGCTCAGGGTGCGGCATCATCACCGTAAAGCGGCCATCGGGCGTGGTTACGCTGGTAATACCACCTACAGACCCGTTCGGGTTGAACGGATAGATTTCGGTCGGCTCACCGTTGTTATCCACAAAACGGGCCGCAACCAAAGCACGCACGCGATGGTCTTCCGAGCTGAAGTTAGCAAAGCCCTCGCCATGTGAAACCACCACGGGGATGCGGCTACCGGCCATACCCTCAAAGAACAAGGACGGCGACTGACTGACTTCGAGTGTGACGTAACGAGCTTCAAATTGCTCGGATTTATTCCGGGTAAATTTGGGCCAGTGCTCCGCACCGGGAATGATGCTGCTGAGGTTGCTCATCATCTGGCAACCGTTACATACCCCCAAGGCAAAGGTATCGCTGCGCTGGAAGAATTGCGCAAACATGTCAGCCAACTGCGGGTTGTAGAGAATGGTTTTCGCCCAGCCCTCACCGGCCCCCAGCACGTCACCATAGGAGAAGCCACCACACGCGGCAAAGCCACGGAAATTGGCGAGGTTTACTCGCCCAGCGAGCAGATCGCTCATGTGCACATCCACCGCGGCAAAACCCGCACGGTCAAACGCAGCGGCCATTTCGATTTGGCCATTGACACCCTGCTCACGCAAGATCGCCATGCGTGGCTTAGCACCCCCATTGATAAAAGGCGCAGCAATATTTTCCGCGGGATCAAAGGTCAAGCGCGGGCTGATCCCGGCGTCCTTGGCATTGAGCAGGCTCTCAAACTCTTGTTCGGCACAGAGTGGGTTATCGCGCAGGCGGGCAATCTGATAGCTGGTTTCGCTCCAGATGCGCTGCAACTCAGCCCGTGGTGAGCTGTATACGGCCTTGGCATCTCGCCAGATTTCAATCGCATCGCTTTGATTGAGCATCCCCACCACATGGGTATGCGCGGCCAGCCCAGCTTGGCGCAGCACTTGCATAATCGCGGTTTGGTCAGCACGGCGCACTTGTAGCAGGGCGCCGAGTTCTTCACTGAACAGCGCTTTCAGGGTCAGCTCATTACGCTGCACGCTGACTTGCTCGGCGCGAATTTTGAAATCGCCCCAGTCTTGCGCATGGGGGTCGATGGTGAGCAGATCCACATTCAACGAAACACCACAATGTGCGGCAAAGGCCATTTCACAGGCAGCGGCAAATAAGCCGCCATCTGAACGGTCATGGTAGGCCAACAACAGCCCTTGCTGATTCAGCTGCTGAATGGCATTGAAGAAACCTTTCAACAGCGCGGGATCATCCACATCCGGCACCGCTTCGCCGAGCTGCTGCGTAACTTGGGCGAGTGCCGAGGCTCCCAGGCGGTTTTTGCCTTGGCCTAAATCGACGAGTACGAGTACGGTATCAGTGACATCGGTGCGTAATTGCGGGGTCAGCACTTGGCGCACATCGGTCACCGGTGCAAAAGCGCTGATAATCAGGGACACAGGCGCGGTCACGGACTTGGCGGTGCCATTGGTCTCGTCTTGCCAAGTGGTCCGCATCGACAGCGAATCTTTACCCACGGGAATGCTGATACCCAATGCTGGGCAAATTTCCATACCCACGGCTTTCACGGTATCGAATAATGCAGCATCTTCACCGGGCTGGCCACAGGCGGCCATCCAGTTAGCAGAAAGTTTGATTTGGCTGATATCGGCAACCGGGGCAGCCGCGAGGTTGGTGAGCGCCTCGCCAACTGCCATGCGGCCCGAAGCGGGTGCATCCAGCACGGCCAGCGGGGTGCGCTCGCCCATGCTCATGGCTTCGCCACGATAGCCTTGGAAGTCCATTAAAGTCACGGCACAATCGGCTACCGGCACTTGCCACGGGCCGACGTATTGGTCGCGCGAACATAAGCCACCGACGCTACGATCGCCAATCGAAATCAGGAAAGATTTACTGGCCACCGCAGGCAAACGCAACACGCGCTGCGCCGCTTCGGCTAAGTCTAACGTCGCTAAATCAATCGGCGCGGTTTTGGGGGTGACATGTTCCACATTGCGGTGCATCTTGGGCGGTTTGCCCAGCAGCACGTTGATATCCATATCAACCGGGTTATTCCCGTACTCTGGATCAACCACTTGTAGTTGCAACTCATCGGTCGTGACACCCACCACGGCAAACGGGCAACGCTCGCGCTCACAAATGGTTTTGAATTGCTCGAGGCTGCTTGGCGAAATCGCCAGTACATAACGCTCTTGTGATTCGTTGCTCCAAATTTCCTTGGGCGAGAGACCACTCTCTTCCAGCTGAATCTTGCGCAAATCAAAGCGTGCGCCCTTTTCTGCACCATGCACGATCTCGGGGAAGGCATTGGATAGGCCGCCGGCACCCACATCATGAATCGAGAGAATCGGGTTATCGTTACCGAGCGCCCAGCAACGGTCGATGACCTCTTGCGCACGTCGTTCAATTTCAGGGTTGCCACGCTGGACTGAATCAAAGTCGAGATCGGCGGTATTGGTGCCCGTCGCCATGGACGAAGCCGCACCACCGCCCATGCCAATACGCATGCCGGGGCCACCTAACTGGATGAGTAAATCACCGGCTTGCAGGGATTTCTTATGGGTATGTTCGGCTTTGATATTGCCCAAGCCTCCCGCGATCATGATGGGCTTATGGTAGCCACGGACATTGCCAGCAATGTTTTGCTCGTAGGTGCGGAAATAGCCAAGCAAGTTAGGACGGCCAAATTCGTTGTTAAACGCCGCGCCGCCAATCGGGCCATCAATCATGATTTGCAGGGCAGATGCAATCCGCTCCGGCTTGCCGTAAGGCTGGGCTGTTGATTTTTCTGCCGCTGTGACGTCTTGCGCGTTTTCCCAAGGCTGCTCAAAGCCTGGAATCTGCAAGTTAGAAACCGAAAAGCCGACTAAACCGGCTTTGGGTTTGCCGCCAATCCCCGTGGCCCCTTCATCGCGAATCTCGCCGCCCGAACCAGTTGAAGCACCGGGGAATGGTGCAATCGCCGTCGGGTGGTTGTGGGTTTCTACTTTCATCAAGGTGTGGGTCAGCTCTTGGCTGGCGGCATACTGCTGGCCTTGCTCAGCACGGGGGTAAAAACGCTGGGCCTCGCAGCCTTCCATCACCGCCGAGTTATCGGAATAGGCGACCACCGAGTATTGCGGGGTGAGCTGGTGCGTATTGCGAATCATGGCGAACAGGGATTTATCTTGATCCACGCCATCAATCGTCCAATCCGCATTAAAAATTTTGTGACGGCAATGTTCGGAGTTCGCTTGTGCGAACATCATCAATTCCACATCAGTGGGGTTACGCCCGGCTTGGGTGAAAGCCGTATTCAGGTAATCAATTTCGTCGTCCGACAGCGCCAAGCCCAGCTCGGTATTGGCTTTAACCAGCGCGGCACTGCCCTCTTCCAGCAAAGGCACCGTCGCCAAGGGTTGAGGGGGTAGCTCTTTGAACAGGGTTTGCGGATCGGTATCCACTGGCAGCACGTTTTCGATCATGCGGTCATGAATGGCGCCGTACACCACTTGCCACTCGGCTTCACTTAGGCTGGTGGGCTTACCCAATAAACCTTTGGTGACCACCTTGGTAACAGCGTTCAGCGCACCCGTTAAACCACCTTTGAGCGCAATGCTTACTTCCATCCCACGTTCGATGCGCTTGATTTTCGCCAAACCGGCATTGTGGGCAATGTCCGTCGCTTTACTGGCCCAAGGGCTGATGGTGCCCAAACGCGGTACGACCCAGACTTTTTCGGCTTGCGCTAAGTCGATAGCTGGGTCGCCATACTGAAGAAGCGCTTGCAGCGTGGTGAGTTCATTGCCAAATAGCGGCGCGCTTGACCAAACAAAATGAACATAACGCGCTTGGATATCAGCGATCTTGTGGGCAACGTCTGCGTTTTGAGACGCAATCTGCTTAAGCAATCGTTCACAACGAAAAGGAGATAATGCACGCGCACCGGCCAGGATAAAGGCAGATGAAGAATCAGTCGAAGTCATGGAGGCAAGGGTCATGAAAAGGCGGTGTCAGACGAAATGAAGAGCGAGGCTTCGGGAAGAGAAAAAGCGATTTGGACATACAGCCTAAATTATACCCGTTTGCCCCCTTGCTGCAGCAATTGCCGCCCATGAAAGCTGCGTCTGTGCTTAGATGTAATCTAGCGGCAGGATGGTCGTACTCTTTAACTTTTCCATCGCAAAGCTAGAGCTAACATCGCGCAACTCTACCTGACTGACCAAATGCTTATAAATCCGATCAAAAGCCTGGATATCCGGCACGACGATGCGTAATAGATAATCGACATCCCCACTGAGACGATAAAAATCCAGAACTTCTGGAATGGCTTTAACAACACTGCTAAATTGCTCATACCAAGCTTTACTGTGGCTAGCCGCCTTAACAGAGACAAACACGGTTACGCCTAAATTCACCTTTGCAGCATCAATAAGCGCAACACGTTGGGTAATGACCCCCTGCGCTTCTAATTGCTGTATGCGTCGCCAGCAGGGCGTGGTAGACAGCTGTACTTTCTCAGCCAGCACTTGCAAGGGCAAGCTGGCATCTGCCTGCAATAAATTGATGATTTTTTTATCTATTTTATCCATTTAACAAAATATTATCAAATTAATTAAATTTAAGGAAATAATTTCTATTATATTGGAAATAAATAAAAAAATTAGAAACATATTCCTTGCTTGATCGATCAAAATCGTGTTGATCGTTAAGCAATTGAACTGGAGTCATCATGAAAACAATCGGCATTCTGGGCGGCATGAGCTGGGAATCGACCAGTCTGTATTACCAAGGCATTAACCGGACGATTGCAAGCCAGCTTGGCGGCCTGCATTCCGGGAAGATCGTGCTGCACAGCGATGATTTTGCACTTGTCGCGCAAATGCAAAAAGCAGGCGATTGGGCGGGCCTGGAAAAACGCTTACTGGCCCATGCCCAACAGCTCACAGCAGCCGGCGCGGAGGCGATCTTGATTGCGACCAACACGATGCACGTTTTAGCGCCGGCGCTGAGCCAAGTGCTACCTGTCCCGTTACTGCATATCGCTCACTGCACAGCACAAGCGATTCAAGCGCAAGGAATACGACAAGTTGCCCTCTTAGGCACGCGTTTTACGATGGAAATGCCTTTTTACCGGGATATTTTGGCCGGTTACGGCATTGAAACACTGACGCCCGATCAAGATGGGCGTGAAAGAATCCATCAGATAATCTTTGCCGAGTTGTGCCAAGGGCAGATCACCATGGCGTCGAAAACGCAGATGTTGTCGATCATCGCAGGGCTTCAACAGCAAGGGGCTGAAGGGGTGATTCTCGGTTGCACCGAAATTCCGCTACTGATTACACAAGCAGATGTCACTGTCCCGGTGTTCGACACCACCGCTTTACACATCCAGCAAGCTGTTGACTTCATGCTCTCCACAACGACCGATGTGAAGGTTAAAGCAGAAATGGAAGAAAAATCTGTGATACTAGCTTGAGCAATCAGTTAGACAAAAAAAGTTGCAGCAGATCATTCAAAAAGGCCCGGCCTTTCGCGGTCGGGCGAATCTGCTGAAAATCCCGTTCCAGCAAGCCTTGAGTTTCCGCTTGATTTAATTGGGACTCGATTTGATTGAGGGTTAAGCCGGTTCGCTCATAGAATAAATTCACGGGAAACCCCGCCTGCAGGCGCAGGGCGTTGAGCATAAACTCAAACGGTAACTCTTTGATTGCGACCTCATGGCTTTCCTGAATTGCCTGTCGCCGAACTGCCTGCGCCATATAGTGTTTGGGTTGCTTGTAACGCAGCTGGCGCACAATCCGGTGCGGGAAACTCAATTTAGAGTGAGCGCCCGCGCCAATGCCCAGATAATCGCCAAACTCCCAATAATTACTGTTGTGCCGGCTCGTTCGACCTGGCTGCGCATAGGCAGAAACCTCATAGTGAACATAACCCGCCTCAGCGGTGCGTGTCGTAATTAGCGCTTGCATATCCGCTGCGAGATCATCATCTGGCAATACAGGCGGGTAGCGATGGAAATAGGTATTGGGTTCGAGCGTGAGATGGTAGATCGAAATATGGGGCGGGCGATAGCCCAATGCCGTCTCAATGTCTAATGCGCATTCGGCGAGGGTCTGTTGCGGTAACGCAAACATAATATCAAGGTTGAAATTATCAAAATACTTCGCAGCATGCGCAACAGCGGCATGCGCTTGCCGGTCATCATGAATGCGGCCCAGCGCTTGCAAGTGTTCCGGCGCAAAACTCTGTATTCCCAATGACAGACGATTGATACCTGCTGTCCGAAAAGCACTAAATTTCTCAGCTTCAAAAGTGCCAGGGTTGGCTTCCAGCGTTACTTCAACATCCGGGCCCAACCCGGTCAGCATACGAATATCATTCAGTAATTGTTCGATAGCCGCTGCTGAAAATAAACTGGGGGTTCCGCCACCGATAAAGACGCTGTGTATTTTGCGGCCCCAAATGAGCGGCAAGGCTTGCTCTAAATCTGCGCGCAGAGCTTGTAAATAATCAGCCTCGGGGAGTGCTTGTTGCGGTAGCTGGCTCAGACCATGGGAGTTGAAATCACAGTAAGGACATTTACGCACGCACCAAGGCAGGTGTACGTAGAGCGCTAGTGGGGGCAGGCTTTTGAGCTGCAGAGGCCCAGGCCGCAAATAGAGTGCGGCCAACTCAGCCGAATCCGGTAAAGAAGTCGGCGTCGCATCAACGGTCTCTGTGGTAGCCGTTGTGGCGGATTGAATCGGAATCGTGGGCACAGGACTCATTTCTGAAAAATAGATGCCCGCTCACGCTGTAGTAAGCTGAGTAAACGCTGTATTGCCTGAGCACGATGGCTGAGCTGATTCTTTTCTGCAGGGGTTAATTCTGCCGCTGTTTTTTGTAAATCACTCAGCCAGAAATGAGGGTCATAACCAAAGCCAGCAGTTCCCCGCGGAGATGAGACTATTTCGCCATACCAACTGCCATCTGCAATCAAGGGTTGCGGGTCATGCGGCGCACGAACCAAGACCAAAACGCAGTAATAATAGGCACGACGATCAGCATGCGCGGCTAGCTCGCTAACAAGACGGGTGTTATTACGATCATCGTCTCTGGGCAGGCCATCTAGCAATGACGCAAAGCGGGCTGAGTGGACTCCTGGCGCACCGCCCAAAGCAGGCACACAAATGCCGGAATCATCAGCCAATGCGGGTAAGCCAGTATGTTGGCTGGCATGCCGCGCTTTCGCTAGCGCATTTTCTATAAAGGTTTGAAATGGCTCAGCCACTTCTGGCACCTTGAAAGCAGATTGTGGAACAACGTCAATCTTTAATGGGGCGAGCAAGGCATTAAATTCACGTAACTTACCCGTATTTTCTGATGCCAGAATGAGTGTGTTACCAAGGCTGTCCATGGATTCAGCCGCTACTCAAGACTGACTTAATGCTTGCGTTTGATACGCCAGTAATTGCTGAATGCCAACGTCTGCCAGTTTGAGTAGTTGATCAAACTGGGTACGGGTAAAGGGTTCGCCCTCAGCGGTCCCCTGCACTTCGACCATGCCGCCCTGTCCGGTCATCACAACATTCATGTCGGTATCGCAGCTTGAGTCTTCTTGGTAGTTGAGATCCAGTAAAGGCTGCCCTTGTACAAGGCCAACCGAAATGGCGGCTACCGCGGTTTTGATTGGATTAACCGCAAGCAGCCCTTTTGCTTCTAGGCCCCGTACCGCATCGACTAATGCAACGTAGGCCCCTGTTATGCTGGCAGTGCGAGTGCCCCCATCTGCTTGGATCACATCGCAATCAAGTTGAATGGTGCGCTCACCCAATGCCGATAAGTCGATCACTGCGCGCAAGCTACGACCGATTAAACGCTGAATTTCTTGCGTACGCCCGGATTGCTTGCCTTTGGCTGCCTCGCGGTCCATCCGACTGTGGGTAGAACGTGGCAGCATCCCATACTCTGCCGTTACCCAGCCCTCCCCTTTGCCTTTCATAAAGCCAGGTACTTTCTCTAGGACTGAAGCAGTACAAAGCACATGGGTATCACCAAATTGAATCAGGACGGAGCCTTCGGCATGCTTGGTGTAATGCCGCTGAATGGAAATGGCACGCAGGGCATCAGCACGACGGCCATCACAACGAGTTTCTATGGTCATAGCAGCAACGGCGTCTCTATTCTTTGTTATTCATGGCATTCTTAGAACGATTGAGTGCATCATTAATTTCATCAATCGCATTTTCAATGTCCTCTTCGGAAAGCGGAATACTGTCTTCGAAGTCAGCAAAACGGGGGGCGCGGATGGTGGTCGTGAATGCCCCGTTTGGCATCCGCTTGGTTGAATGCGTACTGCGGCGATGTGACCGCGCTTCAACTTCTTCTTTACCTTCCCACATCATGGCGATTCCAGTCGCATTATCGGCGCTGCGCCCAGAGCGTTGGACTGCATGCTCCAGCACGTCAGGCAGTGATTCTGTCACTTGATTATTCATGAAAGCGCGGGCGAGTTCTTGATCATGAATCGCCGCCCATAGACCATCGGTGCAGAGCAGCAAGACATCGCCTTTATGCAGGGCCTCGACCTTGCCGATTTCAACCCGAGGCTCCATGGGAGACCCCAAGCAGTTCATGACCTTATTGCGCTCTGGGTGCAAATAAGCCTGTTCCTGTGAAATGTAGCCTTCATCGACCAGACGTTGTACTTTTGTATGGTCTTTCGTGCGAATCAGTACCTCACCCTCACGCATGAGATACAAGCGTGAATCCCCCGCGTGGGCCCAATGAGCACAACCATCCTGCACGACACAAACCACAACCGTGGTGCGAGGCGCTTCAGGGAGCTGATTCACAGCACGAAAGCGGTGAATTTCCTTATGCGCAGCATTAATCGCATCTTCCAAAAATTTGGCCGTATCTTTGATCACCGGGCGAGCGCGCTGCTGAAACATACCGGCTATTGCCTGGAGGGTAATCTGGGCGGCGATTTCGCCGTTCGCATGTCCGCCCATGCCATCGGCCACCACCATCATCAAACAGTCGCGAGAATAGCTGAATCCCATGCGATCTTGGTTGACTTGTCGGGTGCCGAGCTTACTTTCTTGATAAATTGAAAATTTCATCCTACCCTCAACGCGCTTGGCCAGTTCTCATCAAGTTTGTCTGAATCATTTGGTGTGGTCTACCTGTGTGCCATCAAGATTAGTCCGAAAAACACTGGAAGAGCTCATTTCTGTCATACGCTCGCGCTGACGACCCTTCATAACGAGCTCTTTGAAGGCCTTGGAGACCTGCCCGAACATGCCGGTTTTTTTGCGTTCAGGTACTTTACTCGATAAGCGGCGCTGCAGAGCAAAAACGCTTTGCGGGCGCTCAAGGGGGCTGAGACGCAAACACCACTCGGTAATATCCACCAAATCATCACTGTAAGCCCCTCGCAGTGCTTTGAAGGCGGCTTTCATCTTGTCATGCTGCTGGCGCGCATCACTGGGTTGGGGCGGTGAGCCAGCCATACAGGCAAAAATGCAGGCACCAACAGCATAGATATCAGTCCATGGACCCAACTGTGCATTTTTCTGATAGAGCTCCGGCGCCGCAAACCCTGGGGTATACATTGGAAATAATCGAGGCGCATCGGCCGTCAAGGTTTGTCTCGCAGCCCCAAAGTCTAAGAGGATTGGCGTACCGTCATGACGTAGATATATATTCGCGGGCTTTAAATCCAGGTGCAGCAATTTGTTTGAGTGGACTTCACGCAAACCATTCATGACATGACGAAATACCCGTCGTGTCATCCGCTCACTCACGATTTCGCTGGCCCCAACGCTGCGTACATTTTCCCGATTGCGCAAAATATGCTGTTGTAAAGACATGCCGGACTCATAGCCCATCACCATGTAAACCGTATCATTGGCACGGAAAAAATTCAGAACACGCACGACATTGGGATGAATAATGCGAGCGAGGGCGCGCCCCTCTTCAAAAAAACATTTCAAACCGCTTCTAAATGCTTGCAGATTTTCAGGCTGGATAATGGGGGCAAGCTGCCCTATATTGCGCAAGGCCAGGTTACTTGGCAGATATTCTTTAATGGCCACCGGTTGGTTGTGCTCATCATAGGCAAGATAAACAATGCTAAAGCCACCACTGGCGATTTTCTTGACAATGCGGTAACCCGCAATTTCAATGCCATCTGGTAAAGGAGCATTAGTCTGTTGCGCCATAAATAAAGAGTCGCCTGCCTGTGGTTTCCGAAACAAATCGGCATCTATTAATAAACTGGCTGAATTATGCACTATTTTGGCGGGATTCCATTATCCTAAGCACTTTGCTGCAACACTCGGCGCAGATATATTTGACACGCAACCAAAGCGTTTCGATACTCCCATTCTTAAAGTGCGAACAACAAAGGCGCTAACATGATATTTAGCATGACTGGCTATGCGGCGGCGAATCGTGAAACCGACGCAGGGGTACTCAGCCTGGAGCTGAAAAGTATTAATTCACGTTTTCTGGATTTGCAGTTTCGGATCAGTGATGAGTTGCGTACCTATGAATCAACGCTGAGGGAAGCCCTGAGTGCGGCATTTGCGCGGGGGAAAATTGATTGCCGACTCATTCTAAATCGCGCAACCTCAGCCAGCCCGGATATCGTGGTTGAACAAGCGATGGTGGCACGACTGATCGCGCTTCAAGTTCAAGTGCTTGCAGTGAGTCCACGCAGTGCGCCCATGGGCGTCGCCGATATTCTCAAATGGCCCGGAGTCATTATTGAAAACGCCTTAGATCCTGAAGAGCTTAACCGCTTAATTAAAAGCCTCATCGAAGAAGCGATTACTCAGCTTAAAGCAGCACGTGGACGCGAGGGAGACAAGCTAAGCCTCACGATCCAAGATCGTCTGCAACAAATGACCGACACCGTTCAGCGTTTACTCCCACTCATGCCTACCGTACTAGAACAACAGCAACGTAAGCTCACGGAACGCTTACGTGACAGCCTGAAAGAGGTTGGAGGACAGGCTGCAGGCGAACTGGGTGAGCGCATCAAACAAGAAGTTACCCTGTTTGGTATGAAATTTGACGTCGCGGAAGAGTTAACCCGGCTACAAACCCACATTGGCGAAACCCGTCGCATTTTGAAAGAAGGGGGACAAGTGGGCAAGCGGCTTGATTTCATGATGCAAGAAATGAACCGTGAAGCCAATACCCTGGGCTCTAAAGCCAGCGTCATTGAGCTCTCAAATGCAGCGATGCAGCTTAAACTATTAATTGAGCAAATGCGCGAACAAGTCCAAAATCTGGAATAACCGATACGGAGATTGCATGGCTGCTGGCAGCTTATTTATTATCGCCGCACCGTCAGGTGCGGGCAAATCATCGCTGGTCAATGCGCTCTTGGCTGCTGAACCTGGTATTGAGCTCTCAGTTTCCTGGACAACCCGACCGCCTCGGCCCGGCGAGCAAGCCGGGCGGGAATATCATTTTTGCAGCGTGGCAGAATTCCAAGCACGCAAACAAGCGGGTGAATTTCTCGAAAGTGCTGAAGTTCATGGCAACTATTACGGCACCTCGCAGCGCTGGATCCAGGAAAAAATTGCTGCAGACAAAGACGTTTTACTTGAAATAGATTGGCAAGGTGCCCGACAAGTTCGCCAACACTTCCCCCAAGCCATTAGCATCTTTATTTTGCCCCCCTCGATTGCTGTGTTGGCCGAGCGTTTACGCAAGCGCGGGCAAGATGAGCCTGACATCATAGAGCGCCGTTTACTGGCAGCTGGTGGGGAGATTGCCCACGCGACTGAGTTTGACTATGTTATCATTAATGAAGATTTTTCAGCCGCGCTGAATGCCATGAAAACCATTGTTTACGCCAGCCGACAGCGTTTTGCTGCACAAGCAGCGCGCCACGCAACGCTATTTACACAATTGGGAATTCATGTCTGAAGTCGGTTACCGCAGGGTTGTTACTACATCAACCGATTAAAGAGATAGGATAGATCATGGCCCGTATTACCGTTGAAGATTGCTTAAAACAGATCCCAAACCGCTTCGAACTGGCGCTCGCCGCCACCTATCGCGCTCGGATGCTCGCCCAAGGACACAGCGCCAAAATTGAGACCAAAAACAAAGCCGTTGTCACCGCGCTAAAAGAAATCGCCGGTGGTAAAACAGGCATCGAAATGCTGCGTAAAGTCCCCACCTGATTGATCGCAGGGGATTCTCATGCCTGCCAATCCGCCACCCAGCGCCGATACCCAAGCAGCGAGTCCACAAGAGAAATCCCCTGTTTCAAAAAAAAACCATAGCATTACCGGCTTCATTCCTGAATACGGCTCTCATCTTTACGGCTTTAGTGAACACTTAACCGATACCCCACCAGCAGTTGCTTCACTGGCCAGCCTCACACAGCTTGTACAGCAATATTTGCCAGAAAGTGCCGTCAAGCAAATTCGTGATGCCTATCGCTTCAGTGATGCCGCTCACCTTGGCCAATTCAGACAAAGCGGTGAGCCCTATATTTCTCACCCCATCGCGGTTGCTGAGATTTGTGCCCAGTGGCGACTTGATCAAGAAGCGCTCATGTCTGCGTTGTTGCATGATGTGATGGAAGACTCAGGGATCGCAAAACAAGAATTATTAGAAAAATTTGGGCCCGAAGTTGCCGAATTGGTAGACGGCCTCTCCAAGCTAGACAAGCTTGAATTTCAAACCCGTGAAGAAGCACAAGCCGAAAACTTCCGCAAGATGCTGTTGGCAATGGCTAAAGATGTTCGAGTGATTTTGGTCAAACTGGCGGATCGCCTGCACAATATGCGAACGCTCGATGCGATGCGTGCCGATAAACGCCGCCGAATCGCCCGTGAGACGCTCGAAATCTATGCACCGATTGCCAACCGACTGGGGTTAAACGCGATCTACCGTGAGTTACAAGACCTCAGTTTTAAGGCCGTTAACCCTTACCGCTATCAAGTACTACGCAAGGCAATTTTGGCTGCACGCGGCAATCGACGCGAGGTGATTGGAAAGATTCTGCAGACCGTTAAAACCAAGCTTCCTAGCTTTAATATCGATGCAGTCGTGTTTGGGCGAGAAAAAACGATTTATGGCATTTATCGCAAAATGCTTGAGAAGCACCTATCGTTTTCGCAAGTCCTGGACATTTATGGATTCCGTATCGTCGTTGAAAATGAAGCGACCTGCTATCTTGCATTGGGGGCGCTGCACAGCCTTTACAAGCCGATGCCGGGAAAATTCAAAGACTATATTGCCATTCCTAAGGTCAATGGCTATCAATCATTACACACGACACTCATTGGCCCCTATGGCACACCAGTCGAGTTCCAAATCCGCTCACGTGAAATGCACCGAATCGCAGAGGGTGGTGTGGCGGCGCACTGGTTATATAAAAATGATCGGGCTCAACTGAACGATCTACAAAAACATACCCATCAATGGCTGCAATCTCTGCTCGATATTCAGAATCAAACACGGGATGCAGATGAGTTTTTAGAACACGTCAAAGTCGATCTCTACCCCGATGCGGTCTATGTCTTTACCCCAAGAGGGAAAATATTAGCCATGCCGCGCGGCGCCACGGCGATTGACTTTGCTTATTACGTACACACCGATATTGGCAACCATGCGATCGCTGCTAAAATCGACGGCACCCAGTCGCCACTAAGAACAGAACTCAAAAGCGGTAATGTGGTTGAGATACTCACTGCCAACACAGCACGCCCGAATCCCAGCTGGTTAAACTTTGTGCGGACGGGCCGCGCTCGCTCAGAAATTCGCCACTATCTCAAAACCATGAAGTTGGAAGAATCGATTGCCCTCGGTGATCGCTTACTAGAGCAGGCCTGGGAAAATATTGCAGGTCGGCATCATGCCATCCCCGATAGCGCCTGGCAAAAGCTCACTAAAGAGCTGGCAGCTAGCAGTAAAGTGGATATTTTGGCGGACATTGGCCTCGGCAGGAAAATGCCGGCCGTTCTGGCGCGGCGTTTGTATGCCTTCAGTGAAAAAGCAGACAATCCGCAGACGGCAGCGCTGCTGGCGACGAGCAGCGAACATTTACAGGAACCGCTCAGCCAAGCGATCACCGTCTCTGGTAATGAAGGCTCTGCGGTGCATTATTCAACCTGTTGCCACCCGCTGCCTGGTGATCCTGTGATTGGTCATATGCGGGGGGGACAAGGGCTGTTTGTCCATACTGAAGACTGTCATACTGCGCGCCGTTTACGCAGCAAAGACCCAGAACGATGGGTAGAAATTGAATGGGCACTGGATACCCATGGTCTTTTTGATACGCGCATTGATGTGGAAGTGATCAACGGTCGAGGCGTACTTGGTAAGGTCGCGGCGGCCTTATCCGAGGCAGAAGCCAATATTGTTCAAGTGCAGATGGATGAAGAAGCCGGCACCAATACAGCACTGAAATTTAAAATTCAAGTTCATGATCGCGTTCACTTGGCACGTGTCTTCCGTAGCCTTCGCAACTTAGCCGCGGTCACCAAAATTCATCGCCTCCGCCATTAAGCGAGATCAGTAGTCACTCTGCGCACGGCGCATACTCAATCTCCATAATGGTAAGAACTTCGAGCCCACGCGGTGAACGCAATGTCACCGTGTCGCCCACATAGGCTTTGAGAAGCACACGTGCAACGGGAGAAATCCAACTAATTTTCCCCTGTAACGGTGCTATCTCATCCACCCCGACAATCTGGATCGTATGCATCCGCCCATGCTGATCTTCATACTTGACTCGAGCACCGAAAAAAACCTGGTCTTGGTTAACTTGGTCAGCAGGATCAACCACCACAGCCAGATCCAGCCGCTGGGTCAGGAAACGGATGCGCCGGTCGATTTCACGTAAGCGTTTTTTGCCGTACAAATAATCGCCATTTTCTGAACGGTCTCCATTTGAAGCCGCCCAGGAAACAACCTTAACAACCGCAGGACGCTCTTCGTCAATGAGCTGTAGTAATTCCGCTTTTAATCGTGCCAAGCCCACTGGGGTAATGTAATTTTTTGTGCCCTGCGGGGTATCCTGATGAGACGTTTCCTCTTCTTCGCAACCTTGATTTATGCTCATTTTTTTTGCTTAGCTTTCATTGTTTAAGACAAATAACGGTTTAAGTTACGTGCTTTATAGTCGTTATTCTTATATCTAAAATCTGCTCACTTTTGTAAGATTACTATTCTATTGATTCTGGGCGAAACGCCCGTCAACCAGCGCTGCCCATGCACCGAATTTTACTAGTTGATGATAACGAAGACGATGCTTTGCTCGCCAGCGCGCAAATTGAGCGTGCCTTGGGCAAGTTTTCGCATCGCCGTGTCGAAAATGCACTAGATTTTCGCCATGCCCTGGTAGAGGAAGATTGGGATCTGATCATTTGCGATCACTCAATGCCACAGTTTGACTCACGCGCCGCTTTGATGATCGTCAAAGAATTAAAGAATGAGACGCCCTTTATTGTGTATTCCGGCCATTATTCGGAACAAGAGGGCATACAGGCCATGCAGCGGGGTGCCAGTGACTTCGTTGAAAAAGGGAGCCCTGCCCGCCTGATTCCGGTTGTGCAACGTGAATTAAATACTTCACGTTTGCGACGTGCCAAATCGGTTGCTGAAAACGAAATTGAATCATTATCGCGTTACGACAAATTAACCCGACTGCCAAATCGGCAGTTTTTTCTCGATATCGTGGACGCTAAGCTCACGCAATTGCAAGAAGCCCATGAACAAGCGGCCTTGCTGTACATTGATCTAGATCGATTCATGCGAATCAATGAATCGTTCGGCTACCAAATTGGTGATTTTTTAATTCAGACTTGTGCCGCTCGTCTCAAAAGCCTTCCCTACAATGTCACCATTTGTCGGTTAAGCCAGGATGAATTTACCCTGTTGCTTGAGAATTGTGCTTCTAATCACGATGCCATTCATCTTGCTGAGCAAATTCTCGGGCGCCTAGGTGAACCCTGTTATGTGACGACGCCAGACCAACAAACCCAAGAACTCTATCTATCTGCCAGTATCGGGATAGCGATGTTTCCACTACAGGGAATCGATGGCCCCGAATTAATTAAAAACGCTGAAAGCGCCATGTACCGAGCTAAAAGCCAGGGTGGACAGCGTTACTTGTTTTATGCGGATGAATTAAGTGGCCGCGCTTCACGGCGCTACATGTTGGAATTAGGATTGCGCCATGCAATCAGCCGGGGCCAAATTTATCTGGAGTTTCAGCCTGTTTTTGACCTCGCGAGCGAAAAACTGATTGGAACAGAAGCCTTAGTGAGGTGGCGTAACCCAGAGTTTGGCCTGATCCGCCCAGACGAGTTTATCCCGCTTGCCGATGAAACCGGCATGATTATTCCACTCGGCGAATGGGTCTTACGCGAAGCTTGTTTGCAAACGCAGCGCTGGCATGCCGCTGGCTACAGTCATTTAAATATCGCGATCAACTTCTCGGCGATTCAATTCCGACAAGAAAAATTGGCTGAGAAGGTATTGCCGATAATTTTAGAGACGGGCATCGCGCCTGATCGCATTGAAGTTGAAATTACCGAAACTGTGGCGATGCAGGATGCAGAAAGCGCGATTCAAACCCTAAAAAGTTTGAAAAATTCGGGAGTGCGAGTCGCAATTGATGACTTTGGCACCGGTTACTCATCACTTAGCTATTTACGTAAATTTCCAATCGATATTTTGAAAATCGATAAATCATTCGTGCGCGATATTGAAACAGACCCAGACGATGCGTCGATCGTCCGAGTGATTAATGCACTGGGGCATGCGCTGCGGCTAGAAATGCAAGCCGAAGGGGTTGAGAACCTGGAACAGCTCAAATTTCTGCAAAATGAAGGCTGCCAACGGGCCCAGGGCTATCTGTTTAGCATGCCCCGCAGTGCTGAGGCTATGACAGAAATGCTAGCGCAATACCCAAGTCAGTTTGGGTTTAGACAATTCGGCACCACCTAGGCACCGATATAAGAAGCTTCAGATACGCGCCGTAGTTTCGGCTTGCTCAACACCCTGATGACGAATGTCTTGGCCCTTAACCAAGTACACAACCTGCTCCGCCATATTTTTGGCGTGATCTCCAATACGCTCTAGTGCTTTTGCAATAAACAATAAATCAATCGAGCGTGAAATAGTTCTGGGATCTTCCATCATGTACGTGACCAGTTGGCGAAAGACCGAACTAAATTGATCATCAAGAGAAAGATCTTGCCGAATAACAGCGGCGGCCTCAGGAGCATCAAGACGAGCAAAGGCGTTGAGAGACTGGCGCAACATATCAACGGCTTGATTTCCCATCGAGCTGATCTCAACCCGAGGCATATTCGTCCTACCAGCATCGTGGATGAGTTTGGCATTGCGCGCAATCTTTTCTGCTTCATCGCCGACGCGCTCTAAATCGCGTGTCATTTTGCCGACGGTCAACACCATCCGCAAATCATAAGCTGCCGGCTGTAATCTGGCGATAAAGTTGGTGCAAGCGTCATCCAAATCTGTTTCAAATTTATTGATTTCTGACTCACGACGAATCACTTGATTAACAAGCAATAAATCACCATCAACAAACGCTTCAATCGCATTAATGATTTGCTGCTCGACCGCGCCGCCCATCTGCAACAGCGTACTCCGTAGACGCTCTAACTCTTGATCGTATTGTTTGAAGGTATGCTCGTTCATGGACGTTGCCTCAGTAAATTTGTCTAACTATAGCTGTCATAAATGACAAAAATATGACACTCATACAGTCAATCAACCAGGATGTTTGGTTTCGACCCCATTCGGCGTGCCGAGCAAGAGAACATCGGCCCCACGCTTTGCAAATAAGCCATTACAAACAACCCCCACGATCTGATTTAGAGCTTGCTCAAGGGTGTAAGGGTCAACAATTTGCAGGCCATGTACATCAAGAATCACATTCCCATTATCGGTTGTGAACCCCTGACGTAAGCGTGGTTCACCACCAAATGCAATCAGCTGACGCGCCACATATGAACGCGCACTGGGAATCACCTCAATCGGCAAAGGGAATTGGCCGAGGATCGCCACCAGTTTCGATTGATCCGCAATACAAATGAATTTCCGTGCGACTGCGGCAACGATCTTTTCTCTGGTAAGCGCCCCGCCCCCACCCTTGATCATGGCTAAATGAGTATTCACTTCATCAGCGCCATCAACGTAAATCGGTAACTCGCTCACTGAATTCAAATCGAATACCTCGATACCCAAGGCTTTTAGTTTTTGCGTGCTGCGCTCCGAGCTTGATACTGCCCCTCGAATATGATCTTTCTTGTCCGCTAGAGCATCAATAAAACAATCTACCGTAGAGCCGGTACCCACACCAATAATCGAGTCTTCAGGTACATAGGCAAGCGCCGCTCGCGCAACGTCTTGTTTGAGTCTTTGTTGATCAACCGTACTCTGCACAATTCCCCCTAGCTAAACTCAAGTCAAGCTTCCATTATAGAGCAGCAGCCAGACTCGCTTAACCGAGGGTAAAGTAAAATGTGGCCCCTTTTCCTGGGCTGCCTGTTGCCCAAATCATGCCACCATGACGCTCAATGACACGTTTAGTCAGTGCCAGACCAAGCCCAAAGCCTGCAATCCCGCGCCCCATATGCAAACGATAAAAGGGGCGAAATAAATGCTCCGCATCGCGCGTTTCAAAACCAATCCCATTGTCTGTAAGTACGTAAGTGAGAATAGGCCGCAGACCACCGGGGGGAACTAATAATTCTGCTGAGAAAGAAACTTCGCAAGCGCGATCGGGATGAGCATATTTGACAGCGTTCGACAGTAAATTCATTAAAACACTATGCAGTAAAATTCGATCTCCCAGTACCGGCATCGCATGTCGAATGCGCAATGCGGGTTGAATTTGCCGCTCTACAGCATAAGCGCCACAAACCTGCTGCCAAATTACCTTCGCTTTTTCAGCCAAGTCTATCGGTTCAATGTGTAACTCGGCAGTCACCATCCGCACCGCCTGCATGACATATTCCAGCATACTCGCGACCTCTTCTGCGGCATCTTTGATTTTCCGCAGCAAACGCTGTGGCTCAGTCTGCGTCGCTGGATTGATATGCTCTCCTACCATACTGGCATAGCCGTGAATAGCCCGCAAAGGGGTGCGCAGGTCATGGGCCAAAGAATACGTCAAAGCTTGCAATTCATCATTTGCGGCCTGTAGCTCGCACAGATTCACATAACTCTGTGTAATGTTGATATGCTGAATCAGGACGCAACTGACATCCTGTTCTTGTCCGTGCGGCAAGCGATGCGCCCGCAGTTCAAACCAACGCCGCTCATGCAGACTATGGCAGGGATAAGTACACGCAAAGTGCTCGCGCTGACCATGAATAATTTGCTCTATGGCATGGCGAATATCAGCAGCATCATACTCAGCAGCCACTACGCGGGCTTGAGGGTTGGTTGGCTCTGGTGCGCAAATTGAGTCAAGATAATTTTTACCAATCCAAGCCGCTGCATTAGGGCTACCACCATTGGCCCCAGAAAATTGGCACCAGTGATGATTTACCAGCAGAATTCGCCCAAACTTATCAAGAACGGTAATGTTGGCATCGAATGCGTCAATCATGCTCTGCTGAATGTGCCATACCGATTCAGTCATCCCCAACGCGATAGCCAATACACGTGCCTGACTAATGTCATCTGTGACACCACTATGGACTTGCTCGGGAGAATGAATCCGTTGATATTTAATCAAGGGAGAACTGAATGGCTGCATGCAGATTCCCCTTGTGTTTAATGATGGCAAAAATACATTCCAGTCCAAGCAGCAAAAAACGCACCAAAATAGTTCAAAATTATTCTAGTACATGAAATTATTTTTAACAGTCATCATAGACAATATTATGACAATTACTAAACCAAACTTAACGCTATTTAATAAATATCAGTTTAATTGCCTCTCAAAGGATGTTTTATTAGACCAACTGGCTAGACATTTGGTTAGACAAATAAAAAACGCTCTCAAGCCATTGCGGCTGAGAGCGTTAGCACCAAGATGGTGCGATTTATTTTTTCTTTTGTGGGGGCAGATCGGTACAAACACCTTTGTACACTTCAGCGGCCATCCCGACAGACTCACCCAGCGTTGGGTGCGCGTGAATGGTTTTACCCACATCAACAGCATCGGCACCCATTTCAACGGCTAAGCAGATTTCGCCGAGCAGATCACCGGCATGTGTGCCCACAATCCCGCCCCCTAAGACGCGGCCAGTCGCTTCATCAAAAATCAATTTGGTAAAGCCTTCGTCACGGCCATTCGCAATCGCGCGACCGGAAGCCGCCCACGGGAACACGCCTTTACCGATTTTGACGCCGTTTTTCTTGGCTTCATCTTCGGTTAAGCCCACCCAAGCCACTTCAGGATCGGTGTAAGCAACAGAGGGAATCGTGCGCGCATCGAAGTACACTTTTTCACCATGGGCGACTTCAGCCGCAACGTGTGCTTCATGTACGGCTTTGTGCGCCAGCATCGGCTGCCCGACGATATCGCCAATCGCGAAGATGTGGGGCACGTTGGTACGCTGTTGTTTATCGACGGGGATAAAGCCACGCTCATTCACAATCACACCTGCTTTTTCGGCACCGATTTTTTTACCATTCGGCGCACGACCTACCGCTGACAACACCATGTCATAACGCTGTGGTTCCGCAGGGGCGTTTTCGCCTTCAAAGGTCACGTAAATGCCATCGGGTTTCGCTTCAACAGCAACGGTTTTGGTTTTGAGCATGATGCGATCAAAACGGCCTTCGTTTTTCTTCTGCCAAACTTTGACCAGATCGCGGTCCGCACCTTGCATTAGGCCATCCATCATCTCAACCACATCTAAACGTGCGCCGAGCGCGGAATACACCGTACCCATTTCCAGACCGATAATGCCACCGCCCATGATGAGCATTTTTTGTGGCACAAAGCGCAGTTCGAGCGCGCCGGTGGAATCGACAATGCGAGGATCTTCCGGCACAAACGGCAACTTCACCACGGAAGAGCCCGCAGCAATAATCGCTTGCTTGAACTTGATGACCTTCTTACCGCCGTCAGCCAGAGTCACTTCGAGATGATGCGGGTCAAGGAAGCTACCCACGCCCTGCACGGTTGTCACTTTGCGGGCTTTCGCCATGCCAGCCAGACCGCCAGTGAGTTTGCCGATCACTTTGTTTTTGTGATCGCGCAGCTTGTTGATATCCACTTGCGGTTCACCAAAGCTGATTCCAATATCGGCCATGTGCTTGGCTTCTTCCAAGACGGCGGCACTGTGCAGCAAGGCTTTAGAAGGAATGCAACCGACGTTCAAACAGACACCACCGAGGGTACTATAACGTTCAACCAAAACGGTTTTCATGCCAAGGTCGGCACTGCGGAACGCGGCGGAATACCCGCCGGGGCCTGCGCCGAGTACCAGCATATCGAACTCTTCATCTGCCCCACCACCAAAACTAGCGGCAGCAGGAGCGGGTACGGCAGCAGAAGCAGGCGCTGCGGCAGGAGTTCCAGTTGCAGGCGCAGCAGAAACAGCAGCGGCACCCGAGGCTTCAAGCAACAGCAACAAGGAGCCTTCGCTCACTTTATCGCCCAGCTTTACTTTCAGTTCTTTAATGACGCCAGCAGCTGAGCTAGGGATTTCCATACTGGCTTTATCGGACTCCACCGTAATCAAAGACTGTTCTTCTTTGATGGCGTCTCCGGCTTTTACCAATACTTCGATGACTTCCACTTCTTTGAAATCACCAATATCAGGGACTTTAACTTCGATTAGGTTGCTCATGCTTGCACCCTTTAATAAAAACAGATTAAGTATTGATTCCAGCAAGTCATTGGAGGGATAACAAGGCGGTAAGAAAATTCACGCGCAGATAGTACATGTAGTACAGCGAGCATGAATTTTCGACACCAACACAGTTAGCGCTTCAATGACGAACTGGAATTAGATCATTACGCGGCGGAAGTCTGCCATGATTGCGCCAAAATAAGCATTGAAGCGAGCCGCAGCAGCACCATCAATCACGCGGTGATCCCAAGACAGTGACAAGGGCAGAATCAAGCGTGGTACGAACTCTTTACCATTCCAAGTTGGTTGCATACTAGATTTGCAGACACCCATAATCGACACTTCAGGTGCGTTGATAATCGGCGTGAAGTAACGACCACCGATGCCACCCAGTGAAGAAATGGTGAAGGTACCACCGGTCATTTCAGCAGGACCCAGCTTGCCATCACGGGCTTTCTTGGCCAGCTCACCCATTTCTTGGGCGATTTGAGCCACACCTTTTTTGTCGGCGTCTTTAATCACGGGCACGACCAAACCATTCGGGGTATCAGCGGCAAAGCCAATGTGGTAGTACTGCTTCAGCACTAAGTTATCGCCATCCAGTGACGCATTAAATTCTGGGAATTTCTTGAGTGCCGCTACCGCCGCTTTAATCATGAACGCCAACATGGTGAGCTTGACACCTGACTTCTCATTTTCTTTGTTCCACTGGACGCGGAAGGCTTCGAGATCAGTGATATCGCAATCATCATGGTTGGTCACATGGGGAATCATGACCCAGTTACGATGCAAGTTAGCACCAGAAATTTTCTTGATGCGTGACAATGGCGCGGTGGTGACCGGGCCAAATTTCGCAAAGTCTACTTTTGGCCATGGCAACAGGCCGAGCGCAGCACCATCCGCATTTGCAGCAGTGGCACCCACTTTACCGGCACCGCCTTCAAACGCCGCGACAGCACCTTTGACGTAAGCCTGTACATCATCGTGCACGATTCGCTCTTTAGGACCGGAACCTTTTACTTTGGACAAATCAACGCCCAGCTCGCGTGCAAATTTACGCACGGAAGGGGAAGCGTGTGGCTTGGTGATATTGCTATTGTCGTGCGAATCGAAAGTAGTGGCAGCGGGAGCTGCCTTAGCCGGTGCAGAAGCAACCGGAGCTGGCGCGGCAGCCGTCGCTGGTGCAGGTGCGGGAGCCGCAACAGCCACAGCGGCAGCAGCGCCTTCGAGTACCAGCAGCGGTGTACCTTGCGACACTTTGTCGCCCAGCTTCACTTTAATTTCTTTCACGACACCGGCGGCCGAGCTAGGAATTTCCATGCTGGCTTTGTCGGATTCAACGGTGATCAGCGATTGTTCAGCGGCAACGGTGTCACCCACTTTAACCAGAATTTCAATGACTTCCACTTCTTTGAAATCACCGATATCCGGCACGTCCACTTGCACAGGGCCACTCGCAGCGGCAGGAGCAGCCACAGACACAGCTGCGGGGGCTGCTGGTGCGGGAGCGGAGGCTGGCGCAGCTGCAGTTTCAGGTGCAGCTGCTGGTGCAGCGGCACCGGCGGCTTCTACAACCAGCAACAGCGTGCCTTCGTTAACCTTGTCACCTAATTTAATTTTGAGTTCTTTCACCACGCCCGCAGTGGAACTTGGAATTTCCATGCTGGCTTTGTCGGATTCGACGGTAATCAAGGATTGTTCGGCGGCAATCGTATCGCCGACTTTCACCAACACTTCAATTACTTCAACGTCTTTGAAGTCGCCAATATCGGGGACTTTGACTTCAATTAAATTGCTCATCGTTGTCTCTTTCTATTCATTGCTTGTTGATCGCATACAGTCTTTGTGCTGACAGCAAATGGCCCCTACAGAAGAGGGGCCATGACACCAAATTACGCGTATTGCGGATTGGCTTTCTCTGGGTTAATGCCGTATTTCTTGATCGCTTCAGCGACTTTGGCGAGCGGCAGTTTGCCTTCATCGGCCAAGGCGCGCAAGGCAGCCACTACTACGAAAGAACGGTTAACTTCAAAGTGCTCACGCAGTTTGGCGCGGAAGTCAGAACGACCAAAACCATCTGTACCCAACACGCGATAAGTGCGACCCGCAGGCATAAACTGGCGAATCTGATCGGCATACACTTTCATGTAGTCGGTCGTCGCAATAATCGGGCCTTCGCTCTTAGCAAATTGCTGTGTGACATACGGTACCTTCTGGGCTTGCTCGGGATGCAACAAGTTCCAGCGGTCGCAATCCAGACCTTCGCGGCGCAGTTCATTGAACGAAGGTGCACTCCAGATGTCGGCAGAAATGCCCCAATCTTTTTCCAGCAACTCGGCGGCGAACATGGCTTCACGCAGAATCGTGCCCGAACCCATCAACTGCACACGCAGTTTGTTTTTGCCACCGTCTTGCAGTTTGTACAGGCCTTTGATGATGCCCTCTTCCTGACCTGCTTTCAGGCCTGGGTGGGCATAGTTTTCGTTCAAGAGCGTGATGTAGTAGAAGACGTCTTCTTGGTTCTCCACCATGCGCTTCAAACCGTGCTGCATGATGACCGCCACTTCGTGTGCGAAGGTTGGGTCGTAGGATACGCAGTTCGGCACAGTGGAAGCCAAGACGTGGCTGTGGCCATCTTCGTGCTGCAAACCTTCGCCGTTCAGCGTAGTACGACCAGACGTACCGCCCAACAAGAAGCCACGTGAACGTAAGTCACCTGCGGCCCACACTAAATCGCCTACGCGCTGCAAACCAAACATCGAGTAGAAAATGTAGAACGGAATCATGATGCGGTTATTGGAGGAGTACGACGTCGCCGCCGCAATCCAGGATGACATCGCACCGGCTTCGTTAATACCCTCTTGCAGAATCTGACCACCCTTATCTTCGCGGTAGTACATCACTTGATCGCGATCGACGGGGGTGTATTTTTGGCCTTCGGGGGCGTAAATACCAATCTGACGGAATAGCCCTTCCATACCAAACGTGCGGGCTTCGTCCACAAGAATCGGCACTACGCGTGGACCGATTTCTTTATCACGCAGCAATTGCGTCAAGAAACGCACATAGGCTTGGGTCGTAGAGATTTCACGGCCTTCAGCAGTCGGCTCCAGCACCGGTTGGAAGGTTTCCAAGCTTGGCACTTTAAATTGTTCATCGGCTTTCGCGCGACGCTGGGGCAAGTAGCCGCCCAGCGCTTTACGACGCTCGTGCATGTACTTCATTTCCGGCGCATCATCGCTCGGCTTGTAGTACGGTACTTCGTGCAACTTATCATCGGGAATGGGAATATTGAAACGGTCGCGCATTTCGCGAATCGTTGCGTCTTCCAATTTCTTGGTTTGGTGTGCCGTATTGCGGGCTTCACCGGCTTTACCCATGCCATAACCTTTAACGGTTTTAACCAGCAGCACGGTCGGTTGACCTTTGTGTTTTACGGCTGCGGAGAAGGCGGCATACACCTTGTTGGGATCATGGCCACCGCGGTTCAAACGCCAGATGTCATCATCGGACATGCGGCTGACCATTTCCAGCAGCTCTGGGTATTTACCAAAGAAGTTTTTGCGCACAAACGCGCCATCGTTGGCTTTGAAGGATTGGTATTCACCATCCACGGTTTCGTTCATTAACTTAACCAGGAGACCGTTTTTATCTTTAGCCAAGAGCGGATCCCAATAACCGCCCCAAATCAGTTTGATGACATTCCAGCCGGCACCACGGAACTCGCCTTCGAGTTCTTGAATAATCTTGTCGTTACCACGCACTGGGCCATCCAAACGCTGCAAGTTGCAGTTAATGACCATCACGAGGTTGTCGAGTTTTTCACGCGCGGCCAAACCAATTGCGCCAAGTGATTCGGGTTCGTCCATCTCACCATCACCGCAGAATACCCAGACTTTACGGTTGTTGGTTTTGGCAATGCCACGGGCTTCCAAATACTTGAGGAAGCGTGCTTGGTAAATCGCCATGATTGGGCCAAGGCCCATGGAAACCGTGGGGAACTGCCAGAAATTCGGCATCAGTTTGGGGTGAGGATAAGAGGACAGCCCTTTGCCATCCACTTCCTGACGGAAGCTATCTAGTTGCTCTTCAGTCAAACGCCCTTCAACATACGCACGGCCATAAATGCCGGGTGAGGAATGGCCTTGGTAATAAATCAAATCACCGCCATGGCCTTCGTGCTCAGCATGCCAAAAGTGGTTCATGCCTGCACCAATCATGGTGGCAGACGACGCGAAGGAAGAAATATGGCCACCCAGATCGCCGCCATCAGCGGGATTGAGGCGGTTGGCACGCACCACCATCGCCATCGCGTTCCAGCGAATATAGGAGCGGATGCGCTCTTCATATTCCATATTGCCGGGATTTGGGTCTTCTTGGCTGGGGTGAATCGTATTCACATACGCGGTCGTCGCAGAATAGGGCAAATTAGTCCCATTGCGACGCGCTTTATCAATCAGGGTTTCGAGCAGGAAATGGGCACGCTGCGGGCCTTCTCGCTCCAACACAGCATCGAGCGCATCAATCCACTCTTGGGTTTCTTGGGAATCAATATCGGTTGTCAACAGACGTGACGAGTCTTGCTGCGCGGACATGCTGTCTCCTGGTTTTAAGATCGTTAGTGAATATTACAGTCCGAATCCGGATACTCAGGATCGAACCAATCCTCGCGAATGGGGATTCTAAATACAGTCCCATCGAAACACAAGCATTTTTTCAAATTACGAGATGATTTTTTATATTATGAAATATTAAAAAATAAACCGCCAGGGTGACTGACGGCAGAAAGATATCTGATTTTAGTGTCAATTCAGTGAAAGGCGTCCCTATCCCTGCTTTTTGCGTTGCAGCAAGCCACGTCGCGCATCTTCACTGTAGGCATACACCACCCGCCCCTGCTTGACTTGTCCCATGACCAACATATTCGGTGTAACGGCATCATGATCAAGACGGGTAAAAGGCTTTTCGTAGACAGTGATCGCTCCTGGAACCCGCTTTTGGAGATTTTCGAGTGCCTGCACAATGGCTTTACCCTCAGTAGATCCCGCCTGCCAGAGTGCTGCCGCTAACAAGAGCATGGCATCGTAACCCTGCGCTGCGGACATGGGTGAAGCAATTCGCCCAGTTTTGAAAGTACTGGCGTAGGCTAGTAAAAAAGAATTTTTCGAGGAAACGCCGCCTTCCTGAATAAAAGTTTGCGTCATCAATGCCCCCTCACCCGCGCTGCCTGCGCCATCAATAAAGTTGGCCATCGACAATGTCCATCCGCCCACTAATAACACCTTCCAGCCGAGCTGCTGTACCCCACGCGCAATCGCGGCCAACTCCGGACCGATACCCCATAAAATTAGCGCCTGCGCTTTGGTCGCCCGAGCGCGCCGTAGCTGCTCGGTCATATCGGTATCACCAACTTTGAAGCGCTCAATACTGGATAAGGCAACGCCCTTTGCATTCGCGGCATCGCCGACTGCCTTGACGCCTGCATCGCCATAGGCTGTGGCATCAGCCAATAGCGCCACTTGCTGAAACCCACGCTTTGCCATGTCTTCCATAATAATTTGAGCTTCTAGTGTCAGGGTTGGCGACAGGCGAAAAATATAGTTATCAGGGGCATTCGGTTGATCTGCTGCTGGCGCATATTTCTTGGTCAGCGCGGGTCCGGTTGAGACCGCGACTAACAGTGGAATTTTATGCTTCTGATATGTATCGATCGATGCCATACCAACCCCAGTATTGACAATACCAATGGTAGCCACAACCTTGTCCTTTAATACCAGGTCCTCGGCTATCGCCGCACCGACTTGTGGATTGGCCTGATCATCACGCTCGACCAATTCCAGCGGCCGACCTAGTACGCCACCGATGTAATTCAGCTCATTAACGGCCAACCGAACCCCATTACGCATACTTTCCCCCATTGGGGCAGAACCCCCTGAGTAGGGCCCACTTAAACCAATTCGCAGTGGAGAACTCTGCCCCCAACCTCGCGAAAAGGGACCAACGGATAAAACTGCGGCGGCTAGGGTGCTGGTTAAAAACTGCCGCCGCGTAGGCAGCTGTGAATTACTTGCGTCAACCGCCAGATCCGGTTGAGTGAATACGCTAGGCGACATTGTGCTTACCTCCTTGATTAATTGACTGTGTCATCTATTGGAGTTTTAGGTATTGAGAGAACGATGACAATCAGACATAAGCATTAGCACTCTAGCGCTAAGCAGTGAACATCTGAACTGGTATTTACCCGATATGCGATTCAATGCTTGTGATGACAGCAAGATGGCGTCTAAACTTGGGAACAATTGAAGTAGTATTTCGATAGATTTTTTTCACACGACTCGTTTCACCCATATTGCAATGCGGCAAATCAAACATTGGCTCGGCGCAACAAGACCCGATCAGCAAATTTCTTTTTACTCACTGATGCCCGTGTTGGCGCTACTGCTGTTTATTGGCACCATGTTTTTGCTGTTACGGTTGCTGCAAACGACTGAAATAGAACAAGTGCGGGGAACACTACTACGTGACACGGAATGGGCGCAGCAAAGCATGCGTTTGCATCTGCAGTTAAATCAAGATTCACTGGTTGGGTTGGCACGAGATATCAGCCAACAGCGAATCGATAATTTATCCTTTCAGGTGCAAACTAAGGATTACATGGTGTTGAATCCAGAGTTAGAAGCGATTTACTTGAGCAATCATGAGGGCCAAGTCCAATGGCTGAGTACCAGTGGGCGGCTGAATGAACGTAAATTCCGCTTACTAGGCCAGAATTTAAAAAGTCTTCCTGTCCCTAATCATAGCTACACCACCTTTTTAGCGGCAAAAGAAACAGAGCGAACGGCTTACAGCGCCCCTTACTTCACGACTGATCGGGAACGTAACCCTCATAGCTATATGGAAGTACAAGTACCGGTGATTCGTAGCGGGCAATTTTTAGGAACGGTAACCGGGGTGTACTCGATTCTCGGATTACTGGAACAAGTCGTACCACGCGAAATTACCCGCAAATATTCCGTGACGATTACCGAGGAGAGTGGGCGCGTCTTGGCTAGCACCTCACCCGAAGAAAAACAGGGGGAAAGCCAAGCTGTCACCCGCGCCCAGACACTCAGCTATGAAGTCCTGATTGACCCACCCGGACAGGGAATTATCTTAAAAACATATGCCATCCGCCCGCAGAGTGAACTGGCGCGAAGTATCTTATTTTGGCTTGTGATCGGCTTATCAATCACCATCATCTGGAGCTTGGCCATGTTGTGGCGGCATACCCGACGCCGCATGGAAGCTGAACACAGTCGCGATCGTTTTTTTGCGGTATCGCTGGATATCTTGGCAATCTTGCGCACCAACGGCCAAATTGAACGCATCAACCCGGCGACTGCGCGGTTACTGGACCAACCGCATACCAGTTTAATTGATAAGCCGATCAGCACCCTGATTCACCAGAGTGATCAAGCGTTATTTCAACAACAATTTAAACAACTCCTGGAAGCCAGAACCGAAGTCGAAAGTGCCCTTAGCTTTTCTTGTCGCGCTGCGGTTGTGAGTGCTCAGATCAGCCCGCGCTGGCTCGCTTGGGAATTGAAACTAGATTTGGCCTCAAAACCTGCGGCACGCCGCATTTATGCTGTAGCCCATGATATTACTGAACGCAAACAGGCTGAAGCCGCATTAATTGCTGAAACCGCTTTCCGCCGCGCGATGGAAGATTCGATGCTAACAGGCATGCGCGCCTTCGACAAACAAGGAAAAATCACCTACGTGAATCGGGCGTTTTGTCGGATGGTCGGTTGGGAAGAGAATGAGTTGATTGGTACTTCCCCCCCCTTCCCTTATTGGCCCGAGGAAGATATTCCTCAGCAATGGAAAAATTTAGACATGGTGCTCGAGGGTCGGGCCCCCAGCAGTGGCTTTGAAGTTCGCATACAACGGCGGCATGGAGAAAAATTCGACGCACGAATGTATGTATCGCCCTTGATTGACAACCAGGGCGAACAAAGTGGCTGGATGACCTCGATTACGGATATTACGGAACCCAAAAAAATCCGTGAAGAACTGGTCGCTGCCCACGAACGCTTTACAACTGTGCTGAACGAATTGGATGTCGCCATCTCCGTTGCTACCGACGTCAACAATCAACGGATTGATCGAGATCACCAACATACTGCTGAACTTTTGTTTGCCAATCGCTATTACCGGCAATATTTTAGCCACGACAGCCAGGGCCACCAGCGGTTGCATGCTGAGGCAGAACAACTGCCCAACTATCCAACAGATCAACACAATGGATTGAACATGCAAGTCAGTGAGGTGCAAGACCCACAAACAGGTCATTGGTATGAGCTACGCAGAAGAGCCATCAAATGGGTAGATGGTCGCCATGCCACCTTACAGATTGCGACCGATATTACTCAACGTAAACAAGCAGAGGAGCTGGCACGCCAACAGCAAGAGAAATTGCAACTCACTAGCCGCCTTACCACCATGGGGGAAATGGCCTCGTCTCTTGCGCATGAGCTAAACCAGCCACTCACCGCGATTGCCAATTACTGCATGGGGATCAGTAACCGTGTCAAACAACAGAGTATTCAGCCAGACGAACTGATTACTGCCCTAGAAAAAACCAGTCAGCAAGCCGAACGAGCCGGAAAAATCATCCGCCGCATCCGTGAATTTGTCAAACGTAGTGAACCCAATCGCCGCCCTTGTGATCTGGCTGTCGTGATTGAAAATGCAATCGGCTTTGCTGAGATAGAAGCGAAAAAGAAAAATATTCAAATCCTGACTGAGTTACCATCGCCTCTACCCACTGTCGAAGCAGACACCATACTGATCGAACAGGTACTGCTTAATTTGCTAAAAAATGCGGTTGAAGCCAGCGATAGCAAACACCCCCCACTGGCGCCAGCGGAGCGGGTTGTCGTGTTAAAACTCATCCAAGATAATGCGCAGTTAACTTTCAGCGTTCATGACCGAGGAACGGGAATCGCCCCCGACCATATCAATAAACTCTTTGATCCTTTCTTTAGCACTAAAGCTGAAGGCATGGGAATGGGCTTGAATATTTGCCGCTCAATCATTGAATTTCATCACGGACGACTCTGGGTCGATTCACAACTGGGTCAAGGCAGCACGTTTTACTTTACCCTGCCCCGCTAAAAATAGGAGACACATATGACGCAGCTCGCTGGAACCATTTATATTGTGGATGATGATGATGCCGTCCGTGATTCACTGCAGTGGCTGCTGGAAACTGACCCGACCTATCGGGTCAAAACCTTCCCCAGCGCCGAGGCTTTTTTAGCTCACTACGATAATAATCCGGTGGGATGTTTAATTCTTGATGTGCGCATGCCTGGTATGAGTGGTCTTGAATTACAAGAGCAGCTGAATGCCCGTGGTTCAACTCTGCCCATCGTATTTATTACCGGCCACGGGGATGTCCCCATGGCGGTTTCCACCATGAAAAAAGGGGCAGTCGACTTTATTGAAAAACCCTTCAACGAGGCCGAACTGCGCCGCATAGTAGAAACCATGCTCACAGCATCTCGCAGCCAGCACGAAAAGAACACGTCTAAACAACACCAAGAAGCCCTACTCGCGAAGCTAACCGCCCGTGAAAATCAGGTGCTGGAAAGAATTGTGGCCGGTCGCCTCAATAAACAAATCGCCGATGACTTAAATATCAGTATTAAAACTGTGGAAGCGCATCGCGCCAATATCATGGATAAGCTGGGCATTACGACCGTGGCTGATTTAATGAAAATTGTCTTGCAAAAGTACTAATTGATCGCCCTCATCCATTCAATGAATAGATTAAGATATTCGCATTGCCTAAATTTTTCTACCGCCAACTATCCCTCCATAGAAAATAGGCAATATCTCAGCACACAATTTGGCGGCCAGCCCACTTGGATCAATCAACCCTGCTGGCCACTGAGTGCAAAAACAAACGCGCCCATGACCTTTATTGGGCAGATTGTGATCCCGTCTGAATTGTTTACGCAAGCAGATGGGCAGTGCGCGTACTTATTTATTGCCGATAGTGATGGATCTTTGCCAACATGGGAACCAGAAAGCGGTGAAAACGCGGTAATTATCCAATCGCCGCACGCACTCTTTTCACCACCGACTTTCTTAACGCTCAGCTCATTAGCAACTGGCCCTACTGTGCTGACTAAGGCTCATGGCGCAGAAACGGATAGAGTTGAATTATTTATCCCTACGTTTGATTTACAAATGGAACCACAATTCCATACGCAAGCGCAACGAGCGATACTTGATGACGAGAGCGCTAAGGCATACGACCATGCGATGTGGGGCAATAAAATTGGCGGCCAACCATGGTTTATTCAAGGTGATGAATATCCTATTGGAGATACCTGGCAACTACTTGCACAATTGGATGAATGCGCCCTACCTTTTTATGTGAATTTCGGTACTGGTTATGCTTATATTTTTATTAATGAAACGCTTAACGAAGGGCGTTTACTCTGGCAATGCTAATCATTTTCACAAAGAGATACAGATTAATTAACCTCAGGGTAAATTCAGCACATTTAAATGGACTTACGGAAGACAATGAAAATGGAATCTCAAATCCACTGGTGGCTCTTAGGTCTAAGTTGCACCTTATTTGCTGCCTGCTTGTGCGGGGAAGCCTATTATTTAGAAGGAGACCGACGTGACGCTTACTCCTCTGCCCTAGGGCTGTTAGCCGTTGGCTGGATGGGGGTGTTTTTTCATATTTACACATGGCTAGCCAACCCATTATTAATCATCGCTTGGGTATTTACTGGGCTCAAGCAATACGAAATCGCATTAGCTTGTAGTGGCCTAGCGGTGATTTTGATGCTGAGTTTTTTACGCCACAAAAAAATTATTGTTAGCGCTGTGCCAGACTATGCAACTATCGTTGGTTACGGCTGTGGCTATTGGTTATGGGTTGGCGCAGCGGCTGTTTTAGCCGCAGGATGCGCCTGCCTGACCGCTCTAAAATTGCTCCAAAAAGCGTAATCTGATTGGAAATCGGTCAATCAGAATGAGTGGGGTATGAAGTGCGACACTATCACTGAGCAAAGTCATTAGCCTTCACGTATCCGCAGATGGATACCGAAATCTGATTGCCCGACAAGCCAGAGAATACGCAGTTGATGGCTGATGAAAATCCTCCTACGCAATTAATTACTCACCTAGCCAAGACTTTTTCCACAATCATCTTCCCAATCGGAAAGGCAGAGGTCGCAGCAGGAGAAGGCGCATTACATACATGTAGCATTCTCTTACTCTCTAAAAATAAAAAGTCATGTACTAACTCACCATTTCGCATGACTGCTTGTGCGCGTATGCCTGCTTCATAGGGTAATAAATCTTCCAGCTTCAAGCTCGGACAATATTTTTGACACAAAGCCAGATAACCCGACTTATAGATCGAGTTTTTCATCTCACTCAGCCCAGACTGCAAGTTATCCGCAATCACACGCCAAAAACCTGGGAAGCTGAGATAAGACGCCATATCGCGCAGATTCACGGAAAACTTTTTGTATCCTTCTCGTGCAAAACCCAGTACCGCATTTGGCCCCACGGTGACGGAACCATCAATCATGCGCGTCAGGTGCACGCCCAAGAAAGGTAATTCAGGATCGGGAATCGGATAAATCAAATGGCTAACAATATTATTCAAATGCGGAGGTAGCTGGTAATACTCCCCCCGGAATGGAATGATCTGATGTTGAATCGCTAAACCGGCTAATTTTGCAAGACGGTCAGACTGCAAGCCGCCGCAGACAATTAGGTGCCTTGCTTGCCATTCTTGCTGACCATCGGAGATGACGATCCCATTGCCATACTCCGCTATCTGTGTCACGGTTACGCCAAGCTGTATCGTCACGTCTTGCTGAACGAGCAATGCGGCAACTTTCTCGCAGATTTGGCGATAGCTAACAATGCCCGTTGTCGTGACCTTCAAGGCACCCAGGCCCGCTATATTTGGCTCCAGTTCCGCTAATTCGGACTGGTTCAAGGGCTGAATATCCAAACCATTCTCAATGGAACGCTGGTGCAGCGCCTGCATGCGCTGCATTTCCACCTCATTGGTTGCCACTAGTAATTTGCCACAGACATCGAAAGGAATATCGTGTTCGGTACAAAATTGCTTAGTCGCTTCCGCCCCCTCTTTGCATAGACGCGCCTTTAAACTACCTGGTGCATAGTAAACACCCGCATGGATCACACCGCTATTGTGACCAGTTTGGTGTTTAGCTAACGAGCTTTCTTTTTCCAAAATCAATATCGTCGCAGCGGGCTTTTGTTTTTTTAACTCGAAGGCAGTCGCTAACCCGACGATGCCGCCGCCGATAATACAAAAGTCATACATCGTCTACTTCCTAAAATAATTTTTAAACAGGAGGGGCGCCCCCCCTCCGCAGGCTTGATTAATCGTTGAACTTGATATTTTTAGTTTTAACGATGTTTTTCATTTTCATATACTCAATCTCGGCCTGCTGCTTAAACTCAGCAGACGAATTACCTATCGGCAATGCCCCTTGGGTTTGGAGCTTGGCTTTGACCTCAGCTTGAGTCAACGATTTTTGCACGGCTTCCTGCAACTTTTTAGTGATTGCCTCAGGTAAATTCGCTGGCGCAACTAAGCCATACCAAGCCGGTTCATTAACTAGTGGATGGCCTAGTTCGCCAAATGTTGGCACATTCGGGAAGAGCTCTACTCGTTTAGGAGAAGCAACCGCCAACGCTCTTAGATTACCCGCTTGGATATGCGGCACAGATGAGGGCAAGTTATCAAACATCATGTCAACTTGACCACCCACTGTATCTGTTAATGCTGGGCCAGACCCACGATAAGGAATGTGCGTGAGCTTAGTTTTAGTACTCTCTTCAAACAACTCACCCATCATATGCATCACCCCACAGGTTCCTGAACTTGCATAGGTGTATTGCGTCGGTTTTTCTTTAATTAGCTTGATTAACTCAGCCAGATCTTTCACCGGCAATTTTTTAGGATTCACGGTAACCACATTTGGCACACCAGCAATATTACTGATGTAAGTGAAATCTTTCATTGGGTCATAAGATAGCTTGTCATTACACGCAGGTACCGTCGCCACCGTACTGACCGAAGCAATCCCTAATGTATAGCCATCTGGGCTGGCCTTTGCCAACGCGTCCGCACCAATCGCCCCCCCTGCCCCTGCACGGTTTTCAACAATGAAAGGCTGCCCCAACGCTGTTGAAAGTTTATCTGCGATTAATCGCCCAATAATGTCTGTCGAGCCACCAGGCGCAAATGGGACAATTATTTTCACGGGCTTGACCGGATATTCTGCAGCCATCAAGGTAAGCGGCGCTTGAAGGAGTGCTATCCATACAATCTTTACGGCAGATTTAATCATCTTTGTCTCCTCATCTGTAGCAAATGTTTAATGCGATATTTTTAAACGTATTTGATAAATATCGGTGAGACTAGCCATAGACTGGATAATTCGCAGCAATATTTATATTGTTATATTATAACAATATAAATCAAAGATCACCCCCCAGCTTTGCTGTGATAGTGTATTAGTATGAACCCAAATGTAATTACACTCACCGATCAAGTTGCCGAACATCTTGAACAAGAAATCAAGGACGGCACCTACCCAATTGACAGCAAGATCCCCACCGGCAAAAAATTGTGCGAGCAATACGGTGTCAGCATTGTGGTGGTCCGTGAAGCGATCGAACGCCTGAAATCCAAGGGTTTACTGGCCTCCAAGCAAGGGGCGGGCGTGTTTGTCAAAGCACTGACAATTGATACAGGCTTACAGTTTGAAGCCCCGATTCAGGACAATGAATTTAAAGCCTTGATTGAATTACGGATGGTGATCGAATCTGGCGCCGCCGCCATAGCGGCTAAAAATGCTTCGAAGGAAGATATAGCCGCCATCAAGGATGCGCTCGCCCATCTCAAAAAGAACCTATACGGCCCGCTTAGTATTGATGCGGATCTGGGCTTTCATCTCGCCATTGCGCACGCCACAAAAAATCACTATTTCATTGAGTTACTTCACTATCTGCACGGCAAATTACGTAACGCTATTGAGAATGCCCGCGCTAACAGCGCTCAAAATACGGGATACACGGAAGCCGCTTACCATGAGCATGAGGCCATATATCGCGCCATCGCGGCCAAGCAACCCGAGAATGCAGCCGAAATGGCCACGCAGCATCTACAAAAAGTGCTGGAACGCTTCTACTCAAAGAAAAAACCTTGAATTAATAAAATTCGAGCATGGTAAAATTCCAAATTCAATTCTTCTTCAAGATCACTGCTATGCCCGCTACCCTGATTGATGGAAAGCTACTTTCCAGTGTCCTGCGCGACGAACTACGCGAACGCATTGAGCGAGTCGCGGATCATGGCTATAAACCTGGCTTGGTCGTTATTCTGGTTGGGGCAGATCCAGCGTCGAGTGTGTATGTTAAAAATAAAATCAAAGCCTGCGAAGACGTTGGCATTTACTCTGTTTTTGAACATCTGCCCGCCACTGCCAGCGAAGAAGAACTTTTAGACGTTATTCAAGCCTATAACGATGATGATTCTATTCAAGGCATCCTGGTCCAACTGCCATTGCCTGCGCACTTAGATGCCCACAAGGTCATTGAAGCGATAGCAGCTGAAAAAGATGTCGATGGTTTTCATCTATCCAGTGTTGGAGCGCTGGTCACGGGTAAACCGCTATTCCGGCCTTGCACCCCGTATGGCGTAATGAAAATGCTGGAAGCACATGAAATCCCCTTGCGTGGTGCGCACGCGGTGGTTGTCGGCGCTAGCAATATTGTTGGCAAGCCAATGGCAATGCTACTGCTGCAGGCAGGAGCGACGGTCACCATCTGCAATAGCAAAACAAAAGACTTAGCACACCATACCAAGCAGGCTGATATTTTGATTGCCGCGGTTGGCAAACCCAATATGATCACGTCGAGCATGGTTAAACCCGGTGCCGTCGTCATTGACGTCGGCATCAATCGCCTCCCCGATGGGAAACTGGTGGGTGACGTTGACTTTAACAGCGTCAAATATGTTGCCGGCTACCTGACACCGGTTCCCGGCGGCGTCGGCCCGATGACCATTACCATGCTGCTGACCAATACGGTGGAAGCCGCTGAGCGAGCCTGCGCAACTCAATTGGCTTCGCTGAATTAATTTCTCCACCCTCAACGCCTAACATTCCTGAAATAAGAGCAGCCAGTCAACTCGGCCCTGAGCTAGCCACCTAATTTATAGCTACAATAAAGTTTCAAGCGCGCTAACGCTGTTGAGCACAGTAAGTGGCGCCTTATCTTGCTGGTTTATAGAGAACGCCCCCATGACGACTGTTACTTTGCCTGCCAATCCACTGCTGTCCTTCGCGGACTTACAACACAATCCATTACCAGATTTTGCCGCAGTCCATCCAGACCATATCGACCCAGCGATCGCAGCGCTTATCGCACGTGCGCAGGTTGCAGTGGATGAAGTCATCGCCATTCAGGAGCCAAGTTGGGAGAGTGTTGTTATCCCACTAGAAACAGCAACCGAAGCCCTGAGCCGGGCCTGGGGCATGGTAGGTCACTTAAACAGTGTGATGGATAGCGAGGCACTACGGGCTGCTTATAACCAGCAGCTCCCTGTGGTCACTGCATTTTGGACCGCGCTCGGGCAGAACCTCCACCTATATGAGCAATATAAAAAAATTGCAGCTAGAGAGGACTTTAAGGCGCTCTCTCTCGCACGCCAAAAAGTTATCCAAAATGCCCTCCGGAATTTTCGCCTGAGTGGTGCAGAGTTAGACGACGACGCCAAACTGCGTTTTGCCGAGATTCAAACGCAGCAGGCGGCTCTGGCGCAAAAATTCTCCGAGAATATCTTAGATGCAACCAATGACTATGCTTGGTACATTACCGATCAAGAACAACTGAAAGGTATTCCAGCCGATGAACTTGCAGCCATGGCCGAGGCAGCAACGCAAGATATCGCGGCTGGCCGCTGCCCTGCTGAAGTTGGCACCGGCTGCTGGAAATTAAGCTTACATTTACCCAGCTATTTGCCCGTCATGCAATATGCTGAAAATCGTGCGCTGCGTGCGTCTCTTTATCAAGCCTATGTCACACGGGCAGCGGAGTTTCCTAACAGCAATGGTAAGGTCTGGGATAACAGCCAGATCATGGTTGATTTACTCACGTTACGCGCGGAAGAAGCCTCCTTGCTGGGGTACCAAAATTACGCAGAAACCTCGTTAGCCTCGAAAATGGCGGACAGCCCTGCGCAAGTGATTGACTTCTTGCTCGATTTGGCCAAACGGGCACGGCCTTATGCCGAACAGGATATAGCTGAACTGCGACAGTTCGCGGCCAGTCGGTTCGGCCTGGAAACCTTGGAGGCGTGGGATATTCCTTATGTTGCCGAAAAACTGCGGGAAGAACGGTATGATTTTTCTGAGAATGAAGTGAAACAGTATTTCCCTGAAAATCAGGTGCTTGAGGGCTTGTTCCGCTTGATTCAAACCCTGTTCAATGTTGTCATCAAACCCGACAACCTGCCTGTTTGGCATCCTAGCGTACGTTCTTACCGAATCGAACAATCGACGGGTACGCTGGTAGGCCAGTTTTACCTTGATCCCTATGCCCGCGCAGGGAAACGAGGAGGTGCCTGGATGGATGATGTCCGTGGACGCAAACGGCTAGACGATCAGGTGCAAACCCCGATTGCCCATCTGGTTTGCAATTTTCCCACCCCTGTTGGCAATAAGCCCGCCTTATTAACCCATGATGATGTGATTACCCTTTTTCATGAATTCGGACATGGGTTACACCATCTCCTGACGCAAGTCGATGAACTCGGTGTATCGGGGATAAGCGGGGTCGAATGGGATGCCGTCGAGTTGCCCAGTCAATTCATGGAAAACTTTTGCTGGGAGTGGGAAGTCCTGAAAAACATGACTGCGCATGTCGATACAGGCGCACCATTACCCAAAGGCTTGTATGAAAAAATGCTGGCAGCAAAAAACTTCCAAAGTGGCATGCAAACCTTGCGTCAAGTTGAATTCGCCTTGTTCGACATGCGCTTACATAGCCAGCCTGCGGGAGCAGTGATTGATGTTCAGCAAATACTCAATGATGTTAGAGCCAGCGTTGCGGTCATTGCTCCCCCCGCTTTTAATCGTTTCCAACACAGTTTTTCGCATATCTTTGCAGGGGGCTATGCAGCCGGTTACTATAGCTATAAATGGGCTGAAGTGCTATCTGCCGATGCTTACGCCCAATTCGAGGAAGACCGCGAATTAACAAACCCGGCGCAAAGTATCGTTAATACCAACACTGGCCAACGTTATTGGCGCGAAATTTTGGCTGTTGGGGGGAGCCGGCCAGCATTAGAATCCTTCATGGCTTTTCGAGGTCGTCGCCCAAATATTGATGCGCTCCTGCGCCATAATGGAATGCAACAACCACAGACGATGACCAGACCCAATAATCTATAGTGTATGGTGCGACATGGGGCAATGTCACACCAATTCACTGAATGGCTAATCTTATGGCACTGGGAGAAACATCATGATCCATCATCTTAAAAACAGCTTTGGGTTGAGTGCCTTAATCTTGTTTTTTCTCTATAGTCATGCACAAGCTCAAACGCTACCTTATGCGACTCAGCGCGCCGCGCAGCAATTTCCTGTTACGCTTTATACCAATAAAGACTGTACAACGCTGTGCCAGGATGCACGCCAGTTTCTGCAAAAGCGTGGCGTCCCTTATACCGAAAAAGTCATCAGCCAAGCGGAGGGGATTGCCGAGCTGAAACGCCTGACGGGACAAGCCATGATCCCGAGTTTGCAAGTTGGCCGCACAGGGTTCTCTGGTTTAAACGAAAGTGTGTGGCAAACTCAGTTGAGCGCGGCGGGGTATCCGAATAGCCCACTGCCAGCGAACTATCGTCCCACGGTTCAACAGGAGGAAGCAACTGCAAAACCTAAAGAAAATCCAACCGCCACTAATCCCAATGCGGGTAATAACCGCTCTGTCAATGAAGCGCCCAGGATTCCCACGCCGCCACCACCACCATTAAATGCACCACCAGGTTTCCGCTTTTAATGACTTTGCTCAGAAGCAGATGCCTAAAATAAAACAGCCGCGTCATCCGCGGCTGTTTTATTGTCAGTGAATGCCTTACTTTTTATCTGCATTAAAAGGAAACTGATTTGGGAACTGTGAAAACACCGTTTTCGCTTGGCTTTGCATTTGTTCTTGCATCTGTAAGAATAAATTTTTGCTTTGTTCGATGTAGTTGCCCATCATGGTCTGCATCACCGGTCCTTGAACATTCATGAACTGGCTCCATACCTCAGGGCTGGTGAGATTATTACCGTCATAGAGGGCCTTGGATTGCTCTTGCAACTTTCCTTGAATATCCATAAATGCCTGAATATTTTTTTCAAGATAGCCGCCCATAATATTTTGCATGGCATTGCCATAGAGCCGAATAATGTGCGCAAGCGAGTTAGAGGTAAACATCGGCACACCATCCGTTTCCTCTTCCATGATGATCTGCAACAAAATACTTCGCGTGAGATCTTCACTGGTTTTTGCATCGACCACTTGAAACTCTTGATTTTCAAGCACGAGCTGCTTAACGTCGGCTAGCGTGATATACGTACTGGTTTGTGTGTCGTATAAACGGCGATTAGGATACTTTTTTATCGTACGCAAGCCTTGATTTTTAGCCATCTCCAATCCTCCTCAGGGTAGGCAGAAAGCGACCTGCCCTCTGCCTCTCCATCACAATACTACAAAAAGTTGACTACCAACAGCCCATTAAAGGCTATTGCTTAGCCCATGTGCAACCCGCCGTTGATTGAGAAATCAGCGCCGGTGGCAAAGCCGCCATCATCTGAGGCTAACCAAGCAACCATTGAAGCGATCTCATCGGGCGCACCAAGGCGCTTGACAGGAATCCCGGCAACAATTTTCTCCAGCACATCGGGGCGAATCGCCCGCACCATATCGGTTCCAATATAACCGGGAGAGACGGTATTAACAGTCACTCCTTTACTGGCGACCTCTTGCGCTAACGCCATCGTGAAGCCATGAATACCCGCCTTTGCAGTGGAATAATTGGTTTGACCGAACTGCCCTTTTTGGCCATTGACGGAAGAGATATTAATAATCCGCCCCCAACCACGCTCAACCATGTCATCTAGCACTTGCTTGGTGACATTGAACAGTGAGTTCAAATTGGTATCGATAACGGCATCCCAATCTGCCTTGGTCATTTTGCGAAACATCCCATCACGGGTAATACCCGCATTGTTCACCAAAATATCGATGGTGCCATGCTCTGCTTTGGCCGCGTTTAGGGCTGCGACGGTTGACTCCCAATCAGACACGTTGCCGACGGAAGCGTAAAACGTAAACCCTTGCTCCTTTTGTTCAGCCAGCCATTTTGCGTGATCCCTAGTCGGGCCACAGCCTGCAATCACTTTGTGCCCGGCACGCGCCAAACCCTGACAGATTGCGGTTCCGATCCCACCCATACCCCCAGTTACATAAGCTACGCGTTGCGTCATTTTCTTCTCCTTTAATGCCTAAATTAATTAGCGTTCTACTGTCAGGGCAACACCCATGCCACCACCAATACACAGCGAAGCGAGGCCTTTTTTCGCATCACGTCGATTCATTTCGTGTACAAGCGTCACCAAAATTCGGCAACCGGAGGCACCAATCGGATGGCCGATCGCAATCGCACCACCATTGACGTTGATTTTGTTGGTGTCCCAGCCCATTTCTTTATTCACGGCGCAAGCTTGCGCGGCGAACGCTTCATTCACTTCCAACAGGTCTAGCTCGCTTGCTTGCCAGCCAGCACGCTGCAGTGCTTTGCGCGATGCCGGCACGGGGCCCATGCCCATCACTTTTGGATCTAACCCTGAGGTTGCGAAAGATTTAATCTTGACCAAGGGCTGCAAGCCTAATTCAGCGGCCTTGGCAGCACTCATTAACATGACTGCAGCTGCTCCGTCATTAATCCCGGAGGCATTGCCTGCAGTGACTGAACCAGCTTTATCAAAAGCCGGCTTCAAGCCAGACAGCGCATCGTAGGTCGCGCCTGTGCGAATAAACTCATCGTCAGCGAACTGAATCGGGTCACCTTTACGCTGCGGAATCAGGACAGGGGTAATTTCATCTTTAAACTTACCAGCCTTCTGTGCTGCTTCCGCTTTATTTTGTGAGGCGACCGCAAATTCATCTTGCTGAGTACGACTAATCTCGTATTCTTTAGCGACATTTTCAGCAGTAATACCCATGTGATATTGGTTATAGACATCCCATAAACCATCATTGATCATGGTATCGACCAATTTTGCATCGCCCATACGGAAGCCATCACGAGATCCCAACAAGACATGCGGCGCAGCACTCATATTTTCCTGACCACCGGCAATCACAATCTCCGCATCCCCGGCAAAGATCGCCTGGTATCCCAGCATGACGGCTTTCAGTCCACTGCCACAAACTGCATTGATGGTGAGTCCGGGGACTTCTTTTGGCAAGCCCGCTTTGAGCACCGTTTGCCGCGCTGGATTCTGGCCAGCACCAGCTGCTAATACTTGGCCCATGATCACTTCAGAAACTTGCTCACCTGCAACACCCGTTTTTTCTAGCAATGCCTTGACGACGATTGCGCCTAATTCAGGTGCGCTCAACTTTGCTAGGCTGCCACCAAACTTCCCCACCGCGGTACGTTGTGCCGCTACGATTACTACCTCTGTCATACCACCTCCTCGAAAAAAGGGTTTCAATGGTTAATTGCACATTCTCACGCTGATGGCTGTTTCATAGCCAGGAGATTCATGCCCTAACCTTAACATAAGTTCCAGGCGCTGCTTCAAGCGGCATAAACTTGCGGCTCCCCAGTTGCGTGGGGGAGGTAACCTCAGGGCCACGATAGGCAGTCAGCCAATTTTGCCAATCACGCCACCAACTTCCTGGATGCTCAGTGGCATGATTCAACCAATCCGAAGATGATTCAGGTAAGCTAGACTCGGCATTTTTCTGTGACGGTTGTTCCATTAGCCAATAGCTTCGCTTGTTTTTTGAGGCTGGATTAATCACACCTGCAATATGCCCACTGGCAGCGAGCGCAAAGCGTACCCGTTCTTTACGCGCAGCGCCCAGTAATTGGGCTGACAGATAGGCAGACTGCCAAGGCACGATATGATCTTCTCGCGCGGCCAAAACATACGTGGGAACCTGAATCCGGCTGAAATCAACAGGCTCACCACAAACACGGGCTTTGCCTGGTTCTCGTAACTTGTTTTCCAGATAGGTATTGCGTAGATACCAGCAAAACATCGGGCCGGGCAAATTGGTGCTATCAGAGTTCCAATACAATAGATCGAAAGCGGGTGGACGCTGGCCTTTCAAGTAATTATTCACCACATAATTCCAGATCAAATCATTCGGTCGCAAACTCGAAAAAGCAGAAGCCAGATCACGTCCAGGCAACAGACCACCGTTACCAATGGTCTGCTCTCGAAGTGCGACTTGTGCCTCATCAATGTAAACGTCTAGTGCGCCGACATCGGTAAAGTCCAGCATGGTTGTTAGCAGCGTAAGGCTAGCAACAGCATGATCGCCACGTGCTGCCATGGTACTGAGTGCTGTTGCCAGCAGGGTGCCACCAACACAAAACCCGAGGACATTAATTGTTTCTTGACGGCTGATTTGCTGTACGGTGTGAATCGCCTCAATCACCCCATCAGCAACATAATCATCCCAAGTCAATCCGGCATGCTCGGGCATGGCATTCGCCCAAGAGACCAAGAAAACAGTATGCCCCTGTTGCACACAATAATTAACCAGAGAATTATCGGGCTGCAGGTCTAGAATGTAATATTTGTTGATGCAAGGTGGAACAATCAACAAGGGGCGGGCCCCAACTTCAGGGGTTTGCGCCCGATACTGGATGAGCTGAAACAGCGGGTTTTGAAAAACGACCTGACCGGGTGTCGTCGCCACATTTTTACCTACTTCAAACGCAGACTCGTCGGTTTGAGAGATACGCCCTTTGCGCAAATCATCAAGCATGTTTTCCATGCCCACGCGCAAACTTTCGCCCTTGGTTTCAATAATCCGCTGCTGCGCCTCAGGATTGGTCACCAGGAAATTGCTGGGGGCAACGGCATCAATCCACTGCTGTAAGGCAAAACGAATTTTGTTTTTCGTTTTGATATCGCCCTCAACTTGATCAGCCAACTTCAGCAGATACTTCGCATTGAGCAAGTAGACCATCGCATTTAATTCATTCATGCCGTGGTCATGCCATGCCTGCGCGGCAAAGCGACGATCTGACAAACCATCCGCTTCTTGCTGAGCTTGCCACGCAGACCATAATTCGGTCATTTCCTGGCTATATTCCTGCTGCAAGCGTAATTGCGCCTGAGGGTCAAGATGAACCGCATATTGCGCCCAGAGCGCGGCAGGGAAGCTCTGCTGAACGGCTGACACAGCTGAATTTGGGCTACTCTGCCCTGGAATCTGGGTAGACAAATGGGGCCAATGCTCTGCCAACTGCTTACCCCACCAACCGGCCCACTGTTGCAGCCCTGCTTGATTCAATGCGGCGTGGGGGTTTGGCAGAGCGCCCCCTGCCGTAGAAGCCGACCATTGCTGCCACCACTGCTGCCAGGCTGCTTGCATACCCTCAAAAAGTCCAGCAGGAATGCTCGTGGGGGATGTAGGAGCGGTCTGATTAGAAGCAGATTCAGGGGTGACTGAAGTTTGCTGGCGGCGGTTTGTTTTTGTCGACGAGTTAGAGACGTTTTTCGGTACCGACTTGCGGGCAGATTTTTTGGAAGAAGATGAAGTGGTCACGAGATACCCTGTTTACCAGAAGCGAGAATGAATAAGGCTTGCATAGGCCGATTGTGCGTTAGCACCCAAGCCCTGTCAACCCAGCCTGCCAATGGACTCCCAGCAAAACGTCATGATGCGGCAGATTGGGCACAATCATCAGGATGCCAGTGTAGTTGATAACGTTTTCCTTCTTGGCTCAGGACTGTTGCCAGCATCCCCAAACAGCCAATCGCCAGTAATGTTTCCCCTGTATAGAGGCAAGGCAAGGCAGCCCGTTGTTCCGCATCAATCCCCGCTTCCTGACACCAGTGTTTAAAGGTTTTAGCAGGTCGATGCGGGTGCAATCTTAGGCGCTGACGACCCAATGAAAAGCGTGACCGCACGGACAAACTCGTTAGCATCGAAAGCGGTATTCCCCACGCCGTGTCCCCCTCCTGAACTGGGACAAACTGCCAGCTACCCTGCCAAGAGGGAACCGCTAATTCAGATTGCCCATCCCAATTGAGTGAGATGGGTAATCTCACTGGCTGTGCAACCGGGGCAGCAAAGGCAACTGGGACAACCGGAACGTAAAACAGATTGCCCGCACGGGAATGAATTTCTGCTGCAGGGCCGTACAGCCCCAATACGCCAGCTTTGGGTAGGCTGGATAAGCCTTGCAGGGCTGACCATATCTGCTCAAAATCCTGACGAATCAACCCATGAGGGGCCACGTCTTGCAACCAAAAACGCAAGGCATTGCGCTGGCGTACGCTAGACAATGCTGTCAGCGCGGTCCAATTCAACGCCCCAAAAGCACTGAATTTTTTCAAATCAGCGACAGCGATTTCGCGCATCAGTGTGTCAGCCTCGGCACAATGCGCGGCGCTCTGTGCCAAGGTCCGCGCGACACTTGGGAGCCGCTCTTGCCACAACGGAAAAATCTGGGTGCGGAGCTGATTTCTCAAAAAACGCGGATTGTCATTTGAGTCATCAACAATCCAATTTAACTGATTATCCCGCGCATAGGTTTCAATCTGATGACGCGCAATCGCTAAAAATGGACGAAGTTGGTAATAGTTTCCCGCATTCACCGTCTCGGATAAGAGCGATTGCCAATGCTTACAAGGTTGGCTTTTTTGCATGGCACCTAGGCCGGCAATGCCCGCGCCACGCAATGCTTGTAAGAGAAAAGTTTCCGCTTGATCATCTTGGTGATGTGCCGTGCAAAATACTGCCGCACCCTGCTCATGCAAGTAACTCAAAATTGCCTGATAGCGTTTCTGCCGTGCCTCGTTCTCAATACTGTTACCAGGCTTGGGTGAGAGATTGAGGTGAACTACCTGGCAAGGTATCTGACTTGATAGACAAAACGTTTTTGCATGGGCGGCCCAATCATCAGCCGCTGGGTGTAAGCCATGATGAACATGAATTGCGAGCAGTTCGCGCTGCGCTGGCTCTTGCTTACGCCAGCGTTGCGCCACATGAAGGAGTACCGTTGAATCCAGGCCACCACTGTATGCCACCACCAAGCGCTGGCGCGCTCCTAACACCACAGTCGTAAAGCAAGTCTCAAGTGCTTGCGTGAAAGGTACCAGCAGATCAGTGTTCAGCAGTGACATGTCCGCAAGTGATCAAGCGGCGTGACCATCTTTGAATTTACCGTAAGAAAGGAGGCGCTCTAGACGGGCAGCTTTTAGCGCCGCGGGACTGGTTTCTTTGAATTGTCGTAAGGCATCAGCCAACGCTTTTTTCAATGCTTGTGCCATCGCTTGCGGGTCGCGATGCGCCCCGCCAACAGGCTCACTGACGATCCGATCAATCAACCCCAATGCTTTTAAACGATGGGCGGTAATACCCATGGTTTCGGCGGCTTCCGGCGCTTTGGCAGCACTCTTCCATAAAATAGAGGCACAGCCCTCGGGAGAAATAACCGAGTAAACGGCATATTGCAGCATCAGCGTCATATCGCTCACAGCAATGGCTAAGGCACCACCAGACCCGCCTTCACCAATAATCGTGCTGATAATCGGCACATTCAGCTCTGCCATAACGTATAAATTTTTCCCGATTGCTTCTGACTGGCCACGCTCTTCTGCATCAATGCCTGGATAAGCACCCGGGGTATCGACAAATGTCATCACAGGAATGCCAAATTTTTCTGCCAGCCGCATCAGACGCTCTGCTTTTCGATAACCTTCTGGTTTACTCATGCCAAAGTTACGCATGGCGCGTTCTTTGGTATCACGCCCTTTTTGATGGCCGATCACCATGACGGGCATGCCATTAAAACGGGCTAATCCCCCTACAATCGATAAATCATCAGCGAAAGCACGGTCGCCATGCAACTCATGAAAATCAGTGAAAATCTCGCGAATATAGTCAAAGGTATAAGGGCGTTGTGGATGCCGTGCGACCTGTGAAATCTGCCATGGGGTTAACTTGGCATATATTTCTTTCGTGAGGCTCTCGCTTTTGCTTTTAAGACGGTCAATTTCTTCAGATATGTCAACGGCTGACTCATCTTGAACATAGCGCAGCTCCTCTACTTTATTTTCGAGTTCTGCAATCGATTGCTCAAAATCCAAAAACGTCGTTTTCATCGTGACTCCCTCTTTTTTAACACTGGCTCACTACTACCGCAGCGCGCCCTTTGACTCATTAATGTGATCAGTAAAACTTAATATCGATAAGCAAACAACCCGCCGGCAAGCCGACCTTAGGGTCGATTATTTCCATAACCGCTAATATTCAACGGGAATCGGATCCAAACTGCGCCATAAATACCAGGTGGCAACCGTGCACCAAGGCGCCCAATTTTCAGCGACCTCACGCGCATCACTGCGAGTCACGGGCTCGCCACTGAAATAATGGACACTGATTCCTTTGAGTAAGCCCAAATCGTCTAGGGGCAAGACATTTGGCCGCAATAAATTAAACATCAGAAACATTTCTGCCGTCCAGCGGCCGATCCCACGTATCTGCACCAACTCACTGATGACGGCCTCATCATCCATGTCAGCCCACTTCGCGACATGCAGACGGCCCTCTTTAAAATGCTGTGCTAAATCAGTGATGTACTCGACCTTACGCTTCGACAAGCCGCAGGCAGCCAAAGTCTCAGAAGAACGGCGCAAAACAGCACCAGGGCTCATGCGAGGAATGGCGACCAATAAACGTTGCCATACAGCTTCAGCGGCTTTAACAGATATCTGCTGGCCAACAATTGAGCGCGCTAGCGTCATGAATGGATCCCCTCGCGATACGAGGGTCAGATCGGCGTACTGAGGAATTAAACGGCGCATAATGCGATCTTGCTGCATCAACTCAGTGCAGGCCTGACGCCAGTAATCTGGCGCATCGGGATGAATGATCAACGCAGCTGCGTTCACACGCGACGCCATAACGTTCCTTGCGCGGTATCTTCAAGAACAATCCCCAACGCAGTCAATTGCGCACGGATTTTATCGGCTTCCGCATAGTCTCGTGCCTGTTTGGCAGTACTGCGACGTTGAACTAGAGCCTCAATCGTTTCTGCTTCTGTGATTGTGGAGTCTGAGCTTGCATTCGTCGCCGCCCCCCCTTGCAGATACTGGATTGGGGCCTGCTGTAACAAGCCAAGCACTGCCCCTAGTTGCAAAAGGTAGCCTGCCAGCACCGGATCATGTGTTTTATTAACCTCAGTGGCCAGATCAAAGAGGACGGCAAACGCCACGGGCGTATTAAAGTCGTCATCCAATGCGGCCTTGAAACGGGCTGCATAGTCTTGAGCCCAGTCGATCGTTAGCGGTTGGGCAGGCGTATCACGCAAGGCGACGTACAAACGGCCAAGCGCTTGTTTGGCCTCGTTTAAATTTTCTTCGGAGTAGTTGATCGGACTGCGATACTGGGTGCGAAGAATAAAAAAGCGCACGACTTCTGCATCGTAGCGAGCTAAAACATCCCGAATCATGAAGAAATTGCCCAATGATTTGGACATTTTTTCGCCATCTACGCGGATAAAACCATTGTGCATCCAATAATTAACAAATTGCCCAGCTTCTGGATGAGCCCCTTCACTCTGTGCAATTTCATTTTCGTGATGGGGAAACTGTAAATCAGCGCCACCACCGTGAATATCGAAGCGTGGCCCCAACAGAGCGGAGCTCATGGCAGAGCACTCAATATGCCAACCCGGGCGTCCGTACCCCCAAGAAGAAGGCCACTTTACCTCGTCAGGCTCCGTTGCTTTCGCACGCTTCCAGAGCACAAAATCCAAGGGATCTTGTTTGTGTTGATCGACATCGACACGCTCCCCTGCGCGTAAGTCGTCCAGCGATTTCCCTGACAATTTGCCGTAGCCGGCGAATTTACGAACTGCATAATTCACATCGCCTTGGGTTGATTGATAAGCCAATCCATTTGCAGCTAGTTTCTCAATCAAGTTCAACATCTGCGGAATATATTCTGTCGCACGAGGCTCGTGATCAGGGGGTTCAACCCCTAATGCAGCTGCATCTTGATTCATCGCATCGATAAAGCGTTGCGTCAATTGACTGATCCGCTCACCATTCTCGACTGCACGCTTGATGATCTTATCGTCAATGTCAGTAATGTTGCGCACGTAGGTCACCGCGTATCCAGAGCAGCGCAGCCAGCGTTGCACCATGTCAAAAACCACCATCACCCGCGCATGCCCAATATGACAGTAGTCATAGACGGTCATGCCGCAAACATACATGTTGACCTGGCCCGGCACAAGCGGCTTAAAGACTTCTTTTTGGCGTGTTAGGGTATTAAACAGAGTCAACATAGAGCAAATAGATAACCCGCAGTCATAGAGAGACTGGTGAAAGAATAAAGAGTTAGAAAATTATGGCATGTCGCCACAGCGACAACAGGCCCATAGCCTGATCAAACCTGCGCATGATTTACGACATTTTTCGCATTCCAGCCGCGATCTCCACAATTTTCCCGATGATTGAGCGACTGAATCGCAAATCTACCAAAATATTCTTGGTAGAATCTTGGAAGTATACCGTATTGCCTCTGCCCCAACAGCAGTGATCAGTCAGGTGTCATAGATTAAGCAAGAATTCGTAAGCCCTATTTAAACCAGTATTAGCAACCATATCGTCTTTACCGAGAGGCCCCTATGCAACAGCTTGAGCAACGCCGTTGTCAGTCATCCCCAAACCATCTCGTTTCCCTGCGTCAATGGGGCCGCCATCGATTACTCGGGGCGTTATTGGCGGCTTGTTGCATGGCGGCGCCAGTCTATGCGGATGAAGCCCAAGAAGTGACTCGCCTCCTGCGCGCCGGGCAGCTCGACCAGGCCATGTCTCGCGCAGATACGTTTCTGGCCAGCAAACCCCGCGATGCGCAAATGCGCTTCTTGAAGGGTTTGATTCTGACCGAGCAAAGCAAAACTCAAGATGCAGTACAAGTCTTTTTACGGTTGACCGAAGACTACCCCGAACTACCCGAGCCCTACAATAATTTGGCTGTTTTGTATGCGGCTCAAGGCCAATTTGACAAGGCACGCGCTGCCCTGGAAATGGCCATACGTACCCACCCTAGCTACGCGACCGCCCATGAAAATCTGGGTGACGTCTATTCCAAGCTTGCCAGCCAAGCTTATGACAAAGCGCTACAGTTGGATGCGAATAACACCACCGCTCAAACCAAGCTGGCGCTGATTCGTGACTTAGTAGGCGGTGGCAAGACTCGCCCTCCAGCCACCGTTGCAGCTAACAACCGCCCCGCAGCGACCAGCCCAATTCAGCCGGCACCCGCCCCTGCTGCGCCAGTGAGCGGCCCCAAACCAGCTATTGAACCGCCCAAACCTCAAGTGGTAACGGACACAGCGCCGAATAAGTCCACACCAGTCGCCCCTGCTCCTGCGGCTGCGTCCAAAGTGAATGATTCAGAGGAAATTGGAAGCACTGTTCAATCCTGGGCTAAAGCGTGGTCACGCCAAGACACCAAATCTTACTTAGCGTTTTATGGTAAAGACTTTGATACCCCCAAAGGCATGAGCCGTAGCGCCTGGGAGCAGGAACGGCGGCAACGGATTGAAGGTAAAAATAAAATTGAAGTGCAGGTCGAGCAGTTACAGATTCAGCAAAATGGTGATAAAGCGGTGGCGAAATTCCGTCAGAATTACAAGTCGGATCGCCTTAGCACCTCAAGCCGGAAGACACTTGAACTGCAAAAATCAAATGGCAAGTGGGTGATCGTCGAAGAGCGCTCAGGAAACTAATCCCATTTTCGATGGCCCCCAGGGGTGTGGCATGCCACACCCCATTGTATTTTTGATGTTTGAAATAATGCTGCTTTTGATTCTATTTTATCGGTTCCTAATTCGCTTTTTCCCTGGCCTTGTGGCACTCACTTTTAGTGCGGCCGTGGCAGCGCAAAGCCCTGCTCTCAATAACAGCAGCGATATCGAGGCCCAACTCAATAAGATTTTGCGCGCGATTGCCGCAAATCGTATGAGCGAAGCAACTAAGTTGAATGATGCCCTGCTGCAGGCCTACCCTAATTTTCGGCTCGCCTATCTCATTCAAGGAGACTTATTGCGTGCCCGCGTTGCCCCCTTGCGGACAATTGGCGATATTCCGAATATACCGGATGAGAGAGTACGCGCCCTCAGGGAAGAGGCGTTACAACGGTTACGCGGCTATCTTGAGAAGCCGCCGAGCAATCGAGTACCCCGTTACCTACTGCAATTACGTACAGATCAGCGCACCGCCATCGTCGTGGATACCAAACGCTCGCGCCTTTATGTCTATGAAAATACCAATGGACAACCGCGCTTTTTGGCCGATTTTTACATGACCCAAGGAAAAAGTGGCTCCTTCAAATTGCGCGAAGGGGATGAGAAGACCCCCATCGGGGTATACCATGTCACGAGCAGCATCCCCGACAGTAAATTAGATGACTTCTACGGTGCGGGGGCGTTTCCCATCAACTATCCGAATGAATGGGATCGCTTGAATGGCCGCACTGGCTCGGGTATTTGGTTACATGGCGTGCCCAGCAATACCTACAGTCGCCCCCCTAAGGCCAGCAATGGCTGCGTGGTGCTGTCCAATCCTGATTTACAAAAAATCGCACAGTGGATTAATCCTGGCACAACGCCAGTTGTAATTAGTGAGGAAGTGGAGTGGCTGAATCTTGATGACTGGCAGCGCGAGCGAGAGCAATTTCAGTCCGCCTTTGACACTTGGCGGCGTGATTGGGAAAGCCGCGATATGCGACGGTATCTTGGTCATTATGCTATGCGCTTCCAGGGTGATGGCCTGAATTACAACCAGTGGGCCGAACGTAAAAATGCTGTTAATCAGAGTAAAACCTGGATCAAAGTCGGCGTTAGTAATCTATCGATGTTTCGATACCCTAATAAATCGGACGAGATGATTGTTGTCACTTTTGATCAAGATTACAAATCGAATAACCTAGAAAACAAAATGCGCAAGCGCCAGTTCTGGATTAAAGAACAAGGCCGCTGGCGGATTCTGGTTGAAGAAGCAGCCTAATCCCAACTGATATTGGAAGGACTGATATGCAAAAACGATTTCTCTTGCAACTCTGTGCAGGTTTCGTAATCGCCCTAGGTGTTGCCAAAGCATGGGCCCAAGCGCCAACGAACGTTGTATTAAAAACGACTCAAGGGACTATCGTCGTTGAATTGAATGCGGCTAAAGCCCCAAAGACGGTTGAAAATTTCCTCACCTATGTCAAAAATGGGCATTACAACGGCACGGTATTTCATCGTGTAATTCAGCATTTTATGATCCAAGGTGGCGGCTTCACCAAAGACATGCAACAGAAAGCCACGCGACCACCGATTGCCATTGAATCTCGTAATGGCCTGAAGAATACACGTGGCAGCATTGCTATGGCGCGCACCAATGATCCAAACTCAGCAACGTCCCAATTTTTTATTAATGTGGTTGATAACCCTAATCTCGACTTCCCTTCTTTTGATGGTCACGGCTATACCGTATTTGGCCGTGTCATCCACGGTATGGACGTCGTGGATAAAATCCGTGCAGTACGAACAGGTAACGTTGGTTTTCATCAAGATGTACCACTCGAACCGGTTATTATCGAGAGTGCCACTATTCAAAAAGACTGAAATTTCAATCCCCCCTAACACTCAATAAGGATGCAACTCATGATTAAACTGCACACCAACCTCGGTACGATCACGTTAGAACTCGATACGGAAAAAGCGCCAAAATCTGCGGCGAATTTCTTGCAATATGTACAGGACGGTCACTATGATGGGACCATTTTTCATCGGGTCATCAATGGCTTTATGATTCAAGGGGGTGGATTTGTACCAGGGATGGAACAAAAACCAACACGCGAACCAATCGAGTGTGAATCTAAAAATGGTTTAAAAAATGACAAATATACGGTTGCCATGGCCCGGACTATGCAACCGCACTCAGCCACTGCGCAATTTTTTATTAATGTCGTTGACAACCAGGGGTTGAACTACCCTCAACCCGATGGCTGGGGCTATGCAGTTTTTGGCAAAGTGGTCGATGGTTTTGATGTCGTTGAAAAAATTAAAAGCACTAAAACTGGCCGCAGTGGCTTTCATCAGGATGTTCCTGTAGAAGATATCGTCATCACAAAAGCGGAAGCAGTTTAAATCCACGCACAAATCACCCTCGCGATGTCTTCTGCTCGGCTCAATCTGGGTATCGATCAATTGCCTACCCAGGCATTGTCGCCCAACGCAGCTGACACTCAAACAGCCGTTCTCTCGCTTGAATCGAGATCGGCTGTTTTTATTTCAGATTTGCATTTGCACAGCAACATACCAGCGCTGAATCATGCCTTGTCCTGCTTCATCGCAGATTTCTTGCAAACGCCCCACCAGTGCCTATTTATTCTGGGTGATTTGTTTGAATACTGGGCAGGAGATGAAGAACTCACTGAACCCTACTATGCCCAACTGGCTGGCCTGTTGTCACAGGTTGCTGCTGCTGGCAGACAGTTGTTTATCATGCATGGTAATCGTGATCTACTGCTGGGTGAGCGCTTCATGTCTGCGGCCAGCGCGACACTGTTGCCCGATCCCACAATCTTAGTCCTTGAGCAAGAACGGATTTTATTAACGCACGGCGATGCTTACTGCACCGACGATATTGACTATCAAGTCTTTCGCCAGCAAGTTCGTCAACCCGCTTGGCAAACCCAGTTCTTGGCTCTACCACTGGCCCAACGGCAACAGATTATTCAGAATATTCGCAGCGAAAGCAGTCAAGCCAAACAACAAAAAAGCATGCAAATTATGGATGTGAATCAGCACGCCATTGATGCTCTGTGGCCACAATACGGCGTGCAATTAATCATTCATGGTCATACCCATCGCCCGGCTAGCCACCAACACGATCACGGACAGCGTTGGGTCATTCCAGACTGGCGAATCGACAAGCAGGGTCAAGTCGCAGCAGGGTATCTACTCTGGCAAAAAGGGGGGCCTCTGCAACTGCATCGAAGCCTCAGTTTGTTTAACGCTGCATAATGAGTGCCTGGCAGCGCTTATCTAGTAGCCCTAGTCAACCATCCGATTTAATCCGGCCGCATCGAAAGGTGCCTTGCCAGATGGATTATTGCAACTGATTCCAGCCGCTTGTAAGGCTTGCAAGATACACGCTATCTGCTGATCCTGGTTCGTTGCATGGTCGATTAGCCCGTGCAACGCCTTGGTGAGTGGATCATCTTGGGCCGTGGACACGGCATAGGCAGAAAAACCCATTTTATTCGCTTGAGCCTCCCGAGTCTTGGCGCTTTCTGCCTCAATAATCCGGGCGGGAATCCCAACCGCTGTTGCCCCAGCGGGCACCGCCTTGAGCACGACCGCATTTGATCCAATCCGCGCCCCCGCCCCTACCGTAAATGGCCCAAGCACTTTCGCCCCTGCGCTGACCACCACGCCACGTTCGAGCGTTGGATGGCGCTTGCCTTGATTAAGCGAAGTACCCCCAAGCGTCACGCCTTGATAGATCGTGCATTCATCGCCAATTTCAGCGGTTTCACCAATCACCACACCCATGCCATGGTCGATAAACACCCGGCGACCAATCGTCGCGCCAGGATGAATTTCAATCCCCGTCCACCAGCGCGCAAAATGTGAAACCAAGCGTGCCAGCCACAGCCAGCCCCAATGCCAGAAACGATGGGCAATGCGATGTAACCAGAGTGCGTGTAAGCCGGGATAACAAGTAAGCACCTCGCGGACCGAGCGTGCTGCCGGATCGCGTTCTAGGATGCATTGAATATCTTCGCGTACACGTTGCCACATAATGAATCGCAGTCAAAAAACAAAACAACATTGTAAGTGGGTTTACAGGATGTTGCAGGCTTCCCCATCTGAAAACCTCCTGACACTACGTTGTCAGGAGGGGGGCCGCACACTCTGGGTTCGATTAACTATCCGAGAAAGGAAAGGCCCATCATGTCAAATCAGCGTCTGCTTAATTGGTTTGAAATCCCCGTCACAGACTTAACCCGTGCCACTCAGTTCTACCAACAGTTACTAGATACCACCCTGCGCTCAGAAACTTGCGGCCCCGCCCAACTGGCCGTGTTTGAGTATGCAGAACCAAATACGGGAGGCTGTCTCTACTACCACCCAGAACACCAGCCCCAGCACAGTCAATCCGCCGGAGGTGTATTGATTTATTTAAATTGCGCAGCCGGGATTGATTCCGTTTTGGCACGCCTCGAAAACCTTGGCGGTGCAATCCTCACACCGAAAACCACACTACCCGACAATATGGGCTATTTTGCGGTGATGCGTGATAGCGAAGGCAATGCGGTCGGCCTGCATAGCGCTACTTAAATAAGTAAGGGGAAGCCATGACAATCTTGTCACGCTCAGCATCACACTCGGCCCCACGCTATTGGATTGGTGTGGTTTCTGATAGCCATGTGCAGCGGGGCGTGACAGGCGGCTTCTGCCAACTCTGCCATGGTAAAGCCGCGCCCCTCAAACGGATGCAACAAGGCGACTGGCTCATCTATTACTCGCCCAAATACGATATGAATCGAACTGAACCCTACCAAGCCTTTACGGCCTTGGGACGGGTAGCTGATAACGCTATTTACCAGTTTGCCATGACACCCGACTTCATCCCCTGGCGACGGCAAATTGATTACCTGTCCGTGACCCCGGCGCCGATTCGCCCACTCTTGGATCAGCTCGACTTTATTCAAGATAAACAACACTGGGGCGCTGTCTTTCGGCATGGGTACGTAGAAATAAACCAGCGTGATTTTCTCTTAATCAGTCAAGCCTTGGGCGTATCATGTTGCCTATTTCTCGCTGACCCGGCCTAATCTATGCGGCGTGCTGACCGACTCTTCCAGATCACTCAAATCCTCCGTGGCCGGCGCAACACCACGGCCAAGTACTTGGCTGAGCGCTTGGGGGTGGGAGAGCGTACCATCTATCGCGACATACGCGATCTCGGCCTATCTGGTGTGCCGATTGAGGGCGAAGCGGGTGTGGGTTACCGGCTAAAGCAAGGGTTTGATTTACCCCCACTGATGTTCAATATTGGTGAAATCCATGCGATGGTAGCAGGCTTACGCCTGATCAGCACTTGGGGCGGCAATGCGTTAAAACAGCAAGCTCATAGCGTGCTTGAGAAAATTTACGCGATTTTACCGATTGATAAGCAAATTGCTTTTGAACGAACCCCATTATTTGCCCCCGAGTTTGTGAACGCATCACAACGAGGATTGTTCGATCAACTCCATCAGAGCTGCCAGGAACAGCAAAAAGTTCTTATCAGATACCGCGATGGACAGCAAAACCACAGTGAGCGTATAGTGCATCCCTTGGCTTTATTTTTCTGGGGAAATACATGGACCTTACTTGCTTGGTGTGAACTACGCCAAGCATTTCGGAGTTTCAGAAGCGATAGAATTACTGAGGCTGAGTTGTTAGATCAACACTTCATAAGCCCACCAGGTCAACAGCTTCAGGACTATTTGCGGCTTATTGAACATGAATGCGATACCACTTCCTGATTGCCTGCCAAGTTATCACCGATATCAACATTAAAGCGAGCGCCAAAAATTGTTTGCGGATGCCGGTAGATACAACCTCAGCAGGGAATCAGGATTAACTAAACTATTTACGCTGTCCCTCTTCAGGCCAGTAACGTTTTTCTTTGCTGGCCTTAACAACACTTCCATCCTGATCAGGCCAGTATGCCATCGCTGATTGACCATATAAAAAACCGATTGCTGCAACAATTGCAAGTAATTGACGCATGATTAGCTCCTTCACGATGAGTTCATAACAGGTCACCAACAAAAAAGAGAGACGCCTTTGTTTGTCGCTGATAAATGCTTATCGAACTGACTCATGTCTGACTAAAATCACTCATACCGAGGACCTAGTGCCCGATTAAGCAGACTTCCTACACCGGCGTTAGCAATCCTTCACCCAACCCATTTTGTGGCCCGCATCAGTTAAAATCAATTAATTGTTTTTTTGACCCTAGCTTGGATATAAGACCGTTTATGGCTATTTATCAACTCGCGGACCACCAACCTCACATTGACCCCAGCAGCTTTATTGCGGACACCGCCGCAGTGATCGGCAAAGTTACGCTCGCCCAAGGGTGCAGTATCTGGTTCAGCGCCGTCCTGCGTGGCGATAATGAACTCATTGCGATTGGTCGAGCGAGCAATGTTCAAGAAGGTGCCGTGTTACACACGGACCCCGGCTGCCCACTCACGGTTGGGGAGAATGTCACGATTGGCCACCAAGCCATGTTGCATGGTTGTACGATTGGTGATGGCAGCTTGATTGGCATGCAAGCGATTGTCTTAAATCGCGCAGTGATTGGTAAAAATTGCCTGATCGGCGCGGGTGCGCTCGTTACGGAAGGCAAGATAATTCCAGATAACTCACTCGTTGTTGGCAGTCCAGGTAAAGTCCTCCGTCCGCTAACTGAAGCTGAAATTGCGACCATGCATCGTAATACCGCAGGCTATGTCAAAAAGGCCGCGCTCTTCAGTAGCGATCTTAAAAGAATTCAACCCTGATGGTTAATCCAGCATCATGTCTGACCAGCTACATAAATTCCTCTTTGCAAACGCCCCCATCAAAGGCGAAACACTGCGCCTTGAAGCCACCTGGCAACGTATTTTGCAAAATCATGATTACCCCCCTGCCGTGATGCATTTGCTGGGTGAAATGGTTGCGGCGAGCGCACTGCTCTCAGCGAATCTAAAATTCAATGGGGCCTTGATTTTGCAACTATATGGTAATGGTCCCATTCAAATGTTGGTCGTTGAATGTTCTGCAGACCTCGGTATCCGAGCAACAGCTAAATTACATCAACAGATGTTGCTCGAACCCAATATGGGTTTTCAGCAGCTCGTGAATCAGGGTGGTCAAGGCCATTTTGCACTCACACTTGATCCATATGATCGCCAGCCCGGCCAGCAACCCTACCAAGGGATTGTGCCGTTACGCGGCACCTGTATTTCTGATGTCTTGGAAAACTACATGCGCCAGTCAGAACAACTCGATACCAAGCTCTGGCTGGCTGCCGACAATAAAAGCGCGAGTGGCCTGTTACTCCAACGCATGCCCGATCACGGTGGCACGATGGAAGCGCAAACGTTAGATATAGATGCCTGGCCCCGCACGACGCAACTTGCAGCGACAGTTAAAACCGAAGAACTGTTAACCCTCGCCAGTGAACAACTGATACACCGCCTCTTCTGGCAAGAAAGTATTCATCTTGAGTCTGCTCGCGCCTGCCGCTTTCACTGCACCTGCTCGCGCGAAAAGGTGGGTAACATGCTCCGCACTTTAGGTACAGAAGAAATTGCAGCAGCGCTGGCGGAGCAAGAAGTGCTAACCGTTAATTGCGAATTTTGTAATGCCGAATATCGTTTTGATGCGGTGGATTGCGCGGGGCTGTTTGTCGCACTGTCAACGACGAAAAGCGTAGGAACGCATTAGGTGCAATAAATTAGGGTCGAGTATGGCGAGTATTTGACACGGACGGTGCTGCGGCCGCAGGCGGAGGGGATGATTTTGGAATTACCTGCACAAATATTTCGTCTGGCTTGACCATACCTAACTCAAAACGGGCCCGCTCCTCAATCGCCTCAGTCCCCGTTCGCAGGTCTTTCACCTCACCTTCCAGCGCGGCATTGCGATTCGCAAGCTCCATGTTTTTATTCTTTTGCTGCTCTACCTTACGTTCCATGTCCCATACCTTCAACCATCCCCCCTTCCCAAACCAAAGGGGATACTGAATAAGAACAAGCAAGGTAATGAGAATGTAGGTAATCGCTCTCATATCACCATATCAAACAAACCGGGCGACTGCATCGCCGCCCGGTTTCAACAGATTATTTCAAGTTAAAGAAAGTATCACGACCAGGATAGATCGCAATATCACCGAGGTCTTCTTCAATCCGCAGCAATTGGTTGTATTTGGCGATCCGGTCTGAACGTGAGAGCGAACCAGTTTTGATTTGACCCGCATTCGTACCGACAGCGATATCCGCAATCGTGCTGTCTTCGGTTTCACCGGAACGATGGGAGACCACGGAGGTGTAGCCTGCGCGCTTGGCCATTTCAATCGCTTCAAAGGTTTCGCTGAGCGTACCAATCTGGTTGACTTTAATCAGAATGGAGTTAGCCACCCCTTGTTGAATGCCTTCTTTCAGGATTTTGGGGTTGGTTACGAACAGGTCATCACCGACGAGCTGAACTTTGCCACCGAGTTTGTCGGTGAGGGTTTTCCAACCAGCCCAGTCGTTTTCAGACATGCCGTCTTCAATGGAGACAATGGGGAATTTGTCGCAGAGGTTGGCGAGGTAATCAGCAAACTCAGTGGAGGTGAGTTGCAGGTTTTCACCAGAGAGGTGGTATTTGCCGTCTTTGAAGAATTCGGTACTGGCGCAGTCTAAGGCGATCAAGACGTCTTCACTGGGGCGATAGCCAGCTTGTTCAATCGCTTGCAGGATGGTGTTCAGACAATCGGCATTGCTGGCGAAGTTGGGGGCGAAGCCACCTTCGTCACCCACGGCAGTGGACCAGTTTTTGTCATGAATGATTTTTTTCAAGGCATGGAAGACTTCAGCACCGCAGCGCAGGGCTTCACGGAAGCTGGTCATGCCCACGGGCATGATCATGAATTCTTGAATGTCGAGGCTATTGTTGGCATGCGCCCCGCCATTGACGATATTCATCATGGGCACAGGCAGTTGCATTTTGCCGGAACCACCAAAGTAGCGGTATAGAGGCAAGCCCGCTTCTTCAGCAGCGGCACGAGCAACGGCCATGGACACGGCTAGAGTAGCATTCGCGCCCAGGCGGGATTTGCTTTCAGTGCCGTCTAAGTCGATGAGGGTGTTGTCGAGGTAGGCCTGTTCATTGGCCTCTAAACCCATGATGGCTTCGGCGATTTCGGTATTGACGTTTTCAACGGCTTTTAATACCCCTTTGCCGAGGTAGCGGCTTTTGTCACCGTCACGCAGCTCAATGGCTTCACGGGAACCAGTCGATGCCCCGCTGGGGACAGCAGCACGGCCCATCGCACCACTTTCCAGCAGCACATCACATTCCACCGTGGGATTACCGCGGCTATCTAATATCTCGCGGGCAACGATATCAACAATTGCGCTCATGTTGTTTCACTCCAATTAATAAAATAACAATTCAAAACTTAAACTGACAAACCATCTACCACGTACATATTCATCTTCGCCGCCCCCGCCCGCGCTTCACGCGCCTGACGATATTCGGCTGATTCGTACCACGCCCGTGCCGCCGCCATATCGGGGAATTCCATGATTACCGTACGGGGAGGCGCCTGACCTTCGAGCACATCTTGTTGCCCACCCCGCACCAGCACTTTCACCCCATGTGTTTGCATGGCAATACTGGAAAACTTTTGGTACTCCTTATACTGCTCAGGGTTGGTGACTTCAACTTGTACGATAATAAAAGCGGGCATATCGGGATCCTTAGGATGACATCAAGCTGTTTTCAATGAAACCTTGGCGTTTTACCAAAGCATCTAATTCTTTAAGCGTGAAGAGTAGTTCTTTCATGCGTGGCAGGGGCCAGGCATTGGGGCCGTCAGACATGGCTTTGGCAGGATCAGGATGGGTTTCCATAAACAGACCAGCAACCCCCGCCGCCACCGCCGCCCGCGCCAAGACCGGCACAAACTCACGCTGACCACCGCTGGCCGTACCTTGCCCACCGGGCAACTGGACGGAATGCGTGGCATCAAAAACCACCGGGCAACCGGTACCGCGCATGATCGCAAGCGAACGCATGTCGGAAACGAGATTGTTATAGCCAAAGCTCACGCCACGTTCACAGACCATGATGTTGTCTTGACCACTGGCCGCGCGGGCTTTATCGACCACGTTCTGCATATCACCGGGGGCAAGGAACTGGCCCTTTTTGATATTCACGGGCAGGCCGGCGCTCGCCACTGCATTGATGAAATCGGTTTGGCGGCAGAGAAACGCGGGCGTTTGCAACAAGTCAACGACCGCAGCAACTTGCGCAATCTCCTCAATCTCATGCACATCGGTCACAACGGGCACACCGATTTGTTTTTTGACTTCGCTGAGAATCCGTAAGCCTTCATCAATGCCCAAACCCCGGAAGGATTTGCCCGAGCTGCGATTGGCTTTGTCGTAAGAAGATTTGTAAATGAATGGAACGCCCACTTCCACACAAATTTCTTTGAGCTGACCGGCCGTATCCAGCGCCATCTGCTCGGACTCAATGACACACGGCCCTGCCAGCAAAAACAAGGGGTGGTTTAAGCCAGCGTCAAAGCCACATAGTTTCATTGGCTACGCTCCCCACCTTGCTTGGCCTTGCTATTCGCGACCGCCGCTGACACGTAGCTACTAAAAAGCGGATGACCATCGCGCGGCGTAGAGGTGAATTCGGGGTGGTACTGCACACCCACAAACCAAGGATGCATGCTTTGCGGCAACTCCATCATTTCAGGCAGATTTTCGGTGGGGGTGCGCGCACTAATCACTAAGCCCGCTTGTTCTAGTTGTGGCACATAGGCATTGTTCACTTCATAGCGATGGCGGTGCCGTTCGTTCACCTCTGCACCGTAAATTTGACTGGCCAGGCTACCGGGCTTGATGGGGCAACGCTGTGAGCCTAGACGCATCGTGCCGCCAAGGTCCGCATTTTCATCACGCTTTTCAATTTTGCCCGTGCGATCCGTCCACTCGGTAATCAAGGCCACAACGGGGTGCGGCGTTTCATCGTTAAATTCAGTGCTGTTCGCGGCCTCTAATTTGGCTTGATGACGGGCAAATTCAATCACCGCCAATTGCATGCCCAGGCAAATGCCGAGGTAAGGCACTTTGTTTTCACGGGCGTATTGAATGGCCTTAATCTTACCTTCCGTCCCACGCTTACCAAAACCACCGGGGACGAGAATCGCATCAAACTTCGCTAAGGCATCCGTGCCGTTGGCTTCTATGTCTTCAGAATCGATGTACTCAATATTCACTTTGGTACGGGTATGAATACCGGCATGGACCAAAGCTTCGGTAAGCGACTTGTAGGATTCCGTTAAGTCCACATACTTGCCCACCATCCCAATCGTAATACTTTGTTGGGGATTTTCTAACGCTTCTACCAATTTGTTCCACACGCTTAAATCAGCCGGTGGTGGGTTGAGGGCAAGTTTTTCGCAGACGATGCTATCCACGCCTTGCGCATGCAGCATGGCCGGGATTTTGTAAATGGAATCGGCATCCCAGACCGAAATGACCGCTTCGGTTGGAATATTAGCGAACAGGGAAATCTTCTCGCGCTCATCATCGGGAATCTTGCGATCCGCGCGGCACAGCAACACGTAGGGGGAAATCCCGATCTCACGCAGTTTTTGCACGCTGTGTTGCGTGGGTTTGGTTTTGAGTTCACCCGCCGAGGGGATGTAAGGCACCAAGGTCAAATGCACAAAGCACACGTTGTTGCGGCCTAATTTTAGGCGCATTTGCCGTGCGGCTTCGAGGAATGGTAGGGATTCAATATCGCCAACCGTGCCGCCAATTTCTACAATCGCGACATCGGGCTTACCTTCCCAGGCAGCGTGTGCGCCGCGCACCAGGAAGTCTTGAATTTCATTGGTAATGTGCGGAATCACCTGCACGGTTTTACCCAGATATTCGCCACGACGCTCTTTACGAATCACCGATTCATAAATTTGACCGGTAGTGAAGTTATTCACCTTACGCATTTTGGCGCTGATAAAGCGCTCGTAATGGCCTAAATCAAGGTCAGTCTCCGCACCGTCTTCGGTGACGAATACCTCACCATGTTGAAACGGACTCATGGTGCCGGGATCAACGTTGATGTAGGGATCGAGTTTAAGCAGGGTAACTTTGAGGCCGCGCGATTCTAAAATGGCAGCCAGCGAGGCGGCGGCAATCCCCTTACCGAGGGAAGAAACCACACCACCCGTAACGAATACATATTTGGTCATGAAAATGCACACGATACCCGTCAGAAAAGAATAACCAACGGGCGCTGAGTTGGAAAGGCAGATTATACCCCGACAGATGGGGCACCAACAGCGCAACCAACGAATCACGAATACCGAGTCAAGAAAGGAGCGACCGACATGGTTGACAAGGGTCACTTGCTCCTGACCTAAAGTCATGTCATTCTTGTGCAGATAATATTCACAAGGTTTTACCCTCCCCCCAATGAACCAGCATCGCGTTCAGCCGCCTACCACAACATCAACCCGTCAAACGGAGCGCCTACGCTCGATTGATGGCCTCAGAGGCATGGCGATTATTGCCATGATTTTCTACCATGCCTGTTATGATCTTCACTACTTTAGTTGGATTTTCCTTGATCAACGGGGCAGCCCCCTCTGGCAAGGATTTCGCAACCTGATTGTGAGTTGCTTTCTGTTGGTGGTTGGCATTAGCATCGTTTTAAGAAGTCGCACGACACAAGCACGTCGAGACTGGTGGCTACGCTGGTTTCAAATCGCCGGAGCGGCGATACTGGTCAGCTTGGGCAGTGCGCTGCTATTCCCCAAAAGCTTTATTTATTTCGGGGTACTCCATTTTGTTGCATTGACCCTTCTCTTGAGCTTGATCGCTCGCCAGCGCTGGCACCAGCAGCCCAGCATTTGGCTGGTGTTGGTCGGTTTAGCTTGTTGGTTTAGCCCTTATTTCTATCAGCATGAATACTTCAATCCTCCCTATCTCAACTGGATTGGTTTTACAACACGCTTACCACACACAGAAGACTACGTTCCCTTATTCCCCTGGCTGGGTATGGTGTTACTAGGGATGGCTTGGGCCAATTGCCCCCGCTTATTTGCGCCCTTACAGGCAGTCCGTTGGCCTGCACTGTTCTGTTGGCTAGGCCAACGCAGCCTACTGGTCTATTTGCTGCATCAACCATTGTTAATGGGAATATTGGGCTTGCTTGACGGGTTACGTTAAGCGCTCTTCCGCGCTATGCGCAGAAAGTGGTGACCACTCTGGCTGTAGCGTGACATGGCTGATACCAAATTGCCCCTGCAGAGCCTGCCGCGCTTGTGAAAGCACCTCATACCAATCTTCTGGCGTGTGCAACTGCAGATGCGCGATTAAGGCAGGTTGATTGGCCGCCATTAACCAAATATGTAAATCATGGATGCCCGCCACTCCCGGTAACGCTTCTAAGGTGCGGGCGACCTCGACATAAGAAATTTGCTTAGGGACAGCTTCCAACAATATTTCGACTGATTCGCGCAGCACCCGCCATGTTGAGCGCAGCAGCAACAAGCAAATCACAAATGATAGGAGTGGGTCAATTAGGGTCCAGCCTGTTAGATAAATGACCGCCCCCGCTATCAGTGCTGCCAGAGAACCCAGTAAATCCCCCACAACATGCACGAGTGCCGCTCGTCGATTCAAGCTGTTGGCAACGTCATCATGACGATGCCCTGCATGTAATAAACGATAAACCAATAAATTACATAATAGCCCGAGGATGGCGATGCCCATCACCCATTCTGCCGCTACAGGCTCTGGGGTGCGCAATCGCTGAATCGCTTCATAAGAGATCCAAGCGATCAGCACCAGCATCGCCAGGCTATTTAAAAATGCAGCCAGCACTTCGGCGCGCGCCAAACCAAACGACCAATCTTGATTCGCAGGTCGCCGTGCCCACCATTGCGCACACACGGCCAAGCCCAATGCGGCGACGTCCGTCGTCATATGTCCCGCATCAGAAAGCAAGGCCAGCGAACCTGACAACACCCCCCCGAATAACTCGGCAAGCGCAAACGTAGCCGTTAAGATTAGCGCCCAAACCATGCGATGCAATGATTGGGTTTCTGCGTGCAGATGGTGGCTATGAGTCGCATCGCCATGCTGATGTCCATGCCAATCTGCAGGCACTACCGGCCCTTTTGAGATGCTTGCTTGCATCGCTGGCTGCTTAACTGGCCTGTTCGCATGTGACATTACTGCCCTCCCAAAACTGTATCCACTCGTTTGCCAGCAATCCCCTGGATTCGAGCTGGTTCAGTCGATCGATTATCCGGATTATAGAAGTCAAAGAGTCGCTTCTGCTTGACACCTATCGTCTCAGTGTCAAACTCGATGGCACGTCTGACGAATAGCGCGCCACCCCAAGCAATTTCCATGGCGAAAAGGCTGCTACCCTGCTTTTACTGCGCCGTCAAGCAGCTTGACGCTGTCCCTGGGCCCTGTTTGGCTGGGGGGAAAATGCGACATTTGTCGTAAATGCAGCGCATCATCACTGCCGCCTATTTTTTAATCTAAACCTCGAGTACTAATCCGGCTTGGTGGGCTAAGCCACGTTTTCGGCGAATTGAGCTTGTCAAGTAGAGTAAAAAGCGCTGCTGCCCTAGCACTATTGCCCATTAATCAATCAAAAATCTTTGAGAACGCGTTAAATACCGAGAAACAGATTAAACGCCCCCAAAGCATCGGTTAATGAAAAATGAGGGTGACACTTGGCGCTCCATTCCCTCATTTTTTCCAAAATAGCGGGTTTAAAACAAGCTTAGCCCCCTAAATTCAGCAAGTTAGCGCGTTCTGTATGCTCAAACCACCCTAGAAGAGGGGCCTAGCCCCTCTTTTCTTCTTCTGCAAGCAAGTGCGTGTTAGAAGATTGATAAAAATTAATCTCTTGTTAGTTGCATTCTGATTTATTTTTACACAAAAAAATAGCCATCTAGGCCGATGCAACAGTGCGACAAGACAACGCCCATTGTTTCAAAGCGGCATAATCGGGCAAGGCGCAGGGGAACAGCGACGGATAAAAAAATCCCCGACAACCGCTTATGAGTTAAGCAAAGTTAGTCGGGGTTTAATAAGAGTGCTATGGCAACTAAGCCTTCTTAACTATGCCACAAACCACAAAAAATCATAGGCTCTGGCCCGCAATTTTCTGATTATTTTTTTGTGTACAACGCACAAATTCGATTAAAAATAATGCGGACTGATGCGGCAAAGTTGCAACAACGCTTAAAATATAAACATCAAAACAATGCCATCAAGATTTAACTTGACAACCCGTGCTTTTCACGATCTCTTCAAAATCAACACCCGGCGCAAGCTCTACCAGGTGTAAACCATCGGCTTTAACATCAAAGACACCCAAGTCAGTAATGACCCGATCTACGACTGCTTTACCGGTTAACGGCAGAGTGCATTGCGGCAAGATTTTTTGATCTGTCGTGCCATCTTTCTTGGTTGCTACATGCTCCATCAAGACCACCACGCGGCGCACGCCTGCCACCAAGTCCATCGCGCCACCCATGCCTTTTACCATCTTGCCGGGAATCATCCAATTAGCTAGATCACCCTGCTCGCTCACTTGCATCGCGCCCAAAATGGAGAGATCAACGTGACCACCACGAATCATGGCAAACGAATCTGCACTCGAAAAAAAGCTGGCGCCGGGTAATGCGGTAATGGTTTGCTTGCCGGCATTAATCAAGTCGGCATCGACCGTCTCTTCGGTGGGAAAGGGACCAATCCCCAGCATGCCATTTTCTGATTGCAGGACCACGTCCATGCCGGCAGGAATATGGTTTGCCACCAGCGTGGGTAAGCCAATCCCCAAATTCACATAGAAGCCATCTTGCAGTTCTTGTGCCGCGCGTGCGGCCATTTCATCTCTTGTCCAAGCCATGTTTCACCTCACGCTGCACTGAGTGTGCGTTGCTCAATTCGTTTTTCGGGGGTAGCGTTTAACACCACACGCTGTACAAAAATACTCGGGGTATGAATCTGGTCGGGATCCAACTCACCCACCTCAACAATCTCTTCCACTTCAGCAATCGTGATACGACCTGCCATCGCACAGACTGGATTAAAGTTGCGCGCCGTTTTACGGTAGACCAGGTTACCTGCCTTATCCGCTTTCCAGGCTTTTACCAGCGCAATATCCGCAGTGAGAGAACGTTCCATCACATACATCTCGCCATTGAACTCGCGGATTTCTTTACCGTCAGCCACAATCGTGCCATAGCCCGTTTTGGTAAAAAAAGCAGGAATACCGGCGCCACCAGCCCGCAGTTTTTCTGCCAACGTGCCTTGCGGGGTGAATTCCAGTTCTAGCTCTCCTGCTAGATACTGTCGCTCAAACTCTTTGTTTTCGCCCACGTAGGAAGAGATCATTTTTTTAATTTGACGGGTGGTGAGCAATTGGCCTAAACCAAACCCATCCACCCCCGCGTTGTTACTGATCACAGTGAGATTCTTCTTACCGCTGTCGCGCAACGCAGCGATCAAGGCTTCAGGAATACCACATAGACCAAAGCCCCCAACAGCCAGAACTTGACCATCTTGAGCGATATCCGCCAGCGCGGCCTGCGCACTGGAAAAGACTTTATTCATGTCACCTCCTTTTTTGTATGACAGCCAGAGCATAAATCCCTTATATTACGGTATCAATACCGTATAAACACGGGCAGGTACAGGACCCAATGCCACGCATGAATATCGATTTTTTACAAGTTTTTCTGGATGCACCGGTTGGCTTATGCGTGACAGAGCATCGCATCATGTGCGCTTGTAACAAAGCCTTGGCCAGTATGTTTGGTTACAGCGTAGAAAGAATGGCCCAACAATCCCTAGAACTACTCTACCCCAGTGTGGATGAGTTTGAGCGAATTGGACAGCGGATTCTACCGATCCTCAGCCAAACCGGGCACTATGCAGATGACCGAATAATGCGGCGGGCGAATGGTGAGCTATTTTGGTGTCACGTGAGTGGCAATACCCTCAGCCAGCATGATCCCTTTGCAAGAGCCATCTGGGCATTTGAAGACGTGAGTCAGTCTCGTCCGGTCACCGTGGCCCTTAGCCCCCGCGAACGTGAAGTCGGGTCATTATTGGCTACGGGGAAAACCAGCAAAGAGATTGCACGCAGCTTACAACTCAGCCCTCGTACCGTTGAAATGTATCGCTCAAACTTATTGAGCAAATACTGTGTCAGCACGAGCACAGAGCTGATTCAGAAGTTACTCATCCATTCGCGCCAATAAGCCAACAGCGGTCACTCGCTTACCGGTGCGCTCAGCTCGCCGCTGCGAACGAGGAACAAGAACCGAGAATAGCCACGCTTGCAGGCATTCAACCTCCTTAATGTCGGTGAGTTGCCGGATGCTCGCCTTTCGCCGTCGGTTTTGGCAATACCTCCAAAACAGGAGCGGGGGCAGCATAATCACTCCGTTTTTTACCAGCGGCTGGCACCTCGACCCAATCAATCCGGCCTTGCTCGCAAATTTGCGAGACTGACCAATACAGCGGCCCGACTTGTTCAGGCAAACGCACACTCACGACAAACTCATCATAGTAGGCATCTGGCAATGAGCCGCCCGTCCAGCGCACCACACTCACAGTGTCTTCAATTTTTTTGCCGTGGCTGACATAAGGTTGCGGAAGTTTGGTCTTTTCGATTTCAATCTGCCAACCGGCTTTGGGCATGGGCTTCGCGCCCATGACGCCATTGGGAATCGTGACCACAATCTGTTTAATGGCTGAACCGTCACAGCCATGCCCCACTTTAAACGTGGCCTTGTAATAGCTCCCAGCTTCAGCTTGTTTTTGCTCTAGGGTAATGTGAGCGTAGGCAGGCGATGCCAGCAAGCAAACCAAGATCCCTACATACTGTTTTAAAGACATCTGACTCTCCACTGTAAAAATTAAACTCTATTTGGCTTCTGGCAACGTGACGAACGCAATTTTGTTTAGCCCAGCTTTTTGTGCGGCTGCCATCACCTTGGCGACACGCTCATACGGGGTTTGGCGATCTGCACGGAAATGCAGCTCGGGAACAGCGCCCTCGCCCCGCAGGGCCAGCAAGGTCTGATCTAGTTGTGCGTCTGCGCGCACTTCCCCATTAATAAACACTTGGCCCGCGTTATCTAAAGCCAGTTGAATGACTGCAGGCGGCTCTTGCAAACGGGTGCTATCGACATTCGGTAAATCAACCGGCACCGCTTGGTGAAAGAGTGGTGCGGTGATAATAAAAATCACCAGCAAAACTAGCATCACATCAACTAAAGGTGTGGTGTTGATCTCGGCTAGCGGCTGCGTATTGGCGGCAGCCCCCTGAAAAGAGGTAAAGGCCATCTCAATGCCCTGCCTGACTGTTGGCCACTCGGAGCTTGGGGGCACTGGCTTGCGCCGTACGCATCCCTGATACCACGTAGGCATGCAGGCTATGCGCAAAGCCGTCTAAACGGGCTAATATCAAGCGATTGGCACGTGTGCAAGCGTTGTACGCGAGCACCGCAGGAATCGCCACAAATAACCCCGCAGCAGTCATGATGAGCGCTTCACCGACTGGCCCAGCCACTTTATCCAGCACCACTTGGGTTGCCCCCGCCAGGCCAACCAGGGCGTGATAAATCCCCCATACCGTTCCAAACAATCCAACAAATGGCGCGGTTGAGCCAATCGAGGCCAAGAGTGTCAGGCCCCGCTCTATGCGCGCTTGTGCCAGAACAATCGACTGCTGCAAGGTGCGGGCGATGAATTCATTTTTATCAACCCCCGCGCCAATCCCACTGACTTGGGTGGATTGCTGCTCGTACATGTCTGCTGCCACAAATGCATCAACCGCCACTTGAGCAAAAGCCCCACTGCTGTCTTTCGTCCGAATCACGGCCAACGCCTCCGCCCGCGAGGGCGCTGCCCAAAAGACGTGTAGTGTTTGATCGATTGACGCTTGATGCCGGATTTGCCCAATCACTTTTCCGATAATCCAATACCAAGAAAGGGCTGACATCGCCAACAAGAAAAAAGCGACACTGTGCGACACCGCATCTGCTTGCTGCCAAAAATGAGTGAATCCGAATGCTGAGTTCATGACAAGGCCTCTAGATTATTTCGTTAATCGGCGGTAATAGAGCACGCTCCCGACTATCGCAATCACCACATTCATGAAGGCAAATAAAGCGAGCAGGAAATCGCGTAGATCTTTACCGTCATCAGTGAAATGCCATTTGTGCAGATACGCAAATGATTTACCTTCTAAAGCATCTAAATCATTCACCGCCGCCGCAACCGTTGCTGTCGCTGGCTCAATGTAATAGCGTGGATTATCCGGTGCATCGAAAGCCACCTTGACAACGGGTAAGCGTTTATTGATAAAGCCATATTCGCCCGCAAATTTTGTGATCCAGCTTGCCTCTTTAATCTGCTCCGCAGTGAATCCAGAGGCTTTAATCGCCAAGGCTTTAGCAACACCCTGCGCCCCGTCGGCTTGCACCTCACCAGAAAATGCATCGACCACCATGACCTTTGGTACAAAACCACCCGCTTTCTTTTTTAGGTCCGCAGTGTTGGGGTCGGGCTTTCGATGCTCGGCATGTTCATCCTGCTCAGGCGGTTTTGCCATCGCGGCAACCTGCGCACGCGGGCCGCTGGCACCGTGAGGTGACGCCAGCTGAGCCAACCAGACGGTCTTGTCTTCCGATAATTTGACCAAACTCAGGCGGGCCAGGGACTGGCCATTGAGCGCAACAAGCAGTTTTTGCCAGTGAGTATTATCCAACGCGCCGAGGCTAACCGTGCTTTGAATATTGGGTAGTGGGTTGCGATCACGCTGGTAGGTCATCCACAAATGGAATAAAGCGCTCACCATAAACGTGAAGGTTGAAAAAGCAACCAGTATGCCAAAACGACGGTGCCAACGGGCCAAGGGTTTGTTAGCCAGGCGCTGCGCAGCGGTTTTACGCATGCGGAAATAAAAATACACGCCGGAACTGGCAGAAAAAAGTCCCGTTAACAATAACGCGGTCATCACCAGCACTTGTAGCGTCGGGTGTCCTTCAAGGAAACTCCAGTTATGGCCAAAGCGAAACCAGGAAGTTAAAAGATGGCGGGTATCGTCAACCAAGGTCGCTAAACGGGCTTGATCGGTATCGATAAAAGCCCGCAAGCCCGCATCTCCCGCAAATTGTACCCGCCAGACGGGCAGTAAGCGATTCACAGGGTGGTAATCGCCGCCGAAAGCCGTGACCAACTCCGTCGAGATGATTGCCTCACTGTGCCGTCCGGTGTAATGACGGGCCAAGGCTTGTGCATAGCGCTGATCGCCTGCTGCTAACTCGCGCCCATCCACCATCGAAAAATAGCGGGCGGGCTCGTTAGGATTAACCGTGATCCGGTAATACCCCTGCCCTGCGATTTGTGCCACCCCCACTCGGCTGAGTGGTTGCTGGGTGAGATTGGCATGCGCTAACGCGGTGGATAAAGGAACGGCTTGGTTAAGCTGAATCGCTTGAGGCGGCGGAAAAAATACCGCAGGCCGGGGTTGCAGCCGCGACATGATCGGATGGGTTATCCCGGATAAGCCCCAGAGCAGCACGCCCAGGCAGGTTAGCAAGCCGAGACTATGATGTAGTTTGAGCCAGCGCGCTAACATTATTTGGCTCCCAAGGTGTAGCGAATGCCCACCAGAAACGTACGAGGGGCCCCAGGGCTAAAGGTATCTTGCGCATTGGGGTTATAGGCACCGACACCACTGTAGGAACTGGAAGCATCATCAGCATATTTCTTGTTTGTCGCATTAAATAAGCCAGCCCATAGCTCGGCTCCTTGCCATTTGTAGCTGGCGCGCAGGTTCAGCAGCGTATGGCCGTTGTACTTAACGGTGTTGGCTAAATCCATGTAATACGAGCTCAGGTATTGGACTTCACTAGACAGCCGCAAGTTGTTCGTTGGCTTAACCCCCACTTCCCCGTTAACCAGCCATTTGGGGGCTTTTTGCATGTCTTTGCCAGAATAATCGAGGGTTGCGGAGGTCCGATATTCTTGGAATTTATGTTGAGCATAGGTCCCATTTAAGCGCGCATCCCAGACTTTCTCGCGATAGCCGAATCCAAATTCGATCCCTTGATGCAGTGTTTTACCAGCATTGCGGGGCTCCGATAAGCCGGGAGAGATCGTATAAGACACCTGCTCATCTCGCCCAATCAAGCGATAGAGAGCGATTTCACTGTTATATTTTTTATCGGCACTGGTGAAACGCACGCCTAAGTCTAGGTTGTCATAAACAGCAGGTTTCAGATTGGGTACTGCTAGCGAGCCACCGTATTGGGAAGACACTTCAGGGGGGGCAAAACCACGGCTCACGTTGGTATAGAGGTTAACTTGATTAGTTGGATTCCAGGTCGCCCCCAATTTCGGGCTGAACTGATTGTAGCTACGCTCTTCAGAAGCCGCCCCCGTGGTCGCACTGGGCACCAACTTATTTTTGTAATCGTAGGTTATCTTGTCATAGCGCCCACCGGCAACGAGCGTCACAGCCCGTAATGGCGTGTATTCAAGCTGACTGTAGAGCGCTTTGCTACTGACATCCACGGTATAGTCGCGGCGGGTTGTGCCAACGGTATAGCCGGTATAAATCCCTGAAAAAGGATTGCGCGTGATAGCCAGATTTTTTTCGTTCGCTTCCATCGGGGTTTCTTCAAGGCTTGCCCCCACAATCAAGCGCAAACGTGTCTGTAAGAAATCCTGCCGATGCCGCGCATCAAAACCACGGGACTCAAAGCTATTGTCCGTTGTTCGACCCGCTGCCGTCGCTTGATAGGTGCCACCGGGTGGAATCGCGCCTGTCCCAAAGATCAAAAAACTCGGTAACTGGTTCGTGGTGTTATTTCGGTAGTAGGCGGTGAGTGTGGTTAAGCCGCCTTCATTCCAGTTCCCTTCTAAGGCCGTTGACAAGCGCGTGGCTTCGACTTTACGCCAAGTAAAGGTCTGATAGCTGTAACCCGCACGATTGTCGTAGTCAGCGCGATTTAAACTACCGGGCATTTGGGTGAATAAGCGGTTATAGGTCGCAATGGTCTTTAATGTGGTCCGCTCGCCCAGCGCCAGATCATGACGTGCCGTGACCCCGGCACGGTCAGCATTGTTGTAGGTTTGCCAGCCGCCTGTCCGATCTGAGACAAAGCCGGTGATCCGTAAGCCTTGTTTCTCACTGCTACCAGAGACCCCAAAATCATATTTTTGATAACCTTGGTTACTCCGCTGATAGCCGATCATCGCTTCAGGCTTGGGACCCGCCGCTTTCGTCAAAAAATTAACAGCGCCGCCCGCGGCATTACTCCCATAAAGCGAGGAGGCGGGCCCCTTGATCACCTCGATACTCTCGATCCCGTCGAGGTTAATTTCATACATAGCATTGTGGTTGAATAAGCCAACCGGACGAATCGGAATCCCATCTTCGAGGTATTGATAGACGGCGCTGGTCGTAATCGGGTAGCGAATACTGGTCATATGCTGACCATTGCCCAGATCGGTCACATAGACGCCAGGCGTTTGATTAAGCACCTGCCCCACAAAGGTTGGTTTTTTTTCTTCCAATACCGCTTTATTGATCTTATTGATCGCAACCGGCGTTTTCTTGATCGCGGTGCCCTCTTTTGACCCAGAAACCACGACTTCTTCTAACTGGGTCGCTTTATCTTGCGCGTAAACCGATGAGGTTGCGGCAAGAATTGCCAGCAAGACAGGGTTTAAACAAATATGCTTCTGCATAGTACGGTCCTTTAATACGTTAATTGTCTAATCGAAATGAAAGTGGCACCAAAACACTGGCGGCTATCGGCTCATTGCCGCGTTTAGCCGGCACAAAGCGCCAACCGCGCACGGCATTCAAGGCGGCGTTGTCTAATCGAGGGAAATCACTACTTTGCTTAAGCGTGACCTCGGTCGCCACCCCTTCGGCGCTGACTTGCACGAGCAATAGCACCCGGCCTTCTTCTCCCAGGCGCTTAGACATGGGGGGATAGACCGGTGCGGGATTTTTTAGGTAATCTGCGTCAAAACGCGCTGGCGTCACGACCGGTTGCGGGGCGCTTACCACGGCGACCGGGGCGGGTGGTGGTGGCACAGGTGCCGTTACAGGGGGTAACACCACAGGCGCCGGGGGCTGTGGCGCCACCACGAAGTGACTTGGCGCAGCTGAACTGGCTGCGGTCATTACCGGCGGCGGTGCGACCGGCATCGCGGTGTTGACAGGGGCTTTTACCGCTGGCAGCGGTCTCGGCTTCTCAGTCACCGGGGGGGGGAACCACCGCATCGAGCATGCGCATTTCCAGCGGGCGTGGCGGTGCCGTTTCGTGGCTGGGCCGCGGCACACTCAGCACGAACCAGAGGGCAACCGCATGGACCAACACAACGGCCAACCCCTTGCTGGGTAACCCCCACCAAGCGGCAGCAGACGGCTGGGTTGTCTGCCACTCAGTGCTTAAAATCGACACACGCATGACGCTCACTTATTTCGCGTGATGCTGCATGGCAGCCCCTTGTAAGGGCCGCGCCGTTGCTTGCACAGTAATCCGCTGCGGCTTTTTATCAGCGCCCTCGACGATTAAGGTCAGGGGAATCACTTGGCCTTCCTGCACTGCCTGCTTTAAATCCATCAGCATGATGTGATAGCCACCAGGTTTAAGCTCGACTGAGGTTCCTGCCGGTAACGTCAGGCCTTCAGCTAAACGACGCATACGCATGACATTGCCATCCATCGCCATTTCATGTACCTCGACCGTTTTCGTTAAGGAGGATTCGACACCAATGAGACGTAAGGGCTGCGTAGCTTTAAGCGTCATGAATGCGCCCGTCGCTTTTTGTTGATTGACGGTCGCTCTGACCCAAGCATTCTGCACATCCAGCACGGGCGGCGCTGCGTGGGCCACACTCAGCGGTGACAAGCGCCATTGCAACGGCCAGGCCTCTGCAGGCACACGCACGAGAAAGGCATATAACCAAATCAACCAAAGTAACAATGCAGCGGTAATGGCAAGCAGTACACGGCGTAAACGCATGATGTTGGCAACCTGAAAAAGGCTCATGGAACTCTCCTGTAGAAATAGTTGAAAACGCATAGCCAGCGTTTAACTCACGTTATCGTGGCTAAGAAATCAGCAATAGAAAATGGCAAGGCGAACCACGAGGTTCGCTAAGCGATCAAACAGAAATGAAATTAGGCGCGGGGAGGAGCGCGGGCCTGAATAGCGGCCCAGATAAAGAGTGGGCGAGGTGCCCGATAGAATAAAGTAGGCTCAGTCGCACTGAGTGAGGCTTGCACCAAAGCCGGCGGTAATACTGGTAACGTTGCTGCAGGCAAATCAGCCACACAACATTTGCCATGCTGAATGTGGACATCTGCTGATTTGCTGGTGTCTGAGTTAAGATTGATACTGCCGGGTGGATCAAACTGCTTATTGACCTTGATCCATTTACTGCCCTGGGCGGTACACACCTCCAGCCATGACCCATCTTTGGCTTTTTGCATCATGAGGGCATGTGAAACCGACGGCGCCAATGCGGCAAAGGCCATGACCCAAGCGGTAATAGCTGCCAGCAATTTGGAATGCGCACGATTAAGCTTCATAGACGGCATTATACCCAGGGTTTAGCCTAACGATACGGGCTTAACGCAGGCTAAAGCCGTCGTCAACGGTAATGATCGAGCCGTTGATGAAATGGGAATGATCCGATGCCAGTAACAGCAATACCCCATCCAAATCCTCAGGTTTGCCAACGCGGTGGCGTGGCATCATTTCCATTAACTTCGAGCCCGCCTCAGAAGAAAGGTGATCCCGATTGAAGTCGGTTTCAATGTAACCCGGGCTAATGGCGTTAGTGTTAATACCGTATTTACCCCATTCCAAAGCCATGCTTTTCGTCATTTGCAAGACGGCTGCTTTAGACATGGAATAAACCCCAATCTGCGATAAGGCGCGCATTCCAGCAATCGATGAAATATTAATAATACGGGCCTGCGGCAACGGTTCTTGTTTTTTCATGGCGCCGGTCGCCCGCGCCTTCATGCGCTTGGCCACCTCTTGCGCAACAAAGAAAGCACCCTTTGCATTTGTATCGAACACTGTATCAAAGTCTTCTTCTGTCACTTCTGCCAAGCGCTTGGTCACACTAACACCAGAATTGTTGACCAAGATATCAATGCTACCCGCTTCTGTTTCTGCATGGGCTACAGCAGAACGAATACTCGCCAGATCCGTCACATCTAAACTCACCACATGGGCTTCGCCCCCCTGGGCCTCAATTTCCGCACGCAACTCTTTCAAACGCTCAATGCGTCGTGACGCCAAGACGACACTAGCACCGGCCATGGCCAGAACCCGGGCAAAGCGCTCCCCTAAGCCGCCTGAAGCCCCGGTTACAAATGCGGTTTTGCCTTCTAAACTCACTGCTAAGCTCATTGTTGCCCCCTCAAACTAACAAACTTAGCAATCATCGCATGAAGTCAGCCCTTCTACTGTTGGAAAGGCGTCGCGAATTGCAAATATTTCAGTGGCGAGTGGCTGATTTGTCTGTCAGACAAACAAAGTTATTTGGCAAAATAGCAATCTACTTACACAAAGGAGCTGCTATGACTGCTGCTGCAGACAATTTGCCAACGATTGAACGCGAATCCATGGAATACGATGTGGTTATCGTGGGGGGTGGGCCAGCAGGCTTGAGTGCAGCGATTCATCTGAAACAGTGCGCTGCCGCCGCAGGCACAGAGATCAGTGTCTGCGTGTTGGAAAAGGGCGCGGAAATTGGCGCCCATGTTTTGTCTGGTGCAGTCATGGACCCGATTGCGATTCAGGAGCTCTTCCCCGATTGGCAAGCACTCGGTGCGCCACTGCACACACCAGTCACACAAGATAAACTTCTGATTCTTTCTGCCAATAAAGCCTATGCGTCGCCCATCATTCCAGACTGCTTTCAAAATCACGGCAACTACATTATCAGCCTAAGTAATGTGGTGCGCTGGTTAGGCCAGCAAGCAGAAGCCCTTGGTGTGGAAATTTACCCTGGCTTTGCCGCAGCCGAAATTTTATATACCCCGGCGGGTGCGGTGCGCGGTGTTGCAACAGGCAATCAAGGAGTCGGCAAAGATGAGCAGCCCACCCCTCATTTCCAGCCGGGAATGGAACTGCTGGCTAAATACACCCTCTTTGCGGAAGGCGCGCGCGGCCACTTAGGGAAACAATTAATTGCCCGCTACCAGCTTGACGATGGGCGTGACCCACAGTCTTACGCCATCGGCATCAAAGAATTATGGCAAGTGGATCCCGCCCAACATCAACCGGGATTAGTGATTCATACCGCCGGTTGGCCAATGGATAACCAAACCTATGGTGGTGGCTTCCTTTACCACCTGGACAATCACCAAGTTGCCGTTGGCTTGGTCGTTGGGCTGGATTATGCCAATCCCTACCTCAGCCCCTTTGAAGAATTTCAGCGCTACAAAACACACCCCGCCTTACGCGACACCTTTACCAACGGCAAACGACTCGCTTATGGTGCCCGTGCCATCACCGCAGGTGGCTTACTCAGCTTACCGAAAACCATCTTTCCTGGCGGCGCACTGATTGGCTGTGATGCCGGATTTTTGAACGCAGCCCGAATCAAAGGCAGTCATGCCGCAATCAAAACCGGCATGCTAGCTGCGCAAGCTTGTTTTGAGGCGCTGCAGACAGGGCGCGCTTATGATGAGCTGCAAGCCTATCCAGATGCCTTTGAAAAATCTTGGCTGCATGCAGAACTACACAAGGCCCGTAACTTCAAACAGTGGTTCAAGAAAGGGCTTTACGTCGGGATGGCGATGACGGGTATTGAACAATGGCTCCTAAAAGGAAAACATCCCTGGACCATACATCGCCACATCGCCGATCATGCCTGCTTGAAACCAGCCGCAGCGTGCTCTCCGATTAACTACCCCAAACCCGATGGCAAGCTCACCTTTGACCGCCTCTCATCGGTGTTCATCTCGAATACCAACCATGAGGAAAATCAGCCTGCTCACCTGACCTTGCGTGACCCAGCTGTGCCGGTAGCGCTGAATCTGGCCAAGTTCGCTGGCCCAGAGCAACGCTATTGCCCAGCGGGGGTATATGAATATGTGAAGCAGGAAAACGGCGATGATCGCCTGCAGATTAATGCGCAGAACTGTGTTCACTGCAAAACTTGCGATATTAAAGACCCCGGCCAGAATATTGTCTGGGTCACCCCAGAGGGGGGCGGTGGGCCGAATTATTCGGGGATGTAAGCGCTGCGTACACGGTGTAAATTAAATCTGAATAATACAAATTCATCACTAAGGTAACCGCCAGCCATATTTGACCGCCAGTAAGCGAAAGCTGGCGGTGACGACCATACAAGCCAGCAAAGCGGTAGAGGCAGCGACTGCACACCACATTAACACCACATAAATCCCCCCACCCAGAAAGGCACAAGTGGCATACAAGGTGCCACGCCGAAATACCAAGGGGATCTCGTTACAAAATACATCGCGCAAGACGCCACCAAAAATACTGGTGATCACACCCATCATAATCGCCACAAAGGGCGGGTTGCCTAATTGCCAAGCCAGCGCCACACCGCCAGCATTAAACAAAGCCATACCCAGGGCATCGGGCACCACGATCGCCCGTTCACTTCGCATTTTTTGCAGCATGGGGGAATCGCGCCAATGGCGTTCCAGCCCATACGCAACAATGGCCAGTGCAAAAATCATTAAAGGGTAAGCCTGGTGCTGAACCCAAACCAAGGGACGCTGCTCGAGTAGGACATCGCGTATCGTGCCCCCACCGAAAGCGGTAATAAAAGCAATCGTAAACGCCCCAACGGGGTCCATTTCCTTACGCCTCGCCTCAATATAGCCCGACCAGGCAAAGGCCAATACCCCTAACACTTCAACCAATAAAAAGATTTCTTTCATCCTATTCCAGTTATTCGCTAGTCAACATCAGACGATAGCCTACCCCGATTTCTGTTAACGCTCCAGAACCCTGCTTGCGGATAGCGTTGTCTGCCCTTTGTAACGCAATAACCTTAAGAAAACCAAGGGTATCGCTTCCTGCCCGATACGAAAAAAATACAATATGCTATATTTTCAGTAATTCCTGAAAATTCAATAAATTTATGAACCTAAATCCACTCGCCCGTGATTTTGTCCTGCATTTCGGTGAAATGGGTAACCGCTGGGGCATTAACCGTACGGTTGGTCAAATCTACGCCCTGATTTTCATTTCACCCCAGCCGATCAATGCCGATGACATTGCCGAGCAACTCGGCTTTTCACGTTCCAATGTCAGTATGGGATTAAAGGAGCTGGGGTCGTGGGGCATCCTGCGGTTGCAACACTTACCGGGTGACCGGCGTGAATATTTCAGTACCCCAGGGGATGTTTGGGAAATCTTTCGTATCCTCGCGGAACAACGGCGTAAGCGCGAAATTGACCCAACGCTATCCATGCTGCGCGGGGCACTCATGGAGCCGCCCAAAGACAACGATGAAGCCTATGCCCAACAGCGCATGCATGACATGTATGAGCTAATTGAGCTGCTCACCACTTGGTTTAATGAAGTGCAAAAAATGGAAAAGAGTACGCTGATTAAACTCATGCAAATGGGCAGCACAGTGCAAAAACTCGTCGCGGGTGCTGAGCGACTTTTGCCCAACCTACGCAGCAAAAAGACCACGACCGAAACGCTGGAAAAAGCACGTAAACCTACCGCCCGTAAAGCTTAGTGAGCCTTAACCATGGACGCCCTACTCCTCGCCCGAATTCAATTCGCCGCCAATATCTCCTTTCATATTCTTTTCCCCACTATTTCGATTGGCCTTGGTTGGCTGCTGTTTTACTTCAAGTGGCAACACCTCAAAACCAAGTTGCCACACTGGCAAGAAGCCTACTTGTTTTGGGTGAAAATTTTTGCCCTGACCTTTGCGCTGGGCGTAGTGAGCGGTATCACCATGAGCTTTCAATTTGGGACGAACTGGCCAGGCTTCATGAAAACCGTCGGCAATATTGCCGGCCCACTGTTGGCTTACGAAGTGCTCACCGCCTTCTTTTTAGAAGCCACTTTCCTTGGCATCATGCTCTTTGGACAACAACGGGTGAGCGCGCGCGTGCATTTACTCGCCACCTTTCTCGTCGCCTTTGGCACTACCATCAGTGCATTCTGGATATTGGCGCTTAACTCGTGGATGCATACACCCTCAGGTTATGTCGTGCGAGAAGGGGTAGCGCATGTGCTGGACTGGTGGCAAGTCATCTTTAATCCCTCACTCCCCTATCGCTTGACTCATATGTTATTGGCTTCTGGGCTCACCGTGGCTTTTCTGGTTGCGGGCATTTCTGCCTGGCGCAAGTTACGGGGTGATCAAAGCCAGGCCGTTCACATCACCCTCAAAACCAGTCTCTGGTTGGCTGCCTGTCTGATCCCGATTCAAATTTTGGTCGGCGATCTACATGGCCTGAATACACTGAAATACCAACCCGCCAAAATCGCTGCCATTGAAGCGGTATGGGAAACAGAGCGCGGCGCTCCCTTGGTGTTATTTGCTATTCCAAACAGCGAAACCCGACAAAATGATTTTGCAATCAGTATTCCCAAACTCGCCAGTCTGATTCTGACCCACGATGCCAATGGCCTGATTCAAGGGCTGGATAACTTTGCCGATGCCCCCCCGGTCAAACCGCTTTTCTACGGCTTCCGCATAATGGTTGGTGTAGGCGTGCTCATGCTGCTGGCCAGCTGGTTTGGCGTATGGCAACTTTGGCGACAAGGGGTCAACGCACTTTCTTGTCGCTACATGTGGCTATTAGTTGGAATGACCTTCTCTGGTTGGGTAGCAACCCTAGCAGGTTGGTATGTCACTGAAATTGGTCGCCAGCCTTATTTGGTTTATGGGCTACTGCGCACCGCAGAGGCAGCCTCAACAGTTAGTCAAGGAAATATAGCGCTATCACTGGTGCTCTATCTCACTTTGTATGCTGTGCTGATTGTTGCTTATATCAAAGCCGTGTTCTATCTTGCCAAAAAAGCCATCCCTGCCACTTCCACACCCAGCGAGGTCCCCTATGATTCCCAATGATCTTAGCTTAGCGGCCAACTGGTTACCCTTAGTGTTTTATGTGCTGCTGGGTCTTTCACTGCTGATCTACGTGATTTTAGATGGCTATGACCTCGGCGTGGGTATCTTACTCAAGCAAGTTCGCATTGAAGAAAAAGACTTAATGATTGCCTCGATTGGGCCCTTCTGGGATGCCAATGAAACCTGGCTCGTACTCGCGGTTGGCATTCTGCTGGTCGCCTTCCCCGTTGCGCATGGCTTGATATTGGGTTGGCTCTACTTGCCCACCGTCTTATTGCTGATTGGCTTGATTTTGCGTGGCGTGGCATTTGATTTTCGTGTCAAAGCCCACGCCGCGGCGCAGCCGTTATGGAACGATGTATTCTGGGCGGGCTCGTTACTCGCCGCACTCAGCCAGGGCTATATGCTGGGTTTAACGATCTTGGGCTTTGCCGAAGGTTGGGCTGCGCATCTCTTTGCCCTCATGATTGGGGTGTGTCTGGCCGCGGGATATAGCCTGCTGGGTGCAACCTGGCTCATCATGAAAACCGAGGGCGCGTTGCAACTCAAAGCCGTCAAATGGGCACGCCATAGCCTCAGCCTCACCGCATTGGGCGTCTTGGCGGTGTCTATCGCCACCCCCTTCCTCAGCCAACGCGTACTGGAGAAATGGTTTACCTTACCCTGGTTAGTCTTGTTACTGCCCATTCCGATCATCACCCTCATTTTGTTTTTGGTGATTGCCCGCAGCTTGGCGCGCTTACCCTCACGACTCGCAAACGAAAACCAATACGGCATTTGGGTGCCTTTCGCCGCCAGCGTGGGTATTTTTATACTCGCCTTTTATGGTTTGGCTTACAGCATTTTTCCCTTCTTAATCATTGAAAAGATGACGCTATGGGAAGCCGCCAGCAGTGAGGCGGCCTTGCGTGTCATCCTCTATGGCGTAGTGATTGTGTTGCCCGCTATTATTGGCTACACGATTTTTGCCTATCGGATTTTTTGGGGGAAAGTCACCACCCTGCGTTACGACTAAGGTAACACAGGGCTTGATACGGCTAATGCACCACCCGCCCGAAGCTGAACTCGCCGTTGATGTAATCGACGGGAATCACATCATTTGGCCCGAACTTGCCTTCGAGGATTAGCTTGGCCACTGGGTTTTCGATTTGCTGTTGAATCGCACGCTTGAGTGGCCGCGCGCCAAACAGGGGATCGAACCCAACCTTGGCAATTTCTGCCAGTGCCGCATCGCTGACTTGAAGCGTCATTTCCTTGGCCGCCAACCGTTGCTCTAAGCCGCGCAACTGAATCCGCGCAATCGAGGCAATGTGATCGCTGCCGAGGGCGTGGAACACCACCACCTCATCAATGCGGTTAATAAATTCAGGGCGGAAATGCTGCTTCACTTCACCCATGACCGCTTCTTTAATCAGGCCGTAATCTTGCCCAACCATGCGCTGGATTTCATGCGCACCGAGGTTAGAGGTCATCACCACCACGGTGTTTTTAAAGTCCACGGTGCGGCCTTGGCCATCCGTTAAACGGCCATCGTCCAGCACTTGCAGCAAAACGTTAAACACATCGGGATGCGCCTTTTCAACCTCGTCCAACAAAATCACACTGTACGGCTTGCGGCGTACTGCTTCGGTCAAATAACCACCTTCGTCGTAACCCACATAGCCGGGGGGCGCACCGATCAAGCGGCTGACGCTATGTTTTTCCATAAACTCGCTCATGTCCACCCGAATGAGATGCTCTTCGCTATCAAACAGGAAATTCGCCAGCGCCTTACACAGCTCGGTTTTACCCACACCCGTCGGGCCGAGAAAGAGGAAGGAGCCATAGGGCTTGTTGGGATCAGACAATCCGGCGCGTGAACGGCGAATGGCGTCCGACACCAGCGTGACGGCTTCATCTTGTCCGACCACACGCTCATGCAGCTTGCCTTCCATGTGCAGGAGTTTTTCGCGCTCGCCTTGCATCATTTTAGACACCGGAATCCCCGTGGCACGGCTAACCACTTCGGCAATTTCTTCCGCACCGACTTCGGTGCGCAGCAAGCGCGGTTTCTCTACCGTGGCAGTTTGTTTGTCGGCGGATTTCAACCGGGCCTCTAACTCCGGTAATTTGCCATATTGCAGCTCAGAAGCTTTTTGCCAATCGCCTTTGCGTTTGTAATCTTCGATTTGCACTTTTACCTTGTCGATTTCTTCTTTAATCGACTGGCTACCTTGCACCGTGGCTTTTTCAGCTTTCCAGATTTCTTCAAGGTCGGCGTATTCCCGCTCTAGGCGAGCGATTTCTTCTTCAATTAAACCTAGGCGTTTTTGTGAAGCATCGTCCTTTTCACGTTTCACGGCTTCGCGCTCAATCTTTAGTTGAATCAAACGGCGATCCAGTTTATCCATGCTCTCGGGCTTGGAATCAATTTCCATTTTGATGCGTGCGGCCGCTTCGTCGATCAGGTCAATCGCCTTATCGGGCAAGAAGCGGTCGGTAATGTAGCGGTGTGAGAGTTCGGCCGCGGCAACAATCGCCGGGTCGGTAATATCCACGCCGTGGTGGAGTTCGTATTTTTCTTGTAGGCCGCGCAGAATCGCAATGGTGCTTTCTACCGTGGGTTCGCCCACGAGCACTTTTTGGAAACGGCGTTCTAGGGCAGCGTCTTTTTCAATGTATTTGCGGTATTCATCAAGCGTGGTCGCGCCAATACAGTGCAATTCGCCACGCGAGAGCGCGGGTTTGAGCATGTTGCCTGCATCAATCGCGCCCTCAGCTTTACCGGCACCGACCATGGTGTGAATTTCGTCGATAAAGACAATGGTTTGCCCTTCGTCTTGTGCGACTTCTTTCAACACGGCTTTCAGGCGTTCTTCAAACTCGCCGCGATATTTTGCACCTGCGAGTAAACCCGCCATATCCAGCACCAAGATACGTTTGTTTTTCAAACTCTCGGGGACTTCGCCATTCACAATCCGTTGCGCCAGGCCTTCCACAATCGCGGTCTTACCCACGCCGGGCTCGCCAATCAACACGGGATTGTTTTTACTGCGGCGTTGCAGAATTTGGATTGCACGGCGGATTTCATCATCGCGCCCAATCACCGGGTCAAGCTTGCCCTGACGAGCGCGGTCGGTCAGATCAATACAATATTTTTTCAGGGCCTCGCGATTGCCCTCGCCTTCTTGCGAGTTCACGCTTTGGTTACCACGTACGGCTTGCACCGCTGTGTCCAGCGCCTTGCGGGTGAGGCCGCATTCGCGTGCGAGCTGTCCCGCCGTGCCCTTATCATCCGCCACCGCGAGCAAAAACATCTCGCTGGCAATAAATTGATCGCCACGCTTTTGGGCTTCTTTATCCGCCTGATTCAATAAACCCAACAAGTCACGGCCAATTTGCACTTGACCATCAGTGCCACTCACCTGCGGCAGGCGCCGAATGGCCGCTTCCAGCTCGCCACTGAGTTTTTGCACATTGGCCCCGGCCCGCGCCAGGAGCGAGCGCGCCGCGCCATCTTCCTGCTTGAGCAAGGCCAGCAATAGGTGAACGGGTTCGATATATTGATTGTCATTGCCCACGGCCAAGCTTTGGCCATCGGCAATCGCTTCTTGAAATTTCGTCGTTAGTTTGTCGATTCGCATGATGACTCCTCATAATCTAATGCTATAGATATAGGGATCACCACGTCACTTTCAAGCACCTAGATTTGCGCTAGGTCAAATGGGCTGTGTCAAAGTAGCCATGCTGAGTTTATGGCGCTAGCGGGCGCACAAGGCAAAACGAGGAACACCATACTGATTAAAGGGCGAGCGGTAAGCGCACCACGAAGCAAGCCCCAGTGGCGACCTGTGGGCGCGACTCGGCATAAATGATGCCACCATGCGCCTGCACAATTTCGCGGCAAATCGGTAAGCCCAGCCCCGTTCCGCCAGCGCCAGCGCCAGACTTGGTTTTACTCGACTGCACAAACTTATCAAAAATACTTTCCATTTCTGCTGCTGGAATACCCCCACCGGTGTCTTGAACCGTCATTTCCCAGATCCGCTGCATTGCAGGCAAGGTTTGTGTCTGGGTGTCATTCAAGGTGGTTCTGACCTGAACCGGCTGGGCAGACTGCATGCTGCCGGTCACGGTGATATAGATAGTCCCCGCTTCGGGCGTGAATTTGATGGCGTTTGAAAGCAGATTACGAATCACTTGCATAATTCGGGCGGCATCAGCGTACAGCGCGGCCGGAATCGGGGTAAAAGAAATCGTTAAATGTTTGGCTTGGATTAATGCTGAAAGCTCTTGCAGCACTTCCTGAATCAGCTCAGAGAGATCGGTATTGGTTTTATGCATCTCCATTTTTCCGGCCTCAAGCTTGGAAAGATCAAGCAAATCATTCAGCAAGCGTAATAAACGGCTGCCGCTCGTATGAATGTTATTGAAGTAATGCGCTAGCTTGGCCGGCTCAATCTGCGTCACTTTTTCTGCGCCCAATTTCGCGAACGACAAAATAGCGTGCATCGGGGTTCGTAACTCATGCGACATATTGGCTAAAAATTCAGATTTAGCGCGGTTCGCTGCATCGGCTTTATTCGCCGTTGCTTGTAATTCCAAGGTTTTCGCTTCAACCAGCTCCGCCAAGCGGTCGCGATGTGCTGCTAACTCCTGTTCCGCAATTTTTTGTGCATGGATATCGGTAATCACCCCCGACATCAAACGCTGGCCGGTATTGGGATCAAAGGTCGTTTGACCACGCACACGAAACCACCGGTATTCGCCATTGGCATGACGGTAACGAACATCAAAACGACCTCGTCCACGCTGCACAAAGTGTTCCTGAATATTGCGTTCATAATCTACCACATCGTCAGGACACACCACTTCAGCTAAAAAATCTTTGCGGTCAGTGGGTAAGCTGTGTCCCTCCATGCCCAGCAATTGCAAATAGCGGGGTGAGTAATAGACTTCGCCAGTATCCAGGTTAGTTTCCCACAGACCATCATTCGCGCCACTCAAGGCCCGTGCAAGGCGGCCACTGATGCTTTTCAGTTTTTCTTCATCGGCTTGCTGGCGGCTAATATCGCGCAGCATAATTAAATAAGTGACCTGCCCAAACTGGGCATGGCTGTCTGCAAAGTCACTGATTCTGATTTCGACCGGTAACGAACTGCCATCTCGCCGGGAAACAATAAGCTGGGTTTTCTTGGCTTGAGCAAGCAAAGTTGAAGGCTGACCCAGCACAGCAATCAGCGGGTTTTGCCAAGTATCCCAAAAACTTTCGTCTTTATTTAAGTCGCGTGGCTGGCTATTCACAAAACGAGACTTGCCATGCAGGTGCCAATATTCTGTCCACTCAGCGATGTATTCATTCATCGTATGCCCGACTGGCGTCATCCCTGTCTGTCCTTCGAGCATAGCGGTCGAGGCTGAGTTAGCCTGAATGATTTCACCGCAATCATTCAGAATCAAAATCGCATCGGGCACGGTTTCCAACACGGTATTTAGCCGTGCTTCGCGATCCTGCAAGCGCCGATAGGTTTTCCGCATGATGTCGCGTTGACGCTCCTGCCGGCGCTGGGCACGAACGATCAGGCCGCCGACCAGCAGTAAAAAGAAACACACCAGTGCCCCTGCAAACAAGGTAAATGTTTCACGGCTTTCTAACTCGTGGTGTGCTGATTGCCAATCGAGTTGTGTAATCACCATCAAAGGAAAATTCTTTAAGAGGCGATAGGCAACCACATCTCCTGATTCAGGCAAGACAAATACACCGTGCTCTTTTGGCAGGAGTGTTTTGAAAATTTTTTCATGATGTGCCAGAAACGCTTGCGGTGGTCGCTGTGCTTGCCGATTCACTTGAGCGCTAAATAACCAATGTTGATTAATCCGCCACAACTCGGTGTATGAATTAGGGTCATCTAAGATCTGTTGCTGATAATTGGCAACCGCATCCAGATTCAGCAAAGCAATCCAGTAACCCTGTGGGTCTTCTAGCACCAGGGGCAGAAAGGTCGGTAGCCGGGGCGAACGAATCGGCTCTAGAATGGGCATGCCATCGACAAGATCACGGCCCGCCCACGCATACTCAATTCGTAAGGCATCGTACTGATCGACGGGACTAGCGGGCGTACGGATTAACGCACTCAGTTGATCTGGCTTGAGCTGCTTGCCTTGACTACGCTCACTGGTTGACGCCAACACCAATCCTTCTTTGGTGACAAACGCCAGCGAACGCAAATGGGGACCGGTGCGTAAACCTTCATTCATCAAGCCTTTTAGCCAAGTGGCATAGGCTGGGTTTGAACTTTCCAGTGCCGCCTGTTGGCGATAGGCCTGTGACTGCGCCACCAGAAAACGCAACAGCTGTTCCTTGCGCTTTAACATGGCGTTTAGCTGCTCTTCAAACACCCGTGTATACGCAGTCGCCTGCTTGATTCGATCTTTTTGAAAGTCGTCGCGATTGCGTTTGATGTCGTAGCCAATCGCGCTAATCACCAACGCCACAAAGATCAGACTACAAATGGCAGCCCAAGTACTTAGAGGAATTTTTTTGAGCGATAGCCGCGACATAGGTGATTATTTTTTATCAGACACCGCTATTCGTTCCAGTTTGTAACGACGGGCAATCGCAAGGAGCCGGCCATCGTTTTTCGTGGCGAGTAAAAATTGATTGATACGGTTCAACCAGCGCTGATCTCCCGGTGTTTTAACCTTGGCGATAGCATAGGCATAATTGGTAATAAAAAATGGCTTACTCGGCCCCAGCAAGGCGGCCCAGTCGGCGTTGTCTAATACCTTCCGACTATACGGATAATCGGTAATAAACACATCAATCCGCCCTGCTTCCAACTCTTGCTCTCGCGTTTTCGGCGCATAGATCAATTCGATTTGCGCTTGCCGTAGCGCTTTACGCATAACCGGCTCCATCACAGTGCCCCCCATTATTCCCACCACCACATCGGGTTTGTCAATATCGTCCCATTGTGTCACCGTGGGGTGGCTCTTGGTTGTCACCGCATAAAAATCGCTCTTGAGATAAGGCTCGCTGAAACTCAGTTTTTCCAACCGGGCTTCAGTGATTGCAACCCCATGCATCGCAATGTCACATTGATCGCCCACCAGATTATCCATCAGAGCCGCAAACGAGCTATTGACAAAGGTCAGCTCCACGCCCAAGTCTTTTGCAAATTGCTGCGCCATATCAATGTCGAAACCATTAAGCTGGCCCGTGCGCGGATTACGAAAGGTGATGCTGTAGTAGTCTGGCCAAATACAAACCCGCAGCGATTTTTGCTGCAGGATGCGGCTCAGGCGGTCGGGTGAATTTGCCCAAGCCGAATTTGAAAACCAGCAGGCCCCGGTCAATAGCGTGACCAAGACCAACATACGGATGACTAAACCAGGAACTTGCATGATGCCTAACCTAAACCGAGATTAGGCATATATCGGCAAAAATGGCTAAGGCTTAAGCAATGAAGCGGCCATCTCAATCAAAATAGATAAACCCAGTGCAAAGGCCTAGATAAAGCGTTGCGCGCTCAGCCAGCCTAAATAGGTGGCAAAAAGGGATGCCAGCACGTGAGCCAGCATATGAACGCCAGCGGCAATCCAGCGCCCTTCTTGCCAGTGTTGAAAGTTTTCGGCCGAGAAGGTTGAAAAAGTGGTCAATCCTCCCAAAAAACCGGTGATGATGAGTAAACGCCACGCCGGATTCAGCTCAGGCAGGGTGCTCAGCCCAGCAGCTGCCAGGCCTATCAGGTAGCCACCGATCAGGTTGGCCAACCAGGTGCCCAGCGGCACCGTTGCTCCAGCACTATTCAGCACCAACCCCAACCACCAGCGCAACCAAGCCCCAAGGGCAGCGCCTACTCCAACCGCCAAGAAACCCAGTGGGCTCATCATGATCCTTTCTGTTCGGGTGCGGCATTTGAGCCGACAGAGCGCCAGCGCGCCGTGGCAGCCTCATCACTGGCTTTGGCTTCGACCCAGCGTGTGCCTTGCGCGGTTTGCTCTTTCTTCCAAAACGGCGCGGTCGTTTTAAGGGTATCCATGATGAATTCACAGGCCGCAAATGCCGCCGCCCGGTGGCTGCTGGCGACCAACACCAACACAATCTGCGCTTGCGGCAAGAGGGTGCCAATGCGGTGAATGATCCGCACATTCAAAAGCGGCCAACGCGCACGGGCGTCGGCTTCAATTTTGCTCAAGGCTTTTTCCGTCATGCCGGGGTAGTGTTCCAACTCCAGCGTATTCACCACATCACCGTCATTCAAATCCCGCGCTAAACCGATAAAGCTTGCAATCGCGCCGATTTTGCCGGGGTCAGCGCAGCCTGCCCGCAGGGCTTGCAGCTCGACGTTTACATCAAAATCGTTGGTTTGAATTGAAATCGTCATAAATATTAATTACTACAACACAATATGATTCCAGCAAGAAATCAGAGCAAGAACAACGCGACTAGCAACTTCACGCACAGATAGTACCTAAATGTACAGCGAGCATGAAGTTGCGCTGTCAACACAGTTATTGCTTTGATTTCAAACTGGAATCAGCCGCCGGTTACCGGGGGAAAAAAAGCAATCTCATCTCCTGCTTGTAGCGGATGCGTAAACGGCACTTGCTCTTGGTTCACCGCGCAGCGTAGTTGCGGATTGGCCAGCGCACTTTGCCAAGGTTCACCACGTGTTTGCAGGTGAGCTTTGAGCGCCTGCACCGTCGCCAACTCGGCGGTATGCGGCACACGCTCTTCGGCACAATTCAGGGCTTCACGCAGGCTGGCAAAATATTTGATCGTGAGCGTCATTTCGATTTATCCAACTTAGTTCACCAAGGCCGAGAGCGGAATAAAGCGCACCAAGTCACCGGGGGCAATCGTTTGGCTGGGCGCGTTATCCACCAAGCCCTCCGCCCAGGCGCAGGAAGTCAGCACCCCACTTTTTTGGTTGGGGAAGAGTTCGACTTGACCGTTTTGATTGATACGCGCACGTAGAAATTCACGCCGCTTATCGGCCTTGGGCCACGCAAAGGCGGCTGAGAGCGGCAAGCCCGTGGGCTGTACGTTCTGCACCCCCATTCGCCGCAGCAAATACGGCCGCGCAAAGAGCAAGAAGGTGACATACGCCGAGACTGGATTCCCCGGCAAACCAATGAAGGCAGCCTGATGGGCGGTGCTGGCAGGGTGTTTTGTGATTTTGCCAAAGGCCAGCGGCTTACCGGGCTTGACCGCAATCGCCCATAAGTCCAGCTCGCCGCAGGCTTGTACGGCGGCTTTCACATGATCTTCTTCGCCCACCGAAACGCCACCCGCCGTGATAATCACCTCATGTTCAGCAGCCGCCCGTTCGAGCATGGCTTGAGTTTGCGCCAAGTTATCGCGCACGATGCCGTAGTCGGTCACCACACAGCCCAAGCGCTCTAACAAAGGCCGCAAAAAATAACGATTCGAGTTATAAATCGCGCCCTCAGGGAGCGGTTCGCCCGGTGTCACCAATTCATCGCCCGTAAAAAATATCGCCACACGCAAGGCCGCACGCACAGGGACTTGCGCAATCCCGACCGAAGCTAGCAGCCCCACATCCGCCGCGCTTAAACGCTGCCCCGCTGAAAACAAACATTGGCCGTGCTGAATATCTTCCCCCACCGCGCGAATGTTTTCTTGTGGCTGCGGCACGGTTTCAAAATTTACACCCGCCTCCGTCACCACCGCCCGCTCTTGCATGATCACAGCATCCGCCCCCACTGGGATCGGCGCACCCGTAAAAATCCGCGCCACCGTCCCCGCCGCTAAAGGCTGCGGTACTTGCCCTGCCGCAATCCGCTGGCTAATTGGCAAGGCTTGCCCACTGGCCACATCGACAATCCTCACTGCATAGCCATCCATCGCCGAATTGGCATGGGGTGGTACCGCACAGGGAGCGTAAATATTTTGCGCCACCACGCGGCCCGCCGCGTGTTCCAGCGCCACCGTTTCTAGCGCAGGTAACGGCAAAGCACTCGCCGCAGCCAGCAGCGTATCCAGCGCATCATCCACCGAACGTAAAGCGGGCTTGATAGTGGTAGCGGCAGTAGCATCGTTAGTCGGCATGGTCATTTGTGTAGTCCCAAGCGTTGCAGAATAAATGCCGCCACTTCGGCGGGTTCATCCAGATTTAAGTAGTGCGGCACTTTTTTGGCAAAGGCCTCCTGGCCCAGTGTACTCGCCACCGCAATCACACGGCTATCCGCAGGGTATAGCAGTGGCTCCAACTTGCGCGTGATTTCAATTTTAGGAATTTGGGCAAACTTAAAACCTTCTACCAGCACCAAATCGCACGGCGCTAATAAATCGAGTTGCTCTTCCAGTGTGGGGGGCGGATGTAATTCATCCAGCTCATTGATATGCACCCAACGCTTCGGAGCGACCAGCAACACCTGCTGCGCCCCCGCCTTACGATGCCGCCAGGTATCTTTAGCTTTGCCGTCGATGGGTTTATCTACATCCACATCTTTGTGGGTGTGTTTAATCAGCGCCACCCGCAAGCCCCGCGTACATAGCAAGGGCAACATGGCTTCGATGAGAGTGGTTTTGCCCGAGCCGCTGTAACCAACGATCCCGAGTACATGGGGGCAACGCATAGTGTGCTCTGAATGAATGGAATGCAACAGATTATACGAGTGATTACTGACAACCCGATATGTCCAGCTTATCTGCAAAAGAACTAGTTCTTTATGGGGAGATTAAAACCACTTTGTTTTTTGGATTATCAGGTAGATCAAACAAATCGGCTTTTCTAAATCGAACATCCTAAACCATCTTGAAAACCCTACATTTAGTATCTAGCATTGATTTCACACACTAAATATAGGAAAACCATGTTTAACCCTCTCATTCAAAAACGCAGTGGCTTGACCCGCCCGTATGAGCGGACCCGCATTACCCATGCCCTAACTCGCGCAGGGCAAGCCACTCAGGAATTTGGCCCCACTGAGGCCGAACGCCTGAGCACGCTAGTGGAGTCTGCGTTACAGATACAGCAGGCAGGGTGCTACCACGTTGAACATATTCAAGACCACGTTGAAACCGCACTCATCCAAGCAGGCTATCTACGTACCGCCCGTGCCTATATCGCTTACCGTTTTCAGCATCAAACCCGGCGCGATGACCAACGCTGCTTGGTGGATGTGGAACGCGCAGTCAATGAATATCTGTCACAAGACGATTGGCGCGTGAAAGCCAATGCCAATCAAGGCTACTCATTGGGCGGATTAATTCTGAATATATCGGGCAAGGTGATTGCTAATTATTGGCTCAACCATATTTATCCACCCGCGATTGGGGCCGCCCATCGTGATGCGGATTTACATATTCATGACCTCGACATGCTATCTGGCTACTGTGCTGGATGGTCGCTGCGAACCTTATTGCATGAAGGCTTGAATGGCGTACCAGGGCGGGTTGAAGCGGGTCCCCCCAAACATTTATCAAGCGCGATTGGGCAAATCGTCAATTTTCTGGGCACGCTTCAAAATGAATGGGCTGGCGCGCAAGCGTTCAGTTCATTCGACACGTATCTAGCGCCCTACATCCGGCAGGATCAGCTCAGCTATCCGCAGGTCAAACAAGCGATGCAGGAACTGATTTACAACCTGAATGTGCCCTCGCGCTGGGGAACTCAAACACCCTTTACCAATCTCACGTTTGATTGGGTCTGCCCCGCTGATTTACGCGAGCAGGTACCCGTAATAGCGCGTCAGGAAATGCCTTTCTGCTATGGTGATCTGCAAGCGGAAATGGACATGATTAACCAAGCTTATTTAGAAGTCATGATGGATGGGGATACCCAAGGCCGTGTATTTACCTTTCCAATCCCAACCTATAACATCACCCCCGATTTTGACTGGGAACATCCCAATACCGAGCGGCTCTTTGAAATGACGGCGAAATATGGCCTGCCTTACTTCCAAAATTTTTTAAATTCGGATTTACAGCCGCACATGATTCGCTCGATGTGCTGCCGCTTACAACTGGATTTGCGCGAGCTACTCAAACGCGGTAACGGGCTTTTTGGCTCGGCGGAACAAACCGGTTCGCTCGGTGTCGTAACCCTCAATTGCGCCCGCCTGGGTTATCGCTACGCACAGGATTGGATGGGCTTACTACAGGCCGTTGATCATCTACTCGATTTAGCCAGCCAGAGTTTAGAAATCAAACGCAAAGTCATACAGGGTTATATGGATCAGGGCTTATTTCCCTACACCAAGCGCTACCTCGGCACCTTACGTAATCACTTCTCCACCATCGGGGTCAATGGCATTAATGAGATGCTACGCAACTTTAGTCATGATGCCTATGACATTACCCATCCAACGGGTAAGCAATACGCCTTGGCTCTGCTCGACCATATTCGCCAACGTTTAACGGACTTTCAAGAACGTACCGGACATTTGTACAACCTCGAAGCCACGCCCGCCGAAGGGACAACATACCGCTTTGCCAAAGAAGATAAACAACGTTACCCCGATATTTTGCAGGCGGGCACCAACACGCACCCGTATTACACCAACTCCTCCCAGTTGCCGGTTGGCTATACCGCTGATCCATTTCAAGCGCTCACGGAACAGGATGAATTACAGCGTAAATACACCGGCGGTACGGTACTACACCTGTATATGGGCGAAGCCCTGCCCTCCGCCAGCAGTTGTAAAACTTTAGTCAAACGCGCTCTCTCACGCTTCCGCTTACCGTATTTGACCATCACGCCCACGTTTTCCATTTGCCCGACGCATGGTTATTTATCAGGCCAGCATGAATATTGCCCCAAGTGTGATGAACAGCTACTCGCTGAATATCAACACACATCCCCTACCCCCGTTTCACCCCTACCAACCAAGGAGCCTCAGGATGCACACACAAACTGTTAATCCCTCTGTTTCTACTATCAACACATTGCCCGCAGCCTATCAAGCACGGCGCCAGCGCTGTGAGGTCTGGACGCGCGTGATGGGCTATCACCGTCCCGTCAGCGCCTTCAATATCGGGAAACAAGGAGAATTCGCCGAGCGTCAGTATTTTGTGGCACCCACACTAAGCGCATCGCATTCCGTGCCTGCGCCAATGGCGTCCGCAGCACAGGCTGTAGACTCATGTTGCGTATAGGCGGCTTCGAGCCCTTTAGTACACTGGACTACCCTGGTTTACTGAGTGCCGTGGTGTTTATCCAGGGCTGCCCATGGCGCTGCCACTATTGTCACAACCCCGCTTTACAGCCGCGCCAGATCACGCTGTCATCACCTAGCAATTGGCAGCAAGCCAGCTTAAAACTGAAGTGGTCAGACATCGTCGACATACTCCGCCAACGTCAGGGTTGCCTAGATGCCGTGGTTTTCAGCGGCGGCGAACCCACTCTGGAAGGCCACCTCTCTCACGCCATCCAAGCTGTGAAAGACCTTGGATTGCGTGTGGGTTTACATACCGCAGGCATCTACCCAGAAAGACTAGCAGCACTCCTCCCATTGCTGGATTGGGTCGGCCTGGATATTAAAACCTGCCACGCGGATTATCCACGCCTCACACAACGCCGACAAAGCGGTACGCAGGCTTTTCAGTCGCTAAGCCACGTTTTATCGAGTGGGATTGACTACGAAATAAGAACCACGCTGGATCCCAGTTTACTGGAAGCACAGCGTTTGCAATGTTTGCTAGAAGAATTAACCGATGCCAGGGTTAAACATTACGTTTGGCAATGTGGCCGCTCCAACGGATGGCCTAGTTCTTCCGATGGATTGCCAGAAGCCGCCCGCAGCGTATTAAATCAATTCACGCAGGCCCCGTTTTATCGCACCTTGCAAATACGAGGCAACTAATTACCCATTACCGCATCACGATTAAATACTGGAGTCCCCATCATGACCACCGCCGCTACTTTCACGCTAGATCCTACGCAAGCCATCGGGCAAATTGCCGTCGCGTTACCAGGCGCGACCGCTATTTTTCGCCGCCTCAAAATGGACTACTGCTGCGGCGGCCAAATCAGCCTGGAAGCGGCAGCCGATAAGAAACACTTAGACCTGGAACCCATTCTGCAAGAACTTGCCCAACTCGCTGAGCGGCGTCATGACGATACCGCGCTAAGCATTACTGATGTGCCCGCTCTGATTGACCACATTTTGACTCGCTACCACGACGTTCACCGTGCGCAATTACCTGAACTCATTCTCATGGCACGCCGCGTCGAAGCAGTCCATCGCGATCATCCAAACGCCCCAGTGGGTCTCGCGCAGTTATTAACTGAGATGGAAGTCGATTTACTCAACCATATGCAGAAAGAAGAGCAAGTGCTATTCCCCATGCTCAAAGCGGGCGGCAATGCATTTGTTGTCCACCCTATCGGTATGATGCGCAGCGAACATATTGATCATGGTGCAACTCTTGAGCGGTTGGCAGCGCTCACGCAAGAGATGACCCCGCCACCGGGCGCATGTACGACCTGGCGTGCCCTCTATGCGGGGCTCGCACAATTGGCCGATGATCTGGTTAACCATATTCACCTAGAAAATAATGTCTTGTTTCCTTTATTTGAGCCGGAAACCCAAGTCGGGGAGGAATTTCGCGGAGGGTGCCAAGTAACGTCCAACAATCCCGCTAAATCCTGCTGCTAGGGTATAGGCTGAGATACGGATTACGCTCAAGCTCCCGCACATGGACATTCAGGTTCGTCTCCGTAATACTGTTGGCAAGACGCCCACGGCCTCAATGGCCTGTTCGGGATGCCAACTGCAAACAGTTTGTTTTTCCTCTATGGGCAAGGATGAGACACCGGCTGAAAATACCATCACGCACTGCATGTTAGCGCTCAAAAACAAGCAGAAACTCTGTTTCCGTTCGATGCCCCACCCTACCTTTTATGCCCTGCATGCGGGCACACTCAAAAGCACCCTCTCACTTGGCACGGCGCATGGAATTATTGATTTTCATTACGCTGGGGAGTTGATAGCTTTACACACGCTTGCACCCATGCCACAAACCGTGGTGTATGAGGCCATTGGCGATTGCGCCGTTTGTGTGATTGAATTAAATCCGAGCCAACTGGATAAACAGGCTCTCAATAGCGCCACAGCCAGCCCAGCCCAGCCAGCTCTGTTATGGCAACAAATGGGGGCCGCGATTAGCCAATACCAACAACAGTATGTTTGGCGTAGTCACTTACCCGCACTCCCACGCTTCATTCGTTTTTTATTACAAACGCACACTAGACAACAAGCTCAAATCAGGCTCGGTATGACTGCACCTAGCGCCAACACATCCATTTCCTATTGGATTGACTTACCGATGACACGCAGCGATATTGCGAATCACCTCGGACTAACCCTGGAAACAGTCTGCCGCTTACTGGCTGATTTACGGCAGAAAAAAATCATTGAAATTCACGCCCGACAATTACATATTGTGCAGCCAAGTGCATTTGAAAAGCTCAGCGAGCAGCGAGAGGTTGTCTCCAATAAAAAATAACAAACCTATTTCAGCGTAACATGCCGCCGTTTTTGCGTCCGTTTTACTTCCTCGGCAGTCTCTTTGCCATCTGGGCGGTTCCTTACTGGCTAAGCCCGTTCGACATCACACACTGGTTTGTATTTACAACTGGCCTACCGATGTCTCCGCCTTTTCCAAAGGCGTTATGGCATGCTCACGAAATGGTCTATGGCTATATCTGGGCCATCATCATCGGCTTTTTATTCACCCCTGCTCACACATCGTTGCATGCCAAGACCGCCGCCAGTCAATTACTAAGACGACGACTATGGCGATGGTTAATCATTCGTCTACTTTATTTATCTCCGTGGGTGGATGTTGCCTTTGCGCTAGAAATTTTATTGCTGACTAACCTGGCACAGCCGTCATTAAAAAAACTACTTCAAGCTAGAATCTGGCGACAAGGCTACATATTGGGTTTAATCAGCCTGTTTATTGTTATTGATTTAGGCTGTTGGCTGAGTTGGCGTATCCCCCTCAATACGCTTTCGCCGCTCATATTTCTCGATAGCGCACTCTTCGTCATCGCTAGTCTCATTAGCGTGATGGGTGGGCGGATGATCCCCGCTTTCACTGCCAATGCCACCGCCAGTCTGCGGCAATGGCGATGGGCCTGGTTAGATCGTATCGCTATATTTTTCACGCTAATGTGCGGCTTGCTGCATCTATGCCATGCGTTCATAGCAATACCCGGATTGATAAGATTTATGGTGCCATTGGCTACCGCATTAGCACATGGCTTGCGCTGGCTTGGCTGGCGCCCCTGGACGAGCCGCCATCAGCCCTTGCTTTGGATTCTGCATCTGTCGTACCTCTGGATCATCATCGGCTTTGCTTTACTTGCTGGCGCGCACATGCCGCACGGCACTATCCCCCTGAGCATTGCCCTACATGCGATCGCGGTGGGCGGCATCAGTGGCATGATCATGGGCATGATGACCCGTACTAGCATGGCTTACACCGGCTCTCCGCTACGCACTGGACGTGCTGAATGGTTTATTTATCTGGGAATACAGGCGGCCGCAGGCAGTCGGGCGATTTTACCCGTTGCCCTTTACGCCTACCTACCGATTTTGGAACCACGCTATTACACGCATTGTCTGTGGCTTTCCGCTAGTTTCTGGATAAGTAGTTTGGGCATATTTTGCTTTGCTTATTGGCCCCAGTTAAGCCATCCACAAAAACATTACTAGTCCTTAATAACTAGGCGCCCCCCTCCTTTTTCTAAGGCCATCCCTCCCTTCGACGAATCGTTTTTATCCGGTCTTTTCTTTAACCTTAAAGCGTCAATTCAGGTTAGGAGAAAGGCATGGAAGATAAAAATAAAGCGTATTCGGTACTGATTGCCAGTACCGCCTCATTCACAGTCTGCTTCGCTGTATGGATGATGTTTGCGGTGATTGGGATTCCACTCAAAAAACAGTTGGGACTCAACGAAACCGAATTTGGTTTGCTGACCGCTATTCCGGTACTGACCGGTTCGCTGGTGCGCGTGCCCTTGGGTTTTTTAACCGATAAGTTTGGTGGCCGTATCGTCCTGTTTGGCTGCATGCTCGCCACTATCCTTCCCATCTGGTGTATTCAATACGCGACCGCGTACTGGCACTTTCTCGTGCTTGGTTTGTTTGTAGGGGTAGCTGGCGGCTCTTTTTCCGTGGGCACTCCCTATGTCGCGCGCTGGTTTCCTAAAAATAAACAGGGCATGGCCATGGGGGTGTTTGGTGCAGGTAACTCCGGGGCCGCTGTCAACAAATTTATTGCACCGACCTTGATTGCGGCAGGTGGCTGGGTACTCGTTCCCAAAGTCTATGCGATTGGGATGACCGTAATGGCCGTCATTTTCTGGTTCAGTTCTTTTCAGAAAAAAGAACACCTTGTTCAAAACAGCGCTAGTTTGCGTGAGCAACTCGCCGTGATGAAAGACCCACGTGTCCTCAAGTATTGCCAGTATTACTCGATTGTCTTCGGTGGTTATGTCGCCCTGTCGCTGTGGATGACGAAATACTATGTGAATGAATATGGTTTTACGCTGCAATCGGCGGCCTTACTCGCCGCCTGCTTCTCTTTGCCCGGTGGCGTCTTACGCGCGATTGGGGGCTGGATGTCCGATAAATGGGGGGCCCATAGCGTGACCTGGTGGGTCATGTGGGTGACGTGGATTTGTCTGTTCATTCTCTCTTATCCGCAAACTGATTTCACGATCGTCACTGTCAACGGCCCCAAATCTTTCCATATTGGCCTCACCCCAGTCACCTTCACCATTCTCATGTTCATCATGGGTATGGCTTGGGCCTTTGGCAAAGCCTCCGTCTTTAAATACATCTCCAATGAATACAGCCACAACATCGGTGCCGTATCCGGCGTAGTGGGTTTGGCCGGTGGCTTAGGCGGGTTTGTCTTACCAATACTGTTCGGGGTGCTGGTCGATCTCACGGGCGTGCGTTCGTCCTGCTTCATGTTGATGTACGGCGTGACTTGGGTTTCGTTGATTCTGATGTACTTCACCGAAGTCAAAGGCCAACACTTCTTAGAAGTCAAACCCAAACAAGCAACTTGATTCACCCCTGTTAAAGGCACAACCGATATGGCATCGCTCTCGTCGCAAAGCATGAATGAGCATGCCTTTTATATGAAAAGGAGTAATTCATGAGCTCACACGTCATCCAACGCTGGGAACCCGAAAACCCCAGCTTCTGGCAGCAGCAGGGCAAAGGCGTCGCCCAGCGTAATTTGTGGATATCCATTCCGGCGCTCACCCTCGCCTTTAGTGTCTGGATGGTATGGAGTATGGTGGTGGTTAAGCTCCCTAGCGTGGGCTTTAAGTTCACTACCGATCAGCTCTTCTGGCTCGCCGCTTTGCCCGCGTTATCGGGAGCCACCCTGCGTATTTTTTATTCTTTCTTGGTGCCGATTATTGGCGGACGCAAGTGGACGGCACTTTCTACGGCTAGCCTGCTGCTACCCGCGCTCGGGATTGGCTTTGCGGTACAAGACCCGAATACCAGCTACCCGACAATGCTTATCCTCGCCCTGCTGTGCGGCTTCGGCGGTGGTAACTTTAGTTCCAGTATGGCCAACATCAGTTTCTTTTTTCCAAAAGCAGAAAAAGGTACAGCGCTGGGCCTTAATGCAGGATTGGGAAATTTGGGCGTCTCATTGATGCAGTTTTTAGTCCCGATTGTCATTACTTCAGCGGTATTTGGCTCACTCGGCGGGGAAGCACAGCATTTCACTAAAAATGGGGTGGAAAAAAGTTTGTGGCTGCAAAACGCTGGCTTTATTTGGGTACCGTTTATTGTCTTTGCCACCATTGCGGCTTGGCTAGGCATGAATGACCTCGCGGAAGCCAAATCGTCCTTCAGCGAACAAGCTGTGATTTTCAAACGCAAACACAATTGGCTCATGTGCTGGCTATATATCGGTACCTTTGGCTCTTTCATTGGTTTCTCCGCCGGCTTGGCCATGTTAACCAAAGCCTTGTTTCCCGAGATTGATCCCACGAAATACGCCTTCCTTGGCCCCTTGGTAGGCGCATTGGTGCGTCCGATTGGCGGTTGGCTCTCCGACAAAATTGGCGGTGCGCGCGTGACATTCTGGACATTCTTGCTGATGGCACTGGCAGTGTATGGCTTGCTGCAAACTCTCCCACATCAAGGTGTCGGAGGTAACTTCCACGCGTTTCTCGGTATCTTTATTGTGCTCTTTGCCCTGACCGGGATTGGGAATGGTTCTACTTTCCGCATGATTCCGGTGATTTTCTTAACCCATCACCAACGTTTAGCCGCACGCAACCACGCGGGGCAGAAACAAGCGCAAACAGACGCCGGTCGGGAATCCGCAGCCGTATTGGGATTTGCAGGCGCGATTGGCGCATATGGGGGTTTCTTCATACCCAAAAGCTTTGGCAGTGCCATCAGCATGACGGGCAGCCCTGATGCCGCGCTTTGGATATTTATCGGCTTCTACCTAAGTTGCTTAGTCATCACCTGGTGGTTCTACTCGCGCAAAGGCGCGGAGATGCCTTGCTAATTTTCACACTCAATCGACCTTGGCATCTAGTTCTTTGTGACTAGCCAATTCTAGCTCGAATGTGGCTTGCGCCCTCCTCCACTGGGGAATACGCAAGCCACCCGTCTTTCAATAAGCTAACACTGAAAATCATTACCATCCTTACATAGAGGGAGTCCGAGATGAGCCACTTTCTTGATCGTCTCAATTACTTAGGCAAAATTAAATCGACATTTGCGGATGGCCACGGTGCAGTCGTCAATGAAGACCGCACATGGGAAAACGCGTATCGCAGCCGCTGGCAACACGACAAAATTGTGCGTTCCACGCATGGTGTCAACTGCACCGGTTCTTGTAGCTGGAAAGTCTATGTGAAAAATGGCCTCATCACCTGGGAAACGCAACAGACGGATTACCCGCGCACTCGCCCAGATTTACCTAACCATGAGCCGCGTGGCTGCCCCCGTGGGGCTTCCTATAGCTGGTACGTGTATTCCGCCCAGCGTGTGAAATACCCCATGATTCGTGGCCGCCTGATGGAAATGTGGCGCGAAGCCCGCAAAACGCTCGACCCGATTGCCGCCTGGGAAAGCATCAGCCAAAACCCCGAGAAAGCCAAGCGTTATAAAAGTGTGCGCGGGCAAGGCGGCTTTGTTCGCGCGGACTGGGATACGGCCACTGAAATGATTGCGGCTGCCAATGCCTACACCATTAAACAGTTTGGCCCGGACCGCTTGATTGGCTTCTCACCCATTCCGGCGATGTCGATGGTGTCGTATGCCGCCGGGGCACGCTACCTCAGCTTATTGGGTGGCGCATGTCTGAGCTTCTACGATTGGTATTGCGACCTGCCGCCCGCCAGCCCACAGATTTGGGGCGAACAAACGGACGTGCCTGAATCGGCTGACTGGTATAACTCAACGTATTTGATGGTGTGGGGTTCTAACGTCCCCATGACACGCACCCCTGATGCCCACTTCTACACCGAAGTGCGCTACAAAGGTACCAAGACCGTGGCGGTTTCGAGTGACTTTGGCGAGATGGCAAAGTTTGGCGATATTTGGCTTGCCCCCAAACAAGGCACCGATGCCGCCCTGGCAATGGCGATGGGCCATGTAATTTTGAGCGAATTCCATCAAGGCGTGAGACGCTCGGATTACTTCACGCAATACGCCAAACAGTATACCGATATGCCAATGCTCGTGTTATTACGCCAGCAGACGAATGGGCAATACGTAACCGATCATTTCCTGCGTGCCTCACATCTTGCAGAGCAGCATAAAGAAAGCAACAACCCTGACTGGAAAACCCTGCTCATCGATAGCCGCAGCCAAAAACTCGTCGTGCCCAATGGCACCATCGGTTTCCGCTGGGGGGAAGACAAGGCTGAGAACGGCAAAGTGGGCCGCTGGAATCTGGAAATGAAAGAAGGGCAAACCGGTGAAGAAATTGATCCTCAACTCACCCTGCTCGGCCAGCACGATACCGTGATCGAGGTCAACTTCCCTTATTTCTGTAGCGACCGCGGCGAACTGATAAAACAACGTGTACCGGTTAAACAAATCACCTTAGCCGATGGCAGCACCGCATTTGTCGCTACCGTCTTCGACTTACAACTCGCCAACTATGGCGTTAATCGAGGCGTAACCGAGTTACAAAGCGAACGCACCCCCAATTCCTATTTAGAAGACTTACCCTACACGCCAAAATGGCAGGAAAAAGTCACGGGCGTAAAAGCGGAACTGGTGATTCAAGTCGCCCGTGAATTTGCGCAAAATGCCCACGACACCCATGGCAAGAGCATGGTGATTGTGGGAGCCGCGCTCAACCACTGGTATCACATGGACATGACGTATCGCGGCATTATCAACTTATTGATGATGTGCGGCTGCGTCGGCCAAAGTGGCGGTGGCTGGGCCCACTACGTCGGGCAAGAAAAACTCCGTCCACAATTTGGCTGGGCTCCCCTCGCCTTTGCACTGGATTGGCAAAGACCACCGCGTCAGATGAATGGCACCAGCTTTTTCTATGCGCACACCAGTCAATGGCGGCATGAAAAATTGCCCGTTGATAGCATCCTTGCCGCCACTGCCAAACAAGAAACCTACCAGAACATGAGCATGATCGACTTGAACGCTAAGTCGGAACGCATGGGCTGGCTGCCCTCGGCCCCGCAACTGCAAACCAACCCACTGGATGTCACCGCAGCGGCGGTACAGGCTGGACAAGACCCCGTGCAATATGCCACGGCACAACTTAAAAATGGCGCGCTGCGCATGAGCTGTGAAGCGCCGGACAACCCCGCCAACTTCCCACGCAATATGTTCGTGTGGCGCTCCAATATTTTGGGTTCGAGCGGCAAAGGCCATGAGTATTTCCTCAAGTACTTACTCGGCACGCAAAACGCCCTATTCGATGATGCGAGCCAAGCCATTAAACCGACCGAGGTGGAATTTCAAGCCCAAGGCGCCGAAGGCAAACTGGATTTGCTCACCGTATTGGATTTCCGCATGAGTACCACCTGTCTGTATGGCGATATCGTGCTACCGACGGCTACCTGGTATGAGAAAGACGATCTCAACACCTCCGACATGCACCCCTTCATTCACCCGCTGAGTGAAGCCGTGCAGCCGCTTTGGGAAAGTAAAACCGATTGGGAAATTTATAAACTCCTTGCTAAAAAATTTACCGAGATCGGCGGCGATTATCTTGGCACCCGCAAGGACTTGGTGTTGACGCCGCTCATGCACGATACCCCTGCGGAATTGGGGCAGGCCCTGGAACCCAAAGACTGGAAACATGGCGAGTGCGATCTCATCCCCGGCAAAACCGCACCGAATATGACCGTGGTGGAGCGCAATTACAAAGAGATTTATAAAAAATTCACCTCTGTCGGCCCCCTGTTGGACAAACTCGGTAATGGTGGTAAAGGCATTAGCTGGAACACCGAGCATGAAGTGCATGAGCTGGGTGCACTCAATAAAACCGTGACCGAAGGCGGCGTGAGCCAAGGGCGTCCACAACTCAATACCGCGATTGATGCAGCGGAGATGATTCTGACCTTTGCCCCAGAAACCAACGGCCATGTTTCGGTGAAAGCCTGGGAAGCCTTGAGCAAAATTACCGGACGTGACCACACCCATTTAGCCGTCGGGCGGGAACACGACAAAATCCGTTTCCGCGATGTTCAAGCACAACCACGCAAAATTATTTCAGCCCCCACTTGGTCTGGGTTGGAATCGGAAGAAGTCAGCTACAACGCAGGCTATACGAATGTGCATGAACTGATTCCTTGGCGCACCCTGACCGGGCGGCAACAGTTCTACCAAGATCACCGTTGGATGCTGGACTTTGGTGAGGGCTTTTGCGTTTACAAACCTGCGATTGACACCAAAACCATCGCCCCGATGCTCGGCCAATATCCGAACGGGGAAAAAGAGTTGGTATTGAACTGGATTACCCCGCACCAAAAATGGGGCATTCACAGTACCTACTCGGACAACCTGCGCATGCTCACCCTCAGTCGCGGTGGTCCACACGTGTGGATTAGCGAAGCCGAGGCGAAACAAGCGGGACTGGTCGATAACGATTGGGTCGAAGTGTTTAACGTCAACGGCACCCTCACGGCGCGCGTGGTCGTGAGCCAGCGGGTGCCGCAAGGCATGTGCTTGATGTATCACGCCCAAGAAAAAATCGTGAACGTCCCCGGCGCAGAAACCAGCGGCAAACGCGGTGGCATTCACAACTCCGTCACCCGTACGGTCTTAAAACCCACGCACATGATTGGGGGGTATGCCCAGCAAGCGTATGGCTTTAATTACTACGGCACGGTGGGCAGTAACCGTGATGAGTTTGTCGTCCTCCGAAAAATGCGCAAAGTGGAATGGCTGGAAGGCCCTAGGGTTGAAGATGCGGTTGAAAAAGCGCTTGAAAAAACAAGTGAAGAGGTAGCTAAAGAAGGAGCAGCAAAATGAAAATTCGCGCCCAAATTGGTATGGTGTTGAATCTCGATAAATGTATCGGCTGTCACACTTGCTCAGTCACTTGTAAAAACGTCTGGACCAGCCGCGATGGCGTGGAATACGCTTGGTTTAATAATGTAGAAACCAAACCTGGCGTGGGTTATCCCAAACAATGGGAAAATCAGGAAAAATGGCAAGGGGGCTGGGAACGCACACCCGATGGTCAATTACGACCCAAACAGGGCGGCAAGCTGAAAATTCTCAGTAACCTATTTGCTAACCCAAATTTGCCGCAAATCGACGACTATTACGAACCGTTTACCTACGACTACGAGCACCTGCAAAAAGCACCCCTCAGTCAAACGCCGCCCACGGCGCGCCCAGTCTCGGTGATAACGGGTAAAAAAATGGAAAAGATTGAGTGGGGCCCGAACTGGGAAGACGATCTCGGCGGCGAGTTCAGCGCCCGCAGCCGTGACCAGCTTTTTGAAGGGATTCAAAAGGAGATGTATTCCACCTTTGAAAATACTTTCATGATGTACTTGCCCCGTTTGTGCGAGCATTGCTTGAACCCGACTTGCGTGGCCTCGTGCCCTTCTGGCTCAGTGTACAAGCGCGAGGATGATGGGATTGTGCTGGTCGATCAAGACAAGTGCCGCGGCTGGCGCATGTGTATTTCTGGCTGCCCGTACAAAAAAATCTATTTCAACTGGCAAAGCGGCAAGGCAGAAAAATGTACTTTTTGCTTTCCCCGGATTGAAGCCGGCCAACCCACAGTCTGCTCTGAAACCTGCGTGGGTCGAATTCGCTATCTGGGTGTGATGCTGTACGACGCGGACAAAATTGCCGAAGCTGCCGCCATTGAAAACGAACAGGAACTCTACGAAGCCCAACTCGGTTGCTTCCTCAACCCGAATGATCCCGCCATTCTGGCCGAAGCACGCAAACAGGGCATTCCCGAAAGTTGGTTAGAAGCGGCTCAGCGTTCGCCCGTGTACAAAATGGCAATGGACTGGAAAGTGGCGTTCCCTTTACATCCAGAATACCGCACCTTACCCATGGTGTGGTACATCCCACCCCTGTCCCCCATTCAAGCAGCTTTTGAAAATGGACAAATGCCACACACCACTTATGGCGACAGCATTATTCCCGATGTGAAATCTTTACGGATTCCCGTACGCTATCTCGCCAACCTGCTGACTGCCGGTAAAGAGCAGCCCATTGTCACCGCACTGGATCGGATGATCGCGATGCGCGCTTACAAACGCAGTGAAGTGGTGCACGGTAAGGGCGATGCTGCGCTCTTACAGCGCGTCGGTCTGACACCGGCCTTGGTAGAAGACATGTACCAGATTATGGCCATTGCGAATTACGAAGATCGCTTCGTGATTCCCACCAGCCACAAAGAGCTAGTGGAAGACAGCTTTAACGAAAAAGGCAGTTGTGGTTTCAGCTTTGGCAATGGTTGCTCCGGCGGCACTTCATCGGGTTCACTGTTTGGCAAAAAGCCCCAAGGCAGCACCGTTTTTGTGGACATGCCCAAGTCCCGCAAAAAAACCACGACAGAATGAGGAGAATCGAATGACCCATACTATTTCTTCTACCTTGCGTGTGCTATCGGCCTTGCTCAGTTACCCCGAAGAGGGGCTACTCGCAGCGCTGCCAGAGGTTCCTTCGCGCCTAGGCAACATGCAGTACACCACCCTGCAACCGCTCCTGAATTTTATGCAGGCGCACTCCTTAATTGAATTGCAGGAAAACTATGTAGCCACATTTGATCGTAATCCGGCACACTCGCTACATCTATTTGAACATATTCATGGTGAAAGCCGTGACCGTGGGCAAGCGATGGTGGATTTACTCAACGAATACCAGACGCACGGGTATGAACCCCACGCGGCGGAATTACCCGACCATGTGCCACTGTTTCTGGAATTTCTTAGCCTCGTTCCCACGCAGGAAGCGGAAACCCTACTCGGTGATGCCATTCATGTACTGGCAGCGATTGGCGAGAGGCTAGAACGAAATGCCAGCCCCTATGCCGGTGTGTTCAAAGTCTTACGTAGCTTAACCACCGTGGTACCGCAAGCCTTAACCATGCCACCCATCAAAGACATGGATGAGGCGCTGGAAAAATTTGGCCCAGATTCCATGGGGGTAGAACCGCTGCTGAAGCCAGGCTGTGAATCTACCAACACCCCTCAGCCGATTCAGTTTTATCCAGCAGCGTCCCGCATGACTACCGCCATGTAAGGCCAAGGAGAATCTCACTATGAATACCTTGCATCAATTTCTATTTGGCATTTATCCCTATATTGCTTTATGCATTTTTTTATTTGGAAGCCTCGCACGTTTTGAGCGCGAACAATACACCTGGAAAACGGATAGCTCTCAAGTCCTCTACCAGGGTAATTTGCGTGTGGGCAACATCCTGTTTCATATCGGGGTAATCGGGCTATTTTTCGGCCACCTCGTTGGCTTACTCACGCCCGTGGCGGTATGGGATGCACTGGGCGTCAGCCACGGCTTTAAACAACTGGTTGCGATGACCGCAGGCGGCATTATGGGAAGCTGTTGTCTACTCGGCTTGCTGATTCTGCTGCACCGTCGGCTCAGCAACCCGCGTATTCGCGCAGTAACCAAAATCGGCGATAAAGTGTTACTACTATGGTTGCTCACCACGCTACTGCTCGGTTTATCTACCATCGCGGTATCTTCTCACCATTTAGACGGTCACGCGATGGTGCAACTGATGACTTGGGCGCAACATATTTTCACCTTTCAGGGTGATGCCGCCAGTTATATCCTCGATGCTGATTTACTTTTCAAACTGCACCTATTCATGGGCATGACTTTGTTTGTAATTTTCCCCTTTACACGCTTGGTCCATGTGTGGAGTGGCTTTGCGAGTGTGACTTACCTAGGTCGTGCTTGGCAAATTGTCCGACCACGCTAAATAAGCCTCACAGGCGATAAAGGGCTCTAGGGGAAAATATGGAAAACCAGCGCGAATTACAGCGAGTCACCGCCTTAAAAGAAGGCATCAAAAACATTGCGGTACATGCCTTCCAAATCAATCTTTTGGGCATTAACGCGATTGTGCTGGCCAAACAATTTGGAGAGAAAGCGCGTGCCTTTGGGGTTATATCCAAAGAGCTGCGCGAGTTCAGCCAATCACTCCGGCAGCAAATGCAGGGGCTGGGAACGGCCAGTGCTGATTTAGTCAGTTTAGCTACCCAGCAGCTTAAATTGGAACGACAATTAGCGCTGCTCCAGCAAACAGCCTTGCAATTGAAAAATCCAACCGTGCTAGGACGGTGCATTCATCAATCTCAACATACCAGTCACGCACTGAATCAACACATTACGCAGGCACATCAATCTATGTATACCTGGCTGGAGGGGGCTTATCAAGTCTGCCTGTTTGGTTCAGTGATTGCCCGTTCTGCCAAAATCGAAGCGGCCTATGTGCGGGATATGGGCACGGGTTTAACTGAAGCATCAGATGAATTTGCCGACTACATAGACCAGATTCTTCCGAACCTAGAAATACTGAAAAAAGCCATTAGGACAGATGCATGAAAAAAGCGACACTGATTTATTCTGATGGGCCCCATCAATGGTACGCGCTGGCGCGTGATCCAAGCAAACCAGACTGCCTGATTGATACGAATGAATATCTGATCCAATATCAGCAGCATGCCCTACTAACCGATCCTGGCGGCATGGAAATTTTTCCTGCTGTCTTTAGCGCCCTTTCTGAAGTCATTGATCCACTGTGCGTCACCCAAATTTTTTCGTCCCACCAGGACCCTGATGTGATTTCTTCATTAGCGTTATGGCTATCCTTCAATCCCAACTTGATTTGTCATGTCAGTGGTTTATGGAAAAGTTTTATTCCCCACTTTGGCGGAGATGAAGAAACCATCCAATCCATTCCAGATCAAGGGAAAGAACTAATTGTAGACAAACTCTCTTTACAAACCATCCCAGCGCACTATTTACATTCTTCCGGAAATTTTCATCTTTACGATGCCAAGGCTAAGATTTTATTCAGTGGGGACATTGGTGCTGCACTTCTCCCACCACAGCACGCTGAATTGTTTGTTAAAAGCTTTGACGAGCATATTCGTTTTGCTAAAGGTTTCCATCAGCGTTGGCTGGGTTCGAATACCGCTAAACGTGACTGGTGTGAACGTGCAAGTAAGCTGACGATTGAACAGCTTTGCCCGCAGCATGGGGCAATCTATCAAGGTAATGACGTCATGCGCTTTATTAACTGGCTGGATGAGTTACCTGTCGGAGTTGTTTAATTCATAACCCAGCCCCTAGTTCAAAAGAACTAGAGAGGCTAGCTAGCTTGTCGAATGGTGTAAGCACGGCTTATCCATAACAATAGTGTTATGGATGCTATGCCTATCAACCCCTTTTCACTTTCTGCCACGTCTCCCACTACGGTGCAAGCCGGGTTAATTGACCCGTTTGGCCGAAAAATCGACTATCTACGGGTTTCCGTGACGGATCGCTGCGATTTGCGCTGTCACTATTGTCTACCCAAGCGCTTCCGCGATTTTAGTGAACCAGAAAACTGGCTCACACTGGACGAACAATTGCAAGTGATTCAAGCCTTTTCGGAGTTAGGCGTTAAGCGGGTGCGGTTAACGGGTGGTGAACCACTATTGCGGAAGAATCTGACCGAATTTGTACACGGTATTGCTGCACTACCTCTGATTGAAGACATTTCACTATCCACCAATGGCACACAATTAGCCAAGCACGCACACGCCTTAAAAGCAGCCGGATTACATCGACTGAATATTAGCCTAGACTCATTAGAACGTCGCTGCATGGCCGATATTACAGGCAGCGACAGCCTTCCTGCTGTGATGGCGGGTATTGCCGCCGCACAAGAGGCTGGGTTCAGACAAATTAAAATCAATATGGTCGCACTGGCAAATTTAGAAATAAGCGATTATGAAAAAATGGTGGACTATTGTTTTAATCAGGGGCTAACCTTGCGCATGATTGAAACCATGCCAATCGGACAGACTGGACAGCAAACCCCATATATCAACCTACAGTCAATCCAAAATCAGCTTGTTCAACGCTATCAGCTCGAACCGGCAGCACAGGAACTCGGTGGGGGCCCCGCGCGTTACTGGCAAACACAGGATGGAAAAAGATTTATTGGATTTATTACACCGATCTCGCAACATTTCTGTGCCACCTGTAATCGTTTGCGCTTGAGTGTAGAAGGCAACTTACATCTATGCCTCGGGCAAAATGATCGGGTACCTTTGCGAGCACTCATACGCCAGGGCTTATCGCTAGATGAGTTAAAAGATCAGCTTTTGAATGCCATCGCCAAAAAGCCAGAAAAGCATGACTTTACCCAACAACCCCATAAAATCGTGCGGTTTATGGCAAGCACTGGCGGTTAGCCAGCACACCGGGACACAGGGGTATCAATATGCATGATATTGAGAAATTTCTTCAGGGTTTTCAGCAATTTCAATCAAAGTATTTTGCTGATGACCATGCCCTATTCGATGAACTCCGCCAAGGTCAACACCCCAACACACTCGTCATTGCGTGTTGTGATTCACGCGCCGATCCGGCTTTATTATTGGGGTGCGATCCAGGCGAGATTTTTGTGGTGAGAAATATTGCTAATCTGGTGCCCCCCTGTGATAGCGATCACCACTATCACGGCGTCAGCGCAGCCATTCAATTTGCGGTACTCAATTTGGCAATTAATCGGGTGATCATTCTCGGCCATTCACAATGCGGGGGGATTCGGGCACTCTTTAGCGAACCCATCAGCCATGCTCAACAAAGTCCACATATTGAAGGCCCTGATTTTGTGAGTAAATGGCTATCCATTGCTGCGCCCGCGAAAGAACGCGTGCTCAAAGCCCATTGTTTGCACCCACTCAGTACTGAACAGCAACGACATGCAGCGGAAATGGCGAGTATCATCAATTCACTTCATAACCTGCTAAGCTATCCTTGGCTCAAGCAGGCGGTTGAACAACAAAAGCTGAGTTTGCATGGCTGGTATTTCAATTTGCAAGAGGGGGCTCTGTATGCCTATTCCGCACGTGCCGATCAGTTTTTAGCAATGATTAGTGGGGTCACGCATCCGAACACGCTGGATAGCTGGTAAACCTGTAAAGCAATGACAATGTACGCACACCGCCACACTGTGAAACAGATATAGACCATGTCAACACAACCTTTGAATTGGCTCCGTTCACTCTCTGGCCGAATTATCGGCTTGTCACTTCTCGTGTTATTTGTTGGTTTAACCATGATGGGAGGCACCTTATGGCTATCTTGGCAAATGGAAGGTGAGGCTGCGGCGATCAATGATGCCGGTAGCTTACGCATGCGAGCCTATCGTCTCGCGCTGGCGCTGGAAGATACACAGCTCAGTCACCATCAGAATCACTACCCACTGCGTGAGGAAATTCAAGGCATTGATGACACGCTGACATCTCTCAGTGTAGGTGACCCGACACGGCCCCTTGTAATGCCCAATAACCCGGAGGTAAATCGTAGCCTAGAAACGGTTAAGACACTGTGGACGCAAAAAATGCGCCCATTGGCATTACAGGCCCTAGAGACGAGCCCTGTTCAAAATAATACGTCACTGAGCCGTGACTACAGAACAGAACTAGAACCCTATGTTGCGCAGCTACAGCAACTGGTTAAACTGATTGAAAGTGATAATGCGCATAAAACGACCTGGCTACGAATTTCACAATTAGTCCTGATTGCGATGTCTATTGCGGGTACAGTCGCCATCATTTACTTACTGTATTTATGGATTATCCAACCCGTGCAATCAATGCAGAGTGCGATTGGCCGTATGGCGCGAAAAGAGTTTAATGCCCGTGTCCCCATCGAATCGGATGATGAATTTGGTGAACTCGCACAGACTTTTAATCATATGGCTGAACAACTCAGCCAACTCTATCAATCACTCGAACAACGCGTCGCAGAAAAAACGCAAACACTTGAACAACAGAATCACGAGTTAAGCGTACTCTATAAAACCACGACCTTCCTAAATGAACCGCATGCACTAGAACTTTTGTGTCAGGGTTTTATTGAACAAACGATTCAACACTTTACTGCGGACGGCGGCTCACTCCGACTGTACTCGGAACGAGATAAAACCCTGCATCTCGTCAGCACCCAAGGCTACTCCCCTGAAATGGCCGAAGATGAATTCTGTTTACGCGCTGGCGATTGTCATTGTGGCGTGGCCATGGCTAGCGGCAAAAGCCAGTTATACGATCTGCGGATTCCCATTCAACCGATCGGCACCACACAACCCAGTGTTGAAATAAAACCCCACTGCGGCGAAATGGGATTCTTAAAAACGGGGATTTTTCAAATTGACTATCAAGGACAAAAACTCGGGATTTTTACGCTCCACTTCAAGCATGACCGGCAACTCTCGCTGCCAGAACAACGCTTACTCCAAACCTTGGGTCAACATCTAGGAGCAGCCATTCAAACCATGCGCCTAAGCCAACAAGCTCGGGAGCTGGCTATTGCCCAAGAACGGAATTTGGTTGCCCAGGGGCTGCATGACAGCATTGCACAAGGCTTGTCTTATCTCAATATTCAAGTGCAGCTCTTGCAAGAGTCGATTCAAACAAAGGACTGGGAACAAGCCACAGAAATCGTACCGTTTCTACAGGCAGGAGTGCAAGAGAGTTATGAAGATGTCCGTGAACTGCTTTTAGACTTTCGCAGCAAATTGGAAGAAGGTGATATCGAACGTGCGATGCGCAACACCATAGACCGCTTCACTCGCCAAACTACGCTACCAGTCACCCTTGAGGTAGAAAACGATGGTCCGGCCTTACCCCGTGATCAGCAACTACAGATTTTGTTTATTCTGCAAGAAGCCCTATCCAATATTCGCAAGCATGCGCAGGCCACACAGGTGTCCGTCACCGTACACAATCACCATGATTTCACGCTGAAGATTCGAGACAATGGCTGCGGCTTTGACTTAGCCACGAAACAATTTAAAAACAGTTCACATGTGGGTTTAAATATCATGCGCGAGCGAGCGAATAAAATTTCAGCGACGCTAAATATTGAAACACAAATGGGTCAAGGGACCATGATTAATTTACATCTCGCGCAAGCGCAACGACTGGCCGCCTGAATAATTCATGAGACTAGCTGAATGGAGTGCAAAAGCAAATCATGTCTAAGCCAATCAATATTTTACTGATTGATGATCACGCCCTATTTCGCAGTGGGGTTAAATCTTTGTTGCAACGCTATCCGCAATTTACCGTTGTAGGGGAAGCCGCTGATGGCGCAGAAGGCTTAAAACGTGCTCAACAACTAATGCCTGATGTCATCTTGCTTGATCTGCACATGCCTGGCATTTCCGGCCTACAGGCTTTACAAATGATTTTGCAAGAACGCCCACAACAAATTATCCTGATGCTGACCGTCTCAGAAGATGCGGACGATCTCAAACAAGCGCTCGAACGCGGAGCTAAGGGTTACTTGCTTAAAAACATTGATACCGATTATCTCGTCCGTGCGATTGAGCGTGCCGCACAGGGTGAAGCGGTGGTTGATGAAAACATGACAACTAAACTCGTTGCCCAACTAATGCAACCAAGCAAAGTGACTTCAGCCACAACCGCAGAGTGGGAGAAGCTAACCCCGCGCGAAATGGATGTATTGCAAGGGTTAGCCATGGGAGAAAGCAATAAGGAAATCGCACGCCGCCTTGATGTCGCGGAAAGTACCGTCAAAATTCACGTACAGAATATTTTAAAAAAACTGAACCTAAGTAGCCGTGTGCAAGCTGCAGTATATGCGGTCGATCATGGCTTAGATAAATTACGCACACAACAATAAAGTGTTCTAAACAGAATGGTCTAGCTCTATAGAAGGATAGGCAATTCGGTATATCGTCATTACACTGATGTCATGCCTGACATTCACACCCTACGCACTCGCCCGCTGGTCTATAGTTGTTCCGGCTGCTCTGATGCAGCACAGACTGCCAACTATTACGCCCTAAAGCTTACGCAAGAAGAGCGTGCAGAAATGTCATGTATTGCTGGGGTGGGTGGCGGTGTACCGGCCTTGGTCAAACAGGCCCAGTCTGGTCGCATCATTTGGGCGATTGATGGATGCGCGATGCACTGCGTGAAAGCTTGTTTAGAAAAAGTGTGCGTCAAGCCCGATAAACACATCACGCTCAGTGACTTATCGATCAAAAAGCACAAACATCAATTACTAGATATGGAACAGGCCAATGAACATTGGCCTGCATTGCTCGTAGAGCTAGAAAAGACTGAGCAGTCGAGCAATATTACAACCCCGTCCGCTGCGTGATAAAGTCTTTCACCGTTTGCACATTCACGTCCATCACTTCGCAGCGCTGCGGTAAATCTTCAATCCCGGCAAAGGCCGGTGGACGTGGGGCGGCTTGCCCAGTGGCTTCTTTGACAGTCTCAGCAAACTTAATCGGTAAGGCGGTTTCTAACACCAGCATGGGGATGCCGGGTTCGCGCCATTCTTGCGCGACTTTCATGGCATCGGCCGTGTGGGTGTCGATGAGCACACCATATTTGGCTTGGGTCTCGCGAATGGTTTGCAAGCGGTCGGCATGCGTGCTGCAGCCTGAGCCAAACCCATAGCGGCTGGCGGTTTCGGGGAAGGCGGGGTGCTGCGACAAATCGAAATACCCTTGGCTATCCACTTGCTGCCACAGGGCTTTGACGGCAGCGCCATCTTGGCCGAGCAGGTCGTACACAAAGCGCTCGAAGTTAGAGGCCTTGGAAATATCCATCGAGGGGCTAGACGTCTCGTAAGTCTCGCTGGACTTGCGCACGCGATATACGCCGGTGCGGAAGAATTCGTCCAACACGTTATTCTCATTGGTGGCGGCGACTAAGCGGCGAATCGGCAAGCCCATTTGGCGGGCGATGTGCCCGGCCAGGACGTTACCAAAATTACCTGACGGCACGGTAAACGATACTTGCTGATCGTTGCTAGTGGTGGCCGCAAAGTAGCCTTTGAAGTAATAGACCGCTTGCGCCAAGACCCGCGCCCAGTTAATAGAATTAACGGTACCTATTTTTTGGCGAGCTTTGAAAGCGTGGTCGTTCGACACGGCTTTTACGATATCTTGCGCATCATCAAACATGCCGCGAATGGCGATATTGAAAATGTTTTCGTCTTGCAGCGAATACATTTGCGCACGCTGGAAGGCACTCATTTTGCCGTGGGGCGAGAGCATAAACACGCGCACACCGCGCTTGCCGCGCATGGCGTATTCGGCTGCCGAGCCGGTGTCGCCACTGGTAGCGCCGAGGATGTTGAGTTCACTATTGGTTTTGGCGAGTGCGTATTCAAACAAGTTGCCCAGCAACTGCATGGCCATATCTTTAAACGCCAGCGTGGGGCCGTTGGACAGCTCCAGAATATGCAGGTCTTTTTCCAGCGTGGTGAGTGGCGTAATCTCGTTGGCTTGCGCGGGGTTACGGCCATTGCAATACACCTGCGCGGTGTAGGTTTTTTTAACCAAAGCGCGCAGATCGTCAGCGGGAATATCGGTCGCGAACTTGCTGAGAATTTTAAACGCCAGATCGGCGTAACTCAACTTGCGCCAAGCCGTCAGCTCGGCATCCGTCACCTTGGGATAGCTGACGGGCATGGCCAAGCCGCCATCAACGGCCAAGCCTTCAAGCAGGATTTGTGAGAATTCTTGCGGGGCAGAGCCTCCGCGTGTAGAAACGTATTGCATACGGTGTAGCTTTAATGAATTAGTTGAGTTCTTCCATGCGAATGCGCGTGACCGGGGCCAGCACACTCGACAGCGCTTGGATTTTTTCCAGCGCGGCATTCATGAGTTTTTCTTGCGTTTGGTGCGTGAGCAGAATCAAATCGGTTTGTGCCACGCCTTGGCTGGCCGGCTCAAACAACTCGGCTTCTTTCTGCAAAACGGCATCCAGCGAAATTTGCTGGTCGGCCAGAATGCGGGTGATGTCGGCCAACACGCCCGGCTGGTCAGCCACGCGAATCCGCAGGTAATAAGCAGTGTGTACTTCGCTGATCGGCAGAATCGGGGCGTTATCCAGCGCATCGTGCTGGAAGGCCAGGGACGGTACGCGGTGGGATGGATCGGCATTCAATAAACGGGTGACATCCACCAAATCGGCGACCACGGCAGACGCGGTTGGCTCGGCACCGGCACCGGCACCGTAGTACAGCGTGGCACCGACAGCATCACCTTTAACCAAGACCGCATTCATCGCGCCTTCTACATTGGCAATCAAGCGCTTGCTAGGAATAAGCGTGGGGTGCACGCGCAGCTCGACGCCTTCTGGATGGCGGCGGGTAATCCCCAAGAGCTTAATGCGGTAGCCGAGTTCTTCGGCATAACGAATATCTTGCGCGGTAAGTTTGGTAATGCCTTCGGTGTAGGCTTTGTCGAATTGCACCGGAATCCCAAACGCAATCGCAGATAGCAGTGTGAGCTTGTGGGCAGCATCCACGCCTTCGACATCAAACGTGGGATCGGCTTCGGCGTAGCCCAAGCGCTGCGCTTCGGCCAGCACGGTACCAAAATCCAGCCCTTTACTGCGCATTTCGCTGAGGATAAAGTTGGTGGTGCCATTGATAATGCCGCTCACCCACTGAATGCGGTTCGCTGACAGGCCTTCACGCACGGCTTTAATAATGGGAATACCCCCAGCCACGGCGGCTTCAAAGGCCACGATCACGCCTTTTTCACGGGCCTTGGCAAAAATTTCATTACCATGTACAGCCAGCAACGCTTTGTTAGCCGTCACCACATGTTTGCCATGGGCAATCGCTTCCAGCACCAGTTCGCGTGCCAGAGTGGTGCCGCCAATCAGTTCGCATACCACCTCAATGTTGGGGTTGCGCACAACCGCAAAGGGATCGGCCACGACCTCAACATCATTCGCATTCAATGTTGTCAACAAATTATCGATCTTGCTGCGGGTGCGGGAAGAAACGGCCACAATATGGAGCTTGCAGCCAGCGCGGCGGGTAATCTCAGCTTGATTCCGCAGCAACACATGAAAGACGCCACCGGCAACGGTGCCGGCCCCGATTACCCCTATTTTGACTGCTGTCACTTTTTTAATCCTTTGCGAAAATTAAAAGAAGGAATCGTGAATCCTTCCCGAAAATAAAAACGATGCGCCTGCTGACGCTGTGTTCCTGAATCCAAGGCAATACAATCTGCGTCGAGTTTGCGGGCTTCCCGCTGCAGGTAATCAAGCATAAATTTCCCCACGCCTTGGCTGCGATGGGCTTCATCTGTTACCAGATCATCGATATAAAAATGCAGGCCGGTATAGGTATTTTCATAACAGCGATATAGCGCAAGGCCGAGCACTTTAGCGCCATCAACTGCCGCGCATAAGGTTGCGCCACCCGCCGTCACGCGCTGAATTTTAGCGCTGTAATCATGAGCCATCTGCGTGCGAAGTTGCCGATGCACGGCTTCGGCCCGCAGCAACCAGGCTGGGTGGTGGATTTTACCGCCGCTCGCTAATATCAGCATTTCCATTGTAGGTTCCTATTCCATCAAGCTCGGTGTTCCTCTACTCGCATCGAGCAGGAAAAGCCATCGGTATCGTTAATCAGTGCCTAAGCGACGCCGATAGCCCTCGCAAAAGCGGGCGATACGGTGCATCGAATCCTGCAAGTCGTCGGTGTTGGGCAAAAAGACCAAGCGGAAATGGTCTGGGCGGGGCCAGTTAAAGCCTGTGCCCTGTACCAACAACACTTTTTCTTCTTCCAGCAGCGCCAGCATGAACTGCTGATCATCTTGGATTGGATAAATCTTGGGGTCGAGGCGCGGAAACATATATAGCGCGGCTTTGGGCTTCACACAGCTAATGCCAGGAATCGCCGTGAGCATGTCATATGCCAAGTCGCGCTGGCGGCTCAGGCGGCCAGTTGGCGCCACCAGATCGTTAATGCTCTGGTAGCCCCCCAAAGCAGTTTGAATGGCGTATTGCGCCGGCACATTCGGGCAGAGACGCATCGCCGCTAAAATATTCAGCCCGTCGATATAGTCTTTGGCATGGCGCTTTTCACCCGACACAATCATCCAGCCCGCACGGTAGCCGCAAGCACGATAGTTTTTAGACAAGCCGTTAAACGTCACAAACAGCACATCATCAGCCAGCGAGGCAATGGAAGTGTGGGTATTACCGTCGTACAGCACTTTGTCGTAAATCTCGTCGGCATAAATAATCAGATCATGCTGCCGTGCAATTTCAATCATGGCATGCAGCACCGCATCGGGGTACAGCGCGCCAGTGGGGTTATTAGGATTAATAATTACCATCGCTTTCGTGCGATCAGTAATTTTGCTGCGCAGATCATCCAGATCCGGGGTCCAATCGGCCCCTTCATCACAAATGTAATGGCGCGGCACCCCACCCGCCAAGCTCACAGCGGCAGTCCAGAGCGGATAGTCCGGCGCGGGCACCAAGACCTCATCGCCATTGTTCAGCAACCCCTGCATGGCCATCACGATCAACTCTGACGCGCCATTGCCCAGATAAATATCATCGATCTGCACACCCGCGATCCGCTTTTCTTGGGTGTAATGCATAATCGCTTTACGGGCGGCAAACAAGCCCTGCGAGTCTGAATAAGCCGCCGCATTACCCAGATTGCGAATCACATCCTGCCGGACTTCATCCGGCGCCTCTAAACCAAAAGCCGCGAGATTACCAATATTGAGCTTGATAATACGCTGGCCTTCCTCTTCCATTTGCTTGGCGCGGCGCATTACCGGGCCACGAATTTCATAGCAAACGTTGTCTAATTTGGCCGATTTTTGAATGGGCTTCATGGCTTTTCTTTCTGGCGGGAGCCTGGGTGAAAGCCGATCATGGCTGGCACTCAGGAAACAATTCCAAGTTACAATGTGGCTACAGCGGAATTTAGTGATTTTAGCCTTATTCTGCCACCTTGTTGATCACAGCCGCCCACAAATTCCAGCATAACAGCATGAAATTACACGCCGACACCGCATCAGCACTGAACACCATCACTGCTTATGATGTGAATTACCTGGAAATCAACCAGCAGCGTTACCCCCACTCTCTTTTTTTACATCCGCGCCACCTCGAATCCTGGGCCGTGCAACATCTCGATCAGCTTGCGCCTGACAGCCTTGATTACTTGGCTGACACCCCATTTAGCTTCCCTCTCGAAGTGATTCTACTTGGCACGGGCCGCCGCCAGCGCTTCCCCCACCCCCGCTTACTCAGCCGCTTGCATGCGCTGCAAGTTGGGGTTGAAATCATGGATACCCAAGCTGCTTGTCGGACGTATAACATCCTGATGAGTGAAGGCCGCCAAGTCGCTGCTGCATTAATCCTAGAATCGGACCCCACCGCATGAATTCCGTCACTGCCCCTATCACTTGGCGACGTTGGCTGAGTGTTTGTTTGCTGCTCTTTATCGCCCTCTGGTTTGGCACCCTTGAAGTCCGCGATTTAATTCGCACCGACGAGACACGCTATGCCGAAATCCCCCGTGAAATGGTCGCCAGTGGTGACTGGATTACCCCACGCCTGAGTGATCTCAAATATTTTGAAAAACCGCCCCTGCAATACTGGGCGACCGCAGCAGCCTTCACCGCCTTTGGCCCCGCCGCCTGGACAGCACGGCTATGGACCGCCCTCACCGGCGCACTGGCGATCTGGCTCACATGGTTTACGCTGCGGCGGCTCACAAGCAGCACCACCACGCCCAACTTAGCTGGCACTGCCTCGGCCATCCCCTGGCTGGGGGCTGGCATGTTAGCGAGCAGCTTGTTTTGGATTGGCGGCGGCCATATCAACTCGCTCGATATGGGGTTGAGTTTTTTTATGCACGCCACGTTGTGCTGCCTGTTACTGGCCCTGCACGCCGACCACACTCACGCGCCATTACAGGCAAGGCGCTGGATGCTAGCAAGCTGGGCCAGCATGGCGCTAGCCGTCATGAGCAAAGGCTTAATCGGCATTGTGTTACCCGGCGGTGTGCTGGTTGTTTATATCTTGCTCACCCGCGACTGGCGGTGCCTGCGCCGTTTAGAGTGGCTGCGGGGCTTGGCGCTTTTTTTCGCCATCACCGCCCCTTGGTTTATCTTGGTTTCACTGCGTAACCCCGAGTTTCCAGAGTTCTTTTTTATTCACGAACACTTTCAACGCTTTGTCAGCAAAGGGCATCGGCGTGAAGGCCCCCCCTGGTACTTCATCCCTATTTTGCTGGCTGGCCTGCTCCCCTGGACCTCGTGGCTGTTTAAAGCCTTATGGCAAGGCGTTTGCCAGTTGTTGCCTGCCCTCAAGCGCCCTCAAGCCATGCCGTTTGAGCAACGCCAAACGCTGTTACTGTGGCTGTGGGTTGGCCTGATTTTTGTTTTTTTCAGTGTTTCCAGCTCCAAGCTACCCGGCTATATTTTGCCCATCTTCCCTGCGCTGTGCATGCTGCTTGCGCCGCAGCTTGCCGCCACCGCCAACCGCTCGCTACGCTGGCATGCCTTGGCGGTTACGGTGGTCACCGGTATCTTTGCCGCAGCCATTGCCCTGCTCTACCCGCAGCAAATCAACAAAGACCTGTTTTACCGCGATCTATATTGGCAATATGCTGAAATTTTATTGCTGTGCTTGGGCTTGCTAGTCACCGCCAGCGCCATCACTGCCTGGCTCGCCCACCGCCATCGTCAGCAGCCACAGCCAAGCTGGTCTGCCTACCTCTTGCTCGGGCTAGCCAGCTTTGTGGCCGGCCACGGCATTTTGCTGGGCCACCAAGTGCTCTCGCCCAGCAGCTCAGCGCGGGTCATGGCGCAAACGCTCAGCCCCTACCTGGAAACAGACACCCCACTGTATAGCGTTGATATTTTTGAGCATGGGCTGCTGTTTTACACGCAACGCCCCGCGATCTTGGTCGCCACCAAAGATGAAATGTATCTCGGGGTCGCCCAAGAGCCGCATAAACAGATACCTGATCTGGCCCAATTTGCCCAGCGCTGGCAGCAAGAAAAAAAAGCCATTGCCTTGGTTAAGCCAGACCGGCTGCCCGAGTTAACCGCGCTCGGGGTGAAATTTGACATACGCTATCAAGATCAGCGCCGCATCCTCATTAGCAAACCGCTCACCTCTCCGACGCAATAAACCCTCACCATGAACCTACCCGCTCTCGGCCTTCTCCTCACCGGCATCGCCCTCAATGCTATTGCCCAGCTCCTGCTCAAAATGGGTGTGAACGCCGTCGTCGCCAGCGCCGGGGCCTTTACCTTTACCCGTGAAAACATTATTCCGATTGGTTTTAAACTCGCCACACAAATCCCGATTATTGGCGGCCTGACCTGTTACGCCATCAGCGTGGTGGTGTGGATTTTGGGTCTCTCGCGGGTAGATGTGAGCATTGCTTACCCGCTCTTATCGCTGGGCTATATTCTGAATGCCCTTGGTGCCTGGTACTTACTCGGTGAACCCCTCTCCATCCAACGCTGGGTAGGGATTGGCATCATTATTGTTGGGGTGTATGTGTTGGCGCGGTCTTGAAGGCACTGGCGTAATACTCTAGCCGGACCCATTTAATGTGACAAACTAGAGACCGTAGGCTTAAACCATGGATAAGACAGCCCTCAACATTCTCCTAAAGTCATATTGGTCAGCATCTGGCTGGAAAGCCGACGGCGATAGAATGCCGTGCCCTGAGGACTTTGAGTACGCCAAATCTAAGGGGGTAATGTTTGATCCTGTAACGCTAGATCACGATCAAGCAATTGCCCAGGTTAACGAGCTTGTCGCTATGCTTAACCGGCGCAAAGTCGCCGACGCTTTCCTCGCAAGCCTATCGACGAGACGCCTAGACTGGCGCTCGGCGTTGGGAAGCTATTCAGTTTTCCAGCACATCCGACCACATGCATCTACAAACATGAAACATCAATGCAGAATCTGTGGTTTTTATATGACTGGTGGCTTAGAGCATGACCTAAATGTACTCAACTTTGAACGCTTCAAATGGGGCGGCGTTCGACACGACCAAGTTATTTACGCGGTAATGGATTTAAGCCTGTTTCTGAAAGAGCCGGCCACAGAACCAACCAATGCCGATATCGAGATTTTTCGCAAGATTATTGCTGCTATCGAGGTGGCTCCTGAGAATACATCAAGCGCAAATCTACACTCCCAATTTGCGAAGATATTTAAGTCAAACAAGAGCGAACGGGATGTTCTTATCGCAATTCTTGGATTCTGCGGGGTTCTCGAAACGCCGATTCATTCCGGCTACTCCAACACCTTTGTTCCTGTAATAGAACGTCACCTTCCCGATCGACGGTTCGTCGATATGCCTTACCCTGCCTGCTGGTGGCAAAGCAATATTGGAATTAATCAGAAATGGCTGCACGAGTTCTTTGGTCATGTTCTCTAACTCTCGAACGTGTTATCCCCCTCAGCGCGCGGCACTTGCTTGGCGAACCGCTCTCCATCCAGCGCTGGGTGGGAATCGGCATCATTATTATTGGGGTGTATGTATTGGCGAGGTCTTGAGGGCACTGCAATGCGATTAATTTTTGTGCTACATTAATTTGGGCTGGGACCACATAGAAAATAAGTTCAGTAGATTAGGCGCACAATTTTTGGGGTAGCTGTTTTTTACTCAACCGCACACACAAATCAACGGGTTATGGGATTTTTAATCATGTTGTACACTGATCAACCAATTAAATATGCACCGAAAAAGGTGCATATTGCACGTTAGATCGCATATGTCTGAAGACCCTCGCATTCAACCGCTACTGGAGTGGAATCGCTTAGCCCGCGAAAACACGGAAAATGCTATTGTCTCTTCTATGTTTGAAACTTCTGGTTGTGCTATTCAGCCAATCGAAAAATTCTCAACATGGCTTTTAGTCGGCGCGGCAGCAATAGCATCGTTCCTCATAACCAACTCAGACAAAGTGATCCCGCTGTTAACCAAACAAGGCTTCTTAGTTTGTGGCGGGCTACTCTGTGTTTCCTGTTTCTTTGGTTTGTTGGCAAAAGTGACTGCAATGAAGTCGTACATCGCTACTCAAACCATTGCCGCAGTGCTTAAGACATTTAAAGAACACTTCGCAAAATATCAAGAAGAAGAGGAAAAAATCCAAAAAGGTACTGAGTTTTGGGGGATCACTCTGCAAACCGGGGTGCGTATCGAGCGCATACTTTCAGAGTTCCTAAAGCCTTTGCCTTGGTGGGTTAAGTTTCTTGTTACCTGGAAACTGAAAGGACAGATGAACAACCCACAAGTAGGTTATTTGCCCCTCGTCAATAATTTGATATGGCTTGGGTACTTCACAGCAGGACAGTCCTTGACCATTCTGGCGTTTCTTGTTGCGGGGGTTGTATATGGCGCTGCGATCTAATCCTTCGGTCAAGCGGACCTGCCGCAAGCGGCAGTCCGCTTACCTCCAACGTTAGGCTTTCCATATGCGTCATTACTTTGGATTTATGGCGTTGTTGGCATTGGTGGGCTGTGCGACTGCGCCGCCGACGACAGATTTCGTACATGTGATCCCACAGCGGTATATTCCACCCCCAGCCACTCCGATCCCAAACTACACTTTTGGTTGGGTAACGACCGATATTGCACACGCAGAAAGTTTTCGCGTTGAAGTCGGAAACAAGCAGTATTTCACTCTGTTAGCTCGCGTTGGCCCAGATCGAATCAAGGAAGAGCTTGCTCGCTTTGCTGAAGCAGAAGTAGTAGCGCGACATTTCTGTTCTTCCGAGAATGTACAAACAATTACTCCTGAGTTAGTGGGGCCGCGAAGTGGCGAGTACATGTGGGTGGGTGTTCGATGCCAGGCACCTTAATAAAACGGCGCACGTCTAACGTCGAAATGAAAAAATGGGGACTATGGAAAAATGTGGAAAAATGGGGCATTAAAACAGGGACAGACCACATTTATCCCCCAACCAAGGACAGGAAAATCAAACCAATTATGAGTTTTCATTGATGCCATACACCGATCAACTAATTAGACATGTAGCTGTGAAGGTACATATTGCTCGTTAGAGCTCCCCATGAAATTACTCCACACACAGATCGATGAGAGTTCACTCATAGCCTTTGGTGAAGAGGCGCGCTCTTTAGTGCTGAGCCATGACTACGCTAGTCTTGCCAGAAAGTTTGGTTACGCCCTCGCATATGATCGTCCTCCAGCCACCGCAATAGAAGCCGATTACCTGAGCGCGATTGCATCACCCATAACGGCTGAGTCAGATATGTACTTTCCGTCTACAATTACTGTTAAATTTTTCTCACCAAACACCACAGGATTGTTTGCCGTGGTCGAGTGCCCAGTGCCTGTTGACGACAAAGTGGCCGTCCTTTTGGAGCTAATCGTCGCCGGAAAAGGTGAAGAGAAACACATTACAGTGGAGGATATCAGTGGTGTAGCCACATAGATCCTACCCATGTCCCTACTGAAAACACAAGCAGGGCAAAACGGGGATAGACCACGGTTATATTCGTCCCACGGTGAACGTCAGTGTTAGCGTGGCTGCGCAACAGCACCTAAGACCCAAGGCCCCAAGTCTGTTAAGCGACCAGCCTTAAACTCCCCGCGATTCAGGGTAACATCTCGTTTTAGGTCAGCGCATTTACCTAGCCTGACGCCTCCATACGTTTATTAGCCATTCAGCATGAGCACACAGCCTTTCCTCCCCTTCGCCCGCCCAACCATTGCCGTCGTAGGTGATGTATTGCGCTCTGGCTGAATTACCAGCGGCCCGAAGGTGTAAGCCCTTGAAGCGGCGTTGGGTGAGTATTTTGGCCGCCCGGTGCGCTGCTATAACTCGGGGACTTAACGGTGACAGAGCACGTTTTAAGTTCACGCTATGATGAACTTAAGGAGCCACAATGCAAGCCATGAACATGCTGCAAGCCCAGTCCCTGCTTTCGCGTTTGGTATAAGCCATCGAGCAAGGAAAATCATGTGAGATTGTGATTACCGGGAGTGGCCGAGCCGTGGTGTACTATTTTTTGGGGAAAGGTGCCTTTTGCTTAACCGGACACAAAAAATCAACGGACTATGGGGGGGTTAATTATGCAATGTACCGATCAACAAATTAAATCTGCACTGCCAATGGTGCAGATTGGACGTTAGAAAGCAGTTATGTCACCGTATCAAGTATTAACAGTTGCCGTTCGTTTGTTCTCACTCTGGTTGTTTGTGTTTGCTACCAGCAACATGGTTGGAACTATTGCCATGGTTAAAAACAATAGCGCATCTCTCTCACCATTATTCATTTTTACTGGCATTGCTATCACGGTTTTAGTGTGTCTCGCCATTTGGTTTTTCCCACAAAGCATTGCACATAAGTTGCTACCTAAATCGGCAGCCGAAACCAACGAAAGCAAAACCTTTGATAGTTGGTTCAGCATGGGCTGTAGCCTGATAGGTTTGTGGGCTTTATCTAAAGCCATACCTTCTTTGGTGCATTTTTTTACATTAAATTATTTGGGTTACGTTTTATACGCTGATGCATTCTCAATGCACGCCACTTGGAAGCTTGAGCTTGCCTTCAATATTTTTTATCTGCTGTTTGGTTTTTGGCTCCTTTTGGGAGCTCGCGGCATCAAAAAACTTGTTACATGGGCTAAGTATGCATAATCAGCTTTCTAATCTCTCGTTAAACACGGACGGGTTACAAGGGACGTTGGCTTAGCTGGCCTGCCCGCCAATTTAGCCCGAACCGGACTTAGAGTTTGGGTTAAAAACTGTATGCGGACTGATTCCCATATTTAACTTGGGCCTGTGTTTTTGAGCCATCTATAAGTCGCACATAACTTAAAAATTAGATGGTTAAGGGTTATCTAAATGCTGAATTAATCGGGGTTGCTGACCGCCCTTTGATAAACCCAAGTAGCAGTGCGACCACCCCGAAAACCAAGACACGAATAGCGGAATTAAATGATTGATTCGATGCAATCGAAGATGCAGTGCGAAGCTCTGCTTTTTGTCGTATACGCTTGGCATCTTCTAATGTCGGGCAATATTCTTTCCAGTCGCCCGATCTATCAACGTACTTGAGTAATTGATTTGACTCGACAAAAGCAATCGAGGCGATGATGCGACTATTTTCCTCACGGTCAGCTGGAGGACTATCCTCTCCCCAGTTTTGAGGTAGTTGACTGTAAGTAGAAGTAGTGCCTGGAGATAATTTAGTGTGACTATATAAATAGTTCAGGGTCCAATAATATCCACTGAATCCGATGCAGATCAACAAGGCTAATATCATGCGAATCTTCGCTTCACGGGCAAATGAACGCGTTGCAAGTGCATAGCCTCCCTGATAGAGCCATAACGAACTTGTTAAAAAAATGATGGGCCAAGCCACCCAATTAAATAACAAATCAACTATCTGCATTGATCACCTGAAAGCAAGAATTTTCATGTAAATGAATACCGTTTAATGTGAGTATTAGTGCAATCTCTTTCTAAATGGGAGAGACCTTATCATTAATAATCAAACAATCAAATGGGCCATGCTCCAATTGAACGTCTCTAATATTGAGAAATTAGAAAGAAGTACCTCGAAGCGCTCGCCGATATTGTTTAACCCGCTTTGCTCTCCCCTGAGGCGGGTATTGACTCAAGACAAGTCGTAATTGCAAGCTAGCAATCTCAGCAAGTAAATCCGGTCCGAAAGAATCATTCTGAACGATAACGTTCCGCATGTAGATACCGAAGTCAATCGAAGCCATCTCAACACCAACTACCATCCGCATTGCTTTGAGTTCAGTATGGTAACGTCTAAGAAATTTTATCGCCTCCGCTTGTTGCTGCTCAAACGCTTCAAATTCAGCGTCGCTTGCCACAACACTGATTCCAGAGGTCCTTGCAAGACGAGCATTGGGTCGTGTGGTTCTGGGTTCACCCTTCACAAATACATTACAGGGAGCTATTGGGCACAGACGCTGAAGCTCATCGACATTGGCATTGTCACCGATAAAATGGATGATACAGCTCATATTTTTTCACCAAAAACTGATTAAAAATCATAAATCTGCCTCAGCTGATTTAACTAACAACTGGGGACAAGCCGTGTTTTATGTTCGTCCTACGATAAACTCAAGTAGCCACGATGCAACCCGTGAGCATGCTACAAGCCCAGTCCTCACTATCACGTTTGGTAGAAACCATTAAACAAGGCAAAGCGCGTGAGATTGTGATTACCCGGAATGGCCGAGCCGTGGCGAAGCTAGTGCCAATAGAACAAAGCAGCCGTAATGCGCGATTAGGCGTGGCAAAGGGCCAATTTGTGGTGCCTGACGATATTGATGCCAATAATCAGCAGATTGCCCAGCTTACTTGCTCAAAAGATAAAGCGTATCTTTACTGAAATCTTGCTCATGCGGCCATTCAACCGAGCCAAACGACACCCGCACTTGTTTAAAGTATTCAGGGTCTTTCAATTCAGTAAAAATACCTTTGTCTAGATATGGAGAAACATCGAACAGTCGCTGTTCACCATTTTCAAATAACAGACTTAGGGTATAGCCTTCAATAGCCGCTACCGATTTAACCGAGGGATTCATCATTGACCCTTACACCCTTATCATATAGGCTCAATTTTAAAACCGCATCACCATTGGTGGCAAGCTACCAATCCGCCATGAGTTCCTCTTGGCATAAAACAGGGCAATAGTACCCCACCGAAACCACTTGAGATATGCGATTTAGAGCCATAGGTAAAGGCATCAAACTTAAAGAACGTCTAAATCACGGTAACATCTCGTTTTAGGTCAGCACATTTACGCAGCCTGACGCCTCCAAACGTTTATTAGCCATTCAGCATGAGCACACAGCCTTTCCTCCCCTTCGCCCGCCCGACCATTGATGAAGCCACCATAGCAGCTGTGGGCGAAGTGCTGCGCTCGGGCTGGATTACCAGCGGCCCGAAGGTGCAGGCCCTTGAGGCGGCGCTGGGCGAGTATTTTGGCCGCCCGGTGCGCTGCTATAACTCCGGCACCTGTACCTTGCAAATTGCGCTCAAGCTGTGTGGCGTGCAAGCAAGGGATGAGGTGATTACCACCCCGCTAACGTGGGTGTCTACCTGTAATGTGATTCTGGAGCTGGGTGCGAAGCCGGTGTTTGTGGATATTGATCCGCGCACCCGCAACATTGATGCGAGCAAGATTGCTGCTGCCATTACACCGCGCACCAAGGCCATCATGCCCGTGCATTTAACTGGCTTACCCGCTGACTTAGATACGATTTACGCCATAGCCCAGCAGCATGGCTTGCGGGTGGTGGAAGACGCGGCGCAAGCGATAGATGCGGAATACCTTGGCAACACTTACCACGGCAAGATTGGTAGCTTTGGGGATTACGCCTCGTTTAGCTTTCATGCCAATAAAAACCTCACCACGACCGAAGGCGGCTGCTTGGTGTTCCCGAAAGATACCGACGAGGCCACGCTCAAACTGGCCGAGCGCCTACGCCTGCAAGGGGTGAGCCGCAACGGGGCAGACGGTATGGATGTAGATGTGATTGGCGGCAAGTACAACCTGACCGACATGGCGGCGGTGATTGGCCTACACCAACTGCCGCAACTGGTGGGCTTTACCGCCCGCCGTCGTGCCCTGGCCAAACAGTACTTTGCGCGACTGAGTAATTCGCCCTTGGTCTTGGCGGGCGTGGAATTACCAGTAGAAGACTACGCACAGTCCAACTGGCACATGTTTCAGCTGGTTTTGCCCACGCACATTAGCCGCGCCAAGGTGATTGAGCGCCTGAAAACCGAGTTCAACATTGGGATTGGGGTACACTACCCCGCCGTGCATTTATTTACGCTATACCGCCAGCAGGGCTGGGCGGCGGGGCAATTCCCGCAGGCCGAGCGCGTAGGCGCAGGGACGATTACCCTGCCCTTATTCCCGACGATGGCAGACAGCGAGGTAGATCGCGTGATTACTGCTTTGGAAATCTGTACTCAATCTTGAACAAAATTTATGGCTAACCCAGCAATTTCCGTCGTCATCCCTGTTTATAACGAAGAAGCAGGCCTCGATGCCTTGTTTGCGCGGCTGTATCCAGCCCTAGATAAGCTGGGCGAAAGCTACGAAATTATTTTTATTAATGATGGCAGCGTGGATCGCTCTGCCGCCATGCTGGCCGCTCAGCAACAAGCCCGCACCGATGTGACCCGCGTGATTTTGTTTAACGGTAATTTTGGTCAGCACATGGCGATTATTGCGGGCTTTGAGCATGTGCGTGGCGAAATCATCATTACGCTGGATGCCGATTTACAAAACCCGCCCGAAGAAATTGGTAACCTCGTAGCCAAAATGCGCGAAGGGCACGATTACGTCGGCAGCATTCGCCGCCAGCGACAAGATTCTTTCTTCCGCACCTATGCCTCGCGGGCCATGAACCGGCTGCGTGAGCGCATCACGAATATTCACATGACAGATCAAGGTTGCATGCTACGTGCCTACAGCCGCCGCATCGTTGATACCATTTCGGCCTGCCGTGAAGTCAACACCTTTATCCCTGCCCTGGCTTACACCTTTGCGCAAAAGCCCGCTGAGATTGTGGTGGAACATGAGGAACGCGCTGCTGGGGAATCAAAATATTCGCTCTACAAGCTGATTCGGCTGAATTTCGATCTGGTAACAGGCTTTTCCGTGGTGCCTTTGCAGTTTGTGTCGCTCATGGGCGTGGTCTTGTCGGTGTTATCCGCGCTGTTTGTGGTCTATTTGGCAGTGCGCCGGATTATGATGGGGCCAGAAGCCGAAGGCTTGTTTACCCTGTTTGGCATCGCCTTTTTCATGATTGGTGTGCTGCTGTTTTCAATCGGCCTGCTGGGTGAATACGTGGGCCGCATTTACCAGCAAGTGCGGCAACGCCCACGGTATTTGATTCAGGCAGTCTTGGATAGCACCGAAACGAAACAATAAGTCGGAGGAACCATGCGCGCACTCGTCTTTGCCTATCACAACGTGGGGGTCCGCTGTCTTAAGGCGCTGCTTTCTGCGGGTGTCGAGGTTCCATTGGTTGTAACACACAGCGACGATCCGGCTGAAACAGTGTGGTTTGAGCGAGTAATCGACGTCTGTCATGAATATGAGATTCCCTACATTACCCCGGCAGACCCCAATAGCGCAGAATGGATTGCGCAGTTTGAGGAACTCGCGCCAGACTTCATCTTTTCCTTCTATTACCGCAAAATGCTATGCCAAGATATTTTGTGGATTCCACTGCATGGCGCACTCAATATGCATGGCTCGCTGCTACCGAAATATCGGGGTCGGGCGCCGGTGAATTGGGCCATCATTAACGGTGAAACTGAAACCGGGGCAACACTGCATTACATGGAAGTGAAGCCCGATGCGGGCGATATCGTAGCGCAAACAGCCGTGCCTATTTTGGCGGACGACACGGCGAAAGAGGTATTTGATAAAGTCACGGTTGCTGCCGAGATCACCCTCTGTCAAGCCTTACCGCACTTGCTGGACAACACGCATGAGCGCACCCCGCTGGATTTAAGCGAAGGCAGTTACTTTAGCGGCCGCCAGCCCGAAGATGGCCGCATTGATTGGCACAGCACCCCGCAAGAGATTCATAACCTGGTGCGAGCTGTTGCACCGCCTTATTATCCGGGGGCATTTTTTGAGGTGACGCTGCACGGCGAGAGACAGCGGATACGCTTATGGAAAACAGCGATTGACTTAGATCCCGCGCCACGTTTTGAAAAGCCCACGTTTTACTGCGACAATAATGGCTTGTACCTAAGCAACGCTGAAGGCACGTTGCGGGTTCTGAAAGCAGATATTCAACATATCGATAACGAATTCGATTTAAATGCTGATTTAACGCCGGAAAACTTTACCGAGTTGCTGGGAAATACCCAGCTAACACTGACATAAACGATTTGCTGATTTAACGATTCTTTCATCATGAAAAAAATTCTTATCCTGGGCGTCAATGGCTTTATTGGTCACCATCTTTCCAAACGTATTTTGGAAACGACCGACTGGGAAATTTATGGCATGGACATGCAAACCGAGCGGATCACCGAATACCTCGATCATCCGCGCTTCCACTTTTTTGAAGGTGACATCACCATCAATAAAGAATGGATTGAATACCATGTGCGCAAGTGCGATGTGATTCTGCCGCTGGTAGCGATTGCCACCCCCGCCACCTATGTGCGTGAGCCGCTGCGGGTGTTTGAGCTGGACTTTGAAGCTAACTTGCCGATTATTCGCCAAGCCGTTAAGTACAAAAAACGGGTGATTTTCCCCTCCACTTCTGAAGTGTATGGCATGTGTAGCGACAACGAGTTTGATCCCTATGCCTCTTCACTCGTCTATGGCCCCATCGACAAGCCGCGCTGGATTTACGCCTGCGCCAAGCAATTGATGGACCGCGTGATTGCGGGTTACGGCCAGCAAGAAGGTTTGCAATACACCCTCTTCCGCCCCTTTAACTGGATTGGTGCTGGCCTCGATTCCATTCATACCCCCAAAGAAGGGTCTTCCCGTGTGATTACGCAGTTCTTCGGCCACATCGTGCGCGGCGAAAACATCACACTGGTAGACGGCGGTCACCAGAAACGGGCGTTTACCTACATTGATGACGGCATTGATGCGCTGGTCCGCATCATCGACAATAAAGACAACATCGCCAACGGCAAGATTTATAACATTGGCAACCCCAGCAACAACTACTCTGTGCGAGAGCTGGCCAACATGATGCTGGAACTCGCCAAAGAATATCCTGAGTATCGCGAAAGCGCCGCCAAAGTACAGCTGGTAGAAAGCACCTCCGCTGAGTACTACGGCAAAGGCTACCAAGACGTGCAAAACCGCGTACCTAAAATCGCCAACACCAAAGAAGAGTTGGGTTGGGCACCTACCGTCGATATGAAAGATGCCTTGCGCGGCATTTTTGATGCGTATCGTGGTCAGGTCGCTGCGGCCAAGCAGTTGGTGGAGTAATTTTTACCACGGAGCGCACTGAGAGCACGGAGAAAACCCATTCTACTCAGTGTGCTCTGTGATCTCTGTGGTTAATTCAATGCCTAAATTAGTTCTAAAAATCGATGTCGACACCCTCCGTGGCACGCTAGAAGGCGTGCCACGTTTGCTTTCAGCGCTCGCCGCTGTGAATGCGCCCGCCACGTTCCTGTTTTCGCTCGGCCCAGACCATACGGGCAGAGCGATTAAGCGCGTGTTCCGCCCCGGTTTTTTTGCCAAGGTGCAGCGCACCTCGGTGGTAAGCCACTACGGCATTAAAACCCTGCTCTACGGCACGGTGCTGCCCGGCCCTGACATTGGTAAACGTGGCCAACAAGTTTTACGGCAAGTGGCGCAAGCGGGACATGAGTGTGGGATTCATTGCTGGGATCATTTCACTTGGCAAGACTATGTGCGCCACAAGCCCGCCGCGTGGACTGATAAACACTTACGCAAAGCCTTTGAGCGCTTTCAGGCCATTTTTGGCTATGCCGCCCCCACGCATGGCGCGGCAGGCTGGCAGATGAATGACCACGCGCTGTCACAGCACAGCGCGAATGGCCTGCGCTATGCCAGCGATAGTCGCGGTACGCATCCTTTCTGGCCGGTAGTGAATGGCAAAACTTTGGCGCATATTGAAATGCCGACCACCCTCCCCACCTTGGATGAGTTGCTTGGCCGGGAAGTGAATGGCACGGTGATTGATGAGAGCAATGTCGCCCAGCATTTGCTGCGTTATACCGCCGCCCAGCAGCAAGATCATGTGTTTACCCTGCATGCCGAGCTAGAAGGCATGAAACTGCTGCCCGTCTTTGCCGAGCTATTACGCGGCTGGCAAGCGCAAGGATACGAGCTGAGCACCATGTCACAATACTTTCATGTGCTGCAAACGCAAAATCTCCCCAAACATGCAGTAACATGGGGGGAAGTTGCAGGGCGTACTGGGGACGTATTGTTACAAGGTGCGCCCATTGTATAAAAATGGCATTCATGAGGCTTGTACGATGACGGATTTGACTTTGAATAAAGAAGTACCCAACTTCACCGCCGCCTGTACCGCTGGCACAGACAATGGCGAGTTTGAGTTAGCCGCCCAGCGGGGGCACAACGTGGTGCTGTATTTTTACCCCAAAGACAGTACACCCGGCTGTACCACTCAAGGCCAACAGTTCCGCGACATGCACGAAGCGTTTCTGGCAGCCAATACGAAAATTTTTGGGATTTCGCGTGACAGCCTGAAGTCTCACCACAACTTCAAAAGCAAAATGGGGTTCCCCTTTGAGCTGATTGCCGATACCGATGAAGCGGTATGCACGCTGTTTGACACCGTGAAGATGAAAAACATGTACGGCAAACAAGTGCGTGGGGTTGAGCGCAGCACTTTTGTGTTGGATACAACGGGCGTGGTGCGCAAGGTCTGGCGTGGTGTTAAAGTACCTGGACACGTTGCTGAGGTATTGGAATTTGTTAAAACTCTGTGATTCGCGCGTGAGCTGGTCGCGCACTGTTTCTGAAAGCCGCATGGGATGATTGTCCCGGCGGCTTTTTCACTTTTTTAGCCTGCTTTTGTATAACCCGGAGCCTGTATGCCGCTACCCAAAGCCCCTACCAAACCTGCGACCTTAATTCATTTGGATGAACGGTTAGAAGCCAAAAAACTAACCCCGCCAGTGCAGGAGAAAAAAGGTAAAACCGCAGCAAAAACAGGTGGGCAAACGGCAGCCTTGGTCAGCCCAAAACTGCAAGAGAAGACACGAGCGACCACAGCGCAACCGCTCGCACCGATTGCCGCCCCCGCCGCCAGCCGCAGCAGTAATGTGCCGGGAACAACGCCATCCGCAGCCAATGCAAATCTGATTCCTCCCCAAGGGCAGACGCTTAACCCACCCAAGACGCCAAAAACGCCGAAAAACCCGCAACCTCAAAAAGCGGTCGATACGATTCGCAAACTGTTTGTGCTTGATACGAACGTCCTGATGCATGACCCTTCTTCCCTGTTCCGATTCGAAGAGCATGATGTGTTTATTCCAATGACCACCTTGGAAGAGTTGGATGGGCATAAAAAAGGGATGTCAGAAGTCGCACGTAATGCCCGTCAAGCCAGCCGGAGTTTAGATTCGCTGGTTGCCAGCGAGCCGGATATTGATGCTGGCATTGCACTGAATGCGCTTGGCAATAAAGATGCATTGGGCCGGCTGTATTTGCAAACACACGTGCTGGCGAACACGCTCCCAACCACCCTCCCTCTGGGCAAGGGTGATAATCAAATTCTCTCGGTTGTGCGTGCGCTGCAAGAAGATAAGCCACAACGGCCAGTGGTGCTGGTGTCCAAAGACATTAACATGCGCATTAAAGCGCGTGCCTTAGGCTTGGCGGCAGAAGATTACTTTAACGACCAAGTGCTGGAAGATTCTGACTTGTTGTACACCGGTATTCTTAGCCTGCCAGAAAACTTCTGGGATAAGCATGGCAAAGGCATGGAGTCCTGGCAGCAAGGCGGCTATACCTACTATCGGTTAACGGGTCCGCAGGTACCCAGCATGGTGCTGAATCAGTTTATCTATCTCGAAACCGGCACCCCATTTTATGCTCAGGTCAAAGAGCTAAATGGGAAAACGGCAGTACTAAAAACGCTGCGTGACTACACCCATCATAAAAATGCCGTATGGGGCCTCACTGCACGTAACCGTGAACAAAATTTCGCGCTGAATATGCTGATGGACCCGGACTGCGATTTTGTCTCTATGCTCGGTCAAGCTGGTACCGGTAAAACATTAATGGCACTGGCCGCAGGCCTCGCCCAGATCATGGAAAGCAAGGCTTACAGTGAAATCATTATGACCCGTGTCACGGTGCCCGTTGGGGAAGACATTGGTTTCTTACCCGGTACCGAAGAAGAGAAAATGGCCCCGTGGATGGGTGCATTGGAAGACAACCTGGAAATCCTCAATAAAACCGATGCCAGCGCTGGCGAATGGGGTCGTGCTGCCACAACGGATCTGATCAAAGCCAAAATTCGTATCAAGTCGCTTAACTTCATGCGTGGCCGCACCTTCGTCAATAAGTTCCTGATCATCGACGAAGCGCAGAACTTAACCCCCAAACAAATGAAAACGCTGATCACCCGCGCTGGCCCCGGCACGAAAGTGGTGTGCCTAGGGAATATCGCGCAGATTGATACGCCCTACCTCACCGAAGGCTCCTCCGGCTTGACGTATGTGGTGGACCGCTTCAAAGGCTGGGATCACAGCGGGCATGTCACCTTACAACGTGGCGAGCGTTCGCGCTTGGCCGACTTTGCGGCAGAAATTCTGTAGTGCTCGATTGTGCTGCGCTGAGTAGTCAGACGGTGACAGGAGGCGCAGCTTTTTGCCAGCGCCGCCGCCACTTCAACAACCAGTTTTCCACGTCATCAACCCAGGTATAAACCACGGGAATCACTAGCAGGCTCAGGAAAGTTGAGGTAATCAGCCCGCCGATCACCGCAATCGCCATCGGGCTGCGAAATGAGGGGTCTGCAATGCCCCAGCCAATCGCGATAGGGAGCATGCCCGCGCCCATCGCAATCGTCGTCATGACAATCGGTTGCGCCCGCTTGTGGCATGCATCGAGCAGCGCATCGAGCCGATTCATGCCTTGGCGACGGGCCACAATCGCATACTCAACCAACAAAATTGAGTTTTTGGTCGCAATGCCCATCAGCATGATCAAGCCAATCAGCGATGGCATGGAGAAGCTTTTGCCCGCGACCAAAAGCGCAACAAACGCGCCACCTAGCGATAACGGTAAGGCGGCGAGAATGGTAATCGGCTGCAAGAAATCTTTGAACAATAAAACCAGTACTATGTAAATGCACAAGACACCGGTCAGCATCGCCAGCCCGAAACTGGCGAATAGTTCGCCCATGACCTCCGCATCACCGATTTCAATTTGTTTAACGCCAGCGGGCAGATTTTGAATGCTAGGTAACTGTTGTACCGCTTTGGTAACCTCGCCTAGCGGCACCCCGGATAATTCAATTTCGAAGTTGATGTTACGCGCACGGTCATAGCGGTCGATCACGGCCGGGCCGCTGGCGAGGCTGAGATCGGCGACCTGATTGATCATGACTGCGCTGCCTTTGCTACTGGGCACGGTCAGGCGCTCCAAAATACGCAAATCTTGGCGGGCTTGCTTGTCGAGCCGAACGACGACCGGAACTTGTCTCTGCGAGAGATTCAATTTTGGCAGTGCCACATCGTAGTCACCTACTGTTGCAATGCGGAGCGTTTCTGCCAAGCTGGCCGTGGTTACCCCTAAATCTGCGGCCCGAGAAAAGTCGGGGCGGACAGCGATTTCTGGCCGAATCAGCGCGGCGCTGGACGCAATGCTGCCTAAACCCGGAATGGTTCGTAAGTCTTTCTCAACCGCCCGCGCGGCAGTGCTGAGTGCCACGGGGTCGTCGCCACGCAAAACGAGGATATATTTTTCACCAGAGCCGCCCAAACCGACTTTGGTGCGGACACCCGGTAAAGCTTGAAGCTGTTGGCGGATTTCTTGCTCGGTGACTTGCTTGCGGACCAGGCGTTGACGCCGATCAGCCAAAATAATGGTTAGGGTGGCTTTGCGGACTTCACTGGCCCCGGCAGGGGCAAAGGGGTCGCTCCCTGCACTGCCGCCACCAATGGTGGTGTAAACACTCTCTACATACTTAACTTGGTGCACCAGAGCGCGCGCAGACTCGGCAGCGGCTTGGGTTTGCGCCAGTGTTGAGCCAGGCGGTAACTCTAAGTGGACTTGTGTTTGTGAATTGTCGTCAGGGGGGATAAAGCCCGTCGGCAGTAACGGAATCAGTAAAATCGAGCCGATAAAAAATAAGCCAGCGCCAAGCATCGTTAACCAACGATGGTCGAGACACCAGGCAGCGGCCTTTAGGTAGCCCTGCATCAAACGACCCGTCGCTGGCACATGGCTCGCGGTAGGCTTGAGCAGGTAGGCTGCCATCATTGGCGTTAACATACGCGCCACGACGAGGGAAGCAAACACGGCCAGCGCCGCTGTCCAACCAAACTGCTTGAAAAACTTGCCAGCGATGCCGCTCATAAATGCCGTCGGCAAAAAAACGGCGATCAGCGTAAAGGTGGTTGCGATAACTGCTAAGCCGATTTCATCCGCCGCTTCTAGCGCAGCTTGATAGGGTGACTTTCCCATGCGCAAATGGCGGACAATATTTTCGACCTCAACAATCGCATCGTCGACCAAAATACCGATCACCAGAGAGAGGGCAAGTAGGGTGACGACATTGATCGAAAACCCAAAGTAAGCCATACCGATAAACGCGGGGATAACCGACAACGGCAAGGCAACGGCAGAGACAAAGGTGGCCCGCCAGTCACGTAAAAATAGCCAGACAACGATGACAGCTAAAACAGCCCCTTCATAAAGTAAACTCATTGAGCCGCGAAACTCTTCAGCCACTGGGGTGACAAAATCAAAGGCCTGGGTAACCTCAATATCGGGGTGTTGGTCGCGCAAGCTTTTTAACACTTTTTCGACGCCCGCGCCCACATCGACCTCGCTCGCGCCACGACTGCGGGTAACCTCAAAACCGACAACGGGCTGCCCATTCAACAGCGCTACCGAGCGTGGCTCGGCTGTTGTATCTGTGACGGTTGCAATTTCATCGAGGCGAATCCGCCGGCCCGGCCCATTACCGCCAGTGATGGATAAACTGATTGCCGCCAGCTCTGCCGCTGTTTGCACAGTTGCCAGGGTTCTGACTGGCTGCTCGCCTTGCCCCAAGTCGGTTCGACCGCCCGCGCTTTCTTGCTGCACTTGGCGTAGCTGGCGTGAGATTTCGGCCGCACTGACCCCTAACGCCTGTAATTTGAGCGGATCGAGCGCGATACTGATTTCACGATTCACGCCCCCGACCCGGTTAACCGCACCAACGCCCTTAACCGTGAGGAGTTGTTTGGTGATGGTGTCATCGACAAACCAAGAGAGCGCTTCTTCATCCATGCGCGAGGAGGCGACCGTAAAGGCCAGCACGGGCGCTCCCGCTAAATCGAGTTTGTTGATAATTGGATCGCGCAGATCGCCGGGTAAATCGGCACGCACACGACTGACAGCCGAACGCACATCATCTACCGCCTCTTGCACGGGCTTCTCAAGCCGGAACTCGGCGGTGAGTGTCACCCCGCCATCCTGCACCTTGGTGTAGATATGCTTTAACCCTTGCAGGGTTGCCAAGGAGTTTTCAATTTTACGCGCGACATCATTTTCCAGTTGCGCTGGTGAGGCGCCGGGTAAAGAAGCGGTGACGGTGACCGTCGGCAAATCCAGATCGGGGAAATTCTGAATTTTCATTGCCTTGAAGCTGAGCATGCCGCCAAAGGTCAGCAAGACAAACAGCATCAGGGCTGGAATCGGGTTTTTGATACACCAGGCGGAGATATTCATGGTTGTCTCTGGCGCTGGAGTAACGGCAGTGTGAATCGGGGTTGTCATGGTCGATCACCTTGCCGACGAGCTTGGCGCCGCCGGAGGGGCAACCACTTTAACGGTATCGCCATCGGCCAAAAAGGCTGCACCACTGGCCACGATGCTGTCGCCTGGCTGTACCCCTTGCAATATCTCAATCGCGCTATCCGTTTCCTTATTAGTTTCTTTGCCTGGCTCATTGACAAGCCGACGACCGGTTTGGACCTTGACCAACGTCACTCGGTTGTTTGCTTGTAATTTAAAGACGTAGCTAAACCCATCCCGCAGGGCAACCGCACTTTGCGGCAAGGTTAATGCGTCACTGTCGCCAAGTAAAAACTCACCGCGCGCAAACATACCGGGCTTAATCCCCTGCGACATCGCGCCCGGCAGGTCAACATACACAAGCGCATTGCGGGTTTGCGGATCGACCGTGGGGGCGATCATCCGCACCCGTCCGGTAAGAGGCGACAGCGCCCCGACTTGGACTTTTACACGCTGCCCCACTTTGAGTCGGGCTAATTCACTGGCCGTAACCTCGGCGCGCCACTCTAAACGCTGCTGCCGAATCAAGCGGAATAATTCTTGCCCAGGGGCGATGACCGCCCCTGCTGTCGCGCTCCGTGCAGAGATCACGCCATCATCACTCGCGAGCACGCGGGTATGCCGCTGCCGAAGTAGCTGATTTTGTAACTGTGCCTGAGCAGCGGCCAATCGGGCTTGCGCCGTTTGTGCGGCGGTTTGGTATTGCGCTATTTGCTGTGTACTGAGCGCACCACTGTCAGCAATGCGGCGAGCCCGTTCGGCATTTGCCTGTGCTTCTTGCCATGTTGCATCGGCTTCAGCAACATTGGCTTTGGCCTGAGCGACCTCAGCCTCTACCGTTTCAGCCGCAAAGGTAGCCAGCACTTGCCCACGGCGGACGGTATCGCCAACATTAACCAATACTTCAGCGAGGCGTAAACCATTGACTTCCGCGCCAATGATCGCCTCTTGCCAGGCCGCTACGCTGCCATTCGCTTGTAAGCTAAACGGAATACGCTGGATGCGCGGCTGGACTACGGTCACGGTAAGGGCAGGTCGTGCAGGCGGGGTTTGCGCTTGACTCTCATGCGTTACTACGATACCACTCATAACAGTCAGTGGCAGCAGGTAAGCCGCAGGGATAGTTAAATGACTGCATTGAATCACTATGCCAGCTATTTTTAAATTGCGTTTAGTTCTCGCGATCATGATTTACCTTGTTACATCTGTCTGTTCTAAATGCCTATATCAGCAGTATTACTGTGGTGTGCGTGGAGCACTAGAGCTCAATCTGTAGTCTGTGTTCAACGCTAGAGAATCCTGCTGCCACCCACCGCCTAAAGCACGATAGAGACTGACCCATGCATTGATTTGTTCGTGTTTAACCTGTAACCAAGCTTGCTCTGCTTGCAAGAGGCTGCGCCGGGCGTCTTGTAACTCAATCCGGTTCGCGAAGCCCGCCTGCTCTCGTGTTGTCACGGCAGTCATATTCTCTTGCACAGCTTGGTAAGCCTGCACTAAATAGGCTGACTCTTGCTGCGCAGATTGGACACGTAGCATGGCTTCTTCTACTTCACGCACCGCCTGCCTCGCTTTACTGACATATGCTGCTTTGGCCGCTTCATACTCTGCCTGTGCGGCCGCTAGGTTTGCACTTCGTCGCCCACCTTGGATTAATGGTAACAACAGAGAAGGTCCAACCGACCACGTTCTGACATTGCTGACAGGGCCATCATTAATACTTTGTCGGGTTGGCGTAATCGAACCCGTTAAACTCAGCCGAGGATACCAACGAGCAGATTCAATGCCAATCGCAGCGCTGGCCTGCGCCACAGCTCTCTCAGCCATAAATAAATCCGGACGTTGATTCAGTAATTCCGCTGGCAAGGTAGGCAAAACAAATGTCGGGGGAGCAGGTAACTGTGCGACAGTTGCTACTGGCAACTGCACGGCGAGCTGACGACGCAAAGTTGGCTCGTCTTGTGCAGTGAGTGCAACAAGACCTTTTATTGCAACGTCACAATCTGTGGCGCGTGCGGTCAGGGTGCGTTGCAGCTCTGCCAGTTTAGCTTGAGCCAAACTTGCCACAGCGGCTGGCTGCAAGCCAACTTTAACCGCCTCCGTTAGACTCTGAACGATACGTTCCTGTGCGTCTCGTTCCTGCTGCAACAGAATGATCTGAGTTTGGCAGTAGCGATAATTGAAATAGGCAGTGGCTACCTCAACGGCAATAGCAACCCGCGCAGCGTGCCAGTTCGCTTGGGCTGATTGTAGTGCAGCCAGTGCCGCCTCACGCTCACGCGCCAAGCCCCCAAACAAATCAATTTCCCAGCTACTTTGCAAACCAATCGAGGTCAAACTGCGGTAAGTCACTGGACCACCAAAACTAAAGGCCGAGCGATTGGCATCAGCAGTAAGATTTAAGGCGGGGACAGGCTTAGCCTCTGCGACAACAGCGTTAGCGCGGGCGCGCACAATCAGGGCCTGGGCATCGGCGACGTTGCTGCTCACTGCCTGTGCCTCTGATATGAAGGAGATTAGGAGTGGATCACGAAACTGGCTCCACCAATCCTTTAAGCTGGCAACAGAACCGCTGTGTGGTAGTGGCGGTACCTGCCATTCTTTTGGTGTGGAGACCGAAGTGGGCTTGTAGTCAGGCCCCAGCGTTGTTAGTAAACCGCGAGGACTCTGGCAACCAGAGAGCAACAGAATCCAGATCAATACACCGAAGCGAAACATAAAATGCCCAAGCGTTTCCCGTAAATTGAAACCATATCTTACCTGCTTGGGGCATACGCAACGAAACCGCGAATGGTTTTATTCCGCCTATGCTCAATGAAAAGATATTCTATTCACACCGGGCCGTATCCATTTCAGATTTTTCGAGTGCCAAAATGACAGCAGCCGCCGGAAATCCGGCGGCTGCTGGTATGAAGCGTAACGAGGTTAGCGTTGTCGTATCACCCACTGGCTGACTATTTGCTCGGCTGCTGCACCGCCTGTTGCCGCGCCAACCCCAATAAAAAAGCGAGGGCCGAAACGAGCGCTGAGATCAATCGACAGCGTATCGTTAATTGGGCGAACAACGCCATCGGTTACAAGAGTTCCTGTCATCTCTAGAAGCTTGCGGCTTGCATCGTAACGAACAATTAAATGCCCCTGGATAAGCGCATGATTGCCCAAATCAACACCAGCTGACTTGGCGGCTTGAGCATTACTTGCAAAACCTAATCGGTTATTGTCCCAGGTTTGCACAACGGCTCCAATCCAATTAGGTAAGTTGCACACACCCAGACAGCCGCCATTCATACCAACGAAATCGGTACCCGTATTTTGCAGTACCAGCGCTAGGCCATCCGCTTGACGAGCAGTACCACGTAAGGAAAAATCCAGCTCTGTGGTGAAACTCTGGCTACTTGACAACGGTTGTGTGGCCCATGCCGTCCCCGTTTTATTTTGCGTATTCGGGGTTAATAAAAGGCTACCGTTGGTCTGCGCCTGTGCATCCCAGTTTAGTTTTACCCAGCTATTATTGATTGGCTCGGCAAAATCAGCGGTCCAATTTCGAATTACCTGTTCTGCACTGGCGCCACCGGTCGCGCCTGTAATGCCAACGGTGACTCGTTGGCCAAACTTCGCAGTCAAATCAATCGTCATTGCATCTACTAAGGTTCGGCTAACGCCATTACTGGTCAACGTAACGTAACTGGTTAGCAGCTTGGTAACGGGGTTGTAAGCCAAAGTTGCCCGACCACTTATATTGGCGGCATTACCGAGATCAAAGCCAGCAGGTTTAGCAATCTGGGTATTCGTCGCGAGACCCACGCGATTGTTTTCCCATGTTTGAATGACTAAGCCAGACCAATTTGGTAAATTACACACACCAATGCAGCCACCTAGTCCACCCAAAAAGTTGTTCCCACTGCCGTGCATCACCAGGGCTATGCCATCAGCCTGTCTTGCGGCTCCTTGTAAAACAAAGTCGAAACTAGTGGTAAAGGCCTGAGTAGTTGACCACCCTAGAGTGGACCAAGCTGCGCCACCCTGCGCTGTACTGTTCGGTGTGATTTGTATAGCGCCATCAGCACGCACAGCGGCAGCCCCCACCAAACTCAGATTGCTGGCGCCAAGTTGAACTGCGGATGGGAGCATATCCAGCCCCCCCTCACGCAAGTAACTGGCTAGTTGCCGCAGTTTCGTCGCATCCAACCCTGTCTGGTGCGCTTGAATCGCCGCCTCCAAGGTAGCTGCAGAGCCATCATGAAGATAGGGTGCCGTTGCCCAGACATCACGAAGCGTCGGGGTATCCAAGCCCGTTAGCGTTGACCCCAAGCGCTTGCCACTGCTCGCTTTGATCGTGGCCAACTTATGTAATTTTCCAGAAGGGCTATCGGTCGCAATACTGCCGCTATGACACTGAATACATTGAGCATTAAATAAATTGCGACCAATTAGCGCATCACTGCTGAGTTGGCCATTAGCCGCACGCAAAGGACTGCTGCCAAACTGCGTGAGCGACCCAAGATAGGCCGCCAGGGCGTCTAGATCGCTGCTCAACCCCGCTTTTTTATCGCCAAGAGGTTGACTGCGGGTACCCGTATTAAAAGCGGCGTCAGGCATTAACCCGGTGCCCCCAGCCAAGCCACGAATTTGACCCTCGAAGTCTTGTACCTCGTCAAAGTTACCGGTCCAATGTAGACGTCCGTGGGTCATCCCCGCACGCCCGCGCAGACTGATTGTATTACGCAAGCCTTCGCCCATCCCGGTTAAATCCCAGGTTCGGCCATCGTGACCACCGTCATTATGGCAAGTGGCACAGCTCATGTAACGATCGCGAGCCAGGCGTGGATCGCGGGCATCATAAAAAAGTTGCTTACCCCGCAACACTTGCGGGGGTAACAGCTCATTCCCAACGGTCGGCAGCGTTTGCAAGAGAGGCGCGACCAGCCGCCCTTGCTCTAGCAAGGGAACAAGGTCGTATACCCCTACATTACGGGCCATGAAATTGCTGACGTATAAACGCTTGCCATCGGGGGAAACTTCAAGTGCTTGAGGCGCAAAATCCGTTTCAATACGCAGTAATTGTGTTCGGTTATGTGCGTTTAAGATCGCTATTTCTCGGCTAGTCTCAAGCGCTACAAACAACCAAACCCCGCGAGGATCAAATGCTGCCGCACTCGCCAGGCTGGCGTTATCGTGATCAATTCGGCCTGCCAAGTCTTCTGCCTCAGAGGCCAGGAGAATACGGGAACTGATCGCGCGCACAGTGCTTTGGAAGTTCAGGTTGCTGCCATCGCGCAAGGTTCCACGCAGAATATTATCTTGCTTCGAGGGAACAAAAGCTTGGCTACCATCGGGCGAAATCGCCATTGCCCCGAGATAATTCGGAATTCCACGCCCTTGGTTTTCACTATCAACCTTATCGCTATGTCGCAATATCATGGTTTTTGTGATCGCCAAGTTAGCATTCAAAACCACCACTTCGCCACCACGCGCAACGCCACCCGCATTCGGTTGTACTGTTGCGGTTGCTTCACCAGGCAAGGGGGGCGTAATGAAGCGTGACACATAAAGCTTGCTGCCGTTGTGCGTTATTGCGAGATGGCGGGGTTGGGAACCAAGATTGACGGTTTGCCCAACCAAGCGCTTCGCTGCGTCAATTCTCAATAATTGTCCCCGGCCTTCGAGTACCACGTGGATTAAATTGGGGTTATTCGGGGTCGCAAGAATCCCATAGGGACCGGAGCCAGAAGCCAGATTCATTGTTTGGCTAACCGTCAAACTGGTTGGATTGATAATGCTGAGCGAATCACTTTGGCGATTAGCGACCCAAATTTGTCCTGTGGCATCCCTGGTTAGGGTGACGGGTTGTTGGCCCACGACAATTTCAGCCAGTTTATTTTGGGTAACTGCATCGAAAACACTGACCGTATTAGCATCGGGATTAGCAACCCACAAACGTGCATTCCCTGTACTCGGTTGCTCGAACAGCAAAGCCGAAGAACGCGCCGGGCGAGTGGGTGTCGCTGTCAGGGCAACCGTCTGCAAGAAAGTTTGCGTCTGTGGCCGCCCCTGGTCGTCAATCGCCGTTACGGTAACGGCATATACACCGGGAGCACTGTAGCGGTAGCGAATTGTACGGCTCGTTGACCACGCGCTAACGGGACTGCCATCACCAAAATTCCACTGATAGCGAACATTTGAACCAATCGCATTCGCCGTAAAGGTCAAGTCTTGTTGACTTAGTGCTGCTGAAACGGGTAGCACAGGCTGCAAGACCAATGTGCCTTGGGCAACTTCCCAGAGGAACGAACTGGAGCCCACCCAACTGCCATCGTCAACCGCAACGGTGGCGAAGAATGTCCCAGGCTGCCTTGGGCTACCGGTAATTTTTCCTGTGTTGGCATCAATAACCAGTCCATTCGGTAATCCACTGGCACTCCAACGCAAGGTCCGCCCGAGCGGATTCGATGCGGTTGGCTGGATATCGATGACAGCACCCGTGTCACTGCGTTGGTTGGCTATGTTGTTCACTGCAGGGCTGCGCGCGGCATCGCGCGCGCCAGGCATGTTGACCCGTAGAATCTTAGCGACTGAGGGGACACCCTGAGTATCAAAGGCAAACAGCATATAAAAGCCTGGGGGGGTATCTGCTGCCCGTGCCGGCATTTGTAGCGCAAAACGCTGCGACCCATTATTGCGCCAAGGTAAATCAATAAAACGCTGATCACTGTTCCAGCTGTGTGAAACAGAACCAAATCGCACCAAACTAACTCGCGACAAATTGGCTGTACTGGTCTCAATATTAAAGCTTTGCCCCGGTTCAACCACGGTTGGTGCAGTGGTAATCGTAGGCCGTGGTGCCAGGGCACCCTGAGAATTATAGAGATAAGAAGGGGTATAAATTTCGCCGTTCTTGTTAGTCAGCGGGCCAGGCGCCCCACCACCCGCCACCAGAACACGCGCATCAGGCAGCAGCAAGGCGGTGCCGTGATAAAGGCGTGCAAGTTGTTGGGCTGGTCCAATCGTCCATTGCCCACTGACAGGATCCCAGACCTCCGCGGCATTATTCGCGGTGTTCAATACGTTGTCGGTACTGCTCCCACCGCTGACCAGCACCCGGCCATCGGCCAGGACTGTCGCCACACTGTGAATACGAATCGACGAAACAGCCTCGGTGTTCGTGACAGCCGCTTGGCCATTATTTATATCAATGATGGCTGCGGCTGGAGAGTTGGTCGACAGTTTGAGAATGCGTCCTGGCCGGAACATGGCAGCACCAGTAGCTGCGCCCGCATTCGCAGCGGGAAGTTGGCCGGCTGCCGTTAAAGCACCATTACCGGTCGGGTTGACATAGTACATGTAACCATTGCCGACTACCCCAAATACACGTCCATCAGGGGCAAGCCAATTTTTTGGAAAGGTTGCATCATAGGCGGAGGTGTCAACACCATTGAGCAAACGATACGTTCCATCAGTTTGTCGTACCTCTGGACGATCATGCCCGCCTGATCCACCCTGAATATAAACCTCACCATTCAACAACATGGTGGTCGAGGAATACCAGCGCAAACGATTCAAATCGTTCTGCTTGACCAGCGAATTATCTAAAAAACTAAACAGATTGGTCGATCGGTTTGCGACATTACTATCGGGATTCGCTTCATCACCACCCACAATTAAGGTTTTGCCATCCAATAGAACGGTTTGTGAACTACAAAACAAATCGTTGCCTGTTCCATTCGGCAAAATCATCAGACTGTTACTGCTAGTTCCATTTGCCGGATTCCAGATTCCATAACGATATGCCGCCGTTTGGCTTCCATTTAAATCGCTACCGTAATACATAACCCGGCCATCAGGCTGCAAAACCATGTGGATTGGGATCAACGACATATCAAAAACAGGGTCCCAGGCGCCAGCGATATGCTTTTCAGTTGAGCGTATTGCTTGAATTGCTGCCTGCGATGATGAATCGCTAGCGCCAGTTAGCTGGGCCACTGTCTTGTCACCACCACCACAACCCACCAGAGCGATCGAAAATATACTCGCGACCAAGCCAGATAATCTGGCACAACGAGCACGACAAAAAGCATCAAATGAAGGCAATGCCCGAGAAACGGCAGAAATAGAACCCATGACCCACCCAATTTATGATTATGTGTTGCAAAATTGTCGCGGATGGTACGTTAAAGCCAGCAAATAATCAAGAAATGTGACAAATATCACCTTGTATTTTTAAAAAACACAAAATGTGAATAGGCACAACACTATCGTTTGACTTTATCTGCGTGATGGGATTGTTTCTGCGTGGATTTTTGCGCGGATTTAGGGACTGGCTTTTTACTAGGTCCTTGCGTATTAGATTTCATGGCTTTAGTCTGGTTAGCACGGCGCCCAGCTACCGCCGCGGCAGACGAAGATTTAGCAGCACCACGGCCTGCAGTGTGTGTTGCATTACGGATTGATTTAGGGGCGATTGTTGTAGCTTTTTTTGCCGCACCGGCGAGCCGCGACGTAGCCTGAGGCTGGCAAGTTGTACGTACTGTCTTTTTTCCAGCGCGGGTTTTGATTGTCTGTTGACGACATTCAGCACGGGCTGTTGAACGAGGTTGAATCGGCGTTGTAGCAGCGGGGACCACTGCGCCAACAGGTGGAACATAACCACGCTCACGCGCGGGTGTTTTTTGGTCGGCGACAGGCAACTGGCGATCGCGAAAAACAGCTCTGAGTGCGGTGATGCGGTTACGCCGAATTTCAGCTAAGTTTTCTTGCAAGCGGTCAAACTTACCAGTAAATAAATCATCATAACGCCCAGGTTGATAGAAACCCGGCGCCCGCTCTAAGAGGCGAGGTCGATCTTTGATGCCGGCCATGCCGGTTTGGCCAGCACTCATTTCAATGATTTCACGGCGTTGTGCCAGGGTGGTTTTGCCATGATAAACCTGGACGTATGTCCCTCCATCACCACCAGGATCGAATTCAGGAATAACCCAGGTTTCGTGATCGGCTGCACGCGTGGTGACGGTTGCCGTTGGTGTTTTAATTTGCCATTGCCGTGATTGCTCAGCGGCTATCCAACCCGTGATCAAGCGCATGCTGCCCTTCACTAAGGTCAGCGTGCCACGATCCTCAGCATCACCATACGCTTGATAACGGGTAAACCGTAACATCGCATTCGGGCGCAAAGCTAGATAGCCCCCGTCCATCAGGTGCAAATGAACTTCTCCGTCATTCCCCGTTTGCAGTAACTCTCCCTCATAGAGCGTTTCACCGACCTGCGGGTTGGGCGACTGGCGCACATCAGACTCCACCCGCACCTGTCCGGTTACGGTCTCTATCACGCCAACCTCATGACGACGACCTGACTGTGCTGAACTCCAGGAAGAGCAGGCGATCATCAAGCCAATTAAGGTTAATCTGTAAAAACGGGCGCACCGCATGGCGAAATCTCAGTACAAATAGAAAGTGGCGGGAGAATACCTGAAAAACAGCGAGGGCTGAAGTATTTACCCTCGCCTATCTCTTCTAAGGTGGCCTAACATTCACACAGCCCCCCTAGCGCTAGGTGCTCAAAACAAATGCGTTCCCAGCCACCAAGCCATCGCCGCCATGAAAGCCGAAGCAGGAATGGTAAATACCCAGGCCCAGACGATGCCACCGGCAACACCCCATCGCACCGCGCGCACGTTGTTGGCTGACCCAACGCCAACAATCGCCCCGGTAATGGTATGGGTGGTGGAGACGGGGATTCCCAAAGCGGTGGCTAAAAAGAGGGTGATCGCCCCGCCTGTTTCAGCACAAAATCCACCCACGGGTTTGAGTTTTGTAATTTTTTGCCCCATGGTCTTCACAATCCGCCAGCCGCCAAACAGGGTGCCCAGGCCAATGGCAACGTAGCAGGACACAATGACCCAACCCGGCACACCGTCCTGGGCAGAGGATACGCCAGCGGCCAGCAATAGCATCCAGATAATGCCCATCGTTTTCTGTGCATCGTTGCCGCCGTGACCCAGACTGTATAAAGCGGCGGAGAATAATTGCAAACGTCGGAACCAGCGATCCACGCGGCGCGGCGTACTGCGTCGGAAAAGCCAGGCCACCAACACCATCAGGATTGACCCCAACACAAACCCCAAAGTAGGTGAAACCAGAATGAACACCACGGTTTTGATAAGACCACTGCCGATCAAGGCACTGGTTCCCGCTTTGGCAACAGCCGCCCCGACCAATCCACCAATCAACGCATGAGAAGAACTGGATGGAATACCGTAATACCAGGTGATTAAATTCCAGCTTATCGCCCCCACCAGAGCCCCAAAGACAACATAGTGATCAACAATTTGCGGTTCAATCGTGCCTTTGCCGACTGTAGTTGCTACTTTCAGGTGGAATATAAATATCGCGACAAAGTTGAAAAATGCCGCAAATGCAACCGCATGGTGAGGTCGTAGCACGCCTGTAGAGACAACGGTTGCAATAGAATTGGCCGCATCGTGAAAACCATTCATAAAGTCGAACAGCAGCGCCAAAACAACCAGCATGACAAGCACCCATAGGCTGATCTGTAAGCCGTTCATGAATGCTCCAACACAATGCCTTCAATAATATTCGCCACGTCTTCACAGCGATCCGTCACGGCCTCTAGTAACTCATAGATAGCCTTCATTTTGATCAATTCGCGCACATCGTTTTCATGGCGAAACAGCTTCGACATGGCCGAGCGCATTACTCGATCTGCATCGGATTCCAGGCGATCGATCTCGTGACAAATTTTTAAGATTCCCTGTGAATCATGCATATCAGACAAACTGCCCACCACTGTTTTTACCCGCTCTGCACAAGCCAGACAAATATTCCCCAGTTGTTTGGCTTCGGGGGTAATGCGTTTCACATCATAGAGAGAGATTGACTCCACCACATCTTGCATTAAGTCCAAGATGTCATCCATGCTGTTGATTAATGAATGAATCTGGTCGCGATCAAGTGGGGTAATGAAGGTTTTATGTAACAGATCAATCGTTGCATGGGTAATTCTGTCAGCAGCATGCTCATGATCATTCAACACCTGTGCCTGCGCTTCCAACTGATCAAAGTCATCGAGCAAAGCCACCAGCGCTTTACTACCGGCGATGATATGCTCGGCATGCTCATTAAAGTAGCCAAAAAACTGCCCTTCTGTGGGCATGAATTTTCCGAACATGATGCGCCTCCCTCTGGCAAATATGAATTGTCATATTTCTGTATTTTACCTGAGAGCCACCACTGCATACGTCGCATCACACCCCTCTTTTATCCGGGGTTTAGCACTGCAACTGATATGGATTTAGCGGGAGAAGTTATCGAGCCAGCGTAAAATTTGCTCGCGCAATACTGGTAACGGTACCGCGCCCAGTTGCAAGACCTGTTCATGGAATGCCGCTAGATCGAACTCGCCTTGCAACCTCGTGTAAGCAATCTGGCGCAATGTCTGGATTTCACGTGCGCCTAGGTGATACGCCAATGCCTGTGCAGGCCAAGCGATATAGCGCTCCACTTCGGTGACAACACGCGCCTGACTGAATGCGGTTGTCTGGCGCATATAGTCGATCGCCTGCTCATAAGACCAACCCTGACTGTGAATCCCCGTATCGACAACCAACCGCACCGCCCGTAGCAGGCGATGCTGAAGATGATCTGCGTGCTCTTCGGGATTCTCATACAACCCCATGTTATAGCCCAGAGTCTCGGCATATAACCCCCACCCTTCGACATAAGCCGTATAGAGCTTATTGCGGCGGAAAGCCGGGAGTGAGGTGGACTCAAGCTGGCGCATCATTTGTAGATGATGTCCAGGCCACCCCTCATGGAGCAATAGACTCAGCGACACTGCTTGCGGACCCATATTGAGATCTTGCGCATTTAACCAGAACAACCCCAGGCGCCCCGGAAAAACAGCCTTGTATTGGCTGGAGGTATTGGCCTCACGATAGGGATCGATCAACTGCACCCCCAGCACTGCCTGTGGTAGGACTTTAAACAATGGTTGACTGCGCTGCTGAAGCTCCCCGACTCGCTCCTGATAGGCTTTTAGCAGCGCTTGTCGGCTCGCATAGCGCGCTACAGCAGGTTGCGCTGCCGAGTCACTGCGCTCACGCTGGAGCGCCGCGATCTGGGTTTTAATCTCAGCAACCTCTGCCAGCCCATCCTGATGAATAGCGGCAGGACTCAGATCCAGGGTTGTATGTAAACGAATCAGTTGCTGATATAACTGGGGCCCCTCTGGTACGCCGTCAATGCCAATGCTCTCGCGTGCAGCGGGCAAATACACTTGCTTAAGATACGACTGTAATCTCTGATAGGCAGGAAATAATTTTTGCTCAAGCCCGGTTTGGTAGCGCAGCTCAAAAGCTTGCCGCTCAGTCACAGAAAGATCAGCGGGTAGCTTGTGTGGGAGCTGATTAACAACGTTTTGCTTCTGCCCTTTTTGCTGTAACAGCAACGTTAGCTTTTCTAGCACCCGTAGCACCAAGCGCTTGGGCAACACATAGCCAGTCCGAATTCCCTCATTCAGCAAGGCTGGATAGGCATTGAGCTCATCGCTGGCAAGCTGGATCAAGAGCAGCATTTGTTCATGCGCAGCGCGCTGTTTAAAGTTTAGCCCAGTCCGACCACTTGCATGCTCCGGCACAGCGAGCCAGAGCCCATCAGTCGGGAGCAAGGCCATCAAATGCATGGGTAAACCTTCTCGCATTCGACATTCCCGCATCAGATACGAAAAGAGGGTCAGATTAAGTTGGTTCTCTTGACTAAGGGAAACGCCGGTATAGCCATCTATAACCCGCTCATAACGATGGCAGAGATCAGCCTGGGCATGACGTAATGCTTGGCCAGGTATGTTACTGACGGGTTCTGGTGATGTACCTGCGGAAACCTCATCATCCTGTGCAAGCGTGAGCCCCGCATTGGGATTGGCTCGATAAAGTGCCGCTTGCTCTTTGCTGTAAGCCGCGAGTTGCAGCAGCAATCCTGCCTCATTTTGATCGTCTTGATCGGCAAAGGTCTGCCCCAAGCTCAGGCAATACAGCACACTGCCCAGGCCAAAGTAGTGTACAAGGCGTTTTCTATTCATTGCTAAAGAACGCATTGCCCCCCGCGAAATTCTCAAACTTCGTATATTGCCCCAGGAAGGTCAATCTGACGGTACCAATCGGGCCATTCCGCTGCTTACCAATGATAATTTCTGCAGTGCCTTTATCGGGCGAGTCTGGGTTATACACCTCATCGCGATAAATGAAAATAATGACGTCGGCATCCTGCTCAATCGCGCCAGACTCACGCAAATCTGACATGACAGGCCGTTTGTTGGGTCGTTGCTCCAAGCCGCGATTGAGCTGTGACAGGGCAATCAATGGACAATTGAGCTCTTTCGCTAGCGCCTTCAAAGAACGAGAGATTTCAGACAATTCGGTTGCCCGGTTTTCACTACCATCACCAGCCATGAGCTGAATGTAGTCGATAATGATCAGGCCAAGCTTGCCGCACTGGCGCGCCAAGCGGCGAGCGCGTGAACGCAGCTCAATCACTGACAAGGCAGGCGTTTCGTCGATATATAACTGCGCATCCTGCATTTTTTGGATGGCATGCGTCAGACGCGGCCAATCATCATCCGTCAAACGACCGGTGCGCACGCGATGCTGATCCAGCCGCCCAACCGACCCCAGCATCCGCATCGCCAGTTGTGTCCCTGGCATTTCCATACTGAACACCGCGACTGGCAAGCCCTCTTCCACGGCAACGTGCGAACCAATATTGAGTGAGAAGGCCGTTTTACCCATCGACGGACGACCTGCCACGACGACCATGTCTCCTGGTTGCAGGCCGGACGTCATTTTATCTAAATCACTAAAGCCACTGGGCACCCCAGTGATATCGCTCTCATTATCGCGGTGATAAAGCTCATCAATACGCTCAACGACTTGGCTCAGTAAGCCCGGTAAAGCTTGAAAGCCAGACCCTCCACGCGCCCGCTCTTCTGAAATATGAAACACTTTTTGTTCGGCTTCATCCAGGATTTGTTTTGTTTCTTTACCCTGTGGATTAAATGCAGCCGCGCTGATCTCGTCGCTAATCGTTACCAGCCGTCGCAAAATCGAGCGGTCGCGCACAATCTCGGCATAGCGGCCAATATTGGCTGCCGACGGGGTATTTTGGGCCAAGCTATTGAGATAAGGCAAGCCCCCTGCATCGTTGACTTTACCGGCATTTTGTAAGGCTTCAAACACCGTAATGACATCAGCCGGCTTTCCATTGCTAATCAAGCGGCTGAGCTGTTGAAAAATCAAACGATGATCAAAGCGATAAAAATCTTCCTCACGGATCACATCGGCAATGCGATCCCACGCAGCATTGTCGAGGAGTAGCCCCCCGAGCACAGACTGTTCAGCCTCCACTGAATGCGGTGGAACGCGTAACGCATCAAGCTGAGGATCAGCGGGCATAACGGGAGGGGGAATATCCATATCAACTTACCTGACACTGAAATGAAAGAAGATTTTACGCCTGCCATTACCGAGAGATAGCGAAGCTCAAATAAAAAAAGCCAGCTAGCAAGCTAACTGGCTTTTCGATTGTTGTAAGCGCTTAGGCTTTTTCAGCAACGATATCAATCGTGACATCAACAACAACATCCGTGTGCGGTGCCACACTAACGCCATGTTGGCCGATGGTTTTCAGCGGGCCATTAGGTAAGCGAATCTGGGCTTTCTCAATCGCAAACCCATTGGTTTTAAGTTGCTCAGCAATATCGATATTGGTGATCGAGCCAAATAAACGGCCATCTACACCGGCTTTCGCTGTGATTGCCAAGGTCAACCCATTCAGTTTCTCACCCAGCGCCTGAGCCGCAGCCAGTTTTTCGGCTTGGGCTTTTTCTAGCTCAGCACGACGTGCCTCAAACTCTTTGATCGCGACTTCTGTCGCGCGTTTGGCTTTGCCTTGAGGGATCAAGAAATTGCGTGCATAGCCATCTTTAACACGGACCACTTCACCCAGCTGGCCGAGGTTAACAACTTTTTCTAGCAGAATAATTTGCATAATTCGTTACTCCTGTCCTATCAGCGGCTTAGTGATTATCGGTATATGGCAACAAAGCCAAGAAACGGGCACGTTTGATCGCGACGTTTAATTGACGCTGGTAGTTGGCTTTTGTTCCTGTCAAACGGGCAGGAATAATTTTGCCGTTTTCTTGGATGAAGTCTTTCAGCGTTTCGATATCTTTGTAATCGATTTCTTCCACTTTAGCGACAGTAAAGCGGCAGAACTTTTTACGTTTGAACAAAGGGTTTTGTTGAGGACGTTTTTTATCGCGGTTATTGCGTTTCACAAAGGCCATGATGATTCCTTTAAATTAATTCGGTTCAGTTACGTGACAAATTTAGCGTGGATCCAGTATTTGCAGGGATTGCACATGTAGGACAAGGGTTTTGCTATTGAGGCTTTTTTTTGCCAGAAAACCATTCATCCGGACACTTAATCCAAGCGCGTGCGTCTGCATAGATAATGCCTGCTCACCTGCTAACAACCATCTGATTTCACAGAGCACTTGACGCGGTTTTGCCAATTCAAGCACCGTTGACTGATGTTGTAGCACCCCTTCTAAGATCGGGATACCTGCGGGGGTATATCGCACTGCCCCACATTCAACTAATTTGCCATCTAGTACCACTTGGTTGATGGCATCAATCACGCGTTCAAACTCAGATAATTATTAACGACGCGGATCCAGCACCATGCTGTTAGGCAGAAGCCTGCTCAGCAGCGGCACGACTTGCTTTTTGCGCTTCTTCTTTCGCGACTTCTTTCATCATGAGAGAAGCGCCTGTTTCAGCGTTCTTCTTCTGCAAAATGAGGTGGCGCAAAACAGCGTCATTAAATTTGAACGCATGCTCAAGCTCAGACAACGTTGTCTGACCACATTCAATGTTTAACAGAACGTAGTGCGCTTTGTGAAGCTTTTGGATTGGATAAGCTAACTGGCGGCGACCCCAGTCTTCCAGACGGTGAATCTTGCCTGCCTGACCTTCGATCAAGCCTTTGTAGCGTTCGATCATGGCAGGGACCTGTTCGCTCTGATCAGGGTGGACAATAAAAACAATCTCATAATGACGCATTACAACTCCTTATGGTTAAAGCCGCCCAGCGTCGAGGGAATATCCCTTTGGTGCGGCAAGGTGGTGAAAAGTCGAGCATTATAGCCTAAAAATGGATGGCCGGTAAAGCACGCTTTCTTGCGAGATGCGCCGGACCCCAGTTACTCACTCAACTTGGGTTAATCGCTCGACAGCCTTTACAATGCCAGCACGTTAAGCAAACTGTTCTTATATGAATCTTCTCAAAGCCGCTGCTGCCGTTAGCAGCATGACCCTGCTCTCCCGCATTACGGGGCTCATCCGCGAAAACCTAATTGCCCGTTTATTTGGCGCCGGGAGTGAGACCGACGCTTTTTTTGTAGCCTTTCGTCTGCCCAATCTGCTGCGGCGCTTATTCGCCGAAGGGGCTTTTTCACAAGCCTTTGTGCCGATTTTAGCTGAATACAAAGCTACCCAGCCGGAAGCGGAAACCAAGCGGCTAGTCAACGATACCGCGACAGTGCTATTTTGGGCCGTGCTGGGAGTCAGCGTGATTGGCGTCATTGCTGCGGATGCCTTGGTACTGGCGATGGCGAGTGGCTTGGGCGAGCATTCGCAAGGCTTTGATTTAGCGGTGTCGCTCACCCGCTGGATGTTCCCGTATATTTTATGCGCGACCCTGATGGCGTTTAGCGCGGGCGTCCTCAACACTTGGAAGCAATTTAGCTTACCCGCCTTTGCCCCAGTGTTACTCAACCTGAGCTTTATTGCCGCAGCGCTTTGGCTCAGCCCGCATTTACACACCCCGATTTATGCTTTGGCCGTCGCCGTGCTGGTTGGCGGCGTATTGCAAGTCGCGATTCAAATCCCCGCCTTGCGTAAGGTGGGCATGCTACCGCGCATTACCTGGCGAGTCGGCGCGGCTTTCGCCGACCCCGGCGTACGACGCGTGCTGAAGAAAATGGGGCCCGCGATTTTTGGGGTGTCGGTCGCACAGATTAGTTTGCTCATCAACACCAATATCGCTTCACATCTGGCGGCGGGTAGCGTGTCGTGGATTACGTATGCCGATCGGCTCATGGAATTCCCCACGGCCATGCTCGGGGTGGCATTGGGGACGGTGCTACTCCCCAGCCTAAGTCGTGCCAGTAAAACCGATCCCGCTGAATACAATGCCTTGCTGGATTGGGGCTTACGCCTGATGTTTTTGCTGGCCCTGCCCGCCACCGTCGGCTTATGCATGTTGGCCGAGCCACTGACCGCAGGCTTGTTTCACTATGGCCGATTTAGCGCAAATGATGTAGCCATGACCCAGCAAGCCGTGATGGCCTATGGCGTAGGTTTGTGTGGTTTGATTGGCATCAAAATTCTCGCTCCTGGTTTTTATGCCCGCCAAGATTTGCGCACGCCGGTGAAAATTGCGGTCGTCGCCCTCATCACCACCCAGCTCTTCAATTGGCTGTTAGTTCCCACGATGGCTCATGCAGGTTTAGCGCTCTCCATCAGTGTCGGAGCCTGTGTGAACGCCCTGCTACTTTTTACCTTTTTGTGCAGTGGCAAGCACTACCAGCCCTGCGCGGGTTGGCTGAGCTTCTTCGCAAAATTAACACTGGCGCTGGTGGCGATGGCGGGCTTTTTATGGTGGGTCAACCAAGGCATAACATGGGTGGGCAGCCCCAGCGCACCGGTGCTGTGGTGGCTGCGCCTACTCAAACTCGGCGGGTTGATCGTAGGTGGAGCCGCTGTTTACTTTGCCGTGCTGCTGGCGCTGGGGTTCCGCCTAAAAGACTTTAAACGCAAAGGCTAGCTCGCGCTGAAAGAAGAGCAAACAAGGCCAGCATTGCTGGCCTTGTTTTATGATAGTTGCTTAAATCAAGCGCTTATTTCAATGCCGCCATCGCCCGTGCCGTAATTTCCTCGACCGAACCGGTCCCGGCAATTTTGCGGTACTTGGGGGCCTTGGCATCGCCTGTCGCCGCCCAACCGGAGTAATAATCGACCAGCGGGCGGGTTTGCGCTTCGTATACATCTAGGCGCTTACGGACGGTTTCTTCTTTATCGTCATCACGCTGAATCAGGTCTTCGCCGGTTGCATCATCTTTGCCCGCCACTTTCGGAGGATTGAATTTGACGTGATAAGTCCGACCGCTGGCAACGTGGACACGACGGCCACTCATGCGCTCAATGATTTCGCTGTGGGGAACATCAATTTCCAGCACGTAATCTAAAGACACCCCGGCCTCTTTCAGAGCATCGGCTTGGGGGATTGTGCGCGGAAAGCCATCAAATAAATAACCGTTGGCACAATCCGCTTCTTTGAGGCGCTCTTTTACTAGACCAATGATGATGTCATCCGACACCAGCCCACCTGCATCCATGACTTGTTTAGCGGCAATACCCAATGGCGTACCTGCTTTCACGGCGGCACGCAGCATATCGCCGGTAGAAATTTGGGGAATCCCGTATTTTTCTTTAATGAACGCCGCTTGCGTACCTTTACCCGCACCGGGCGCACCTAAGAGAATGAGTCGCATATGAATCCTAAAAGTTGAAAGTGTGTGTCTCGTTGATTTTTTATGATTGATATTGTGCTCGCATCATGCGGCGTATGGCTTGCCGCAACCTTACTGAGTATTTGCCAATTGGTCAACCTGCTTGCAGCGTGGGCCAGATTTGTCGCACGCGCGCTAAATCTTCGGGGGTATCCACACCGCCTGGGGGCGCACTAGGAAGTGTCATCACCTTGATTTTGTAGCCATGCCCCAATGCCCGCAACTGCTCCAGTGCTTCAAATTGTTCCAACGCAGTGCTGGCTAAATTTGGGTAGGCGCGCAAGAAGCCAGCCCGGTATGCGTACAAGCCAATATGGCGCAATGCCGGAAAAGCGGCGGGCAGTATCGCTCGTCCCGCTTCGCTCGCAAAAGCATCCCGCGCATACGGGATGGGCGCACGGGAAAAATACAACGCCTCATCCTGCGCATTCAGTACGACTTTGACGATGTTAGGGTTAAAAAATTCCGCCGCATCATGAACGGCATGGGCGGCAGTGGCAATCGCACAATCGGGCGCATTGGCCAGCGCGGCGGCCACTTGATCAATCAAACCAGGGGGTAATAAAGGCTCGTCACCCTGCACATTAACCACAATCGTATCGTCTGCCAAACCGAGCTGGGTGGCCACTTCAGCCAAGCGATCCGTGCCCGTAGGATGATCGGCGCGCGTTAGCAAAACCTCAAGGCCATGCGCTCGGACAGCCTCAACAATCCGCGCATCATCGGTGGCCACACAGACGCGGCTCGCACCACTGCGCAAGGCTTGTTGGGCAACGCGCACCACCATCGGTGCACCCGCTATATCTGCCAATGGCTTAGCAGGCAAGCGCGTAGAGGCGTAGCGGGCGGGGATAATCGCAACGAACATAAAGGGTTATTGTTGCTCTAAAGGCCGTGCTTGGTCGGCCAACATCACGGGGATGCCATCACGAATGGGAAAGGCCAATTTATCGTGCTGACAGATTAACTCCTGTGCTGCACGGTCGAACTCCAACGTCCCCTTGCACAGTGGACATACCAGAATATCGAGTAAACGCTTATCCATTTGAATTTCTCACTGTTCTATGCTGATCGATTACATTGTGGGTTGATTGATTCGGCTCAAGGCTTCAATCGATTGAGTTTGTTTGAGTGCTGCCAATGTTTGCCACAACTGCGGACGGACTGATTCGTCGATTTGGGCTTCTACGGCCAGATATAGAAGTGGCAAAGCTAGCTGAGCCGCAAATTTTTGACATTTTACGGCATCTTTCTCAGTACAAATCAAAAGATCAAGCTGACCTGCAGACTGCGCAATTAAACTCGCCAGATCCGCTGACTGATAAGGGTGATGATCTGGAAAGGCTCGCATTTGCCAGTGTTCTGCTTGTGCCTTTTCCAGAATTGTTTGCATACTCGTAAAGAACCGCTCTGGCGCGCCGATGCCGGCAAAAAGCAGAATTCGCTTACCCGCTAAGTCTGGCAAAGCATAGGGGGATTGATCCGCGACCGCACGCAATGCCGTCGGCTCTAAAACAAAAGGGATAAGGACGACACCATGACTGGGTGATGCGGAAACTGGCGGAACAGCGCCATTGCAGGCCCAAACAGAAAAAGAGTTTGCTTGTATTGCCGGTTCCCGTAAGGGCCCGGCAGGCAAACAGTGTCGATTTCCAAAACCGCGCTGGTCAAGCACCATGATTTCCAGATCACGCGCCAGCGCCAAGTGCTGTAAACCATCATCACAAACAACGATGTCAATCTCTGATTGCAAGGACAGCAGGTGCTGCACCGCTGTCACACGCTGGCGATGGACCACAACCGGACAATTACGCCGACGCGCCATGAGTAGGGGCTCATCACCAACCTGTAGTGGGTCACTTTCTGGCAAGACCAGCTCTGGTTTATCAGTGGCTGACTGCCGTGCCCCATAACCTCGGGAGACAATCCCGGGACGCCAGCCTTGCTGTTGTAAAAGTTTCACCAAGGCTAGGGTAAATGGCGTTTTACCCGTTCCCCCGACGTAGACATTGCCAACAACAACCACTGGCACTGGAGCGCGCCAGGCTTTGAGCCATCCTTGACGATAGGCATAACGCCGTAGCGCCATCGCGCTGCGATAAAACAAGGATATAGGCCATAAGGGAAAGAGCCACATTGAGAGACGCGGCCTCGCCCACAGGGCCAGTATTTTTGCTCGCCACATGACGCTAGCGGCTGCTCCCGGTTTGAGTAGCGAAGGTGAGCCGTGGATATTGCGCTAAACGCGCTGCTTCCAAAATATTCACCACGGCTTGGTGGCTGGCACCTGCATCGGCATTGACGATAATCGTAGGATCTACCCGGTCCCCAGCGACGCGCTGCAGCTCTTGCGCCAGTGTGGAGACATTAACGAAATTCACCAACACGCGGTCAATCGCATATTTGCCATCAGCAGTGACTGAAACAATGATTTCTTTCTCACGCTCAACCGCTTTATTCGCCTCTGCAGTTGGCAGGGTTATTTGTAACTCGCTGAACTTAGAATAGGTTGTTGTCACCATCAGAAAAATCAAAATGACGAGCAGCACATCAATCAATGGAATAAAGTTAATTTCTGGCTCTTCACGTGTCATACCGCGACGGAAATTCATGGCTCTGGTCCCGATTGCTAGCGCTTCTTGTTGGTCGCGGCTGGTTTAGCTGTCGCTGGGCTGGCTGGGGTGACCGGCCCCGCAGCAGGAAAACCCGTTCCATGTAAGGCATCGACAAATTTGATCGCCAACTGCTCCATGTCAACGATTAAGCTATCTACCTTGCCACGATAGTAGCGATAAAAAATCATCGCAGGAATCGCCACAGCTATGCCAAAAGCTGTGTTGTATAACGCCACTGAAATACCATGAGCCAAGGCTTGTGGGTTAGTTCCCGTCGGCGCGGATGCGCCAAAGATCTCAATCATCCCGACCACGGTGCCAAAGAGCCCAAACAAGGGGGCTGTCGAGGCAATCGTACCAAGCGTCATCAGAAATCGTTCAAGTTGATGGCTGGCTGCACGCCCTGCTTCCTCAATGGCTTCTTTCATCACCTCACGCGTCGCGCGCTCGTTGCGCAGGCCCGCCGCCAGAATTTTTCCGAGTGGTGAATTTTGTTCAAGTTTCTGTAACACATCGGCATTGACCTGACGTAGCCGGTGTAATTGCAATACCTCGCCCACCAGATTAGATGGCATAACTTTCTCAGTTTTTAAGGAAAGGGCACGCTCAATGATCAACGCAATCGCTAGCACTGATGCCAATAATAAGGGCCAGATCGGCCAACCCGCTGCTTGAATAATACTAAACAAAGTTTTCTCCCCAAAAGATGCGGTCCATCGCGCTGAGCAGCGATCTATTGCGTGAGCTTACGGATCGCTGCCATACCAGTTTGTTTGATCCGATCTAATAATCAATACCCTCAGCGCCGAAATTTTACTCTGATCTTCCACCAGAACTCGAAAAAAATTGACCGCGGTGAAATACCAAGCCAGGCGCCTGATTGGACTGATGCTGGCAAGCCACCACCTCTGCCAAATGAATAAGGTGATCACCGGCTTCATAGTGTTGTTGACGCCGACAGACTAACCAGGCCAAACAGCCCGTTAGCAGAGGTACGCCCTCTGCGGCCAATTCGTAACTCACACCGGCGAAACGGTCTGCAACTTTACTCGCAAACTGGCGCGCTAATGGCGCTTGTCCTACTTCTAAAATATTGACAGCGAAATAAGAAGCCTGCGAAAACACACTGGCATTGCTCGATTGGCGATTTTGGCTCCATAAGACCAGCGGCGGCGTCAACGAGACAGAGTTAAACGAATTTGCGGTTAAACCAACAGGCTCCCCCTGCTGGTTGAGGGTCGTCATAATCGTCACGCCAGTGACAAACTCTCCCAGCACATCACGAAGAAATCGCTGATCACTGGGACTAGACAGGGGGGGAATATCGGTATTTAGAGCAAATGCATTCAAAACGAGCGTTTCCAGTCATTAATCGGTCATAGAAACTAGCCCGCGCAGGCAGCGGGGTTAGTCTATTTGCATGTATTGTAACCCTGAGCGTGCGCTCTCTCTGGATGTAAAAAGCGCGCTGTGTCCAGCGCGCTTTTTACTTGGGACCCGATTTTACGGGTAAGAAACTCGTTAGGCTCAGTTATAGCATGCCATCCAATAACTCACGGAGCTCCAGCACCAAAACCAGCACGCCATCGCCCGATAAGGTAGCGCCTGCAACGCCTTTGGGTTTGACCCCCTCCAGCGGTTTGATCATGACTTCATCTTGACCCACAAAGCTATCTACCGCAAGCACCACTCCCTTTTCTTCAACAACCGCAACAACCCCTACTTTGGCAGGCGTTTCACGTGCGCGCCCAATCGTCGAAGAGAGATCAATCAAAGGCATGACTTCGCCACGAACCACCATCATGGGTTTATTCGAGACATATTGGAGGTTTTCATCCTGGATTGGGATGATTTCACGCACGGCAGACAGCGGAATTGCAAAAATCTGCTCATCCAACGTGAGCATGAGTACAGGCAAAATGGCCAACGTCAGCGGTAGGGAAATGGTAATCCTGGAACCTCGCCCCACATCAGACTGAATATCAATACGGCCTTTGAGTTTCTCGATGTTGGTTTTTACAACATCCATGCCAACACCACGTCCGGACAGATCAGAAATTTCGGACTTCGTCGAAAACCCAGGCAGGAAAATCAATTGCAGACTCTGGCGCGTATCTAACAGTGCCGCCTCATCGGGCTTAATCAAGCCTTTTTCTATCGCTTTTTGCCGGAGAATTTCGGGCCGCATTCCACGGCCGTCATCCACGATTTCGATCACAATATGATCGCCGGTCTGCCGTGCGGAGAGATTAATCGTCCCACGATCGGGTTTACCTTGGCTACGGCGTTCTTTCGGCGTTTCAATCCCGTGATCGCAAGAGTTACGGACCAAATGCACCAAGGGGTCGTTCAACTCTTCCAGAATTGTTTTGTCAACTTCGGTTTCTGCCCCAGAAATTACCAGTTCAATATCTTTACCCAATGTTCTGGCGACATCACGCGCCAACCGGCTGTATTTCTGGAATACACGGCCTACTGGCTGCATCCGCGCCTTCATCACCGCAGATTGCAGGTCACTCACCAGCATATCCATTTGACCAATCACCGCTTCCATGGTTTTCATGGTGGTATCGTCTTGCTCTCCCCGCAATAAAGCCAAGCGCAAATGGTTTAATCGGTTTTTGGTGAGGCCAATCTCTCCTGATAAGTTCAAGATCTGATCGAAACGCTGGGTATCTACCCGAATGGTATTTTCTTTGGCGGCGGCCACTGGCGCAGGGGCAGGGGCTGCCTTCATCGTCCGTGCTGGCGTTGCAGGCGTTGCTGCCGCAGGAGCCTCTGCAGCGGGAGCGGGCGCTGGCACCGGCGCAGAAGCCGGTATCGCGGTTGGCACGGCTGGAACGGCAGCGGCCGGCTGAGGTACAGGCGTCGCCGAGGCCCCTCCAACAATGGCTTGATACAAACTATTCCAATCAAGCTCGCCACTAGCATGTGTGCTAGTGGGTGCCGGGGCTACAGGTGCAGCCACGGGTTCTGGTACGGCCGCTTGGGCGACAACGGCTGGCTCTGGCTCTGCGGCAACATTGCCATGGATATTTGGGACCTTGCCTTGCAAGCAATCATCCAAAGCCTGAATCAATTCGGCCGGTGCCGGCGAAGGGTCTTGCACTGCGGCCATTTGACCAAACATCCGCTTCACTTCGCCGGTGGAAGCCAAAATTACGTCCATTACCTCGGGCGTAATAGCCATCTTACCGCTGCGTAGGTTATCAAAGAGACTCTCGGTGCGATGACATAGTGCAACCAGCGCATGGGCCTCTAAAAAACCAGCGCCCCCTTTAATCGTATGGAAGCCACGAAAAATGGTATTAAGCAGGGCTTTGTCATCAGGTCGTTGCTCTAACTCGACGAGTTTCATATCCACATCATCAAGTAGCTCACCCGCCTCTGTCAGGAAGTCTTGCAGGAGATCTTGCGCGTCAGATAAGGACATTATGTGCCTCGTTTCTTCAAAATTAAGCTCGTGCTAAAAACCTAAACTGGCCAGTAGATCGTCAACCTGCTCTTGGTTGGATACCACATCGGTACGGCCCTGAGCATTAATAACGGGACCATTCAACCAGCTGTCTGCGGCATCAACCCGTTTTTCTGGCGGCGTGGCATCGAGTAACAATTTGACCAAACTTTCTTCAAGCGTTTGGGCAATATTGACAATCTTGTTAATCACCTGCCCGGTTAAATCATGAAAATCTTGGGCCATCATAATGTCTAGGAATAGGCCGTTAAATTGCCCTGAGGTTTCAGGTAATTTCTGTAAGAAGCCCCGAGTATCGCCAGCCAAAGCCTTGAACTCGTCCACAGACAGTTGTTTGGCATAAAGCTTTTCCCAACGATCACGTAAATTGACCGCATCAGCCTCGAGCTTGCCCGCCGTATCTTGTCCCTTTTCAACACAAGACAATGATTTCTCAGCAGCTTGACCAGTCAAATTAGCAATGTAGGTCAAGCGCGCTCTTGCGTCGGGTAAACTCCCTACGGCACTATCCAGTTTCTTGTCATAGCCCAACTCACGCAACGCGTCGTGTAGGTTACGTGTTAGCGTACCAACACGCTGAAAAATATCATAAGCATCTTTAACCTGATCGTACTGTGCCTTGACATCCTGAGCGTTTGCTGGAGCTGCTGCCGTCTGGGCAGCGCTGGCAGCAGGAGCCTCTTTTGATTTTTCTTCAGCGACACGCTGCGATGAAATTTGGTCAAACAGCGCTTCCAGATCATCTGGATCGTTAGCCATCATGCTCTCCTTATGAATTTTTGTTGTTAGCCTTGTAATTTTTGGATGATCTTGGTTAGCTTCTCTTCAAGCGTCGCTTTGGTAAACGGCTTGACGATATAACCACTGGCACCAATCTGAGCAGCCAACACAATATCTTCCTTTTTGGCTTCGGCTGTTACCATCAAAACAGGAAGCGTCTTGAGCTGAGGATCTTCACGAATGTTCCGCAGCAATTCGAAACCATTCATATTCGGCATATTGATATCGCTTACAACAAAATTGAAGCTACCCGCTTTAAGCTTTTGTAAGGCGGCGGCACCATCTTCTGCTTCGTCAGCATTGCTGTAGCCAATTTCTTTCAACAAATTACGGACAATCCGACGCATTGTCGAGAAGTCATCGACAATCAAAAACTTAATTTGGTCTGGATTCATAGTGCTGCCTCCTTCGTATTACGCATCATGTTTGTTATCATCGACGCCAATTCTTCTGGATGGAATTTAGCGACATAGCCGTCAACCCCTACTTGCTGGCCTAATTTCTTGTTAGCCACCGAAGAGAGAGAAGAATGCATCACCACTGGAATACCTTTGAAACGGGCGTCTTCTTTAATGTGTCGGGTTAACACATAACCGTCCATCTCAGGCATCTCAGCATCAACCAGAATCATACCAATCTGCTTCGATAAATTCGCGTTTTCAGCTTCCGCTTTAGCCGCAACAGCACGAAGTTTCTCCCAAGCTTCACGGCCATTGTGGGCAAACTGATAGGTAATTTTGAGTTTATCCAGTACTTCCATAATTTTCTTACGAGCCAAAGGCGAATCATCGGCAAAGAACAGCGTGGCATTGCCCACCTCTTCGGTCACCGGCTCAAAGGTTGGTACAGGTTCATCACCAATTACATCGCCTAAAATTTGCTCAACATCCAGAATGGAAACCAATTTGCCATCAGGCAGCTCAGTCAGTGCGGTAATTTTCCCGGATACGTGAGCTGGCATGCTCTGGGGGGCGCGCACATGATCCCAATCAACCCGGACGATCCGATCCACATCGTGGACCAGAAAAGCTTGGGTGTGAGTGGAAAACTCAGTAATGATCAACTTAGTCTTGGGTTTGTCGTTTTCCATGTTGAGGCACGCAGCCAGATTTAGCACGGGCAGGATGCTACCGCGCAAAGAAATGATTCCCTCTACCCCACCTGGCATATTCGGGGTTTTAGTAATCGGCAAGGTTTCGCAAACCTCGCGCACCTTGAACACATTGATGCCAAATGTTTCATGTCCACCCAGCGAAAATAACAGGAGTTCCATTTTGTTAGAACCTGCCAGCCGGGCTTTGTCATTGATCATGTCAATCAATTGATATTCATGTTGCTTGGCCATTTCGTGCTCCTGTCTCAGCTATTCATCGTGTCAAGATACTGCCTGTTTTCTTACATAAGACAATTTCAAGGATTGCTCTTACCTGAAACTTGTCTCTGCTCAGATTCATTTACGTCAAATTTTCGATCTTCATTAGCCACAGCTTCTTCAGCTTTTTTATTCAGGATCGTAATACTGATCCGCCGATTCACTGGCGCATTGGGATGCTCGGCATCTAGCGGCAGGGCAGAGGCTAAACCCACCACCCGCAACACCTTGTTTTCATCGAGTCCGCCTGCAATCATTTCTCGTCGAGAAGCATTCGCACGATCGGCAGAGAGCTCCCAATTACTATAGCCACGCTGGCCGCTGGCAAAGGGCGTGGCATCTGTGTGCCCTGAAAGACTAATGCGGTTATCCACACTGTTCAAAGCCTGGGCAATTTCACGCAAGAGTGCCTTTGTGTAATCTTTTAATACGGCGCTGCCACTGTCAAACATCGCCCGATTTTGTTCATCGACGATAGAAATGCGCAATCCATCCGCCGTTACTTCCATCTTGATCTGGTTCATTAACTGCTTCAGCTCGACACTGTTGCTGATTGCGCCCTCAATTTTTGCCTTCAGATCAAACATCCGACGACGCTCCTGGCGCTCCATCTCGGCTTTTGCTGCCTGTAAGTTAATCATCTGATTTTTAGGCGCAACATCACCGCGCTTCACTTGACCGTGCTGTCGCGTGAGATCTTCCCCGCCAGCCTGGTAGAGACTGGAACTGTCTCCAGCCCCAGAACCTCCTTCAAGGGCAACTTTCAACGGAGAGCTAAAATAATCAGCAATACCTTGCAAATCACCTTTGGTGGTGGAACCAAGCAACCACATCAGCAGGAAAAAGGCCATCATGGCTGTTACAAAGTCAGCATAAGCAATTTTCCAAGCACCGCCGTGATGGCCTCCCCCGGCCACTTTTTTGATACGGCGGATAACTATTTGCTTATCGTCGTCCTTATTTGCCATGATTCATCACGCTATTTTTTTGCACTTTGCTTAACATGGGTTTCCAACTCGATAAAGGTTGGGCGCTCAGTAGAGTAAAGAACCTTGCGCCCGAACTCGACTGCCAATGCTGGGGCATACCCATTCAAACTGGCTAGAAGGGTGACTTTGACGCATTCCAACTGCTTGGTATCTTCCATGGCTTTTTGCTCAAGCAAGCTGGCGAGGGGGCCCACAAAACCATAGGCCATTAAAATCCCCAAAAAAGTACCTACCAGCGCAGCGGCAATCATCATCCCAAGTTCAGATGGGGGACGCCCCACCGATTCCATGGTGTGCACAACCCCCATCACCGCGGCCACAATACCGAAGGCGGGCAAACCATCCGCAAGCTTAGCGATGGTATGACCAGGTACCTCAGCTTCGTGGTGATGGGTCTCGATTTCACTATCCATCAGTGATTCGATCTCCAAGGGATTCAAATTACCGCTAACCATCAGGCGCAGGTAATCGGTAATGAACTCCATCAGGTGGTGATCATGAGAAACGGTGGGATATTTAGAAAAAGTGGGGCTGTTGTGAGGGTCTTCTACATCTTTTTCAATCGACATCAACCCTTCTTTGCGCACCTTGGTCAACACATCAAAGATCATCGCCATTAATTCCATGTAGCGTGCTTTGCTATGCGTTGATGCTTTTAGGACAGTAGGCAGGGCCTTCAAGGTTGCCTTGATCACTTTAGGGGAATTACCAATGATGAAGGCCCCTGTAGCAGCTCCCAAAATGATCAAGACTTCAATAGGCTGCCACAGCACAGCTAAGTGCCCCCCTGCCAGCGCAAAACCGCCGAGGCAACAGCCCAGAACAACGACGTAACCAATAATGACGAACATGTCTTGCTGCCTTCTAAAATCTGTCTTTCTTTATTGTCTTGCGTCTGTGCAGACAACCACCAGAAAAATGCCTACAGGCAATTTTCGGCAAGCCTTATGCATTCTTTAGCATAATTGCTATCTTCAACGGCGATGTTGGAATAAGAAGGAATAATTCAGCGCTGCTGGTGACTTTAGCGCAAAAAAAACCTCCGGGGCGGCTGAATCCGGCTCTAAATACGACAGGGGGAGGAAGAGGAACCGGGCCGCAACGGAGGCAAAGAGGCAGACGTTACTAACTGCCTATCGACACTTTCAACGGAAACTTAAATCTTTTTTCAAAAAAGTCTGTCAATACGTCAAATGGTTACTGCCAAATCAGTGTATTAATGGGCGGCTAACTCATCATTTGAAAATAAGGCTTGTCGTGTTTTTCCGGCACGTGATGGCATATGGCAGAGTCCACAGACATACCGATCTGTTAAATCATAGGGATGAACAACATAATGCCCTTCGCATTCCCGACATTGCGTCATGGCTAACATATTGGCCTCGAAAAACTTCACCAGTCGCCAGGCCCGGGTAATACTCAAGACATCCGGCATGCCAACAGCGGCGACTTGATCTCGATAGAGGCGAAAAGCGCGAATGATTGCTTCAATCGGCTCGATTTCGGTGGCATTCATAATTTGACGATAAATATTCATGAAGAGTGAAGAATGAATATTCGGCTGCCAGGTCATGAACCAATCGGTCGAGAAAGGCAGCATGCCTTTGGGCGGCGACTTACCTTTCAGCTCTTTATATAGCTTGAGTAAACGCTCACGGCTAAGGTGAACCTCCGACTCCAGCACTTGTAAACGCGCATCAAGTTGAATCAATTCAGTAGCAAGGGCGATCTGCCGTGCTTCATCGACAATACTTTTGGTCTTAGCCATCATGCCACCTCTGCGGCTTGGCTGGCCATTAAAATGGCAGCATGCATGCCCGCTGCAGCATTTTTTTGTTTCTCAGCGGTATGGCTGGTCAATAAATTCCAGACAATTTCATCATCAAACCGGAAACGGCACATCAACATGCCCTGTGAAGCGGCAATTTTCATCACTTGCGCAACGGAAAGACCCTCTATAATGTCAGCAACGTCTTCACTGATGCCAAGCCTAAAAATCGCTTCCGCCTTGTCAGTACGGACCATTTGCTGGGCCAGCAAGAGGTAAGAAAGATTCATTTCGCGGATTTCGTCGATCAGTTTGTTGGTTTTCATCGCACTTACTCCTGTTGTTCTTGTTGCACTTAAGTAACGTTTTTATCTACCACGGGTTTAACGGCGGGATTACCGTTAAACGCATTATCGACCTACCCCCCAGATAACTTAATCAGAGATATTCCAAAGATGACGTGAGCAAATCGCCATATCCTTTGTAAGAAAAATAACTACGCAGAGGTAATTTGAGGTGAAATTATTAATAGCCTTGCTATTAATAAACCAGCGATTGCTCACTAAATTGCGGCACCGTTAAGCAGGGGACAATCCCGCTAGCGCCAAAATATGTTCGATCTCAACTGAATCAATTTGTGCTGGATCGAGATAATGTTCTGCATAGGCCAAATAGACTTTTTCAGTGACAAACAACCGAAATAGATCTGGATCAACATGCTGGTTCGCGACCATTTTTGCCAAGATCTGCATGGCTTCGCTGAGTGTATTGGGGCGTTTGTAAGGTCGATCTTTAGCAGTCAGGGCTTCAAAAATATCTGCCAACGCCATCATGCGCGCTTGCCATGACATATCTTCCCGCCGTAAGCCTTTGGGGTAACCGCGACCATCCATACGTTCATGATGCCCCCCCGCAAACTCCGGCACATTTCTTAACTGTGGCGGCCAAGGCAATGCTTCCAACATTTTTATGGTGGCCACGATATGGTTATTGATTTGCATTCTTTCTGTCTGGCTCAACGTGCCATAGGGAATGCACAAAGCATCTACTTCCTCTGCCGATAAAAGCGGTACATGCTGACCACGAGGGTTACGCCACAAACGCTGAGCGAGCAATTTGACACGCTGCATATCGTCTGCAGCCATGCGCTCAACCCCGAAATTAGTTTTTCTTAAAAAACGCTGGTCAGCCTCAAGAATGGCTAATTGCGCCTCAAGCCATTGGGCAGTCACTTCTGGATCCGCACCTGCCAACCGACGCTGTGCCGCTTCTATCTGACAATCTCGCTTCACCACTTCCAGACGCAGCTCAATCGCCTCAATTCGATCATGCATACCAGTAAGCTTGGTCGCCTTATCAAGCACGTACTCTGGCGTCGTGATCTTGCCACAATCATGCAAATTTGCGGCCAACAGCAATTCGCGGCGATCTGAGTCGGACATCGTAAATGAACCGAGTGGCCCCGATTTCTGGGCGTGTGCCGCGTCGGCAAGCAGCATCGTTAGTGCTGGCACGCGCTGGCAATGGGCACTGGTATGTTTCGACTTTTCATCAATCGCAGCGGCGATTAAATTGGCAAATTTACTGAACAACTCCTCGAGCTGAACCACCATCAAATGGTTATCCAAAACAATCGCAGCCTGGGCTGTCAGTGCCTCAATAAAGGCCACATCAGCCTCAGCGAAAGGAATGATCTCTCCCTGTTTATTGCGCGCATTGACTAGCTGTAAAACGCCCAATAACGCCCGGTTATGATCAAGTAACGGTACAGTTAAAAATGACACTGAGCGGTAGTGATGCTGCCGGTCAAAGGCTTTCGCCCCCGTAAAATCAAATCCCTCTGCAGCATACGCATCCGGTATTGCTACGGTCTCTAATTGGTGGGCGCAGTGCGTCACCACAGAGCTCGTTAATGCTCTGCCAGCGTCATCAAATAATGGCAGTGGCGAGAACGGAACGGGTTGGCCAGATGTCCCCCCGTACCAAAAACCCAGTGAATCATTCAATACAGTGGCAAAGGCCAGCTGGCGCTTATCCGGGTCATAGCGATAAAGTGATCCGCCATCAGCGAGCGTCAAGGTTTGCGCAGCCCGCAGAATTTTTTCTAGGAGTGTCGCGAGATCTCTTTCGCGCGCTAACATACGGCCTATCTCAGTCAAATCATTCAAGCGCGCATGTATGGTCAAAAAATCCACGGTGACTCCTGATGAAAAACAGCTTGATTCGCCTTTGACATTACCCAAAACGACTCGCTCTCTGCTTATTCAAGCAATCGCGATACAGCTCGTCAGCGCAGCAATAGTCTGGTTATGTCTGCCATTTGCACTGCCTGATACAGTCTTTACATTACCCGCAATCTTAGCCGGTTTAACATTACTACATGCCCTGCTGGCAGGCTTGCTTTCCTGGCTCTGGGCTTCACCCCAATGGTGGCATCTCATCCACACCCTGGTACCAATCTGCCTATATGCAGCCTACCAAGCTCATTTACCAGGTTGGCTCTATTTACTATTGTTTCTCATTACGCTCCTGCTGTATTGGAATACGGCCCGCAATCGCGTTCCTTTATACCTCAGTAATATCGCAACCTGCGATGAATTGGCCAAACTACTCCCCCAAGGCGCTCACTTTGCTGACCTTGGCAGTGGCACAGGCCGAGTCTTAAAACACCTGGCAAAGCTGCGGCCAGATTGTCAGTTTTCGGGGTTTGAAACTGCCCCGCTAACCTATTTCTACAGCCGCTGGTCTTGTCGCATGTACCCAAATATCGTTATGCATCGAGAAAGTTTTGAGCGTCGCACACTCCACGAATTTAATGTCTTATATGCTTTTTTATCGCCACAACCGATGCCGAGTTTGTGGCAAAAATTGCAAACTGAAAAAAAAGCAGCGCAACTACTAATCAGCAATAGCTTTATTGTGCCCGGCGTAAAACCCCGCAAAGTATGCAAAATAGCCGACCGCCGACAAACAACCTTATATCTGTACGACGTAAAATAGAGGCTACTTTCACCAAAAAGCGTGCCCTCGTAGCTCAGTGGATAGAGCAGCCCCCTCCTAAGGGGCAGGTCGGACGTTCGATTCGTCTCGGGGGCGCCAATCGTTCAGTGCCTTTCTGGGGGCTGATATGGATTGAAATACTTGGCTGGATCGGCCTTTCCCCACACACAAACCATCAGTAAAACCCGGGCCTGCATTGGGCTAAGACAACCCGCAGCGAGCGTCCCTAAATAGCTGTCATCCTCAGCCACACCGGCTAGCACTGGCCCAACACCAACCCGTGACGCCCGCACCACAGGCACGCTAGGCGAACGCCCCGCCAGCCAACTTGAGATGGAATCAGGAACCGTCCCATGGCCGTAGCCTGCCAGGACCAAGCCCGCCAATGTCGGGCTGGAAGTTGCCACCGCCAAGCTATCTAGACAGATACCGGGATACATCATCACAATTGGCACATGAGGAAGCCTCTCCACGTCCGTTGAATCGGGAGGTATTAGCGCTAGCGCCACGGCTAACGTACCCGCCTCTGGCCAGCTGGCCTGCGGCAGATCAACCAAATCTACCGTATACCAGGGATTAGCAAAGCCAATCGGGTCGCGCGTATGGACTTTACGTAACCCAGGCGCAGCCATGACTTTTCCCGCAAAGGCAACAACGACTCCAAGGTTAAGACGATGACGTTTTGCCAGAACAATTGTCTCTATCGCCAGCCGCATATTCCCCGGCCCATCTGCGTTAGGATGGTCTGCAGGACGCATAGCCCCTGTCAAGACAACCGGTTTGTGACTAGACAGCACGAGATGCAGAAAAAACGCACTCTCTTCAAGGGTGTCGGTGCCATGGGTAATTAGCACGCCATCTACCTCAGGGTCCTGTAATTGTTGCACGACGACATGAGCCAATTTCCACCAGTGCGCAGGTTGCATATCTTCACTAGCCAACCGAAAAGGCTCGACATGACGCAAGCTGAGCGGCGGCGACGTTGCTGACAGATTCAAGTCTTTGAGTAAATCAGCGACAGAGAGCACGCCCGCCACATAAGCACCATTGCTCTTGCTTGCAGCAGCGGGGGAGACTTGGTTGGCGGCCGCTTGGGTCCCTGCAATGGTGCCCCCCGTTCCAACTATAGTAATACGCGTCGTATGTGCCATTTTTTACTCCAAAGGCAGCGTATCGCTTTCCAAACCCAACCCCAGTAGGGGCTTGGCTTGCGCATCGGGTAAGGCTTCCACCTCACGCAGCTTGCGCTCCATCGCTCGCGTGCGCGTGGTGGCTTCACCCAAGCTGTTTTGCACCGTTTGAATTTGGCGTTGGGTTTTATCCAGCACATCACCAAATTTCGCAAACTCAGTTTTAACGGCGGCGAGTAACTGCCAGACTTCACTCGAACGCTGCTCAATTGCTAAAGTGCGGAAGCCCATTTGCAAGCTATTTAAAATTGCCGCCAAAGTAGTGGGCCCGGTGATGACCACGCGCTGCTCACGTTGGACAGCGTCTAATAAACCGGGGCGACGTAAGACCTCAGCATACAAGCCTTCGGTGGGCAAAAACAATAAGGCAAAGTCCGTTGTGTGCGGCGGGCCAATATATTTTTCACGAATGCTTTTGGCTTCCAAGCGCACTCGTTGCTCGAGCGCTTTGGCCGCGGCTTCGAGAGCCACCGCATCGGCGCGTTCTTGCGCGTCTTGCAGGCGTTGGTAATCTTCTTGCGGAAACTTGGCATCAATCGGTAGCCAGACGGGCTGGTCGGGCTGCGCGCCGGGAAGTTTGATCGCAAATTCCACCCGTTCGCGGCTATTGGGTAGAGTTGCCACATTCCGCGCAAACTGCTCGGGCGTAAGCAACTGCGAGAGCAGATTATCCAATTGCACTTCACCCCACGTCCCGCGATCTTTCACATTGGTCAGCACCCGTTTGAGATCGCCCACGCCAGCGGCTAAGGTTTGCATTTCACCCAAACCACGTTGTACCGCCTCTAGCCGATCCGAGACCAGCTTAAACGATTCACCCAAGCGGGTTTCCAAGGTGTTGTGCAACTTCTCATCCACAGTTTTGCGCATTTCTTCCAGCTTAGCGGCATTGTCTTGCTGGAGCTTTTGAATTTGCGTATCGAGTGTTTCGCGTACCTCGACCAAACGTCGCGCATTGGCCTCGCTCAGTTGCGCGAGTTGCTGCTGCATGCCCTCACCAAAACGCTGCAAAGTTTGCGCACCTTCTTCCCGCGCCAGCCGCGCATCGGCCTGTACCGCTTCGCGCAAAGCTTGCAAGCGTTGCTCATTGCTCTCCGTGAGTTTGACCAACTGCTGCGCAAAGCTATCAATTTGGTTATTTTGTAGTTGGGTAATTTGCGTCAGCTGCGTGCTGAGTATTTGTTGGAATTGGGTAAAGCTTTGACTCAAATTTTGTCCAAGTTCGCCCCGACCTTCACGGGCCGAGGTCTGGATGGCTTCTTGAATGGCTTGCAGCTGTAGTTGATTTTGTAACAGGCTTTGTTCGTTTAGTTTTTGCGTCAGCTCAGCCAGCCCCAGCTGACTGCGCCGCCCAGCCCAAATCATCCACACCATGCCGATTAGCACACAGGCCGCTAATCCTATTAACAATATTTCGATCAAACTCATGACACCCCTCATTGACAGACCCACATCGTAGCGGAAACGTCATGCTGCTGTCAGCATTTCTGGGACATAATTGCTTCATGCATACTGCCTACCTTACTCACCCCGCTTGTGTACGCCATGACATGGGCGCGGAGCACCCCGAATGCCCAGAACGGCTGATTGCGATTCATGATCGTCTGGTCGGACAAGGGACGATGGATTATCTGCAATCCTATACCGCCCAGCCCGCGACGCTGGCGCAACTGAGCCGGGCCCATACCAGCCTGTATGTCGATGAAGTGGTCAACGCTGCACCGACTACCGGTTATTTGAGGCTAGATCCCGATACCCAAATGAATAGCCACACCCTCGAAGCCGCCTTATGCGCCGCTGGGGCGGTGGTACAAGCCACGGATTTGGTGCTCTCGGGCACCGTGCAGCGGGCGTTTTGTGCCGTGCGGCCACCAGGGCATCATGCCGAACGCAGCGCCACCATGGGCTTTTGTTTTTTTAATAATGCTGCGGTCGGTATTCGCCATGCGCTGGATGTCCATGGCTTAGAACGGGTTTTACTGGTCGATTTTGATGTGCATCACGGCAATGGCAGTGAAGACATTCTGGCAAATGATGAGCGGGTGCTGATGGTTTCCACCTTCCAAACCCAGCTCTACCCTTTTAGCGGCGAGAACCCACTCGGTAAAAATATGCTGAATGTGCCGCTACCTCCGCGCACCGGGGGCGACTTGCTACGGCAGGCGGTGTTGAATGACTGGTGGCCGGCAGTGAATGCGTTTAAGCCCCAACTCATCTACGTCTCCGCCGGGTTTGATGCCCATCTCGAAGATGATATGGGCAACCTCGGCTGGCGCGATGCCGACTACGCGTGGCTCAGCCATGAGTTGGTCAACATGGCGAATACCCACTGTGCGGGACGCCTGATTTCTACCCTCGAAGGGGGTTATGCGATTGCCGCGCTGGCGCGCTGTGTGAATCAGCATGTGCGTATTTTGGCGGATTTAGAGTAAGGAAATGCTCATGGATGCGCATGCCCTGTCACCCCTCTTCAATCCTAAACATATCTTATGTATTCACAGCCAAGGACAAGTTCCCACGCCCCTAGTTTACGACGCCACGCGCACACAGCTCGTTTATATCGGCTTAGACACTAAAGTCCCCTCGCCCGCCACGCCCTTTGATTTAGCTTATTTAGACGTACCTGCTGCAGACCTCGCCGCTGCACTTCAACTCGCACATCGCCAAGGGGTTCGTTTAGCCATCGTCCCCACCTATGGCAACACCACCCAATTGAATCACTGGCGCACCCTTGCCAGCACGCTCGGTATCCGTCTACTCGGTCCCGGCTCATCCGGGCTGCAACGGCCGCCGTTGGGATTAAATTTAGCGCAAATGGGTGCACTCGCAACAGTTGGTACCATCGCCTTAGTGGCCCAATCCAGTGCTCTGGCAACCGCTATTTTGGATTGGGGCAGCGGCAATGACATTGGTTTTTCTTGTGTGGTGTCCTTGGGTGACTCACAGGAAAACGCGCAAGGCATTGCGATTGATGCGGTCTTAGATTTTCTGATTAATGACCCACACACCCACAGCGTCGTCATTCAGCTAGAAGAACTCCAGGAAGCACGCCACTTCTTAAGTGCCTTACGCGCACTGGCCAGTGTCAAGCCGGTGATTGTGCTCTACCCTCGGGCGTTCAACATGGATGAAGATCCGCCTAAGCACACGGATACTTCCACAGCGCTGCATGGCCATGCCTCGATGCATCTAGGTACGCAGCTACTCTCGCATGATTCTGCGCTAGCCGCTGCCCTGCGACGTGCGGGAGCGATCCAAGTCCATTTCCTCACACAACTCTATGCCGCTGCACGCTGCTTAGATTTACCCCATCCCCCCAAAGGGCGTCGCTTAGCCTTAGTGTCGAATGGCTGGGGCCCGGCCCGGCTCGCCCAACATCGTGCCTTGCAAAGTCGATTAGCTTTGCCGATCCTCAGGGACCTCCGTCTACGCAGTGGCTGTAAAGTGTATGGGCATAACCCACTCGATCTTGGGCCAGAAGCGACGGCGGCTGATTACCAAGATCTACTCATCCAATTAGCAGCACAACCCGATGTGGATGGCGTTGTGGTCATTCTCAGCCCTCGCCCACAGTTTGACGTGAACGCGATTAATCAAGTTCTGCTTGCCGTGCACACCCGCCTCTATAAACCACTGATAGTGACCTGGCTGGGCGATGAAATGGGCGCACAGCTACGCGCAGAACTAATTGCTGCGGGTATCCCCGCGTTTCGCTCGCCCGAAACGGCGATTGATGGCTATGCGACGCTGGCGCGTTTTTATCGTAACCAGCAGCTCGCACTGCAGATTCCAGGCAGCTTGGATGAGGAGGAATATTTACTCCATCAAAACTTTTTGGCGGCCCAAGCATACTGTCAGGCACAACTACTGGAATCCCCTTCGGCATCTACCGCCCAGCCTGCCCCACCTTATGTGTTGAGTGCGGCTGACAGTGCGGCATTGTTAAATCTTGCGGGTATTCACTTACCCACAGTGCACACCATCACGCCTCATGCGAATAGTGATAGCGCTTTGTCGACTACGCTGTATATCAGTGTCGTCAGCCACCCGATTTTAGGTGCAGTGATGATGACCGGCAGTCTGCCTGAACCCGCCCGTCAATCCTTAGCCACACACCTAGACCGCGCCACCGAACTCGTTCCGATTAACAGCTTTATTGCGCAGCGGATGATCGAACGCACCAAAATCGCCGACTGGATTGCCAGCGAACATAATCTGGCGCCCCAGCTCATGGCCTGGGAAAAGCTCCTGGTGCAAGTGGGTGAACTCGTGGCGGCCGTGCCAGCTTTGCATAGTATCGACATCTACCCTCTCCACCTCCGCGCTGAGGGTTTGGCTTTGGGGGAAGTACGGATTGCCCTCCGCGATCCTCATCCAAGCACAGGTCCAGTACCTGTGCATACCGCGATCGCCCCTTATCCGCGCCGCTGGGTACAACCGCTCACCCTCAAACAGCCGCAGCATGAAGCGCCCCGAGACTGCGAGTTACGGCCGATTCACCCCGGCGATGCGCAGGCCCTACAAACCTTTGTACGACAACTCTCGCCCGAAGCGCGTTACATGCGCTTTATTTCGGGACTGACCGAGCTCACACCCCGCATGCTGGTGCGCTACACACAAATTGATTACGACCGTGAAATGGCGCTGGTCGCGATGCTACCCGATGGACACGCTGGTGGAAACTCCGGTGGCAGACTCATTGGTGTAGTACGCTACTTATTGAATAATGACCGCACTAGTTGCGAATATGCGATTGCCATTGCGGATGATTTTCAGCGCTGCGGCTTGGGCACGGCGCTGATGCAGGCGATTATTGCCTGCGCAAAACACAAAGGGTTGCAGCGCATTGAGGGCTACATCCTCGCCAATAACCACGCCATGTTGGGGCTATTACGTAAACTGAATTTTGTGATTGCGCCCGACCCGGAAGATGCCAGTATGCGACTGGTGCACTTAGCACTCTGACGGCACTCTAAAGGCACACAAAACAAAAAGCCCCTCATCGTGATGAGGGGCTTTTCTTGATGCTAACCGTACTATTGTAATGGCACGTTTACGCGGTGGGTGGCGTATCGTCTGCTGGGATATCCCCTGCATCCAGTGCTTCCTCACCATCGTCTTCATCGCCGTTGGCATCCACAATCTTCTGCAAGCCCGAGAGCATGGTGCCTTCTTCGACGTTGATCAGGGTAACGCCTTGAGTGGCGCGGCCCATTTCGCGGATCTCGCTCACACGAGTACGAATCAGCACGCCACCGGTGGTAATCAGCATGATTTCGTCTTTGGCTTCTACCAAGGTGGCCGCCACGACTTTACCGTTACGTTCGCTGGTGCTAATCGCAATCATGCCTTTGGTGCCACGGCCATGGCGGGTGTATTCGGCAATCGGGGTGCGTTTGCCAAAGCCATTTTGAGTCGCGGTCAATACGCTTTGCTGTTCGTTTTCAGCCACCAGTAAGGCGATCACTTGCTGGCTGTCTTCGAGCATCATGCCGCGTACGCCACGCGCCGTGCGGCCCATGGGGCGGACATCTTCTTCCGCAAAGCGCACGGCCTTGCCGGCATCGGAGAACAACATCACATCATGTTGGCCATCGGTCAAAGCGGCCCCAATCAGGAAGTCGCCTTCATCCAAGTCCACCGCAATAATGCCGGCCTTGCGCGGATTCGAGAATTCGGTCAACGCCGTTTTCTTCACGGTGCCCAAGCTGGTCGCCATGAATACATAGCGGTCTTCGGTGAACTGTTTAACAGGTAAGACCACCGTGATTTTTTCGTTCTCCTGTAAGGGGAACATATTGATAATGGGCTTGCCACGCGAAGTCCGCGAGCCTTGCGGTACTTCATACACTTTGAGCCAGTACAGCCGACCACGGTTTGAGAAACACAAAATCGTGTCGTGGGTATTGGCAATAAAGAGCTGGTCGATCCAGTCATCCTCTTTCATCGCCGTGGCTTGTTTGCCGCGCCCACCACGCTTCTGCGCACGGTATTCGGACAGCGGCTGGCTCTTGATGTAGCCCGTGTGCGAAAGCGTCACCACCATGTCGGTTGGCGTGATCAAATCTTCGGTATCCAGCTCGGTCGCATTCAAGACGATTTCCGAACGGCGCTTGTCTTTGTTTTCATTGCCGAACTCAGCACGCACATCATTCAATTCGGTAGCGATGATGTCGGTAATGCGGTCGGGACGTGCCAAGATATCGAGCAGGTCGGCGATTTGCGCCATCACGTCTTTGTATTCATTAACGATCTTGTCTTGTTCCAAGCCCGTTAAGCGTTGCAAGCGCATTTGCAAAATTTCTTGCGCTTGCTCTTCGGAGAGACGATACATGCCATCGGTTTGCAAACCATATTGCGCCGGAATATGCTCAGGACGGTACGCGGCGATGTTGCTGCTGTCTTGGGTAGTACGCGCCAACATCTCGCGCACCACGGAAGAATCCCAGGAACGTGCCAGCAATTCTTGCTTGGCAATCGGCGGGGTTGGGGCAGCTTTAATGATGGCAATAAAGTCATCAATATTCGCCAACGCGACGGCCAAGCCTTCCAACACGTGGCCCCGTTCGCGCGCTTTGCGCAGTTCAAAAATCGTCCGGCGCGTTACGACTTCACGGCGATGCTGGAGGAAGTAATCCAGCATTTGCTTGAGGTTGAGTAGGCGCGGCTGGCCATCGACGAGCGCCACCATGTTCATACCGAAGGTGTCTTGCAGCTGGGTATTCTTGTAGAGGTTGTTCAGCACCACATCGGGCACTTCACCGCGCTTGAGTTCAATCACCACGCGCATACCGGACTTATCGGATTCATCCCGAATATCCGAAATGCCTTCGAGGCGCTTTTCATTCACCAGATCGGCAATTTTCTCGAGCAGGTTTTTCTTGTTGACCTGGTAGGGCAGCTCATCAATGATGATGGCCATGCGGTTGCCCTTATCCATTTCCTCAAAGTGGGTCTTGGCGCGCATCACCACGCGGCCACGACCGGTACGGTAACCTTCGCGCACACCTTGCACGCCATAGATAATCCCGGCGGTCGGGAAATCCGGCGCAGGAATCAGCTCGATCAGTTCATCAATCGTGCATTGCGGGTTGCGCAATACATGCAGGCAGCCATTCACCACTTCATTCAAGTTATGGGGGGGGATATTGGTCGCCATCCCCACCGCAATCCCGCTCGAACCATTAATTAGCAAGTTCGGAATTTTCGCGGGCAGAACATGGGGTTCTTTTTCGCTGCCGTCGTAGTTCGGCCCAAAATCGACGGTTTCTTTGTCGATATCAGACAGCATTTCGTGAGCGATTTTGGCCAAGCGAATTTCCGTGTAGCGCATCGCCGCCGCATTATCACCATCCACCGAGCCAAAGTTACCCTGGCCATCCACCAGCATGTAACGCAGGGAAAAGTCTTGGGCCATCCGCACCACTGTGTCGTACACCGCTTGATCGCCGTGGGGGTGGTATTTACCGATCACATCACCGACGATACGCGCTGATTTTTTGTAAGCACGATTCCAGTCATTATTCAACTCGTGCATCGCAAACAGCACGCGCCGATGCACAGGTTTTAAACCATCACGCACGTCCGGCAAGGCCCGCCCCACAATCACGCTCATGGCGTATTCAATGTAGGAACGACGCATTTCCTCTTCAAGCGAAATCGGCAGGGTTTCTTTGGCGAATGGCGTTTGCATGTTTGAATGTTATGAAGAAAAAGTGACCCAAATTGCCTCTAAGGTAAGGCATTAAATTTGCTGGTCTGGATTAAAGCAATGAACCTTAATATTTTATCATGCGACCCGTTGCTATTTTTGAGTTCTGCTGGCACCTAAACATAGCGTTTTTCGATCATAGCGTTTTTCGATCACTGAAGGCCAGTCAATGCAAACCGTCACACCACAATAAGCGCCTGGCTTCATTCGAGCCCCAAGCTGAGGGGGAGCTGGAACACTCAGCTTTTTTCATGCCCAGCCGATATTTTGAATGCGCTTTATTCGCTATTTTTATAACCCTAAACTTTGAAGCGATATTCCTATGACCCAACCTCTCTCTTTACCCCGCTGGCACCCCTCTACCGTGCAAGGCACCCTGCTCGGCATGACCCTACTGGGCATAGGTGGATTGATTATTCTAGGAATCCAGCTTTTAGTCTCCTTACAGGCGCACCAACGTGGGGCAGAGCAGGTTTTCTTGGCAAAAGATGCGGTTGCCGATATCCTGCCACCGCCCATGTATGCGATCGAACTGATGTTGGTCTCTTACCAGGCAGCAGAAGCCGTCAATCAAGACTTGAATACAGACTTTTATATCCCCGAGATTACTCGCCTCAAGCGCGATTTTGAAGTCCGCGCTGACTATTGGAAAAACAATCAAGTAGTCGAACCAAGTATTCAAGCCGCACTACTGGGGAAACAGCTAGAAACTGCCTTGTCCTTATTCAAGCTGGCTGAAACCACTTTTTCTAGTGCAATCTTGCAGAAAAATAAGGAGGATGCGCAGCAACAGCTCACGGCCATGGTGAAACTTTATAAGGCTCATCGACAGGCGGTCGATAGCACCGTTAACCTTGCCAACCAATATGCCGAAACAAAAATTAACGATATGTCGCGCACCAATACAATCACCATGCTGGCGGCTATTTTTACCTTTATTCTGATCACGGCGGCGATGAGTGGTTTTTCATGGCGCTATGCGCGTCGGTTACTGGCTAAAATTGGCGGCGAGCCTAGCCTAATTGCAGAAACCGCTGCCCAGATCGCAGCGGGGAATCTCAGCAATCCCCTTCCCACTGAGTGGCAGCGAGCGGGCAGTTTGGGTTTCAGCTTCAATAAAATGCAAGATAGCTTGCGTCTCCTTGTACAGTCGCTGCAAACGCAAGCCAATCAATTCAATCAACAAGCGAATCGCATGACTCAGATTGCTGAATCTGGCGCGCGGGCGATTGAAGAGCAGTCAACCTCACTGCGCGCTATTCATGGTGCGATGGAACAGGCACGTGAACAGTCGACTGTGATTCATACTCAAGTCATTGAAGCCAATATCATGATGCAAAGTGGTTTGGAAGCCGCGGCAGAAAATGCCAAAATTGCTCGCCAAGCTGCATCAGATCTCAATGAACTTTCTAAGCTAGTTCGTGATACCTCTCAAGTGCTGTCTTTTGTCGATTCGCATGCGAAAACGATTAATCTCTCTGCCAGTCAGATCAGCCAAATCGCCAAGCAAACCAATTTACTGGCACTGAATGCTGCCATCGAAGCAGCGCGCGCCGGTGAGCATGGTCGAGGTTTCTCCATTGTGGCCGATGAAGTACGCAAATTGGCGCAATCCGCCAGTGAGGCGGCGGGTGAAATTACTCATGTCGCCACCGCCTTGGAAAACAGTGTCCAGGCGCTGAATGCGTCAGCAGCAGAAACGATTGAGTTGGCCACTAAAAGCGTAGAACGGTCAGAAGCGGTTGACAGCGTTACGGAGCATGTTGCCCAGATGACGCAGCGCATGCAAGTGATGGTTAATGCCTTAACGGTTGCCAGCGAAACGCAACTCAACGAGTTTAATCAAGTGACGTCTGCTTCTGATGCCATTGCCAATGAATTAGAGACAACCGCCAGCTCCGTGAATGCGATTGCGACGATGAGTGGACAAATTAATGAAGAAACAAACCGCTTGGAAACGCTGATTCAGCGCTATCGAATTTAATCAAGAGCGGTTTAATCGCGGAAATTCTCAAACCCCAGCGGCACATCCGCGACTTCCTTGCGCAGCAGGGCAATCGCGGCTTGCAAATCATCACGCTTGGTCCCGCTAACTCGCACCGTATCCCCCTGAATACTGCCTTGTACTTTCATTTTTGAATCTTTAATGGCTTTGACGATACGCTTACCCAAGTCGCCCCCCACGCCATTTTTAATCTCGATGGTTTGTTTGAGTTTATCGCCGCCAATTTTTTCTTTTTTGCCATCTTCTAGGAAACGGGCATCCACATTACGCTTGGCACATTTGTTCGCCAGCACATCCCGCACTTGGCTTAATTTAAAGTCATCATCGGCAAACAGAGTGAGTTGATGTTCCTTGTGCTCCACGCGAGCATCCGAACCTTTAAAGTCAAACCGCGTCCCAATTTCTTTATTGGCTTGTTCCACGGCGTTTTTTACTTCCACCAAATCGGCTTTACACACAACGTCAAAACTGGGCATGTCAGATCCTTTCGCACACAAGTACATCACAAGGGGATATAGGAGCGAATTATAATCGCCACCATGACCTCACACAGTTCTCTATCTACCAACGCTCTTAATGCACAGGATGTATTAACGCGCATCACGACGCAGGCAGACCTGCAACCCTACAACACCTTGGGTTTACCTGCTCACGCAGCGTACTTTTACACCCTAACGGACGAAGCCGACCTACCCACACTCTGCGCCTATGCGCAGCAACAGCAATTACCCATCTTAGTATTAGGTGGCGGGTCGAATGTGGTGTTAACGCAAGACTATCCAGGCTTAGTGATTAAAGTCGCCACACAAGGTAAGGCCATTCTGCCGTCCAGCCAGGGTCAAGACGTGAGCGGCACAACCGACGCACCCATGCATCTGGTTGAGGTAGCGGCTGGCGAAAACTGGCACGAAACGGTGTCCTGGCTAATCGCGCAAGGCTACCCCGGGTTAGAAAATTTGGCACTCATCCCCGGCACGGTCGGGGCTGCCCCTATCCAAAACATTGGTGCGTATGGCTTGGAATTGGCCGACCGCTTTCACGCGTTGCGTTACTTTGATCTACAAACCCACACCATTCACACCCTAAGCAAAGAAGACTGTGCGTTTGGGTACCGAGATTCCATTTTTAAACATGCACTACGTGGCCGCGCCCTTATACTCAGCGTGACCTTGGCCTTGCCGAAAACATGGCAAGCACAGGCCGATTACAAAGATATTCGGGAAAATCTGCAAGGCGACGTCACTCCGCAAGCAATTTTTAAAACCGTGGTCAAAGTTCGGCAACAGAAATTACCCGACCCGGCAGTGCTCGGTAATGCGGGCAGTTTTTTTAAAAACCCTATCTTGTCGGCGGCACAAGCACAAAGCTTGCTGAATGCGTATCCAGAATGTCCGCACTATCCGCAACCGGATGGCACGACTAAAGTCGCCGCTGGCTGGCTGATTGAACAAACTGGCTGGAAAGGACGCCGCGTGGGCGCTATCGGGGTGCATGAACGTCAGGCGCTTGTTCTCGTTCACACGGGTGGCGGAACCGGGAACGCACTGATACAACTCGCACACCAAATACAAAGTGATGTGTACCAAAAATTTCGGGTTCAGATTGAACCTGAACCCCTGGTGATCTAGCTGTTAGTGTCGCAATGACTTAGCCAAAATGGCAAACGTAGTGCAGTGTTTCTAGCGTTTCAATTTCAAAGCTACTGTTGCCGGGCACATTAAAAGACTGGCCGCCCGCATACTCCACCACGCTATCACTACCCGCCAATTTAATTTGGCATTTGCCTTCCAGCAGTTCCATGATTTCCGGTGCACCGGTATTGAATACCAGCTTGCTCGGCAGAATCACGCCCACGGATTTTTTAGTGCCATCCGCCAGCGTAATGGAATGGCTCACACATTTACCATCGAAGTACACATTGGCTTTTTTGTTCACTGAAACATGATCGAATTGCATGAGTTATCTTCCTATTGAAGTAAGTTTAGATTCTGTTTGTAATGTTAATTTCAACTCAGCCGGCAATTTATTCCAGTGGCAATCAATCAATGCCCCTGCTATCGCATAGAGAGCAATGATGTTAACGTTCCAACCGTTGGCTCTTAAAGCTTGCCACGTCGGAATAGCCCCCATCGCGGCCAGATCTGCCTTTGTATGTATCCCAATCCGAGCCAGCTGCGCACATGACGCAGGCCCAAGATTCTTGAGAGTGCTGACTGGGGCCTCAGGGTTGGTTGACATGCTGGCACATACCCAATATCTCTTAGCGGTCAGCCATGCTCACGCCAATCAACATAGCCACACAGCAAGAACTCCATCAGCGCTTTTTGCACATGCAGGCGGTTCTCAGCTTCATCCCAAACGACCGATTGCGGGCCATCAATCACTTCTGCACTGACCTCTTCGCCACGATGCGCAGGCAAACAATGCATGAATAAGGCATTAGGCTGCGCTACTTGCATCATCTCTGTATCAACTTGCCAGTCAGCAAAAGCTTGCAGACGTGTTTCGTTTTCTGCTTCGTAGCCCATGCTCGTCCACACGTCGGTAGTCACCAAATCCGCACCTTGGCAAGCTTGCATGGGATCGGTAAACACACTGAGGTGGGCCAACTCATTCGGGGTGAACATAGCTTGATTTAGGGCATAACCAGGTGGGGTCGAGACATGTAACTTAAAGTCGAGTAGCGCTGCTGCCTGCAACCAAGAATGCGACATATTGTTCGCATCGCCGACCCAAGCAACCGTTTTGCCTTGGATACTGCCGCGATGCTCAATGTAGGTAAAAATATCCGCCAGCACCTGACAGGGATGATATTCGTTCGTCAAGCCGTTGATCACGGGCACCCGCGAACTTTTGGCGAAACGTTCAATAATGTCTTGCTCAAAAGTACGAATCATCACGATATCGCACATCCGGGAAATGACTTGTGCGGCGTCTTCAACAGGCTCGCCGCGCCCCAATTGCGAATCACGGGTATTGAGATAAATTGCTGAGCCACCCAATTGATGCATCCCCGCTTCAAAAGACAGGCGCGTCCGGGTTGATGCCTTTTCAAAGATCATGACCAAGGTTCTATCTTGTAACGGATAGTAGGGTTCGTAGCGCTTAAACTTTTGTTTGATGATAGCCGCACGTCGAAATAAATAATCAATTTCTTGGGGACTACAATCTTTGAACTGTAAAAAGTGTCTGATTTGCATAGCAGGATGCCTCACCCTTAAGACAGGGATTATTTTGACAAAAACTGTTTAATGAGCGGCACCAAACGAGCAATGAGGACATTAGCGTCCGCAATACTCAAAATCAGTGGTGGCAATAAACGCACCACATTATCGCGGGTGACATTAATCAATAGCCCTGCAGCCAGTGCCTCTTTAACCAACTCTCCACACGGGCGATCTAACTCAATCCCAAGCATCAGGCCTCGCCCCCGAATCTCGACAACCCCAGCCACGTTGCATAAGTCATTTTCCAAGCCCGCACGTAAGTATCCTCCGACTTTGGCAGCATTGGCCAGCAAGGCATCGCGCTCCATCACCGTTAAGGTCGTTAAAGCGGCTTGACTAACGAGTGGGCCACCACCAAAAGTGGTGCCATGATTGCCGGGCCCCATCACCCCCTTGGCTTGCCCACCGGCCAAACAAGCACCGATCGGCACCCCAGAGCCCAAGCCTTTTGCGAGAGTAATAACATCTGGCACAATGCCGGCATGTTGATAGCCAAACCAGGTGCCCGTACGGCCAATACCACTCTGGACTTCATCAATCATCAATAGCCAGCCACGCTCGGTACAAAACTCGCGCAATCGCTTGAGGTAACCTTCTGTCGCGATATTGATTCCCCCTTCACCCTGCAAGACCTCTAGCAAAACAGCCTGAATCTCTGGCTGCGTATCGGCTACAGCCTGAATCGCTGCCATATTGTTGTAAGGCACTCGAATAAAGCCCTCGTCGGGCAATGGCTCAAACCCATGCCGTGCTTTTTCACTGCCGGTCGCGGCGAGCGTTCCAATGGTTCGGCCATGCCATGCCCGTTCCATGACGATCACTTTAGCTCCAGGTAACCCTGTTTTTTTGTAACCGTAGAGACGTGCTAACTTGATTGCTGCTTCATTGGCCTCAGCACCTGAATTACAGAAAAAAACTTCATCAAGGCCGCTGAGTTGGCTAAGTTTGGTCGCTAGAGACTCTTGCTCTGCGACACCATATAAGTTAGACGTGTGAATCAGGCGTCCAGCCTGTTCGCTGATAGCCTGGACCAAATCGGGATGGGCATGCCCTAACCCGGATACCGCAATGCCTGCTAGCGCATCTAAATATTCTTTACCGGCGGTATCCCACAACGTCACGCCACGCCCATGCGTAAACGTAACAGGTAAACGCGAATACGTATTCATTACATGCGATTGGCTCATTTTTTCCTCAATTTATCCATCTGATTCCACGCTAGTTTCGCAAGCAGCGAAACGCCACTATTTCCAATAGTCTATCATTATCGATCCAATCCACTCATTTGCATCCCAAGTACTGCGTGAATTTACTCGATTGATCATCACAATGCTTTTGCGCACTAAAATGCCGTCCCCTTAGGCAACCTCAATAATTGACTTTATGCCATCTTCTTTTTGCCGTTATGCCATTATGTTCTAGTAGGAAACATGGCACCGACACAACTCTTATATAAGATATAATACATACTCAATTTTGTAGATAGTGCGGGTAAATTAAGCAATGGCGCTACATAATCAAGCAATATTTATCCAAGGCATGACCAGCACTGGGCGCTCGTTCCGACCCAGTGACTGGGCCGAGAGGCTGTGCGGTGTTATGTCTTGCTTTCGTCCGGATGCTGCCGGACCCCACGCCCACTTACAATACTCACCATACTGCCGGCCAATTATGGTGGGGAATATCAAATGCGTTGTCGTTGATCCTCGTCTACAGGACCTAGAACCAATGGCGATGAAATTTGTGTTGAATTTTGCAAAAGACAATGACTTACAAGTCGTCGATGCCTGCGTGATGCCAGATAAATGATGCGCTTGAATGCTCAAATAAAAAAAGCCAGCTTAGCTGGCTTTTTTTATTCTCTCCAGCGGCTTACGCAGCCATAGCCTTAATCGCACTGTTCAAACGGCTTTTGTGACGTGCCGCTTTGTTTTTGTGCACAATTTTCTTGTCCGCGATACGATCGATAACACTGGTTGCGGCCGCAAACGAGACGAGGGCGGCGGCTTTGTCGCCTGCTGCCACTGCTTTTCTTACACCTTTGACGGCGGTACGATAAGCAGAGCGGAGAGCGGAATTGTGTGCATTTTGTGCAACTGCTTGACGGGCACGTTTACGTGCTTGGGCGGTATTTGCCATGAATCCTGATCCTAATAGGTTTAAGTAAAGCGTCTACCCCTAATCAGGGAGAGTAAACGCAGAAATCTGTAATTCGCTAATATAACTGCTCTAGCAAAAAAACACAAGCCTCGTTTGGCTGCAGGTGACGAAATATCGATGCATGCGGCAAAGACTAAGCAATATTGTTTCCGGACTATTGAGATTTTTGCTAGCATGCTGCTTTTGGCAAAGCCGACCGACTTTATCGCATGGCAACTTCGCAGGAACTAGGACAATTTCTTGAAGAAATAGAGAGGCGCGCCTACAAAACTGCCCTATATGCCGTTCGCCAAGAAGAACATGCATTGGATATCGTACAAGACAGCATGATTAAGCTTGCCGAAAGTTATGGCGATCGCCCTGTGCCCGAGCTGGCACCGCTCTTTCAACGGATTTTACATAATACGATTAATGATTTCTTCCGGCGACAAAAGGTTCGCAATCTCTGGACAACCTTATTTTCTAGCTTACAAACCCAGGCTGAATACGAAGAAGGCATTGACCCTCTGGAGAATATAGCTGCAGAAAATGCTGCCGAACAGAGTCCGCCTGCAGAACTTTCAAGGCAGCAGACACTCTCAATCATTGAACAAGAACTGAAAAAACTTCCCCCACGTCAACGAGAAGCCTTCATTATGCGTTATTGGGAAGAAATGGATGTAGCAGAAACAGCGGCAGCAATGGGTTGCTCAGAAGGCAGCGTAAAAACTCATTGTTCCCGTGCGACACATGCTCTAGCAAAAACCTTGGCGGCCCGAGGAGTGAAATTATGACTGTCATAAACCATACTGAATTCGCTTACAAAGTACGTGCGAAGCTGATTGAAGGTGAAAATAGCCTGGAGCCGGCCATTCAGGCCAAATTACGGCAAATACGCCAACAGGCACTCCTGCGCCAAAAAACAGCCACCGAATCTGTCCTTTCTTCCGTAAAGCTAGGCAATACACTCGCCATGCCTGTGAACACATGGCAACGAATAACAAAACAGCTGGTCCCGCAACTGGGAACGGGTTTTGCAATTCTGACCTTGGTGGTGGGCTTGGTTGCGCTGGATGCCTATGAAGATTTCATTTTGGCCCAGGAAATGGCTGAAGTAGATAGCGCATTACTTACCGATGACTTACCCCCCGAGGCCTATGCAGACAATGCTTTTAGTTTCTTCTTAAAAGCAGATTAAGCTGAATTCATGATTGACCATTTCCGGTGCTGTTTATTCTCTGCCACTGTTTTACTATGCTGTTCTGGGCATGCTGAGACACAGCCTGAAATCGCGCCAACAGTGAGCTCACTAAAAAATTCGCCCCCTGCCCCCCCCCCTGCAGGACCACATTTACTAAGTGCGCCACTAGCTCCTGAGTGGAAAAATCTAACGCCAGCACAACAATCCGTCCTGGCACCCTTGCGCGAAGACTGGCCGAAAATGGTGAATGCGCGCAAATTAAAATGGCTTGAAATCGCGAATCGCTACCCCAAGATGAGCCCACTAGAGCAACAAAGGCTGCAGGACCGGATGCGTGAATGGGCGAGATTAACCCCGGAACAGCGTCAAGCTGTGCGGGAATCTTTTTCTGCAGCGCGCAAATTACCTGCTGACAAAAAACAAGAAAAGTGGCAAAACTATCAGCAACTGGCGGATGAAGAAAAAATTCGATTGCAGAGCGCATCCAGCGCCCCTGTCCGCCTACAGCGGCTGGCACCTGGTCTACACGCCCAAATCAATGCGGGCAGCCATAGACCTGTGATCGCCAGTAAACCCCTTGCCGCTGGCTCACGCTAACACAGCGAAATCATGCCTGACAAGATTGTCACTGATCAACCTTCACAACCTGAGCCAGTGACGGTGATCCGCCGACTGAAGTGCATGGTTTATGAAGGACTACTGCTGTTTGGATTATATTTCGCTGCAGCATTCTTATTTTTGGCAATCACAAATGATCGTGATATTGCCCATAGTCACCGCCAACCCTTTTTCTCACTGTATATTTTCTTGGTATTCGGGGTCTATTTTGTCTATTGCTGGACACGCAGCGGTCAGACCCTAGCGATGAAAACGTGGCAATTAAAATTGTGTAACCAGCGCGGGGGAATGCTCTCTCTCAAACACGCCGTTCTGCGCTATGTATTTTCCTATGCTTGGTTTTTACCGAGTTGTCTCATCGGACTGGTGCTGGGCAGAGAGGCCGCTGTCAGTATTTTAATTAGCGTTGTGCCAAGCATAATTTTGTGGAGCCTGACAGCAAAACTCGATCCAGCAAGGCAGTTTTTACATGACCGCCTTGCTCGAACCCAAGTTATTTTGAGTGACCCAAGATCGGATTGAGCCTTATCTCAATTCGCGGCGTAATACTTTTCCTACTGGGGTCTTCGGTAACTCGTTACGAAACTCAATGACTTTAGGACGTTTATAGCCAGTCAAGTTTTCTTTGCAATAGGCCTGGAGTGCCTCTGTTGTCAGTCCTTTGTCTTTGAGCACGACCACCAGCTTCACCGCCTCCCCAGATTGTTCATCTTTTATCCCAACTGCCGCACATTCCAGTACACCGGGGTGACTTGCCACAACGCCTTCAATTTCATTGGGATAGACATTAAACCCAGAAACTAGAATCATGTCTTTCTTCCGATCGGTAATACGTACCTTACCATCAGCTTCAACCAAGGCAATATCACCGGTTTTGAGCCAGCCTGCCTCCGTTAAAATGCCTGCTGTTTCATCAGGTCTTTGCCAATAGCCCGCCATCACTTGCGGGCCGCGAACACACAGCTCACCCTCTTCGCCAATAGCCATTTCCTCAAATGCATCATTGCGAATACTGATCTCTGTGGAAGGTAAAGGATAGCCGATTGAGCCATTGTAGGGTTGATTAAGAATATTGCAGCAAACAATTGGCGAGGTCTCGGTTAAGCCATACCCTTCGGAAATATGATTCCCGGTTTTTTCATACCAGCGCTGTGCTACCGCACGCTGAACCGCCATCCCACCCCCCACGCAGACTTTTAATGCTGAGAAATCGATGCGATCAAAGCCCGGTGCATTTAACAGGGCATTAAACAAGGTATTCACCCCAGTAATGACGCTAAACCGCGTCTGCTGCAATAACTTAATGAATGTCGGGAAATCTCGCGGATTTGTCACTAAGATATTGTTTCCCCCCATCTTGACAAAGAGCAGGCAATTTACCGTTAAAGAGAAAATATGATAAAGCGGCAAGGCCGTAATCACATTTTCACCCTCACCTAAATCTGTACCCATCCAAGCGCCTGCCTGAGCCGTGTTTGCGAGGATATTACGATGAGTCAGCATCGCTCCCTTCGCCACGCCAGTGGTGCCGCCCGTGTATTGAAGAAAGGCTAGATCACTGGCCTGCAAGGTAATCGGCTGGATACTGGCTTGCCTGCCTAAATTCATCACCTCTCGCCAAGGACGCGCCTGAGGCAGATGGAAGGGCTTGACCATTTTTTTAACGTGACGCACTACAGCATTCACGATGGTTCGCTTGAGCCAGGGAAAGGCATCCCCCAATTCAGTGGTAACCACCTGCTGCACCGACGTCTGATGAATCACTTCAGCCAAGGTATGGGCAAAGTTCTCAATAATCACGATCGCCTTGGCGCCAGAATCCTGGAGCTGATGCTGGAGTTCCCGTGCAGTGTAGAGCGGGTTCACGTTAACCACCACAAAGCCAGCTCGCAACACCCCGAACAGCGCAATCGGGTACTGCAAACAGTTCGGCATCATGATCGCGACACGGTCACCCCGAGCCAATCCCAGTGTTTGTAAATAGGCTGCAAATGCGGTCGATTGCTGGTCAAGCTCAGCATATGACAATGACACGCCCATGTTGGTGAACGCGGGCCGGGTCGCATGGCGGGAGCAACTCTGGGTTAATAAATCAATGATTGAGGTAAATTCGTCGGGATTGATGTTTGCTGGCACTTTAGCGGGATAAGACTGCAACCATATAGCGTCCATGATGTCTCCTCAGCGACTGATGTTTTGGATGCCAACTTGATGTATTCGCACCCCCCAGTACTACAAATTATTATTGCTACGCAGCGAATTACTCTACATAGCATAATACTGAGACCTTGATTTTGGCTATCAGTTCCTAAGGCGTTAACGTGATTCGTAGCGCAGCACGCACAAAGTTTTTACCCCATGCCCCGTCGCATGTGGATGCGGCATTAGGCATATTAATTTCTGCTGGAGGCGTCCAGGTTGCAGCGGGGACAGTATTACTGCAAGCGCGATTACCGGCAGAGAAAATGAAACGCTGCTCACCCGCATCCGCTACACTATTTAAATTCAGGTCGAGATAAACATCACCCAAATCGGCAAAAGGCTCACCTGTATCGTAAACATTATTGCCATTACTATCGACAAACGGTTCGATGCCATTCGCCATGGCTAATACGATCGTTCCGCCCACTGAACCCACACTGCCAGCGGTTGTAAAGGTAATGGTACATTGGCCGTCTTTGGTTTTGCAATTGCTCGGCACGCCGCCCAGTGCAGGATTAGTCACAAAATTAACAACGGTGTTATCGCGCACAAAATTGCCCAAACGATCGCGCAGTGACACCGTAACATTGACCCCAGTCGTCCCACTCACTGACACAGAACTAACACTGCCACGAATGCTAAAACCTTCCTGTGAAGGCAGGCTACCACTAATGACGAAGTTCTCTGAACTGGTTTCCGTTAATACTGTGCTGCCGCTGCGCAGCGTCGCGCGAATTCGTGCGGTTCCGGTGCGACTACCCGTTGCTACCGCCAGCGCAATGCGACCATTCACATCGGTAACAACAGGGATAGTGCCGGCATTCGGCCCTGTCGTGGTGCTGGGATCAGTGCCGTTTAAGGTGATGCCAAGCGTACTCGGCACGACCTCGACGTAAACAGTTTGTCCCGCCACCGGACGCAAACTGCTGTCAAATACAGAGAATGTCGCTGTCGTGGTGCTTACCATGCCATCGCCCAAAGGCCCCGTTACGGTTAAGTCTTTTGTTCCCAGAGAAACAAAAGCAATCCCCGTAGCCACCGCACGCTTCACATTAAATGATTGGGTGGCGGAATTACTCCCTGCCCGAGCGGTTAAGGTTTCCGTAAAATCACCACAGCCATTATCGGTGAACGTGACGGTACCACCACTGGTTGCATTGACCAGGACTTGAATACCAGCAGGACCGGTGATATCGCTTTGTGTCGGATTGGTTGCACTGAATTTCGCGCGTGGCGTTGCCAGGGCAGTACATTGCGAAGTCACTGTGACAGGCAGCGTTACCCCTGCGGCAACACCACTGATTTGCAACCCAAAATTGCGCGTTGCATAGGCTGCCAAGTCATCGCCGAGGCCGGCACCCGTAAAACTTAACGTCACACTCGTCAAACTGACACTGACCCCGACTGTCACCGCAGCAACAGGCAAGCCTTGGTAGGTTGTACTCACGGTCACAGTGGTTGCGCCTTGTGCCGTGGCACTGGCCGCCTGCAAGGTAATCAGCGCGATGCCATTACTATCCGTTAAGGCTTTACCCAAGCTTGGGTCGGCCGAATCGGCCGGAACGGGCACAGCCAGTGAGGTATCAGCAACACGAAATGCCACCAGATAATTCGGTATGGGTTTACCACCGGCGTCGCGTAAAACGGCGCGTAACTGCAGCGATTGGCTGAGCGAAAGGGTGTTCGACGCAGTCGTGGTACCGGGTAATACCGCGGTCGCGGTTAAGGTTGCCGCTGTGGTCGTGGTACCAACGGACACAGGATCGCCATCATCACCGCCACCACCACAAGCAGCTAATCCCAGCAGTAATAGCACCAGCCAGACTAATCGCATTATTCCTCGATACCCATACTGCGCCATGCTCTGCCTCACCGAGTTGATTGTCGTTTGAAGACCCATTTGTGCCATAGACTGCTTGGCAATTAAATTTATCTGTCGCATTATAAATGGATTGTCTTGCCCGTATCAGCCGAGCCGGCAGACTGTTTGTGTCACACCGTTAAAAACCTTCTCATTATTTGGATAAAACGCCTCAGACTATGTCAAAACAAACCCGCGAAAAAATACTGACGCTCTCTTTGCAACTGTTTAACGAATTCGGCGAGCCCAATGTAACAACCTCAATGATTGCCGAAGACCTCAAAATCAGTCCAGGGAATCTGTATTACCATTTTCGCAATAAAGATGACATTGTGAATTGCTTATTCGAGGTTTTTGCAAAATCACTCACGCAAATTATCGCTATTCCTGAAGAACGCAAAGCTGATCTGGATGATGCTTGGCAAAGTCTTGCGGCTTTTTTTAAACTGAGTTGGGAATACCGCTTTATCTATCGTGACATGAACGACCTGCTGTACCGTAACCGCATGCTGGAAGTTCAAATTAAAGATATCTTGCAACGAAAGATCGAAATCGCAGCACGCTTATGCAAAGGCTTACGCAAAGCAGGGCAAATGGAGATCAGCGATAATGACTTACAGATTGTCGCCACCAATCTCGCACTCATCGCAACGTATTGGTCTTCGTTTCACTATGCACTTGAACCACGCTCGATTCAGCAGAAACAGAAGGAATCGATGCGCCAAGGTATCTACCAGGTACTCAGCTTATTACAGCCTTATTTAGCCCCCGCTGCCGCGCAGCACTTAGCGCTGTTAGTCCATCAATGGCAAGATCAATTTACCGAAACCGGCAGCACGGGCACTCACTCAGAATCCGCCGTGAGTAATCGGGAGCTTTGAGCACAATATCCAGAACCTGATTACGTAACTTGCAGTACCAATTTACCAAAATGTTGATTTGACTCCATCCGCTGATGCATTTGGCCTACCCCCTCTAGGGGTGCCACTGTATCAATGATGGGTGTCAGTTGGCCACTCCCAAAATAAGGCCAAACTTTCTCTAACAGCGCTTGCGCAATTTGGGCTTTATAGCTGACGGGACGACTGCGCAGCGTGGAGCCTGTAATCGATAAGCGCCTTAATAAGACAGGCGCCATATCGACTTCCGCCTGCTTACCGCCCTGCAGCGCAATGATGGCAAGGCGTCCCTCCTCTGCAAGACAAGCCAAGTTGCGCGTTACATAGCTGCCCGCCACCATATCTAAAATAACATTCACCCCTCGGCCTTGGGTTTGTTTTAACACAAATTCAACGAAATCCTGTTCGCGGTAATTCACTGCTACTGCGCCCAGCGCTTCACATCGGGCTTTTTTTTCAGCGCTACCCACGGTGCAATAGACTGAATGACCGAATAGCCGCGCCAACTGGATGGCAGCAACCCCAATCCCGCTACCCCCACCGTGAACGAGCAACAACTCCTGGGGCTGTAACGCTGCACGCAACCACACGTTGCTCCACACAGTGAAGAACACTTCTGGCAACGCCGCCCCCTGTACCCAGCTCAATCCAGCCGGTAACGGCAAACAGCAGGCCAGCGGGGCGACACAGTATTCCGCATAGCCACCGCCGGCGACCAAGGCGCAGACCGCTTGCCCTAAATGAAAGGGACAATGAGTCAAATCCCCCGCGACAATTTCTCCAGCGACCTCTAGTCCTAAGATTGGTGAGGCTCCTGGGGGCGGAGGGTATTTTCCTTTACGCTGCAAAATATCCGGCCGATTTAACCCCGCCGCATGAACCTTGATTAACACCTCGCCGGCCTGTGGTACAGGACAAGGTACCGATTCAACTCCCATGTCAGCGGCGTTTCCAGCAGGGTCATACGTAACCGCGCGCATAGCATCAGGTACCACCATGACTTACTCCAATGTTGACGCAATAACGCGTACAGGCACGGCATGAACACGCGTGTCAGCGCGAGTAAAGAGATAGGAATAAAGACTTATACCGGCAGCCCATGCCCCCCACCAAGACAAAAGCGGGTGCTCTCGATAAACTTGGACTAGCTGATGTACCCCGCTGGGTAGGCTAACCGTCCTCAAAGCAGAGATAATGTTTGATAACCCTGCATAACTCTGACCGATTTGAATGCCCAGCAGTAAAATTTCAACAGCGAGCCAGCTCCCAGCAGCCATCAATAGCGTGGATATGGCCCATCGCCAAACCAAGGTCCAAAAACCTGGCTCCGCGCCGTTAAGGCGTGGGCAAACCGGTATCGCGGCGACAGGGGTGCCTAGTTTCTCAAGAGTTACGGCAACTCCACCGCGATGGTTACCGTAAAAACCCGTTGCATCATTGGCCCAGAAATAGAGATAACCTGATTGTGCAGGTTGTAACAAGCCACCAGCGCCAACCCGGTAGGTGGGATAAGGCAAGATGTCATTACTGCTATTGGTTGTGCTGCTTTCTGGATATGCGCAAACAGTCGCCATTAAGCTCAGCCATGGTGCCGTTGGCGCACGCCGCACCCAACTAAACGGCCAGCGGCACAGGCGCCAGCACGCCGTCTTGGCCTTTAACCACCAGGCCCGCTTTGTGCTCTTCATTGACTGCGGTACTCGCCCTGCAGGGTCGACGGTTACACTGCCTTTCTGCCAAAGCCCCTGAGCAGTAATACGATATGTTTCACCTGCTTCTACATAAATGCCAGGCGCATTCCAGTATTGGCGGGCATAGATCTCAAACTGATATTGATCACCCGCCTTTGGATAGTAACTGTCGCGATAGGGCGCATCATTTAACGGGGGAGATTTCACACGCGCCAGTGCCCGTGGATGGATGATCTGACCATACTTGGCCGGTCGCATTAACGCATCTGGCGAAATCAAAGGCGGCGTTGGGCGCGGCCTGGCTCCCATGAAATTGTAAACGAGGGTCATCGGGTCATGCATCGGCCCCTGGAAATCACCATGCTGAGCCTGGATTAACATAGACTGACTCAGAACGGCACCGCACTGCGCGGCTTCTTGCAGCATCCACTCCAGTGTTAGGTCAGCCAATTCACACGCGGCAAAACCACCGCCCACATCCGCATGACAGCCAGGAAACCAGGCCTGTATGACATCACGCCCGGCTTCATTGGGGGGAAGCTCCCAGAGTGTTGCGGTAAAAGGTTGGCGTTGTTCATCAATCGCGAGCGCGTGACGGGCTGTTTGTACCAGCTGGCTCAATCCAACGTCGTAAAAACGGTAACTCCAGCGTGGGTTTAGCCATTCAATAAAACGGGCGAGATTGCCTGCCTGCGGGATCCCGAGGGTTCCCACGGTATCCCACACACCAACAAAGCGGATGCTAGCCCGAATGGGCTGCTGACAAGCACCCTGCTGTCCCTGCCATTGTTGACAGAATTCAGCAAAGCGCTGCTTGGCGGAAGTCGCCACACCCGCCGTTCGCTGGCGTCTCTGCTGATAGTGCTTGAAAACGGTTTCAACTTCGTCCCAACTGGCACCTGGCATCAGTCCGCCATGCGCAATCATCCCAACCAGACTGCGGGCAGTGTAAGCCCCACGGGAAAATCCCAGAATGTAAATCTCATCGCCCTGCGAATACTGATCACACAGCCATTTATAAGCACTTTTGATATTACGCCGCAGCCCAATACCAAATGCCCCGCCTAGAACGCTATCAAGAAGTCCACCCCCAGCACCGACACCGGGGTGGTAATACACCAACTGCTCAATGGCTTCCTGCTCGGGCCCAGTTACGACACCACGCTGAATCGCATTCGCAAATTTCACGACGTTGGTTGGGGCCAATAAGCCAAACTCTCGCTGATTTTGTTGATTCCACGTGCCATCACAACATACAAACAAGCGCTTAAGCTGCATGGGTTCTACCCTCATCACACACCGGGCCACATTGCCCCTTAATAAGCAGTTTCATGGCTAGTGCGCACTGTCTGCTGGCCAGTCACGGATGTAGCTCTTTAACATTTTGTTTTCAAAGGCTTGCATTTCCATCACCGCTTTTGCAACATCATGAAATGAAATGACGCCCATCAGCATGGTTCCATCCATAACCGGTAAGTAGCGGGCATGCCGCTCCAACATGCGACGCCGGAGTTCTTCCACTTCCCAACCCACTTCCGCCACGAGCGGCGAACGATCCATCACGGCAGCGACTGTGGCAGCCGATAACTGCCCCTTATTATTGTGCAAGTCGGTGAAAATCTCTTTGAAGGTCACCATACCTGCCAACGTCCCCTTATCCATCACCACCAGCGAGCCTATATCTTGTCCAGCCATAATATCGACGGCGTCAAGCAAAGGGGTATCTGGCCCCACGGTGAACAGGGTGTTGCCTTTGATGCGCAAAATATCGCGAACTTGCATGATCCTCTCCTCTCGACTGGTTATGTTGGCGGCTGCCAGTGTTACAGACAGTTGCTACTGACTTGAATCTACCTGATCCCCTGCGAAATGAAAAGGGTCATTTGTAGCTCAATTGGGGGCGATCTCTGGCGACTCAAATAAACTCGCCAGATCAACTTGCAAAGCGGGTTCAGAAACCAACTGCTGCAGCCACCCCTCTAGCGCAGGAAAATATTGGTTTAGCTGAGTGGCAAAGTAATGTCGCTCAAAGGCCATCTTTTCATAGAGATAGTGCAAGCGGGTTTCGGCTGGGTCGCAAATCAAGGCCCAGCGTTCTGTGCGACCCGATGCGTCGAGACGTGCCACCAAGCCAAGCTCATCCAAATGATCCAGTAATTGGTCGCAACTATCTGCACTGATCCGTAGCCGGGCAATCAACTGCTCGCGCCGCAAGCCTGGCTGCGGCAGGCTCTGTCGTGCTTGATAGAGTTCACGCAAAATCAATAAAGCATTGATAAAACGCTCACCGGGATGTTTTAACTTCTTGGCCTTTTCATAGCGCAGTGACGGCAGTGCAGCGGTAAGCGCCGCACCAAATAGCGTAACCAACCACGAGAGATAAATCCACAAGAAAAAAATCGGCAAGGCAGCAAAAGCACCGTATACCGCTGTATAAGTAGGAAAACGGCTGATATACCAAGCAAACCCCGTCTTCATCAGTTCAAAGGTAATCGCTGCAAATGCCCCACCGATCAATGCATGCGGCCACAGCACAAGCCGATTTGGCACGACCACATACAATGCTGCAAAAGCCAACCCCATCACGACAATCGGTAGCGCTTCAAGTAAAAAACGGCTCAGACCGGGAATATCAAGGCCCATGGCTGAGCGTAAATAAGAGGTTGCACTCAAGCTCGCCCCCAATAAAACAGGGCCGAGCGTAATCGCTGCCCAGTAAACCAGTACCCGCTGACCTAATGGTCGCCGGCGCTTCACGTGCCAAATCTCATTGAGCACTTTGTCTAAGGTCAGCATCATACTGATCGCCGTTACGATCAGAAAAATCAGGCCCACAGCCGTTAAACCCTTAGCTTTAGCGGCAAATAGATTGATATAACCCAACACCTGCGCACTAATCTGGGGTGGCAGGACATCTGCCAGCCATTGCTGCTGGAAAGCATCACGGGCATCCCGAAAAAGAGGAAACGCCGTAAATAACGCCAGCGCAATCGTCAGCATCGGCACCAGGGATAACACCGAGGTAAAGGTAAGGCTTCCGGCGACTTGAGTCACCCGTTCCTCGCGAGCACGCAACAGCGCAATCCATAAAATCTCACGGATACGCTTTAGGTTAAGCTTTTTCGTTGTCATAGGTCATTTCCGAGTCGCGCCATTTCATCAAGGAGTCACTCTATAATAATGACATGAAAGATATTTTAGTTCTCTATTATTCCCGCCATGGTGCGACAGCCAAATTGGCACGTCTGATTGCGCAAGGCATTGATGCTGTGCCAGGAGCACAAGCGCGACTTCGTACTGTAGCACCTGTTTCAACCATTTGCGAAGCTACCGCTCCTGATATTCCTGATCATGGTCCGCCCTACGCTGAGCCCCAAGACTTGGTCGAGTGCGTCGGTATCGCGCTGGGGAGTCCCACTCGATTTGGCAACATGGCTGCGCCCTTAAAATATTTTTTGGATAACACCACCCCACAATGGTTATCCGGCGCACTGAGCGGTAAGCCCGCCTGTGTATTTACTTCCACCGGTAGTCTGCACGGCGGTCAAGAAGCAACGCTATTGTCAATGATGCTGCCCCTTTTGCATCACGGTGTTTTAATGGTGGGCTTGCCCTACTCAGAACCTGATCTCATGACCACCCAGAGTGGTGGAACCCCCTATGGCGTATCGCACCATGCTAAACCCGATGGCAGTCAAGACATTACAGCAGAAGAAAGCCGCCTAGCCATTGCCATGGGCAAACGTCTGGCACAGACCGCCTTGCGTCTGGCCGGAGAGATCTCTGCGTAAACCGTCAGCCATGTCAACTCTCTCCCCCATTTCTGCGCCCAGCACTACCCCGCCACAACCAGCACGAGGGTGGCAACGCTTGGCCCTGGTTAGTTGCATCGGCCTGATTTTTCTGGGGGTAGTCTGGGAAATTTGGGGAGCGCCAATCCGGCCAGGCGGTTCCTGGCTTGCACTGAAAGTTCTGCCACTCCTATTTGCGCTGCCCGGTTTACTCAAAATGCGAGTGTATACCTTTCAATGGGTTTCTATGCTCAGTTTACTTTACCAATGCGAAGCGATTGTGCGCAGCACCAGTGACCGAGGGGCTTCTGTCTATTGGGCTTGTGTTGAACTGGCCTTATCGACCCTGTTGTTTATCAGCGCTCTCGCATTTGCCCGCCCGTATAAACGCTACGCGAAAGCTCTCCAAGCACGATCAGCAAAGACCCGTCAGACTTGAAACATGCTTAACCCGGCTGCCGCAACAACCTTGAAAGAAAGCCTCGCACAGATTGTGGGCACCAGTAATTTGCTCACTGCGGCAAGCGACATGGCAGGATACTGCCGCGATTGGCGAGGCCGCTATCATGGCAAAGCGCTGGCGGTTGTTCGTCCGGGAAATACCGACGAAGTCGCGGCGGTTGTTCGCACCTGCGCCCAAGCTCAAGTTGCCATCGTGCCGCAGGGCGGTAATACGAGTTTGTGTGGTGGAGCAACCCCAGATGGTAGCGGTCAGCAAATTATTCTCAGTCTGCAGCGCCTGAGGAATATTCGGGGCTTGGATCCACAGAACCTAACACTCCTCGCAGAAGCTGGCTGCACCTTACAAGCGGTACAGCATGCGGCGGCTGAAGCAGGATTACTCTTTCCCCTCTCTCTGGCCGCCGAAGGAACCTGCACGATTGGTGGCAATTTGTCTACCAATGCTGGCGGAACTGCGGTATTACGCTATGGCAACGCCCGCAGCCTGTGCTTGGGACTGGAAGTAGTTACCCCTCAAGGTGAGATTTGGTCAAGTTTGAAAGGCTTGCGCAAAGACAACACGGGCTATGATTTACGCAATCTATTCATTGGCGCAGAAGGCACACTCGGAATTATTACCGCCGCAGTGTTACAGCTTTTCCCGCAACCCCGCGCCTACGGCACAGCCCTTGTTGGCGTGCCTGATCTTGAAGCCGCGGTGACGTTGCTCCATCACACCCAGAGACAGTGCGCTTCCACCCTAACCACATTTGAGTTTTTCTCAGCGCATTGCTTACAACTTGTCAGGCAGCAATTTCCCAATTGCCGCTCCCCCTTGCCAGAGACCCCCGCCATCCAGGGATATGTGTTACTGGAGGTGAGCAGCCCAGAAAGCGCCGCACATGCACAACAGTTACTCGAGCATACTCTGCTACCCGCGCTGGAAAACGGCTGGGGATTAGACAGTGCCGTTGCCACGTCAGAGATACAACGTCAGCAATTTTGGGCGCTCCGAGAAAATATTTCGGAAGCACAAGCGAAGATAGGGAAAAATATCAAACACGATATCGCGCTGCCCATTTCACAGCTCGCTCCATTCGTAGATCGTTGCAATGCAGCGCTACAGGCAGACTACCCTGAGATCGGCTTGGTCATTTTTGGCCATTTAGGCGACGGGAATCTACATTACAACGTCAGCCCATCGCCCACCATGGATGAATCAATGTTGTTGGCGGCTCAAGCTACGATTAATCGGCTGGTATACGATTTGGTTGATGAGCATCAAGGATCGATTAGTGCTGAGCATGGGCTAGGTCAGCTCAAGCGGGAGGAAATCAAGCGCTATAAAAGTAGTATTGAACTTACTTTGCAACAGGCCATCAAGCAAGGGCTCGACCCGCTGAATTTAATGAACCCAGGCAAAGTGCTTTAAAAATTAAACAGCGCCCATGCAAACATGCCGAAAATGACGGCTTAGCTGGCTTTTTTCTGCTTACTTGGAGGGGTCAGTTTAATTTCTAATGGCTTCCAGTTGCTATTGTCTAGCCCCATATCCAATAGCATCATAATCTGCAAAGCAAGCTGGCGGCAGGCCGTGTTTAGCTGAGCGGGTAAATGCGTGGGAATCTCTTCCTGTAGTAGCAATTTTGCGGCACTTAAGCGAAAAACCGGCTCCAGGATTCGGTCGTGGTGGTCTTTCATTAAGTCATGCACCATCTGATTCGCCGCTTTGAGTTCCCAGGGATTGGTAGGCCATTGGGATGGCAGGGCGAAGGCATTCGGAAAGCGCTCTAAATCGCGAATGACGGTTCGAATGTCTTCGTGAGAGTCCCGAAATGGCAACAGCACCACGTCGGACACCTCGGCCAAGCGTTGATCCATTTCCGGCCGATTTCCCCCCCCATCAATCACGCCAAACCAGGTATCAGAGGCAAGGCGAAGTTTTTTGATGGCTGCTTCTAAGCCATCTTCGGTGCGTGCATCAAAAGGCAGATAGTTACGACCAAGTTTTGAGACTTTGTCACGGTGGATGTCTGTGAGCAAGCTGACCGAGAATTTATTTAATAAACCGAGGCCATGGCAAACCATGTGCGACACCGTGGTTTTACCTGTCCCACCCTTGTTTCCAATAATCGCTGTAATTTTGGACATATTGCCCCCGAAGCCTCAGTCAAGTCAGACACACGCTGATAGTGAATACAACTTTGTATCACGTCATTGAGTCATTGCAGAGCGACGACTTGTTAAAATTTAGGCAAATAGCCTAAGATCATGATATTGCAGGCAGTATAACGGCCTAAACGAAGCCAGCTTGAGTAGAAATAGGCTGAAAAAGCGAGCCACATTACTTACCACAACTTGAGCATTGTATGAAATAATGAACTGCAAGCAGATTTCTGTAAAGTTCAGGTATGCCGAAGTCTTTGGACAATCTTTTACCTGTTGGCATGCCAGCGCAGACTCCCGCAGCAGAGGCGCTGCAGCAGCACTTACAGGTAGTACAAGATATTATTGGGTTGGCTGAAAGCCCAGACCTGACGGATTTGCACGGCCGCACCAAGCGCATCGTCAATGCACTGGGATTTGAAGCCTTTCTATATGGTGTCCAGGTCCAGATTGACCCCGAACGCCCCTTTGAGTTTATTTTCAGTGGCTATCCCAAAGAATGGATGCAGCGCTATCAGGCTGAAAATTTTAAGCGGATTGACCCTGTCTTCGTTCACTGTATTCGCAAACGCAGGATCGTCCCCATGCTATGGGACCCTGACGCGATAGAACATACCGGCGCCCAATTCTTTGAGGAAGCCGCCACATTTGGCTTGAGTTCGGGTGTGACCATCCCGATCAGCTCACGCAGCAATGAACGCGCTCTGCTTAGTTTAGCCAGCAGTTACGAATACCACCACAGCAAACCCCTGATCATGCATGCATTGGGCGATACCAGCTTATTGGGCACCTATTTACATGAAGCGATACATCGCCTGGTGCTACAAAAAGAAAGCTGGCTGCTGCAAGAACCTGTTTTCAGTCCGCGTGAATATGAGTGCCTAAAATGGGCAGCGGGTGGAAAAACCGCGTGGGAAATTGGCACAATCCTCGGTATCAGCGAGCGAACAGCTATTTTTCACCTCAACAATGTTGTTCGCAAATTAGGCGTTGCTAACCGCAAACAGGCGATTGCGCGAGCCACTGCACTCGGCCTAATTTAGCCTGTCAGAACTGACAGCTAGGCAACCTTAGCAAAAAAAGTTTTCATTGCCACATGTCAACATGTGGAGATGAATCATGCAAGTTGTGATCGGGCGCCGCCAAGAAGTCTTTACGCCACAATCAGAGCAAGAGCTTTTTCGTCTACGCTATCAGGTGTTCAAAGAACGGCTGGGTTGGGAAGTTCCCGTCATTGGGGATCAGGAAAAAGACTATTTCGACGACTGCAACCCCATCTATATCACCCTGAGAAATACCGATAAGCAGCTCGCTGCCTGTGCCCGGCTACTGCCCTCTGATGGACCGACCATGCTGCAAGATGTCTTTCCTCAGCTTTTGCACGGCCATCAAATGCCCAGCGGCCCTAAAATTTGGGAGCTAAGCCGCTTTGCGGTGAGCAAACAAACCGTTGGCCGCCATGGCTTTACAACAATGCCGATTCGACTCATTCAAGCGATTGTTCAGCTCGCTGACGACATGGGACTAGAGCAGTACCTGGCTGTCACTAGCGCCGCTTTCGAAAAAATGTTGGTCAAACTCGGGGTGCCATGTATCCGTTTTGGCCCGCCTATGCAAGTGGGCATTGAAAAAACGGTTGCCTTCGCTATTCCTGTCAATCAGCAACTGCGCCTTGCTGCTTTTGGCGATCAAACACTCACTATTCTCGATGAAATGGAGAAACGACAACCCGTAAAACCTTTTTTTGAACCAACTCGACCTTCACGGGAAGCAGCATGAAATTGCTGGCATTGGTTTCGTCAACCCGCACCCAACGGGCCTTGACGGGGCTACTAGGGGAACCCTCACACCAAATTCACTATGTCAGACGGGCACGAACCGCAATCAGGGCAGTCGCAAACAATAAACAAACTGCCCCGAACATGGTCATTATTGATGATCAGGCCTGTGATGCAGGCACTGATCCTTTGCTGGGTGAGTTTATAAGACAATGCCGCCGTCTTGCGATTCCGACTTTGTTTGTTAACCGTCAGCCACGGCAACGGCCAGCTGATAATCCTATCTCCAGTCAACGAATTGACTGGCAAAATTATCTACTGAATCAAAATCCGCAAGGAAAGTGGATCATTGAACAACCGGAGCAGGGCTGGCTGGCACCGCTTCCAATATTGAGCCAACAGGATCAGCAACATGACTCTGCCAACGATGAAAGCATTCGCGGAATACGCATCATATTTGAGGGATAGGCGTTTGATGGAACCGCAACAAACGACACAGTGGTTGAGGTTGAACCATACCTTTGTGACTATCTGCCAACAACAAATGGAACAAATTCTGGCAGAACAACCACACTGCTTCTCGATTCATATCTTGGATATTGAACAGTCGGAACTGGTTCGAGTACAGCGTAAAGAACGAGGTTTATTAACGAGCGACCAGTTGCTGAATTGTCTCAAAGAATGGAGTCCGCAAGCAGAAACAAGCGATCTCTCTGCCTCCGTTGCGATCAAGCATATTGGACGTGGCCTGGGTCGTTATACCGTTGTTGGGCCAAACTCACTCCAACAATACTTGGTTGAGGTGCCAATTTTCAATCTACCGCTTGCAATAAGTCTCGTATGGGCAGCAACGCAGCCCATTCATGACGCCAAACGGGTTTCGCGCGAAGCCGTAGTTCGTATTTGTGAAAAATATCTTTCTACGGTACTCAACATTCCTCTATCACAGGAAACGTCGGCAGTTGGCGTATCAGCAGGCATCAAGCGATAGGCATGTCAGACAGTAGGCAGCTTGGGGAGGCATAACGTAACTGTTCAATGTCGCTCATTCGTTGTCGCCAGCGCCTGGCCCCTGGCAGGCCATTGAAGAGTCCCAGCATATGGCGAATAACTTGGCGCATCGCCAAACCTTCCAGCCCTTGGTCAGTCAGGTAAGTTTGCATTTGCGCCAGAACGCTTTCACGAGAGGGCATCTCGTCAACACCAAAATAGCGCCTATCTATCTCTGCCAACCAGTAGGGCTCATGATAGGCCTGCCGACCAATCATGACGCCATCTACCTGCAGCAGATGTTCGTCGATCATCGAATATTCCCGAATGCCGCCATTCAATATGATCTCTAGATGCGGAAACTCGCGTTTGAGTCGATAGACATACTCGTATTTCAATGGGGGAATTTCGCGGTTTTCTTTCGGGCTTAACCCTTTCAACACAGCATTACGCGCATGCACAATAAAGGTACGACACCCTGTTTCTGCGATGCGACCTACAAACTCTGCTACAAAATCATAATCCTCACGCTGATCAATACCGATTCGATGTTTCACCGTAACCGGAATATCTACCGCATCTTGCATGGCTTTCACACAATCAGCAACCAACTGGGGCTCAGCCATCAAACAGGCCCCAAACGCCCCGCGCTGGACCCGCTCACTTGGGCAACCGCAATTTAAGTTGATCTCCGCATATCCCCATTGCTGACCCAGTTTTGCCGCATGCGCGAGCTCAGCCGGCTCACTGCCACCTAGCTGTAATGCCACTGGCTGCTCAGCCTGGTCAAAGTCCAAATGCCGTGCAATATCCCCATATAACAAAGCACCGGTTGTTACCATTTCACTGTATAGCAGAGCATGGCGAGTCAGTTTTCGATGAAAATAGCGGCAATGTCGATCAGTCCAATCGAGCATTGGCGCAATGCAAAATTTACGTATAGGTTGTAAGGTCATTATCGAGATTTAACATGGCGTTAGATTAAAATTGCATCGCAGCAATTCAATCACTTTTAGCCGCTTTAACTAGGATTTGCCGATTTACGGGATTATTTCGGCATTCTATCCTCGGTGAAGACACTTGGAGACATTCATGGAAATCATTACCCAGCACTTACTTGGCTTCATTCTCGTTGGCGTGGTCGTAGTTGGTACTGTTACCGGTATTATTGCGGCTAAATATGGTAGCGCAGCCAAGCATTAAGCCACATAAGCCTAAGCCCTTCAGGTGGTGCGTAACTCACCCGTCATGAACTAAAGATTGCCAGTTCGCGTGGGCGTTTTTTCACGCCCTAATAACGCATTAAGAACCAACGCCATTAATACCACCCCACCCCCATAGATCGTCGCATCAGCGGGGGTTTCCCCAGCCCATAGCCAAGCCCACAGCACACCAAAAATCACTTCCAACAATGCCATTAAGGCAACCTCTGCAGGGGTGAGAATGTGCGCCGCCCACACTAAAAGCATGCAGGGAATCGCTAACTGAAAAACACCTAAAAAGCTCAACCAAAAAATGTCATGCAAACTAGCCTGTAACGGCCATGCAAAAGGCAAGGTAAAGAGGGCTGACAACAGCCCGCCTAACCCAATGGCAGGCACCATATTGGGTGCAGCGACAGTGCGATGACCATAGTTTAATAGAACAAAATTTGTTGCCGCCGCCAACGGGACCACCGAGGCTAGCAAAACACCCAAAAGGGGATTGGCATTATGCAAGGAATGGGCTCTTTCAACGCCATCGATAAACATCCAACACATCCCCGCTATCGCAATCACAATCGCTAAGAGCGTGATATTGCTGAGGCGCTGCTTGAGAAAGAGACGCGCCAAGAGTGCCGTAATTAACGGCGATAGACTACTCATGATCAGGACATTACTGACGGTAGTTTGTGTCAGCGCTAGCATGAACGAGGTAAACATAGCCGCCCACAACAGGCTACTTCCCCAGATTAGCTGCCCAAAAGAGATAGGCCGCGCAGATTCGGCACCGTTTCTGCGCCAAGCTGACCACACCAAGATTAAAAACACACATAAGGCATTCGTGCCACTGCGCCAAACGTTAACTTCAACCCCCTGAGCCGCCTCAAGGTGGCGGGTTACCACCCCTGCCATACTCCACAACAGCGTGCAGAGTAGCATGGCAAAGAGCGCTTGAAATCGTCTGGCGTCAGACATCAGTCAGGGTGATAACGAAGTCGCTCAAATTAAGCTTCTTCACGCGCTGCACGTTTGCGGTCATGCTCTTTGAGGTGACGCTTACGCAAGCGAATGCTCTTGGGTGTGACTTCCACCAATTCATCATCGGCAATAAACTCCACTGCATATTCCAGGTTGACGGGAATCGGCGGCACAAGGCGCACCGCTTCGTCGGTACCGGAAGCACGCACGTTGGTGAGCTGCTTACCTTTAATCGGGTTCACCACCAAGTCGTTATCACGGCTATGAATACCGATAATCATGCCTTCATAGACGGGATCACCGTGGCTCACAAACATGCGGCCACGATCCTGCAATTTCCATAAAGCGTAGGCCACGGCTTCGCCATCATCTTGGGAAATCAATACCCCATTGCGACGCTCACCCACGCCGCCTTCACGTACAGGCGCGTATTCGTCAAAAATGTGCGAGATCAAACCCGTACCCCGGGTCATCGACATAAAGTCAGTATGGAAGCCAATCAAGCCACGCGCAGGAATACGGTATTCCAGACGCACACGGCCTTTACCATCGGGCTGCATATCTTGCAGATCACCTTTGCGACGGCCCATTTCTTCCATCACCGCGCCTTGGTTCTCTTCCTGCACATCCAGGGTTGCCAATTCATACGGCTCTAATTTCACACCATTTTCTTCTTTAAATACCACGCGGGGGCGAGATACCGCCAGCTCGTAGCCTTCACGGCGCATATTTTCAACCAAAATGGTTAAGTGCAATTCGCCGCGGCCAGATACTTCAAAAATCGTATCATCGTCGGTATCTTTTACCCGCAGTGCCACGTTCGCTTTCAATTCACGATCTAAACGATCACGAATCTGGCGACTGGTCACAAACTTACCTTCACGACCCGCCAACGGCGAGGTATTCACCATGAAGTTCATGGTTAAGGTGGGTTCGTCGATTTTCAGCAAAGGTAAGGCATTCACATTGCTCGGATCGCAGACGGTACAGCCAATGCCCAGTTCCTCAATCCCGTTAATCAAAACGATATCGCCGGCTTGCGCTTCTTCAACCTGTACGCGCTCTAAGCCACGGAATTTCAAGACTTGGTTGATTTTGCCGTTGGTCTGCTCGCCTTCGGGGCCGAACTTCACCACCACTTGTTGGCCCGCACGAATGCGGCCACTGGTAATCCGGCCCACGCCGATTTTGCCAACGTAGCTGTTGTAGTCCAGGGATGAAATTTGGAACTGCAAAGGCTCATCGCTGCGATCTTCACGTACTGGCACATGTTTGATAATGGTCTCAAACAGCGGGGCCATCGTGCCTTCACGCACGGTGTCTTCTAAACCAGCAAAACCACTTAAACCGGACGCGTACACAATCGGAAAATCTAACTGTTCATCGGTAGCACCGAGTTTGTCGAACAAATCGAAAGTCGCATTAATCACGTAATCAGGACGTGCGCTCGGACGGTCAATTTTATTCACCACCACAATTGGTTTTAAACCAAGCGCCAGCGCTTTTTTCGTCACAAAACGGGTTTGTGGCATGGGACCTTCTACCGCATCCACCAGCAGCAATACACCATCGACCATCGACAATACACGTTCCACTTCACCACCAAAGTCCGCGTGGCCGGGGGTATCAACGATGTTGATGTGGGTGCCTTCGTATTCCACCGCACAGTTTTTGGAAAGAATCGTAATACCACGTTCTTTTTCCAGATCGTTACTATCCATCACCCGCTCAGCCACTTGCTGGTTATCGCGGAAGGTCCCCGACTGACGGAGTAACTGATCCACCAAGGTGGTTTTACCGTGGTCCACGTGGGCAATAATGGCGATGTTACGTAAAGCGCGACTCATACTCATTCCAATCTCATTTTCAATAATTTAATTCAAACTGACTAGGCGCTGCGGTTGCAAGCGCCCATTCGCATTTAATTCAGCCGTACCGAGCAATTGCGCTTGGTCATCATAAACACGGACCAAGCGCGTTTCTTCAGTGAGTTGAGCCGAGGTAAAAAGACTGGCTAATTGCCCGGCATAGTGTGACTCACTGCGCAACGCCAAGCGCTGCCCATGGCGAAAACGCTGAGCCCACTCAACCTGCAAAGCAATCTTAGGCAACCCCTGCAACAAGGTATCAAGCGGCGCAAGCACTGGCTGTTTATCCGCTAATCGTTGCGATAAGACCTCTAATGTCAACGCATCTGCAATCGTTAGTTCACCCACAGCCAGCCGGCGTAATGTCTGCAAATACCCACCACAGCCCAACGCTTGGCCAATTTCTTCACCCAGCGTCCGTATATAAGTTCCCTTACTGCAACGAACTCTTAAAGCCAACAAACCTGCAACCGCGTCGTAACGCAAACAATCCAATTGATGAATTGTTACACGTCGTGCGGCACGAACAACTTCTACGCCGTTTCGCGCATATTCATAGAGCGCTTTGCCCTGGTGCTTGAGCGCTGAATACATAGGCGGGACCTGTTCAATCTCCCCGCGAAACTGCGGCAATACCGCCTCAATTTGTGTCAAATTGGGTAAGTGGTCTGTCTGAGTTAAGACCTCCCCTTCGGCATCACCCGTCGTCGTGGTAATGCCCAACTTGACCACGGTTTCATAGGTTTTATCTGCTTCTAATAAATCCGCAGAAAACTTGGTCGCCTCACCAAAACACAATGGCAACAACCCCGTTGCGAGAGGATCCAGCGTGCCGGTATGCCCCGCTTTTTTGATCTTCAATAAAAACTTGGCTTTACCCAGCGCCTGATTTGAACTTAAACCAAGGGGTTTATCCAGTAACAACACACCATGCATGAACAGCTCAGTCCTCAACAGCTCGGTGCGCGTTAGCTTGGTCAATCAAGCGAGCCATCTCAATACCATGACCAACGGATTGATCGTGAACAAAATGGAGCTCAGGGACGGTATGAATATGCAAACGCTTAAATAAAAAATGGCGAAGATGGCCAGCCGCGGCCTGCAAACCAGCGGAAGTACCTGCAACATCAGGATTTAATGTTGTAAAGAAAACCTTCGCGTGTGCGTAATCAGGGGTTACCTCTACGCCAGTCAATGTCACCAGACTCACTCTAGGATCACGGACTTCCCGTGCAATTAATGCAGCCAAATCGCGCTGAATCTGATCAGCAACTTTAAGACTACGATTGGGCGTAGCACGTTTATGGCGAGACATGAAACAAACTGATCCTTACACAATGACGATAAATAATCGTTCTCATACAAACTAACCGACCCAAGCGGTAAAGGGCCTCTGCACGCTATCATCGTAAGCGAGCGACGACCCTATACGTCACTAATGAGGCAAAACAGGCACCAGCCAGCTCAAGCTTAGAGCGTGCGCGCCACTTCCTTGATCTCAAAGATTTCAAGCTGATCGCGCTCTGCGATATCGTTGTAATTTTTCAAAGATAAGCCGCACTCGAACCCTGATTTGACTTCTTTCACATCATCCTTGAAGCGTTTTAGGGAATCCAGTTCACCGGTCCAAATCACCACGTTATCGCGCAACAAACGCGCCATCGCGTTCCGTTTAACCTGCCCGTCGAGCACCATACAACCCGCCACTGTACCTACTTTAGGCACACGGAAGACTTGACGAATTTCAACCAAACCAAGAATTTCTTCTTTCTTCTCCGGCGTCAGCATCCCAGACATCGCCGCTTTCACTTCATCAACCGCATCGTAAATGATGTTGTAGTAGCGAATATCAATCCCGTTATTCTCTGCCGACTTACGGGCAGACTGGTCGGCACGGGTGTTAAAGCCAATAATCACAGCCTTAGAAGCAATCGCCAAGTTCACATCGGTTTCACTAATGCCACCGACAGCAGCATGCACAATTTGCACTTTGACTTCATCGGTACTCAGCTTCAACATCGCATGCGCCAATGCTTCCTGCGAACCTTGCACATCTGCCTTAATAATCAAAGGCAGAGTCTTAGCCCCTTCGGCCATGTTGTCGAACATATTTTCGAGTTTAGCCGCCTGTTGTTTCGCCAATTTGACATCGCGGAATTTACCTTGTCTGAATAACGCAATCTCACGCGCTTTACGCTCATCGGTGATCACCATCACCTCTTCACCAGCAGGCGGAACCTCTGCCAACCCTTGAATCTCAACCGGCATCGATGGCCCAACTTGCAAGACAGGCTTACCCACTTCATCCAGCATCGCACGGACCCGACCGTAGGTTGAGCCAGCCAATAACACATCGCCTTTACTCAAGGTTCCAGACTGGACCAAAATCGTTGCCACAGGACCACGCCCTTTATCGAGGCGCGACTCAATCACCAATCCTTTCGCAGGGGCCGCTACCGGTGCCGTTAATTCCAACACTTCGGCTTGCAGCAATACATGCTCTAGCAAATCATCAATCCCTTGCCCTGTTTTTGCGGACACAGGAATAAATGGCGATTCGCCACCATATTCTTCTGGCACGACTTGCTCGGCAACCAGCTCCTGCTTGACGCGATCTGGGTTGGCATCGGGTTTATCAATTTTATTCATTGCCACCACCAGCGGCACCCCAGCGGCTTTTGCATGGTGAATGGCTTCACGTGTTTGTGGCATCACACCATCATCAGCAGCTACGACCAAGATCACGATATCAGTTGCCTTCGCACCGCGCGCACGCATCGCCGTGAAGGCCTCATGACCAGGGGTATCAAGAAAAGTAATCATGCCGCGTGGCGTTTCCACATGATAAGCGCCAATATGCTGGGTAATCCCACCGGCTTCCCCCGCAGCCACTTTGGCTCGGCGAATGTAATCCAGCAAGGACGTCTTACCGTGGTCAACGTGGCCCATCACCGTGACCACAGGAGGCCGAGGCAGTTTCTCGGCATCCGAGTGCGCTTCACCTTCATCCAACAACAAGGCATCTGGGTCATCCAGTTTGGCGGCAATCGCCTTATGACCCAATTCTTCTACAACAATCATCGCGGTATCTTGATCCAGTACCTGATTGATCGTGACCATTTGCCCCATTTTCATGAGCGCCTTAATCACCTCGGCCGCTTTCACCGACATTTTGTGCGCCAAGTCGGCAACTGAGATCGTCTCGGGTATATGAACATCACGCACCACCGGTTCAGTTGGCGCCTGGAAGCTACCATCTTCATCCTGATGTTTGTGCTTATGCTTGGGTGAGGCCCGCCAGCCGGTATCCATACCGCCGGAAGCGTCACCGCGTGTTTTAATCGAGCGTTTCTTTTGTCCTTCATCTTGCCAACCGCCAGCAGGTTTTGCCAAACGCTTGGGTTTTTCATCTTTTTTATCGTCTTTTTTGACTTCTTTTTTATCGTCTTTTTTGGCTACCTCGCCTGGCTTTGGCGGGGCCTTATGCAAGGTACCCGTTTTCTGCTCGGCAGTTTCTGGTTTTGCTGGCGCGGGGGCCTTCACCACTCGGCGTGGCGCACTCATCAACTGATTAATCGCCGCGACTTCCGCCTCGACAGCCCGACGCGCGTCCTCTTGCTGGCGTGCAATACGTGCTGCTTCGGCGGCGGCTGCTTCAGCCGCCTGCTTGGCCAATGCAGCATCTTGTTTAGCAATTTCTGCGTGGGCGTCCGCACTGGCGGCTTCTTGCGCCGCCTGTTGTTCCAATGCCGCTGCTTTGCGCGCTGCTTCTGCTGCAGCCGCTTGCGCTTGCTCCAGCGCACGCGCGCGTTCTTGCTCGGCTTGGTCTTGCTTGGCTTTCAGTTCGGCTTCTTGGCGCGCAGCGAGTTCCGCTTGGCGTTGCGCTTCAATCGCGCGGGCCGCTTGTTCACGCTCATCCAAGACGGCTGGTGCCGCAGGCGCGGCTGGGGCCTCGGCTAGTTCGCCTTCCTGCGCATCACGTTGCACAAAGACTCGCTTTTTGCGAACTTCAACCTGAATTGTCCGTGCCTTACCAGTCGCATCGGCTTGTTTGATCTCACTGGTCTGTTTGCGAGTTAAGGTGATTTTTTTCTTTTCACCCTCTTGCGCACCATGGGCCTTGCGCAAGGCAGCAAGCAGCTTTGCCTTGTCTGCTTCAGTCAAGACATCTTCCGGGGACCCCTTCTCTACACCCGCCTGCTTAAGCTGATCCAGCAATGCCTCCACTGGCATCTTAAGTTCACTCGCAAACTGCGCAACATTCATACTTGCCATTCAAACCTCTTTTGCTCGATAACACGGAGAATCCGTTCTATCCTATTTGTCTGAACCAGGGGCTCCCCTGGTCAAATCGTCTTTACAGTCACTTGATACCGTTGCAGCGATTAATTAAACCAGTGGGCACGGGCTTTCATAATCAGGGCCTTAGCCGCCTCTTCCTCAACACCCGTCATCTCAACCAACTCGTCTACCGCCAATTCAGCCAAGTCATCACGGGTATGAACCCCGCCATCAGCCAGCTTCGCGACTAATTCGGTATTGATTCCCTCTAACGAGAGCAAGTCTTGAGACACTGTTTCCACTTTCTCTTCGCGGGCAATCGCTTCAGTAAGCAGCGCGTCACGGGCGCGAGTCCGCAGCTCATTGACCACGTCTTCATCGAAACCATCGATTTCAAGCATTTCGTTGATTGGCACATAGGCCACTTCTTCGAGATTGGTGAAACCCTCTTCAATCAGGATGTTGGCCACTTCTTCATCCACATCTAATTTCTGCATGAAGATGTTACGCAAACGTTCGCCTTCGCTGGCGCGGCGCTGTTCTGATTCGTCACGAGTCATGATGTTGATTTGCCAACCCGTGAGTTCTGAGGCCAGGCGAACATTCTGGCCGCTGCGTCCGATCGCGACAGCCAACTCAGCCTCATCCACCACCACATCCATCGCATGCTTTTCTTCATCAACGACGATCGACTCAACATTGGCAGGCGCAAGCGCACCAATCACAAACTGCGCGGGGTCTTCTGACCACAATACAATATCAACACGCTCACCACCCAATTCCTGCGTTACCGCTTGCACACGCGTGCCACGTACCCCAACGCAAGTGCCAATCGGATCAATTCGACGATCATGCGCGAGCACCGCAATTTTGGCGCGTACACCAGGGTCACGGGCCGCCGACTTAATCTCTAACAAGCCCTGCTCAATCTCTGGTACTTCTAAGCGGAATAACTCAATAATGAACTCAGGCGCCGTGCGGGAAAGCATCAACTGGGGGCCACGTGCCTGACGATCCACCGTCAATACGTAAGCGCGAGCACGGTCGCCCGGTCGGAAGCTTTCTTTGGGCAACATCACGTCACGCTTAAGCAAAGCCTCAACCCGACCGGCTTCAATGATCGCGTTACCACGATCTAAACGCTTCACGGTGCCGGTTAAAATTCGCTCACCGCGTTCCAAGAAATCACTGAGGATTTGCTCACGCTCAGCATCACGGATTTTTTGCAGAATCACCTGCTTGGCTGCCTGCGCGCCAATACGCCCAAATTCGATGGGTTCTAGCGGCTCTTCAATGTAATCATTGACTTCGATATCTGCAATCTGGTCACGCGCGTCCATCAACAACACTTGCGCTTCAGGCTCTTGCAAGCCTGCCTCATCTGGCACCACTAGCCAACGGCGGAATGCCTCATGCTCACCGTTATCTTGATTGATACTCACCCGGACATCCGCCCCTTCCGGGAAGCGTTTCTTCATCGCCGAGGCAATCGCACTCTCAACAGCACCGAACACGACCTCTTTGTTCACGTTCTTTTCGCGGGCTAAAGCATCGACCAGCAACAGAATTTCGCGACTCATTGCAACTCCTCAAAATTTGTAATTCGGCACCAAACGTGCCTTATCAACTTCATCTAGCGTAAAACCTAGCACCAACACATCACTCCCTTTTACATCGGGGTGCGCCAAATAATGCAGACTCAGCACCGGCGCCGAAGCCTCACCGTCCACATGCAAAATACCGCTATACTGCTTGCGCCCATTGAAAGCAACCCGGAGCTTGAGCGCGACCTCTAAACCTGCAAAGCGCTGGTAATCGGTTATCTTCTTGAGCGGTCGATCCATACCCGGCGAAGAAATCTCTAAGCGGGCGTAATCAATCCCCTCAACCTCAAATACACGGGTTAACTGGCGACTGACCAGCTCACAATCCTCAATCCGAATCAAACGCGGGGTCGATTCAGACACCCCCTGCCATGGAAAATCAATATAGATACGCAACAACCCATTGGCGGCGAACTCAACATCAACCACCTCATAACCGAGGCCGCCGACTGTTTCATCGATCAACGCGTGCATATTGCTCATGCGCTTACCTTATCTTCCATGCCAACACACTCATCCCATGCCATAACGCAATACAACACTTGCACAAGCCAGCCCCATTCAGCGCTGACAGTTAAACAAGCCTAATCAACAACCGGGAAATAAAAAAAAATGGGCTGTGTTGCAGCCCATTTTTATGTATTCTGACGCTTTTGACCTACCAGCATAAGCACACGGCTCGTTTGCTACAAAAGCGATAAATCAAATTCGAACCAGTTAAGCAATCCACCCCAATAAAGTATGTTGAGACAGCCACTTAACCTGACGACTTTGCTAAGCCTTAAGATTTTAAGGGTTTTTTACTTTGAAAAGCAAGTACTTTGCGCATTTTCTTGGATTTACTGCACCAATTTCACCCAAACCACCCCAAAAACTGCAGCAAGCGCTAAGCATGACCATCGTTGCCAATCGACGCCACTGTAAGGCCTCTGTCAGCGCAAAGCGCGACGCTGACAACTATGGCAAACAACAGCGAAGAAAGGTTTACCCATGGCCAAGATCCTGATCCCCGTCGTGATTGTCGTCGCACTCGCGATGTATCTCCTCATGAATGCCGGTGGCGATATCAGCATGAGCGGAGAAACCCATGACGTCTCTGGCGGTCATCCACCGGCTGAACAAACTCAGCAGAAATAGGGTTAATTCGTCGTTGGCAGATCAAGGGCCGCCAAAATCGGCTCAATCACCGCCGCCCCCAGTGCCTGACTACGGGCACCATTCCAACCCACCAGCGGATCGGGCCGATTAGCGTTGTCTTTAAACGGCATTTCCAAGGTCATGGCCAAACAGCCATGGGTATGACCAACGTACTTGGAAGCCAAGCTCAGGTTGGTTTTGGTGTCCGCGCCGGTTGGATAGCCCTGCTCGGTTTGGAAATCCGGGCTGGCGTTTAAAAAAGTCTCAAAAAACCGGGCTTGCGCCGCCCGCTGCGCTTCGCTGAAGCTCGGCAGACTATCCCCGCCCTCAATAAACACGTAAGGCAGCCCTTCATCACCATGCACATCTAAAAACAAATCGACGCCAGTTTGCGCAATGGCTTCGCGCACGCACAGCACTTCCGGGCTGCGTTGCAGGCTGGGTGCTAACCATTCCCGATTCAAGTTAGCTCCCGCCGCATTGGTGCGCAAATTACCTAAATACGCGCCATCGGGGTTCATATTGGGCACAACGTACCAGACACATTGAGCCAGCGCGGTAGAAGTAGCGCTCTCCACGTCCAACAAACGCTGCAATAAGCCCTCAACAAACCACTCCGCCATGGTTTCGCCGGGGTGCTGACGCGCAATCACCCATACTTTTTTCTTGCTGGGGTTGGCCTCGCCTATCTGTAACAGGCTGATGGGCCGCCCTTGCACACTCAAGCCCAAGTCGTGCAGTTGTACTTGCGGCTGCGCTTGCGCCCAGCCCAGAAGCTGCATATGTCGTTCCCAGCTATACGGCTCGAAATACGCAAAGTAAGTCGTCGCTTGCGCGGGCATGTAGTCTATAACCAACTGCCCATCCACATAGCGCGTCGGTACGCGGAACCAATGCACCCGATCATGGCTAGCCACCGCTTGGTAACCGGGCCAACCACTCGGATACGCGGCCTCCGCCGCATTCTCGAGCGTGATGTGCAGCGGCGCGCAGGCGGGCTGCCAGACGCGAAAGTAAAACCATTGCTTGAACTCGGCTGGCCCCTCTACACCCTGATCCGGTCGCAGTGCCAAACGAATCGCTTGCGGCTGGTCTGCGGCTAGAACGGTAATCGCACCACCATCGAACTGCGCATTAATCGTTAATCGCTGCTGAGTCACGGTTAACTCTCTTGACGTCTAAAGACCCAACTAGCGTCAGAAGAGACATCGGGTGCAAAGGCATACCCCTCAAGATCAAAGCCTTTGAGCTGCGCCGGATCAGTCAGGCCATTCAGCGCGGCGTAGCGCACCATCAGGCCCCGCGCCCGCTTAGCGTAGAAGCTGATGATTTTGTACTGGCCGTTTTTCCAGTCTTCAAACACGGGGGTAATGACTAGGGCATTCAATCCTATGCCCTGCTTGGGCTGCATCACTTTGAAATACTCTTCTGAGGCTAAATTGATAATCGGCGTTTGTTTTTTATTCTCGGCATTCAGCGCTTGGGTCAAGACATCCCCCCAAAAAGCATACAAATCTTTCCCCCGCACATTGGCCAGCTTGGTGCCCATTTCCAGGCGATACGCTTGCATTAAGTCCAAGGGCCGCAAATAACCATACAAGCCAGACAAAATCCGTAAATGTTTTTGCAGATACTGAAGTTGTTTCTGGTTGAGGGTGGGGGCCGCCAAGCCTTCATACACATCACCGGCAAACGCCAGCACCGCTTGCTTGGCGTTTTGTTCGGTGAATGGCGGTTGCCATTCGGCAAAGCGCGCCACATTCAGGGCGGCAATGCTATCGCTCACGCTCATCAGTTTCGCCACCGCTTGCGGGCTGAGGCCACGCAGTTGCGTGATAAGTTCAGCGCTGTGCGCCAAGAAACTAGGCTCACTGAAAGTCTTAGTCGTAGACGGCGTGGCAAAATCTAATGTTTTCGCGGGTGAGAGTAAAAAAATCATGATCATTCAATCTGAGCAATCTCAAACAGCGCATTGTACCGAGATCATGCCGCCGTGTTCAACGCAGGTTGAAAAATGGGTCCTAGATACCAACATCATTTTGGATTGGCTGCATTTTCATGACCGGCGTACCCACGGGCTCGCCAACGCCGTGGCGGCTCAACAAGTCACGCTCTATGCCAGCCCGGCCACCCTGCATGAGCTGCAACGGGTACTGAACTACCCGCAATTCAAGCTCACGCCCGAGGCACAGACCGCGCTCTATCAACGGTATGTCAGCGCCGTCCAAGTGCTCGACCACCCGTCTGCCGCACCAGGCACCCTGCCCCGTTGCCGCGACAAAGAAGATCAAAAATTCCTCGAACTCGCCCAAGCTTGTGCCGCCCAGCGGCTGATCAGCAAAGACAAACGCCTGCTCGAACTCAACCGGGCCAATACCCGGCGACGGTTTAACCTCAGCTTTACCATTTCAAACCTAGGGTAAATCCCGCTTAGTGATTTAGACTTTTACGGCATAATCCTCGCTATGAATATACCGATACTCACCAGCAAACTCCCCCAAGTCGGCACCACCATATTTACGGTGATGTCAGCGTTGGCGCAGCAGCATGGCGCGGTTAATTTAGGGCAAGGTTTCCCTGATTTTGATTGCGATCCCGCGCTGCTGGATGCCGTCAACGCGGCCATGCGGGCCGGGCATAACCAATACCCACCGATGGCCGGGATTGCGCCGCTGCGTGAAGCCATCAGCCAAAAAATGGCGGCTTTATACGGCCAAGCATACGATCCCGCCGATGAAATCACCATCACCGCGGGCGGCACGCAGGGTTTACTCACGGCCATTCTCTGCTGCATTCAGCGTGATGATGAGGTAATTGTCCTCGAACCCGCTTACGACAGCTATGTACCCGCCATTCAACTGGCCGGCGGCGTTCCGGTAGGCGTGGCGATGACGGCAGACTATCGTATCGACTGGCCGGCCGTGCGCGCAGCGATTACGCCACGCACCCGCGCCCTGATTCTCAACACCCCGCACAATCCCAGCGGGCGTGTAGCCAGTGCCGAGGACCTACAAACCCTGAGCGCACTAGCCGAACAACATAATCTACTCATCATCAGCGATGAGGTGTATGAGCACATGGTCTTCGATGGCCAGCCCCAACACAGCGTTGCCGCCTATTCGGCGCTGGCGGCGCGTAGCTTTGTGGTGTCGTCGTTTGGTAAAACCTTTCATGTCACCGGCTGGAAAATTGGCTACGTGGCCGCCCCACGCGCTCTGATGAACGAATTTCGTAAAGTCCATCAATTCAACGTCTTTACCGTCAACACCCCGGTACAATACGGCATTACCCAATACCTGCAAGACCCGCGCCCCTGGCAAGATTTATCGGCGTTTTACCAAGCCAAGCGTGATTTGTTCCGGCAAGGGCTCGCACAAACGGGTTTACGCTTGTTGCCCTGTGAAGGCACCTATTTCCAGACCGTGGATTACAGCGCGTTGTCAGACCTGCCGGAAGTCGAGTTTGCGCGTTGGCTCACCACCGAAATTGGCGTGGCTGCGATCCCGCTTTCCGTGTTTTATCAACAAACACTGGAACGCCAGCATGTCCGCTTTTGCTTCGCTAAAAAGGAAAGCACCTTGCAGCAAGCACTCGAAAAATTGCAGCAATTAGGAAAATGAAATGAACGCAGTCACCCCCATCCAATTCCATAAGCCCCAAACTGCGCCCACGAAAGTAGCGCGTTGGTCACGTGAACAAATTCTAGAATTGTTCAGCCTCCCATTTGCCGATTTAATGTTCCGCGCCCAGCAAGTGCATCGCGAACACTTCAATGCGAATGAAGTCCAGCGCTCGACGCTGCTCTCCATCAAAACCGGTGGCTGCGAAGAAAACTGTGGCTACTGTCCGCAATCTGCCCACTTCGATACCGAAGTTGAAGCCACCAAAGTGATGGCACTGGATGAAGTGGTGGATGCCGCCAAACAAGCCAAAGCCGCTGGTGCTTCGCGTTTTTGCATGGGTGCTGCTTGGCGCGGCCCGAATGATCGTGATCTGGAAAAAGTATTGCCCATGATTCGCGCCGTGCGCGATCTCGGCATGCAAACCTGCGGTACCTTTGGCCTCCTCAAAGAAGGCCAAGCCGAGCAGCTCAAAGAAGCCGGGCTGGATTACTACAACCATAATATCGACACCGCACCGGAATACTACGGCGAAGTCATTAGCACCCGTAACTTTAGCGACCGTATCGACACCCTTAATAAAGTCCGCGAAGCCGGGCTAAATGTATGTTGCGGTGGCATTGTCGGCATGGGTGAAAGCCGCGACCAGCGCGCAGGCCTGCTCGAAGAGCTCGCCAACATGCCCACCCCACCCGAATCTGTGCCCATCAACTATCTCGTGCAAGTAGAAGGCACGCCCTTGGCGGGCACCGACCGGCTTGATCCCTTTGAATTTATTCGCACCATTGCTGCCGCCCGTATCACCATGCCTACCAGCTACGTACGCCTCTCCGCAGGCCGCGAAGCCATGAGCGATGAAATGCAAGCCCTGTGTTTCCTGGCGGGGGCCAACTCCATTTTCTACGGCGACCGCTTGCTCACCACCAGCAATCCAGAAGCCGATAAAGATGCGACGCTATTTAGCAAGCTAGGGATTCGGAGCGTTTAAGCTTGGTAATGAGTCCCAGCCATTTCCTTGTGCTCAATAGCACGCTCACCCTAGCGGTGAGTTTGTTTGCGGGCATTCCTTATGGCAAAGCGATTAACCAGCAAGCCAGTGCCGCAAAGATTCATGGTTGGCGCGTGGCGCATAGCTCACTCGCGCTCGGTGCCGCAATGGGATACGCGATTGCCGCGGTACTCGCCACCGTCTTTGCGGACATTGCGTATCTCACCCTAAATTTACTGATCGCCTGGGCCGTCACCCTGTGTAACTACGCTTTCTGCTTCTCGCTCACGCTCGGTGCAGCCCATGAAGAGCGCGGCTTAAGCAAACGAGGCAGCCCAATCGGCAAACTGGTCTATGCCGGCAATATGCTCGGCGTAGTGACCTCACTGACTTTCATGGGCTTACTGCTGTACGCCAGCTTAATTGGACCACTGTAAGTCATGCAGGTCTGGCTCGACTTTCCTTGTACCGAGAGAGATACGAGCGGTGCACCACGCATACGCCAACGATTTGCCCAACCCACACGCCTACTCATTGCACATCACTTAGCGGAAGTCAGTACTGTACTTGCCGCCGTAGAGACCGCTGCCCATGCCGGACAATGGTGTGTCGGTTATGTGGCCTACGAAGCCGCTGCGGCCTTTGACCCGGTCTTACAAACCCACGAAGCGCATGCGGCTGGATCACTCCCTTTGGCCTGGTTTGCGGTATTTGATGAGGCCACGGATTGGCCCAATCAATCGGCTTCATCAACCACACCAGCCACTTACAAAACCAACGTGTGGCAAGACCAAACCAGCCCGGCGACTTTTGCGGAACACTTCGCCGAGATCAAAGCCGCCATCGCGCGGGGCGATACTTACCAAATCAACTACACCACTCGCCTGAAAAGCACCTTTGCGGGCGATGCCCTCGCCTATTTTCAAGCACTACATCGCGGGCAACCCAATGGCTACAGCCTGTTCATTGATACGCCTGATTGGCAGATTTGTTCCGTCTCGCCCGAATTGTTTTTTGACTGGGACGGCTATACCCTGACCACCCAGCCCATGAAAGGCACCGCCGCACGCGGCAACGATGCCACGAGCGATGCCACCCAAGCCGCCCGCCTGCGCCAGAGCAGTAAAGAACAAGCAGAAAATTTGATGATTGTCGATTTACTGCGTAACGACCTCGGCCGTATTGCGCAAACGGGTAGCGTGCAAGTGCCGCAGCTCTTTGAACTGCAAGCCCTGCCCACCGTCTGGCAAATGACTTCCACCATCACCGCGCATACCCGGCCCAACACCAGCTTGGTCGATATTTTCCGGGCGCTCTTTCCTTGTGGCTCTGTCACCGGTGCGCCCAAGGTAAAAGCAATGGAACTGATTCGCACCCTTGAAAGCAGCCCACGCGGGGCCTACTGTGGCGCGCTGGGGGTGGTGCGGCCCCATGCTAACGGTAAGGGCAAGGGCATCCAGGCTACCTTTAATGTCGGGATTCGCACTGTGGTGATCCGGCAAGGGGATGCCGAATGCGGCATTGGCAGCGGTATTACCTGGGATGCCGATTGCACTGCCGAGCAGCGCGAGTTCCGGGCCAAGCAACGCTTTTTAGGCCGCGCGGCCCAACCCTTTGCACTGCTCGAAACACTCAAGCTTGAAAACGGCACGATCTGGCTACTCAGTGAACACCTGCAACGCCTGCAACACAGTGCCGCGCATTTTGCTTATGTGTTTGATCTGGCCCAAGTAGAAACCACGCTCACTGACGTCATTGAACGCCACCCACAAGGTGCCTGGCGAGTGCGGCTGCTGTTAGAAGCCAATGGCCAGAGCCACGCTGAAGCCTTTGCCCTGGAACCCAACCCGGCTAGCATCCGCGTGCAGCTCGCCCACACCGCGATTGAAAGCGATCACGAATTCCTGCGCCACAAAACCACCCAGCGCGAGGTCTATGCGCCCTTCCAACCCACCACACCAGCGTACTTCGATACGCTATTGTGGAACGAACGCGGCGAACTCACGGAATTCACCAAGGGTAATCTGGTGCTGGAAATCAATGGCAAAGCCTACACCCCGCCAGTCAGCAGTGGTTTGCTACCCGGCTGCTTGCGCCAACAACTGCTGCAACAAGGAAAGTTACAAGAGCGGGTGCTCTACCAAGACGATCTGCGCCGCGCTGAAAAAGTGTGGTTTATCAATAGCGTGCGAGGCTGGTTGGCGGTTCAAACGTCACTTGAAGGCGCCTAACGCTGGCTCTTTCACAGACATGTCATATTGATTTCATATACTTCGCTGAACAAAAATATGAGGGGGTTCAGCGTGTATCACTTTTTTCATCAATCCAAATTCTCCGCTTTGCTCGGGCTGGCATTTTTACTGGTGGGGGTAGTCCCCAGGGTATCTGCCCAATCTATTGCTGGCGCTGGTTCTACCGCAGCCGCCCCCATCTACAAAGTGTGGGGAGAGCATTATCAACAGGCTTTAGGCAAAACCCTGCAATATGATGCTGTTGGTTCGGGTGAAGGCACCAAACGCATTAAGGCTCGCAGCGTAGATTTTGGCGCAACCGATATCGCCATGTCACCCGCTGAAGCTCAACAGCATGGGCTGATTGTGGTGCCAACAGTCGTAACCGGCGTAGCCCCCATCATTAACTTGGCGAACCTTGCGCCGGGCCAGTTACGCTTAACAGGTGACCTTCTCGCCAAAATTTTTCTCGGCGAGATCACACAGTGGCAAGACCCCGCGATCAAGCGACTAAACCCCATAGTGAAACTACCAGCACAGCCGATCAAAGTTGTGGTGCGGGCAGATGGCTCTGGCACCACCTACCACTTTACCGATTACCTGGGCAAAGTGAACGAAACCTGGAAAACCACCAAAGGCGTCAAAAATAAATATGACTGGCCCCCTGAATTTATCGCCGTGAAGGGCAGCAGCGAAGTCGCGAAAACGGTCGCCAGTACGCCGGGCAGCATTGGCTATGTCGATTTCAATTACGTGCAAGAAAATAAGTTGAACTATGCCCAGCTACAAAACCTGAATGGCAAGTTTGTTGAGCCAAGCCTAGAAAATTTTCGGGAAGCGGTGGCCAATAGCGAATGGATTAGCCGAGGCAATTTTGTCGCGAGCCTAACGAACCTCAAGGGTTTGAAAAGCTGGCCCATCACCATGGGTACATTTATCGCCCTGCCACGCCAAGACCAAACCGGAAAAGCATTGGAAGTTTTACGGTTTATTACCTGGGGCTACCTACACGGCGACACGCTGGCAAAACAAGCCAAGTTTGTTGCTTTACCTGATCTGGTCCAAGCCCGTGCCTATGCCGAGCTCGCGAAACTCGTGGATCGCCAAGGACAGTTGATTGGCTTGCAAGTCATCGCCAATCCTGAAACGCGTGGTCTCAAGCTTAGTCAGGTGGGAGGTATTCCAACAAGTCGCAGTAACTAGAAATATACGGTCGCAGCTAAATTGCTTGAATAGAAAAAATATTAAAGAGGTCTGCGAAATAAATTGAACCTGGTCCACCTGATTTGAGATCAAGTTATAAGATTCTATTGTTCGCATGATGAGGCTATAGTTTTTCCTGACTCCCCAACGTAGATCTGTTCATCACCGCAATTTGAGCTGATCTGAAGCATAAAGGCAAGCCAGAAGCCAATAATGATAAGAACCGTAGCAGTGATAATTCTAGCGGCATAATTCAAGTTAATATTTAAGAGAGCGTAGACACCCAAGCCAGTTCCGAGGATAAACGATGTAGAACTAAGGTTTCGCCAATAATCAACTCTGATTTGACCCGGCAGCCATAGCTCGATTGCATTAATTGACCCTATGGTTATTAACCATGGCAGCAAAATACTGCAAATTAGCAGTGTCCATGCTTTTGATTGCGCAAGTGGCTGCTTCATCCTCTATTACCAAAATCTAGTATGCACTCTTTCAGATACATATTTAATGTGTTGATCAATATACAAGTCGGTTTTTAAACCCATAACTAATGGATTTCTTAATCCAGAAAATTGAACGCCTAAATTGCTGTACCAAATACCCTAACAGCTTAGGGTACACCAATATAGCACAAGCATTAAACAAGCTACGAAGCTCTACCTACTTAGAAAAAGTCACTGGCAATGCGGCTCTCACCCTGCCGCTCCGCCAACTCATCCAGCAGCGTGCTCACCACTTGGTAAGCTTGAATCAGCGTTTCATTCGCCGTGCAGTACGGGGCAATGAAGTAGATGCAGTTTCCCAGCGGGCGTAATAACACGCCCTGCTGTGCGGCCCGTTCGCGTAGCCAGGTGCCCGCTCCAGCGCCGTATTGATTTTGTTCGTTCACTTGCAAATCAAAGGCGGCGATGGTGCCGCTCTGGCGCACGCGCTGCACCCGTGGGTGTTGCGCTAGGCGGGCGAGCTGCTCAGTATGCACAGCGGCTTGCGCTTGAATGCGGGCGAGCGTTTGTTCCTCTTCAAACAGCTGGAGCGATGCGAGTGCCGCTGCACAGCCCAAAGGATTGGCGGTGTAGGAGTGGCCGTGCAGCAGGGCCTTGCCGACATCGTCACTCAAAAAGGCTTGGTAGATATGCGGCTGCGCGAGCGTAGCACCCATGGGTAAAAAGCCGCCGGTGAGGCCTTTAGACAAACACAATAAATCGGGAGCGACGCCCACTTGTTCGCTAGCGAAAAAAGTGCCGGTGCGGCCAAAGCCCGTCATCACTTCATCAAAGATTACGGGGATGCCTTGCGCTTGTACCCGCTCGACCACGGCACGCAGATAAGCGGGGCGTACCATGCGCATACCCGCCGCACCTTGCACCAATGGCTCGGCAATAAAAGCCACCAGCTCGCTGCCATGTTCCAGTAAATATTGATCGAGCCACGCTAAGCTCTCGGCTTCATCCGCGCTCGGGCCATGACCTTGCCAGGTGTGCGGATAGGGCAAGCTATCCACGGCAAAGAGCCAATCTTCAAATGGGGTATAAAAGCCCGATGAACGTCCCGCCGCCATCGCGCCAAAGGTGTCGCCGTGATACGCGCCTTCAAACGCCAGAAAGCGTTGCCGCAATTGGCCTTGATTACGCCAGTATTGCGCCGCCATTTTGAGGGCGACCTCGACCGCTGTGGAGCCATTATCGGTATAAAACACATGCTGCAAGGGAGCGGGAGCGCGCTGCACCAGGGCTTGCGCCAGCTGCACGGCGGGGGCATGGGTAATGCCCGCAAACATGACTTGCTCTAAGGTGCGGGCTTGCTGGGCAATCGCCTCCGCAATCACCGGATGGGCATGGCCATGCAAATTCACCCACCAGCTTGAGACGCCATCAAAGTAACGCTTGCCATCGGCATCAAATAAGAATTCACGTTCGCCGCGCACCATAGGAATGGGCGGCGCAGCGGTTTGCGCTTGGGTGAAAGGGTGCCAGCAGTGTTGGTGATCCTGCGCAAGTAGTTCAGATTTAGGGATAGCGGTTTTAAGCCGAGTCATCACGCCCTCGCTGGCTGATCACTGATCGCTAAGCGCCACAAACTCGTGACCTCGGCGGCACGAGCCGCATGCAGTGGATCACTCGTGTCTTGTACCTTGGCATGACGTGGCCGGATATCGTCTTTGGCGTGAACCTTCAAGCCTGTCTCACTGATCCAACTGAGCAAGGCCTCACGTGTACGCAAACCGAGGTGCTCGGCAATGTCGGAGAGAATCAACCAGGCCTCGCCCCCCGGTGCAAGGCGGCTGCGCACACCGAGCAGAAATTGCCGCAGCATGCGGCTGTCGGGGTCGTAAATCGCCGCTTCAATGGGGGCGTTCACTTTGGCGGGAATCCACGGCGGGTTACACACCACCAGACCATATTGTTCAGCCGTGTCGGGGAATAAATCTGCTGCAACCACCTTAACTTGTTTGGTACACCCTAAGTTTTTTAAGTTGGCGCGTGCACAAGTCAAGGCGACTTCGCTTTGCTCGGTGGCGATGATGTGCGCCACGCCACGACGGGCGAGGATAGCCGCGAGTACGCCGGTGCCGGTGCCCACATCCAGCGCGGGGTATTGGCTGAGTGCGGTGGGTAATGGTGCTTGCGCAATCAAATCCACATACTCTCCCCGCACCGGCGAAAACACGCCGTAGTAGGGATGAATGGGCGCTTGCAGTGCGGGCACTAAGACGCCTTTTTTGCGCCACTCATGCGCGCCGATTAAACCCTGCAATTCACGCAGCGGCATGACGATGGATTCGCTTAATTTGCCAAAGGCTTCAGTCAGTGGCAGCCGTACATCTGGCGCACGGCGCAGGGGGATCGCCCCATCCGCTTGAATTTCAATGAGCAGCAGGCTCAACACCCGTGCCCGCTGCGCCTGCTTTTGCCGATGCTGATGGAACACCAAGGCACGTGGGTCAATCGGATTAGCCTTGGCTGTGGCCTTAGTTGTGGCTAAGGGTTCTGAATCGGGATTCGTTTTATTTTTTGGGGGTTTGGTTTTTTGGGCGGTTTTGTTTTGGCTGGTTTTATCTACGCGCCGCGCCAATGCTTGCAGCAGTTGTTTAGCGTTATGAAAATCGCCGCGCCAGAGTAGCCCCGTACCTTCACAGACCATGCGGTAGGCCTGATCGGCGTTCAAAGTATCGTCGGCCACCCAGACTTGTTTGGGTTGGGGCATGCCGTTGGCGCACTGCCAGCGCGCTTGTTGCAGGTTGTCGCCGTCTTCCCACTGTAAATAGCTTGTCATGTCGTTAGGCTTTCTAGCGCGTGCTGTAAGCGGGGAGGTAAAGGCACACTGGCTAACGCAGCCTGATTGAGTTGTGGGAATAAAGGTAACTCGGCCAGCACCGGGGCGGGGGCATAGCGCTCGATGGCAGCGCGGTTGGCCGGGTTTGGCTCGCCCACCATCACCACCCCGAGCAAGGGTAAACGACGCGCACGCAGGGCTTCAACGGATAGCGAAGTATGGTTAATCGTGCCCAAGCCACTGCGCACGACGAGCAGCGTGGGCAATTGCAGATGTGCGATCAAATCGACAATGTGCTCACGCTCATTGAGTGGCACCAGTAAGCCCCCTGCCCCTTCTACGACGAGACGCTCAGCCGCAGGACGCAGAATGGTGGCGAGATCAATGGCGACATTATCCAACGCAGCAGATTGATGCGGCGACAGCGGCTGGGTGAGCACATAGGCTTCGGGCACAACGGGGCGGCCCGTAAGTTGCGCGACCCACTGGCTATCGGTATGGCCCTGTTCATCGCGACCACTTTGAATGGGCTTCCAGTACGTGGCTTGCCAGTGATAGGCCAACCAGGCACTGACGATTGTTTTACCAACATTGGTATCGCTACCGGAAACAAAAATTGCGGGCATGGCTGACTTTGATCCCATTTTTTGCTGATGAAGACGGCCTTTATTTTACAAGGCAGACGAAACCAATTTCATAATTCAACGTGCAAGGCTGCGGCAAGGCTTTTAGTACTTGCCGCAGCGGACTACGCAAACCCGCCGAGCGATGCCCCGCACGCGGCACATGCGCACCAATCGCTTTAACACTGTGCGCAAACGCCAGCGCATTGGCATGGGTTTCATTCAAGGTGAGGTGTTGGAAAAACGCTTGCTGTGCGCCCAAGCCTAGACATTGCGCTTGCAGTTGGCTCCAATTCGGCAAGGGCTGCAAGCCACTGCTTAAACCGAGCTGGGCATGCGCGTTACGCCAAGCGCTAAATGAATCATCCAGTACCACACTGAATGCCACGACATGACTTTGCGCCAACCAGCGGGCCAGCACCTCGTCCAATGGATGGAGCCACTGCGCGCATAGCGCGGACACCAACCAATCAGTAGATGCGGCGATATTGGGAACGCCCGAATTGGGTACCCCATTTTGACCATCCCATACTTGCCAATCAATACGCGCTGCCAAATCGGGCAGACGCGCTTGCGCTTGCTGCAACATCGCGGGGGCAAGATCGGTCGCACAGTAAGGCACGGCATGGCGCGGTGCCAGGTGTTCGGTTAGGAAACCCGTGCCACAGCCGATTTCGCTAATGTGGGTAGGATTCGAGATGGGTAACACAGCCAACCAATCTGCGAATACCTGCGCCGCCTGCCGTTGCACTTGGGCCGCCGCACTGTATTGGGCGGCTGCGTCGTTAAAGGCGGTTTGCACGGGATTGGTATTCACTGTCGCGGCGGTCATCTTGTTTCGCTACCTCGCGCTATCTACTGCATGCCGTACCGCCTGATGGGTTGAGCTAACCGGGTTTAATTGACCGAGCCAATTCACAATCTGCGCTGCACACCAATCCGCGTGAGTCAAAGGTAACGCGTGCGTGCCGCTCGTCATGCTCAAAGTATTAAAGCAATCCTCACTCAAAGCGGGCGGCACAATCACATCATCCGCTGCCGCTAAAGCCAAGAGTGGCGCAGCAGGCAATGCAAAATTCGTATCACGTAAAGATGTAAGGTGGGTTGTGAGCGCGTCCAGATTCAAGGCTGATAAATCAGGATAGGCTGCTTCAGGATACGCAACTTCGGGCAGGCCCGCACGCTCGTAAAAATCGGTGAGCGTTGCCACCGGGTCCGCTGCCAAGCGTTGCAACATGGCATTCAGCAGCCGCAGGGGCGTGCCGCTTTTTTGCGGGCTACTCGGGCTGAAACAAAAACGATTGAAGCCGCACACACTCACGTGGCCCGCAACCGCAGGCGCATTTGGTTGCGCAAGTAACCGTTGAAGATAAGCGAAGCCGTACGAATGGCCGATGGCAATGAGTGGCTGCGAGAGGCGATGCCATTCGGGCGTGCGCGCCGAGCCAAAGAAGCCCAAGTCCACGGCATGAAAGTTGGCATCGGGGGCATGGGTACGCAGCGCACCCATCAAGGGCTGTAGGTTGGCTGGGCTGAGGCCCCAACCATGGCACACTAAAAAATCAAATCTGGCGACAGTCATTAAAATAAAAACTTGAACCGTGGAGAACAATTCATTACCGCAAAGTCTCCGCAATCGCATTCGCCAGTCGCGTCGCTTGTTCGCTCTCTGGGCATTCCACCATCACGCGCACGAGTGGCTCGGTGCCACTGGCGCGAATCAATACGCGACCATGCTCACCCAACTCTTTTTCAGCCTCCGCCGTAGCGGCTTTGAGGGCCGCATTATTTTGCCAGTCTGCGCCTTTTTCTATCCGGACATTCACCAATTTTTGTGGGTACAGCACGAGTTCTTTCGTGAGCTCACCCAAGCTGAGTCCGGTACGCCGCACGCCAATCAAGACTTGCAGGGCGGCGACCAAGGCATCACCCGTGGTATGCCGATCCAGACAAATCAAGTGGCCAGAGTTTTCACCGCCCAGCACCCAGCCTTTTTCGAGCAGCTTTTCCATGACATAGCGATCGCCGACTTTGGCGCGCTCAAAAGGAATACCGAGTTTGCCGAGCTGATGTTCCAAAGCGAGGTTACTCATTAAGGTACCGACGACGCCATCGACCTTACCGCCGACATGTTCGGAGGCTTTGCGCTCTTTCACCATGGCATACAGTAATTGGTCGCCATCAAAGCGCTTGCCATCGCCATCGACCATGATCAGACGATCACCATCGCCATCCAGTGCAATGCCTAAATCGGCATGGTTCGCGCGCACCGCGACTTCCAGCGCTTCGGTATGGGTTGCGCCCACATGGTCATTAATATTGAAACCATTCGGTTGCACGCCAATCGCATGCACTTCGGCACCGAGTTCGCTGAATACATGCGGGGCAATGTGATAGCCCGCGCCATGCGCCGCATCCACCACAATTTTGAGGCCCTTCAAATCCAGCTTGTTGGGGAAGGTACTTTTGCAAAATTCTATGTAGCGGCCGGCCGCATCATCCAAGCGCTTGGCTTTGCCCAAGTGATCGGAATCCGCACAACCCATCGGCTGGTCGAGGTAGGCTTCAATTTCCAGCTCCACTTCATCGGGTAGTTTGGTACCGGCGGCGGAGAAAAATTTAATGCCGTTGTCATCGTAGGGGTTGTGCGAGGCACTCACCACAATCCCGGCCGATAGGCGCAGTGCCCGCGTGAGGTAGGCGACAGCGGGCGTGGGCATGGGGCCAGCCAGCATCACATCCACCCCGGCGGCGGATAAGCCCGCTTCGAGCGCGGCTTCAATCATGTAGCCCGACACCCGCGTGTCTTTGCCAATCAGCACCGACGGATGGGAACCATTCGGGCTGTGTTTCAACAGCACTTTCCCGGCAGCATAACCAAGACGTAAAACGAAATCAGGGGTAATTGGATATTGCCCGACACGACCACGCACGCCATCAGTACCAAAATATTTTCTGCTCATTATTTTCCTTGTTCTATCCTTGCTATGTTCCTGAGAAGGGTTCTTCTATGGCTGCCCAGACTTTGAGGGCATCCACAGTGGCAGCCACGTCATGCACGCGCACAATGCGCGCGCCACGGGCCACGGCGGCCAGCATCGCGGCCAAGCTACCCGCTTCGCGCTGCGCCACCGGCTTGCCTGTAAGCTGCCCAATCATGGACTTCCGCGACACGCCAATCAAGAGGGGATAACCCAAAGCGGCCAAGCGTGGCAAGCCATGTAATAAATCGAGATTATGCGCCAAGGTTTTGCCAAAACCAAAACCGGGGTCGAGACAGATGCGTTCACGCGCCACCCCCGCCGCTTCAAGGGCTTGGGCTTGCTGGAGTAGAAACCCTTCGACTTCAGCAAGCACATCGCTATAGCGCGGGTCGGCCTGCATGGTTTGCGGCGCGCCCTGCATGTGCATGACACACAATGCGCACTGGCTCTCGACGGCAGCGGCAAAGGTATCCGGATGCTGGAAGCCGCTAATATCATTGAGCATGGCGACACCGAGTTCGCTCACCACACGCATCACCGCCGCTTTGGTGGTATCCACCGAAAGTGGTTTACCCAATTTGAGCGCGCCTTCAACCACGGGCAGCACGCGGCGCAACTCTTCAGCCTCGCTCACCGCGGGCGCACCGGGGCGGGAAGATTCACCACCGATATCCAGGATGTCGGCTCCGTCGCCCACTAATTTGGCGGCGTGGTCAAGTGCTGCTTGGGGTGAAAAGAATTGCCCGCCATCGGAGAAAGAATCCGGCGTGACATTGACCACCCCCATGACCAAAGGCCGGGAGAGAGTCTGCCAAGTTTGAATGAGCTGCTGCGCCTGCATGTTTAATGCGGAAGGGGGAAATCCTCCCAAGGTTGCCATTGGCCCTGATTGTACCGGGCAATCGCGGGTTTACTGGGGGCGGCGGCCATTTGAAACAGGTGAATCCAGCCATTGTCGAGCAGCTGCCGCACCAGCGGGTGTTTGTCGATAATTGCGGTCATCGGGGCTTGCGGCGCTTCAATACATACCGTGAGCCGCAAGGGGGTGTGCATCCAGCGTTCGCCGTTGTGCAGGGATTGCAGGGGCAGGCCAATCCGTAAATCACCGCCATTACCTTCAAACACGCCAATATGGCCACCGACGACGTTATGCAGCACTTTATTACCGCTGCCATAGCGCGGGTTATCAACCGTGGAGGCGTAGTACTGCATGTTGATCCAATGGGCCACCACCATCGGTGCGGTCATAATCAGCTCAAGAATGGCATAACCATCGTCATGTTCATGCTGGTAATCGTGCAGGAAGGTTCGGCCTGCCAATTCCAATGATTTGGTACGCGCCCTTGGCGCGACAATAAACGCAGCATTATCGGCCAAAGCCCACTCGGGGCGGACTTGCGACCAATCCATGGCCCGCGCGGTAATCGCCAGGGTTTGTTGCCCTTTATCCAGCCCGCCGTTTGTAGAGACGGGTAAATCAAGCCGCCCAGCGCGTTCGTAATTTGTAGCATGCTGAGCTTGTTGTAGCCAGGTTTGCAGTTGCTGGAGGTCGGTAGCATGACTTGCCGGCATTGCCGTGGTATCAAACAGGGTGATTTGATCGGTCGTCGTATTATGCAAAGCGGGCACAAACCAGGTATCGTCAGGCAATGACAGTCCTTTTTCCTGCAAGCCTTTGCGCACGGCTGGCTCATTGAGTAACGCGGCTAGCGCCCGGGCATTGACCTCGCCGGTCTGACCACAACAAGCGCCGCAGTCAAGACCCGCTGCATGGGGGTTATTGACAGTTTGGCTGCCGTGGCCAACCAGGAGAATCAAACGCGCTAAACGATCTGCTTGGTGTGCGAGCGACATCGCTGCCAGGACCCCTTGGGCAAGCTCAATTTTTTGTGACAACACAAAACTCAGGGGCTGCGGCAGGGTCGAGGCGTCTGTCGCTGCCCCAGCGATACGCGGTTGTAAACGTGCAGCTTCTTGCGCTGACAAGCCCACCCGCTCTGGCAGCACCTGCTGTTTCGTACCAAAGCTGGCTTGCACCAGCTTAGGCGCGTAACTCAAGCCGCAGGTTTCGACAAAACTAAAACCAGCATTTGCATGGCGCTTGAAGCCTTGCCAAGCGGCGCGCCAACCAAGCCGCTGTGTGCGCTGGTCCGCGAGTTTGGCAAGGGAATCGTCTGCTGACGCAGCCTTAGCGGCGCTTACCGCTGCCGATAGCGTCAGCTCATTGGCTGAATTGCCGAGATCATGATCGGTAACACGCAGCTTTGCGGCGAGCAAGCCTGGCAATTGGGGCCGGGCAAGTTTGCTGGCCAGTGGCATGTAATCTACCGGCAAGCCGAAAAAGCCGGCAAATCCGAGCGTTTCGATCTGCGGGGAGCAGGCTTCAAAGCCGCGCCGAATGATTTCTGAACGAACATCAATACAAAACGCGGCTTGCACTGCCGGGCGTGGGGTTGGGGGTTTAGTCGTTGCCCCTAATTCCTGATTTAACCCTTGCAATAAGGTGCGCTGATAGGCCAATTCATAAGCGTGTTGTATGGTCCACCAGGCCACACTGGTTTCCTCTGTGGGGGTCTCGGTTTGCACCTGGTTTTGATAGCTTGATAATGCCTGACGCCAACAATGTGGCAGGCTCGGTAAGCCTTGGAACAACAGATATTCCCAAGTCAGCCGGGCCGCTAAAATGTGTAGAACATCTGTCGCCGACTGCTGTTGCAGCTGTGCTTGCCATGCTTGATAAGCCGCCCAGGCAGCCCACCCATTCAAACTCAACAACACGGCAGTCAAGTAGTCTTCCAACAATGGCGCAGGAATCGCTAAGCGCCCCAGCAACCAGATCACAGCCGCCTCGGGGTCAACAGGGAGCTGCGCCAGCACATTGGCTCCATTGGTTAACCCCATTTGCAGACTGGGGCCGCGATCTTCCCGCGCAGCCGCTAACCAGAAAGGGAAAAAACCCGCTGTTTTATCCGCATGCCATTGGGCTTGGTGCTGGTCGTAATAGGCTCCGCACCATTGGCTGAGTGATTGGGTCACGTATTCACGCCAAGGCATGTGGTAAGGCGACAAATCAGCCTCATCTGCCAGGTGTGTTAAGAGCGGCAGTCGGGGTTGGGTTGTGTAGGCAGGGGTAGGGGTGGCACTCGTTAATAACCCGAGCAGCGTCGGTACACTGACGCCAGCCGTTGTGTACTGACATGCGCGCTGCAAATCTTCTAGCTTAAAACTGCCCGCCCGCCAGGCTTCTTGATACCACGCTGGCGGCATCAATAGTGGGCTGCCTGACAAGCGTGCCAGCGTGCCGCCCAATTGCGGTAGCGATTGCTCCACAAACCCCCAGTAGGGATTCACGGCAATAAATTGATCCAATGGCCAGGTTGGCGCAATGCGGCCACAAGCGCGCGTGATGGCAGCTTGAATCACACTCGGCTCAAACGCGGGATATGTTGTTAAAACAGAATCAGGGGTAATCGCATTCATGATGAACTCTTTTCGGCAGATTGGGCGACGGGCAGATGAGACAACGTGACTGGCTTACCTTTTGGCATTGGCCAAACCAGAAAGGTCAAACGGGTGAATAACTCATCCAGATAAAAACCAGCGAAGACATGCGGATAGAGTTTGCGCATGAAAGGCGTATGAGCTTGTAACTGGATGGCGAGGTTGACGAGAAACAACCCGCCAAATAAGCCCACCAGCAAAATAAGCTGCCAAGCCGGCAAAGCTGCCGTGCGTGGGGTAACCCAGTGACCGACGAGGCTATGCCACAGGGTATAAAGCCCCATGAGTGCGGCGACGCCAAGCACCCAAATCCCTAGCAATTTGAGACCCGATACCGTCTGGCGAGGAACCAGGGCACTTGGCAATGCTAACGCCAGGACCAGATAGAAAAAGTGGGTGGAGGTAAAGTCACTGACCTGACCGGCAAGTGGCCAACCCGAGAGCCAGCCCGCCGTCACGATGCCTGCTAGTACGCACAACAGAGCGGTAATCAACCAGAGACTGGGCTTACCTGGTAACGCAGGGACCTGACTCTTGATGCGGGTTTCGTAGACGGTATCGCCTGCATTTAAGAAAGCGTAGGCTTTGTACAGGGAATGGGCCAGCAGGTGCAGCAGCGCTAAGTCATATGCTCCCAAGCCACACTGTAAGAGCATAAAACCCATCTGCGCACAGGTGGACCAAGCCAGCATAACCTTGATGCTAATTCGAGTTGTCATCACCAGCGCAGCGACAACAGCGGTTAGGCTCCCAAACACCACCAGAATGCCCTGAGCCCACACGGAGGTATCTAGCAATGAGGCGCAACGAATCAGGACAAACCCGCCGATATTCACAATACCCGCATGCAGCAGTGCTGAAATTGGCGTGGGCGCTTCCATCACTTGAATCAACCAGCCATGAAAAGGGAGCTGGGCACATTTCAATATCGCGGTCAGCGCTAACAAGCCAGCGACCCACTGTAACGAGCTGCTGTGCGCGTTACTGCTGAGCTGCTGCGCCAGCACATCGAGTTCGAAACTATAGTGCTGCCCGAGCAAAATAAGCGCAGCGAGTAAGGTGATATCAGCCAGACGACTGATCAGGAATTTCTTATGAGCAGCCGTTGCAGCGGGTAGGCGCTCGCGGTAAAACATTAATAACTGATGCAAAGAAAGACTAGTTGCAATCCACGCTGCGGCAATGAAGACCAGATTATTTAACTGCACCAGTAAACTCACTGCAGCCAGCGTTAGCAATAACCAACTTAGGTAACGTTGACGTCCCTTGTCCCCTGCCAGATAGTTATCGGAATAACGAATAATGACCCATGCAATCAATGTCACCAGCAAGGAAAGCATCACGGTGAGGGCATCAAAGCGAATGCTTAATCCAATCCACTGTTGATTGCCGTATGCCACCCCGAGGTATTGTCTCACCACCGGCTCTGTGCCAACCAGCAAGGCATAAATAACAGTCTGAATGAGCGCGACCGATAGTGCATAGACGCTGTAACGCTGAGCTAGTCTCCAGGCAAAGGCGGCAGGCAAACGCTGCCAGATAGCCAAACCAGCGGGCAACAAATACAGCAGTGGAATTAGTAAATAGAGCCCAACCCACTGCGCTGGCGCTTGCGAAAGAAACATAAACCCTCCTGATCAATTGGTCGAGACGTAAGGTCAACAGGGTGAATTATCTGCATGCCATAATATTCTGTAAAATACATTATTTGTTTGTTTTAGTTCTGTTTATTAGAATAATAAATCCCTCTCAGGAGGCTCTATGCATCGACTGAATTACCATCATCTTCACTATTTTTGGGCCGTCGCAGAGAATGGTCATTTAACCCGGACGGCTGAGCAGCTCCATATCTCTCAGTCCGCCCTCTCTGCCCAAATTAAGCAACTGGAAGCCCAGTTAGGTCAGGCACTCTTTCAACGACAAGGGCGAAATCTGATTTTGACCGAGGCTGGTCGAATCGCCAAAAACTATGCAGACAGTATTTTTGCCACTGGACACGAACTCCTGGCGACCATGAGCCAGGGCCATTATCGGGAACGGCAAACTCTACGGATTGGGGCGGTATCGACCCTGTCACGTAATCTGCAAGAGAGTTTTATCAAGCCATTGCTAGGCCTCCCTGAGCTCTCACTGGTGTTACAAGCGGGATCGCTGTCTGAGTTACTCACCCGCCTGAGTGCACACAATCTTGATTTAGTGTTGTCTAACCGGGCGGTACAAGGCGACAGCGAAAATCCCTGGCGCTGCCAACGTATTGCACGCCAGCAAGTGAGTTTGGTTGGCGCAAAGGCGATTTATCAACAGACTCAACAAGCCAACAAGCGGAAACCCCTCGCTTTTCCCCAAGGATTGGCTGATCTCCCCTTAATCGTGCCAAGTCGCGCCAGTGATATCAGGACTGCATTTGATTTACTGTGCGAGCAACACCGCCTGCAGGTTGAAATTTTGGCGGAGGTGGATGACATGGCCATGCTGCGACTGATGGCTCGGGAAGGTCTTGCTGCTGCTGTTCTACCCAGTGTGGTGGTGCGCGACGAACTGCGTGACGGCGCATTAAAAGCGTTTTATCGGCTGCCGAATCTGTATGAGCACTTCTATGCAATTACCGTGAAGCGGCATTTTCAACACCCGATGCTACGACAACTGCTCGCCCGTAGTGAAGCTGAAGTGTTGGATATGCCAACGTAGTTCTATGGCCCATAAAAAAACCGGACTTTTGGTCCGGTTTTTTATACTCGACATGCCATCGCATCAGGCTGCGGCAGGGGCATTAGGCTCGACAGCGCCGCCGCTAGGGGGTGTTCCACCTGAAGAACGACGATCGTCTACCTTGGGCGCGCGGACTGGACGTCCTTGCATAATATCGTCAATCTGTTCGGCATCGATGGTTTCAAATTCCATCAAGGCATTGGTCATCGCTTCGACCTTATCGCGATTTTCATTCAGTAATTTAATTGCCAGCGCATATTGCTCGTCCAGAATCCGACGAATTTCCGCATCGATCTTTTGCATGGTGGCTTCTGACGTGTTAGTGGTTTTAGTCACCGAACGACCCAGGAACACTTCGCTTTCATTTTCTGCATAGACCATCGGACCCAACGCTTCTGTCATGCCGTAACGCGTTACCATATCCCGTGCCAACGCCGTGGCACGTTCAAAGTCATTACTGGCGCCAGTCGTCATCTGGTTAAGGAAGACTTCTTCCGCAGCACGACCACCGAACAACATCACAATTTGTTGCAGCATGAATTCTTTGTCGTAGCCGTAACGATCACGCTCTGGCAAACTCATGGTCACACCCAGCGCACGACCACGCGGAATGATGGTGACTTTGTGTACGGGGTCACATTTGGGTAGGAGCTTACCAATAATGGCATGACCTGACTCGTGATAAGCCGTGGCCCGGCGTTCTTCTTCAGGCATAACAACAGAGCGTCGCTCTGCGCCCATGATGATTTTATCTTTGGCTTTCTCAAAGTCATGCATATCCACCACACGACCATGACGACGTGCTGCAAACAGAGCAGCCTCATTGACCAGGTTAGCTAAATCAGCGCCGGAAAAGCCTGGGGTACCACGCGCCAAAACGGAAGCCTCAACATCGGGCGCAAGAGGGACTTTGCGCATGTGGACTTTCAAAATTTGTTCACGCCCGCGAATATCTGGCAATGACACCACCACTTGACGATCAAAACGGCCAGGCCGCAACAGGGCAGGATCAAGCACATCAGGACGGTTGGTTGCCGCAATCACAATCACACCAAGCCCAGTTTCGAAGCCATCCATCTCGACCAGCATCTGGTTCAAGGTTTGTTCGCGCTCATCATTACCGCCGCCCAAACCAGCACCACGCTGGCGGCCGACCGCATCAATCTCATCGATAAAAATAATGCAGGGGGCATGTTTTTTAGCGGTCTCGAACATATCACGGACGCGAGACGCGCCAACCCCAACAAACATTTCAACAAAGTCTGAGCCTGAAATGGTAAAGAAAGGGACCTTGGCTTCGCCTGCGATGGCTTTCGCCAGTAATGTTTTACCCGTACCGGGGGAGCCGACCATTAGTACGCCACGGGGGATGCGCCCGCCAAGTTTTTGAAATTTGCTGGGGTCGCGCAGGAAATCGACTAACTCCTGGACTTCTTCCTTCGCTTCATCGCAACCCGCAACATCGGCAAAGGTGACGCTGTTATTCGATTCATCGAGCATTTTGGCGCGTGATTTGCCAAATGAGAAAGCACCGCCTTTGCCCCCACCTTGCATTTGCCGCATGAAATAGAGCCAAGCGCCAATAATCAACAAGACGGGAAAGGAGGAAAGGAATAAGCTGGCTAACAGGGAAGGCTCTTCTTCCTGCTTGATTTTAAATTTCACCCCATATTTGATGAAATCTCCAATCAAGCCGCGATCTAGGTAAGTAATCGGCGTTCTGATCCGCCGGCCATCGGTGGTCTCAGCAACTACTTGCTTGTTATCCAGTTCGGCGCTCTTGATGCGCCCATCCTTGATATCTTCAAGGAAATCAGAATAGGCTACCTGATCTGCGCCACCGGGCCCCCGGGAGTCAATTTGGCGAAAGACGCCAAATAAAATCAAGGCCACGACAACCCAGATTGCTGCTTTGGAAAAAGGACTATTCAATTGCTCACTCCTTATGCTCAGCCATCATCATGAACCAAGCGGGTTACCTAACTACTAGGCTTACATTGTACTGCGGCAGCGGCCTTTTTGCAGGGCGATTCTGTTTAAGTAACAGTCAGGCCCCCAGATGCTCGCCGCCCGTTTCATCGCTTAGGCAGACTCGTAACGCTTCAAATGACGTCCAAGAATAAACGTTTCTGCCGATTTATCGCGTGAGGCCTTTGGCTTACGTGGCGCAACCACAGCAAACTGTGCTTTAAATTGCTGCACAATTTGGCTGTAACCACTGCCATGAAAAGCTTTGACCAGCAAGGCGCCATTCGGTTTCAAGTGCATTTGCGCAAATTCCAGCGCCAGCTCACAGATATGTTCCATCCGTGCGGCATCGGCCACACCTACCCCCGACAAGTTGGGGGCCATATCGGAAAGTACAAGGTCTACTTTTTCACCACCGACCATTTCATTGAGCTGCTCCAGGACCGAATCTTCCCGAAAATCACCCTGTAGAAAGGTCACGCCTGCAATCTCGGCCATCGGCAAAATATCCATCGCAATAATTCGACCATTGATCTGGCCCCCTGGCCCTGCGAGTTTTTCGCGCACGACTTGGCTCCAACTGCCGGGGGCAGAGCCCAAATCCACGATTGTCATTCCGGGCTTGATGAGTTTGTCTTGCTCATCAATTTCTTTTAGCTTGAAGGCCGCTCGGGCGCGATAGCCCTGGGCTTGCGCCATTTTGACGTAGGGGTCATTGATATGGTCATGTAACCAGGATTTATTGAATTTATGTTTTTTTGACATGCTGTGTGCGGCGTAATCTGTGTTTCCCTAAGCCTGAATAAACTGGGATAATACGGGTAATTGATAAGAAAGAGTGATTATGCCTGCTTTAGTGTTAACTTCCGCCGAGCGCAGTGAGCTTCGTTCACATGCGCACGCCCTCAACCCCGTTGTTCTGATCGGTGCCGATGGCCTGACCCCTGCGGTGATGAAAGAAATCGACCGCGCGCTCAAATCGCATGGCCTGATTAAAGTACGGGTTTTCGGCGACGAACGCGAAGCCCGCATTGCGATTTACGAAGAAATTTGCGACACCCTGAATGCAGCACCCATTCAACACATTGGCAAGCTACTCGTTATTTTCCGCCCTACCGCTGAATCTGCTGCCACCGAAGAGCGCGCCCCGCGTGCCTTAGAGCGCAAACTGCAGCAAACTCGTCGCACTGCTAGCAGCACCCCAAATAGCAAAAGCTACGGTGACAAAGCCGTGAGTCCTCGCGCCAAAATGCGCAAAGGGGGACTGATTCAATTAAAAAAACGATCAGTGGATAAATCGAATAGTGGTCGAGTCAAACAGGTTCGGCAAAAAAGCGCCAAAAAGAGCGCTTTAGGCTAGGGAAACCCTGAATTAAGGGTTCAGCCTGATAAAGTGAGTACGCCACAACAAAGATAACCCCAACCCCAGTTGCAGCAAATAGATTAGGGTAGAGGCACCGTGCAATACACCAAACTGCTGCCGTAAGGCTTCGGGGGCTTGTGCAACCGAACCGCCCAGTGCAGCCGCTTGCTCACGCAGCGCAACGATTGCCGGCTGTAAGCCAAACAACTGCAACGCCGCCAAGATGGCAATCATTAAACAGGCATAGTCGGTGTAACGGGGGTAACGACTCACCGATGGCTGCACACGCCAGAAGTACGCTGTATAAAACAATCCAAACCCCAGCGACAACCAAGCTTCAATATAAAAAAAGCGCCCTGCTAGCGTACCGGCCAACACACGGTCGGGCAAGGTGGCGAAAAGGATCGGGGCGACAATCACGCCAATGGTGAACAGGCTGCCAATCCATAAAACAAAGGCCACTTGCAGTAGCCTTTGTAGATGCATTTGAAATTTGGTGTGGTTACTCATTAGCCTTGAACACCAATGTAAATTTCAATGCCTTCAGGGGATTCATAGCGCTCAAAATCACTCACATACGCACGCTGAATTTGTGGGTTGGCCTGAAAATATTGCCAAATCGCCATCCAGGTTGAAATCACCACCTGCGGACACGGGCCGGGCGCAGCGAATTTGAGGTAAGTGCCAGCGGCAATCGTCGCACTCGCTGTCTCACTACTTGCGGCACTCACAGCACGCCCTGCAATCAGGGAATAAGCGCCATTTGCGTCGGACTCAAAATCGGCATATACGCCATATACGGGGGAATCGGCCACCACTTGCGGAATCCGGTTGTAATGCCCTTCGCTCATAAACCGCCCCCAGAGCGCGGGGATTTTAGCGGTGAGCGGGTTCATCTCTTGCGCGTTAGTCGTGCGCGTTTGAATACCGGCGACAACAAAGGATTCAACTTGAACTTTTTCGGGTTGCATACCCTCTCCCCAATTTGCATGTGGCGACTAAATGTACTTCACATCCAGAATTTCGTACTCACGTACGCCACCAGGGGTTTGAATCTCGACCACATCACCGGCAAATTTACCAATCATCCCACGCGCAATTGGCGAGTTCACGGAAATTTTGCCTTGTTTGATATCAGCCTCATCATCCCCAACGATCTGATAAGTGGCTTTATCACCGGACTCCAGTTCTTCCATCTCCACCGTCGCCGCAAACACCACGCGACCATCGGCATCCAAACTTTTTGCATCAATAATTTGTGCGTTAGAGAGTTTACCTTCCAGCTCTTGAATTCGGCCTTCAATAAAACCTTGGCGCTCTTTCGCAGCATCGTACTCGGCGTTTTCAGATAAATCGCCTTGCGCACGGGCCTCCGCAATCGCGTTGATCACGCTCGGACGATCCACCGTTTTCAAGCGATGCAATTCTTCTTTCAATAATTCAGCACCGCGCACGGTAATAGGAATGGTAGACATAGACTTAACCTACAAAAACAAAGTAGAAATAAAAAGCCCCGGTTCGTTACCAGGGCAAATCATGAATGGATCACATTATAAGGGTGATTTTTGATAAAGAACAAGCAGGCCAAGTGGCATGCTTTAACTCATCAAACACGACCTTCTGAAACAACAATAGCAGAAATGATTTTGGCTCAGTCTCGAATCAACAAGTCAATTAAAACGGGGTGGGCTAGGCGTGCCGACGAAGATAGTACATTAGTACAGCAAGGCGGCACAACACCGCCCACCGCGTTTTTAGTGGCTTGTTAGAGTGAAGCGTGCAGCGCTTGAACGCTATACACATCCATCTCATTCATGTGATGAATCCCCACCACCGCGGCTTTCGCCCCGGCAATGGTGGTATACACCGGCACCTTCGCGCCGAGCGCGCTGGTGCGGATAGAACGAGAATCAGTAATGGCGTTACGCTTTTCTTCCACGGTGTTAATGACCAAGGCGATGTCGCCATTCTTGATCATATCCACCACATGTGGACGACCTTCGGTGACTTTGTTCACGGCTTGCACGGGTACGCCAGCCGCTTCAATCGCGGCGGCAGTGCCACGGGTTGCCACGAGCTTAAAGCCCGCAGCATGCAGCTCTTGCGCGACTTCGACGGCCTTGGGTTTATCGCCACTCTTCACGCTGATAAACACAGTGCCATCGGCAGGCAATTTCACGCCAGCGCCCAGTTGCGATTTGATAAAGGCTTCGCCAAAGGTTTTACCCACGCCCATGACTTCACCGGTGGATTTCATCTCAGGGCCGAGAATCGTATCCACACCGGGGAATTTCACAAATGGGAATACCGCTTCTTTGACGGAATAGTATTCAGGGCGCACTTCCGCTTTGATGCCTTGACTATCCAAGCTTTGACCCGCCATACAACGTGCAGCAATCTTGGCGAGTTGTAAGCCAGTGGCTTTGGACACATACGGCACGGTGCGTGAAGCGCGGGGGTTCACTTCCAGCACAAACACGGTATCGACACCGTCGTTCTGCTGAACCGCAAACTGCACGTTCATCAAACCACGCACATTCAGGGCTTTAGCCATGGCTGCGGTTTGGCGACGGATTTCATCTTGCGTAGTTTCGGAGAGCGAGTACGGTGGCAAGGAACAAGCCGAGTCACCGGAGTGCACGCCTGCTTGTTCGATGTGTTCCATCACGCCACCGATAAAGACGCGTTCGCCATCGAAAATACAATCCACATCGACTTCAATCGCATCGTTCAAGAAACGGTCGAGCAACACAGGAGAATCGTTCGACACTTTCACCGCTTCGCGCATGTAGCGCTCTAAGTCGCGTTGTTCGTGGACGATTTCCATCGCACGGCCACCCAGCACATAGCTAGGACGGACAACCAAGGGGTAACCAATTTCTTGGGCCAGTGCAATCGCTTCGGCTTCGGCACGTGCGGTACGGTTCGGGGGCTGACGCAGGCCGAGTTCTTGCAGCAGTTTTTGGAAACGCTCGCGGTCTTCCGCAATATCAATGCTTTCTGGCGAAGTACCAATAATCGGTACGCCGTTAGCTTCCAAGGCTTTCGCGAGTTTCAGTGGGGTTTGGCCACCGTACTGCACGATGACACCGAGAGGCTTTTCTTTTTCAACGATTTCCAGCACGTCTTCCAGTGTCAGTGGCTCGAAGTACAGACGGTCAGACGTGTCGTAGTCAGTCGAAACAGTTTCCGGGTTGCAATTGACCATGATGGTTTCATAACCATCTTCACGCAGCGCCAACGCGGCATGCACACAGCAGTAGTCAAACTCAATGCCTTGGCCAATCCGGTTCGGGCCACCGCCCAGTACCATGATTTTTTTCTTGTCGGTTGGGACAGCTTCGCACTCTTCTTCATAGGTGGAGTAGAGATACGCGGTGTTCGTGGCAAACTCCGCCGCGCAGGTATCCACGCGCTTGTACACGGGGCGCACATTGAGCGCATGGCGCTGTTTGCGTACCTCGGCTTCATTGGTTTTCAGCAAGTAAGCCAAGCGACGATCGGAGAAACCTTTGCGTTTCAGTTCGCGCAGGGTGTTCGCATCAATCTGGCTCAAGCTCATTTTTTCGAGCGCGAGTTCGATGTTCACAATCTCTTGAATTTGCACCAGGAACCAGTTGTCGATCTTGGTCAGGTTATGCACTTCTTCCAAGCTCATGCCCTGGGCAAAGGCATCGCCCACGTACCAGATGCGCTCGGGGCCAGGCTCACCCAACTCTTTTTCCAGCACTTCACGGTCTTGGGTTTTTTCATTCAGGCCATCCACGCCGACTTCCAAGCCGCGCAGGGCTTTCAGGAAAGATTCCTGGAAGGTGCGGCCAATCGCCATCACTTCGCCTACCGATTTCATTTGTGTGGTGAGGCGGCTATCGGCTTGCGGGAATTTCTCAAAGGCAAAACGGGGCACTTTGGTGACCACATAATCGATGGTCGGCTCAAACGAAGCGGGCGTCGCACCCCCGGTAATTTCGTTACGCAACTCGTCCAAGGTGTAACCCACGGCAAGTTTGGCAGCAACTTTCGCAATCGGGAAGCCGGTCGCCTTGGAAGCCAAGGCAGATGAACGAGATACCCGTGGGTTCATCTCAATCACAATCACGCGGCCATCTTTAGGATTGATGGAGAACTGCACATTAGAACCGCCGGTGTCCACACCAATTTCACGTAGCACCGCAATCGACGCGTTACGCAGAATTTGGTATTCCTTATCGGTCAGTGTTTGTGCGGGAGCAACGGTAATCGAGTCACCGGTGTGCACGCCCATCGGGTCTAAGTTTTCAATCGAGCAAACGATAATGCAGTTGTCTTTGGTGTCGCGCACCACTTCCATCTCGTACTCTTTCCAACCGAGTAACGATTCTTCAATCAACAACTCATTGGTGGGCGATAAATCGAGGCCACGCTTGCAGATGGTTTCAAACTCTTCGTAGTTGTACGCAATACCACCACCCGAACCACCGAGTGTAAAACTGGGGCGAATCACCGCTGGGAAGCCTACCGTTTTTTGCACGGCCAGCGCTTCTTCCATGGTGTGTGCAATGCCAGAGCGGGCCGAACCGAGACCAATTTTGGTCATGGCATCTTTAAACTTCATGCGGTCTTCGGCTTTATCAATCGCCTCAGGCGACGCGCCAATCAGTTCGCAACCGTATTTTTCTAACACGCCATGCTTGTGTAAATCTAGCGCGCAGTTCAGTGCGGTTTGGCCACCCATGGTCGGTAGAATCGCATCGGGACGCTCTTTGGCAATGATGCGCTCAACCACTTGCCAGGTAATCGGCTCAATGTAAGTAACATCGGCCGTTTCAGGGTCGGTCATGATCGTGGCCGGATTGCTGTTGACCAAAATCACTTTGTAGCCTTCTTGCTTCAAAGCTTTACAGGCTTGCGCACCGGAGTAATCAAACTCACAGGCTTGGCCGATGATGATGGGGCCGGCCCCAATAATCAGAATACTTTTAATATCATTACGTTTTGGCATGGTTTCCTACGATTCTTTGAACTTTTATTCCAAGGTGGCTGCAGCCAGTTTGGCACCGAAGCCTAAAAATACACACCCAACGCCTGCATTTAAGCTGGCAGAGAGCCGCTGACGACGACGAAAGGCATTGGCCAAGCGCGCACCAGCAATAATCACAACGGTTAAGTACATTGCACTGAAGAGTTGCACAATTCCGCCTAGCGCCAGGAAGGTCAACCCTGGATGAGGATACGCAGGATCAACGAATTGCACGAAAAAGGACACAAAAAACAAAATCGCTTTGGGGTTCATGAGACTGATTAACAGCGCCCGTGTAAATGGCTGTCGCATATCCGCTGACTCCATGCGAGGCAAGGCAACAGTAGGCGCGTGTGACCAGCTGCGCCAGGCGCGTCGCAGCATGCCTAGACCAAGCCAAGCCAAATAGCCCGCCCCTGCATACTTGACCAGCGCAAACAGGGCGGGAAAAGTTTTCAATATGCCGGCCGCACCGATCACAGTCAGCAGCATTAAGATGGTGTCACCCACGAAGATGCCACAGGCGCCAGCAAACCCTAGCTTAACCCCGCGTTGCGCAGCAACCGAGAGCACATACATGGAGTTTGGCCCCGGCAGTAAAATAATCACTATCGTGCCCAAAACATACGTGTAGAGATCGGTGATACCAAACATACGCGGATGTCCTTTGCCTAACGTGATATTGCCTGCATGGCCTGAATAAAGCGATCAAACAAGTAGGCAATATCATGGGGCCCCGGGCTGGCTTCCGGGTGCCCCTGGAAACAGAACGCCGGACGGTCGGTACGCGCTAAGCCTTGAATCGAACCATCAAACAACGACTTGTGCGTGATCCGCAGGTTCGCAGGTAAGTGATCAGGATTCACCGCAAAGCCATGGTTTTGGCTGGTGATGAGCACTTGCTGCGTATCCAAATCTTGCACCGGATGGTTGGCACCGTGGTGACCAAACTTCATCTTCAGCGTTTTCGCACCGGAGGCCAAGGCCATTAACTGGTGGCCCAAACAAATGCCAAACACGGGAATCTTGGTGGTATCGAGAATGGTGCGAATCGCGTTGATCGCATAATCGCAAGGTTCAGGATCGCCGGGGCCATTAGAAAGGAATACCCCATCCGGTTTTAAAGCCAAGGCTTGTTCAGCCGTGGCTTGCGCGGGCAGCACGGTCACTTTACAGCCCCGGCTGGCGAGCATACGCAAGATGTTACGCTTCACGCCGTAATCAAATGCGACCACGTGGAATTTAGGATTGCTCAATTGACCGTAGCCTGCGCCGAGCGTCCATTCGGTTTCGGTCCATTCGTAGGACTGCGTGCAGCTCACGACTTTGGCCAAATCCATCCCGGCCAAGCCAGGGAAGCCTTGCGCGAGGGCAATCGCTTTTTCTGCATCGTCGCCAACCAAAATGCAGCCATTCTGCGCGCCTTTTTCACGCAGAATACGGGTGAGTTTGCGAGTATCAATCCCCGCAATCGCCACGATGTTTTGCGCTTTCAGGTACGCATCCAACGTTTGGGTGCAACGGAAATTGGAAGTGAGCAAGGGTAAATCGCGAATGACTAAACCCGCTGCATGGACCTTGATGGCTTGGGGACGATTAGATTCACCGTCCTCTTCATTGATGCCGACATTGCCGATATGCGGGTAAGTAAGGGTGACGATTTGTTGGGAATAGCTGGGATCGGTCAGAATTTCCTGATAGCCCGTGATGGCAGTGTTAAACACCACCTCACCGACAGTCTGGCCTGTGGCCCCTATGGAAAAACCGTGAAATACCGTTCCGTCTGCTAAAGCCAACATTGCTTTGACTTTTGTTGAGGCATTAAAAAAAGACGGCAACAAAGTAAACTCCTGGATTATGATTTTGCTTGATCGTAGATCGATTGGGGCGTGAGCATGGGAACTTGAGCACAACACTCACAAGCCATGCCCGCCTCGCTCAGGATACGTGCAGATAAACCTTTGAATTATAACAGAATATGACCCTTACCGCGTCCCCACCCGCTACCGCGCTTTCTTTACTAGATCAACTTAAACAGCTGACAACCGTTGTCGCAGATACCGGTGATTTTCAGTTGATGCAACGCTATCAACCGCAAGATGCAACGACCAATCCTTCCCTGATTCTCAAGGCTGCACAAAAACCCGAATATCGGGCGCTGGTTGATAAGGTGAAACAAGATTATCCCCATGTCGGCGTCGAAGGCTGGATTGATCACCTCTTGGTTACTTTTGGCTATGAGATCCTGCGCATCATCCCCGGTCGGGTCTCTACCGAGGTGGATGCACGGCTATCGTTTGATACGCAAGCCACCTTGGCTAAAGCACGTCAATTAATCAAGCTGTATGAGCAGGCAGGGGTATCGCGTGACCGCGTGCTTATCAAAATTGCAGCAACCTGGGAAGGGATTCAAGCAGCGCGGCAACTCGAACAAGAAGGCATTCATTGCAACCTGACGCTACTCTTTTCTCTGGGGCAAGCTGTAGCCTGTGCGGATGCCCAAGTCACTTTGATTTCGCCCTTTGTCGGCCGTATTTTGGATTGGTATAAAAAGAACACCGGACAAGATTACCCGCCAGAAACAGATCCTGGCGTGTTGTCAGTGCGGGAAATTTTCACCTATTTCAAAGCCTATGGTTATAAAACGGAAATCATGGGCGCCAGTTTTCGTCACACCGGACAAATTCTAGCTTTAGCGGGATGTGATCTACTCACCATCAGCCCGGAGTTACTCGAACAACTGCAAAGTACTAGCGGTCAAGTAACTCGCCAACTGGATATGACTACCGCAGCAACAATACCAACAGTGAAGCGGCCTGCTAAAGTCGCTGTCGATGAAGCAAGTTTTCGTTATCAGTTGAATCAAAACGCCATGGCGAGTGAAAAACTGGCAGAGGGCATCCGCGCTTTTGTGGCTGACACAGAAAAACTAGCCACTTTGCTCGCAGCCTAGGTCACGGGCGAAGCCCGCGCCTAGTGTCTTGCGCAGACGGATGACTTAAGCGGCAGCAACAGCCGCCTCAATTTGTGCGAAGGTTTGCGCGCCAGATTCGACGTTAACATGCATATTCAATTGACGACCGATTTGCGCCGCTGAAAAGAGTCCGCGCAATACGTTCGCTGCTCCATCCATCTCGGTCACCAGCAAATAGTGGACAGCTAGCGCTTGCAAAGTTTGAATAATGTGACCGACTTCAGCGGTTTCCACGGCACTCATACTGATGGTTTGTAATTCACTGGCTGGACGCATGACATCACGCACGGTTAACTCGTTAAACTTCACGCCCCGCTCCTGCACCATTTGCATGGGTTTCTCGCCCATCACATCATAAGCGGTCACCAGCCCCAGGATTTGATTTTTTCCGTCTGCGACAATGAGAGACTTCACACCAGCCATAATCATGGCTTTGTGACACTGCTCTATTTGCGCATCAGCTTGGATCGTCACTGGCGGGATGTTATGAAAATCAGTCATCACCTTGGTCGCAGGTGAATTCAAGCCAACCTGTTTAGGGGCGTATACGCCGTCACGAACACAAGCCTGAACGGCCTGCACACTTTGCGTTTGTAATGATTTGAATTGGGGCATGCTCTCTTCCTCCACAGTAATTTATCTCGGCAGCCGCTATTGGGCCTAAGTTTTTTTACGGCAGAGGAGATTAAAACTTGACCTGGTTTTGGCAGAGAAAACGCCTTATTTGCGCTAAAAGTCGGCGAGTTCAGTTTCAAACTAACCAGTTGATGTGTCGCAGATCGGTATTTTTCAGAGCCAGAATCAAAGCTTCCAAGGCAGCTTGGCGGGTAAAACTGCGACGCCAGACAAGGGCTACACGACGTGCCGGGACGGGCTCTTTGAAGGGCAAATAGCGCAACAAAGAATCGCCACCACTCACTTCACGCGAACGGTCATCGGCACTCACCGCCAGTTGGGGCAATACGGTGACCCCGATCCCTGCAGCGACCATGTGCCGAATCGTTTCTAATGAGCTTCCTTCAAAGGTTTTTTGAATGCCTTCTGTGGTTTGCGAATAGCGCGCCAACTCTGGGCACACCTCAAGCACGTTGTCTCGAAAGCAATGTCCGGCCCCCAACAGCAGCATTGTTTCATTCTTCAATTCATTTGCATTAATTGCAGCCTGCGGCGCGCGCTGAGCCCAAGGGTGGTGGCGGCTGACGGCAACCATGAAAGGCTCATCGTAGAGCTCGCGAACTTCTAAGCCTGCGTCAGTAATCGGCAACGCCAACAGGGCTGCATCAATCTCGCCCTGGCGCAACAGCTCTAACAGCTTGTGGGTAAAATTTTCTTGCAACAACAGGGGCATGTCGGGATGCTGTGCAATCATGATTTTCATCAGTGCGGGCAAGAGATAGGGACCGATGGTATAAATGACCCCCAGACGTAACGGCCCGATTAACGGATCTGCTCCCTGTTTTGCCAGCTCTTTAAGGGCTGCCGTCTCTTCCAACACCCGCTGCGCCTGGGCAATAATGGCCTGGCCCAAGAGGGTGACACTAACTTCGTTATTTCCACGCTCAAACAGCTGGACACCCAATTCGTCTTCAAGTTTTTTGACCGCCACAGAGAGCGTTGGCTGACTGACAAAACAAGCCTCCGCCGCTCGACCGAAGTGGCGTTCACGTGCAACTGCAACGATATATTTTAATTCCGTTAGTGTCATACCCAATTTTTTCAGCGCCAGCGTCACTGCTAGCATCACCGCAGCTGATATCCGGCGATGCAGAGAATCTATTGATTTTGTAAAACGAATAGCCAAATTGCACAACAATTAAGCATGTAGAAGTTTAGCGCGATTGGGTAGCCAGCGGTCAAGGTGTAATTGCACAGCATCTGGATATTCAGCCACCATTGTTGCGGCAACGTGACGGGCAAGCTCAAGCAAAGACTGATCCTGGGTCAAATCGGCATAGCGAAGATAGGGCACCCCTGCCTGACGCCAGCCTAGAAATTCACCAGGCCCACGAATGAGAAGGTCTTGATTGGCGATTTCAAAGCCATCTTGAAACTCATACAAAGTTCGCAACCGTGCTTTTGCTTGCTCGCCCAGCGGGCTTTCGTACAACAAAACGCAAACACTGGCGTGTTCGCCGCGCCCTACCCGTCCTCGCAACTGGTGTAACTGGGCCAGCCCAAATCGCTCCGCATGCTCAATCACCATCAAAGTGGCATTAGGGACATCAACGCCAACCTCAATCACCGTCGTGGCAACCAGCACCGCGAGTTGATTCGCCTGGAAGGCCTGCATCACCGCCGCTTTCTCTGGCAAACTCATGCGACCATGCAGCAAGCCGACAGTCAATGTAGGAAAACGCGCTGCTAACTCAGCCTGCGTGGCAAGGGCGGTCTGTAGGTCAAGATGCTCACTCTCTTCAATCAAGGGACAAACCCAGTAAACTTGACGCCCTACCTCAACCTCACGTTGAATGTGCTGTAGCACGGCCTCTCGACGGCTCGACTCAATCAATTTAGTCACAATCGGCTGCCTACCTGGGGGCAATTCATCCAACGTCGATACATCAAAATCGGCATATAAAGTCATCGCAAGCGTCCGCGGGATCGGGGTTGCTGTCATCAATAGTTGATGCACAAATAAACCATCGGGGCGGGTCAACCAATGCATGCGCTGGGCCACCCCGAAGCGATGCTGCTCATCAATGACGTTCAAGCCCAAGTTATGGAAAACCACCCCCTGCTGAATCAGGGCGTGGGTGCCAATCACCGCATGGTAATCGCCAGAAGCAATTGCTGCGAGCGTTAGCTGACGCTCTTTTTTGCTGATACTGGCGCTCAACCAGGCCAATCGCACACCCAAGGGCGCGAGCCAGCTCGACAATTTTTGATAATGCTGTTCGGCCAGAATTTCTGTGGGTGCCATTAAGGCCGCTTGATACCCTGCCGCAATGACTTGCAACATTGCCATGGCCGCCACCACTGTTTTGCCACTGCCCACATCGCCTTGCAACAGCCGCGTCATTGGTTGAGTCTGAGTTAAATCCTGATGAATCTCAGTCGATACCCGCTGTTGTGCCTGGGTTAAGCGAAAGGGTAACTGCTCAAGGAATTGCCTAACCAATAAATGCGGCCCCTGACAGGCGGGCGCCTGCTGTGCTGTCCGTTGCACGCGAGCTTGCTGTAGCGAAAGCTGTTGGGCTAACAACTCATCGAATTTCACCCGCTGCCATGCGGGATGATCGCGGTTTGATAACTGCGCAAGGGATATAGAAACGGGTGGCTGATGCAAGATCGACAAGGCTTGCGGCAGAGGTAATAAGCCATTTTTTTTCAGAATAGCCGGTGGCAACGTATCGGGATAAGCGGATAGGTGTTGCGCCAAAGCCTGCTCAATCAGACGGCACAGGCGGGTTTGACCCAAGCCAGCGGTAGTTGGATAAATCGGGGTCAAATGGCTTGGCAAAGGCGCATTGCTGACTTGCTCGGCATCACCCGCCAGCAGAATTTGGGGATGGATTAACTCAAAGTGCCCTGCTTGCGCGGGAAAGGCCAATCTCAACTCGCCGTGTAGGCGAATATGGCGCCCCACTGCCAGCTGCTTTTGCTGGCTTGGATAGAAATACAAAAAACGTAACTGTAAGCTAGGCACCAGAGGAGGCGAAAATGCCCCTGATTCCTCTGATGAAGCAGGGAGCAATGGCTGGACCTGAACAATTAACTGTCGCTTAGGTTTGTAGTGAATCTGCGATGCAATGACCACACCTTGTACCTGCACACTGACGCCCGCGCCCCAAGCAGAAAAAGGCGTTAATTCGGTGAAGTCAGCATAGCGCAGAGGCAGATGCAAGAGTAAATCCTGCGGTGTCGTGATCCCCAGTTTTTCTAGAAGCGCGTCAAGAGTAGCCACAGCCCAGCAAGGACACGATTTAAATCACAGCGATGGCTTCTACTTCAAACAAAGCCCCACGCGGCAAACTGGCTACCCCCACGGTTGAACGAGCGGGATAAGGCTGTGGCACATAGGTTTGCATGATACTGTTCACGACGCCAAATTGGCTTAAGTCGGTTAGAAAAAGGGTAAATTTAACCACTTGTGCCATCGAGCCACCGGCTTGCTCGATTACCGCTTGAAGATTCTGAAAAGCACGGTGAACCTGCTGCTCAAACCCAGACACTAATTCCCCAGACACGGGGTCCAGACCAATTTGGCCGGAAGAATAAAGGGTTGTACCAATTTGAATCGCTTGGCTGTAGGGCCCAATCGCGGCGGGAGCACCCTGACTATTGATAACGACTTTCTCCATTTTCTTTGTTTCCCTATAACATTGACCCACGAATGGTATACGATCAGCGCACTCTGATTTTAAATGACTGAATTGAATCCTAAGCCCAAAAACATCCTTTACTCAAAAAACTCAAGGTTATTTTAAATATGCCGCTAATTTAATTAGTCAAAATGGATTTAAGCTATGCGGTCTTTCTCATTCTTCAAACAAAAAACCAGTCATCTAGAACATACGACGCAACGCTGGGCCATTTTGGCCCATTGGGGTTTATCATTCATCATTTTCTTGGTTTCCGTTACGCTAACTGGCTTATCTTGGCAATGGACTCGGCAACAAACGATCCACGAAATACAACGTAAAGTTGATGAACAAAGTAATCTAATCGAAACATCAACCAAGGTAAGGCTGCAACAGATTGAGCAATTAATACGCAGCACAAACGCTTGGCTAAATGACAAAAATCAATTAACAGAATCAATCTGGGCAACTTACTGCAAACAGCTTGATCTAGAGCGGCTTTTCCCTGGCATACGGCGTTTTGAAATTATTGACATTACCAATCAAGGGGAGCATCAAGGACTTATTAACTATGGTAACTTTAGCGTTAGTCAAAGTTATGGCTTCTACGGCGTTCCTGCTAGGCAAATTGGTGAGCAGCTTAATCATCACCCTGTTTGGAAAGACACGCTAGAACGCAGCATCTTCAATCAGCAACCTGTTATTTCTGGCCGTCTAGATCTACCAACCTCTTATGGCACCGGAGAGGCTATCGCTGGCGCAGTCATGATATTGCCGGTCTTCAAGTCGACCCAGACCCCAACAGGGGCACGTCGAACCGCCATTTACGGTATTGCCCTTACCTTTGAGGTTGCCGGAATGCTCAGTAATTTGTTGGACAATAGCAATGGCAAATTTATCGTTGAATTATTTGATGAAGAATTTTCACGACAACTTCCTCCCAGCATTTACAGTACGCATAAAGAAGAAGAGTTAACTCTAGTTAGAGCTGAGCTTTACCTGCCAGTGCGACAAGTTTTTGCTTACCGAGCAATCGATTTAGGTGATCGCCCCTGGACGATTCGGGTTTCGCCGAGTCCCGTACTTGCTAGTAGACGAGGATTTTATGGCGAACATTGGATACTACTGATTGGGATAATTATTAGCGCAACACTGACAATGTTAACCCATATGACCTTACGTAGTAGTCGCGCTCTTCAAAAAACGTTTGCGCGGCTGATTCAACACGATCCGCTAACTGATGCGCTAAACCGGCGCGGTCTTATTCAAACCTATCAAATTGAACTCGCCATTAGCAAGCGAGAACATAGTTTCTTATCGCTAGCCCTGATTGATATTGATAACTTTAAATTAATTAATGACAAATACGGTCATCCAACTGGGGATAGAGCTTTGGTATTGATCGCAAAGACACTCCGCAATTCTCTACGAACGAATGATCGTCTGGCCCGCTATGGTGGGGAAGAATTTATCGTACTGATTCGAGGGGATGCACACATGGCTGCTCAAATCATAAATAGAGCGCGCGAGAAATTACAGGGAACTCCTCTTAATGTCTATGGAAAACAATCTCTCTATATGACCTTCTCTGCAGGTATAGCAACGCGCAACGAAAATGAAGAATTTGAGTCTCTGATTGAACGTTCTGATGAAGCTATGTACACCGCCAAAATCAATGGTAAAAACCAGATTGTAATTGCAAATTAAATAGGCAGTCCGCCATCTAATTGCCATGAGAACGTCAAACCGTTAGATTAAAAAACCACGTGCCCAAGGGAATCAGAACTTTCACTTCTTTCGGAAAGACGCATCGTTGACATTTCATGCTAATGTTGCGCCAAGATGACTGTCTCTGTTAGCCCCATGCCTCGCACTGCGATTCAAAAACCCAGCAATTTTTTCACGGCAATGACGCGCTGGATTCGGCGTCGCCCAAATTGGGACATGGGTTTGGGTAACCCAAGCCATGGCGCTGCGCCAACAGATGACACCGTGTTTGACCCCCAAATCCCTGAGCTGGGGGGCAATAGCATTATCGAAAATACGGTTTATATTGAAAACTTAGCCCTGGTCGATGAACGCAAAGACTTACAAAGTCAAACCAAGCGCCTGCGTGAAGAAATTCAGCGCCTGAAAGCCGTGATCACGCATCTCGGTGAACGACGTACTAGCTTGCTTCAAGAGCGAGAAGAGTTAGTCCAAACGACCAAAGCGCAGAAACTAGAGCTCGAAACTGAGATAGCGAACCTGCAACAGACAGTCGCACAGCAAGAGAACGTTTTAATGCAGCTACAAAACCGCAGCGAGCAACTTCATGCGGAGCGCACTGAATGCATTGAACAACGACGCGCAGAGCTAGATAAACTTAATCACAGCATTACCCACCTTGAGCAACAGATCACGGAAAGCCAAGCTCTCCTTGCCGATATTGAGCCTTTGCGCCAGTTATTGGAACAAAAGCAAGGAGCGCGTTATGAGTTGCAACAAAAGCTCAGTGAACTGGATGCGATGCTCTCTGCGCTGAATCAACAAATTGACGATAGCACGCAGGCTCAACTCACGCTCAATCAGCAACTCGAACAGCAACAAGCCAGCTTAGATGCGATAGAACAAACACTGGCCGCAACAGCAGAACGACAACAAGCGCTCGCCCAACTGCAAGCTAATCGAGAAGCAGAGCTGGCTCAAGTGCAAGCCCAGCTCCTTACTGTTGAAGACACACTGCAGGCAAAACAAACCGTGTTGCTCACCCAGCAAGATACCTTAGCCGCCTTACAGGCACAGATAGAATCACAGGAAGAAGAAAAATACACGCTTGAAGCCCATCAACAGACACTTGCAGAGCGTTTATCGACCTTGCGGGCGCAAACCAGCGAGCAACAACTCAATGTCGATTATCAGCAGAGCCGTCTGTCGCAGAGTGACGAAATCTTCAGCCCATTGACCTTGCAACTCGAAACACAGAGCCTGCAAACCGCCGTTGAAGAGGGCCAAACCATCATTACTCCACGCCGCATTATAGGGAGTAGTCTGATCCTGTTGCTGTGCCTTGGAACAGGACTCTACCTCTGGTTTAACCAACTCCCTGAACGGTCCATGCTCCCCCTATTCGGCACTGGCAACCCACCTCCCGCCGATGTCGTGCAAACAACGCCTGCAGTAGCAGAAACGCCGATTCTCAATGGTGAATTACAACTCACCTATGAGCTCAGCCCTGCTTCGCAAAAGAAATTAATAGCACCCAAAAAGACGGGTACGACGCCACCACCGCCCAATAAACTTCTATTGCCGGATACGCAACCCTGATGCTTATGTTTTATGCTCCGCTGCTGCGTGCAAGTAAGTTCAGCTTATTTTGTTTCGCCTGTCTGATTATCGCCGCCTGCCAAAGTCCCAATACGCCTGTTCAAGCGCCGCCCTCAACACCGCCCAAGCCAACGGCGACGATAGAACGCCCCATTAAGATTGGGCTGGCCTTGGGCGGGGGCGCGGCCCGAGGCTTTGCCCACATTGGTGTCATCAAAGCCCTCGAAGCACAGGGAATCATTCCAGATATCGTCGTCGGCACAAGCGCGGGGAGTGTCGTTGGCGCGCTGTATGCAGGGGGCTATAGCGGCTTTGAGTTGCAGAAAATTGCATTGCAAATGGAGGAGAGTGAAATCGGCGACTGGACACTTTCCCTGCGGGGTATTTTACGGGGAGAGGCCTTACAAAACTTTATCAACAAGGCAGTTCAGCAGCGCCCCTTAGAAAAGCTGAGCAAACCATTTGCGGCCGTCGCTACGGATCTGAAAACCGGTGAAATGGTGATTTTTGAACGCGGCAACACGGGTATGGCGGTTCGTGCTTCCAGCGCTGTCCCCGGGGTTTTTCAGCCAGTCATGATTCAAGGAAGAGAATATGTCGATGGCGGCCTGACTAGTCCTGTGCCTGTCAGAGCGGCCCGTAAATTAGGGGCCGATTTTGTCATCGCCGTTGACATTTCCTCAAAGCCACAATACGCCGAAACAGGGGGGTCATTGGCCAATCTACTGCAGACTTTTACGATTATGGGACAGTCAATCAGCCAATACGAGCTCGCCGATGCCGATTTAGTGTTACGGCCTAACTTACGCAGTGCGGGAACGGATTTTAACGCTCGTCACACTAATATTCTGGAAGGTGAAAAAGCAACACAGCAGGCGTTGAATGAACTTCGGCAAAAACTGCAAGCCAAGCGACAGCGGCCTTAATCAGCAACCTTCAAGCAGCCTGCAGAAGCAACCTTAGCGAGTTTCAAAGCCATTGAGCGCGGCGGCAGCGCGTGCTGCCTCCTCCTGACTGGCTGCCGCAGGAACGATACGACGCGCCCCATTAAAGCGACGCTCCCAGTAAGGTGTTGTCATATCTTCAATCCGCACACTACTGCCGCTGGATGGCGAATGAATGAACCGATTGTTGCCAAGATAAATGCCGACATGAGAAAACGTACGGCGGAGTGTATTAAAAAAGACCAAGTCCCCCGGTTTAAGCTGATCTACCGCCACTGGCGCGCCAACCTGGCTTATTTCTTCTGAGCGGCGGGGTAAGGACATGCCTAACGTTTCCCCAAAGACCCAGCGCACCAACCCGCTGCAATCGAAGCCAGTTTCAGGCGTATTGCCACCAGAGCGATAGGGCAACCCCAGAAAAGACATCGCCCGCAACAACACATCGCCAACGCGGCTGGTTGCTTCCTGGAGATAGGTACGGTCTTTAGCAGGCTCTTCAGCAGCGCTTGCCGCATCAGGAAGGGAAAGGGCGATAACACAACATAACGAACAGAGTAATTGGCGTTGCCAAGGACGCTGCAACAGCGCAGGATGAACAATGGCTACGTTACCTTGCCCGACTTCGTGCATAGCGACCTTTCTACAAATAACAGATTGGAAATAGCGAGTTCGGGCAGCTGGCCCGCTCACAATTCGTTTTGCCGCAGTTAATGTCATCCTTATTAACTGCCGCGAATTTATGTGAAAAAGTCCACATTGTCAAAAAATACTGATTATAAAATCAACAAATCATGGCTTTTTTTACCATTTTTCTTATTATTTTCCCCTGAACTGCCGTAAAACGCCCTTAGGGGGCTGCCTTTAGGGGCTACGTTCATACCAGCCCTTAATTTAACCAAAATGCGTCCAAATAAACCGATGACTCAGGCCGACACGGATAAAAAGCGGGTATTGATCGTGGATGACTCTAAGATCGTTAGAGCCAGCCTGACTAAGCATTTAAAAGATCGATTTCTCGTGCGTGAAGCAGAAAATGGCGAACAAGGCTGGGAAGCGCTTTTACTCGATCCAGGCATTCAGGTTGTCATCTGTGATTTGATGATGCCAGTTATGGACGGCTATGCCTTGCTCGATAAGATTCGCTCATCGAAGGTAAAACGCATTCGCACCATCCCCTTTATTGTGATCTCCGGGGCCGATGATGATGAAAATAGTCAGCTCGAGGCCGTTGATCATGGTGCGAATGATTTCGTTTCTAAAAATGCGGGCGCGATAGAATTATTGGCACGCTTGGAAAGCATGCTAGAACTCGGGCGAACCCAGCGCGCACTGAGCGAGAGCCGCGAAGCGCTATCTAAAAATGCCGCCTTTGATCCAATCATGCAGATGGCGACGCCGCATTTCCTCGACATGCAGCTCGATATGATGTGGTCTTTTGCCCGCCGGCACAACACCGACATTGCCCTTCTCTGCATTCGAATTGATCGCCCCTCATTGGGTCAGCAAGCCCAAAACCACAATTTATTCAGCAAATTGGAAGTAGCGATTGGTGAACTCCTTGGGAAAACCGTGCGCAAAGAAGACTGCGTCGCCAGAACCGCCGAGGGCGAATTCAATATTGCGGCAGCTGGGATTACCCAGCAGTCTGCAGAAGCCTTTGCGCAGCGGCTCTTACATGCACTGGCCAAGGCCGATCTGAAAAAATTCGGCAATGATGTCAATTTATCGATCAGTATTGGGATTGCCTCACTCCGGCATGATCGTGTCAATACCCTCTATGAGCTGCGAGCCCTGGCCCATGATCGGGTTGAGGAAGCACAGAAATTAGGGGGCAATCAAATCCAAAGTCTGCCTAATGGCAAGCATGAGCTCCCCCCTGCCCTAGAGACACAGATTATTAACGCCGAGAAGGCGGTAGAATTGCTTAACGGTGGCGAACTCGGTCTTGTGTTGCCTCATGTGGAACGATTGCGCCGTGAACTGCACCCTCTTCTCCAACTTTTTGAACAACTCCATTGAGCTTTAGCCTCTATAAACTGCTGGGCAGTCTGCTGCTCCCTCCTGCCAGTTTGCTTTTATTGGTCGCACTCTGCCTCGCCATGAGCATGATCACCTCAGCGCGCCAGCGAACCTGGCAAGCGCTAGCGGGGCTGCTGCTGTTGCTGCAACTGGCCTTGAGCACGCCATACGTCGGCCAACAACTACTGCGTAGCCTTGAAGACCCGCGCTACTTGATTCCGCCATCCCAATTACAGGCAGTGAAACAAAGCCAGGTGATTGTTGTGTTGGGCGGCGGACAACATGAATACAGCCCTGAATACCAGGCAGGCATGCCAAATCCCGCTTCTTTAGTGCGCTTACATTACGGGGCATGGTTACATCGACAAACCCAAACTCCCTTGCTATTAAGCGGGGGACGGGTCTTCAACGAGCGTGAAAGCGAAGCGGCTGCCATGCAATATGCATTGCAAAGCACTTACAAGCTCCACGCAAAATGGCTAGAAGAAAAGTCACGAAACACGGACGAAAATATCGCGTATCTCTCACCCTTACTAGCACAAGCGGGCGTTAAGCGAATCACCCTCGTCACGAGCGCTTATCACATGCCGCGTGCCCTTCGTCTGATGGCACCCTATGCGCGTGAATATGGCTTCACGGTGATTCCGGCAGCCACACAGTTTTATCGTGGGCAACCAACAGCGCCCACAGATTGGATCCCAAGCGGAATTGGCATGCGCTACAGTCAGATCGCCTTACACGAATGGCTGGCCCTGGCGGGCCTGTGGTTACGAGGGAAATAGCACAATGCTGTCATGTCAGCAGGGCTGAGTAATGCCCACACCGTTCGGCATGGGCATATCAATGAGGTAATCACTCACCCCACTGTGGCTAAGGCTTAACGCCTGCCCAGGGCGTTAGCCACAGTTAATTGGGCAAAGAGTGAGGTTTACTCCTGCATGCCACCAACAGTCTGACTAAACCCGCCGTCAACATACATTACCTCTGCGGTGACACCGCTGGCCAATTCAGAGAGCAAGAATGCCGCCGCGTTTCCGACATCCTCAATCGTCACGTTGCGCCGTAATGGGGCATTTTGTTCAACAAAATCAAGAATTTTGCCAAAGCCTTTGATCCCACTGGCTGCCAGCGTCTTGATTGGCCCGGCGGAGATTGCATTAACTCGAACCCCACGGTGCCCCAAGCTTTCGGCCAAATAGCGCACACTGGCTTCCAAGCTGGCTTTGGCTAAGCCCATCGTGTTGTAGCTCGGAATCATACGCATGGCACCGAGGTAGCTAAGGGTTAGCAAAGCAGCCCGGTTTTGCCCATCCGGTCCCTGCAGCAAGGGCAAGGCTGCTTTCGCCATCGCTGCAAAACTATAGGCAGAGATTTCATGGGCGGTACGGAAACCTTCGCGCGAGAATCCTTCCAAGAAGTCTCCTGCAATCGCTTCCCGTGGCGCATAAGCAATCGCATGGACGATGCCATCCAAGCGCTGCCATTTCTGCCCCAACAAGGCAAATAAATCGGTAATCTGCTGATCATCGCCCACATCGCATGGAAAAATCAGGTCCGATCCAAACTCGGCGGCGAATTCACGAATGCGGTCAACAAAGCGCTCGCCTTGATAGGTAAACGCCAATTCGGCTCCCTGCTGGCGACAGGCGTGCGCAATGCCATACGCAATTGAGCGATTGGATAACAGCCCAGTAATTAAAATTCGTTTGCCTGTTAGAAAACCCATATCAATCCTTTTTCTGTGTTTCTGTAACAATAATCCGATCACAGCTAAGACACCACCCGCGAAACCGTCGCTTAAACAGCCGCTGCCTCTCCGGTCAACCAGAGAAAATCGCTTGAATTCGGAGTAAAGGAAGGATTATACGATTTCGCACAGGTAGAATTTATCTTTATTGTCACTTTGCCATGTCATCCCCCCATTGCAATCTGACATCAGCTCGATCACTGTCCTCTTTTTAGCAATATAGGGAATTGTTTATGTGGTATCAAATTACCGCGTTGCTGTCTTTGACGAGATCATTCCTGGCTGGGCTGATGCCGCGCCCACCCTTACGGCCAAAATGGCCACTATGGTTGGTAAGCGTGATCGCATTCAACGCCGCACCGGGCATGGCGAAGACACCTGGCATATTACCCACCCCAGCTGCGACACATGCTATTTCACTCTATGGCACGCCAAAGTATGGCCCCGATTTTCGCCACTTCGATTACGTCAATCCGCAGGCACCAATGGGGGGCACACTCAATGCACCTGCACTGGGTAGCTATGAAAAATTCAACCCTTTTATCCTCAAAGGCTTGGCTGCGGATGGATTGGGTTACCTGGTCTTTGAAACCTTGGCGGTGCCCGCATTGGATGAACCCGATACCTTATATGGTTTGCTGGCCAAAGCCATTATTCCGGCCCCCGATGGTCTGTCTGTGACGTTTCAACTGAACCCTGCCGCGCGTTTTTCCAATGGCGACCCCGTCACAGCACAGGATGTCAAATACTCATTTGAACAAATCACCAGTAAACAAGCTGGGCCCATTTACCGCCAAGTTTGGGCCGATGTAAAACAAATCGTGGTAATCGATGCATTGACCCTGCGTGCCGACTTCAAGCGCAAAAATCATGAACTCAAAATGACGATTTGCCAAATTCCGGTGTTTTCGGCGAAGTGGGGGCAAAGCGCCGAGCGCGGCGAAACCGCAAAACTCGCCCGCAAACCATTTGACAAAATCATCACAGATTTACCGATTGCTTCCGGGCCTTATCTCATCGAATCCTATGATCTTGGCAAAACCGTCACCTATCGACGTAACCCAAATTATTGGGGCAATCAACACCCAACGCGGGTGGGCATGTTTAACTTTGAACGCATCCGCTATCGCTATTACAAGGACACCTTGACCCGGATGGAAGCCCTTAAAGCTGGCGAAATTGATCTCATCCAGGAGAATTCATCGAAAAACTGGGCACGTTCACATCAAGGGCCGAAATGGCGTAGTGGAGAACTGATCAAAACCGAATTCGCCCACAGTAACAGTGCTGGCTGGCAAGGTTTTGTGATGAATCAACGGCGACCGCTGTTTCAAGACATCCGAGTCCGCCAAGCATTATGGTTGGCGATGGACTTTGAATGGATGAACCGCCAATTATTTTTCAACCTCTATCGACGTAGCCCCAGTTACTTTACGAATACAGAACTCGCGGCACAAGGTTTGCCGAGCACCGAAGAAATTGCGCTACTGCGCCCTTTACAACAGCAATTTCCTGCGGAGTTTGCTGCCCAGATACTTAATAGCCCGGTTCCTGTCCCGCCCACGACCCTCGCCCCCAACTCGCTGCGTGATAATTTGCGTTTAGCCAAACAACTGCTCGCGGAAGCAGGTTGGCGTTACTCGAACGGCGCGCTGCGCAACGCCGAGGGTATGCCATTTAAATTTGAAATGATGCTGGCGGACCGCATGCAAGAACGAGCCTCGGCCCCCTACGCCCGCAATCTGGAGAAACTGGGTATTACCATGAGCTATCGCGTCATTGACGCAGCGCTATATCAGCGTCGGCAGGAAAATTATGACTTTGATATGACCTGGGACGCGATGGCAGGCTCACAGAGCCCAGGGAGCGAATTGATCACAAACTTTGGTAGCGGTAGCGCACTCCAACCCGGTTCAAGTAATTTAATCGGGGTGCAAAGCAAACTTGTCGATGCCCTGATTGAGCATGTCCTGCAAAGCAAAAACCGCACTCAACTTATCACCGCCTGCCGTGCGCTAGACCGCGTATTGCGCCATGGTTACTATATCGTTCCTCATTTTTATAGTAATGTGCATCGTGTGTCTTTTCGCCAAAGTCTCGCCCAACCCGCTGCCTTGCCACGTTATTACCGTATTGAAGAATGGTCGGTGTTAACCTGGTGGCATAAGCAATCAACCGCCACGCCTTGATTATGTTGCGCTATATATTAAAACGACTGCTACTGATCATTCCGACATTGATTGGGGTGCTACTACTGACCTTTACCGTGATTCAATTTGTTCCAGGTGGCCCAGTCGAACAAATGGTTAGTTATTTACGGGGCAAAGGCGCTGGCGGCAGTGAGGCTGGCGGCGCAGCCCAGAGCGTCTACCGTGGCCAGCAAGGGGTTGATGCCGACAAAATTAAAGAGATTCAAGCTCTCTATGGGTTTGACAAACCAGCACCTGTGCGTTTTTGGCAAATGCTAAAAGATTTTTCCCGGTTTGAATTAGGCACCAGCTTCTTTCACCATAAAAGTGTATGGGCTTTAGTGAAAGAAAAACTGCCGGTTTCGATCACCCTCGGGATGTGGACGCTGGTCTTAAGTTATCTACTCTCAATTCCCTTGGGGATTGCCAAGGCAGTGCGCGATGGTAGCCGCTTTGATACCTTAACCAGTCTGCTGATTCTAACTGGCTATGCAATTCCGGGCTTTGTCTTAGGCGTTATTTTGCTGGTGCTATTCGGTGGCGGGAGTTTCTGGCAGGTATTCCCGCTGCGTGGCTTGACTTCCGATAATTGGGAAACACTCAGTTGGACTGGTAAGGTACTTGACTATTTGTGGCACATCACCTTACCTGTCACCGCCTCTGTTGTTGGCAGCTTCGCGGTAAGTACCTTGTTAACCAAGAACACGTTTATTGAAGAAATCCGCAAACAATATGTTCTCACAGCCCGCGCCAAAGGGCTCTCTGAACGTGAAGTGCTGTACAAGCATATTTTTCGTAATGCGCTTTTACCCATCTTAACCGGCTTTCCTGCTGCCTTCATTGGGGCGTTTTTAAGTGGCAGCTTACTCATCGAGACGCTGTTTTCATTAGATGGGTTAGGCTTGCTCTCCTACAACGCAATCATGCAACGTGATTATCCGGTCGTCATGGGCACGCTCTATATTTTCACGCTGGCAAGCTTGTTCGCCAAACTGATTACTGATCTGTCGTACATCATTGCAGACCCTCGTGTCAAATTCGACGGGGTGCGCGCATGAGTACGCTTTCACCGGTCAACCAGGCAGCAAACCCCCACACCGACCAAGCAAGCCTTGGCTCAACTACCGTCGTGACAGTGAACAAACGCCAAACACAAACACCGCGCCAACAAGCCTGGCAGCGCTTTAAACGACACCGTCTTGGGTATTACAGCTTAATCATCTTTAGCGTCTTGTTTGGCCTTAGCTTATTCGCAGAGTGCCTCTCAAATGATCGCCCATTGCTGATCCGCTACCAAGGAGAATGGTATTTTCCCCTCTTTAAAGATTATTCAGAACAAACCTTTGGAGGCGACTTTCCTGCCCCTGCCGATTATCTTGATCCTTTTATTCAAAGGCAATTTGAACAACCGGGTAATTGGGCTTTAAATCCGTTAAATCGCTATCGCTACGACACCCTCAATTATTTTGCGAGTGCCCCCAACCCCGCCGCACCTTCTCTCGACAATTGGTTGGGAACCGATGATCGCGGACGCGATATTCTGGCAAGGGCACTCTATGGATTTCGTCTGTCAGTCTTATTTGGCCTGGCGTTAACCGTGATCGGGGTATTACTAGGCGTGTTAGCTGGGGCTATTCAAGGGTATTTCGGGGGCTGGGTCGATTTATGGATTCAACGTTTTAGTGAAATTTGGGGCTCACTGCCCGAGCTTTACTTGCTCTTGATTTTTGCCTCCATTTTTCAACCCAGTGTTTTGCTGCTATTACTCTTGCTGTCGCTCTTTGGCTGGTTAACGCTGGCTGACTATGTGCGGGCTGAGTTTCTGCGTAACCGCAACTTGGATTACGTGCGTGCGGCGCGCGCACTGGGATTGTCTAACCGCCAAATCATGTGGCGCCATATTTTGCCCAATAGCCTGACCCCAGTGGTCACCTTCTTACCGTTTCGCATGAGCGTCGCGATTACAGCGCTAACCAGCCTGGATTTCCTCGGTTTAGGCGTGCCCCCGTCGACCCCGAGCTTGGGTGAACTATTGGCGCAAGGCAAAGATAATTTAGATGCCTGGTGGATTGGGTTAACCGCATTTAGCGTCCTTTTTATCACGCTCCTGTTACTGGTTTTCATTGGTGAGGCGCTGCGCGATGCGCTCGATACCAGAAAGCAGCATTAGTTCATACGCAAATTATGTCACTTGTTATCCCTCCCCCAGCTTTGCCAGCAGCCCCGCTCTTGGAACTAGAACAATTCAGCGTTCAGTTTCCCGGACAACCGGCACCCACTGTAAAGGAACTCTCTCTGACATTACATGCCGCGGAGAAATTTGCCTTGGTCGGGGAATCCGGCTCAGGCAAGAGTGTCACCGCCCAGAGCATCATGCGCCTCTTGCCCGCGCAGCTTTCTGGCTCGGTGCGCTGGCAAGGGCAAGAACTACTCACCTACAATGAAAGGCAGATGCGACGACTCCGTGGTAAACAAATTGCCATGGTCTTTCAAGAACCAATGAGCGCGCTCAATCCGTTGATGACGATTGGGCAGCAAATTGCGGAGGTCCTTGAGAAGCATGAGGCGTTGAGTCGAACTGACGCTTGGGCACGCGCCTTAGCCCTGCTCGAACGAACGGGCATCCCAGCGGCGGCGCAACGTTTGCGCCACTATCCGCATCAATTATCTGGCGGGCAACGACAGCGGGCGATGATTGCAATGGCATTGGCTTGTCGACCACAACTTCTGATTGCCGATGAGCCGACAACCGCGCTTGATGTCACGATCCGCGCGCAGATCATGAGCCTACTCGAAGAATTGCAAGCCGAATATGGCATGGCGATCTTACTCATTACGCACGATCTCAACTTAGTGAAAAATTTTGCGACTCGGGTAGGGGTCATGCAGCAAGGGCAATTACGAGAGCTGGCATCCACACAATCCTTATTTGCAAACCCGCAGCATCCTTACACGGCAGAACTGCTCGCAGCACAGCCTAGCCGACTGATCGAAGAAGACCGTGTTACTCACCCTGCTCCCCCGCCTTTGCTTGTGACCGAAGCACTGAGCGTCAGCTTTAGCAGCGCCGCTGGCTGGTTTAAACGCAAAACCGAGTGCGCTGTTGATGCCGTTGATCTTCATATCCCCCCACAACGAACACTGGGGTTGGTGGGGGAATCGGGATCGGGCAAAACCACCTTAGCCATGGCGCTCTTGGGTCTCCAAGCCACAAGCGGGGGCCGCACTCAATTTGACGGTCAATACCTTGACCAACTGGATAAAGCGGCACAAAAAAAATACCGCGCAAAATTACAGGTTGTCTTCCAAGATCCTTTTTCTGCGCTGTCGCCTCGCATGACGATTGAACAAATTGTGGGAGAAGGGCTGCAACTGCACCACCCCGAGTTGAGCCAAGTAGCGTGCCGTGAGCGGGTCAGTGAAACCCTCGCCGAAGTCGGCTTAAGCCCCGATGCCCTGTACCGTTACCCCCATGAATTCTCCGGCGGGCAACGTCAACGCATTGCGATTGCGCGTGCCATTATTTTGCGCCCAAGCCTGATTGTGTTGGATGAGCCAACGAGTGCGTTGGACGTCTCAGTACAAAAACAAGTCCTTCGCTTATTGGTAACCTTGCAGCAAAAATATGGCACCAGTTACTTGTTTATCAGCCATGATTTAGCGGTTATCCGCGCCATTGCCCATGAGGTCATTGTCATGCATAAAGGAAAAATCGTGGAGCGCGGTGCGACAGAAACGATTTTTACCCAACCGCTGCATCCTTACACCCAAAGTCTGATCCACGCCGCCATGCGTTAATGCCCTGCCAAGTTAATTTCGCGGCGGATACCAGTAAAGTCGACAACCGATTAATACAAATTTGTTGCAGTTTTTCTGCACCGAGGAAAATCAGATGCATTTTCACCTAGCTATTTTTCTAATCTGACGTACTATTTGCAACACAGTTTGATGCGCCGCACCAAACAGCATAACAAAGGCAGCACCAGCCAGTAAGCAGCCCTCAAAACAGTCATGCAGAGCGGGAACAACATGGAACACAGAACACAGAATCAAAGTGTAGCAGCCCTGGCATTAGGGGCCTTGGGTGTCGTTTACGGCGATATTGGTACCAGTCCGCTTTATACAATTAAAGAAGTCTTCGCACCTCACACAGGAATAGCCTTAACAACGGATAACGTTATTGGCACGGTGTCTGCGATTTTCTGGGCCTTAATGCTGGTCGTTACCTTAAAGTACGTGATCTTGGTTCTACGTGCAGATAACCGCGGTGAAGGCGGGACGATGGCATTACTTGCGCTAGCCGTGTCAAGCGTAGGGAAATCGAGTAAAAAAACAAAGTGGCTTTTGCTGCTGGGAACGTTTGGGGCTTCTTTGTTTTATGGCGAAACAGTTGTCACGCCCGCAATTTCAGTTTTGAGTGCAGTCGAAGGCATTGAGCTGGTTGCCCCAAGCTTTCACCCCTACATTTTGCCAACCACCCTTGTCATTCTAGTTGGGCTGTTTTTAATGCAACGGCATGGGACCGCAACAGTCGGCAAACTATTTGGTCCAATCATTGTGGTTTGGTTTACTACATTGGGGGCAATTGGTCTTTACCATGTGATACAGAATCCAGCGATACTGGCCGCACTTGATCCCCGCTTGGCGTTTAACTTTCTACAAGCACGCGGTCTAGGTGTCTTTCTTGCGTTAGGCGCGATTGTGCTCGCTCTGACCGGGGGAGAAGCCTTATATGCAGATATGGGACATTTTGGTAAAAAGGCCATTCAACTGGCATGGTGCAGCTTAGTTTTACCCGGCCTAGCACTGAACTATTTGGGACAAGGCGCCTTACTGCTCAGTGATCCCAGCGCCGTTAAGAATCCCTTCTACCTCGCTTTCCCGCCCGCACTGCTGGTCCCTGCCCTCATATTGGCAACCCTAGCGACCATCATTGCTTCACAGGCTGTTATATCTGGGGCCTATTCAATGACCCAACAGGCCATTCAGTTGGGACTCTTTCCACGCATGCAAATCATTCACACCTCAGCCACCGAAGCTGGCCAGATTTATATCCCAGGCGTGAATTGGCTGTTGTTAATTGCCGTTCTTTTGGCGGCAATTGGCTTTGGCTCTTCTTCTGCACTGGCGGCGGCCTATGGCATCGCAGTTACTGGCACCATGACTATCACCACTATCCTTACTTTTTTCGTCATTCGGTATGGTTGGGGCCTACCACTCTGGCTCTCTATTTCCTCTACCTTATTCTTTTTCGTGGTGGATATTTTATTTTTTGCTTCTTGCACCATCAAGTTTCTACAAGGTGGTTGGTTCCCACTACTGTTAGCGATGTCATTGCTAACAATTATGCTGACTTGGAAACGCGGACGGGAATTACTGCTTGATCAAATTCGTGAAGGCGATCCCAAGCTTGAACCTTTCCTGGAAAGTGTGGCGCAGAGTGATTTTCCGCGTGCAGAACGCACTGCCGTCTATCTCGTCGCTGATCCGCATACCGTTCCTCAAGCGATGCTGCATAACCTGAAACACAACATGGTGCTGCACGAGAAAAATTTAATTATGACGGTCGTCTACGCCGACGTACCCTGGGTTCCTGCAGCAGATCGCCTTGAAGTAAAAGGCTTGGCGGCAGGCTTCTGGCAAGTGACTGTTCATTATGGCTTTATGGATAAACCGCATATTCCCCAAGCACTAGAGCTTCTGGCCAACCATGGCATAGAGGTAGATGCATTTACCACCTCATATTTCTTAAGCCGTGAAACGGTGGTCCCTGATGCGAAAGAAAAGGGCATGGCACGCTGGCGCGAACAGCTCTTTGCGGCCTTGTCACGTAATGCAGGTAGCGTGGTTGATTACTTTAATATCCCAAGCAATGCAGTGATTGAATTGGGAACGCGCGTTCATATCTAACGGGTCATGGCCTAGCGAGAAACGCTGCCGACAGCGACAGCCGCCCTAATAAAAAAGGAGCCTCAGGCTCCTTTTTTATTAGGGTAATAGAACCCGATCAACGTTGATGCAGTGGCTTAACGTCACGCTGGGTTTCGCCTGTAAACAACTGACGCGGACGCCCAATTTTCTGCTCTGGATCAGAAATCATTTCATTCCATTGCGCAATCCAGCCAACAGTACGTGCCAAAGCAAAAATTGCTGTAAACAATTCTGTGGGAATACCGATCGCACGCTGGACGATACCAGAGTAAAAATCGACATTCGGATACAGTTTACGGCTAACAAAGTAGTCGTCTTCCAGGGCAATCTTCTCCAAAGCCATCGCGAGCTTGAATAACGGATCATCCTGCAAACCAAGCTCACCCAGTACTTCATGACAGGTTTCGCGCATGAGTTTTGCACGAGGATCGTAGTTTTTATAAACACGATGGCCAAAGCCCATCAATTTGACACTGCTATTCTTGTCTTTAACCTTGGCAATAAATTCACCAATCTTAGCGACCCCACCTTGCGCTTGGATATCTTCCAGCATTTCCAAGCACGCTTCGTTGGCGCCTCCATGGGCAGGGCCCCACAAACAGGCAATACCAGAAGCAATACACGCAAATGGATTAGCGCCCGAAGAACCCGCCAAACGTACCGTCGAGGTCGAGGCATTTTGTTCGTGATCAGCGTGCAAAATGAAAATGCGGTCCATCGCACGGACCAGGACATCATTCACTTTGTATTCTTCGCAGGGTGTCGCAAACATCATGCGCATGAAGTTGGCGGTATAGGACAGATCGTTACGCGGATAAACAAAGGGCTGACCAACCGTATATTTGTAAGCCATGGCAACCAATGTTGGCAGCTTGGCAATCAAACGAATCGCCGAGATTTCGCGGTGCTCAGGATTGTTAATATCGAGGGAATCATGATAGAACGCTGACAATGCGCCAACCGTCCCCACCAATACCGCCATCGGGTGCGCATCGCGACGGAAACCTTGGAAAAAGCGGCTCATTTGTTCGTGAACCATGGTGTGGCGGGTGACTTTATTCACGAACTCCGATTTTTGAGTCGCGTTAGGGAGTTCACCTTTGAGCAACAAATAACAGGTTTCTAAAAAATCGCAGTTTACTGCCAACTGTTCAATCGGATAGCCGCGGTAGAGCAACTCACCTTTGTCGCCATCAATGTAGGTAATGGTAGAGCGACAAGCTGCTGTGGACATAAAACCAGGGTCATACGTAAACTTGCCGGTTTTACCATACAGGGCGCGAATGTCGATGACATCCGGACCAACCGAACCCTGGTAAATCGGAAATTCAATGCTAGGGCTGCCATCTGAAAATGAAAGCGTGGCTTTTTGTTCTACTGACATGGTGTTTCCTTTCCACAAGTCAATGTCATTTGAAGCTTGGTTCAATCGATTGAATTAAACCAACACTTCAAATTTATGATGATGAACAACTCAGCTTGCGCTGATCTTAACGAGCAAATCCCTTACCTGCTCTGTTGCCAGCTCACCCATTGGCGCTTTGCGCGCCATTAAGAGATCCATCAAATCGCCATCGGCCAATTCCAATAACTGAACGAATGCAGTGACTTCAGCATCTGAGAGCGTTTCCTCATAACGATCCAGAAACCGGGTCAACAAAATATCATTTTCCAGCATGCCACGCCGCGCCCGCCAGCGCAGGCGACGACGGTCATGAATATTGGGCAACGCTTCTGTTAACGACACGATATGATCAATTCTTAACGATTTGTCTAAGCCTGCCTATTGAGGCTTACCCCAATCTTGCAGCGCACCAAACACATTTCAAAAAAAAGCGGATGGATCCGCTGTCATACACAATAAGTGCATATATACGTTTAATAAACCGATGTAGAACCGTTACGAGCGAGCCTCAGTTGGGCGCGTACAGCACACAGCGAGCGGAGTGTACTAAAGTACATGAGCATCGCGCGTACTGCACAAGCCCAAATCAGGCTCGCGCAGTAGGTTAAACAAGCTTTAGACGGCGCGACGCACCATCAATTCCTTAATTTTGCCAATCGCTTGAGTGGGGTTCAGCCCTTTCGGACACACATCCACGCAGTTCATGATGGTGTGGCAGCGGAACAAACGATACGGATCTTCGAGGTTATCCAGACGCTCGTTCACAGCCTGATCACGGCTATCGGCAATAAAGCGATAGGCTTGGAGCAGACCCGCTGGCCCAACAAACTTGTCAGGGTTCCACCAGAAAGACGGGCAAGAAGTGGAGCAGCATGCACACAGAATACATTCGTACAGGCCATTCAATTCTTCGCGCTCTTCAGGAGACTGTAGACGCTCTTTTTCAGGCGGTGGGGTATCGTTAATCAAGTAAGGCTTGATCGAATGATACTGCTTGAAGAAGTTCGTCATATCGACGATCAAATCACGTACGACTGGCAGACCGGGCAAAGGACGCAACACGATGGTTTGCGGCAAGGTGCGCATGTTAGTCAAACAGGCCAAGCCATTGCGACCATTGATATTCATGGCATCAGAACCACAAATCCCTTCGCGGCAAGAACGGCGGAAACTCAGGGTTTCATCCATTTTCTTGAGCTTCATTAGCACATCTAACAACATGCGGTCGCCGGCGTCGAGCGTCACTTCGTAACGCTGCATACGGGGTTTTTCGTCGGTATCCGGATCGTAACGGTAAATTTCAAAAATACGGGTATCGCTCATCTCATTTCACCTTAGAAGCTACGAGGTTTGGGTGGCACGGAGTCCACAGTCAGGGGCTTGAGTTGCACTGGCTTGTAATCCAGGCGGTTACCCTCGCTGTACCACAGCGTGTGCTTCATCCACTCTTTGTCGTTACGGCCATTGGCACACTCAGCATCATCCGCAGGGCGCTCATAATCCACCACGGTATGGGCCCCACGACACTCTTTCCGCGCAGCGGCGGAAGTAATCGTTGCCTTGGCAGCCTCGATCAAGTTAGAGACTTCCAGTGCTTCGATCCGTGCAGTGTTGAAGACCTTGCTCTTGTCTTTGAGGTGAATGTTCTGGGCGCGTTGATCCAGTTCCAGAATCTTCTGTACGCCTTCATCCAGCATGGCTTGCGTGCGGAACACGCCGGCATGTGCTTGCATGGATTTGCGAATGTCATTCGCCACATCTTGCGCGTATTCGCCAGAAGTGCTGTTATCCAGCTTGGCTAGGCGTGATAAGGCAAAATCAGCCGCATCCTTCGGTAACTCTTTGTGGGAACGTTGCTTGAGGTTTTGCGCCACAATGTGGTTACCCGCCGCACGACCAAACACCACCAAGTCCAGCAGGGAGTTCGTACCCAGGCGGTTCGCACCGTGCACAGATACGCATGAACACTCACCGACCGCATAGAAACCTTGAATGATGTCATTCGGGTTACCATTTTTCGGTGCCACCACTTGACCATAGATATTGGTTGGAATCCCACCCATCTGGTAGTGAATCGTGGGCACAACCGGAATCGGCTCTTTGGTGCAATCGACGTTGGCAAAGTTCTTGCCAATTTCGTAAACGGAAGGCAGACGCTTGTGAATCGTTTCGGCACCCAAGTGGGTCAGATCCAGCACCACGTAGTCACCGTTCGGGCCACAGCCACGGCCTTCTTTAATTTCTTGGTCCATTGAGCGTGACACGAAGTCACGTGGCGCCAAGTCTTTCAGCGTTGGTGCATAACGCTCCATGAAGCGTTCGCCGTTTTTGTTACGTAGAATACCGCCTTCACCACGGCAGCCTTCGGTCAGCAGCACACCTGCACCGGCCACACCAGTGGGGTGGAATTGCCAGAATTCCATGTCTTCCAGGGGAATGCCCGCACGGGCTGCCATACCCAGGCCGTCACCGGTATTGATAAAAGCATTGGTCGATGCCGCGTAAATACGGCCTGCACCCCCGGTCGCAAATAATGTGACCTTGGCTTCAAGAATCATCGCCTCGCCAGTTTCCATCTCCAGCGCGACCACACCCAATACATCGCCCTCTTGATCGCGAATGATGTCCAATGCCATCCACTCAACGAAGAACTGCGTGCGGGCACGGACGTTACGCTGATACAGCGTGTGCAACAAGGCATGACCGGTCCGGTCAGCCGCTGCACAGGCGCGGGGCACAGGCTTTTCACCGTAGTTAGAAGAGTGACCACCGAAAGGACGCTGATAAATCGTGCCATCAGGGTTACGGTCAAACGGCATCCCAAAGTGCTCAAGTTCGTAAACAACTTTGGGCGCTTCGCGACACATAAATTCAATCGCATCTTGGTCGCCTAACCAATCAGACCCCTTCACAGTGTCATAGAAATGGTAGTGCCAATTATCTTCCGCCATGTTGCCAAGCGATGCGCCGATCCCGCCTTGCGCCGCTACCGTATGGGAACGGGTCGGGAATACTTTTGAGAGCACGGCCACATTCAGGCCCGACTCCGCTAATTGCAGTGAGGCACGCATCCCTGCGCCACCCGCACCGACCACAACAACGTCAAATTTACGACGCGGCAAACTCGTATTGATTGCAACCACGGCTTACACCCTCCAGAGAATCTGTGCTGCGTAAGCGGCACAACCAATCAGATACAAAATCGTTAACACATGCAAAACCAAACGCAGACCGTTAGGTTTGATGTAGTCCATCCACAAGTCACGAATGCCGACCCAGGCGTGGTAGAACAAGGACAACAGCGCTAGCAAAGTCGCTACCTTCATGAACTGGCCTGCAAAGACGCCAGCCCAAGCTTCATAAGTGAATTCGCCCGCACTAAAAAACACGACCAGCAAAATCAAGGTATAAACGGCCATCACCACCGCAGTGACACGCTGGGCCAGCCAATCGCGGAAGCCATAACCCGCGCCCACAGCTTGTTTTTTGTAACCCATTAGAACACTCCAAATAATTTCAAGCCAACCAAGGCAGCCAGAGGCAAGCTCACCGCCAACACCACGCCAGCACTTTTGCGCGCGCTGGGTTTATCGACACCGATGTGCATATCGAGCAGTAGAAAGCGAATACCGGCACAGAAGTGATGGAGGTAGGCCCAAATCAACCCTAACAATAACAACTTCACAATGGGATAGCCCACGACATTACTGAATGTCGCAAAACTAATCTCTGAGGTTAGGCTCAGATCAAAGAGCCATAATAGGGCCCATAACGACAAAAATAACCCAACCCCACTCACGCGGTGCAGAATCGATACCTTACCAGGCAGGGGGAGTTTGTAGTCAGTCAGTATCTGACCGAATCCGACGTTGCGGAATTCTGGCCGAGTCTTTTTCACTTCGTTAGTCATGCACTAACCTCTCGACAGTCACAAAATTGATGGAATAACAGTTAAAGCCTAGATATTTTAGCGATTTTTATGCATCTATCGTTAGCGGATGTCGAGTTTTTTTACGTTGGATGAACAAGTGCTCGACAAAATCTTTCCAGGGAATCTGTGCTGGGCATGCCATACCAAAGATATCCAACCACGACTAACCGCCATTACGATAGCTCATTTCGATAAGCGTGGTGGTCAGTGCGATAAAAGCCCCGTCGCCATTCAACTGCTTGATCGCCGTAGGTAAACGCAACTCGCTCAACAAGCAATAACGGCGTCCCCACCGTCACCTTTAAACTCTCAGCACAAGCTTGGTCAGCAGCAACCGCACGAATTTTCTCACTCGCTCGTATCATCCGGGTGCCAAATTCCGTTTCAAATAGGCCATACATCGGACCTTTATAGGCCGCTAATCGCTCCGCGGTCAGCCCTTTGAATTGCAGCCCAGGTAGCCAGATTTCTTCCAGTACGGTAGGCCGCTCTTGCAAATATAGAATCCGCTTGACCAAAATGACTGCATCGCCAGTGGCTAACGCTAGTGAGTCCGCCACCTCAGGGGTGGCACGCATGCGCTTGCAAGCTAAAAATTGACTCTGAGGATAGGTTGGCTCCCCCTCGTCGGGAACCAAGCGCAGAAATCGAAAAGAGACTTTTTCTTCATGGTGCGTGGCAACGAATGTCCCCTTCCCTTGACGACGGATCAAAATATGCTCAGTGGCAAGGTCATCGACCGCCTTACGCACCGTTCCCTGACTGACCCCATAGCGCTTAGCCAGCTCCATCTCACTGGGGATCATCTCGCCTGGGCGCCATTCTCCGGCTTGCAAACCTTGGGTAATCAAGCCCTTAATTTGCTGATAAAGCGGCGCATAAACTGTTACTGGCGCGGACGTGTCAGCAGAAGCGCTGGCGGCCACGGCAGAACCGACGCTAGACGCTGGCTTATTTGCTGAATGATCGGAACCTACCGGCTTATTTTCCTCACTCATTCCCGCTGAATTCATGGCTGCGTACCCAATCAATTAATCTTTCTGGAAAGGATTTGACCACAAACCTCCTCTACCGTCCATGCTACAACAACCCAATGTCTTATATATAACATAAGATTATTGACGAGTCTTATATAAGAGTGTAACCTTGTAAAACCTTACCTGTAATAATCGTTGCCTGTATTTACACACAAGCCTACTTCGCTGTTGATGGTCTTGGCGATATGGCGCAACCGTTCTGGTTTTTCAACTGACAAACTTGGTAGGCCAGGGCGAACGGAGTAAACTCTTGGTTTTTCTGGCCCCCTCAGCCAGTGAATCAACTGTTTATTGATTAATTTGGAGAATGCTTCATGGCAAAACCCGCAATGCGTGTTGCCGTTACTGGCGCAGCTGGCCAGATCGGTTATAGCTTACTGTTCCGTATCGCCAACGGCGACATGTTGGGCAAAGATCAGCCCGTTATTCTGCAGTTGTTAGATATCACGCCAGCATTACCCGCCGTTAAAGGCGTGGTGATGGAATTGGAAGACTGTGCCTTTCCGTTATTGCAAGACGTGGTGATTACCGATGATCCCAAAGTTGCTTTTAAAGACGTAGATGTCGCGCTGCTCGTTGGTGCACGTCCTCGCAGCAAAGGCATGGAACGTAAAGATCTGCTGGAAGCTAACGGCGCCATCTTCACCGTTCAAGGCGCTGCCCTGAATGAAGTGGCTAGCCGCAATGTCAAAGTGCTGGTCGTCGGCAACCCTGCTAACACCAATGCGTACATCGCCATGAAATCGGCTCCCAACCTGCCGAAAGAAAACTTCACGGCCATGCTGCGTTTGGACCACAACCGTGCTTTGTCGCAAATCGCCGCCAAGACCGGCAAACCAGTCGCCAGCATTGAAAACCTGTTTGTTTGGGGTAACCACAGCCCAACCATGTACGCGGACTACCGTTTCGCCACGATTGATGGCCAGAACGTCAAAGCCCTCATCAATGACGAAGTATGGAACAGCGACGTGTTTCTGCCTACCGTTGGCAAACGTGGTGCCGCGATTATTGAAGCGCGTGGTTTGTCTTCCGCCGCTTCAGCTGCTAACGCCGCGATTGACCATGTGCGTGACTGGGTACTCGGCACCAATGGCAAAATCGTGACCATGGGTGTACCTTCCGATGGTTCTTATGGCATTCCTCAAGATGTCATGTTCGGCTTCCCAGTGAAGTGCGAAAACGGTAAATACACCATCGTTCAAGGATACGAGATTGATGCCTTCTCACAAGAGCGCATCAACATCACCTTGAAAGAGTTGGAAGATGAAAAAGCGGGTGTTGCCCACTTGCTCGGCTAAGCCATTCCAGCCAAGACCGCAGTTTGACTGCGGTCTTTTTTTACCCAAAACACTTTTAAGTAGATACTTAATAAAAAACGCGACGCTGTCAGTATCGTGCAAGTCAATCAGCTCATGCTGGCGTTAGGATTGAGTTAAGGATCAGGAGAAGTCTATGAGTGCAGGAGCCAAATTCCGCGCCGCTGTCGCCAACGAAAAACCCTTGCAAATCGTCGGCACTATCAATGCCTACCATGCGCGTCTGGCACAAGCCTCCGGCTATCAAGCCATTTACCTATCTGGTGGCGGGGTGGCTGCAGGCTCACTCGGCCTCCCCGATCTCGGCATTAGCACTTTGGATGATGTGCTCACCGATGTCCGGCGCATTACCGATGTCTGCGACCTCCCCCTACTGGTTGACGTCGACACCGGCTTTGGCCCCTCCGCATTCAACATTGCCCGCACCGTTAAATCGCTCATCAAATTCGGTGCAGGGGCGATGCACATTGAAGACCAGGTGGGTGCGAAACGCTGCGGCCATCGGCCCGGCAAAGCCATCGTCACCCAGCAAGAAATGGTCGATCGCGTCAAAGCCGCCGTCGATGCGCGTACCGATGAAAATTTTGTGATCATGGCCCGCACCGATGCACTCGCCGTAGAAGGCTTACAAGCCGCGATGGATCGCGCCTGTGCCTGCGTCGAAGCCGGGGCGGACATGATTTTCCCCGAAGCCATCACCGAACTGGGCATGTACCAACAGTTTGCCGCTGCCGTCAAAGTGCCGATCCTCGCCAACATCACCGAATTTGGCGCAACCCCGCTTTACACCGTCGAACAATTGCGTGCCGTCGATGTCAGCTTGGTGCTGTACCCACTCTCGGCCTTCCGCGCCATGAACGCGGCTGCGCTGAATGTGTATCAGCAGATTCGGCGCGATGGCACCCAGCAAAACGTGGTGGACAGCATGCAATCGCGCAACGACCTATACAAATACCTCGATTACCACCGCTTCGAACAGGATTTAGATCAGCTATTTAATGCCAACAACACCGTAGAAAAAAAGCCCGAATAAATTCAGGGCGCACCTAGAAATGCAGAATTTCGGGATGAAGAGCTAGGAGCCGCGGAGCGAGGACGAAGATAGTATGCGGTATACAGCGCAGGACGAGCGAGCACGCGACAACGCAATTCGCCCGAAAAATGAATTTATAGAAGCGCCCTTTAGCTAGACAATGAGGAGAACACCATGAGCGAGACAGATAACAGCAGCGCAAGCACCCCCAGCGCGCCCAAACCCAAAAAATCGGTTGCCTTATCCGGCGTCACCGCTGGCAACACAGCCCTGTGTACGGTGGGCCGCACGGGTAACGATTTACACTATCGCGGTTACGATATTTTGGACTTCGCCGACACCTGCGAATTTGAAGAAATCGCCCACCTGCTCATTCACGGCAAGCTGCCCAATGCCGCCGAACTGCGCGCCTATAAAACCAAACTCAAAGCCCTGCGCGGTTTGCCCGCAGCGGTACAGAACGCACTGGAACTGCTTCCCGCCAGCACCCACCCGATGGATGTGATGCGTACCGCCGTTTCGGTACTTGGCTGTGTGCTACCCGAAAAAGAAGATCATAGTCTCGCTGGGGCTAAAGACATTGCCGACAAGCTCATCGCCTGCCTTGGCTCGGCCCTGCTCTACTGGTATCACTTCAGCCACAACGGCGAAATGATTGACGTACACACCGATGACGACAGCATCGGTGGCCACTTCCTACACCTGCTGCATGGCCGCGCACCAAGCGCACTCTGGGTGCGGGCGATGCACACCTCACTGATTTTGTACGCCGAGCATGAATTTAACGCCTCCACGTTCACCGGACGTGTGATTGCTGGCACCGGTTCCGACATGTATTCCGCCATCACCGGTGCGATTGGCGCACTGCGCGGCCCCAAGCATGGCGGGGCCAATGAAGCCGCTTTTGATATTCAAAACCGCTACGACAATCCCGACGAAGCCGAGGTGGATATTCGCAAACGAGTAGAAAATAAAGAAGTGGTGATTGGCTTTGGTCATCCGGTTTACACCATCAGCGACCCGCGCAACAAGGTCATTAAAGAAGTCGCGCGGCGGCTCGCGCAAGACGCGCAAAATACCAAAATGTTTGAGATTGCCGACCGCCTGGAAAGCGTGATGTGGGATGCAAAAAAAATGTTCCCCAACCTTGATTGGTTCTCGGCAGTAAGCTATCACCTCATGGGCGTCCCCACCGCCATGTTCACACCAATCTTTGTGATTTCCCGCGCCACCGGCTGGGCCGCGCACATCATCGAGCAACGCATTGATAACAAAATCATTCGCCCCAGCGCCAATTACACCGGGCCAGAGAATCTTAAATTTATTCCGATTGAACAACGTTAATTTCAACAGAACATACTACGAGAACACACCATGAGCGCACATATCCCAAATATCAGACCTGAAGCTGATCAAGTCATCCAAGACATCGCCGACTTTGTGCTGAACTACCAAGTGACGAACAGCGAAGCTTGGAACACGGCCCGCAATTGTTTAATTGACACCCTCGGCTGCGGCCTCGAAGCCCTCAGCTATCCCGCCTGCACCAAGCTCATGGGCCCAATTGTGCCCGGCACCGTCGTGCCGAATGGGGCCAAAGTCCCCGGCACCCAATTTCAGCTCGACCCGATTCAAGCCGCCTTCAACATTGGCGCAATGATTCGCTGGTTAGACTTTAACGATACCTGGCTCGCCGCAGAATGGGGCCATCCTTCCGATAACCTTGGCGGTATTCTCGCCACTGCCGACTGGATTTCACGCACCAACGTCGCCAACGGCAAAGCACCGCTGACCATGAAGCAAGTGCTGGAAGGCATGATTAAAGCGCATGAAATTCAAGGCTGCCTCGCCCTGGAAAACAGCTTCAACAAAGTTGGCCTCGACCATGTGCTGCTCGTTAAAGTCGCCTCCGCCGCCGTGTGCTGCTGGCTGATGGGCGGCAATCGCGAGGAAGTGATTAACGCCGTCTCGCAAGCCTTTGTCGATGGCCAAGCGCTGCGCACCTATCGCCACGCTCCCAACACCGGCTCACGCAAGAGCTGGGCAGCGGGTGATGCCACGAGCCGCGCCGTGCGCCTCGCCTTGTTCAGCATGAAGGGTGAAATGGGGATTCCCGGCGTGCTCAGCGCCAAAGGCTGGGGCTTTTACGACGTACTGTTCAAAGGCAATGCCTTTAAATTCCAGCGTCCGTACAGTTCGTATGTGATGGAGAATGTGCTCTTTAAAATTTCTTTCCCCGCCGAGTTCCACTCCCAAACCGCCGTGGAATGCGCGATGACCCTGCATCAACAACTCGCCGCCCAAGGCAAAACAGCAGCGGATATTGCCAGCGTCAAAATCCGTACGCATGAAGCCTGTATCCGCATCATCGACAAAAAAGGCCCACTCAACAACCCAGCGGATCGTGACCACTGTATTCAATACATGGTCGCTATTCCCCTCTTGTTTGGCCGCCTCACCGCCGAAGACTACGAAGACAAAATCGCCAACGACCCACGCATTGATGCCCTGCGCGACAAAATCACCTGCGTCGAAGACCCACAATTCACGCAGGACTATCACGACCCGGAAAAACGTTCGATTGCCAACGCCCTCACCGTCACCCTCAACGATGGCACAGTACTGAATGAAGTGGTGGTCGAATACCCCATAGGCCACCGCCGTCGCCGCGCCGAAGGCATTCCCGTCTTGGTCGAAAAATTCAAAGCCAACCTCGCCCGCCGCTTTGCCAGCAAGCAACAGCAAGCGATTTTGGAGGTATCGCTCGATCAAGCCAAACTAGAAGCCATGTCAGTGAATGAGTATGTGGATTTGTATGTGATCTAAGCCGCCGTAGGTAATCTATGCCGCCTATAAAAAACCCCCTTGCGGCAAACAAGGGGGTTTGTATTTGGTGGCGAATCCCCGATTCGAACGGGGGACCTGCGGATTATGATTCCGTCGCTCTAACCGGCTGAGCTAATTCGCCAAACTGTTTCGGATTCAGAGGATGAATCGAAGCAACTGTAAAGACCGAAATTATAAAACAAAAAAGCGGGCTAGGTCAAACCTAGCCCGCCCTGATAAACGACTCAACGCGGCTACTTACTGGACAACAGCGATTTGGTCGCGCTTGCCCGCTTTGTAGGTATACAGCGTCAGAGAACCGTTCTTGATATCGCCTTTGTCATCAAAAACAATTTTGCCGGTCACGCCGTCATAGTTGATTTTTGCCAAAGCAGGCAGGTATTTCGCCGGCTCAGCAGAGTTGGCTTTTTTCATGGCTTCAACGATTACCATGACTGAGTCATAAACGTAAGGGGCGTAAACTTGGACTTCAACACCAAACTTCTCTTTGAAGCGGGTTTTGAACTTATCCATACCGTCTTTCTTGGCGCCTGTGACACCACCAGCTTCAGCACAGATAACTTGGCCATCTGCCATACCGTCGCCCGCCAACTTGCCTAAGCCTTCAGAGCAAATACCATCGCCGCCCATCAGTTTGGCATTAATGCCGAGTTGCTTCATCTGACGCAGCATCGGGCCGGCTTGCGCATCCATCCCACCGTAGAACACGACTTCGGGATTTTTGGCTTTAACTTTGGTCAGGATTGCACTGAAGTCGGTTGCTTGATTATTTGTCACTTCTGAAGCCACAACCTTGGCACCCGATTTCTTGGCAGACTTGCTGAACTCATCTGCCACCCCCTGGCCATACGCGGTTGCGTCATGGATAACGGCAATATTTTTTGCTTTGAGGGTATTTACCGCATATTTACCCAGTGTTCCGCCCAGTTGGCCATCGTTCGCCACCACACGGAAGGCAGTTTTGAAGCCCTGTTGCGTATATTTCGGGTTAATTGCAGAGGGAGAAACTTGAGGAATGCCAGCGTCAGAGTAGATTTTTGAGGCAGGAATAGTGGTACCAGAATTCAAGTGGCCAACTACGCCATTGACTTTAGCGTCAACCAATTTTTGCGCTGCAGCCGTGCCTTGTTTTGGATCAGCCGCATCATCTTCTGCCACCAATTCAAATTTGACCTTTTTACCACCGATCGTGACCCCTTTTGCATTCAGGTCTTCAATCGCCAGCTTCGCCCCATTTTCATTATCTTTCCCCAAGTGGGCGATGTTGCCGGTAATCGGACCAACGTGGCCAATTTTTACGACCATGTCTTGCGCCATTACAGAAGTAGCGCTAACACCAAATGCAAGCGCAATCGCTGCTGAAATTGCATGACGTTTTGTATTCATCACCATATTAAAGTTCTCCGAAAAAGGTTACTTTGGGTTTTCACTGCCTATCGAATGTTAACCATTCGTCTTTTCACTGTTAGCGATTGAGATAACAGTTGACACCTGGCGCAACGGGTGCTTCCTTAGGAGCCCTCAAGTTGAGTTGCGTGCTGCATAATTATTGCCACGACAACTCAAAATGTGCACGCCAAAAATGAAAAAACACAACGATTTGAGGGATAAAGTTAACGCCCAAAACGGATAAAAGCCCCTTAGTTTGGTTAAATTCGCTACCGGGAATGCGACACGATGGCTCAATGGATTGCCCACTCAACACTCACAAATACTTGTTTATTAAGAAATTATTGCGCTCGCACAATGGAAGCGTACCAAGCTGGCGCAAAGCAGTGAAAACCACTTATTTGAATCCCCTGCGCCGCGTCGAGCAATCAGTTGCGAGAGAGCAACGAGGTCAGCGCCCTAGCGTGCTGGTAATCCATGCCCAGATCGCGCTCGCGTGGTGTAGGATGCGGAAATTACCTTGATTTCTGGTTCTCAATGCCTGCTACTTATACCCTGGATCGAATTGATCGCGCCATACTCAATCGATTGCAAGCTAACAATCAAGTGCCCACGAAAGTGCTGGCTGCCGAACTGGGCATTTCCCAGCCAACTTGCTTGAGGCGGATTAAGGATTTACAGCGGGCAGGCATTATTGATGCGCAAGTTGCCCTGATTGATCCCTTTCGAATCGGCTATGGCATGCTTGCTTTTCTGGAGGTTTCCCTGGAAAAAGAAACAGACCAGCATATGCAAGAATTTGAGACCCGGGCGCAAGCTGAAGACGCCATCTTGCAGTGTTATCTGGTCACTGGGGAAATCAGCTTTATGTTGATCGTGCATGTCGCCAGCATGAGTGACTATGCCGATTTCGTTCAAAGAACCGTTGCCAATTGGCCCAATGTCCGCTATTACCGTAGCCGCTTTCCGATGAAACGGGTTAAACGTAACACCGCGATTCGATTTGATGAAACCGCAGAAGTCCTCACTGTCTGTCGGCCAAGCTAGTCTCGCGTCATCGGTTTGTTTAACAACAGGGTATGCGCGTCTCGCTTGATTTTATTTTTCAAAACACAAGCCTTGCATGACGATTTTTTTCGTTTTTGCAGAGCACCGTGCCAGTTTTTTAAAAAAAGCCCACGACTTTTTTTACTTTGTTGCAAGCCCTTTCTAACACATTGATTCAGCAAGATTTTTTAGCTCAGCGCAACGCGTTTCACCGCATCATGGGCGCTAGTCAAATCGGCAGAGGCTCACTACCATAGAAACATCAACTTACCCTGGATGTTATATGCGACCCCCTGCCCCACAACCCCTCAGTCACCAGAATTTATTTCAGACCGCAGGCTATTCAGCCAGCCTACAGGCGCTCTCCACGACGGCATACGGCTTACTGGCGCGCAGTGAAGCAGACCTGGTGCGCCAGTTACTGCCGGCAGCACAACTCAGCCCAAGCGAACAGGCTCAAACGACCACCTATGCCCATGCTTGGATTAGCGCCTTACGACAACCCGAAAAGCGACAACTGCGCGATTACCTGCCCAACACCAACATTGACGTACTGATGCATGAATTTAGCCTGAGCACTGAAGAGGGGCTGGCGCTGATGTGCCTAGCAGAAGCGCTACTGCGCATTCCCGACCCCGCCACTACGGACGAATTGATCCGCGACAAACTGGCCCAAGGCCGCTGGGAACAGCATGTGGGTAACGCTGACACCTTATTTGCCAATGCTGCCGCTTGGGGACTGCGGCTGGCTAACCGAATCAGTAGTCCACCTCAAGATCAACTCAAAGAGAGTCTCAATCAGCTGGTGGATAAATTCACCCAAGCGACTTTCACCACCCTGATTCGCAAAGCCATGCAAGTGGGAATGCGGTTTCTAGGCGAAAAGTTTGTGCTAGGTGAAACCATCAGCGCCGCCCTGGACGTTGCGCAAAGCGGAGAATCAGCCGGCTTTCTCTATTCATTTGATATGCTGGGCGAGGCGGCACTCACTGCGGCTGATGCCGAGCGCTACTACCAAGCCTATTTAGAGGCGATTCAAGCCGTCGGGCAAGCGGCTCAGGCACGTGCAGCACAACATGGGCGAAGGCCCGATCCCATTCACAGCAATGGCATTTCAATCAAACTCTCAGCGCTGCACCCCCGCTACCAAACCGCACAACTGCTGCAGGTAGAAGGCGTTCTATACCCCAAACTCCTGACCTTACTGTGCCACGCAAAAAACCTCAATATTGCGGTACATATTGATGCAGAGGAGTGTGATCGACTCGAGCTCTCATTACGCCTACTTGAGAAATTACTGCACGAACCTGCGCTGGCTGGCTGGGGCGGCTTGGGCTGGGTGGTTCAGGCTTACCAAAAACGCGCCGTCTATGTGATTGATTGGCTCATTGAGCAGTGCCGGCAGCGTGCGGCTCAGCAAAACCCGGCCGTTGAACCCGCTAAATTGCTGGTTCGTTTGGTCAAAGGGGCCTATTGGGACAGTGAAATCAAGCGTGCCCAACAAGATGGCCTAAGTCAATACCCCGTTTACACCCGCAAAACCCACACGGACATTAGTTACCTTGCCTGCGCCAGAAAATTACTGGCCGCTCGCGATGTCGTCTTCCCCCAATTCGCGACACACAATGCCCACACGGCAGCCGCAATTGTCAGTATGGCGCACGCTACGCCAGCACACAGCCCCGCAGCCCAAACCTATGAGTTTCAGTGCTTACACGGCATGGGCGAAACCCTCTATGAGATTATCCGGCGGCATCTCAGTCAGCCTAATCCGGCAAGCGCTCTCCCCCACCTCACTGAGCCGCCCACTTGCCGCATTTACGCCCCAGTGGGAAGCCATGAAACCTTGTTGGCCTATCTGGTCAGACGCTTACTGGAAAATGGGGCCAATAGTTCGTTTGTGCATCAACTGGTCGATCATGATATTCCTATCGACACCTTATTACTCGACCCTGTTACGCATGCCGCCAGCTGGGCGTACGAGGCCGCCAGCGACATTCCGCCACCCGCCCGACTGTATCAACAGGATCGCTATCCCCGAGAAAACTCATTGGGGATGGACTGGGGCCATTGGGCGTGTCGGCAAGCACTCATGGCAGCGCTCCCAATTGATACGCAACAACCCATAGCAGCCCACCCCTACCTGGCAGGCTCACCAGCGACCGCACTAACTGCTACTTCAAACACCTATTGCCGCCATGTGGCTATTCAGAATCCCGCTGATCTCACGCACACGGTCGGCACATGCCAAATGCTGTATCGTCCCGCGCTCACGACAGCGGCAATCCATGAAGATGCGCTCGATAGCCTGATTGATCAGGCTTTTCAGCATGCTGCGGCGAGCGATTGGCCAGCGCTACCCAGTAAAACCAGAGCAGCGCTACTCAACCGCGTCGCCGACCTACTGCAACAGCACCACGCCGAATTCTTGCAGCTCTGTGTGCAAGAAGCTGGAAAAACCTGGCCTAACGCCTGGGCTGAGCTGCGCGAAGCGATTGATTTTCTGCGTTATTACAGTCAGCAATCGCTCGAATCATCTACGTCCTCACCGCTCGGGGCTGTAGTTTGCATCAGTCCTTGGAATTTTCCGCTGGCCATCTTTATCGGGCAAATCAGTGCAGCTTTGGCGGCTGGCAATACCGTGCTAGCCAAACCTGCTGAGCAGACGCCGCTGATTGCGTATCACGCTGTGGCGCTGATGCACCAAGCGGGGATTCCGCGCGATGCCTTGCAGTTTTTCACGGGAGCTGGGGATATCGGTCAAGCACTGGTCAGCCATCATGACTGTGCCGCCGTCATGTTTACCGGCTCCACGACCGTCGCCAAAAGTATCGAAGCCGTCCTTATGCAGCGCACGACAGCAAGCAATTTGCCCCGGCTTATTGCGGAAACGGGTGGCCTGAATGCCATGCTGGTAGATAGCACTGCTCTCTGCGAACAAGTGGTTCAAGACATTCTGACCTCGGCCTTTGATAGTGCGGGACAACGTTGTTCTGCCTTACGTCTGTTATGCGTTCAAACTGATTTAGCACCACGTCTGCTGACAATGCTAACAGGGGCCATGCAAACCTTGGTGATCGATAACCCCGTCTATTGGGCCAGTGATATTGGCCCAATGATTGACGCTGACGCCCAAGCCAATATTCAGGCGTATCTTGAGCAGTGCCGGGCCCGAGGCTGGCGCGTGACGCAGCCTGTCGCGCCACAAGCCAAGACGAATGGCTATTGGCTGGCCCCCAGTCTCGTTGAAATCAGTGAAATTGAAGCCCTACATCAAGAGGCATTCGGGCCGGTCCTTCACCTCTATCAGTATCCACGAGAAGACCAAGCGGCCGTGCTCGCGAAAGTCAATGCCTTGGGATATGGTCTTACCGCCGGGCTACACAGCCGCTTAAGCCACTGGACAACACAAGCAGCCAACACCCTGCGGGTTGGCAATGTCTATATCAACCGCAACATGGTAGGAGCGACGGTTGGCGTGCAACCGTTCGGCGGCTGTGGTTTGTCTGGCACGGGGCCCAAAGCGGGCGGGCCCTGGCTCTTGCACAAGCTACAGCAGCGCAGCGTTCCTCTAGCTCATCGTCCTTGCCTGCCTGCTGCCCACTTTTTAGCGCTCTGTGAAAGCCTGGGAGATCCGCGCCAATCCCTCAATCTGACCGCGACCGAGCGTGCCGCTGGCCAGCGCTTTGCCGCGACAGTCGCCCAACTCTGCCGCTGGCAAGACTCGGCCACACTGATCGGCCCGACCGGTGAAGAAAATACCTGGCACAGTCTGGCTCGTGGCACCATTCTTTGTTACGGTGCTGCCGATAACCTCACTTTGCTGCAACAAATCCTGTTGACATTGGCCCACGGCAATCACGCCTTGCTCTATCAAGCTGCCAACGTAAGGCTGCCCTTGATCGAGGCCCTCAGTAATCACCCAGCTTTAGCCGCAGCGCTTCACTGCATCAACAGTTTAGACAGCCAAACGTGGGATGGAGGTATTTTAAGTGCTCAAGTTAGCGCCGCGGAACGATTACAGCTAGCGGCAGCCCAAGCGCGGATCGTGCCTTACCTACCAACCCCTGAACCGACGTCTGGATGGTGGCTGTTGCAGGAAAAAGTCATTAGCACCAATCTCACGGCGTCGGGGGGAAATGCCCAGTTGGTCAGTCGGGCCCGCGAATGAGTTCGCGGTTGCCCGCTAAATGGCGAAGTCAAGCAGGCTTACTTTTATTGCCTCTGCGGCCTGACCTTGGCGATAGCTTAGAGATGCAAATACAGCGACTCTTTGATTTCTTCCATCACAACGTAACTACGAGACTCCGCCGCCGCGGGTAGCTGTAACAGGATACTGCCGAGTAAGCGCCGGTATTCAGACATTTCTGCAATCCGCGCCTTGATCAGATAATCAAAATCGCCCGACACCAGATGACATTCCATCACTTCTGGAATCGCGCTAAGTTCGCGCTTTACTTTTTCAAATAGATCGCCTGACTTGGCAGAAAATTTAATTTCGACAAAAACCAGCAAATTACGGCCAAGCGCGTGCGGGTTCAGATGCGCATGGTAACCCGCGATGATACCTTCGCGCTCCAAGCGCTTAACACGCTCTGTAACTGGGGTCGTAGATAGCCCAATTTTGTTGGCCAAATCGGTCATGGTGATGCGACCATCTTGCTGCAAAATCGTTAATAGCTGCCGATCAACTTTATCTAAGTTACGCATGGCCATAGGCTTTCCATTTCAACAATGATGCGAATACACTGAACTGATAAGCGATAAGAGCGACGCTGGTTAAGTGCCCTCTATTGACTTAACAGCGAGGAAACCCCCAAGCAAAAATGCATAAAATTCTTGCAGAAAGTCTTTTTTCTGCATGGGATTCCAAAGAAGCGGAATTTAACAGACAGTTTCACTAATTAACAAGCTTATTTTTGTATTTTTTCACTACCTAACTAGCAATAAACTTGAAATATACCAAGCCTTAAGTTTGTTTACTGGTATTTATCAATACAGGAAACATTATGCATGTGATCGTCATCGGCAGTGGCGTGATCGGGATCACCACCGCTTACTACCTGGCCCGCGCTGGCGCTCAAGTGAGCGTCCTTGATCGTCAACCCGGCCCTGCGCTGGAAACCAGCTATGCGAACGCGGGGCAAATTTCCCCTGGCTACTCAACGCCATGGGCAGCCCCCGGTATTCCACTGAAAGCGCTGAAATGGCTACTACAAAAACATGCGCCACTGGCGATTCGTCCCGATGGCAGCCTCTTTCAACTGGCCTGGATGTGGCAGATGTTACGCCAATGTCAGGCCACACGCTACCAAATTAATAAAACCCGCATGCTGACATTGGCTGAATACAGTCGAGACTGCCTGATTCAGTTACGCCAGCACTTACCTCTGCCCTATGAAGGGCGTCAGCTCGGAACGCTTCAAGTCTTCCGCAGCGAAGCCCAGTTGGCCGCCGCGCAACGTGACATCGCCGTTTTGGAACAACACCACGTCGCCTATCAACTACTCAGCCGCGCTGAACTCGACCATGCCGAACCAGCGCTACAACGGGTCGCGCACAAACTCACCGGGGGCTTACGCTTACCCAATGACGAAACGGGGGATTGTTATCTCTTTACCCAGCAGCTTGCGTTGGCAGCGCAGCGTCTGGGCGTTAAGTTTTATTACAACACCACGGTTACGCAACTGCGGTCGAATGGGTCAGCTATTATCGGGGTAGAAACGACCCACCCGGAAGAATCCGGTTGCCAAATACGCGTAGCAGATCACGTGGTGGTCGCCGCTGGCGCAGAAGGCCGCCAGCTGCTGCAACCGCTAGGCATTGATTTACCAGTGTATCCCGTCAAAGGTTATTCCCTCACCCTTAAACTGGAAAACGAGCAGGCGGCGCCGGTGTCGACAGTCCTCGATGAGACTTACAAAATAGCGATTACGCGCTTTGATCAGCGCATCCGCGTCGGGGGTATGGCGGAATTGGCGGGCTTCGACCGCCAACTTAATCCAGCACGACGGTCAACCCTGGAGATGGTCGTGCAAGACCTGTTTCCGGGCTGTGGGACAGCGCTTCCCAATTCTTTCTGGACTGGGCTGCGTCCCATGACCCCAGACGGAACGCCCCTGGTTGGCCCTACCGCCATACGTGGGCTACATTTAAACATCGGGCACGGCACCCTGGGCTGGACCATGGCCTGTGGCTCAGGCCAGTTATTGGCCGATTTATTGAGTGGCAAACCCGCCGCCATTGCCCCCGAGGGATATGCGCTAACCCGTTATCGTGCAGCCAACGCAATTACGGCAGGTAGCGTCACGCAGTCCCTACAAGGCGTGTCTTAGGTATGAAAATTGCACGCATTTTTTGGGCTGACATGGCATTGCTACCACAGTTAATGCATTTTGCTGCTGTGCCTGCATACGCTCTGCGCGGGTTTGGTTATGATGCGGGCGATTGAGACAAATTCAATTTAAGGTATTTCGGCGTCCGGTGCCGCCAGAAATATTGCCATCGTAATGGCGTGTATAACAACAGCACCCATGGAGTAGACAAGCAAGATGGATATTTTTATTCAACAAATCTTAAATGGCCTGGTAGTCGGCAGCGTGTATGCCTTGGTCGCCCTTGGTTATACGATGGTCTACGGCATTTTGGGCCTGATTAACTTTGCCCACGGCGATGTCCTGATGGTAGGCGCATTAACGGCCTACACCGTGGTCAGCTTATTGAGTGGTACGGGGTTACCTGGCCCCGTCATCATGCTGATCGCCCTGGGCGTCGCGATTCCCGTCTGCATGCTGCTCAATGTCTCGATTGAGCGGATAGCTTACCGCCCCTTGCGCACTGCGCCGCGACTCGCTCCGTTGATTACAGCAATTGGGATTTCAATTTTGCTGCAAACCGGCGCCATGATGATCTGGGGTCGGGAGTACAAAGTGTTTCCTGAATTATGGTCATCTGATCCGATTCAAATCGCGGGCGCATTTGTTACCCCAACCAAGATTTTGATTCTGGTTGTCTCTGCCGCAATGATGGTTGGCCTACTGCTACTGGTACATCGCACCAAGCTCGGACGGGCGATGCGTGCTACCTCAGAGAATCCCCGCGTGGCCTCCCTGATGGGGGTTAACCCCGATCGTGTGATTGCGGCCACTTTCGCGATTGGTGCGGCGCTAGCGGCCGTTGCCGGGGTTTTGGTTGCCGCAAATTACAACAATGCGCACTTTGCGATGGGTTTCATGCTCGGCCTCAAAGCGTTTACTGCTGCTGTCCTGGGGGGAATTGGTAACCTCGCTGGCGCGATGGTGGGTGGCCTGCTCTTGGGCGTGGTTGAAAGCCTGGGCGCGGGGTATCTAGATGTCCTGACAGACCTTTGCTACTTCAGTGGTTTATCCAGCGGCTTGGCCGCAAGCTGCGAAGAAAATGGCGGCAGTATTTCACTCTTAGGCAGCCAGTATCAGGATGTGATTGCCTTCGTGATTCTGATTATCTGCTTAACCTTGCGCCCCTCTGGTCTCTTAGGAGAACGGATCGCTGACCGTGCGTAAACCAGCCGTGCTAGACGCCGCTCGTTTACAAGGTCAACTCACCTCGCTCATTCGGAGAAGGATTCAATATGTTTAATCTGGTTGCCTGGGTCAAAGGCTTGCAAGACCCCCGCCAAAAATTCATGGTTTATGTCGCCTGCGCTGCCTTGCTCTTGGTTCTGCCTTGGGTTGCCGCTGCGGTCGGACAGTCCTGGCTGCGCATTTTATGTTTTGCATTGCTGTATGTGATGCTCGCGCTCGGCCTGAACATTGTGGTCGGTTTCGCTGGCCTGCTCGATTTAGGCTATATCGCGTTTTATGCGATTGGTGCCTACATGTACGGCCTGCTCGCCTCGCCCCATTTGTTTGAAAATTTTGAAACCGTCAAGGCCCTCTTCCCCAACGGCCTGCATTCATCGATTTTGCTGGTGGTACCGCTCGGGGCGGCCTTGGCTGCCCTCGGTGGCATGATTCTGGGTGCCCCAACCCTCAAACTACGGGGGGATTACCTGGCCATTGTTACGCTCGGTTTTGGTGAAATCATTCGTATCTTTATGAACAATTTATACCAACCGATTAACCTGACCAACGGGCCTCAAGGTCTTAACTTAATTGACCCCGTGTCCATTGGGCCGGTGGACTTTGGACAAGGCCATGAGTTATTTGGGTGGTTCATTCCCAAAATGCACCTTTATTACTATCTTTTCCTGCTCTTATCCACGGTCATCGTCATCGTTTGCCTGCGGCTACAAAATTCGCGCCAAGGGCGGGCCTGGATGGCCATCCGCGAAGATGAAATCGCGGCTAAAGCGATGGGCATCAATACTCGGAATACCAAGCTGCTGGCCTTTGGTATGGGCGCTTCATTTGGTGGCGTCTCTGGTGCCATGTTTGCGGCCTTCCAAGGGTTTGTCAGCCCTGAAAGCTTTACGCTAAATGAATCGATTCTGATTGTTGCGATGGTGGTGTTAGGGGGAATCGGCCATATTCCTGGCGTCATTTTTGGAGCCATCATGCTGTATGCCCTGCCCGAAGTGCTGCGTCACTATGTCGAGCCGGTACAGAAATTTATCTTCGGTCGCAGTCTTATTGATGCCGAAGTCCTGCGCCAGCTCCTCTTCGGGTTAGCAATGGTCGTGATCATGCTATACCGACCACGCGGTTTGTGGCCTGCCCCGGAACACGGCACCCAGCCAAAAAACAATCAGTCTGCCGCGCCCACTGGCAGTGGTGCAACCGCTGGCTAAAGGAGCAAACATGTCATTCATTTTAGAAATCGCAGGCGTGAATAAACGTTTTGGTGGCCTGCAAGCGCTCTCCGACGTCGCCCTGCAAATCGAAAAAGGCCAGGTTTACGGTTTGATCGGCCCCAATGGGGCGGGTAAAACGACGTTCTTTAACGTGATTACCGGCTTGTATCAAGCGGATTCAGGTGACTTCAAGTTGGACGGCCAACCCTATAACCCGGCTGCCCCTCATTTGGTCGCCGCCGCCGGGATTGCCCGCACCTTTCAAAATATCCGCCTATTTCCTGACATGACCGCGCTGGAAAACGTGATGGTTGGGCGTCATGTGCGCACCAAAGGAACCTTCTGGGGCGCCATGCTACGCACGGCTTACACAGTGCGCGAGGAAGCAGCGATTCGCAGCCGCGCACGTGAGCTACTCGATTATGTCGGCGTTGCAAAATATGCAGATCATCCCGCCAAATATCTTTCATACGGTGACCAACGTCGCCTCGAAATTGCACGCGCCTTGGCGACAGACCCCAAATTATTGGCCTTGGATGAACCCGCCGCCGGGATGAACCCCACTGAAAAACTCAGCCTACGCAGCCTGCTGGAAGCGATTCGCCAAGATGGCATTTCTATTTTATTAATTGAACATGATGTCAAGCTGGTGATGGGGTTGTGCGACCGCGTGACAGTGCTTGACTATGGCAAGGTCATTGCAGCAGGCACCCCCGATGTCGTGCGGAAAGATCCCGCTGTGATAGAAGCCTACCTGGGAGGAGCCCACGCATGAACACCCCAACCATTTTATCGATCAACAATCTGCAAGTTTCCTACGGCGCGATTGCGGCTGTGAAGGGAATTGATATCGAAGTACGCGAAGGCGAGTTGGTCTGCTTGATTGGCGCCAATGGGGCAGGTAAAACCACCAGCATGAAGGCGATTACAGGCTTGCTGCCCTGGAAAAATGGCGATGTCTCCTATCTTGGGCAGTCTTTAAAAGGTCAGGCTGCGTATGATCGGATTCGGCAAGGGATGATCATGGTGCCGGAAGGCCGTGGCGTTTTCGCCCGCATGACAATTGTCGAAAACTTATTAATGGGTGCCTTCATTCGCGATGATCAAGCTGAAATCCAGCGCGATATTGAGCGTATGTTTGAAACGTTTCCACGCCTGAAAGAGCGGGCCCAGCAACTGGCCGGCACCATGTCTGGTGGTGAACAGCAAATGCTGGCAATGGCCCGAGCCTTAATGGGTCGGCCCAAACTGTTGCTGCTGGATGAACCGAGCATGGGCCTTTCACCGATTATGGTCGAAAAGATTTTTGATGTCATTCGCCAAGTCTCGGCGCAAGGCATGACCATTTTACTGGTTGAGCAAAACGCCAAACTCGCGTTGGAAGCCGCCCACCGTGGCTATGTGATGGAATCTGGCGTAGTCTCAATCAGCGGCGAAGCAAAATCGCTGTTAGCCGACCCACGTGTGCGAGCAGCCTACTTAGGCGAAGAAGAAACGGCGTAATGCCAGGTGGATTCTCCTGCGCGTTATGTTGTGACGAGCAGGCGAATCTACTCACTACACATCGGCTTAGAGCCCCAAGCAGAGGTATTTCAGCTCCAGATACTCATCAATACCATGATGCGACCCCTCGCGCCCTAAACCGGACTGCTTTATCCCTCCGAAGGGGGCGACTTCATTGGAAATGAGCCCGGTATTCACGCCAACCATGCCATATTCCAATGCCTCAGCTACGCGAAATACGCGGGCGAGAGACTGACTGTAGAGATAACTAGCAAGGCCATACTCCGAATCATTGGCCCATGCGATCACCTCTTCCTCGCTGTGAAAACGAATGAGCGGCGCAACGGGACCAAACGTTTCCTCACGCGCACACTGCATGTCTGGGGTCGCGTCACGCAACACGGTTGGCGCATAAAAATACCCGGCTTCCGTCGCCAGCCGATGCCCGCCGGTCATTAGTTGTGCCCCCTGATCAAGCGCTTGGCTGACATGCTGCTCGACCTTTTCCAACGCGGCGGCATCTATCAATGGCCCCACCTGAGTTTGGGGGTCGGTGCCTGGCCCCACCCTGAGACGACTGGCTTGGGCCGCAAAGGCCTCAGCAAACTGATCGTAAATGCCCGCTTGGACAAACAGACGATTGGCACAGACACAGGTTTGCCCGGCATTGCGGTATTTGGACTGAATCGCCCCCTGGACAGCTGCCGCCACGTCAGCATCATCAAATACAATAAACGGCGCATTGCCGCCCAATTCCAACGAAAGTTTTTTGATAGTGGGGGCAGATTGTTGCATCAACAGCCGCCCGATTTCGGTCGAACCAGTAAAGGAAAGCTTCCTGACCAGCGGGCTGGCGGTCAGGGTTGCCCCAATCACGGCTGCCTCCCCTGTAATCACGTTTAAGACGCCAGGCGGTAGGCCGGCACGCTGGGCCAACTCGGCCAAGGCCAAGGCGGTCAGCGGGGTTTGTTCGGCCGGTTTGACGATGATGGTACATCCTGCCGCCAGCGCTGGGGCCACCTTGCGGGTGATCATCGCTGCGGGGAAATTCCACGGGGTGATTGCCGCACACACGCCAATCGGTTGTTTGAGGGTCAGCAAGCGCCGATCAGCGGCGGGCGAGGGAATCACTTCCCCATAAGTACGTTTCCCTTCTTCGGCAAACCAATCTAGAAACGAGGCGGCATAGCGAATCTCACCGAGCGCCTCGGCAATTGGCTTTCCTTGTTCTGCCGTCATGATCTGCGCCAAATCGGCTGCATGCTGTTGTAGCAGACGCGACCAAACCTGCAATCGCTCGCCCCGCGCTTGCGCAGGCAGCGCCCGCCAGGCGGGCAAGGCTGCCGCCGCAGCCGTAATCGCCGCCATGGTTTCGTCGGCACCAAGACTCGCAACATCGGCCAGGTGAGCGGCCGTGGCAGGGTTAAATACCGCAAAGGTCTGCTGATCACGCGCCGTTTGCCATTGGCCGCCAATCAGCCCCTGAGTCTTGAATAAAGCCGGATCTTGTAAAGCGAGCATGATGTCACCTCATCGTCATCTAGGGTATTCACGCATTATGCGACAAGATTTAGCCGTTACACTCTCGCTAGATTATTCACAGGAGTAAACCATGTTGTTTGGCATGAGCCTAGAGTTGGTGATCGCGTTTATGGCCCTCGGCGCAGTAGGTGGGTTTTTAGCTGGGTTACTGGGGATTGGAGGCGGCTTGGTACTGGTGCCCTTTTTTACTTATTTTTTTAGCCAACAAGGTTTTCCAAGCGAGCACGTGGTGCATATGGCGATTGGCACCGCCGGAGCCACGATTTTATTCACCTCACTGTCCAGTGTGCGGGCCCATCACCGTAAAGGAGCCGTCATGTGGCCGGTTGTTTGGCGTTTTGTACCTGGCTTACTCGTCGGCACTCAGCTGGGTGCCCTGGTCGCTGACCAATTAAAGACTCCCGTATTGGCCGCTGTCTTTGCCGGCTTTGTTGGTTTTTCTGCGATTCAAATGTACCTTGATAAAAAGCCCAACGGTTCCCGCGAGCTCCCCGCAACGGCTGGCATGTTCGGGGTCAGTAGCCTGATTGGTTTGTTGTCAAGCCTAGTGGGGGCGGGGGGCGGCTTTATCTCAGTGCCCTTTATGACATGGTGTAACGTCAAAATTCATCAAGCAGTAGCCACCTCTGCCGCGCTGGGCTTTCCAATCGCCGCAGGCACTGCAATCGGCTATATCTGGCATGGCCTAAATGCCACCAATCTCCCCAGTTACGCGCTGGGTTATGTTTATCTGCCAGCGCTCGCCTGCGTTGTTGCCGCAAGTGTCACGACCGCGCCCATTGGCGCTGGCACAGCCCATCGTTTGCCCGTTAAAACGCTAAAGCGTGTCTTTGCTTTCGTGCTTTTTGGTCTGGCTAGCTACATGCTCTACAAAGCCTATGTGTTGCGCTAGGTGTAATTAGCTCTCTAGTTACGGCATCAGTAGTCACATAAAAAAACCGCCCTTTGGGCGGTTTTTTTACAGCGAGTGTTCTACCACTACTCGGTTTTGAAACCGCTCACCGCACGTTGCAAGCTACCCGCCATTTCATCAAGCTCAGAGACGACTTGTGAGGTTTCTTGAACGGCATAATTGTTTTCTTCCGTCATGCGGGCAATTTGATCAATGTGACGGGCGATGTCCTCAGTGCCATTTTTTTGCTCTGACACGGCCGTGCTGATCTCATCGACGCCACTGGTCGCCTCATGAACCGCGCTGTGCGCCGAAGCAAAAACCTGCTCTAACTCATTCAACAATTTCACCGAAGATTCAAGGGCGCTGGTTCCTTGCACCAGGGTACGGTCTACCGCCGAAGCGCGATCCCCTAGTCCTTGTGTCACCGAATCAATATCGCTTGCTGCCAACGCTGACTTCTCAGCCAAGCTACGCACTTCATCGGCAACCACCGCAAAACCGCGCCCTTGTTCACCAGCACGCGCCGCTTCAATCGCGGCATTCAAAGCCAGTAAGTTGGTTTGATCAGCAATGTCTTTCACCTGGGCAGTCATGGTCGTGATTGAAGTTGCTGATTTAATGAAATCTCCCACTGTTGCATTGATTGCCTCGAAAGAGTTACGAACATTCGCAATTTCAGACAGCAAGCGCTTTAATCCATTTTCGCCAGCGGAGCTCTTGTCCAAGCTATGTTTTGCCATGCTGCGCACCCGATCAGCGCTCTCTGAAATCGAGGCAATGCTGACTGCGGTTTGCTCGACCGTCGCGGCAATCGTTGCGGCAGCATCTGCTTGGCGGGTTGAGCCGGTGGAGATCGTATCGGCGCCTTGGACCAATTGATGGGAAGCCCCACTGATCCGCTGTGCTTGTTCGCGAACTAGCTGCACCGCACTTTGCATGGTGTTAACCAGTGAGTTAAACGCTTTGGCCGTTTGCGCTATTTCATCTATACCCTGAATCGGTACCCGGCAGGTTAAATCGCCAGCGGCCATTTTCTTCGCAGCCGCTTGAATCGCCGTCGTGGAATCAAGCAATGCTTTCACCACGAAGAAGGTAACCGCCAAGCAAGCAATAATCGCAATAATGACCCCAACAATGTTGGCTACGTTGGTTGAGTTCGCATCGCTTAAAGCTTTGTCGTAGGCGACCTGAGACAGTTTCTGTTCTAGTGCGCGCAAATCAGTTAACTGACTATTTAATTTCTCATAGTTCTGCTGTGTGGTGCTCATGAAAGTGGTTGCCATCGAGGCCTGAACCATCGATATTTCAATCATCTCACTCATGGAGCGCTGATAGGCTTGTGCATTGGTTCCTGCTGCGGTCAACAGCTTCTTCTCATCCGCATTAGTAATATCGGATTTCGCCAGAGCCGTCAGCTGCTTGTTAACGTCAGTAGCCCGTTCTTCCAGCGATTTAGCCAGCTTCTCGACTTGATCCATGTCGTAAGCATTCAAAATCCAATTTAAATACTTGTAGGCATCAGCGTGCATACCATTGACCGTCGAGTGGATCTCTGAGATCTGAGTGAGCAGTGAAATACGTATCTCGTAGATATTTTTCAACGCCCGCTCTTGGGCACTCAGGCCTAGGTAAGAAACGATTGCCAGCACCAGCATGAGCACCAACGCAGCAACGGGCGCTATCAGCAATTTGATAGAAATATTCAATCTATCGAGGATCCGCATGGCTTACTCCATTCTTCGTGTTATGACTTGGCAAGGTTGAAAACAAGCGTATGAATACACACCTTATCGGAAAAACTTTTGCAGTGTTTAGCATTTTCCATACTTATTTATGAGAGAAACCGCTCTACTGACCCGCAATTACGATAAAAATATAATCACATAGATTAATTAATAAACAATTATTTTACCAAGGTAAAATTTAACTGCTTCCCACCCGTTGACCTCGCGTACTAATTCACTGTTCACCAATTCAACTCTTATATATAATATATAAGTAACCAGCTCTCACTCAATTGCGGTTCGCGTTGGCCGATGAGCAGCCCCCAGCGCGTCGAGATTTTCAAGCCACGTTCAGCGTCGTGGACTGAAACAGACACCTATTCAGTTTGTTTCAGCTGGACGCAACACGGAGGCGAGCGAGGCCGATAAAATCGTATTACTTGATTCAAGTTTACCCATCACGGAGAAATCGCATGGCACACAACCTTCTGAATACGCTGCAGGAATTCGGCATTGGCAGCAAAAAAGGCAAGTATTACTCGCTACCCGTTCTCGGCCGCGCACTCAAAAGCAAAATGGCGCGTTTGCCCGTGTCGATTCGGATTGTGCTTGAATCGGTTTTGCGTAACTACGACGGTAAAAAAATTACCGAAGAACACGTCCGACAACTGGCCAACTGGCAGCCGAACGCTGAACGAGTTGATGAAATTCCTTTCGTGGTTTCCCGCGTGGTCTTGCAAGACTTTACTGGCGTGCCTCTGCTAGCAGATTTAGCCGCCATGCGTAATGTGGCCGCCAAAATGGGTAAAAACCCCAAAACCATTGAGCCATTAGTGCCTGTGGACCTCGTCGTTGACCACTCCGTGATGATTGACCACTTCGGCAACGAAAAAGCGCTTGATCTCAACATGAAACTGGAATTTGAACGCAACCAAGAGCGTTACCAGTTTATGAAGTGGGGCATGCAAGCATTTGATACGTTCAAAGTTGTGCCCCCCGGCATTGGTATCGTCCACCAAGTGAACTTGGAATACCTCGCTCGTGGCGTGCATAAAAACAAAGAAGGCGTGTACTACTTTGACTCCCTCGTCGGTACCGACAGCCACACCACCATGATTAACGGCATTGGCGTGGTCGGCTGGGGCGTGGGCGGGATTGAAGCCGAAGCCGGTATGCTCGGCCAGCCCGTGTACTTCCTCACCCCCGATGTGGTCGGTGTCGAACTCAAAGGCAAACTGCGCGAAGGCTGTACCGCCACCGACTTGGCCCTGACCATTACTGAACTGCTGCGTAAAGAAAAAGTGGTCGGCAAGTTTGTTGAATTCTTCGGTGACGGCACCGCGAGCCTGCCGTTGCCCGACCGTGCGACCATCGCCAACATGGCCCCAGAATACGGTGCCACCATGGGTTTCTTCCCTGTTGATGAAGCCACCATTGAATACTTTGAAGGTTCCGGCCGCAGCAAAGCCGAAATCGAAGCCTTCCAGTCCTACTTCAAAGCGCAAGGCCTGTTCGGTGTCCCTAAAGCCGGTCAAATTGACTACAGCAAAACCTTGGTGCTCGACCTCGGCAAAATCGAACCGAGCTTGGCGGGTCCTAAGCGCCCACAAGACCGCATTCAAATCGGTAAAGTCAAATCCACCTTCACCGACTTGTTCAGCAAACCCGCCGCTGAAAACGGCTTTAGCAAAGCCGCTGAAGACCTCGGCCAACGCTACACCACCAGCAAAGGCCTGGACATTGGTTCCGGCGATGTGCTGATTGCCGCCATCACTTCTTGCACCAACACTTCCAACCCCGGCGTGCTGCTGGCAGCGGGCTTGTTAGCGAAAAAAGCCGTGGAAAAAGGCCTCACCGTCGCTCCCCACATTAAAACCTCGCTCGCCCCCGGAAGCCGTGTGGTCAGTGAGTATCTGAAAAATGCGGGCCTGTTGCCTTACCTCGAAAAACTCGGTTTCAACGTCGCGGCGTATGGTTGCACCACCTGTATTGGCAACGCAGGTCCCTTGGCCGACCACATTGACGAAGCCATCGTTAAAAACGATCTCGTCTGTGCCGCTGTCCTCTCTGGCAACCGTAACTTTGAAGCGCGGATTCACCCCAACCTGCGCGCCAACTTCCTCGCCAGCCCACCGCTGGTCGTCGCCTATGCGATTGCCGGTAACGTCACCCGTGACCTCATGACCGAACCCGTTGGCTACGATGGCGAAGGCAAAGCCGTGTACCTCGGCGACATCTGGCCAAGCAGCCAAGAAGTGGCCAGCGTCATGAAATATGCGATGGATTCCAAAACCTACAAACGCCTCTACGCCGACCTCACCAAAGACCACGAACTGTGGAACAAAGTGCAGTCCGTCGAAGGCCAAGTGTACAACTGGCCCAAATCCACCTACATCGCCGAACCTCCATTCTTTGCTGACTTCAGCATGGAACCCAAAGGCGCAGCCGGCAACATCACTGGCGCGCGCGCCCTCGGCGTGTTTGGTGACTCAGTGACGACCGACCACATTTCCCCAGCCGGTTCCTTCAAAGAAACCACCCCTGCGGGTAAATTCCTCGTGGCCAACAAAGTCGCGAAAGCCGACTTCAACAGCTACGGCGCCCGTCGCGGTAACCACGACGTGATGATGCGCGGCACCTTTGCCAACGTCCGTATTAAAAACTTGATGATCCCCGCGAAAGCCGATGGCTCGCGCGTGGAAGGCGGCATCACCCTCTTCCAACCCACCGGCGAAGAGATGAGCATTTACGACGCCGCCATGAAGTACATGGACGCCGGCACCCCCACCGTGATTTTTGGGGGTGAAGAATACGGTACTGGCTCTTCACGCGACTGGGCCGCTAAAGGTACACAACTACTCGGCGTCAAAGCCGTGTGCGCCCGTAGCTTCGAGCGCATTCACCGTTCTAACCTGATTGGTATGGGTGTGCTGCCCCTGCAATTCAAAGGTAACGACAGCGCCGAATCCCTCGGCATCACCGGCAAAGAAACCTTTGAAGTGTTGGGCTTAGATGGCGAAGTGAAACCCCAGCAAGACGTCACGCTGGTCATCCACCGAGCCGACGGCAGCAAACAAGAAGTGAAAGTGCTGCTGCGCATCGACACCCCGATTGAAGTGGACTACTACAAACACGGTGGTATCTTGCCGTTTGTGTTGCGTCAGTTACTCGCTGCGTAAGTCCAGTAGGAACGTAGGAAAGCAAAGGGGGCCGCTAGAAATAGCGGCCCTTTTATTTCTCTATGAGTGAAATCCTCCAACTAAAAATACAACGAACATAAATCTCACGCTTCTCACATCTTGCTTTAGTACGACTGATATATAAAAATGCAACTTACCTATTTAATGCAAACTGTAAGCGACATATACATCTGATTAAGAGGAGAAAGAAATGGGTGAAATAACAAAGGCAAAAATAAATTTAATTGAAGGAACTATTGAATTAGAGGGCTCAGAGTCTTTCGTAACGAAATATCTAAACGAGTTTAAAGAAATTCTGAGAAAACCTGAATCGAAAAAAAGGGAAGAAATCACACCCATTATAGAAATGCCCCCTACGGAAAAGAAAACGCCTCCGAAAAAGGCCCCAATCAAAAAAACAACTTCAACTAAGAAAAGCGCAGCAAAAATCTCTATAGAACGCTTTGATATCCACGGGAACGGAGATATACCATCGTTGGCAGATTATATTGAAGAGAAAAAACCCGGAAATGGCAATGGAAATATTATTGCAGTAATTGGTCACTACATAACCGAGAAATTAAATCAGGAGAGCTTCTCAGTTGGTCAAATCGAATATGCTTATAAGATGTTAAAAATTAAACGTCCTAACCATCTACGCCAAATAATGACCAACGAAAAAAATAACAGAGATTTATTTGAACCAAATACTGAAGATAGCTCTAAATGGCAACTAACCCGCTCTGGGGAGATATTTGTATCTGAACAACTTCCTGCTGAATCATGAAAATAGAACACTTTTCTAATCAAGCTTCTTTAGTAGAAAAAACTGAATTAGAGAAAGTCGAGCTCCTTGCTTATTTTCTTTCTGAGAACAAAAAAGAATTGGAATTTACAGTTAATGATATATCTTCAATCATCTTTGCTTTAGGCTTCGCAAAACCTAATCAAAGCAGGCTAAAAAAAAATATCATCAAATCAAAAGCCTTTGTCAAAGGATCCAAACAAACTACTTATCGACTTTCTATTAAACGCTTAATAGAACTTAGAGAATTACATCCTGATATCAATGAAACAGAGGATATCGTTTCTGATGATTCAATAATACCCGAGGTATTACTGCAAGAAACAAAACGTTCTTATCTCATTAAACTTTCTCAGCAAATAAATGCAAGTTATGAAAATCATCTATTTGATGCCTGTAGTTTAATGATGCGGCGGTTATTAGAAGTATTACTAATTCATTCTTTTGAGAATGCGAAAATTGAGAATGATATAAAAGATGCTGAAGGAAACTACCAAAACTTAAAAACCCTGATTAACAAGGCTATTTCAAGAACTGAAATAAAGATATCAAATGATGTAAAGAGAGATATAGATAAATTTAGAGAACTAGGCAATTTATCAGCTCACCGAGTGAAATATAACTGTAGAAGAGATGATATAAGAAATATACGGCTTGAGTATCGAGCGACAATTGAAGAGCTTTTATATTTAGCTGGCCTCATCAGTACGTAATTAAACAGTAGAACGACTATCCTCTAATAATATAGTCCGTAGATATATGGAAGAGCACAGCTTAGACAATTGACGCGCATACCAAAATTTTTAAGCATATACCCATACGCAATTCACTTTCTATCCCACCATGTCTACCACCACCCTCCAATCCCTCTTCGCCTACAAATCCTGGGCTGATGCCGAGCTACTAGCAGCAGTCGCCAACTTACCCGCCCAGCACGCCGAGCAGCTCTCCGCCTGCATTCGTACTCTCAACCACATTCATATTGTGGACTGCATTTTTCAGGCCCATTTAAGCGGCACACCGCGCCCCTACGATGCGACACATACCAAAGAGTTACCCACGCTCGACGTCTTGCGCAAGGCAATGACGGAAACCGATGGCTGGTACGAGCAATACGTCGCTAACGTCAGCGAAGCAGCGCTGAATGAAACCATTGCCTTTACCTTTACCGATGGCGATGCGGGCCAAATGACGCGCCTAGAAATACTGATGCATGTGATTACCCACGGTAGCAACCACCGGGGTAATGTCGGGCAAATTCTCAAATCGCTGGCCATCAACCCACCGCGCGATTTGTACACCAAGTTTTTGCACCTGCGTGAGCCTGAACGGCGGGCTAGCACTGCATCTTGAGAGATTGTTTAGTCGCTAATTAAGTGGCTCATTGCATCACGCTCTGCATATTTAGATGACCATCCATGCCTTCCCACCCATCAGCACGCCTACCGCCACCCGGCTGATATTAGGCAGCATGCCGGGCGTGGCCTCGCTGCAAGCCCAGCAGTACTACGCCCACCCGCGCAATGCGTTTTGGCCGATCATGGCGCAGCTATTGAGATTTGATGGGGCATTGCCATATGCTAGCCGCGTGGCGGCCCTACAAACGGCGGGAATCGCGGTATGGGATGTGCTGCAATCGTGTGAGCGCGTTGGGAGTTTGGATGCGGCTATTGCACCGGCCTCGATAGTGGCGAATGACTTTGCGCAATTCTTTGCACAGCATCCGCAGATCACGCATGTATTCTTTAACGGTAGTCTGGCGGAGGCCACTTTCAAGCGCACGGTGTTACCCCAACTGAACCTGCTTCCGCAGGAGCAGACACTGCAGTATGCGCGGTTGCCCTCCAGCAGCCCTGCCCATGCCGCGCTCAGCGCTGATGCCAAGCTTGCTCAGTGGCGGCAAGTGATTACTGATAGCTAGTCTTTTCCGCTCACTCTTTTGATAAGGCATGGGTTTATCGGCTACTCGACAGACACAACGCGCTAAGTTGCTCTACAATTTGTAAGCATTTACTTAAGAAAAAATACTATGCCCGCCACATTGCTGACCCCACTTTACCCATTGTTGTTTGTCCTGTTGTGGAGCACCGGTTTTATCGGGGCGAAATTTGGCCTACCCCATACCGAACCGCTGACCTTTTTGCTGATTCGTTATTTGTGGGTGATTGGCTTGATGCTGCCCGTGGTCTTTCTGACTCGTGCGCCCTGGCCACAAGATAAAAAGCAGTGGCTGCACATTGGCATTAGCGGTCTGCTAGTCCATGCCACCTACCTAGGAGGCGTATTTACCGCGATTGGTAAAGGCTTGCCGGCAGGCGCAACCGCCCTCATTGTGGGTTTGCAACCGGTGATTACGGGATTTATTGCCGCGCCCTGGTTAGGTGAAAAAGTGCAAGCCAAGCAATGGCTAGGTTTAGTGTTAGGTCTAGTGGGCACGTGGTTGGTCGTCAGCCACAAGGCGGTGGGTATTGCGGCGGTAACGCTTACACAAGTGCTGCCTGCCATCATTGCCTTGCTCGGCATTACGCTAGGCACGCTTTACCAGAAAAAGTATTGCCCGCGCTTTGATTTGCGCACGGGCGTGATTTTGCAGTTTTTCCCCAGCGCCGTCGTCACGGGATTGCTGGTGTGGCTGACCGAAACCGCACACGTGGAATGGGTAGCGGAATTCATGCTGGCGCTGGCTTGGCTGGTCTTGGTGCTGTCGTTTGGCGCGATTACCTTATTGAATTTGCTGATTCGCAGCGGCAGTGCAGTCAACGTCGCCAGCCTGTTTTACCTCACACCTTCCGTCACCGCGCTGATCGCATGGGTGATGTTTGGCGAAGTGCTCACCCTGTGGGGCATCGCGGGCATGTTGATTGCGGCGGCGGGGGTGTACCTCGCACGCCGCTAGGCATGTCGCTTAACGAGTCAGCCAGACATTAAGGGGCTTGGCGTAGCTGCATTTGTGCGCGTACGGCCTGCTGTTGGGCTTGCTGCACCTGTTGGTCGAGCTGGGCTTGACGCTGAAAGTAACTCGGTTTGAGCGGTCTCATGCCATACCAGGTTACATAGCGCTCGTGTGCAAGCGCCTCGCGCTGGGCTTCCCGCTGTGAATTTAATTGCTCAAAACGCGCTTGCGCCTGCCGAGCCGCCAGCCAAGCTTGCTCACGTTCTCTTTCACGTTGATAAAGCCGCTGCGTAACTTTTTCATATTCCTGGCGTAATTGCTGTTGTTGCTGACGTTGTTCAGTGAGCGTAGGGGCAGGTGGCAATGCCAAGGTGATGGTGGTTAGCTGCGTTGTTGCGGTCGCCGAGGTTGAGGTCGCTGGGCGATCGGTGTATAGCGTTCGGCCATCTTCTGTTTGTAGGCGGTAGATATTCGGACTGGCAGGATTAGCGCCAACCGCCGCCGCCACGAGCATCAAGCTCAAACCGGTGCTGAATCGTAATCTCGACATGGTGTGTCCGCTCTTGCAACAAAGGATATGGTTTTTGACGAGCGCAGATCAATTTAGTTGACACGAGTTGGTAACAATCAGTGACATTCAGTACACCCTCTGGGCTAGCCCGCCTACCAGTTTGTTAGCAAGAGAGAGTTGCGTTAAAATAGCGTTTAACTGATGTCAGGCTGTATCTATGCGACTCAAAAAGCGCAGTGATAAGCGGCACAGGGTGGTTAGCTCAGGGGTAGAGCACTGCCTTCACACGGCAGGGGTCACTGGTTCGATCCCAGTATCACCCACCAATCAAAACGGCTAGCGCGAATCACGCTAGCCGTTTTTTATTATTGCCCCAGGAAGTCCATTTTGCCTAACTCAACCCCGTTATGACGCAAAATATTGTAGCTGGTGGTGATATGGAAATAGAGATTGGGGATTGCAAAACTCTGTACATAGACCAACCCTGAAAAGGTTAGCGTTCTTACCCGTAGCGGCAATACAATCTCTTTATCCGCCGTATCAGCAAGTTGGGCAGGGGTTATCGACGCAATAAAGGCCAGCGTTTTTTCAACCCGTGCAATCAAGTCTGCAAATGTGGTTTCATTGTCGGCGTAACCGGGAATCTCCACCCCAGCCAAACGAGCGACACAGCCTTTACTCATGTCGGTTGCAATTTGAACCTGACGCGCCAATGGAAACATATCAGGAAATAAACGAAACTGAATCAAGGCGGCCGGGTCAAGCTGTTTCGCTTCTACATGCGCCTGGGCTTTCTGCAAAATGTGCAATAGATTATTCAATGCACGGCTAAATACCGGCACGGTTAGCGTAAACATATCAAGCGTGGCCATTTCAATCTCCAGCGTAAGTGTTTGATCAATATTGTCAGGAACGTCTTGTTCAAAGAGAGCAGGTATTATTTCTATCGTGGCTGGCGGTGAAACCAGCATTCAAAGCATATCATCTGTTTTCTGAATTTATGCTCAACGCGGTGAGCGTTGTTTAATTCGTTTTTGTAGCAATGCACCAGCGCTGCTAATATCGCCACATAATCCATTTCGACACACGCCATGCCCCTTTCTGCATTGGGTTTAGTCATCCTCGCAGCATTTATTCACGCGAGCTGGAACTTAGTTGCCAAGCGCGCTGCCCACGTCGGGGCCGCGTTTGTGTTTGCCTACACGCTGCTCGGCGCAGCGCTGTACTTACCTTGGTTGGTCTGGGAAATTGTTCATACCCCAATTACATGGGATGGGCCGGTATTGGTTTGCATCGCCCTCAGTGGTCTCATTCATTTGGCCTACAGCCTGTGTTTACAACGCGGCTACCGCGTGGCAGATTTATCCGTCGTATACCCAGTTGCACGCGGCACCGGGCCACTATGGTCAAGCTGCGCAGCCATCCTCTTACTGGGCGAACCCGCCACGCCTACCGGGCTGAGTGGTATCGCCTGTGTAGTGGGGGGCATTTTGCTGATTGCGACGCAAGGGCAATGGCAAAGGTTTAGGGAATTCTCCGCTTCAAACACAATCAGTGCGGGCGTACGCTGGGGCCTGCTCACCGGCTTACTAATTGCCAGCTACACCATCGTTGATGCGTATGGGGTGAAAGTGCTATTGATTGCCCCCGTCATTCTGGATTGGTGCGCCAACGCCGTGCGGTTCGGTATGCTCATCCCTTGGGCGATACCGCAACGTCAATCTATTCGCCAAGCTATGCGCGGTCACTGGCACCTCGCCTTTGCCGTTGCGCTACTCGCCCCGCTTTCTTATATTTTGGTGTTAGCCGCGCTCGGTCTCGGCGGGCCAGTCAGCTTAGTCGCCCCCGCACGAGAAATGTCGATGATGGTCGGCGCCCTGCTGGGCATGATCATCCTGCGGGAAGCTGTGAATGGTTGGCGTTTGCTAGGCTGCGGGTTGTTGATGGTGGGAGTGATTTTGTTGGGGGTGGGTTGAAACAATCAACGCAAGGCTGGTGGAGAGAAGGAGGATCGAACTCCCGACCTTCGCATTGCGAACGCGACGCTCTCCCAACTGAGCTATCTCCCCATCGCTATTGATTATAGTCAATCACCAATAAGAGCAAGCCACCGTCATGGGATAATTACTCCATGAATGCACTCCTCGACAACCTCAATCCCGAACAACATGCAGCCGTCACGCTGCCCCCCGAACCTGCGCTGATTTTAGCGGGAGCCGGCAGCGGTAAAACCCGCGTGCTCACTACCCGTATTGCTTGGCTGATTCAAACCGGCCAAGTCGCGCCGCATAGTTTGCTGGCGGTGACGTTTACCAACAAAGCGGCCAAGGAAATGCTGACGCGTTTGAGCGCGATGCTACCCATCAATACGCGCGGCATGTGGGTGGGAACGTTTCATGGTTTGTGTAATCGGCTTTTGCGGGCACACCACCGCGATGCGGGCTTACCGCAGACCTTTCAGATTTTGGATAGTAGCGATCAATTATCAGCGCTCAAGCGCATGCTGAAGGCACTGAATATTGACGATGAAAAGTATCCGCCCAAGCAGTTGCAATACTTTATTAACAACGCCAAAGAATGTGGGCTGCGGGCGAAGGATGTGGAAGCGAATGACGACTTTAACCGCAAGTTCGTTGAGTTATACGCCCTCTACGACGAACAGTGCCAGCGCGAAGGCGTGGTGGATTTCCCGGAACTGCTGTTGCGCTGCTACGAGCTATTAGATCGCAACCAAATTTTGCGCGAGCATTATCAAGCGCGCTTTCGCCATATTTTGGTGGATGAGTTTCAGGATACCAACAGCCTGCAATACGCTTGGCTGAAGCTACTAGCCAACTATGGCAAGCAGCCCACCAATGCACTGTTTGCCGTGGGCGATGACGACCAGAGCATTTACGCCTTTCGCGGGGCGAACGTGGCGAACATGGAAAAGTTTGAGCGCGAGTTCCGGGTTCGGCACCACATCAAGCTCGAACAAAACTACCGTTCCCACGGCCATATTCTGGAAGCCGCGAACACGCTGATCCGCCAGAACAGCCGCCGCCTTGGTAAAAACTTATGGACGGCCAGTGGCGAAGGAGAGCCGCTGCGGGTGTACGAAGCACCCACCGATATGCTGGAAGCGCAGTGGCTGGTGGAAGAAATTAAAAACCTGATTGCCGAAGGCTACTCCCGCGAAGAGATTGCGGTGCTGTATCGCTCTAACGCGCAATCACGGGTGCTGGAACATGCGCTGTTTAGCGCGATGATTCCCTACAAGGTTTATGGCGGCTTACGCTTTTTTGAACGGGCCGAAATTAAACACGCCCTCGCTTACTTGCGGCTGATTGAAAACAAAGACGACGACACCGCCTTCTTGCGCGTGGTGAACTTCCCCACCCGTGGGATTGGGGCGCGTACGTTGGAGCAGCTACAAGACACCGCCCGTACCTACAACCAAAGCTTGTACGCCAGTGTGCCGATGATTGCGGGCAAGGCCGGGAGCAACCTCACCGCGTTTGTGAATTTGATTGAGCAAATGCGCTTTGCTGCGCAGGGCCTGACGCTGCCGGAAGTGATTGAGCAAGTGATTCATCAAAGCACCTTGATTACCCACTACCAAAATGAAAAAGAAGGACAAGACCGCGTCGATAACTTGCAGGAATTGGTGAACGCGGCAACAGCCTTTATTAGCGAAGAAGGCTTGGCGCAAGATACGGGGGCAACCACCTCGCTGGTGCTAAACGACACCTCAGCTGAAAGCGCACCGAATGTCGCACCCAGCACCCCGCTCGCTAACTTCCTAGCTCATGCCGCGCTGGAAGCGGGTGACAACCAGGCCGCTGAAGGCACGCCCGCCGTACAACTGATGACCGTGCATGCCGCCAAGGGCTTGGAATTTAATGCGGTCTTTCTCACTGGTTTGGAAGAAGGCTTATTCCCCCACGAAAACAGCTTGGTGGAATTAGATGGCGTGGAAGAAGAGCGCCGCTTGATGTATGTGGCCATTACCCGCGCCCGCAAGCGGCTGTATATGAGCTTGGCGCAATCGCGCATGTTGTTTGGCCAAACCCGCTACAGCGTGAAGTCACGCTTCTTAGAAGAGCTGCCCGAAAACACCTTGAAATGGCTCACGCCCAAAGTACAAGCGCTCGGTAGTAATTGGAGCTATGGCGCGAGTGCGCAATCTAATTTCGGCGGCAGCAATGGTCAGTACGGCAAAAAAGACCGGGCGTGGGATGAAGCCTGGGATAAGCAAGACAACGCGCAAACTGCGGCCGCTAGCGCGAAGATTCGCCAAAAGCAAGGCGAGCATGCAAGTGGCTTTCGCATTGGCCAAGCTGTCTTTCACACTAAATTTGGGGAAGGGGTGATTCTTGAGCTTGAAGGACAGGGGGCAGATGCCCGAGCGCAAATCAAATTTCGCCGACACGGCAATAAGTGGCTCGCCCTTGGAATTGCAAAATTAACGGCGATATAAAATGCCCTGCGGGTACAGGGCATTGAACGTGATGATTAATTGATATTTACCATTGGCTTAAACGACACTGGCGAAACTCGCAATAGGCATACACGGTTTTACCTCCATCGCAAGCAATTTTGTAACGCTCGACAGGACCTTCATCGCGCAATAACTCAGCACCCCTACTAGATATACAGCCTTCTTTCGCTGCTGCCTTTTCTAATTCATAGGATTGTGATCCAAATACTATTTGTCCAGATTTAGGTTTATCTGTCACAGTATTCGCGTTTATATCTCCGGCTGGTATTGGTTTTTTGGCTACCTGTTTATTGATCGGGGTGCCGATATAGCTCATATCCGCTAACTCACTCAGCGCAGTTGCACTGGTAACTATTAGAGGTGATATGCGGCCAACTAGAAAGCCCATGCTTACTTCAGTTTTTACGTAAATGGTTTGTCCGGCAGCCAATCTGAAATCAACAGCACGGGTAACTTCGGTACTCGTAGTCACTTCATATTTACCGGGGACGCGATCTATAAAAAAATATCCCCCAGGTTTGGATACACCAACAATCTCGTTATTCACTCTAATATCTGGCTGAATGATGGCACCAACAGGAGAACGCTCCCGATAAAAATAAATTCTACCTTTATCACCCTGCGGCTGGGAAATAGCCGATTGAACATCATGAAATTTCGGCCCGCTTGCACACCCGACCAGGGCCAGACTGAACAGTACGCCAACAATAGTCAGCCATCCTCTTTGTAATTGGACTTTCACAAAATGCTCCTCATATCATTCACTGCTCAGATCACTCGCTCTATCGCCTGCGATAGCCCGCAATACTGACTCGCTATTCTTTCGAGTGTAACGGTTTTCCCTGTTGAATACAATTTCATACCTTGGCTTGATTGAGGGGCCAGTATGTTCTCTTCATTCAGACGACGCCGCAACTCACGCGCCACAGCTTGACCTGTTTCAATAATCTGAACATCTGAGCCCGCAATCGCCTGAATCTGTTTTCGCACAAAGGGGTAATGTGTACACCCCAATACAATTACATCTGCTTGAGCGGCTTGTAAGGCGCCAATGTATTCGGTGAGTAATGACTGCAAACGCGGGCTGTCGAAATGACCTTGCTCTATTTCATCGACCAGGCCAGGACAGGCTTGCACGACGACCTTTGCATTATCAGCAAATCGCGCAACGAGCTGCCGGAATTTCTCACTAGCCAATGTATTGGTCGTCGCTAAAATACCGACCACGCCCGTTTTGGTCAGCATCGTCGCCGGCTTAACCGCTGGCTCAATGCCGATAATTGGCCACGCTGGCCAACGCGTGCGCAGTTGCTGTGCGGCGGCTGCCGTTGCTGTGTTACAAGCAATCACTAAAGCTTTCGCACCCTCTGCTTGGAGAAAAGCTGCGATCTTTTCGCTACGCTCAGTAATAAATTCCGGCGATTTATCGCCATATGGCGCGTGCCCATTATCAGCCACATAAATGAAGCGCTCATGGGGCAGCTGCGCTTGCAACGCCCGTAATACTGTCAGCCCGCCAACCCCGGAGTCAAAGACCCCGATTGGCCCGTTAGGATCAAGGGATAGCGTCATTACAGTCTAGCGATCTACACTCAAAGGTGGGTTGGCACGCGGGTGGCTGACGCCCCATCGGGAACGCCGAACACATCCACGTAACTAGGGTAATAGCTACAAAGCCAGACTGATAACAAGGTAATCGTAAAAGGGGCCGCAAAAAAGACGCCGATCTGTTCACCGAGAAAACTGAGTACTACTCCTGCCGCGACTTGAATCAGAATCAACCAACCGAGCGCAACCAAGCCATACACGGTGAAGGGCCATTTATTACGCCAGCAGGCCACAATACTGAAAAAAATCGCCTTACTCGGCAATAGATGTGCCCAACCGACCAACGCTGGGGCATACCAAAAGGCCAACAATAATGGCAGATAGCTGATCATGACAATCAACAAGGGGCCAATCAATTCACCACTTTGCACCTGCGCTTCGGTTAACGGTTTTCCCAGCAGAAAAGCTTGGGCGAGTGTGCCGCCATCCGCTAAGGTAGAGAGCAATAAGGCTAGCGTCACACCCAGCACGTACCAAACACCTAGCAGTAGGAAGCGCCGGCGGCGCTGGCTATCGGCTAGCAGCGCTGAAAATAAAATGGTGGGGAGAATCCGCAGCGGTCGTTGCTCGGGTGGCAAGCTAAGTAGGCGGCTCATCTCCATAAAACCAAATGTTAAGGTTGGAGTTAAGATGAACCCCAACAACGCCCCAACCCCTGGTATCAAGCTCGTCACGGCGAGCACAATAATGTAAAACAGGGTCAACGAGGCCACAATGAAAGGCTGCACTTTAAAAATTTGCCAGCCCCGGCCAAACCATTGTGAGGCTTGAAGTGAGGTAACTTGTTCGGCTTGCATCGGCAGGGCCTCTTGATCAGGATTGTGGTAAAACTGGATAGCGGCCAGCGCGGCGAGCAATGAGTATGCGTTCAAAGTGTCGCGGGTCTTTTGGCGTTAACATCGCGGCAGGGCGTGGCAAGTAAAAGTCATACAGGCGTGAAATCCAAAACCGTAACGCGGCGGCACGCAAGGCCATTTCCCAGTTCTCGGCCTCTTGCTGGGTAAATGGCTGAACCGCATGGTAAGCCGATAAAAAAGCTTGGCAAGCACCCGCCTGTAACTCGCCAGTCGCTACGTCAATACACCAGTCATTCAGCGTTACGGCTAAGTCAAATAACCAAGTATCGCAACCTGCAAAATAAAAATCGATGATCCCGCCAAGCGTATCGTCGATCATTAACGCGTTATCGCGAAATAAATCTGCGTGTACTGGACCGCGCGGCAAATCCTGATAGCCCGTTGTCATGGCATGTGTCGTTTGCAGTGCAAGCTCATCTTCAAGCAAGCGTTGAATGTCAGCCGGTAGATAGGGTGCCACCACAGGGGCTGTCGCCTGCCACCATGAGAGCCCGCGTAAATTTGGCTGTTGTAGCGCAAAATCTGCCCCGGCCTGATGCATGCGCGCCAGCCAGCTACCCATTGCGGCGCACTGCGCTGCTGACGGCTGCAAGACCGAGCGTCCCTGTAGGCGCGTCACTAAAGCACAAGGTTTACCGTTGAGCTCGCCCCAGAAGATGCCGTTGGACAACCTCACAGGGGCCGGAACAGGAATGCCTTTGGCGGCGAGGTGATGCATCAAACCAAGATAAAAAGGCAGCTCTGTCGGCGTGAGCTTTTCAAATAAGGTGAGCACATAATGGTGACTCTCGCCCGCACGCGTGACATCCACAAAGTAGTTGGTATTTTCAATACCGGAAGCAATGCCTTCGAGCGCCGTTAGTTGACCTAAATTTGAATGGTTGAGCCAGTCTTGTAATTGTGCCGGACTGACATCGGTAAATACTGCCATACGTCCCTACCCGACTTAAAATTCAAATAAGAGCCACTGCGGAACAGCCATCGGATTACCCGCCGCATCTCGCGCCAAGAATCTGCCAGAGCCATCTTGGTCGATCAAGTAGTAAGGCGGTAAGCCATTGCCCGGCGTTACTTTAATCATATAGACCTTGCCGCCGCGCCGATATTCTTCCAGGGTATCGTTGCCTTTTCTACGAATCGTCACGGCGGGTTCCAAATCGTCAACCGCACCCGGTGGGGCTTTGATCTCGGGCAAGGGTTCCAGTTTGGGTGGCGGCACTGTCGGCGTCACGGGGCCATTTTTTTGTGCCTGAGCGGGTAGCGAAACCAGACACAGGGCCAACAATAGGCTAGGCAACACAGCGGACATACCCGCTTTGTTGCAAGCAGTGAAATCAAATAGACGGGACATAAGTATCTCGGCGCGAATAAACTGGCGTATTTTACCTTGCTTAGCTGGCTGGCTTTACGCCACGGCCAGGAGAAAACAATGCCTCACTAGAGGTACAACATTTGCTCCCGCTCTTCCTCAGAGTCGCCAAACCCGCGCTTCTCATAAAAGTCGAAGACCGTATTAACAACCTCATCAGGATCATCGAGTACTTTGAAGAAATCGAGGTCACTCGGGCTGATCATGCCTTCTTGTATCAGCGTATCGCGAATAAAATCAGCCAACTTCGCCCAAAACTGGCTGCCAACCAATACCACTGGAATATGACGACTTTTACCCGTTTGCATTAATGTCAGGGCTTCAAACAACTCGTCCATGGTACCGAAGCCGCCAGGCATACAAATGTAGGCACTAGCATATTTGGCAAATGAAACCTTACGTGCAAAAAAGTGGCGGAACGAGAGGCTGATGTTTTGGTAAGGGTTGCCGCTTTGTTCAAACGGTAATTGAATATTCAGTCCCACACTAGGCGAAGGACCGAAAAAAGCCCCTTTGTTGGCCGCCTCCATAATGCCTGGTCCGCCCCCAGAGACCACCGCAAACCCCGCCTCAGAAAATTTGCGCGCGATGGTTTCGGTGAGCTGATAGTAGGGATGATCGGGCTTGGTTCGTGCGCTACCAAAAATACTGATCGCTGGCCGCAATTCCGACAAGCGCTCAGTCGCCTCAATGAACTCTGACATAATGCTAAACAAATGCCATGAAGCCCGCGCCTTGATGCTGGTTGCCCGTTCCGCATTGCGGATATTATTTAATGCAACGACACGTTTCTGTTGATTCATATGTCTTCTACACTATTACTGGTTGATGGTTCGAGCTATCTCTACCGTGCGTTTCACGCTTTACCCGATTTACGTAACCCCGCTGGAGAGCCAACGGGTGCGCTATACGGCATGATTAACATGCTACGTCGCTTACGTAGCGAGTACAAGGCAGAAAATGGTTTTACCCACGGCGCCGTGGTGTTTGACGCAAAAGGCAAAACCTTTCGCGACGACTGGTACCCCGAATACAAGGCCCATCGGCCACCGATGCCCGATGACTTGGTGCAACAGATTGAACCTATCCACGCCGCCGTGCGCGCCCTCGGCTGGCCGCTGCTGATGATTGACGGGGTGGAAGCGGATGACGTGATTGGCACCCTAGCCCGCTACGCCACCGAGCATGGTCTGAAAACATTGATCTCGACGGGGGACAAAGACCTTGCCCAATTGGTGAATGAGCACGTCACTTTAGTCAACACCATGAGTAACGAAACGCTGGATGTAACGGGCGTAACTGAAAAGTTTGGCGTACCACCCGACCGCATTATTGATTACCTCACGCTGATGGGCGATACCGTCGATAACGTACCCGGCGTGACCAAAGTCGGCCCGAAAACGGCGGTGAAATGGCTCACCCAATACGGCAGTCTGGAAGGCGTGATCGAAAACGCTGCCAATATCACCGGCGTGGTCGGCGAAAACCTGCGGCAAGCACTGGATTGGCTGCCCACCGGACGCCGCTTAGTGACGGTGAAGTGTGATTGCGACCTCAGCGCCTATGTGCAACATGTTAGCGATCAATTGGGTTTCCAAACCCAAGACAACGACACCTTGCGCAGCTTGTTTGAACGCTATGGGTTTAAAACCTGGCTGCGCGAGATCAGTGCGCAGATGGCCAATAGTAGCGCTGCCGCACAAGGTGATCAAAGCGATTTATTTGGCACCGCGTCAACCACCACATCAGCTTCCGCTTCGGCTAATAACGCTCCAGCAGGACTTCCCGCCACACCGACGTCACTCCACTACCACACGGTTGATACCGAAGCTGGCCTGCTGGAACTGCTCGTCACGCTCGACGCCGCCGCCCTCACCGCCTTTGATACCGAAACCACTTCGCTTGACGCCATGCAGGCAGAATTGGTCGGCCTCAGTTTTGCCACGACGGTCGGCACCGGTTGGTATGTGCCCGTGGGCCATCGCAGCGATTTAGGCACCGATGCACCCAAGCAGCTCGCACGCGAATGGGTGCTTGCGCAGCTCCGCCCATGGCTGGAAAACCCCTGCAAGCTCAAGGTGGGACAACACCTGAAATACGATACCCATGTATTACAAAACTATGGGATTCAGCTAACGGGGATTGCCCACGACACCCTGCTGCAATCGTATGTGCTTGAAGCACACCGTAACCACAATATGGACGCGCTGGCCGACCGCCACTTGGGCCGCAAAACCCTCACGTATGAAGAAGTCGCAGGTAAAGGCGCACAGCAAATTTCCTTTGCAGAAGTCCCCATCGACACCGCCACCCGCTACGCTGCCGAAGATGCGGAAATTACCCTGCACCTGCATGAAACGCTGTGGCCGCAAATTGAACACGACGCCAAACTGCGCTATGTGTACGAGCAGATTGAGCTGCCCACCGCCCGTGTGCTGCAAGTGATGGAACGCAACGGGGTGTTGATTGACCACGCCCGCCTGCAACAGCAAAGCCATGAAATTGGCCTGCGTTTACTGGAACTCGAACAGCAAGCCTACACGTTGGCCGAGCAACCGTTTAACTTAAATTCTCCCAAACAGCTCGGCGAAATTTTGTTTCAAAAGTTGCAACTGCCCGTGGTGAAAAAAACACCCAGTGGCACGCCCAGTACCGATGAAGAAGTGCTGCAAAAGCTGGCCGAAGATTATCCCCTCCCCAAAATTTTGCTGGACTATCGCGGCCTAGCCAAACTCAAGTCCACTTACACCGACAAGCTGCCCAAAATGATTAACCCGCATACGGGCCGCGTGCATACCAACTATGCGCAAGCGGTGGCGGTGACGGGCCGGCTTGCCAGTAACGATCCAAATTTGCAGAACATTCCGATTCGCACCGCCGAAGGCCGCCGCATTCGCGAGGCCTTTATCGCCAGCCCCGGCCATGTGCTGGTGGCGGCCGACTATTCGCAAATTGAGTTACGCATCATGGCGCATATTTCTAGCGATGCCAGCCTGCTCAAAGCCTTTGCGGATGGCGAAGATGTGCACCGTGCCACGGCCGCCGAAATTTTTGGGGTGACGCCACTCGAAGTCAGTAACGAACAGCGCCGCTACGCCAAGGTGATTAACTTTGGCCTCATCTACGGCATGAGCGCCTTTGGTCTAGCGGGGAACTTGGGTATTGAACGCAGCGCCGCGCAAAGCTATATCGACCGCTATTTTGCCCGCTACCCGGGTGTGGCCAAATATATGGAACGTACCCGCCACGATGCGCACGACCAAGGCTATGTGGAGACCGTGTTTGGCCGCCGCCTGTGGCTGAATGAAATCAACAGCAGCAACCCGCAGCGCCGCCAAGGCGCAGAACGCGCCGCGATTAACGCCCCCATGCAAGGTACGGCAGCGGATATCGTCAAGCTCGCCATGATTGCGGTGCAAAATTGGCTGGAAGCGGAAAAACTCCAGAGCAAACTCATCATGCAAGTGCATGATGAACTGGTGTTAGATGTGCCCGAAGCAGAACTGAGTTTGGTGAAAGACACCCTCCCCGTCTTGATGGGCGGCGTCGCGCAACTGCAAGTGCCACTGCTCGTTGAGATTGGCAGTGGGCAGAACTGGGAACAGGCGCACTGATGATGACTTCCTCAACACGACTACTCTGGACCTACACCACCCTACTCCTCACCGCGCTCATCTGGGGCGGTACCTGGATTGCTGGGCGAGTGTTGGTACAAGAGGTGGCACCCTTCTCGGCGGCGTTCTTACGGTTTTTCTTTGCCACCTGTGCGATGGGTTTGCTAGTGTGGCGTACCGAACCGCAAGCGTTTAAGCTGGCACGTCAACATTGGCTCACGGCGGCCTTGCTCGGCTTAACGGGCGTGTTTGCGTATAACTTTTTCTTCATGGTGGGCTTGCAGCACATTGCGGCGGGGCGTGGCTCCTTGGTGGTGGCACTAAACCCCGTGGTGGTGGCGGTCGCGGCCTGGTTGTTGTTGAAGGAACCCCTGAATGGCAAACAATGGGGCGGGGTGGTGATTGCGCTATGCGGCTGCATCCTGGTGTTAAGCAATGGCGACCCGCGCCGCTTTCTAGGCAGCAACAGTGCGGCAGACAATACCGCAGCAGCGGTAGGCCTGGGCGAATATTTGATCATTGGCTGTGTGTTGGCTTGGACAGCCTACACCCTGCAATGCAAGCGCGTCGGGCAACGGCTCAGCCCGATTGCCACTAATTTTTGGGCCTGTGCCAGTGGTTGTGCCATGTTGTTATTGGCGACGACCTTTGAAAATCAATTATTAGGAGAAGGGGCTCAAACTCACTTGCATTGGTGGCAACTCTATCACTTCAGCCTCAGCGCCTGGACTTGCGTTCTCTATCTGGGTGTAGCGGGTAGCGCCCTTTCCTATACCTGGTACACCCAAGGCATTCAAAAAATCGGGGCAACCCGCGCCGCCGCGTTTATTAACTTTGTGCCTGTCTTTGGGGTCCTACTCGGCGCACTCATGCTCGGTGAACGCTTGCCCACCAGCGTGTACTTTGGTGGTGGCTTGATTCTCGCGGGCGTGCTGATTACTAACCAGCTACGGACGCGCATCTCCTAATTGTGTTCAGAGAACACAGTACAATCGGCACATGATAGATACAACACTCATTTCAATTTTGGCCGCCACCGTCTTAGGTGGCTTAGTCTCTATGCTCGCTGCGGCTTGGCTCAGTTTTAAGCTACTCAGTCGCATGGTACAGCCGATGGTAAGCCTCTCAACTGGGCTGTTATTGGCTCTCAGCCTACTGCACTTACTGCCCGAAGCTTTTCATCTTGGCAGCGAGCAAGGCCAAGCAGAGCATACGTTATTTGCTGTTTTACTTGCTGGCCTGTTGTCCTTCTTCTTGTTAGAAAAACTTGCCCTGCTGCGACATGATCATCATTTCGAAGGCGATGGTCATGCTCATCACCACGGGCATGACAAAGCAAATGCAGGGCGCTCTGGCGTGAGTATTTTGGTGGGCGACAGTATTCACAACTTTTCAGATGGACTCTTGATTGCGGCCTCGTTTTTGGCTGACCCCCATCTCGGTTGGGCAGTCACGCTGTCGGTGGTAATGCATGAAATCCCGCAAGAAGTTGGTGATTTTATGGTGTTGCTCAATGCAGGCTTCACCCGGCGGCGCGCCTTCCTCTATAACGGTCTGGCGAGCCTAGCCTCGATTTTGGGCGGGTTACTGGGCTATTGGCTGATTGGTAGCAGTGAACAATGGATGCCCTACACCCTGATTTTGGCAGCCAGCAGCTTTTTATATATCGCCGTCGCCGATCTGATTCCCCAGCTACAGCAACAACTCAGCTGGCGTCAGAGTTTCAATCAGGTTTTGCTAATCAGTGTCGGTATTATGATGATTCTTCTCTTAGGCAAAGTGGGAGAACACGCGCATTAATCGCGTGATATGGGTCGGCTGGCATCACTGCACCACTCACTCCACGACCCAGCATATAAGCCGGCACCCCCTAAGCCCGCCACTTCCATCGCCAAATAATTATGGCAAGCGGTTGCCCCTGAACCGCACTGCATAATGGTTTGCGCGGGCGCGCGGCTTTCTAATACGGCTTGCCATTCAGTCCGCAACACTTCAGCGGGCTTAAAGGTGCCGTCTGTTTGTAGATTATCTTTAAAGAAACGATTAGCGGCACCAGGAATGTGTCCTCCCACGGGATCCAGCGTTTCGTTTTCACCGCGAAAGCGATCGGGGCTGCGGGCATCCACAATCAAACGAGGTTGGGGTGCCGTTAAGTTGGCTTCTACTTGTTCGACGACCACCAATTCCACCAGCTCAGGCTGCAGCATAAAGGTAGTCGCGGTAATGCTTGACAGTTCACTCGTCAGCACACCGTTGATCGCTTGCCAAGCGGGTAAGCCACCATCGAGCACGGCCACGGCGCGATGGCCGCACCAGCGAAGCATCCACCACAGGCGGGCCGCAAACATGCCGCCTTGCGCATCGTAAGCGATGACTTGTGTGTCGTTATCAATCCCCCAGCGGCCCAATGTTTCGGCAAAGACTGCGCGAGTGGGTAGAGGATGACGCCCATTTTTGCCATTCTTGGCTGCCGATAAATCGGTATCGAGATGGGCGAATCGCGCCCCAGGAAGATGGGCTTCAGCATAAGCAGCCTGCCCCGCGCTAGGGTTGGCGAGATCGTGTCGGCAATCGACCAAGATGACATGTTGCGTAGAGTCCGCCAATAAATTTTGTAGTGTGCTGGCTTGAATCAGTGTCGAATACATATTGGTTTCCTTTATTCATTCCGTATTAGCAGACTTCGTTCCACAGCTTGGGAGTTGAGACGCTCTGCACGTGCGGTAAGCCAGGTGGCGAGCATGCCTGCAACGACGATCATGCTCATGCCCAATAGCATATTGACGGTGATGTGATCGCCCCACAGCCATACGCCGAAACCCGTGGAAAAAATGACGCCACTGAATTGTAAGCATGCAGTGAGTAAGGGATGCCCTTTGCTGTAGGCACGGGTAATCGCCATTTGCGCAACGGTAGCAGTCGCCCCCACACCAAACAAATATAAACCGCCATGCAGCGTATGGGTATGAAAGCCCGTGGAGACCAGCGCGAGCAGCGCGCCCACTACTATCCCCGCGAGTGAAAAATAAAAAATAATTCGACTTCCTGGCTCGCCCAGTTTGCCGAGTATGCGCACATGTGAGAGAGCGGTAGCGGCTAACACGGCAGAGATAAGACACAACACATCAAGCCACCACTGGCCTGCTGCCACACTAGGCTGCATGAGGACAACAACACCTGCAAAACCAAGGCTAAGCGAGAGATACAGCCATTTATCAGCAAGCGTTTTTTGTAGGCCAAACCAGCCAAAGGCCAAAAATAAAGCGACAAATAAGGGCGCGGTGTAATTAAGGGTCATCGCCGTGGCAAGAGGCAACCGGGCAATCGTGAAGAACCACAGTGAGAAGGCGACAGCGCCGACCAGGCTACGAATGGTGTGCTCTTTCCAATGGGGGGTGGCGAATGAAATATGGCGCGCCTTCAACAGAAACGCCATGCAGATCACGGTGAAGAGAGAGCGATAAAAAACAATTTCGCCGGTGTTATAGAACTCGCTCGCCTGTTTAATGAAAACAGCCATTAACGAAAACAATAAAGCGGCGACGAGCATCCAGAGTGATTGCATAGATTTAGATGCCACTCAATGACAATATTTTTTTAAGACCATTCTCCAAGATTGTTGGCAAACTACCTAAATTTACAAATACAGCCAACAATTGCTCTATCTTGCTATGATTGGGTTGAGCTTGTTTAATTTCATAACTGAGATCATAGATAGCTTGTTGCAAGACCAATGCATTCTTCTTGTTAACAGTATCTGACTCTTGAATATGAACTTTTAACTTTTCAAGTATTTCTTTGAGATCATCTAGATTTATTGATTGTTTTTGATTGTTATTAATTTGAGTCCCAATAACTTGATTTGTAATTGTAGAGTTGTAATTATTAATTGATGCCATCATCATCTCCTATAACTTGACTCATTATTTCTGAATCGAAATTATTAATCGAATGATCACCTCCAACATTAACCGAATCTATTGACACAAAAATATCGCCTCTTGTTGCTTTTTTCATAGCAGCTTTAATTGCAATATGCGCCTCTCGGATTTGGTTTTCATTGTATGAATAGATAATAGAGCGGCTACCTGAAGCGGTCTCAAGAATTAATCCGAATATAGTAGGTGGATTATCTTTTCTGTGCTTCCAGGCACGCCAAGCATCTAGATAGCCATTTTTGTCAGTCTCCCACTGTGTAGTTAACTTGATTAATTTTTTACGAGAGAAGAAAAAGTAGGTCAGTGCTGAGCTTAAAATGAAGAAAAGAATGACGCCATCAGGCAGCTTGAAGTATGTCAATCCGAATCCCATAGCGAAAACAAGTACCAGTAATGCCTGCCAGTTTATTTGCAGCTTAGGTTGAGTTTGATTAAACGTTGGCTCAGGATCTTTGCTATGAATTAGTTTTTTTGTGATTGCTATAGCGGCTAAATTTTTAATTTGCCAAACCACATCACGAAGCTCAATAACATGCTCGCTAATACGAAATTGAGATTTGGTTTTAGGTGCATAGTGAGTACGATCAATCATGGCTTTGGTTACCGCGTAAAGTCCATCACTCGTCTATAAAACTCATGAAAATGCTGCATCCCATCTTCCATCGGTGACTGATACGGGCCGACTTCATTTTGCCCACGATCAAACAAGGCTTTGCGGCCTTTGTCCATGCGCTCGGCGATTTCATCGTCCTCTACACAGGTTTCCATGTAGGCGGCTTGCTGGGCAGCAATGAAGTCGCGTTCAAACAGGACGATTTCTTCGGGGTAATAAAACTCGACGATATTTTTGGTTTTTTGCGGGCCATCGGGTAAGAGCGTGGAAATCACGAGCGTCCACGGATACCACTCGACCATGATATTGGGGTAGTAAGTCAACCAAACCGCGCCATATTTAGGCAATTGGCCTCGACCAAATTGTTTGACCTGATCATGCCAGCGCTGATACACCGGCGACCCGGCTTGCTCCAGGAAATTATGAATGCCCACGGTTTGCACCGAGTACCATTCACTAAACTGCCAGTCCAGCTCGCCGCACTCTACAAACTTACCCAAGCCGGGGTGGAAGGGCACCACATGGTAGTCCTCCAGATACACCTCGATGAAGGTTTTCCAGTTGTAATTGCATTCATGGACTTTAACGCTATCCAGCATGTAGCCGCTGAAATCAAAATCTTGCGCCACGCCCATGTTGGCCAGGTCAGCGCGCACATCCCGCGGGCCTTCAAATAGCAGGCCGTTCCAGTTTTGCAATGGGGTTTTGCCAAGATTGAGGCAAGGGTTATCGTCAAAATGGGGGGCGCCGAGTAATTGGCCCCCGAGATCATACGTCCAGCGATGTAGGGGGCAGACGATGTTATTGGTCTGGCCTTTGCCATTGAGCATAATTGCTTGGCGGTGGCGGCAGACATTGGATAACAGCTCAATGCCCGATTGGTTACGCACTAAAACGCGGCCTTCGGCTTCACCCGCCAAGGTGTGATAACTGCCCACTTCTGGCACCATCAAGGCATGGCCCACGTAGGCGGGGCCTTGTTCGAATAAGAGCGTCTTCTCCCGGGCTAGCAGTGCTTCATCAAAGTACACATCAACAGGTAATTGCGATGTGGCACGCTGCAACTGCTGTCGCACTTGCTGAACATTTCCGAGATTCGACATAATGGTGCTCCGTCCCTACCTTTCAGTGACAAAAAAAGCCAGCAAACCCGATTTGCTAGCGACTTATGATGGAATTTTACCCTGAAATTGCAGATTACACCCAGGTTGAGAGATGAGATGGCGCATCAGGCCGGGAATCGTCGAGCAGTTAGCCCAGCAGAGTAGGCATTTATCGTAAAATCGGGTTTTTATGTCAGCAAGGATGCGCTCATGGGCAAACCCCATACGCCAGCAGGCCAACCGTCGCCAGCAAGTTTTGAGGCTGCGATGCAGGAACTCGAAGAAATTACCCAGCGCATGGAATCAGGGAGTCTCAGTTTGGATGCCTCCTTGGCAGCCTACAAACGCGGGGCCTATTTGCTGCAATATTGTCAACAGGCACTGACGGTAGTCGAGCAAGAAATACAAGTATTGCAAGAGAGTACGCTGCAAACGTGGCGGCCTGAGGCGCAGGCACCAACAGAGGAATGACCATGGCTTTGTCGTTACAGGAATGGATGCAAAGCCAGGCGCAACATGTCGAAAGCATGCTCTTGCGGCATTTGCCTGCGCGGACCCCGAGCACCAACGCGGCGCCCCAGGCGAGTTTGGATACCTTACACACGGCCATGCATTATGCCGTGCTCGATGGTGGCAAGCGGATTCGGCCCTTGCTGGTCTACGCGGTAGCCCCCCTTTCAGCGACCGCGCCGCTACAGGCCTTTGATCATGCCGCGGTCGCAGTTGAGCTGATTCATGCTTACTCGCTAGTGCATGATGATTTGCCATGCATGGACAATGACATCTTACGCCGCGGTAAACCCACGGTTCATGTCCGGTTTGGCGAGGCCTTAGCATTACTGGCGGGCGATGCCTTGCAAACCCTCGCCTTTGATGTGCTGAGTCAGACACCGCTGCCCCCGGCGCAGGTTGTCACGCTGCTGCAAACCTTGGCCCAGGCCAGTGGTGCAGCCGGCATGTGTGGCGGACAAGCGATCGACCTCGGCAGTGTTGGCAGCCAACTAGAGCGGGCTACCCTGGAATCGATGCATTGCCTGAAAACCGGCGCTTTATTGCGTGCCAGTGTGCGTTTAGGCGCTATTTGTGCAGACCTTAACGCCGCCCAGCAAACAAGTCTTGATGTTTATGCGAGCGCCTTAGGGCTGGCCTTTCAAGTGGTGGATGACATTCTTGATGTTGAAGCCGATACCGCAACGTTAGGCAAAACAGCCGGTAAAGACGCGGCGCAAGAGAAGCCCACCTATGTGTCTTTACTCGGCTTAAGCGCCGCCAAAACACTGGCTAGCGCGCTGCGTGAAGAAGGGCGCACCGCACTGCAAACATTGGCACAAGACTTGCCAAATACTGAAAGGCTGGCACAATTACTCGATTATGTTGTCCAGCGCACGCACTGACCGCCCAAAAATTTATGTTCGACTTACTCAATACAATCAATAATCCAAGCCAACTCCGCGCCCTCGAACGCAAGCAACTGCCGCAGTTGGCCAGTGAATTGCGGGCTTATGTGCTGGACTCGGTGTCGCAAACAGGCGGTCATCTTTCCTCCAATTTGGGCACAGTTGAACTCACGGTAGCGCTGCATTACGTCTTTAACACCCCGGATGATCGAATTGTCTGGGATGTGGGCCACCAAACCTATCCGCACAAAATCCTGACAGGTCGGCGCGAAGCCATGGCTACTTTACGTCAACAAGGTGGCATTTCAGGCTTTCCTAAGCGCAGCGAATCGCCCTACGATGCCTTCGGCACCGCGCATTCCTCAACCTCGATCTCTGCCGCACTGGGGATGGCGGTGGCCTCGCGCAACCAGAATATCCAGCGCCAACATATCGCCGTCATTGGCGATGGCGCCATGACAGCGGGCATGGCCTTTGAAGCCATGAATAATGCTGGTGTCACGCCGAATGTGAACCTGCTAGTCGTTTTGAATGATAACGATATGTCGATTTCGCCCCCTGTCGGCGCGCTCAATCGCTATTTGGCACGCCTGATGTCAGGCAAATTTTATGCGGCGGCCAAGCGCGGGGTCGAAACTCTACTGAGCGTTGCCCCTCCGTTATTGGAAGTGGCGCGCCGCTTTGAAGAGCATGCCAAAGGCATGGTGGTACCCGCGACCTTATTTGAAGAGTTTGGTTTCAACTACATTGGCCCGATTGATGGCCATGATCTCGATTCCCTGATCCCGACCTTGGAAAACCTGAAACAATTGGGCGGGGTACAGTTTCTGCATGTCGTGACCAAAAAAGGACAAGGCTACAAGCTGGCCGAAGCAGACCCCGTGGCCTACCACGGCCCGGGTAAATTTAACCCAGCCGAAGGCTTAAAAAAGGCGGCCAGCACTAAACAGACTTACACCCAGGTGTTCGGCCAATGGCTCTGTGATCAAGCCGCGGCGGATGACAAGCTGGTTGGGATTACCCCCGCCATGCGCGAAGGCTCAGGGCTGGTTGAGTTTGAAAAACAATTTCCGCAGCGTTACTTTGATGTAGGCATCGCCGAACAACATGCGGTGACATTTGCCGCTGGCCTAGCCTGCGAAGGCATGAAACCCGTGGTGGCCATCTATTCCACCTTTTTGCAACGGGCCTACGACCAGCTAATTCATGATGTGGCATTGCAAAATCTGGACGTGACCTTTGCGCTGGATCGTGCCGGCTTGGTCGGGGCCGATGGGGCCACTCATGCCGGCAACTACGACATTGCGTTCTTGCGCTGCATTCCCAATATGGTGGTTGCTACCCCCAGCGATGAGAATGAATGCCGCTTGTTGCTCTCAACGTGCTACCAACATGCTGGCCCCAGCGCGGTACGTTACCCCCGTGGTAGCGGTCTTGGGCAAGCCATCTCCGCGCAATTGGAGACTGTTGCACTCGGTAAAGGGATTGTCCGGCGGCAAGGCAAGACCATTGCCTTTGCCGTGTTTGGCACCCTCCTGCCTGCAGTATTAGCGGCGGCTGAGACCCTCAATGCGACCGTCGTCGATATGCGTTTCGCAAAACCAATTGATGAAAGCCTACTTCAAACATTAGCGATGAGCCACGCCGCGATCGTTACCGTCGAAGATGGTTGCATCATGGGTGGGGCAGGCAGCGCTTGTGCAGAAGCCCTACAAAAAATAGGGGCACCGTCTATCCCCCTCTTGCATTTGGGCATTCCAGACCAATTTATTGACCATGGTGAACAAGGTGCGCTTTACCGCGAGCTAGGCCTGGATGCCGCAGGTATCACCCGGCAAGTTACCACCACTTTCGCCAATTTATTTGAACCCCCCACGCAATCGGCTGCAGCCGCTGCAGAGTCGGCCCACACAGGCGACACAAGCCGCCGTGTCGCTTAATTTCTTGTGCTGGAAAATAATAGGTACCCCATGATGAATGCGCCTGACCTCACCCGCCAATCACTGACTACCAATATGCCTGATGTCCAGGGGTTTGCCGATGAACGGCATCTCGCGATTCAGCGCGTCGGCGTCAAAGGCGTGCGCCACCCGCTGCAAATTCGAACCGCCAATGGCCAAGTGCAGCCGACTGTCGCCATTTGGAACCTCTACGTGCATTTGCCTGACACCCAAAAAGGCACCCACATGTCGCGCTTTTTGGCACTGCTCGAAGAACGCAGCGCACCCCTGGATGTCAATGAGTTTGCCGAACTTTTGCAGGTCATGCTAGTGCGTTTGGAAGCGCACAGTGGGCATGTAGAAGCTACCTTTCCTTACTTCATCAAAAAAATCGCCCCAGTCTCCGGCGTGTCCAGCTTGCTAGACTACGAAGTCAGCCTGCTTGGCACCGTCACCCAAGGCAACGTTGAATTGGCGCTGCGTGTACTCGTGCCCGTCACCAGCCTCTGCCCATGCTCCAAGAAAATTTCTGATTACGGTGCGCACAATCAGCGCTCACATGTCACTGTGACTGCACACTTGGCCAATACCAATCTGAGCATTGAAGAACTCGTCCGCCTTGTGGAAGATGAAGCCTCCTGCGAGTTGTTCGGTTTACTGAAGCGCCCCGATGAAAAATGGGTGACTGAGCGTGCTTACGACAATCCTAAATTTGTCGAGGACTTGGTGCGTGACGTCGCTGGTCGCCTCAAGGCAGATTCCCGCATCAGCAAATTTGTGGTGGAAGCGGAGAACTTCGAATCGATTCACAACCACAGTGCGTATGCATTGATTGAAGGTTAATCTGGGCAAATAACACCAAAACTGCTCAGATCATAACAACCTTGCCAGCAACGCCCCCCGATATTGCTCTCCTAAGGGAATTCGCACCTGCGCTGGGCTGCCCGCCGCCACCGTAATGCCCTGACCTTGCAAGTCTTGCATTTGCACCAATGGCACAATCTGGTTGCCACTAGGGTGAATGATTTCAACCTGATCACCGACTTCAAAGTGGTTTTTCACCGCCACCGTGGCCCATCCTTGTTCCAAACCAATTACCTCACCCACATATTGGCTACGTTTCGCTTCGGAATGTCCACGTAAATAATTTTGGTATTCCTCGGCGTGGTGGCGCTGATAGAACCCATCGGTATAACCCCGATTGGCCAAACCTTCTAAATCCGCCAGCAGTGTCGGGTTGAAAGGACGGCCCGCGAGTGCATCATCTATCGCGGCGCGGTAAGTTTGCGCAGTACGCGCCACGTAGTACAGCGATTTGGTACGACCTTCAATTTTGAGCGAATCAATCCCCATTTTGACCAAACGCTCCACATGCTCCAAGGCCCGTAGGTCTCTGGAGTTCATGATGTAGGTGCCATGCTCGTCTTCCATAATCGGCATCAGCTCACCTGGGCGGGTCGCTTCTTCGATCAAATACACTTGATCGGCTGCGGGATGGCGCGCACTCCCGCCGCATGCGGCAAATGCTTGCGCTTGCTCGGTATCTTCTTTGGAAAAATCAAAATCTTGGAGCGGCTGAATCAGCTTCACATCACCGCTGTCATCCTCAGTGGCGTTGTGCGTTTGATAGTTCCAGCGGCACGCATTGGTACACGTACCCTGGTTGGCATCGCGCCGATTAAAGTAGCCGGATAGCAAGCAACGTCCTGAATAGGCAATACATAACGCCCCATGCACAAAGACTTCCAGCTCCATCTCGGGGCACTGCTGGCGGATTTCTTCAATTTCATCCAAGCTTAATTCCCGCGAGAGGATAATGCGTTTGACGCCCACGCTTTGCCAAAACTTCACACTGGCATAGTTCATGGTATTGGCTTGCACCGAGAGGTGAACAGGTACTTCAGGCCACTTTTCCCGTACCAGCATAATCAAGCCGGGGTCGGCCATAATCAAACCGTCTGGCTGCATGGCAATAATGGGTTCCATGTCGCGCAAGTAAGTTTTGACCTTGCCGTTATGGGGCAGCAAGTTACTAGTCACGTAGAATTTTTTACCTTGTGCGCGTGCTTCTTGAATACCCTCTTCAATCTGCGGCAAACGGAACTCGTTATTGCGAGCACGCAAGCTATAGCGCGGCTGGCCAGCGTAAACGGCATCCGCCCCAAAGGCATAGGCAGCACGCATTTTTTCAAGGGAGCCAGCGGGAAGAAGGAGTTCAGTTTTTTTGGTAATGAGTGACATCGTTGCAATCCTTAAAACAGACTGCAGTATGTCGCCAACATACCGATAGGGTATTGCGCTAGATCAGTCCCTAATATCGTTTGGTTAAAACCAGCGTATCGCCGGTACGTTGCATCTCCATTCGATTGAGAAAGCTCATTCCCAATAAGGCGACACCACCCAGATTTTCCAGAATCACGGCATCGACTTGATTCAGCTCCAGTGGGCCGATGGCGAGCGAATCTAGCTTAACGTAATAAGCCAAGGTTGGCCCATTTGCCGTCTGCACAGCAGCACGTCGGCCATTGAGGTAATTGATCCCCAAACGCCGCGCTTCCACCAAGCTGATGGCGACAACTGATGCGCCCGTATCAACCATAAACTGAAGACTGCCACCATTGGCTTTCCCCACAGTCATGAAATGGCCGCGCGCATCCGCTTTGAGTGTGACCGTCGTGCGTTGCCCTGCCGCTGCTCCCTTGGCACGATAACTGCCCAGACTCAACCGCTGCACTTGCCCGCCAATTTCCAACCACGCCTCATCACCCTCGGTGCGTAACAAGCGCATGCCTTGCCACAGTGGCTCCCCAACAGCCAGGGTTTTCGGCAGCCCATGGTCAACCGACAACACCACTTTGTTGGGAAAAATCCCCATCACGACCACATCCTGCGACCAAACGATACGCGGCAAGAAAAATAAAATTAGCAGTAAGCAAGCGCCGTAAATGCCTCGGCGCGCAAAGTGAGTAACAACAAAATGCGGGGCAAGTCGAAAAAAGTGCGGCATACTTTTGCAATAGATAACGGGGCCAAAAATTTATGATGCCAGAAATTCAAGTCATTGAAGCGAAATGGCTGTTACCAATCAGCCCTCGTGCCGACAGCGTGTTGACTGACCATAGCTTAGTGATAGAAGCGGGACGGATTCGCGCACTGATGCCGCAGGCACAAGCCCGGGCAGCCTACCCAGATGCGCATTTCATTGTGCGGCCTCACCATGTACTCATGCCGGGTTTGATCAATTTTCATTGTCATGCCGCCATGACATTACTGCGCGGGCTAGGAGATGACTTGCCGTTGCAGCGCTGGCTTGGTGACTGTATCTGGCCGACCGAAGCGGCCTTGGTCAGTGACCCGTTTGTATTCGATGGCAGTGTCTTGGCATGCCATGAAATGCTACTGGGTGGCATTACCTGCTTCAACGACATGTATTTCTTTCCCGAAGCGACGATTAGGGCCGCACAAGCCTACGGTATGCGAATCGTTGCGGGCATCACAGTGATTGATCTGCCCACCCGCTACGCCAAGCAGGCAGACGAGTATCTCGCCCAAGGTTTGGCAATTCATGAGCGCTGGCAAGAGACGGCCACGGTCCACTTCAGCCTGGCCCCGCATGCGCCGTACACCGTCTCTGATGCGGTTTACCAGCGCCTGGGCACCCTGGCAGAAACCTTGGATTTACCCATTCACACCCACCTGCACGAAACCGAAGCTGAATTAACCACCAGTATGCAGCAGTATGGCTGCCGCCCGCTCGAACGATTGGCCCGACTAGGCTTGCTGAGTCCTCGGTTGATTGCCGTGCATGGTGTTCATTTCACCTCAGCCGAACTGGCCCAACTCGCCACAGCGGGCGCGCATCTCGCGCACTGCCCAAGCTCTAACCTGAAACTCGCCAGCGGCTTACCCGCCCTGGCCGCATGGCAAGCCACAGGGATAAATTTTGGATTAGGCACAGACGGCGCTGCCAGCAATAACCGACTCGATTTATGGGCAGAGCTGCGCCTTGCCGCGCTCTTGGCAAAAGGGGTGAGCGGTGACCCGACGGCAGGATCAGCCGCTAGCGTGCTAGAAGCCGCAACCCTTGGCGCTGCACGGGCATTGGGCCTCGATGAGCAAATTGGGAGCTTGGCTGGGGGTAAAGCAGCGGATTGCCTATGCATTGATCTAGGCCAACTCCAGAGCCAACCCTGCTACGACATCCCCAGTCACTTGGTCTATGTGTGCGGGCGCGAACAAGTCAGCGATGTTTGGGTTGCAGGCCAGCACGTTGTCAATCAACAACAAATCACCCTCAACAGCGCCCTCACGGCCCGCCAGCAATGCCTTGCTAGCCTTGAAACATGGCAAATTGCCGTGAAACAAGCACAAGGAGGCAACAGACAATCACTAGGCGACAGTTTTTAACACTTGCTGAACCATTTCAGCGTGTTAGAATCCAAGGGCTTGCGGCATATTTTGCAGTGCAACTCTATAAAAAGAGTGTTGTTTCACGCAACCAAGTGCGGGCTTTTTGCTAATAAGCTAAGCGCTGGGCCGACTGAACTTGCTAACTGATAGGAAGAGAACATGAGTAAATTAGTGAAAGTATTACTGGCAGGCTTGGCAGTTGTTTCGACAGCTTCCTTCGCACAAAACAATGACAACTGGGTTAACCCCAATGGTCTACAGTGGGTCAATGGTGTTGGTGGTCTGTGCTGGCGCGATGCCTTCTGGACTCCCGCTACCGCCGGCAAAGATTGTGATGGCGCGCTGAAACCCGCTGCTGCCGCTCCTGCTGCTGCACGCCCAGCTGCGCCTGCTGCGCCTGCCGCCGCAGCTCCCGCCGCGCCTGCTGCACGCCCAGCTGTAGCTGCCCCACCAGCAGCCACCAAAGAGAAAATCTCTGTTGCCGCTGAAGCTTATTTTGATTTTGACAAAGCAGTGCTCAAGCCAGAAGCCAAAAAGCAACTGGATGACGTTGTTGCTAAATCTAAAGAAGTGAACCTGGAAGTTGTAATTGCCACTGGCCACACTGATTCTGTCGGTAAAGATGAGTACAACAACAAACTCTCTATGCGCCGTGCAGAAGCCGTCAAGGCTTATCTGGTCAGCAAAGGGGTCGATGCAAACCGTGTTTACACAGAAGGCAAAGGCGAAACCAAACCTGCTGCTGACAACAAAACCAGCGAAGGCCGTGCTAAAAACCGCCGCGTTGAAATCGAACTGGTTGGAACACGTGATCGCAAGTAAATCTCGCTCCTGACGATTAAAAGCCCTGCAGCCGCAGGGCTTTTTTATTTTTATCGCTAGGCTAACCTTTACAATCCAAAATCTCGACTCTTTTTCTACTCGCCATGTCTACGACTTCTGCGCCCACCCGCAATGCCGATGAAGCGGAACTACAAAAATTTTCGGCGCTCGCCAGCAAATGGTGGGACCCCACTAGCGAATTCAAACCCCTGCATCTCCTCAATCCCGTTCGGCTTGATTGGATCGACCAGCATGCCAGCCTCACTGGCAAGCGCGTTTTAGATGTAGGCTGTGGTGGCGGGATTTTGAGTGAAAGTATGAGCCAGCGCGGCGCCGACGTATTGGGGATTGATTTAGCTGAAAAGTCATTGCAAGTCGCGCGGCTGCATGCCCTAGAAACTGGCGCAGCAACGCGCTATGAATGCACAGCGGTCGAAGCTCTCGCTGCACAACAAGCGGGGAGCTTTGACGTCGTCACCTGTATGGAAATGCTCGAACATGTGCCCGACCCAGGGGCAATTATTGGTGCGTGCGCAGCGTTGGTGAAGCCGGGGGGCTGGGTCTTTTTTTCAACGCTTAACCGGGGGTTGAAAGCCTATCTCTTCGCCATATTAGGCGCTGAGTATCTGCTACGGATGCTACCGATTGGCACGCACGACTACCGCAAATTTATTCGCCCTGCCGAACTCATTGCCGTAACACGCGCTTGCGGATTAGACACCGCAGAGATTATCGGCATGCACTACCACCCATTGCAGGATCGTTTCACCCTGGGGCCAGACACCAGCGTCAATTACATGGTTGCTTGCCACAAACCCGCTTAATGAAAGAAGCCTCATGTTAGACCCGGCATCTGTTTTGCCTCCAACCTCTATCGCATGGCGCGCGGTTTTGTTTGATCTGGATGGCACCCTCGCCGATACCGCGGGTGACTTGGCCGCCGCCGCTAACGCCATGCGCGAAGCGCGTAATCTCGCCCCACTGTCCTTGGCTGAACTACGGCCCTACGTGTCGCAAGGCGCACGTGGCATGCTGGGGCGCGCGTTACAAATCACGCCCGATAACCCCGCTTACCCCGACTACCAAACCGATTTCTTAAGCCGCTATGCAGCTCGGCTCTGTGTTCATTCACATTTATTTGATGGCATGCCGTGGCTGCTTGATCAACTCGAAGCGCATGGGCTGGCATGGGGTATCGTGACCAATAAACACACCCGCTTCACTAACCCGCTGGTTGAAGCACTACAGCTATTCCCGCGCACACGTTGTGTGGTGAGTGGCGACACCACGGCCCACGCCAAACCCCACCCTGCCCCTTTACTCCATGCCGCCACGCTACTGGAAGTGCCCCCAGCCACCTGCCTGTATGTGGGCGATGACGCCCGCGATATCACAGCGGGGCAAGCTGCCGGCATGAAAACAGCGGCGGCCGCCTATGGCTATTGCGGCGAAAGCGACCCCAGCACTTGGCAAGCTGACTGGCTGATTCATCACCCACACGACCTGCTGACAATCTTGAACCTACCGCAAAAAGGTCGCTAAAGCAGCCGACATCCATTACAATAACAACGCATTGGGGCCGACCTGGTTTCGACGTGAATTGCAAAGCAAGTAGGGCATACCGAGGACCCGTCACCTCGTAAATCAATGGGAAAAAAGTAAACGCAAACGACGAACGTTTCGCTCTAGCCGCCTAATCCCGGCTGGACGCTGCACTGATTGGCCTCTGGGTCAGGTGGGGTAACTCACAGCAGCGTCATTCACAGAGGCTCGCTCCCCCTTGGGTTGCTTAAGGGTGAGCTAAATCTAAGGCAACTGGTTGTGTGTCGGCCTGCTGATTGGCTAAGCACACAATAAGATTCAAATAAACCAGCTAAGTATGTAGAACTATTTGTAGAGGATTGACGGACGCGGGTTCGATTCCCGCCGGCTCCACCAATAACAAACCCCAACCGTTATCGGTTGGGGTTTTTTCTTGCCCGATCGCGGCGGCTCCCGCTTACTGGTGCGGGTTACTGCGAACGCCTGCGGACTGCGCCAGCCGCCCGAATTGGCCGTTCCGGGACACACGCTCACTCCAGCGAGCTGTCGCACTTGCAGTTTGTCAGAAACTCGCATATATTTTCGTACATGAACACGACGATCAAGACCGCCGAGCTGATTCGCGAGCGCATCGAGGCGATGCCGATTGGGGAGCCTTTCACCCCGACGGCATTCCTTGAGTGCGGGACGCGTGCGTCCGTCGATCAGACTCTGTCGCGCCTCGTCAAGGCAGGGTCGGTCGAGCGAGTGACGCGCGGCGTCTTTGTGCGTCCTGAGGTCAGCCGTTTCGTCGGCAAGGTAATGCCTGAACCGCTGAAGGTGGCCGAGACCGTTGCCAAGGCCACTGGGGCGGTTGTCCAGATTCACGGTGCCGAAGCTGCGCGTCGGCTCGAACTGACCACTCAGGTTCCAACCCAATCTGTATTCGTGACATCGGGCCCGTCAAAGCGCATCCGCGTGGGCAAGATGGAAATCAGACTGCAGCACGTCTGTCAGCGCAAGCTGGCCCTAGCCGGCCGACCTGCGGGGCTCGCGCTTGCGGCAATGTGGTACCTCGGCAAAAAGGAAGTGACTCCAGCTCTCGTCGAGAAGATTCGGCGCAAGCTGGGATCGAGCGAGTTCGAGGTGCTGAAGTCAGCCACCAGCTCGATGCCTGCGTGGATGAGCGACGCCATCTTCCGAAACGAGCGGATGGCAGCTCATGCCTGAGTCCTTCCTGCATCTCAAACGAGAAGAGCAGTCCCAAATTTACCGGGCGCTTGCTCCGCAACTTGCACGCTCACCTGTTGTACTGGAAAAAGATGTATGGGTCTGCTGGGTGCTACAGACCCTGTTCACCATGCCCGATCGACTTCCGATGGCCTTCAAGGGCGGCACCTCACTATCCAAAGTTTTCGGAGCCATCGCACGCTTCTCCGAGGACGTAGACATCACCCTCGACTATCGAGGACTGGACGGAACCTTCGACCCATTTGCCGAAGGGGTCTCGCGCAATCGGCTGAAGAAGTTCAGCGAAGATCTCAAGTCCTTCGTACGCGACCATGCTCACGGTGTAGTGGTACCACACTTCCAGAAGATGCTGGCCACCGAGTTCAGCGCCGATGCATTCCGTCTTGAAATCAGCGATGACGGCGAGCAGTTGCGGGTGCACTACCCGACCGTGCTGGAGAAATCCGGAGACTACGTCGGTAACAGCGTCCTGATCGAGTTCGGTGGCCGCAACATCACCGAGCCGAATGAGGAGCATGTGGTGCGGCCTGACATTGCGGAACATGTCGCTGAACTCGAATTCCCGCAGCCGACGGTCAGTGTGCTGTCCCCAGCACGTACCTTCTGGGAGAAGGCGACGTTGATGCACGTCGAATGTCAGCGCGAAGAGTTCCGCACAGGCGCCGAACGTCTGTCTCGCCATTGGTACGACTTGGCGATGTTGGCCGACATTGAACATGGGCAAGCCGCTGTGGTCGATCGCACTCTGCTCGCAGACGTGGTCAAACACAAGAAGATCTTCTACAACGCGAGCTACGCCAACTACGACGCATGCCTGGCCGGGCAGCTCAAACTGATTCCGGAAGACACCGCACTAGCCGCGTTGCGCGATGACTTTCAGCGAATGATCGCTGCCGGCATGTTCATCGGCGAGCCTCCCGGCTTCGATGCCATCGTCGATCACCTGCGTGCGCTGGAAACAGCGATCAATAGGGATTGCCCTCGGTGCAATGATCTTGCACGAAATAGCCCCGGAAAGCGCTCGGTGGGGAACAGCGGAATATCCGCCCATTACAACGCACATCCAGGCAATCATATCCGGTAGCACGCTCGCCAAAGAGTCGCACTTCTGGCTCTTCAAGGCGTGCTTGCTGGTCGGGATATTTCGACAAGCACACCGACAGTTCCCGATGTATGCGCCGAGCACGCACGAGCGGGTGGAATAGCTGATAACTGACCTGCAGCCGTAGCATCAAACACCCACTATCACCGACAATTCAGTCGCGAACTGTAAGTCGAGATCGCTGCTCATCCCACAGCGCCGGAGGATCGACCGCCTGCTCGAACAGCGTAATGTGATTCGGCAATGCATCGTACAGGATGGCCGCCACGATGTCGGGTGCCAGCGTGGTCAGGTTGGCCTTCCGGAGCAAGAACCGCCTGGAAGCGCTGGCCTTGGGCGATATCATTGCAGCACTGCGTGCCTTCATGCTGCCTGTCATCAAGGCCGCCCATGACAACTCGGTGTTTTCAGAACAGTGGACAGCTGGAGGCCCCTGGTCACCTGCAAACGCGGGTTGATTTTCAGCGCGCAGCCGACTCACTCCCGCTGCTCATGGCGCGGCTCTGGGCGTCTGTAGACCTCAATGTACGGTGACGCGAAAAAATCTGCAGGACTGGGTTGCGACTGCGCGGGAACTGCACTGATTGGTCTCTGGGTCAGGTGGGGCAACCCACAGCAGCGTCATACACAGAGACTCGAACACGGCTGGGTTACTTAGTCAGGTTCTAAACTTAAGGTGACTGGTGTGTGGTCGGCCTGCCTCTCGGCTAAGCCACACATGAGATTCAAGTAGAGCGGCTAAGTATGTAGAACTGTTTGTAGAGGACTGACGGACGGGGGTTCGACTCCCCCCGGCTCCACCAATACATAAAAAACCAACCCTTATACGGTTGGTTTTTTTGCCTTCTCCCCTAGTCCTGATGCAGGTTTAGAAGAGGCCGATTGTGCTTGGAAGCTTCTGTAGCAATGGCAACTCGGTGCTGAGCGGCCACAAAAAACCGCTTGCCGGTGATTACTGGAGCTGAGCACTCTACCAAACGTCAGAGCCTCATTGGCTACCTAGAGCATGAGATCAATCGTCCAGATCGGGAACGTCCCAATCTGCCAGCCGCGCCTCACCAGTTTGGTAAAACTGTTTCACCAACTTCACGTATTCCAGAAAATCCCGGTTCTCTGTGGCCAGACGATTGACCATATCCCAATCGATTTCGTCACGCTCTCGGGCAGGAATCAGAACCTGGCTATCAGCAGGGTTTTCCACGTCCAGTTTGATGAAGCCGATGCCGTGGGCGGCAAACAGCATCCGCAGTTCCTTCAGCGTATCAGTGCCGCCGATTTCCGCCGCGACCAGATAGCCAAAATTGGCCCACGACGAGTTCGATACAGCCTGAAAAAAGCACTCGCGTACGTTCGAACGGTTGATCAGCCGCTTTACCTCGAATGACCACAGCTTGGTGCGTTTGTCGAAATATTCAGTCACGCAGTTGCGCACTTCGCGATGCCACTCCTTGCCCAAATCCTTCATGCCGACCACGTCCGGGTACAGCCAGCGGTTGCCGTTCGGCCCGCGTTTGTTGGACGAGCGCTTCTCATCGATGCGCTTGGAGAAAACCCCAAAATCCTCCGCCTCCCACAGGTATTGGGATAGCAGCGGATAGAGCGCATGTTCATCAATCTTCAAAGCACTTGCATCCGCAGCCGTTGACGTGCTCTCGCTTTCGGCCGCCGCCACTTCGGCGCTGTCCGAGCGCTCCGAGTAATAATACTTGCGCGGCCGTCCTTCAGTCGTTTTGAGTTCTGGATGCTTAGTTTGTATACGCGGACGCTGCGAGCTGATTTCTGCAACGAGCTGCTGCACCAGATCCGCATCAGACTTGATGTAATCGCCGCGGCTATTGGCCCGCTTTTCCTGGCATTCCTCTGGGTAAGTGGCGAACACCCACTCGGCAATCTGCCGTGCAGTTAATTTCTGCTCAGGCCGATCTTTCAAATAGCCGATGACGAGCTTTGCCAGATTTAATGCCATATCACTTCCTCCAAACCTCTGCCGCAAGCGGCAATTCATTTAACTCATCGCGTGCCTCTCGCCAGCTGGGGTAATGCTCTTCAAGGATGGCGATGAAGCGATCACTGTGCGTGGGCTCGATCAAATGAGCCATTTCATGCACGATGACGTACTCCAGCAAATCCTTAGGCTTTTTCACCAACTCCGTATTGAGGCGGATGTTTCCCTCTGCGTGATTGCAACTACCCCACTTGGTTTTCATCCGTTGCAGGAAGTAGCCTGAGACACTCACCTTGAGCTTTTGCTCCCACTTTTGGATTAGTGGCGGTACAACCTCGTGCAGCAACGACTTGTGCCACTCATGCATCACCTCCGCGCGCTTGTCTGCGCTGCAGCCAGGACGAACGATCAGGGTGATCCGCTTGTTGCTGAGGACGACTGAAGGCTTCACATCCTGGTAGTCCACCGTCATCAGGTAGCGACGCCCCCAAACGTGGTGGCTCTCGCGTTCAATGAACTGGCGTGGTGTTTCCCGCGCCTGACATTCCAGTTTTCTCTGCTGGTCACGAATCCAGACCAACTTGGAGATCGCGTAGGCACGCGCCACTTCAAGGCGAGTGTTGGTTGGGGCCGCGAGGGTTACACGTCCATCAGGCGGATGAACGGTAAGGTGGACATTCCTGATGTCCTTCCTGGTCACCGCTATTGAAATCTCGCCCAGTTGGATTGTCTCGTTCATCATCCAGTTACTCAATAAGCCGATTGGTTCTTGATGATTTCAAAAATGGCCTGCGTCGCCACCCGATCCCTCGACATGATCGGGAATAAGGCATTGAGTATCTGCTTCTCTTTAATTTCATCGCCTTTCCAATTTGCTGGTGCCTGCTCTCTCATTGCCTGATCAATTTTTAATGTCAATTGCAGGCGCCCGTTAGTGTAGTCAGCAGCTTCCTCCTGGAGCGTGTTTGGTGGTGCAGCATTTGCCAAAATACTCTCCAGGTTTCGGTAGAGTGCCGCCAATTGGGGTTTTGCGCCTAGCTCTGCGGGCAACCCTTCGCCATTGCACTTATGAGCCATCTTTTTCACCAACTCTTCGGCCTTCTGGAGAAATTTCTCGTAGGCAGCGGTGTCATCGCGCTTTTGCTTGATCAGGTCTTCGAGGAGCTTGGAGATCTCCTCGTAAAACTTCGGATCAGTCAGTTGATCCCGAATGATCGTCTTGCGGACGTTGTTGATGATGCCTTCTGCAATCGCATTCCTCGACAGCTTGCCCTTCTGGTTGAGCTTCTTGGCAATGGCATCATGAATGCCGGTTTCGATGATCAACTCGGTCAGCGAGAGCGAGCTCAGATTGCCCAAATTTTCAGCCGGGTCTGCTTGGATGTAGGTGTTGATGAGGTGGCGCATATCCGCCTCATAAGGCTTAATGTCCAACTCTTCACCTGAATGCTTCTTGATCGCCGTCCGGGTGTCGCTGTAGAACTCGATCTCTTTTTCGAGCGCAGCAATGTCAGCTGCTGAATATCCTGCTTCTTCGAGGTTCTGGGCAATTGCTGCATAGGCTCGCAGGAATGCGGCTGCCGACTTGTAGAACGAGATGCGCAGCGGCTCGGTGTTCAGCAACGCTTCTGGATCGTTGGCATCACCGCAGAAGTAGTGGAGGTACTGCTCCATCTCGCGGGGCATGGCCACCGGCTCACACAAGTAGCGCAGTGCTTCCCAGGCAGCATCGAGCTGCGCCTTACCTTCCTTCAGCCAGTTCTTCACGGTGATGTTGCCGTCATCGCCACCTTCGTCGATGTCCAGCTCGTCCGAGGTGTAAACGGCGATGGAATCCTGAACCTTCTCGAACAGCTCTTTGTAGTCGACGATGTGGCCATAGTCCTTGTCGTCGCCGTCAAGCCGATTTGTGCGGCAGATAGCTTGGAACAGGTTGTGATCGCGCAGCTCGTTGTCGAGGTAGATGTAGGTGCAGGAAGGCGCATCGAAACCGGTCAGCAGTTTGCTCACCACGATTAGCAGCTTCAGATTGGCAGGCTCATCGATGAAGCGCTGCTTGGTCTTGTCCTCGTAGTCCTTGGTGGTCTGATCTTTCTGCAGGACGTGCTGGGTGTAGGTGTCAAACTTGTAGCGCTCGTCGCTGTCCTTGGGCTCGCGCGAAATCGCGTTGTGGTTGGGCTCGTAGGACGTAATGATTCCGCAGTACTTGCCAAACGACGTGTTCTGGAACAACCGGAAGTAGTGGCAGGCGTCGTAGATGGAGGCTGCCACCAGAATGGCCGTGCCCCGGTCATTGTTCAGACGCGGCTGGACTCCGAAGTCGTGGATGATGTCGGCGATGATGCGCTGCTTGCGCTCACCGGCACTCATCAGCTCTTCCATCGTCGCCCAGCGCTTACGCAGAACCGAACGCTGAAAGTTGTTCAGCCCCTTGGTTTTCTGATCAAACCACGCATCGATAGCTTTCTTTGACGTCAGGCGCTGAGGCACATCGCGCGCTTCGTACTTCAGGTCAAGCACAACCTTGTCGGCCACCGCTTCATCGAACTTGTAGGTGTGGATGTAGGTGCCGAAAACCTCGCGGGTGGTCTGCTTGTCTTTGCGCAGCAGAGGCGTGCCGGTGAAACCGATGAAGATGGCGTTCTCCAGCCATCGCTTCATCTGCTTGTTCATGTCGCCGCCTTGCGTGCGGTGACATTCATCGACGAAGACGTAAACACGGCCCACCACCCTCGGAGGCTCGCCCTTCAGGTCGGTCGTATCAAACTTGTGGATCAGCGCACACATCAAGCGTGGCGTGGCTGCCCCTAGCTTTTCAACCAGTTCCGCGCGAGAGGTGATGCGCGGCGATGCCGCATCCTCGCCAATCACGCCTGCATTACGCATCACACCCACGATCTGCTTGTCCAACTCATCACGGTCGGTGATGACCAGAACGCGGGCGTGCGGGTCAAATTCCAGCAGCCACTTGGCAATCAGCACCATCAGAATGCTCTTGCCGCTGCCTTGGGTGTGCCAGATCACACCGCCTTCCTGCTGCCTCACCCGCTCCTGGGCCGCTTTCACGCCGTGGTATTGATGGACGCGAGGCACCTTCTTTTGCCCGCCATCGAAGATGATGAAGTTGCGGATCAGATCCAGCAGGCGCACCTTGTCAAACATCTGCGCCAGTGGAATGTCCAGAAGCGCACCTTCTGCCATTGTTGCTGAATGCTGCTCTGATGTGGCGGCGCCTTTATCCTTGCGCTCCTTCCACTCGACGAAAAATTTTTCAGGGGTGCCCGTGGTGCCGTAGCGCAAACCCTGCGAGTCGCTTCCCGCCAGCACCAACTGCACCGTGCTGAAAAATCCTTTGTTGAAAATCTCTTCCTGGTTGGTGATGAGCTGACGAACACCGTCGGCCACCTCCACCGAACTGCGTTTCAACTCAATGACGGCGACCGCGATGCCATTGATGTAAACGACCAGATCGGGCCGCCGCTCGTAGCCGCCGCGCAAGGTGACCTCTTCGGCCAAGCCAAAGTCGTTTTTGCCAGGGGTTTCCCAGTCGATTAGGTGTACGGTCTCATGCGCCTGCCCGGTTGCAATCTGTACAGGTACACCATAGCGCAGCAGCTGGTAGGTTCGCAGATTGGCTTGATACAGGGTGATGCCGGTGGAGTCGGCGGCGGTCAGGAGCTTTTGCAGCGCAGCAGAAATGTGCGCATCGGAATAACCACGCTTCTTGAGGTTGCCGCGCAAAAAATCTGCTTCGATGCAGCGGTTATTGTCGCGTTTACTCCACTCACCCAGGTGATCAAATCCAAGGCAGTCAGGGCGACTTTCATCAGTAAACAGAGCGGCAACACGGTTCTGCGTCTTGCGCTCAGAGCGGGTTATGGGCGATTTCATGAGATCAGAATCCATGCTGTTACCTAAACAACAGTCTGCACCGAGTTGGCTAGCCGCTTTTCTTTACTGATGAGTGTGGTGTAAAAGCGCTGCTCGATACCGTAAACAAGCTGCTTCAAGTCATCATCTTTGCAGATGGTGAATTTTCCAGTGACCGCATCGTAAGTCAGCGTGTTCTCACAATAGTCACTGATATATGGAATCAATGAATTCCTATCCTCCTGTGACATGGTGCTTAACGTCGTCATTGCCAAACCAATACGCTTACGGTTTGGCTTGGAAACATCATCAACGCCGTAATTTTCCAATTTTATAAATGACTCTGACAAGAATTTGGTGACCTCTTCCTTTGTAGCCTCCTTGAAAAGTACGTCTATCCCCTTGAAGATGCTAGCTATTCCCGCAAGGTCGCGAAATACTAGGGTGTCGGAGTCTTTTAGGTAAATTGCGTCGGGCAACGGCTTGACGACCAGGCGATTTTCGGGGTTCTCAATTTTTGCCACTTCACCAAAAATGATAGATTTCCGCATAATAAATAGCGACGGTGAAACTTTCTGGAAATAGAAGTTACCACCTTGGATGGCAAGCAGATATGCGATTTCCGAGAACCTCTCTTTTTTCAGATCGTCATAATCTTTAGTATCAAAGTCCTTTTTGAGAATATCCAAGCAAAAATCATAACCTTTAAAGCCCTCAATCTTGAACCAAGAGTCTTCATCCAAATTGTGATCTGGGCTATAGGCAACGCAAGAATCTACACTTACGCTCACACCTTCATACAGCGTGTGGTCTGAGATGAGCTTAAAAAATGGCTTTTTACGCAGATTTTTAACCCTCGCAAAGACGTGATCCATGCCTAATCCTTCTCAATGAACGTATAGTTGTTGATACGGTACGCCGTGGCGATCTCAATATCGCCTGGCTGCTTATACTGATGACGGCTAATCAGGAATATCGCTGTTCCGTTTTTGGTTTTGATGTTATAGAACTCATAGCCAAACAACAGGAACAAGGGATTGAAGTAGAGCGCCTGCGATAGAAATGTAAACACAAAAAGGACGACATACACAAACCACATAACCTCCCAATTGCTGATGCCAAGCGCGACAAAGAAATAGCCAAGATAACTAGGAAGAAAGCTATTGTTCGCGTGTTCAATGCTTTCAACTTCACCTTTCTTGAACTCATCCTTGCCAAGGCGTGAACTGGAAAAGATGCTAATACCCGTCAGTGCAATAGGAACGCCAAGGTAAACTGCATACGAAATCCAGCCAGGAAGGTTGAACTGGGTAAGAGCGGGAATGAATTTCTCCAGAGTTTGACGATTTTGAACGAGAAAGATAATGAGAAGGAGCGATGTGGCATTGAATGTCAGCAGTAGACGAAAGACGAAATTAACCATCACATCCTCCCTCAACCAGTCTCGTTTTACCAGTCAGAAGTTCCTGCATCATGGCTTGCTTGATGTTGCGGGTTTTATCGTGGCGAGATTCGAGTACGGACAGCTCGGCGTCCATTTCGGACAGGACTGTGGCGATGGCAGTTTGTTCGGCTTTCGTGCTTGGGAGTCGGACTTCATACGCTGCAAGCTGTGTCTTTCCGATTTCAAGGAAAGTGCTTCCACCACATAGAGCGATTAATCCCTGCTTTTGCGTTCCAAGCAGGTAATAGAGAAAGTCCACATCAGTTTTCACAAACGGAATGAAGTTTTTGAAACCTTGATTCGTTGAGAGCGGGACAGCATTGATGGCACATTCACCGATAGTTGCCCGCGATGTCATAACGACTGATTTCGCTGGAATCATTTCAGCCGAGCTTGCATTAAGCCCAAGCGGCGTGATCAGACGCGAGGTTTCGCGAAGATATTTGTGCCCGTTAAGTGCAGTGATATCCGTTGGTGTGCACCAAGGAATATCCCCATCCCAGAAGCTAGGTTCGCCCGTACTTGGTGTGCCGCCACTTCGAATTTCAGCAAGCTCATCCAGCCGCTTCACCTCCCATTCACCGCTAAACCCCGGCAACCGAGTCTGGCCGGTGAGTAACTGTTGGATGGCCGCCTGCTTAAGGTCTCGCTTCTTGGCGATTACTTGGTCAAGGGTGGCGAGCAAAGCTTCGACATCGCTCAAGGCTTGGGCGATGGCTTCCTGCTCAGGGAGTTGTGGAAGAGGAATGGGGAGCTGAGAATATTCGTTACCATTGATGCCCGGCTGTCCGCTGCGCATCGACATCAATCGTACCCAACGCCAGTAGTTGCCGGTTGTTACATAGGCAGCAGCGAAGGCAGGAAGTAGCTTATTGGCATCAGGCCTAACTCGAATCAGAAAGCCCGCAAAAACCAGTGCCCCGTCGTTCGGGTTGTATCTATAAGACTTTCCAACACTTGCGCCCGTCCTTGCAAAAACAATATCGCCATCGCTCAAGTAGTAGTTGCCGGCTTGTTCTGACTTAACGGATACCAACTTTTCTGGCGAAAATCGGCCGTCTTCGCTAATGTCTGTAATACGAATATAGGCCGGCAGTGCATCGGAGTACGGAGCAGCAGCAGCGTTGATTCCGTAGCTGGGGCGACCAACTAAACATTCGCCAAGCGGCAAGACGTCCCAATCTTCTGGTATCACGCCCACATCGCTATGCTTGTAACCGGGCATCAGTTCCATACCGCCCCCATCTTTTTCAGATGCTCATCCACCCGCGCTGAAAGTGTTGCGAGATCTTTGGTCAGCGTCGGCAGCGGCGTGGCATAGCGTTCCGCAAGCTGGCGGATGCGACTGGTAAGGGTTTGAGAAACCCGATCCAGCTCGCCTTGCACGGCATCGGCCAAGGTCGCCAACCATTTGTCGTCCACTACAAGCTGCTTGATCTCGTCCTCGGTCAGCTTGGGGTACTTGGCATCCAGCTTGGCCTCAAGGTCATCCTGCGCCGCTTTCAGCTTGGCCTTGATATCGGTTTGCTTGTCGAGCAAGGCGGCGTAGTCCTGCAGCGCCTTGCGCTCGTCGGCGTAGTCAGGATCTTTGCCGATCTCCTTCAGGCGGGCTTTGACAGCCTTAGCCGTGATCTTCTGCTTGTCGCCTTCGCCTTCAATGACCTCGGCGAGCAACCCTTCTTCGCCGCTGTTCTCTTCCATCATCTCCTGAAGTTGTTGCTCGACATCTGCCAGCTTGGCCTCCAGCGCTTCAATGGCGTCGTGCTCAACGGTGAAGTAACGGGCGATCAGAATTGGCGCGGGAATCAGGTCGGATTTGAAGCGGCGCTTGCCTTTCTTGTAGTCATGCGCTTCGGGCCACGCCAGTTTGCCGTCCTTGTTCTTGACTTGAAGAATTTCACGCGGCTGTGCCCCAGCCTGCCAGCCTGCGTCGGCAATCAGGTAGCAGTCGTCTTGCATCGTCTCGGCCCAGTAATCCATGAGGTGTTGGTACACGTCATAGGCATTGACGAGCGGCGTCGGCTTGAATCGGGCAAGCAAATCCTCGGACAGTGCCTCGATCAGTTGCTTTGGGTGGCCGTTTTTCGCAAAGCCCTTTAGCTGCGGCGTGCTGGCTTGCTTCCAATCCGCAAACACCTGGGTGGCTGTCTGATTAAATGCAGTGAACTCAGGATGCACAAAGATGGTAGTCTTCACCTCGGCGATGGGCAGTTTCAACTGTGCATAACCAGCGCGCCCGGCTGACTCGAACAGGGCGTTGCGCACACCGGGGATCACCTTCCAATAGTCGCTCAACGCATTCAGGTCACGCTCTGGAATCCCGCCACGCAAGTGGCCATCGATGTCCTGGATGTCTTCAGGTTCGGTGCTGTCGATGTAGCGTGGCAGGTTGAGGTTGTAGTCGTTCTTGGGGTCTGCGATCTCGGTCAGCGGCACCATGCGCGAGTAGCGTGGCAACTCTGCCAACTTGGTGAAGGCATCGACGATCTTGTGAATGTCCTGCTCACGCAGGCGGTTCTTGGCACCGTCCTTGATGAAGCCCTTGGAGGCGTCGATCATGAAGATGCCTTTGCGTGCTGAAGCGTTTTCCTTGTCCAGCACCAGGATGCAGGCGGGGATGCCCGTGCCGTAGAACAGGTTGCCCGGCAGGCCAATGATCCCTTTGAGGATGCCCGACCGCACCAGCTTCTCGCGGATGACAGCCTCGGCATTGCCCCGGAAAAGAACACCGTGAGGGAGAATGCAGGCGCCTTTGCCAGTGCTCTTCATTGAGCGAATGATGTGCAGCAGGTAAGCGTAGTCGCCTTGCTTTTTCGGCGGTTCGCCCCAAGCAAAACGCTGGTGAGCATCGCTGGCAGGGGTCAGGCCGGTGCTCCAGGTCTTGTCTGAAAACGGCGGATTGGCGACGACGTAGTCATAGGTACGCAGCGCCTCGCCATCCTTGAACTTCGGCGAGGCCAGCGTGTTGCCCTGCAGGATGTTGGCGGTTGGAAAGTCGTGCAGGATCATGTTCATACGGGCAAGACCAGCAGTGGTCACGTCCATTTCCTGCCCTTCCAACGTGATGTGCTTGCCAGCCTCGGCGGCCACCTTGAGCAGCAAGGAGCCAGAGCCGCAGGTGGGGTCATACGCGGTGGTCGAGGCCACTGCATTGGCAGGGGAGATGCCCACGACCTTGGCCATGATGCGACTGACCTCGGATGGCGTATAGAACTGGCCTTTGCTCTTGCCGCTCTGCGAGGCAAAGTGCCGCATCAGGTATTCGTAGGCATCGCCCAGAATGTCGTCGTTCTCAGCTCGGTTCTTCGAGAAATCCAACTCGGGCTTTTGGAAGATGCCGATCAGGTTGCTGAGGCGATCCACCATCGCCTGACCTTCACCGAGCTTGTTCGGGTCGTTGAAATCGGGGAAGTCGCTGCGTGCAAGGCGCGAATTTGCGTCGATCAGGGGCTGAATGACCTGCGTGTTGATCTTGTCGCCAATATCGCTCTTGCCCTTGAGGGCAACCATGTCCTTGAAGCTGGCTCCGGGCGGAATGGTGACTGGCGGGGCAAAGTCATCAGAGTCGCCGTACTTGTCCGAGACGTACTTGATGAACAGCATGAACAGGACGTAGTCCTTGTACTGGCTGGCATCCATGCCGCCGCGCAGTTCATCGCATGACGCCCAGAGAGATGAGTAAAGGTCTGATTTCTTGATGGCCATTTGTGATCCTATTTCCGTGTTGTGCTGGTCGCCGGGGCGCGGTAGCCGGGCGCGAGCTTTGCGTTTTCGACGCCATACAAGGCCAGCGGGTCGCTGAGCCAAAGGCGGTACTGTTCTTCTGTGAGGCTGTGGTTTGGTGAAGCATCAACGCTCCAGCGCAGCAGCATGTAGCCCGCCACCGCCGCGCGAACGCGCATCCGGATCGAGCCGTCAGTCATCCCATAGTCCATCTTGATGATCTCGGGGCGGGCGAGGCGCGGGTGCGGCACGAAGTCCAGCTCGATAATGCGTGTCCATTGGATGTCGTTGTCTGGCCGTTCGTTGGCCTGCGGCTCTTCATCAAGAAGGGTCGGCGCTTCGATGCGCGTGACGACGAAGTCCCGGAACTCGCTGCTCTTGCGATCAAAGGCTCGGACATGCCAACGTAGGCCGGTGTCCACCAGCGCAAACGGCACGATGACTCTTTCGGACTCGCCACTGCTCATGGAGTGGTAGCGAATGGCGACTGGCCGCTTGGCGTGTATCGCTCGGCAGATCGGAGCTAACACATCCATCCTGGGGTTGCTTAGGGCAGTGGGTGACTCGCAAGGCAGCAGCGACTGCAGGAGGTTCGCCGGGCCGCTCACGCCATCGCCGAAGCCCAGAGCCAATGCGGACAGCACGCGCTGGAGGGCGTGGTCAAATAGCGGCGAGAACATTTTGCCGATGCGGTAGATCTTATTGCTGCCGTCAAACTCAATATTCTGCGGCGCGATTTCCCGGTACAGTGCCAAATCGCGTGTGGCCCCTGCCGGCGCCACACCAAACCGTTCTATCAGGTCAGGGCGGCCAATCTCACCGAAGAAGTACAGACGGAAATCTATATAGGCCAGCCGATCGCGCTGGGCGTGGCTCAGCGTCTCTATGCGTTGGAGGGGCATGGCTAAAAATTCCTCATGAACGAGAGGCGACCGAAAGGCGACAGAAATCGGATTGTTTTTTCATCACCCAGCAATATCTAATCAAATTGATTAGATTATCCGCTACTGCTTGTGCCCAAGCAAGAAAACGTTGTGGGGGTGTTGCACATTGCCACGCTGTGCAGGCCCGTCTCGCTAGGCAAGCTATAGATTTGCGGAACTATTCACCGCAATTTCTGCGGATATTGTTGCCGTTATTCTCCGCAACAGAGCATGCGCACTGCTGTCATGTATACCCTGCCAAATCGGCGCAAGTGGGGGTCGGTTTGGCTCTGAGACCTAAATATATTTCCCGTTCGGGAAATATATAGTCAAAACCCAGCCTAACCGTATAAAAATTCCCGATCGGGAAATATCGCTTGCGCATCTGCTAATTTTGGCCAATAATTTCCCGAACGGGAAGCCAAGCGAGAAACTAAGCCAGCCACATGACATCCATTCAATCACCCACACAACTCGGGCGCGCCCTGCGCGCCGCACGCAAGCAGCTCCACCTTACCCAGCCCCAGTTAGCGCTGGCGGCGGGGGTGGGCGTGCGCTTTATTGTTGACCTAGAAGCGGGTAAACCCACCTTGCGCTTGGAAAACGTGTTGCGCGTGGTGGATGCGCTGGGCGGCGAGCTTCACTTGAGCGGCTTGCCACCCGTGGCGACCAACGATGCGCAAGAGGATAGCAACCATGCGGCATGAGCTCGCCGTCTGGCTGTTTAGCCACCAGGTTGGCACACTCGGTTTGGTTGAGGGCAAGCTGAGTTTTTGCTACGCACCGAGTTGGCTGGCTCAGCCAGGGGCGATGGCGTTGTCCGCCTCGCTACCGCTACAAGCTACACCGTTCGATGATCGGCAAACGCGGCCTTTCTTTGCGGGCCTGCTGCCAGAAGGGCAAATGCGCCGCTTGCTGGCACAGCAGTTTCAGGTGTCGGGCCAGAACGATTTTGCGCTGCTAGACCGCATTGGCGGCGAATGCGCGGGGGCGGTGAGCTTACTTGCGCCAGGGCAGACTTTGCCCGTGCCCCCCCAGCAGGATACGGTGCAGTGGCTGAGTGATGCAGCGCTTGTATCGCTGCTGGATGAATTACCACGTCGGCCCATGCTGGCTGGCACCGATGGCTTACGGCTTTCCTTGGCGGGGGCGCAAGATAAACTACCGGTGGTGTTTGATGGTGCCCGCATTGGGCTACCCCGCCAGGGTAGGCCTAGCTCCCACATTTTAAAACCCGCTATTCACGGCGTAGCAGACAGCGTGATGAATGAAGGGTTTTGCATGGCACTGGCGGAGGCAATGCAGCTTAAGCCCGCAAAATCGGCTATTCATGTTGTGCAAGATCGCGCATTCTTACTGGTTGAGCGTTACGACCGCGTGCCTAACAGTCAGGAAAATACACAGAAACAGGCGCAGGAACATACACAAGAGCAACTGCAACGCCTGCATCAGGAAGATTTTTGTCAGGCGCTGGGCGTGGTGCCCGAAATGAAATACCAAAACGAAGGTGGCCCGGATTTGGCACAGTGTTTTGAATTAGTCCGCCGCATGACGCGACCCAGCGCACCGCAGATACTGCACCTGCTTGATTATGTGATCTTTAATGCACTGATCGGCAACCATGATGCGCATGCCAAAAATTTCTCGTTGCTGTATACCGATCCCAACCCAAGCCCAAATCAGCCGCCCGTTTTAGCGCCGTTTTACGACACGCTTTCTACGGCGATTTACCCCACGCTGACACCGAAGATGGCCATGAAAATCGGCAACAAATATAAGTTCAGCGAGGTGCAGGCACGACACTGGGCGCAGTTTTCGGAAAACGTGGGCCTAACCAAAGCGCAAACCAAACGACGGATTTTGGAATTAGCCAAGCAACTGCCCGCCGCCGCACGCGCATTGCAATCAAACCCGGAACGAGGTTTTGCGGGCAATGCGGTGGTGGAGCAAATCAATACACTGATCGAACAGCGATGTGCGCTGACGATTCAACGGCTGACCGAGCCCACTGACTGATCCACAAACAGACGCTACTTCCGCAGTCGATAGCCCGTTTTAAAAATCCAGCAAATAATCAGCAGGCACAGCGCCATAAAACCGAGAATCATGGCCACACTGATGGAAAGGCTGACATCGCCTTGCTCGTAAAAGCTCCAGCGAAAGCCACTCACCAAATACACCACGGGGTTGAGCAGCGATAATTTTTGCCAAAACTCCGGCAGCATGTGAATGGAATAAAAACTACCACCCAGAAAAGTAAGTGGGGTGATGATTAGCAGCGGAATGAGTTGCAGTTTTTCAAAGCCATCGGCCCAAATACCAATAATGAAGCCGAGCAAACTAAAGGTGACGCTGGTGAACACGAGGAAAAAAATCATCCAGAGTGGGTGCGCAACTTGGATGGGCACAAACAACCTGGCGGTGAGCAGCACCACTAACCCAATGATGATGGATTTACTCGCTGCCGCACCCACGTAGCCAATGACAATCTCAATAAACGAAAGCGGAGCGGAGAGTATTTCGTAAATGGTGCCGGTAAAGCGGGGGAAGTAAATACCAAACGAGGCATTAGAAACGCTCTGCCCCAGTACCGTGAGCATGATGAGGCCGGGCACGATGAACGCGCCATACGGCACGCCTTCAATCGCTTGCATGCGTGAGCCAATGGCCGAGCCAAACACAATGAAATAGAGCACCGTTGAAATCACAGGAGAGGCAATGCTCTGACCCAGTGTGCGCAAGGTGCGGGCCATTTCAAATTTATAAATTGCTAAGATGCCGCGTAGATTCATACTGCCTCAACCAATTCCATAAAAATTTCTTCTAAATTACTTTGACGACTGTAAATATCTTTGGGGCGTATGCCTGCTGCTTGCAACTGATCGAGCATCGCCGAAATATCTATCTCCGCTTGTGCGTCATACGTCCACGTTAATGTGCTGCCGTCGTCATCCAGCACCAGTGGCTGCGGGTGCAGTGTGGCGGGCAAGGTAGCCAAAGGTTGGCGCAGCACAAAGATCATTTGCCGTTTGCCCATTTTCTGCATGATGGTGTGTTTATCTTCCACCAGAATGAGCTTGCCTTTATTGATGACGCCGATGCGGTCTGCCATTTCCTCGGCTTCTTCCAGATAATGGGTGGTGAGAATAATCGTCACCCCGGCATCGCGCAGGGCGCGCACTTGCGCCCACATGGATTTTCGTAGTTCAACATCCACGCCGGCTGAGGGTTCATCCAGAAATAAGATGCTCGGCTCATGGGACAAAGCCTTGGCGATCATCACTCGGCGTTTCATGCCACCGGATAGGCGGCGTATTTGTTCATCTTTTTTATCCCACAACGACAGCCGTTTCAACACGTCTTGAATATACGCATCGTTACGGGGCTTGCCGAATAAGCCGCGACTAAAGCTAACGGTATTCCACACCGATTCAAAGGCATCGGTGCTGATTTCTTGCGGGACCAAGCCAAGCGCGGCGCGGGCGGCGCGATATTGCTGGGCGCTATCAAAACCCGCTACCGTAATGCGGCCGCTGGTGGGCTGCACAATGCCGCATACGGTGCTAATCAGCGTGGTTTTACCCGCCCCGTTTGGGCCAAGCAGGGCGAAAATTTCCCCGCGTTTAATATCGAGATTAATGTTACTGAGCGCGCCAAACCCATTCGCGTAGGTTTTATTCAGCCCAGAAATATGGATGGCAGAATCTTGTTGCATGAGGCAGTGGATCGTTGAGTCGTGGAGTAGGCTAAGAAAGCACTAATTAGATCACTAAAATAAAAATCGCGTATCGCACTGCCAAAATATCAGGGTATCCAAATTTACATACGCCGAGTCGAGCGGTCATCTATTTTATTCACGTAGCTTTACGGCTGCACTGTGCGCGAGGTTTACAAATGCTTTGCGGCTTCGCGCACGCTGAGCGGCGAGAGTTGCTTGCCCTGCTCAGCTAAAAAGTCTCGCACCGCTTGCGGGTTGTGCCGTGCATAATCGCGCAGCGCCCAGCCGATGGCTTTGCGAATGAAAAAGTCTTGTTCTGGGGCAAGCTGCAGGGCATAGGCAAAGAGGCGCTGAGCATCCACCTGTGCTCGCCAACCAAGCTGGTGCAACATCGCGACCCGCCGTACCCATAGGTTGGAATGGTGCAAGGCTTCATCCATTACAGCTTGTCCGGCGGCTGGGCTACGGCGCACCACATCACCGACCACACCCGCTAGGCCATCGACCGAATCCCACCAGGATTTTTCTTGCACGAGGGCGAGTAAATTTGGCAGAGCGGTCAGGGAGAGTTTTTTCTCGTATTTGGCGAGCACATCAATCGCCACGTATTGGTATTCGCGCTCCGGCAAAGCCCAGAGGCTCTGGGCCAACACGAGCAATTGTGCTGCCTCGGCAGCATGCAGGGTGCGCAGCACGGGCAAGCACGCGGCCCGCCGCGCGGGAGTAGGAATGCCAAGAAAAGAGAAGTGATGCTTCATGTAGGCCTGCATGGGCACCGCACGTTCAGCATCACGTAGCGGCAGCAGGCAGTCTTGTAAGGCGGCTACCCAGGTAGCCGTGCTGTTGCTTGCCAGCGGCTGACCGGGGGCCGCCGCCTGGAAAGATACCTCAGCAGCCACCGTAGAGCCAGTTAGTTTGGTGAGGCGTAGCTTGCGCCTGCGTTACCCACCGCAACAGCGCGGCCAGTGGCAAAGGCCACGGCATTGAGGTTATTGCTACCGGCTGCAACCGCCGTGGCCCAGGTGTTACCCGTATTGTCTGTTGTGGTTACCGTTGTGCCACTCTGGCCCACCGCAAAGACACGGGTGCCGGTACTCACGGCAAAAAGATTAGGGGTGCCGGTGATCACGCTAGCAGTCCAAGTAGCAGTTGGGTCGGTGGCAGTTAAGACCCGACCACTTTTGCCTACGGCAACATAACGGGCTGCGGTTGCATTGTAGGTCACTGCGTGAATATCTTCCGTTGCCAGCCCGGTTGCGCGTTGGGTCCAGGTATTGGCCGGGTCAGTGCTGGTCAGTACAACGCCGCCTGCGCCGGTGGCGATGATGTAGCTGTTGAGGGTGGTCACGCTCAGTAAATTGCTGCCGAGCGCAGGTACCGTCGCCGGGGTGTTCCAGGTAATGAGATCGGTGCTGGTGCGAATGGTATTGCTGTTACCCACAGCCACATACACTGAGCCATAGCGGTTGATGCCAGTAATGGGTTGAGCTAAGGCGGCAGTCGTGCGGCGGGTCCAGGTAACCGTATCGGTACTGCTGTAAATGTGGTTGTCGGCGCCGGCAGTAATGAAGCTAGTGCCATCAAAATAGAGCGCGGTTAAGGCAGTAGGAGCGGTCACGCTCACTGCACTGGCATCGCGCCACACCAGGCCGCTCACGGCAGTAAAGTCACGGCCATAAGTGCTGCTATAGACCAAGCCTACATTGCCCACGGCGACAAACTTCCCTGCCCCATACGCCAACCCCACTAAATTAGGAGAACCAGTAATGGCCGCACCTGCTAACCAACTGGCCCCGGCAATGCTCGGCGTTGCGGTGGCGACTGGGGTCGCCGGGCCGCCAGGGCTACCGTTCCTTGATTTATTCATGATCACGGCATAAACCTGGCCGTTGGTCAGCCCTGTAATGACGCGCGGGGAAGAGGGGTTAAAAATTAAGCGTGTGCTGGGATCGGTTGCCGATGTGCTTACACTGGTGCCGGGCGCGTAGAAAATCGTGTAGTCAAAGCCAGACTCTTGCGTCCAGCTCACGGTTAACTGGCCTTCTTGTGCGGTCAGCGTAACCCCCGTCGGCGCATCACTTGGGGCACTTTCTTTGCGACAAGCGCTGAGCCCAAGCAGGCTGACAGTGAGGGCACCCAACAGCAAGCGGTGGAGTAAACGCGGTGCGCAAATCATAACTATGCCTCTGAAGTAAAAATAGGAATCGATGTATTTTATAGGAAACGCTTGAGGATTCTACGGCTGTGCGCATCAAGCGTGCGGCGATCACGAATCACATATTGCACCCCTTGCCCATCGGCAATCAGCAGCGCATGGTCAGGCAGGCGGCGAATGTCTTCTTCCGCTTTCAGCACCAACTGCGTCGCGCCACGGTCGGTCTCAATCTGCCAGGTGCTCGGTGTAGCGTAGCTATCAAGCCCAGTAATCGCCAAGATCTGAGGGACAAAGTCGCGTTGCGCGAGCTCTTGTTGAATCAACGCTTGGGCCGCTGCGGGTGCCTGTGATAATGACTCTAACCACAACACTTCTTCACCAGTGGCGCTAACGAAAGATAAGCACTCGGTAGGGGCACTCAAAGCAAAGGCTCGCACGGGCGTGATCTCAATCGGGGCGGCACCTTCACGCACAAAAATCAATTGCCCTAGTGGATTACGATGTAACGACCAGGGGTGAGCGGGGGCAAATGACAGACTCATACTAAGCTCCCTTTTTCCGTATGGGCAGCCGCCTCAGGAGACGGGCGTTTAACCCAGGTGCCATTCTCCAGCGCATCAAGCTGGCGCGTTTGCGCTTCGTAAAGGCGGTAATAAGCACCTTGACTGGCGAGTAGCTGATCGTGATTGCCAATTTCGACAATCTCGCCCTTGTCCATCACCACCAGCCGGTCTGCGCGGCGCAAGGTGCTCAGACGGTGGGCAATAGCGATGGTGGTGCGGCCTTGAATCAGGTTTTCCAGTGCGGCCTGAATCTCAAGCTCGGTCTCTGTATCCACCGCAGAGGTGGCTTCATCCAAAATCAGGATTTTCGGGTTAATCAGCAACGCGCGGGCAATCGAAATGCGCTGGCGCTCGCCACCAGAGAGCGATTGACCACGTTCGCCCACGAGCGAGTCGTAACCATGCGGTAAGCGCAAAATAAATTCATGCGCGTGGGCTGCTCGGGCTGCCGCCACGATTTCGGCGCGGGTCGCCTGCGGTTTGCCATAGGCAATATTTTCTGCAACGGTGCCAAAAAACAGAAACGGTTCTTGCAGCACCAGGCCCATGTGGCTGCGAAACTCGGCTACCGGCACTGCACGCACATCGACCCCTTCAATTTGAATCGCGCCTTCCGTCACATCATAAAACCGGCAGATCAAATTCACCAAGGTACTTTTACCCGAGCCACTGTGGCCCACCAGCCCGATCATTTCACCGGGTTTGATGTCCAGTGTGACCCCGCGCAAAATGGCACGGTTGCCATAACGGAAATGCACATTTTGCAGCGAGATAGCCCCGGCGACTTGGGGCAAGTGCACCGGATTACTCGGCTCGGGCACACTGGAAACATGATCCAGAATGTCAAAAATCCGTTTTGCCCCTGCCGCCGCTTTTTGGGTATGCGACACAATCCGGCTCATGGTATCCAGCCGGGTGTAAAAGCGGCTGATATAGGCCAGGAATGCGGTGAGAACGCCGACTGTAATGGTGTCGCGTGATACGAGCCAAATGCCACACGCCCACACGATCAATAGACCAACTTCTGTCAACAGGGTGACGGTGGGAGAAAAAACCGACCAGATTTGATTAACGCGGTCGTTCACTGCCAGGTTTCGGGTATTGGCCTCGCGAAAACGTGCGACTTCCCGCTTTTCTTGAGCAAACGCTTTGACCACGCGAATGCCGGGAATGGTGTCGGCCAAAACGCTGGTGACGTCTGCCCAGACGCGATCTATCTGCTCAAAGCCATGACGCAATTTGTCGCGGACGTAATGAATCAGCCAAATAATTAATGGCAAAGGCACCAAAGTAACCAGTGCCAGCCAGGGATTGATACTGATCAAAATGACCGCCGTCATGGTGATCATGAGCACATCGGTCGCAAAATCGAGCAAATGCAACGATAAAAAAACGCAGATGCGATCACTTTCATTACCGATACGGGCCATCAGATCGCCGGTCCGTTTACTGCCGAAGTAGGCCAGTGACAACCCTTGTAGATGTTCGTAGGTTTGGATGCGTAAATCGGCGCCAATCCGCTCACTGACCAGGGCCAGAATATAGGTGCGTAACCATCCCAAGCCCCATGCCAGTAGGGCCGCCAGCAATAGGCCGCCCAGGTAGAGTTGCAGTAATGACCAGTCAATCGGCACCCCATTCTGGTAAGGAATCAATACCTTATCCATCAGCGGCATGGTTAAGTAGGGCGGTACCAGCGTTGCCCCAGTCGAGGCCAGTGTCAGCCCAAACCCTGCCAACAGTTGCTTTTTGTAGGGTTTCGCAAAGCGCCACAAGCGCAGTAACGTCCAGGTTGAAGGGGGCTTATCGACCTCGGCGGCGGCGAAATCATCGGCACTCACCAAGGTAGGCGGCGCGACCACTTGGCCAGTTGTGTGTGCCAGTCGATAACGGGCAAAGCCATCCTGCACCTGCCGCGCTTCAGTCTCCTGCCCTAGCGTAAAACGCCAGCGGCCCAGTAATTGGTTCGCATCAGTGAGGCTCAAAACGCCAACACCGGCATGATCCCGTAGGGTAAGTTGCCAAGTTGAGGCCTGCTCGCTGGCAAAAAGCCAATGTTGCCACGTTTGCTCGTGCGGGGCACGCGTATGTAAACCCGCCGTGGTTAAGCAAACCCAGCCGCTACCGTAACTGAGCTGTCCTTGCGCATCTAAACCCAGATTCAGAGGCAATACCGCTTCCAGTGTATGCCCACTTTCTAGCCAGGGTTGCAACGCGCTGGCCAATGCTTGTTGCGCCGTGGCGCTCAAGTTTAGGCTGGCTGCGATCTTTTGCTGGGTGAGTGGTGCTGAGGTAGAGCGAGAAGCGTTAGAATTCATGCATTAAGCAAAGCCAGAAAAGGTTGGGCAAAGGGAGCGGCTTACGAGACCACACCGCTCATGCTGGAGCGGGTCAAGCAAAACAAGCAAGGTTTACAGCAGTGTCGATTTTACACGCTGTCTCGGCTGAACCGAGTCGCCTTGGCTTGCGGCAATCGAACAGCAGGCTGATATGCCTCAATCGCTTAGGTGCGCCAACCAGCGGGTCAACCGCGCCAAGGTTAAAACGTTATTGACAGCATGACCTACAACGCCGCAACCGATAGAACGTTTACAACCCTGTGCGTCGCTGCCATTATGCCTATCATTCTGCTTGCTTTGTGCGCTAATCTCTTTCATCGTGATCCTTTCTGATTGTTGAAGCCATGACTTTTCCACCGATTCAATTTCTACAGATGCACCCCCTGCGTGGGCCGAATATGTGGACCTATGTCCCCGTGATTGAAGCCTGGATCGATATCGGTGTGCTCGAAGATCACCCCTCTAACACCATTCCTGGTTTTTATGATCGACTGGCAGCGCTGTTACCTGGACTTATCGAACACCGCTGTAGCTATGAAGAGCGAGGCGGCTTCTTGAAGCGCCTGGCAGAAGGTACTTGGCCAGCTCACATCATGGAACACGTGACGCTGGAGTTACTGACGATGGCGGGCATGAGTGGTGGCTTTGGCCGTGCGCGCGAAATGAGCCAACGGGGTCACTACAAGGTCATTGTTTCTACCTGGACTGAGGCGATTACGCAAAATGCGTTATTGGCCGCGCGGGACTTGGTGCATGCTGCGATGAATGACCAGCCTTTCGATGTGGCAGCGGCGGTGGCACAACTGCGCGATCAGGCAGATGATGAATGTTTAGGGCCGAGCACGGCGAGTATTGTCGAAGCAGCGTCGGCCCGAAAAATTCCCTCGATTCGTCTGAATGACGGTAATTTGGTACAGCTCGGCTATGGTGCCGCAGCACGCCGGATCTGGACAGCCGAAACCGATCGTACGTGTGCAATTGCCGAGGGGATTGCGGGCGATAAAGATCTGACTAAATCCTTGCTCGCGCCTTGTGGGGTGCCGGTGCCGGAAGGTCGGATGGTAGAAAACGCGGCGGATGCCTGGGCGGCAGCGCAGGAGATTGGCGCCCCTGATGTACCCGTTGTGGTTAAGCCTTACGACGGCAATCATGGACGTGGCGTTTTTATTGATTTGAAAACAGAAAAAGAAATTACAACAGCATATGGCGTGGCCAGCGAAGAAGGCAGCGGGGTGCTGGTAGAACGCTATATCCGTGGCTTGGAACACCGCCTGCTGGTGGTGGGAGATCAACTGGTTGCCGCCGCCAAGGGTGACAGCGCTTGGGTAACAGGCGATGGGCAGCATACAGTTTATGAGCTGATTCAACTGCAAATCAATTCAGACCCACGACGAGGAGATACCGAAGAGCACCCCCTCAATCGTTTGGGGATTGACTCTGCGGCCCGCGTGCTGCTTGCACAACAGGGCTTTACTGAAGACAGTGTGCCACCCGCAGGCGTCACCGTCGAAATTCAACGCAATGGCAATGTCGGGATTGATATTACCGATGAGGTTCATCCAGATACCGCGTCGCTGGCTGTGCTGGCAGCGCAAATCGTTGGTCTGGACATTGCTGGCATTGATTTGGTTGCACAGGATATCCGCCGCCCACTTGATGAACAAGGCGGAGCGATCGTTGAGGTAAATGCAGGACCAGGCTTATTAATGCACTTGCGGCCAGCGCTGGGGCAACCGCGCCCGGTTGGGCAAGCGATTGTGAATCATTTGTTTGCGCCGCAATCCAGCAATCCTGATGGCCGAATCCCTGTGATTGGCATTACCGGCACCAACGGTAAAACCGCCGTCGCCCGCTTGGTCTCGCATATCATGCAGCTGTCTGGCAAACATGTTGGGTTAGCCTGTTCAGACGGGCTGTACTTTGATCGCCGCCAACTCGAAAAAGGGGCTCAAGATAATTGGCAGGGCGCACAACGAACGTTGCGCAATCGTGCCGTCGATGTTGCCGTGCTGGAAAACGGCATACCCACTTTACTGACCGAAGGCACTGGTTATGACCGCTGCCATATTGGGGTGGTGACCCAGATTGGGAGTGGTGATCACCTGGGGTTATTTGATATTCAAGAACGGGAAAAACTCTATACGGTTTGCCGAACTCAGGTTGATCTTGTTCTGCCGCAGGGCGCAGCCATTCTCAATGCGCAAGATCCGCTCGTTGCCGAAATGGCGGAGCTGTGTGACGGCGAGGTGATCTTCTTTGCCACCGATGGGAACCATACGGTGATTCAAGAACAGTTAGAACAAGGGAAACGGGCAGTGTTTCTGCGTCAAGGCCGAATCGTACTAGCCCAGGGGGGAGATGAGGAACACCTGGCTGACCTGATTGACCTGCCGATTACCGAGCAAGGACAGGTGGCGTTTCAAGTTGACAACGTGTTAGCAGCCAGTGCAACTGCGTGGGCCATGGGCATGCCCGCCGCTTTGATTCGTACCGGCTTGGAAACATTTGGGTTAGCTCAGAGCAAAAGCCCGCAGTTGCCGGGCCGCTTCACCTTGCTGCAGGATGCACATGGCCCCATCGTTGTCGATAGTGCGCGCAACCTCAGTGCCGTTGAGGCCTTGGTTGCCGCGCTGCGCCAACATCCGCAAACGCGGCACTATCAGCGTCAACGGATTGTTTTTGCGGCGCGCCCCCAAAGTCGGCCCGCAGACGCGGCAGCCTTACGCCGCGCATTGGAAAACGACTTCACGCAAGTGCATTGGGTCACCCCGGACACCTTGCTGGCCGCCCAAGAGCAAGCATTACGGGAACGACAACCCGATGAATTATTGATTTTGCAAACGCAGCAGGGGCAACCACTTCAACAAATCGAGCAAATTAAAAAATGGTTAGCCGAGTGAGCTCAGTAAGCTCAATAAGCTGATTCGGTTTTCGTGTTATCGACTTTTGAACGCATTACGCTAGGAATATTATGGAAGTTTCTCGAATCCGCGCTTTACGGGGTCCCAATTTATGGGGCCGACACACGGCAATTGCGGCCGTGGTGCAATGTGCCCCAGAAGAGCGAAATATCGCTAACCTGCCAGGATTTGAAACACGCTTGCGGGCGCGTTTTCCAGAAATCGCCCTGATCGAACCAGCTGAACGAGAAGAATGCTTGACCCTGGCGCATGCCCTTGAGTTTGCTGCGCTGGGCCTGCAGGCTGAAGCCGGCTGTCCGGTTACCTTCAGTCAGACAACCGCCACCTTGGATGAAGGCATCTATCAAGTCGTGGTCGAATACAGCGAAGAAAAAGTGGGCAAACTTGCCTTTGACTATGCCCAACAACTGATCCAATCGGCGCTGGATGACACCCCCTTTGCACTGGCCCCAGCGCTTAAAGCCTTGAATGACTTGGATGAAGATATTCGCCTTGGCCCCAGCACTGGCGCCATTGTGAATGCGGCAGTGGCCCGCGGTATTCCTTACCGGCGCCTCACAGAAGGCAGTTTGGTTCAATTTGGTTGGGGCAGCCAGCAACGCCGGATTCAAGCGGCCGAAACCGACGCTAGCAGTGCGGTCGCTGAAGCGATTGCGCAAGATAAAGAGCTGACCAAGCAACTCCTACATGCAGCCGGCGTGCCCGTTCCGAATGGCCGAACTGCCCGTGATGCTGAGGATGCCTGGGTCGCAGCGCAAGAGATTGGTGCCCCGGGTGTACCGGTGGTGGTCAAACCGCGTGATGGTAATCAAGGGAAAGGCGTCGCCGTCAAGTTGACGCAAGCCGCTGAAATCATGGCGGCCTTCAACGTTGCTGAGCAATATGGCTCTGATGTGATTGTTGAGCGCTATGTCCATGGCAACGATTTCCGTTTATTGGTTGTCGGCAAAACCCTGGTTGCAGCGGCACGACGTGACCCGCCGCAGGTGCTAGGAGATGGGGTTCACACCGTGCAAGCCTTGGTCGAGCAAGTGAACCGGGACCCCCGTCGTGGTGAAGGCCATGCCACCTCGTTAACGAAAATTCGCTTCGATGAAATTGCCCTTGCCACCCTCGCTAAACAAGGTTACGAGGCGACGTCGATTCCACCCAAAGGCGCACGGGTGATGTTACGCAACAATGCCAACTTAAGCACGGGTGGCACAGCGACGGATGTGACCGATGATGTGCATCCTGAAGTCGCTGCTGCCGCTATTGCGGCGGCCCAGATGGTGGGGCTCGATATTGCCGGGATTGATGTGGTCTGCGAAACCATGCTTAAACCGCTGCAAGAGCAAGGGGGCGGCATTGTTGAAGTGAATGCAGCACCTGGCTTGCGGATGCACCTGTCGCCCTCGTTTGGTAAAGGTAGGGCGGTCGGTGAGGCAATTATCTCCACGATGTTTGCCCCGGGTGAGAATGCCCGTATCCCAGTCGCCGCAGTAACGGGGACCAATGGCAAAACCACCACGGTGCGCTTACTGGCGCATATGTTGAGAACCAGCGGCAAGCGCGTGGGCATGACGAACTCTGATGGGGTGTATGTGCCTGGCCCATTGCATTTGAATGGTGGCTATCGGCGTATCGACAATGGCGACTGCAGTGGCCCCCGTAGCGCCCGGAATGTGTTGTTGCATCCCCAAGTGGATGCGGCTGTCTTTGAAACAGCACGCGGCGGCATTTTGCGCGAAGGGCTGGGGTTTGATCGCTGTGATGTGGCGGTCGTGACCAATATTGGTCAAGGCGACCACTTAGGGTTGAACCATATCCATACAGCAGAAGAAATTGCCCAAGTGAAACAAGTGATTGTTCAGAATGTGCATGCACATGGCATGGCAGTGCTCAATGCGGCTGACCCACTGGTCGCCAATATGGCTGATGTGTGCCCCGGTAAAGTCACTTACTTCGCGATGGATAAGCGCCATCCTGTTTTGGCGGAGCACTGGGCGCGCGGCGAACGGGTCGTCTATCTGGATAAAACAGACCTGATCGCGGCACAGGGTGAGCAACGGCAGGTTTTTCCATTAGCCGATATTCCATTGACCCACAATGGTTTAATCACCTTCCAGGTAGAAAATGCCTTGGCAGCGATTGGCGCGGGTTGGGGGCTGGGGCTGGCATGGAGCGTATTGCACCAAGCCCTAAAAACCTTTGTCAGTGATGCGCAAACAGCACCGGGTCGGTTCAATCTCTTTCAATATCGGGGGGCGACGCTGGTTGCTGACTATGGGCATAACCCAGATGCGATTTTGGCCCTCGTTCAAGCGATTGATAAAATGCCTCAACCGGCTGGGGCGAAACGGAGTGTGGTGATTAGTGGTGCCGGCGACCGCCGCGATGAAGATATTCGACAGCAGACTGAAATTCTGGGGGCGGCCTTTGATGACGTGATTCTGTACCAGGATGCCTGCCAGCGTGGCCGTGAAGATGGCGAGGTGCTAGCGCTATTGCGGGCCGGGCTGCAAGGCGCGAAACGCACCACGCATACGCAAGAAATCACTGGGGAATTTGTGGCAATTGATGCCGCATTGGCCCGCTTAAACCCAGGCGATTTATGCTTGATTTTGATTGATCAGGTCGATGTCGCGCTGGAATACATCGGCAGACAATGCCAAAGTTAGTCACTTTTCTGATGCATCGCTTGAGGCCGATTGATGTTGGCTTCAAGCGATGACAGCCAGCCGCTGGCAGGTTGCGATGATGAGGCTTAAGCACCTGCCATAAAGGCACGGACACCAGAGCCCATAAATTGAACGCCCACACAGATCAGCAAAAATCCCATCATACGGGTCATCGCTTCCATCCCTTCCCGGCCAATCATGGTTAAGACATATTGGGCTGAGCGCAAGGTTAGCCACATCACCAAACATGTCATCAACAAGGCGAGGACAGTTCCCGAATAGGCCAAGCTGCGTGCAGGAATCCCCTTGAGCTCGGCAATTTCAGTCGAAATACCAATGACCACGGCAATCGTGCCCGGCCCACTAATGGAGGGCAATGCCAAGGGAAAGAATGCCACATTGCGGTGATGATGCTCACTCGCACTTTGCGTGTTCGCCGTTTCAAATAACATGCGGTACCCGACAATCGCCACGGTAATGCCACCAGCAATCCGTAACGCACCATAGGAAATGCCAAAAAAATCCAGAATAAAAGTCCCCGCAAACAAGCTCACCAACATGATGAAAAAGGCGTAGAGACAAGCTTGGCGCGCGATTTTCTTTTGTAAGCTGCTCGTAGAGCCCGCCGTGAGGCTGATAAATAAAGGAATTTTAGACAGCGGATTGGTGATGGTAATCAAGCTAATAAATCCGCCCAGTAGGAAATGCAGCAGTGTTTTTTCAAACATAGGGATCGTTCTTAAAATAGTAGAGCACTTATTGTACGTGCTCTGTGCGCAGATTGCCCTACCTAATTTGATCGAGCTTATTTGACCGATCTTTGCAGCATGCGGGATAATGCGGGCTATGTCTGAACCTTGCCTCTCTCTACGTGTGCTGGCGCTGATCCCGCCGATGACCCAGCTCAACACACCCTATCCTTCCACCGCCTATCTCACAGGTTTTTTACGTCAACATCACGTGCCCGCAAGCCAGGCTGATCTGGCCTTGCAAACCGTGTTGACCCTGTTCTCTCCCACCGGCTTAGATGCGATTGCCGATGAGATTGAGCAAGAAGACGAAGTGACGGAACGGGTTGCCCTGTTTCTCGAACAGTTTGGCGCGTATCGTGCCACCATCGGCCCCACCCTGCAATTTTTACAAGGGCAAGACAGCACGCTCGCGCATCGCATTAACACCCGCCGCTTTCTACCCGAAGGGCCGCGCTTTGAATCCCTACAGGCTTACGTTGAAGATGCTGGCGATCCGCTGGCCTGGGCCTTTGGCGCGCTGGGCGCACAAGATCGCGCGCGGCACTTGGCCACGCTCTATTTGAATGATATTGCGGATGTGATTCGTGATGCGATTGACAGCCGCTTTGAGTTTGTCCGTTATGCCGAATCGCTAGCCAGTAGCCAAGCCACGTTTGAACCGCTCGCGCAAGCGCTCGCGGCACCCTTAACCCTCGTTGATAAGGTCTTGATTGCCCATACCCACGAGGCACTGGCCACGCATCAGCCTCAGGTGGTCTTACTCTCGGCGCCCTTTCCCGGTTCGGTGTATGGCGCCCTGCGGATTGCGCAGGCGATTAAGGCACAGTCGCCACAGACCAAGGTTGTGCTGGGCGGCGGTTATGTGAATACCGAGCTGCGTGAACTGGGCGAACCCCGCTTATTTGATTATGTGGATTTCGTGACGCTGGATGCGGGTGAACGTCCAATTCTGGCACTCCTGGAGCACCTCGCTGGCCAGCGCGGGCCGCAACGCTTGGTTCGCACCTTTATCCGCCAAGATGGGGCGGTGCGCTATATCAATTGGGCCGAACCCGATGTCCCTTTTGCGGAAGTCGGTACACCTACCTGGGATGGCCTACCCCTGAAAAGTTATTTGTCCTTGCTGGACATGCTTAACCCCATGCATCGCCTGTGGAGTGATGGTCGCTGGAACAAACTGACCGTGGCGCATGGCTGCTATTGGAAAAAATGCAGCTTTTGCGATGTGGGCCTGGACTATATTGCCCGCTATGAAAACGCCAGCGCCCAGGAACTGGCCAACCGCATCGAAACTATTGTGGCAGAAACAGGGCAGACGGGTTTTCACTTTGTGGATGAAGCCGCGCCACCGAAAGCTCTCAAAGCCTTATCCGCAGAAATTATTCAGCGTAATCTGGCCATTTCCTGGTGGGGCAATGTACGTTTTGAAAAATCGTTTAGTGCTGAACTGTGCCAGCAGCTGGCGGATAGCGGCTGCATTGCGATTAGTGGTGGCTTGGAAGTGGCCTCGGATCGCCTGCTGAAACTGATGCAAAAAGGCGTGTCGGTAGCGCAAGTCGCCCGTGTGACCAAAAACTTTAGCGATGCGGGCATTCTGGTGCATGCCTACTTGATGTATGGCTTTCCCACCCAAACCGTGCAAGACACCGTAGATGCGCTGGAATATGTGCGCCAGCTCTTTGCGGCTGGATGCATACAATCCGGCTACTTCCACCGTTTTGCTTGCACCGTGCATTCACCCGTGGGCAAGAACCCAGAGGCGTACGGCATTCAGCTATTACCGTTACCGGCAGGTAATTTTGCGAAGAATGATGTGGGCTTTATTGACCCAACGGGCGTCGATCACGATAGCCTAGGCCAGGCACTCAACAAAGCACTGTACAACTATATGCACGGGATTGGTCTGGAAGCGAATGTACGCACGTGGTTTAGTGGCAAAGTACCACGACCTACGGTGCCACGCGACTTTATCGAACGCGCCTTAATGCCCCTGCCATAGCATTCTCATCATGGAGCAACTCGGCCTTTCCTGAAACAGATTCAAGCTAAAATCTACCCCATTGTTATTACCGCCAATAGGAAAATCATGTCTCGAATTTCACTTAGTCGTCACCTCATCACACAACAGCATGCTGGCACTATCTCTGCGGACTTACGCCTGTTAATTGAAGTGGTTGCAAGGGCGTGTAAAGCCATCAGTCACGCTGTCTCTAAAGGAGCCCTCGGCGATATCATGGGCGAAGCTGGCACCGGTAATATTCAAGGAGAGGCACAAAAGAAACTGGATGTTATCTCCAACGAGATTTTGCTCGAAGCCAATGAATGGGGTGGGCATTTAGCGGGCATGGCTTCTGAAGAAATGGAGCATCCCTATCAAATACCAGGGCAATACCCACGGGGTGCTTATCTCCTTTTGTTTGATCCCTTGGATGGCTCATCGAATATTGATGTCAATGTTTCTATCGGGACGATTTTCTCGGTCTTGCGCTGCCCAGATGGCATGGCGGGTACAGAAGAGGCTTTTTTACAACCGGGAACACAACAGGTCGCCGCTGGCTATACAGTCTATGGGCCGCAAACCCAACTGATTCTCACCACCGGCAATGGCGTATTTGGTTTCACCCTCGATCGTGAACAAGGTAGTTTTGTGTTGACGCAAGAGAATATTCAAATCCCAACTACGACCAAGGAATTTGCGATCAACATGTCTAACCAACGCCATTGGCAAGCGCCGGTACAACGCTATATTGGTGAACTGCTGGCGGGAAAAACAGGGGTACGTGGCAAAGATTACAACATGCGTTGGATTGCTTCTATGGTTGCAGATGTTCATCGTATTTTGAATCGTGGTGGTATATTTATGTATCCCCGCGACAATCGGGAAGCTGACAAGCCAGGCAAGTTACGGTTAATGTATGAGGCCAACCCCATGAGCTTTATTGTCGAACAAGCGGGGGGCGCTGCAACAAATGGCTATCAACGCATTTTAGAAATCCAACCAGAAAAACTCCACCAACGCGTCGCCGTTTTTCTCGGCTCCAAGGAAGAGGTAGCGCAGGTAACGCAATACCATCAAACTGACCTGTAATTTTTTTCTTACAGAGAAATTAGGGCAACGATGACATCGTTGCCCTTTTTTTTTCGCTTGCCGCGACGTTATTAGGTTCAGGAGACCTGTGTAAGTTGTGCCAGCTCACCGATAACCGGGAGGCAAGCTATGCATCCATTACTTGAACAGCAAATTCGGGAACATTGGGGAGATTCTCCGATGCTCGGGAAAATGCGGCGACTGATCGAGGTAATTGATCATACCTACGATAGTAAAGAACAATCGCAGCGGCGTATCGAAAATTCTCTGGCTGAACTCTCAATGGAATTAACCGAGAGGAATGGCGTGCTGCAACGCGAGTTAGCGATTCGCTCAGCCGCCGAAGAGCAATTACAACGAGAAAAAGCGGAACAAAAAAAACTAATTAGTCGCTTAGAGGAAACGCATAACAAGCTGCTGCAATCAGAAAAAATGGCTTCGATTGGCCAGCTTGCCGCTGGCGTTGCCCACGAGATAAATAATCCGATTGGCTTCGTTAATTCCAATCTATCAAGCCTAAAAGGATACGTCGATGATTTACTGGCGGTCATCGAGAGCTTACGGCAAGCACTTGATGACCCGAATCAAAAAGAGAATGCCACTAAAAAATTACAAGAAGCTGATCTGGATTATCTCAGTGAAGATGTATTGGCCCTGTTGAACGAGTCCCAGGATGGGATTCAACGTGTTCGGAGAATTGTGCAAGATCTCAAAGACTTCTCGCATGTAGACCAAGGGGAATGGGGCTGGACAGACTTACATCGCGGCCTTGATAGCACCCTGAATATTGTTAATAACGAGATCAAATACAAGGCGACGGTACACAAACAATACAGCGAGATTCCCCAATTATTCTGCCAAGCGTCACAACTGAATCAGGTCTTTATGAATTTACTGGTCAACGCGGCGCATGCCATTGAGGAACGGGGCGATATTTTTCTGAGTACGCAGACGTTGAGCTTATTCGATAAGCCCTGGATTAGTGTTGAAATTCGGGATACCGGCAAAGGAATCCCCGAAGAAAATCTTAATCGTATTTTTGATCCATTCTTTACCACTAAACCGGTGGGGCAAGGCACAGGCTTAGGTCTTTCACTCTCTTATGGCATTGTACAAAAACACCGCGGCAGAATCGAGGTGGAGAGCGAGCTGGACGTCGGGACCACGTTCCGGGTTTTGTTGCCGCTGGAGACGCCAGCAGTCGAATCGCTTAGCCCCAATCGCACTGGAGGCAAAGAATGAATCACTCCCCCAATTTGGCCACGAATGCTTATCAACACTTCAGCAGTGGTCAGTGTGATATGGAAAGTGGCTTACCACTACGTATCCCCTTTACCGAGTGGCTGGATAATCAACTGCTTAACCAACCAGAGGAACAGCTAGGTGCGTGTTTTATGCTCGACCCTGGGTTGGCTGGTCTATCGCAATACGTCGATGATGACGCGCTCGATTGGGTGCAACGGGATTTAACGCAGCAACTCAAACAACTTCACGTAGCCAATATCGTTGTAGGTCGCTTTGCTTATTCGCGCTTTGCTTTATGGCTTGGTAAGCTGGAAAGTTTAGACTTACTGGAACAAATTACAGAACAAATTTTGTTTGCTTGCAGCATTCCTACTCGTTCGGGAGGAGTCAATATTCAATTGCACCCCAAGATTGGGGTTGCATTATTTAATCAGCATGGTACAGAAGCGCCACAACTCTTAGAGGCGGCCCGATCAGCCCTCTCCGCCGCCCTCAGTCATGATTATCAGCGTTGGGTGCTGTATAGCTCAGAGCTGGGCCGCCACGTCTATGAGGAAATGCGCCTAAATGTCCAGCTGCAAGCAGCGCTTGAAACCTTGGCGAAGAGCCGGCGAGATACCGCCAATATGGTTATGTTTAATGAGGTAGCGCCGGTGACGAGTCAGCATGCGCTGCCCTTTGAATTGGCTTTCCAACCAGAAATCGATCTCTTGCAAGGCAAGGTCATTTATCTCGATACCAGCCTGATTTGGCGACATGCAGATTACCAATCTTTAAGTAGCAGTGAAATCCTAACACTGAGCGGGCAACTGGGCTATGCCAGAGTGCTGGGAGACTGGTGGTTAGAGCAAGCGACGGCTTTCTGGCACTTACTCAGAAATCAACATTTCAGTATTGATGGCATTACGTTACCGTTAATCTTTGAGCAGATCGCGCAGCCTCACTTCCACCGTAATCTATGTGAGCAATGCGAGCGGTTGATGATTCAACCACAGCAAATTCAATTTAGTCTGACAGAAAATGTTTTGCGCCAGGACCCAGAAAAGGTCTTACCGATTCTACAGATGATGCAGCAGAGTGGCTTTCGACTCATCATCAACCACTTTGGCTCGGGTTCCGCGAGTTTGGCAGAATTACAGGCCTACCCGATTGATGGGGTCTGCATCGAACCAGATTTTGTTAAACATATTCATCGCGATAGTAATAGCCATGCGATTGTGCGATCCATCTTGAGTATTACCCGCTGGATGAGTAAGGATGCGATTGCAGATGGCGTGCAGATGGAAGCCCAAGTCGCCATGTTGCAGCGGAATGGGTGCCACTTGATGCGTGGCCCCTGGTTTATGCCGCCGCAAGATCAGAATACCTTCCTCCAGTTAATCCAACAGGAGAGTTTTTTAAGTAAATTGCTTCCCCCTGGGCATCAAAACCAACCCACATTATTGTTATTGGATGATGAACCTAATATTCTTGCGGCCTTGAAGCGGGCCCTGCGTAGAGATGGTTATGTGATTTTTGCCACCACCGACCCCGAAGAAGCCTTTCAAATCTTGGCGGCTAATCGGATTGATGTTGTCGTCTCAGATCAGCGGATGCCACTCATGAGTGGGACCGAATTCCTGAAAAAAGTAAAAGATTTACATCCCAAAACCATGCGCATGGTGCTGTCTGGCTACACAGAAGTCCAATCAATTACAGAAGCCATTAACCAAGGAGCGATTTATAAGTTTCTGACCAAACCTTGGGATGATGAACAACTGCGCGCCAATATTGCCGAAGCGTTTCGACGTCTTAATATTGAAACGGAGAATGAACGCTTACAAGCTGCTCTTGAAACTGCCAATCAATCGCTGATTCACTTGAATCACACCCTTGAAAAACGTGTTGAAGAAAAGACCGAACAAGCTGCACGTGATCTGGAATTTTTAAGGATCACGCAGGAAATGTTAGACACCCTACCAATGGGGATTATTGGCATCGACAACAACGACATGATTGCCACCGCCAATGAAACAGCCTATTGCTGGTTAAGTCGTGGTGAAGGGTTGGTCGGCGAGTTGATTCTTAATGTCCTGCCAATCAATCTGGTTCATGAAATCATGAAATTCCGTGTTGGTGAGAAAACGGAATGGTCTGGCTGGCAGATCATTCAGCACGCGCCGTGTAAAGTCACCTTAAGGCGAATGGGGAAGCATTCTCAAGCTGAAGGGATGCTGTTGTTATTACAACGGATCTTAACGCCGAGTGATTAGGAGCAACGATGTATAACATTCACCCAGAATTTGATGATGCCGTGCTGGAAGCCCGCAACTTACCGGCATTTTCCAGTGAATTTATTAAAGAGCTGCAATTACTAACGAGCGATGAGTTAAACACGGCCGAGCTCGCAAAACATATCCGACTTGATCCTGCCTTGACGGCGCGTATTTTACGCGTCGCCAATTCGCCATTTTTTGGTATGCAGCGTCACATTGAATCGATAGAAGAAGCGATTTTAATTGTTGGGCTGCGCCATACGCGAGGCTTAGTGATTGCAGGTACCGTCATGTCAGCCTTGCAGCCGCAACCAAAAACGGGGCTCGACCCCGAGCAGTTTTGGCGTAATACCCTCGCAACAACGGCAGGCGCACAATCTATCGCTCACTATGTACTCGCGAACCATAGCCATCCACAAGCCATTTCTGTTGACGCTGCCTTTGTCGCTGGAATCTTGCATGATATTGGCAAACTCATGATGGCAGTGACTTGGGAAAGTCGCTACCTCCAGGTATCGCAACTCATTCATATCGAAAAACTCATGGCGCATGAAGCGGAACAGCGCATTTTTAGCTACGATCACAGCAAACTTGGTGCTGCAATTTGTGAACGCTGGTGGTTACCGAATGCGATCTGCCACGCCATCCACTATCACCATGAAGCGCAGCGTCCTACCCTCAACTTAGGCTTGGCTGAAAAAAATCTGGCCGCTGTCCTGTGCCTGGCTGATGCGATCAGCCCCCTGTTAACGCAACCCTGCCATAGCGAAGGGGAGGCCAATATGGACACCTTACTTGCCTTATTACCAGCAAACCAGCGTCATCTGGCTGAATTGGCGATGCGTGAATTAGAGATTGAATCTACCGCCCTATTGCCGTTAATTCCAGATATGCGTTTGATTTATTTATCGCTGTGTCATTTGGTTCAACTAAAAATGTCATGAACTCGGTTTCTTCTCCCCCCCCTGAAGCTTCTGTGTCAGATTCAGACTCCCTCACGCCCAAACCCAGGCTCTTGTTGATTGATGATGAGGTGGGGATCACGAACGCTTTACGGCGTCTGTTTAGACCCCACGGCTATCAGATAGAGGTTGCCGAATCTGGCGAAGCGGGGATCGCACTCTGCCGTGAAAAAGAATTTGATCTGGTGATCAGTGATATGCGGATGCCGGGTCTTGATGGTGCGCAAACGTTGGAAACGATCCGCGCGTTACAGCCTCACTGCATTCGTTTATTACTAACAGGCTATGCGGATATGCGGGCGACCATTGACGCCATTAACCGCGGCAAAATTTATCGTTACATCAGCAAGCCATGGGATGATGAAGAGGTCTTGGCGATTTTACGTGAGGCCTTTGAATTCAAATCCATGGCCGATGAAAATCGCCGCTTACAAGCTTTAACGCAAGCGCAGAATCATGCCTTGCAAAGTTTGAATGATGAATTAGAGCAGCGCGTGCAAGATCGCACGAAAGAATTACAGCAGACCTATTCTTTTCTAGATCTCGCGCATCAGCACTTACAAACCACCTTTGCCCACGCGGTCAGAACCTTCGCTAATTTAATCGAACTGCGTAGCCCGCTTATGGCGGGACATTCAAAGCGTGTCGCTGATTTGGCACAGGGCATTGCCTTGCGTATGGGCTTAAATGAAGCGGAATGTCGAACTATTTTTTTTGCTGGGCTGCTGCATGATATTGGCAAAATTGGTTTACCCGATCACCTCATGATTAAACCGATCACCACGATGCAGAGCGAGGAACTAAAGCAAATTGCTAAACACGTGACCAAAGGCGAGGCTGCGCTGATGAGTTTGGAAGAGCTACGACCCGCCGCCCAACTGATTCGCCTGCACCATGAGCGTTATGATGGTCAGGGTTATCCAGACAATCTCGCAGGGGAAGGGATTCCTTTAGGCGCACGCATTTTAGCTGTTGCAGAAGATTTCGATGAGTTGCAAATGGGCTTGATCAGCCCTAAAAAACTCAGCGCTGAGGACGCTCGTGATTTTATCCATGCGCATAAAGGAAAACGGTATGACCCACGAGTCGTCGATTATTTAAGCCAAGAACATGCCGCCCAAAAACAGGCAATCCAGCGCCCGGTTAGAACGCTTTCAACGGATGCCCTCCGTGCGGGAATGGTCCTAGCGCAAGACTTGATCAGCCACAGCGGTATCCTGCTGCTCGCCAAAGACTTCAAGTTAGATAATGATTTGATTCGCCAGCTCGCGAGCTTTGAACGCACCGATGGGCACTTGCTTGATGTGGTGGTTTACCGTGAATGAGGGGCGTCAGCAGCAAAGTGCCGTCTGGAAAGCAGACATTGCCTTAGAAAAGCAAAACGCCCCTAGCGGGGCGTTGATGAATACTGGTGGCTCGGGGCGGAATCGAACCACCGACACAAGGATTTTCAGTCCTCTGCTCTACCGACTGAGCTACCGAGCCAACTAAGACCAATATTATACACCTTTTAGCCGCACAGGCCAACTGTTGAGTAACGCTGGCGCATCATTCTTGGCGGGTTCGTTGTCGGCCCAGCACAGCTGCCTGCAATAAGGCCAACACCAAGCTGCAAGTCGGGGTAGGCACGCCATGTTGCTGGCCTAGTTCAATCACGGCTTCGATTAACGCCCCGGTTTCTAGTGGCCGAGCGGCTTCCATGTCTTGCAACATCGAAGTGCGAACCGGGCCTAGGCCTCGCCCAATCGCAATGCGCTCGGGAATACTCATCTGAATTTGCACGCCGCAGGCAGCAGCGACCGCGATTCCTTCTTGCATCATGCTGGTGATAATCCCGACCGTACCAGGATCGCTGGCAGCCGCCACCAAGGTGTAGCCCGTCAACGCAGTAACAGGGTTGAAAGACAAGTTACCGAGTAACTTAGTCCATAGCGCAAGCCGAATGTCTGGCGTCTGCTCACACAGCAGTCCCGCCTCATTGAATAGCGCTTGCCAAGCCGACAGCCGGTCCGACAGGCCACCGACTGGCTCACCCAAAATGACTTGCTGATAAGAAGACAGCTGCACCCGTCCAGGGGCCGGCATATTGGCGGCGAAATGCACCACAGCTCCGATAATATGCTGCCCGGCAAGCCGGGTTAACGCCAGACCGTCAGGATCAACCGCAAGAATCGGCGGCATCGTGGTGAGCGCTGAGCCAGCCGTGGCAGTATGCTGCCCATAGGGATACCACCAGGGAATGCCATTGATAGCCGGAATCACCACCGTATCAGGCCCCACCAAGGGCTGCAGGCTACTTAAAATCGCTGGAATGGCCGGGGCTTTCAGCGCGATGATCAGCGCATCCTGCACCCCCACCATCGCAGCCAAAGTGCTGGTGTTATCACTGGCTGTTACTCGCGCAACATGGCTTGCATCATGCGGTACGTCGTCAAACATCAAGCCATCTTTCTGAATCGCGGCCAGATGCGCGCCGCGCGCCAGCAAGCTCACCGTATGGCCGGCCAGCGCCAAACGCGCACCGATCACCCCGCCCACTGCCCCCGCACCAATGATGGTAATTTTTCTAGATGCCACTGCTCGCTCCTTGCTTAATCCACGGACAGGTTATGGCAGGAGGATGGTCGAGCCAGTTGTCTGTCGGGCTTCTAAGGCCCGGTGTGCCGCTGCTGCATCGGCCAATGCAAAGCGTTGATTGACACTGATTTTTACCTGGCCACTTAGCACAACGTCAAACAACTCTTGCGCGGCGGCAAGTAATTCGGTGCGCTGCGCTGTATAGGAAAACAAGGTTGGTCGGGTCACATACAGCGAGCCTTTTTGCGCCAGCAAACCAAGATCAAAGTTCTGTATCGGCCCACTGGCGTTGCCATATGAAACAAACAAGCCGCGTGGCTGCAAGCTGTCCAAAGACGCCATCAGCGTATCTTTACCAACAGAGTCATAGACGACTGGCACGCCTTGGCCATTGGTCAGCGCCCGCACCCGCTGGGCAACATCTTCTTGGGTGTAGAGAATCGTATGCGTACAACCGTGCGCTTGCGCGAGTGCGGCCTTTTCTGGCGTACTGACCGTACCGATCACGGTGGCGCCCAGCGCCCGCGCCCACTGACAGGCAATCAACCCTACCCCGCCCGCTGCAGCATGAATCAGGATAGTGTCACCCGCTTTGACTGGGTAGGTACGGCGTAATAAATATTGCGCGGTTAATCCTTGCAGCATCATGGCTGCCGCTGTTTCAAAATCAATCGCATCCGGTAATTTAACCAAATGGCTGGCGGGCATCACCCGCTCGGTCGCATAGGCGCCATTGGGATTACAGGCATAAGCCACTCGGTCGCCCACCGCGACTTCTTCCACGCCTGGGCCAACCGCTTCAATCACCCCTGCAGCTTCTTTACCAATCACCCCGGGTAAAGGCTGTGGGTAAAGCCCCGTGCGGAAATAGACATCAATGTAATTGAGGCCAATCGCATGGTGCTTAACCCGGACTTCCCCCGGCCCTGGCATCCCCACCTCCACCGCTTCGTAATGCAATACCTCAGGTCCACCGGTTTGATGAACACGAATCGCGTAAGCCATGACACTCTCCTTTTTCCTCATTGAAAACGATATCGACTCAGTAAGTAAATCCCCAGCAATACCACCGCAGCACCCACAAGTTGCCAGACAGAAATTGGTTCACCCAGTAACAGCGCACCGAGCACGATTGTCGCTAGCGGCCCCACCATACCCGTTTGCGACGTCACCCCCGCGCCGCAGTATGCAATCGCGAGCATCGTTAAATTAACGGGTAACACCGTACAAAAAAACGCATTGACCAATGCCAATCCGTAAACTGGCCAAGGGTAAGCTAAAACAGTCATCCAGCCCGCTGCACCGCGCAACAGAAAAAACTGGATCAAGCAAGCCAATGCCGCCACGGTTGTCGCCATCACCGTCAGCCGTAAACTACCGTAGCGACTCACCAGCTCACCACAAAATACCAAGTACAAGGCATAACAGATCGCACTGGCAAAAACTAGCATGGCGCCCAGGACGACGGTTGCGCCGCCTAACTGCACGTCGTGAATAAAGACGAAACCAATCCCGGCGTAGCTGATCAACAAGGCCCACCATTGCTCACGTCGAATCGGTTTAGCAAACCACCAACGTGAAAATAACAACACCAGAGTTGGGTAAAGAAAAAGAATCAATCGCTCCAGCGCGGCACTGATGTGCTGTAGCCCTAAAAAATCAAGATAGCTGGCCGCATAGTAGCCGAGTAAGCCCACAATCACGAGTTGACCTATCGCACGCCAACCCTTGGGATAAGGCTTGGCTGTCTGTAATTGAGCGCCTTTGACGCGTTGCCGATAACTATCCCAGAGCAACAACAAACCAAAAAAAGGCAAGGCCAGGCCCATCCGCATCGCCAGTTGGGTCTCTGCATCGACGTTATAGCGATAGCTCAACTTCACGATAATTGCCTTGGCCGAAAACAACACCGCGCCCAACAGCGCGGCTAACAGACCGAGTCGATAGCGCCGACGCATGATCGCGGCCTGAGACACTTCAGAGGGTGTTACTGGAGAAGGGGCAGTCTGCATTCGATGATTGTAAGTGTTTACTTAAAAGTTTGCATGGGGCATACTACGCTAAAAGTTAAGCGGATACTTAAAAATGCAATTGTCGACTCGGACACAACATCTCAGTAGCTCACTGGTGCGCGAAATCTTAGCTGTCGCCCAGCAACCCGACATGATTTCTTTCGCAGGCGGCCTGCCGGCTGCCGCTTGTATGCCAGAACTCGATCTTAGCCGGATTCCTGCGCGTTTTAACCAATATGGTGAAAGTCAGGGAGAGCCCGCTTTCCGGGCGACCATCGCCGCCCATCTGCAAACGCTGGGCTTACCGGTAAGCGCCGAACAGATTCTTGTCACCGCAGGGTCACAACAGGGCATCGATTTAATCAGCAAACTATGTATTGATCCGGGTACCGCAGTCATGGTGGAGCGCCCTACTTATTTGGCAGCCACCCAATGCTTCCGTTTTTTTGGCGCACGGCTGATTGAATTGCAACCGGGTGAATCAGGCCCCGATTTAGCCGCGTTGCGCACACAGCTGGCACGCGAACGGCCTGCGTTTGTCTATCTTATTCCTACCTTCCAAAACCCCACTGGACAATGCTACAGCCTGGCGACGCGGCAGGCGATTGCCAGTCTGTTAGATGAATTTGAGGTTGGCCTAGTCGAAGACGACCCCTATCGTGAGCTGGTTTACGAGGACTGTGAACGTACGCCTATTTGCAGCTTTTTGCAGCGTGCCAAATGGGTGTATTTGGGCAGTTTCTCAAAAGTCGCCATCCCAGGTCTGCGGCTGGGCTACCTGGCAGCCCATCCAGCCCTCTATGATGCGCTGCTAAAAATCAAGCAAGCCAGTGATTTGCACAGCAATCGCTGGGGGCAATATCTGCTGAACGAATTTGTACAATCACCAGCTTACCCTGCGCACCTAAACGCATTACGGCAACATTACCGGCAGCAACGCGAGATCATGGCAGACTGTCTGAACCAAGATTTTGCGGCGCTGGCCCAGTGGGAACGCCCCGTGGGAGGCTTGTTTTTCTGGGTTCGGTTAACACAGCAACACGACATGATGGCACTACTGCAAAAAGCGCTGGCAAATAAAGTGGCCTTCATGCCAGGCCAACCCTTCTTTGCCGACACGTCTCAAGTTTATCCGGCGATGCGGCTTAATTTCAGTCACAGCAACGCAGCGCAAATCAAACTGGGCTTGCAACGTTTGCACGCACTGCTCACTGAGAGCAGCCGACCGGCACGCGACTAAGCGATAGAGCACCACAAGCCAACGCACCATTCGCCAAAGGCTGCATGTTAAAATTTGGCTCAATTTTGCTTTGCTGCGCGCGCTCACTCTCATGCATGAACTAACCCAATCGTTTATTTTTGAAGCGGCTCATACCCTTAACCGTGCCTACCTTGCTGACCCAGCAGCAGTCCTCGGTAGTAAGCGTATTCACGGCCACAGCTACCGCGCCCTAGTCACGGTACGCGGGATCGCCGACCCAACCACCGGCATGCTGCTTGATCTACATACTTTTCGGCAGCAACTACACACCGTGCAAAGCCAATTGGATCATCATTTGCTCGATGAAGTGGCCGATCTCGGGCCAGCCACCCTGGAAAATTTAACCCAATACATTTGGCGGCAACTGCAACCGACTTTGGCCAGTCTCTACCGCGTCACTGTTGAGCGCGTTCTCACGGGTGACAGTTGCAGCTATTACGGCACATGAACATCGCGATTCGCCGCCCGCTGTTGGTCGGCGTGGTTCTAGTATTGTGTTTCTCAACCACGCCGTTCAGTCAGGCCCAACCTAAGCCAACAGTGCCGGCACAAAACACCGCAACCAGTCAGTCGGCACAAACCATCACCTGGGATGACCTGATGCCCAAAGATTGGGACCCGGCCGCAGGCTTGAAAGCCTTTGACTACAGCAAGCTCAAAGACAGCGATCCGCGTGCGATTCAAGCCTTGCAACGCCTGCGTGAGGCTTGGGACCAAGCCCCAATTGAGCCTCGTTGGCATGGCAAACGTATTCGCATTCCGGGCTTCGTCGTAACGCTCGACCCTGCCGGTGAAAAAGTCAGAGAATTTTTATTGGTGCCTTACTTTGGTGCCTGCATCCATACGCCCCCACCCCCTGCCAATCAAGTGATTCATGTCACCATGGCGAAGCCTGTCAGCCAAGTTAAATTGATGGATGCCGTGTGGGTACAAGGCGCCTTGCAAGTCGCACGCAGTAATACCGGGATGGGTACAGCGGGTTATAAGATGCAAGGGGAACAACTCACCCTCTATCAAGAAAAACCAGGGTCTAAGCCATAGACGTGCCGGCTTACTCAACCGCAGAGGGTTGTGCCATGACAGCGGCAACCCCCTGATTGGCTAATGAGTCTGCTAATTCATTGCCCGGCTCGCCAGCATGGCCCTTCACCCACTGCCAATCAATGACATGGCCCTGCACCGCCGCATCAAGCGCCTGCCATAAATCGAGATTTTTTACTGGTTTTTTATCTGCCGTTTTCCAGCCGCGCGCTTTCCAGTTGGGCAGCCAATCATTCCACCCTTGCAAGACATATTTCGAATCAGTATATAAAACCACCTGACACGGCTCTTTTAATGTCTGCAATGCCGTAATCACCGCCTGTAACTCCATCCGATTATTGGTGGTTTCGCGCGCCCCGCCACAGAGCGTTTTTTGGCGCGTGCCATAACGCAACACCACCCCCCAGCCGCCTGGCCCAGGATTCCCTTTACAAGCCCCATCGGTATAAATCGTTACCTGTTTCATTTTGTTGCCATTGCCATTTATTGTCCCTGGGGAGTGCGTAGTGCGGGGGCCAGGGCCTGCGCTTTACTCGCTTTGTCTTTCCAAGCTGGGCCAATCATCCGCATCCCGCGTTGGCGCTTAACCGCGGTTAGCAAATAAACCGCACCACAAACAGGCCACCAACGATCGCCAGCGGGCTCAAGCCAGGTTGCCCGCCCCATCCACTTCGCTTGCCGGCAGGGTAAGCGGTAGCAGCCAAAACGACCTCGCTGAACTTCAAAGCTGAGGAGTTTGAGCCAGTCTTTGATCCGGGGCAGCGCGATAAACTGCTGCGCTTGCGGCAATATCGGCGGCAAAATGCCGCGCAACCCAAATTGCCGCAACCCCCAGAGGCTGAAAGGGTTAAACCCCGTAATCACCACATAGCCCTCGGGTAGCAGCACCCGCTCTACCTCACGGAGGACCTGGTGCGGATCGACCGAAAATTCCAGCACATGCGGCATCACAATCAAATCAATCGACTGTGAGGCAAAAGGTAACTCTTCATAAGAAGAGACCAGCGCCGTTTGTAACGTCACATGGTCTGCGGGTAACCAATCTGCCGAGCGATCAATCGTATGATCGCCCGCATAGACCACAAATGGCATACGATTGGCGCGCAAGGCATCTAATTCAGGCAACCCCAACTGCAAAGCGTGGAATCCAAATAAATCAGCGACCACACTATCTAATTGCTCTTGCTCCCACTGCAAGACATACTGTCCCGGTGGCGACTGAAACCAGTCAATCATGGATAGAATAGATTGATCGCGGAGTTGCACGGATTGCCTCACTGAACAAAACACACGACGAAAAAAGCCGCATGACGACTGAAACCAGCCACGAGCATATCACTACTCACCCTAATTTTACGGTGCATGGCCTGCCTGCCTACCGCGATAACTATATTTGGGTCATTAAGCAACCGGTCGCCCCCATTTGGCAACGGGCCGCCGTCATCACCCTTATCGACCCCGGCCAAGCTGAGCCAGTGCTGCGCTGGCTGGCGCAGCACCAATGCGCACCAGATCAAATTCTCATTACCCACCAGCATCCGGACCATATTGGCGGCTTGGCGCAATTACGCCGAGCCTACCCGCATGTCCCTGTCTATGGGCCTCACAATGAACCCATTGCCGACTTAACGCATCGGCTCGCTGGCCCGACGACCGTGCCCATGCCAGCAGACCTTGCCCCGATTCAGGTTATCCCGGTCCCAGGGCATACTGGGGGGCACTTGGCTTACTACCTAGAAGACGCTACCGCCCCCGCCCTCTTCTGTGGTGATACCTTATTTGCCAGTGGCTGTGGCCGCGTTTTTTCAGCGCTGGGCGGCACAGTCGAGGCCCTGAATGCCTCACTCTCTCGGTTAAGCGCACTACCGGGCAATACCCATATTTACTGCGCCCATGAATACACCCTCAGCAATCTCGCCTTTGCCTGCCACCTCGAACCACACGCGGCGAATTTGCTGGCCTATCGGCAAGCGGTAGAAAACCAGCGCGCCGAGCAACGCCCAACAGTGCCCACCACCCTCGCGCATGAATTGCAGATGAACCCTTTCCTGCGTTGTCATGAGGCCGCCTTACAAACAGCCGTCATGGGCTACGCTGCGCCTGGGGCAGCAGCGGCACTCGCTTGCTTTAAAGAAATGCGCTCACAGAAAGATCAATTTCAGCCGCCACGCTGATGACTTAGGGAAACTTGGATAAAGTTGATGCGGTCTTGCCTGCTCACTGTTGCATACGCCGCTGACACGCTGTCTGCACTGCCCCACCAAGAATGCGCTGTGGCAAAGGGTAAAATAGGGGTTAAACATAATCATAGGGTGGGATGTCTTGGTGGAACGACTGCGGTTCAAACAACTCACGGTCATACGCGGGTTGGCATGCTGTGCCTTGTTGCTCTTGCTAGCGGGAGGCGCCGCTGCACAAGCTGTTGATAGCGGCGGTGAGGCAGCGAGAAATGGCTTGGCACTGGATGCCAGCCCATTGAGCAGTGCCCCACCTGCCGCGCCCAGTGCTGCACCCAATCGCTTGCAGGACCCTCTGATCCCGCGCACGCTGGATCTGACCGCCCCTGCCCCCGATATTTGGCAGCGCATTCGTAATGGCTTTGCTATCCCCAACCTTGACTCTGCCCTCGCCGCAGAGCGCACCAACTGGTACGCCGCCAAGCCTGAAGCGATTCGGCGCATGGCCGAACGCGCCGGACGTTATCTTTATCACATCGTGGAAGAATGCGAAAAACGCGGCCTTCCCACAGAATTGGCCCTGTTGCCATTTGTGGAAAGCGCGTTTAATCCGATTGCTTACTCACCCGCCAAAGCTTCAGGAATCTGGCAATTTATCCCGAGCACGGGGAAAAACTATGGCTTGGATCAAAATTGGTGGCTGGATGAACGTCGCGATATCTTGGCTTCCACCGATGCGGCGCTGAACTACCTGGCTTTTCTGTTTGATTTTCATGGCGACTGGTACCTCGCCCTGGCGTCATATAACTGGGGAGAGGGGGCGGTGAAACGGGCGATTGAAAAGAATAAAGCACGCGGATTACCCACCGACTATGAGTCGCTAACGATGCCGAATGAAACGCGCTACTACGTGCCAAAGCTACAAGCCATTAAAAACCTGGTGGCGAATCCCGCCCGCTATGGGATAACCCTCCCCCCGGTAGACAATGCCCCTTATTTCACCGCGATTAACAATCAAACCAATCTCGACATTCGGACTGCGGCCAAACTGGCGGGCATGAGTGTTGAGGAATTCAAGCAACTGAACCCCGCCTATAACCGCCCGGTTATTCTCGGCAAAATGGCTTCTCCCCTACTGATTCCGAGTCATAAAGCGATGGACTTTCTCGAAGCGGTGAAAACGCAAGGCGGGCAATCGGGTTGGCGCACCTACACCCTCAGCAAAGGCGAGAAATTAGACAGTGTGGCGCAAAAGTTTGGCACTAACACCCAGTATTTGCGGGAGTTGAATGGACTCGGCTTGAAAACCAAATCCCTGGCGGGGATGACCTTGCTGGTACCGGGAGAAGGCCAATTAGACGAACAGCGTCTGCTGGCGCAACCGGTGCTTAGCGACACGCCCGCCCTGCCCAGCCCGCCGAAATACAACTACCACCTGAGTAAAAAGGGAGAAACCCTGGCCAGCCTCGCCAAGCAATATGGCACCACCATCAGCGCGCTGCGCCAACTCAATGGTTTGAAAACCAATAGCTTGCGGCCTGGGCAAAAGCTGCTGATTAACACCCCGCAAGAAACCCGCAAACCGCACGCCCCGAAAGCGCAAGCTAACTCTAAAAGCGCCAGCCAAGTAGCCAGCAAAGGCGCGGCCAATAAAGCCGCCACGACTAGCAAGCGCCAAACCAAAGAAAAAACCGGGCAAGAAAAGGCCAGCTCGGGGAAACGAACGAAACAAAAAAATCGCTAGTCGGTGCGCCTGGGCAGAGTTTAAAAATCGAGCTGCAACTGAATGCGGTTGTCGCTTGAGGTAAACCCCAGTTTCCGATAGTGCTCAAGGTGAGCGGGCTGGGCTTGCGACGCCTCAACAACAATTCGTTTCACCCCAGACTGCCGCGCAAAATCAACCGCATGGGCTAACAGGCCTTGCCCCACGCCCTCACCACGCCACTCGGGACGGACAAAAGTATCGCTGAGAATCCAGATCGGACGGGCGGCAATCGAAGAAAACGAAGGAATTAACTGCACAAACCCCAGTAGAACGGGGCTGCCATCAACAGAGCCCTCTGCCACAAATAGCGCGGAATCACCCCGCTTGAGACGCACACTGATGAATACTTTTGCCAGCGGCAAATTACTGGGTTGCTGATAACCCTGGCGATAAAGATCAAACAGGTCGGTCAAAGAGCCTAAATCAGCCATCGTGGCTGGGCGAATCGAATAATTCAACATGAGTCCCACGCTTCTTTATTTAAGCAACCAGTCAGTCAATGTTTGCCACTCGGACAAGTCCTTTTCAACCCGATAGGGCGCAACATCGAACAGCGTTAAGCCATGTGCCGCAAGCTGCACGTAATTTTGAGTATTACGCAAGTAGCCCAGCACGGGCAAACCGAGTTGATCGATAAATCGATGTAACTGCTCTGCCGCCTTGGTTCGGCTGTCTACCCGCATCCCCACCACGCCAACCTCAATCTCATGTTGGCGCACATGCTTTTCTTCCCGCAATTCTTGCAAAAACTGCTGGGTTGCCAAAATATCAAACATCGAAGGCTGCAAAGGCACCACCACTTTATTCACCATCCGCAGCAGCTCCTTCAGGCGCCAGCCGTGGACCCCGGCTGGAGAGTCCAACACCACGTGGCTAACGCCTTTGGGTGGGCGGGCAATATTATCTGCATCGATTTCCCATGTGCCAATCGGATAGACATTAGCGGGCCGCAGTTGCAGCCAATTGCGGGCTGACTGCTGTTTATCTGTGTCACCCAACATCACACTGTAGCCACGCGAGGCATAGAAACCGGCAATATTGGTAGAAAGCGTAGACTTTCCGACCCCCCCTTTAGGATTGGCAACGAGAATGACTGGCATGACACAGCCCTACAGGAAAAATAATAGCCAAGTGTATGCCGCCCTTAGGCTGGCTGACAACGCTGGCTGCCAGATTGGGGCTCATCGAGGTGCCTAGGCGTTGCTTGTACGCATCTAATAGAGGCGGCGCAACATAAATAAGCGGGTTCCAGGCCAAGGGATAGGTACACTGGCCGTGCCATGCCAAACCAGATGCCATCAGATGCTGGGTTACAGCGCCAACCACTCGCGCAAGGTGGCGGGGCCAATGGCCTCCTCAATGCAATCCGCCAGTTGCTCAAACACCGCCTGTAAATCATAGGCTGGCAAGGGGATGCTTCCGCTATATCGGGAATGTGATGGCCCAGCAAGCAAGGCTTGCAAGCAATGTGGGGCTTCTAATAAGCCGTGGGCATAAATACCCAACACATTGGGCCACTGCGTTGACTGCCAAGCCAATACAGGTGATGTGACCTCACCCGCACCATACAGCACGGGTTGTGCCGTGTGCTTTTCGATAGCCGTAGCGACCGTTTCACCGCAGTGAATTTCATAGCCCTCAAAACGTAGTTCACTTAAACCCTGCCAGGGTGCAAGCAGTTCGCCCAACTGAAAAGTCCGTTGCTGCACGACCTTGTTGGGGCCGTAGCGGGTGGCCAAAGGCAATAAACCCAAACCCGCTTGCGCGCTCACCTGACCATCGTAGCCCGCCGCATCGTCCAGAGTTTCGCCCAGCATTTGTAGCCCACCACAAATACCCAGTAGTGGTTTTCCGGTGCGGACATAGGCCTGTAACCAATCGGCCCAGCCTTGCTGTTTTAGCCAAGCCAGATCACCACTGACTTGTTTCGAGCCGGGCAGAATCACGGCATCCAGCTCGGCGAGTAAGCGCTGCTGTGTGGCCGCGCTCACGCCATCACGCAACCAGATGACTTGAATCGCGGGGTGACATTGCAGCATCGTGAATTCATCTAAATTGCTGAGGGTGGGATAGGCCACGATGCCAATCCGATAGCGTGCTTCACCCGCGATCATGAGCTGATTCAAGCCATACGGACCATCTTCTTCCGGCAGTCCGTGCATGGCTTGCATGGGAATCACCGCAGACGTTTCAATTCCGGTTAGTTTGGCGAGGTCTTGCGGGCCAGGAGCCAGTAAGCTGGGATCCCCCCGAAATTTATTCAGCACAAAACCACTCAGCGTGCTACGAACATCCTCCGGCAATAAAGCCCAGGTGCCGTAGAGGTGCGCAAAGGCGCCGCCCCGATCAATATCCGTTACCAGTACACTCCGGCAAGTGCCCGTCTGCTGTGCCCAGCGCACACTATGCAGATTCACATAGTCATTCGCGGCAAGATTGATCTCGGCGGGCGAACCAGCGCCTTCAAGGATGATGCAATTATATTGCGCGGCGAGTGTTTGCCAGTGCTGCGCGGCTTCCTTAGCCAGTAACGCGCTGCGTTCCCGCCAGGGCATGGCACTTAAATCATGGCGCACTTGACCCGCTACAATCACCTGGCTCCCGCGCTCGTTTTCTGGTTTGAGTAACACCGGGTTCATCGCCACCGTTGGAGTGACACGCGCCGCTAAGGCTTGGAAATATTGCGCGGAACCAATCTCGCCCCAGCCGTGCGGGGCACTGACAACCCGCGCATTGTTACTCATGTTCTGCGCCTTGTACGGGGCAACACGCGCACCCTGCCGCGCCGCCCAGCGGCACAGCGCCGTGGTCAGCCAGCTTTTACCGGCACCACTGGCGGTGCCCCAAATCATCAGAGAGTGTGTTGGCACGATGCGCCTTTAGGTGTATGGCTACGGGCCTTAGTCTTCAATCCCACGCTGGGCGGGCACGCCCGCCTCGTAGTGATGTTTGATGAGTTTCATCTCTGTCACCGTATCGGCGAGCGCCACGAGTTCTTCCGGGGCATTGCGGCCGGTGAGAACGACATGCACATGGGGAGGACGTTGGCGCAGCGTGTCTAATACGGCCTCTAGTGGTATCCAGCCGAATCGAATGGGATAAGTCACTTCATCCAGCACCACCATAAAATGCTCACCCGCTGTAATCGTCGCGGCCGCTTTTTCCCACCCGTCGCGGGCGAGCTGTGCGGAATGCTCAAGGTCTTTGCTCTTCCAGCTAAAGCCATCGCCCAGCCCTTCGATGGGGACACCGAGTTGTTCAAAGACGCGATGTTCGCCAAAGCGCGCACTCGGCACTTTCATGAACTGATAAATTTTGACGGGCTTGCCGCGGCCATGCGCCCGCAGCGCCAAACCAAACGCGGCCGTGCTTTTGCCCTTACCATCGCCAGTGTTAATCAAAATCAAACCACGGCGTTCGCCTTGGGGTTTATAGCCAGAGGTTTCGGTGGGAGGGTTTTCGATTTGCATCGCGGGTACCTTATTCGCAGAAATTGGTAGGAAATTTAACTCAGAAAATTCGGAAGCACGTACGGACGCTCTGCATTCGTGGTTACGGTTAACGCGCCGGCAAAGGCACTCGCCAAAGCCTTGGCAAGATCGGGATGGCTCGGGGGTGCCTTCAAGTGAATCTGTCCATCCAGCATCACCACCAACTGATCGGCTTGTAGCGCAAGGTTGATGTCGTGCAACACCGTCACCACGCACTTGCCCGCTGCGGCTAGGGCCTGACACAGTTTAACCACGGCGATTTGATGCTGAGGATCCAGGTGCGTAGTGGGCTCATCCAATAGCAAGATAGGTGCATCGGTGGCCAATGCCCGCGCCAAAAACACCCGCTGCCGTTCACCGCCGGAAAGCGCGCCAAGTGGACGGCTACGCCAGTCTGCAATCTCTAGGCGTTGCAGCGCCTCTTTCACCATAGGATCATCAGGCAGCACCTGCGCCCAAATGCCCTGCTGCGCCACTCGCCCCAGGGCAACACATTCAGCAACGCTCATGTCAGGGCGATACTCCCCCTGCTGCGGCAACCAGGCCATTTGCTGCGCGCGTGCCGCCAGTGATACAGACGGCAAAGCGCACTGGCCAAGGTATACGTTGCCTGCATCCGGTTTTTGCAGACCCGCTAAAACCTGCAACAGTGTTGATTTACCCGCACCGTTGGGGCCGACAATCGCGGTCCACCCGACTGTGAGCTCGAGGTTCACCGCCTGTAAGGCCACGCGCTCACCGTAACGAACGGTGATATTCTGTGCCGCAAGCATAGCGTCAGATCCGCCCATACAGTCCCCGCTTCAGTAAGAAAAGCAAGTAGCCGCCACCGAGTACAGCCGTGAGTAAACCAACAGGTAATTCTTGCGGGGCAATCAAACTCCTCGCAACGATATCCGCTAACAGTAGTAAGCCACCGCCCAGTAAACTACTTAGCATGAGGTGACTGCGCGTGGATGACCACACCGCCGAACCCGGATGCACTGTATGACTTAAATACCGTACTCCCTGTTGCGCAATATGCGGCGCGACCAACCCAACAAAAGCAATCAAGCCCGCGTTAGCCACCGTCAGCGCCGTAGCTAGGGCCAGCAACATGACAAACACCATTCGCCAGCGCCCAAGGTGTATGCCTAAGCTAGTCGCGGCGTGGTCGCCCAAACTCATCACATCCAACACCTTCGCACATCGCAAGCAGATGGGGAGCAGGAGCAGCCACGCCACCAGTAACTTGATACACGCTGTTTGATCAATCAGTGCCACACTCCCCAGCATAAAACTCTGCTTCACCCGCAAGGCATTGGGTTCAACCAGGGTAATGAGCTCCCCCACCGCATTCAAGACCACCCCGACCACCACACCCGTGAGCAATAATTTAATTGGCGATTGCGCGCCGCGTGCCAGCACCAGCGTCAACATGAGACTGGCCCACGCCCCCATAAAAGCAGCGCTGGTGAACGACACCAGCGAGAAAAACTGAATCCCATGTGTGAGCAAGGATGCAGTACTGGTTACGATACTGACTGACGTACCAATCGATGCACTAGCGGCCGCCACGATTACGACTGCCAATTGCGCGCCCGCTGCGGAGCCAAGCAGATAGGGTTCGGCCAACGGGTTGCGAAATAAATGCTGCGCCAACGCCCCCCCCAACCCCAGTAAGGCCCCAACCGCCAAGGCCCCGACAGTACGCGGCAATCGAATTTGCCAGAGCCATGCGGCTTCCTCTTGTCTGGCAGACAAGTCTGATGAAGGCAGCCACCCAGATTGCAAGGCCGTCCAAAGCCATGTGCTATGCCAGCCATCACTGCCCACACAAAGACTGAGCAGCCCTAGTGCGACCAGAATCCCTATAACCATGAAACCAAAGAGAGGGAGGCGAATTGTTCGCATAGGTTTAGTGATTTGAAGATGACGCAGATTGAGTAAAGCGCTGTAGACAACGTGCCATTAACAACGCCGCCTCGCCCAAACGGGGACCGGGGCGCACCAGAATATCGTACTCAGCCGCCGGGAAGGCACAGATTTGCTGCTGCTTCAATGCCGGCAAACTGGCCCACGCGGGGCGCTGCGCCAATCCCGCTTGGGCATTTTGCGCAATCAAAATAATTTGAGGCTGCTGTCGCACAACAAACTCCGGATTGATCTGCGGAAACACGCCCAACTCAGGCGGAATAATATTGTGCAGCCCTAAACGTTGCATCAGTTCCCCAATGAATGAGGCTGGCCCAGCCGCGAAAGGCGTGCTGGCAACCTCAAAATACACCCGCTGGGCTTTCACCCAAGCAGGCACCAGCTGCTGAGCTTGCTGAATTTGCGCCTGGATTTTTTCGATGGCCTGTTCGGCTGCTGGCTCAGCCTCTAATCGCTTCCCCAGTTCGCGAAAAGTACGCTCAATCTCAGCCTGCGTTTGTGGATTGAGCACTACGACATTCACTCCCAAGCTGCGCAAGCGCGGCACAATCCGCGCCGAGGGCGCGGCCAGCACTAAATCGGGCTTGAGGGCAACCACACGCTCTAACTGCACATCATCCAGCCCACCTAACTTGGGTAAAGCCTGCACCCGCCCTGGCCAGTTGGAATGGCGATCCACCCCAACCAAGCGCTCACACAGTTGTAGCGCACACACGCTTTCGGTAAGCGAAGGAACGAGACTGATAATACGCTGCGGCGCGGCCGCCTTGGTCACCAGCGGCAAAGCAGCGACGATCATCATCACGATCACAGTCACGATCAGCCGCAGCGCCGCGCTGCCAGCGCCGCGCCCGCACATAGGCCGCTGTTTCAGTGTGGTGTCACTCACAGCGTTAACCTAACGCCCAGCATCAGATTACGCCGTGGGGTTTGAAAATCCCGTGCGGTCTCATAGGGTTTATCCAGCGCATTGTTCAGCCGCGCAAAAATACTCCAGGAGGGTTTAAGGTCAATATTCCACGATACATTCACTAAGGTATACCCGCCTAGGCGATTGCGATTGGCCAACTCATCAAAGCGGCTCCCCACTGCCAGCATTTCAAGACCTACTTGCTGTCGGCCTAGCTGCTGAGTGACATTCAACTTGGCTTGCTGCATCGCACGTCGCGCCAGCCGATTACCCGTCGTCATATCTTCCGGGTCTTGCCAATCATAACTGGCGCTTAAGCGCGTCGTTGTCGTGAGGCTTTCTTGCCACTGCAGGCTGTAACCCCGAATGCGCGCGCGGCTAACATTTTGCGGGCAACCAAATGGCCGCCCCGCCAGCGGGCAGCTACCCGAAAAGGCAATCAGATTAGACACATTATTTTCAAATGCGGTCAAGCGCCATAAACGATCGCCTTGGCCATATTGCAAACCCACCTCTTTATTGCGAGCATACTCAGGTTGCAGGTTAGGGTTATCAAAACCAGGATAGTAGAGATCATTAAAACTCGGGGCACGGAACGCGGTGCCATAACTCCCATAAACCCGCCACTGGGGCGTGAACTGATAACCATAGCTGCCGCTCCCCGTCAGGCGGTTCCCATATTGACTCGCATCATCATGCCGACCATTCAGCTGCCAGCGATGCCCCCCCTGACGATACAGATACCCCAGTTGGGCAGACTCCGTGGTGCGTGCTTTCGGTGCCTGCAGATAATCACTGACCCCAACCTGTTCATCTAAATAACTCAGCCCCCCCGTCAACGTATGGTGCGGGGTAATTCGCCAATCACTGTCTATGCCAATTTGTCGCTGGCGTGTTAAATACCGCGATTGGCTGGGCTGATACCAATAGTTATCGACTGTTTCCCCAAGTGTCGTCCGCACCGTAATCGGTTTGAATTGGTGTTGCGATTGCAGCCCCCACCAATCGCTCTGATTCGCCGAGGTAAAGCGACGATCACTGGGGCCAGAGGTATCAATTTCACTCACCAAACGATTTTGTGCAGCCTGGAAACGCAGCTGATGCGCCGCGTTAAATTTCCAACCCAAGCCAGTGCTGTAACCTTCTTGCCAATAGCCATCACGATCGGGCTGCGTACTGGCCCGAATTTTAGTATCGTAGCCAGCACTACGGCCTGCGTGAGTGCCCACCCGCAAGTCAAGCTGCTGGTTCGCATAGCTTGCCCCTGCTTCACCCGCGACGGTGCCCCAGCGTCCGGCGCGGCCTTCCAGATACGCCTGCTGGCCACGTTCTGGGCGCTTGGTAATAATCTGCACCACGCCCCCTAGCGCATCGGCCCCATACAAACTGGAAGCCGGGCCGCGCAGGATTTCAATACGCTCAATCTGCGCCAGCGGTATTGCTTGCCAGTTAACCAAGCCGGCGCTGCTGCTGCCGATCCGCAAACCATCAATCAATAAAAGGGTATGCCCACTGTTTGTCCCCCGCGTAAAGAGCGAGGTTTGCGACTGCGGCCCGCCCGTCGTAACCATTTCCAAACCGGGTTGCCATTGCAACAACTCCGCCAGCGTCATCCCCCGTGCTGCACGGAGTTGTTCTTGGCCAATGATGGTCGTGTCAGCGTTCAAGACTTGGCGCTGTTCCGGCAATCGCGTTGCCGTCACCAGCACCGCATTTAACTGCGTGGGATCGGGGTTGGCATAACTGACCGACAGCCCCCCCCAGAATAACGATACCGACACAGATAGAGGGGCAAGCAAGCGCTTACCCTGGGTCAGGCGCGACCCAAAGAGAGAAATAAACATAATGATTAACAAGATTGATCCGGCCCACCAGTTCCCCGTGGCGCGCCCTCCACTTGCTGCGCTTAGCAAACGCAGCAAGACCTGTCAGGCCGGTATCCGGGCTGGCAGAGCCGCGTAACGCCTTCCCAAGAACTTGCCCTTTGGCTGACTCTCAGTGGCTGTTGTTACGCCGCCGTCAATTGACGTTCTGCTTACCGTTGCGGGGGCAGCACAGGTTGTATCTGGTTGGATAATCCTGTTTCCCGTTTAACTGTGCGTCATGAATAACGCACGAGCACCTCACGCGAGAGATTTTACTCGTAAAAACAGGGAAAGTAAGACGCAATGTTATGATTACGTTTTGGAGTGAGTTAGCAGGAGGCGCGATGTTAAATGATTTAATCGGATTGGCAGAAAAAGCGGAACGACTCGCGGCCTTAACGCAAGCCCTGCGCCAAGAAAATCAAACGCTGCGCAGCACCTTGCACCAAACACAACTGGAAAAACAAGCGCTCTCACAAAAGCTCCAACAAGCCGCGCACCAGATCGAACAAGCCCTGCAAAAGCTGCCCGCGCAAACTGCGACAGCCCCGCAAACGACTGCGCCCTTGATCTAAAAGAGTGACTATGGAACAGCTCAACGTCAAAATTCTCGACCGGGATTACAAGCTTGCTTGCAAGCCCGAAGAAAAAGCCACACTACTCGCCGCAGTGGCGATGGTGGATCAAAAAATGCATAGCGTGCGCGAAGGCAGTAAGCTCAGCGGGATTGATCGAATCGCGGTAATGACTGCCTTACAAATCGCGCATGAATTGATCACACAGCTTTCTGCACCTGCAAAAAATTTAGGGCTGGACATTTCCGAATGCCAGCATAAAATACAGCATATTGGTAACGTACTTGATGCTGCGTTAACCCCACAGGAAAACCTGTTTTAGTTCTTTAAGATTGCTGCCGCTGCTGTTTCTGTTGCTTAACTGTAGCGGCACCCCGTTTTCCCTGCGCTGTGCGCCAAGACCATAAATTCCTTGAACCGATGTTTATGGCACCTGGTTGTAGCGATACCGAGTTGCGGTGTGATCGTCTCTCTGTCAGATGAACCTAATGCAACTTTAGCGACGACCCCCTATCTTGCGTAGATGGGTTCAGGATGCCGGTCTGGCGGCAGACTGCGGGGAAATTTCTTCGATGCATGGCATATCTGTACTCGGTACAAACCCCTGCCTGCATCAACGCCCGAACTTGCTGCTAATCGAGATGATAGCCACGCAACTCAGTTCGGGCGTTTTTATTTTTGGTCTATGTTGCCGTGAATCGCCGCTGATTATTTTTAACGAAGTTTACTCAACCAACCCGAGTCGCGCCATCCACCGCGCCAGCGCTTGTTCATCAGCGCTGCCGTGCTGCTGGTCGGCATACACCCCCAAACGATCGGCGGGCGATTTGTTTTGGCTGAGTTTGAATTTCCCCTCAACTTGATTCGCCGAGATTTCAAACGCCGCAATCGCGCCCAACATGCGCGCTTTGTATTCCGCGCTTAGGCTATCGTACTGCGGCAAATAAGCCGCATCGTAATGCGCAATCAGCGCCCACATGGTGGCTTCTTGTTCAGCAGAATCACGCACCCAATTCAAAGTGCCCTGCATATGCACAGCGATGTAATTCCAGGTTGGCACACTTTCTCGCTGCGCATAGGCACGCGGAGACACATAGGCATGCGGCCCCTGAAAAACCACCAGAATAGAAGCGCCCTCAGGCAAAGCGGCCAGCGGATTATTAGCGGCGCAATGGCCTTGCAAACGCCATGGGCCATTCGCCTCTGTCGGGGCGGTTACCAGTAAAGGAATATGGTTCGCGACCACATGCCCTTCTGCTTGGTGAATCACCGTCGCAAAGCTGTGCGCCTGCATCACTTCCAGCAAGTGCGCAGGATCAGTGTGTTGAAAGTGGGCGGGCAAATACATGGCTATCTTTCACTGTACCAGTTAGCTAGACTGTTTGGCTCTGCTTATCCGCTTCGCTGGTAAACGAATCGGCATAAAACTCGTCAGTTGGTAAACCGCATTGCGCACTGAAATCACGCTGAGCGGATTCCACCATAATCGGCGCGCCGCAAGCATACACTTGGTACTGCGACAGATCCGGCAAATCCGCCATCACCGCTTGGTGGACCAAGCCTGTCCGCCCCGTCCAGGCGTCTTCCGCCAAAGCCTCCGACAACACCGGTATAAATTTGAAATTGGGCAAGTTCTCGGCCCATTGCTGAACCAATTCCCATTGATAGATATCGGCTTTTTTGCGTGCGCCCCAATACAGCGTCATGGGCCGCGTGATGTTCTTGTGAATGGCGTGCTCGATAATCGCTTTAATCGGCGCAAAGCCAGTGCCAGAGGCCAGTAATACAATCGGTTTCTCACTGTCCTCGCGCAAAAAGAAGGTGCCGAAAGGGCCTTCAAACCGCAGAATATCGCGTTCTTTCAAGGTGGAGAAAACTTGATCAGTAAACACCCCACCCGGCATGTGGCGAATGTGTAGCTCAACCGGCCCTTCTTGATGCGGTGCGCTCGCCATCGAGTAACTGCGGCGCTTACCATCGCGCAATAAAATTTCTACATACTGCCCGGCGAGGTATTGCAGGCGCTCATTGGCGGGTAACTGCAGTTTCAAAATTGCCACATCGCTAGTCGGCTTTTCCAGGCTCGCCACGCGACAGGGCAGTTTTTTCACCGGAATATCACCCATGCCGGTGACGGTGCGACATTCAATTTCCAAATCCGCCGTCGTGGTCGCGCAGCAGAACAGTGCATAGCCTTGCGTGGCCTCTGCACTGCTCAAGGCTTTGTCTTGATGTGGGCCATGCGCCACCGCCCCACTTAACACCTTGCCTTTACACGAACCACACGCGCCATCCTTACAGCCATAGGGCAAGCCCACACTTTGGCGCAGCGCTGCTTCTAAAATTTTCTCATTGGGGTTGACAGCAAAAGTCACGCCACTCGGCTGAACCGTTACGGTAAAACTCATACAATGTCACTTTCTTGTTTTTAATGGGTTAAGTCAACTTGAGACAACACGTCGAAAAGTTCGGTCGTCCACGCATTTTGTTAGTGGGGTGTGGGGATGTTGGCTTGCGGTTATTGCCGCTGCTGGCCCCGCGTTATCGCGTCTTCGCACTCACCCGGCAAGGCTTACACAGCCCCGCTGCCGCTGCCATTCGCGCCGCCGGTGGCATACCAATATACGGCGATTTAGACCAGCCACGCACACTGCAACGCTTACGTGGCCTCGCATCAACCTGCATTCATTTAGCCCCGCCGCCGAATCAAGGTAACGACGACCCGCGCACCCAACACCTGCTCAGCATTTTATCACGCGGCCTCAAAACAGCGTCCAATCCCACTCGGCAAACGCTGCTCTACATCAGCACCTCTGGCGTTTATGGCGATTGCGCGGGCGCTTGGATTGATGAAACACGCCCGCTGCACCCCGAAAGCGCCCGCGCTGCACGGCGCGTCGCTGCCGAGCGCCGAGTCAGGGCTTTTGGCAAACCGCAGCGGCAACACCCAGCACATGCAACACAAACCCGGCAAGTGAGCATTTTACGGGTACCCGGCATCTATGCCGCCGAGCGCCTACCGCTTGCCCGACTGCAAGCCGGCACCCCCGCCCTGTGCGACGCTGACGATGTCTATACCAACCACATTCATGCCGATGATTTAGCGCACATTTGTCGTGCGGCTCTCTGGCATGGCCGCCCGCAACGGGTGTACCACGCCAGCGATGATTCTGAAATGAAAATGGGGGCTTATTTTGATGCCGTCGCGCAGGCATTTGGCCTCGCCGCCGCGCCGCGCTTGCCGCGCGACCAACTGGCGCAAGTGGTAAACCCCAATCTGCTGTCTTTTATGCGCGAATCGCGCCGCTTGAAAAACACCCGCCTCAAAACTGAGTTGGGTTATCGGCTACGTTACCCCACGGTGCAGGCATTTTTACAGGCCCCACACGGGCGCTGAGCGATCAGTTTTTCTCTGCTTTTTTATCTGACTTTTTCTCAGCGGCTTTGTCTTTGCTCTCGCCATCGGGAATCACCGCATCCGCCACTGCGCCGACCGCCTTTGCAGTCACTTTAACCCCCGTTGCCACCACGGTCACCGCGGCATCTGCCACGGCAACCACACTGCTGCAAGCAGCCAGGCACAACACACTAGAAAGAACCAGCAGGGAATAGCGCATAAAAATAGATGGTGCCGGAGATAGGAATCGAACCTACGACCTTTTCATTACGAATGAACCGCTCTACCAACTGAGCTACACCGGCAACCGTAAGAAACGAGAGGCGAATTATACTCAGCCCCCCGACCACCGACAAGTCATGCTTGCCCGCCTATTTATAACCAACACGATCCAATAACTTCTGGGCTGCCACCTGGCGCACCCCAATCGTCGCGATTGACAAATTGTCTGCTTTGAAAGGACCCAACGAATCCAGCTCAGGGTTTTTCGCCACCGCCGTTTTCACCACCGGCCACTCATTATTGCCATTTGCAAAATAACCCTGGGCTTCATCACTCGCCAGATATTCTAAAAACTGCACCGCCGCCGCCCGATTCGGTGCATGTTTCAACACCCCCGCCCCGGCAATATTGATATGCGTGCCCGTGCTTTTCTGATTCGGCCAGACAAAGCCCACTTTCGCAACCGTGGCCTTGTCTTCTGGCTTGCTTGAACGTAGCAAACGCACCCAATAATAAGTATTAGTAACCGCTACCCCACATTCCCCCGCCGCCACGGCATGAATCTGATCCGTATCACCCCCGCGTGGCGGACGCGCCATATTAGCCACCAGCCCTCGCGCCCACTCCTCAGCCTTAGCCTCGCCTAAATGCTCGATCATCGAACCTATCCAAGACAACATATAAGGATGAGACCCCGAACGGGTACACAACTTACCCTTAAGCTTTGGGCTCGCCAAATCTTCATAGTTTTGAACATCTTCAGCCTTGATTTTGTCTTTGTTATACACAATCACCCGCGCCCGGGTTGAAAAACCAAACCACTCACTGCCCTTGCCGTCATCCTTACCGCGCAAGTGGGCCGGAATTTTTGCTTCCAACGATTTAGACTTAACCGGCTGAAAAAACCCCTCGATTTGCGCCTTCCACAAACGCGCAGCATCCACCACCATCAACACATCTGCCGGGCTGTTTTTGCCCTCATTGCGCACCCGCTCCAGCAGCGGCTCATCGCCCAATTCAATCCGGTTAATCTTAATGCCAGTTTGCTTCGTGAAATTTTGATACAACGCCTCATCGGTTTGGTAATGCCGCGCCGAATACAGATTCAGCACCTTCTCCTGCGCCTGGGCCACCCCCATCACCCCCCCCAAACACGCAACCCCAACCCCACTCGCAAACATCGCACCTAACACCCTTTTGACAAACATCATGGCTCCTTACAGTCATCTATATGGCGTAACAACACACTGCCGGCATCTTAGCAAAAGTTAAAATTAATGTAAATAGAAATGATTCTTATTAAGAAAAAAGGGGAGCCTGATCATGTTTACCCGGCATGTGACGCTAGAACAATCAAAGTGCGATGAAACTTGGGGTCGCTAATTCCGTACCAGATCACACTGAGTGCCGCTAGGCCGACGGCTTAGCGACTCGGGTTGCGGGTGTTTTTTTGTTTAACGACTGGCTGCGCGGTGCAGCCTTTCAGTTCCTTCTCATCAAATAAGGTTTGCTCTGTCCACTCTTTCGTTCCATTGGGGTACAGATGCCGATCCTCAGGTTTATAGCCTGCGGTAAAAAAAAACCGCTTGTCTTTGTCTAGTGCACTGAACAGCACAATGTTCTGGCTCATGTAGGCATGGGTTTTGTAGGGGCCAATATTACCGTCTGCAATGTCAGTAAGTTCTTCCGCAACGCCGCTGCCATCAGGTTTGAAGTTGATTTCAATGGCCCAGTGACCTACCGTGTATTCAATCCGCTTAATTGGCCAACAGGCGATTACTTTCTTAGGCTTTCCATCCCATAGGTCTTGGCGACGTAGCCATAAATAGCTAGTTGACAGCGCTGGGTTCGCCTGGTATTTCAACAGTGGAATCCAACCAATTGGAGCTGACTTGAGTTTTTTCGTATACGCTTGCACTCCTTCAGCCCATGTGTATTCACCGCCAGCCAATCCGTTGGGTTTATCATATATCGGTGCTTTCTCGGCTGCCACCCAAAAGTCTTTATAGACATCTTCTGCGAACACATTGACACACAAGAGTGCAATCGAAGCCGCAAACAACTGCTGCCATATCCGATGGGGAAACACATATGTCTTTTTCATCATCGCCCGTAGTGAATGTGATTGTTGTGGAGTTTTTCATTGTCAGATCTACCTTTGTTTACCTCTGGTATTTGCTCTGCACTTGGAAGATTTAAATACTTTGGCACATTCGCCCACATCCTCCATGGTTGGAATATCTGCCGTGTTCCAGGTTCGTTTAGCAAATTGTCCGTAAACGCACTAATGATCGCTGGCTCAGCATTTCTTGGAACGCCATTATTGTAAATTGTGTTCCTAACGGCCACACCATTGATAGAGTTTATATCGATACCTCGGCTGTTAACGTGGGCAGGTGACCATGGTTTAGGTTGCCCATCTAGTCCTTTAGGGCGCCCGTCGATCACCGCCTTCATTGCCGCCACATTTGCCTGATTTGCATTCGGGTCTTGGCGCTGCGCGTCATAGATTGCACGGTAGTCCGCAAATGCGGGGCGCCATGCCCCGTTCATGTCCAGTGAAATCACATCTGGCGTTTTAAAGGCAGCATTTTGCAGGGCTTTGTATACGCTGAAGTCGGTTTTACGTAGGGCTTCATCCGCACTCACGCCCACATGTCCTGCCCATGTCGAAAAGTCTTGAGTCCAATTAAGCGTCACTGTCCGCCCCTCTCGCACAACATCCACCGTGCGTCCACGCGTCGCAATGCCATTTTCATCGTACACAACCTGGATATTGCTATAGAAGTCATACCGCTCACGACCTGCTGCAGGACCGCTACTCGCATACGCATTAAGTGCCCGACCCAGAGCTGCATCATTAGGTCCTGTCAATTGCAAAGAGCCTTCCAATATTGCAGTTGTATTCCCTAAGTTTTCACCCATGCTGTAGCCGTAATAATGGAACAACATTGCTTTAGCCGCCATGGCTTGCTCACTACCCAATGTGCCAGCAGCAAAATTCACCTTTGTTTGTCGGAAAAATTTATCTCTACCTTCGTGTGTATCAAGGTCGAATCGTTCAAATGGGTCGGTGGCATCAGGATTCTTTATCCCCGCCGTACCACGAGATTCCGTCGAAAACTCGTGTTGCTGTGAACGACTGACGCGACGTTGCGCGCCGACAGAGCTAGCAGTAACGCCTTGGGGATCAGCATAAGGATCACCGGAATCAAAGATGGTCTGACCTGATTGCAAACGTTCTTCTTGCGCACGAGTTAGGAATACTTCACGATTACTCCCACCATCCGTCATCGTAAACCGCGGGTCTTTGGAGGCATAGGCATTTTGCGCGAGAGTAAGGCGCCCAGCGTCTGGGTTAAACGGATCAAACCCCTCACTCGTAAGGCGCCCAGCGTCTGGGTTAAACGGATCAAACCCCTCACTCAGCAGCGGTGCCGCACCAGGCTCCTGAGGCAACAGCCCCAGCCCTGCCCCCCAGCCACTGGGGCGCAGGCCGCTGAGTAAGCTGAGGGTCTCGGGGCGCATACCCGGTGCCAGCGCCGGGCGGTTACCCCAGCCGTAATAGTCGCTATCACTGGCTTGGTTGCTGGCGTTGAGCAAGGCACGGTTGTCGATGCTGTCAACCGGGTCAGACGACGACACTGGCCAGGCCGCGCCACCCGTGTCTTCACGCCAACTGAGTAACGCTGGCTCAGCCCAAGCGGCACCACCCAGCCCGAGGTTGCTGCGCCCAGGGTTAAGCCCTAAGCCGGCAGGCCCGGCGTTTACCGCACGGCCAGTCAGCC